>CAWBMO010000001.1:0-663459 GCA_963789965.1 uncultured Acidobacteriota bacterium
AGCGTCCTGATCTTGTCGAAAGTCGTGCGGCGATTCGATGTGAGGTGCGTTCCGACCAGCATCGTGACGTCGCGGTGCAGTACGTCGACGCGCGGATCGGCATGCATCCAGGGATACGACAGCGTTGCCGGGTCGAACCCGCCAAGATGCGCGCGCAGCTCCGGCAACTCGAGCAGCCGCGAGCCGTCGGGGACCAGCAGTCGGATCGCCAGCTGAATGGGCGCCACATGGTCGACGAGGTCCAGCCGGGCGATCGTATCCAGCAGATCGCAGTAATCGTGCAACGTCAGCCACGGGTGAAAAGCCACGAAGGTTGGAACGAGCGTGAGACCGGCGGTTCGACACACACTCACGGCGCTGAAGAAGTCGGCGCGGGTATGTCCCTTGTCGAGAAACGCCAGCACGCGGTCATCCAGCGACTCGACGGCGCTCGTCACAAACGCGCAGCCGCTCGAAGCCAGCCGCGGCAGCAGATCTTTGTGCTGAAGCAGATGCTCGACCTTGATCGTGACGTCGAAGCTGACGCGCGGGTGCGCCGCGTGCAGGGCCGCAACGATGTGCATGGCGTGCGTGGGACCGTTGAAGAAATCCGGATCGCCGAACGTCATGTGGTCGGCTCCCGCTGCAACCTGCGCAGCGATATCAGCCAGCACGACCTCGGGCTGCACCACGCGGAACTGTCCCTGATAGACCGGCACGACAGGACAATGCCGGCACAGATGTTTGCAGCCGCGACTGCTTTCTGTGGAGCCGACGACCTTGCGGGTGCCGTCGGGCATGTGCAGCGTCGCGTATCGTGAGAGCGGCGGGAGGTCCGAACGATCGGGAACGAGAAACTGAAGGCGCGGGATTTTCTCAGGCGTAGGGCGGGTCTTTAGACCCGCCGTGGTGCAGGTCTGAAGACCTGCGCTACGACTGTCGGCTATTTCCCGCGCGATCGCAGTCAGGTCCCCTTCGAATTCTCCACCGAGCACATCATCGACTCCCAGGGACCGCAACCACGGTCCGTTGAGCGGTGCATACAATCCGTACGCGCAGATCCGGGCCGTCTGATTGAGGCGGCGAGCCTTCTGGATGACAGGCCCAGCCAGCCGCGTCGCGGTATGCATGGGCAGGTGAAGGCCGATGAGAGCCGCTCGCGTCAGGCTGGTCTCCTCGAGGCGATCCTTCGCGGCGTCGACACATTCGACCTCCCACCCTTCACGGCGCAGCCACGCCGCGGGCGAAGCCAGGCCGAAGGGCTGACGGCCCAGCTCGTACGTCGATATCAACAAGGCTCGCATCTAGCTGGATCATTCTGGCATAGCCGTCTGGTAGACTGCCGTTATGAGCACAGCTGCCGCTCGCGCACTGGCGGTCCCCGAGCCCCAGGGTCAATACGATCGGGCGTTTTTCGGTCACCCGCGGGGACTCTCGACGCTGTTCTTCACAGAGATGTGGGAACGCTTCAGCTATTACGGGATGCGCGCGCTTCTCATCCTTTTCATGACCGCGGCGCCCGCGGCTGGCGGACTGGGATTCGACGCCGTCACGGCAGGGGCGATCTACGGACTGTACACATCGATGGTGTACATGATGACTCTGCCCGGCGGCTGGATCGCCGATCGCCTGATTGGGCCGCAGCGGGCGGTGCTCGCCGGCGGCGTGCTGATCGCGGCCGGTCATTTCAGCATGGCCGTTCCTTCTCTCTCGACCTTCTATCTCGGCCTCGTGCTCATCGTCATCGGCACCGGCTTGCTCAAGGGCAACGTGAGCGTCATCGTCGGCCGCCTCTACGGACAGAACGACGTCAGACGGGACGCCGGATACTCGATCTTTTACATGGGAATCAACACCGGCGCATTCGTGGCGCCGCTCATCTGCGGCTATCTGGGCCAGCGCGTCAACTGGCACATGGGATTTGCCGCGGCCGGCGTGGGCATGGTGCTCGGGCTCATCCAGTACTCGTTAGGTCGCAAGTACCTCGGCGAAGCCGGCCTGCACGCGGCGGATCCTGGGTCGCCGGATGCCTTCGCCGAACAGCGGCGCCACGCCGCTCGCTGGCTCGGATGGGGCGTCGCTGCGCTGGTGCTCTTCGGACTTGGGATGTTCACGGGCGTCATCCCTCTGACGGCCAAGCAAATCAGCGATGCGGCTGGCGTGCTCCTCCTGGGCGTGTCGGCCGGATTCTTCGCCTGGGTCTTCCTGTCCGGCGGCTGGACGCGGGTCGAGCGGAATCATCTGATTGTGATCGGCGCACTGTTCGTCGGGTACGCGCTCTTCGGCTCGGTGTTCGAGCAGGCCGGATCCACGCTGAACCTGTTCGCCGATCGCAATACGAACAACTCGATGCTCGGGTGGAACTTCCCAAGCAGCTGGTTCCAGTCGGTCAACGCACTGTTCGTCATCGTCTTCGCACCGATGTTTGCCTGGCTCTGGATTCGCCTCGCACGCAGCGGCAAGGAGCCTGGTTCGGCGCTCAAGTTCGGCTTCGGACTCTTGATGGTCGGGCTCGGCTTTGCCGTGCTGGTTCCTCCCGCCATGCGGACCGGCACGCTCGCCAGCCCGTGGTGGCTCATCCTCACCTACCTGCTTCATACGTGGGGCGAGCTGGCGCTCAGCCCTGTCGGCTTGAGCGCGATGAGCAAGCTCGCGCCGATCCGAATCGGTGGTCTGGTCATGGGCGTCTGGTTCCTCGGCGTGTCCGTGGGCAATTACGTCAGTGGCCGAGCGGCGTCGTTTTACGAGTCGATGTCGTTGCCGAGTCTGTTCCTCTACGTCGCGGCGTTCGCGGTAGTCGCAGGCCTGGCGTTCGTCGTCTTCTCCGGTCCGCTCAACAGGCTGAGCCGCGACACGGCGTAGCGCTCGGCCTATGGCGCTCGAGGAATACCGAAAGAAGCGCAACTTCAGCAAGACGCCGGAGCCGCAGGGCAAGGTCGGCAAGCACGCCGGCAAGGCGCGCTTCTTCTGCGTCCAAAAGCATCTGGCCAGTCATCTCCATTACGACTTACGGCTCGAACACGACGGCGTCCTGCTTTCGTGGGCCGTGCCCAAAGGCCCGTCGCTCGATCCCAAAACCAAACGGCTGGCGATGAAGGTGGAGGATCACCCGCTCGAGTACGGCGAGTTCGAGGGTGTCATCCCCGAAGGATATGGCGCGGGGATCGTCATGCTCTGGGATCGCGGTACATGGACCCCTGAAGCCGATGATGTGGATGCGGCGCTCAAGAAGGGCGACCTGAAATTCACGCTGAACGGCTACAAGCTCAAAGGATCCTGGGTGCTCGTGAGAACGAGCGGACGCTATCCTGGCGCGCGCGGCGGCGGCTCAGGCGACGGCTCCCGCAGCTGGCTCCTGATCAAACATCGCGACGACTGGGCGGGCGAGCTGGACATCGCGGAGTTCGCGCCGTTGAGCGTGAAGAGCGAAGGCGATTTCGAGGATATTCTCGGCGAAGACGCGCCGGCCATCTGGCTCTCCAGCAGACCCGCCAAGGGCGGCGAAGCCGGCGCGATGCTGGCGACGATCATCGAGCGGGCGGCGAAGCTGAAAGCTGACCGTGAAGGAAGTTCTCGCCGCACACCTGTTCATCACGGAGCCACGAAGGGCACGAAGACCACGAAGAAAACACTAAACAAAAAGAAGTCTTCGTGAGCTTCGTGGTCTTCGTGTCTTCGTGATGAGCCGTCGTGACTAATCCGCGAGAAGCCGGTCCGACAGCACGCTCCACACCGCATACGCGAGCTTCGGGCGATTGTGCCGCGCGATGTCGCCCGTCCAGAATTCCCCGCCCACCAGCTGGACGTGCGGCGGAAGTGGGCCGGGCACAAGCGGCTTCTTGTGTTCGAACGCGTAGAGGGTCAGCACCTCGGGCGACGGCCATTTCGTGTTCGTAATCACGACGTCCACCTTGCGCTGGCTCGCCTCTTCGATCCGGGCGACGGCGTCCGCGGCAGTAAAGCCGACCATCCCTCGTCCTTCCGTGAGGAGGTTCGCGACCAGGATGACGGGGCCTTTCACCTTCGCCAGCGCTTCGGGTACTCCGCCGACGAGAAAGATTGGCATCAGGCTGGTATAGAAGCTGCCGGGTCCGATGATGACGGCATCGAACTCGCCGATGGCCTTGGCCACGGTGGGATGAATCGAAACCGGCGGCTCGAGCCAGATTCGGCGGACCAGCCGGCCCGACATCTGGCCCGCATCGACTTCCACTTCCCCGCGCGTCGCCGAACCGTCGCCGTACTCGGCGCAGACCGAGGCCTGCTCTACCGTCACGGGCCACACGCGCCCGCGGCAGCCGAGCAGCGAGCGCAGGCCATCTACGGCGTTGATGAAATCGCCGCTGTAGCGCTCCATCATGGAGAGCAGCAGGTTGCCGCCGGTGTGTCCGCCGAGCCGCGCGTGCTCGAGCGTCGGCAGCCGCCCCAGCAGTACGCGCCTGGCCTCGCGCGTGTTGCGCGCCAGTGCGAGCGCACACTTGAGAATGTCGCCAGGCGGCAGCACACCGAGCTCGTCGCGCAGTTGTCCGGAACTGCCGCCGCTGTCGAACATCGTGACCACGGCATTCAGGTGCAGCCAGGGATTCCTCTTCAACCCGCCCAGCAAGCTGGGCAGTCCTGTGCCGCCACCGAAGCAGCCGATATTCAGCTCGCGAAGACGCATAGGTCACATTCTATACAATGACTCTCATGAACATTCCGGGCGCGGTCTCGGGACTCGAGCGTGATCTCCGCGACATTTTCGGCAGCCGGCTTCGCTCGCTGGTGGTCTATGGGTTGCGCGCGCAGTCCGCGCACGGCGACAACCACGAATCGCACGCCGCCCACCAGGCCGGACGTGCGGTCACCTACGCCCTGGCCGTCGTCGACACGCTGTCGATTGGCGACTTGCGCGCGTGCACCGCACGCGTGGACGCGTGGCACGACGGCGGTCTTGCCACCCCGATTGTCCTCGCCTCGCACGAGTTCGGCCGTTCACTCGACGCGTTCCCGTTTGAGTTCGGCGCCATCCTCGCTGACCACGTGGTTGTTTCAGGCAGCAATCCGTTTGACGGCCTCAAGGTCGAAACCGCCGATCTGCGTCGCGCGTGCGAAGTGCAGGCGCGCAGCCACTGGCTGCACCTTCGCGAGGGGTATCTCGAGACGCGCGGGCGCGGCGACGCGCTCGCCGTGCTGCTCGTGGCATCGGCGCCGGCGTTCGCTGCCCTGCTCACCAGCGTGGCGCACCTCGACGGCGTCACCGCCGCAGACAGTGCGACCGCCGCGCGTCACGTCGAGCGGCGCCTGTCGCTCGCCTCGACCGCCTCCGAAATCGTCGCGCTCACCGGCGTCAGTGAGATTCCATCGGCCGACGCCGAGCGGCTGTTTGCGCCGTACCTCGAGACGGTCGAGCAACTGGTCAAGTATGTGGACTCATGGCGATAACGGACACCAACGGTAGGGCACGCCCGACACTGCCTTCAGGGCGTGCCGTCGTCATGTGGCACGGTCTGAAGACCGTGCCCTACATGATCCTGAACACCAACGGTAGGGCACGCCCGGCACTGCCTCCAGGGCGTGCCGTCGCCGTGTGGCACGGTCTAACCGCGCGGTGCGGCCTCACTGAATGGCACGGTCTAAAGACCGTGCCCTACATAGTCCTGCTGCTGGTGCTCTGTGCGTGCCCTGTAGCTGCCCAGACCACTCCCCTCCCCGAGCTGACCCAGCCGGTGAACGATTTCGCGAACGTCATCGATGCGGAGAATGCCGCTGCCATCGACAAAATGAGCCGCGCGCTCAAAGCCGCGAGCGGTGATGTCGTGGTCGTCGCCACGGTCCCGGACATCGACGGCTACGGCGACATCCGGGAGTACGCCAATAAGCTGTTCGAGAATCACGGCAAGGGCGTCGGCGACAAGGGCAAGGACAACGGCTTACTGATCGTGCTCGCGCTCAAGGAACGCCAGGTGTGGGTCGAGGTGGGTTACGAGCTCGAACAGTGGATCACCGACGGGTTCGCCGGCGAGACGAGCCGGCTCGTGATGGTGCCGGCTTTCCGCGTCGGCGACTACGGCGCCGGCCTTCGCGCAGGCACCGCCCGCATCGTCGCGCGCATTGCCCAGGGGCGCAACGTCACCCTGCCCGAGATACCGCTGCCGCGCGAAGTGGAGGCTCCGACCGACGCGCCGACTCCGTTCACCATCATGATGCTGGTGTTCCTCGCCATCTTGCTCATCAGCCGGATCGGTCGCCGGCGGCGAGGCTTCAGGCGCTGGGGCGACGGCTGGAGTGGATGGTCGAGCGGCGTCGGACCATTCGGCGGCGGCTTTGGCGGCGGCTTTGGTCGAGGGGGCGGCGGCGGATTTGGCGGTGGATTCGGTGGCTTTGGCGGCGGCCGCAGCGGTGGCGGCGGGGGCGGCGCGGGTTGGTGACCGCCTGCTACTGCTCAGTGAACAGTTTCAACTCGAGCGTTCGAGTGTCGCCGGGCGCGAGAGATACCGTCGTCGCCTGCCGAGTGAGACCCTCCAGGAATTCCGGATCCTGGCCTTCAATCGCGTCGGAACGGTCAAGCGCAATCGCATAGTAGTCGCCGGCTGGAAGCGTCACGAGTTTGAACCGCCCATCCGCCCCTGGACGAATCGTGCCCGCGTAGCGGTTGAACGCCGCGGTCCAGTGGGAACGGTCCTGCGCGAACACCACGACCGCGTATTCGGCAACCGGCTTGCCATCCACGTCGGTGACAGTCCCCGACAGTTCCTGCAGCCGGTTCGTCATCTCGATCTCGACGCCGCTCACGCCTTGACTCCCGACATCGAGTGAGGTGTCCGTCACATCCGCGCCGTTGACACGGATCGCCTTGACCTGCCATCCGGGCACAAAAGCCCGAATCCCCATCTGGCCTGGTGTCGTTTTCAAGTCGAAGGTCATGTCATCGTTCACTGGCAGCGGGCTGCCTCCGGAACCAATGCCAATGCCGGCATCGCCGACGGTCGATGCCAGCGTCGTGACTCTCACGGCGGACGGCTTCACCGATTGCGCCGCGGCCTGGTCTTCAAACCAAACGCGGCCGGTGACGCTGACGGGGGGAACCGGAGCAAGCCGGACGTCCGTGACGTCTTCCCCGTTGACGACGACGAACGCGAGAGAAAATTCTGGCGGTCGCGGAGGCTGTCCTGCCTGCGGCGGTCTCGCGCTGTTTGCTCGCACGACGTATGCGCCGGGGGCGACATCCTGAATACTGAAGGTGCCATCTGGCCGTAGTTGACCGCCAGGTCCTCCAAGGCCGGTCATTCCGCCGCGCGGCATGATTTGGACGAAGCCTCCCGCTCCCAGCGGTCGTCCCTCCGCGTCAACGGCGAGGCCACTGATTGTCGCCGTACGGGTCGCGAGAAGCGCGATGTTGATCTCGCTGACCGTCTGGCCGATGCTCAAAGTGATTTTCTGAGCAGCGGTCGGATCGGGGGTTCCGGGATAAAACGTCGGCGCATAGCCATTGCGGGCCTCCGGCCCCTCGAGCGCGCCGGCCCCAAAGGCCGCGGGGCCCGTAATGATGCCCCCTTGCTGGGGCATCGCAGAAACGTAGTACTGGCCCGGCGCCAGACCGAAAAGCCGGTACTCGCCGATATCGTTCGTCGCGCCGCCACCCCCGGGCGTCAACATTCGTTGTCCCTGACGGAACTGCTGCCGCATCACCGTGACCCGGGCAGAGGGGACAGGGTCGCCAAATTCATCGGTGATGTGGCCGGTAATCACTGCACCGCGCGGCAGGCGAATATCGATGTTGCCGGTCGTCTGGTCGTCGGCGAGTACAACCGGTTTGCCGGCGAAGGTGGGCTGCGTCTGGCCGTACGACCAGCTGACAAACGTGATTTTCGAAGCGTTGATCGCGTAGCGGCCAGCCGGTAATTCGGCGAATTCGTAGCGGCCGTCCACGTCGGTGAGCGTTATTCGCGGCACTCGCAGCTCGGGTGCGGTCACGCGGACGGTCGCCCGGCGGACGGGCTGCCCGCCATCAGCCGTCAGCACGCGCCCACGGATCGTCGATCGACCGGTCGCTGGCCTCGTGTCCCTTGGCGGTTGGCCCCCAGGCGCCTGCGCAGAGCTCGACACCGCTAACAGGACAATAGTCAGGAGACCGGCAAGCGCTCGCGCCATTGGCGTTCCTAGCTGGGCTGAATCCCGTTCTATTCGAAGCCGCCGCTTCTCGCTATGATAGATCCATGAGACGCAGAACCGCCGCACAACTCGTGATTCTCGCGCTCGCGGCATTGCCGCTGAGCGGCTGCTCGTACAACACGTTCGTCAGCATGGATCAGGCGGTCCAGTCACAATGGGCGCAGGTCCAGAATCAGCTGCAGCGGCGGAACGACCTGATTCCGAATCTGGTCGAATCGGTTAAGGGCTACGCTGCGCACGAAGAAGGCGTGTTCAAAGACATCGCCGACTCGCGATCGAGACTGCTGGCGGCCAAGACACCCGAGGACACCATTCAGGCCGCGAATCAACAGACGAGCGCGCTCGGCCGGTTGCTGGCGATCTCGGAAAACTATCCACAGCTGCGGGCGAACGAACAGTTCAACCGCCTGATGGACGAGCTCTCGGGCACCGAGAACCGCCTCGCCGTGGAGCGGCAGCGCTACAACGAGCGTATCCAGGAATACAACACCGCGACGAAACGGTTTCCCGCGAACCTCACGGCGAAGGTGTTCGGCTTCAAGGAGTATCCCTTCTTCCAGGCGCCGCCTGAGGCCACACAGGTCCCGAAGGTGAACTTCACCAAGCCGTCGTAAGCCTCATTTCCGCGGGACGAGCATCAACGTCGAGTGCGCATTCGCGGCGATTTCTCTCTCGCTGAAGGCCAGCGGAAAATACTCCCCCGCCGCCCACAGCTTGCCGAGATCTGCAAAGTGCGGGCTGTCAGGCAACTCCGATTGGCCCGGCGCACTCTGCACGATCGACCGATCCCAGTCGGCTGCGTCGAAAACTGCACTGAACGACGCGCCCACCGCGGCATCGGGCCGTTGTCCCGACATCGACATCACGGTGTCCGCGTATCCAGCCCGATCGAAGGGGCCGATGTTGAATCGGCTCCTGGCGGCTTCACTGATAGCCAGCGGATGGGAGAAAATTACCTTCTGCATGTCTCGCCATGACCGCTCCTTGAAGTAATCGACGGTTGCCGCCAGAGCCCGCAGCACCAGCTCGTCCCGTGCCTTCACGACGTCGCCATCGAACCAGGCGCTGGCGGGTTGGACCAGGGCCGGCACGAGCATGTCTCGGTTCCGTGCCGCGAACTCCTCAACGAGTGCTCCAGGGACGCGGCCTTCTATCAGCATCCGCCTTGCCAGACTCTCCCATGTGACATAAACCGCCGCCTCGATTGAATCGATCGACACTTCGTGGTCCCAGCGAAGGAGCCTCTCACGGAGTTGCTCGACGTCATCGCGGTTGCTCCGCAGCCGCGCGAATAACGGGACGATGCGGTCGGCACTCCACGCGCGTACGTCGCGTTGAAGCCGTACGGAGTCCGCGGTCGAAAACGATCGCGGCGCCACCAGGACCTCGCGAAGACGCTCGGTGCGCGCACGGCTGGAATTTGCAGAGGCCAGATACCCGGACGCCGGATTGACCGCGTGGGGCAGGCTATCGAGGGTGCGCCAGCCGCTCCACTCGAAGCGGCCGCTCCATCCGGGGGCCGGCAGGCGGCCGTCCCAGCCTCGGCGCATCGGCATCAAGGCGGCAACCTGCGATCCAATGACGGCGTCCCCGTCCCGCTCTGCGTAGACCACGTCGACTGCGGGCATCTTCCAGTGAACAAGCGCCTCGCGGATTTCGGCTCCCGACCCTGCGCGGTCGAGCGCAAGAGCCCCGAGCTCGCTGGCTGCGCCTGGCTCGGCGCCGGTCCACCGCAGCGTGAAGACGAGATGCCTGACGACGTCGGCAGCGATGACGACGCCGTGTGGCGTGTATTCAACGTCGAAGGTCGTCGGTTTCGGCCGCCCTTTGACCAGCAGCGACTCGATCACGACGCGCGTGTTCTGCCACCGGCCGTCGACCTCAACCTGATGCGGGTTCTCCGGATTTACCCGCTCAACGTACAGATCCGCAACGTCGGCGTCGAACGCGGTCATGCCCCACGCGATGCGATCGTTGTGCCCAAGGGCGACACCCGGCATCCACGGCGCCGTGGCGCCAACGACATTCCATCCCGGGGCCGTGAGATGCACGAGGTAGCGCAGCGACGGATTCGCCAGCAGCCGATGAGGATCGGTGGCGACAATCGGCGCGCCGGTCGCCGTGCGTCGGCCGGCGATGGCCCAGGCATTGCTGCCGTATGCGAGCGCGGTGAAGAAGGGCTGTGTGCCGATTTTTCGCAGCGAGTCGCCCACCTGGAACGTGATCGTCGCCGGATCGAGACCCAGCGGGACGCTGGCCGGTCGGTCGCCGCCGAGGAGCGCAGCTGCGCGGGCCGCTCCAATGGCCGCGACGAGCCGCGCGCGAAATACTTCCGCCTGCGCGTCGCCGCTCGCCAGAAACGCGTCAGTGCGGTTCAGCAGATCCTCCGGCCGCCACAGTTCCGGTCTCCAGCCGGCAAGCAGGAATTCCTGGGACGGGTGCTCGCGCGCGATCGTCACCCACGCGTTGATGCCGCGGACGAACGCCGACGCGATCGCCCTGGTGTCTGGCCCGTAGCTCGCCCACTCATCAGCGAGATTGCCGCGATATTGAATACGTCGCGTCATCGCGTCGCGACCGACGAAGTTCGCCCCGAGCACCTCGGCGAGTCGTCCCTGCACCGACCGGCGCCAGAGATCCATCTGAAACAGCCGGTCTTCCGCTTGAATGAATCCCTGCGCAAGAAACAGATCGTCGCGAGTCGCCGCCGTGATGTGCGGCACGCCCCATCGATCGCGGACGACACGCACCGGCGCGGAGAGTCCGTCGACCTCGAGCGATCCCGACACGGGCGGCACGATTGGCGTGGGCGGCGCCGGGGTCGACTGCTGGCACGCCGCGACGACCGAGACGAACAGGCAGAGACTGAGTACACTACGACGCATGTCGCTCAAAGACGGGCTGCTGGCTGAGTACGATCACGAGATGGGCACCACGCGGAGACTACTCGAGCGAATCCCCGACGACAAGCTCGCGTGGAAGCCGCACGAGAAATCGATGGCGCTCGGTGAGCTGGCTTGCCATCTGGGCAACATCCCCAACTGGGCCGGCGCGATCCTGAATGAATCGTCGTTCGACCTCGCCGCCCTGCCGCCGAAACAGGTGCCGAAGACATCGCGCGCGGAAATTCTCGCAATGTTCGACGACTCAACGAAGAAGACCCGCGGCTTGATGGACAAGAGCGACGCCGAGTACCTGACACCCTGGTCGCTGAAACGCGGGGACTCGGACATGTTCTCGATGCCCCGCATTGCCGCGTTCCGCAGCTTCGTCCTCAACCACACGATTCACCACCGCGGTCAGCTCAGCGTCTACCTGCGGCTCAATCAGATTCCGGTGCCGCCCATCTACGGTCCGACGGCCGACGAGGGATAGTGTACCGTCTCCTGCCGGCGCCAGTGCTTGAATGAATCGCTTCGCACCCAGACCGTCGCTCGCAAGCGGCCACAAAATGACGCTCTACAGCTGGGGGAATCCTCGGTACTTCCCCCGCCTTCCGCCGCCGGTGCGCCGATACTTCGACGTCGACGCCGATTCGCGCGTTGCCGCAGACTGCCACTGGCAGGCGCGTCGGTGGGAGCATCCGACGCTCATCGCGCTGCACGGCCTCAACGGCTCGAGCGAGGCCCACTACATGCGCGGCCTTGCCGCAAAGGCGTTCGACCACGGCCTGAACGTCGTACGCCTCAATCAGCGCAACTGCGGCGACACCGAGCAGTTGTCCGTCGGGCTCTTTCACTCAGGGCTGTCGGCTGACGCCGCGCACGTCGTGCACGAACTCAGCGAAATCGATGGCTTGCCGGCAATCACCGTCGCGGGCTACTCGCTCGGCGGCAACGTCGCGCTGAAACTCGCGGCCGAGTACGGCGCTCACGCGCCGCGTACGCTGCGCGCGGTCGCGGCCGTGTCACCCATCATCGAAATCGGCGAGTGCGTCCGCGCGCTGGAGCGCCCGGGCAATGCGCTCTACCAATGGAATTTCGTCAGGGACCTCAAGCGGCGGATCCGCAGAAAGGAACGCATCCGTCCAGGTCTCTTCGATCTCAGCCGGCTGGCGTCCGTCCGAACCGTCCGTGATTTCGACGAGGTATACACCGCGCCGTACTTCGGGTTCCGCAGCGCCGAGGACTATTACTATCGCGCCAGCTCACTCCGCATCATCGATCGCATCTCGGTGCCGGCGCTCGTCATCACCGCCGAAGACGACCCGTTTGTCCCGTCGCAGCCGTTCCACGATCCAAAACTCAGGGGGAACCCGTATATCGATCTGCGCATTTCCGAGCATGGAGGGCATTGCGGGTTCGTAGGTCCTTCGTCGGGCACCGACGACGGCTATTGGGCCGAGAATGAGATAGTGGCCTTCGTCTCCAGGAATTCAGAAACTGTTCAGAATTGACTTGGCGAGGAGCGGCATACAATGTCGGGCATGCGAACACTACTTTGGATTATTCCGGCAACGTTCCTGCTCACGGCCGCCAGCCTCGTCGCACAGACGGCGAAGCCAGCCGCGCCAGCCGTACCGCGGCCAGCCTCTGCCGCACCCACCTACAAGGCGGTCGCGACCGTGAAAGAAGTGATGGACTTCATCGTCATCCCGTCGTCCGAATTCGTCTTCAACGCGGTCGGCTCGGTGCAGGGTCCCAACGGCCTCGAAGACAAGAAGCCGAGAAACGACGCGGAGTGGGCTGAAGTCAAGAAACACGCCCTGCTGCTGTCGGAAGCAGGCAACCTCTTGATGGTGTCCGGGCGTCATATCGCCGGACCCAAGGATAAGTCGAACAACCCGGGAAGCGAGCTCGAGCCCGCCCAGATGGAAGCGCTGGTGGCCAAGAACAGAGCCGTTTACACCAAAGCGGCGCGGGGACTCATCGATGCGACGGCGCTCGCGCTGAAGGCGATCGACGCCAAGAACCCGGAGGGCCTGTCCGACGCGGGCGGAGAAATTGATGCCGCCTGCGAAGCGTGCCACCTGACGTTCTGGTATCCGAACGAAAAGAAGTAGTCAGATCGTTCAGCGGCTTCTGCGAGTGCTGCCGCCCAGGATTGAACCGAGCGCACCACGAAGGATCGAGCGGCTCACCGCGGAACCGAAAGAGCGCGCGGCGCTCTTGGCGGCGGCGTCGACCAGGCCGTCATGATGTCCGCCCCGTGGGCCGGTCGTCCCGAACAGGATGTTCGACACCACGTCGCGAAAGCCGGTCGGCGGCGCCCCGGGACCTCCCTGTGGCGTGGAAGGGCTCGACTCCGGAACGGCAGCCGGATTCTCCTTCGAAAGGGTCCGGGCTTTCACTTTCTCGTAGGCGGACTCGCGGTCGACCGTCTGATCGTAGTGCCCGTACATCGACGCAAACGACCTGCGGATTCCGTCGCGCTCACTCTCTGCAATCGGACCGATTTGCGACGACGGTGGAAGCATCCACGCCCGTTCCACGATCCCGGGACTCCCCTTCTCGTCGAGCATGGAGACGAGCGCCTCGCCAGTCGCGAGTTCAGTAATCGCGCGTTCGGTATCGATCGCCGGATTCTTGCGCAGCGTCTGGGCGGCAACCCTCACCCCCTTCTGATCGTGCGGCGTAAAGGCCCTGAGCGCGTGCTGCACGCGGTTTCCGAGTTGGCCCAAAACGCTCTCGGGGATGTCCGACGGGCTCTGCGTCACGAAGTACACGCCGACCCCCTTGGATCGAATGAGGCGGACGACCTGCTCGATCTTATCAACGAGCGCGGTCGGCACGTCGTCGAAGAGGAGATGCGCCTCGTCGAAGAAAAAGACGAGCGTCGGCTTGTCGGGATCGCCAACTTCCGGCAGTCGTTCGAACAGCTCCGACAACATCCAGAGCAGAAACGTGGAATAGAGCTTCGGTGCGCGAATCAGCTCTTCGGCTGACAGGACGTTGACCATCCCACGGCCCTTGCCGTCGGTCTGCAGCAGGTCGTCGACGTCGAGCATGGGCTCGCCGAAGAACTGGTTGCCGCCCTGCTGTTCAATCTCCAGCAGCCCCCGTTGAATCGCGCCGATTGACGCCGCCGAAATGTTGCCGTACTCGGTCGTGAACTGACGCGCGTTGTCGCCCACAAACTGCAGCATGGAACGCAAGTCCTTCAGATCCAGGAGCAGCAACCCCGAATCGTCGGCAATCTTGAATACCAACGCCAGCACGCCTTGTTGCGTGGCGTTCAATCCGAGCAGGCGACCGAGCAGGAGCGGTCCAAGATCCGAGATGGTGGCTCGAACGGGAAACCCGCGCCGTCCGAACACGTCCCAGAACACGGCTGGATTCGCGCGCCAATCGGGAGGATTGACGTGAATCGTCTTCAGCCGCTCGGTCAACTTGGGCGTCAGCGAGCCGGCGGCCGCCACGCCCGACAGATCGCCTTTGACGTCGGCCAGAAAGACCGGAACGCCGATCGACGAGAAGCGATCGGTCAACAGCTGCAGCGTGACGGTCTTGCCGGTTCCCGTCGCGCCTGTGATCAGCCCGTGACGGTTCGCCAGCGCGGGAAGAAACTGGAGGTCCTGTCCGGAGGATGTCTTGGCGATAGCAAGCGGTTCAGCCATGGGGGCAATAATACGCGGTCGCCAGCCGGACGTTGCGGTCTCGAGCGCTAGGCGCCGGGGGCTACGCCCAGGTGCTCCATCAAACGCCTGGCAAGCTCGGGGCCTTTGCCTTCTTCTTCGTGTTTGAAATAGACGTACACGTCGCGGCACCCGGTCGTCTCGCGCGCAATCGTATCAGCCCAGCGCGCGATGTCGTCCGGTCCGTAGCCTTCGTCGCGCAACCGGAAGTACGCGTAGTCGGCGGTGATCTGAACCGGAGTGGACATCTTCTCGCTGTCGGCAATGCACAGCGCGAGATTGCGGCGGCGAAGCCGCTCGAACACCTCGTCGTCGAGCCACGAGGCATGCCGGAACTCGAAGGCGGCGCGGGCGCCGGGTGGAAGGTCGCTCAGAAATGCGTCGAAGAGCGCCAGATCCTTTTTCGCGCCCGGCGGGAGCTGAAACAGCAGCGCGCCGAGCTTGTCGCCGAGCGAACCGGCCACGCCGCAGAAGGCGGCCAGCAAGCGGTCCGCAGTTCTTCAGCCGGCTGTCGTGCGTGATGCGCCGCGGCGCCTTGAGCGTCAGCTTGTAGGGTGACGGGGTTTGCGCCGCCCACCCGTCGACGAGCTTCTCGGTCGGCATGCGATAGAAGGTGTAGTTAATCTCGACGCTCGGAAAGCGCGCCGCGTAGTACGGCAGCATCTTCGCCTGCGGCAGGTCCTTTGGATAGAAGCTGCCCTTCCACTCGGGGTAGTTGTAGCCTGACGTGCCGACCCAAAACATAGGACTGGTGACTCGCGACTGGGGCTCGCGACTGGTGACTGTAGACTATTTACCATGCGGACACATATCGCTTTTTCGATCCTGTCGGTGCTGGCCGTCGTTGCTGCGTGCAGCTCGCCGCCCGCGACGCGCACCTATACTCTGCAGGGCCAGGTGTTGGCCGTCACGCCCGATCACGCAGCAGGCCACAATCAAACATGAAGAAATCAAGGACTTCATGGCGGCGATGACGATGGCCTACAAGATGAAGGATCCGCAGCAGTTGAACGGCATCGTGCCGGGCGATTTGATTAGCGCCACGCTCGTCGTGGAGACCAACGGCGCATTTGTCACCGACGTGAAGAAAGTCGGACAGGCGCCGCTCGAGCAAGCGGCGGCCGTGACGCCCTCGGCATCCTCCGGGTTCGAACTGCTCAAAGCCGGAGACCCGGTGCCTGATGCGACTTTCGTGGATCAGGACGGCAAGAAGCGGCCGTTCGCCGCATTCAAAGGATCTCCGCTGGCCATCACCTTCATGTACACGAAGTGCCCGCTTCCGGATTTCTGTCCGTTGATGGATCGCAATTTCGCGGCGGTTCAGCAAACGCTCAAGACCGACCCGGCGCTGACGAAGGTGCATCTCGTGAGCATCAGCTTCGACCCGATGTCCGACACGCCCGCCGTTCTCAAGAAACACGCCAGCGACCTCAAAGCGGACGCGGGCGCGGTGGACGTTTCTGACCGGCGACCGTGACGAGATCGACAAGTTCGCATCCCGGTTCGGCATGACGATCACGCGGTCCCCGTCCGATCCTGTCAACATCGCGCACACCCTGCGGACGGCGATCGTCGATGCAGACGGCAAGCTGGTCAAGGTGTACACCGGCAACGAGTGGAAGCCGGATCAGCTGGTCGCCGATCTAAAGGCGCTGAAATAAAGGGGACGGGAGTCATTTCGCCAAGACCTGTCCCAATTTTATCGACATTTTTCGGCCAGATTTCAGCCGACCAGCTGGCCACTCCTGCGTCGTGAAAAAGACTCCCGTCCCCTTTTCGGCGCGCGAGCGGCGCCTGCTCGCGAAGCTGCGGACGCCGCGGCTGGTGCAGCGCTACCTCAACCAGCTCCCCTACAACAACGAGCCAGGCGGACGCGCGACACTGCGCAGCTTCCGCGGCGTGGTCCGCCACGGCTGCGCACACTGCCTCGAGGCGGCGCTCTTCGCGGCCGTCACGCTCGAACAGCACGGCTACCCCCCGCTGGTTCTCAGCTTCGAATCGATCGACGAGCTCGATCATGTCATCTTCGTGTTCCAGCAGCGTGGACGGTGGGGGTCGGTGGCGCGATCGCGCGATCCCGGCCTCCACGGACGGAAACCGGTTTTCGCCACGCCCCGGGCGCTTGCGGTGAGCTACATGGATCCGTATGTCGACCTGACCGGGCGCGTCACCGGCTATGCGGTCGTCGACTTGCGCGCCATGGGGAATTACGACTGGCGGCTCGCCGAGACGAACGTGTGGAAGGTCGAACGCATGCTGCTCGACTACCCGCATCGATCGATTGGCTCGTCGAACCGGCACGTGAACGCGCTTCGCGCGCGATACCGGGCCTTCAAGAAACAGTTCCCTGACAGAAAGCCGCTGTTCTATCGGCACATGGAGAGGTGGACGGAACTGCCAGACGGAAATTGGTGAATTGGTGAGTTGGCGAACTGAATTCGCCAACTCACCAATTCGCCAAGTCGCCAACTTCAAGCTCAGTCCAAATCGAAGTCCCGTGACGGTCTCGTGATGGGTTCGTCGCGCGCCTGGCGGAGCGCTTCCTCGAAGCGCTTCGACAACGCGTCGCCGCGGGACTTTTCCGAATCGACCGACTGCTGGAAGGCCGCTTCGCGCCGTGCCGCCTCTTCCGCGAGGATGCGCTGCGCATCGTTCAGCTCGGGCTTGTTCCCGCGGTCCGGCTCCTTGTGCGACACGACGCGCCCGAGGTTGGTGTCAACGACAAGGGCCGAGTGACAGCAGGGGCACGTCACTTCGATCTCCGACTTCAGCCGTGCCGTCATAATTGTCCTACGGACTATCATACCGTAGTGACTCACGGGCCGACGCCGCTGCGAATTGCCACCTATAACATCCATCGCTGCCGCGGCCTCGACGGGCGCACCCGTCCGGAACGCATCGTCGCGGTCTTGAGTTCCATCGACGCCGACGTCGTGGCCTTGCAGGAAGTGGTCGGGGCGGGGCCTCGCGGCGGCGGGCATGCCGAAGAAATCGGCGCCGCGCTCGGCATGGGCTGGATCATGTCGTCGGCGCGCCTGCTGCGCGGCCATCTGTTCGGCAACACCGTCCTCAGCCGGCTTCCCATCACCCAGCATGTCGAGCACGACCTGTCGTGGAAGACCTGCGAACCCCGGCGGCTGCAGCGGGTCGACGTCTCGGTCAACGGATCGACCCTCCACGTGTACAACGTACACCTCGGCACCGCGCTGCTCGAGCGGCGCCACCAGGCCGAACGCCTCGCGGGCATCGTGACCGATCGGCACGTCGCGGGACCCAAGCTCGTGCTCGGGGACTTCAACGAATGGATGAGAGGGTTGGTGACGTCGACGCTCAGCGCTCGGCTGAACAGCGTGGACCTGCGGAACTATCTCCGGCGACGGCGCACCTATCCAGGCGTCTTTCCGCTACTCCACCTGGACCACATCTACTATGCCGGCCATGTGGAGATCGTCGGCATCGAGCTGCCACGAACGAGGCTCGCGCTCGTCGCCTCTGATCACTTACCTCTGGTCGCTGATGTGCGTGTGGGCTGACTCAGCCCTCTTCTTCGAACTCTTCTTCTTCGGCAGGTCCGAGGCGGGTCGACGCGCGGAGCGCTTCGCGGTAGTCGAACAATGGCAGATCGCGCACGTGCAACGTCAACATGCAGCCCGGCGACTTCTCGTCGACGACGACCGTGACTGGACTGCCCTCGACGCCTTCACGGAAGGCAATGCGGCAACCGCAGGCGAGACGTGCGTGCGTGAATCCCTTCAACATCGCCTCCGAATCATATCACGACGTTCAGCAGCGCTCTGATCTCCTCTTCGAAGGTCGCTTTCGCGCTCATACCCACGTGCTTCGCGCAGATCCTGCCGTCACGTGAAATGAGCACGGTCACGGGAATGCCCCACATCGGCCCGTACGCATCCTGCACGTCGTCGTGGCCGAGCCCCTGCAGAACCGTGTAATTCATTTTCAGTTGCGTCACGTACGGTTCGAGCTGCTCGTGCGTATCGTCGACCGAGATGCCGACGACCTGCAGGCCCGCAGGCCCGTACTTCTCCTGAAACTCGGCGAACCACGGAATCTCGACCTTACAAGGGGCGCACCAGGTCGCCCAGAAATCGAGGAGGATGACCTTTCCCTTGAGGTCCGAAAGGCGCACGTCCCGATTGTTCATGTCCTTCAACGTGAAATTCAGGTTTGCCGGCTTGGCGTCGGCGGGACAGGCGTCTCCCTTGGAGAGGGCATCATGGCGGTGAAACGGCCACTCGAGCGGCACGCTCATCGTCAACAGCGCGAGCGCCAGCGCGCTCACCGCGGCGAGAGCCCATCGGATGCGCATTTTGTTCATTGTAGCGCCCCTTTGACGAATGACGCCATTTGCGCCACCTCATCGCGGGAGCCGCGGGTGATCAGCACGAAGGTCCGATCGCCGGACGACCAGATCGCCACTTCATGACCGAGCATCTCCACAAGCGCCTCAGGACGCACACTCTTCGGCAGCATGTAAATCGACACCGGCCGTCCCTTGTCACGGTACATCAGATGCGCGACCTTGCCTTCCCCGTAGAGACATCGGCGCGCGCCAACCAGTTCCAATCCCGACGTATCGAACTGCTCAGGCAGATGCAGACGCCAGCCAAAGGCGGACAGCATCGTAGCGTTCGACCGTCGCAGGCGCCTCGTGAGTCCCCAACAGGTTGTTGGCGGCGAAGCATGTCACGTGATCCGCGCACAGCTCAGCGGCCAGCAGGCGCGCGGAGTACTGGGTCGCCAGGTAAAGAAACGCGCCGCCGACGAGCAGGAGGAGGCTCGCAGTCAGGGCCAGCGGCACCACCCTCGAGGGCCACGGCGCATCCCACCACAGGCGAATCGCGTGCGCGGGGGACGATCGTGGTACTCCCGGCGGCAGTCGGGCGCCGGACGCGTCCCCGCGTCGGTTCACCAGCTCCGTGCACTGCGCGTGAAGACCTGCCGACGCCCGCTCGACCGTGAGGCCCGGCTTTCGCGCGCGCATCAGCTCGCGGACGGCAGATTCGGCGGCGACGCGCGAATGACAGGGCGGACATCGGTGCAAATGCTCGTCAACGAGCGTTCGCTCGGCGGCGGGCAATTCGCCGTCGACGTAGGGCGTGACCAGCGGATCGATCGATGTGCATTTAGACATCGTCTGACTCTTTCAAGGCTTCCCGCTGAGCGCGGCGGCGCGCACCGGGCTCAACCGTTCGAACAGGAGGTGCCGTCCGCGCGAGATTCGGGACATCACCGTGCCAATCGGCACGTCCAGCATCGCCGCGATTTCGGCGTAAGAAAACTCTTCCACGTCTCGTAACCAGACGGCTTCACGAAAGGTTTCCGGCAGCGCGTCGATCGCGGACTGCAGCTCCGGGGCAAGCGTGTCGCGCAACAGCAGGGTTTCAGGCGTTTCCACCCTGCCGGATAGGCGCCCCGGGCGGCGGCGCGTCGGCGGCGCGGTCGACGACCTCGCTATTGATGGCGACGGTGTCCCGCGCCCGATCCCGGAAGCGGTTCCTCGCCGTGTTGTGGAGAATGGTGAACAACCAGGCCCTCAGGTTCGTCCCCGGCTCGAACCGGTCGGCCGCGCGAAAGGCTTTGAGATAGGTGTCCTGAACGAGATCCTCCGCATCGGCCCGGTCACGGCTCAGGCGGCGAGCCGTGCGGTACAGGCTGTCCAGCGCGGCCAGCGCCTCGCGCTCGAAGGCGGACGGCGGGCTCGAGACGGACGGCCCGTCCGGCATCACGTTGGGAACTCCACGAATGCGCATCAAACCGCGCGCGCCAGCCTCTGTAAACCCTGGCACGCCCTCACTTATTCCAGCCTTCGCTCGGGGTTCCGAGCGATCTTTAGCTCGACAAGCGGACGCCACCGGAAGGCTGACGAAGTATAACGCCCAGTCGCGCCGTAGCATGGCTGCCGCGCCGCATGCGAAGGCGGATGTCGCCCTGAGGGGTCATTTGCGACGTGCGAAGGGGACACCATCGCGCGCCAGAGACGGATTTTTCCGAGCACGGCGTTTGCAGGGGCGAACCCGTCACAGTGTAAGATCGAAGTTGGCTTCGATCGTTGCTCTTCAAGCCCGAGGTACTGTTTATGCGCACGCGCATCCTGCCTGCTTTCGCGCCGTCCGTCCTGGCTTTGGTGACCGCCCTTGTCCTCGTCGCCTACGCAAGCGTGGCGGCTGCGCAGACGCCGTTTGTCCCGTACTTCGGGAAGAACCGGATCCACTACGACACCTTCGACTGGCACATCTACACGACGGACCACTTCGAAGTCTATTACTACCCGGAGATGGAACAGCACCTCGCGCGCATCGCGGGCTACGCCGAAAGCGCGTACCAGCAGATCAGCGCTGACTTGAAGCACGACCTGCCGTTCAAGGTTCAACTGATCCTGTTCAAGACGCACAGCGAGTTCGAGCAGGAGAACATCGAGCCTTCAGCTGGACAGGAAGGTGTCGGCGCGTTCGCCGAGCCGGTGCGCCAGCGCATGGTCATGCCGATTGACGATCCGCCGGACCGGCTCTACGGTTTGATCCTTCACGAGCTCACGCATCAGTTTCAGTTCGACATCATCCCTCAATCCCTCGTGCGCCGTAGCTACCCGCTGTGGGTGGGTGAAGGCGGCGCCGAGATCGAGCGCGGCCAGTGGACGCCGTACGATCTGATGCAGGTCCGCGACGCGGCCGTGGCCGACATCGTGCCGAAGATGAGCGAGACCGAAGGGTACGGCAACACCAACAACCCGCGGCTCATCCCCTACAACCTGGGACACGCCCTCTTCGAGTTCATCGAGGAGAAGTGGGGCAAGGAAGGCATCCGACAATTCATGTTCTCGCTGCGGAAGAGCGTGATCGGCGGCGGCGAAGACGCCTACGAAGAAGCGTTCAAGATGAAGCCGGACGAATTCGATCAGGCATTCGACCGGTATCTGAAGGAGCGATTCAAGCCGTTCCGCGACAAGGAGCGGCCCGCCGACTACGGCCGCAACCTGGCGCCGAACAGCGAGAAAACCGAATTTGCCGACGCGTATTCCATCGCCCCGTCGCCTTCCGGCGACCTGATCGCCGTCGTCACCGGCAACCGCAAGGACCAGGAACTGGACATCGTGCTCGTGTCCTCCAAGGACGGGTCGATCGTTCGCAACCTCACGCGCGGCTTCAGCAAGGACATGGGCTTCTCTCACCTCGTGTATCCGGGTGGAGGCGAGCGACCGGAGTTTCCGTGGATGTCGTGGTCGCCCAAAGGGGATCGGCTCGCGTACTTCGTGCGGACGGAGAAAGAGCGCACGTTGATCATCCAGAACGTGCTCACCAGGAAGATCGAGGTCCGCGTCCCGATGAAGGCGGTGGACGAACCGGAGTCGCCCTCCTTCTCGCCTGATGGCCAGACGGTGGCGTTCGCAGGTCTGCGCGGAGCGGTCGGCGACATCTTCACCATCAATCTCGAGACCCAAGAGATCGTCAACGTGACGAACGACGAGTTCGCGGACTACGGGCCGAGCTATTCGCCGGACGGAAAGTTCCTCATCTACAACGCCCGGGTCAGCGGTAACCAGAAGCTGTTTCGGCTCGATCTCGACACGAAGAAAAAGACGCAGATCACCTTCGGCACGGTCGACGAAATCACCGCGCAGTTCATCGACAACAACACGATCGTGTTCTCGTCGACGGCCACCGACCCGGCCGTGCCGCTCGAGCCGGCGGTCGCGCGGAACGGGAACATCTACAACATCTGGACGCTCGATCTCCGGACGGGCGAGCTCCGTCAGTTCACCGACGTCCTCGGCGGCAACTATTCCGCCGTCGTGCTGAAGGAAGGACAGACCAGCCGGATTGCCTTCATCAGCTACTACAAGGGCGAGTCCAGCATCCATGTACTCGACCGGAAGGAGCCGATCCACCTGGTGGCCAGCGCCGATCTCGGCGCGCCGGGCCCCATTATCGATTTCCAGGCGCCGCTGCAGCACACGCTGGTCGTGGACAACCAGCGCAAGAAGAAGACCTTCGAGAAGATGTTTCTGGAGGGACGCCCGCCCGTGAACGTGGGCGTCACGAGCAACGGCGACGTCTTCGGCGGATCGGAAATCAGCTTCGGCGACGTGACCGGTGACAAGCAGTTCAACGTCTTCATTGCGTCGATCTCACAGTACCGGACAACCGCCGCGTCGTACGTCAACCTCTCGCGGCGGTTCCAGTACGCGCTCCAGGGATACTCGCAGACGACGTTCTTCTACGGTAACGGCAGCAGCGTGTTCTACGATCCGGCGTTCCAGGAGTTCATCGGGCGGGACGCCGCCCAGGCGACCCGAACCGTCCGCGGCGGATCGGCGCTCGGGATCTATCCGCTCGACCGTTACCGCCGGGTCCAGTTCTCGGGAGGCTTCGTCCAGCTCCGCGAGCAGTACAACGATCCAGGCCTGGGAGACCTCGCAGCGCAATACCAGGTGCAGAACTACGGCCGGACTCTCTTCAGCAACGGCTCGATGATTCCCCTGGGCGTGGAATTTGTTCAGGAGACGACCGTGTTCCGCGAATTCGGACCGCTCGCGGGAAATACCGTGCGGCTGGCGTACGACGCCGCTCCTAACGTGGGCAATCTGTTATCGCGCCAGACTCTCGAAGCCGATCTGCGCCATTACCTGCGGCTTGGCTCGCAACGGTCTGCTGGCCACGCGCTTCAAGGGGTTCAAGAGCATCGGCGAATTCCCCGATTTCACCTACTTCGGCGGCAACTCCGAGCTGCACGGCTACGACTACCTGCAGTTCTCCGGTCAGAACGCGGTGTTCGCTGATGCCGAGCTGCGGTTCCCGCTGATCGAGGCGGCGCTGACGCCGGTCGGTGTCATCGGCGGCATTCGCGGCGTGTTCTTCGCGAACATCGGCGGCGCGTGGTTCGACGGCCAGCCAAGCCCGAGTCGCTGCACGGGAAGCACCAGCTACGAGTTCTTTACCAGCAAAGACGAGATCTGCAAGCCGATCACGGGATTCCAGACCGACGCTCTCGGACTGCCCGTCGCCGATGCGTCCAACAACCCCATCGTCGCTCTGGGGCCTGACACGCTCGTCTCGGGCTTCCGGCTGAAGGACGGCCGCGCCTCATACGGCATGGGTCTCGAAACCTTCGCCCTGGGATTCCCCATCCACTTCGACTGGTCCTGGCGCACGCTGTTCAACAAGCAATGGGAAGACGTGCTGTTCGCCTCGAGCGGCGGCAGCGCCGCGTTCCGCAAACCGCGCTTTACGGTCTGGATCGGGTACGACTTCTAACAGGCTTTAGGCTTTAGGCTTTAGACTCTGGGCTTTGCTGAAGCCCGAAGCCTAGAGCCTGAAGCCTATGGATCTCACTCCTAAACCGGCCGCCGACTCCGCCACCGAAATGGTGCAGGTCGTGCTGCCCAACGACGCGAATCCTCTGGGATTCATTCTCGGCGGCACCGTGATGCACCTCATCGACATCGCGGGCGCGATTGCCTGTCATCGGCATACACGCAGTCTGCTGGTGACCGCCGCCGTGGACGGCCTGCAGTTCCTGCACCCGATCAAAATCGGGGACCTCATCATCCTGAAGGCGCGCGTGACGTGCACCTTCAAGACATCGCTCGAAGCACAGGTCGATGTGTTTTCAGAGGAGCTTCTGACCGGAAAGCGTCAGTTGACCAGCCGCGCGTATCTGACGTTTGTCGCGATCTCACAGAGACGGCGGCCGCCTGCCTGTGCCGCCGCTGCTCGTGGAGAGCGATGAGGATCGACGCATCTGCGACGAAGCGCGCGCGCGGCGGGCGGAGAGGCTCAAGCACAAACTGGAGGCTTAGGGCTCAGGCTTATGGCTTATGCCCGACTCAGGCCCGAAGCCGTGAGCCTTAAGCCGCTTTCTTGAGCCGGAGCATGCTGCGCTCGAGGTCGATGCCCACGCGATAGTTGCTCAGGAACCTGTGGCCGACGATGCCGCCGACCTGGAAGCCGAGGAGCGCGCTCGGCGTATCGAGATTCAGGACGATGACCGAGAAGTTCCGGTACTGAATCCCTTCGTCAAAGGCCAGATTGACGCCGGGCAGGAGGAATGCCTCGGTGTCCCAGCCTGAGCTGCCATACACACGCAGCTGGATTTTCCGGCCCACCTCGCGCTTGGCCAGCGCGTTGGCGCTCGCCTGGCTGATGGAAATGACCTCGCCTCCCGTGTCGATGATGAAGGTGGCGTGGCGCGAGCCGTCGATCGTGCCCTGCACCGTCGCAAGCCGGTAAAGCCGCAGCGGCAGCTCGAAATCCGCCGGCTCCACGGGAATGTGCTTGCCGAAGGTGATCTGCCTCAGCTTGTAGTCGATGGTCATCGAGTAGCCCAGGGCCAGCGGCGACAGGCTTTCCGTTTCGCGCGTCGGCAGGTCGCGCAGCGCCAGCGGCGGGTTCTTGATCAGGCACGGGATGTTGCGCAGCTTGAGGTCGCCGAGCTCCAGCGAGTCGATACGCGCGAGTTGCAGGCCCCTGAGTCCGACGTCGCCGACTCCGGCGCTGAGCGCCTGCGTGATCGGCAGCACGCCGAGGCGCTGCGCGGTCGGACGCGTGATGACGGTCTGTTCCGACCCGGTGTCCACCACGAAGTCCTGCTCGCGCGCTCCGTTCACTCTGGCCCGGACCACGACTTTGTCGTTCACCAGCTTGAACGGGATCGTGAAGAGCTTGTCGTCGCTGCCGGGCTCTGCCTCGAACGGCACGCGATCGCCGAACGAGCGCAGGAACCGAATCTCCGCGCGCGACCAGTTGGCTTTGTAGCTGGTGTCTTTGTTCGGAAGGAGGTTGACGTAGTTGGTGTAGGCGGCGGCCGCTTCCTCGTACTTGTGCGTCCGTTCGTAGATGGCACCGACCGTGTGGTGAATTTCGAGGTCGCGGGGAGCGAGACGCAGGGCGGCCTGCGCTTTGACCATCGCCTGCTCGAGTTGACCGCGCGCCGCGAGCGATCGCGCGATGCCGTGCAGGCCGCGAGCCAGCTCGGGCGTGGTGGACAGCGCATCCTGATACTTCGCTTCAGCCTGTTCGAAGAGGCCCGATGCCCAGAGCGCGTCGCCGTACAGAGCGAGGGACTCCGGGGCGCGCGGACTCTCCAGAATCAGCTTTTCGGCTTCCTGCCGCGCGCTTTCGAACTCCGCCACACGAAGGGACGAGAGAATCACGCCGCCGCGTGCCTGTCGCATCTGATCCGGCGACGCCGTCTTGACCGCGTTCTTGTACGCCTCGAGCGATTCCTGGTATCGCCCCTCGCCGAAGAACACGTTGCCCAGCTGGAGCTGAATCTCGACGGACTGGGATCCGGTTTCCTGCGCGTGAATGACGAGAGAAACCGCGACGACGAGGGCCGAGGCCGCCACGGCGAAGCGTAACCGTTTCATTCCCCCTCCAAACAGTCAGGACGTCAGCGCACGGGGCTGGAATCCAGCGTCCCCCTTCAAGAACCAGGCCGCTCGATCCCGGCGTGGTGTCCCTACTCTACCGCCAGGCGGCTTTCGAAATGCGAAAAATGTTTCAGCGAGTGTACTGTTCGATGGGCACCCCGTCGTACATCTGATCGACGCGCATGATCTGCGTATCGCGGTTGTAGGACCCGAGCTCGTAGTCCTCGCTCATGATCAGGGCTTTGATCGGTTTGGTCGGGCAGACCTCGGCGCACAGCCCGCAGAAGCTGCAGCGCGACAGGTTGAAGTCGAAGTAGTCGAGGACCTTGATCTTCAGGCCCGGCTCGCGGTGGCCGCCGAGCGCGATCAGATCGTCGGGACACGCTTTCGCGCACTGGTCGCAGACGATGCAGGTCTGCGCGCCGGTGGCGGGCTCGGTCTGCAGCCGCAGCACGCCGCGAAACCGCGGCGATGTCGGCCGGCGCTCGGCCGGATACTGGAACGTGAAGGCCGGCTGCGGCGTGTACTTCAGCGTGACCCAGAGGCCCTTGAGAAGGTCGATCAGGAAGATCGTCTTGAAGAATCTGATGATGGTCTGCATGTTATGCCCGCTCGCCCATCGACTGCGCTCGGGGCGAGCCGACCAGGGTCGGTTCAACGTCGCCCGACATGATGACGCGCTCCTTCCGGAGCACGGTGCCTTCCTTGCGAATCTTGTCCTGCAGCCGCATCAGCCCGTAGAGCAGCGCTTCCGGGCGGGGAGGACACCCCGAGACATAGACATCGACAGGCACGACCTTGTCGACGCCCTGCAGCACGCTGTAGGTCGGAAACGGCCCCCCGGCGTTCGAACAGCTGCCCATCGAGATGACCCATTTCGGCTCAGGCATCTGGTCGTACAGGCGCCGCAGCACGGGCGCCATCTTCTTGGTCACCGTGCCGGCCACGATCATGAGATCGGACTGCCGCGGCGACGCGCGAAAGACTTCGGCGCCGAAACGCGCGATGTCGAACCGTGACGCGGAGGCCGCCATCATCTCGATCGCGCAGCACGCGAGACCGAATCCCATCGGCCAGATCGACGACTCGCGGGCCCAGTTGAGAATCCGATCGATGCTCGTCGTGATGAAGTTGTCTTCGAACCGATGATCAATGAGACCCATCTATGATGACTCCGCTAACCTCTAACCTCTGCTCGCGTAGTAGTCCCGGTTCCTGCCGATGAAGCCGCCCCACTTGCGCGGTGTTTCGTCGAGCGAGAAGATCGCCTCGACCGGGCACGCCGGCACGCACGCGCCGCAGTCGATACACTCGTCGGGATGAATATAGAGCATCTCCGCGGCGGCGAAGGCGTCTTCGTCCTTGCGCGGATGGATGCAGTCCACCGGGCAGACGTCCACGCAGGCCGTGTCCTTCGTTCCGACGCAGGGTTCGCAGATGATATAGGCCACTGCTCTACTAATGATAGCTTACCTGCTGGCGGCGGCGTTGGCCTGCGATCCCGCGCTGACGGCGTTGTTTACGCCGCTTCGGCCCGGTGTCGGCCGATACGAGGTATGCACGACGACAGATCCGTTAGAGGAGATCGCGGCTCGGGCCGGCGGACCGCACTATGGCGCGACTGAGCTGCTGGAGCCCCTCGACGCCTTTGGTGCGGCGGGCTCGTACGACCGCGCCGCGCTCACACGCCTGTACGCGGGAAAACGGGTGCGCGTGGCGCGCGGCTGGATGGAATACGACGATCGGTTTGAGGCGGTCACGCTGCTCTCACCGTACCCGAACCGAACGCTGACCCGCCTCCTTCCGGGTACGATGATAATCACGTGGACCCTGTCACGGTAAAAGCTCTACCACGGAGGACACGGGGGGCAGCTGAGGACACAGTGATCGTTTGGCTTTGTGATCTTCCTTGGTATCCGTGACCTCCGTGGTGACCTCCGTGACATCTGTGATGGAGCTTTTGGGTTGATAATGCGTCGACAGGACATCATGCGCGCCTGGGTCATACGCGCGGCGAGTGCGTGCCTGCTCGTTCTCTGCGTCAGCAGCCGTGCCGGAGCACAGCGGCTGCCGTCCGAGCCGATTGTGGTCGGCAATGGTGTGCTGACCGTGGGCGGCGATCTCTCGGTGACCGTCGGACCAGCCGATCCCGGGTTCTTCAACTACACCGACTATGAGTATTCCGAGCTGCGCATGCTGCGCCTCGAGCTCACCGCGTCGCTTCGCGCCAGTCGTCACCTGTCGCTGCTCGGCGAGATTCGCAGCCAGAATACGTTCGGCTTCGAGCCCGCCTGGCTCCACCTGCATGCGCCGCAAGTCTATGCGCTCTACTTCCGCATTCGGCCGTGGACAGGACGGCGGTTCGACGTGCAGGTCGGGCGCGTCCCGCCCACCTTCGGCGCGTTCCCGCGCCGCAGCTACGAGGCCGACAATCCGCTCATTGGCTACCCGCTCGCGTACCAATACCTCACCTCGATCCGCGCTGACGCCGTGCCCGGCAGCGCCGACGAACTGCTGCAGATGCGCGGACGCGGATGGCTGGCGAACTACTCGGCCGGGAACCTCGCGCCCGCGCCCGGCGTCCCGCTCGCCAACGCGTTCCGCTGGGATACGGGGGTGCAGGCCCACGCCGCTAACGATGTCGTCGATCTCACGGGATCGATTACCACCGGAACGCTCTCAAACCCGCTCTTCACCGACGACAACTCCGGCCGCCAGGTGGCTGGACGCGTCGCGTTCCATCCCATCGCCGGCTTGATCGTCGGCGCCTCCGCCGCACACGGGCCCTTCGTCTCGAGGGAGGCGGCCCGAGCGACGGTCGGCAGTGAACGGGATGGCGCCTTCGCGCAAACGGCGTGGGGCGGCGACGTCGAATACTCGCGCGCGTACTACGTGCTGCGCGCCGAAACGGTCGTCAGCCGGTGGACGATGCCTTCTTTAGGTTCGCCGGCTATCAGCGGTCCGCTGAGCGCAGTGGCCACGTCAGTCGAGGGTCGCTACAAGATTCGCCCTGGCTTGTACGTCGCGGCGCGCGGCGATCATCTGAGCTTCGCCGAAATCACCGGGTCCAAGGGGCCGGCGACGTGGGACGCGCCAGTGACCCGGATTGAGGCCGGTGGCGGCTATTCGATCCAGCGAAATCTCCTGTTGAAAATCTCCGCGCAGTTGGACAAGCGCGACGGCGGCCGGACGCGGAGGGCGCACCTGGTCGCGGGCCAGCTCGTGTTCTGGTTCTAAGGAGATCAAATGCAACCACGAAAACACGAAAACACGAAAAAGAAACCATTGGTGTTCTTCGTGTCTTCGTGTCTTCGTGGTTGCATTTGCGTGGGCTTGGTTTGGTTTGTAGTGGCGCCGCAGGCTTTCGCGCTGCTGAGTCAGCAGGGGCCACCTGCTCGGGGTATCGGCGCGATTCGTGGCCGCGTGGAGCTTGGTCACGTGGCCCCGGCCGCCGAGCGGCGACCGGGGGTCTCCGATCTGGGCGCACCGCCCGATCGCGACCTGCCGGACGCGCGCAAATCGGTCGTCTACCTCGAGTCGGCGCCGCGGGGCGCGTTCGATCCCGGCGAGACGACGCCCGCGTCGATGGATCAGCGCAACGAAACGTTCGTGCCCCACGTGCTGGCCATCACGGCCGGCACCGTCGTCGACTTTCCGAACTCGGATCGCTTCTACCACAACGTCTTTTCGCTCTCAAAGCCAGCGCGCTTCGATCTGGGACGGTACGCAAAAGGGAAATCCAAATCGATCCGGTTCGAGCAGCCGGGCATCGTGCGCGTGTTCTGCGAAATTCACTCGCACATGAACGCGTTCATCCTGGTATTCGCTCACCCGTTTTTTGCGATGACCGACGGCGACGGTCGCTACCGAATCAACAATGTCCCGGCGGGCACGTACAACGTCGTCGCATGGAATGAGGGTATGGCATCGGATCCAAGAGCGGTGACGGTTGGCGCCGGCGCGATCGCCGAGCTCGATTTCACGCTGAGATGATGATGCCGGGATCGATGTTTCGTTCGCTTCGCGGCCGGATCTTTCTGGCGAGCGCGCTGCTCGCGGTGCTGACGATCAGCGTCGCGATCTATCTGGTGAACGTCCGGGTCACGCGTGAAGCCGAGCAGACGCTCCAACGCGAAATCGTGACCACTTCGGCGCTCGTCGATCAGTTGCGGACGACGCGGACCGAGACGTTCACGCAGATGGCACGCCTCATCGCGGATGCCCCGAAGGTCAAGGCGGCTGTCGACACCAACGATCCGCCGACAGTTCAGGACATCGCCAACGGCTATCAGAACCAGCTCAAGTCGAACCTGCTGCTCGTGACGAATCGAGCAGGCGCGGTGCTGGCCACGGTCGGCGCCACCCGGCAGGCGGCGCTCGTCGTCGCCAACCAGCCGGCCGTGCGAGATGCGCTCAGGGGACACGAGGGCTTCAGCCTCCTGCCGCAGCCGGGCGGCATGCTGCAGCTCGTCACGGTGCCGATTTCGATCGGTCTGGCGCAGCCGGAGATCCTCGGCACGGTGAGCGTCGGGTTCCTGCTCGACAACGCGCTCGCGACGCAGTTGAAGGCGATCACCGGGAGCGATGTCGCCTTCGGGATGGACGGACAGGTTCTCGCCGCCACCCTGCCGCGTGAGATGTACGGAGTTCTTGCGCGGCCGGCTGCGCACCTCCGGCATCTCGCACCTGACCCTTTCAGGAGAGGATTACCTCGTCCTGCCGCGGTCCCTCGCGACGGCCGACAACCTGGGCAATCTGCCTGTGGGAGTGGGTCCCGTGGCGCTGATCCTCCGATCGCGCACCGAACTTCTTCGCGGCCTGCAGGCCATTCACACGGGACTCGCCGCCACGGCGATCGTCGCGGTGCTGCTCGCGACGATTCTCGGCTTCGCGGTCGCGAGGACGATCACGCGCCCGCTGGCCAACATCACCGACGTCATGCGCGAGGTGGCGGCCACCGGCGATCTGACACGCAAGATCGCGATCCGCCAGGGGAACAGGTGGGAAGACGAGGACGCCAGGCTCCTGGCGACCACGTTCAACACCTTGACCGACTCGATTGTGCGGTTCCAGCGTGAGATGTCGCAAAAGGAGCGCCTCACGTCGCTCGGTCGTCTGTCGACGGTGATTGCCCATGAGGTCCGCAATCCGTTGATGATCATCAAGGCGTCGCTCCATACGCTGCGTCAGAGCGAACCCAGCGAGTCCGCGCTGCGCGAGGCGGTCGCCGACATCGACGACGAGGTGACGCGGCTGAATCGCATCGTGAACGAGGTTCTCGACTTCTCGCGTCCAATCCGCTTCGAGCTGGCTCCGGCCGATATCGCGGCGCTCTGTCGCGAATCGGCGGCCGCCGCCCAGGCGTCGCCCGGTGCGGCCGTCACCCTCGACCTCGATCCGGCTCTTCCCATGTTGACGACCGATGCCGAACGGCTGCGGATCGCGCTCGTCAACCTGCTCGTCAACGCCCGCCACGCCGTGAACGGCGACGGCCGTGCCGGGTCCCAGGGACCAGGCCTGCAGCCTGCAGGTGCAGTGGGCCGTGTGGACCCGCCGAGGGTGGACCCGCCAGTGACACTCAAGGCCGCCGCCGCCGGCGATCGCGTCACGATCACCATCACCGATCGCGGAGTGGGCGTCGCACCGGCCGACGTGCCGCACATCTTCGACCCGTACTTCACCACCAAGCGCGGCGGCACCGGCCTCGGCTTGCCGATCGCGAAGAACATCGTCGAAGGCCTTGGCGGCACCATCGCGATGTCGAGCAGCATTGACCCCAGGGGCCACGGCACCGAGATCCGAATCGACTTCCCGTCCGTCCGACGGCGCCGGGAGCGGCCTGAGGCATGCCGCCGCATCACGGCTCCATTCTTCTCGTCGACGACGAAGAGAAGATTCTCAAGGCGCTCGGTCGCGCGCTGCGCGACGCCGGCCACGAGGTCGTCGAGACGACCCGGGCGCGCGGCGCGCAACGGCTGCTGACCGAGCGCACCTTCGACCTCTTCATCGTGGACAACGTCATGCCGGAAGTCAGCGGCCTCGATCTGATCCGCGAGATCGTCGGCTCGACGCCCGAGAGCGAGCGCCCGCAGATTCTGATGATGACCGCGCACGCCACGGTCGAAAGCGCCATCGAAGCGATGAAGCTCGGGGCGCTCGATTACCTGCAGAAGCCGTTCGAGATCGACGAACTGCTGGTCGTCGTGCGCCGCGCCCTCGATCACCAGCGGCTGCGCACCGAGTACCGCTACCTCGTCAGCGAGCGCGACGAGCACTTCGACCACTACGGCATCGTCGGAAAGAGCCGCGCGATGGAAGAGGTCGTGCAGCGCGCGGAGCTCGTGGCCGACACCAAGAGCACCGTGCTGATCACGGGCGAGACCGGCACCGGCAAGGAGCTGGTGGCGCGCGCCATTCACGACCGCAGCGCGCAGCGCGACATGCCGCTCATCAAGGTCAATTGCGCGGCCATCCCCGACACGCTGCTCGAATCGGAGCTCTTCGGCCACGTCCGCGGCGCGTTCACCGGCGCGACGACGACGAAGAAGGGCAAGTTCGCCCTCGCGGACGGCGGATCGATCTTCCTCGACGAGATTGGCACGCTGACGCCGGCGCTGCAGTCAAAGCTGCTGCGCGTCCTGCAGGAGCGCGAGTTCGAGCCGCTCGGCGCCGAACGGACCGAGCGAGTCGATCTGCGCGTGATCGCCGCCACCAATCGCGACCTGCGGCAGATGGTGACCGACGGCCGGTTCCAGGAAGATCTCTTCTACCGCCTGAACGTGATCCCGATTCACATCCCGCCGCTGCGCGAGCGCCGCGACGATATTCCCGCCGCTCGTCGAGCACTTCGTCACCAAGCACGCGCACCGCACCGGCCGGCGCATCGAGCGGATCGACGACGGCGTGCTCGCGGCGCTGGAACAGTACGACTGGCCGGGCAACGTCCGCGAGCTCGAAAACACCATCGAGCGCGCCGTCGTCCTGTCGGCCGGGCCCGTGATGACCGCGCGCGCGATCTCGACGCTCGGCGCCGTGACGCAGCAGGCGACGGGACTTCCCTCGCTGAAGCTCAGGCAGAACATCGAATGGGTGGAGCGCGAAACGATTCGCCGCGCGATCGAGAACGCCGGCGGCGTGAAGAAGGACGCCGCGGAGCTGATGGGCATCAGTCAGCGCGCGTTGTCGTATTACCTCGCCAAGTACCGCATCGACTAAGAAGGCTCAGGGCTCAAGGCTCAAGGCTCAGGGCCAGGCTCACACGTCTCCGAAAGCTCTTACGCCGCCGGTAAGCCTCCATCCCACCCACGTACTGATTCTGCAGGAGTTCGCGCTGGTATCGCGTTTGCTCAACCCCGGAGCAGATCCCTTGCCTGTTTTGGAGGAAGAGCATCATGCGATCGTCATTCATTTTCGTTGCAGTGTTGGCGGCGGCTGTCTCGGCGGCACGGTGCGGCGGTGGCGGCGGTGGTGGCGGTGGCGGGCAGCCGCCGCTGACCGGTCCCGGGGCCGGGCAGAGCACGGTGACCGTCTCGATCGTCGGCACGAAGGGTAACGGTTCGTTCGTGCCCAACCCCGTGACGAAGTCGGGCGCGGACCTGGTGACGTTCAAGAACAACGACACCGTCGTCCACCACATCGTCATGGACGACGGCTCCGCCGATTTCGGCGACCTCGCCCCAGGCGCCACGAGCCAGGCCAAGGCCGTCTTCGGACGGCTCGTCACGGGCGCCTCGAACCAGCCCCAGGCCGTGGGGAACGGCAATTTCCACTGCAAGAACCATCCGAGCATGGTCGGCAGCATCGGCGGCACCGTGGCGCCGGATCCGCCGCCCGGCAGCGGCGATGGGTACTAGCTGCGCATGATTAGTTTTGGGGTAGTACGCAAGGAGTTGTTCGTCGGTCCCTGGTCCTTTGTTCGGGGGTCCTTGGTCCGTGCCTGGTCCCTGGTCGTCCTTGGTCCCTGGCGCCTGGTCATGTTCGTCCCGGCGGCGCCGCTCAAGCAGACCGAGCGCGACCGAGGACCAGGGACGAAGGACGACCAAGGACGAAGAACGGACTCAGAACAAAGGCCCAAGGACCAGGGACCACGCGCGACACCGAAGGGAAACCGCTCTAGCTCCAGCCTCTAGAACGTCGTCGTCACGCCTATTCGAAGGGTCCGCGGGAACCCGGGCGAGATGTTCGTGTTGCTGTCGGCGTTGATGTAATACCGCTTGTCGAAGATATTTTCGACATTGACCTGCAGCCGCAGCTGTCTCGTGAGGGACAGATATGCCGCGGCATCGGCGCGCGTGTAGCCGGGCAACGTGACCGTGTTGTCGATCGTCGCGAACATGTCAGAGCGACGGAGCACGCCGAGAGCGGCCCTCACCCGCGGGTGGAGCTGATAGCGTGTTCCACAGCGACACCATGTGATGCGGCACCTGACCCACCTGGGCCCCGGCTTTCGCGGCCGTCGTCGCGCTCGTGACGAACGCGTCCTGATAGGCATACCCTCCCGCGATGTTCCATGCCGGCATGATCTGTCCGTTCACGCCGAACTCATAGCCGTTCGTCCGCTGGCTGCCCGTCTGCACGATGCGCGTCGGATCGTTCGGGTCTGTCGATCTCGTATTGGTACGGTCCAATCGATAGACCGCCGTCGTCAACGAGAGGTTTGTGAGCAGATCCCATTTGGCGCCGACCTCGTAGTTGCTGAACTTCTCAGGCTCGACCTGCTGGGTAATCGTCGTCAGCGATGAAAACTGATCTCCTGAGCTGGGCAGATACGACACGCTGTAGGTGCCGTACACGGAGAGCGGCACGACGGCTTGAAGACGAGACCGGCGCGCGGCGAGACGAGATTGTCGGGCCGGCCGAGCGTATCGCCGTTGCGATTGTTGTGATACAGCAGGTCGAACCGATCGAAGCGGAGGCCGGTCACGACCTGGAGGCGACGCGACAGCTCGATCTGATCCTGAGCGTAGATCGCGGCGACGCTGGTTCGGAGATGGTTGTCGGCGTCGGTGGCACTCTGGCGGAAGGTGACGGGGACCTGCGTCAAAGGATTGTTGAAGGCCACAAGGATCGACGTGGCGGTGTTGTTGAAGAATCCCGTATTGCGGAGGTTATCCGTGAGCTGACGTCCGACCTCCGCGCCCGCCAGAAGCGTGTGACGCACGCGCCCGGTCGCCAGGACGTACGTCAGATCCGTCTGGTTGAAGACGTTGCGGCGGGCCGTGGCGTTGTTATAGCTGGACAACGACACCTGACGCATGTCCGCTGTCGCCGCCCCGGGCACGAAATTCTGATAGGACCGATCGTAGTCCGCGACCGAGGTGTGGTTGCGGAGGGTCGCACCGCCCAGCCGGTGCTCGACCGTCGCTGAACCCGAATTGACCCGCGCCCTCACATGGCTGGCGTCGGGGTTACCGTAGAACGTCGCGATATCCACGTCGGCCGCACGTCCTTGAAACGACGTAATGCCGCGGTCCGCAACCCGGGTGTCATTGAGGTACTCGTACCGCAGCGTGATCTTCGTCCGGCTGCTCGGCGCGATTGTCACAGTCGGAGTAATACCGTAGCGCTCGAGTCCCACCGCGTGGCGGAAGCTATCGGAGTTCTCGAACATGCCGTCCAACCGGAAGGCGACCTTGTCGTTGAACGGCTCGTCGACGTCGGCGGTGAATCGTTTGTTGCCGTACATACCGCCCTGGAATGACATCTCGCGCAGAGGTCGAAATTCGGCTTCCTTCGTCACCCGGTTGATCACACCGCCGGCCCCGCCGCGGCCGAACATCATCGCGTTCGGTCCCTTCAACGCTTCCACGCGGTCGAGGTTGTACACGTCGCGGTAGTACTGCACGTCGTCCCGAACGCCGTTCACGAAGAAATCGGCAGAAGAGCTGTTGCCGCGGATGATGATCTGATCGCGATTGTTCTCGCCTTGATGCGTGATGACGCCGGGGACGTAGCGCACGACGTCTCCGACGCTCGTCATGAGCTGGTCCTTCATGAACTCTTCGGTCACGACGGTCACCGATTGCGGCACGTCGCGCAGGGGTGTGGGGGTCTTCGTCGCGCTGCTGATCACCGACCCCCGATAGCCGGCCGGCGCACTGACCGTGACCGTTTCGCGGACGCCGGCGATCTGCAGGACGAATTCCCGCGGATCCGTGCCGCTCTGTATGGCGGTGACACGTTGCGACGCCTCGAGAAACCCCAGAGCGCCAACGGTGATGGTGTAGCGGCCTGGATCGACCGCCAGCGTGAATTCACCGCGTTGATCGGTGAGCGTCGAAGGTCTTGAACCCTGGTTGTCTGGTACGGCCGTCACGCGCGCGCCGGCGATCGGCGCCCGCATCGGATCGAGTACGCGCCCGTGAATGGGGACGCGCGAGGAGTCCGCCTGCGCGATTCCGAGTTCCGCGAACGCGGCCAGCGGGTGAAGGACAGTGAGAAGAACGGCAGACAGCAGCAGGCGGCGCATACACAATTCCTTTTCTGTAGCGCCGGCGCAACCCGCTCAATAGAATGAGGCGTCGGATGCGTCAGGCGCGCGAGCGAATGACAGGTCTGTCCGGACCAGCGTTCGACGGGCTCGCCTGCGCTACCGGCGCTCGGCGGGCCTTCTTGTTGGCGAGACGCCCCTCACACTGAGTTCGCGAAACGGACGTCGTCCGCTCAGATATGAGACTGAGTCTCACTTTCAACAAGTAAGCTTATATCCGACCGGAATGGTCGGTCAAGGAACCGCCAGGCGGGGGTCGAATCTAGAACTTGACGCTGTAGACGAGGCTGAAATTCCGGCCCATCTCGGGCGCAAGATCCTTCAAGTAATTCAGGTGGTTGCGATAGAGCGTGTCCGTCGCATTGTCGAGACGTAGGGTGATCGTGTTGGACGCTCTGGCCGATCCAAACGAGTACGCCGTGTAGAGCTTGAGAAGGTTGTATCCGTCGGTCGCCGACTCGCCAATGACGCCCTCCGGCGTAGACGGGGCAAAAATCCGATCCTGCTTGGCCGTAAACGTACCCTCGACGCCAGCCTGGAACGCGTTCTTCTGAACGCGCACGCCAGCGCGGCCGCGGAGCGGAGGCATCCGCGGCAGCGGTGTATCGGTCGCCGTCAGCGTGCCGCGCACGTAGTCAAGCCCGCCTTCGATCCACACCACAGGCGCCACCCTGGCGTCCAGGTGTGACTCGAAGCCTTTGAGCGTCGCATCCGCCTGCGCGAAGAACGTCTCCGGCAGACCATCTTCCACCAACCCGCTCGGCTCTCTGAAGATGAAGTGGCTGATGCGGTTGACGAAGAACGTCACCTCGCCCGAGGCTGCCTCATTGCGCCACCGTAAGGACGCGTCAAATCCCAGGGCTTGTTCGGAATCGAGAGCGGGATTGCCGTTCTCGAAGGCGTTGTTTCCGGGGTGCGGTCCATGGAAGTACAGCTCCTCGAGCGCCGGATTGCGCCCCGCGCTTGCCAGACTGAAGGCCACCGAAGTCGCATTGTTCGGCAAGAGCAGCAGACCGAGAGATCCGGACACCGTCGTGAAATCGGTCTCCGGCTCATCCTGGGCCGGCGTGAATTTCGCGTGCTCGATGCGCCCACCGAATTGAATCTGCGCCTTCGAGGATGCGGCAAGCTCTTCGTACAGATAGCCCGAAAATCCCTTCTGATCCACCGGAGGTGACAGCGCTTCCTCGCCCGCGGCGGTGAACGCGCGCGTCAGGACGGTGCCCCCGATCGAGCCCTTCAGTCGTCCCTGATGATGCGCGAGCAACTCCAATTCGGTCGTGTTGTTCGTAAAGGCGGTCGCGACGACCTCTCCATCGAGCTCGTCATGCTTGTACCGCCGGACACCGAACGACCCACGGAACATGTCGAACGCGCCACCCATGTTCCGCTTCTCGCCGCGAACGGTGAGAATCTGGCGGCGGGGGTTGAGGTTGGTCTCCCCTGCTTCGACAAACGGAATCCCGTAGTGCGTTCGATCGTAGGCATAGCTGCCGCCGAAGTACCCGTTCGCGGACGTGTAGGCAAGCCCCACTTCGCCGAATCCTGCTCGATTGAACGAGTTGGGAATGTCGCCATCCGGCGAACGGAAGTCGCCGGCGCGCCGGCCGCTGCCGCTGACGTGCAGGGCGACATGGCCATTGCCGACCGTCACGTCGCCCGCTCCCCCGGCCGTCCTGGCACCGGATCCGGTGTCAAAGGTGAACGAACCGGTCGACGTCGTCACCGGCGCGCTCGGAATCTCGTTGGTGATGACGTTGACAAGCCCACCGATCGCGTTGGCGCCGTAAAGCAGCGTCGCGGGACCGCGAACCACCTCGATGCGAGTGGCCGACGCCGGATTGATGTTGACCCCGTGGTCACCGGACTGGCTGGACAGATCGCCCATGCGCAAACCGTCCTCAACGATCAAGACGCGGTCGCCGTCCAGGCCGCGAACGACCGGCCGCGCGGGACCCGGACCGAAGGACCGAAGAGCGATCCCGGGCTGGTTCTCGATGGTGGCGCCGAGCGTGCCTTGCATTTCCTTGGTCAGGTCCTGGCCGCCAAGCACGTTGGTAGGCTGAAAGGTCTCGAACTGATTCTTCGCTTCCGCGCTGACCGAGGTGACTTCGCTGAAGTGGAGCTCGGGGCCGATCTGAAGGTCCGACGTCTGCGAACCAGCTCGCACGGTGAGGTCGGTTCTCAGCGGGAGGTAGCCATCTGCCCGCGCCGTCAAGTGATAGGCGCCCGGCGGAATCTCACCCAGTGAGAACTTTCCGGCAGAGTCGCTCCTGACTTGCCGGGTGAATGACGTCCCTTCGAGGACGACAATCGCGTTGGGCACGACATCGCCTGAGAGACTGTTCGTAATGGTTCCGGATACTGTACCGGTCTGTTGAGCCTGGGCCGAACCCGCGAACCCAAACAGGAGAATCAGAAATACAGACAACGACGACTTCACCATAAGGCTCCTCGCGATCGCACGGCGTTGGCGATCAAGTTCGAGGCACGTTAGCAAGCCCGCCGCACCACGGCGACTGGAAGCCAACGAACGGCAGATTCGGCCTCACGAGTGTCTTATCCAGACCGATGAGTGGTCCTGGTGATCTCAGAAGCTTCAAGCGAATTAGAGTATGGAGACAGCCGGCTCCACTCATGGGTGCACGAGACCACTTGTTGGCAAGAAACAACCGGTCATCGGCTTCTTGTTTCGGCAGCCTGGGCATAGGCATACCGTGTCGACCAACTTGAATATCGGCGAACTGCTGAATCTGGTCGGACTGAGCACGGGCGTGGTGCTCTACGCCATGTTGCTGGCCATGGTGATTCGTGCACGACGGCCATCGGGCGGGCCGGCCCATGTCGATCCGCTCCTGCTCCTCACGTCGATCCTCGGTCTCGTCTGGAACCTGTGCGCGCTGCCGGTGTACGAGCTTCCGAAAGTCGGCATTGAAGGCCCTGTGCCGTTTCTGGCCGCGATCGGTTTCGGCGCGCTCGGATTTCTCCCGGCCGTCGTGGTCCATTCAGTGCTGAGAGGCGCGCAAGACGATGTGCGGGGAGTGATCGAACACACCCTGGTGATCGTCGCGTACGGCGTGAGCGCGATCGCAGCGCTCCTGCATCTAATTGCGATGGCTGGTGGAATGGGCGCCCCGTCACCGCTCGGCATGCGACTGCTCACTTACACGTTCGTGGCCCTTGTCATCCCCCTCGCCGTCGTCACGCGGGGGCAGCCCGGTGCCCGTCGCACGCTCTGGGCGGCCGCGTTGGCTGTGTTCGCCGTCTCAGCGCTCCATCTGAGCCAGCTTCACAAAGGCGAAGCCTCATGGCCGGTGGAGCTTCTGGGGCATCACGCGTCGCTGCCGCTGGCGCTGGCGATCCTCTATCAGGACTATCCGTTCGCGCTGGCCGACCTCTTTCTCAAACGCGCTCTGGCGCTGCTCGCGATCGTGACGGTCGCTTTCGTCGCCATTGCGGCGTTCGGCGTGCGGTCGGCGGCGTTCGCGCAACTCGTCGCGCGCGATCCGCGCCAGGTCGGCATCCTGGTCACGCTGTGGGTGGGTACGGCGCTGCTGTATCCAGCGCTGCGAAGGATGACCACCTGGTTCGTGGACTCGATCGTTCTCCACCGGCCAGACTACAGGTCCCTTCGAGCATCGATCGGGCAGAAGGTCCAGACCCACGACAGCGTGTCGAGCCTGTTGTCGGAGGTGTGCCAGTTGCTCGCGCCGGCCCTCAGCTCTCAAGGCGTGACCTGGCGTGAATGGCAGCCGGCTCGTCACGACGAAACCCTCGGACAGCTCGTGTTGTGGGGCCGCGACGCAGCCGTGAATCTGCTGACGGGGCCGGTCGCCGCGATCGTCATCGTGCCGACGAGCGAGTCGCCGCGCTACGCACTCACCATCGGAGGACTGACAGGCGGGCGGCATGTCCTGTCTGACGATGTCGCCATGCTCGAAGCAATTGCCGTCGCCGTCGCCCGCCGTATCGACGCGATCCGGATGACGAACGAGCGATATGAGCGCGAGATCCGCGAGCGGGATATTGGCAAGCTGGCAACCGAAGCGGAGTTGCGCGCGTTGCGCGCCCAGATCAACCCTCACTTCCTGTTCAACGCGCTCACAACCATCGGCTACCTGATTCAAACCGCTCCGCCGCGCGCCTTGCGGACGCTGCTGCGCCTCACGACGCTGCTGCGCGCGGTGCTGCGGTCCGAAGGCGAGTTCACCACACTCGGCCGAGAACTCGAAGTCGTCGAGTCGTACCTCGACATCGAGCGCGCACGCTTCGACGAACGCCTGCGCGTTTTGATTGATGTCCCCGCCGAGCTGCGCGACCTCAGGCTGCCGCCGCTGATTCTTCAACCGCTCGTCGAGAATGCCGTGAAGCACGGGATTTCGCACAAGGAGCTTGGCGGAGACGTCACGATCAGGGCGAGTGTCGACGGCACAGAGGCGGAGGCTCGCGAGCTCGTGCTGGTCGTGCAGGATACAGGCGCCGGAACGACGCCTTCGGCTCTGCAACGAGGACGCGAGGACGGGGTCGGCTTACGGAACATCGAGCGAAGGCTCGAGTACCAGTACGGTTCCGAGGCCTCGCTGTCGATTGAAAGCGCGGCCGGCGTCGGCACGATCGTCGAGGTGCGCCTGCCGGTCACGCTCAAGGTCGTCGATGAGCCGAAGCGCGATCGGGCGGTGGTGTGAGTGCACGCCTCCGCGTCATCGTGGCCGACGACGAACGGCCGGCTCGATCGTTTCTGCTCGCGCTTCTCAGGTCGTTCGACGACGTGAGCGTGGTCGGCGAGGCCGCCTCCGGCCGGGAAGCGGTCGCCGTCATCGAAAAAGAGAAACCCGATCTTGCACTGCTCGACTGGCAGATGCCGGAGCTCGATGGCATCGGCGTGGTGCGCATGCTCAAACGACAGGCGATGCCGCTCGTCGCGTTCGTGACCGCATACGACGAGTACGCGGTCCGGGCTTTCGAGGTCAACGCGGTCGACTATCTATTGAAGCCGGTCGATAAAGCACGGCTTCGCGACACCCTCAATCGCGCGCAGGAACGAATCGAGCACGCGGAAATCGTCGCGGAGCAAGCGTCGCACGTCGGCGCAGCCATCGAGGCTTACGAGGCGTCGATCGGACCTCCGTACCTCGAGCGCATCCCGGTCCGCCATCGCGAGGAAGTGCTCATCGTACCCGTCCATCAGATCGCGTCGATTGTGGCCGAGGGCGAGCTGCTGAACATCACTACGATTCGGAGCGAGCACCATACGATCACGTACCGCTTGAAAGATCTGGAGCGGCGCCTCGACCCGGCGCGATTCATCAGGCTTGGACGCGGCACGCTGGCCAACGTCGATCTCATCACCAAGGTCAGCGTCATGCCGGGCGGCACGCACATCGCGGTCCTGAGCAACGGCCAGAAACTTCCCGTCAGCCGCCTTCAGTCGCGTCTGCTGCGCGACCGTTTTCTGAAGCTGTAAATGAAGATGCAGCGCGGGTCCGTAGGATGGGATGTAGCGCAGGTCCGTAGGATGGGATGTAGCGCAGGTCTTTAGACCTGCACTCTTCCAGTCAACCCGCCGAATCGACCGCTGACCGAACGGGCCGGACGATTCGTTGAAAACTCCGGGCGCGAGAATTCCGGCTCGCTACTCTTCTCGCGTGCAAATCCACGGTCCTCTTGCGGGTCGTCCCGGCCGGGTCAAGGTATATCGGGGATCGCGGAAGCGCGTGAACCGGATCACATTCAAAGGCAACTGGTCCGCTGAGTTCTGGATTTGCCTCGCGATCGTACTGGCGGGGCTCCTCGTCGTCGTGCCACGACTGATTCGAGCGGCCTAGGGTCTAAAAGCCAGAATGACGCTCTTACGTGGCGCAGCGTCCGCTGGATTCAAGCCGCTTACGGCAGTCGCTGAAGGACGATCACGGACGGCGTCCGGCTGGTGTCGGTCCACCCGCGCACGAATCCGCTGCCGGTCGACGCCACCACGGGATAGGCCGACCTGACGGCACTCATCTCTTCACGGACAAATTGCATTCCGACCGGCCGCATCAGGAACGCCTCGCGCGGCGACCACTCTTCGTGCGCCGTCCTTCAACTCGTCCCAGACGACGAGCAGCGAGCCGTCGGCTCCGTTGATCGCCATCTGCGCGTGACCGGGCATCCCTTCAGTCCCGAGACGCTGACGTGCGGAAAAGCTGTGACCGTCATCTGACGTGGCGTAGAACAACGCAAGCGTCGGTTCACTGTCCGGAGTCGACCCGCTGACGAGCGTGGGCCACACGAGGTGGATGCGGCCCTGAGTCCCGATCGCCATCGCGGGCCCGTTTTCCGGACAACCATCGAGCACCCATTTGTCTTCGCTGACGCGAGTCGGCGTCGAAAAGGTACGCCCGCCATCTCGCGACAGGGTGAATGCGATGTCGCGAATGTTTCCCGGATACACGTGACGCCATGCCGCGTACAGCGAACCGTCGGATCCGGCAGCCAGTGCCGTCTTGCAGCAATAGCACACGCCTCCCGTCAAGGGGCGCGGTGCTTCCGGGCTGTCAACGAATCCGAAATAGAGCTTCGACATCTCCGCCCGCGCAGCGCCGTCAGACACGGCTCCGTGTGCGCTGTGGTCCTGTCCGTCATGGTGCATCGGCATCGTTGCCGACGAGCCTCCGGCCAGTTCGCGATGATCGAGCCAGATTGCAGCCACGTGCCCATCGCGATCGACAGCCGTCGCTTCCCAGCCGCGGTTGCCGGCGGCATCAGATCCTTGCACCGTCGTCTCGTGGCCAAATGACCGGCCACCGTCGTCAGAACGCGCCATGACGAGCCGCGTTCCGCCCGGGGCCCTTGCGGTCCACACGACGGCGACCGACGCCTCGCCTGCCAGAACCGGTCGCGATCGTGATCCGCGGCGGCTGCTCACCGGAGAGCTGCGCGCCGGTTTCGCTGCTCACTCGAACCGGCGCGGCGAACGTGCGGCCGGCATCGATGCTGACTGCCGAGTAGATGTCGGTCGCGCCGCCCTCGGTCGCCGCGCCCCAGGCGACGGCGACGACATCGCCTGCCGCCGCGAGCGAGACGTTCGCGCTGGCACGGTCAGGTACCGCGATCGTCACAGTCGGCGCGGGCGCGACCCTGGCGCAGGCCGACAGAACGAACGCTCCGCACATCACGCTCACCCATCGCGCCATCTCAGTGCTTCCCCACCACAGCAATGTGTTCCAACCAGTACTCGCCGCCGTTGGCGACGACTCTGGCGGTGATCTGATCCCCTGGAGAAAGGTTCTCCAGGAACTGCTCGTTCTTGACCGGGTACGACATGGTCATCGCTCCCATGAATCCCGGTATGTCCTCGCCGTCCACGGCCACACTCTTACCGGGTTTGTCGACGCCAACCACCTTACCTTTCAAGTCGTATTGTTTTTCCTGGGTCGGCGCGGGCTGCGATTGCGACGACGGCTGCGCACTGCCTTGTGACGGCGGCGAGGCGCAGGCCATCAACGAAACGCACAGCCCAACCACTTCAGCGGACAGAATCACCGTACGCCAGATCATCTTCATATCACCCCCATCGCCTTCAGAACTTCACGCGCACAGCGAATTGTGCCGCCCTCGGATCGCTCACCCCTGTCACCTGTCCGAAGGTGGTGGACGGGTTGGTGGGATATGCGCCAGAGCCGAACACTCCGTTCATGGTCACGACATTGCGGCGGTTGGTGATGTTGAATGCCTCCGCCAGCCCTTCTACTCGTACGCGGTCCCGCACCTTGAAGGAACGGCTGAGGCGCAGGCTCCAGCTGAAGAAGTCCGGGCCCACACCGGCGTTCCGATCGATGAACGTGCCATTCACGCAGAGGCCGACCTGCGGTCCCCTGGACGGTGTTGACTCCAGTCGTGATGTTCAAAGGCAGCGCCGAGTAGTACTGCAGCAGACTGTTCAACTGAAAGCCGTGACTGATTCGCTCCCACGCCGTCCTCGCCGGCTCCATCGAGGAATTGACGGCACCGTTCAACACGAGGCGGTGGGGCTGGTCGTCGTCGGATCGACCCCAGTCTTTCGAGAGATCAAAAGGATCGATCGGCGAACTGAAGAAGAACTCGCCCACATTCGCCATCGCCTTTGACAGCGTGTAGGAGACACGGTAATACCCCCAGCGCGTGGGTCGCTGCAGAAATGACAGGTGCATGCCGTGATAGCTGGAGGACGCCGCGGAAGAATACTGACTGTTGTTGGCGTAATTCGGATTCGGGCGGCATCCGTTGTTGGTACCAGCCGCCACACACGAAGGCACGTTCTGATTGACCGAGATGATCAGGTTCACGCCGCGCAGGTACTGGTAGCCGATGCTGACGGTGCTGTTGCCGCCGATCTGCTGCTCCAGTTCCAGGCCCGCCTGCCGGGAGTAGGCGTTCTGCATGTCCCGATTCATCGTCGTGAAGTTGGTCAGCGTGACCGACGGGACGGCGGCGCTCAGGATGTTGGGAAATTTCGGGGCGCCGGCCTGCGTCGGGGAAAGGCTCACGCTGTTCTGCTGCAGGTTGGCCAGATCCGTCGTATTGCCGGCCGACAGGATGGCGTTCGCCAGCGCGCGGAGCGGCACGCGATCGTAGAAGAGCCCGGTACTGCCGCGCACCACAGTGCGCCTCGACCCGAAAGGCGACCACGCGAAACCCGCTCGCGGCGACAGGTTGTTCGTGTCGGTGTGAATCGTTTCCAGAAACTGCAGATCGTAGCGAAGACCGGCGTTGACGGTCAGGCCCGGGCGGACTCTCCACTCATCCTGCGCGTAGATACCGAGATTAGGGTTCGTCTGCGACACCACGCTTGCGCCGAAGGTCTGGGTGAAGCCGGCGTTGTTATAGGTGCCGGTCAGGAAGTTCGCGAGCGACGAAAACGTGTAGGCGCCGCGAATCGACCGGGGATACGTGATGGTGACGTCGTTGTACAGGAAGTCCACGCCCGCCCGCATCGCATGCGCCCCTGCCTGATGAGAGAGGTTGTCGACGATTTGGAACGTCCTGTTCACGCGTCCGGTCGGACTCCCGGAAAGCGTCCCGAACGAAGCGACGCCCTGAATGTTGACCGCCGGCCCGATGGGATCCGAGGGTGGAGCTTTAAGATTGCCGTAAGCGAACTGCGCTCGAGTCTCGTTGACCGTTCGCGTCGAGAGACTCAACGTGTTGCTGAACGCCACCGCCTGATCGATGTTGTCCAATCCCGCCGAGGCGCTGGGCGCATTCAAAGCGCCGGCGTTGCGGGAATTCCGCGACGTGACGTTGTACAAGCTGTAGCGGACACTGAACTGGTCGGTGCCGCTCAGCGCATGGTCGACTTTCGCAAGGACATTGGTGCTGTCTACCGGGTTGGCATACTCGCCGGTCGTGATTGGCGATCCTGGATAGGCGGTCGATGCCAGCCTCGCGTTAATGGCGTTGACGTTCGCGGGCGAGATGGTGACGAGGCCGGACTGATCCAGTTGCCGCTGCTCGAAGTTTGAGAAATAGAACGTCCGGTTGCGGCGGATGGGGCCGCCGAGGCTCACGCCGAACTGCTTCTGATTCATCGGCAGCGTGGTGCCGGAGATCGCATTCGGCGCGTTCAGTCGATCGTCGCGCAGATAGTCGTAGAGATCACCGTGTAACGTGTTGGTTCCGCTTTTCGTGACGACGTTGACGTAGCCGCCGAGAGCGCGTCCCAGTTCAGCCTGCCCTCCCGAGGTCACCACTTGAAACTGGTCCACGGCATCCACGCCGTACGGGATCCCGCTCAGCCCGGCCGCGTCGTCGTTGGCCGACAGGCCGTCCACGATGAAGTTGTTGGAGAAATTGCGTTGGCTCCCGACCGAAAGGCCCGGGCCCGGCAACCGCCGAGGTTTCGGCAAAGAGCTGGGTGCTGGCCACGTTGGTCGGAGACACGCCGGGCACGAGCAGCGCAAGATCGAGGAAATTACGCCCGTTCATGGGCAGGTCCCTCACCTCGGTTTGCGAGACGGTGCCGGCAATCTGGCTGCGTGCCGCCTCGAGGACGGTGGCTTCGCCGGTAACGTTGACGCTGGTGTCCAGCGTCCCGACGATGAGCGTCACGGGCAGCTCGAACGCGGAACCTACCGTCAGTGTCAGCGAGCGGGTCGCGTCAGCGAACCCCCGCAACCGGACCTTGATCTCGTACGGGCCGACTCTCAGGTACGGAAACCGGAAGCGTCCTTCCTGGTCCGTCACTGTCTCCGCGGTCACGTTCGTCTCGGTCTGGCGCGCAGTGACCTGCGCGGCGGGAACAACAGAGCCCTGCGGATCCGTGACACGTCCACTGATACTGGCGTAGTTGACGGTTTCCTGCGCTGCCGCGATGTGCGCCGATGTCAAAGTACAACACGCTGAAAATATCGCTCCGAGGACGAACCCCGATCTCATGAAAAACACCCCTAAGCAACACCCCTAAGAAACACCCCCTGGCGTGCCACGACACCGTGGCCCGCTCAGTCAAAACGCTGGCGGCCTACGCCGACCGGCGATCTGTTATGAAATGTCGACGGAAAGGTGTGATGGGCGAGGGGGCGGCGATTCGGGGCGTACGGAACGCGACAGAACGATTGCTGGAAGGGCGGAAATCAGGTCAGTAGAGGCAACCGCGGCGGACATGGTTTGGACAGGTGGAACCACACCCACACTGCCGATCATGGAGACCAGCGTGGCGGTCGGAACAGGTGCGGGACTTCTCAACACGCACTCACCATCGGCCTGATGGTGATGCATCGGGCACGCCGCACCGGGCGTGTCTGTCGGGCATGTGCACAGTTCCTCCCCGCGAAGCAGCAGCGGGGCAGCAGCCAAGGCGCTGACCTGACACACGAGCCAGGCGCAGACGATCCACGAGAGATGCTGCCGGACGGTGCGCACGTCGCGAGTCTAGCATGCCAAACCTGCTATCCTTCAAAGGTTTTGAGATGGCCTTGTTAGGGGACCCAGGTCCATGTCCCTCGTCGCCCTGTCGGAATTGCTCGGCGCCACCGTGCGCGATGCCTCAGGCACCGTCCGCGGACGCGTGCGCGAAATCGCCGTCGCGCCGCAGGACCACCCCACCCGCATCGCGTACCTAATCGTCAGGACTCCCGGCGGCGAGCGAGCGCTGCCCGCCGACGACCTCAAATCGTGCGGCGCCACCGTGCGCACGGTGTCTGAATCCGCACGCTGGGGCGAGTACACGCCGTCGGACGGCGTCCTGCTGCTGAAGCGTGACCTTCTCGATCAACAGATCATCGACGTCCACGGCCGCAAGGTCGTTCGGGTCAACGACGTCGAGATCGAGTCGACGCCGGTCAACGACCACGTCCGACTGAACGTCGTTTCCGTGGACGTCGGCGCGCGCGGTGCGATACGCCGCCTCTCGAAGGGTGTGGTCCCCTCGTTCACGCTGCGGTTACTGCTCGAAAAGATCCCGCCGCGCGTGATCCCCTGGCAATTCGTCGACCTCCTCGAAACCGACCCAGCCCGCCGGGTCAAGCTGAAGATCGCGTACGAAGGGCTCGCCAAGCTGCACCCCGCGGACATCGCAGATATCGTCGAGGATCTCCCCGCCGCTGAGCGCGAGGCGGTGTTCGAGACGATCGACGAAGAGGTCGCGGCCGAGACCCTCGAGGAGCTCGATCCCGACGTCCAGGTGTCGATCGTCGAATCGCTCGACAAGGATCGCGCCGCCGACATCCTCGAGGAGATGGATCCCGACGCCGCCGCAGACCTCCTCGGCGATCTCGCCGAGGAGCACTCCGGCGAGATTCTCAAGGAGATGCAGCCGGAGGAGCGGCAGGAGGTCACCCAGCTCCTAGAGTTCGGCGAGCACACGGCCGCCGGCCGCATGACGACCGAGTTCATCGCGGTGTCGGAAGACGGCGTCGTCGAGGATGCGATCGAAGCGTTGAAAACGTTTGAAGGAAGCCGCGAAGCCCTCGCGACCATCTACCTGATTGGTCCCGCGCAAACGCTCGCGGGCGCGGTGCCGCTCGTCAAAATCGCGATCTCCTCGCCGGCCATCGAGCTGTCGCAGCTGAGCGAACCCTACATCTCGTGCGCTCCCGACACGCCACAGGACGAAGTGGCCGCCTTGTTCGACAAATACAACCTCATCACGCTCGCCGTGGTCGACCCGGACGGCCGGCTCGCCGGCATCATCACGGCCGATGACGTGATCACCATGCTCCGGCATCGCGACTGACGCCGGCCATGAAGTTTTTCAGCATTTTTCGCAGAGGATGGCGCAGCCGTCTCATGCTGTTGCTCGCCGTCGTCGGGCCTGGCTTTATCACCGCCAGCGGCGGCGACGACGCCGGCGGGGTCTTCACATACTCACAGGCAGGGGCTCAGTTCGGCTACTCGCTGCTCTGGACGATGATTCCGATTGCGATCGCCCTGGTCGTCGTCCAGGAGATGGCGGCGCGGATGGGCGCGGTGACGGGCAAGGGTCTCAGCGATCTCATCCGTGAGGAATTCGGGTTCCGCTTGACATTCTTCGTGATGGTCACGCTCGTCATCACCAACTTCGGCAACGTGGTAGCCGAGTTTGCCGGCATCGCGAGCAGCCTGGAATTGTTCGGCGCATCGAAATACGTCGTCGTCCCGGCGTGCGCATTCATCGTCTGGGTCATTGTGGTTCGAGGCACGTACGAGAGCATCGAGAAGATCTTTCTGACGGCTTCAGGCTTCTACCTGTGTTACGTCGTCGCGGGACTGTTGGCGCAACCCGACTGGAAGGCGGCCGTCTACGGGACGGTGACGCGCCCGCCGAGTGTCGGCATTCGCAGCTACAGTTACGTGTATATGGTCGTGGGACTTGTCGGTACGACGATCGCGCCGTGGATGCAGTTCTACCTGCAGGCGTCGATCGTCGAGAAGGGCGTGACCGTGCGCCAGTACCGGACATCGCGATGGGATGTCATCCTCGGGTGCATCTTCTCCGTCATCGTCGCGTGGTTCATCATCGTGGCTTGCGCGGCGACGCTGTACAAGAGCGGTCACTACAACATCACGGACGCTGCGGATGCGGCACAGGCGCTGCGACCGTTGGCCGGCGAGTACGCGTACATCCTGTTCGCCGCCGGCCTGTTCAACGCGTCGCTTTTCACCGCGTCGATTCTTCCGATCTCGACCGCGTACGCCGTATGCGAAGGACTGGGATTCGAGTCCGGCCTCGACAAGAAGTTCCATGAAGCGCCGGTGTTCTACTGGCTGTACACGCTGCTCATCGTCGCCGGAGCAGGTGTCTTGCTGATCCCTCAACTGCCGCTGGTCACGGTGCTCGTGCTGTCGCAGGTGGCGAACGGCGTCGTCCTTCCGTTCGTACTGATCTTCATGCTCCTCCTGACGAACGACCGCGAGCTGATGGGCAAGCACGTGAATTCGCGCCGATTCAACATCGTCGCCTGGACCACTGTCGTCGTGATGATCGCTCTGACGCTCCTGATGTTCGTCAGGCGCGGATAGCCGATGCCGACCAACGACCGCCGCGAGATCTTCGGCTGGGCCATGTACGATTGGGCCAACTCCGGATTTCAGGCGACTGTCCTCACGGTGATGTCCGGCCCGTACCTGACTGCCCTCGCCAGAGCGGACGTCGGCGAAAACGGCGTCATCTTCGATCTGGGGCCATTCCCTGGAATGACTGTTACGGCGAAGTCGTTTTTTCCCTACTGCATCGGCCTGTCTGTGCTCCTGCAGGTGGCGTTGTTGCCGATCCTCGGCGCGATCGCCGATTACACGAACCTGAAGAAAAGGCTGATGGCGTTCTTCTGTTACGTGGGCAGTGCGGCGACGTGCCTGCTCTTTTTCGTCAGCGGCGATCGCTATCTCGCCGGCGGACTGCTCCTCGTCGTCGCCAATCTCTGCTTCGGTGCATCCCTCGTGCTGTACAACGCCTTCCTCAACGACATCGCCAGCCAGGATCGGCGGGACAATGTGTCGAGCCGCGGGTACGCGCTCGGCTACCTTGGCGGCGGCGTGCTCCTGCTTGCGAACCTCGTCTTGCTTCAAGCCGCGGGTGCGCTCGGCATCAGCGACGGCCTGGCCGTGCGGCTGTCGCTCTGTTCGGCCGGACTCTGGTGGGGCGGATTCTCGATCATCACGTTTCAGCGCCTGCGAACACGATCCGCGGCGACGGAGGTGCCGGCCGGCGGTTCCCTTCTCACCGCCGGCGTCGCGGAACTCCTCGCATCGTTCCGCGCCCTGACCCGTCTCCCGCAGACGCTCCGCTATCTGCTGGCATACATGCTGTTCAACGACGGCATCCAGACCTTCATCGCCATGGCATCCCTGTTTCTGTCGCAGGAGCTCTTCGTCGCCCGCGGGCTACCGGAAAACCAGTCCTTTCTGACTGGTCTGGTCCTGATGATTCAGTTCGTCGCGTTCTTCGGCGCTCACCTCTTCGAGCGCATCGCGGTGTTCATCGGCACGAAGCAGGCGATCCTGCTCTCGCTGGTCATCTGGACGGCCGCCATCATCTACTCCTACGGGTGGCTCCAGACGACGGCGCAGGCGTGGGTTATCGGAGCCATCGTGGCGACCGTGCTGGGAGGGTCGCAGGCGCTGTCGCGCTCGCTCTTCTCACAGATGATTCCCGCGGGCCGCGAAGCGTCTTTTTTCGGGGTGTACGAGATCTCCGACCGGGGAACCTCCTGGGTGGGTCCTGTTCTCTTCGGGATGGTCGCCGCGGCGACGAATTCCTACCGCCAGGCCATTCTGTCGCTCATCGTGCTGTTTCTCGCCGGGATGATCGCTCTTCTGCTGACCGACACCGATCGGGCCATCGCACAGGCTCGGCTCTAGGCCTCAGGCTTCAGCATGGAGCCCGGAGCCTGAAGCCCGCCAGAGCCCGGAGCCCAGAGCCTGGAGGTTTACATCGTTTTCACGTCTTGAAATTGAACGCGGGTTCAAACTACGGTAGAAGGACGAATGACGACAGGCGAATCCACTGGGTCGGCCCGGCTACCCCGACCCGCGCGGCGCCGCCGCGCCCGAGCGTGCCGAAACGCCGACACAACCGCCGCGACCCGCGTCGACATCCTCAAAAGCGCGGCGAAGGCCTTCCGGCGGCTGGGCTATCACGGCGCGACCGTCGAAACCATCGCCGCCGCGCTCCGCATGAAGAAGGGCAATCTCTACTACTACTTCAAAAACAAAGAGGAGATTCTGTTCGCCTGCCACCAGTACTCGCTCGACCGGCTGCTGCAGTTGCTCGACGAGGTGCAGCACAGCGGTGTCGCGCCGGCGCAGAAGCTACGCGCGCTCATCGTCGCCTCGGTGCACTTGATTCTCGACGAGCTGCACGGCACGGCGTTGATTCTGGAACTCGAAGCGCTCTCGCCCGCCCACTCGAAAGAGGTCGTCACCCGACGCGATCGGTTCGATCGGGGAGTTCGGCAGGTACTCGAGGAGGGCATCGCCGACGGCTCGTTTTCGCCAGACGACGTCAAGCTGCGGTCGTTTGCGCTGCTCGGGGCGGTGAACTGGATCCCGCGGTGGTTCAACCCCGCGGGACCGGCCACATCGAGCGAGATTGCCGATCGCTTCGCGGACTATCTCATTGCGGGCCTGCGGCGCTAGAGGGTAGAGGCTCGGGATCCCTGGCCTCTACCCTCCAATTGCCGATTTCTGATTTCTGATTTCTGATTTCTACTTCTACCTTCTACCTTCTACCTTCTACCTTCTACCTTCTACCTTCTGAAGCATCTGCCTACGGCCGCTGGCTGGCCGGGGGAACGCCGCCACTCAGTCGCAGATACACCGCCATCTGGCCGTAGATGTCCCACGTATGCCCGATCAGAAACGTGTAGACGCGGGCGCGCGACGATGCCCCGATGAACGGCGCCATGACGGTCTGCATCATCGTCTGATCGCTCTGCTCGTTCAGGAGGGCGGTCCCGTAATCGAAAAAGTCCGACATCGCTTTGATCGCCGCATCCTTCGTCAACGCGGCCGTCTTGGCGTCAAGCACCGGCGCGGTCGCTTTTCCGCCGACGGATCCGAGGAACCTGTTGCCGACACCCGCGATGTGGACGACGCGTTCACCAAAGCTCTGCTGGGTCGGCGTCGGCTTGAACCCATACTTGTCCGCCGGCATCTCGCTGGCAATCTTCACCAGCGTGGCCTTGAGGTCTGACCAGTCCTTCAGCATCTCGGCCTTGATGGACGCCGGGGCCTGGGCGGCGGGAAACGATGGCGCCGCGATCACCGCGATCGCGCATGCCAGCGCGGATATCTGAATAGCGTGCTTCAAAGGGTGCCTCCTCTATGGCGAGTGATGACAATCCAATCTGACGTTCGCAAAGCTTACCACCACCGGTCGCTACTATAATTGTCAAAGTGGCTCGGATCATCCCGCTGACGCCGCGCGAAGAACGCCTGCCGAAGCCTGCGTGGCTGAAGGTGCGCGCGCCAGGGTCGCCGGAGTTTTTGCGTCTGAAGAGCGTGATGCGCGACCTCAACCTGCACACGGTCTGCGAGGACGCGCGCTGTCCGAACATCGGCGAGTGCTGGCACCACGGCACGGCGACGTTCATGATCCTGGGAGATGTGTGCACGCGCGCGTGCGCGTATTGCGCGGTGGCGCACGGCCGGCCCGATGCGGTTGATACCGGCGAACCGGTCAGAGTCGCGGACGCGATCCAGATTCTCAACCTGAGCTACGTCGTCGTGACGTCGGTCGATCGCGACGATCTGCCGGACGGGGGCGCGTCGATCTTCGCGGGAACGATCCGCGAAACGCATGCGCGCCTGCCGGAATGCCGGGTCGAGGTGCTGATTCCTGATTTTCAAGGCGACGAGCAGGCGCTCCGCACCGTGCTCGACGCCCGGCCCGATGTGCTCAATCACAACACGGAGACCGTTCCGCGGCTGTACAAGATGGCGCGATCCGGAGGACGGTACTCGCGCACGCTGGAGCTGCTCGATCGGTCCCGCCGGTACGCCCCTGACATTCCCACGAAGACCGGCGTGATGGTAGGCCTCGGCGAGGAGCACGATGAGCTCATCGCCACGTTCAAGGATCTTCGCGACGTCGGCTGCGGCATTCTGACGATTGGCCAGTACCTTCGCCCCTCGGATCGGCACGCGCCCATGGTCCGCTACTACCACCCCGACGAGTTCCGTGAACTGAAGCAGATGGCACTCGACATGGGCTTCGTCCACGTCGAATCCGGGCCGCTCGTCCGCAGCTCGTACCACGCACACGAAACCGCAGACGCCTATACGCGCGCCGCGCGCGGCTGAACACCATGACGACACGTGTGGCTGCGGCGATTTTCTTCTGCTTGATGATGGCGATGTCGGCCTCCGCCCAGACGAGCCAGAGCGCGTTCGCCAATGTGGTCGTGTCGGCAATGACGATTGAAGACGGCGTGAGTCCGTCGATTACCGGCGGGATCGGATATCGACTGAATTCCATCATCGGGCTTGGCTTCGAGCTTACGTTCGTCCCTCAATTGAGGCCGGAGGTACCTGGTGTTCCGGATGTCCAGCCGCTCTCCGCCAGCATCGTGGGATTCCCTTATCCGAGTCCGATTGTCACCTACGAGCCTGGTGACGGACACGCGACGATTTTCACAGGGAACGTGCGGCTCACGATCCCGACCGAATCGCGGCGCCTCTCACCGTACCTCGTCGGCGGAGCCGGGGTTGGCACCGTCCGCGACACCATCGAGTTCAGCGTCACCTATCCGCCGATCTTGCTGCCGGCCTTCCAGCAAGTCGTGCCTGTCCCAGTGCCTGGGCCCTTCAGAGAAGCGTACTCTGTCGTCACAACCGGTTTCGCAGCGACACTCGGCGGCGGTCTCGGCATCCTCACCAGCGACCATTGGTCAATCGATGTTGACGCGCGGTACGTGGCCATTTTCGGGAGTCGTGACCTTCAGATCGGGCGTTACGGTGCCGGTATCGGGTATCGCTTCTGAATCAGATGGCGGGCCTTCCCATCGGCCGGCGACTGGCGCTCTTCGCGCTGCCCGTTGCGGTACTGGTCGCCACTGCGGCTGTCCGACAGGGACGCGAGCCCGCCAGTGTCACAGTGCAACTGCTGGCCATCAATGACTTTCACGGCAACCTCGAGCCACCGACCGGCGCGAACGGGCTGATCGGCCGCACGCCGGCCGGAGGCGCCGAATACCTCGCGACGCATCTCAAGAATGCCGTCGCGCGAAATCCGAACTCCATCATCGTCGCGGCCGGCGACCTGATTGGCGCATCGCCGCTCGTCTCCGCGCTCTTCTCCGACGAGCCCACGGTTGAAGCGATGAACGCGATGAACCTGGCTGTGACCTCGGTCGGCAATCACGAGTTCGATGACGGCCAGGACGAACTGCGGCGCATGCAGAAGGGTGGATGCCATCCTTCAGATGGTTGCCGGGATGGCGATGGATTCGACGGCGCGAGGTTCCAGTACCTGTCGGCGAACGTGGTTGAAGGCACGGGACAAAACCGCGCACCGCTGTTTCCGCCGACGGCCATCCGGACAGTCGCCGGGGTGAAGATCGGATTCATCGGCGAAACGCTCCGAAACACGCCGCGCATCGTCACCCCGACCGGCGTGCGCGGCCTGACCTTTCTCGACGAAGCGACAACCGCCAACGCCTATGCCGCGGAGCTGAAGCAACAAGGAGTGAGCGCAATCGTGTTGCTCATCCATGAGGGCGGCGAGCAATCTCCCAACACCAATCCGGATGGTTGCAGCGGCTTCAGCGGTGCGATCACCCGAATCGCAGAGAGCCTGTCGCCGGACATCAAAGTTGTCATCAGCGGTCATACACACCAGGCCTACAACTGCACGATTGCCGGCCGCACGGTCACGAGCGCGAGCTCGTTCGGCCGGATGATCACACGGGTCAACATGACGATCGATCCGAGAGACGATACGATCACCGGCGTCACGGCGACCAACGAGATCGTCAGTCGCAACGTTGCGAAGGATCCAGGCCAGACCCGGATCATCGCCAAATACGCGGCGGGGTCGGCACCGATCGCGAACCGCCTCGTCGGCTCGGTGACCGGCGACATCAGACGCGCACCCAACCGCGCGGGCGAATCGGCACTCGGCGACGCGATTGCCGACGCGCAGCTTGCGGCGACGAGCCCGGTGGACAAGGGAGGCGCCGTCGTGGCGTTCATGAATTCAGGTGGGATTCGGGCGGACGTGATTGCGAACAGTACGACCGGCGACGAGCGGCCTGGACAGATCACCTACAGCGAGCTGTTCACCGTTCAGCCATTCAGCAACGTGATGATGGTGGAAACATTGACCGGCAGCATGATCAAGCGGCTGCTCGAGCAGCAGTTCGGCGGCCTCGCGACCGGTGCTACTCGCATCCTGCAGGTCTCGAGCGGATTCAGTTACAGCTACAGATTGAACGCGCCGGCCGGCCAGCACGTTGCGCCCGAGTCCATCAAGATCGGAGGCCGCGTCATCGCCCCGAACGAACGCGTACGCGTGGCGACCAACAGCTTCCTCGCCTCGGGTGGCGACGGATTCACGGTATTTCGCGAAGGCACGGACCAGCTCGGGGGCGACATCGACATCGATGCGCTGGTCGCTTACTTCCGGGCCCACTCGCCCGTCCGTCCAGGTCCGCAGAACAGGATTAGCAGGCTCGATTAGGCTTCAGCCTTCAGCCTTCAGACTTCAGGCTTCAAGTTTGCCAGAGCCTGCTCCGGGAACATCGCCGACAGGTCTATAATCCAAGATAGTGTTTCGGATCGGAGGTATGACGTGAGACGCAAGTTACAAGCGCTTTCGGTTGGAACTGTGGCGGTCCTGCTCGTTGCCACTTCGTCGTTCGCGCACCACGCTTGGGCGGTCGACACCTCGCGTTCCATCAGCGTGAAGGGGACTGTGACGGGTATCGACTGGTCCAATCCGCACGTACAGATTTTTCTGGATACGAAGGACAGCAACGGCAAGGTCGAGAAATGGACCGTCGGAGGGCCGAGTCCGAGCCGGATGGCAGGAACCGGGTGGAACAAAGACACGCTGAAGGCCGGGGACGTGATCACCGCGGTCGGGCAGCGCGCGACGGACGCGCCGAACCTGCTGAAGACCCAAAAAGTGGTGTTGTCCAGCGGCCGGGAGATGGTCGCTTACGGCGGGAATTGATGTCCGCGGCGGATCCGGACCGCCTTCGCGCCTCCGGCTTCTCCTGTCCTTCCAGCCGTTCCCGCCCTCAACCGCGTTTTGGTCTGTACACGTGTGTGGCCTGGCCGAAGAACACTTCGGCCGATTCCATGACCGTTTCGGTGAGCGTCGGATGCGGATGAATTGACAGCTTGAGGTCGGTCGCGTTCGCGCCCATTTCGATCGCGAGCACGCCTTCCGCTATCAGCTCTCCGGCTCCGGGACCCACGAGACCGACGCCAAGCAGGCGCTCTGTCTCCGGCTCGAAAATCAGCTTCGTCAGGCCATCCGTGCGATCGAGCGTAATCGCACGGCCCGACGCGCCCCACGGAAACTTCACGACTGAGACGTTCCGGTTCTCCTTCGCCGCCTGCGATTCGGTCAAACCCGCCCACGCGAGCTCGGGATCGGTAAAGACCACGGCGGGGATCGCGCGCGGCGCGAACGCCACGTTTTCGCCCGCAATCACCTCGACCGCGACACGCCCCTCGTGCGACGCCTTGTGCGCCAGCATCGGCTCCCCCACCACGTCGCCAATGGCGAAGATCGAAGGCTCGTGGGTGCGGCGCTGCTCGTCGACCATGATGAACCCTCGATCGTCGACCTGCACGCGTGTGCGATCGAGGCCCGGAATGCCTGAGTTCGGCCGGCGCCCAACGGCGACGAGCACGCGATCGAACACCTGCTCTTTGGGATCCGCCTTCCCTTCCATCGTGACGCGGATTCCGCTGTCTTCCGCCTTCAACTGCACGACGCGCGTCTCGAGCAGGACACTCTTCATCTGCACCGTCACGCGCTTGCTCAGAATGTCGACCAGATCGCGGTCCGCTCCAGGCAGCAGCCCTGGTGTCATCTCGACGATGGTGACGGCGCTGCCGAGCGTGGCGTAGACGGTGCCGAGCTCGAGCCCGATGTACCCGCCGCCGACAACGAGCAGCGACTTCGGAATATCGGGAAGATCGAGCGCGACCGTGGAATCCATGACCCGGCCGTCGTGACCTCCAGGAAGCCGCAGCGCCGCAGGAATCGCCGGCGTCGAGCCGGTCGCGAGAATGGCGTGCTCGAACCGGATCTCGACGTCCGTCCCGTCTGTCCCGTCAACCCCGCCCGCGGTCAGCTTCACGCGCAACCGATGTGCGTCGATGATCTCAGCCAGGCCCTGCACGTACTGAATCTTGCGCGACTTGACGAGCTGGCCCGTCCCGCCGGTCAGCCGCTTCACGACATTGTTCTTGAACTCGCGGAGCTTGGAGAGATCGACCTTCGGCTCGCCGAACTCCACGCCCCACGCCTTCGCATGCCGCGATTCGTCGATCAGCTTCGCGACGTGCAGGAGCGCCTTCGAAGGGATGCAGCCGCGATACACGCAGACGCCGCCGGGATTCGCTTCGGGATCCACGAGCGCGACGCTGAGACCGAGGTCGGCGCCGAGAAACGCGGCCGCGTATCCACCCGGGCCGCCGCCGACGACAACCAGTTGAACGGATGTCATATTCAACGACAATTCATCACGAAGACACGAAGGACACGAAGAGATCTCTTATACAAAGAGTCTCTTTGTGCCATTCGTGATCTTCGTGACTTCGTGATACGCAGCCGTGCGAAGAAGCCAAAAGTGTCAACCTTGAAGCGCCAGCAGGAACGGCTGCTCGAGCGCCTGGACGACCCATCGCAGGAAGCGGATGCCGTCGGCGCCGTCGACCGCGCGGTGGTCGTACGACAGCGACAAGGGCAACATCAGGCGTGGCACGAACTCATGGCCCCGGTACACCGGCTCGATCCGCGCGCGCGAGATGCCGAGAATCGCCAGTTCGGGCGCGTTCACGATCGGCGTGAAGTACGTGCCGCCGATGCCTCCGAGATTCGAGATGCTGAAGCAGCCGCCCTGCATCTCTTCGAGCGATATCTTGCGGTCACGCGCTTTCGCGGAGAGCTGGGCAATCTCGACCGCAATCTGGATGATGTTCTTCGTGTCGGGGTCGCGCACGACGGGGACGAGCAGCCCGCGATCGGTGTCGACGGCGATGCCGATGTTCACATACTTCTTGAGGATGATCTCTTCGGCGGCGAGATCGATCGACGCGTTGAATTGCGGAAACACCTTGAGCGCCGCCGCGACCACTTTCACGGCAATCGCCGTGACCGTCAGGCTGCCGCCGGCCTCTTCGGCTTCCTTCGCGTACTTCTTCCGCAATTCCTCGAGCGCCGTGACGTCGGCCAGGTCGTGCTGCGTGACGTGGGGAATCGTGCGCCAGGCTGCGCTCAGGTGCTCGGCGGTCTTCCGCCGCACCGCGCGCATCGGTTGACGTTCGATTTCGCCCCAGCGTGAAAAGTCAGGCAGCGCGACACTATTTCCAGGCGTCCCAGGCGCGGCGTCGTCACCGGCGCGAGCCAGGCTCTCGAGCAGCCGCTTGGCGTGCAGCTTGACGTCCTCTATCGAGATGCGACCGTCCTCACCGGAGCCCGAAACGCCATCGATGTCGACGCCAAGTTCACGCGCCATGCGCCGTACCGACGGCGCCGCCGGAGCCGGCGGTGTTTCGGCAGCGGGCTCCGCGCTCGGACGCGCGCCGCGGCTGATGTCGACGACTTTGCCTGCGGCCTCCTGCTTGCCTGCCTTGTCTTTTCCCGCAGCCGCCCCGGAGGTCACGGGCACGGCCGTGCGCTTCGGGCCTTCGAGGTGCTGTTCCAGGCCGCCGTCCGGAATCATGTTCGGCGTGTTGGCGCCCACTGCCCCGTCTGGCCTTGGAAGTGGCGTCGCCTTCTCCGGTGCAGCCGCCGGCCTCGCCGCCTGACCGACGCCACCCTCAACCGTCAGCACGACCTGGCCCACCTTGACCTTGTCGCCGGCTTTCACGCCAACGGCGGTGACGCGTCCGGCGACCGACGAAGGCACCTCGATCGTCGCCTTGTCGGTTTCAAGCTCGAGGACCGTCTGGTCCTTCGCCACAGTGTCGCCGGGTTTGACGAGAACGCGCAGCACGTCACCTGCCGTGACGTTCTCACCCAGCTCGGGAAGAGTGAAGTCAGCCATCGCTACGACTTTGCGGGATCGTTCTTCTCTGGATTGATGTTGTATGCCTGGATCGCCTGCTGCACGACCGAGGCGTCCACGTGGCCCTCGCGCGCGAGCGCGCCCAGTGTCGCCACGACGACGTACCGGTAGTCCACTTCAAAGAAATCGCGCAGGCTGATGCGGTTCTCACTGCGACCGAAACCATCGGTGCCCAGCGCGAGCAGCGGTCGAGGCAGCCAGCGGTCAATCGAATCAGGCAACGCCTTCAGGTAGTCGGAGGCGGCCACGAGGACGCCCGGCGCGTCTTTCAGACACGCGGTCACGTAAGGCACGCGCTCGGTCTCGCCCGGATGCAGCATGTTCCAGCGCTCGCAGGCGTGGCCGTCGCGGTACAACTCGCCGTAGCTCGTCACGCTCCAGACATCGGCGCCGACATCGTACTTCGATTCGAGAATCTCCTGGGCCTTGATGACTTCCGGCAGAATCGCGCCGCTGCCGAAGAGTTGCGCGCGGCGCGCGGCGTCCGGTTTCGATGTCGCCCGGAAGCGATACAGCCCTTTCACGATGCCGTTGCCGACGCCTTCCGGCATCGGCGGCATCGCATACTGTTCGTTCATCACCGTCAGGTAGTAGAAGATGCTCTCCTGCTCGATGTACATCCGGCGGATGCCGTCCTCGATGATGACGGCCATCTCGTACGCGAATGCAGGATCGTAGGCGAGGCAGTTGGGATAGGCCATCGCGAACAGGTGGCTGTTGCCGTCCTGATGCTGCAGCCCTTCGCCCGCCAGCGTCGTCCTTCCGGCGGTGCCGCCCAGCATGAACCCGCGCGTGCGGGCGTCGGCGGCGGCCCAGATCAAGTCGCCGATGCGCTGGAACCCGAACATCGAGTAGTAGATGAAGAAGGGAATCGTATTCACGCCGTGCGTCGCGTACGACGTGCCCGCCGCGATGAACGACGACATCGATCCGGCTTCGGTGATGCCTTCTTCGAGAATCTGACCGTCCGATGCTTCCTTGTAATAGAGGAGCATGTCCATGTCGACCGGCTCGTAAACCTGGCCGACGTGCGAGTAGATGCCGACCTGGCGGAAGAGCGCTTCCATGCCGAAAGTGCGCGCCTCGTCGGGCACGATGGGCACGACGAGGTGGCCGAGCTCCTTGTCGCGCAGCAGCTTCGACAGCAACCGCACGAACACCATCGTCGTCGAAGCCTTGCGGCCCTCCGTACCCTTGTGAAACTCCTCGAACGCGTCGTGCGGCACACCCGCCAGAGGCGCCGATCGCACTTTCCGGCTGGGCAGATACCCGCCGAGCGCCTCGCGCCGCTCGCGCATGTATCTGATTTCGATAGCATCTTCGGCCGGCCGGTAGAACGGTGCCTCGTGAATCTCAGCGTCTGAAATCGGAATACCGAAGCGGGTGCGGAACGCGCGCAGCTCCTCGTCGTTCATCTTCTTCTGCTGGTGCGTGATGTTCTTGCCTTCGCCCGCTTCGCCGAGTCCGTACCCTTTGACCGTGCGGGCCAGGATCACCGTCGGCGCGCCTTTGTGCTCAACCGCAGCCTTGTAGGCGTTGTAGACCTTGATCGGATCGTGTCCACCCAGCGTCAATTTCTTGAGTTGATCGTCGGACAGATGTTTGACCATCTCCAACAGCCGCGGATCGGAGCCCCAGAAGTGCTCGCGCACGTAGGCACCGGACTCGACGCCGTACTTCTGGTACTGCCCGTCGACGATCTCGCCCATCCGCTTCACGAGGATCCCGTCGCGATCCTTGGCGAGCAGCGCGTCCCATTCTCGGCCCCAGAGGACTTTGATGACATTCCAACCGGCGCCGCGGAACGTCGCCTCGAGCTCCTGAATGATCTGGCCGTTGCCCCGAACCGGCCCATCGAGCCGCTGCAGGTTGCAGTTGATGACGAAGATCAGGTTGTCCAGCTTCTCGCGCGCCGGCAGCGTGATCGCGCCAAGCGATTCCGGCTCGTCGGTCTCGCCGTCGCCGACAAACGCCCAGACCTTCGCGTCCGATTTCGGCATCAACCCGCGATCCTCCATGTAGCGGATGAATCGCGCGTGGTAGATCGCCATGATCGGGCCGAGGCCCATCGAGACGGTCGGGTATTCCCAGAAGTCCGGCATCAGCCAGGGATGCGGGTAGGAAGAGAGACCGCCACCCGCGGCCAGCTCGCGCCTGAAGTTGCCAAGAATCTTCTCGTCGATTCGCCCTTCGAGATACGCGCGGGCGTAAATGCCGGGCGCCGCATGCCCCTGGAAGAACACGACGTCGCCGTCACGCTCGCCGTCCCTGCCGCGGAAGAAGTGATTGAAGGCGACCTCGTAGAGCGTCGCCGCTGACGCGTAGGTCGAAATGTGGCCGCCGATCCCTTCTTCTGCTTTGTTGGCACGGACGACCATCGCCAGCGCATTCCATCGCACCAGGCTCTTGATGCGGCGCTCGACGTCCGGCGTGCCGGGCATCGGAACCTGCTCGTCCGAAGGAATCGTGTTGATGTATGGCGTGTTGGCGGTGAACGGCAGCTTGACGCCGCTCTGGCGGGCATGGATGGTCAGTTCGCGCAGCAGCTTGGCGACTTTGACCGGACCGCCACTTTGGAGCACATAATCAAGCGAGTCGCGCCACTCGCGTATTTCGGTTGCGTCGAGCTCTGCCGCGTCTTTGGGTGCTGTATGTCTCACGCCTCAATTCTAGACCAGCCGTCGCCAGACGTGGTGACCAGAGCCTTCGAAGGGAAATAATCATGCGTCGTCACATGGTGGCGGTCGTATCCGTCGTGTTGCCCCTGGCCACGGCGTTTGCCGCTGCACAGTCATCCTCGGCGGTCCCGCCCGCGCGTGCCGCGACTGGCACGCCCGCGGGCATCGAGGTCCTGTCGCTCGATCGGAGCGTGGACGCCTGCACCGACTTCTACCAGTTTGCCTGCGGCGGCTGGATGGCGGCCAATCCCATGCCGGCTGATCGCCAGCGTTGGGGACGCTTTAACCAGCTGCAGGAACAGAACTTCACAGTCCTGCGGCGGATCCTCGAAACGCCCGGTGGCACCGCCGAGGTGCGGAAAGCCGGCGATTATTACGCCGGCTGTATGGACGAGCGTGGCATCGAGGCCAGAGGGCTCGCGCCCCTCGAAGCGGATCTCGCGCGCCTGGCCGCAATCACGCGGAAAGCTGATCTTCCGGCCCTTCTCGCGTACTTCCACAGCATCGGCGTCAACCTGCTGTTCCGGTTCGGCTCGCAAACGGATCGGAAAGATGCCACGAAGCAGGTCGCGAACGTCGATCAGGGCGGGCTCGGGCTGCCGGACCGGGACTATTACTTGAAGACCGACCCGCGGTCGCTCGAGCTGAAGCTGAAGTATCAGGATCACGTGCAGAAGATGCTCGGGATGCTGAAGACGGCGCCTGACAGAGCGGCCACTGATGCGCGCGCAGTCCTCGCGATCGAGACCGCGCTGGCCGGGGCCGCGATGGACCGCACGGCCCGACGCGATCCCGCTGCGACAGACCATATGATGACCGTCGCGGAGTGGCGGGCACTGACTCCCGAGATGGACTGGCCAGCGTACCTGAAGGCAGCCGGCGCGCCGGCCTTCGATCGCATCAACGTATCGGTCCCGGACTATTTCAAGGCGCTGAACACGCTCGTCGCGTCAACCTCGCTCGATGACCTCAAGGCGTACTTCGCCTGGCAACTCCTGAACGAATCGGCCGCGATGCTGCCGAAGGCATTCGCCGACGCCGACTTCGACTTCTTCAGCCGGACGCTCGGAGGCCAGGAGGAACAGCTGCCGCGCTGGCAGCGCTGCGTCACCCAGACCGACGAGCAACTCGGTGAAGCGCTCGGCAAGGCATTCGTCGAGGAGGCCTTCGGACCGGCCGCGAAAGGCGACACGCTCAAAATGGTCGAGGCCGTGAAGACCGCGATGCGGCAGGACGTCGACGCGGCGTCGTGGATGAGCGAGGAAACCAAGCGCGCGGCGGAGGCCAAACTGAATGCGGTCGCCGATCGGATCGGCTATCCGGACAAGTGGCTCGATTACTCGTCGGTGAAGATCGGACGCGACGACGCGGTTGGGAATCGGCAGCGCTCAACGGCCTTCGAACGCAAGCGGAACCTGGAGAAGATCGGGAAACCGGTCGATCGCAGCGAATGGAGCATGACGCCGCCGACGGTCAACGCGTACTACAGTCCGGATCGCAACAACATCAACTTCCCGGCCGGCATCCTGCAGCCGCCCTTCTATCAGTCCGGGCGCGACGCCGCGGTCAACTACGGCGGCGCGGGCGCGGTCGTCGGGCACGAGCTGACGCACGGGTTCGACGATCAGGGCCGCAAGTTCGACGGCAAAGGCAACCTGCGCAACTGGTGGACTGAAGGCGACGCAAAGGCGTACGAGGAGCGCGCCTCGTGCATCGCCGATCAGTACGCGGAATACGTTGTCGCCGGCGATACGCACCTCAACGGCAAGTTGACGCTCGGCGAAAACACAGCGGATAACGGCGGCCTCCGCCTGGCGTTGATGGCGTACCTCGCCGGCCCTGGAAACAATGTCAAGACCGCGCCGCCCCTCATGGACGGCTTCACGCCCGAGCAGCGGTTGTTCATCGGGTTCGGCCAGATCTGGTGCGAGAACCGCCGGCCCGAATTCGAGCGGCTGCGCGCGGCGACCGATCCGCATTCGTCGGGGAAGTACCGCGTGAACGGCACGGTATCCAACATGCCGGAGTTCCAGAAGGCCTTCGGCTGCAAAGCCGGCGCGCCGATGGTGCGACAGAATCAGTGCCGGGTGTGGTGATCAAACAGGGCGGGATGGGCAGGACAGGCGGGAAAGGCAGAAAGGTCAGGAAGGTCAGAAGCGCCTGCGGCTACACCGAGCCGAGGCCATGGAAAGCCGAGGCGAGGTGTCAGCGTCAGTTCGCGGCGGGGGCGGGCTCCCACGCGCGGCAGCCGCGCGTGGGGCCCGGGGTGGGGCCCCGCCGCCAGTGAGAAAGAGTTGGCAGCTCGCCGACGTCGCGAATCAGATCATCTCGTGCGACGCTTGCCCTCGACTTCGCAAATATTGCATCACAGTCGCGCGCGACAAGCGGCGCGCCTATCGCGATGAGACGTACTGGGGCAAACCGGTCCCGGGCTTCGGCGATCCGCAGGCGCGGCTGCTGCTCCTCGGCCTGGCGCCGGCCGCACACGGCGCGAACCGCACGGGACGGGTCTTTACGGGCGACGGCGTCGGCGGATCCGGCGACTTCCTCATGGGGGCGCTCCATCGGGCCGGCTTCGCAAACATCCCCACATCGCGCGATCCGAACGACGGCCTCGTCCTGCGTGATGCGTACATTGCAGCAGCCGTGCGGTGCGCGCCACCCGACAACAAGCCGACGCCGGAGGAGATCGCGCGGTGCCTTCCCCATCTTCAAGCAGAGATCGACGCGCTGCCCCACGTGGCGGTCGTCGTCGCACTCGGCAGAATCGGATTCGACGCGTACCTCCAACTGCTGAGGCGCCGCGACATCGTCATGCGGCCACGGCCCGCGTTCGGTCATGGGGCGCGCTTTCGTCTGCCAAACGGCCTGACGCTCGTGGGCTGCTACCACCCCAGTCGCCAGAACACCAACACAGGCAAGCTCACGGCCCGGATGATGGACGCGGTGCTTCGCATCGCAAAGACAGCGATGACAGGTTCGAAGTGATCAACCAACTCCTCCACGACATTCTGACCAGCCGTGTGTACGACGTGGCCCGGGAGACGCCGCTCGATCCGGCGGGGCGGCTGTCGCGGCGGCTCGGGAACACGGTCCTCTTCAAGCGCGAGGATCAGCAGCCGATCTTCAGTTTCAAGCTGCGCGGCGCGTACAACCGCATCGCACACCTCACGGCCGAGGAGCGCGCGCGCGGCATCATCACCGCGAGCGCCGGCAATCACTCGCAGGGCGTCGCCTACTCCGCACGCAAACTCGGGCTGCGTGCTGTCATCGTCATGCCGCAGACGACGCCAGAGATCAAGGTGGAGGCGGTGCGCGACATGGGTGCCGAGGTGGTGCTCGTCGGCGACAGCTATGGCGACGCGCAGGCGCACTGCGACACGCTGATCGCACAGAACGGGATGACCTTTATTCATCCCTTCGACGACCCGCTCGTGATCGCGGGACAAGGCACGATCGGCGACGAAATTCTGCGGCACGCCCAGGATCGGGTCTCCGCGGTGTTCGTGCCCGTGGGCGGGGGCGGGCTCATCAGCGGGATCGCGGGGTACATCAAGGCCATCAGGCCCGAGGTGCAGGTGATTGGCGTCGAGCCGTTCGAAGCCGACGCGATGTATCAATCGCTCGCCGCGGGCCGCCGCATCAAGCTGGATCATGTCGGCATTTTCGCCGACGGTGTGGCGGTGCGCGAGGTCGGCGAGCGGACGTTTTCGATCGTCCAGCAGACGGTGAGCGAAATCGTGCGGGTGACCAACGACGAGGTCTGCGCGGCCATCAAGGACATCTTCGACGATACCCGCACGGTGATGGAGCCGGCCGGGGCGCTGGCCGTGGCCGGACTCAAGACGTGGGTCGCGCGAGAGGGCGTCCGCGGCCGGGGGCTCGCCGCCGTGCTCAGCGGCGCGAACATGAATTTCGATCGCCTCCGCTTTGTCGCCGAGCGCGCGGAGCTCGGCGAAGCGCACGAAGCGCTGCTCGCCGTCACCATTCCCGAGCGCCGGGGCGCGTTCCGCGAGTTCTGCGCGGCCATCGGTCGCCGCGTCGTGACCGAGTTCAACTATCGCCTGAGCGGACGCCAGCAGGCGCATATCTTTGTCGGGATCGCCACTCAGTCGCGAGAAGACGCCATCGCGCTCGCCGCGCTGCTCATGTCGCGCGGCTACGAAACGGTCGACCTCACGGAGAACGAGATGGCGAAGCTACACGTCCGGCACATGGTTGGCGGGCGGGCACCCGACGCACGCCACGAGCGGTTGTGCCGATTCGAATTCCCGGAGCGTCCCGGCGCGCTGATGCAGTTCCTCGACAAACTGGGCGGACGCTGGAACATCAGCCTGTTCCACTACCGGAATCATGGCGCCGATTTTGGTCGCGTGCTGGCGGGGTTCGAAGTGCCCGACAGTGACATGGGCGAGTTCCAGAAGTTTCTCGTGGGCCTCGGCTACGACTACGTGCACGAAGACGGGAACGCCGCCTACAGTTTCTTCCTGCGCTAGCGGAGAAAGCCCTTCAGGTACGTCGCGTAGGCGGCCTCTTCGATGCGCCGCCAGCCGCGAATCTTGCGGTTCCACCACATGATCACTCCGGTGACGAACAGCGCCGGCGGGACGAGCCCGATCACGCCCCACACGATCTTCACCCACAACCCGGAGAATCGGCCGAAGTGCACCCTCGCGAACCACTCCAGGATGAAGTCACCGGTGCGCGGCGTTCCGATGTCGTCCGGCGGCTCCAGGTAGTCGACGACCGCCAGAAAGGGATCCGGAAACACCATGTAGACGCTCGTGATCGCCCACATGAACACGAACGCGAACGTCCAGAACCCCATCACGCTGTGCAGATCCCAGTTGAATCGCTTCCAGTTCGATGTCCATCGGAGGAGCAGCCCGCGGCGCAGGTTCTTGAGGCCGGGCCACCAAATCCACAAGCCGGTCAGGCTCATGACCGTCAGGAACAGCCCCCCGACACCGTTGACGGTGCGGCCGGGCCGTCCACCAAGCAGATCATCATGAAGCGCGGCGACCCTCTCGAACAGCTGCGTGGCGCGCGGTTCCGCCTCGCCGAGATCGTCACCCGTGTAGGGATCGAACAGCCGGTGCAGTTCCGTGCCGTTCCCCTTGAGGTAGACCTCGGCGGGCGCGGTGCGCTGGCGCCGGCGCAACGCCACGGAGGTGACTTCGAGACCAGGATAGCGGGCGGCGGCCGCGGCCTTCAACGCGTCGTCACTCAACCGCTCGGTCTGCCGCACCACGACTGTCGTTCCAGGCCTGAAGTAGTTGTAGTACTCGACGCGAAACACGAGCAGGCTGCCGGTCAAGGAGACGACCACGACGTAGAGACCGAGGCCGATGCCGGTCCAGAGGTGGACCTGAAAGAATACTTTTCGGAGCATCGTCCGCTACCCGCGACCAATGAACGGCATTTTCGTCGCCATCACCGTCATGAACTGCACGTTGGCATCCAGCGGGAGACTGGCCATGAAGACCACCGCCCGCGCCACGTCCTTCACGTCCATCGTTGGCTCGCTCGCGAGCGCGCCGTGCGCCTGCATGACACCCGTGTGGACACGCGCCATCGGCTCGGTGTCGGCGTTTCCGATGTCAATCTGGCCGCACGCAATATCGTACTTCCGGCCATCGAGAGACGTCGAGCGCGTCAGTCCGGTGATCGCGTGTTTGGTGGACGTATACGGCGCGGAATTCGGCCGCGGCACCTGCGCCGAAATCGAGCCATTATTGATGATGCGGCCGCCTCGCGGCTGTTGATCTTTCATCAGTCTGAAGGCGTGCTGCGTGCACAGAAATGCGCCGGTCAGGTTGATGTTGACCACGTCCTTCCATTGATCGACGGTGAGGTCTTCGAGCGGCACAGGAGGCGCGAATCGCCCGGCGTTGTTGAACAGGAGATCGAGCCGCCCGAACCGCTCCTTCGTCCGGGAGAAGAGCGCCTCGATCGCTGCCGGATCGCCGATGTCGGTCGGGACGACGAGCGATGGAGCGAAGTCGCCGGCCTCGGCGGCGGTTTGTTGCAGCCGATCTTGTCGTCGTCCCGCCAGAACGACTGCGTACTTCTCTTTCGCGAGCGCGAGGGCCACGGCTTTTCCGATTCCCGACCCGGCTCCGGTGACGATGGCAACCTTCTGCATGCTCAACGCTTTCTGTCAGGCGCGCGCCGCGCGCCCGCGAACAAACGGCACAATGATATCCGGGCGATCCGTGATCAGCGCGTCAACGCCCCAGTCAAGAAGACGCGCCGCATCCGCTTCAGTGTCCACCGTCCACACCTGGACGCCAAGCCCCGCGGTGTGCGCGTCTTCGACGAACCTCCGCGAGACGACGTGCGTCCGGCCGGACCACTCCGGCACTTGATACCCGCGGTACCCTGCGCGCGCGACCGGCCAGCGGCATCGCGACCGGTAAAGAGCCCAGCGGACCTCCTCGCGCGCCGCGCTTGTTGCCAAAGCGGGCTCGAGTCGCCGCGCTGCGCGCAGCACCGTCAACCCGAACGATCCGAGGCAGACCCGACCGATCGCGTCCGCCTCACGCACGACCCTCACCACGGCCCCGGCGAGATCCGGGTGGTTCACCTTCATCTCGACGATGACCGGTACGTCGCCATACCTGGCGAGCACGGCGGCCAGCGTTGGAATGCTAACGCCGCATGCGCGAAACGGGAAGTCCGCCCGCCGACCGTCCTCCCGGATAGGCCGAAAATGATATCCCGCGTCGGCACGCGAAAGTTCGCCGGCGGTCCGGCTTGCGATCGGCCCGGTCAGGTTTGTCGTCCGTTCCAGGGTCGGATCGTGGTGGACGACGGCCACCCCGTCGGAGGACAGGTGCACGTCGAGCTCCAGTCCCTCGGCCCCGAGCGCCAAACCCCGGTCGAACGCCGCCATCGTATTCTCCGGCGCGAGCGCGCTCCCACCTCGATGCGCAAACACCTGCGGCCGGCGGGCGCTGAAGAAAGGATTTGGCAACGGCGAGGTAGTGTAGCCCGGCTGCCGGCCTCCGCGCGTTCAGCGCGATGGCTCGCAGTCAAAGCCGAATCCGGGCCGACGTCGGCCGCTTCGATCACCTCGACTCCGGCGATCCCAGCCATGTCGACCTGCGACTGAAATCCCCCGGGCGGATTATCAGGCAGCGTTCGCCCCTTGCTTAAGGGAATCACATAGGTTCACGGCCGGGATTCCCGAGCTCACCAGTTGTAGGTCAGCCGGATCCGGACGGTATTCGATCTGTACGGGCGATACGCGTTCGCGAGCAGCAGGACCGTGGACGTCATGTCGACTCGGCGGAGCGTATCTTCCCCCAGCGCAAAGTCGTCCACTTTGTAGCTGTCGTACCAATAGACCAAGCCTACCGTGAGATTCCGCTGCAGCAGGTAGTTCACGTCGAACACGCCGTGGTGCAGCTCGTTGAGGATCGGGGGAAGCTGCGCGATGGGCGGCAGCGTACTGTCAATCGGCACCGTGTACAAGTAGCGTGCCGTGGAACGCGAAAAGTCGTAGGAGACATGCAGTTCGGTCCTGGGCACCAGTTTCAGCAGGTCTGCGCCGACGTTCGCGGTGTGCACGCGTTCGAATCCGTTCGTGGACCAGTTGCGTTTCGGGTCGTTAAACTGCGGACCCGGGCTCGCCTGGCGCGAGTTCTGCGCCGTCTTATAGTCCTCGAAGCCGTAGCTCACACCGAAGGTCGCCCCATCGTTCGGCACCGCATCGAGGCTCACGGCGTAGACGCGATTGTCGTTGCGGTTGAGGCCAAATGCCGCGTCGGGCCGACGATCGTTGCCGCCTGCGATCGATGCGGTGATGCCCAGCTGCTCGATGGGCGTGACCTGAATGACCGCAGACACGCGGTCGCGGTCGCGGTTCGAGATATCGAACTGGCGCAGCGAGACTTGCTCGCCGATGTCGTCGAGGACCTCTTCGTCGAAGCCCGTGCCGGTGCGCGTGGAGTGCTCGTAGATCGTTCGGACCGTGAAGAACGCGTTCCCCGTAAAATCGATCGTGCCCCGCAGGACGTCATCAATCGTCTTTTCGAAGAATCGGTGGGTCCGGGTCACCGCTTCGCGTCCGTATCCCACGCGCAGGGCCGTGAACGGAATCGGCGTGAACGAGGCGTCCGCGTCGAAATTGTCGCGGATATAGCCGAGAGGTTCGGAGCCGCCGGTGATGGATGTCGCGACCGACAGGTCAGTCCGCACGTAGGTCGTCACCGGAAACACGGGGGTCTGATTGTCGAAGTTGTACCGCCGGAAGCGGGCATTGAGCCAGACCACCTTCTGCGGACGTGAGGTGACGTTGTAGCTCATCGCGGTGATCCGCGCTTGGGCTTCCGCGGTGGGACGCGAAAGGGGAATGGGTGCGATGGCCGTGTTGATGGTGAAGGGAATCAGCGGCTCGTTCTGCTTCCAGTTACCGATCGAGACGACGGCCGTCGCACGACTGCGCCACGGCAATTTGATCGATCCGGCCGTGCTCACGGTGTTCGCGCTGCTGCTCGGCCAGAACGACATGCGACCCTGAGACGTGTTGGTGGTGGAGTCCGTGAGCCGCAGCGGGTTGTCGACCACCAGCGATTCAACCGGGTTGTGGAACCAGGATCCGTCGTAACCGACCCGTACCATTCCCCGACTATTCGCCCACTCGGCCGCCGTACCGACGTCCGTCGTCCGATGCTTGAGAGGCGCTGGAATTTCCACGGCGCTGCCGAAGCCAAACCCGACGCCCCACGGCTGCGTTCCTTTGCGCGCCGTGCTGTTGACGTTCAGCTTGATGTCGAGATTGCGCGTCGGCGTGCCCGTGAATTGGAACGCTGCGATCTCGCGCTGCGAGCGGAGATCGAAGACCGTGGCGGTCGGCGCGACATCGGACAATTTCAGCGTGCCGGCCTGGATGCCGCTCTGAATCGCGTCGTCGATTCGGAAGACACCCGGGGTAGGCGAGGTGTACAGCGTGCGCGTGATCGTGCTGTTGAAGAGCGGGATCTCGTTCCAGTCGAACGACGCTTTCGTCTTGCCGGCCGTCGTCAATCTGGCGAAATAGTGCTGGTCTCGGTAGCCGGCATGATCGGCGCCGGCGCTGAACAACCAGGTCCTCCGATCGCGCGTATAGCGAAAGCGCTCGAGTGTGGGGCCGGAACGGAGATCCCGATATCGTTGATCGCGCGCGGGGTCGCCGGTGATGTCAAAGAAACTAGCGCCGAAGTCGATAGTCCCCACAGACGCCGGTAACGCCGTCAAGGCACTACCAGGTTGCTGCGCCGCGCCCCCGCGGACCGGAACAAGCAACAGGATCAGGATAAGCGGAAAACGCAGCTTGGACATCGTCTACCGGTGAAACGCGTATCCGGAAGGGGAATTCGAGCCATGGATGTTCTCGTGGCACTGCACGCAGCCCCGCCCGAAAAGTCGAACGCTGGTCAACACGGCGTTATTGTCGTAAATGGTCGACGGATGCTGCGTGCCGATATGACACCGCTGACACAGCATCGGCACCTTCGCGACGAGCAGGCGATCATTCGATGTGCCATGCGGGTCGTGACAGGTGACACAACTTTCGCGTCCCGGGGGGTGCTCGAAGAGGAACGGCCCCCGCTTCTCGGTATGGCAACTGACGCAGCTCTCGTTGATGTAGTTGCCGACCTTGAGGAGGCGCTGGTTCGTCGAGCCGTGCGGGTTGTGGCACGAGGTGCAGACCAGTTTGCCTTCGCGGACCGGCATGTGCGCCGTCCGCTGCAACTTGAGCGCCTGCGGGCGATGACACTGCGCGCAGGTCTCAATCTGCGAGGTCTTCTTGAGCTGTCCCTGCTCTGATTTCGGACTGTGAATGCTGTGGCACGTGATGCACGACCCGTTGCGGGAGTCATGCATGCTGCCCTGCCACAGGGCCTGGTCGCCCCGGTTGTGACACGTCACGCAGATTTCGCTGACATCGCGCGGCGTCATCTTCGTGGGCACACGAATCTTCGACACATCGCCGCCGCCCGCCACGTGCGCCCTGCCGGGCCCATGACACGTTTCGCATCCGAGCCCAGCCAGCGGCGTGCGGGGGTTCGCCACCCGCCCGTGTTCGGTGCGGCTCAATGCTTCGCCCTCCGGAGCGTGACAGCTCACGCACGTCTCGGTGCCGACGTACTCTTCGGCGGCAGGGGCCTGTGTAGACCGAGCTGACAGCGGCGGTCCGATCAAGGCGGACAGTCCGCTCCCTACAAGGAGCGCACAGGCCATCACGAACAGGCGCAATTTCACAATCGCCTCAATGACCGAGACTGCGAACGAAGTTGATCAGGTCCAGAATCTCCGGCTCCTTGAGCCTGCGGTCGAAAGCCGGCATCGTGCCGATTTCGCCTTGCTTACCTTTCGCAATCACATCGTGCATTTCAGCATCGGTCTGCTTGGCGGTCGTCGTCTTGTCGGTCAGGTCGGGGAGCTTACCCGTCAGAAACTTGGCCGCCGGCCCGTCGCCCATCCCGGTTTCGCCGTGGCATCCCTGGCAGTACCGCTTGAACAGCGCCTGGCCTTTTGAAATCGACGCCGCGCTCGGCGCCGGCGCCGCCTCGGCGGCCGGCGCTGCGGTCGGCGTCGCCTGGCGAGCGTCTGCCGCCAGCGTACACAAAAGGGCGAGTACGCCTCCGGCTGCCAGGGATCTTCCACCCGTCATTGAACACCTCCATTTTTGCCGGTTGCCTGGGAGCCTCAAGTCGATCGCTGCTGAATCGACTGGAGATACCGGACGATGGCTTCGATCCGTGCCTTGATGGCCTTCTCGCTGAGACCTTCCCGCTTGAACGCGTCGCCCCAGACCGGCATCTCGATGCTGCCGTGTGCTTTGATATGTCGGTCTCGACCATCGATCATGCGTTGAATAGTCACTGCGAGAAACGCGCCCTCAGTCTGCTTGACAAGCTGCGTCAAGTCCGCCGGTCGGGTGCGAAGGTCGTCCGCAACCGGACCGTCTCCGTGGGCGGACGCGCCGTGACAACTCGAGCAGTACGTCAGGAACAACGTTCGTCCATCCTCGCTCCGCGCAGTCGCGCGAGGATTGTCCTGCGATGTCGCCGCTCGGCCCACTGAGATCAGTAAGGCCAACGTCACGACCGTCGCGAGCGTCTTCTTCATCGCTTCCCTCCCCTGACGCTGTCGCTGTTGGTGCTTGGCACGCTCAGACGCGTTGGCTCGCTCCAGGGACTGGAAATGCGTCCCTCGCTGTCACATAGCGGCAACGGCCGTGCCACCGGTAGGACGCCGAAGTCCCCCGAAGATCTCGCAATTTTTCGGACGGGGTGCTTTGAGATCGAGTGGAAGCGTGGGGATTATTTCCCAGGACAACCGAGGAAAAACCCGCGTCACAGACGTGACGAACAATCGTTTCGGCACCGAAAACACGGGCCACATGATCAACGCGCCGCATATTCCGTCGCCCCTAATGTTTCCGCATACGTTCTGGTTCGCTCTTTGCTTCGGGGGGCATCGCGGTGGGGCTGCCGCTCGAAACCGGGAGTTCCACATTGTCTAGGCTTCCACTCAATCTCAGAGGCGGAGCGTGCGGTCCTCCAGTGTGTTGCGCGGGAAATCGCCGAGGTTCACGCCGAGGCGGATCGACTCATCACGCTGAACGCCTCGGCTGCCAGCGGCAGTCTCGCGTAGTTGCTCGGCGTTGCGGGCCGACAGGGCGGAGAGCAAATCGTTCATGAAGGACATCCTGAGACGGCTACTCGAAGCCGAGGAAGCGGGACGACAGGAAGTAGCCGGGCTAGAGGCCGCCGGCGAGGAGTTGCTGCGGCAGGCCGCCGCCGAGCGCGACCGACTGGTCACCCAAATCCAGTTGGAGACATCGCGGCAGGTTGACGAACTGACGCGCGAGATGACGGCCCGTATCGAGGACGAGCGGGAAGTCATCAGTCGGCGCGCGACTGAAGCCGTCCAGCAGCTCAGAACCGAAGCGGCCAACCGGCGACAGGCGGCGATAGACCGTGTCGTCGCGATCGTGCTTGGAGAGGCGGCGCCGTGATCCAGGCGACGACCTTTCACGCGCCCCTGTCTGCGGTGCGCGTCTATGCGTTCCTGCATGGGCGACTCGGCGCGCTCAAAGCTCAGTTGTTGCAGGATGACGACTGGGCACGGTTGTCGGAGGCGCGAGGCTTTGCCGAGCAGCAACGCTTGCTGCTCGCCACAAGCTACCGCCGGTGGGTAGCGGAAACGCTGGACGGGACCATCAGGTCCCTGGGAAGTGCGCTGCACCAGACCGCACGAACGGTGGAGGCGTCGGTCCCGCCCGAAGCCGCAGACTTCGTTCGCGCATGGGCCCGTCGCAATCTGCTTCGGAACCTCAAGACGATCCTAAAAGGGAAGGCACTCGGACGGACCGAAGACGAAATACGCGCGGAACTGCTTGATCTGGATCCGGGGACCAGCGCGCAGCTGCCCATGGCTGCCCTTGTGCGGGCCCCCTCGATCGAATCGGTTCTCGACCTGCTGGAAGGCACCGAGTTACAGCACTGGATTCATGAGGCACGCCGCATCTACGAGCGCGATCCGACGCTGTTCGGCTTGGAGGCCGCGCTCGATCGACTCTACTATCCGGAGTTGAGAGCTCGAATCGAGCGATTGAAGCCGTGGGACCGCGTCGTGGAGAGCCTGGTCGGCGACGAGATCGATCAGGTGAACCTGATGTGGCTGCTGCGCTACCGACTGAACTACGGATTGTCAGCGGCGGAGACCTACTACCTACTCGTCCCCGTCACGGGCCGCGTGGGAGCCGACGAACTCAAGCGCCTTGTGCGACAGGAAACCATCGCCGGAGTCGCTGGACAGCTTCCTGAGCGTCCATTCGCAGCGTTAATGGGTCGATGCCGGACAGTCTGGCAGGTAGAAGTCGAGCTCCTGCGTTATCGGGCACGCAACGCCCGCCGCCTCCTCCGGGAGGCGGCGTTCACGCTTGGTGAGGGGGTCGCACTGCTGGTGCTCCGTGAAATGGAGATCCGCGACCTGCTCGCGGTCTTGGAGGGTGTGAGATTTGGCCGTTCTCGGGCTGAAATCGTCGAGCAACTCGCGCTCGTCCCCCTCGGGTGACGAGCCGGATTCTGGCCCGCATGGTGCACAGCTGGTGCCGGGCGATTCCGTCTCGCAGGGGGAACGACGATTGACAAAGCGCGTGCTGGCCGGGGTGCGCCGGGCATTGGTGCCCACACCGATGGCCAGAATCGGCCTGTTCTTTCTGGCCGCCGACGCGCCGGCAGTGGTCTCCGCATTGGCGCGGCTGCGCGCTTGCGAACCAGATCGGGCGCCGACCGAACTCAAGGACTATCTGGTGCCGTACTTCCCCGACGATTTTCGAGTGGCCGTGCGGCACTTGAGCGAGCGCTACGATCCGCTTGCGAGCCGCTGGGGGTTGACCAGCGAGGTTGACCTGAACGCCTTCGAACCCAGGGTCCCAACGGTCGAGGAGATCACACGCCTCACCGAGGCGCTGCAACCCGTTTACCAACGCGCCGCCGCGATCGATGGCGAAGTGAAGGAGCTCGGCCGGCGACAGGTCGACATCGATCAACTTGTCTATCAGACGCGCGCGCTCATCGACCTGGGAATCGACGTTGCGGGTCTGGCGGACCTGCGCTACCTGCATCTGAAAGCCGGCAGCGTCCCTGCAGAGAACGTCGAACGTTTGCGCGAGAGCGCTGAACTGAGCGGGGACGCGGTGCTGACCCTCGGTATTCAACGGGGTCCCCAGCGCGGCAGCCGCACTGGGGACCCCGAAGAGGGGCGCGCACATATCTTGGTTGTCGGAGCCGGCAGTATCTCTCCCGAGTTGGGCGGCTTGCTGGCCAGAGCCCACTTCACCGCCACACCGCTCGGGGTCTGGCAAACGCTGGCCGACCCTATCAAGCTCGTGGCCAGCCTCGAACAAGAGGCTGCTGGCCTCCAGGCGGCACTGGAAGAACTCAAGGCGCAGGACGGGGCGCTCCGCGACGTGGCACGGCCCGCGCTGAGGGCGGCAGCGGCCGGGTTGGGTGGGGCCGCAGTTTTGAGTGAGTGTGAGGGCGCTCTTGAAGGACGACTGCCCGTGGCCTACCTCGGGGGCTGGGCGCCGCGTGATTCCCTGGCGGAGATCGAGCAGACTCTGTCGCGCGAGGTGGCCACGCCGGTGGTCGTCGTCCATCAGGCAGCGCCTCGCACCGAAGCCGGCTCGCTCATACCGCCTACCGAGGTCGTCGTGCCGGGCGTCTTTCAGCCTGGCGCAGTCCTCGTCTCGCTGTACGGCCTGCCCGGCTACAACGAAATCAACCCCATGTTCGTCATCACGGCGACGACCCCCCTGTTTTTCGGCATGATGTTCGGCGATGTAGGCCAGGGCCTGCTGCTGGCGGCCCTCGCACTCGCGTTTCGCCGGCGGCTTGGTCGTTGGATCGCCCCAGCTCTCAGCTGGAGCGCGAGCACGATCATCTTCGGCCTGCTGTACGGCAGCGTCTTCGGCGTCGAACACTGGCTGCCGCCACTGTGGCTCCGCCCCTTGGATGACCCACTGCAGCTCCTGGCCGTGGCGCTCTGGGTGGGTGTGGCCTTTCTGATGCTGACGTTTTTTCTGAACGCCGTAACCCTGGGGCTTCAGGAGCGATGGCGGGAAGCGGCGTTCGGCCTTCGGGGCGCAGCCGGCGCGATGATGTACCTGGGTGGCGTGCTGCTGCTGCGATCTGGCTATATGGGCGAGCGGCCTTCAATCGCCGCAACCAGCCTGATGGCGACGGGCATCGTCCTGGCGCTGATGCGCGCCGTCCAGGAGGTGCGCGCGGCGGGGACCGCTGCCCTTACGGCGTTTGTCGGCGAGTTCTTCCACGAAGCCCTGAGCCTGGTCACTAATACGCTGTCGTTTCTCCGACTGGCGGCTTTCGCGCTCAACCATGGGGCGCTGTCGCTGGCGCTTTTTCTGGTCGTCGATATGATTCCCACAAGCGCCGCCTGGCTGCCGGGACGGATACTCGTGTTCGTGATCGGGTCAGCCGTTCTCCTTGTTCTGGACACGCTCCTGATCACCGTACAGACGATCCGGCTGGAGTTCTATGAGGGTCTGACCCGCTACTACCGTGGGGACGGACGGGCCTATCGACCGCTGCAGTTCACGGGAACAGCGGCTACGTGAGGAAAAATGATGAATGCCTTAGCGCGGCGCAGGTTTCGACAGTTTGTGTGGGGCCAGGTGGCGATTCTCGGCTTCGTCTATATCGCTGTGCTGTCGTGGACGCTCATCGCGGCTCACGCCCAGGGAGCCGGCGCGCAGCCTCAGGCAGGAGCACCCGCGGCGGCGGCCACAAGTCTGAGCATCGGCGACGGAATCGCTTTCCTCGGTATTGCGGTGGCCACCGGCTTGGCTGTCATGGGGGCGGGCCATGCTGTCGGTGTCGTGGGCGCGGCTGCGCTTGGGGCGATCACCGAGAAGCCGGAAATGCTGGGGCGAACGCTGGTGTTCATCGGGCTGGCCGAGGGACTGGCCATCTACGGCCTGATCGTCAGCATCCTGCTGCTCCGGCAGCTGCAATGACCCGAGGGAAGTTGCTTCTGAGCATTCAGGACCGGATGGAGTGGGCGTGAGCATCTGGGTGATCGGTGACCGGCTGATGGTGGAAGCGTTCGAGCTCGCTGGAATCCCCGGGCGTGTCATCGCGCCAGGTGAACGGGCCAGCGAGCTCGCGGAGCAGCTCGCCAGGGATCGCGGCGCCAGACTTATCCTCATCCATCCGGCGATTAGATCCGAATTGCCAGAAAACGATGTCCAGCGGCTGGCGCGACGGTTCGACTGCCTCGTGATCGATGCCCCGGGTGTGGGTGAACCGCCACCCGAAGCCGGCGCGCTCGGTCGGAGCCTCCGGCGCGCGTTGGGGGTCGGACCATGACCGCCCGCACGAGGGTTAGTGATCCGGCCCGCGTTGCCGAGCTGTGCGAGCGGCTGCGGCAGCTCGCACAACAGGCTGGCGAAAACGCCGTGAACCAAGCGCGCCAGCGTGCTGAAACGCTCGTGGCGGAGGCGCGCGAACGCGCTCAGGAGGAGAGCCGGGAGCAGATCGCCAGAGTAAAGGATCGCCTGGCGCGGAAACGCGAACGTGAGCTTCAAATCGGTCGGCTCGAGGCGCGAGCGCAGATTGCCTGGGGCGGCTGGAAGGAACTCGATGTGGTCGTCGACGCGGCAGAACGACAGGCTGAATCGCTGCGCAATACCGCACCGGACCGGTACCTGGAGGCCCTCCGTCGTCTTCTGGACGCGGCGCGCGAGGCGCTGCCCGGTCGCGTGCTCACCGTGCATGCCCGCGCGGATGACCTCGATCGGCTGCGGCGTGCCGACGTCAGAATCTTCAGCGAATCGGAATTGGCCGAGATCGTGGACCCAAACATAACGGCAGGCCTGCGTGTCACCGCAGCGGACGGCAACGTCCTCGTCGACCAGACGATTGCCGGCCGGCGGCAGCGCCTCGACGAGCAGCTTCGACTCACCGCCGCCGAGGTGCTCTTTGGCGCGCACGCGGAGATGAACGGCTTGCGGCTCGACGAACCGTTGGCGGATTCGCAATGAGCGATCTTTACTGGCGCAACACGCTGGACTTTGCCGGCAGCCTGGTTCGCGTGCGCGGCGCGGCGGGAGTGGGGTGCGACGAGCGCGCCGAGATCCGGACGGCCGACGGGGTCCCTCGGTCGGGCCAAGTGCTGGCCACGTCCGAGAAGGAGGTGGTCGTCCAGGTCTTCGAGGGAACGACGGGCCTCAGTCGCGAAGGTACGACTGTGCGGTTTCTGGACGCCCCGCCGGAAATGACCGTGCAGGAAGATCTGCTCGGCCGTGTGTTCGACGGTCTCGGTCGTCCTCGGGACAGCCTGCCTCCACTGCTCGGCCGTCGACGAGAACGGATCGGCGGTCGCCCCATCAATCCGACGGCGCGAGCTTACCCGTCAGAGTTCATTCAGACGGGGATCAGCGCCATCGATCTGTTGAACAGCCTGGTGCGCGGGCAGAAGCTCCCGGTCTTCACGGGCAGCGGCCTGCCGCACAATGAGTTGGTCGCGCAGTTGGTGCGCCAGGCCCGCTTGATTGGAAGCGAGGCGCCGTTCGCGGTGGTATTCGTCGCGATGGGAGTCAGTCACGAGGACGCCCGGTTCTTCCACGACACCTTCCGCGAGGGAGGTGCGCTCGAACGGGTCACAATGTTCCTCAACCTCGCCGACGATCCGCCCGTGGCGCGGTTGGCGGCACCGCGGGCCGGTCTCACCGCGGCGGAGTACCTAGCCTTCGAGCACGGCTACCACGTCCTTGTGATCCTGACCGACATGACGAATTACGCCGACGCGTTGCGGGAGATTTCGACCGCGCGCGAGGAGGTCCCTGCGCGAAAGGGATACCCCGGCTACCTGTACAGCGATCTGGCCGAAATCTACGAACGCGCCGGGCGCCTTCGCGACCGTGGAGGCTCGATCACACTGATCCCGGTGGTCACCCTGCCCAACGACGACATCACGCATCCGATTCCAGACCTGACTGGGTACATCACCGAAGGCCAGCTTGTTCTGTCGCGGGATTTCCATACACGCGGCATCTATCCACCGCTCGATCCCCTGCCGTCGCTCTCTCGGCTCATGAAGGATGGCATCGGCCACGGCCGCACGCGCGAAGATCATGCCCACTTGGCCAGTCAGCTCTATGCGGCGTACGCCACGGCGCGTCAAGCGCGCGAGCTGGCGACCGTGATTGGCGAAGCCGACCTCACAGAGCTGGATCGCCTCTACCTGCAGTTCGGTGAAGCCTTCGAGACGTCGCTTATTGCGCAGCGACCGAACGAGGATCGATCCATCGTCGAGTCGCTGGATCGCGGCTGGCGACTGGTCGAAAAGCTGCCCGAATCGGAGCTGACCCGAGTCAGCGTCGACGAGCTGCATCGGTACGGACGCAGGGGTCATTAGCCATGCCTGGTCATCTGCGCGTTGCCCCCACGCGGCTGACGCTGTTGCGACTTCAGCGCCGGCACAAGACGCTCGTAAGCGCTGACGCCCTCCTCGAACGCAAGCGTCAGGTGCTCGGGCAGATGCTCGCAGCGCTCACGCCGCGATGGCGGGCCCGCCGCGCAGAGGCGTACGAGATGCTGGCAACAGCCTACCAGTCGTTCGGCCTGACTCGGATGCGCAGCAGCGGATCCGAGCTTCGCCAGGTGGTCGGGGGCATGGCTCCCATGGTGACCGTCGCGTGGCGGCGTCGCATCATCTCCGGTGTATCCACATTCGAGGCGGCCTGCGAGGCGGCGCCCTTGCGGCCGCGCTTTGGCCTGCTCGGTACGACGGCGGAGCTGGATCGAACCGTCGCTCTCCTGCGCGATGCGATCGCATCGCTGGCCGAACTGGCGGCACTGGAAGCGTCGCTGCGTTCCCTGGCGAATGCCCTCGAGAAAACGAATCGCCAGGTGCGCACGTTGCGCGACTGGTTGATCCCGGTTCACGAGGCGACGATCCGATGGATTGCCGAGACGCTCGAGGAGCAGGAGCGCGCCTACCTGTTCCAACTCAAGCGATTGACCAAGGAGTCACCATCGTGAGCGCGACCGACGTGGTGGTAGTCAGCGTGAGCGGTCCACTGGTCGTCGCCCGTTTTCCGGGCGCGGTGATGGGCAGCCAGGTCGAGATCGGTGCAGAACGAGTGATCGGTGAGGTGATCCGCCTGGCCGGGGATCTGGCGACCATCCAGATGTACGAGACCACCGAGCTGCTGCGACCGGGCGATCCGGTGTGGAGCTCCGGAGCCTTGCTGTCGGCCGAGCTTGGCCCCGGTCTGCTTGGTCGCGTCCTGGACGGCATTCAGCGTCCACTGGAGATCCTCCGGGAGCAGACCGGTGACCGGATTCGCCGCGGCGTCGCCCCGCCGCCGCTCGACCGGAGCCGGACGTGGGCGTTCACGCCGTGCCTGGAAACAGGCACTCGGATTCGTGGTGGCGAGATCCTCGGCGCCGTTCAGGAAACGCCACTACTTGAACACCGCATACTCGTGCCGCCCGGCGTACGGGGCGAGCTGACGTGGGTGGCACCACTTGGCAGCTATGCGGTGGACGCAGTGGTCGCCCGGGTTCATCCCGGTCAGTCTGCTGGGTCGCCGACCTCAGCTGAAGACCAGCCGCTACGGCTGTTTCACCGATGGCCAGTCCGGCAGCCTCGGCCGGTGAACGAGCGGCTCGCACCTCAGGCGCCGCTCATCACCGGTCAGCGCGTCCTGGACATGCTTTTTCCCCTCGCCAAAGGCGGCGTCGCAGCCGTTCCCGGGCCCTTCGGCGCCGGCAAGACAATCGTCGAGCATCAGCTCGCGCGCTGGTGTGACGCCAGCGTGATCGTCTTCGTCGGGTGCGGCGAACGTGGCAACGAAATGGTGGACCTGCTGGAACAGTTCGCCCGGTTGACCGACCCGCGCACCGGACGGCCGTTGCTCGAGCGCAGCGTCCTCGTGGCGAACACCTCGAACATGCCGGTCACAGCCCGCGAGGCCAGCGTCTACACCGGCGTCACCATCGCGGAATATTTCCGCGATCAAGGGTACGACGTGGCACTCATGGCCGACAGCACGTCGCGGTGGGCGGAAGCGCTGCGCGAAGTCGCGGCGCGAATGGAGGAAATGCCCGCCGAGGAGGGCTATCCTGCCTACCTCGGTTCACGTCTGGCGGCATTCTACGAGCGAGCCGGGCAGGCGCGGACCCTCAGCGGCGTCACCGGATCGGTCACGATCATCGGATCGGTCTCTCCGCCAGGTGGAGATTTCTCCGAACCGGTCACACGACACACGCGCACGCTCGTCCGCGCGTTTTGGGCGCTCAGCAAAACCCTCGCGGACGCACGCCACTACCCGGCCATCGACTGGAACGAGAGCTTCAGCGAGTACGCAGGGGCCGTGGCATCGTGGTGGGATGGGATTGGGAACGGACGTTGGACGACGGCCCGGCGCGACATGCTCCGGCTGCTGGCTGGTGCGGAAGGCCCGAGCGAGTTGCAGCCGGCATGGATCGCATTGCAGCGGGGCGTGTTGGCCTTGCTCCGGCAGGCTGACGAGCTGCGGCAGGTCGCGAGCATCATTGGCCCCGCGGCGCTATCGGATCGGCAGCAGTGGACGCTCTTTGCCGCAAACTTGGTCAGAGAAGGGTTCCTCCAGCAGAATGCCCTCGATCCTGTGGATTCCTACTGCGCTCCCGACAAGCAACTCCTGCTGCTGCTCGTGTTCGTCGACTTGTACCGCGAAGCCGCGCGCCTGATTGATGGCGGCCTGCCGTGCCAGACGGTCGTGCAGCTTCCCAGCCTGCCGATCTTGCAGCGCGCGCGGACGGAGATTCCAGACGACCAGCTTGATCGGCTCACGGAGCTGGCGGAGCGTGTCCGGCGGGAGCTCGCCGAGGCCGCAGCGTCTGCACACGGTGCACCGTCGGCGGTCGGGAGTGCCTCGTGACCGATCGTGCCCCGGCCCGCACCCAAGATCGAGCACCATTCAGACCAGTACGGCTACCAGCGCGAAATCCTGCGGTCCACGGCTGACGTTGGATGCGATGACGTCGGCGGTCCACGTGCCGGCCCTGGCCTTCGCTACCTCGATCACTTCGGTATTATTCTTCGCATCGAGGGTCAGTGACGCCGGCCCGGACGCGGACGCCTGGTTGCCAACATACCGCTTGCCGGCCGGATCAGTGACGATCAGATTCAGGTTGTTGATCAGCGTGGCGCCGGGAAAATCCGAATAGCCCATCACGATCCGCAGCGTCTTCTTCCCAGCCGGCACCTTGACCGCGGTCGCCGAGTGCCCGCCAGTCTTGAGTCCGGGGCCGTTGACGGCCACGATCGGGCGCCGAAGCGACCGATCCAGGTTGACACGTCCGAATCCCTGATGGTTGTCGAGCAGCGCCTTCGCTGGCGCGGTTCCGGGCAGGCGCTCCGCCCCGGCGATGAGCAGCACTTTGAGAAGCGCCGCCGATGGATTCGCCACGCCCAGCTTCGTGCGGAGGTACTGGCGCAGCACGGCGACGGCGCCTGCCGTCAGCGGCGTCGCCATGCTGGTCCCACCCATGTGGAAGTAATGCTTCTTGTCCGGCGGGTACGCCGCCCAGGCGAAATTATTGGCCGCCACTTTCGATGACCGCGTGGACAGGATGAAGGTACCGGGCGCCACGACGTCGGGCTTGACGCGATCGTCGGCGGTCGGTCCGCGGCTGCTGAATGGCACGACCGCATTGGGTTGGTTTGCCATCGGATCCGTCTTGAACGGGCCGACCGGGAAATCGCCTGGCCACCAGTCGCCGTATTTTTCCGAATCGAACTCGTGGCGCAGGTTCTCGCATGCGCCGACGGTGATGCAGTTCTTTGCCGTGCCGGGCGACGTCACGCTCATGGCGTTGATGGCGCCATCGCCGTCTCTGTCGGTCCCGTCGTTGCCGGCGCTGACGACGAAGCAGAAGTCCTTATGGGCCCAGACGAAGCGATCGAACTGGCTGCACTGATCGTCGTACTCGCCGGCGTCGCCGCCGCCCCAGGAATTGGAATGGATGCGCGCGCCATGGTCGTACGCAAACTGAAACAATGGCTTGAGGTTCGCGGGAATGCCGGCCAGGACGAAACGCTCACTCGTCAAGTCGGGCGGCGCATCAGGTCTCCACTTCATCTCCTGCTCGACTGCCTGAAATACGAGCTTCGCTTTGTACGCGTGGCCGCGAACGACCGCCGCGGTCCCGGCCGACGCGCTGCCGTCGCCGAGGACCGATCCGGCGACGTGCGTGCCGTGTCCGGAATCGAGATCGGCGGGACCGTCGTTGCCGCCCCAGTTCGTGATGACCGTCCTCCAGTCGGGCGTGATCGGATAGCTCTTGATGGCGACGATACGTCCGGCAAGATCAGGATGAATGGAGGCGGCGTCGCCGGTGTCGAGCCCGGTATCGCAGATCGCGACGATCTCGCCGGCGCCGGTGAGCTTCGGGCCAGCCGGGCTCTCGGCGGCGTAGGCGTTCCCCATGATCCCGGTCGCGATGTTGTTCGATGTCCGCGGCACGGCCTGCTGGCGAATGAATCTCACACCGTGGACGGCCGACAACGCCTGAATCTGGCGCTCGCGCGACTTTCCAGATCGTGACGTCTTGAGGAGCAGCACGCGCGCGCTGTCGTCTTTCGACAGCATGGTGAAGCCGATGCGGCGCGCCGCCGCCGCGATTGATCCGGCACGGAGTCCCTCGAAGATTTCGACGCGGTACACGCCCGGCCGCACACGCCGGCGCGGAAGCGGCGACGAACGCGCCGATCGCGCGGCGCCCGGGGCCACGCGGGCGGCGTGCGGCAGATGCCCGACCCAACGCACGAACGGCAGCGCGGCGATCTTCGGCAGCACGGCCTTGCCTGCGCAGACGACGTAGGTGAAGCCGCCGCGCGGCTCGCGAACCTGCGCGCCCGTCTTTCGAAGACGCGCGACCCAGCTCTCCTTGACAGGGCCGAGAAACTGGACGAGGTAGTGATGAGGACCGGAACTGAGCCGTTCCCCTTTATAGGCCGGATGCGCACGCACGCCGGCAGTCGTCACGCGCGGCTTCGAGGTAATCGCTCTGACGTTCGGGAGATCGAGCTGATACTGGTCGGTGATGTCCTCGACCGGATACGCGCGTGTGATCGCGACCACTGCAGCGGGGCTCGCCCGGACGAGCAGAAACGCGTCGTACGGTTCGATCAGCGTCGCCCGTTTCAGTATCTTCTCGGCCTCGTCCCTGCTGGCAAAGACTTTCAAGACAGGCATTGCCGATCTCCTTCCTCCAACGCAGAACAAGAACGGTCGAGTAGATGATGGCCGAACTGACAAGGGACAGTTTACCGCGCCGAATGGAGGCTTCTGCGAAACCGATGAGCTTGCCGATCGCCTGCAGATGAGAGCCACAAGAGCTGGCGCAGACGCTCCCATTCGAGCGAGTCGGCGTCGGTGACGGGTCGGATTATGACGGGCAGCACTCTCCGAAACTCAGGGCTCGCGCCCCTGGGTTTCAGTTCGTGACGGCGTGTGCAACGCCACTACCCGACGCGTTGATCTCGGACGGTGCCTCGCCACCCTGGCCGTCGTACACCGTGAAGCTGCCCGTGAACGAGAACGTCACCTTCGTGCCCTCGACGGCGCCGAAACGCACGGTTCCGGTCTCGACGCCGAGCAGGCCGTCCGAGCCGACGAAGCACAGGTTCGCGTCGTCGCCGTCACCCGTGAACTCGAATGGCAGCTCGCGGCCAGCCAGGCCGGCGAGCGAGGTCACGGTCGAGGGTAGGTCGCCGTACAACGCGAGGCGGCCCGGGAGGCCCGGCACGCAGTCCTGTTGCGGGTGAGCGGCGTCGTCTCCCTCGACTCGGAAGTAGCCATCGTCGCCGATCTCGTAGCTGATTCGGGTGTGGTTCACGTCGAAGGTCTGGCGCTCGATCGTCACTCGCGCCTCGCCGCCCTCGTCGTCAGCGGCCCCGCCGCAGGACGCGGCGGAAAGAGCGAGCATGATTCCCACGAACGGACCGCGTGCTTTTCTCATCGCGCCCCCTTCTCAAATTGACGTATCGGCCCGGGATGACGTGGGGCGTAGTCGCGCATTTCTCGATTTTGCCGTCCGCGACACGGCGGCCAGTGGAGGCGTCTTCTGGGGCCATTACGTTACAATTCGGGGCCATGGAGGATCGTTTCGCGCCATTCAGAAGTGCAACCGCTGCGGCTCTCCTTCAGGGTCCCGGTGCGACTTCTAGAGACCTTCGCCAGGCGATTGCGGCTGGCAGGCCTCCACAAGAGTTAATGAGCCTGGTGCAGAAGATTCGTTCGCGGGCATACACCGTGACCGATCAGGATCTCGAGGCGCTCAGAAGCCGTTACACCCAAGACCAGCTGTTCGAGATCATCCTTGCGGCGGCGTTCGGAACTGCAAGCGACCAACTCGCGGCGGCACACCGAGCGCTAGAGGACGCATGAGACTCAGCGACCTCGAGCGGGGTGACCGACTCTCAGCCCGGCTGTTCTACGGGTTCGTGCGCGCTATCTCTGGCTTTCGAGCGCCTGACGTCATAAGAACATTGAAGTATCGGCGGCATCTTTTTGGAGGACCGCACTCCGCGCATACGCATGCCGTAATGCGGGGGCCTTCCGAATGGTCAGTCGGCGAACGCGAGCTATTCGCCGCATTCGTTTCGAAGGTCAATCAGTGCCATTTTTGAACGAATGCCCACGCCGCGGTCGCGGCGTCAGCCTTCGATAGTAGTTCTCTGGTCGATCAGATTTTAAATGATTACGCGACAGCACCGCTCACCGAGGGGCTTCGCGCAACGCTCTGTCTTCTCGAGAAGATGACCCTCGACCATGCCAGCGTTGCGCCCGAAGATGTGCGAAAGGTGATACGTGCTGGAGTTTCCAAGGAGGCTATCCAAGACGCCTTGGAAGTCGCCTTCTTGTTCAACATATACGATCGACTCGCCGATGCGATGGGGTGGGACGTCCCGCCGACGACTGGGGGCTATTACCAAGTCGCAGCAAAAAGACTACTGAAACACGGCTATCTGTGATGGCCAGCATCATTGGCCCAGTTCGTTCGGGGACCCATTACCTCCTGTTTCCCGCGACCAGCAGCACGATGCCGCCGACCAGCGCGACGGCTCCCACGATCGGTGGTAACGGAATCCGTCTGGTCCTCTCGGTTGTCACCTGAATGGGACCGAGGTCGATGGCCTTCTCTCTGGTTGTGTAGGTGATGCCTTGGTAGGCAAAGGCGACCACCCCTAACACGATGAGGACGATGCCCAACAACTGGTTTGTTTTCATGTGGCTCTCTTGTGACACCGTCAGTTGAGCTGTTTTCGGGCCTACAGAACTCTCCGGCCCTGAATGATGTTGAGCAGCACGACGATGACGGCGATCACCAGCAGGATGTGAATGAATCCGCCTATCGTGTAACTGCTCACCAGCCCCAACAACCAGAGCACGATCAGTACGACGGCGATCGTGTACAACATGATGATTCTCCCTTCAGATTCAGCTGCCTACTTCTGCTTCTCGACAATCACCCGCCCCGCAGCATTCAGGTAAACGCGATACTTGTTCCCGTCCTTGCACGTCGCGCCGTAGTCGTTCTCGGCCTGCACCTTGACGGCGACGACCTGGCCGCACGGCAATCCGTGGAGCGCGATCACCGCCGTCAGGTCCTTCTTGAGCGCCTCCTCGTCTTCGGCAAACGACGGCACGGCGAAGCACGCCGCCACGACGAGCGATTGGGCCAATGCCACCGTGAGCTTGTTCATGGGTTCTCCCGCGTTCAGCCTGGAAGAGTCGCGAACTTCTCCCGGTCCGCGAGCAGGTCCCAGATCGCCTCGCGCGAGGACACGATGGCAGACGCGAGCTTCTGGTCCTCGTCCTGCAGCAGCGAGAGCACCTTCATCATCAGCAGTTCGTACGATCGGCGTAGATCCGTCATTGTGAGCTTCGCCTCGCCCTGGTAGTACTCGCGGAACCGGTCCAGCAGATCGTCGATCTGGTTCTTGAGCGTGATTTTGGTGAAGAAGCCGATCGCCTTGGTTTCTTTGAGCTGCGCCTCCAGCGTGTTCAAGTCCAGCGCCGGGGCCGCGGCGGGCGTCTTCGCAGGGAGCGCGGCGGCCTTGCTTGCGGCCGGCGGCGCCGGAATTCTTGCGCTCGGTGCAGGTGCCGCGGCAGGTGCGCGTTGCGGCGGCGCTGGCGCTGCTGGCTTGGCGGCAGGCTGCCGCGTGCCTGGTTCTGTCGCGACGGTCTTGGGCTCCGAAACCGGCGTGTCAGGCTTGGTGCGGGCGCAACCCGCGGTGAGCAGCGACAGCAGAACGACACCGTAAGCGACGCGCATCGGGGTTCTCCATCAATGCTATCCGATCATGGAACGACCGGGCGGCTTGGTCCGCTCGTTGAATTCCGACTGAGGCCCAGATTCCCTCGCATCGGTTGTCACGCTTCCTCGAAGGAGCACGAACTCTCTGTCGACCACTATTCAGTACCCGAGCTGCCGTTCCAACTCCCTGTTCCTCTGCCACTGCCGGAAGTGCATGGCCGATTTCTGGTAGGTCAGCCACGACGCAAACGCAATTCGCTCGGCCCAGCCGAGACCCCGCACGAGCTTCCGGTGTTCTGGGTGTCGCTCGATAAGCGCGCGCTCGACGAGCGCGATCGCGACGTTGTTGACGAGCGACGTCCCTAGGTTCACGAATACGGCTCTGCCGATTCTCTCGTTGCCCACCTCATAGCTGATCGGAATGTCGTCAGCACGACCACTGACCGTGTACGCTGGATTGCGTTCAAGGAAACCCTGTTGAAAGAATACTTGGGAACTCTTCCAGTCCAGATGCTGGGCTACGCCCGACACGATCGCTGGCGCATACGTCGTCGGATCGAAGGCCACGCGCTTAAAGACGCCGCGCACCGGCGACTCCGTACTCTGCTGCCCAAGTACCGACAGCGGTGAGAACACCAACACCATCAGTGTCATCAAAGCCGTTCGGGAGATGAGTGCGCAACGACCGAACATTAGAATCCCTGCGGTTGACGCCAAGCAAGGCACGAGCCAATACCGTGTCCCGAACGCGTGTCGCCCGTCACCCGATGCCCGCTTCGTCATCGTCGAATAACCGGCAGGACCTCAACGTGAAATGGCGTTCTACGACGCCAGGCCAGCGCGACCGCGGACTTTTCCGTATCCTGTGTGAAAGTATTCCCCTTCGCGTTCTCCTAGAAGGCCTGCACCGCGATCCTCGTTGGGCTGCCGTTCTCCGGCGCATGAACCTCGGCGAGTGACTCCGCCTTGGGGTTCAGCCCAACCCTGGGCAAGCCTGGCGCAACGGGGGCAACAACTTCTCTTCATGGAAGCGCTCGTCGAGGCGATAGAGAGCAACCTGCGTGTGTTCGGTTCGAGGTGGTTCTGACTGATAGAGCGTGCCCTGCGGGCGTTGCCGTGGTTCGTACGTCGTCGAGGTCTCGGCCACTCGACACTGGTAGGCGGACGCCGTGCCAGCGAGGAACGCGACGACATCGGCCTGAAAGCGAGGGCGCGTGATCGCCGTTCTTACCCCACGAGGAACGGCACGGATTCTTCACGCTGCCAATGCCAGTCTTCCTGAGGGACCCCGGGCGGGAAGCCGGACGCTCGGTCGGTGTCCGGCTGGGATAGAATCGGTTCATGGTTGCCCCACTTCAAACGCTCGGTGACTTGCGCCGATCCGGCACGCAGTCCCGCCCGGTCAAGCAGGAAATTCGCGACAACCTGGTCCGGAAGCTGCAGGCCGGCGAAACGCTCTTCCCCGGCATCATCGGGTTCGATGAAACCGTCGTCCCCCAGCTCGTCAACGCCATCCTGTCGCGCCACAACTTCATCCTGCTCGGCCTTCGCGGACAGGCCAAGAGCCGGATTCTTCGCGGCCTGACCGAGTTGCTCGACGAGCGGATCGCGGTCGTGCCAGGCTGCGAGATTCACGACGATCCTTTCCAGCCGATCTGCGCGTCCTGCCGCGCGCGCGTCGCGAGCGAAGGGGACCACATGCCCATCGCGTGGCTGACGCGCGAGGCCCGGTACGTCGAGAAGCTCGCGACCCCCGACGTCACGATCGCGGACATGGTCGGGGACATCGACCCCATCAAGGCGGCGCAGGCGGGCCTGAATCTCTCCGACGAATTGACGATGCATTACGGCCTGCTGCCGCGGGCCAATCGCGGCATCTTCGCCATCAACGAGCTGCCGGATCTCGCGGGCAAGATTCAGGTCGGGCTGTTCAACATCCTCCAGGAGGGTGACGTCCAGATCAAGGGCTACCCCATCCGGCTGCCGCTCGACCTCCTCCTCGTGTTCACGGCGAACCCGGAAGACTATACGGCGCGCGGCAAGATCATCACGCCGCTCAAAGACCGCATCGGATCCGAGATCCGCACGCACTACCCCGTGACTCGTCATCACGCGATGGCCATCACCAGGCAGGAGGCATGGACCGAACGCCTCGGGACGCGCGCCGTCGACATTCCTGCCTACGTGCGCGAGGTCGTCGAGGAAGTGGCGTTCCAGGCGCGCGCCGATCGCAAGATCGACAAGCGATCCGGCGTCAGTCAGCGCCTGCCGATCTCGACCCTCGAACTGGTCGTCTCGAATGCGGAACGCCGCGCGCTCGCCAACGGCGAGAAACTCGTCGTCCCGCGCGTGACGGACATCTACGCCGCGCTTCCCTCAATCACGGGCAAATTCGAGCTCGAGTACGAGGGCGAGTTGCGCGGCGCCGAACAGGTGGCGCGGGATCTGATTCGCTCGGCGGTCGGCAACGTGTTCATCGGCATGTTCGAAGGAGTCGATACGCGCACGGTGGTCGAGTGGTTCGATCTGGGCGGCACGCTCCCGCTCGCCGACAACACGCCGGCGAACGAGCTGATCGCGACGACGCGCGGCGTCCAGGGACTGCTCGAGCTCGCCGGCCACGCGGGCGTCGCACCCGGGTCAGATCCTGGCATCATCGCCTCGGCGATCGATTTCGTCCTCGAAGGACTGTACGCACAGAAGAAGATCAGCCGCAGCGACGAACGCGGTTATTCCGCCGCCGAAGCGGCGACCCGCCGTCCCGCGCGGCGCGAGGAACAGGCGATCAACGAGGAAGTCCGGATCCCGAGCGGGAAGAAGAAGTATTACAACTAGCCCTGAGCCTTGAAACGACTGTGAAATACCGTTACACCAAATACGTCGGCGACGAACTGGACGGCCTGGATCTCGAAGATCTGGTCGCGAAGCTGTCCGATCTGCTGCTGGCCAGCGGATTCGGCAGTCCGTACGGCATGGACGAGGAAGAGCGGACGATGCAGGCGCTGCACGACGCGATCCTCGATGCGCTGTTCAACGGCGGCGTCCTGCCGGAAGAAACGATCGAGCGGCTGCTCGGCGATCCGGCCGACGCGGATCAGGGCGACGCGCGCTCGAAGCTCGAGGAACTGATCCAGCAAATCATCGAGCGGATGACGGAGGAAGGCTACATTTCGATGCCGCCCGATCTCGACGCGGCGCGCGCCGAGCGCCAGGGCCGCGGTCCCGGCGGTCCTGGGAACGACGTCCAGCCGCCGGTGAAATTCGAAGTGACCGACAAGGCGCTCGACTTCCTCGGCTACCGCGCGCTCCGGGATCTTCTCGGATCGCTCGGCAAGAGCAGCTTCGGCCGCCACGACACCAGGGAGCAGGCGACCGGCGTCGAAACCACCGGCGCGCCCAAAGCCTACCAGTTCGGCGATACGCTCAACCTCGACGCCGGCGCCACGTTGCTGGCCGCCGCGCAACGCGAAGCGCGGGCGGAACAGGAGGCGCGAACTTTAAGCCATGGCGCTGGGGCCCCACCCCCAGCGCGAACTGACGCCGATGCCTTCGCCGCGGCTTCCCATGGCCGCGGCTCGGCACGCCACCCCAGCGCGGCTGCCGCGCCGGGGGCCCCGGCATGGCCGCAGGCGCCGCAGCCAACCCGCCGGATCAACGTGACCCACGAAGACCTGATGGTCGTCCAAGGCGAGTACCAGAGCTCGTGCGCGACCGTCCTGATGCTCGACTGCAGCCACAGCATGATTCTGTACGGCGAGGATCGCTTTACGCCGGCGAAGCGTGTCGCGCTCGCGCTCGCGCAACTCATCAAGACGCAGTACCCCGGCGACGCGTTGAAGGTCGTGCTCTTTCACGATTCGGCCGAAGAGATTCCGCTCGCCGAGCTCGGCCGCGTGCGCGTGGGGCCCTACTACACGAACACGCGCGAGGGGCTGCGGCTGGCGCGCCGATTGCTGGATCGTCAGCGCAAGGACATGCGGCAGATCATCATGATCACCGACGGCAAGCCGTCCGCGCTGACGCAGCCCGACGGCCGCATCTACAAGAACGCGTTCGGGCTCGACCCGTTCATCGTGGCCGAGACCTGCGCCGAGGTCGCCGCCTGCCGCAAGAGCGGCATCATGATCAACACGTTCATGCTCGCGCGCGATTACGACCTGGTGAGTTTCGTCCGGCGCGTCGCCGAGATCTGCAAGGGGAAGGCGTACTTCACGACCCCTTACACACTCGGCCAGTACGTGCTCATGGACTACATGGATAAGAAGACGAAAACGATCCACTAGTGCCAGGTGCTACGTGCCTGGTGCCACGGTGCCGTGCAGAGTGCCGCGTGCGGCGTGCACCAGGCACCTGCACCAGGCACCTGGCACACGGCACACGGCACGGCACCCGGCACCAAGCACCATGGCACCAAGCACCATGTCTGATCTGCTCCCGTTATTCCCGCTGCCGAACGTCGTCCTCTTCCCGAACGTCTTTCTCCCGCTGCACATCTTCGAGCCGCGGTATCGCGACATGGTGGCGGACGCCGTGGCGGGCGACCGCATGATCGGGATGGTACTGCTGCGCCCCGGGTGGGAACAGAACTACGAGGGCCGGCCGCCAGTCTACCCAATCGGCTGCAGCGGCCTGATCACTCACGTGGAGCAACTCGTCGACGGCCGGTACAACATCGTGCTGCGCGGGTTCGAACGCTTCCGGATCCTCGCCGAGGACCAGAGCCGCAGCTATCGTCGCGCCGCGATCGAGCGGCTGAACGAGTGGCCGATGGACGGAAGCGATCGCTCGGCCGTTCGCCGGCTGCGCGCCAAGCTCGAGACGATGCTGGCCAGTTCGCACGACGCCAAGGGAACGGACCCGAAAGTCCCGTCAGCGATGGGAGACGAGGATCTCGTCAACGCGCTGGCGCAGTACCTCGACCTCGAACCGCTCGAGAAGCAGGCGCTGCTCGAGCATCACAGCCTCCGGGCGCGCGCCGAATCGCTCGTCGAACTGCTCGAGATCAAAGTGTTCATGGCCCGCACACCTGGGATGTCGAACGTCGCGAACTAGCAGCCCTGAGCCCTAAGTCTTGAGCCTTTCTCCAACCACCTGCGCGATCTTCTCGCCGTGGAACCGTCCGTTCTCGATGAAGATGTGGCTCGTGTCCATGCCGGTCACCGCGCCGCCGGCGAGAAACAAGCCCGGGACATTGGTCTCGAACGTCTCGGGATTGAGCGTCGGCTCACAGTGCTCGTTCAGGTGGACGCCGGCGGCACGCAGCAGGTTCGAGTCGGATCGATAACCCGTCAGCAGAAGGACGGTATCGGCCGGCAGCTCGTCGTCTCCCTCAGATCCTGCCGTGCGGAGGATGACCGACGTCGGCCTGATTTCCGTCACACAGGTGTCGAAGCGTGCGGCGACCGACCCTTCCTTGATTCGGTTCTCGATGTCCGGCTTCACCCAGTACTTGATGCTCGCCTTCAACTCGGCCCGCCGATGCACGAGCGTGACCTGCGCTCCCGCGCGAAAACACTCGAGCGCGGCTTCGGCCGCGGAATTTCCGCCGCCGACGATGACGACACGCCGGCGAAAGTAGGCGTGCGGCTCCGAATAATAGTGGCTGACGTGAGGGAGGTCCTCGCCGGGCACGCCAATCAGATTCGGGTGGTCGTAGTAGCCGATGGCCAGCAGGATGTTCTGTGCGTGCCGGGCGCGCCGGACGCCGCGTGAGGTCCGCGTCTCGACGGCGAACACGTCGTCCTCGCGCTGCACCGACAGCACCCTCTCGTCATACGAGATCTGGAGATCGTACTTCTCGACGACCTTGCGGTAGTAGTTCAGCGCTTCGGCGCGGGTCGGCTTTTCGTACGGTGAGACAAACGGCAGCCCGCCGATCTCGAGCAGCTCGGGCGTCGTGAAGAACACCATCTGCGGTGGAAATCGATAGATGGAGTTCACGAGCACGCCCTGCTCGAGCACGTGGTAATCGAGATCGCGTTGTTTGGCGGCAATCGCCGCGGAGAGGCCGGAGGGCCCGGCCCCCACGATGATGAGGTCCCGAACGGACATATCCAGCAATCATAATCCCCTCCTTTATTCACACGGCCGCGTCCGTTCGATTTCCCTCAGATTGCGATCAGGCGACTCCAATTGCACTGGTATACTCGCTGCGATTTCACATGGTTGGCAAGACGGTTTCCCACTATCGCATCCTCGAGGGGATCGGTGGCGGCGGCATGGGTGTCGTGTACAAGGCCGAGGACACCCGGCTGGCCCGGCCGGTCGCGCTCAAGTTTCTCCCCGAGGATTTTTCAAAGAGAGATCCGAACGCGCTGGAGCGTTTCCGCCGGGAAGCGCGGTCGGCGTCGGCGCTCAACCACCCGAACATCTGCACGATTTACGACATCGACGAGCACGAAGGACATCCGTTCATTGTGATGGAGTTCCTGAAGGGCGAAACCCTGAAGGATCGCCTGCGCCGCGGCTCGCTCAAGACGGATGAACTGCTGGAACTGAGCATTCACATTGCCAACGCGCTCGACGCCGCGCACGCGGAAGGAATCCTTCACCGCGACATCAAGCCCGCGAACATCTTTATCACCGACCGGGGTCAGGCCAAGATCCTCGACTTCGGTTTGGCGAAGCCGTTGGCCGGAAAAAAGACCGGGGCTGACGCTGCCGGCCTTTCAGAGCTGCCCACCGCCGCAAATAGGGACCACCACTTGACGGAGCCCGGCTCGACCGTCGGAACCCTGGCCTACATGTCTCCCGAACAAGCGCGCGGCGAAGAGCTCGACGCGCGCTCCGACCTCTTTTCGCTCGGGGCGGTTCTTTACGAAATGGCGACGGGCCGGCTGGCCTTCGGCGGCGACACCACGGCGATTATCTTCGATGCCATCTTGAATCGAAGTCCTATTGCTCCGGTTCGGGTTAATCCGGAAATACCGGCGAAGCTCGAGGAGATCATCAACAAGCTGCTGGATAAGGACCGCAAGCTGCGCTATCAGACCGCCGCGGATCTGGAAGCGGACTTGAGACGAATGAAGCGGGATACGGACACGAGCCGCCCGGTCGTCAGCACGGCACCCGCTCCAGCGTCTTTCGCACCGCCGGTCACCGTCCCGGCAACGACTGCCCCGCCTGACAGGAAACGAAAACGTGTGAAGGTCCTGATTCCAGCGGTGGCGGTTGCAGTCATCGCCGTGATAGCCATCCTGATTTTTCTGCCGACCCGCACACCGGCGCTGACCGAGCGCGATCCCATTCTGATCGCCGATTTCGTCAACACGACCGGCGATTCCGCTTTTGACGGCACGCTGAAACAGGCCCTGGCGGTCCAGTTGGGACAATCGCCCTACCTCAACATTTTCTCTGACGACCGCGTTCGCGACACGCTGCGTTACATGGACCGCTCTCCAGACGATCGCGTGACGGATGCCGTCGCTCTGGAAATCTGTCAACGCGAGGGAATCAGGGCCATCCTCGGTGGCTCGATCACTGCGCTCGGCAGCCATTACGTCGTGGCACTGAACGCTGTGAACTGCGCAAACAGCGAGCCCATCGCTCGAGAGCAACGTGAGGCAGGTTCCAAGGAACAGGTGTTGACGGAATTGGGAAAGGCGGCATCAAGCCTGCGAGCCAAATTTGGCGAATCACTCGCCTCCATTCAGAAGTTCGATACGCCGATCGAGAAAGCCACAACGTCCTCTCTCGAGGCCCTTCGAGCGTTCACTGAAGGCCGCCACCTCAACTCGGCAGGAGCGTTCGCTCAGGCAGTCCCGTTCCTTCAACGCGCCGTGGAGCTCGATCCCAACTTTGCCATGGGCTATTACTTGCTGGGAACGGCGCACGGGAACATGGGAGAGGACCGCCTGCGCCGGGAAAATCTCACCAAGGCTTTTGAGTTGCGGGAACGAGGCCGGGAACTGGAAAAGTTGAGCATCAGCGCGTTCTACTATTGGCAGGTTCCTCGTGACGCGAACAAGGCCATCGAAACCTACGAGCGTCTCAAACAGCTTTACCCGAGAGACTACCCAACGCGACTCTTGCTCGCAAATGCTTCCCGTTCCGTCGGCCGCTTCGAAGATAGCCTGGCCGAGTCTCAAGAATCCGTCCGGCTCAATCCCAGGTCTGCACTGGTCCACGCCAACCTCGCCAGGGCGTATCTGCCACTCAATGGATTCGAGGAAGCGAAAGCGGTGATCAGGAACGCGATCGAGCAGAAACTCGATTATGCCAACATCCACTCTATCCTTTACGAGATCGCCTTCATCCAAGGGGACGCGAAAGCGGTGCAGCAGGAGTTCGAACTCTCAAAACCCAGTGCCCAGACGAGGCTCGCCAACCAGGCCCAAGTGGCTGGTTTCTATGGGCGGATTTCAGAGGTTCGGAAGCTGCTCGGGCAAGCTCCGGACGGTTTGGCAGGCTTCGAAGTTCTGTTTGGTAACGATCCTCAGGCTGAGACGGCAGCCCAAGAAGCGCTCCGGTCGAACCTTTCAAATAGAGGGGCCGCCTGGACGTTGGCCGTGGCCGGCAAGCCGGAAGGCCTTCACGCTTTGGAGCAAATCCAGAAAGACTTTCCGCAGGACACCTTTCTGCACTTCATCATGATTCCGAGCGCGAGGGCTGCATTGGAGATCCGCGCGGGAAAGGGAGCCAAGGCCATCGAGCTGCTCCATGACGCCACGCCATTTGAGCCCGGATTCGACAGCCTTCCAGCGATCTACATACGCGGCCGCGCGTATCTGCAAACCAAGTCCGGCCGCGAAGCCGCCGCTGAGTTCCAAAAGATTCTCGACCACCGCGGCGTCGATCCGTTGTCTCCTCTATATCCATTGTCGCATCTCGGCCTCGGCCGGGCGTACACGCTGGCGGGCGACTTGCCCAAGGCCCGCAAGTCGTACCAGGACTTTCTCGCGATCTGGAAGGATGCCGATCCCGACATCCCGATCCTGATTCAAGCAAAACAGGAATACGCCAGACTCGCCGCGAACTGACCGTTCGTCCTTGACAAGCCCTTCGGCCAAGCCATAATCAGCGCCGTGGGTTCCAGAATGGTGTGCCTCGGGATGGCTTTGGCCCTGGCTGGGTTGGGGGCACCGGCTCTGTCGGCGCAACGGGCGCCGCTGCGCGTGTGTGCCGATCCCGATTACCTCCCTTTTTCGAATCGAGCCGGCGAGGGATTCGAGAACAAGATCGCTGAAGCCGTCGCCAAGGCGCTCGGTCAAACCCTGCAGTACACCTGGGGCAACACTCGCGCCCGCGGAGGCTTCCCGGAATTCCTCTCGCTCACGCTCGACGCCAAAAAGTGCGACGTCGTGATGGGGATTCCGTATGGGAATCGCGAGGAGCTGACCACGCAGCCCTACTACGTCTCGTCGTACGTGTTCGTGTTCAAGAAAAGCAAGAACTACGACATCAAAAGCATGGATTCGCCGGCCCTCCGGCAGCTCAAGATCGGTCTTGAGGGCGACACTCCGGTTGAAGACGGTGTGAAGATTCGTGGGATGCTGACCCGTGCGACCGTCTTCGACGTGGCAAGCACGAGTGGAGAGTCACCCGCGACGATGCTCGACGCGCTGGAAAAAGGACAAATCGACGTGCTCATTACGTGGGAGCCGGCGATCGGCCGCTTCTTGAACCGGTATCGCGATTTGGATGTCGTCGCCGTCCCAAACGCCAGGACCCTGGGCGCACCGGAACAGTACGTCTTCCCGATCTCGATGGGCGTCCGCCAGGGCGACGAGGCGCTGAAGAAGCGGCTCGATCAGGTCATCCTCGACCATCAGTCGGAGCTCACAGCCATCTTGACGCAGTTCGGAGTCAAGCTATATACACCCTAGACTCCAGACACTAAGACACAGGTTGGAGGCAGCATCTCACGCAACATTGCACTGTTCATCGTCATCCTGCTCACCGCGCAATTGACCCAGGCGAGTTCCTGGGCGGGTGCGGAATTGCAGGCTGGCAGCCCACAGACTGGTGAACAACTGACAAAGGGCAGCGACTGCTTTTCCTGTCATGCTGCTGACCACCTGATCGTTGGACCTGCCTATAACGCCATCGCGAAGAAGTATGCCGAGCAGGCTGACGCCGCGAGCCGCCTGGTCCGGCGGATTCGAGAGGGCGGCTCTGGTAACTGGGGCACGATTCGGATGCCGCCGCACGCAGACGCGAAGGACGCCGAGCTCAGGCAAATGGTGCAGTGGATCCTGTCATTGAAGGATGTGCCGACTCGAGTCGCCGCCGCCAGGACGTACCCCTACACTCTTCAAGACGGCAAGAAGATCACCTTGGACTTTCCTCTCTTTGTTGAGGGCAGCGACCGAAAGGTCACCAAAGATCTGTTCCGCGGTTACGCCCTCTACAACTCCTACTGCTACCGCTGCCACGGGACGGACGCCACTGAAAGCGAGCTCGGGCCCAATCTTCGACACTCTCTGGAGGTTGGCATGACATACCGGCAGTTTCTGACCGTGACGATGCCGGGCCGGGAAGACAAGGGGATGCCGAGCTGGGCCGGGTTCTTGAGCGAAGAAGAGATGACGAGCATCTACAGGTATGTGAAAGGTCGGAGTCTTGGTCTGATCCCAGTGGGCAGGCCGCCGTCCGAAAACGACTAGAGGAAAATTTTATGAAACGCCTTTTGTGGTCGGCCATTGTCGTGATCGCGTCCGTTCCGATCGTTTCCCTTCTCGTCGCGGCCCAACAGTCGAGCGGGTCCCTGGACACGATGTCCCAGGATCCCAACCAGTGGGTGATGCCTCTGGGGAACTACAGCGCGACCCGTCACAGCAAACTCAACCAGATTAACGCCCAGAACGTCGGACGGATGCAGGTGGCGTGGACGATGTCCCTCGGCACGCTTCGAGGCCAGGAAGGTCAGCCACTCGTCATCGGCAACATGATGTACTTGGTGAGCTCCTACCCCAACTACGTCTATGCCATCGATCTCAATAGCTACTGGCGCATCGCGTGGAAGTTCGCCCCCGATCAGGACAAGCTGGCGCCGTCAGTCGCCTGTTGCGACGTGGTGAACCGCGGCGTCGCGTATTCGGACGGGAAGATCTTCGTGACGACCCTGGACGCGCACCTCTACGCGCTCGACGCGAAGACCGGCAAAGTCCTGTGGAGCGCCCAGAACGGCGACCCGAAGCTGGGCCAGACGATGACCTCTGCTCCACTCGTCATCAAAGACAAGGTCACCGTCGGCATCTCCGGCGGAGAGTTCGGCGTTCGTGGCTACCTCACGTCGTACGACATCAACACCGGCAAGCAGGTGTGGCGCGCGCACAGCGTCGGTCCGGACAATGAAATCCTGTTCGATCCGGCGAAGACCGTCGATGGCGCGACCCAGCAGCCGGTCGGGAAGGATTCCAGTCTGAAAAGCTGGACGAATGACGAGTGGAAACTCGGGGGCGGGACGACCTGGGGATGGCAATCGTACGATCCCCAGCTCAACTTGCTGTACTACGGGTCCGGTAATCCTGGAACGTGGAATCCTGACCAGCGGCCGGGCGACAACAAATGGGCCATGACGATCTTTGCCCGGAATCCGGACACCGGCGTCGCCGCGTGGGCGTATCAGATGACGCCTCACGACGCGTGGGACTACGACGGCATCAACGAGATGGTGCTCACCGATAGTCAGGTCGGTGGCGCGACCGTTCCAACGCTCACGCATTTCGATCGCAATGGCTTCGCCTACCTCCTGGACCGGCGAAACGGCAAGCTGCTCAAGGCGAGCAAGTTCGATCCGAGCGTGAACTGGGCCAAGGAAATCGACATGAAGACCGGCCGGCCCGTGGTCGACCCGACGAAGATGACGAGAGCCGACGTCAACGTCAAAGGGATTTGCCCGGCCGCGATGGGCGCGAAGAACATGCAGCCTGTTTCCTACGATCCGCGGACGAAGCTGTTCTATGCGGCGACCAATCACATCTGCATGGACTACCAGGCGTTCACGGTGCGCTACAAGAGCGGCTTCCCGTACGTCGGAGCCATCGTCAACATGTTCCCTGCAGAACGTGACATCCGAGGTCGGGTCATCGCGTTTGATTCGGTCACCGGACAGACCAAATGGGCCAACAACGAACCCTGGCAGGCCTACAGCGGGCCGTTGACCACTGAAGGCAACGTCATTTTCCACGGGACGCTGGATGGTTGGTTCAAGGCCCTCGATCAGGAGACTGGCAAGGTGCTCTACCAGTTCCACGCGCCATCGGGAATCATCAGCAATCCCATCACCTACATGTTCAATGGCAAGCAGTACGTGGCCGTGTTGAGCGGCGTCGGTGGATGGGCGGCCATCGGTCTCGCCGAGGGGTTGACGAAAGGGTCCGAAGGACTGGGAGCCGTGGGTCTGACGAGTTCGCTCAACGACTTCACCAATCTCGGAGGCACACTGCTCGTTTTCGCTATTCCGTAATCGGACTGTGGTGCGGATTGAACTGAACAATGAGGAGACTGCGATGAGACGCGAACGCTACTCTCTATGGCTCGTCGGCTGCTGGGTGGTTGCCGGGATTGTGATCGGCGCGCTGGCGGCGGGCGTGTCGGCGCAGAACGGGCAGAAATCATCCAAGAAATTTCTCACCGGCCCCCTGACCATCGAAGATCAGGGCAGCTTCTTCATCGGTGGCGTGCCCAAGGTCACCGACTACGCAGGGCCTCCGGCCGCCCCGGGCACACCGGCCGCGTCCGCGGCGCCGGTTCCGCACCAAATCACCGTTGGTCAGATGTATGTGCAGTTCGAGATTCCGGCCAACAAGTACGGCGCGGGATGGCCGGTCATCATGGTGCATGGTTCCAGCCACACGGGAGCCTGTCTGGAGTCCACGCCGGACGGTCGTGAAGGCTGGTATCCCTATTTCGTGCGCCACGGCGTTCCAAGTTATGTCGTCGATCAGGCGGGGCGTGGACGGTCCGGGTTCGACGAATCGGTGATCCACGAAGGGGAAGCCAAGATGACTGCCGGTGACACCGCGGCAGCCGCGAACCTGATTCCGGGTTTCGGCAGAATCACCGACGACGGCGCGTGGACGGCGTGGTTTGGCCACCTCGTGCCAGCGAATTCGACCATCCTCAACGGCAAGCTGATTCCACACGGGGACGCCGCGGACCCCAACCCCCATCCCGACAAGTACCAGCACGTCGCCCCGACATTTCCACTGGACGCTGTGGACAGCAACGCCGTCGGGCGCCATGGGGCTCTCGGACCCTGGCCGGGCGCGTCGGACGCGACGTATGGCCTGGAGTACTACAAGCAGCTGGTTCCGAACGCGGAAGTCACGCTTCCGGGCTCCATCTGCAACACCTGCGATCCAACAGCGATCTCGCCGGCCAATACCTGGACGCCGGAGAATCTGGCTGCGCTCGTGGAAAGACTCGGTGGAGCCATTGTGGTCACCCACTCGCAATCAGGGATCATGGGGCACCACATGACCCGCATCCTGAAGGAGCACGGCAAGCTGGGGATGCTCAAGGGTCTGATGACGCTCGAAGGATCCTGCTCGCTCACGAACAGCGGCCTGACGGCGGCAGATTTCGACAACATCCCCTACATGGCTCTCAAGGGTGACTACACGGCCATCAGCACACAGTGTCAGGACACCGTTGACGCCATCAACGCGAGGCGTACGGCCAAGCAGGGAAGCGCCAAGGCGGAATACATCAAGCTCGACGAGATGGGGATCCTCGGTGTGACGCACATGATGATGCTGGACAAGCAGAACCTGAAGATCGCGGACGTCATGCTGAACTGGGTGAACAAGAACATTCACTAGACTTCAGGCTTCAGGCTTCAGGCTCCAGGCTTCGGGCCCGGCCAAACGACAGGTCTAAAGACCTGCGCTACAACAACGATGTGTAGCGCAGGACTTTAGTCCTGCTGCCCAGGTAGTTATAATCTGCCGTTCCTTCTCGACAATCCGTGTCACTTGCGCCCGGCGCCCGCCTCGGCCCGTATGAGATTCAGACTGCCCTTGGCGCGGGTGGAATGGGCGAGGTTTATCGCGCGACCGATACAAACCTGAAACGGGCCGTCGCGATCAAAGTGCTGCCCGCGTCGGTCGCTGCGGATGCGGAGCGCCTCGCGCGGTTCCAGCGTGAAGCGGAGGTGCTCGCCGCACTCAACCATCCCAACATAGCGGGCATCTACGGCCTCGATCGGTCGGAGGGCACGACCGCGCTCGTGATGGAGCTGGTGGAGGGACCCACACTTGCGGACCGCATCGCACAGGGCGCGGTCCCGGTCGATGAAGCTCTTCCCGTCGCGAAACAGATCGCCCAGGCCCTCGAAGCGGCGCATGAGCAAGGCATCATCCACCGCGATCTCAAACCAGCGAACATCAAGGTGCGCGAGGATGGCACGGTGAAGGTGCTGGACTTCGGCCTGGCGAAGGTCGTGGAATCGGTAGGGGCCGGCCTTCAGGCCGGCCCTGGCGGCCTGTCGCAATCGCCGACGATCACCACGCCCGCGATGACGATGGCGGGCATGATTCTCGGAACTGCCGCGTACATGTCGCCTGAGCAAGCGAAAGGTCGCCCAGCGGACAAGCGCAGCGACATCTGGGCCTTTGGGTGTGTGCTCTACGAGATGCTGACGGGGAAGCGGGCATTCGAAGGCGAGGACGTCAGCGACACGCTGGCGGCGGTCTTGCGCGCGGAACCGAATTGGGCGGCGCTGCCAGCGGATCTCCCGCTGGCGATTCGCAAACTGACGCAGGGATGTATTCAGAAAGATCGCAAACTGCGGATCGCCGACATCTCGACCGCGCTGTTTCTGTTGTCGGATCGCGACGCGCTTGCGCGCATCGCAACCACGACTACCGCTCCGCCCCAGCCGCTGTGGCGGCGCGCTGCCCTGCCGGCTGGTGTAGCGGTTGCCGTCGCGTTTGTTACTGGCGGTAGCGTCTGGTTTGCGGTGCGTCCGACCCCGTCCAGCGTCACGCGCCTACAGATCACGCCGCCGAGCCCCGCGTCGCTCACGCTCAATGGCAACATTCGCGACATCGCGATCACGCCGGATGGCACGCGAGTCGTCTATGTAGGTGCCAGCAACAACGCGCTATTCGTTCGAGCGCTCGACGACGTCGATCCCATGCCGCTCGTTCGCGCCCCGTTGAACGGGCCGTTCGTCTCGCCGAACGGCCAATGGGTCGGCTTTAGTGCTGACGGTGATCTGAAAAAGGTCGCAATCACGGGCGGCCCGGCGGTGACGGTAGCGAGTCTTGACAGCAACTACCGCGGTGCGACCTGGGGTCCGGACGGGACAATCGTGTTCGCGACTGCTGGGCCGACCGGGTTGCAGCGGATCGCGGAAAGCGGTGGCGAACCGACGGTGCTTACGCGGCCCGATCGCGGGCGCGGTGAGCTTGATCACCATTGGCCAGAGTTCTTGCCCGGCGGCCGCGCGGTGCTGTTTACGATTGTGGCGGCGACGCGCGGTCTCGACGAGGCGCAGATCGCTGTCCTCAATCTCGAAACTGGGACGCAGACTACCCTGATCCGTGGTGGGAGCGACGCGCATTATGTACCGAGTGGGCATTTGGTGTATGGCGCAGGTGGGACGCTGCGAGCCGTCGCATTCGATCTCGCGCGGCTCGCCGTGATTGGCACGTCCATGCCCATCGTGCCCCAGGTCTTCACAACGAGCGGAGGTGCTATCGACGTCGCAGTAGCGAGCAACGGAACCCTTGTCTACGTGCCAGGTGATAGGACCGCATTGCAACGGACGCTAGTCTGGGTCGACCGGCAGGGGCGCGAAACCATTATTGCCACGCCCCCGCGGACATATGATCAGCCGCGCGTCTCACCGGATGCCACTCGCGTAGCGCTTCACGCCACAGACATCTGGTTGTGGGACCTGCTCCGCGGCGGGCTGACGCGTTTGACCGCTGCACAGAGCATCTATCCCGTCTGGACGCCAGATAGCGGTCAGATCATCTTCGGCTCACAAAGGGTGGGCGGCGAAGTGAACTCGTCGGGGATCTTCAAGGTAGCCGCAGACGGGACAGGAACCATTACACGGCTGAGCGACAAGCTGGGTGCCCCAACATCCATTTCGCCCGATGGTTCACGACTCGTTTTCTCTCAAGACGGCGGCGCGACGGGCAGTGACGTGATGCAGCTGCGGCTGGATGGTGACTACCAACCCACGCCGCTCGTTCAAACGGCGTTCAATGAGCGAAACGGCGAGGTGTCGCCCGACGGACGCTGGCTGGCCTACGAGGCGAACGATTCGGGAACGTTCGAGGTCTACGTGCGCCCATTTTCGGAAGGCGGTGGAGGACCACGCGCGCAGGTGTCGACCGGTGGCGGTACGCGCCCACTTTGGTCGCGCAAGGGGCGGGAGCTCTTCTTTGTCGCGCCCGAAGGTGCCTTGATGCGCGTCGGCTTCGAGCAAGGGCCGAAGTGGACTGCTACGGTCCCTACGAAGCTATTCGAAGGACGTTACTTTACTGGCGGTGGTGGATTTGCCGCTCGGATGTACGACAATTCTCCTGACGGCCAGCAGTTTCTCGTATTGAAAGAAGGAGGATCGGAATCTGCCTCGCCGGACAGTCTCGTCGTCGTCCAGCACTTCGACGAGGAGCTGAAGCGCCTCGTGCCGACGAACTGACGCAATCATGGCTTCAGGCTCTGGGCTTCTGGCTCTTGCCGAGGCCCAACAGCTCGCAGCCATGGATTCAACTATCAACCTCGCAGGCCGAGGAATACCCGGATTGACATCGGCCGTCGAACCTTTTACCTTCAGGAGGGTATGGAAACGCTGCCTGTCAAACCCGAAAGATTGGCCCAACTGGAGGAGTTCGCGCGCAGACGAGGAAAGAGCACGGCTGACGCTCTCGACGATGCGCTGGCCGATTATCTTGAGTGGGAACGCCAGGACTATCAGGAAGCCGTTGAAGCGGTCCGCCAAGGCTACGAGGACGTGAAGGCCGGTCGCTCCGAACCCGCCCAACAATTCCTCGATGATTTTGCGCGGAAGCATGGACTTCCGCGTTGACCTGTCCGATCAGGCCAAGCGCAACATTGCTGCCATCTACGACTGGCTCCGATCCCAGCAGGCGGGAGACGCGGGAGAGCGCTGGTTTGTAGCTCTCCGAACAGCAATCGCCTCGCTGGCGACTCTCCCCTCACGCTGCCCTTTGGCTCCTGAGAATCCAGACTCGCCCGTTGAACTGCGTCAGCTGCTCTACGGTCGAAAGCCACACGTCTACCGCATCTTATTCGCCATCGAAGGCGACACTGTGCAGGTACTCCATATCCGGCACGGCCGCCGCAGGCCCGTCCGCACCAGCGAGTGAGGGGCAAAATGCCAGCATTGCGCATCGCCACAGCGATCATTTGGTGTGGTGTCGTCGATGGTGGACGCCTTCTTGAATGGAGTGGTAAGTTTGCCACCCTTGATTCCGAGCCGCGACGGCCTTGGACCCGCCCAGCAAAAGGAGTTCCCGCATGTGTGCACCATCAGTTATCGACGGGGTTCGGCAGGAGCTCTCGCGTCGCCACTTTCTCGTTGCCTGTGGCGGGTCAGTCGCCGCAGCCGTGGCCGCGTCAGCACCGGGGCTGGCGCAGCAGAAACCGGTCAGGCTGGCAAAAGGGTTCCGTGACATTCACGACCTGACGCACACGTTTTCTTCGACGCTGCCGGTCTTTCCCGCGTTCAAGCCGGTGCAAATTCGCGAGCGGTTCACGATCGCGCGAGATGGCTTTTTCGCGAATGAGATCACATTCGACGAACACACCGGCACCCACCTTGATGCGCCGATGCACTTCGTCCCGAAGGCGGGCTCGGCCGATCAAATCGCGGTGGACCGGTTGTTCGCGCCGCTGGCCGTCGTCTCGATCGAGCCCCGCGCCGTCAGGGACGCGGACGCAGTGGTCACCGTTGACGATCTGCTGGCGTGGGAGAAACGTCACGGCCGCCTTCCGAGCGGCGCATTTGTCGCCATGCACTCCGGCTGGGATGCGCGCATCGGCAACGCCGACCGGTTCCTGAATCGCGACGCCACCGGCACGATGCATGCGCCTGGCTTCAGCGAGGAGGCTGCGCGCTTCCTGGTTCAGGAGCGAGATATCGTCGGGGCCGGTGTGGACACGCTGAGCTTGGACAGAGCCGCTGCCCAGAAGTTCGTCGCACATCTCGCGCTGCTCGGCGCGGGCAAGTATGGCGTCGAGCTCATGGCCAATCTGGCGCGCGTCCCTCCGTCCGGAGCGACCATCATCGTCGGCGGTCCGAAGCATGAAGGCGCCTCGGGGGGTCCGGTTCGGGTCTTTGCGGTGGCGTGACCGGACACGGCAGCAGTTTCGCAACCCGCCCAGTGCTCGGCACTTACTAAACCTTTCCACGGTTTTCTACGTCTAATCTCCCGAATTGGGATGAAGAGCGCGCTGACGATCACAGTTCTGCTTGTCTGCACCGTCAACCTCGGTGCCCAGGATCGTCAGGAATTTCAGGTTCCTCGTACGGCAGAGCCGCCGAAGGTCGATGGCATTCTGGACGACGAGGCCTGGAAACAGGAGCCGCTCCGCCTCGGCGAGTGGATCTCCTACAATCCGCTTCGCGGCGACAAGATGCCGCTGTCGCTCCGCACCGAGGTCCGGATTGCGTACGACGATCGCAACATCTACTTCGCCTTCCACTGCTTCGACAACGAACCCGACAGGATCCGCACGACAATCAGCCGCCGCGACAACGCCTTCAACGACGACTGGATCGCTATGAGCCTCGATTCGGCCGGCACCGGCCAGACGGCGTATCACCTCTTCGTCAACCCGAGTGGCGTCCAGATGGATGCGCTGAACACGTCCGCGTCCGGAGAGCAGTTTGATGCCGATCTCGTCTGGTACAGCGTCGGCAAGGTCACGAGCGATGGCTACGTGGTGGAAATCCAGCTGCCGCTGCAAACGATCAGGTTTTCAGGCGCCGACCAGGTGCGGATGGGCATCCTGTTCTTTCGCAAGATCAGCCGTATGGGTGTCTCGTACTCCTGGCCCGACATGCCTCCGGGACAATGGGTCTTTGACAGGCCGGCTCATCTGCGTTTCAGCAACTTGAAACAGCCACAACTCGTCGAACTGCTGCCGAGCATCACATACGGCATCAGCCAGAGTCGCGCGACGACGGAGCTGTGGAACCCGGCCGCCGGCAACGCCGCCCTCGGAACGAGCGGAAAATTTGGCGTCACATCCAATATCACGTTGGATGGGACGATCAATCCGGATTTCAGCCAGGTTGAAAGCGACGCCTTCCAGGTTCAAGTCAACCAGCGCTTTCCTATTTTCTACTCAGAGAAGCGCCCTTTCTTCATGGAGGGCATGGGACTGTTCAACATCGCCGGCACCGGCGGTGACGGCAACATGCGGACGGGTGTGCACACTCGTCGGATCATCGATCCGTTCTGGGGCACCAAGCTCACCGGAACATCGGGCAGAACGACGTTCGGTCTGCTCAATGCATCGGACCAGACGCCGGAGGATGTCGGAAATCGCGGCGAGGCGATTGCCGGCCGCAACAAGTTCTTTACGATCGGGCGCGCGACGTATGCTCTGCGGCGGTCGGACTACGTCGGCGCGATCGTGACGGATACCGAACATGACGGACGCCACAATCGTGTCGTCGGCGGTGACGTGTCGATCAAGTTCTCGGCGCCACAGCAGGTGTCTGCGACGTTTCTGGCGTCGCAGACGGGAGTCGCCTCGAGCGGCGACACGCACGGCACCGCCTCACAGCTTTCCTACAGCTACAACACGCGACGATTTAGCTGGTCCAATCAGGTTGAGCACTACGGACGGGATTTTCAGATGGATACCGCGTTCTACAACCGCACCGGCTTTACCTCCGCGTGGTCGTTCGGGGAGGTGAATTTTTATCCGAAGGGGGGCGGCAACTTCTGGCTGCGGCGCGTGCACCCGTACTATTGGGCCAAGCGGGGACGCGATGAAATCCAGAATGGCAGCGAGGCCTTCCTGAACACCGGCATCCGGTTCAACTTCACTCGGCAAGGCTACTTTCAAATCGCTCGCGGCCGGGGTCACGAATCGTGGCTCGGACGGCAGTTCAAGACTGGAGACGACGTCAACCTGTACGGCAACGCCCAGATCCTCCGCTGGTTGAATATCAACGGGAACTTCAACCGGGGCCGTGCGATTTATTACGATCTGGTGGATCCGTTTCAGGGAAAATCGCGAGGCGCCGGCTTCGGGATGACCCTTCAACCGAACCAGCACTTCAATCAAAACATCGATTTCAACACCGTGCAATTTGACCGCGCGTCGACCGGAGAACGCGTCTACAACGTCAATATCGTGAATCTCAAAACCACCTATCAGTTCGACAAGCACTTCCTCGTGCGGCTTCTCGAACAGTTCGACAGCTCGAGCCATCGTCTGCTCACCGACCTTCTTGCCTCGTATGAATTTGTTCCTGGCACTGTCTTTCACGCGGGCTACGGCTCGCTCTACGAGAAGCGAGCCGTGCAGGCAGGCGCACTCGTGCCGTACAACGGCGGAGGAAACTACTTGACGGTCAATCGCGGGCTCTTCTTCAAGGCTTCCTACCTGCACCGCTTCTAGATCTTCGTTCTCCAGACACGCTCCTCAATCGATCCGCGCTGGGTTGACAATCGAATCGATCTCAGACCGATTCGGTCGCCATTTGCCCGTTCGCTGACATATTTGCCCGTTCGCCGTACGCCGTGGCCCGTTTACTGAATTGTTATTCAGACAACCCATTTCCCTTCTATCATTTAGCGCAAAGGAACTCGAAAAAGGGGCCGTACCCTTTTTCGCGCTTCGCGGAGGAGATACGCATGCACGCGCCTATCAAGTACTTCGAAAAGGGGCTCTCGATCACGGCGAACGGCGCCTGGCTGGTGTTCAACTCGCTGAACAAGATCAACCAGCGGCCATCGTTCACGCCGAAATGGTCCGACAAGCCGCTGCTGAAGTCCTACGAGAAGACCAAGCCGCCACTTGGCTGGCCGCGTGAGACCGACTCCCTGTGTCCCACGTGCACGCGCGAGGCGCGGCAGGCGATCCTGGACGGCAAGAAAGACATCAGCGTCCTGCTGAACGAGAAGGTCGGCGAAATCAAGGCGACGATTCTCGAGCGCGACGGCAAGATCCTGATGGTGAAGGACTGTCCCATTCACGGCCACTTCGAAGACGTGATGGCGATCGACACGGAGTTCTTCAAACATCTCGAGGAAGTCTTCCCGGGCCGCGACATCCGGGCGCACAACGACGAGAAGCTTCACAATCACGGAAGCAGCACGATCAAGCACGGGCGCGGGTCGGTGCTGACCGTCGACCTGACCAACCGCTGCAACATGATGTGCGACCCGTGTTTCATGGACGCGAACCAGGTCGGGTTCGTCCACGAGCTGAACTGGGACGACATCAAGATGGTGCTGGACAACGCGATCAGCATCAAGCCACGCCGGCAGATGTCCGTGCAGTTCTCGGGCGGCGAGCCGACGATTTCACCGTACTTCCTCGACGCGGTCCGCTACGCGCGCAAGGTGGGCTACAACAGCGTGCAGGCAGCAACCAACGGCATCGAATTCGCGAAGGATCCTGCGTTCGCCAAGGCGGCGGCCGAAGCCGGTCTGCGGTATGCCTACCTGCAGTTTGACGGCATCGGCAACGCGGCCAACGCGCACCGGCGCGTCGGCAACCTCTTCGACGTCAAGCTGCGCGCGATTGAGAATCTGTACAGCAACGGCGTGGACATCGTGCCGGTCGTGACGATTGTCAACGGCGTGAACAACGAGCAGGTCGGCCGCATCATCGAATTCGCGCTCGACAACCCGAAGAAGATCAACTTCCTCTCGTTCCAGCCGGTGTCCTTCACCGGCCGCGACGAAGAGGTGACGCCGGAGCGCCGCGCGGCCCAGCGCTACACGCTGTCGCACCTCGCGCACGACGTGAAGAACCAGACGGGCATCGGCGATCCGATCCGAGACTGGTTCCCGATCTCGTTCATGGGCAGCTTTACCGACTGGGCGGACGTGACCCACGGCGCCGAAAAAGAGTTCGGACAGCTCACGTGCGGCTGCCACCCGAACTGCGGCGTCGGCATGGGCATCATGATCGACAAGGAAACCAAGGAAGCCGTGCCGGTGACCGCATTCCTCAAGGCCGAGCGATTCGCCAAGGACGTGCAATCGGTCACCGACGCCGGCCGCAGTCGCTTCTGGTCGAACTTCGGCATGGCGCTGGCGGTTATCCGCAACTACGACTCGTTCCAGTCGCCGACGCATTTCAAGCTGACCGACCTGCTCAAGAAGTTCGACAAGACCTTCGGCGCCACCAAGTCAGCCGAAAAGGGCAAGTACGGCAAGGTCGAAGGCGATCGGACCAAGGCGGACATCGAGAAGCGCCGCGCGGACCGCTGGAACTTCCTGTTCATCGCCGGCATGTGGTTCCAGGATCTCTTCAATTACGACTTCCGCCGCACCGAGATGTGCATCATCCCGTATGCCACGCAGCAGGGTGAAATCTCCTTCTGCGCCTACAATACGGGCATCGGCTGGCGCAACATCATCGAGAAGATGCACATGACGGCGACGCTCACGAAGTGGTACGAGGAGCACGGCCGCCACGAAATCTTCGCCGGCGGCAAGGCCGTGGAGCTGAACTCAACCGCGCATTCGCTGAAGCTGAACGAAGAAGCGGTCCGCGCCGGCGCACAGACCGACCTCGACGACCTGGGCATCGCAAAGAACGCCCGCGAGGAAAAGCTGGCCGCGCGCAAGCACAAGACGCCCGAGGAGCTCGCCAAGGAAGCGGCGCACAACGCCGAGATGGCCAAGCTCTACGCCCAGCACGTGCTCAAGGAGCCCCCGACGCTCAAGATTCAGGGCCTCGGCGGGAAAAAGAAGGCGTCAGAGCCGGCGGAAGTTCTGCACAAACCCACGATCTGACGCGTGAAATTGTAGATTTTGGATTGCGGATTTCAGATTGGGGCCGGCGGGCAACCGCCGGCCCTTTGTTTTTCTAGGGTTTCACTGCGGGTTTTGCCGTGCTTCTGGGTGCCGGCCTGGCTGGGCCGGGGCGGTACTCGATCATCACGCTGCTGATGTCGGCGATCGGCCGGCCGGATTGCGTGTAGGTCGCATTCCCGTCTGGGCGCTCGACCACCAGTTTCTCCCCAAGAATACTGACCTCGTCTTCGGTGTCCGGGATGGCGATGGAGATCGACTCGGTACCGGTCGGCGCCACCGCCTTCACGCCGCCAGGGCCGGCGCCACCGTCCACACGATCGACGAGATCCGCCGCCGTGCGGAATTCGTTCTGGACCACCGCCCGGCTGATCAACGTGTTATCCATCGTCAGCACTCCGATGGTCGCGGTATACCTGGCGAATGCGCGTCCTGCCTTGACCTGCTCGTCTGAATAGGTGTGACGGTTATGCAGATCGAAGGTCAAGGTGACCGGACCTCGATGCGGCGGCAGCTTGATCAGAATCCCGGCCATGGGATCGCGGCCCGTCATCACATCGCAAAAGCTCAGATGGGTGTTGATGCCCGTGCCGAGCGATGTCGGACAGACCATCTCGGGCATGGCCTTCTTGAGCGCCGGCGGCGGTGGCGGCGCAGGCCTGCGAGCGGGCCGGCGAGTCTGCGCAAAGACAGGGATCGCCGCAAGGGCGATGAACCCCACCACGAGCAGTCTGCGCATAGTTGTCAGTATAGTACGGTCCCGCCCGTCCAGCCTGTGCTGCCCTTCCAGCCTATCCTGCCCCTCCAGCCTATCCTGCCCTTCTAGTCCTCGTCGACGCAGGCGAGATCCGCGGCCGAGCTTGAGCCGGGAACGGGGCTCCGAAGGCGGATCAGCTCGAGAAATTCCATCCGGGTCCTCGCCTTGTCTCGAAAGATGCCGTGCATGGCGCTGGTTACCGCAAAGGAGTTCTGCTTCTGCACGCCGCGCATCGACATGCACAGGTGTGTCCCTTCCATGACGACGGCGACACCCCGTGGGGCAACCTTGTCGAGAATGACGTCGGCGATCTGATTCGTCAGCCGCTCCTGGACCTGCAGGCGGCGGCTGAAGATCTCGACGAGCCGGGGAATCTTGCTCAGTCCGATCACTTTCGTGCTCGGGATGTAGGCGACGTGGCACTTGCCGAAAAACGGCAGCAGATGATGTTCGCACAAGCTGTAGAAGTCGATGTCCTTGACGATGACCATCTCGCTGTAGTCGACTGTGAACAGGGCATTGTTGATCACCGTGTCGACGTCAGCCTGGTACCCGCTCGTAAGAAACCTCAGGGCCTGTTCGACGCGCTTCGGCGTGTTGACGAGCCCTTCGCGGGCCGGGTCTTCGCCGATCTCCGCCAGCAGACGCTTGATCAGATCCTGCATCGGGCCATTGTATATCTGCGCGATGCTGCTCCCGGTGCTTCAGCGGCTGCCAGCTCTCGCCCAGTCCGCGGACACGCTCTATGCAGACCGCACGGACCTGGCCAGCGCTCGCCGCGCGGCAGATCTCTGGAGCGCAGCGCTCACCGATAACCCTCGCGACTTCGAGAGCGCCTGGAAGCTGGCACGCGCCGACTACTGGCTCGGCGGACACGTCGCCAAATCCGATCAGCGTGGCTTCTACGAACGAGGCGTCGAGGCCGGCCGGCAGGCGATCGGGATCGACCCCAACAAGCCGGAGGGTCACTTCTGGCTCGCGGCCAACATGGGCACGCTCGCCGAATCGTCAGGCTTCGCGGGGTTGAAATACCGGAAAGCGATCAAGAGCGAACTCGAGACCGTTCTGCGTTTGAACGCGGCGTTCCTGGATGGCTCGGCGGATCGCGCGCTGGGCCGCTGGTATCACAAGGTACCTCGCCTGTTTGGCGGCAACCACAAGCAGGCGGAGGAACACCTGAAGGCCTCGCTGAATTACAAGGACCGCGGGGTGACGCACTACTTTCTGGCAGAGCTGTACGCTGATGATGGCCGGGCGGCTGAGGCGCGCGCTGAGATTCAGAAGGTGCTGGACACGCCGATCGATCCGGAATGGGTGCCAGAAGATCAGGAATGGAAGCGGAAAGCGCGAGCGCTGCTGTCGACTCTCAAGTAACGTTCATACGAGAATCTGAGGATCTGAGGATCTCTCCTACGGCTCCGGCGTGTCGATCTGGGCGCGCTGGAGCTTCCCGCTGAAGTCCACGTAGATCGATTTCCATTCCGAGAACACGTCCAGCGCGGCGGCGCCCGCTTCGCGATGGCCATTCCCGGTCGCCTTCGTGCCGCCGAACGGCAGGTGCACCTCGGCGCCGATCGTCGGCGCGTTGACGTAGAAGATCCCCGTGTACAAGTCACGCATCGCGGCGAAGGCCCGGTTCACGTCCTGGGTGTAGATCGAGGCGGACAGGCCGTACTGCACGCCGTTGGCAATCGCAATCGCCTCGTCGAACGATCCGCACGGGATGACTGTCACGACCGGGCCGAAAATCTCCTCCTGCGCGATACGCATGGTCGGCGACGCGTCGCTAAAGATGGTCGGCTCATGGAAAAAGCCGTTCGCGTACTGACGGCCGGAGAGCCGGTGTCCGCCGCAGGCGAGAGTGGCCCCCTCCTGCTGTCCGATCTCGACGTACTTCATCACTGTGCGAAGCTGCCCGTCGCTCACGAGCGGCCCCATCTGGGTCGCCGGATCGAGGCCGTCGCCGACGCGCAGCGCGCCCGCCCTGGCGACGAAGCGGTCGAGAAACGACCGATACACCTTCTGATGAACCACGACCCGGCTGGCAGCCGTGCACCGCTGACCGGTCGTGCCAAAACCGCCCCACAAGCACCCCTCGACAGCCAGCTCGAGGTTGGCGTCGTCCATGATCATGATGACGTTCTTGCCGCCCATCTCGAGATGCGTCTTCTTGAAGGACGGCGCCGTCACCTGCGACACCGTGCGTCCGACTTCGGTCGAGCCGGTGAAAGACACGACGCGAACCTGATCGCTGATGAGCAGCGCCTCACCCACTTCTGCGCCGGCGCCGGTCACGAGGTTCACGACGCCAGGAGGGATGCCGGCCTCCTCGAGAATCTTGACGAAATGGAGTGCCGACAACGGCGTCAGGCTGGCCGGCTTCAGCACCACGGTGTTGCCGCAGACGAGCGCCGGCACGATCTTCCAGGACGGAATCGCCATCGGAAAATTCCATGGCGTAATCAGGCCACAGACGCCGAGCGGTTGGCGGACCGACATCGCGAACTTGTCGCGCAACTCGGAAGGCACGGTCTGCCCGGCCTGCCGCCGTCCTTCGCCCGCCATGAAGAACGTCATGTCGACCGCTTCCTGCACGTCGCCGCGCGTCTCGTCGAGAACCTTACCCATCTCGCGCGTCATGTCACGCGCGAGCGCATCTTTCCGATCCGCGAGCAGCTGCGCGGCGCGGAACAGCAACTCTGCCCGCCGCGGCGCGGGGACGAGACGCCAGCGGAGGTACGCGCGCGCCGCCGCGTCAATGGCGCTTTCGACGTCCTCGCGCGCGGACTGTTGAAACAGGCCGATGAGGTCGTCTTGCTGCGCCGGATTGCGATTTTCGAACAACTGTCCTGAACCGGAAGGTCGCCACTCTCCGTCAATTAGGTTGTGATAAGTCGCCGTGCTGGAAGACTTTGTACTGGCGTCGGGCATGCCCTGAGAGTGCCGTACTGTGGAGCACGGCTGCAACCCCGGCGGGAAGGTCATACGCGCCAACACCTTGCGGACTGGGGTCGAATGACACCGTCGGGCGTCAACTGCGGAATCGAGGGCACATCCCTGACGAAACCTGCGCAAATAGCGGCAATCCTGCTCGCGCCGAGTGGCACGATTCCTGAAGTGCTAATTGGCGTCCGGGGAGACGGACCATGATGACCACTAACCAGACGCCAAGCACGGAGACTGTGAATGCCACGAAGTCGATGGCCATGCAGAAGGTTGTGATCGTCAACGGCAGCACCGACATGCCGACGTTGCTCGAGACGGTGCTTGAGGCAGGCCACTACGACCTCGTGTTCGTCGAATCGAGCGACCACGCGTACTCGCAGATCAAGCGCTTGCAGCCGCACCTGATCATCCTCTGCATGCGCTTCGAAGACGACGACGGCTTTCAGGTGTTGTCGATGCTGAACATGGACGACGAGACACGGCGGATTCCCGTGATCACCTATACAACCGAGTACGACGGGGAGGAAGCTGAACAGGAGGCGCCGGACACGTCAGAAATGGAGATATTTCCGGCTTCGAAGCCGGCGTTGCCGATGAATTGAGTTATAGTCGGCGCCAAGTGAGCGCCGACAGCGACAAACGCGACGCGGAACGCATCCAGATCCTCGGCGAGCTCCACGGCGAGGTGATGGTTTTCCAGCCGATGGTGATCAAGGAGATCGCCCGCGGCGGCTGCCAGGTCGAAACCGGGTTTCCCCTTCAGCTCGATTCCCTTCACGAATTCCGTCTGACACTCGGCGAACGGTCCGTTGTCGTCAAGGGCCGTGTCGCGCATTGCAGCATCAGTGACATGGATCAGGAGATTGTGCTCTACCGGTCCGGCGTTGAATTCATCGAGCCGTCCGACCGCGTCTTTGCGGTCATCAACGACTTCATCAACGCGGTCCAGGACGGCAGGCGCGCCCTGTAGAAATTCCAATCCACAATCTGAACTCTGCAATCTGCAATCTGCAATCTGCAATCTTCAATTTCATTTCACGTTGAGATACTTGAGGTAGTCGCCCGAATCGATCCGCTGCGCGCGGCCGAGCGGCGCGTTGTAGAAGTACACCCACGCGTTCGCGACGTGCCCGTCGTCGAACGTCACCTGCGCCTCGACGCGCGTGTACAGGCTTTCGTCGGGCCGACCGGGCCGGAACCCTTCAATCTCGTCCAGTGCGTCGAGCACGCTGGCGCTGTCGAACATGCGGTAGACCTCGCCACGAACGCGGCTGTCGGAAGCAGGGATGGCAGCTGGATAGATGCCGACGTCGAAGAGAGCGGCAGGAATCGACCCATGCCCCTCAGGCGTCAGCTTGGCGTCGACGCGTGATCGACCGGGCCGCTTGAAGACGCTCATGAGCGTCCCGTAAAAAAACACGAGCTCGGTCACGGCGACGAGTGTATCAGGAGCAGGCCTTCTTGACCCGCCGTAGCCTTGGCGGAGGCGGTCAGACCTGCCTTTGTCAGTGCGCGGGCGGCTTTTCAGCGCTTTCCCGATTTGCGCCGAAAGCGTCGAAGACGGCGCCGGGAATGGAAAACGACAGCGACACGGTCTTGCCGCTGCCGCCGAGCTCGAGCGATTGCATGAGCGTCTGAAACTCAGGCTTGGTGCCCGCCTGAAGCCTGGCGAGCGCAAGGAAGCCGCGCACGACGTCGCGCAGGTTGTTGGCGGCCTCGTCGTCGCGCGTGTCGGCCCGGACGGCGCCGCGAATGTCGCTGTCCACCTGGCTGCTGATCGAAAACCACGTGATGGCGGGAAGCTGACTCGCGATCTGCTGCGGCAACCGCCCGTCAGTCCTGAGCGCGTCGAGCCGCCCGATCACCCACGCATTTCCGCGATCGAGCGACCGCACGAGGTCCATCAGTTCGGCATTCTTCGTCACGTTCTCGCCGCTCTTCTGGAGATCGATGGCGGCGCGCACCGCCCGCCCGCTACCAACCGCCACGAGGCCTGGTTCGAGAAACGTCAGCGCAAGGGTATCTTCCACTTGCCGCGGCACGTCGTGGTTTTCAATGACACGCTTCCCGTTGTACTCCTCGACCTGGGCGCCGTGTTCGCGCATCAGCGCCTCGATCTTCACCTCGCCGAACGTGCCGCGCGCGATGACCAGGCCCGCGGTCATGCCGTCAGGCAGCGTCCGGAGAGAGGCGACGACGTGATCGATGTCGGATTCGATGTTGATGCCGGTCCGATCCTGAAACTCCGCCTGCCCGTTTTCGGACAGCGGCACCGCGCGGCGGATCTTCTGACGGACGTCCGAGATCATGATTTCCCGAACGTCCGCGTAGGCCACGACGGAAGCGTCCCGGGGGACGTACTGGAGTTCATCTGGACCGTCCCGGTCGACCAGGAAGCCGCCCGGAACGCCCACGTAATAGGCAAGCAGGCCGGTCCCGATCCCGATAACCAGGACGAGCAGCGAAACGATCACGAAATAGCGCGTTCTCGTCGTCATGGAGAAAGGGCTCCTCAACCTTATACGAATAAAGACGCGTTATTGTTCGAGCACGTATTCCCGGCGTTCGACGGTCCGCCCGGCGAGCCACAGGCCCAACCCGATAATGACCGCCAGACCGACGAGGCTCGTCGATACCGGCGGGATCTCGCGGAAAATCTGCAGGAGCGCGGAGGCCGGGCTGTCCTGCGGCATCTCGTGCCTGACGAGCGCCTGCATGTAGTAGGCGACGGTCGCCCGTTTCAAGTAGCCCGGAGCAATCAGGACAGCGGGCTCCCAGCCGAGCGCGAAGAGCAATCCAACCACAAGGGGACGCTTGAGGCGGGCGCCGACGAACGCGAAGACCGCCCCATAGGCCGCCAGGCCCAGGGCGAGCATCCCCAAGTCGGTCAGCAGCGTGGGAAACATCTGGCCAATCGTTGTGCCCCGGCCGAGCGGCACGGCCAGAAAGAACACGATGACGACGGACGGCAACAGCAGCAGCACGGTGCAGACCAGGTACGCGAGGTACTTGCCAAGAATGACGGCGCTGCGCTGAATCGGGCGCGTGAAGAGATACGTCAGCGTCTTGTCATCGACTTCGTCCGCAATGAGTGAGGTGCCATAGAACACGCCAAGCACCGGCACGAGGAATCTGACATAGATCAGCCAGATCATCATTCCGTAAACCACCGCGCCAGTCGGACGGGGGCGGTTGGAGGTAAAGAGGAGCCCAAAGATTTCTGCCAGGCGCAGCGCTGCAGCCAGCACCACGGGACTGCCCACCACGAGGCCCAGAAACACGGACCGTCGCGACCACAGCATCTGGCCGAGCGACAGATCGAAGATGCGGGCGGCTGAGGTCCACAGCGCCGGTCGCGCCCCTCGAGGGGCTCGGGGCGTCCCGAGCTTGTCGAGGGACAATCGCGTCGGCTGGTTCATGACTTCACCAGATACTTGAACACGGCCTGGAGGTTGTCGTCCGGCGAGCTGACCTCGTGAATGACGCCAAGCTCGCCCGACGCCGCCAGCGCCGTCAGCCGCGCGTAGAACATGTCCGGCCGGCCGGTCTCGACCACGACCGCGTCTTCTTCGAACTTCAGGCTGAGCACATCGTCGTAGGCCAGGAATTCGCGGGCGAGCGAGCGTGTCTGCTCCGCCCTGATGTGGACGGTGTGCGGATGTTCGTCGATGAGATCGCGAATCTGGTGCACGTCGCCTTCCGCCAGAATGCGCCCTTGACTGATCAACAGGATGTTCGCGGTCATCGCTTCGATCTCGTGCAGAATGTGGCTCGAGACGATGATGCTCTTGCCCTGACGGCCCCATTCTTTGATCATGCGGATCGTCTTGCGACGCACGATGGGATCCATTCCGGAGAGCGGCTCGTCGAGGACAATCAGCTCCGGATCGTGCACGAGCGCCTGCGCCATCTTCACGCGCTGACGCATGCCCTTGCTGTAGGCGCCGATCTTCTTGCCGGCTGCGTCGGTCAGCTCGACGAGTTCCAGCGCACGCCTCGCAAGCCGGTCCGCCTCGGCCTCGTCAACGCCGTTGAGGCGCACGAGGGCGGCGACCCATTCCAGGCCGGTCATGCGGTCGTAGAACGCATCCTGCTCCGGGCAGAATCCGATGCGGGAATAGAGCGCCGGATTGCCCCAGATCGGCTCGCCGAGCACAGTGATCGAGCCCTGACTCGGCTTCAGCTGGCCGGTGATGATCTTCATCAAGGTGGACTTGCCCGCGCCATTCGGACCCAGCAAGCCGGTGATGCCGGGGGGCACCGCGAGCGTCACATCATTGAGGCCGATCACCTGGCCGTACCACTTCGACAGGTGTTCGGCGTTGACGATCGTGCCGGCCATTACAGGATCACCTCGACGCCGCGCACCCGCCGCTCGAGAATCAATCCTGAGGTCACGATGAGTGCGATGATCATGAGGAGCGATACAGGCCACGGCGTCGAGAAGCGCAGCGGCACGCTGAACATCGCATCACCGATCTGTGCGAGGTTGTTGCCGAATGACACCCACGACAGGCGGGATTCTCCGGTGACCACTCTCAGGACGCCAAACAGTGCGTCACTGAAAAAGATCAGGCCCGCATACAGGATGCCCACGAACCGGCTGTTGTTTGACAGCGACGAAAGCGCCAGCATGGCCGCCGACACCATCGTGGCCTCGACGAACGAAAACACCGTGATCGCCGGGAACAGATACAGGTGGCTCCTGAGGAAGGTGAAGCTCCCGGCGAAGGAAACCTGGACCAGGAGCAGCACGATGGCGGGCAGCCACGTCACCATCAGAAGGAACGTCATCAGGATAGCCATCTTGCCGAACACGTATTCGGCCCGGGTGAGCGGCTTCGATAGATAGATCTGCAGCGCGTTTGCCCGGCGATCGTTGGCGATGAGCCCGGCGCCGACGTATATGGTCACAAAGAAGACGAAGAAGTCCTGAAAGCCGAGGAATTGTCTGAACGTTTCGGCGCTCGGCGCGAGGAGCGCCACTTGAGGAATGTTCGCCGGCAGGTTCGCGGCGAGGTAGAACTGCACCGCGCGAACGACAAACGGCAGCCAGGACAGCAGGAGCAGCGCGAGGAACCCGCGCTTGCCGAAGAAGGTCCGCAGCCCGGCCGTGGTGATGACGGCCCACGCGCGACCTCGCGGCGTCCGTGTGCCCAAATACCGGCGATATCCCTGATCATGAATCGGCATGGACTACGTCATTCCTCTCCCACGGCCTGAGCGAACACGTCTTCGAGCGTCGGAACACTCGGGCGAAGATGCCGGACCTGGGCGCCCGCTGCGGCCGCGATCGCAAACAGGTCGCGCGCGCCGCCGTCGCCCGGCACGAACACGCGCATGACATCTTCGTCTGTGGCATGGCACTCCAGACCGGCGGCGGTCAGGCGAGCGAGGAACGGCTCGAGAGCGCCCGCCACCGGCTTCACACGCAGCTCGAAGACCTGTCCGCGGGCCTGTTTGAGCGCCGCGATGGGCCCGGCCGTCGCCACCCTCCCTTTGTCGATGACGACCACATGGTCGCAGGCATATTCGACGTCAGGAAGCAGATGGGAGGACAGGATGAGATTGACGCCCTTGTTGTGGCCCAGATCGTAGACGAGCTCGAGCATCTCATCGCGTCCCTTGGGATCCATCCCGTTGGTGGGCTCGTCGAGAAAAAGCAGATCAGGATCGTGGACCAGGGCCTGCGCCAGCTTGATCCGCTGCTTCATGCCGGTCGAGTACGTCTCGACATTCCGGTAGCGCGCTTCACCGAGCCCGACATAGAACAGCATCTCGTGCGCGCGCTGCACGGCGTCGGCCCGAGGCAATCCCGCCAGCTCGCCGCAGTAGGCGACGAACGAGACCGCATTCATCCCGGGAATGTGAGCATCGCTTTCCGGCACGTAACCGACACGCGCGCGGATGTCGAGCGGTGCGCGCGCGACGTCGAGACCGAGGACGTGCATGCGTCCGCGATCCGGCACGACAAAGCCCAGGAGTGTCTTGATGAGCGTGCTCTTCCCGGCGCCGTTCGGTCCAAGCAGACCGACCGCGCCTGCCGGAAACGAGCCGGTGACGTCGCTCAACGCGGCGTGCTTCCCGTAATGGACGGTGACGTCTTCGAGGGTCACGACGGGCGCAGCGAGCGTCTCAGCCATTCAGTGTGGTTATACGGTCGACGGACGCAAAAAGGTCCGCCCTCCAGGCAGGTCTAAAGACCTGCACCACAATTGCACAGTTGTGGCGCAGGACTTTAGTCCTGCCTTTCTCCCCGAAGGGCAAGGGCATCGGCCTGTTCGCGCATGGAGGCGATCACGTTGGAGATATGCTCGTCGAGCGGCAAACCAAGAAGCTCGGCGCCGGCGCGCAGATCCTCGCGCTTGACTCCTCGCGCGAACGCCTTGTCCTTCATCCGCTTGATCACCGAGCTCGCCTCAAGATCCAGCACGCTCTTGCTCGGCCGTACGAGCGTGGCCGCGGTCACGAACCCGGCCATCTCGTCGCACGCGAACAACGTCTTTTCGAGCAGGCTTTCGCGCGGCACGCCACTGTAATCGGCGTGGGAGAGGATGGCGCGCCGCACCCATTCGGGATAGCCCTGCGCCTCGAGAATCTCGCAGCCGCGGAACGGATGATCATCCGGCGTCGGCCACCGCTCGTAATCGAAGTCGTGCAGCAGAGCCACGATGCCCCATTCGATTTCGGGCTCGCCGAATTTGCGCGCGTAGCCGCGGACGGCGGCCTCGACAGCAAGCGCGTGCTTCAGCAAACTGTCGCTCTTCGTGTACTCGGTCAGCAGTTGCCAGGCCCCGTCGCGGCTGAGTACAGAAATCCACGCCGTAAGCTTACTCCCAGTGAACTTCGCGTGGCGTCCACGCAGTTGGTCGGCGCGCGATGGCCTTGTCGATGACACTGATCGTCTCTTCCGCGACGCCGTATCGATCGAGCTCGGCGCGCTCGACCCACGACCGCTTCTTCGGCGTCCGATGCGCATTGCAGCGCGCCCCCGAGCGGCCTGCAGAGGAAGTCAACGAGGACATAGTGAAACTGGACTCGCCCGTCCGGGTCGTGCCGAATGCGATCCAGGACGTCGACGATGGGGCCGACCTCGACGTCGAGGCACGTTTCCTCGCGCACTTCCCGGCCAATCGCCTGTTCGAGCGTCTCGCCGACATCGACCGCGCCGCCCGGAAGGCTCCACTCGCCTTTGAGCGGCTCATTCGCTCGCTTCACGAGCAGCACGCGGTCGCCGTCGAGGACAATGGCACCCACGCCCACGATCGGCCGTTCGGGGTAGCTCCTCAAATCCTCAGATCCTCAAATCCTCAGATTCCCATGACTTTCACCACCACGCGCTTCTTTCGCTGGCCGTCGAACTCGGCGTAGAACACCTGCTCCCACGGCCCGAGATCGAGTTTGCCGTCGGTGATTGGCAGCATCACCTGATGGCCCATGATGGTGCGCTTCAGATGCGCGTCCGCGTTGTCCTCGCCGGTTTGGTGGTGTTTGTACGCGAGGCCGGCCGGCGCCAGCTTTTCGAGCCACACCTGGAAGTCATGGATCAATCCGCCTTCCCAGTCGTTGACGAAGACACCGGCCGTGATGTGCATCGCCGAGACGAGAGCCATCCCTTCACGAACACCGCTCTTCTGCACAATCTGGGCGACTTCGTCCGTGATCCGGACGAATTCCTGGCGATTCTTGGTGTTGAACCACAGGTAGTCGGTGAACACCTGCATCTAGCGTCTCAGAGGGAAAGCGCCGCGTCGGCGTTGAGATTGCTCGGCGCGATGACACCGGCGCGGAACTTCCGCAGGCCTGCGGCGGCAATCATGGCGGCGTTGTCGGTCGACAGCGCGAGGCTCGGCAGGAACGTCGGTATCTCCCGCAAGCGGCCATGCTCCTGCAGCTCGGCGCGCAGGCGGCTGTTCGCGGAAACGCCGCCGGCGATGCCGATGCTTCGCGCCTGATATCGCCTTGCCGCGTCGAACAATCGATCAATCAATGCGGTCACGACCACCCGTTGAAAACTCGCACAGATGTCCGCAATTTCGCTTTCCGTAAAAAGGGGACGGGTGTCATTTTGCGCGGGGTCGTCCCGGGAGCCTATTGGCCCGGGGCCATCAGGCAAAATGACACCCGTCCCCTTTTCCCGGACGTAGCGCAGCACCGCCGTCTTCAACCCGCTGAAACTGAAATCCAGATCGCCCTTCAAGGCCGGAGCGTTCCGGTCGGGATGCGTCAGGCGAGTCGTCGGCAGCGCCACAGCACGATCGTTCCCGCTGCCCGCGAGGCGATCGATGACAGGCCCTCCCGGATATCCCAGGCCCAGCAGCTTCGCCACCTTGTCATAGGCTTCGCCGGCCGCATCATCTCGTGTGCGGCTCAGAAGCTGATACTGACCGGGCTGCGGAACGAGATACAAGCTCGTGTGACCGCCCGACACGACGAGCACGACGGCCGGGAGCTGCAGCTCGCCATTCTGCAGGACGAGCGACTCGATGTGTCCGGCCAGATGATGAACCGCGACGAGCGGCACGCCAGCGGCCGCCGCGGAAGCCTTCGCGAACGCGACGCCCACCAGGAGCGATCCCACCAGGCCAGGCCCCTGCGTCACCGCGATCGCGCCCAGATCGCTCCACGTCGCACGGGCGTCTTCGAGCGCTCGCTCCACCACGCCGCAGATGTCGCGGATGTGCTGGCGCGAGGCGAGCTCGGGCACCACGCCGCCCCATTCCCGGTGAATGGGAATCTGGGACGCAATCACGTTCGAGCGAATCGCCCAGGGGCGGTCGACGTCGCCGGTTTCTTCAACGACAGCCGCCGAGGTTTCGTCACAGGAGGTTTCGATACCGAGAATGAGCACGCTTCGTGGCCTTTGTGTCTTCGTGATGAAGGGGCGTGTCTAGGAACGCACAGCCGCTTCGGTGAGGAACGCGGCGCGCAGCGATTCCGTGTACGGCGCGCGGAAAATCCCCCGCTCGGTAATGATGCCGCTGATGAAATGGTGCGGTGTCACGTCAAACGCGGGATTCCAGATCAACGCGCCGGTCGCGGCGAGCTGCGTCCCCGCCATGTGTGTCACTTCCTTGGCGTTGCGCTCTTCGATCGGAATGCGCGAGCCGTCGGGCGTCGTCAGATCAATTGTCGACAAGGGTGCCGCGACGTAAAACGGAATGCGATGCTCGCGAGCCAGCACTGCGACGGTATATGTGCCGATCTTGTTCGCCGTGTCGCCGTTGGCAGCAATACGATCGGCGCCGACGACGACAAAGTTGATACCACCTTGGCGCATCAACGAGCCGGCCATGTTGTCAGTAATGACCGTCGTTTCGATGCCGTCCCGGACGAGCTCCCACGCCGTCAGCCGCGCGCCCTGGAGAAACGGTCGCGTCTCGTCGGCAAACACCGTCACGTGCTTCCCGGCCTCGACGGCGCCGCGAACAACGCCCAGCGCGGTGCCGTAGCCGGCCGTCGCCAGCGCGCCCGCATTGCAGTGCGTCAGGATCTTCGCCTCGGCGGGCACTACCTGCGCGCCGAACGCGCCCATCGCCCGGCAACTCGCCACGTCCTCGTCATGAATGGCCTGCGCTTCGCGGTCGAGGCGATCTTGGATCTGTTCCACCGAGGCGCCGGCTTCGGCCGACGCCGCGAACACCCGCTTCATCCGCTCGATCGCCCAGAACAGATTGACCGCCGTGGGTCTGGTGCTGGCCATCAGCTCGCATGTCTTGTAGAACTCGGCCGCAAACTTCTGTGTGCCGGTCGCCGCGCTCTTGCGCATGCCGAGCGCAATCCCAAGGGCGGCGGCGACGCCGATGGCTGGGGCGCCGCGGATGACCATCGTCTTGATCGCCTTGGCGACTTCGGCCGCAGTGCGGCAACGCACGTAGACTTCCTGCGCCGGCAGCTTGCGCTGATCGATCATGACGACCGCGTCGTCTTCCTTCGCAATCGTGGGGAGCATGCACCGATCTTACTGGGTGCAAGGTGCTACGTGCTAGGTGCCAGGTGCCGTGCCGAGTGCCGGGAGCTCAGGTGCTCGATGCTCGGTCCTGGCCCGGCGACGGTGGCTTAAAGGAGCCGGGCGTCAAAAGGCAGCGGGAGGAGATCCTTCAGTTGGTACGTACCTGTGACCCCTTTGAGATTGGCGAGCTGCACTTCGATGTTGCCGCCGAACTCCCAGAGAATCTGGCGGCAGGCGCCGCACGGAGGGGTCGGGGCCTCGGTGTCGGCGACAATCGCGATACGCGTGAACATGCGGTGGCCTTCCGACATCGCCTTGAACATCGCCACCCGCTCGGCGCACGTGGTGAGCCCGAACGTGGCGTTTTCGATGTTGCAGCCGGTCACGACCAGGCCGTCGGCGGTTTCGAGCGCGGCGCCCACTTTGAAGTGCGAGAAGGCGGCGTCGGCATGTTCGCGGGCGCGCCGTGCGGCCGCGACCAGATCGATCTGTCCTGGCCGGTGCTGCAGCCGTCGGGGACCGAGGCGCCGGTCATGGCCGCCGCGGCGCTCTCCTCCGGCATGACCCTGATCGCTGACTCGGCGATCGAAGCCCGTACGGCGGTCAGGCTCCACGCGCGCTCGCTGGTCGTCGAGCATCAGGCGCAGCGGATCGGCAGGCCGCACACCATTGACGACATGCGTGACGCGGGCCAGTTGATACAGCTTGGCCGTCAGACCCTGCACTTCTGGATCGGCGTGGCATGCCGCGGCCGCGGCGGCATCATTCCAACGGCGCACCGAGTAGAAGCGAAGCGGGTGCGCCTCGTCGCGGATCATCTCGGAGACTCCGTACTTCTTGCGGACGAGCAGCGCCCCGAACTGGCCCGCCAGCGTCACGAACTCGGCCTCTTTCCCTTCGGCGACGTCGACGAGTGTGACGGAAAGACGATTTCGATCAGAGGTGTCCAACGATTCCCTCCAGCAGCAACGAAAACGCCCCCAGGGCGCGATGGGCGATCGCCACGACCTCGGCGTGATTGAGTGCCTCGGTGTGATCGAGCGGCTGCGGCAAGACCCCCGCGGCCATATTACTGATGCAGGACAGGCCGAGCACTTCGAGGCCCATGTGACGCGCCACGATGGCTTCAGGAACGGTCGACATGCCCACCGCATCTACCCCGATCGTCCGTAAGTATCGGATTTCAGCGGGTGTTTCATAACTGGGTCCCAGCAGGGCGCCGTAGATGCCATGGACCAGCGGAACGCGGGCCGCCTGCCCGGCGAGATCGGCAATTCTGCGCAACCGTGCAGAGTACACCTGGGACATGTCGGGAAATCGCGTGCCAAACCGATCATCATTTGGCCCGACGAGGGGGTTACCGCCCATCAGGTTCACGTGGTCGTCGATGACCATCAGCGCGCCCGGGTCAAAGCCTGTGTGAATCGCGCCCGCGGCGTTCGTCAGGATGAGGATTCGAACGCCGAGGAGCCCCAGCACCCGAACGGCGAACGTCACCGTCTGAAGGCTGTGCCCCTCGTACGCGTGGCACCGCCCCACGAGGGCGATGACCGCGCGTCCGCGCATCTTCCCCGCCACGACGCGACCATCGTGGCCCGGGACGCGCGAGGCTGGCCAGTGCGGCAGTCGGCTGTACTCCACCGACACCGGGTTGTCGAGCGACTCGACGAAACCGCCGAGGCCCGATCCAAGGACGATCCCGATGGACGGCGTCTCGCTGATGGAGCCTCTGACGGCGTCAGCCGCTTCTTTGACCTGATCGTAGTAATCCATGTCAAAAAAGCTTCACCACGGAGGACGCCAAGGACACGGAGGACACAGGTTCTCTGGGTGCTCTGTGGTAAATCTTTCTCGTGTTTTCGTGTCTTCGTGTCTTCGTGGCGAGCTGTCGATCACAGAAGGAATCCCGCGATCGTCGCCGTCATGAAGTTTGCCAGCGTGCCGGCGAACATCGCGCGGAGTCCGAGGCGGGCCAGATCGTGCCGCCGGTTCGGCGCCAGCGCCCCGATGCCGCCAATCTGGATACCGATCGATCCAAAGTTGGCGAATCCGCACAGGGCGAACGTCGCGATCGTAAATGACTTCGGATCAATCATCGCCTTCAGGGGACCGAGCTGCGAATAGGCGACGAATTCGTTGAGCACCATGCGCGTCCCGAGCAGGTTGCCGATCGTCGGCGCGTCGCGCCAGGGGACGCCCATGCTCCAGGCGACGGGGGCCAGCACCCAGCCGAATACTGCTGGAGGCTGATGTGCACGAGGCCGAGCACCGCGTTGACGAGCGCGATGAGGGCAATGAACGAAATCAGCATCGCCCCGACATTCAGCGCGAGCATCAGGCCCTCTCCCGTACCGCGCGCGGCGGCGTCGATGACGTTGACGTCGGTGCGCTCCGTCTCGAGCCGGACAGACCCCATCGTCTTCGGCACGCCGGTTTCCGGCACGAGCATCTTCGCGATGACGAGCGTCCCGGGCGCGGTCATGATGACCGCCGCGAGCAGATGCCGGGCCTCGACGCCGAACAGGAGATAGGCCGCCATCATCCCGCCCGAGACGTGCGCCATGCCGCAGGTCATGATCGTCATCAGCTCGGACTCGGTCAGCTCAGGCAGATACGGACGGATGGTCAGCGGCGCTTCGGTCATGCTCAAGAAGACGCTCGCCGCGATATTGAGCGACTCCGCGCCGCTCGCGCGCATCATTCGATGCATGAGCGCCGCGAACAGACGGACGACGACCTGCATCACGCCCAGGTGATACAGGATGGCCATGAGCGCCGCGACGAAGATGATGATCGGCAGCACCTGGAAGGCGATGAGCACGCCGGAAGCGCCCGGCCCAAGGACTCCCGTGATCTGCCCCCACGCGTTGGTATCCGCGAGCGGGCCGAAGACGAAGGTGGCGCCCACGCCCGCGAAACTCACGAGGCGGTTGAAGCCATTTCCGAGCGTCGTGAACGCCGCCGCGCCCGCGGTCGTCTTGAGCACGACGACCGCGAACACGATCTGGAAGCACAATCCCCAGGCGACGGTACGGAACCTGATCGCCTGCCTGTTGGTCGAAAAGGCGTACGCCAGGCCGAGAATGACAATCGCTCCCACGAGCGGTTGAGCCCGGCTGACGCCCATTTGCGCAGCAATCGCCGCCACAAGAGCCAGGCCCGTCGCCGCTGCGACGAGCGCGAGCCCCGTACCGGAGCGGCGCGGAAGGGGCGGGACGACCTCGACCGGAACACTCATTGGAAGCGGGAAGTATATCGGACAGAGGTTCGAGTAGCCCCTAACCTCTAACCTCCTCCATAATCACTTAGGTGTCCCAAGCTTCCCAACTGTCACCAGAGCTCGCGCGCGGCCTTCAGCAACTGGCACGAGCGCTGCTTGTCGGGGCTCGAAACTGGTCGCTCTACCCACCCGAACACCCGACGGTCGGCACCTCCGTCAAGCGACTGTGCGCGGCCATCCAGGAGTCGTCTTTCGGCTCGGTGTTCTCGATCGGGATTACGCCCGAGACGCTGATGATCGAGACGGCCGAAGCCGACGCCACTCAGGGGGGCATCGGCGAAGCCGCCGCCATGCTGCACGACCGCGACATGCTGCGACTGACGTTTATCGGTGAGGTCCCGCCCGAGGCGGTCCACGCTCTGCTGCGCATGCTCGCCCTCGAGCCGGCCGAACGGCGGGGGCAAGGCGGCCCCGCACAGATCTGGGCGACCGCCGGCCATCCCTCGATCTCGATCGAGCAGATCGATTACGAGAAGATGCTGGCACGCGAGGAAGCCGACGTCCCCGAGCCGGCCCGCCGCGACGAGCTGTGGCGATCCATCGTGATGGCGATGGCGGGCGCCGAAAGCGTCGTCTTTGACGAGCGCGCGCAGCAACGGCTGCTGATGATCGCGGGCAGCCCGGTCGATATCGCGGACACGGCCGTCGCGGCGTCGGCGCCGCTGTGCGCGCCCGACGGGTCGCCCATGATCACGTCGCAGGCGGCGGTTGTCATCGCCGCCTTTCGTCACTTGACGAGCATCGTCTCGGTGAAGACGCCGGAACGCATGCCGGAGGTGATGGCGAACCTGGCCACCGCCGCCACGCAGATCAACCCGCATGTCGTCATGCAGATGATGCAGACCGAAGACGATCCGTCGGCCAGCGTGCCGATTGTGGGCGGCCTGGCTGCGGCCTTTGACGACAGCAAGGTCGCACAGCTGCTGGCGACGTCACTGGCGCTCGAAGGAAGGGCATCGGATCGGCTCGCGACGATTTTCAATACGATTGCGCCGGACGAAGATCGAAAACGACGCGTGCTCACGATGACGCGCACCTTGCTGAGCGAGAGCGACTTCGGCAAAACAGGACAGGGAGGCCAGTTCCAGGGGCTGTGGGCGTCGATGGAGGAACTGCTGGTCTCATACAACGACAAGCCATTCGTGTCGGAGTCCTACCAGACGGCGCTCGACGGGGTGGGCGGCAGGGCCGAGCGGATGGCGGTCGTGGATTTGCCGCCGGATCTGCCCGACTGGCTGGCCAGCCTCGGCCAGGACAATGTCCGCAGTCTCTCGGTCACGATGCTGATCGATCTGTTCACGCTCGAGCGGGACAAGGCGCGCGCGAGCGAAATCGCGGCCGATATGGAGGCCCTGGCCGAGGACCTGCTGCTGTCGGGCTCCTACGACGATACCCTGAGGGTGACGAAGGTGCTCGCGGCACGGGCAACGACCCCCGGCGGGCTGGGCCGCGACGCCTCGGCGCAGGCACTCGACCGGCTTGGCGAATCGCTGGCGATGCGGGAGACGGCGGGGCTTATCGGCGACGTCGAGGAAGCGGAGTGGAAAGCCATCCGGACCGTCGTCGACGTCGTCGGCGCTTCCACAATCGAAGCGCTGAAACCCGTCGTCATGGTTGAGGAACCCACGCTCGCCTCGCGGCGGGCGGAAGAAGCGATCCTCGGCTTCGGCAAGGCGGCCGTCGCGCGATTGGCGTCGCTTGTCGGCGACGCGCGGTGGTTCGTGCGGCGAAATGCGGCACGGCTCCTTGGACGGATCGGTTCGCCCGAGGCGGTGCCGCTGCTGCAGCCGCTGCTGCGGTTGTCTGACCCGCGCGTGGTGCGCGAAGCGGTCACCGCACTCGGCGCCATCAACGATCCGGCGGCGGCCCGGGCGGTCCATACGGTCCTCCGGGCGGCGACCGGCGAGCTGCGTCGGGCGGTGATCGAGGCACTGGTCGCCGGCCGCGATCCGCGCGTGGTGCCGATGCTCGTGCACATCCTGCGCGAGAGCCAGCCGCTCGGCAAAGACTACGAGATGGTGCTCGAAACCGCGAAGGCCCTCGGCACCGTCGGAAGCGAGGAAGGCCTGCCGGCACTGCGAACACTCGCCGAGCGACGTGCGTTCTTCGGGCGGAAAAAATTGCGGGCCCTCAAGGAACATAGTGTGGAGGCGATCCGGAGAATCGGCGGTCCCAAAGCGGACGCCGCGTTGGAGGAGGCCGCACGTGCCGGGGACCGGATGCTGAGGAAGATTCTTGGATCAAACAAAAGCTGAAGAGCTGATTCGGCGGCTCGCGGCAGCCTTACGGGGAACCGAGCTCTATTCGCCGGCCCATCCGCTCGTGCAACGCGGCATCGATGCGTTCATGTCGGCAGCCACAGAAAGCCTCCAGATGGCGCCGGCCATCGTCATCGGATTCATTGGCGACGAGATCGTCGTGGACGGCCATCGTCTGCCTCGGGGAACGGCGTCGCTCGTCGGATTCGCGCGCGACCTCCGCGAGCGCGACATCGAGAAAGTGACGTTGTCGCGCGGCCTCACCCGCGACGAAGTGCGCGCGCTGATCGCCGTGTTCAGCGATCGGGCGTCTGCGGCTCCACTGCCGGACCGACTCGTCGCCAGCGGCGTGCGCCACGTCACGCTCGGACGCGTCATCGTCGAGGAGGTCAGCGACGAGCAGGCGGGCATCGCGGCGGCGCGGCGCGTCTATTCGACGGCGGTCGAAACGGCCGAAACGTTGTGGCAGGCCGCAAAGGCCGGGGACCAGCCGGATCCCGGCGCGGCGCGAAAAATCATCGACGGCCTCGCCCGCCTCGTGACGCAGGATCGCACGTCCCTGATGGCGCTCACGGCGCTGAAGAAATACGACAACTACACGTTCACGCACATGGTCAATGTCTCGGCGCTCGCCATGGCCCAGGCGCGCGCACTCAACATCGACGGCGCGCTCCTGCGCGAATTCGGGTTCGCGGCCCTCATGCACGACATCGGCAAGGTCAACACGCCGCTCGAAGTCCTGAACAAGCCCGACAAGCTGGACAAGCAGGAATTTGAGATCATGAAGCAGCATGTCGTCGACGGCGCGCATATTCTGCGGCGGACGCCGGAGATGCCGGCCCTCGCGCCGATCGTCGCCTTCGAGCACCACCTGAAGCAGGATCTCAGCGGCTACCCGGAAAACATCGGCACCCGCAAGCTGAACCTGTGCACGATGATCGTCAGCATCGCCGACGTGTTCGACGCGCTTCGAAGCAATCGGCCGTACCGCCAGGGTCTGGCCACGGCCCGCATCCGCGCGATCATGGGTGAGCAGGGAAATCCTGCGTTCAGTCAGCCCCTGCTGAAGCGGTTTGTCAACATGATGGGACTCTTTCCGGTCGGCAACCTCGTGCGCCTGAACACCGATGAGCTCGCGGTCGTGACCGCCGAACATCCGTCAGATCCGTTCCGGCCCCAGGTGAAGATCCTCACGAATACCAAGGGTGAAACGCTCGAGGAGCCGTTGCTCGCCAACACGTGGGAGCGCGACAGCAGCGGCGAACATCCCCGCGCCGTGGTCGAGGCCGTCGATCCGGAATCGGTGAACGTCGATCCGTTGACGTATATGTGACCATGCCCGAAGTGCAGGACGCCTCGACTCCGCTGTCGCCTGAAGAGTCCGCACGACTCACCGAATTCGCACGCGCGTTGAAGGCGGCCGCGAGGGCGGTCCTGCTGTATCCGCTGGGCCATCCCGCCATTTCCACCACACTCGGGCGAATCGTCGACATGACCTCGAGCGCACGCCTGTCCGCTCCGCTTCGGATTACCGTGCTGCCCGACACGCTTCTGCTCGACGAGCGGGCAGCCGCACGCGCCGACCCGGCGATCTCCGAGCTTGCCGAGATCCTCCACAGCCATGTGATCGGGGAGCTCACGATTCACGCGGGCGGCGACCTCGAGGCGTGGCGCAACTTTCTGCTGCTCCTCGGCCGCGCGCCCGACGCGTTGCGGGCGGAGGGCGGCATTGCGCGGGTCTGGGCGACGACGGCCGGCCAGCACGTCGAGCTCCGCGAGATCGACTACGCGCAAGTGCTGCGGGAACGAACGGCCGGCAAGGCCGCCGTGTGGGAGCGGGTCATCGCCAATTGTCTGCAGGGCGACATCGTCGATCTCGACGACGACCTCATTCGGGAACTGCTCGAGGTCGCGGGCAACAGCGAACAGCTGGCCGAGCTGGTGACCAACCTCGAAACCCGCGCGAGCGAGAGCGCCGAGGGAGGGATCGACGCCCCGGCCGTCGCAGTGCTGCGCATGCTCCGAAGCATGATGGAAGCGGTCTCGAAGAGTGAACCCGAGCGCCTCGAACCGGTGCTGCGCAACATGGCGGGAGCCGTTGGTCAGCTGACGCCCGACACGCTGATCGACCTGTTGTCCAGACGCGGCGGAACGGAGGAAGGCCCGGATCTGATGAACGCCGTCGCCAGCCGGATGTCCGACAAGACGATTGCGCAGTTCGTCGCGCGCAACGTCATCGACTCCCCAACGTCCACCGATCGCCTCGCGGAGGCATTCCAGGCCCTCGTCAAGGACAAGGACGGCGAGGATCGAGGGCGGCTGCTGGCACTGGCCCGTCAGGACGTCGCCGAGTCGCCGCTCGGCAACACGGAAGGCTTCGAAGGCGTCTGGGATCATGTGGCGGAAAAGCTCCTGACCTCCTACTCCGACGAGTCGTTCGTCTCAGATGAGTACGGCCGCGAGCTGTCGAGCGCGCGCATGCGTGCGATCGATGTCGAGCAGATCGCCGACGACCCACCGGAGCGAATCAGCGCGTGGCGTACGACGGTCGCCACAAGCGCGCTGCGGGCGCTGGATCTGACGCTGGTGCACGATCTGCTGCGCATCGAGGAGGATGCCGATAAATGGGGCAGCCTGATGACAGCCGTCGTCGCCCTGATCGAAGAGCTGCTGCTGGTGGGTGACTTCGACGCGGCGGTGGGGCTTGTGGACGTGATGGTCCACGAAGCGACGGCCGGCGAATCGATAAGCCGCCGGCAGTACGCCGTCACGGGCATCGACATGCTCGTGGCGGGAGCCATGATGCGGCACATGGTCACCCACCTCGCCACGATTGACGACGCCCAGTTCGAACGCATCAAGGGCATGTGCCTCTCGCTCGGCGAGGTGGTGGTCAAACCGCTGGCCGAGGCGCTGTCGGTCGAAGAGCGCGCCCGTCCGCGTCAGCGCCTGACCACGATCCTGCTCGCCTTCGGCGTCGCCGGCAAACGCACCGCCGAGCGGCTGAAAGGATCGCCGAACCCAGCCGTTCGGCGCACGGCCATTTATCTGCTGCGCGAGTTTGGCGGCAGCGACGCATTGCCCGATCTGACCGAATTGCTCGACGACAACGAGCCGCAGGTGCAGCGCGAGGCGGTGCGCGCGATTCTCAATATCGCGACCGAACAGGCGTACCAGGTGCTCGAAACGGCGCTCGCCAGCGGCACCGATCGATCGCGCGAGGCGATCATGCAGGCGGTGATTGGCCTGCGCGACGAGCGCGCCACCCCGCTGTTCACCTACATCCTCCGGCACGTGAGCCATCGCGGTCCGCTCGCCGAGGTGTACCTGCGCGCCATCGAGTCGCTCGGCACGCTGCGCGATCCGGACGCGATCCCGCCGCTCAAAGAGGCGCTGTACCGCGGCGAGTGGTGGGCGCCGCGGCGCAACACCGTCCTGCGATCGGCCGCGGCAGCGGCGCTCGCGCGGATCGGTACGCCCGACGCGGACGCCGTGCTCGATGAAGCGGCCTCGAGCGGCCCGCGCGGCGTCCGCGCGGCGGCGCGGCCGCATTTGAGCACCGCGCGCAGCCGTCCCCGAGAAAGGGGAAATCGCGCGTGACCGCTCCACGGGCCCAGCTCGCCGACGAGCTTCTCCGCCGCCTCTCCGCCGCGCTTCGATCCGGGCAGCTGTACTCGCGCGGCCATCCGATCATCGCGCGAAACCTCGAAGCGCTTTCCACCGCCATTCAGCTGCTGCACTCGCTCGCCCCGACGGTGGTGATCGGGTTCATCGGCGACGAGGTGGTGGTCGACGACATGCCGCTTGCGAAGGCCGATACGATCGGCCCGTTGATCCGTCGTCTGCAGCAGAGCGGGGTGGAACGCATCGCCATCGACCGCGGCGTCACGCGCGACGAGATCTCCGCGTTTCTCGACGCCGTCGCAGCGCTCGAGCGCCGCGCGGCAGACGATCCGCACGAGTGCGATGCCGCAGCTCCCCCACATCCGCGTGGGCCGCGTGACGATCGATCAGCGTGTCGACGACGACCTCGGGGACATGGCCACCATCAAGCGGCTGTACAGCGACGCGGTGTCCGTTGCCACGAGCGTCTGGGACAGCGCGAGCACCGAGGGCAAGCCGGATGCGACGATGGCGCGGACGATGGTGGATGGACTTGCGCAGGCGGTTGCTGAGAACCGCACGGCGCTCCTGGCGCTGACGACGCTCAAGAATTACGACAACTACACGTTCACGCACATGGTGAACGTGTCGATCCTGACGATGGGCCAGGCGCGGGGCCTCGGCATCGATGGCCCGCTCCTGCGCGAGTTCGGGCTCGCTGCGTTGATGCACGACATCGGCAAGGTGCGGACGCCGCTCGAGGTGCTGAACAAGCCTGACAAGCTGACGGACGCGGAGTTCGCCATCATGAAGCGGCACACCGTCGAGGGCGCCGAAATCCTGCGGAAGACGCCCGACATTCCGACGCTGGCGCCGGTCGTCGCGTTCGAGCACCATCTGCGGCTCGATGGCACCGGCTACCCGAACGGCGTCACGCGACCGTCGCTGAATGTCGGGACCATGTTGTGCAGCATTGCCGACGTGTACGACGCGATGCGGTCCCAGCGGCGTTACCAGGAGGCGTTTCCCTCCGAACGGATCCTCGAAGTCATGAAGCGGAACGACGGGCGGCAATTCGACCAGCATCTGGTGCGCCGCTTCACGCAGCTGATCGGCATCTATCCGGTCGGCAACCTCGTGCGGCTCAATACCGGCGAGGTGGCGGTGGTGCTGAAAGTCAACGCGCCCGATCCGCATCGCCCGCAGGTGCGTGTGCTGTTCGATCGCGAGGGCAACCGTCTCTCGCTGGTCTACGACGTGAACCTCTGGGAAGAGACCGAGCCGGAGCGGCCATCATCGATTGCCACGCCGCTCGATCCGAAGGAGTATCAGATCGATCCCCTGATGCTTATCTAGAATTGAAGATCGACAATCAGCAATCAGCAATCAGCAATCAGCCATTCGTTTTCGCGGCGGGTGCTGTCGCTGGTGCGGCGGATTCCGCCTGGCCGCGTGGCAACGTACGGGGATATCGCCAAGCTGGCGGGCCGGCCGCGCGCGGCTCGGGCTGTCGGCAACGTCATGAGCGGCTGTGACCGCCCCGACGTGCCGTGCCACCGGGTCATCGGCGCGGGCGGCCGTCTGGGCGGCTACGGCGGCTATGAGGTCCTCAAACGCTCGCTGCTGGCCGCGGAAGGCGTCTTGGTGGTGGGCGGACGGGTCCGCGACCTCGGTCGCGTTCGTTGGCGGCTGCGATGACCGTTCGCTACCCCAGCCTTGGCACCCTGTTTGCTCGTTCGTCCGGTATAATTGAGCCAGCCTTGGGTTCAGCCGTTTCCGGAGGAAGGTCATGATGAAACAACTGATTATTGCAGCCGCCGTCGTCACCGCGCTTGGCACAGGTGCCGCGTGGGCGCAGGAGGGCGCAGGACACACCGCTCCCAAGGCGCAGCCGAATACGGCGCCGGACGCCAGCGTGCCGGCCGGCGAACTGGCGCTCGGATCGGTGAGCTTCCGCAAGGCCGTGAAGGCGGACGGCAAGCCGCTCCCGGCCGGAACGTATCAGGTGCGACTCACCGGACAGCAGGCGACGCCGGATGCGAAGGGCCAGACCGACGCGGCCGAGCGCTGGGTCGAGTTCGTGCGCGGCGGGAAAGTCGTCGGCCGCGAGGTCGTCACCATCGTGCCGCAGGCCGAAATCGCTCTCGTGCAGAAAGACACGCCGCCCGCCAGGAACGGAGTCAAGGTCGAAACGCTCAAAGGCGGCGACTACGTTCGTGTGTGGATCAACCGCGGCGGCAACTCACTATCCTTGGCTCAGCTTCAGCCTGTGCCTGCCGTGCTCAGACCGCCATCACGTCGAACTGCTCGTGATGGAGGTGGACGTCAGCCTTGACGGTGACGTCCTTTCCAATCGACTGCCGCAGATCCTTCAGCACGGCGCTTTCCTCTTCCTTCAGCGCGCGCGCGATATCGGGGTTGACCCGTAACAGCAGCCGGTGGCCGTTCAGGTCGCCGCCGATCTTTTTCACCTCGCTCAGAATCTCGTAGCAGATCGTGGAGCTCGACTTGATGACGCCCGTTCCCGAACAATAGGGACACGGTTCCGTCAGGACGCGTTCGAGGCTCTGCTTCACGCGCTTGCGCGTGATGATCACGAGGCCGAAGTCGGAGACCTGCAGCGCCTTCGACGGCGATCGATCCTTCTTCAGCTCCAGCTCCACCGCCTGGAGCACTTTCTGCCGGTTCTTCTTCTCCTCCATGTCGATCAAGTCGAGCACGATGATGCCGCCGAGATCCCGAAGCCGGAGCTGGCGGACGATTTCCTTGACCGCCTCGAGATTCGTCTTGACGATGGTGTCTTCGAGCCGGCCGCTCGATTTCTTGCCGACGTACCGGCCGGTGTTCACGTCGATGGCGACGAGCGCCTCGGTCTGGTTGATGACAATCGATCCGCCCGACTTCAGCCAGACCTTGCTCTTGAGCGCTTTGTCGATCTCCGCCTGCACGCCGTACTCCTCGAAGATCGGATACGGCTTCGAGTACAGCTTCACCTTCGGCGCGAGCGCCGGCATGATGCGCTCGACCAGCTCCAGCGCCCGCTGGTACTCCTGCGGATGGTCGATCCGGATCGCCTGAAATTCTTCGGTCAGCAGATCGCGGAGCAGCTTGCCGACCAGGCTCTGCTCGCGGTAGACGACCGCCGGCGCACGCGACGATTCCATACGCTGGCGGATCTCGAGCCAGATCGTGTGGAACGCCTCGAGGTCGCTGACGATGTCTTCTTTCGGGCGGCCGCCGGCCGCGGTCCGGATAATCACCCCGCCCGTAAAGCCGTGCGCCTCGCGGAACTCGCGAACGATGCCTCGCAGACGGCTCCGCTCCTCGCGCGACTCGATTTTTCTGGAGACACCCACGTGATCGACGGTCGGCATGAAGACGAGAAAGCGCCCCGCCATCGTCACGTGGGACGTGAGGCGGGCGCCCTTGGTGCCGAGCGGCTCCTTGACGACCTGGACGAGAATCTCCTGACCTTCCTTGAGAAGGTCTTCGATCTTCGCCTGAGCCCTGGCGTCGTCCTTTCCTCGCCCGGGTCCACCCGGTGCTTTGCCGTTCCCTCCGCCGTCTTCATCGCCCGCTTCGAGCTTCTCGAACTCTTCGAGCGTGTCCACGACGTCGGCGACATAGAGGAAGCCGTCCCGCTCGAGCCCGAGGTCGATGAAAGACGACTGCATGCCGGGTAAGACCTTGCTGACCCGGCCCTTGTAGACGTTACCGACGACCCCCCGCTGCCGCTCGCGTTCGACAAAGACTTCGGCGACGAGATCGTCTTCGAGGATGGCCACCATGGTTTCGTGGCCGTTGGAGGAGATGATCATCTCCTTCGTCATGCGCAAACTCCGGGCCGGCGCAGGCTTGGCTCGGACGACCACCTGAAGTCCAGTTCATGATCTCGTGAGCCTAATTGGTGAATCTGCGCATGCGTACGTTCAGGATGAGCCCGAAACCGGCGAGCGTCGCAATCATCGACGATCCGCCGTAGCTCATGAGCGGCAGCGTGAGCCCTTTGACAGGCGCCAGTCCGGCCGACATGGTGATGTTGTAGACCACCTGGAAGGTGAAGCTGGCAAGCACGCCGAGCACGAGGTACGAGCCGAGCCGGTCCTTGGCCAGACGGGCGGCCTCGAGCGCGCGCAGAATCACGAACAAATACAAGCCGAGCGCCACGAGGACGCCGGCAAACCCCTGCTCCTCGGCCAGCACCGAGAAGATGAAATCGTTGTGGGCGACCGGGAGGAACCGAAGCTGGCCCTGCGTCCCGTGCCGGAAGCCTTTGCCTGAGAGGCCCCCCGATCCCACCGTGATGCGCGCCTGGATCTGCTGGTAACCGGCGCCTTTTGCATCCTGAGACGGATCGAGGAACGTCGAGATTCGGGATCGTTGATAGTCCTTGAGCGCAAACTTCCACGCGACGGGCGCCGCGAGAAGCAGACAGACGAACAGCACGCCGAGAACGCGCATCCGCATCCCGGCGAGAAAGGCGACCGCACCCAAAACCGGCAGCAGCGTGACCGCCGTGCCGAGGTCCGGTTCCTTCGCAATGAGCGCCAGCGGCAGGAGCGTGAGCGCGCCGCCGATGGCGAGATCGGTCCACGCGGGCATGCCGCGGTTTTCGCCGAAGAACTTGGCGAGGACGAGCGCCACGCCGATCTTCGCGAACTCAGAAGGCTGCAGATTGAATCCGCCGAGCGTAATCCACCGGCGCGCTCCCATCTGCACGGTGCCCATGAACAGGACGTACAGCAGTAGCGCGAGCATACCGATGTAGATGAGATGCGACTTGTCGGTAAAGGTGCGGTAATCGAGAGAGAGCGTGATGACCATCGCCGCGAGCCCGAGGACGATGGCATACAACTGCGTGATGTGCAGACGCGAGACGCCGCGCGTCGGGTCGCCCGTCGTGCTGTAGATCATCGCGACGCCCAGCCCGCACAGGGCCAGAATCGCGAGCAGCAGCGCCCAGTCGATGTGGAAATAGAGGCGTCGTTCGAGCATGACTTACGGCCGGGGCTGGCCCCCCACTGACGAATTCTCCGCGACGCGACTCGGCAGCACCAGCGGCGGATCGTCGCCGTCGACGGGAGGCGTCGGCGCCCCCTTCTTGACGGGCGGCGGCGGCAGCGGCGCGCCGTCCTGTTTCGCGAAGAACGTTTCGAGCACGTGCTTGGTGATCGGCGCGGCCCACGTTCCACCGTGGCCGCTGTGTTCCACGAACACGACGCCGGCAATCTGCGGGTTGTCGCGCGGCGCGAAGAAGACGAACCAGCCGTTGTCACGGAGGTCTTTGTCTGTCTTGCCTTTGGCTGCCTTGCCGCCTTCCGTGGAAATGACCTGCGCCGTTCCCGTTTTCCCGGACACATCGCGCCCGGCGATCCGTGATCCCCCGCCCGTGCCGGCGCCGTTCACGACGAGGAACAACCCGTCGTGGATGGCCTGGATGGTCTCAGGCTTGAACTCCACCTGGGACTGAGGCGCCGGCGCAGGAGCGTCCTTCCATCCGGAGCCGTCATCCACGGCCTTCAGAAAGTGCGGCGTAACGCGCGTGCCACCGTTGGCAATCGTTGAGATATAGACGGCCATCGACACAGGAGTCACCGACACCTGGCCCTGGCCGATGGAGACGGAAATCGTTTCCCCGGCGTACCACTTCTCGCCGGTCCTCGCCTTCTTCCATTCAGGCGACGGCACAAGGCCCTGCACTTCGTTCGGCAGGTCGATGCCGCTCTTCTCGCCAAGACCGAGCAGCGTGGCCCACTTGTGAATACGGTCGATCCCGACCATGTTGCCAAGCGTGTAGAAGTAGACGTTGCACGACTGCTCGATCGCATGTCGGAGATCGATGGGGCCGTGCCCGCCTTTCTTCCAGCACTGGAACGGGCGGCCGAAGAAGGTGGCCGATCCGGGACAGAACACCTTGAAGTCCGGCGTGATGATGCCTTCCTCGAGCGCGGCGGTCGCCACGGCCATCTTGAAGGTCGAGCCGGGCGAGTAGCGTCCCTGAGTCGCCCGATCCTGCAGCGGTTTCAGTTCGTCGGTGTTGAGCGAGGCCCACGTTGTCTTGTCGATGCCGGTGGCGAACGCATTGGGATCGTACGCCGGCACGCTCGTGAAGGCGAGCACCTCGCCGGTGCGCGGATCGAGGATGACGGCCGCGCCGTTGAACCCCGACCACTTGAAGCCGTCTTCGAGCGCCTTCTGGACGTCTTCGTCAATCGTCAGCTTGAGTCGCTGCCCCTCCGATGCCGGATCTTCCTCGAGCGTCCTGATTTCGCGTCCCACGCTGTTGACGACCACAATCTTCGCGCCGTCCTCGCCCATCAGCAGGTTGTTGTAGACCTTCTCGATACCGGACTGGCCGACGACGTCGCCGCTCTTGAGCTTGTCCGCGCTCGCGATTTGCGCGTCATTCACTTCGCCGACATATCCAAAGAGGTGCGCCGCCATCGTGTCGTGATATTGCCTGGTCGGTATCTGCTCGATGACGACGTCGGGCAGCTCGAGGCGTCGGGCCATGACCGCCGCCACCTGCTGCAGCGTCGCGTCCTGCACGATCATGATGGGCCGGTAGGTCGGCTCGCGGCGGTGCCGCTCGACGATGTCGCGCACGCCGCGCTCCTCGAAACCGAGGAGCGACGCGAGCAGCTGGACGGTACGGTTCAAATCCTTCGTGTGCTCGCGAAGAATGGAGATGCTGTAGGAGTGACGGTTCTCGACGAGCACCGTTCCATTGCGGTCGAAGACCACGCCGCGCGGCGCCCGCAACGCAAGCGTGCGTTGATTGTTGTTTTCGGCGAGCTCGGCGTACGTCTCGTGCTGGGCGACTTGAAGCACCCAGAAGCTCACGGCCAGGACCGAGAACACCACCGCGATGACGTATTGCAGGAGGGTCAGCCGAACCGCGACCGTGCGCCTGTCTTCAGCTAAGGCCATCTCTTCCCATTCTACCGGCGGAGCCGGCCTTTTGCGGCCCGTCGTCGTTCGACCGCTCCGGGCAGCAACTCAACAAGCTGGAACGCCACGACGCCCACCGCCGCGTTGCCAGCCGCCTGCCCGGCCACGGCGGCATAGGGCGACCCAAAATGGCGCAAGTCCAGCAGCGTGTACAAGCCGATAAAGACGAGCTCATGGAGCAGCGTCGCCGTGAAAAAGACGCAGAATCGTGGCAGCGGCTGCGTCACGATGAACTGCGTCCCGACGATTCCGGCCAGAAACCCGATCAGCGTCTTTGCCAGCCCGCCAATCCCGATCACGCCGGTCGACAGGGCGTCCTGCATCAGCCCGGCGAACGTTCCGGTCAGCAGGCCGGTCACCGGTCCCGACATCAGGGCGACATACACCACGACCACGAGCACCAGATTCACGGCCACCGTACCCCGGATGTATCGCCCCAGGGCCGTCTGGAGCGCGAGCGCCGCGAAAACCGCCAGGATGGCTCCGGCGGCTTTCACTCAACACTCCCCTCGGCCGTTTCGCGGGCTGGTGTGGGTGTCAGGACGACCAGCACTTCCTCCAGGCTGGTGAAATCAACCGTGGGCTTGATGGTGATCGTCTTGTACGAAGTGCCGCTCTTCTCGACCGATTCGACCTGCCCGATGACATACCCCTTCGGATAAATGCCTTCCATGCCTGACGTCACCACGAGATCGCCGACGATGACGTCGGCCACCTCCGACACGTAGTCCATGAGGAGTCGATCGTCGCCGCCGCCGGACACGACGCCCTGCGCGCGAGATCGTTCGACGAGCGCGCCGGCGGCCGCGTTGCGATCGATGAGCAACTGCACTTTCGCGGCGCGCCCGCTCGCCATGACGACCCGCCCGACGACCCCCGCCGGAGCGATGACGGCCATGTCGGCCTTGACCCCATCGCGCGTCCCCTTGTCGATCGTGAGCGTGCGGAAATCCGGCGTGGCGCCGGCGGCGATGATCTCGGCCGCCGTGGTGTTCAGGTTCGACCTGTCGCGAAGGTCGAGCAACCGCTCGAGGGTGCGCGTGCGATCGGCAAGCGCCCGCTGCTGCTGAAGCGCCACCTGCGCCGCTTCGAGCTGATGCGTGAGGGCGTCGTTCTGGCTTTTCAGGTTCCGCAGCCCCCCGTAGCCGCTCCAGACGCTCTCCACGGAGGAGAAGCCCGCGGAGATGCCGCGCTGCACTTCCGCGAACACGCCGAAGGCCACCGCCTCGAGAACCGGTACGCCTGAACGCGAATTGATCTGCGCGGAGATCAGGAGGACGTGCCCCAGCATCACGGCCAGGAACAGATAGCCGGCCCGTTGACGGATGTCGAGCAAAGCCACTAATTCACCGCCTGCTCATCACGAAGACACGAAGAGCACGAAGAACACGAAGGCTCTTTTCTCAAGAGCAGAAAACACTTCGTGGTCTTCGTGTCCTTCGTGACTTCGTGATACACAGCCGTTTCAATCGATGGAGATCTTCCGGAGAAGATTGAAATCCGACAGCATCTTCCCGGCGCCCAGCACGACTGAGGACAGGGGATCCTCGGCCATCGCAATCGGCAGGCCCGTCTCTTCGCGGAGCCGCTTATCGAGGTTCCTGAGCATGGACCCGCCGCCGGTCAGCACGATCCCGCGGTCGACGATGTCGGCTGACAGTTCGGGCGGGGTCCGTTCGAGGGCAACGCGTACGGCGTCAACAATGACGTTGACGGTTTCGGCCAACGCCTCGCGGATCTCCTCGTCGCTGACGGTAATGGTCTTCGGAACGCCTTCTATCAGGTGCCGTCCCTTGATCTCCATCGTCATCCGATCCTCGAGCGGAAACGCCGAACCGATCTCGATTTTGATCTGCTCCGCGGTGCGCTCGCCGATGAGCAGGTTGTACGTCTTCTTGACGTACTGGATGATCGCCTCGTCCATCTCGTTGCCGGCGACGCGGACCGCCTTGCTGTAGACGATGCCCGCGAGCGAGATGACGGCGATGTCGGTCGTGCCCCCGCCGATGTCGACGATCATGTTGCCCGACGCCTCGGTGATCGGCATGCCGGCGCCAATCGCCGCCGCCATCGCCTCTTCCACCAGATGCACTTCGCTGGCCTTGGCGCGGTACGCGCTGTCCTTGACCGCACGTTTCTCGACCTGCGTGATCTCCGACGGCACCCCGATGACGATACGTGGACGGACCCAGACGTTGCGGTTGTGCGCCTTCTTGATGAAGTACGTCAGCATCTTCTCGGTGACCTCGAAGTCGGCGATGACGCCGTCCTTCATCGGTTTGATGGCCACAATGTTGCCCGGCGTGCGCCCGAGCATGTCCTTGGCATCCTTGCCGACCGCCTCGACGCGGCCGTTCACCTTGTTGATGGCCACGATCGAAGGCTCGTTCACGACGATGCCCTTGCCGCGCGCGTACACGCAGGTATTGGCAGTGCCCAAATCGATGGCCAGATCACTCGAGAACAGCGACAACATCGAACGAAGACTCAACGGAAGCTCCTATCAGTCGGCGGTCGGCGGTCGGCAGTCGGCGGTCGGCAGTCGAAAGTCGGCAGTCGGCGGTGGGTTCTCACTGGTGAAGGGCTGCGCACATCTGTGAAGTTGGCTCTCTGACTGCTAACTGCAAACTGGTGACTTACGTATCGGCAGGAGCAACAGCGGCCAGAATACCGTTCTTGCCGCGATCTTTGACCTGATACATCGCTTTGTCCGCGGCCTGGATCAGCTCCTCGGCCGAGTTCGCCACATCGGGCAGCGTCGCCACGCCGACCGACCCGGTGAGGCGCATATTAAGACCATCGTCGGCCAGGAACAGATGGGCGGCCAGCCGATCGCGGATGCGTTCGCCGACCGCGAACGCGCCCTCGCCGCCGGTATCGGGCAGCACGATGGCGAATTCGTCGCCGCCGAACCGGGCCACCATGTCCGTCTCGCGCGCGCTCCCCTTAATCACCACCGAGGCTTCGACCAGGGCGCGGCTGCCGTACAGATGCCCATGCGTGTCGTTGACGTTCTTGAACCCATCCAGGTCGATGAACAGCAGCGAGAGCGGCCGGCCGCTTCGGGAAGCCCGCTTGGTTTCGCGCCGGAGGACCTGGTCCAGATAACGCGAGTTGTACAAGTGCGTCAGGTCGTCGGTGACCGACAGCTCCTCGGCCCGTTTCAGCAGCAGCGCGTTGTCGAGCGCGACGGCGGCCGGCTCGAGCAGCACGCGGACGGCGCGCAGGTTGCTCAGCGTCATGCGCGGCGCGCGCGACGACGGGACGCGGTCGAGACCGAGAAGCGCCCCCACGCGGCGGCCACGGCACGTCAGCGGAAAGGCGATGACCGAGCCGACCCCGGCGTCTTTCAGGCGCGTATCGCTACGCAGATCGGCCGTGACGAAATCCTCGCCGCGCTGCATCACCCACGCGGCAATTCTGGAGACGGCCGGTCCCATCTCGGGCGTCAACCCGCGCTCGGCCAGCACCGATGATTGACCCGACAGATCGGACGCCACGATGGCCCAGCACGGCGCGGGCACCCACGTCGCGGCGCGTTCGACGATGAGTTCTGCAATCTTGTTCGGCTCGAGGGTCGTATTGACGGCGCGGACGATGTCGAGCAGGGCGTCGCGGCGCTCGACGCGGCTGCGCAGCACGCGCTGAAACGCACGCAGCTTGGTGGCCAGATCGAGCCCGGGCACCGTCAGCGAGATTTCGCCGGCACGACGCAGCTTCGATCCCCGCTTTCCAGCGGTCCCGACGGCGCGATACAGGGCAACTGGCATGCGATCGTAACTGCTTCTCTGCTCTGCAAATATACCACACGATTGGCGGTAACTGCTTGCCACGCCGTAAGTTCATGGCATACGATGGATGTTTCCGAGAGGGTGCGTTCATGACCATGCTCGACCAGATGCGTCGGCACAAGGGGTGGCTCAAATGGAGCCTCGGCCTCGTCGTGCTGGCGTTCGTCATTTTCTACATTCCCGACTTTCTCCGCGGGAACGCTGCGGGCCTCGCCCTCGGCGACACGGTGGCCACGGTCCAGGGCCGGGACATCACCGCGGGAGAATTTCGCCGCACCTACGATGCCCAGCTGCAGGCGTATCGCAACGCGTACGGCGGCAACGTCAGCGAACAGCTCCTGAAGCAACTCGGCATCGACCAGCAGATTCTTCAGCAGCTGGTCGATCAACAGGCGGCGCTCGCCGAGGCCGATCGGCTCGGGATCAAAGCCGGCGACGAGGAAGTGCGCCAGCGCATTTTCTCGGCGCCGGCATTTCAGGAGAACGGCGCATTCATCGGCGAGCAGCGGTACCAGCAACTCCTGCGCTCGCAGCGCCCGCCGATGACGGCGGCTGAATTCGAAAGGTCGGTGCGCGACGAGCTGGTGCTCGACAAGCTCCGGACCGTGCTGACCGAGTGGCTCTCGGTGACGGACAAGGAGCTCGAGGCGGAATACCGCCTTCGCAACGATAAGGTGAAGCTCGCCGTCGTCAGCTTCATCGCCGACAGCTTCCGGCCCGAGGCGACGGCGAGCGACGCGGAAGTTTCGACGTACTTCACCGCTCACCAGGCCGATTTCAGAATTCCAGAAAAGCGAAAGGTTCGCTACCTGCTTGTCGACGCCGAGGCGATCCGCGCCAAAACGACGGTGCCGGAAGCCAACATCCAGCGCGCATACAACGAAGGCATCGAACAGTACACGACGCCGGAGCAGGTGCGCGCGAGCCACATCCTCCTGAAGACCGAAGGCAAGGACGACGCGGTCGTGAAGGCGAAGGCTGAAGAGATCCTCAAGCAGGCCAAGAGCAGCGCGGACTTTGCCGGACTGGCAAAGAAATATTCAGAAGACGAAGGAAGCGCCAAGAACGGCGGCGATCTCGATTATTTCGGCAAGGGCAAGATGGTGCCGGAGTTCGATCAGGTCGCGTTCACGATGGAGAAGGGGCAGGTCAGCGACCTGGTCAAGACGCAGTTCGGGTATCACATCATCAAGCTGGTGGACAAGAAGCCGGCGGCAACTCGAACGCTTGCCGAAGTGCGGCAGCAGATCCTCGATCAGCTGGCGTTTGAAACCGCTCGTGCCCAGGCAACCAACCTCGCACAACGGATCGCCTCGGAGGTGTCTAAACCGGCCGACCTCGACAAGGCGGCCAAGACACAGGGCCTGACGGTGCAGGAATCCGGGTTCTTTGGGCGGAACGAGTCGATTCTGAGCCTCGGCTCCTCGCCGGATGCCATATCCCGCGCGTTCGAGATGAAGGTCGGCGAGGTCAGCGGCCCGCTGCAGGCCTCCCGGGGATTCGCGTTCGAAACGGTCATCGCCATTCAGCCTCCCGCGATGCCGAAACTCGACGACGTGAAAGACCAGGTGCGGGATGAAGTGATCAAGCAGAAGGCGCGCGACTTGAGCCGCCAGAAGGCGGCAGCCGTCGCCGCGAAGCTGAAGGGCGCGGCCGATTTCGACAAGGCGGCGAAGGCCGCAGGCGTCGAGCCCAAGACCACCGACCTGATCGCACGCGACGCGCCGCTCCCGGATCTGGGCATCGCGCCCGACGCGCTGGACACCGCGTTCAGACTGCCGGTCGGCGCCCTCAGCGACCCGATTACAACGGACACGGGCACGGTCGTCTTGAAGGTGCTGGACAAGAAGGAAGTGACGCCGACAGAGTGGGCGGCCAACGTCGATCGCTTCCGCGACGAGCAGATCACCGACAAACGCAACCGCTTCTTCGGCGCCTATATGGTGAAGGCGAAGCAGGGGATGAAGATCGGGATCAACCGGGAAGCGCTCCAGCGCGCGCTCGGTAACACCTAAGGGCAGGACTAAAGTCCTGCGCTACACCTGTCTCGTGTAGCGCAGGTCTTTAGACCTGCTTCTCGAACGTGTAGCGCAGGTGTCTGTAGCACGGCGTGCTTATCGAAGAAACTGAAACGGCATCAGCGCGAGCGGCTCGCCGCGGCGAAACATCGCCAGCGGGCCGCGCATCGTCCGCAGGATCTCCAGTTCGCCTTTCGACAAGCTCGCCGATAGCCACCGGCCCACCTCGAGCGACTGGTTCGTCCCGTTGAGCTGGTCGCTCAGGATTTCGTAAAAGTTTCTTTTGGGCGGATAGACGACAAGTTCGACGTCGCTGTCAGCCGGAATTTTCGCGCGCTCTTTCGTCAATTCGATCGCGCGATCCAGTCCTCCCAGCGCGTCGACCAGGCCGCGCTCCTTCGCCTGCTGACCCGTCCACACGCGGCCCTGGGCCATGGCATCGATCTTCTCGGGCGTGCTGCGCCGCGACGTGGCCACTTTCTCGACGAACTGATCGTAGAAGGCCTGGAGCTGCTCATCCAGTTTCTTCACTTCGTCGCGATTGTAGGGACGGACCGGAGACTCGATCTCGGCGTGTTTGCCGATGCTCGTCGACTCGATGCGGGCGCCGAGCTTGGCGTAGACGCCGCCGGTGACGATCTTGCCGCCGAAGATGCCGATCGATCCGGTGAGCGTCGACGGCTGGGCCACGATCAACTGCGCCGGCAGCGCGATGTAGTAACCGCCGGACGCGGCGAGGTCGGACATGGACGCGACAATCGGGCGATCCTCACGCTCGTTTCTGGCAATCATCAGCTCGCGCCAGACCGCATCAGACGCCGTGGCGGATCCGCCGGGGCTGTCAATCCTCAGCAGGATGCCGCGCACCGAATCGTCGCGCCGTGCCTGACGGATGTACTCGATGAGCGTCTCGGAGCCGATCACGGCGCCGTTGACCGGGTCGTACCCGCTCTTGCCGCTGGTAATGGTGCCGGTGGCGTAAATGACCGCCAGGCGAGGACCTCTGTTCAGGCCAAGAGAGGTACCACTGACGCGGGCGTAATCGTCGCCGTCGATCTGCCGTGGCTCACTCTGACCTTTCAGTTTCGCGTCCACCTGATCTTCGTACTGCACGTCGTCGACGAGCCCGGCACGGAGCGCTTCCTCGGGCAGGAACGGCCCCTCATCGATGAGCCGCCGGATTTCCGCGACGTCCTTCTTCCGCCCGGCGGCAATGCCGTCGACGAGCTGATTGAACAGATCGCGATTGAGGGATTCGTCCATCTCCTTGTGCGCTGGGGTATAGCCGGACTGGGTGAACGTGTTCACGGCCGTCTTGTAATCGCCGATGCGATGCAGATCCGGGATCGCGCCAATCTTGTCGAGCGTGCCCTTCAGGAACAGCTGGTAGGTGGCGACGCCAATCAGATCGAGCGACGTCGACGGCATCAGGTACACCTTGTCAGCCGCCGTGGCGAGGTAGTACTCGCGATTGCCGCCGTACTCGAGATAGGCGTAGAGCGGCTTGCCCGATTTCTTGAAATCGAGCATCGCGTCGCGGACCTCCTGCACCTTGCCCCAATACGGCGAGGTGAAGCCGGTCGGCTTGACCAGCACGGCGCGGATCCGCGAATCCACTTTCGCCTTCCGAAGACTCTCGACAAAGGAACGCACGGTCGGCGCCCTGACACCGCGGAGATAGCCGACGACATCAGCGGGGGCCATTTCCGCCAGATCCCCGCCCACTCGCAGGACAAGGGTCGCATCCGAAGGAACGGTCGGCGCGCGGCCGAACGCGATGTACAGCAATGCAAACCCGGCCATCGAGAGGAAGACCGCGAAGCCGAGCACGGTAAAGAGGACGGCGAATCGCCGTGTAGCCATATCAGACCTGCCTTGCATTTTGGTCGTGAGTCGTTGGTCGTCAGTCGTTCGTCGTTCGTCGAACCGACCAATGACCAACGACTAATGACCACGACGAGTATAGCTGGTCGCGCCCAAACAAAGTCATCCCCGGCGGTGACAAGTACCCAGCGGTACCCATCCATCGCCACCCGGTCCTCACGAACGGCGCGTCAGCGCGGATTTCACAGAAGAATGGCTTGCAACACATTCCGGCATCCTCCATACTCGCGCCGTTTCACTCTTTCTCTTCGACTAGACTTCGCGGCGTGGACGAATCCGGGGCTTCGGACACCGACTCAGTGCGCGACACCTGATTCGCCGATACGGAGATCCTCAAATGCGCAACGCCCGCGTCGGCGCCTTCCTCGTCGCGGTCATCACGGCCGGTTCCGTGCACGCCCTCGTCCGGGCGCAAAGCGTCGGCCAGAACGTCAACATCGTCACGGGCAGCGCGGACGAGTTTGTCGGCGATTTGTTCCGCCAGCGGCAGACCGAGCCGGTGCTGGGGATCTCCAGCGTCAACCCGTCGCACATGATGGCCGCCTACGTCGATTACCGGACCGTCGATTCCGTCCGCGATCCAGGTTCAATGGTGCCCCCGTCGCTCCCCCAAAGTTTCGTCGCAAAGCTACTCGATTTCCTGAGAGCGCCGTGGCAGCGGGAACCGAAGGGCCCGATCAGGCCGGTACTCGCGATTGCGCCTGCGCAGGCGTGGATCGGCCTGTCGTTCAGTGACAACGGAGAGGACTGGTATACGGGTCTGCTCCCGGGCCATCCGTCCGGCCTGTCAGCGGAGGACTTCGCGTCGCCGCTGACCGCGTACGAGGCGGCGAGCGACCCGGTACTGGCGACGATGCCGGACAAGTTCCTGCTGGGCGGGATCGCGTTCACGCCCAACGGGAGCAGCGCCGGCTTCGTGGCACGCTTCGCCGACCGGAACAACACGGAGACGGAGCGGAACATTCAGTATGAGTGGACGAAGGTGCTCGTCACGCAGCCTCAAGGCTATTTTGTGGACAAGCCGAGCATTGCCGCCGGACCCGGCGGGCGGGTGTACGCGGCGTTCGTGATCTTCGATCAATCGGATCCGCAAAGACTGAGCAGCAAGATCCAGGTGTACCGGTCGGCGAATTCCGGCGAGACCTGGTCAGGGCCGGTCACCGTCAGCGAACCGTTGACGCGGAATCAGGCTCCGTGGATCGTCGTCGATCCGAACAATGAAAACACGGTCTACATTGGTTGGCGCGTCTTCGCCGCTCGAACGGGTGGGATCGCCAACGCGATTGTCGGGAAGAAATCCACCAATGGCGGGCAGAGCTTCACGCCGATCGTTCCGTATCCGGTGGCTCTGCTGCTCAAGGCTTTTGATCAACCGCAAGGGAGGCTGCCCCGCTTCACTGCCTATTCCACGCTCCAACGCCTATCCGACCGCGGCCATAGACGGTAACGGCGGGATCCACGTGGCGCTGCAGGAGTACGTCTATCCGCCGAACTACCCGACGGTGGCTCTGCGGGGTATGCCGCTCGGGCCAAACGTATCCCCGACGGTCGGAGTGCCGCGCATCACGGTGACCAGCTCTTACACGGGCGGCCTGCTGTGGACGCCACGCAAAGCGGTCGACTTCGGGCCGGGGACGGGGACGCAGTTCGTACCGGTGCTGACGGCCGTCGGCGAGCCGGGACCCTCGTGTGCGGGTAGCTCGGGCCCCCGCTCGCGGATCATGCTGATGTACTACGACGCGCGCGCGGGCGGCGCGGGCACGGCGCCGGGCTCGACCGGGTACGTCGCGGGTGCCGCCACGCAGTTCGACGTGCGCATCGCGCAGGCGAGCGCCTGTAACCGCGACGGCCTCGGCCGCCTGATCTTCAGCCCGTCCGAGCTGGTGTCGCAATACACGCGGAGCGCCGAGCCGCCCCACGATATCGTGACGACGTCGCCCCGTACAACGTCACGGCAGTCAACCGTGCGTATCCGATGTTCTGCGGCGGTAACTGCGCCTTCGCCGGCGACTACCTCCATCTGAGTCCGCGCGTGCCGTACGTGCAGACGGCTAATGGCTGGAGGCTGACGACCGCCAATGCGGTGGACAAGAACAAACTGCCCGCGCCGGTCGTGCAGGGTCTGTGGTCGGACACGCGGGATGTCCTGCTGCCGACGACCGGCCCGCTCGCGGACTGGACTGCCAGCCGGCGCGTCGTTCATCGACGCGCTGCCGTGGGACTTTTATCAACAGCCGGGAACGGGCCTGGCCTCGTGCGTCAACCCCGGGTCGCGCGATGGGAACATCTACATGGCCCGGTACACGCCCGGGCTGCTCTTTGCCGCGGCGCCGGAGACCTTCCGCGTGTCGGACATCCCGCGGGCGTATCCGGTGTACGTCGAGAATCGCGCGGGCCAGCAACGATTCTTCAGGTTGACGATCGATGCCGGGGCCAACGCCTCGTTCGACTTTGCGTCATTCGATACGACGAGTCCCAGCACGGCGTGCTGGACCACGAGGCCGATGTCGCCATCGGTCCGTATTCGTCCGTGACCGGGAGCGTGGTGCTCGGGCCGTGCGTGAATCAGTCGGTGCTCGTCACGGTCGAGGAAATCGGCGTCGATCCGAACGGCCTGCCGGTGGCGATCCCCAACGCGGCAAAGACGACGGTCACGCTGTATACGGCCGGGCAAGCGGCCTCGACGGGAACCGAGACGCGCACGCCTGTGGTGTCGCCGACGCCAGAAATCACCTTCCCGTTTGCGGGCCGCCTGCCGATTACGGTGAGCCCGGCCACGCCGTTCACGCAGAACCCGTTCGTGCAGAACCCGTTTTCGCAAAACCCGTTCTCGCAGAATCCCTTCAGCCAGAACCCGTTTTCGCAGAACCCGTTCTCGCAGAATCCCTTCAGCCAGAATCCGTTCTCGCAGAACCCGTTCGCGCAGCACGCGACCATCTACGAGGTCACGGACATCAGCTTCCGGGTGACGAACGAGGGCAGCTTCGACGCCGCGTTCATCGCGCTGCTGAACGTGCAGAATGCGCTGCAGCTGACGGGCAGCTATTTCTTCCAGGTCCTGATCAATCGGGCATCGCCTGCGTCGGCGATGTATTTCGACCAGCAGGGCAACTGCGTGGCGTTCGACGGCGCCCAGCCGATCCAGGTTTCGAGCATCGTGACGCCGTTCAGTCAGAACCCGTTCTCGCAGAATCCCTTCAGCCAGAATCCGTTTTCGCAGAACCCGTTCTCGCAGAATCCCTTCAGTCAGAATCCGTTTTCACAGAACCCGTTCTCGCAGAATCCCTTCAGCCAGAATCCGTTCAGCCAGAACACCGACCCGCGGGATCCGGCCGTGAGCAATTCCAGTTTCTACATTGCACCACAGACGTCCGAGCTGCCTCCGACGCCGGAGTTTCGAGCGCGGCGGCCGCCCGACGAAATCATCTACACGCTCCGTGCGTATCAGATCCGAGCCAACGACGATCCGGACGTTAGTGCCCTTGATTCCGCCGGGCGAGACCCAGCCACCCGTGGGTGTCGTCGTCGTTGCGGACACGCCGGACGTGATCGAGCTGCCGGGCGGCGGGATGGGCTTCGATCCGGGCGGGGTGCCTGCGTCGAGTGGCGGCAGCGCTCTTCCCGTCCAGCTGGCGTTCGTGCAGCAACCGACGTCGACCGCCCCCGGCGCGCATCATCACGCCGTCGATCCAGGTCGCGATTCAGGACGGGTCGGGGATGCTGCTGCCCGGGTCCACCGTCCTCGTCGACGCTGGCCATTGGCGCCAACCCGGGGGGTGGCACGCTCGCGGGCACGACGACGCGGGACGACGACGATGATGGCTCGGTCGATGGCATCGTGACGTTCCCCGGCCTCTCGATCAACAACGCGGGCATCGGCTATACGCTCGTCGCCTCGTCGGTGGGTCTGACCGGCGCGACGTCGACGCCCTTCGACATCAGCAGGCGGCGCCGCCTGCGTCGCCGAGCCGAACGGTCTCGTGAGCTGGTGGCCGGGCAATGGCAATGCCAACGACATCCGAGGCGGCAACAACGGAACGTTGCAGGGCGGCGCGAGCTTCGTATCCGGCAAGGTCGGACAGGCGTTCAACCTGAGCGGCGTGAATCAGTACGTCGATATCGCCGACAGCGGAACGCTGAATCCAGCGAGCGCGTTCACGATCGACGGGTGGTTCTACATCGATCCGAACGCGGCAGAAAATGCAGGCTCTCTGTCGACGCTCGCCTCGAAGTCGACCGGCGGCTCCGCAGACGGCGGCTGGTTCCTGATCTTCGACGACGGCCAGCTGGGATACACGCCGTTCGTCAAGGCGTTGCGATTCGCGGTCTTCGGCGCCGGCGAGTACCAGCCGCAGTGGCCAACGCGAACAACGTGATCACGACGGCGGCGTGGTATCACGTGGCCGGCACGTTCGATGCGAGCGCGAGCCCGCAGGCGAATCTGTACGTGAATGGCGCGCTGGTGGCTTCGAGTACGACCTCGATCGCGGCGATCTCACCCAACGCGGTGACGATGCGGATCGGCGCGATGCACCAGGACGAGGTGGTCGGCACAACCACGTACGGAAGCGATCGGCTGAATGGTCTTGCCGACGAAGTGCACTTCTTCGACCGTGCGCTGACTCTGGCCAACGTCCAGGCCATCTACAACGCGAACGGCGCGGCTCTGTGCAACGTCGAAACGCAGTTCGTGGTGATCAACACTGGCCGACAGCGGCGCGGGATCGCTGCGCGCAGGCGATGACGACGCCGAACGCCGTGCCGCTCCCCGGCACTGACGCGCGTCGTGTTCAACATTCCACTCGCCGGGTCCATACACCATCGCACCGCAAACGCCGCTGCCGACGATGACGCGTCCGGTGATCATCGACGGCGAGGACACAGCCAGGCTACGCCGGTGCGCCGGTCATCTTGATCAATGGGCAGTTCGCGGGTATCGGCACGAACGGGCTCACGCTGCACTGGAGGGTCGAGCCAGGTCCGCGGTCTGGCGATCGGGGGCTTCAGCGGCAGCGGCATCGTGCTGCAGACGGGCGGCAACAATCGAATCGCCGGCAATTATCTCGGCACGAATGTGACAGGCATGACGGCGCTCGGGAACAACTTTGGAGTGCACCTCCTCGCAGGCTCCTCCAACAACACGATCGGCGGCACGATCCCTGGAGACGGCAACCTCATTTCCGGGAACGCCACGGGAGTCGAAATACATGGCGGAGCCAACGGGAATCTTGTCCAAGGCAACACAATCGGACTGAACGCCACCGGCACGACTGCACTGGGCAACAGTAGTTCGGGCATCGTTATTCATAACGGTGGCGGGGCGGCTACCAATAACACGATCGGCGGGACGGTCGCCGTCGCCCGAAACGTCATCTCTGGCAACGTCGACGGCATTGTCATTCGTGATAGCGGCACGATGGGGAACCAGGTCCAGGGGAACTACATCGGGACGAACGCGGCAGGCACCGCGGCTGTTGGTGGCGGTACCTGGGGCGTCTTGGTTACCACGAATGCGAGTAACAACGTGATCGGCGGGACGGCGGCGGGAGCCGGGAATGTGATCGTGGGGCACTCTCAGGCCGGGATTGGCATAGGCAGTGGAGCAACAGGAAACGTGGTACAGGGAAACTTGATCGGGTTGAACGCTGCCGGCACCGCCGCGCTGGGAAACACCGTGGGCGTGCTCATCCAGGTGTCCGCTGTTTCGAACATTGTTGGCGGAACGACAGCAGCGTCCCGGAATGTCATTTCCGGAAATAGTCAGCACGGAATTCGGGTCAACGACGTCGGCAGCACGGGGAATCAGGTGCGAGGTAACTACATCGGCACCAATGCTGCCGGCATCGCCGCCATCCCCAACGGGACCGGCGTCAGGGTCGAGAGCGCCCCGGGGAACTTTATTGGTGGCACAGCGCCCGGTGAGGGCAACCTGATTTCCGGGAATGGCGGCGTGGGGGTGGTCATCGACGGCGTGAATGGGAACGGCGCAGACGGCAACGTTCTGCAGAACAACCTGATCGGCACCACGGCCGACGGCAGCGCGGCGCTTGGAAACGGGGCCGAGGGCGTCGTGGTCCACGCTAACTATACGCAAATCGGCGGAACCACGCCCGGAGCCAGAAACGTGATCTCGGGGAACACGACGTACGGCATCCGGGTCTTGAACCATGGCGTCGGCAACGTAGTCGAAGGCAACTACATCGGCACGAATCTGAGCGGGACCGCGGCGATTCCAAACGTGGACGGCGTCAGAATCGAGCAAATCAGCGGTCAGAGAATCGGTGGCAGCAGCCCTGGGGCCGGCAACGTCATCTCCGGCAACACGCAGGAGGGGGTGTACTTCTTCTGGTGCGATCTGATTCTGCCCGGGTGCGATGCGGGGAATGACGTTCAAGGCAATCGAATCGGCACCAGAGCCGACGGCTTGACGGCACTGCCAAACGGCGGCAACGGTATCCGCATTCACGCAGCGCGGAACAACCGCATCGGTGGCACAGCGGCTGGAGCGGGAAACGTCGTCTCCGGAAACATCGACGCTGGCATTTTTATCAGATCGGCAGACGGTCAGCCACAGACAGCGAACGGGACAGTCATTCAGGGAAACATCATCGGCCTTGATGCGATCGGGGCCGCCAGTCTGGGGAACGGGGCCGATGGGATCGGCCTGACGAACGCCGGCGCTCAAATCGGGGGAACACAGCCGGGAGCGCGCAATGTCATCTCCTCAAACCAAAATGGCATCGTATTCAGCAACAGTGGCTCACCGCACACCTCGCTCATTGAGGGCAACTACATCGGCACCGACATTACCGGCATGCTGGATCGCGGGACCGGCATCGGCGTGAGCGTCGGAAGCGCTCCCGGGATCACAATTGGCGGCACCGCCGTCGGGGCTGGGAATGTGATCTCGGGTAACCAGACCGGCGTGTCGATAACCAATAGTTCCAACACGGTCGTCCGAGGCAACATCATCGGCCTGAACGCAGCCGGCACCGGGCCGCTGGGCAACTCGATCGGCGTCACTGTCACCTCGGGCACACGCAACACCATACTCACAAACTCAATCTTCTCCAACGTTGGCGTGGGTCTGGGGATCGACCTGGGCCCGGCGGGCGTGACGCCGAATGACGCCGGCGACGCAGACACCGGAGCGAACGACCTGCAGAACTTCCCGGTGATCACGTCGGCGACGACCACTCAGATCCAGGGGACGCTGAACAGCACCGCCAACACCACGTTTACGATCCAGCTGTTCACGAACGCGATGTGCGATGCATCGGGTAACGGCGAAGGCCAGACGATGCTGGGGACCGTTGCCGGCGTCTCGACCGATGGCTCGGGCAACGCCGTGTTCTCGCTCACCTCTCCGTTCGCCGCACCGCTCGCGGCCGGACAATACGTGACGGCGACGGCGACCGACTCGAATGGCAGCACATCGGAATTCTCGGCCTGCACGACCGTGAACGCAGCGCTCGCGGTACTCAACACGAACGACAGCGGCGCGGGCTCGCTCCGGCAGGCGATCCTCGACGCCGAAAGCAATCCGGATGTCAGTGCCATTGTTTTCGACATTCCAGGAGCCGGCCCCCACACAATCGTGCCAGCCTCACCGCTACCGACGACCACCACCCCAGTGCTCATCGACGGCCATAGTCAACCGGGCGCTTCACCAGGCAATCCGAAGATTGTGTTGAACGGCAGCGCTCCCGGACTGGGGCTCGGTGTCAGTGCGCTTACGCTGGGCGGCGCGAGCAGTCTGGTCCGTGGCTTGGTCATCAACGGCTTCCCGGGACCTGGGATGACGATCACTTCTTCCGGAAACACCATCCGCTCGAACTTCATCGGGACGAACCCAACCGGGACGGCCGCCGTCGCGAACGCGCAAGGCATCCTTATCGGCAGCACCGCCACGAACAACGTCATCGGCGGCGACCTGTTGGATCACCGGAATATCATCAGCGGGAATTCCGAGTGGGGAATCGGGATAGAGGGAGACGGGAACTCCGTCCTTGGCAATCATGTCGGCACGAATGTTTCAGGGACAGCGGCTGTCCCCAACGGTGGTACGGGCGTGGTGGTTTTCGACGGCGCGTCGGGCAACATCATCGGAGGCACGACCGCGGGCGCCGGTAACGTAATTGCCGGCAACGGGGCGTCAGGACTCGGTCGCGGGATTTCGGCGACCAACGTTTCAGGATTGACCATCCAGGGCAACAAGATTGGAACCAACGCCAGTGGCACAGCCGCACTGCCGAACGCAAACCAGGGCATAGACTTCATCAACGTCACGGGTTCGCTCATCGGAGGGATTGTCGCTGGTGCTGGCAATGTGATTTCGGGAAACGGTGGGAATCCGGGGATCGGTGGCGGAGACGGCATCCGGCTCGGCTCAGGATCTGGAACCACGATCCAGGGGAATAAGATCGGCACCGACATCACTGGCACTACGGCCCTTCCAAACGTTGGCGACGGGATCAACTTCAACGGTGCCAGCAACAGTACAGTCGGCGGTACGGTGGCCGGCGCAGGGAATCTCATCTCAGGTAACAGTGGACCTGGCATCGGCATCTTCGGGAGCAGCTCTGGCAATCACGTCGAGGGCAACTCGATCGGGCTGAACGCGTCGGGAACCGGCGGACTCGCCAACACCGATGGCGTTCAAGTCACGGGCTCAGGCAACTTCATCGGCGGTACGAGTCCGGGCGCGGGGAACACTGTCGCTTTCAACCAATACAACGGCGTCCTCGTCATGTTCGGTACGAGCAACCTGATCAGCTCTAACTCCATCTTCTCCAACGGAGGTATTGGTATCGACCTGGGTGGCGACGGCATCACTGCGAACGACGGTCCCGTGGACGGCGACGCCGGTGCAAACAACCTGCAGAACTTCCCGCACATCAGCGGCGTCATAACCACGACGTCGGTCGCCGGTGAAATATTTACCGCGGCCGATGTCGATTTCACCGTGGAAATATTCTCCAGCGATACCGCTAATCACGAAGGCAAGACGCTGGTCACCACGACGGTCGTTCACACGGACCTAGCGGGACACGCGTTCATCGGACCGCTGCCCGTGACTCTCACGAGTGGTCAATGGGTGACGGGACCGCGACCGATCCGAGTGGCAACACGTCGGAATTCTCGGATGCCGTGCAGGTGCCGTAGCGGCCCGCATTCGGGACTCGGGCACGTCCTTGGAGAGCTGAAGACAATGACACGACTCTCGCAACCTCTGCTGCGATCTGCGATCAGTCGCGACGCTCTGCCTCACGCTTGTTCCGGCGCTCGCGTCCGCACAAGGACCAACCTCGTCGACACCCAGGTTCCGTCGGTTCGCGAGCATGTGGAGGTCGTCGCGACGCGCGTGCCCGAAGCGCCGGACGACGTACCGGTCGCCATCGAGGTCATCAGCGGCGACGAGCTGCGGGACCGTGGGATCACCGATCTCCGGGGCGCCCTCGCGCTGGCGACCGGCGTCGACGTCGCGCCAGGCGGCGACGGCGGACCGGCGAGCTTCGTGCCCGAGTTCTGGGGTCTCAAGGAATTCGACGCCTTTCTCCTCGTGGTCGATGATGTCCCGTGGGGCGGCGCGTTCAACCCGGCGCTGAGCACGCTCGATCTCCACGACCTCGAACGCATCGAAATCCTTCGCGGGCCGGCGCCGGTCATGTTCGGCGCAACCTCGTTCGTCGGCGTCATCCACGTGGTCCACAGGAACGCGTCAATCGCGTCGCGGGATTTGTCGGCTCGCCTCGGAAGCTTCGGCAGCGGCGCCGGCTCGGCGGCGTTTGCCGTCTCACTGGGCGATTGGCAGTCGCGCCTGACGGTCGACGGCGAGCGGCAGGGGTTCAGCGACGACCGGACGTCGTTTCGCCGCGGACACGTGTCGTGGCGCGGCAGCCGATCGTCGACCGGCGGCCGGACCTGGTTTGCCGTCGACGGTACGCTGCTCAACCAGAATCCGGCGAGTCCGCACGTACGCGTTGGGAGCGGGTTGACGGCCGCGGTGCCCCTCGACGCGAATCACAACCCCAGCGGCGCCTTTCTCAACGACCGCCGCGTCAGCGTCTGGTTCGGCGTCGACCGCACCAGCGGCATGCGCACCTGGACGACGATGGCGTCGGTGTCGCGCGGGAGCCATGACATCCTGCGTGGTTTCCTGCAGGACGTCAGTAACGTCGGACTGAACGCGCGGGGACTCCGGGAGCAGATCGATCTGACGGACCTCTATGCGGACACTCACGTCGCGTGGAGCAACATCAGGGGAATGCGGCTGCTTCTGGGCGCTGACTTCCTTCACGGTATGGGTGATGCGAAGGGTGCCGACTTCTTGTATCACGCGCCGCTCGACGGTTCCGTCGCGTCCTCGGTGGTTGCGCCGTCGACCCTCGATGTCGCGATCGGCGACCGTCGCGACTTCGCAGGCGGCTATGTCTCGGCTGAGTGGAATCCCTGGAGACGCCTCCGCTTCGACGCGGGCGTGCGCCTCAACGTCACGAACGAAGAACGCAAGAATGGGAACGAGGCGGAAGCCGCGAACGCCGGCGCGAACGAGAGCGCTCAAAATAACGTGCAGGCCGAGCGGCAGCCTCGGCGCGATCTGGACCGCGTGGGCGCAGGATGCCGATCACCTGCGGCTGTTCGCGAACTATCGCAACACGTTCAAACCGGCAGCGGTCGATTTCGGGATCGGCGACGAAGGCGAAGGGCCGCTGAAGCCCGAGACGGCGCAGAGCTACGAGGCTGGTGTCAAGGTCCGCGTGGCGCACGGGCGTGTCGGCCTCGAGGCGACGACGTTCCTCATGGATTTCTCGAATCTGGTGATCGCCCACACGACGAACGGCCTGCCGGCGCTGACCAATGCGGGTACGGAGCGCTTCAAGGGGTTCGAGCTGGGAACCACATGGTATCTGCCGCACGATGTCACGGGCCGCGCGAGCTACAGCCTCCACGACGCGAAGTTCCGCGATTACGTGGCGGAGTTTGACGGCGTCCCCACCCAACTGGGCGGCAAGCGTCTGGAAATGTCGGCGCGGCATCTCATGTCGGCCGGTCTCATCTACGCCGCCAATCCTGGCATCGTCGCGCTTGGTGAGTTCAACTTCGTCGGCAGCCGTTTCCTGAACAAGCGCAACACCGCGCCCGTCGATGGGTACGTGACGATCACGGCCGGGGTCGGCTACCGAACGCCGACCTGGGAGTTGCGCGTTGACGGGCGGAATCTGACCGACCGGCGCCCGCCGGTCGCGGAGAGCGAGCTCGGCGATGCGCAGTACTATCGTCTACCTGCGCGCCGGATCGACGTGACGTTCTCGGTCCGATTGGGCGGATAGTCCAGCCACAAACGGACTGTCACTCCTTCAACGCTGCCAGTCTCTTTCGGGCATCGGCGGCCAGCGGATCGCCCGGATCAGCTTCCGCGCGCAGTTTGAGGAACAGGTCGTAGTTCTGGCGCGCGGCGACGACTGCGCCCGCGCCTTCCTGAGCGCGCGCCAGCCAGTAATAGGCAGGCGGCAAGTACCTGAGCGTCGGCATGTCGTCGATGAAGACGTCGGTCGTCTCACTCCCCCGCTTGACGGCAATCTCGAGCTCTGCCAGCGCTTCGGGGAAGTGGCCGCCAGCCACGACATAGGCCTTGCCGAGCAGGAAGCGGCTGAACCAGGAGTCGTAGCGCTTCTGGGCATCGCGGAAGGCCTCGATGGCGTCGGCCAGACGACCGTTCTCCAACGCGACCTCGCCCGAAATGAGTCGCGCGTAAGACGTGGCCCCTCGCTGAAGCGTCTTTTCGAGGTCGGCAGCGATCTGGAGCGCTTTGTCCTGCTGGCCGGCTTGCAGCAAGACCCGTCGCGGCAGGGAATCACGATGCTGTCCGCGCGACCGAGCTTCGTCGCCTGATGTCGCCGCGTCGGCCGCCTGCCGCCGTTGGCCAAGCGCCAGATACGCTTCTGCGAGCGCTACGGCCTTCCGCGCCATCTCGCCCGAGTCCTTGCTCTTGGCGTTGGCGGCCATGCCCTCGCGCAGCACGCCGATCGCGTGTCGATTCTGCCCGAAATACATGTCAGCGTCGGCCTGGCCCAGCGCCGCGAAAGACGCGCCGGTCGCGCTCACCTTCGAGAGACTGGCGTACGTATCGCGCGCAGAAGCGGCGTCGCCCTGCGCGAGCTGGGAAAGGGCAAGCGGCAGATAGAAATACTCGAACGTTGGATTCTCTTTCTGCAGCCGGGAGGCCTCGCCGATCGCCGTCGCAAAATCGCCCGCATACATCGAGTACATCGCGTAGTTGTAGCCCTGGAGCGAGTTCTTCGGATAGATTTCCAGACTCTTCCGAACTTCGGCCTGGGCGCGCGGCAGATTGCCGGACTTGACGTACGCGAGCGCCAGATTGCCGTGCCCGCCGTCGTCGGCCGGGTACAGCCTGACCAGCGTTTCGTAGTTCTCGATCGCCTTCTCGTAGTTCTGCGCGACGTTCTGGAAATAGGTGCCGAGGGTCCGATACTTCTCGCGGTCCGTCATCCGATCGAGATTCTTCATGGCCGCCTGGTAGCTGGCCTCCGCTTTGTCGGTCTGTTTCGTATTCGAGTAGAGGACGGCCATGCCCGCGTGCGCGCGCCCGAATCGAGGATCGAGATCCACCGCGCGCTGGTACTGCTCGAGCGCTTCCGGGATCTTGTTCGCCAGGGCGAGCTCCTGAGCGCGGGCATAGGCCCCCATCGCCTCGAGGGAACCCGCTGTCACCGTTTCGGCTGCCGCGAGCGTCGCCATCTCGGTTTTCGATTCACCGAGCGCTTCACGAACCGTTGTGGCCATCGATGTGATCGTGTTGAGGACCTGTTCTTTGTCCCTGACGTTCCGCACTGCGGTCGCGATGGGTTCGCCGGTTGCCGGGTCGATGGTCCGCAGCTCGAGCCGATAACCGGCACCCTGTTTGTCGAGTGCGCCAGCCACCAGAACCTTGATGCCTTCACGGCGGGCGATGAGCTGTCCGATTTCCTGAGTGATCCGATTGCCCTTTCCGGGCGCCAGCTCCGCAGCGATCGAGCGCGCAGTCTCTGGTCCTGAACAACGTGATGTACGGTGCACCTTCGAGCGCAATGCCCAGCGTTTGCTCGATCGACCCTTCAAACACAGGATCGCCCGACCGGTTGTCGAAATCCGCGATGAGCACGGGCACCGGATCGCGCTGGACCGGCGCCACGGGGGCCGCGCGCCGACCGGCGAAGTATGTGCCGGCGGCCATCGCGACCACCAGGACCGCCGCGGCCGCCATCAGGCGCGGTGTCAGACGCCGAACTTCGGGAATCAGCTCGCCGTCGTCGTCGAGCCGATTGAGGACTGCGGCAAGCTCCGTCGAGGATTGAAACCGGCTCGCCGGATCGCGCTCCAGACAGCGTGTGACAAGGGCATCGAGCGGCTCGGAAATCGATGGGTCAGTGGCGCGCAGCGAAGGCAGCCCCTGCTCGAAGCGCCGCATCATGCTGTCAATGCGCTCCTGCGGCGCGGTCGATGCGCACGAGGCGCGGACCGGTGAGCATCTCGTAGAGGATCAACCCGAACGCGTAGATGTCGGCGCGCGCATCGACGGCTTCGCCCCGGCCCTGTTCCGGCGCCATGTACTCCAGTGTGCCGCTCACCGTGCCGCTCGCCGCATCGGAAGTGGACGCGGAGATGCCGAAGTCCATGATCAGCGCCTGGGCATCGTCTCCAGCGCCGCCGATCATGATGTTGGCGGGTTTGAGATCGCGATGCACGACGCCAGCCTCGTGCGCCGCCTCGAGGCCGCTGGCAATCTGCCGCGCGAAGTGCAGCGCGCGCGCGACCGGCAGCTTCCCCTCCCGGCGCAGCAGCACCGCAAGCTCCTGGCCTTCGATATACGGCATCGTGATGTACTTGATGCCGTCGATCTCGCCGAGATCGTGGATGCGGACGACGTGCTTGTGGGTGACCTGACGGGCGAGGAGCAGCTCGTTCTTGAACTGCTTCTCCGCGTTCGGCGACACGCTCCGCCGGTCGCCGCGAATGACCTTGAGCGCGACGTCGACATTGAGCTCGGCGTCCCGAGCCTTGTACACGGCGCCCATGCCTCCGGCGCCGAGCAGCTTGATGATGTGATAGCGAGGCCCGAACGACTGCCCGACCTTGAGCGGCCCCGAGGCTTCAGGAAAGCCCGGCTGAGCGCCGCCGAGCAGGGTCTCAGCCGCCGTGGCGTCGACGGTCGGCGCGCTGGTCAGGCTGACACCGCGGGTCGGCGCGTCGGTTGAGCCGACGGTCGTGCCCTCTGGCAGGCCGGTCGTGTCGCCCAGGAACCACTCCCGTCGCGACGGCCGTCTGCGCGAACTCCAGCCCACAGGCCGTGCAACGGCCTTGAGCGACAGAAGCGGAACCGCCGCAACGGGGGCAAACCACGGATATTGCTAGTAAGTTGGCCGATTATGACCCAGCCCGTCGGGCCGTGCCAAGACGATTCGCAGCCACGGGGGAGTCGCGCCAAGGATCCATAATCAAGGCGAGATGCCCACATTACATGGCGCGCGCGTCGGGCTCCTCGAGTCGCGCCTCAGCAAGGAACTGGCCGAGCTCGTACGGCGCATGGGCGGCACACCGGTGGCCGCGCCTTCTGTCCGCGAGGTTCCACGCGAGGCCGAGACGACGGCGTTTGTCGACCAGCTGGCGTCCGGCCGGTTTGGCGTGGTCATCTTTCAGACAGGCGTCGGGGCGGCCGCTCTCCTCCGCGACGCGGAACGACAGGGTCGGCTGGCCGACGTGCTCGCCGGCATTGGGGCGGCGACGATTGTCTGCCGGGGACCCAAGCCGACCGCGGTCGTCAGGCGCTACGGACTCGAGCCGGCCATCATCCCTCGCAAGCCGTTCACGACGAAGGAAGTGCTCGAGGCGCTCGAACCGCTCGATTTGACCGGCCGCGACGTGGCCCTCGTGCACTACGGCGAACGGAACGCCGCGCTCTCGGACGCGCTGCGCGCGCGGGGCGCCCATCTGGACGAGGTGTGCCCGTACGAGTGGGCCCTGCCGGAGGACATCGAGCCGCTGAAAGCACTCGTGCGCGATCCAGCCTCACAGCTCGACGCCATCGCCTTCACGAGCCAGATCCAGGTACGCAACCTCTTTGCGGTTGCAGCCGCGCTTGGTCTGGCTCCGGCCCTCGCCGCCGCCTTGAGCGACGACATCATCGTCGCGGCGGTCGGACCCGTGTGCGCCGAGGCGCTGAAGGAGGTTGGCGTCACGCCTGATGTGCAGCCAGCCGATCCGAAGATGGGCCCACTTCTCACGGCGCTGGCTGATTACATCGAGCTCACGCGCATGTCGGACGAGTAGACAGGCTTCGGGCTTTGGGCTTTGGGCAAACAGGCCCGGAGCCTGGAGCCTAAAGCCCGGAGCCGTTTCTCATCATTTGCCGCGGAACACGACGCCGATTCTCGGGCCCCAGAAATGCGTCGTCCCGCCATCGGAATAGATGTGATCCCGAAACTCCGTGCGGATGCCCACGCGTCGTCCGACCCAGTAATCCACGCCTCCGCCGACATTCCACAGGTTCCCGACGCCACCACCACCGAATCCGAGCGAGTAGCCGGTCGTGACGAAGGGTCGGGTGCGTTGATCCTTGCCGAGCCTGGCGAAGTGATACGTGCCGTTCACGGCGAGCAAGCCAACACCCTCTGAAAAATACTGGAACGGAGCCATGTACGCGAGGTCTGCGCCGACGCCGATTGTGTCGTGAAAGATCGCCTCTCCACCGCCGCCGGTCTGCAGCAGCGCCTCCGAATCGCCACAGCCGCAGGTTACAAAGCCGGGCGCCCCAAAGGCGTACCCGAGTCCGACGGTCTGCGCCGAGACCGATGCCGGGACAAGCCAGCACATCGCCGACAGCCAGAGTGAAGCGGTTCCAAGTCGTTTTTTCATGCTGCCCTCCACCGGAGAATGTGAAATTGGTGAAGGACTCGGGTCACGGGCCCGCGGAAGTGACCGCTCGCGGGACCTCCGGTATACTGATTGTTCAAGACGGCGGGAAATTTCTCACCAGCCCTCGCTCGGACCCACCAGCGAGCTACGGCGTGGCGACCACTTGCGGAAGTGGCGGAACGGCAGACGCGCTAGCCTCAGGAGCTAGTCCGAGCAATCGGGTCGGGGTTCAAATCCCCGCTTCCGCACCACATCTAAACCACCGAACGACGGGACTTGACGGCACATTGCGCCGCGAGTTCACCATTGCCGCTGGCGTCGTCGACGACGTTCTGTGCGACCCGTGTTCGACTCCTTCCGGCAACGCGGCGATTCATGACTTTGCCTAAGCACGGGGCAGGCGTATCCCGATTTGAATTCTCCGCCCCATCGCGATAATCGTTACCAATCCCGATTTTCGTGTGGACCGGGTATGCGTGGTTACGCGCTGGCTTGGAGCGTAATCATGCAAGCTTGGCCCGTGGAGGGTTTCCACACTCCAACAGGATTCAACGCCGGTCGAATCGCGCACTTTGTGCGTAGGGCCATTCAAGGGCACGGCCATGTGGGGCGTGGGTCTGAGCCGCTGTATCGATGTCTATCGCATTACGGACTGGAGGCGTTTGATGTCTCCAGATCGTCCATCGGACGAACGGAGGTTCGTATGTGGAGAGTCGTTGGTTCGTCTCTGACGTGTCTGCTGCTCGTTTCGACCACCCTCGTTGCTGCTGAACCAGAGGGCGAGAAACCCACAGGTGTAAGCCTGCCGGCTGCTGGTTGGGTCTCATCCAGAGGCACGCTCACATCGGCGGCATTTCGTGAACTGGCTCGCCCGACGTGGATTGAACCGAGCCGATTACTTGCGCGCGCCCGACAAGGCGGATCTCAGGGCTCTCAACAGCGTGGATGGGTCGGACGGCATCCAGCGCTGTTTGGCGCACTGGTCGGTGCCGGCCCGGGCGTCGTCTTTGGCGAGTATGAACTCGGGCGCAAAGGGGACATGGCGCATGGACCGGATATGCTCGTCGGGGCCGCTATTGGCGCCGGGCTAGGTTCGCTAGTGGGCTTTGTTGTGGGGTTGGCAAGATAGAATTCCTGCGCGACAGTTTCGATGGCGTGCGAGTTCTTCAAACAGCCCAACACGGCATGCGGCCGACGGCGCCGCTTGCGCGCCGCGGCGGATGCCAGGCGTTAGCCTACAATGGCGGGAGCCGCGCCGACCGTGTGTGCGATCCGCGTGGTTAGGATCGTCGGTGTGCTCGAACACATCGACGGTCCGACTTTCCCCGCTTCCGCACCAATCACAGAACCGGCTGAATTCCCGCCCTGAGAGCTGCTAGGCGACGTACGGCAGCGCGAGCATCATCAGAACATAGCTCGCGAGGAAATAGCCGAGGACGCACAGGAGCCTGTTCGAAGCGGAACGCGACTCCCAGGCCGCGACCGGATGGACGCACACCGCCAGCGTGAGACCGATGAAGGATTCGAGCCGTGTGCTTGGACGATCTGGAGTTGACATCACGGGACCCCGTCCTGGCAAGAATTCCACCAAGTACCCGCGATTGAATGACGGGCGGTTTCGACCACACGTCCGCAAGAAAGTCTTCAAAACGCAGACCTTTTGGTCGCCCTAGCGCAGACATTTGCGCACTTTTGCGGTGGGCCCCACGCCGAAGAGACGGCGCGCTACACTTGAAAGAGATGAAGATCCGCGTGGCTCGTTTGTGCCTCGACTGCGAAGAGGTCCATGAAGACCAGCAGTGCCCTGTCTGCTCGTCAGAGGCTTTTGCGTACCTTACGCGCTGGGTGCCGGTCGTGGAACGGCGGATTCATCGATTACCAACGGCCATCAACGTGGTGCCCCAGAAGTCTGGCATCGCGCGCTGGTTGCAACGCGGGGTCGTCGGGCTCGCCGTCGTGGCGGCCAGCCGGTGGTGGTGGCAGTTGAACAGCCAGAACGAGCCATCAGAACGGACGAAGACCAGGGGCGAACGCGTCCCACCCTCGGGCGCCTCTACTGCGGCGCGCCGATAATGATGTGAACCTAGTTCAGATTCGGCAGGACCCGTAACTCCGGCCGTGGGATCGTGACCCTCGCTCGGCGCCACTCCCAAACCACCCAGCGTCGCCCTGTCGCCTGGGCGTTACCGTAGAGGTAAGGAGTCGAGATGGAAGCAGCTCATCGTTAAGGCCCAGCCGCCAATCCGATACGCAGGGCATGCGCCATTCCCACAGCCTTAACGACGACATCCCGGTTCATGTGCTCGAACGTCGCCAAACACCAGAGCGACGCGCCGGCTGGCGAGGCGGTCGCCGCGATATCGACTGGATCAATCGTCCGCACGATGCCGCAATCCGGATCGCACACCCGGCCCCTCGCCTGTTCCGCTGGTGGAGTCGACGGCAACAACCAACCGTGGGCTCGTGATCGGTTTGGCTCGCGCGATTGACATCAGGGCGAGCCTCTACTGCGGCGCGCCGACAATGATGTGAATCTCCTTCAGATTCGGCAGCACCCGGAATTCCGGCGCGAAACCGTTTCGGATGGCCCAGTTGACGACGACATTGGCCGCCTGAGTGCGTCGTGGAACCCCGATCCCCAGCGGGATCGTGGCCTCCTGACTCGGCGCGACTCCCGAAGATACCCAGCCGCCGGCATTCAGGATCCCCTGCAGCCGAAACGCCAGCTCGCGAGCATCAGCATTTCCAGCGAGAAACACCACATGAAACGCCTGCGGCGGAAGCGTTTTCAGCGTCGCGACGAGCGCGTTGACCGCCGGACCGGGCAGGCCGCGACCAGCGCGACCGTTGCGCCCTTGTCCGGCTCCCTGCGCAGCTCCGCGTCCCCGCCCGCCCTGCTGATCCGCCGCACGCGCCTCGGCATCGGTGGGTGGTGTAACAGGCGGAGGCACAGCCGACGTCGCGACCGCAGCTGACTTTGGTTCGGCGCGCGACGACGGCGGCGGAGTGAGCGGCTGCGCGGGCGGCGTCTCCGCGCGAGCCGGCGCGGCTGGCGGCGCGGCGCCGCGGTCGGGCCTGGATGCCGCGGCAGTGGCCGGGTTGGGCTCTGTCGGCGGCTGCGGCGTCGGGCCGGGCGACGGCGCCGCGGTTGGCTGCGATGTGGTTGCGGTGGCTGGCCGCTGCTTCCACCAGTACGCGCCGCCGCCGAAAATGACACTGGCCAGCAACACCGCGGCGACTGCGATCCAGGGAGCCTTGCTCCACGCCGTCGCGGGCGCGGCGGGCGCCGGCGCGGGCATCACGACGGCAGACGCGACCGCCTGCGCGGAATCCAACCCCTCACGTTTGATGCGCATCAAATCCGCGCGCATCTCCGCCGCGGACTGACACCGGAGGCTCCGGTCTTTCTCGATCGCCTTGAGAATCGTATCTTCGAGACGCGGCGGCAGGTCCGGTCGCAGGCTCCGCGGCGACGGGGCGTTGCCTCCGAGAATACTGGCGGACACGACGGCGCTCGTCGCGCCTCCGAACGCGCGCTGTCCGGTCGCCATCTCGTAGAACACCAGACCGAGCGAGAACAAATCCGTGCGCGCGTCGAGCACCTCGCCGCGCAGCTGCTCGGGCGACATGTAGGCAATCGTGCCGACCATCGTGCCGAGGCCCGTCAGCGTCGCTTCGTTCTGCCGTGTCACGGCATCGGGTGTCTCCAGCGCCTTGGCCAGACCAAAATCGAGGATCTTCGGCACGCCGCGTGTTGTCAGAAAGATGTTCGCGGGTTTGAGGTCGCGGTGGATGAGGCCGCGCGCGTGGGCGGCGTCGAGCGCGTCGGCAAGCGCGAGCGCGCAATCGACGAGCGAACCGATTCCGAGTGGGCCGCGCCCCAGCCGATCCTGCAGCGTTTCGCCCTCGAGCAGCTCCATCACGAGGAAGTCGTGATCCTGGTCGCGGCCGACGTCGAACAGCGCGCAGATGTTCGGGTGATTCAGTCCGGCGATCGCGCGAGCCTCCCGGTCGAACCGGGAACGGGCCGCGGGATCCGCGGCGAGATGGCTGGGGAGGACTTTGATGGCCACGAGCCGGTCAAGGCGGGTGTCCTGCGCCTTGTAGACTTCGCCCATCCCGCCCTGCCCGAGCGGGGCCAGGATGTCATACGGTCCCAGGCGAGTGCCGGCGTCCATGGCCATCGGTGCCGTTCGGCGCCGATCTTACCGCATCTGTTCATGGTCCAACCTCCAACGCGGTCCGCATAATCCAATGATTCAAAGACTCGCCACGAAAACACGAAATCACGAAGAGCACGAAGAGCACGAAGAGCACGAAGAGCACGAAGAAAAGCAAACCACGGAGAACACGGAGGAACGGAGGCTGAGGGTGGTGGTGCTTTTGGAGGCTCACCCGCCGCCGAGCGGCTCCAAGGTATGGTGTACGCATGGAACCGATCGAAACGCTCTGGACGCTCACCAAAGGCGGCAAACGCTTCGCGTGCGTGCTGCGAAGTCACGGGAAGTACGGGTGGGAGTGTCAGTTCCTCGAAGACGAGGAATTTGTGGACGGCCGGCGCTTTGCGATGCGCTCCCAGGCGGTCGAGTTGGCGAACCTGGAACGGGAAGAACACGAAGGCGAAGGGTGGATTCCTACTCCTCCTCCTCGTCGTCGTACCAAGACGAGAGGCACCCGAAACACAAAATCCGCCCGCTGAAAACCCGGCTCTCCTCGACCGGGACCTTTCGTTTGCACATGCCGCACTGGACCGTTTTCGCGGGCGGTTTGGCAGGCTGATCCGGGCTCTCGTCCATACCGGTCCATCGTACCAAAGGAGTGTGATGGATTAGTGCGCACACGGAATCTTGGATCTTGGGCCAGGTAAATAGTTACGTGACGCGTAACGGCCCCTGCTGAGCTCGATCGAATTCCCTACGGTTTTGTGAGACTTCGGCCCACCGGCCCGTGGTCCCCTGCTTGCTCTGCGCAGGCACGTGATCACACAGCCATTCGCTCGCTTCTTCTCGATTGGTGTCCTCGGAATCGCGTTTCTCGACGTTCACTCGGCGCAGGCGCAATCGGCTCCAACTCCGACTTCAACTCCTCCTGCCAACGCTGCCGCCCAGTCCGCCGCGGCCGCCGATGATGACGGCTCGCTGCAACTGGCCGAACCTGATTTTCGCGTCGTGGCCCTGCCCACGACGCTGAGGCTTCCGCGTCACGGCTCGAACTTTCAACTGACCCATCGGTTCAACGGCAATCTCAGAAACGGCAGCTTCGGTTTTCAGGCCAGCAACCTGTTCGGCCTCGATCAAGGAGCGGTCGTCGGCTTCGAATACCGCTTCGGCATCATGCGGCACGTGGAGGCGGCTGTTTACCGAACGGCTATCGACAAGACCTTCCAGTTCTACAGCAAGTACGACGCCGTCCATCAGCGGGAATCGACGCCGCTCTCGATATCAGCGCTCGTGTCCATTGAGGGTGGTAACAACTTCCAGGATCGCTATTCACCTGCTCTCGGCGCGGTCGTCTCCAGGACGGTTGGCGATCGCTTCGCGATGTACGCGGTGCCGATCTGGGTGAACAACACCGCCGCCGTTCTCGACATCGATCGCAACACGTTCTTCATCGGAGTCGGCGGCCGGCTCCGCCTCAACCCGACGGTGTATGTGGTCGCAGAGACGTCACCGCGGGTTGCCGGTTACAAGCCGGGCGACGCGGCGTTTGCCTTCGGCATCGAGAAGCGTGCGGGCGGCCATCTGTTTCAGCTCAACTTCGGCAACGGCCAGGGCACGACGTTCGGGCAGATAGCGCGCGGCGGGTTCCCTCACGCGCTGTTTATGGGATTCAACCTCGCCAGAAAATTCTACTAACCCACAAGGAGCAGAGTACCCATGAAGCGTCTTTCAGTCTTTCTCGCAGCACTGGCCGTGGTCGCTACAGGCTGCAGCAGTGACAACCCGGTCGCGGTCGTGGACGATACCCATTTCCAGTTCAAGGCCACGCTCCTGCCGGCGAATGAATTTCCTACGGTCCCCACGGGCGGCGAAGCAGCAGGCAGCGGCGCCGCGACGATTGATTTCACCGTGACCCGAGACAGCGCGGGCGCCATCACCGGGGGGACCGCAAACTTCCGGGTAGACGTGACCGGATTCCCGGCGACGACGGCGATCACGGCGGCTCACATCCACCCCGGCGCGGCCGGAGCGTCAGGATCGGTGCTCCTCAGCGCGGTCGTCGCTCCAGGGGAAGTCGTGTTGACTAACGGCGCGGTTACTTTCTCCAGATTGAATATCGCCATGACTGCCGCCATCGCACAGCAGATCCTGAACAACCCGCCGGGTTTCTACTTCAACGTTCATACGTCGGCGTGGCCCGGCGGCGTCATGCGCGGTCAGCTCGTCAAACAATAGCCATGCGCACAAAGTCGGTGTTCCGTTCGGCTACCGGAACAGCGGTCGCCATCACGCTCGCGGGCATGGTGCTCGCGAGCGAGGTGACGAATCCGGTGCCATCCACGCCGAAATCCATCGAGACCGGCCGGCAGTTATTTCAGAAGTATTGCAAGGGCTGCCACGGCGAGAATGCAACGGGCGATGGACCCCTGGCGCCAAAAGATGTACATCCGCCCAACCTGACCGACGCCGAGTGGAAACACGGCTCCACGGACGGCGAGATCTTCACGAACATTCACGACGGCATCGGTCCGAAGTTCGACATGAAATCGATGAGGAGCCGGATGACCGATGCGGAGATCTGGAGCATCGTCAACTACCTTCGCAGCATCGGCCCCAAAGACGGGCAGGACTGAAGTCCTGCGCCACACCAGACAGTTGTAGCGCCGGTCTTTAGACCGGTGACAGTTGTAGCGCAGGTCTTTAGACCTGCCAGATGCTTCAATGCGTCAAGCCGTAGATGATGTAGTTCACGCCGAGCTTGTACGCTTCGTTCGTGTCGTCGACCGGCCTCAGCCCCGTCCCGGACCATTCCCAGAACTGTGAAATATCGGTGTTGTAGTCGACGATCATCTGCAGCCGCTTGTTGGGATCGTTGTCTTCGAAGATGCCGCGGAAGATCGGCTGGCCGCCGATGTACGCCTGCGGGATGATGTCGAGCCGCTTGATTTCGAAAAATGAATTGAAGATCGGATGCGAGGCCTTCATTTCGAAGAACTGCGCCTCCGGCATCACGCGCTTCATGTTGTCCGCGAAGACCTGCCAGCCGGTCCCGTAGTCGTCGTCGAAGCCGCCGCGAAACCGCTGCGGCTTGAAGTCGTCGACGATGACGAACCCGCCTTTCTGCAGATACGCGCGAAGCGCGGCCGCCTCGCGATCGGTCATCATCCACCAGTCGACCTCGATGATGTAGGCGACGGGATACTTGAAGAGCGCGGGATCGTCGAGCGTCAGCGTGTTGATCTCGTCGGTGTGAGGATTGAGATAGGTGAGCTCACCCATGATGCGCATGAGGTTCTGCTCACCCAATGGATGCCCGTGGCCCCACGCCGGCCATCCGCCGTACCAATAGCCGCCCGGAGCCGTCGTGTACTTCAGCCGAACGAAGGTAAACCGGCCGTCGTAGCGGATGTTCGGTCGCACGATAAACGGTCCACGGCCGCCGAACTGCGCGAGCGCGCTCGCCGCGAGCAGGACGCTCAGGCCTGCCACGGCCAGGACCCGCGCTGGTCGCCGGGATTCGGGGCGCATGACCTGAAGTCTAGCGCGGATCGAACGAGCGGCCCCCCAGGGGGGTGGGGCGGTTACTTTTTCGGAGCGAGGGTCTTGATGTAGTTCACGAGATTCCAGATATCCGGATCCTTGATGCGGCCGTCCCAGGAGTCCATGTCGAACTTGGGCGGGACTCCCATCTTGATCGTCGTGAAGATCTCGCCGTCAGTCGATCCGTGGTCCCATTTGGGGTCTGTGAGGTCGGCCGGTTTGACGTCCTTCGGCGCACCGGCGCCGTCGCCCTTGCCTTCCGCCCCGTGGCAGCTCCGGCAGTATTTCGCGAACACCGCCTTCCCCGCCTCAACGGAGACGGCATTGGTAGGGACCGGGTTCTTGAGTGCCCTGGCCGCGGCGTTGACCGCCGCCGGCTTAGCCTGGCCGGCGTGCCCGACCACAGCCATCGGGCCCATTGCCATTACCGAGAACACGGTGATTCCCGCTCGAACCCAACGCGCCATACGCTGACCCCTCTCTAAGAGTATGATTCCACGCAGAAAATACAGTGATTTTTCACAAGAATACGCTGGCCGAACCGTCACGGTCAAGCAAGGCGGGACGTATCGAACCGGCGGAACCCACCCGAAAGGACCTCTTTTTTTCGTCACGTCCAGCTTGACGGCGGCTTCCCGCTCAGGATATGGTGCAGCCCGCAATATGGGATGGTTTACCTCACTCTTTCAGACAGGAGCTCCCCCAATGTCAGACTTTTTTCTCGGCGAGTCGCTGGTCGGCGAAGGCAATGAAGTGGCGCACATCGACCTGGTCATCGGTTCGAAAAGCGGGCCGGCCGGTCATGCCTTCTGCAACGCGCTGACGAACAACAAGGACGGCTTCACGACGCTCCTTGCGGTTGTCGCGCCCAACCTGGCCGCGAAGCCCGACACGATCCTCTTCAACAAGGTCACGATCAAGGGCGCGAAGCAGGCCGTGCAGATGTTCGGCCCCGCCCAGGCCGCGGTCGCCCGCGCCGTCGTCGACTCGGTGGAGAGCGGCGTGATTCCGCGCGACAAGGCCGACGATTACGTCATCATGGTCGGCGTGTTCATTCACTGGGATGCGGCCGACGACAAGAAGATTTACGACTACAACTATCAGGCGACCAAAGAGTCGATTCAGCGCGCCCTGGCCAAGAAGCCGTCCGTGCAGGACGTCATCACCGGCTCGAAGACGGCCAAGCACCCCTTCAGCCCCAAGTAGTGCAGGTAGTGTCCGGCCTAAGCCGGACCCGGCTCACGTGGGGTCCGGCTTAGGCCGGACCCCACGATTCTTCCCCGGTCCATGCGCAAACTCCTCGTACAACTCGACTCGTCTCCGATCCCGAGCGTCTTCGACCGCGTCGTCGCGTACGACGGCGGGGCCGACGACATCATGAGCTGCAGCGGCGTGACGGAAGAAAACGTCCGCGATCTCGTGCACGGTGCGATTTTCACGCGAGGACCGAAGGACCTGCACAACACCGCCATCTTCATCGGCGGCACGGATATGTCGGCCGGCGAACGACTGCTCAAGGTCGTGAAGGACACCTTCTTCGGCCCGATGCGCGTCTCGGTGATGCTCGATTCAAACGGGTCGAACACCACGGCCGTTGCGGCCGTCGTCAAGCTGCAGCAGTCCGGCGACGTCAAGAATCGCCGCGCCCTCGTGACCGCCGCCACAGGTCCCGTCGGCATGCGCGCCGCCGGCCTCCTCGCACAAGCAGGCGCCCATGTCACCGTCACATCCCGTCGAGCAGAAGGCGGAGCGAAGCTTGCCGGAGACATCCAGCAGCGCTTCGGTGCCAGCGTCACGCCGTTGGCGATGGCCGACGCGTCTCAGTCCGCCGCGGCGCTCGAGGGTTGCGAGCTGCTCCTGAGCGCGGGCGGATTCGGCGTTCGGCTGGTGACGCGCGAGGCGTGGGCCAAACGGCCCGGTCTGCGCGCCGCCGCAGACGTCAACGCCGTCCCGCCGCTCGGCGTGGAAGGCATCGACGCGATGGACAACGGCGCCGATCGTGACGGCATCAAGACATACGGAGCGCTCGGCATCGGCGGCCTGAAGATGAAGCTTCACAAGGCGTGCATCGCCAAGCTGTTCGAGCGGAACGATCTCGTGCTCGACGCGGAGTCGATCCTCGAAGTAGCCCGCACCCTGTAACACGTGTCATCAACGTCATAAAAATGCCGCGCGTCATCGGCATCGACCCCGGCACGGTGAGCATCGACCTGTGCGGGCTCGACGACGGTCGCGTGTTTCTCGACCAGTCCCTGCCCACGGCCGAAGCGCTCGCCGATCCGTCACGACTCGTCGGATTGCTTGATGAGGTTCACCGGGCCGCGCCGCTCGATCTTGTCACCGGGCCGTCAGGGTACGGACTGCCGCTCGTCCGCGCGCGCGATCTCACGGAGCGTGACATCCGACTGGCGCAACTGACGGCCGAAGGCGAATCATCCGGCGGCATCGGAGGCCTGGGGGCGCTGATGCGGATGCTCGCGCACTCTTCCCTGCCGATCGTTTTCACGCCGGGCGTGATACACCTCGCGTCAGTGCCGGCCCACAGAAAGGTGAACCGCGTCGATATGGGGACCGCGGACAAGGTGTGCGCCGTCGCGCTGGCTGTCCACGATCAAGCCGAGCGACTCGGGTGCCGCGAGCGGGACGTCTCGTTTATTCAGCTCGAACTGGGAGGCGTCTTTACGGCGGCGATCGCCGTCGAGCGGGGGCGGATCGTTGACGGCGCCGGTGGAACGTCGGGGGCGCTCGGTCTCCGTGGCTCCGGCGCGCTCGACGGAGAGGTCGCGTTTCTCGCCGGATCGGTGTCGAAGGGCCTGCTGTTTTCGGGCGGCGTCGCGGCCATCGCCGGCCCGCCGGATGCGCCCGCAGCCGCGATCGCGGACCCGCGGACGCCGCGCGATCATCTCGCCCGCGAGGCGTATCTCGAGAGTGTCGTCAAAACGGTCGCGCTTCTTGCCGTCTCCGCGCCTGCCGCGCGCGAGGTGATAGTGTCCGGGCGAGTAGCCCGCGTCGCCGGTGTGCGCGACGAACTGGCGCGACGACTGCAAGGTTTGGCGGCTGGCGCGTCGGTCCATACACTGACCGGCTTCGCGACCGTGGCCAAGCAGGCGGCCCAGGGCGCGGCGCTCGTCGCCGACGGCCTGGCGGGCGGGACATCCGCGGCGATCGTGGACACGCTCGGCATTCACGAGGCCTCGGGCACGGTGCTCGATCATCTTTATGTGATCTCTCAGGCGGCGGCACGAGCGCGCCTCGGGATTGCGTAGGTGCCGGGTCAGCATCCACTTCACGTCCTGATCGCAGGCGTCTCGACACGCGCCGCGGCCGAATCGGCGGCCCGCGCCGGCTTCGCGGTCACCGCCATCGACGCCTTCGGCGATCTCGATCAGCACCCGTCAGTGCGAGGCATTTCGCTGGCGCACCATTTCACGGCGCGCGCGGCTGCACTCGCGGCCCAGACGGTCGAATGCGATGCGGTGGCTTATCTGTCAAACTTCGAGAACCATCCGAAAGCAATCACTACGCTCGCCGAGGGACGCGCGCTCTGGGGAAATTCACCGGAGATAGTTCGTCGTGTACGGGATCCGCTGGTCCTCGCGGAGGCGCTCGGACGACGAGGGTTTTTCGTCCCAGAAGTCCGGCTGAAGCCGGACACCGGCCAGATCGTGGACCGCTGGCTTGTGAAGCCACTCGCGTCGGGCGGCGGGCAGCGAATACGACTCTGGGATCGCACGAGCCTGCCGCACGGCTGCTACCTCCAGGAGTTCATCGACGGCCCGTCCGGCTCGGTCGTGTTTGTCGCGGCCGGGGGCCGCACCGTGCCGCTGGGCGTGTCTCGTCAGCTTGTCGGCGAACCGGCCTTCGGCGCAGAAGGATTCCAGTACTGCGGGAACATCCTGACGCCAGCTCCTGTGGACCGTGCGTCGGGGTCCTCGTTTCTCGCAGCGGCAAGCGCGCTGGCACAGGCGGTGGTGGACGAATTCAGCCTTGTCGGCGTCAACGGCATCGACTTCATCGCCCGCGACGGAAGTCCATGCGCGATCGAAGTGAACCCGCGGTGGTGCGCATCGATGGAGCTCGTCGAGCGCGCGTACGGCGTTTCGGTGTTTGCGGCACATGCATCAGCGTGCACGACAGGGCTGCTGCCTGGTTTCGATCTGGGGCAACCCCTCCGCCCAGGCACCGTCGGCAAAGCCGTCGTTTACGCCCGGCGCGACGTGACCATCGGCGATACGCGTACGTGGCTAACGAAACACGAAAACATTCGCGATATTCCGCAGCCCGGCGATCGCATTTCATTGGGCCGACCGGTCTGCACGATCCTTGCAGACGCTCCTGACGGTCCCACCTGCCATGAAGCTCTCGTGGAACATGCTGGCCGTGTGTACGCGCAACTCGAGGCGTGGTGTGCTTAGGGGTGCGTAGTCTGGTCGCGACGGTCGTTCTCCTGGTGCTCAGCGCCGCAGCCGCCCGCGGCCAGGCTCCGGAACCACAGGATCACACCAATCATGTCGCTTCGCCGCAGTGGATGCTGATGTACGGCGGCGTACTCTTCGCGACGTTCAGCCATCAAACCGGCCCACGAGGCGTCGACGAGCTCGTGTCGACAGATTGGCTGATGGGGATGGCGATGCGCCAGGCCGGCCCCGGTCTCTTGACCCTGACCGGGATGGCAAGCCTCGATCGCGCCACGACCGGCCCTCGCGGCTATCGCGAGCTGTTCCAGGTGGGAGAGTCATACCATTTCATCCCGCTCACCGATCGACAGCATCCACATGATTTCTTGATGCAGGCGTCCGTCGCGTGGAGAATTCCGCTCACCGGAAAGACAGGCATCACGCTGGCGGGCGCGCCGGTCGGCGAAGCCGCGCTCGGGCCGGTCGCCTTCATGCATCGGCCATCGGCCGCCGAAAATTCGGTCGCGCCGCTCAGTCACCACACGCTCGACTCCACGCATATTGCCATGGGTGTCATCACGGTGGCGGTCGATCGCGGACCGTGGATCTTTGAATCCTCGGCATTCCAGTCCGCCGAACCCGACGACAACCGGTGGGACTTCGTCGACTTCGGGCCGCTCGATTCGTGGTCGGCCCGCGTCATCTACAAACCGTCTGAGGCCTGGGAGCTGCAGGGGTCGCACGGATACCTCAAGAATCCGGAGCGGCTGGAGTTCGCGAGCCTGCACCGCACGACCGCCTCCGCGTCGTGGTTCAAGCCGGGCCCGAATGGATTTACGGCGGCGACGCTGGCGTTCGGTCAGAACGACAAGCAATTCCACGGAACATTCCGCGCCGCGCTCGTCGAAGCCACTCGGCGGCAAGGTGGTCTCGCCTTCTACGGCCGTCTCGAAGGCGTACAAGTTGAGACCGAGCTCCTGCAATCGCAGGGACGGTTCCACTCGCATACGCTGGTGGCGAAGGACCTGGTCACGGCAGGCACGCTTGGCGCCGAAGTCGATTTACCCCAGTGGGAGATGTTGCGACGCTTCGAGGCAGGCCTCGGCGCCGAGGTCACGTCGTACGTGGTGCCTAATGCGCTGCGCGCGACACATGGCAATCGACCGCTGTCGTTTCGCGTCTTCCTTCGGATCCGTCCCCCGCTCGGATCGATGGGCCGCATGTGGAACATGCGGATGGCCGGGGCAATGCAGCACTAGACGTCAGCCATCTCGCCCAACAGAACCGCGACCGCGGCAGCCGGCGCAGCCCGTGCCGCGGCGCTTCCAATCCCGGCGGCAAGATCGTGAGCCGCGAGACCGAGCTCCTCCGCTGCTGCCCTCGCCAGGAAGGTTCCCTGTCCGGCAAGCACCGCAACGCGGGGACAGGCCGGCCCGAGACGCCGCATGACCTGTCGAATGCCGCTTCTGATCTGCTTCACCTGCGCCCGCGCCACATGCTCCGCGATGGCGGTGATGTCGGCAGGACCGAGCATCTCGGAATCGGCGCAGACCATTCGTGCGATCCGCGCGCCGGATTCCGCCCGGCTTCGACCGCGGCCGTCCGGCGTCTCGCACGTGTAAGCGGCCTCGCCGATCCGTTCCAGCCAGCGATGGATGTCCGCCGCAATCGCGAAATGCTCGGCGGCCACGCGACACGGGCGCCCGTGAAGCGGCACCGAACCGCACGATCGCGCAGACCGGTGTGCGCAGTGCGCCGGTGTACACGAGCTCGCCGCTCAGAAGCCGTGCCGGGTCCGTTGTTCCTTCGGCGGTGACGCTGCCGGAGACAACGGGGATGATGTCGGTCGTCGTACTCCCCACATCAATGAACAATGCGTCGTCAAACGTGCGGGCCACAAGGGTCGCGCTGGCTCTCCAGTTGGACGCAGCGACCTCAAGAGGCCGTTGCCGAGCATCGTTTGCCGATCGGAACCGTCCATCGATGCCGTAGACCCACGGCTCGACACCGGGAAACGCCGAGCGGAACGCGTCGAGCACGAAGGCCACGCCTTCGCGCTTGGTCGCGAAACAGTCGGCCAGTTCGGCGGTCATGGTCACCGCCATCGCATGGATATCGCGGGCACCGCCGACCCGTCCGGCCGTTTCAGCCAGGACGGCGGCCAGACTGCCGGGATCGCGCCACAGGGGAAACGGACGCTCGATAACCGTGGGCGCGGATTGGCGGTCGTCTCCGAGCAAAGCAACCTTGACGTTCGCCCCGCCAACGTCCCACCCGAGGATTGAACCTTTCACGTGATCCGGCCGCTTGCGGTGAAACGAACGCTTCTCTGCGCCGGAGCCGGCTCCGGGACAATGCCTGCACACGCGGCGAGCGCCATGGCCGCAATGTTCTGATCAAGCGCCGCACGAACACCGAGATAGGCTGTCGTCAGGCGGGGATTCACTTCGACGACGAAGGCCTCCGAGTTGGTGAGCATCAGATCGACGCCGACGTAGCCGCGAAGGCCCGGTATCGATTCACACACGCGAACCGCCAACTCGCCGGCTCGTCTCGAGAGAGGATGATCGAGCGGCGTCATTCCGCCAAGATACGCGAACGGCCTGGACCGTATTCCGGCGCGGGCGCGTATCGACTGACCATTCGTCGTCAGGACAACGGCACGCCGGCCATCGGCCAGAAGCGACACGCTGGCCGCCACACCGCGGATGTAGCGCTGAAGCACCAGACGTCCCGCCTCATTGGTCTGGCGGGCCCAGGCGACCGCCTGGCCGAGCTCCCGGGCATCACGGGCAAGGGATACACCCTCACAGCCGGCGCCGCGCGCAGGCTTGACGACGAGCGGATACCCAAGCTCGCGCGCCGCCGTTCTCAAGTCCGCTTTCCAGCCATGGCGCGACGGGTCAATCACACGGGTTGTCGGATGGGGCACGCCGTGGCGGGCCAGGAGGCGCGACAGAGCGGCTTTGTCGGAGGCCCGACGAATCGCGGCCGATCCGGAGCCGAGGAGGGCGACCCCTCTCCGTTCGGCGCGCGCCGTCAGGCGTTCCAGGCAGCGACCCGTCTCGGGCGCGACCAGCCAGACGGCGTCAACCGACGAGATCAGCGAATCGAGAAACGTCGTGCCGCGGGTGTTTTTCACGGGCGGCAGCGTCACCACATCAACGCCGGCAGGCGCTGCCAGACGGAAACGAGGATCCAGGGTGGTCACGATCTGATGGCCGTCAATCGCCGCGAGATCCGCGACCAACGCCTTCAACATCGCCGAGCCCTCGCGGGCAAGAGAGGCCGGAATGTCCCGCCCGGCGAGCCCACCCCCGCTGAAGAACTCATGCACCAGAATCCGCACTGAATGGAATATATTGGCACACCCCTATGAAAGAGACAGCCATCCCCGATATCCGGCAGTTCATCGACGCGCAACCGCTCAGCCGCGCTCAACTGCTCATCGCGGTGATGTGCGCCGCCGTGGTCTTCATCGATGGGTTCGATGCCCAGGCCATGGGCTTCGTCGCGCCTGCGTTGATGGCGCAGCTGCACATCACCCGCGCAGCGCTCGGGCCGGTGATCTCCATGGGACTGTTCGGCATGATGATCGGCGCGCTCGTCGGCGGTCCCGTCGCCGATCGCATCGGCAGGAAGCCGGTACTGGTCGGCTGCAGCTTCGCATTCGGGACCTTTACGCTCCTCACGTCGACCGCCGATTCGCTGCAGTCTCTGACCATTTTCCGCTTTCTCACGGGTCTGGGCCTGGGCGGCGCGATGCCGAACGCCATCTCACTCACGTCCGAATACATGCCGAAGAGACTCCGGGCCACTGCAGTGACCATGATGTTCTCCGGTTTTTCCCTCGGCGCGGCGGTCGGCGGATTCGTCGCGGCTGCGTTGATCTCACGATTTGGCTGGCAATCGGTGTTCGTCGTGGGAGGGATTTTCCCCATCGTGATCGGCGCGGTGGCGCTCGTCGCCTTGCCGGAGTCGATCCGTTTCCTTCTCCTGAAAGGCGGCGACCGGGCGAAGGTGACGCGCTACCTGTCCAGAATCGCGCCCCAGGGCGCGCCCTACGGCGACGTATCGGTGGGAATCGACGAGCTCCAGTCGAAGGGGTTTGTCGTCACGCAACTGTTCATGGAGGGCCGCGGTCCCGTCACCATGTTGTTGTGGCTCATGTTTTTCATGAACCTGCTCAATCTGTATTTCTTGAACAGCTGGCTTCCGACCATGATGAATGACAACGGGATCCCGCTGCGAACAGCGATCGTCATCACGACGCTGTTTCAAATTGGGGGCGCGATCGGCGCCATCCTGCTCGGAAGGCTGATCGATCGGCGCTTGTCGTTCAGGATCCTGGCGTGGGCGTACCTGTCCGCCGCGGTGTCTATTTTTCTCATCGGCGAAGCGGGCGCGTCGATCGGGTTGCTGGTGCTCACCGTATGCGCTGCAGGATTCTCGGTCGTCGGCGGGCAGACGGGCTCGAATGCGGTGGCGGCTGAATTCTATCCGACCGCTATGCGATCCACCGGCGTCGGCTGGGCGCTCGGGATCGGCCGGATCGGTTCGATCATCGGACCCACTCTCGGGGGGATCCTGTTGTCCAGGGCAGGAGGACAGACCAGAGAAATATTCTGGCTGGCGGCCGTCCCCGCGCTCGTCGCCACAGTCGCCGCGTTTTCCGCCGCGGCGATTCATGAGAAGCAACGACGCGTGAAAGCACAGGCCGCGTGACTTCAGGCGGTCGCCATCAACTCGTGCAGGCGGAAGTGATGCTTCCCGAGTTTGCCGCCGTAGTTGCCCGCGGTGATCTCGACGATCCCCGGACGGCACGCGGCCTCGATGCCGGCGCGCATTGAATTCTCGATCGCCGCGCGGTCCAGACCGTCCACGACGATTTCGAGCACGGCGTTCACGTTGTCCGGCAGCTCGCTTTTCACGCCGGGCCGTCCGCGCAGCGTCGGGCAGTACGCGTCGTTGGTGGACGCGCTCATCTTCTTGTAGTTCTTCGCACCGACTTTGCTGCCCGCGCGCACCATTCCTCCGGGGAACGGCAGGATGACGCCGCGGAATGTGCGCATCGCCTCGACGGCTGCCTCCGCTGCCGCGAGCGCAGCGTCTTGATCCCTGCCGAGAATCAGAAAGTTGCCGCCGCCGATCGCCTTCTGGACTCCGAACTTTTCTTCGATCAGAAACTCGCCGTCCATCACCGGGATTCGCCAGTACCGGTGACCGCCGAGCGATTTGCTCGCCTGGTATTTGTCGCCGAAATGGCGCAACTGTCCGCCGACGTTCACGCGTTCCGCCGCGTCGGGCAACCCGTCGAAACACGCGGTGGTCGGACAGGTCAAAATCGTCTGGCCGATTCTGTCGAGCAATCGATGCGAGAGGCCGTCGGCGTCGAAGCCGAAGAGCAGCACGCTCACGCCGGGCCGACCGTCGGGTGTCTCTTTGGGAGTGAGCTCAGCCTCGATCCCTGCCTCGACTTTGCAGCCGATGACCGACGTTGCGAAACCCGTCATGGTCTGCGCGCCAGTTTTTGCCCATGCGAGGGAGTTCGCCGTGATCAACACGCGCGCCGCGCGCATGTCGAACGCTTCAGCAAACGTGTCGACGATCCGGACACCCCGCCGTTCCATGGTGACGCTGGCTTCGCTGGTGTCGGTCGTGGCCGGGGCGCTATCCATCTCAGGAGGCATGAGGCTTCCGTACAAGGCACAGGAACATAAGGTTCGTCACTCTATGCTTACCGCCGGATAAGCGTCAAGGCAGGGAGCCTTTGAGGCGAAAAGCCCGCCGTTTTGCGACCAAGAAATTGGTTCTGATGGACGTCTTTAGACATTTCCTATTCACAAAGATGGATATTCTCCAAATACTTGGAGAGAAGTCAAAAAGCGACGACAACTGCCAGATCGGTCGTTGACCGCTCTTATAGCCCATCCTACGCTTGAACCCGTAGCCGTAGAACCCACCGATTTATCCCAGTAAACATCGCCTACAGAGGGTGCTGAAACCGGCGATGACTCGGGCGGGCCAAGGAGGATTCGAATGTTGAGATTCGTGTCGCGGGCGACGGGCGCCCTGTTCGTGCTGTTGCTATTACCGGCGGCCGCTTATGCACAAGCCGCTATTACCGGCGTGGCCAGAGACGCGTCGGGTGGCGTATTGCCAGGTGTGACGGTGGAAGCCGCCAGCCCTGTCCTGATTGAAAAAGTCCGCTCGGTCGTCACCGACGGCACCGGCCAGTACCGCATCGTCGACTTGCGGCCGGGCACGTACTCGGTGACGTTCTCGTTGCCGGGCTTCAGTACGGTTAAGCGGGAAGGCATCGAGCTCACGGGCACCTTCGTCGCGACGGTCAATGGCGACCTGAAAGTTGGCGCCCTTGAAGAGACGATCACGGTCACCGGCGAAACGCCAATCGTTGACGTTCAGAGCGCGAAGGTGCAGCAGACGGTCAGCAAGGACGTTCTCGCCGCCATCCCGAGCTCGCGGAACGCCGCGGGCATTCAGGCGCTCGTGCCGGGCATGAGCACCAATACGGACTCGGGCGGCATCAACGGCAACATGACCGGTGGCGCCGGCAGCATCCACGGCGGTCGCGGCAACGATTCGCGCACCTACGCCGACGGCAACAACACCGGCTGGGCCGGTGGGAGCGCGGGCGGCGGCAATACGCCGAACGTGTCCGGCGCGCAGGAAGTCGTGCTCAGCACTTCTGGCGGCCTCGGCGAAGCCGAGACGTCGGGCGTGATCCTGAACGTGATTCCGCGCGACGGCGGCAACACCTTCAGCGGCCAGTTCAGCGCCAGCGGCGCGAACGACGCCATGCAGGGCAGCAACTACACCGATTCGCTGAAGGCGCAGGGCTTGAAGACACCGTCGGAACTCCTGAAGGTGTACGACATCAACCCCATGGGCGGCGGCCGGATCATCCGGGACAAGCTGTGGTTCTACATGACCTACCGCCAGACCGGTGGACAGCGCACGGTCCCCGGCATGTGGATCAACAAGAACGCCGGCAACCCGAACGCCTGGGTGGTCGACTTCGACAAGACCAAGCCGGCTTTTGATGACAACTTGGAGCGTAACGGAATCGCGCGCGTCACGTACCAGATCACCCCGCGAAACAAGGTCTCGGCCCACTGGTCGGAGCAGTACACCAGCAGCTCCGTCAAGGGTGGCGGCACCGGAACGACGACACCGGAAGCGGCGACCTATACGCTGTTCCAACCCTCGCACATCAACTCGGCCTCCTATTCAGCGCCGTTGACGAGCCGATTCCTCCTCGAAGCCGGCTGGGGAAGCTACCAGTCGCGATACCGCAACCCCGGACCTCGGGTTGACGGGACCTTCAACCCGCGCATGATCCGGGTGAACGAGCAGGCCGGCGAAATCCCTGGCCTGAACTCCCGGCAGCCCGCGGGCGTCGGCGGCGGCTTCAATCATCATCTGATCGGCGCACTGGCGAACCTGCGCGGCTCGGCCTCGTATGTGACGGGCGCGCACAACATGAAGTTCGGGTACCAGGGCGGGTTCGGCAATCCGAGCCAGACCTACACCTACTTCAACGAGGTCATCCTGGTCCGGACGAGCAGCGGCATTCCGAACCGGTTGACCCAGGTTGTTTCCAACGAAAACACGAACATCAAGATCGTCCGCAACCTGATTCCCACGTCCTTCTACGGGCAGGATCAGTTCACTACCGGCCGGCTGACGCTGCAGGGCGGTATTCGGTACGACCACCTGCTCACCAGCTATCCCGACAGCTTCTTCGGCGGCCCGGGCTATAACGCGTCAGCTCCGAACCTGATCGACTATCCTTCACGGTCGACCCAGGGCGTCAGCTGGAACGACGTCAGCGTCCGCACGGGTGCGGCCTACGACCTGTTCGGCAACGGCAAGACGGCGGTGAAGTTCAACCTTGGAAAGTACATGGAAGCCTTCTCGGCGACCAATACCGACCTCGACTTGAACCCCCTGATCCGCAACACCGTCAGCACGACGAGGACGTGGACCGACTCGAACAAGGACTACGTCGTCAACTGTAACCTGGCGCTCAAGAGCGCGAACGCAGAGTGCGGCGCGATGGACAACCAGAGCTTCGGCACGGCTGCCTTCACCCGCAGCTACGACCCGAACTTCGTCACCGGTTCCGGCGTTCGGCCCTACAACTGGGGCCTTGGCCTGTCCGTTCAGCAGGAAGTCCTCCCCCGCGTGTCAGTCAACGTGGGCTACTTCCGTAACTGGTGGGGCAACTGGTACGCGGTGGACAATCGGTCCACATCGCTGGCCGACTACACACCGTTCAGCATCGTGGCGCCGGTTGATTCTCGACTGCCCGGCGGCGGTGGTCAGGTCGTCAGCGGCCTGTACAATCTCGTCCCGTCCAAGGTCGGCCAGGTTGACGAACTCGCGCAGTCGGCGAGCAACTTCGCGCAGATGACCGAGAACTGGCAGGGCGTGGACGTCAACGTGGTCGCGCGGCTGCGCAACGGGCTGACGGTGCAGGGTGGAACGAGCACCGGACGTCGGCTCCAGGACGCGTGCGCGGTGCGTGCGGTCCTCCCCGAGTACGGCGCCGGCCCCAGCGGCGGTGCGAACAACTCCATCGGCGGTTCGACGGCGGGCAACGCGATGTCCGTCGTGAACCCGTATTGCAGGGTCGTCGAACCGTACAACACGGACATCAAGGGGCTCGCGACGTATCTGATTCCCAAGGTCGGCCTCCAGGTGAGCGGCACCTGGTCGAGCATTCCTGGAACGGACCTCGCGGCGAACTACACGGTGACGAACGCCATCGCCAACGTGGGCCCGCAACCGCTCGGGCGCAACCTTTCGTCGGGTAGCGTGACGGTGAACCTGATCGCGCCGGCGACGCTCTACGCAGAGCGGCGCACGAACCTCGACTTCCGCGTGGCGAAGATCCTCCGCTACGGGCGGACGCGGACCCAGATCGGCGTGGATATCTACAACGCCACGAATACCGATGTGGTGACCACCTTCAACCAGAACTTCACCGCCACCTCGTGGCTGACGCCGACCGCTATTCAGCCGGCGCGGTACATCAAGGTCAGCGGACAGTTCGACTTCTAGGCAGGCTCCAGGCTCTGGACTTCAGGCGCAAGTAAAGCCCGAAGCCAGAGCCAAAAGCCAAAGAGCGCCGGGCCGGGTCACTGATGTGACCCGGCCCTTTTTCTTTGTACCCTCAGCGCGCTGCTGATGCCGACCACCGGTGACTCATCGTCTGCCGATCCAAATGGCCATCGCTCCGGCGATGGCCAGCATCACGAGCGCTAAGGACGTCCGGGCCGCGTTGGTAGATCACCGCTCAGGAGTGCGTCCGCGGACTACAATCATCCGTCAGCCGGAGACTAACACCATGGCTCACGCGGCAACAGACCTGGCCGTCACGCTTCCGAAAGATCTTCCCGACATGCGGCGAAACCAGTGAACGCCGTCGGCGCCGGGATCAACCTTATGCGTGGACTCGCACGCCGGTTGTATTTCTGGGTGCTCGTTGGCATCGTGACCGGCTGCGTGCTCGGCATCGCGGCGCCCGCCACGGCGGTTACGCTGAAACCGCTCAGCGACGGCTTCATCAACCTGGTGAAGATGCTGATCGGCCCCATCGTCTTCCTGACGGTGGTCCTCGGGTTTGCCGAAGCCGGAGACTTGAGGAAGGTGGGGCGCGTCGGCGTGAAGGCGCTCGTCTACTTTGAAGTCGTCTCCACGCTGGCGCTGATCATCGGGCTGATCGTCGGGAAAACGATGAAGCCCGGCGCCGGGTTCAACGTGGATCCCGCAACGCTGGATACCTCTGCGGTCGCGACCTATACGAACGCCGCTGCGACACAGACAGCCACCCAGTTCATTCTGCACATCATCCCGCGCACATTCGCGGATGCCTTTTCTGGTTCAGGCGACATGTTGCAGGTACTGCTGATAGCGATCCTCTTTGGATACGCGTTGAGCCGCATCGGCGCGCGGGGCGACGCGGTTCACCGGTTCCTGGAACAGGCGTCCCACATCTTTTTCGGGATGATGAACGTCGTGATGAAGCTGGCCCCCATCGGGGCCGGGGCGGCCATGGCGTTTACCCTCGGCGCGTACGGGCTGGTGGCGCTGATGCCGCTGGCAAGGCTGATGGTCAGCTACTACGTGACCTGCCTCCTGTTCCTTGGCGGTGTGCTCGGCCTCATCGCCGCATGGACCGGCTTCAGCATCGTCCGCTTCATCCTCTACATCAAGGACGAAGTGCTGACCGTGCTTGGCACCTCGTCATCCGAATCGGCACTCGTGCCGCTGATGCAGAAGCTTGAAAAGCTCGGATGCTCGAAGTCGGTCGTCGGACTGGTCATCCCGACGGGGATGTCGTTCAACATGGATGGAACGAACATCTATCTCACGGTGGCGGCGTTGTTCCTGGCGCAGGCGATGAACATCGACCTGTCCTGGCGCCAGCAGTTGTCGCTGCTGGGCGTGGCGACGCTCACGTCGAAAGGCATGGCGGGCGTCTTCGGGGGCAGCTTCATCACCCTTGCCGCCACGTTGGCGGTGGTCCCCGCGATTCCCGTGGCGGGACTGGCGCTGATTCTGGGCGTGGATAGATTCCTGGCGGAAATCCGCACGGCCACAAACTTCATCGGCAACGGAGTCGCCGCCGTGGTGATTTCGCGCTGGGAGGGGGAGCTGGACGCCGGCAAGCTGGCCCTGGAGCTGAGCGGAGGACGCCGCCGATCGACATCCCTGCGATCTAGGGAGACGGAACGGGTCGGTTAAGGCGCGGACTAGATGCCCACCGCTCGACGCACGGCGGCGACGATGTCGTCTTCCGAGCCCGTGAGATCGACGGGCGCGGGCAACGCCGGCGGATCGTACTTGAAGCCGGCGCCCGTCAGCACGAGCACGACGCGCGCGTCGGCGGCCACGGCACCGCGCGCTTTCATGATCTCGAGCGCGGCCACCAGGGCCGCGCTCTCGGGCGACGTCCACACGCCCTCGAGGCGCGCCAGTCGTCGCTGCGCCTCTCGGATGCCGTCCTCGGTCACCGCGATGGCGTCGCCCTGCGTGTCGCGCAGGATCTGCAGCATCTGGCGGCCTGCGAAGGGCGAGGGCACACGCAGCCCGGCTGCGTGCGTCGTCGGGTTCTCCCAGGCTGTGGTCGTCTCCGCCCCCGCGTGGAACGCCTTGACGATGGGCGCGCAGTGCTCCGCCTGCACGGCCACGAACCGGGGCAGCGCGCCCGACAGCCAGCCCATCGCGCGGAGCTCCTCGTAGCCTTTTGGAATGCCGACCAGCCCAGTCCCTCCGCCGGTGGGGTACAGGAGGATATCTGGCATCGCCCAGCCCAACTGTTCGGCGAGCTCGAGACCCATCGTCTTCTTGCCCTCGAGCCGATAGGGCTCCTTCAGCGTGGAGAGGTCGAACCAGCCGAGCTGCGGCGCGACTTTCGCCACGACCTTGCCGGCCGTCGCAATCGACCCTTCGATCGTGAACACGGTGGCGCCCGCGATGGCGGCCTCCGCGATGGCCGCGGGCGGCGTGCCGCGCGGCACGATCACCGCGCAGCGCAGCCCGCAGTGCGCGGCGTAGACGGCCGCCGCACCCCCGGCGTTGCCCGCCGACGGAATGATGAAGCCGCGCGCGCCGAGGGTGCGCGCCTTGGTAATCGCCATCCCCAGGCCACGCGCCTTGAAGGAGCCGGTGGGGTTCTGACCCTCATCCTTGCCCCAGACCTGTCGCAGGCCGAGGTGCGCCGCGAGGCGGGGCAGCAGTAGCAGCGGCGTCCCGCCTTCACCGAGGGTCACCGGCTCTTCGTCCGCGGCGAGCGGGGTGAGCTCGCGGAACCGGTACATGCCCGGGGGACGAGAGCGCAGCGCATCTTTGGTAAGGCTCGCCTTGACGCGCTCGAGGTCGTAGCGCACCGCGAGCATTTGACCGCATTGCTCGCAGACGGACAGCACGCGCGTGGGATCGTGCGCGTGGCCGCAGATGGTGCACTCGACGTGGCTGACGAAGCTCATGGCGCGCAGTATAGTGCGCCCTTGTGCTCAGCTTGCGGCTCCCAGAGCCTGAAGTCTGGAGCCCCAAGCCTGGAGTCCAGAGCCCGGCCTCCTCAGGCGAGTGACGCCGCCACATCCACCATGATGTCCGCGGAGACGGTGGGCTCGGGTGATCCGTTCACGTGCAGGTTCACCGTGTAGGTGCCCTTCGTGGTCGCCGTGAACACCGGTATCGGCAGTTCTTCGCGGTCGGGTCCGGGCTCGGCGACGAACTTGAGATGCCCGGGAGGCAGGCGCCGCCCGCCAGGATCGACGACGTACGCGTCGCATGTCACCGTACACCTGACGTCGGTCGAGAACTTGATGGCCAGCCGCCAATTGAGAATCGCGGGGAACGATTCCACCACCAGAACGCGGACGATTGATGTGCTCGTTTCGAATTTCGTGCCGTCCGGAAAGCGGGCCTGGCCGATTTCGAGAACGAGCATCTCGTCAATCTGGAACGGCATCCGCCGCAGTCTAAAAGAAAGGCCCGGCCATCGGCAAGCGTGATGGCTGGGCCTCGGGGCGTGAAGGCTCAGGTCTTAGGGCTTAGGGAAGTTCTGGCCTTGAGCCCTGAGCCTTAAGCCATGATCCATCGTTACTGCTGGTCGTCCGCCTCTTGTTGTTCCTGTTGTTCGGCCTCGAGGTCCTCACAGATTTCGGTGATGCAAACCGACGCCAGTGTGCGGCCCATGGGCGGTGCTTCGATGCCCCGTTCGGTCATCAGCTTCCGGAACAGCAGGCCCGCATCAGGATGCGCCACGGCCGATTGCACGCCGACCCGGACCAGGCCGTCCGAATAGTCGACCGGCTGCCAGGTATGCACCGCAAGTCTGCCGCCGGCGTCGTTCCCCGTCATGCCGAAGTCCCGGGTGTCCAGCCTGGCGCCAGCATCGACCAGCATTTGAATAACGGCGGTCCGCCCCTTGTGCCCGGCGCCATGCAGCGCCGTGCGGCCGGTGATGGCCTGGATGTTCGGATCCACGCCCAGCTCGAGGAGCAGCTTTACGGCCTCGACGTTGGCTTTCTCAGACCATTCGTAAGTCAAGCCGTCTACCCAGCCTATGCCCGCCGCCACTTGTAACGCGGTCACGTCGCCGCGCGTGGCGATTTTGGGATCAGCGCCGTGCGCCAGCAGCAGCCGCATCACCACGAGATCGCTCGACTGGGAGGCGCGCAGAAATGCCGTCGCACCGTTCTCGTCCAGCCACTGGTTCGTGAAGACCGTCCGGCCCTCGGTGTTGTCCGTCATCCGGGCGTTCACGTCAGCGCCCTTGTCGAGCAGCTTCTTGATGAAGTCCAGATGATCCATGTCGCCCTTGCGGACGGGATAGTCGCCGCCTTCGATGTTGCGGTTATCGACGGCGAGATACAGGGGCGTCCAGCCGCCCTTGTTCGTTTTGTTCACGTCCGCGCCCTTGTCGATCAGAAACGATCCGAGCTGGTAGAACCGGTTTTGCGTCGCTACGAGCAACGGGGTCCATCCATACCCGGTGGTCTGGTTGACATCGACTCCAGCCGCCAACAGAACCTTTACGGATTCGAGTGAATTGGCTCGCGTCGCGTACGCCAACGCCGTCAACGCGCCGCCGCTCAAATCCACTGGCTGTGGTTGCCGTTGGACTCGTGCCCGGGCCGGGGCGGGCTGACCGGGCTGGACCTGTGCCGCCGGAACAGCCGGAGCCGCCGCGGGCCGCGGCCTCGCCGCCGGGGTGGCCTGCTCCGGCGAGGGCGCATCCTCACCAACCGGGACACCATTCTGAAGCTGACGGTTACCCTTGCGTGGATCGCCCGACTTGCCCGGGGCTCCTCTCCTGGGCGCGGCGGCTGGGTTCGATCGCGCCTGCATATCCGCGCCGTGCTGGAGCAACAACTGGATCGCCGGGGCATGTCCCTGATCGGCGGCCCACATCAGCGCGGTCGTCCCGCGCAGTTTTTCCTTGGCGTTCACGTCCGCGCCGCGGTCGAGCAGCACCTTCATCGACGCCACGTTACCGGTACGCGACGCCATCATGAGCGCTGTCTCTCCGTTCGGAAGCTTCTCGTTCGGATCGGCGCCCGCCTTCAGGAGCGCCTCGATGATGGCCGCGTTGCCGGCCTGGCACGCGAGCGAGAGCGGCGTGGCGCCTTCGTGGTTGGCGGCTTTCACGTTACCGCCCGCCTGAATCAGCAGGTTTGTCGTCGCAAGGTCCTCGCGAAACACCGCCCAGTGGAGCGCCGTCGCTCCATCCCCCTGCGGCCCGTTCACGTCGGCCTTCTGCGTGAGCAGCGCACGCACCGCCGCCAGGTCGCCGCGCATGACGGCGTCGGCCACGTCGCTCTTGGCGGCGGCCACACTGGACTCCAATCCCAGGGACAGCGAGAGCACCACCGCACAGCTTCCGACGAGGCGTCTTACGAACATGCTGCCCTCCATAACACCGCGTAGGGCGGGTCCACTTGGACCCGCCGGTCACCGGGTCCGGAAGGGCCCGGCCTACTGGACATTACTGAACGTCGTCGCAGATTTCAGTGATGCAAACCGACGCCAGCGTGCGAAACATCGGCGGCGCTTCGAGGCCGCGCTCAGCCATCAGCTTGCGAAGGAGCAGTCCGGCCTCGGGGTGCGCGACGGCCGATTGCACACCCACGCGCACCAGTCCGTCGGCGTAATCGACCGGCTGCCACGTATGAACGGCAAGTCGTCCACCGGCGTCATTGCCGGTCATGCCGTAGTCTCTGGTCTCCAGCTTCGCGCCGGCATCCACAAGCAGCTGAATGATCGCGGTGCGCCCCTTGTGCCCGGCGCCGTGCAGCGCTGTCCGGCCGGTTTCGGCCTGGACATTCGGATCGACGCCGAGATCCAGGAGCAGCTTCACGGCTTCGATGTTGGCCTTTTCAGACCATTCGTAGGTCAACCCGTCGACCCAGCCGATGCCCGCCGCGACCTGTAACGCCGTGACGTTGCCGACTGTCGCGATTTTCGGATCCGCCCCGTGCGCCAGCAACAGGTGCATCACCACGAGATCGCTCGATTGGGAGGCGCGCAGAAACGCCGTCGCGCCGTCCTCGTCCAGCCACTGGTTGGTGAACACGGTCCGCGTCTCCGTACTGTCCTTCATCCGCGCGTTCACGTCAGCGCCCTTGTCGAGGAGCTTCTTGATGAAGTCCAGGTGATCCATGTCCCCTTTGCGGACCGGATAATCGCCGCCTTCGATGTTGCGGTTGTCGACGGCGAGATAGAGCGGCGTCCAGCCGCCATTGTTGGCCTTGTTGGGGTCTGCGCCTTGATCGAGAAGGTATGCGCCGAGCTGGTAGAAACGGTTCTGTGTCGCCACGAGCAGCGGAGTCCACCCGTAGCCGCTCCCCTCGTTGATGTCGGCGCCCTTCGCAACAAGAGCTTTGACGGTTTCGATCGAATTGGCGCGCGCCGCATAAACCAGAGCCGTGAGACCGCCGCCGCTCAGATCGTTGTCTCTACCAAATCCGCCGCCGCCCTGCTGTGCCGCCGCTGCAGCCTGCCCCTGCTGGTCTTGCGCCCCTCGCGCTCCCTGCCGCCGTCCGGCGCCGCCGGCCGCCTGTTGTGGCTGTCCCGCCTGCTGCGCATCCGCCGGCGCGGCGACAGGCTGCCGAGCGTCACGGTTGTCCTTGGAGGACAGGATCGCCACTTCTTCGCGCGTCGCCCCTGCCGCGGCAGCCGCCAGGGCTCTGTTCGATTTTCTGGGATCGTTGGCCTTGCCGAGGTACGCGGTGCCGCCGCGAGGCGCCGGATTGGAGCGGACGTTGATGTTCGCGCCCCGTTCGACCAGGAGCTGGACGACCTCTGCGTGTCCCTGATCGGCGGCCCACATCAATGCGGTCGTTCCGCGCAGCGCTTCCTTGGCATTCACCTGCGCTCCGCGATCGAGCAGCAACCTGATCGCCGCCAGATTGCCGGTGCGCGACGCCATCATCAGCGCCGTCTCACCGTTCGGCATGTGCTCGTTCGGATCCGCGCCGGCCTTCAACAGACTTCCGATGAGGGCAGCGTTGCCATTCAGGCAGGCGAGTGAGAGCGGTGTGGCGCCTTCGCGGTTGGAAACCTTCACGTTGGCGCCGGCCTGAATCAACAGCTCCGTGGTGGCGAGATCCTCACGATAGACCGCCCAGTGGAGCGCCGTCGCCCCGTCGGCCTGGGGCGCGTTGACGTCCGCCTTCTGCGCCAGCAATCCACGCACCGCGGCGCCATCCCCGCGCATGACGGCGTCGGCCACGTCGCTCTTGGCGGCGCCAAGGCTGGCACCCAAGAACAACAGCACAACCAGACAACTACCAAGAGTCCGATTCACAGTCATACAGATCCTCAGATCCTCAGATCCTCAAATCCTCAGATTTAGAGTTCCTCCAACCGCCCCGTGCTGTCGCCGATGCTGTCCAGGTGAATGTCGAACCGGTCCAGCACGCTGAGCAGCAGGTTCCCGCTCGGGACTTGCTTGGTCGGATAGTACAGGTGTCGTCCACCCTTGAGCTTTCCGTTGGCCCCGCCGACGAGCACGAACGGGACATCTTCGTGGCGATGCTGGTTGGAGTTCCCCATGTTGGTGCCGTACAGCACCAGGGAGTGATCCAGCAGCGTGCCGTCGCCGTCCGGCGTGTTCGCCAGCTTCTCGATGAAGTGCGCCAGCATCTTGACGTGATACTGATTCATGACGGAGTAATCCTTGATGCGTTTGGGATCCTCCCCATGGTGCGACCCGCCGTGGAAGCTGGTCAGCGTGCCGCTGTCCGGGTAGTTGCGCGAGGTCAGGTCGCGGGCATACAGCAGCGTGCCGACGCGTGTGATGTCGCCGCGGAACGCGAGTGCCATCAGATCGAACTGCAGCTTGATATGCTCGTCGAAGGATTCCGGCACGCCGACCGGCACGGTCGATTCGGCCGGTGCATCGACGGCCGCCTTCTTGGCAATCTGAAGTCGCCGTTCGATTTCGCGCACGTCCTGGGCGTACTCGTCGAGCCGTGCCTTGTCGGCGGCGCTGATGTTGGTGCGCAGGCGGGACAGGCTGCCCGTCAGTGAGTCCAGAATGCTTCGATCCTGGTCCCGGCGCGCGGCGCGCTCCTCGGCGGTGCTGCCGTCGCCGAACATCCGCTCGAAGGTGACCTGCGGGTTCAACTCCATCGGCAGTGGCGTCGTCGGCGACGACCAGGAGATGCTGTTCGTGTACGCGCAGCTGTAGCCTTCGCCGCAGTTGCTCGAGTTGGCGCCCGGGTCCTCGACCGCGAGCTGCATCGACGGCATCAAGTTGTCCTGGCCGATCTTCTGCGCAATCATCTGATCGATCGTCGTCCCGTTATAGATGTCGGCGCCGGCCGTGCGCTTCGGTTTGTTCGCGCACAGGTACGCCGAGGCGACCCAGTGATCGGCCGGGCTCTGTCCAGCCGGCGCTTCCGCCGACCGACAGTGGATGCCGTTCAGAAGGACCAGCTGCTTCACCCACGGTTCGAGCGTTTTGTAGGTGAACGGCAGCTCGGTGAGCGGACCGCCGCCGGCCGTCGTGGCCGGCAGGACGAGTCCAGCGGGCACGTGATAGCCCGGCGCCGCCCCGTGCGGAATAAACGTCGCGACGAAGCGCGGCTTCGGCGTGGCGGCTGTCTGCGCCAACAGGGTTGCCGCTGGCACCATCGAATCGAGAAGCGGCAGCGCAAAGGTCACACCCGCGCCGCGCAGGAAGGTCCGTCGTGGAATGTGCTTCTTGGTAATAAACATTTGTGCTGTCTCCTCTTGACGTTTCTTATCGGGTCTTACCGGGCCGCCTGTTGCGTCACCGCAGGACCCTTCGTGTTCATCTGGAAGGGCGCGCTCTTGACAATCTCCATCACGAGCGACGAAAACCGGTAGTTGTCCTTCGCCGCGTCCCGCACGATCGAGCGCACCAGCGGCATGTCGGGGTATTCCACGCCGCGGCCCAGCGCGTAGGTCAGCAGCTTCTCCGCCACCACCCGCACGAACTGGTCCTGATACCGCACCAGCACATCCCGCAGGCTCACCACCCCGTCCACCTGCGTCCCGTCGACCAGCGTCCCCGTCGCGTCAATCGGCGTTCCGTCCACCTGCGTCCGCCACACGCCGATCGCATCGTAGTTCTCCATCGCCAGCCCGATCGGCTCGAAGATCCGATGGCACGTCGCGCAGACCGGATTCTGGTGGTGCTGATCCATCTGCTGCCGCATCGTCAGCTCTTTCACGTTCCCCGACCCGTTGTCGTCCGCCTTCGGCTTGATCGCCGGCACGTTCGGTGGCGGGTCCGGCGGGCTCACCCCGAGGAACGTCTGCAGGAACCACTTGCCGCGCGACACCGGCGAGGTGCGCGCCGGCTGCGACGTCACGGTCAGCAGCGCGCCCTTCCCGAGCAGGCCGCGCCGCATGTCGAAGTCCTGGCCCAGTGGCACCCGGCGGAACTGCGGCCCGTACACATTCGGGATCCCGTAGTGTTTCGCGAGCCGTTCGTTCACGAACGTGTAGTCGGCCGTCAGCAGATCGAGCACACTCCGGTCTTCGTGCACGATGCTGTCGAAGAACAATTCGGTCTCGCGGCGCAGCGCCTGCCGCAGATTGTCGTCGAAGTCCGGATACAGATTCACCGCCGGGGCGACCGCTTGCAGATAGCGGACGTTCAGCCACTGCCCGGTGAAATTCGCGATGAGCGACGCCGACTTCGGATCGGCGACCATCCGCTTCACCTGTTGCTCGAGCACCGCCGGCTCCCGGAGCTTCCCCTGCGCAGCGAGATTCATCAGCTCATCGTCGGGGATGGTGCTCCACAGGAAGAACGACAGCCGCGAGGCCAGTGCGAGGTCGGTGAGACGATAGGCTTTGCCTGGAGCGAGGTTGGCCGGCTCGGTTTCCCGGCGATACACGAATTCCGGATCCGCCAGTAGCCGCCGCAGGGCGCGTTCGATCCCGGAATCAAAGCTCCCCTCGTTCCGGCCGGCGAGATAGAACTCCATCAGCGTCCCGACGTCCTGAGGCGTCGGCGGCCGGCGGAACGCGCGCTTCGCCAGCGACGTCACGATCTGGCGCGCGCACGACTCTTCATCCTTGGCGTTGGTCGGGCGGCAGACGAAAATCTTGCGGCGGCTCGGCGTGTCGTTCGCGCCCTTCGCGTCGTAGGGTCCCTCAATCCGGACGCGGCCGACGTGGGGATAGAACGTCATGCCCGGAAGGTTTCCCGTCTGAATCGTCGATCGCAGGAATTTGGCGTTCAGGTCGTTGCCGGGCGCGTAATTGGTGGCGAGGAATGTGATTCCCACCGTGTGCAGGCCCGCTTTGACGAAAATCCACTCGGTATTCGCGCCGGCGTGCACGGCGGTGCCGTTCTGCAATTCCCCGTCCCAATCGAACTGATGGACCTGCTCGCCGTCCACCGTCACTTCGAGCTGCTCGCCGGTGACCGAACCAAATGCCCCGCTGCCACCCATGTTGCCCTTGTTGATCGGGAACACCTGGAAGACGTAGTAGGCGTCGGCCGGGAACTCGTGCTTGATCAGCATGCCGCCGCGTGTACCGAACGGGAGCCCTTCGATGTGGTAGTCCTGGCTGACGTCTTCAGGGGCCACGTAAACGGCCTGGGTCGGCGCCGTCGCACTGCCAATCGCCAGCCGACTGATCTTGCCCGCTGCAGACAAATACGCTTCCATCAACGCGGGCGACATCGTCAGCGCGCCGGCGATGTTGTCGAACCCGTGCGTCGAGTCGTCGGACGGCAAGAACTTCGACGCGTCCACTTCGAGCCCGAGCAGATCGCGAATCGTATTGTTGTACTCAACGCGGTTGAGCCGGTGGATGCCCGGCGCCGCCAAATTCGTGGTCGCGTGGCTGTCGAGCTCCGTTTCCATCCAGGTGATGAGCCCGTCGCGCGTGGCCTGATCCGGGCGCGGCATGCCAGTCGGCGGCATCATGCCCGCGCGCAGCTTCCGGACGATCTTTTCGCCAAGGTCCGGGCGATCCGCGAAGTGCGCGAGATCCATCTGGTCGAGCAGCAGGTTGGCCGTCTTCAGTTTCTGGTTGTGGCAGACCACGCAGTACTGATCGAGGACGGCACGCTGCTTCGCGACGTCTGGTGAGGGGGCTGCAGGGGTGGCGGCACCGGGCCGCTGCGCTGCGGCGGCGGGCCGCACCGCCGGCGTGGTGCCAGACGGCTGCTGCGGCCGGGGGGCCTGGCCGGCCACATAGGACACTGAAATGATGGTCAGGCACCCCGTGACGAGTACTTTCTTGAACACATCCCCTCCGGTGCCACAAAAAGTAGACGTATTTGTGGATAATTTCACAAATTGAACAGCTCAGTCTAGCGTCAAATCCACGAAAAAGTCAATGTTCCCTGTACTTTACGACCGTGAGAGTCTCCCTGTTTACGAAGCACACTGGAACGGCTTCTTAAGGCTCAAGATTCGCTGACACGTCGCGTGGAACCGGATTCTTGGGATTCGATCAAACGGAAAGGGGCAACGAACTCGCAACGTGCAGAGACCGCCGAATCTTCGGGCACGCCGTCGGCGAAGTCAAGCGCGATCGAAGGGCCTACGCTATGATCTCCGGCTCAAATGACTGACCTCGGAATGAACGAGCGGGCAAGCTTGCTATCGGACAGGTACATACAGCGTGCCACTGAACTTCGGATGGACGTGCAGACGCTTTCGACCGGCGCACGCGTCATTGACGCTGGCGTAAACGTGCCCGGCGGCTTTGGTGCGGGGCTGGCCCTGGCGAAGCTGTGCATGGGCGGCGTGGGACACGTCCAGTTCGCCTCGCTGACGATCGCCGGCGAGGCATGGCCGGGCGTGAATGTGTGGACCGACCATCCCGCCGAGTCGTGCATGGCGTCGCAGTACGCGGGGTGGGCGATCAATCCGGAGGGGTTTTTCGCGATGGGTTCGGGACCGTTGCGCGCGAAAGCGCGTGTGGAGCGCGAGTTGTTCGGCAGGCTCGGCTACGCGGAAGCCGCGACCCGGGGCGTCCTCGTGCTCGAGGGACGCACGTTGCCCACCGACGCGGTGGCTAAATGGGTGGCCGGCAAGGCAGGCATTGCGCCCGATGCGCTGACGTTCGCCGTCGCCCCGACAGCGAGCCTGGCCGGCGGTGTGCAGATCGTCGCACGCGTTCTCGAGACCGGACTCCACAAGATGGAAACGCTCGGCTTCGATGTCACGCGAGTCGTCAGTGCGATGGGCACGGCCCCTCTGCCGACGACGGCGCGGAGCGATATGCGGGCCATCGGCCGCACGAACGATTGCATTCTGTACGGCGGTCAGGCCCGCTACACCGTGCGTGCCGAGGACGCGGAACTCGACGAACTCGCCAGGCGACTGCCCGCTTCCGCCTCGGCTGATTACGGGACGCCCTTCTACGACATCTTCAAGCGCTACGACAGCGACTTCTATAAGATCGATCCGATGCTCTTCAGCCCTGCCGAGGTGTGGCTGACGAGCGCGACGAGCGGACGAACGTTCCACGCGGGACGGCTGAATCCGGAAGTGCTGCGCACTTCCCTGTTCGATTGAAGTTGGTAAATTGGTGAGTTAGTAAATTGGTAAATTAATTCACCAACTTACCAACTCACCAACTTACTAATTCTCCGGGCGTACTTGATGCAGATAGCCATCTTGAATGCGGGCACCGGCTGGCACACCGATGAGCTGTGCCGCGCGCTGGCCGAACGCGGCCACACCGGCCGAGTGCTGCCCTACGAAGCGTTCGTCGCACGGCTTGGCACCGAACGCAGCGTCACATCCGGCCTTGCGATTGCCAGCACCGAGATCCTCGATGCCGACGCGGTGCTGGCGCGGATCATTCCCAGCGGCTCGCTCGAGCAGATGATCTACCGCGTGGACGCGCTTCACTGGATCGAAAAACGCGGCGTGCCGGTGATGAACTCGCCACGCGCGATCGAACGGTCGGTCGACAAGTTCTACACCACGGCGCTGCTGCAGGAGGCCGGGCTGCCGACGCCCGAGACGGTCGTCTGCGAGGGGGCGACCGAGGCGATGGCCGCAGTCGCGGCGATGGGCGACGTGATCATCAAGCCGATCTTCGGCTCGATGGGCCACGGGATGGTCCGCGTCAGCGATCCCGACGTCGCGTTCCGTGTCGTGCGATCGCTCGAGCAGCTGCGAACGGTGTTCTACGTGCAGCGCACGGTCGACCACGGCGGGCGCGACATCCGCGTCTTCGTCATCGGCGGTCGTGTGCTCGGTGCGATTGAGCGGCGCGCGCCAGATGGCCAGTGGCGCACGAACGTGTCCCTCGGGGGGGCGGCGCGGCCCTTCGAGCTGCCGCCTTCCTGGGAGCACCTGGCCCTGGGCGCCGCGGCGGCGATCGGTGCGGACTACGCGGGCGTGGACCTGCTGCCATCGCGTGACGGCACGGTGTTCGTGCTGGAAGTGAACGGCATTCCAGGATGGCAAGGGCTCAAGCAGGCCACGGGCATCGACGTCGCGGGAGCCATTGTGGATTACCTGACGGCTCGCGTACGGGCGGGAAACGTCGCGGCCGGCCGCGCCGTGGAACTGCCGGCATGACCCACGTCATTTCTTGTCGCGAGCTCGTCGCCGCCGACGTCGCCGGCGCGGCACAGCTCGCCTGCCTGCTCGAAGCGAGCGCGCCGAAACCCGGGAATGTCTCGCCGGGACGCCCCTTCGCGGACGTTCGTTACGAAGACTTTCTCGCCAGCGCGGTGGCCATCGGCGAACCATTGGCCGGCGCGGGTACGCGCACCGTCGGCGCCACGGTGCGACTCGCGATTGAGGCGACGGCGCGCTGGACGCGCTCGAATACCAATCTCGGCATCGTGCTGCTTCTGACGCCAATCGCGCGTGCGGCCCTTCTCGAAAAAGGGGACGGGTCTCTTTTTCCGGCCCCTGACGAGCAGAACGAAGGACAGACAAAGGCGGGTGGGAATCTTCTACCCGCGTCGGAAAAGAGACCCGTCCCCTTTCTTCTGGGCCTCCGTAACGCCGTGTGTCGGGTGCTCGAGGCGACCACCGTCGCCGACGCCCGCGATGTCTACGCGGCGATTCGCCGGGCGGGACCCGGCGGGCTCGGACAGGTGCAGGCTCAGGACGTCGCCAGCGAGCCGACAATCCCATTGCTCGAGGCGATGCGGCTGGCCGCAGACCGCGACGCCGTCGCGCACGAGTACGCGACGGCATTCGACGTCACCTTCGGAATGGCCGCGCCGGCGCTCGAGCGGGCTCGCGGCGCCGGGCTCTCGTGGGACGACGCGATTGTCGAGACATTTCTGACGCTGCTTGCCGCACATCCGGATACCCACATCGCGCGCCGCGGCGGCGCCTCGCTCGCGGCAGAAGTCTCCGAACGCGCGCGCAGCGCGATCGCCGCGGGCGGCGTCGGGTCGGCGGCCGGACGGCGCGCCATCGAGGACATGGATCGTCGGATGCGCGATTCCCGCAACATCGCCAACCCTGGCACGACGGCGGACCTCACGGCGGCAGCGATCTTCGTCGTGCTGCTCGGCGGTGGCTGGAGCGTCCGTGATGCCCGGTGATGGAGGTCGTGATGCCGCGACGACCTGGTGATTTCCGCGTATCGGTCAGCAAGGACTATCTCGTCTTCGCCTCGGCGCACTTCATTACCTTCGCCGGGCACCGCTGTGAAGGCCTTCACGGGCACAACTACCGCGCCAGCGTCACGCTCGATGGCGAGATCAACGAGGAAGCCTGGTTCGTCTTCGACTTCGTCGAGCTCAAGAAGATCATGCGCCGCCTGTGCGACGAGATCGATCACCTCGTGTTGCTGCCCCTCGAGAGTGATCGGGTCAAGGTCTCAGAGGAAGGGGACATCGTCAAGGTGGCGGTTGATGGGAAGCCGCGCTATGTGTTCCCCAGGCGCGACTGCGCGCTCCTCCCGATCCCGAACACCACCGTCGAGATGCTGGCGCAACTGCTCACGGATCGCCTGCGCGCCGAGCTCGAGATGATGGGCGCGCGCGGCCTGACAGCCATCGAGATGGAAGTCGAGGAGAACTTCGGACAGTCAGCCGTCTACCGTCTCGCGTTGCGGTAACGCTGTCTCGCGCCCGCCAGGCCATCGGCGTCAAGCCGTCCGTCGTGGAGCGCCGTCGCGACGAGCGCACCGTCGCAGCCGGCATCCGCGAGTCGCGCGAGGTCCTCGGGTCCACGAACACCGCCGCCTGCCAGGAGCGTCAGCCCAGGCACCGCGTCGCGCACGCGCGCGATGAGCGCAAGGTCGAGCCCGGCCCCGGTGCCCACACGCGCCAGGTCAATGACGACAATCGCGCCAGCGCCGGCGTTGGCCGCGCGCTTGGCCACGACGTGAGCGGGCTCGTCGGCCGCGCCCAAAGCCGCGACAGGCACGCCGTCCCTCAAATCGAGACTGAACGCCACGCGGTCGCCTCCGACCGAGGCGCAGATTTCTGCGAGCGCGTCATATGAAGGCAGCGTCTCGAGACCGATCACCACCACCGCGGCAGCAAGCTCGAGCGCATGCCGCGCGTCGCTGACCGACGCCGCGCCGTCGTCCAGCCACAGCGGCGCCCCGAGTGCCGCCACCGAGGCGACGAGTGCGTCTTGTCGAGGGCGACCGAGGATCGCATCGAGATCGGCGGCGTACAACTCGGTGAGCCCCAGGTGGCGCAGATATGTCCGCGCGAGCGCCACCGCATCACCGGGTTCGATCGCCATGCCGGCGACCGTTTGCACGGGCTCATAGCGGTCGCGCTGTCCCGCACGAGCGTGCACTGCGCACCCGCCAAGCAGATCGAGGACGCCGATCACGCGCATGGACCGCCTAGCGGCGCAGCGCCCGCCTGTCGCCCTGCCGCAACGTGACGAACGTGCGATCGAGGTATTCGAGCAGCGGCACGACGACGCGGCGGCTGCTCCCGAGGGCCTGACGCAAATCGCTCACGGTCGCGGGACCGTGTTCGCGAATGAACTTCTGGATCAACTGAGTGGCCTGCGCCACGCCCTGCGCGCCCATCACGAGCTCCGCGTTGATTTCGACCACCTCGCCGGTTTCGATGAGAAAACGCAGGGCTCGCTGCGACACGGCATCGGGCGTCAGCTCCTTGCGCGAGGGCGGATCGAACGCCTTGGCCGCCAACGCCTGAACCAGTCTTGCGCCGGTCGCCTGGAGCGGCTCCGGCAACGCGGGCCGATGCGACGCGCGGCGGACGACCGAACCGACGCGCACGAATTCATCCCCTTCGCACAATCGGGCGACGAACCCGTCAAACATATCGAGGGCGGCTGGCAGATTCCCTTCGAGCGCGGCGCGCAGATCCGCAAGCGGAAGCCCGAGGTTTTCGGGGTGTGCTCGATGCGCCGCATCGATGGCCTGGGTCGCTTTCCGGCCCAGCTCCCGCCACGTGCCCGCATCGCAGACGAAATCCCCAACCGGCACGAGGACACCCGCGGCCACGAGTCGGACAATGGCGCCTTCGATGTCGGCAGCGCTGAAATTCGACTTCAACAGCAGTGGCGACCGTCGGGCGGCGCCGTCACGCGCAACGTATGAGGCCACAAACTGGTCCACGTTCTCTGCTGATTCTGCAAGGCGACCGAGCCACTGCTGGTACGCCGGTGTGCGGAACGCTTTTCGGCTGGCGTCCGGGTCGAGGACGATGGCGCCTGCCAGCGTGTGCTGCTCGGCCCAGTCGCGCACGGTGAAATGATCTCCGGAGAAGACGAAGGCCGGTGCCTCCAGCCGCAGCTGCGCGAGGACGCGCCCGCCAACAGCCAGCTCCTTCCCCGCCGAGAGAGCCACGTGCGCGGCCACATTGCCGCTGCCGTGGTGCGCACGCACACGAAGGCCGTCTTTGACGGGCCGGGCGCCCCTCGGCGAAATCTCAAGAAGCACGTCGAGGACTTCGCTCGGACCGCCGAGTTCCGCGAGCGTGATCACGTCGCCGCGATGCACATCGTCGAGCGCATCGACGTCGACCAGGTTGAGCGCGGTCCGGGTGCCGGGTCCGCTCGTTTCAACGTCGTGGCCGTGGGATTGGATTCGACGAATGCGCGTCGTCTTTCCGGACGGCTGAATGACGACCGATTGGCCGCGGTGCAACGTGCCGCCGAACAAGGTGCCGGTGACGACGGTCCCGATGCCCGGCAGCGTGAATACGCGGTCGACCGGGAGCCGCGGCTTGCCGATGTCGCGGGGCGGAGGCGTCCCGGCCAGGACGCGTGCGAGCGTCGCCTTCAACTCGTCGAGGCCTCTTCCGCTGACGACCGACGTCGGGACAATCGGTGCCTCTGCGAAAGGACTGTCGCGCAACCGCTCGCGGATCGCGGCCACCGCGCCCGGCTCATCCGGCGTCAGATCCGCCTTCGTCAGGGCGACCACGGCGCGGCGTACTCCGAAGTAGGTGAGGATCTGCAGGTGCTCCTCGGTCTGCGGCATCCAGCCATCGTCAGCGGCGACAACCAGAAGGGCCAGGTCAATCGAGCCCACACCCGCGACCATGTTCTTCACGAAATCTTCGTGGCCCGGCACGTCGACGATCCCCAGAAGAAACGACGATGGTGGAGGCGCAGGCGACGGAAGTTCCAGGTGAGCAAAGCCGAGGTCGATCGTGATCCCGCGCGATTTCTCCTCCGGCAGGCGATCGGGATCCGTGCCTGTGAGCGCTTTGATCAGGGCGCTCTTGCCGTGATCGACGTGTCCGGCGGTCGCGACGATGAAATGCATTACGACGCGGACGCGGCGCGGATCGCGCCCACCACGTCCCGATCCTGACGTGAAAAAATGGTCCGCAAGTCGAGCTTGAGTGTGTCCGCGCGCGACATAGCCAATCACCGGGATCGCCTGCTCCCGCAGGCGCCTGGCCATCTCCTGCGCCTTGAGTGTGCGGTGCGTCAGGTCGATCGTCACCGATGGCATCACCGACCGCGGCAGCGTCCCGCCGCCGACCTGCGCACGGCCCGTTCCCACGCGTGCCGTGAGCGGCAGCCCGTCGAGTGCCCCAACGATCCGCTCGGCGCGCCCGCGCAGATCTTCGTTCGTGACGTGCAGCATCTCGAGCACCGGCACACCGGCCGCGCCCCGCAAGTAGGCATCCACTGTCGCCTCGAGTGCCGACAGAATCAGCTTGTCGCAGCGCAGCGCGCGAAAGAGCGGCTCGCTCTTCAGCGCAGCGACGAGTTTGGCTTTGCCCGCGATAATGCCGGCTTGCGGACCACCGAGCAGTTTGTCGCCGCTGAAGCACACGAGATCCACACCGTGACGAAGCACTTCGGCGGGCATCGGCTCGTGTTCGAGGCCCGCGATCGTCCCCGTTTCGATGATGGCGCCGCTGCCGAGGTCTTCGACGAAGACGACCCGCTTTTTCCGCGCCAGCGCGGCAAGATCCTCCGTGCGGGGCGAGTCCACGAAGCCGTCCATGAAGAAATTGCTGCGGTGGACTTTCAGGACGAGAGCCGTCTGCCGGGTGATGACCCGAGCATAGTCCTTGAGTGAGGTCTGGTTCGTCGTGCCGACTTCGCGCAGCGTTGCGCCGCTCGACTCGAGCACGTCCGGGATCCGGAATCCGCCGCCGATTTGAACCAGCTCACCGCGGGAGATGACGACTTCGTTTACGGCTGGCCGGCAGAAATGCCGCAGGATCAGCACCAGGGCGGCGGCGTTGTTGTTGACGACCGTGGCCGCTTCCGCCTCGCACAACAGCGCGAGGCCGTGCTCCAGGTAAGCGGCGCGACCGCTTCGTGCGCCGCCCGCGAGGCTGTATTCCAGGTTGCTGTAATTCGAACCGATGCGGGACAACGCCGCCACGGCATCCGCACCGAGCGGGGCGCGCCCGAAATTCGTGTGCACGAGAATGCCGGTGCCGTTGATGACCGGTTGGATGCGGGTCCGACCGATGTCGAGGAGAACCGCCCGGATGCGCGCAACCACGCCGTCGAAATCGGGAACGGCTTTCTGAGTCCGGAGAACCTGGAGTTCCCGGCGCACGACGTCGAGGACCATCGGGCGCGGCAATCCGGCGTCCCCGAGCGCGTGCAGGACTTTGTCCACTGAGGGGATCGCGCGAAGGCGAGACGGCTTCATGCGGGCGCCACGAATCTCAGATTGAAGGCAATCAGGTCTGGTCCGCCTCCGCTGCTTCGCAGCTACGGCGGACATCCTTCGCGTGCGATCGAGAGCGAAGGATGGCGGAGAGGGTAGGAATCGAACCTACCCCCCGACACAAAGTGTCGGGGCGACGATTTTGAAGACCGTGACGACCACCAGGCACGTATCACTCTCCGTACTTAACCGGTCAATACTAACTTGTAATAGATTGTAGGCATGAACTTGCGCCATCGGTTTTGAATCGACGCCAGGCTCGAAGGTTTCGAGCCGCAACAAACGCCGCCGTAGGCGCTCGCGCGAGCGATGCTGCACCTCGGTGGCCTGACGAGGTGAGGCATGTGCCCAGACGCCGCAGATTACTCCGCCACTCTAGAACGGCTTTGCATCGAGACGATTGCTCCAGAGGCTCCCAACGTCGATCAGCAAGGCGCATTTCCAGCACGAGGACTGAAAGCGTTGGCCGAGGCCGGGCTGATGGGCGCCGTCAGTGCGCCGGAGGTGGGAGGACTCGGCCTCGGCTTCACGGGCGCATCGGCCATCGTCGGACGAGTCGCGCAGGAATGCGGTTCGACCGCCATGGTGCTGTGCATGCACTACTGCGGCACGGCCGTCCTCGAAGCACACGGCCCGCATGAGGTGCGACGTGCCGCGGCCAGCGGCGCCCACCTGAGCACGCTCGCGTTCAGTGAAGTCGGGTCGCGCAGCCACTTCTGGGCTCCAACCAGCACGGCGAAACAGAATGGCGATCGCATCGTCCTCGACGCGCGAAAAAGCTGGGTCACGTCCGCGTCGAAGGCCACCAGCTACGTCTGGTCATCCCAACCGATGCAGGCTAACGGCGGTTTGAGCACACTCTGGCTGGTTCCCGCCGACACACCGGGCATTCGAGTGCAGGGCCCCTTCGATGGACTGGGGCTGCGCGGCAACGATTCCTCGCCTGTCTCCGCCAACGGTGCCCGTCTGGCCGAGTCCGCGATGTTGGGCGCGGACGGCAAGGGATTCGACATCATGATGGGGACCGTCCTGCCGCTCTTCAACGTCCTCAATGCCGCCTGTTCGGTCGGCATCATGGAGGCGGCCGTTCAGCGAACTGCGCGGCACGCGAGCGGCGTTCGCTTTGCCGATGTCGACTCGACGCTCGCCGATCTCCCGACGATTCGCAACTACATCGCCCGGATGCGCGTCCAGACCGACATGGCGCGGACGCTGCTCAACGACACGATCGTGGCCCTCGAAACGGGCCGCGCGATGCGACACTCCGCGTGCTCGCCTGCAAGGCTGCGGCCGGTGAGGCAGCCATCGAAGTCCTCGAAACGGCCATGCGCGTGTGCGGCGGCGCGGCCTTCCGGAAAGACCTCGCGATCGAGCGTTATTTTCGAGATGCGCATGCTGCGGGCGTCATGGCACCGACGACCGACGTGTTGTACGACTTCATCGGCAAGGCCATCTGCGGCATGAAACTCTTCTGAAAAGGGACGACCGATTATGAACAGCCTTGACCCACTGATCATGGGAGCCGTCGCGTACGACGCGAAAGTCGTGACGATCTGGGACGGCTTCCAACAGTACTTTCGAAGCCGCGGTCTCGAGTTCGACTACGTGCTGTATTCGAACTACGAGGCGCAGGTCGCGGCGCACATGTTGGGACACATCCACGTGGCGTGGAACTCACCGCTCGCCTGGCTCCAGGCGGAGCGCGTGGCGAACAGCCTCGGCCGGCATGCCGAGGCTGTCTGCATGCGCGACACGGACCGCGACCTGACCTCCATCATCCTTGTGCGCTCGGACAGCGGCATCAACGCCCTGGGCGACCTCAAGCAACGGCGCGTCGCGGTCGGCGCGAACGACTCTCCGCAGGCGACGCTCATTCCATTGAGCTATCTCGCCGATCACGGCCTCACCCCACGCCGGGATTTCGAGGTGATGCTGTTCGACCGGCTGGTCGGCAAACACGGCGACCACATCGGCGGCGAACGCGACGCCGTGCGGGCGCTCGTTCGCGGCGAGGCGGACGCGGCGTGCATCCTCGATGCGAATCATCTGGTCTTCAGCCGGGAAGGCACGATTCCGTCAGGCGCCACGCGCATCCTTGCGCAGACGCCCCCGTACGATCACTGCAACTTCACGGTGTTCGATGACGCACCCAAAGCCGAGGTTGCCCGATTCCGCGAACTGCTGCTGGGCATGTCCTATGCCGATGCGGACGTGCGTCCCCTGCTCGATCTCGAAGGCCTGAAGCAGTGGGTGCCCGGCCGCGTGGAGGGCTATGCGCAGCTTGCCGCGGCGGTCGATCGTTTTAGTACGATTGACGCATTCGTCCAGGATTCCCTCGCGCGATGCAGGTAGATCTCGGAAGTCTCGGCCTCGCCGAAGGCGGGTACCTGCTGATCAAACGTGCCCTGCGCCTGGCGGGAGTCCGCGAGGAGATCGACGTCAGCGGCACAGCTGCCGGAGCTGGACGTCGATCTGCGCGCATGGTGCCGCACCGAAGGCCATCGCTTCACCTGGCGGCCGGGTCCGGATGGAGAGCGGGGACACGCCGTCATTCTGAGCGGCGAAGCCGAGACCGGCCGGTGGGCCGATGCGAGGCGCGCCGGTCAACCCGGGGCGGCTCGCGCCGATGCCGTCGCTGAACATGCTCCACGAAGTTGGGGGCTTGCCGCCCGCGGCGCGATTGGTCGAAGCCGGCACGCCGGAATTCGATTTCCACCTGGTCGACAAGATCGAGGTGTGGGCGGACGACGCCGCCCGGATCTACGCGCAGGCGGTCGCCGCGCAGTGGGATCCAGAAACCGCGATCCCATGGAACGCGGAATTCACTCTGCCCGACGATGTGGAAGACGGCGGTCGTGCAGATCATGACGTTTCTCATCGAAAACGAAACCGCGGCGCTGATCATCCCCAGCCGCTTCATCGCGCAGCTTCATCCGCATTTCCGCGAGGTGATGCAGGTGCTCGCCGTCCAGGCAGCCGACGAGGCGCGCCACATCGACGTCTTCACGCGACGGGCGCGGCTCAAACGCGACGAGCTGGGCCTGTCGACGAGCGGCGGCCAGGCGTCGCTCAAGACTCTGGTCGACGAGCCTGAATTCGCCATCGCGTCGTTTCTGCTTTCGGTGCTCGGCGAGGGCACGTTTCTCTCCCTGCTGTGGTTCATCGAACAGTACGCGCCCGATCCGGTGACGGCGTCGGTCGCGCGGCTGGCCGCGCAGGATGAAGCGCGGCACGTGGCGTTTGGCCTCGCTCACCTCAGCCAGCATCTGAGCACCGATGCCGGGCCTCCGGCCGCGCCTCGCCGACGCCATTCGCCGGCGTCACGAGGCGCTTCGCCATACGTCCGGCCTCAACGCCGAGGTCTTCGACGCGTTGCTCCTCATGGCCGCCGGTTCCTGGGAGCACGCCGACCTGCGGGAAGGCTATCGGCGGGTCATGCAACTGACCCGGGACATGGATGATGGGCGGCAAAAACGCCTGATGCGACTCGGTTTCACCGAGCTCGAAGCGGCAGAGCTTTCCGGACTCCACACCCGCAACTTCATGTAGATGATGATGACGAGCGGTGCGGAGAGCCCGGCTGTCGTCGACATCGTCGTGAAAATCGGCGGCGGCGTGCTCGCGCACGCCCACGCATTTCGATGCCGCCATGGCGGCGATCGGCGCGGCCAGCCGGGACCGGCGGCTGCTGGTCGTGCCGGGCGGCGGGCCGTTCGCCGACATGGTCCGCGAGGTGGACCGCCGGATCCGCCTTTCCGATGACGCGGCGCACTGGATGGCCCTGCTGGCGATGGACCAGTACGCGCATCTTGTCGCCGAGCGGCTTGCCGGCGGCGTGCTCGTCACGAAGCGGCATGAGATTGCCGCGGCGCTCGACGCGCCCGTTCGTCTAGTCCCGGTGCTCGCGCCGTATCGCTGGCTGCACGAGGCCGACCCGCTTCCCCACTCGTGGGACGTGACGAGCGACAGCATCGCGGCATGGGTCGCCGGACAGGTCGGCGCGCGGCAACTGGTGCTGGTGAAGCCGCCGGGGGCCACTGAAGGCGACCGGGTCGACGCGCACTTCGCGCGCGCGCTGCCCGCGCAGGTCAAACGAATGATTGTTCCGGCCGATCAGATTGAAGCGCTGGACTCCGCGCTTCGGGGAACGTCCGGCTAAAGCGGGACACTACGCACGTCATCTCCTTGACGTACGGAGTGTCCGGCTTTAGCCGGACCACAGAGCGCTCGCAGGAGGGAAACCCTTTCGCTCGAGACACGCCCCGCTCGCCCGCCGTCGCACGCGGCGCCGCGCACGCCCGCGATGTCGGCGCCGGCGTCGCGCACGAATGAGAGATCTTCCGCGGTCAACTTCCCTGCCAGCGCGACCAGCAATCCCGCCTTCGTGCGCCTCGGCCACCCACCGAGCGAGAGCGGTCGGCGTCATAAGCCCACGCAGGCCGGGCCCGGACTTGTCCGCGGTGTCGAGCAGCACGCCCATCGCCCCGGCACGCGCCGCCACGTCGACGAATGCACCGACCGGATCGCGCGTCGGCGTACGCCACCGCGACGACACCGGTGGGAGCTCCGGGCGCCGCGCACGGCCGCCCTGATGAGCAGTCTCAATGCGGCTCGCGTTCGTGATTCCGGCAAAGCCAACCTTCACGAGCGCCGCGCCCGCGGCCGCGAACGTGCCCGCCGCGCGCTCAATTTCGGTTTCGTCAGACGCGTCGCCGATCGCGGCCGTGACGAGGCGCGCGCCCGCAACCGTCGCGTGAATCTCGCGCAGCACGTCCGCCGACACAGGACCGAGCGCGCCAGCGAGCGGGTTTTTCGCGTCGATCACGTCGGCGCCGCCTGCGAGCGCAGCCGACGCATCCGCAGCGTTCGCCACGCTGACAAGCAGTCGCATCGCGCGTCTGTGATCGGTCATGCGAGCTAGACCACCGTGATGCCCGGCGTTCCGGCACCGACTTCGCCGATCACGGCGGCGTGACGAAAGCCTTCGGATTGGAACACCTCCAGCACGTCGTCGGCTGCCTCTGGGGCGCACGCGACCAGCAATCCTCCGCTCGTCTGCGGGTCGGTCAAGAGCGCGCGTTCGATCTCACCGTAGCCGGCTCAGGTCGACCAGGCTGCCGTAGCCTTTCCAGTTGCGGCTCGAGCCGCCGGTGACATGTCCGGCGCCGGCCAGATCGCGCGCCGACGTCAGCAACGGCACCGCGTTCCAGCGCACTGTGGCGTGGACCCCGGAGCCTTTGCACACTTCGAGCAGGTGACCGAGCAGTCCGAAACCCGTGACATCAGTCAGCGCGTGGACACCTGGAAGACGAGCCAGGCGGCGGCCCGGCGTATTGAGTTGCGTCGTGCTGGCGATCATCTCTCGATACTGCGCGTCGGTAATCTGCTGCTTCTTGAGAGCGGCGCCGTACACGCCGACGCCCAGGGCTTTGCCGAGAATGATCTTGTCGCCGGGCTTCGCATCGGCGTTGCGCTTGACCTCGCGCGGATCGACGAGACCGATGGCGACCAGCCCGTAGATCGGTTCCACGGAGTCGACGCTGTGGCCGCCGGCGACGGGAATGCCCGCGCGCTGGCAGACCGATTCGCCGCCTTGCAGAATCCGCCGGATCGTCTCGAGCGGCACCTTGTCGATCGGCATCGCGACCAGCGCCAGAGCGAACAAGGGGCTTCCACCCATGGCGTACACGTCGGAGATCGCATTCGTCGCCGCGATGGCGCCGAAGTCGAACGGGTCGTCCACGATCGGCATGAAGAAATCGGTCGTCGCGACGATCGCCTGGGTCTCATTGATCTGGTACACCGCGGCGTCGTCGCTCGTCTCGATGCCGACAAGCAGCTGCGGTGGGATGATGCCTGCCGCGCTTCCCGCCGCCTTCGCGATGATCTGCTCGAGCACTGCCGGCGCGAGCTTGCAGCCGCAGCCGCCGCCGTGCGACAGGCTCGTGAGCCGGAGCGTGCTCACTTCGCCGGGATTGTCAGCCATCCGGTTGGACACCATACACGGAGGATCATACAGTACGCGTTTATGACGACCGACGCCGTCACCGCGCCGCTCGCCGGCCGCGCCATGCTCGTGACGGGCGCCTCGAGCGGCATTGGTCGGGCCATCGCACTCGCGGCGGCTCGCGCCGGGGCCGACGTCGCGATTACGTATCGAGCAAACGAACAGGGTGCGCGCGAAGTCGAGCGCGAGATTCGAACGCTCGGACGTCGCGTGGCCACCATCCGCCTCGACCTGGCCGACGATCAGTCGCTCGAGCCGTCGGTCCGTCGGCCCGCGACGCGCTTGGGCGCCTGGACGTCTGGGTGAACAACGCGGGCGCCGACATCCTCACCGGCGCCGGTGCCAAGCTGAGCCCGAGCGAGAAGATCGACCAGGTGCTCAGAGTCGATCTTCGAGGGACGATGCTGGCGTCGTGGCAGGCAGCGGACATGCTGGGCGCGCAGGAAAGCGGCGGCGTGATCATCAATATGAGCTGGGATCACGTGACCGCCGGCATGGCCGGACAGAATCCCCAGATCTATGGAGCGGCGAAGGGCGGCATTCTCACGTTCAGCAAGTGCCTCGCGCGATCGGTCGCGCCCCGCGTGCGCGTCAATATCCTGGCACCGGGGTGGATCGAAACCTCGTTTGGCGCGGGCGCGAACGAGACACTGCGCCGCGCGGTGGCCGAATCCACGCCGCTCAAGCGATGGGGCACCCCCGAGGATGTCGCGGGCGCGGCCGTGTTCCTCGCCTCGCCCGCCGCCGCCTTCATGACCGGCCAGACGATCATGGTTGGCGGAGGCATTGTCATGTGAATTGGGTAATTGGGTAATCGGGTAATTGAGTAATTGAACGGAGCCGTCATGGCGGAAAAAGAAAAAACGTACGACGAGACGCAGATCGCCGAACGCTTGCGCGATCTGCCCGGGTGGTTTTACGAAGACAAGTGGATCCGTCGCGTCTACAAGACCGACGGCTGGCCGACGACGCTGATGCTCGTCAACGCCATCGGTTATCTGGCCGAGGCGGCGTACCACCATCCCGATCTCGCGGTGACGTGGGGACGCGTGGTAGTCAAGCTGTCGACGCACAGCGCCGGCGGGATCACTGACAAGGACTTCGCGCTCGCGCGCAAGTTCGACGAAGTCGCGCTGTGGCGTCCGGCCGCGGGCGGGGCGCTCGAAGGTACGCCGAACAAGTTCGTGCGGAGCGGCGAGCCGCGTTGATGAACGCCGAGCCGCGCCGCGTCCTGTTTGTGACCGGGCGGCTCGCCGAGCCCTCGCTTCGCCGCCAGCTCGCCGACATGGCGCCTCCCTTCGCGTACGACGTCATCGTCCTGCGGATTACGGTGGCGGCGCTGATGACGACGACCTGGATCGCGCAACATCTGCAGGCCCGGGACGTACCGGAGGGCACAGACCTGGTGTTGATCCCAGGGCTCTGCGAGGGCGACCCGCAGACGGCCGCCGGGAAGATCGGCGTGCGCGTAGAGAAGGGGCCGAAGGACCTGCGCGAGATACCGGCGTACTTCGGCCGGGCGGCGGCCGCGCGCGACTACGGCGCCTGGGACATCGAGATTCTCGCCGAGATCAACAACGCCCCGCGGCTGACCCGCGCCGCACTGCGCAGTGCGGCGGACTACTACCGTGCGTCGGGCGCCGATCTCATCGATGTCGGGTGCACGCCCGGGCTCGCGTTCCCGGAGCTCGGCGAGGTCGTGCGCGACCTCGTGGCCGCCGGCATGCGGGTGAGCGTGGACACGTTCGACCGCGACGAGATTCGCGTCGCTGTGGCGGCCGGTGCCGAGCTGGTGCTCAGCGTGAACGGCTCGAACATCGACGTGGCGCAGGCGCTTGCCGGCACCGGCGCGCGCGTCGTGGTGGTGCCGGATCTCGGCAGCACGCTCGAGACGCTCGAACCCAGCCTCGAAAAGCTCACGCGGTGGAACGTTCCGTATGTGATCGACCCCATCCTCGAGCCGATCGGCCTGGGCTTCATGGCGTCGCTCGAGCGGTACGCGGAAGTGCGCCGACGGTATCCGGAAGCGGAGATGCTGATGGGCATCGGGAATTTGACCGAGCTGACGGCGGCCGACTCGACCGGCGTGAACGCCATGATGATCGCCGTCTGTCAGGAGCTGGGCGTGCGAGCCGTGCTCACGACCGAGGTCATCCCGTGGGCGCGAGGTGCGGTGCGCGAAGTCGACGTCGCCCGTCGACTGATGCATTACGCGGTCGGCGGGCACACGATCCCCAAAGGCGTCGACGATCGACTCGTCACCGTCAAGGATCCCGAGATCCTCGCGTTCACCGAAGAGGAGTTGCGCGCGCTGCAGGCGGGCATCACCGATCCGAATTTCCGCATCTTCGCCGACCGCGAGGCGATCACGGTGCTGAACAACGAACGCTTCATCCGCACCACCGACGTCGCCCGAATCGGGGACATCTTTGCGCAGCTCGACGTCGACGAGCCGACGCACGCCTTCTACCTGGGAAAGGAGCTGGCGCGCGCCAGTCTTGCCGTGACGCTTGGCAAGACCTACCGCCAGGAGGGCTCGCTGTCGTGGGGGTATCTCACGCCGCCCGACGATGTGAAAGCGGAGCATGTGCGGCTGACACAACGCTCGTCACGTGCGGGCCCGGCCGACGGTTCCGATGCCTGAACATCGCATCGCTCCCCTCGTCGAGGAGCTCGTTCCACCTCCCGATCCCGTCCGCTGCTGCGAGCTGCTGAGCGACCTCCCCTATCGGCTCTTCCTCGACAGCGCAGCCCAGGGCGCGCGGCTCGGTCGCTACTCCTTCCTCGCGGCGGATCCGGTCTCGGTGGTGTGGAGCAAGGGATCGCGGACCGAGTGCGTCGACTTCCACAGACTCCAGGGGACGCGACACGCGGTTGAGGGCGACGCGCTCGACGCGATTCGGGCCTTGCTCGCACCGCATGCGTCGGAACCGGTGCCGGGCTTGCCGCCCTTCCAAGGGGGCGCAGCGGGCTACCTCGCGTACGACTGGGGCCGCGCGCTCGAACGGCTTCCGGCGCCGCGCCACGAGGACCTCGCCTTGCCCGACGTGGTCTTCGGCGTGTACGACTGGGTCCTCGCGTGGGATCACGACCAGTCGCGCGCATGGCTCATCTCGACCGGCCTGCCGGAGACATCGCCCGAGGCACGCACGCGCCGCGCGGCTTCGCGGGCGGCCGAGGTGCGCGAGCACTTGCAATCGCATCACGAGGTGCACGCCGATGCGGCAGGTGCGATAGCGGTCGCGGGCATCACGCTCCCGCTGCGGCCACCGGCGGCGCCGTCCTTTCCGGTCGAAGACGGCTGGTGGGACGGGAGGCTCGCGCTGCGCTCCTCCTTCACGCACGACGACTATCTCGCCGCGGTGGCGCAGGTGCGCGAGTACATCTTCGCCGGGGACATCTTTCAGGCGAATCTCTCGCAACGGTTCGAAGCGCCGCTCGATGAGCCCACGTGGACGTTGTACCGCCGACTCCGAACCCGGAATGCCGCTCCGTTCGCGGCGTACTTGGACTTTCCGGACGGCGTCGTGCTCAGTGCGTCACCGGAGCGCTTTCTTCGTGTCGACCAAGGGGGCCACGTTGAGACCCGCCCAATCAAGGGCACGCGACCGCGCGGGGTCGGCCCCGAACACGACTCCGCGCTCGGGGTCGCGCTGGCCCTGAGCGCCAAGGATCAGGCCGAAAATCTGATGATCGTGGACCTCATGCGAAACGACCTGTCGCGGGTCTGCGCACCCGGCACGGTGCGCGTCGCCGAGCTGTTCGGACTCGAACACTACGCAACCGTTCATCATCTTGTTTCGACGGTCGTTGGCGATCTCAGGCCGGGCACGGACGGGCTCGACCTTCTGCGCGCCTCATTCCCGGGCGGGTCGATCACCGGTGCCCCGAAAGTTCGCGCGATGGAAATCATCACCGAGCTCGAACCATCGGAGCGCGGCGTGTATTGCGGCTCGATCGGCTACTGGAGCGTGACCGGGACCCTCGACAGCAGCATCGCGATCCGCACGATGGTGGCTGTTGCCGGGCACGTATACTTCAGCGCCGGCGGCGGCATCGTGGCCGACTCGGATCCCGAACAGGAGTACCGCGAAACCCTTGACAAGGCCCGCGGTATGATCGATGCGTTGGTGAGACTGCCGTGATCCTCCTGATCGATAACTACGACTCGTTCGTCCACAACCTCGCCCGGTACGTCCGCGAGCTCGGCGAGGACGCAGTCGTCCGCCGAAACGACGAGGTGACGCTCGGCGAGATCGAGGCGCTCGCCCCAAGCCACCTCATCATTTCGCCTGGACCGTGCTCACCCACCGAAGCCGGAATCTCGAACGACGTGGTCCGCTCCTTCGGCCCGACCATTCCGATTCTGGGCGTGTGTCTCGGCCACCAGTGCATCGGCGCCGCGTACGGCGGCGACGTCGTCCGCGCCGGGCGGCCACGGCACGGAAGGACATCGCCCGTCTCGCATGACGGAACGAGCGTGTTCGCGGGACTCCCGACGCCGCTCCGGGTCACTCGCTATCACTCGCTCGCCATCGCGCGCGCGTCACTGCCGGCGTCCCTGCGCGTGATCGCAACAGCCGACGACGACGGCGAGATCATGGCGGTCGAACATCGCACGCATCCGGTCATCGGCGTGCAATTCCACCCCGAGTCCGCGGCCACCGAGTACGGCTACGCGATGCTCGATCGCTTCCTGCACGGCGAGCGCTCGCGGACCGGAGAACTGCCGACCGGCGCCGACGGCAGGGACAGCGTGGACAGGGCGCGAGACGCGATGCCGTGGCGCGGCGATTCGGATGGCGCGTTTGTGCCGCCGCCGGTCGATCTCGTGCGCTGATGATCGTTGAAACCATCGTCACCACCGTTGCGGCAGATGGGACGCTGAACTTCGCGCCGATGGGCGTCGAATGGGGCGATGAGACGATCGTCCTCAAACCGTTTCTGGAGACGACCACGTACCGCAACATCGTCGCCTCGCGCGCCGCGGTCGTGAACCTCACCGACGACGTGCGGATCTTCGCCCGCGCCGCGATCTCGAGCCCGCAGTATGAATCCAGTCCAGCCACGGTCGTCCGCGGCGTCGTACTCGCCGACTGCTGCTCGTGGCGCGAGCTCGAAGTGCAGGCCATCGACAGCACGCCGCCGCGCTCGCGAATCGAGATGGCGGTCGTGCATCGTGGAACGCGCCGCGAGTTCATCGGCTTCAATCGAGCGAGGCACGCGGTTCTCGAAGCGGCCATCTACGCCACGCGTCTGCATCTCCTGCCGCGTTTTTTCGTGGAGAGCGAGATGGCTCGGCTCCAGGTGATCGTCGACAAGACCGCCGGCCCGCAGGAACTGGAAGCGATGGAGCTCCTGACGGAGCACATCCGCGCGGCGCCGATGCCGCCGACGGCAGCGGCCACGCCGGAACAGACATGACGGACGCGATCTTCGTCGAAGCGCCGGCCCGCCTGCATTTCGGCGTGCTCGATCTTCGAGGGGCGCGTGGACGCCGCTTCGGCGGCCTCGGCGCGGCGGCGCCGGCGCCAACGCTTCTGTTATCGGCATCGCCGGCGGACACGCTGACCGTCACCGGTGAGGACGCCGATCGCGCAGCCGCCTTCGCCCGCCAGTTCCTTGCGCATCATGGCCTCGAGGGCGGCGCCGTCCTGCACGTCGAGCGCGCGCTGCCTCCGCACGCGGGCCTCGGCTCCGGCACTCAGCTCGGGCTTGCGGTCGCGCGCGCCCTCGCGGAGATCTACGGCCTGCCGACCGAAGCGCCCGGACTTGCGCGCGCGGTCGGGCGGGCGCAGCGGTCGGCCATCGGCACCTGGACGTTTGCCGGGGGTGGACTCGTTCTCGAGGGCGGCCGATATCCGGAAAGCGGCCGCGTTGCGCCGCTGCTCGTGCGCCTGCCCTTTCCGCCCTCATGGCGGTGCGTCGTCGCGGTGCCCCACTCCGGACAGGGTATGAGCGGTGCCGCTGAAGCGCAGGCGTTCGCCGAGCTCCCGCCGGCGCCGGAACGCGAGGTCGAGCGAGTGGCGCATCTGGTGCTGATGGCCTTGCTGCCGGCCCTCGCCGATGCTGATCTTGCGAGGTTCGGGCCGGCCTTGAGCGAAGTTCAGGCGATGACCGGCCGCTGGTTCGCGCCGGCGCAGGGTGGGACCTTTACACCCGGTCCGACCGAGGAGCTGATACGTCGCATGACCGAGTGGGGTGCGGCGGGCGTGGGACAGAGTTCGTGGGGTCCCACCGTTTACGGAATCGTCGATGGCGAAGGGGCCGGCGTGAGGCTGGCCGAGCGCGTGCGGACGGCGTTGGGCTCGGCGGGCACGGTGTACGAAGGGTCGTTCCGCACTGACGGGGCCCGCGTATGGCACGCTCCCGTGCCGGCGGCGGCAGGATGAGGTAAAGTTTACGTTCAGGGGGAAAGCCATATGAGAACACGAATCGCTTTGCTGATCGCGGGTCTTTCGTTGGCAGCGGCCGCGCCGGTGCTGGCGCACCATTCTTTCTCAGCGGTGTTCGACGGGACAAAGAAAGTCGCAATGACGGGGACCGTCACCAAGCTCGAGTGGGCGAATCCTCACATCTGGGTGTATTTCGATGTGAAAGAGGCAAACGGATCCGTCACGGCGTGGCAGTGTGAAGGTGGAGCGCCGAATTCGCTCGTCCGTCAGGGGTGGAACAAGAATTCATTGAAGACGGGCGAGGTCATCTCCGTCGAAGGTTCACGCGCGAAGGATGGGTCGAACACCTGCAGCGTCAGTTCCGTGAAGCTGGCTGACGGGAAGCGGTTGTTTGCCGGCCAGGCGCAACAGCCATAAAGCGAGGGTATATGAACAGAAATCGTTTCGTGGCAGCGCTCTGTGTTGTAGCGGCCACCGTCGCCGTGCTGTCGGCCGTCGCACCGCTCGGCGCCCAGGGGAGAGGCGCGGCGGCGCCCGCCATCGTGATCCCGCCCGAGGGCCCGGCGAAGGGACCAATACCACGCCTGCCGAACGGGAAACCAGACTTCAGTGGCGTGTTCGATCACCCCCGCGTCGGAGACGTCACCAGGGCTGCGAATGGCTGCGCTGGTGGAAGTCCGGGATGCGCGTCGGTCACCGATACGACGGACATTGCGTTTACGCCCGCCGGAGCGGCCGAACAAAAGAAGGAGCCGAAGTTCGACTACGGCCTGTTCTGCCTGCCGTGGGGATATACCCGGTCGTACCAGACGCCGTACCCGCATGGCTACATGCACAACAACGATCAACTGGTGGTTTTGTGGGAGCAGGACAATCTCTTCCACTTTGTGCCCATCAGCGGAAAGCCTCTGCCACCAACCGCTGACCTGGAACCCACCTGGATGGGCACGTCAGCCGGCAAGTGGGAGGGCGATACCCTCGTAGTCGAGACAGGCGGCTTCCACCCGAAGACCTGGATCGATACGGCAGAACACGTGTTCAGTGATCAATTGCGTGTCCTGGAGCGCATGTCGTACATCGACAAGGATCACATCCGTTACGAAGTGACGATGACGGATCCGAAGTACTGGACGAAGCCGATCAAGAACACGCGCATTTTCACGCGGATGAATTCCCCGCTGCTCGAGTACTCCTGCGAAGAGAACAACAAGGAAATCAGAGAAGGGTTCTATCTGGAGAACAACCCTCTCAAGAAGTAACTGAACACATATGAAGCCGCCGTACAACTTGTCCAGCGTGTCCAGCTTGGCGCGCAACATAGCCATCGTCGCGTTCGTCGGCTTCGTCACTCGGGGTCAGCCCACTGCTCGTGGGCGGCGCCGCTCAGCAGGCTCCTGCAGCCAGGCAGGTGCCGTTGCCGATGGTCACCGGACCGGTCACCGGTCCGGGGGCCATGTTCCCGGCGTTCAGTCAGAATTCGATGACTGGGGAACAAGCGGTGGCCCCCAAAGGGACCGGCCTTGCGGATTTCGGCTACGAGACCACGGAATATTTCGTGTCCGGCACCGCGGCTGGCAAGCCGTACGCCACGCGGATTCTCGTCCGCGCGCCGAAGGACCAGAAGAAGTTCAGCGGCGTGGTCGTATCGGAGTCCATTCACGCCAGCGGCATTGCGTGGATGTTCTTCGATACGCGCGTCTACATGATGAACGCAGGGCACGCGCACGTCGAAATCGACGCGCAGAAGACGCCGCTCGAGAACTCGGTCGTGAAATACAACCAGGAGCGCTACAAGTCGCTCAGCATTCCCGACGCCGCGCAGATCAACGAAATCATCGCGCAGGTTGGCGCCCTGATCAAAAGCAAGACGGGGCCGTTTGCCGCGCTGCCGGTCAGGAAATCGGTTCTGATGGGAACGTCGAACACGTCGGCGGTCCTGCGCGCGTACTTGCCGACACATATGACGACGCGTCTGGCCGACGGCGGCCCGATCTTCGACGGCTTCTACGCGACGAGCACCGGCGGTGCGAACCAGATCCAGAAAGTGGACGTGCCGCTCGTGCATCTCGCCACGTTGACGGAAGTCAACGCGGATGCCGCCAATGGCAACCGGTATCGACGGCCGGACGGCGACGAACCGGGCAATCAGTACCGGCTCTATGAAGTAGCCGGCATGCCGCACAACGAGTCACGCGACAACCCGACGTACCTGCCCAACCCGTGCGAGAGGCCGATCAGCCAGGTTCCGGTCGGTGCGTTGATGTCTATGGGACTCGGTCACCTGGTCAACTGGGTCAACAAAGGGACCGTGCCGCCTCACGGCGAAAAGGTCATGGTCGACGGCGACACGGCGAACGACGGCTCAGTGTTCGCGCTCGACGCAAACGGAAACGTCAAGGGCGGCGTCCGCAATGTCTACGTGGATGTTCCGGTCGCGAAATACGGCGTGCCGAACGTCGCGCAACCGAAACCAGGGTCGCGCGTCGATTTCTACTGCAACATCGCAGGCTGGCAGGAGCCGTTTCCAGCGAACCAGTTGAAATCGCTCTACAAGGAACCCAAGGCCTACCAGAAGAAAGTGGACGATCGGCTGAAGCAGCTCGTGCGCGAAGGCTGGTACCTGCCCGAATACACCAAGGAAGCCCAGAACGACGCCGCAAACGTGACGTTCTGATGAGGGGCCAATGACGACTGGCAGAAGAGCGCTCGCCGCGCTGGTGGCCGTGTTGTGCGTGCTGGTCAGCAGCGCCGCGACGGCCCGCGCGCAAGGGAACATCGACTTTGCCAAGCTCGAGATCCAGACCGTCAAGGTCACGGACGGCGTGTACGTGCTGATGGGAGGCCCGGCACAGGGAAACATCCTGGTGTCGGCCGGCAGCGACGGACTGTTCCTGGTGGACACGATGTACGCCCAGATGCACGACAAGATCATGGCGGCGCTTGGCAAGATCGGCAACCAGCCGATTCGCTACATCGTGAACACTCATCTTCACGGGGATCACACGGCCGGCAATGAGGCGATGGCCAAGCTCGGCGCGGTGATCATCTCGCACGAGAACATGCGGAAGCGGATGGCCGCCCCTACAGGCTCAGGGCAAGGTCCGCAGACCAACCAGCCTCCTGCCGGTGCGCTGCCGAAGCTGACTTATACGGACAGCGTCACACTGCATTTCAACGGCGAGGAAATTCAGATCTTTCATCCCAATCCGGCGCACACCGACGGCGATTCGATCATCTACTTCAAGCACGCCAACGTCCTGCACGTGGGCGACGTGCCTGCATCGCTGCGTTATCCCAACATCGGCGTCAACGATGGTGGAACGGTCGATGGCATGATGGCGGCCGGGCGGCAGGTGATGAAAATCGCCAACCCGCAGACGAAGATTATTCCGGGCCATCTCGGACCGATCATCGGGTTCAAGGAGATCGAACAGCAGCTCGTCATGTTTGCCGCCGTTCGCGATCGGATCGCCGCAGCGATCAAGGCCGGCAAGACCGAACAGGAAGTCGTCGCCTCGAAGCCCACGAAGGACTTCGACGAAGGCCGTCTGGGCGGTGCGATCACCCCGGATCGGTTTGTGTCGCTCGTCTATACCGACTTGTCGAGGAAAGCCAAGTAGGCGGCGGCCCGTCCGGCTACAGCAGTTTTCTCTTCGGTGTAGCGTCTCGTCCTGAGTCCTTTTGGCCTTGGTTCTCAGTCCGTCCTTCGTCCTTGGTCGTCCTTCGTCCTTTGGTCCTTGGTCACGGTGAGTTCGCGTGACTGCGTGGCCGACCAAGTACCGAGGACCAAGCACGACCAGGGACCAAGCACGGACCAAGAACTCTGACTAAGGGACCAAGGCCCCGCGAACAGCTCCTCGGGTAGTACACCAACGCAAAAAACGCCGTAGCGCGCGCTACGGCACCAGGACGGCGCGATTGATCCAGAGGATGTTGTCCCAACTCAGCACCTTCTGGGTACCGTCAAACAACTTGCTGTAGCTGCCTCCCGATGCCTTGAACGAGAACTCCTTCACCCGATCGGGAGGAGTCGTCGTGACGTTCCGCAAGATATCGAGCACCCGCTCATCCTTCGAGATCTGATAGAAGCCCGGATTCTTGGCTGAATAGAATTTGGTTTCCGTGGGGTTGGCTCTGTTGGCGACGCCGCGCTCGTACTTGATGTGCAGCTCCATGTGCTCGCCCGTCGCCGCCGCAAACACCCAGTCCTGTGAATCCAGGATCGCGCCGGCACCGCTCGAAGTGGTCCGCTGCATCGTGTGCGTCGTGGCCGGCAGGTAGACCCCGAACGGCCCCGGCGCATCCGCGAGGTCCTCCGTCAGCCCACCGATGACGAGTTGGGAGTTGACGCCGCCGGGATCCTTGACCGGAACGATCAGATAGACGAGACGGTTCGATCCCGTCTTGCCAACCGGCTTTCCATCCGGCGCGTTGATCGTCACGCGGTCGATGAAGACCGCGCGAAGATTCGCATCCTTCGCCGCACCTTGCGTCGCCACGTTGAGCGTAAAGCCCATCGGCAAAAGAGCCGCGATGGCCGCATCGGGAACATGGAGATCCAACTGAAACCGGGCTTCGGCACTGTTTTCGACCGGTGTCTGCGCGTTCGCGTATTGCGAGAGCGCGAACAGCGCGCTCGCGGCGAGCGCAACCTGGATTCTGGTGAACGACGACACTGGTTGATGCCTCACGTTACTCTCGCCTCCCGTCCGCAGCCACTCGCCCGCCGCCCGCGGTCACCTCCTGCTTGATCCTTCGGCCGTCGGCTGCCGTCAGCCAGCGTTCTTTCACGAGCTTGTCCACTGATTGCGCAACCTTGTCGGCGTAGCCTTTGTCGGTGCCGTGGAGGGTCCGAATGCGCGCGGCGTCGAAATCAACCTTGTGTCCCATTTCGCGGCAATTTCCCGGGCCGGTACTGGTCGGGATATACGTCGCGACCGGCACATCAACATACGGGTTGCGCACACCGCCCACACCATTGCCGGCCTGATCGGTGACCACGCTGGCCTGCGGCGTTCCGGCATCCTTCAACTCGATGCGGGCGGCACGCGGCGCGGGCGTCCCTTTTCGCACCCATTGCTGCAGGTTCGCAAACGCCGCGTCAAACGCGTACGACATGATGGGCACCACGTCGAGCGGAATATCAGGGTCGCACTTTGCGGCGAACGGCCAATCCGCCGTGCCCGCCGGCATGATTCCAGCCGCAGCCTGATCCAGGATCAACGGAAAACCCTTGTACGACGCCCACTCGATGTGGCTTCCGCCGGCGATCTCATACCAACGGAAACGACTGCCCGGCTCGTCGCTGTCGGCGCGGCGCCACGGAGCCGAGCCCAGGGCTTCACCCTGCGCCACGACGGCGATGACAGGCACGTTGATCGCTTTAATCGTCGCCTGCCGCGGGTCGCCCGCCGCCAGTGCGGGCGCGCACTGGTTGATGCGCCCCGCGTTGCCCGGCTGCTTGACGAGGTAGCCGTCGTACACCGGCTTGCCGTTCGCGAGGTTCGCGTGCGAATGAATCGCGTTGATGTAGGTCATCATATCGGGGCTCTGGCCCTGGGTCAGGTAGATGGCCTCGACGCGCAAACCCGCCAGCGGCCGCGATGCCACGTTGCTCTTGAGCAGCGCACCGACCTGGCTGATGGCGTCCCACCGCAAACCGTCCTCGAACATTGGTGCGGGCGCGTTCCCCGCCGGTGGACAAGGCGATGGATTGGGGAAGGACACGGCGGCGTACCGCGTGGGGTTGAATTGCTTCAGCGCGGCGGAACTGGCGGGCATCGTGATTCCGACCCACGCATCGCCGTGCTGAAGGAAGCCCTCGTGCGAGTAGCCCCAGATCCACGGCCAGTCAAAACGGCGCGTGGCGTTCAGCGACTCCACGATGACGTCGCCGCTGAAGCGGCCGGAGTCGGCGGGACGCCGCACCAGAATGCGCGTTCCGTACGGAACGGCCGGCGTCTTCACGGTCAGCGCGCCATCGGCCGCCCAGTCGTACACGTTGGCCGTGCCGGTGACGATGAACTCTTCCTCGACATAGCCGAACTTCTTCAGCTCGACCGGCTTGAAATTCCGATCGGCCGCCATGAACGGGAACGAATCAGCGGAAACCGCAATCGGCCCGGTGACCTTCGGTACCGGTGTCACGACGTTGTTTCCAGGACGCGCGCTTTGCGCCAGGCCACTGGCGGAACCGACAACGATTGCCACCCCGATCAGTAGACAGGCGAACTGCTTTCTCAAGAGGCCATCCATGCTGTTTCCTCCTCGCGCCGGGATCCCGGACGACGGGTCGAACTAAACTATCCTGAAACGGCCCTTCTCGATCCAGAAACTTTGGTAAGCCCGTTCCGAAGGCCGTCTGCGTCTTGCCCGTGCCACAGCCTGGTGTTGACAGCCGACACCAGCGTGGCGTTAGTGTCGTCATCCGACACCATGACTCGACACCCTGTCCCCGACCTTCTGCCCGGGCACGCTCGACCTGCTCATCCTCCGGACGCTGCAGACCGACTCGCTGCACGGCTGGGCGATCTCGGAGCGCATCCAGCAGATCTCCCAGGACGTCCTGCAGATCAACCAGGGCTCGCTCTACCCGGCGCTCCATCGCCTCGAGCACCAGGGCTGGATCGAAGCCGAGTGGGCCGTCTCGGAGCTGGGCCGGCGGGCGAAGTACTACCGGCTCACGCCATCCGGTCGCCGGCAACTGGCGGTCGAAGCCGGCGAGTGGGAACGCATGTCCACGGCCATCGGGCGCGTGATGAAGCTGGCGTGAGCGCATGAATCTCCGCGATCTGTTCCTGCGCGTGCGCGCGCTGGCGGCTCCGCGCCGCGTCGAACGCGAGCTCGACGAAGAGCTCGCGTTCCATCTCGAACGTGAGACGCAGAGGCACATCGCCGATGGCCTGAGCCCCGCGGACGCTCGCGCTCGAGCGCGGGCGCGCTTCGGCTCGGTGGCCCTCGCCGCCGACCAGTGTCGCGACGCCCGCGGCACCGCCCTCGTCGATGACCTGGCGCGCGACATCCTCTACGCGTTCCGCACGTTCCGCCGCGCGCCCCTCGCCGCTCTCACGATCGTCGCGACGGTCGCACTCGGCCTCGGGCTCGTCACCGTGGTGTTCACGGTCTACAACATCTTCTTCCTTCGCGTCGATGCCGTGCGGAGCCCCGGCGAGCTGTTTGCCGTGGTGTGGCAGCGGACAGGACCCGACAACGAACTGCATGTTGTTTTCACGCGCGTCCGACTACGACGCGATGCGCCGCGAGACCAGCGTCTTCACTGATGCCTTCGCGATGCTGACGCGGCACCGACGCGCATCGAGGGCCGTCCCGCGAGTCGCAGCCCTCGTCACCGGGAACTTCTTCCAGGTGCTGGGGGTCCAGGCCGCGCTCGGGCGCCCGTTGATGCCGGGAGACGACGAGCGGTTTGCCGGCCGGCCGGTGATCGTGCTGAGTCACGTCGGATGGCACAAGCTGTTCCGAGGCGATCCGGCCGTGATCGGTCGCCGCGTGGTCATCAACGGCGCGCCGTACGAGATCGTCGGCGTCATGCCCGACGGCTTTCGGGGGCTCGGCATCACTCCGCCCGATTATTGGGCGCCACTCGCGCTCGCCGGGCAGTTTCGCGACGCCACTGCAGGACGAGAAGACGCGATCGCCATCGAGGTCATCGGGCGGCTGAAACCGGGGCATGTCGCCGGAGGCAGCGGCAGCCGCGCTCTCGGTGTGGGCATCGGGACGAGCCGATTTCACGACGCCCTCCGGGCGTCCGATCCAGGTCTCGCTGATACCGCGCCAGGGCACGCTGTCGGCTGTTGCGCCCGGCTTGCACATCGCTTTCTCCCCGCTGTTCTTCGCCTTCGGGCTGATCCTGATGATCGGCTGCGCCAACGTCGCCAACCTGCTGCTGGCGCGCGGCGTCTCGCGCCAGCGGGAGATCGGCATCCGGCTGTCGCTTGGCGCGTCACGCCGGCGCATCATCCGGCAGCTGCTCACGGAGAGCCTCCTTCTTGCGCTCGCGGCGGCGGCATGCGGTCTGGTCGTCTCGCGGCTGTTTCTGGAGGGTGCGCTCTATGCGGTGATCGCCACACTACCGCCGGATTTCGCCCCGTTTGTGAATCTGTTGAACCTTGCCGCTCCCGCCCCGGACTGGCGGGTGCTGGTGTTCCTGGTGGCTGGCGCCATCGTGTCGACGGTGTTCTTCGGGCTCGCGCCGGCGCTGCAGGCCACCCGCCTCGAGCTGGTGCGGACGATGCGCGGCGAAGTGACGAGGGACGCGCGTCCGGGCCGCGCACGGCATGCCCTGATCGCCGTCCAGGTCGGCGCATCGGCTCTCCTCCTGATCTGCGCCGCCATTTTTCTGCGAGGCGCCTTCGCCGCCGCGACGAGAGATCCCGGCATGCGGACGAGCGACACGGTGAGGGTCTCGATCGAGAACGAACCACGGCGCGCCGCGCTGCTCCAGGCGCTGACGGCCCATCCGTTGGTGGCGGCAGTGGCCGCGTTGTCGCGGCCGACGCGCGTGCGAGTCGCCGGACACGCCGTGTCCGCCGAGCTGGCGAAGGCGGAGCAGAATGCCGGTCGACCAGCTGGCCGTGTCGTCCGACTACTTCGATGTGCTCGGCATCGAGGTCGTGAGCGGGCGCGGCTTCACGCAGGCGGAACGCACGGCGGAGGCGGGCGTCGTGATCGTGTCCGAGACCATCGCGCGCCAGCTCTGGCCGAATGGCGACGGCCGTCGGGCAGGTGGTGCGCCTCGAGGCTCCGCAATCGGCGTCGCCGGACGCACCGTCGCTCTCGTCCGCCGAAGCACGCAGCGCGGCAGTGGAGCCATCGCGCACGTTGACGGTCATCGGCGTCGTGCGCGATCCGGCGGCGCCGACTGTCCGACGGGGCGTGTACCTGCCGACCGGTCCCGAGAGCGCCGGGAACGTGGCTGTATCTGCGCGTCCGCGGCAACCCCGAGCAGGCGCGTCAGGCGCTGCTCGAACGCCTCACCGGCCTCGATCCTGGCCTTCGGCATCATGACCCTGCGAACGATGGCCGGAATGCAGACGTACATGCTGCAGATCGCCTTCTGGGTCACGGTCGTGCTTGGGCGGACTGGCGCTCGTGTTGACGGTGTCGGGCCTGTTCAGCGTCCTGTCGTACGTCGTCGAGCAGCAGGCGAAGGAGATTGGCGTGCGCATGGCGCTCGGCGCGACCACAAGAAACGTCGCGCGGACTGGTGCTGTCGCAATCGCTCCGCCCGGTCGGCATCGGTCTCGCGGCCGGCGGCGGCCTGGCCGCGGCGGTGGCGATCGTCCTGATGGCGACACCCGCCGCCTCGGAGATCGGAGACATCGGTCCAGGTCTTCGATCCCGTGGCGTACGCCGCGAGCCTGCTGGTCATCGTCACATCGTGCGTGCTGGCCGTGTCGGTTCCCGCCCTGCGCGCCGCCCGCATCGATCCGATCGCGACGCTCAGAAAGGACTGAGCCGCGCCGTGGGAACGCATGTCCACGGACATCGGGCGCGTGATGAAGCTGGCGTGAGCTCATGAATCTTCGCGATGTTATCCTGCGCGTGCGCGCGTTGATGGCTCCCCGCCAGGTCGAACGGGAGCTCGATGAGGAGCTCGCGTTCCATCTCGAACGTGACGCGCAGAGGCAGATCGCCAATGGCCTGAGCCCCGAGGACGCTCGTGCTCGAGCGCGGGCGCGCTTCGGTCGGTGGCGCTCGCCGCCGACCAGTGTCGCGACGCTCGTGGCATCGCCCTCGTCGATGACCTCGCGCGCGACATCCTCTACGCGTTCCGCACGTTCCGCCGCGCGCCCCTCGCCGCGCTCACCATCGTCGCGACCGTGGCCCTCGGCCTTGGGCTCGTCGCCGCGGTGTTCGCGGTCTACAACATGATCTTTCTTCGCGTCGATGCCGTTCGGAGCCCCGACGAGCTGTTTGCCGTGGAGCGCCAGGCCGGCCCCGACGCGGATGCGCGACTGCCGTTCACACGGTCCGACTACGACGCGATGCGCCGCGAGACCAGCGTCTTCACCGATGCCGTCGCGATGCTGCGCCCCGTCGGGACACGCATGGAAGGCCGCCCCGCGAGCTCCACGCTCGTCACGGGGAACTTCTTCCAGGTGCTGCGCCTCCACCCTCAGCAAACGGGCTCGCCAGGCGCTCCGCTCCCCCCATCGCGCACGTCCTCGGTCGTCGGCGTCGCGCGCGATCCGGCGGGCCGTAACCGGAGCTCCTACCTGTTCACGTTTCGGGGTGTGTACATCCCGACCAGTTCCGAAAGCCGCGAGACGTCGCTGATGCTGCAAGTCCACGGCGACCCCGACCAGGTGCGTCAGGCGCTGCTCGGACCCCTTACGAGCATCGACCCCGATGTCGCGATCGTGACCTTGCGATACATTGCCAAATTGCAGACCTACATGCTGCAGCTCGCCTTCTGGTTGACGGTTGTACTTGGAGGGCTGGCGCTCGTACTGACGGTGTCGGGCCTGTTCAGCGTCCTGTCGCACGTCGTCGAGCAGCAGGCGAAGGAGATTGGCGTGCGCATGGCGCTCGGGGCGACCACACGAAATGTCGTCGGGCTGGTGCTATCACAATCACTCCCCCCGGTCGGCGTTGGGGTCGTAGCCGGCGGCAGCCTGGCCGCGACGCTCGCAATCATTCTGATGGCGTCGCCCTTTGCCTCGGAGATCGGAGACGTCGTCCGTGTCTTCGATCCTCTCGCGTACGTCGCAAGCGTGCTGGTCATCACCGCGGCATGCCTGCTGGCCGTCTCGGTTCCCGCCCTGCGCGCCGCCCGCATCGATCCGATCGCGACGCTCAGACAGGACTGAGCCGCGCCGGACGCATTCTTGACCCCTTGGTGACCGGGTGGGATACTCGAACAGCAGGTGCAGGCGCTCGCGATCTGCGCGTAACCGGCGAATAATTCATAGATAAATGGACTCTCCCGAGGAACGGATCGGTGTCATCGTCTCCCGCCTCAAGGACGCGCCCGGGGCGCTCTTGCCGATCCTGCATGCCATTCAGGACGAGTTCGGCTACGTGTCGGCGGCGGCTGTGCCGGTGATCGCCGACGGGTTGAATCTGTCGCGCGCCGAGGTCCACGGCGTCATCAGCTTCTATCACTACTTCCGCGACACGTCGCCCGGCCGCCACACGATTCACCTGTGCCGCGCTGAAGCCTGCCAGGCGATGAATCAGCGGACGCTCGAACGGCACGCGAAGGCACGGCTCGGAATCGACTTCCATCAGACGACCGCCAACGGGGCCTTCACCTTCGAACCCGTCTATTGCCTCGGCAACTGTGCGTGCGCCCCATCGATGCTCGTCGACGGGGAGTTGTACGGGCGAGTCACTCCGGATCGCTTCGACGAGATCGCGGCCGAATGGGAGCGTCGCTGATGAAGCCGCCGACACTGTGGGTCCCGCGCGACGCGGCTGCGCTCTCGCTCGGCGCTGAGCGCGTGGCGGAAGCCATTGCCGCCGAAGGCGTCCGGCGCGGCCTTGATCTGCACATCGTGCGAAACGGCACGCGGGGCATGTGCTGGCTCGAACCGCTCGTCGAAGTGGAAACGTCTGATGGGCGCATCGGCTACGGCCCGGTGACGCCGGCGGATGTCCCAGGGCTGTTCGATGCCGATTTCCTGAACGGCGGCTCGCACGCGCGGCTCGTTGGCCCTGTCAAGGCGATTCCGTACTTCGCCAGGCAGGAGCGGCTCACCTTCGAGCGCGTTGGCCTGACCGATCCGGTCAGCCTCGACGAGTACCTGGCGCACCGCGGGTACGAGGGCCTGCAGCGCGCGCTGGCGATGGGGCCCGCGGCGATCGTGCAGGAAGTGACCGCTTCCGGCCTGCGCGGGCGCGGCGGCGCCGCGTTCCCGACCGGCATCAAATGGAAGACCGTTCTCGACGCGCCGGCGGACTTGAAGTTCGTCACATGCAATGCCGACGAGGGCGACTCAGGGACGTTTGCCGATCGGATGTTGATGGAAGGCGACCCCTTTACGCTCATCGAGGGCATGACCATCGCGGCGGTGGCCGTCGGCGCCACCCAGGGGTACATCTATCTACGCGTCGAATATCCGCACGCGCATCGCGCGCTCCGGACCGCGATCGACGCAGCCTACGGCCGGGGCTACCTCGGGCAGAACGTTCTCGGCAGCGGGAAGACGTTCAATCTGGAAGTGCGCCTTGGCGCGGGCGCGTACATCTGCGGCGAAGAAACGTCGATGCTCGAAAGCCTCGAAGGCAAGCGCGGCGAAGTCCGTCCGCGTCCGCCACTGCCGGCCGTCAAGGGGCTCTTCGGCCAGCCGACCATCGTCAACAACGTCATCTCGCTCGCCAGCGTCCCCATCATTCTCCGCAATGGCAGCGCGTTCTACCGCGACTACGGCATGGGGAAATCGCGGGGCACGCTGACCATCCAGCTCGGCGGAAATATCAAGCGCGGCGGGCTCATCGAAAAAGCGTTCGGTGCCACAGTCCGCGAGATTCTCTATGATTATGGCGGCGGGAGCGCTTCGGGCCGGCCGATCCGCGCGGTGCAGATCGGCGGACCGCTCGGTGCGTACCTGCCTGAATCGCAATTCGACACGCCGCTCGACTATGAGGCGTTCACCGCGATCGGGGCGCTCGTCGGGCACGGTGGCATCGTCGCGTTCGACGACACGGTCGACATGTCCGAGATGGCCCGCTACGCGATGGAGTTCTGTGCGCTGGAGTCTTGTGGCAAGTGCACGCCCTGCCGCATCGGATCGACGCGTGGCGTCGAGGTCATCGACCGCGTCGTGCAGGGCGTCGATCGGGACGCGAACCTCACGCTGCTCGACGACCTGTGCGATACGCTGCTCAATGGTTCGCTGTGCGGGCTCGGGGGACTGACGCCCTACCCCGTGCAGAGCGCGCTCAAGTACTTTCGGGACGACTTTCTAAAGGCCTGAGCCATGTATTCGCGAGACTACAGCGATTTCGGCACGCCAAAGGTCGACGGATTGCGGCCGGTCACGCTCGAGATCGACGGCATGGCTGTGACCGTGCCCGAAGGCACGTCGATCATGCGGGCCTCCGCGACTGTCGGGCATCACATACCGAAGCTCTGCGCGACCGATTCGCTGAAGGCATTCGGCTCGTGCCGCCTCTGCCTCGTGGAAATCGAGGGTCACCGCGGGTTTCCGGCCTCCTGCACGACGCTCGTCAGCGACGGGATCAAGGTACGGACCGAGAGCCCAAGGTTGACGACGCTTCGCCGCGGTGTCATGGAGCTGTACCTGTCGGACCATCCCCTCGACTGCGTCAGCTGTCCTGCCAACGGCCACTGCGAGCTGCAGGACATGGCCGAAGTGCTCAACGTGACTGAAACGCGGTACGGCCTGAAGGGGGCGAGCCACCAGGGGCTGCCCAAAGACACAAGCAACCCCTACTTCACCTTCGACCAGACGATGTGCATCGCGTGCTCGCGGTGCGTGCGCGCATGCGACGAGACGCAGGGAACGTTTGCTCTCACGATCCAGGGCCGGGGATTCGCGTCAAAGGTGTCCGCGAGCCAGAACGAACCGTTCCTCGCTTCGGAATGCGTCTCGTGCGGCGCGTGCGTCGAGGCGTGTCCCACCGTGGCCTTGACCGAGAATTCGCTCATCGCGCTCGGCGCTCCCGACCGCGTCGTCACAACGACATGCGCGTACTGCGGCGTCGGCTGCTCGTTCAAGGCCGAAATGAAGGGAAACCAGGTCGTCCGGATGGTTCCCGATCGGAACGGCCACGCCAACCACGGCCACTCGTGCGTCAAGGGCCGGTTTGCGTACGGCTACACGACGCATCCCGACCGGATCACAACGCCGATGATCCGCGCCTCCATCGAGGAGCCGTGGCGGCAGGTTGGCTGGGAAGAGGCGATCGCCTACGCGGCGAGTGAATTCCGGCGCATCCAGGCAAAATACGGCCGCGACGCCATCGGCGGCATCACGTCCTCCCGCTGTACGAACGAAGAAACCTTCCTGGTGCAAAAACTGGTGCGGGCCGCTTTCGGCAACAACAACGTCGATACGTGCGCGCGCGTGTGCCATTCGCCGACCGGCTACGGCCTCAAGAGCACGCTGGGCGAGTCGGCCGGCACCCAGGCGTTCGACTCCGTGATGAAAGCGGATGTCATCGTCGTCCTCGGTGCCAACCCGACCGAAGGACATCCCGTGTTCGCGTCGCAGCTGAAGCGGCGACTGCGTCAGGGCGCCCAGCTGATCGTCATCGATCCCCGTCAAACGGCGCTGGTGCGTTCGCCGCACATCGAAGCCGCCTGCCACCTGCAGGTCCGGCCGGGCGCCAATGTGGCGCTCTTCAACGCCATCTCGCACGTGATCGTGACCGAAGGGCTGACGCGCGAGGAATACGTGTCGTCGCGCTGCGAGCTCGACTCCTACGCCCGATGGAAGGCGTTCGTCGCCGAGCCACGCAATTCGCCTGAAGCGACCGCCTCATTCACCGGCGTCGCACCCGAGCTTGTGCGAAAAGCGGCGCAGCTCTACGGGTCGGCTGGCAACGGCGCCATCTACTACGGCCTCGGCGTCACGGAGCACAGCCAGGGCTCGACCATGGTCATGGCGATCGCGAATCTCGCGATGGCGACCGGCAACCTCGGCCGGGAGGGCGTCGGCGTCAACCCGCTGCGCGGCCAGAACAACGTGCAGGGTTCGTGCGACATGGGATCGTTTCCGCACGAGTTCAGCGGATACCGTCACGTCTCGGACGCGGCCGTTCGCGGAACGTTTGAAGAGGCGTGGGGCGTGACCCTCTTGTCCGAGCCGGGCCTTCGGATTCCCAACATGTTCGAAGCCGCACTCGACGGCAGCTTCAAGGGCATGTACATCCAAGGAGAGGATCCCGCGCAGTCCGATCCCGACACGCAGCACGTCACCGCGGCGCTCGCCTCGATGGAGTGCGTCGTGATTCAGGATCTGTTTCTCAACGAGACGGCGCAGTACGCCCACGTCTTTCTGCCGGGCTCCTCGTTCCTCGAGAAGGACGGCACGTTCATCAACGCCGAGCGGCGGTGTTCGCGCGTGCGCAAGGTCATGGATCCGCGTGGGGGTTTCCAGGACTGGGAAGTGACCGTCTTGCTGTCGAACGCGCTGGGATATCCGATGCACTATCGCCACGCCTCCGAGATCATGGAAGAGATCGCACGACTCACGCCGACCTTCGCCGGCATTTCGTACGAGAAGCTGGATCGCCTCGGCAGCGTCCAGTGGCCATGCAACGACAAGGCGCCGGAAGGCACACCGACGATGCACGTCGGCGAGTTCGTGCGGGGAAAGGGCAAGTTCTTCGTCACCGAGTACGTGCCGACCGAGGAGCGCGCCACGCGCCGCTATCCGCTGCTCTTGACGACCGGCCGGAAGCTCTCCCAGTACAACGTGGGCGCGCAGACGCGCCGGACGCCGAACGTCACGTGGGCGTCGGCCGACGTCGTTGAGATCCACCCGCACGACGCCGAAGTTCGCGGCATTCGGGACGGCGACCTCGTGGGCCTCACCAGCCGATCGGGCGAAATCGTGCTTCCGGCGGAAGTGACGGACCGCGTACGGCCCGGAGTCGTGTACACCACGTTCCACTTCCCGGAGTCGGGCGCCAACGTCGTGACCACCGAGAACTCCGACTGGGCGACCAACTGCCCTGAGTACAAGGTGACGGCCGTGGAGGTTGTCCGAGTCAATCACGCCTCCGAATGGCAGCGGCGCCACCGCGAGTTCACCGAGCATCAGCTGTCGCTTCTCAAAGGGCGTCGGCCGACGCACGCCTGAAACGGGGTTTGGGGTGTGAGAATCGAGCGCCTCGTCGCGATGGCCAACGATATCGGCGCGTTCTTCGATTCCGACCAGGACAAGGCCGCGGCGGCCAAGGGCGTCGCCAACCACCTCAAGCGGTTCTGGGATCCACGCATGCGGCGTCAAATCGTCGCGCACTATCGGGATGGCGGCGTGGGCCTGAAAGACGTGACTCGCTCGGCTATCGGACTCCTGGCAGAGGAAAAGTGACCGATTCGTTTCGTGGCGTCCACATCACTCGGGTGTGCGACGGGGTGCGGACCTCCGACGTCGACCGGGCCGCGACCGAGGAACCGCTGGAGATCCGCCTTCACGACCGTCCCTTCGCAGTCGTCATGCGGACGCCCGGCGCCGACCGCGAATTGGCGGCTGGATTTCTTTTTTCCGAGCGTGTGCTGCGCACATCGGACGACCTCGGCACGATCGCCCACTGCACCGATCCAGGCGCCGATCATCCCGAGAACGTCGTCAACGTCACGCTGGCGGACGCCGCGGCATCTGAGCTCGATCGCATCTTCGATGCGCGGCGGAACGTCACGACGAACGCGTCGTGTGGAATGTGCGGTCGGCTGACCATTGAGTCGCTGCGTGTCGACGGCCCCCCGATCAGCAGCAACTGGACGATATCTTCATCGAAGGTCGTGGCCATTCCCGACCGTCTGCGGGAAGCCCAGGTCGTGTTCGACCAGACCGGCGGCCTCCATGCGGCAGGGTTGTTCACCCGCGAGGGCCAGCTCGACGGGTTCGCGGAGGACGTCGGCCGCCACAATGCGGTGGACAAGGTCGTGGGACGCTTCCTGATGCAGGAGAGGCTGCCGTTGTCCGATCGCCTGCTCTTCGTGAGCGGCCGCACTTCGTTCGAGATCGTCCAGAAGGCGTTCCTTGCGGGGATTCCAATCGTTGCGGCGGTCTCGGCGCCGTCGAGCCTGGCGATCGAGCTCGCCGAGGAGTGTGGCGTCACGCTCATCGGATTCCTCCGCGGGCAGAGCTTCAACATCTATGCGTGTCCGGCACGCATCGTCACGTAGACGACATCACGAGCATTTCGATTGCTGGCGCGCCTCGGGATGACAGTGTGGGCATGAACGCCGGCGGCATCATCCTGTGCGGCGGGAGGTCGACGAGGATGGGCTCTTCAAAGGCGCTCCTCGCTTTCGGCGCCGAGACCATGCTGCAGCGTGTGGTCCGGTTGCTCGGCACGGTCGTCTCGCCCATCGTCGTCGTCGCCGCGCCTCAGCAGTCGCTGCCGGAGTTGCCTGGCGACGTGACAGTGACCCGCGATGAACAAGAGGGCCGTGGTCCACTGGAAGGCCTGCGAGCCGGCTTGAAGGCCCTGCCCGGCACGGTCGAAATCGCGTACGTGACGGGCTGCGACGTTCCGCTACTCGTCCCCGGTTTCGTGCGGCGAATGATCGACCTGCTGAGCGATCACGATATCGCCGTGATGGAAACCGACGGCTTCGCTCATCCGCTCTCGGCGGTGTATCGGCGCGACACGCTGCCCCACGTCGAATCCCTGCTGGCGCAAGACCGCCTGCGTCCGGTGTTTCTGTTCGACGCGGTGCGGACGCGCCGCGTGCATCCGGCAGAGATGGCTTCCGTGGATCCAGACCTGTTGACGCTGCGCAACATCAATACGCGTGAAGACTACGTGGAGGCGCTGTCAAGTGCGGGGCTGAGCCCCCCGGATAGCTCCTCCTAGCGTGTGGCGAGCGTATCAGCGAGTCGGAGCTTGATGAACGCCTGACGCGTGACGCCGATGCGCCTGGCTTCTTGATCGATGGCCTTGAGCAGATCGATAGGAAAGTCGACGTTCACACGCTGGACCTCGCGGCCGGGACGACGAGCCTTCGACCAATCGACATACGGCGTCATGTCAACACCCGAGTCGGCAAGCCGGTCGAACTCTTCACCGGTGACCCACTTCGCCTTATCCTTCGAGGTACCGCGCTTTTTCGTCTGTGCGTGCGTGGCGGACCGAGATGATGCGGATTGTTTCTTCATGGCGATAGGTCACTGTCGCGGTCCAAATCGCTATGCCGATCTGGCCGACGATCTGAAAACGAGGTTCATCGGTTGATCGTCCCGGACCTTCGACGCGATCCGGATCGTCCCACAGCGCCTGCGCCTCAACGAAGTCGATCCCGTGCTTGACCTTGTTGGCGGCCGACTTCGCCGCGTCGAACGCGAACCGCATGAGGTATATAAACTATACCAAATGAGTAGTTGGCGGCGCAATCATCACACCGCCTGGTGCAGCGCATCTCACCGCCCGATCGGCTCAGGATCCGTTCTAGGAGTTCAGGGGAGACCAGACGAGGATCTCGCCTTTCCCAATCACCGAAGTGTCTCCGGTGTAGCGCTTATAGGATCCTTCCCGGGCGTCGTGAGGGACAGTGATCCCCAGCGACGCCAGGTGTTTGGCGTACACGCCCATGAACGAAGGGATGTAGGTCGTCGCGTACAGGAAGCTTGGAAGGAGCGGGATCGGAGCAAGCGAAATGATGGTTCCCCGATTCATCCAGGCGCCGGTGCGCAGTTCCGCCCCGCTGCGGAGGAAGATGGTGCCGCCCTTCATTTCGAGGCCCGTGAAATCTCTGACAGGCCCGCCGATCACGATGAGCCCGCGCTTCATGCGCATCCCGACTTCGAGTCCCGCCGATCCCCCGACGAGGATGGTGCCGTTCGTCATGCCGCCGCGGCTGCCGCGGTAGGCGGCGCCGATCTGGCCGCCGGCGTTGCCGGCAATCCGGATGAGTCCGCCCGACATCTCGCCTCCGACCCAGTCCGAGGCACTTCCGGACACGTCAATCGTTCCGCTCTTCATGTAGGCGCCGAGATGCATGCCGACGTTGCCGATAATGTTGATGCGCCCGCGGCTCATACCCCGACCGATCCATCGAACCTTTTTCACCTCACCACGAATCTCGAGCTCATCGCTGGCCTCTCCGTCAACGGTGAAGAAGTCGTCCACGCGGCACTGTTTCTTGCCCAGATAGACCGGCAGCGCCCGGACCGCGTCATTCTTGAGCGTGGCCACAATATCCGGAGAGAGCGCCTCGGCCTCGAGCGGGACGACTTCGACCGGCTCCTTCAGCGTGAGCGTGATCATGCGGGCTCCGATGGCGCCGCCGGCCCGGATGGCACGGCCGCCTGCACGCGCGGAACTGGTGGTGCGCACGGCACGATTTCCGGGTGACGGAGCCGGCTCATTTCCGTCGGGTAGTTTTCGAACGACATCGTGTAGACCTTCTGGAACAGCGGACGGATGAACTCCTCGATCTGGGGGTCGAATTCAGGACGCACGATGAACTCGCGGCCCTCGCTGATCGCGCGAACCTGGCCTTCCTCCACGACCACCTTCCCCCCCTTCAGCACGTAACGCGGATAGGCAAACAGGACGCCCTCTGCGTTCGGCTTCTCCGAGTAGATCGTCACGTCTCCGTCCGCGCCGACTCCCAGGTGTCCCTTCTGAGTCAAGCCGAGCGCGCGGGCCGGACCTGCCGACGTGAGAATGGCCACCTCGGAGAATGTGTACTGACGATCGATCTCGCCGAGCGTGATGCGCTTCTGCGCTTCGGGCGGAAGCTTGCGCACCTCTCCCTTCCGGAATTCGACGTCCATCAGCAGCCGCAGAATCTCCGGATACCGCCAGAAGCCGCCGCCGTTCGGATGGTCGGTGGTCAGGTAGACGCGCCACGGGTCGTCGATGAGCAGCAGCAGCTCGAGCCCCACGGCCCACTGCACGGCATTCACGAGATGGTGATCGCTGTAGACGTAGGGCACGATACCGCAGCCGGTCTCGTTCTCGACATCCAGATTGCCCCACTTGCGCCCGGTGAGCTCGTACAGCAAATGCTGCCACGGACCGTCGGCCGTGATCGTCACCGCGTTGCCGAAGAGGATGGCGCCGACATCACAGGTCAAATTCTTGTTCTTGAGGAACTCCGCGGCAATGGCGGGGGCCTCGGATTTCATCGAGCCCCAATCGTGTCCGCCGTACGCATGGAACTGCAGATGCGCCAGATGTGCACGGTGGCCCTGGAGCACCTTCATCGTTTCGATCGTCGACGTCACGTTGCCCGGCACGCCGAGATTGTTCTGGTGAAGATGCATCGGATGCGGCAACCCGAGCTCATCCACGATCTGCGCGAGCTGGGCGATAATCTGCGCCGCCGTGATGCTCTTGTAGCCTTCGATCGGCTCGTGAAGCAGGCTCGCGTTCTTCCCCCACTTCCACGCCGCGACACCGCCCGGATTGACCGCCTTGATGCCGTAGGTCTTGGCGGCGCAGAGCATCCATCCCACGAGCGACTTCGCCCGCTCGAATTCGCCCGCCTCGAGCAGATCCAGCATCATCTCGTTGTTCGCCATCAGCAGGAGCGTTGACTTGTCCACGATCGGAATGTCGTGCATCTCTTCGTGGGTGTGCTTGGCGGAGAGGATCGGAACGGCCGCCTCGTTGACGGTCGTCCATCCCATACCGGCGTACAAATACCCGGTCGCGAACGTGGTTGGGGTCATGCCGCCGATGCCTGTCCGGAGCTCCGGCGAGTGCATGAACTTTCGGGCGACGCGCTGATTCTCGGGGACGAGGCCGCGGGCGAAGTTGAGCGCGCCCCCGGCCACATGCGTGTGAACATCCACGCCACCTGGGAAGATCACCATGCCGGCCGCGTCAATCGTGCGGACGCTGCCCCCGTTCGTGTCGGCCACGATACGGCCGTCGTCGGCAATGCAGATGTCTTTCACGACGCCTTCGACGCCGTTGGCCGGATCGTAGACTTTTCCGCCCGTTATCCTCACCATGCGCTTTGAATCTCCCTACCTGAGGCACAGTTTTTCGCGCGGACGCGATATTACTCTGCGTCCGCCAACCAATCGTCGGGATATTCAATGGAAGAGTGGCCGCGGCCCCCAAGAAAATGCCCCCGCCTCCAATGTGGCGGCGAGGGCAGGCGAATCGGGCGGCCGGCGAAGAGCTTCCGTTCCCGTCTAAGCGATCTCCGCCATCTCCGCGCCAGCCGAAGGACGGAATCCCGGCTTCCTGGCGACCGCGGCGATGATGAGATTCACGATTTCTTCGTCCGTGTGGTACGGCGATTTCAGCGCCGGTCGAACCGAAATGGGAATTTCGTCCATGCGGTACACCGTCCCTGGAGCGCTGACGCCGGACACCGCGGTCGTGAAGTGAACGCGCGCGAGCCGGCTCGTATGCGTCACTTTCGGATCGCAGACGATGGTCGGCGTTCGCTTGAGGTGCTCGATAGCCGGCTGGGGCATGGTCGCCCCTGGATCGGCGCCGAGCACGAACGTCGCGTCGTTGTCACCGCGGACCAGCACGTCGACGGTCGAAAACTCGCCGGGGTTGAAGCGGGGATAGCCGCGGCTCAGATTGATGCCGAAGGGATAGCCCGTTGTCCACCGGAGCACGACGTCGGCACCGGTCACATTGCCATGACCGCGCATCGGCATGCACACGAACTTCGTAAAGGCGTTCATCTCCGCAGCGATGTTCAAAATGCCCGCGGAGTTCATGTGCTTGCCACGGGTCATCGACAGACCCATGCCGAAGAAGATGACGCCGAACTTGGCGCGCTTCATCCTGGCGACAATGTCCTTAATCGTGTCGAGGGACAGACCGATTTCGGCAGCGCGCGCCTCATCCACCGGCTGGCCCTTCATCAGAGCCCGCATCGTCGTGCAGAGCTCGAAGTCCTTGCCCGGCTTGATGATGAGGGCGATATCCGCGGCCTTGGCCGAGGGCGTTTCCCGGATGTCAACCGTGACCATCGTCCGGGCCTTGCGCCCTTCAATGAACTTACCCTTCTGGGTAATGGTGTACTTGCTGAAATGCCGTGGATGGCACTCCGCAGGATTCCCGCCCCAGTAGATGATGAAGTCCGCCCGGTTCTTGACTTCGCCTAACGTGCACGTGACCTTGCCACCCAACTGGGCGGCTATCTCAGTGGGGCCGTGTCAAAGCGAGGTGTGGCTGTCGACCACGCCTCCAATCATTTCGGCGAGGGCGACAGCACCTCGCTGAGCTTCACACGTGACGTTGCTGAGCCCGTACACCAGCGGCATGTTGGCGTTGTACAGAATATCTGCCGCTACTTCGACGGCCTCGGCCACGGTGGCCTCTTTGCCGTCGATCAACGCATCCGGATAGTGGTGTTCCGCGTCATGATATTTGAAGTGTGCCTCGCCGAGGCTGCAGGCGTTCTTGGCCTTGACGATCTTATGTCCCTCGGCGTGCAGCTCGATGTCGTCACAGACGCAGCCGCAGAATGTGCACGTCGCATTCTTCACGATTTCCATCGATACCCTCTAGTGGCCCTACGCAGGTTGCTTGTCGCCCGTACCGGGCGACACAAGGAACGTTCAAGCAAGCTCCCGACCGCGAAGGCTCCCGCGCGTCCGCCGCGGCTGGTACCGGCCTTCTTCGATCTCCGACCAATGCGAGACGTTCTCTTCCGGCAGAATCCCAAGACTGATGGCCAGCTCGTGATCTAACGTCGTATCTCGGTTTTCCATATATCTATCGTCTACTCTCTCTGCCTTCGCGAAGTTCAACCGACGTTCATTCGGCGGCAACCGGGGCCGGAGCCGGCTTGGCCGGTGCCTCCAACAGCTCGACTTCGACTTCCCAACCCTTGGACATAGGCATGCCGGTCCCGTCGGTGTACTGCCCCATCAAGTGGCACGTGGGTGGCCCGTACGGGACGAAGATCATCCCCGCCGGAATCTTGCCTTCCACGCATTTGAAAGTCGCCTCACCCCAAAGAGACTTCACGCGAACAGTGCTCCCGGTCGGTACGCCGATTTCCTTCATGTCGTCCGGGTGCATGTGAATGGTCCCGACAGTGGCGATGTAGTCGTCGCGATCCTTGCCCGAACTGATCTGCTGACCCTGCTTCGTCGTGCGGCCAGCGTTCATCAGAAAGCGTCTAGTCCCTTTGACTAACGGATTTCCGGCGCTTTCTAACGGGTTTCCGATGCTGTCGTCCATCCGATGCCGACACCCCTATTAACTCAGATATTTTTCAGGACCATAATCATAGCATGCTCATTCCGGCACCCGCCAAGCGGAGGGCAGCCGCCCCAAAAAGTTCGGCCGCTATCCTCCAGCAGGCGCTTCCTCGGGCGGACACGGCGCATTCGCGTAGCCGGATCGAAACGGGGTGACGACGCCCGACGCGGTATCGAACCGGTGCCGCCAGATACACGCGGTGTCGTTGGCGAGCAGGTGGATCGAGATTGACGCGGCCTCAGATACGGTTTGGACATAGTGGATGTCGTCGGCGGGCGGCAGCAGCGTGTAGAACTCCCCGGGACTGAGCGTCCTGCGCTTCGTGATTTCGAGGTCTGCACGGAGGGGATCGCGTCCGTCGTCCCTTCGTTGGTAGACCGTTTCGTCCTGGCGGCCCCGATAGATACCCACGAGGCCCCAGGCCAGATGGTCGTGGACTGGTGTGGCGGCACCCGCCGGAACGACGAGCGAGAAGAGGCACAGCGACCCATCCTCGGCTCGATAGAGAGCGTACTGGGCAATGCCACCGCCCATCCGGCTGTTCTCGTCGGGCCGCGCGCACTCCTCGGGCAGCCATCCGTCAGCCGCCAGAAGCTTCGCGAACGCCGGACGCAGTGCAGCCAGGCGCTCCTCGTCGGAAAGACTCGTCCCCCTCACGCGCTGTACCTCGTCGATGAGCGCGCGAATCACGGGCGCATCGACGAGATATCCGAATCCTTCACGTCCGTGATCGTGCCCCATCTCGCACATCAAGCACCTCGTGTACCTTGGACCGCGCAGATCCTTTTTCCGGCCGCGCCGAGTATACACTTCACGGTTTGAGCGAACTTCGCAGAGAGATCGGCAAGTGGGACCTTGTCGCGCTCGTTCTGAACTCCGTCGTGGGAGCCGGTATCTTCGGACTGCCCGCTCGAGCGTTTGCTCTCGCCGGCGTGTACAGCTTGCTGTCGTACTTCGTCTGCGCCGTGGCCATCTTTCTGATCATCCTGTGTTTTGCAGAGGTCAGCAGCCGCTTCAAGGAGACCGGCGGCCTGTACCTTTACGCTCGCGCGACGTTCGGTCGCCTGGCAGGGTTCGAGATTGGCTGGCTCGCCTGGCTGGTGCGGCTGACGGCGTTCGCCGCGCTCTGCAACCTTTTCGCCGATTACCTCAGTTATTTCTGGCCGATTGCGGCGGCTGGTTCCGGCCGCGTCGTGGTGATCGTCGCCGTCGTGTGCCTTCTTGCGTGGACCAACATCGTCGGCGTGCGGTTGGCCTCGATGTTCGGAAATATCGTGACTGTTGGCAAGCTCGTGCCGCTCGTGATTCTGGTCGTCGCCGGATCCTTTTTCATCGACACTCAGAACTACTCGTCGGCCGTCCCTCCGAGCTACGGGGGGTTTTCAGCATCCGTGCTGCTTCTATTGTTTGCGTTCACCGGATTCGAAAACGCCGTCATTCCGGCCGGTGAGGCTCGAGACCCGCGACGGCATCTTCCATTCGCCCTGCTGACCGGAACCGCGATCGCGGTGCTGCTGTATGTGGCGATTCAGGCCGTATGCATCGGCACGCTGCCCGGGTTGGCGACCTCCCAGCGCCCGTTAGCCGACGTCGGCGATCGCCTTTTCGGGGCACCGGGCGCGGCGCTGGTTTCGCTCGGCGCATTGATCTCGGTGTTGGGGACGATGAACGCCGTCATGCTTGCCGCACCCAGGCTGTTGTTCGCGATGGCCGAGCAGCGGCAGCTGCCTCAGATTCTTTCATCCACACATCCCCGCTTCCACACGCCTCATGTCGCGATCGCGCTTTCCGCTGCGGGCATGCTCGCGCTGACGCTGTCGGGAACGTTCGCGTCCGCTGCAACGCTCAGCACGTTGATCCGATTGACCACCTACGCGGTCACGTGCGCCGCACTCCCTGTGCTGCGGCGCAAGAGCGGTCCTGACCATGACGCGCGATTCGTCGTTCTCGCTGGCGATGTCGTCTCGACCGCCGCGCTTCTGCTGATCGGATGGCTGTTCTCGAGCAGCTCATTGACGGACGCGCGTCAGACCTTGATTGCCGGAGCCTTGGGCTTGCTCTTGTACGCCAGTTACGCGGGACGACAGCGTCAGAGGGTTCGGTCGCCGTCAGCCGTGTGAACCAGCTTACTGCGTCGTCGCATCGACGAGTGCACGCCAGTTGTCAGCGGAGAGAAACGGCATGCCGCCGGCCCGCCCCACGAAGTCCGACAACCGCAGCAATTGTTCGACCAGGCTCTTGTCCTCGTCTTCGTACGCCAGGCGAAAGCGATCGAGCAGCCCGTTCTCGATTTCGAATCGGCCGCATCGATCGCACTCCACCCGAAAGACTTCGCGGTCGACGATGCGTCGGATCTGCGAGCGGCGTTGGCAGAGCGGGCAAATCCAGAGCTTTTCACGCAGTTCGAGCCGGAGCTCACGGACCGCTCGTTCCGGGGACCAATCCTGCTCGATGTCGATCTCGAAGCCAGGGAATCGGGTGTCGGGCGAACGATCCCCGAAACCGACCATCCACGTGCCGTCGGTCAGCTCGCGAACTTCAAAGACTTCGACGGTATCGGTGACGTCCAACTGCCGGAGTACGTCGGCCGCAAGACGCCGTAGCTGAAGCGCTTCAATTCTTATCACGCCGGACCTGGCCGCTCACGCTTGTCATCATACTGTCGCCGACTTCCCTTCCGTCGTCTCCTCGGGGGAAACCCGTCAGATTTCGAGCGAGTTCTGGCATTCGTTTGCTTTCGCGCATTACAATGCGGCCGCCTTTCAATGGAGCCCTCCACAAGATCGCCCAATCGCTGGCGCATTCCGATCGGAGCCGTTGCCGTCCACATCTGCATCGGATCGGTCTACGCCTGGAGCACTTTCAACCGGCCGATCCAGGCGCTGTTTCCCGACCAGCCCTGGTGGTTCAGTCCTCCGTACACGACATTCACGACCGCGCTGGTACTGCTCGGCCTGAGCGCGGCGTTCGGCGGACCATGGGTCGAGCGTCGCGGTCCGCGCGTGGCGGCCACGGCCGCTGCGCTGTTCTTCGGCCTGGGTCTCATCATTGGCGGCCTCGGTCTTGCGCTGCGGCAGCCCGTTGTCGTGTTCCTGGGCATGGGCGTTATCGGTGGCATCGGCTGCGGGCTCGGGTACATCTCGCCCGTCAGCACGCTCGTGAAGTGGTTTCCGGACCGCCGCGGCATGGCCACCGGGATGGCCATCATGGGCTTCGGCGGCGGCGCGTTTCTCGCCGGCTACCTCAACGTCTTCTTCATGGACCGCATCGGCGTGGCGAACACGGTGACGGCGCTCGGCGCGACGTACCTCGCGATCATGCTCGTCGGCTCCCGCCTGCTCGAACGCCCGCCCGCCGGCTGGAGGCCGGGGGGGTGGACCCCGTCGGCCGCAACGACCGCGATGATTGCGGATCGCAGCGTCACACGGAACGAGGCAGTCCAGACGCCGCAGTTCTTTCTGTTGTGGGGCATCCTCTTCATCAATATCACGGCGGGGATCGGCATCCTCGCTCAGGCGTCGCCCATGATGCAGGACATGTTTCAACGGACGGCGCTTCAGGCAGCGGCCGTCGTGTCGCTCATCAGCATCTTCAACGCATCGGGCCGATTTCTGTGGGCCTCCGGCTCGGACTACATCGGACGTCGCAACACGTACACGATTTTTTTCGTCGCGCAGTTCGTCCTTTTCCTGCTGATTCCGCGGCTGGCCGCGAGCGGCGACTGGGCGGTGTTCCAGCTGAGCCTCTTTACCGTGTTCACGATGTACGGCGGAGGGTTTGCCACCATCCCGGCGTTTCTCGCGGACATCTTCGGTCCCGACAACGTCGGGGCGATTCACGGGGCGCTGCTGACGGCGTGGAGCGCGGCGGCTGTGGTGGGTCCCGTGATCATCACGGAGTTGTCCAACCGCGCGAAGGCCGCGCTTGCTCCGGGGGCCGACCGGATCCACATTTACGACACCCCTTTGCAAGTTCTCGCGGGACTGCTCGCGGTCGGCTTCGTCCTGACGCTGCTGGTTCGGCCGCTGCGGCACAGCCAGCGGCCTGCGGAAGATACGGCGACTGCGCTAAGGGAAGGCTCAGGGCTCAGGACTTAAGGCTTAGGCCAGCTTGAGCCATGAGCCCTGAGCCCGCTCGAGCCTACCGCTTCGTGAACACCAGAATGTGCTGACGCGGGAGCGACTCGTTCACCTGCGACAAGCTGAAGCCCTCCGCCTCGAGTTCCAGTTTCGCTTCGGCCACGCTCATCTTGTGCTCGGGCCGGATTGGGATCGACGGATCTTCTTTCCGGTATTCGAACAGCACAAGTCGACCTGTAGGTTTGAGCGCCTCACGAAGATGTTTCAGCATCGTCTGCGGCGCCGAAAACTCATGGTACACGTCGACCATCAGCTCCAGATCGAGCGTTGACGCAGGCAGCCGCGGGTTGTCGACATCACCCGGTACGAGCGTGACGTTCGTGATGTTGTCGGCCTTCAGACGAAGGCCCAATAACCTCAACATCTCCGGCTGAATGTCGTTCGCGTACACCTTTCCCGTCGGCCCGACCCGTTTGGACAACTTCACGGTCATGTAGCCTGACCCGGCGCCAACGTCCGCGACCACGGCACCCTTCGGAATCTTCAGGACGTCGAGCGCCCGGTCCGGCTGCTCTTCCTCGATCCGCTCGGGACGATCCAGCCAGGCGGCGCCAGCCGCCGACATCACTTGGGCGAATCGCCGGCCACTGATCGGATGGACATCCGGCGGAGCGACGATGCCGGCCTGCTGGGCGAGCACGCCGAGCGTGGCAGCACACATCAGTGCTGCGATGAAGCCGAAGAATCGCGCCTTCATGATCCTGCCTTTCACATCGCACACGAGTCGGGCAACCCTCGGAACGAGGTATCGGCCACTTGGGGATATTATCAGGGCTTCGCATGAGCCTGGATCCCGCCTGGCTGCTTCTGTCGCTCATCCCGAGCGGGGTTGGCTTCGTGCTGTTCGTTTACGGCAAGAAACAGGGACGCTGGCCGCACCTCGTCGCAGGCGTGGCGCTGTCGGTGTATCCATTCGTGACGACGACGGTCACCATGCTCGTGGGGATCGGTTTTCTGATCGGATTCGGGCTGTGGTTTGCCGTTCGACAGGGGTGGTAACGGTCCGGCTGAAGCCGGACACTACGTACGCAAGGGAGGACGGGTTATGCCGAAGTATCTGTTGCAGGTGTCGTACACGGCTGAGGGAGCCAAAGGGTTACTGAAGGATGGCGGCACGAAGAGACGAGCGGCCGCCAAGACGCTGGTCGAAAGCCTGGGCGGAAAGATCGAGTGCTTCTATTTCGCCTTTGGCAAAGACGACGCCGTGGTCGTTGCCGATTTCCCGGACGGTGTGTCCGCCGCGGCCGCATCCCTGACCATCGCTGCGACCGGCGCGGTGAGAGGCCGGGTCACCGTGTTGCTGACGCCAGAAGAGATCGACCAGGCAGCGAAGAAATCGGCCAAGTACACGCCTCCCGGAAAGTAGCTTGCGTCGCTGGGTCGGTCGGGCCGTCGCAATCGTTGCTCTGGTGGCAGCACCAGTGGCGTTGTATGTGATCGCGGATCCCGAAACGCTGGAACTCGACGATTCAGTGAGGCGTACGACGTCTGGACAGTTCGTACGCCTCACTGACGGCTACACACACTACGAGATCGCGGGGCCGCCCGCGGCTCACGTTGTGGTGCTGGCCGCCGGTTTCAGCGTGCCGTACTACATCTGGGATCCGACGTTCAAGGCGCTCACCGACGGCGGATTTCGCGTGCTGCGGTACGATTACTACGGCCGCGGATTCTCCGATCGGCCGGACGTACCGTACACACAGGCGTTTTACATCCGGCAGCTCGCCGAGCTGCTCGATTCGCTGCAGATCAACGACGCGATCGATCTCGTGGGACTCTCGCTCGGCGGTGGAGTGGTCACCGGTTTCGCGAACGCTTACCCCGCCCGCGTCCGATCACTTATCTATGTCGACCCGTCCTTCAGGACGCCGGGGTCGCTGCCGCCCTTTGCGGGCACGCCGTTCATATGGAACCTTATCGCCGCCCTCGTTGCAGAACGCGGGTGGGCGGACGAGCAACCGAGCGACTTTCTCCATCCGGAGCGTTTTCCCGACTGGCCTGACCGGTATCGCGTTCAGTTGCAGTACCGCGGCTTCAGACGGGCACGCCTGTCCGAGCTCGTCTCCAACGCCGACGTCGACCAGCACGAGGAGATCGAAGAAGTCGGCATGTACGCACGGCCAGTCCTGATCATCTGGGGAAGACAGGATCCGTCGGTCCCCTTCGAGTCGAGCGGGCCGCTTCTCGAGGCGATGCCTCGCGCGCGTCTCGTGGCGGTCGAGGACTCTGGCCACCTGCCGCAATGGGAACAGCCGGCCATCACGCACGCGGCGATGATGGACTTTCTTCACGAAATCAAATGATTCTCGCGATCACGCTCGCGTTGGCGCTCCAGTTGCCCACTGTGCTGCAGTGGGCGGGCGATGCCGAAGGGGGCGCACCGTTCGTGGAGGCCGATCCTTCACATCCCGACGAGCTCGTCGGGTTCGATGTGGAGATCGCGGCGCTCATGGCGCAAGGCCTCGGCCGCGTGCCGCGCTTCATCAACATCTCGTTCTGGTCGATCGATCAGTCCATCACACGGGGCGACGCGGACATCGGCCTGAGCGGCATCGAGGACACGACGACACGACGGACGACACTCGCCGTCACCATTCCCTACTACGAGTTTCGCGAAGTGCTGGCCGTGCGAACCGGGGACGCCGGACGCTTGCGGACCCTTGCGGATCTGCGGGGAAAGCGCGTCGGGACGCTTGTCGGCACGATCGCCTACGAAATCCTCCTGCGCGCAGAGCGCGACCACGGCTTGAGCGCCGTGTCGTACGAGGACGATGTGCACCCGTACAGCGACTTGCTGTTGGGACGCGTCGACGCGGTGCTGCTCGACAACGTGCTCGCCGAGCGGCGCCTGCGCGTGATGCCCGGATTCACGATTCAGCCGCAGTCGGTCGCGATCGGCCACTACGTCGGCATTCTCGCGGCGAAGGACGCGCCGCTCCGGGACACCATCAACGACGTCCTTCGCGGCGCGATGCGCGATGGCTCGCTCGAGCGGATCTTCCGCAAGTGGAACGTGTGGAACGCGGATCAGCCGAAGCTCTACGCGCAGCTGCTGGCGGGCATCGCCGTGCCGGCCGTTGTTGACCAAAGCGGCCCTGGGAGCCCTGGGGGCACTGACACCCCGGCCGCTACGGCCACGCTGTCAGGATGGGACGCCGCGCGGCGGTACTTTCCGTCGTTGCTGCGAGCATCAGGTGTGACCCTCGTGCTCTCATGCCTGTCGATGGGACTGGCCGTTGTCCTGGGCGTGCTGATCGCGACCGGACGCGTCTATGGCGCCAGGCCGCTGCGACTCGTGCTCATCGGGTACGTCGAGCTGATGCGCGGGACGCCGATCCTGCTGCAACTGTTCGTCCTCTACTACGGCATCGCGGCGGCGATTCGGCTACCCGCCTTTGCGGCCGCTCTGCTTGGCCTGGCGTTGAACTACGCCGCCTACGAGAGCGAGATCTATCGCTCGGCGCTCGAAGCGGTCTCTGTCGGTCAGCTCGAAGCGGCACGAACGCTTGGCTTGAGCGAGCGCCAGGTCCTCAGGCTCGTCCGCGGACCGCAGGCGTTCCGGCTTGCGCTTGCGCCGATGACCAACGATTTCATCGCACTGCTCAAGGACTCCTCCCTCGTGTCGGTCCTGACCGTTCTGGAGCTGACGAAGGAAACCCAGATCTTCGCGACGAACCTTGGGAGCTGGGTCATTCCAGGCACGATGTGCGCGGCGCTCTATCTGGCGATGTCGTTGCCGCTGGCCGCCGTCGCGCGGCAACTCGAACGACGATGGAAGCAGAGCGTATGACGGCATCGATCCTGCGCGTCCAGGACCTGCGGCTCAATCGCGGGTCCCGCCGGATTCTCGATGGTGTGTCGTTCGACGCCAGTCGCGGCGAGCTGGTCGCGATTATGGGAGAGTCAGGTTCCGGCAAGACGACGCTGCTGCGTGCCATCGCCGGCCTCGAGCCGTTCCAGGCTGGGCAAGTGGCGGTCGACGACGTGACACTCGAAAGCGGACCAGCGCCCGTTGCGACCCGCCGGGCGCTCAGTCGCAAAGTCGGCATGGTGTTTCAATTCCACTGTCTGTTCGAGCACCTGTCGGCCCTCGACAATGTCTGTCTGGCGCCGGTGCATGCATACGGCGTGGCCACCAACGACGCCGAACGCCGCGCGCGAGAGCTGCTCACCTCCTTCGGCGTCGAGCACCGCGCTGCCGCGCTGCCGCGAAACCTGTCAGGGGGCGAGGCGCAGCGCGTGGCGATTGCGCGGGCGCTCGCAGTCGATCCGCGAGTGCTCCTGATGGATGAACCGACGGCGTCGCTGGATCCTGCGCGACGCGCCGAGCTCGGCGAGCTGATGCGCAGCCTCATCAGCGAGGGGCGCATCCTGGTGATCGCGACTCACGACGAAGAGTTCGCGCGCGCGTGGGCGACGCGACTGCTGCGCGTCGAAGATGGCAAAGTGGTGATGGCGCGCGCCACGGCGTGAGCGATTGCATCATAACCAACAGCATCGGTGTGCCAGTCGTCGCCCTGTGTATACACCTGCCCGAAGGTTTCGATCGGTAGGTACACCGGACGACCATCAGTGGCAGGTGGCACGTCCACGCGCCTGATGTGCGGCACGTCGAGTCCTTCCCACTGCCCCGGCGTTCCACTGTTCGTGTACACGTAGAGCACGGTCTTCGACGGGGCGAACCGAGCAGCGTACGTCCAGACTCCGTCCCCCGACTTCTGATCTCCGTCAGTCCCATCGTCGCGCATCGCGATCGTGTTCGGGACGAGCGCGCCAAGTTGGGGATCTGCACCGACGATCGATAGGGCCTTCGGGACGTCGGCCGAACCCCGGTAAGCGCGGAACACCACTGTGGTCTTGCCCGGCGGCGGTGGCGGCAGATGACTGTCGCGCCCGGCGAGGTTCAGCCGCGTCTCGAGAGCCTCCTCGATGTTGGTGCGCGCCAGGTTGACGATGGCCAGGCTGTCGACCAGCGGCGCGTCCAGCTCACTCGCAATCTTCCTGAGCACGGCGCGGTAGGGGCTGCCCTCCCATAGCTCGTTGTCGACGAGCACGGCGGAGGCGCCGTGTTCGCGCGCCAGACGAATCATCTCGCGAACGTTCAGCTCGTAATCGTGCGGCGACACGCGCGTCCACGGCTCGATGGAGTCGTAGTCCACCGCGCCGGATCCCTTGGGGCCGGCTTCGGCTTTCAGATAGTCGCTCATCGGTTTTGGACGGAACCTGAGCGCGAGCGCCTCGTATTGCAGAAACTTGTACCCTTCGATGTGCTGCACGGCATCCTGAGCCGCCTCTTTCACGCGAGCCATCATTGTGCGATGGCCCGTTCGGGCGACGATGTCTTTGTCGCGATAGCCGGCGACCTCCGAATCGTTCATGCCGAATCCGATGACCACGATGTTGGGGTGAAAGTCGAGCACACGGGACTTCAGCAGCTGCAGCCCCTGAAACGAGGAATATCCGAGCACGCCAAAATTCTGAACCTCGTATCGAGTATCGGGCCGCTCCTGATGGAGCCACGCCGCGACGCGACTCGGGTACGTCTGGTCCTGACCGACGGGCATCCCGAACGTCCACGAGTCGCCAAGGCATGCGATTCGTACCGTCGAGGGCTGGGGCGTGACCGACATCTCTTCGCCACGGTACCCGTCAGAGTTGAGTCGGACGTCCCACGTCGGATTCTCGCGAAACTCAACCGGCACGGTCGGGATGAAACGTCGGAGCAGCGCGATGCGGTCCTGCTGGGTCCGCACGGGGCTGAAGACATCGAGGTAGGTCTGCTGGACGTGTGGCTTGGCTTTCCAGATCAGCGTCTTATCGCTCTTGAGGATCTCCAATCGGTCGAGCCACGGCGGCATCGGTCCGTAGTCGTCTCCGACAGCGTAGGGCAAGGGCACGTACCGGACCATCGAGTTGCGCACGACGTACGCGCTTCGCAGGCCGATTTCGACGAGCAGGAAGAAGATGACGGTGGTCGTGAGGCCTTTGGCGAACGCTCGCATCGGGGGGCTATTGTACGCGCGATGGACCACGCGGACTGCCAGCGCAGACGCGCCCTAGAATTCCGACCCGGACGCCTTCGATGGCGTTGAATGGCTGGCGTCGGCGGCAGCGTCCCGCCTGAGTGGAGGCGCGAGCTCAGCGTAGCAGCTGATCAGCAGAATGGAGGCAAGACGAGAGGGCAGGTCGTAGATTTCTCCGACCCGGAACCGACGAAAGTCGAATTCATCGAGCTCGCCCCGCTTGGGGATGGCGGTCAGGCGAATACGCACACCCTGTCTCGATTCCTGACAGAAAGGGTTACCGTTGAGTTTTTTGCTGACACAAAATGTGAAGCGACAGTCCTTGCACCAGTCAGGAAGCAAGTTGCCTGCCTGAAGACGCGGGAGAAGTGAGCTCGTCGTTTACTTCCGATCGAACCTGACGAGCGCAACCGCGCCCAGCCCCACCGTCCACGCGAGGTACTCCGTGAGCAGACCCAGCAGCAGCAACGTCCAGGTGATCGGCCACACCAGCCCGCCGGCAAGTCCGATCAGCCGGCTGATCAACACGGGAGAGAGAACCACGGCGACGCCCATGGCGGCGACGAGGTAAGGATTCTGTCCCTCCCAGCCAAATCGTGAAACCGCGAGCCGTCCCACATCGTACGCCACAGCGGTAAAGCCGACGAGGAACAGCAACGCGAAGGTCAGAAGCGCGAACGGGATGAGCACGAGCAGCGGAATGCCGATGATGGTAATCAGCATCACGAAAATCGTCGCGAGGAGCACGGGGAAGAACAGCAGCTGAATCAGCACGCCGACGGCGCCGGCTTTCAGCGGTTCGCTCGCGGCGCGAACACTGACCCGCTCCACGTACCCACGGCCGAACAGCAGGACAATCGAAGCCAGGATGCACAGGACGCCGAGCCTCGTCAGAGTGGAAACCAACGCGAAGGCCGAGCCGAACGCCGAGCCCATGAAGCCGCCATCACCGCGCAACGGGGGCCACATGCGCCTCCAGCCGGGCCAGAAGTTCACGTCGCCCAACCCAATCTCGTGGATCTCGCCCCCGACCCGCGACGTGGGGTCGCGACGAAGCGGGCCACCGATGACAGTGACATCGCCCTCGACGTCGGCCTGCGGGCCCAGCGTCATGCTGCCGCCGATGGCTACGACGTCACCGCGCACGTGACCGTCGACGTTGGCGCTACCGCCGATGGCCACGACATCGCCATTGATCGTTTCACCGTTGTCGACCTGGACCCCGCCGCCGATTCTGACGCGATCCGAACTGCGATCCGGCCTTCTCGGTCGCGTCGGTGCCGTCGGAGCAGTGGGCTCGGTTGTGGCTGTCGGCGCGGTGGGAGCTGTAGAAGGATTCGGCTGGCCCGAAGACCGCAATTCGAACAGCGCGCGCTGCTCGGACGCATTCAGATACGAAAGCCGGATGATCAGGTCCGCGTCCGCGCCGAGACGCCTTCTGAGCTCTGCGCCGGTCACAGGTTCGCCGTCAATCGCAATGGCGCCATTGGTCAGCTCGACGGACTTCACGTCTCGGTTGACGCCTCTCGGCGTGAGCACAACACCGCCCTGCACCGGCAACACGTCGAATCGCTGCTCGATCTGACGGCCGAGCGTCTCGCGCTCGGGGTCCCGCTCGGCGCTCTGTGCCGCCCAGGCAATCGAGGTACTGGACCAGGCGACCAGTACCGCCAGGAGACCTGCATGTATTCGACCCATGATCACTCCCCTTCTGATCCGAGCAATCGCTGCAGCCAATAGAGCGCCAGCGCACCGAGCACGACCAGACTCCACAAGAGCGCCGATGCAGCCGGCGTGGTCAGCACGCCCGCGACGTTCCGCCAGATGGTCGCCATCATCGTCCAGACGCTGACGCCCATGCTGAGCGAGGTCGCGAGCCACACACACCCGACGGCAAGCAGAACAATCCCCCGAACGAAGACGCGCGCGGCGAGCGGGACCACCAGCATCGCGAGACCCGCCGCCCCGACGGCACCAAGCAGGGCCATTCCGCCAAACCGCGCCCAATGGGCGGCGGCTGGACGCTCCGGCGTCCCGCGCCAGTCCATTGATGTACTTCGACGAGAGGGAACGGTCGGATGTTGCGTAGTCCCAGCACTATAATCCGGTCTATGAAGGCCTTGCTAAAAGTGACGACTTGTGCCCTGCTGACCGTGCTATTCGCCACCTCCGCCCAGGCCGCTGGACGACCGATTACGGCAAACGATCTCCTCGCCCTGGAGCGCCTCAGCGAGCCGCAGCTTTCGCCCGACGGCACGCGCGCCGTTTACAGCGTGGCCGTTCCGGATCTGCAGGCGAACCGGCTGGCAAGAAACATCTGGCTCGTGTCGCTCAAGACCGGCGAAGCCAGAGCGCTGACCGTAACCGGACGCGACGGAGGCGCCAGGTGGGCTCCGGACGGCCGCCGTATCGCCTTCATCTCGCAGCGCGACGGCGCGCCGCAGCTGTATCTGCTTGATGTGGATATCGCCACGGCCACGCCGGCAGCCGAGCCAAGGCGGCTCACCAGCCTGTCCGGCGGTGCAGACAACATCGTGTGGTCACCCGATGGACAGACGATCGCGTTCACCTCCGAGGTGTATCCCGACTGCCGCGACGATGGATGCAATGCCACGCGTGATGAGGCACGCGAAAAGAAGTCCGGTGCGCGCCCGCGTCTACGACAGCCTGCTCTACCGGCACTGGACGTCCTGGAGCGAAGGCAAACGCCTGCACCTGTTCGTGGTGCCGTCGGCCGGCGGTGCCCCGCGCGACCTGCTGCCGGGCGCCAACTACGATGTGCCGCCGCCCCAGCGCGAAGGCCCGCATCCCATCGCCTTTTCGCCCGACAACCGGACGATCTGTTTCACGGCGGTGACCGACCGGGTCGAAGCCACGAGCACGAACGGCGACCTGTTTGAAATCGATGCCAGCACCGCCGGCGCCGCGCCGAAGCGATTGACGACCGGTCCAGGATTTGAGGGGGCGCCCGCCTATTCGCCCGACGGGCGGACGATCGTCTTTCGGTCGCAGGCTCGTCCAGGCTACGAATCGGACAAGTGGCGCCTCATGCTGCTCGATCGCGCCTCAGGACGGCAGACCAGCCTGACCGACGCCTTTGATCGCAGCGTCGAGGATCCACGGTGGTCGAACGACGGCAAGTCGATTTACTTCAACGCCGAAGACCAGGGCGAGATGCCGGTGTTTGTGATCAATGTTCCGAGCCAGTCGAGCGCCGGCACGCCCCGCGCGATTACACCGATTACAGGGGGCATGTTCGACGGCGAGTTCGACATCGCCGGGGATGCGCTCATCGTCGCACGGAGCAGTGTGTCGTCACCGACCGAGCTGTATCAAGTGAATCGAACCAGCGGGACGGCCGCACCGCTGACGCGGCACAACGCGACGCGGCTCTCGGCGTTGGATCTGCCCGTGTCAGAGCCGTTCACATTCTCGGGCGCAGGCGGCACGGAGATTCGCGGGATGCTCGTCAGGCCTCCCTCGTTCGACGCGAGCAGGAAGTATCCGGTGGTCATGCTGCTGCACGGCGGACCACAGACCCAGTGGGGCGACACGTGGAGCTACCGCTGGAACGCCGAGATGTTTGCCGCCCCCGGCTACGTGGTCGTGATGATCAACCGCCGCGGCTCGACCGGCGCCGGCCAGCAATTCGTCGACGACATCACAGGTGACTGGGGCGGGAAGCCGCTCGAAGATCTGATGAAGGGCCTCGACTTCGTTCTCCAGAAGTACCCCTTTACCGACTCGCAGCGGGTCGCCGCAGCCGGCGCCTCGTACGGCGGCTACATGATCGACTGGCTCGCGTCCCGATCGAAGGGCCGCTTCCGTGCACTCGTCTCGCACGCGGGCGTGTACAACCTGGCGAGCATGTACGGATCGACTGAAGAGCTGTGGTTCCCTGAGCACGACTTCGGCGGCACTCCCTGGACGAACCCGAAGGCCTATCAGCAGATGTCACCGAGCTCATACGCCGCGGACTTCGGAAAGTACAAGACACCCACACTCGTGATCTGCGGCGAGCAGGATTACCGCGTCCCGTACACCCAAAGCCTCGAGTTCTACACCGCCCTTCAGCGGCAAGAGGTCCCGTCGAAGCTCATCGTCTTTCCGGACGAGGGCCACTGGATCCTGAAGCCTCAGAACAGCATCGTGTGGTACCGGGAGGTGCTCGGGTGGCTGGGACAGAACCTTCGGTGAATTGGGTAATCGAGTAATTGGGTAATCGGGTAATCAGGTAATTCGATGTTGCGCGATTTGCGTTCAGAGAGCTTTTCACAATGCCGTAGTACGTAGGGTCCGGCTTTAGCCGGACCTGTGGGCGGTCCGCACTACTTGAGCGAGACGCCAACTCCAACCACGAACAGGGTTGTCCGCAGGCCGCTCGGCAGGCCGGGCGCGGGCGAACTGGGGTTGATGGCGTAGAGCCGCACGTCGAAACTGAACGCCAGGTGCGGCTTGGCAAACCAGCGCGCGCCGCCCCCATAGTCAATCGTCCGGAGACGTTCTTCGTCCGGCGGTTGCGCAATCGACCCGTCGGGCACGACGGACCACGTCGACGCGGCGATGCCGCCGCTGATGTAGCTCCACCCGGCGCCGGTTCCGAAATTGAAGGACAGCTGCGGGCCGAGATAAGTGAATCGCTCGGTGACGGGATGAAGCGCACTCGACGGCTCCTGCGTTCGATGCGCCCGTAACGTGGTCACGCGACCGCCAATGCCGAACGTGATCGCGCGGTACTTGAACGGATACACATGAACGGCCAGGTCGCCACCCAGACCCCGGCCGGGAAGTTCCAGCTGACTAAGTCCCCTGCTCAACGCGAGGTTCGGATCATCGGGAAACGAGCCGACGGTGCCGTGGAGATCGACGACGAAGCGAGGGATGGGCGGCGGCCCCTGCTCCTGCGCGTCAGCCTGCTGTGTGCTGCCGAAGACCCCGGCGAGCACGCAGAGAACGGCGATCGATCGCAAAGGTCGCAACGGTCCGTCATTGTACCAGCACGATGGCGATGAACAGGCCGCGACTCCGGTTAGTATCGGCCCATGGATACTGCGCTGCTGCACCACATGTTCGCTCTCGGCCAGCCGGTGGCCGAGAAGATCCTCCGTCCCATCGTTGTGTACCTTTTCCTCATCGTCGGCCTCCGGCTGGCAGGCAAGCGTGAGCTCGCTCAGCTCAATCCGTTCGACCTCGTCGTACTCCTGACGTTGTCGAACACAGTCCAAAATGCGATCATCGGGGACGACGTCAGCGTCACCGGCGGTCTCATCGGGGCGGCCACGCTGCTGATAGTCAACCACGCGGTGGTGCGGATCTTGTTTACACACCAGCCGCTGGAGCGCCTCGTCGAAGGCGAGCCTGCCATCATGGTCGAGAACGGCCAGATCAAAGCCGATTGTCTCCGAAGGGAGCTGGTGACCCTGACTGAGCTCGAGACGGCCGCTCACAAGCAGGGATTCGCGTCCCTGGAGGACGTCGAGCGCGCCGTGCTGGATCCGGGAGGCGGGTTCGCCTTCGAGGCAAAAGAGAAGACCAAGGAATCCCAGCGGCACGCCGATCTCCTGTCGCGGCTGGATCAGATTGCCGTGGACCTGAAGGCGTTACGGCTCAGGTCTTGATTGACGCTCATCCGTTCGCCGGGTACGATCGGGGCCTTGTCGATCACGGTGCCGAGCCGACGCGTTCCGCTGTCCGCAATCCGTGACGCGGCGAATTCAATCTACGGCCCCGCCATTCGCACGCCTGTCGTGCGTCTGGACATGCCGGGGCAACCGATGACCGACCTCTACCTCAAGCTCGAGCTCCTTCAGCCGATCGGGTCCTTCAAGATCCGGGGTGCCTACAACGTCGTCCGGCAGCTGTCGCCCGCCGAGCTTCGCGATGGCGTCTGGACCGTGAGCGCCGGCAACGCGGCGCAGGGGCTGGCGCTTGCCGCCCGAGAAGTCGGCGCGCGGGCATCGGTCATGGTCATGGACACAGCACCCGATACGAAGATTCGGGCTATCGAACGGCTCGGCGCCTCCATCGTCCGCGCGACGTACGATGAATGCTGGCGCACGGTCGAATCGCACGGCTCCGATCGGATGCGCGGTCACTTCGTCCACCCGTTCGATGACGACAGGTTCATCGCCGGAAATGCGACCGTCGCGCTCGAGATCGTCGAAGATCTTCCCGACGTCGACGCCATCGTCGCGCCGCTCGGTGGCGGCGGGCTGCTCGCCGGCATTGCCGCGGCCGTCGCCCAGGTCAAGCCCGGTACGCGAGTCTATGCGGCCGAGCCGGCGACGGCGGCACCGCTCGCCGCGTCGCTCGCCGCCGGCCGGCCGGTGTACTTCGAAGGATGGACGGCGTCGTTCGTCGACGGTGCTGGCGGCAAGTCCGTGCTGCCGACGATGTGGCCGATGCTCTGCGGTCTGTCCGGATCCATTGTGGTCTCGCTCGACGATGTGGCGGCGGCGATGAAGTTCGTCGCCGAGCGCGCGCATCTCATCATCGAAGGGGCGGCGGGATGTGCGGTCGCCGCGGCCCTCAGCGGCCGCGCCGGCACGGGAAAGGTGGTCGCCGTCGTTTCCGGCGGCAACATCGATCTCGCGCGATTCGCGTCGCTTATCGGTGCCAGCAATCAGCAATCTGCAATCATCAATCATCAATGAACCGTTATTCGACGCTGACTCCCTTTCCTGATCGCATTCGCCGGCTGGAAGAACTCGCCGTCGATCTCTGGTGGAGCTGGCATCCCGAAGGCCGGGCGGTCTTCCGGCGGCTCGACTACGGCGCCTGGCGCGCGACCGCGCACAATCCGGTGCGGATGCTCTGGGTCGTTCCGCGCGAGCGATTAGCGGCGGCGGCGGACGATCCGGAATTTCTGGCGCTCTACGATCACGCGATCGCCGCGCTCGACGCCGCGCGCGCGGCCCACAACACCTGGTGGTCGCGCAACCTGCCGCATCTGTCGGGGCACTCGATCGCATACTTTTCGGCCGAATTCGCCCTGCACCAGTCGCTGCCGATTTATGCGGGCGGTCTTGGCGTGCTGGCCGGCGATCATTGCAAAGAGGCCAGCGATCTGGGCGTACCGCTCGTTGGTGTCGGGTTCATGTACCCGCAGGGCTACTTCCATCAGCACGTTTCCGCCGAGGGCTGGCAGGAAGAGAGCAACGAGCTGCTCAACTGGAAAGACACCGCCATCGAGCAGGCGCTGACCCCCAACGGCCAGCCGTGCCTGACGCCCGTGCCGCTCGACGATCGGTCGGTGATCGTGGCGGTCTGGCGGGTACGGGTCGGCCGCGTGCAGCTTTATCTGCTCGACACCAATCTCGAAGAGAACGCCCCGTGGGACCGTGAGTTGTCCGCTCGTCTGTACGGAGGCGATCGCGAGACGCGTATTCAACAGGAGATCATTCTCGGCATCGGCGGCGTGCGCGCCCTGAAGGCCCTCGGCATCGAGCCGGGGGTTTTTCACCTGAACGAAGGTCATGCGGCGTTTGTCGTGCTGCAGCGGATTCGCGAGATGATCGACCGCGGATCGAATTTCGACGAAGCCCTCGACGAAATCCGGCACACGACGATCTTCACGACGCACACGCCGGTGGCGGCTGGCCACGACGCTTTTCCGTTTCACCTCGTCGAGAAGCATCTGGCCGGCTGCTGGGGCACGCTCGGTGCCGACCGCGATCGGTTCCTCGCGCTCGGATCGCACGACAGCGGCGCGGGCGCGCAGTTCAACATGACGGCGCTCGCCTTGCGGTCGGCCGGCGCGGTGAATGCGGTCAGCCGGCTCCACGGCGAGGTCACGCGTGCCATGTGGGATATCTGGCCTGGCGTGCCCGAACCGCAGCGGCCGGTGACGTCGGTCACCAACGGCGTGCATGTGCCCACGTGGATCGCGGGTGATTTGGCGGATCTCTTTTCGCGCTACCTCGGTCCCGACTGGCTCGAGCGGCAGGACAACCCGACCTTCTGGAACGGCGTGCTCGAGATTCCGGACGACGAACTGTGGCGGGTGCGGCAGACACTGCGCCGGTATCTGTTCGCGTTCGTCCGCGAGCGCTCGCGCCAACGCTGGACCGAAGAGCGGGTCGGCATCCCGCGGGTCGTCGCCGCGGGGCCGTTGCTTGACCCCGATGCGCTGACGCTCGGGTTCGCGCGTCGGTTCGCGGGCTACAAGCGGCCGGAGCTGATCTTCCACGATCCCGAGCGCCTCGCCCGCATTCTGAACGCGCCTGGACGGCCGGTGCAGGTCATCTTCGCGGGCAAATCGCACCCCGCCGACGACATCGGCAAACATCATCTGCAGCGCGTTTACAAACGCGCCCTCGATCCGCTCTTCGGTGGTCGCGTGGCATTCGTCGACGACTACGATCTGCACGTCGCGCATTTTCTCGTCCAGGGGTGCGACGTCTGGCTGAACAACCCCCGAAAGCCGCTCGAGGCGAGCGGCACGAGCGGCATGAAAGCCGCCATCAACGGCGTGCCGCATTTGAGCATCGGCGATGGTTGGTGGGCCGAAGGCTCCAACGGTTCGAACGGCTGGGTGATTGACGGCGGCGTGACCGGCGACAACTACGACCTCGTGGACGCCGCCGACGCGAGAGCCCTGTACCGGCTTCTCGAAGAGGAGGTCGTGCCCGCCTTCTACGAGCGCGACAGCGCCGAGGTGCCGCACCGGTGGATCGCCACGATCAAGGAAGCGATCCGCACCGTCGCGCCCCGCTTCTGCGCCCGCCGCATGGTCAAGGATTACGTACAGAAGATGTACGCGCCCGCCCTGGAACGCAAGGCGGTCACGCGGTAGATCCTCAAATCCTCAGATCCTCAAATCCCCAAATTCAGACCTTCCCGCTGATGGGCGGGTGATGAATGATCTGGATACTGTTGCCGTCCGGATCCGTGAAATAGCAGGAGCGCGCGCCGTCGCGGTGCGTCCGCGGCCTGGCGGCGAGCGTGACGCCGCGACTCTCGAGGAAGGCCGCCCACGCGTCCACGTCCTCAGGGGATCGAACGATCAGGCCGAAATGATCGAGCGTGGATCCGCCGCCTTCGCCGGTCGAGCGAGTGGCCGCGGGTGCGGTCGAACGATGCAGCGCGAGGTTGTCGACGCCCGACGAGAGGTAGACATTGTCGGCGTCCGGTTCCCACTCGACCTCAAACCCCAGCACGTCGACGTAAAAACGCTTCATCGCTTCGAGCTGGCGTACGCCGAGCGCGAGATGGCGCAGGCCTCGGTGGGAAGGACGTTGCGGCATTTTGCATTCTACATTACGTGGCGATACACTCGGCTTCATGCCCCGCAAGTCGGTCGCGAAGTCACGTTGCGCGCTCTGCGGCGCCAAGGAAATGTCCGAGCCGCGCGGCGAGGAGAAGTACTGTCGCGACTGCTGGGACAAGAAGATCGCCGTCGAGGAAATCGTCGCGCGCGAATTCGCGCTGAAGCGCTACATCCGCGCGCACAGCGCGGAGAAGTACCTCATCTACCATTCGACCCTCAAGCGCCCGTGCGGGCAGCTGATTGTGGTCGACGACGGGTACGATCTGTTTCTGACGCTGATGCTCTATCCCAATTTCGGGTGGGACGATCCGGCCTATCATCTCGAGGGCGACCCCGAAGGACGGCTGTTCTCGGAGCTCCTGGTCGACGTGGTCGCTGCCGAGGTGATCGAGCCGTGGGGCGGGGGCAAATGGCACATGGAGATCTTCCGGTCGGTCAACCCCGAACCGGAGGATTGGAACGGGGAAATGTAGTTTCGATATAATGCCCGGGACTGAGTTTCCGCACATTCGCCGGACCTCATTAAGGAGAGGATTTATGATTCGCGCGCGCTTTGTTTTCGCCGCGACGCTCGTCGGCGCCGGCCTCGCCGTCGGCTCCGCGTCGGCGCAGGCCCCGGCTGCCCCCGATTTCCAACCGATTCTCGCAGGCAAAGACTTCAAGCCGCCGGTCCGCGGCGCGGCCGACGTCGAGTTCACCAAGCCAGTGACCAAGCGTGAGGGGGAAACGGTCGTCGACAAGGTCGTCGTGAGGAACGCGTCGAACCAGCCGATCGCGCGGCTCACCGTCGAGGCGATCTACTACGACAAAGGCGGCCAGGTCATCGCCAACGGCAAGGGTTTCATCAACGGCCTGCTGGCGGCAGGAAAGGTCGAGACCGTCACGGTCGAGACGCCGTTCAACCCCAAGATGAACTCGAGCAATTACAAGTTCACCCACGCCAACGGCAGCGTGAACCCCAAGAGGGTCGACAAGATCGACGATCCTGACGCACCGGCAAAGAAACCCGCCGCCAAGACGGCTGCAAAGAAGTAAGAAAGTAAGAAGTAAGAAGGCAAAAGGACTTTTGCCTTCTTACTTATCGACTTTCTTGAAAGTCACTGTTCCGTCCTGTTTCGGGATGACGGCGAGGTGATACGGCGCCGTCAGAATCTGCGCCGTGATCGTGTCGCGTGATGGCCTGGTCTCGACGTATTCGACAATGAGCGCGTCGCTGTTGCCAACCGCTCTAATGATTTCGACCCCATAGCCGGCTGTAGGGCGCGTCCCTACGAACACGCCGACGACCATCTCGCGCGAGAAATCGACCGCTGGCAACGGCGCCGTGACGCCGTTCTCCTTCCAGAGCGCGCCCCATTCCGCGGCGGACCGAATCGTGACCTGACGCGGCTCGTCGATGGCACTCATCGGACCTTTGCCTACCGTTCTGACGGGAGGCCCCGGAGGCGGCGTCGCTTGCAGGGCCGCCGCAAGCACGAGGACCAGCATGGGGAGCCTCATCGTGAAGGCACCGCACGCGGAGCGGTGACCGTGAATTGCACCTGGCGCTCGGCCGAGGGCATGTCGCCGAGTCGCGATCGGGCTGTAACCGACAACACGTACGACCCGGGCGACAGATCCTTCAGCAGGAGCCGTGCCGCGTGGCCGTAGCCTCCGCGCGACCCTTGAAGTTCAGACGAGTCGCGCGCCTCCTCAGCCTTGCTCATCAACTTGCCCTCCTCAGATGTCACGGTCGTCGTGATGTCGACCTTGTGAGGCTTGCCTGCGTCGTTGTCGTACACCTCGACAAAAAGGGCGATCTCATCGTTCTGCGGAAAGCTGCGCGCGGCGATTGGCGGACCAGGCAGCGCCTGCTGAAGCAGCGCGTCGGGCCGGACCGTCGGCTCGGCCAGGGCCGACATCGACGACGCTGAGGTCAGAGCGACGCCGCTCATCGACAACTTCAGCTTCGCAAAATCGGGTACATCGAGGTCGTAGACCACAGATCCGAGATTGCCACCGCTGCTCTCAGCCGCGAAGCGAATCTGATAGCGGCCCGGTGGCACCTCCTCCCGTTTCAGCAGCCGGACACCCGAAGCTGCGACGCGCTCTTTCGTTTCCGGTCTCAGCCCCAGTGCGAGCGAGTCGGTGCCGCCGGCGCGAATTTTTCCCTGCGTGTCCACCACTGCATAGGTGACAGCGACCTTGTCGCTCGGATTGAGACGGAGGTCGCGTCCCCGCAATTCGACGCCGAGCAGCACCGACGCGTTGGGCGAGGTGCCTTTGAAGGGGGCGGCGAACACCTTCATGCCCAGACCGTTGACCGGCAACGGGCTGTCGAGCGCCTCGCGAAGGTTCGGCGTCATCAGGGTGTTCGTCGCCGCCGTCGGGCTCTTGGCGTTCGGCTTCTCGGGCGACGGCTTCAACGTGACATACCCCTGGCGTGCGCGGACTCGAAGTTCGGGCCGGCGGACACGCACGTCGATCTTGTGAAACTTGCCGGCTTTGTCGCTCGGCGGGTAATACGCCATCGCGTAGTACGAGCTGTTGTCGCGCACGATGCGTTCGAACGCCGTCGAAAAGTCGCTGGCATTGACCACGGCGAACCCGCCCGTGTCGTCGGAGAGTTGCCGCAGACTGCTCTGCGACTGGAACAGTTCCCTCTGCATGGATTGCGTGCCGAGGCCGAGACTGGTGTCGTCGGGAAACGAGCCGACTTCAATCGTCTGATCGGCCAGGTTCGTCAACCCGCGCGGATCGATGCCGTAGATGCTGACGTTGCCGCGCGCGGCGGCCGCCAGGGTCTCACGCGTCGCATCATTGATGAGAGATACCCCGGGATTTTCAAAATTGCTGATGTCGTAGTCGATCCCCTCGCTGACGAACAGAATCGCTTTCCGGCGACCGCGCACGGTCGAAAACCAGTCCGCGACATTCTTGAGCGCATTGAGCGACTGGCGGGCGTTCGATTGGCGTTCAGCCTCCACCGGATCGGTCAGCGGCCCGGCCGCTTCACGCCCGAGACTCTGTGCCCTGAAGTACTCTTCGCTCTTGGTTATCGTCGCCGAATCGAGCTTGCGGCCCATCGTCCGATCGACGGCCGCGAGCAGCAGCCGCTTGTTGCTCGTGAACTCCTGGCTCGCATCCGACGGCCCGGCCGTGTGCACGACCGCCATCAGGTCGTTGGCACCAAGGTGTTGCTGAATGAACTCCCGCGCCGCCGCTCTCACTCGCGGCGTACGGCCGAAGTACGTGTGGAGATCGTCGACGATCATGACGTAGATGCGCCCGTCGAACGGCTGTTCGTTGCTCTTGACGTCGGGCTCGATCGGAGCAGAGGCGTACAACGGTCGCTGCAGATGCTCGACCGGGATGTCGACGATGGAGAAGGTCGAGATGGCCTGCGGTTTACCGTCCTCGAAAATCTGAAAATCGTCCTTCGTCAGACCCCGGACGAACTGACCGTCGCGATCGGTCACGACCGCATCGACCTCGACGTACTCGACGTTCACCCTGAAGGTGGGCGTTTGCTGTCCGGCGGGCGGGGCGCTCTGACTGGCGAGCACGGCGCCGCCCAGGATCACAAGCAATGCAACAAGACGTATTCGATAGCTCATGGGAACACTCTTACCTTTCCGATTATAGCCATGCGGCGGCAGGCTATACTGGATTCAGATGTCCGCTGGAAAGCGTGCAGAAGCGGTAACTGACGCGGCAACCGCCCTGGATGTGCCGGCCGTTCAGGCCGCGCTCCGCGCCGACGGCCTCGACGGCTGGCTCTTGTACGATTTTCGCGGTTTGAATTCGATCGCCGCCGAGCTGACCGCCGTGAACCAACAGAGCGGACATCTCGCGACACGTCGCTGGTATTACCTCATTCCGGCGACCGGCGAGCCGCGCGGACTGGTCCACGCCATCGAACGGAATTCGCTGGCCCATCTCCCGGGCACGACCGATCGCTACGCAGGCCGCGGTGAGCTCGAAACCGGGCTTCGGCGGCTCTTGCAGGGTCTCGGCCGCGTCGCCATGGAGTATTCGCCAAACTGCGCCATCCCCTACGTCTCACGTGTCGACGCCGGCACGATCGAGTTGGTGCGCGCGGCGGGCGTCGAGGTCGTGTCGTCTGGCGATCTCATCCAGCGGTTTGCGTCGGTGTGGGATCGCACGGCCATCGCGACTCACGAGGAAGCGGCGGAAAAGCTGTACCGCGTCAAGGACCGGGCGTTCGACGCGATTGCGACACGTACGCGCGATCGCGTGCCGACGACCGAATACGACATCCAGCAGCTGATGGCCGGCTGGTTTCGCGATGAAGGGCTCGTCAGCGATTCAGATCCCAACGTCTCGGCGGAGGAAAACGCAGGCAATCCGCACTATCTGCCCACCTCGTCCGCGTCTCGCGCCATTCGATCCGACGAACTGGTCCTGCTTGATCTCTGGGGTAAACTCGATGGTCCAGGTGCGGTCTTTGCCGACATCACCTGGATGGGCTATACAGGAAACCGTGTGCCCGACCGGTATGCCCAGGCGTTCGCCGTGGTGGCGGCCGCGCGCGATGCGGCGACCGCACTCGTTCAGCGCGCCGCCGCCGCCGGACAAGAGCTCCGCGGCTGGCAGGTGGATCGAGCGGCGTCCTCGGTTCTGCGAAGCGCCGGCTTCGGCGATCGCATCCTGCACCGGACGGGCCACAGCCTCGGCGAATCGGTGCACGGAAACGGCGTGAACATGGACGATTACGAGACGCACGACGATCGGCGTCTGCTGGTCGGCACCGGCTTCACGATCGAGCCGGGTGTGTACTTCGACGATTTCGGCGTGCGGTCGGAAATCAATATGATCGTCGGCCCGCGCGATGCGCGCGTTACGGGACCGGTGCAGACAGCCATCGTTGCACTCGTGTAGGGAGAAGCCAATGTCCACTCGCAAGACCACGCTGATCTATTCATTGCCGATTGCCGTTGCCTCGGTAGCAGTCGGCATGGTGCTCGCCTCGCGGCTGGATCTGACGCCCAGTTCCGCGGCGCAGGTCGCGGCGCCGCCGATGAACAGCGCACCGATAACGGGCGCGATCGATGCCCAGACCTTCCGAAACATCGCCAAGGCCATGAGCCCGACGGTCGTCTACATCAGGACCGAGATGAAGGCCAGCCAGGAGCTCGTGGACTTCAACGGCAACGACGACTTGTTTCGTCGCTTCTTCGGCGCACCCAACGGGCCTGGCGCTCAACCGGGCCCTGGGGGCCCGGGAAATGACGAACAGGGCCAGGGCGGCGCGACTCGCCCGCGCCGGCCGCAGACGCAGCGCGCATCGGGCACAGGCTTCATCATCAGCAAAGACGGCTTCATCCTCACCAACAATCACGTGGTCGAAGACGCGACGAAGATTCAAGTGTCGCTGTACGGCGACGATGACAGGTTCTACAACGCGAGGCTGATCGGCCGCGATCAGCTCACCGACAGCGCGCTGATCGAGCTCACCGAGAAGCCCGCGGGCACGCTGCCTGAGGTCAAGTTCGGCGATTCGTCGCAGATGGCGCCGGGCGATTGGGTCATGGCCATCGGGAATCCGTTCGGGTACACCTATACGGTCACGGTGGGCGTCATCAGCGCGACTCAGCGCGGGCTGCGCGTGACTGACGGCCGATCGAATGAGATGCTTCAGACCGATACCGCCATCAACCCGGGTAACTCCGGCGGACCGCTGTTGAATGTGCGGGGCGAAGTGATCGGCATGAACACGGCGATCATCACCAACGCTCAGAACGAAGGAAACATCGGAATCGGCTTCGCCGTCCCAAGCAACACCGTGCGAGAGCTGCTGCCGCAGCTGAGGCAAGGCAAGGTCGTCCGGGGCCGCATCGGCGTGCAGGTGTCGGCCGTGCCGCGCGAGGGCTTTGCCGATTTCGGCTTGAAGTCGGCGGCTGGCGCCATCGTGTCCGCCGTGTCGCCTGGTGGCGCTGCGTCAAAAGCCGGCATCGAGCCGGGCGACGTCATCGTCGAATTCAACGGACACCCCGTGACGAAATATGACGACCTCGTCAAGACGGTCATCGCCACCAAACCGGGCACGCAAGTGCCGGTGAAGGTGATGAGGGACAAAGGTCAGAGGACGTTGACGGTCACGGTCGACGAGCTCGATCTCGACGCGGAGCAGAATCTCACCCAGAATCGCGGCAACAATCAGGCACCACAAGAAGAGCACGGGACAGGATTCGGACTGACGCTGCAGGATCTGACTCCATCGACAGCGCGTCGCCTCCAGATGCCCACCGGGCAGTCCGGCGCGGTGATCACCGACGTGGACCCTGACAGCGGATCGGCGGCCGTCGGCGTGCGCGCGGGTGACGTGATCCTGTCGGTCAATCGCAGGACGGTGTCGAGCGCGGAAGAGGCCGGACGTGAGCTTCAAAAGGTTCCCTCCGGCGGCCTCGCACAACTCCTGCTCTGGCGCGCCAATCCCCCTGGCCAGCTGTTCGTCCCGGTGAGAAAAGACTGACGGGAGATTTCCGATTGCAGATCGCAGATTGCAGATTGCAGACCTTCTCAGTGACCTGATCCGCGAACGCGGCCCGTTGACTGTCGCCGCGTTCATGGACGTGGTGCTCTACGACCCCGTTCTTGGCTATTACGCCCGCGCCGCCCAACGTTCCGGGCGCGCGGGCGATTTTTTTACCAGCGTCGACGTCGGCCCGGTCTTTGGCGAGCTCCTCGAAATCCAGATCGCCGAGATGGCCGGCATCCTGGCAGGTCTAAAGACCTGCGCTACTTCCCCCACTGATGTGGCGCATCCCCCCGCTGATGTGGCGCAGGACTTTAGTCCTGCATTCGACCTCGTCGAAGCCGGCGCCGGCAACGGCCGGCTGTCGGCCGACATCCTTCGCGCGGCGCATCGGCGCGACCCAGAGCTCTATCAACAGACACGCCTGCACCTCGCCGATGCGAGCGTCAGCGCACGGGCCGCCCAGCTCGCGACGCTCGCTGGCGCTCCTGGCGCTATTGCCGTAGGGGATCGCCTGGTGTCGTCCGGTGAATCGCTTCCGTCCTCGTTCGACGGTGTGCTCATCGCCAACGAGCTGCTCGATGCGTTGCCGGTACACCAGGTCGTCATGTGCGCCGAGGGCTTGCGCGAAGTGTACGTGGACGTGGCTGACGGCCGCCTTGTGGCGCGCGAAGGGCCGGTTTCAACGCCGGCATTGACGTCCTATCTCGATCTTCTGGGCGTCGTCCTCGAGCCTGGTTGGCGTGTCGAAATCAATCTCCGCGCACTCGACTGGATCCGCGACGCCGGCCGGCGGCTGCGCCGTGGATTCGTGATCGTGATTGACTACGGTCACGAGGCGCGGGAGCTGTATTCGCCAGGCCACGCGTCCGGAACGCTCACGACCTTCACGCGCCACACCATGGCGGGGCCCGAGTCTGCTTTCGACCCGCCGCCGTGGCTCGCGCATCCAGGAGAGCAGGACATCACGGCCCACGTGGACTTCACGAGTGTGCGCGCGGCCGCCGAAGGTGAGGGCCTGACGACGCTCGGGTTTTTGGACCAGACATATTTCTTGCTGGCCCTCGCGAATCTTTCGAACCCCTCGAACCTCTCGAACCTCTCGAACCTCAAGCAGCGCCTGGCCCTGAAGACGCTGTTGATGCCCGGCGGCCTAGGCAGCACCCACAAGGTGATGATTCTCGGCAAGGGCGTCGGCACGCCCGCGCTCCAGGGGTGTTCTTACCGGATGCGAGTCACATGAACCTGATGGCGTGGATCGGCCTCGGCGTCATGATTGGCTCCGAAGCCGCGACACTGGCGCGGATGGAGCCGTTCTGGTCGTGGAACACGCCTATCGCGTGGACGGGATTCATTCTGTTTGCGGACGGCATCGTCTGGCAGGCTCGGCGCAACTCGTGGATCCGATCGAATGGACGCGAGTTCATTCTGCTCGCGCTCGCATCGATTCCGCTGTGGCTCGCCTTCGAAGGCTACAACCTAGTCATTCGTAACTGGTACTACACCGGGTTGCCCAAAAACTTCGCCCTGCGGATGTTCGGGTATGCCTGGTCGTTCGCGACGATCTGGCCCGCAGTTTTCGAAGGCGCCGATCTGATGGCGGTCTGGAGGGCGGGAGGGGCAGGAGGGGCGGGACAGGCTGGAGGGGCGGGAAGGCAAAACCCTCCTGCCGATCCCGCCCTTCCTGCCCGTCCTGCCCCTCCTGCCCTCGTGATCGCCGCCGGCGCCGGCATGCTGATATCGCCCTTCATCGTACCGGCGCCAGTGGCGGCGTACCTGGCCGCGCCGGTATGGCTCGGCTTTATCTTCCTGCTCGATCCACTGAACGCCCGGCTTGGTAGTGAATCGCTCCTGGCCGATCTTCGCGCCGGCCAATGGGACCGGCTGATCAACCTGGCCCTGAGTGGTCTGCTGTGCGGTCTGTTGTGGGAATTCTGGAACTACTGGGCGGGCGCCAAGTGGCACTACACCGTGCCGATCATGGAAAACCTGAAAGTGTTCGAGATGCCAGTCCCGGGCTACCTCGGTTTTCCGGCATTTGCGCTCGAATGCTTCACGATGTATGTCTTCGTCCGAGCGATATTTGTCCGGCTGAAGCCGGACGCGAACAACGCGCAGTTTGGGCGAACGATCGCGTTGTAATTTGCCAGAGCGAGGGTTTAAATAGCCGGATGGCCACGACGCTCGAACGCGAGGTCAAGCTGCACTTTGACGACCCCGAAACCGCACGGGCTGCCGTGCTCGCGGCCGGAGGCACTTCCGTTCGCGGCCGGCGTCTGCAGGAAGATTGCCTCCTTGACACCGCTGACGAGCTGCTACGACGCCGCCGTTCGGTGCTGCGCGTGCGGATGGAATCGGGCAGGAATTTTCTGACCTTCAAAGGACCGGTGCAAACCTCGGTCATGAAACTGCGAGAGGAGCTCGAAACGCTGGTGGGCGATGGAATGCTCATGCTACGCGTGCTCGAGGAGCTGGGCTTCCAGGTGTGGTTCCGTTATCAGAAGTACCGTGAAGAATTCGCGCTCGATGACGTGATCATCGCCGTCGACGAGACGCCGGTCGGTACGTACGTGGAAATTGAAGGCGGCGAGCGTGGCATCGCGACGACAGCCGAAGCGCTCGGCCGTCACCCGTCTGACTACGTGCTCGATTCCTACCGGGGGCTTTACGTCCGTGACTGCCAGGCACGCGGGCTACCGGTCACGAACATGCTCTTCGACAACGAATAGCATGCAGGCGCTCGTGCTCGCCGCCGGGCTCGGCACGCGGCTGCGTCCGTTGACCGACGTGTGCGCCAAGCCGGCGCTTCCCATTGCCGGCGAGCCGCTCATTCGGCGCATAGTTCGCTGGCTGGCGGCCCATGATGTCAGAGACGTGGTGGTCAACCTTCACTACCTTCCCCATACAGTCACCGCGGTCCTTGGCGACGGCAGCGACCTGTCGGTCCGTGTCCGCTATTCGTGGGAGCAGCCGCGGATTCTTGGAAGCGCGGGAGGTCCGCGGCAGGCGCTCGATATCATCGACACCGACCCGTTCATCATCGCCAACGGCGATACGCTCACCGATCTCGATGTCCGCGCACTCGTCGACGCACATCGACCCTCCGATGCGCTTGTTACACTTGCGCTCGTGCCCAATCGAGAGCCTGAAAAGTACGGCGGGGCCATCATGAGGGATGATGGGATCGTGACCGGCTTTGCGGCTCGGGGCGTTGCGGCCAGAGGCTCGTTTCATTTCATCGGTGTACAAGCAGCTCGTATCGAGGCATTCCGACAGCTTCCCCCTGGCCAGCCAGCCCAATCGATCGGCGGCCTTTACGATGCGCTCATCGCGGCGCGCCCCGGTTCAATTCGCGGGTTCCTCTGCGACGCAGCGTTCTGGGACATCGGGACGCCCGAGGACTATGCGAGAACGTCCGCCGAATTCGAAAAAGGGGTCGGCCTCCCGAACCCTTTTTCTGACCGACGATGACAGACCAGCTGGCGCCAGGCGTCAACGCGGTGAGGGACCGCATCGCTCAGTATCTTGCCGACAACGGGCTCGCAGCGCCCGCCATACGCGTAGTGCCGCTCACGGGTGACGCGTCCGATCGACGGTACTTCCGCATCATTTCACCGGACGGGCCTTCGACGGTCCTGGCGCTGCATGCGGACACGATCGACTTCGCCTCACTGCCGTTCGCGGGCGTGGCGCGACTGCTGCAGCAAGTGCCGCTGCCGGTGCCTGCCATCCTCGGCCACTCCAACGCGCTCGGCATCGTGGCACTGCAGGATCTGGGCGATGTGACACTGCAGGCGCACCTCGGCGCCGCCTCGCCGGCCGAGCACCGCGCGCTGTATCGACAGGCCGTGTCGTTCCTCGAACTTCTTCAGCGACGAGGCGCCGAGCTGGCATCAAGCAGCCACCCGCCCTACGGGATCACCTTCGATGTCGAGAAGCTGACCTGGGAGCTCAACTTCTTCGTGCGACATTTTCTCGAGGCCTATCGCGGCGCCGTCCTCCGGGAGGGGGACCGCCTGGCGTTCGACGAAGAGTGGCTCGGCCTCACACGGGAACTGGCGGCGGAGCCGCGCGTGCTGTGCCATCGGGACTATCACAGCCGCAACCTGATGCTGCACGACGGCAGCCTCTACATCATCGATTTTCAGGACGCGCGGATGGGGCCGGACACATATGACCTGGCATCGTTGCTGCGCGATTCATACGTCGACATCTCCGATCGCGATCTCGAGGAGCTTCTTGCGTATTTCATCGCGCTCAAAGGACTGACTGACGCCGCGGAGTTCCGGCGCCGTTTCGACCTGATGTCGCTCCAGCGCAACCTGAAGGCACTCGGCACCTTCGGCTATCAGACGACCACGCGCCGCAACCCGGTTTACATTCAGTACATTCCCCGCACTCTGAACTATGCACGCATGACGCTGGAGAAGTATCCCCGCTTCGCGCGGCTGCGCGGGTTGCTGGCGGCGCACGTCGACGAGCTCAGATAAAACACAAAGGACACTAAGGACACAAAGGGCACGAAGGAAAAGGCCTAAACGGTTTTGACCTTTGTGTCCTTGGTGTCCTTTGTGGTGATGAGCACACCAAGGTACAATCAATAGTTCCATTTGTGGGCAAACGCCAGTTCGGGGTGTCGACGCACCTCTACCACGGCCAGCGACTGTCGCGCGACCATCTGCTCGAGATCGCGGCGCATGGATTCGACGCGATCGAGGTGTTTGCGACACGCACGCACTTTGACTATCACAATCCGTCGGCTGTCGCCGATCTCCAGCAATGGATGGCAGAAGCCGGCCTGACGCTCCACGGCATTCACGCTCCGGTCATGAACGCCTACGAGGGCGGCCGATGGATCGGGCCATTGAGCCTTGCGAGCAGCGACGCCGATGCCCGCGTGCACGCGGTGGCCGAGGCCGAGCAGGCGCTGCACATCGCCCGCCGGATTCCGGTCAAGGTGTTCGTGACGCACCTCGGCCTGCCGCGCACGGCGGCACAAGGCGCCGCCTCCGATGGTCGCGCGGCCGCGCGGCGCAGCATCGAGGAACTGCAGCGCGTCGCCGAGCCGCTGGGCGTCCAGATGACGGTTGAAGTGATCCCCAACGAGCTGTCCCGCGCCGGATCGCTGGTGCACTTCGTGGAAGACGATGTGGGCCTCGAAGGACCTCCGGTCGGCATCTGTCTGGATTTTGGCCACGCGCACATGGACGGCGACCTGGTCGACGCGATCGAAACGGTTTCGGAGCACTTTGCCACCACCCACGTCCACGACAACCGTGGACGGGCTGACGATCATCTCGTTCCCTTCGAGGGGACAATCGACTGGCCGGCGGCCTTGACGGCGATCCAGAAAGTCGGCTACGACGGCCCGTTGATCTTCGAAATCGCCGCGCACGGGTCCACGAAAGAGACGCTGGCGCGGGCGCAAAAAGCGCGTCAGCGGATGGAACGTTTGCTCGTGAACTGAACCTTATGCACGTCTACATCGAAAACATCGGCGCTCACCTCGGCGAAGAGATCACCATCAAGGGCTGGCTGCACAACCGCCGCTCGAGCGGGAAGATCCACTTTCTCATCCTGCGTGACGGAACCGGCTTTGTTCAGGCCGTGATGTCAAAGGCGGCCGTCGGCGAGGACATGTTCAAGGCCGCCGATCACCTGTCCCAGGAAACATCGGTCATCGTCACCGGCACGGCCCGGGCCGATGCGCGCGCGCCCGGAGGCTACGAAATCGACCTCAAGACGCTCGATATCGTCGGCGAGTCGCACGACTATCCGATCACGCCGAAGGAACACGGCGTCGACTACCTGCTCGACCGGCGGCACCTCTGGATCCGCAGTGAGCGCCAGCAGGCGATTCTGCGGATCCGCCACGAGATCATCAACGCCATCCGCGACTTCTTCAACTCGCGGGGCTTCATTCTGGCGGACACACCGATTTTCACGCCGGCGGCGTGTGAAGGCACGACCACGCTGTTTCCGGCGCAGTACTTCGAGGATCAGACGGCCTATTTGACGCAGAGCGGACAGCTGTACAACGAAGCGAATGCGATGGCGCTCGGCCGCGTGTATTGCTTCGGGCCGACCTTTCGCGCCGAAAAATCCAAGACGCGCCGCCACCTGACCGAGTTCTGGATGGTCGAGCCGGAGGTGGCGTACGCCGATCTCAACGACGTGATGGATCTGGCGGAAGGCCTCATCGTGTCGGTCGTCGCCCGCGTGCTCGACGTGAGGCGCCGGGAGCTCACGGTCCTCGAGCGCGACGTCACCAAGCTCGAAGCGGTCAAGCCGCCGTTTCCGCGAATTTCGTACGACGACGCCATCAGCATGCTCAAGGAGAAGGGCCAGGCGATCGAGTGGGGCGGCGACTTTGGCGGCCCCGACGAAACGCTGCTGTCATCCGGCTTCGACAGGCCGGTCATGGTGCACCGCTACCCCGCCGCCGTGAAGGCGTTCTACATGAAGCCGGATCCTGAGCGGCCGGAGCTCGCGCTTGGGGTGGACGTTCTCGCACCCGAAGGGTACGGAGAAATCGTCGGGGGCGGCGAACGCCTCGCTGACCTGGCTCTGCTCCTCCAGCGGATCAAAGACCACAACCTGCCGCAGGAAGCGTTCGAGTGGTATGTCGATCTCAGACGATACGGTTCAGTGCCCCACGGGGGCTTCGGCATGGGCGTCGAGCGCGTCGTCGGCTGGATCTGCGGCCTCGAGCATGTACGCGAGACCATCCCATATCCGCGTATGCTGTACAGGCTGTACCCGTGAACCGGAACACGAACAACGATCAACGCAGAAACCGCAGAACACGCAGAGAAATACTGCTCGGCGAGCTCAGCGCGGAACACGAAGCTCCCGGCAGGACTGAAGTCCTGCGCCACAACAGTAGTGGCGCAGGTCTTTAGACCTGCGTCCGGTTTGTTACCGATGAAAATAGGGCTCGTTTCTCTCGGTTGCCCCAAGAACCTCGTCGACTCCGAGGTGATGCTGGGGCTCGCCCGCCAGGCGGGTCACGAGCTGACCCAGGATGCGTCGCAGGCCGACGTGATCGTCGTCAACACATGCGCATTCATCGATTCAGCCAAACAGGAGTCGGTCAACGCGATTCTCGAGATGGCGCGCCACAAGAAAGATGGCGCGTGCCAGCGGCTCATCGTCACCGGATGCCTCGCCGAGCGGTATCGTGAGGAACTGAAGGCCGAGATGCCGGAGATCGACGCGGTCCTCGGCACGGGCGAAGTGCCTGACATTGTCGGCGCGATCTCGGGACGCCCGGAACGCCCTGAAGGGCGTTCCCTACACGACTCCGGTCTACACGATTCTGAAGGGCGTCCCCTACATGTGTCCCCGCTAACATTTTTCACTGGCGCTGGGGCCCCGGAACGCCCTAAAGGGCGTTCCCTACACGATTCCGGTAGGGGACGGTCTTCAGACCGTCCCGCAACCGCGCCGCTGAATCACAAGGCACCCGACTATATCTACGACGCAGATACACCTCGTGTGCTCGCGACCCCAAGGCACTACGCGTATGTGAAGATCGCCGAAGGGTGCGACTACAAGTGCGCGTTCTGCATCATTCCCACGCTGCGCGGCCACTACCGCAGCAGGACGGCTTCATCGATCGTGCAGGAAGCGCGCGCGCTCGCGGCGCGCGGCGTCAAGGAGCTGCTCCTCATCTCGCAGGACACCACGTTTTACGGCATCGACCGTCAGGAGCGGGGCGCGCTCGCCCGTCTCCTGCGCGAGCTCAACACGATCGATGGCCTCGAATGGATTCGCCTGCTCTACCTTTATCCCACGACGATCGACGATGACACGCTGGCCGCGATGGCGGAATGCGACAAGGTCTGCAAGTACATCGATCTGCCGCTCCAGCACGCGTCCAATCAGGTGCTCGCCCGCATGAAGCGGCCCGGGACGCGGCAGCATTACGACAAACTGCTCGCCCGCATCCGCAGTCGGGTCCCCGACGTCGCGCTGCGGACGACGTTTATTGTTGGGTTCCCCGGCGAGAGCGAGGACGACCTCAGCCAACTCCACGAATTCGTGAACGACCACGCGTTCGACCACCTCGGCGTCTTCACCTATTCGCACGAAGAAGGCACGTCGGCGCACGCCCTGGACGACAACGTGCCGGCGCGAACCAAGACCGCTCGCCGCAACCGGTTGATGGGCTTGCAGAAACGGCTCGTGGCCAGGCGCAATCGGAGCCGGGTGGGCGAACGGGTCCGGGCCGTGGTCGATGGACCGTCGGCAGACCACGAGCTCATCCTGAGGGGGCGTCTGGCCAGCCAGGCTCCGGAGATCGACGCATCGGTTTACCTGACCGAATGTGACTCTTCGGACTATCGGGCGGGCGATTTTGTCGAGGTCGAAATCGTCGGGGCCAGGGACTACGACCTCATCGCACGCCCGGTCACCGTGCTATAATTTTGGATTGCCTGGGTGTAGGACCGAGTGGGCGCGTGCCCACTTTTTTTGTTTAAAGACCTGGATTTGGTTATCTGGTTATCGGGCCGACTGGTCAATAACTGTTGAATTGACCAGTCAATGACCCAAATAACCAGATGACGAGATGGCCAGATGCAGGATGTCGCCGAGAGGGTCCGCGCGCTGGCGAGCGGGGTCGCCGGGTCGTACGGGCTTGATATTTTCGACGTGCAGTACCGGCGCGAGGGCCCCGGGATGGTCCTCCGGATTCAGATTGACCGGCCCTGGAATGGACGTCCGGGCGCAACGGCCGAAGACAGCGTCAGCGTCGAGGATTGCGCGCGGGTCAGCCGCGATCTGAGCGCGGTGCTGGATGTCGAGGATATCGTTCCAACGGCGTACACATTGGAAGTTTCATCGCCGGGGCTGGACCGCCCCCTGCGCCACGCGGCCGACTACGGCCGGTTCGCAGGACGGCGGGCCAAGCTGGTGATGCGTGAGGCGGTGGACGGCCAGATGTTCTTCAAGGGCAGGCTTGGCGGAATCGAGAAAGACACCGATCGGGGTGGCGACCTGGTCATGATTGTCGGTGACGACGGTCGCAGCCATCGGGTGCCGATCGGCGTGATCACGCGCGCGAATCTGGAAGTGGAATTCTAAACATGTCGAATCCTCTGCAACAGACGATCGAGGCGCTCGCAAAAGAAAAAGGGATCGAGCCCGATGTCGTCATCAGCGCCATCGAGGAAGCGGTGGCGACCGCCTCGCGGAAATACTATAAGACCGGCGAAAACCTCAAGACGCGATTCAACCTCGAGACCGGCCAGGTGGATTTGTTCGCGCTGAAGACGGTGGTCGAAGAAGTGACCACGCCCGCCACCGAGATCGGGTTGAACGAGGCGCGGGAGATGTACCGCCCGCTCTACGGCGACGACGTGGCCAACAGCATCGAGCTTGGCGACGAGATGGAGTTCCCCAAGCCCACAGAGGTGTTGGGCCGCATCGCCGCGCAAACCGCCAAGCAGGTGATCTTCCAGAAGGTGCGCGAGGCTGAACGCGAAAACATCTTCGGGGAGTACAACCAGCGCATCGGCGAGGTCGTGAGCGGCACGATCAAGCGCTTCGAGAACGGCGACATCATCATCGAGATCGGCCGAATCGAAGCGGTGCTTCCGCGCAAGGAGCAATCGCGCGCCGAAAGCTATACACCGGCCGACCGCATCCGGACGGTCATCAAGGGCGTCAATCGCAGCGCCAAGGGACCGCAGATCGTGCTGTCGCGCACCGATCCGGCGCTGCTCATCAAGCTCTTCGAGCAGGAAGTGCCGGAAATCTACGACGGCACCGTCATGATTCGCGGGGCCGTGCGGGAGGCGGGCGACCGCGCAAAAGTGGCCGTCTTCTCGCGCGAGCGCGACGTCGACCCGGTTGGCGCCTGCGTCGGCATGAAAGGGACGCGCGTACAGTCCATCATCCGGGAACTCCGCGGGGAGAAGATCGACATCGTCGAATTCTCGGAGGATCCGACGGCCTTTGTCACCAACGCGCTGAGTCCGGCGAAGGTGCAGCGCGTCTCGGTCGTCGACGACCGCGAGAAAGTGATGGAAGTCGTCGTCGAGGACAAGCAGCTGTCGCTGGCGATCGGCAAGAAGGGTCAGAACGTCCGGCTGGCGGCAAAACTGACCGGCTGGCGCATCGACATCAAGAGCGAAGAAGAGAAGCGTAGGGAGGTCGAAGCCCAGTTCGAGGGACTCGAAGCCTCGCCTGCCCCGAGCGACAGCGAGGCACCGGCGGAGGAATCGGCCCCTGGAGAGAAAGGCGAGGAAGTCGGCGAAGTCGCGGCCGCTGTCGCCGAAGGCAGCGGAGACAATCAGGCGGAAGCGGCCGAAGCGCCGGAAGCCGCGCTCCCCTACACGCTTGCAGGCGTCGGCGAAAAAACGGTGCGGAAGCTCGTGGAAGCGGGGCTGAGGACGACCGAGGCGCTCAGGAACACATCGGTCGAACAGCTGTCTGAAATTCCCGGCATCGGCGCGAAAACCGCCGAGAAGATCCTTACGGCAGTGCGCGAAGAAACGCCCGTGCACGAAGAGTCACAGTAGGGCGGACCTTGCAAGGTCCGCCGTAAAGGAACCAGTTTGGCCACTGTCCGGATTTATAGAGTCGCAGAGCTGCTCGGCACGACGAGCCAGGAAGTCACGGCTCTGCTCAAACGCGATCACGGCATCGAGGTGAAAAGCGCCTCGAGCACAATCGAAGAAGTCGTCGCGCGGCAGTTCGTCGATCGCCTCGCGCGCCAGCGCAACATCTCCCTGCCGGGCGGCGACATGTTCGCCGAAACGCCGGTCGTCAAGGGCAAGAAGAGCACGCCGCCCAAGAAGGCGGCCGAGCCTGTCAAGCCCGTCGCGCCGTTGCTGCCGCCGCCGCGCCTGGTCAAGGCCATCAGGCCGGCTGCCCCGACAGTAGCCGAGGCTGACGCCGTCGCCGAGGCGGAACCGGTTGTGCCCGAAGTCGAGGCGACCGCGCCCGAGCTTCAGGTTGAAGAATCCCAGGGCCACGCTCCGATAGAAGCGCCGGCGGGAATGACCGTCGAGACCGCAGAGCCTCTCGCGCCTCGCGCCGAGCCGCCGATCGCCGCCGCGCCCGTCACGCCGGAGGTCCCGAAGGTCGCAAAGCCCATCCCCGGCCGCGTCGTGCCGCCGACCTTGCGGCTGCGCGTCGAAGAACAGAGGCCGACAACGCCGACGCCGCCGCTGCCGACGGCGCCTGCGCCGCGTCTCGCGCCTCGACCGAGGACCGAACGCCCGGGGGCCCTGGCCACGGCGCGCCCCGCAGCAGGAGGCGCCGCAGGTCAAACCGGAACGACCGGAATTCGTCCACCAGGCCAACCGATGGCACGACCCGGAACCGTTGCGGCACGTCCCGGCGGCCAGCCGCCGCAGCGGCCCGCGTATCCAGGATCGCGGCCTCAAGCTCCGGTCGGTGGACCGCGGCCTCTTCCCTCGCAGCCGGTTCGCACGCAACAGCCGGGCATGCCGCCGCGGCCAGGCCAGTACCAGTACCCGCAGCGCCCCGGGATGCCGTATCGGCCGCCGATGCGTCAAGGTGGTCAGGGACGTCCCGCCGCGAGTCAACGGCGCGATCCGCGTCCGGCGCCGCCGCCGATGCCGTCGGCGCCGCCACCGGTGACGCGCACGATCATGCTCGCCGAAGGCATGACCGTGAAGGATCTCGCCGACAAGCTCGAGATCCGCGTGAAGGATGTGCTCGGGAAGCTCCTGATGAAACGGCTGATGTTGACCATCAACTCGACGCTCGATCCCGAGACCGCGACCATGATCGCGCGCGAGTTCGGCGCCGAAGTGCAGCTGCGCAGCTTCGAGGAAGAACTGCTGCAAGTGGACCAGGACGACTCCCGCGCCGAGGACATCGTCACGCGCGCGCCCGTCGTCACCGTGATGGGCCACGTCGATCACGGCAAGACGAGCCTGCTCGACGCGATTCGTGAATCGCGGGTCGCCGAGCGCGAAGCCGGCGGCATCACGCAGCACATCGGCGCGTATCACGTGACGATCAACGGCCGGAACATCGTGTTCCTCGATACGCCGGGCCACGAGGCGTTCACCCTCATGCGTGCCCGCGGCGCCAAGGTGACCGATATCGTCATCCTGGTCGTCGCGGCCGACGATGGGGTGATGCCGCAGACGCGGGAAGCCATCGACCATGCGAAGGCGGCCGGCGTGCCGATCATCGTGGCGATCAACAAGATCGACAAGCCGAACGCCAGCCCCGAGCGCGTGAAGCGCGAGCTGACCGAGCTCGATCTCATGCCGGAAGAATGGGGCGGCAAGACGGTCACGGTGGAAGTCTCCGCGCGCCAGAAGACGAACATCGATCTGCTGCTCGAGATGATCCTGCTCGTCACCGACATCGGCGAGCTCAAGGCGAACCCGAAGAAGAACGCGTCGGGAGCCGTGCTCGAAGCGAAGCTCGACAAAGGCCGCGGCCCCGTGGCGACGATTCTCGTGCAGGACGGGACGCTCAACGTCGGTGACACCTTCATCGCCGGCCCGATCGTCGGCCGCGTGCGCGCGTTGATCGACGATCGCGGCCGCCCGGTCAAGTCGGCCGGACCGTCGATGCCGGTCGAGGTCCTCGGGCTGACCGGGCTCCCGCAGCCGGGCGACGCCTTCCAGGCGCTCGCCGACGCGGCGAAGGCCCGGCAAATCGCGACATTCCGTCAGGAGCAGGCGAAGTCGCGCGCGCTCGGGACGAAGGGCGGCCGCCTGACGCTTGAATCGCTGCAGGCGCAGATCGCCGAAGGCGGCATGAAGGAGCTGCCGATCATCATCAAGGCCGATGTGCAGGGATCGGCCGAAGTCCTCGCCGACACGCTGGCGAAACTCGCGGACGAGAAGGTCAAGATTCGGATCATTCACGCCGGCGTCGGAGCGGTGAACGAGTCGGACGTCCTGCTCGCGTCGGCGTCCAACGCCGTCATCATCGCGTTCAACGTCAGGCCGGACCGGAACGCGGAGGACATCGCCGCGCGGGAGCGCGTCGACATCCGCCTGCACTCGGTCATCTACAACGTCACCGACGAGATGAAGAAGGCGATGACGGGCCTGCTCGAGCCGACGTTCAAGGAAGTGCGGCTCGGCATCGCGGAAGTGCGGGACACGTTCAAGGTCCCGAAGTTCGGTACCATCGCCGGCTGCATGGTCACCGAGGGCCGTATCACCCGCGCGGGCGAGACGCAGGCCCGCCTCCTGCGAGACAACGTGGTCATCTACGAGGGCAAGATCGGATCGCTCCGCCGGTTCAAGGACGACGCGAGCGAAGTGAAGGCCGGGTTCGAGTGCGGCATCGGCTTCGAGAAGTTCAACGACCTCAAGGTCGGCGACGTCATCGAAGTGTTCGCGATGGAGCGCGTGGCCGTAACCGCTTAGCCACGAAAACACGAAAACACGAAGAAGATTCTTTCTTTTCGTGTCTTCGTGCCTTCGTGGTTGCATTTCTATGTCACAGGGTTCCCGCCCAGATCGCGTCGCGGATCAGATCCGGAGCGAGCTCGCGTTGCTCCTGACGCGCGAGGTGCACGATCCGGGCATCGGGTTCGTGACGATCACGCGCGTGCAGATGACGCCGGACCTTCAGCAGGCTCGGGTGTTCTACACAGCTCTCGGGGACGACAAGGCCCGCCGGAACACGGAACGCGCGATCGAGCGGGCCGGCGCCTTCCTGCGCCGGCAGATCGGGTCGAGGCTGCGCCTGAGACGCGTCCCTGAGCTCACGTTCCTGTATGACGAATCGATCGCCGGCCAGGATCGCATCGAGCAGCTGTTGAACGAGATCCGCACGCCAGGCCCCGATACTGACGTCGACGATGACCACGAGTCCTGAACTCGGGAAGATCGTCGAGGCGATTCACGCCCGGCAGAGGTTCGTGATTTCCTCTCACTCGCGTCCCGACGGCGATGCGATCGGCTCCCAGCTCGCCGCCGCGTACGCACTGCGCGCGCTCGGCAAGCAGGTGACCGTGGTCAACGCTGATCCAGCGCCGCCGCCTCTCATGCAATTTCCAGGCGTGCCCGACATCAGGATCGCCGATCGCGCTGACGGAGAATTCGACGCCGCCATCATCATGGAGTGCGGCGACCTGGCACGGACCGGTGTCGCCGGGCTGGATCGGTGTTCGGTCATCAACATCGACCATCATCCGGGCAACACGGCGTACGGCCAGTTGAACTGGTTCGACGCGACAGCGGCCGCCTGCGCCGAGATGGTCTTCGATCTGGTGCGCGCGTTGCACGTGCCCTTGACGCGCGAGATCGCGACGCACATCTACCTCGCCATTCTCACCGACACCGGCTCATTTCACTTCTCGAGTATTTCTCCACGCACCTTCGATATCTGCCGCGAGGCGCTCGAAGCCGGCGTCGACCCGGTCCTGGTCGCGAGGAACGTGTACGACAGCAACACATTGGGCCACGTGAAGCTGCTTGGCGCTGTGCTGAGCGCCATGCGGATCGGTCCGACCTCGCGAATCGCGATTCTTTACCTCGACCACGAGATGGCGCGCCAGGCCGGCGGGACTTACGAAGACACCGAAGGCATCATCAACCAGCCGCTGACGGTGAAGGAGATTCAGGCGGTGGTGTTCTTCAAGCAGGGCGAGGGCGGCGAGTACCGCGTCAGCATGCGTTCGAAGGGTGACATCGACGTCAGATCGGTTGCCAAGGAATTCGGCGGAGGCGGCCACAAGAACGCGGCCGGCTGCACGGTCACCGGTCCGCTCGACGCCCTGCAGAAAACGTTCGTCGAAAAGATTGAAGAAGCCATCGATGGACGGCCTGCTCGTCGTTGATAAGCCCGCCGGGCCGACCTCGCACGAAGTGGTCGCGCGCGTGCGACGGGCGCTCGGCGAGCGGCGCATCGGACACACCGGCACGCTCGATCCGGCGGCGACCGGCGTGCTGCCGCTTGTGCTCGGTCGCGCCACGAGGCTCGCACGATTCCTGAGCTCAAGCGAGAAGTCGTACGACGCCGTGCTCCGTCTGGGTGTGGCGACCGACACCAACGATGCGCAAGGGACGCCAGCCGGGGCGCCTTATCAAGGCCCGTTGCCGTCGCGCGAGGCTATCGATCGGGCGCTCGATCGATTCCGCGGCGCGTTTCTGCAGCAGCCACCGGCGTACTCGGCGAAGAAGATTGACGGCGAGCGTAGCTATCGCTTGGCACGCGCGGCGTCCCGTCAACTTTCTTCCACTGGCGCCGGGGCCCCACCCGGGGTCCCCAACGCGGCAGCCGCGTTGGGGGCCCCACCCCCGGCGCGAACTGACGCTGATGCCTCGCCGGAGACGGCTCGGGCCCCGGCATGGCCGCAGGCGCTCCCCTGCCCCCGTGACCGTGACCGCCTGGGCGATAGACATCGTGAGTGTCGATGGTGACTGCGTCACGCTGCACGTGACCTGCTCCGCGGGTTTTTACGTGCGCGCGCTCGCGCACGACCTTGGGCAGCAGCTGGGCGTTGGCGCGCATCTCTTCAGCCTTCGCCGCACGCGGAGCGGCGACGTGACGCTCGAGCAGGCGCTCGCGCTTGACGCGATCGAGCGCGAACCGGCCCGGGGCGTCCGCGCAATCATTCCGCTGTCGCGGATGCTGCCGGGGCTCTCTTCCGTCACGCTGACGAGCGAAGGTGTGCGCCACGCCGTTCACGGCCGCGATCTGGGCCCGGGCGACCTCGAACAAGGGGTACGGCCCCTTTTCGTGGACGACCCGGAAAAGGGGCCGTACCCGCCGTACCCGTTGTTCGTCAGACTCGTCGATCCGGGCGGCGATCTGGTGGCGATCGCGGCCCCGGCGGGCGCGCCGGGGCTTTTGCACCCTGCTGTTGTTCTGATGTAACATGTTGCTCTTGCTCGACTAACAGATTTCTCGGCATACGGCGTGTCTGGTCCCGTTGGGGTCTGGACCGTTCGTGGAGGATACAGGTGGCCTTGACCAAAGATCGGAAGACGGAGCTCATAGGGAGCTACAAGACCCACGACGCGGACACCGGCTCACCAGAAGTTCAGGTCGCGATTCTCAGCGAGCGCATCAACTATCTGACCGAGCACTTCAAATCGCACGCAAAGGATCACCATTCCCGCCGCGGCCTCCTGATGCTCGTCGGCAAGCGCCGCCGGTTGCTCGATTACCTCAAATTGAAAGACGCCCAGCGATACTCGGATCTGATCAAACGCCTGAACATCAGAAAATAGGTTCGCCTTTTTTTATGACTACCCGAGAACTTACGATCAGCGGCAAGACTCTCAGCTTCGAAACCGGCAAGCTCGCCAAACAGGCGGGCGGCTCCGTCATCGTCCGCTACGGTGATTCGGTCGTGCTCGTCACGGCCTGCCGCGCCACGAGTGCGCGCGAAGGGATCGACTTCCTCCCGCTGACCGTCGACTATCGCGAATACACATATGCGTCGGGCCGAATCCCGGGCGGGTTCTTCAAGCGCGAAGGCAAGCCGGCCGAGAAAGAGGTGCTGACGAGCCGATGCATCGATCGGCCCATCCGTCCCCTCTTCCCGTCGGGATGGCGGTACGAGACGCAGGTCATCGCGCTCGTCCTGTCGGCCGATCAGGAAAACGATACCGACGTCCTCGCGATCACCGGAGCCTCCGCGGCGCTCGCGCTGTCGGAGATTCCGTTCGAGAAAACAATCGCAGGCGTCCGCATCGGGCTCGTCGACGGCCAATACGTCGTCAACCCGACCTTCAAGCAACGGAAAGAGAGCAAGCTCGATCTCGTCGTCGCCGGCAGCAAAGACGGCCTGGTGATGGTCGAGGCTGGCGCGAAAGAAGTCACCGAAGAGCAGGTCGTGGAAGCGCTCGAGACCGCGCACGCCGCGATCAAGCACATCGTCACCACGATCGACGAGCTCGCGAAGGAAGCTGGAAAGCCGAAGCTGAAAGTGGCCAAGAAAGAGATTGGCCACGATTTCTACCGGGAGGTCGAGGAAAAGATCTTCGTGCCGCTCAGCGAGGCGATGCGGATCCGCGGAAAGCTGGAGAATTACGACCGCGTCGATCAGCTGCTCGAGGAGCTCGTCGCGTCGCTCCCCGAAGGCGAAGTCCAGCGCAAGCTCGAGGCCAAGCAGATCTTCAAGAACCTGAAGGAAAAGGTCCTGCGCGAGGAAGTGCTGACCCACGGCGTCCGGCTCGACGGCCGCAAGTTCGACGAGGTCCGCGCGATCTGGATCGAAACCGGCGTGCTGCCACGCACCCATGGCTCGGCCGTCTTCACGCGCGGCGAAACGCAAGCGCTCGTCACCTGCACGCTCGGCACGGCAGACGATGCGCAGAAGATTGAGAGCTTTGAAGGGGAGATGTGGAAGAGCTTCATGCTCCACTACAACTTCCCGCCCTTCTCGGTCGGCGAAGTCGCGTTCCTGCGCGGCCCGGGACGCCGCGAAGTGGGCCACGGTGCGCTCGCCGAACGGTCGCTCACGCCGATTCTGCCCGCCGAGGAACAGTTCCCCTACACCATCCGCGTTGTCTCGGACATCCTCGAGTCGAACGGGTCATCCTCGATGGCGTCGGTCTGCGGCGGCTCGCTCGCGATGATGGACGCCGGCGTCCCGCTCAAGAGCGCCGTGGCCGGCATTGCCATGGGCCTGGTGATGGACGAGGCCAGCGGCAAGTACGCCGTGCTCTCCGATATCGCGGGCGCCGAGGATCACTACGGCGACATGGACTTCAAAGTCGCCGGCACCTCAGACGGCATCACGGCGCTGCAGATGGACATCAAGGTCGGCGGCATCACCACGGAAGTGATGCGGAAGGCGCTCGACCAGGCGCGCCGCGGCCGGCTGCACATCCTCGCCAAGATGCGCGAAACGCTGGCGCAGTCGCGCGAAAGCATTTCAGCCTTCGCGCCGCGCATCGTCACGATCCGCATCCCGGTCGACAAGATCCGCGATGTCATCGGGCCGGGCGGCAAGATGATCCGCAGCATCATCGAGCGGACCGGCGTCAAGATCGACGTGGAAGATGACGGTCGCGTGAACGTCGCGTCGGCAGACGGCGAATCGGCGCAGAAGGCGATTTCGATCATTCAGGAGCTGACGGCCACGCCGGAGCTGAACAAGAGCTATCTCGGGAAGATCCAGCGCATCACCGACTTCGGCGCGTTCGTCGAGATCATGCCCGGCACCGACGGGCTGCTCCACGTCTCGGAAATCGCCAACCATCGCGTGAAAGACGTGCGGGACGAGCTGAAGGAAGGCGAACAGATTCTCGTCAAGGTGATCAACATCGACCCGACCGGCAAAATCCGCCTGAGCCGCAAAGCGCTCCTGCAACCGGAAGAAGGCGCCGCAACCGGGGCACCCAAGCACTAGGCTTCGGACTTCAGAGCCTAACGCCTGTATCTATTGCGGCGAAAACGCGCGCGCCGCCGCAATCCGCTCCGTGATAGGCGGGTGGCTGTAGAACAGCCATTGAACGAGCCGGGACGGATGCTCTTCCGCGAGGTTCTGCGCCCCGAGCCGCCGCATCGCGGAGATGAACGCGCGGGGGTTCTTCGTCAGGTCGAGCGCGAAGCGATCGGCGCTCCTCTCGTAGGCCCGCGACACGGCGTGGGCGACCGGCATCATCACCAGTGAGACGGCGCCGGCCGCCAGCAGCAGCAGCGGCAACCCTGCGGGATCGGCCACGTTCCTCAATCCGAAGCGATCGCTCAAGGCCGCCAGCGTCCGCGCCGCGAGATAAAAGCCGGCGAGCATCAGCGCGCTCTCAAAGACAATCCCCTTCCAGATGTCTCCGTGGACGTGATGCGCCAGCTCGTGCGCCAGGACGACCTCGATTTCCTCGTCTGAGTACTCGGCCAGCATCGTGTCCGACACGAGAATACGGCGCGTGCCGCCGATGCCCGCCAGCGCCGCGTTCGCTTTCTTGGTCTTCGCCGAGAGTCCCCATTCATACGCGCCAAGAACTCGCGCCCCGGCGCGCTCGGCGAGCGCGAGCAGCCGTGCCCGCAGCGCTTCCCGATCGAGCGGCTTCACCGTGTAGAACAGCGGCAGCAGGAGAATCGGCGCAAGGTTCGTCAGACCGACGATGATGAGGGTGAAGAGCGCACCGGCGCTGATCCACCACCAATCGGGCGACAACCTGATGAGGAAATAGATCAGCGTCGCGCCACCACATCCGAGCAACATGCCGATCCCGAGCGACTTCACCTCGTCGGTCGCCCAGTGGCCGAGCGATTCATTCGACAGCCCGTAGCGGCGCTCCACGATGTGTCCGCTGTACCACCCGAGCGGGAGACTGCCAATCTCATTGAGCAGGGAAAGGAGAACCACATAGATCAGGACCGTCAGGGCGGGGAGCCCGGCAGGCCCTGGGAGGGGCATGGCCGCGACGACCCGAGCAGCCACCGACTCGGCCGCATCCCGGAGAGCCGCGCTCCAGCCGGTCCATGTCAGGCCGCCGAGGAGCAGCAGCGTCCAGACCCATCCGAGGATGCCGAGCTGTCGCTTGAAGCGGTGGTAGCGGGTTGCGCGGTCCTCGTTCACTGCGCTCCGATCTGGATGGCTCCATTCGTCGTTGAGATCGTGACGGGCGTGCCTCCCCCGTTGATGCGACCGGAGAGATGGCGACGCGACTCGTCCGAGGCCTCGAACTTCAAGCCGGTGACGCTGATGGCACCATTGGTGACCGACGCATCGACGTTGGCCTTGGCGTCCACGGGCAAGGTCAGCGAAACCGCGCCGTTTGTCGTTCGGATGTCGACCTCGCCGGCGCCGAGTGAGGTGAGGCCCACGTCGATGCTGCCGTTCGTCGTTGTGGCCGTGACGCCACCCCCCAGCGCCTCCGCGTGGATTTCTCCATTCGTCGTCACCGCGGTCGTCTTTCCCGACAGCGCGGTCAGGAGAATCCGGCCGTTGGTCGTCGTGGCGCGCACCACCGTATTTCTCGGCACGCGCACGTGGTAGTGCACCTCGTAGCCGACGCCCATCAAGAAGCCGCTGGTTCGTTCGCTTTCGATGGATATGCGAGTCGGAGTGACGTCTTCTTTGATGACAGCATGTGACAGCAGATCGCGGGCGACCGAATCGGTGGTGGCATGCGCGACCCGCTCGGCACGAACGTCAACCATCGATCCAGTCACGCCTTCGATTTCCACGATCCCATTGGTGTTCCCGATCTGCAGCTGCCCGCCGTCAGCGAGCGGGTAGCTCCGCGTCCATTCGTCGGCGGCACGCCCGGAAAGGTCAAAGACACCGTCGCACGCAGTGAGGGCCAGCGCGAGCGGCAAGACGAACACACCGATTGCCCGTACACGTGAGGTCATAAGGTTGCGCCTCCTCCGTGTACATACGCGGGACGGGCCGTTTCAGTTCAACTGCACCGAAATCAGCTTCGACACGCCCGGCTCTTCCATCGTCACGCCGTAGAGGCGGTCGGCTATCTCCATGGTCTTGCGATTGTGAGTGATGACGATGAACTGCGTGTGCTGCTGCATGCCGCGCAGCATCTCCACGAACCTGCCGATATTGGCATCGTCGAGCGGCGCATCGATTTCGTCGAGCAGGCAGAACGGGCTCGGCTTGTACCTGAACATGCCGAACATCAACGCGATCGCCGTCAGCGCCTTCTCACCACCCGACAGGAGCTGCACGCTCTGCAGACGCTTGCCTGGCGGCTGCGCGATGATCTCGATGCCGCTTTCGAGCGGATCGGTTTCGTCGATCAGCGTGAGGCCGGCGCGGCCGCCGCCGAAGAGCGTGCTGAACGTCTCCTGGAAATTCAGGTTGATCGCGGCAAATGCCTCGCTGAAGCGCTGGCGCGTCGTGTCGTCGATGCGTTTGATGGCCTCGCTCGTCTGCGCGATGGAGTCGACGAGATCCTTGCGCTCCTTCGTCAGGAACGCGTGGCGCGTCTCCAGCTCGTCGAATTGCTCGATCGCCATCATGTTCACGGGGCCAAGCCGATCGATCTTCGCGCGAAGCTCGGTGATGGCGTCCTCGGCGCTGAGGGCCTTCTGCTGCGCGGCTTCCACGGCAGGACTGAAGTCCTGCGCTACACCTGTCTCGGATGTGGCGCAGGTCTTTAGACCTGCCGTGGCGACCGTCGCGTCTGTTGTGGCGCCGGTCTTGAGACCTGCCGTGCTGTCGTCGGCGTCCTCGGGCTCGTCGGCGCAGATCACGCGCGCATCCGGCGTCAGAGCGCCCGCCTGCTCGAGCTCGTCCACTTCACTTTGGACTTCGTCAAGCGTCGCCTGCACCGTGTCGAGACACGACGTCGCGAGATGCGCGAGATCGCTTTCGGCGGTCGCGCGCGCCACGTCGAGCCCGGCGACCAGCGAGCGGATCGATTCGAGCGCGCTGCGCGCGACCTTGAGCGCGGCTTCGTGTTCGTCCGTCGCGATCCGGAGAGACGACATGGAGTCGTCGGCGTGCTGCACGTTCATCCGCAGCGCATCGAGCGTCTGTACGTCGGTATCGAGCTCGGTTTCACCGGCGACGATGGCTGCGCGCAGGTCCACGACGCGGCGCCGTGTCGACTCGAGCTCGGATGCGAGGGAGGCCGCCCGCGCGTCCAGTTCGGCAGCGGCCTCCTCGAGGCGCTGCACGTCGGCAACCAGACCCGCAGCCCGCTCGACCATCGCGGCGTGGGCCGCGCGCGCCTCTGCGGCGCGCTGGCTGAGGTCCTCGGTCGCCTCCCGCGCTTCGAACAGGCGCCGCTGCGCCTGCGTCAGTCGCTCATCGGCCTCCTGCTGCTCGGCCTGCAGGTGGACGATCGACGCGCGGGCTTCGTCCTGACGCCGATCGAGCGCCTCGCGCTCCTCTTCGGCCTGATGCTGCTCACGGGCAAGCTGGTCGCCCTTCTGCGCCAGCCGCGCGACTTCGTCCGTCGCGTACTGCAGCTGCGCGTCGAGCCCGACGACCGTCTTTTCCTGCTTGTGATGTTCGGCGTTCAACGCCGCGATGGCGTGCGAGGCCGTCGCCATGGCCCCCTCGAGCGCCGCGGTTTCTTCGGCGAGCCTGAACAGCGCGTCCCGTTCCGCCTGAATCCGCTCCCGCAGTTCCTTGATTTCGCGCTTGGTTTCGAGAATCCCGCGCGCATCGTCCCGGCTGCCCCCCGACACGAGATGCGGCCCGCGGAAGACGGCGCCATCGACGGTGACGACCGGGACCGTCGTGAGACGGCACGCCTGCTGAGCGCGTTCGTACGAATCCGCAATCCACGCGTCACCGATCGCGCGGCGGATGGGTTCGGCGAATGGTCCGTTCGCGCGAACCATCGAAGACAGCGCGAGGAGACCTTCGGGAGGGCTCATGGCTAAGGGCTCATGGCTCAGGTCTAAGCCTGGAGCCGTGAGCCCTGAGCCGTCGTCCGTGATCAAGAATCCGCACCGTCCTGCGCCCGCTTCCCGAACGACGTCAAAGCCGGCGGCGGCGTGCTCCGGTTCGGCGACGACGACATGCTGCAGCAGATCGCCGAGGTACGCTTCGACCGCGCGTTCGTAGCCGGCCTCCACCTCGAGATAGTCGGCAATCGCGCCTTGTTGATTGACCTTGCCGTTGGCCTGCGCCAGGACGGCGCGAGGCGCGTCGCCGTAGGCCGCGCGCGCAGCTTCGACCTCTTCGAGCGACGTCAGCCGCGCTTCGAGCCCGGCGAGCGCCTGCTCCCCGGCACGCACGGATCGCGCACGCCACTCGTGCTCGATGCGCGCGCTCGCCAGTTCCGACTCGCGCGCCAGGCGGGCGATGCGCGTCGCTTCAATCGCGTCGTGCGCGCGGCGAAGGCCGTCCGACGCCGACGTCCGTTCGGCTTCCGCCAGCGCCGACTGATTGCGCACATCGTCGGCTTCGACAGCCAGCTTGTTCAGCGTCTCGGCGACCCGATCCCGCGCCGTGGCGGCATTCTCCAGCGCATGGCGGAGGGCCGTCGCCGAGTTGATCGCGGAGAACACCTCGCTCCGCGCGGCTTCGACGTCGGATTCGAGGCCCTCGATCCCGCGATGCCCGGCCTCGTAGGCGCCGGATTCCGCTGTCAATCGGGCGGCGGCGAGTTCCCGCCCGGACTCGGCTTCGAGCGCTGCCTGGCGGCGGCCGGCCAGCGCGATGCGCGCCGGCTCGCGCCGGGCCTCGATGGTCGCGACCTCGGAGGCCATGGCTGCGCCGCGCTCCTCAAGGGCGGTGACCTGTTCACGATCGAAGGCGATCTGCTGCTGCTGCCGGTTGATCGCGAGATCGCGGGCATGCGCCACCTCGCGGGCGTCGGTCGCGCGCGTCTCGGCCTCGGCCATCTCGATCCGCAGACGCCCGAGATCGTTTTCCACGTGGGCGACACGCAAGGATGCGACCGACTCACGCTCGCGGGCGTCGGTCAGGCGCCCGCGCGCCGACTCAATCGTCTCCGCCAGCTGGCGATACTTCCGCGCGAACAACACTTTTTCCCAGCGCCGGAGCTCGTTGCGAAGTTTCTGGTACCGGCGTGCCTTGGCCGCCTGGCGCTTGAGCGTGCCGCGCTGCTTCTCCACCTCGAAGACGATGTCGTCCACGCGCAGAAGGTTCTGCCGCGCCGCATCGAGCTTCAGTTCCGCGGATCGCCGTCGCGCCTTGTACTTCGTGACGCCGGCGGCTTCCTCGATCAATTGACGCCGGTCCGTCGGCCGCGAGCTGAGGATCATCCCGATCTTCCCCTGCTCGATGATCGCGTAGGCCTTGGCGCCGAGCCCGGTATCCATCAGCAGGTCGTGCACATCGCGCAGCCGGCAGGTCTGGCCGTCAATCAGGTATTCGCTCTCTCCGGATCGAAAGAGCCGGCGCGTGACTTCGACTTCACGGGCGATCGATTGAATCAGTTCGGTGACATCGGCACGCGCGAGACCATTCCCGTTTCCGTTGGCGTGCCCATTTCCGCTGGCGTGCTCATTCCCATTCCCGCTGACTTTGTCTCCAGGGTCGCCCGGAAACGGCGGCCCGCTGACGGTCTTCAGGACGCCGGTGAATCGCAGGCGCACTTCGGCGGCCGCCGTGGGCTTTCTGGCGTCGCTGCCGTTGAAGATGACGTCCTCCATCCGCTCGCCACGCAAGCTCTTGGCGCTCTGCTCGCCCATGACCCACGTAATCGCGTCCGCCACGTTGCTCTTACCGCAGCCATTGGGGCCGACAATCGCGGTCACGCCTTTGTCGAAGGCGAGCTCGGACCGGTCGGAAAACGATTTGAAACCGTTGATTTCAAGACGTTCGAGGCGCATAGGGACACCAAGTCCGGCTCAGGCCGGATGCCACGAGGTTCTTATTTCTGGCTGGGAGGCAGAAATGCAAGAAACCGTTTTGCGTCACCCCTCTCGTCGCCTTGGGTCGTTGGTCTCTGACTTGCGACCAATGACTCATAACAAAGGTAACGGCCCCGGGGTTTCACGAAACGGTCGTCAGTCTAACAAGGCCTAGCTATAGGGGCAAGCGCAATCTGCCCCCACAAGTGATTGTGGTCCAATGACCTACCAGCCTTCGCCTCCGGCTACGGCTCGGCAGGCCAGCCTTCGCCTTCGGCTACCGCTTGGCAGGCGACCCTTCAGTGAGACTTCGAGCTCGCCTTGCTCAGCTCGAGAAGCTTTTGAGCTTCCGGGAACTGCGACAGGGCCATCTGCGCCTGTGGATCCACCATGATCAGGTGGCGCCACCCGTCGGCCACACCGAACAGCGCGTTGTCGATCTCGAAGCGGATCATCGCCTTGATGAACTGGAGATCCTGCGCGTACCCCGGCTCGTCGATCTTGACGCCGTCGGAGACCAGTTGCAGCCGGAAATCCTCCAGCATGTCATCGTCGACCACGAAATTCTGTTTGACCATCCTTCGCCCGGTCGCTTGCTGGCCGACGCGCACGTCGCCTTCAGCCGTGTACTTCTGCGCGTAGCTCGCAAACGCCTGCCGCGCATTCAGCATCCGCCCGAACCGGCCCACGTTGAATCCACCGGTGCTTCCCGGACCGACCGGTCCCGCAATCCGCTTGTCTGGCTCGATGCCACCCCCGCTGTACACCGGCCTTCCGGAGTCGGTGCGCCGCAGTTCGGCGGGACTGTGCGTCCGCTCGGTTTCCTGATCGCGCAGCGTGTAGAGCTGGTACTCGTCGAAGGTCTCGTCCCACGGGCGCTGAATAAGGCGGTTACTCGGCGTGTAGTAATGCGCCGTCGTGAGCGCGAGTCCCGCGTTGCCGTCAATGCGATAGACCGACTGCACGAGCGCCTTTCCAAATGTCGTCTCGCCCACGACATACGCGCGATCGTGATCCTGCAGGGCACCCGTGACGATCTCCGATGCGCTCGCGCTGCTGCGGTTTGCGATCACCACGACCGCCACGTCGGAGAACTCGCTGTCCTCGGTGGCGCGGTAATCCTGATCCGAATTCGAAATGCGCCCGCGCGTGTAGACGATCATCTTGCCCTTCGGCAGGAATTCGTTGGCCACCTTGATGGCCTGGTCGAGGGGCCCACCGGGGTTGCCACGAATGTCGAGCACGAGCTTGCGCAAGCCTTTACCTGCCAGATCATGCAAGGCGCGCTTCAAGTCGCGATCCGTGTTCTCACCAAAATCCTGCAGCTTGATGTAGCCGGTCGTCGAATCGATCATGAACGCGGCCGGCACGGTCGGGATGTACACCTCGTCGCGTGTCACGTCGAGCGGAATCAACTGCTCGTAGCCCCGGCGCCGCAGCTCGATGTGCACGGTCGTCCCCTTGGGGCCGCGCAGCTTCTGCATCGCCTGCTCGGTACTCCAGCCTTTGGCGCTTTCGTTGCCGATTTTCGCGAAGGCGTCGCCGCGGCGCACGCCTTTCTTGTAGGCCGGCGATCCTTCGAACACACCGGTCGCCAGGATGTCGCCCTCGGGCGTGCTCTGAATCTGAATGCCGAGGCCGTAGTACCGGCCTTCCTGTCGCTCGCGCATCTGCGCGTAGGCTTTCGGATCAAAAAAGCTGGAGTGCGGATCCAGCGTGCTGAGCATGCCGCGAATCGCGCTGTAAACCAGGCTGTCGGACTCGATCGTGCCGACGTAATTGGCCTCGATCGCGTCGAGCGCAACAGCAAAAGTCTTGTAGTCTGGAGTCTTGTCGTCAATCGCCAGCGCACTTCGGCCTAGAAATCCACCGACAAGCGCTGAAACGACGATGGCGAAGACCACGGCGGGAACAGCACGATAACGTCGCATGAGAGTTAGACTAACAGATAACCTCCTCACGGGCAACGACTTCTGGGCCTTCGCGGGAGGGATTTCCTTGACCGCCCCAACACCGGTTCCTATAATGATTTGAAGGCGTTACACCCCCGGTTCCAGAAAGCAGGACCACATGTTTGGTTCCATCGGCATGCCGGAGCTGATCATCATTTTCGTGATCGCTCTGATTATCTTTGGCCCCCGGAAGCTGCCCGAGCTCGGTCGTTCCCTCGGAAAGAGCCTCTCTGAGTTCAAGCGGGCGTCCAACGAGCTGAAGAGCACCCTCGAAGAGGAAATCCGGCTCGACGAGCAGCGCGCCAATCTCGAGGCCTCCAAGGCAGCGTCGGCTGCAGCGGCAACGCCTTCCCCTGCCGTCCCGGCGACACCAACCGAGATCTCATCCGTGGACTCTACCGTGATCCCGCCAGCGCCTCCGTCTCCTCCTCCGACGATCCGTCGGGTCGATGATTCGGATGCCGGCCGGCAGGCCAACAAGTCCGCGTAGGCGGCTACCCCAATGGCTCTTGTGCCTTTTCCGGGCCCCCAGCATCAGGGGGCTTACGGTATCGCTCCCGAAGAGCCCGAGAACGATGTCGAACCCTCGGCCGAAGGGCAGATGTCGTTTCTGGAGCATCTCGACGAGCTCCGACGACGCATCTTGCGCTCCTGCATTGCGATCGTCGTTGGGGTCGTCGCCACGTTCGCGTTCATTCAGCCGATCTTCAATTTCATTCTCGCCCCGACACGACGCGTGCTGCCGCCCGGCGTCAAACTGATCTACACGCAGCCGGGTGAGGCCTTTTCTCTTTACGTCACGGTCGCGCTGATCTCCGGCATCCTTGTCGCGGCGCCGTTCATCAGCTATCAAGTCTGGATGTTCATCGCGCCGGGCTTGTACGCGAATGAAAAGAAGATGGCGTACCCGTTCGTGGCCTTGACGACGTTCGGCTTCGCACTGGGCGCGGCGTTCAACCACTACATCGCGTTCGGGTTCATGATGGCGTTCTTCGCGAGCTTCAACACGACGGACCTCGCCTTCATGCCACGGCTTCAGGATGTGTTCGGCCTTTATACAAAGATGCTGATCGGCCTTGGCATCGTCTTTCAGCTGCCGACGATCGTGTTTTTCCTCGCGAAGATGAAACTCGTCACTGCACGCTTCCTGGCGGCAAATCTCAAGTATGCTGTCCTCATCATCTTCGTTGTCGCGGCCGTCATCACACCGGGCGGCGACATGATGACTCAGGCGATTTTCGCGGCGCCGATGCTGGCCTTGTACCTCATCAGCATTGTCATCGCGTGGGGCGTCAACCCCAGGGGCCGATCCCCGCAAGTGCTTGATTGACGTCGAGTACAGCCGGGCCGTAGTATATTGACGAGCTGACAGCTTACGTTCGCCAACGGGTGGACCAAGGATCGTGTGCTGTTACCGCGGGAGGTTACAGCCTGATGACTACTTCACTTCGCCTCGCAAGTTTCGCCGCATTGGTGACTTTGTCGGCCGTAGCGGCCGGCGCTCAGACCCCCTCCTCCCAGACCACATCATCGAGTAACACGCCCGAGGAGACGCGGCCGGCGACGACGACGTTTCTGGGCGACACTGGGTTGTGGTTTGTGCCGACCGCGGAAGTGCTGGCGCACGGGACGTGGTCGGGGAGCGCGTATCGGCGGGGCACGAACTACATCCAGGGCTACACCAACGTCGGGGACTTCGCCGGGACGGTGGCGGTCGGGATCAAAGGCCGCGCGGAGCTCTTCACCTCGTTCCTGTTTGACACCCGGATCGATCGCGACGTCCGGCCGCTGTTCCTGCCCACCAACACGACGTTCGGCGGCTTCGTGGACCGCTACACGCGCGTGAATCAGGGGTGGACGGGCAATCACGTCGGCGACTGGTATGTCGGCGGGAAGATCAACCTGTTGTCGGAGTTCCGGCAGAACCAGGCCGCGCTCGCCGTCCGCGGGATCGTCAAGATCCCGACCGGCGACGAGGCGGTGGGCAACGGGACGGGCCAGGCCGACGTGCTGGTCGATGTCATCGCGAGTAAGGACGTCGCGCAGATCGTGGAAGTGGCCGGGTATGCGGGGTACGAAGGGCGCGGCAGCGCCGACGGCTTCGACCTGCCGGGCGGGGCGTTCCGATGGGGCGGCGGCGTCGGGTTTCCGACGCGCAGTCCCGCGCGGCTCAGCCTGGAATTGAATGGCCTGGTGCCGTCGAGCGACACGGCGACGCGCACGGCGGCGCTGGTGGGCGTGGACGGCTCGATCGCCCCGTTGGTGGCGGACACGGAGAAGATCACGCGCGCCACGGTTGGGCTGACGGTGCAAGCGCCGAAAGGCTTTTTCGTCGGCGGGGGGCTGAGCTGGACGCTGCCGAAGCAGGAGCGCAACCCCGCCTTCTCGGAACTCAACGAAACGCCCTTCGGCGACTATTGGGATTGGCAGGTGCGGCTGGGGTATCACCCGGGGGTCCGGGTCTATGTGCCGCCGCCGCCGCCCCCGCCGCCGCCCCCGCCGCCGCCGCCGGCCGTGGTGCACAACCTGACGGTGAAAGCGGATTGCGACCCGTGCACGGTCCAGGTGGGCCAACCGGCCACGGTGACGGCGACGATCCAGGATTCGATCGGGTGTGCGGTGACGTACCGGTGGACGGCGCCGAGCGGGACGTTCGCGAATCCGACCGCGCGGCAGACCGTGTGGACGGCGGGCCAGCAGGACGGGATGGTCCCGGTGACGGTGACGGTGACGTGCCCGACCGACAACAAGACCGCCTCGGATACGGTCACGATCCAGGTGACGCGGCCGGCGCCGAAGGTCTACACGTTCGAAGACGTGCACTTTGACTTCGACCGGTATTCGCTGCGGCCGGAAGCGACGCGGGTGCTGGACGAAGCAGTGACGGCGCTGCGGGAAGACCCGACGCTGCGGATCCAAATCGAAGGGCACACCTGCAACATCGGCACGGCCGAATACAACCTGGCGCTGGGCGACCGGCGCGCGACGGCGGTGCGGGAGTATCTGGTCAGCCGCGGCGTGACGGTGGACCGCCTGAGCACGGTCAGCTACGGCGAAGAGCGGCCCAAATACGACAACGCGCGGGAAGAAACCCGCCGGCTCAACCGCCGCGCGGCGCTCACCGTCAATCTGCAGCGGTAGACGACGATCAACGCAGAAACCGCAGAGCACGCAGAGAATGGTTTTCTCTGTGAACTCTGCGAGTTCTGCGTTTAACGTGACTCAGGCGGCCGGCCGGGTGGCTTTCAGTTGCCCGGCCGTTTGTGTTTTGATCGTCCCGTGCCCATTAAAGCGTCGGCGGCGCGACAAATCGAGACGCTCATCGCCGAGCTGGGATCCGACCGCGCCGCGACGCGCGAGGCAGCGGTCGCACGGCTGACGCTGGTCGGCGCACGCGCTGTCGACCGCCTCCTCTCACTGCTGGACTCCGACGCGCCTTCCGATGCCCGGGCGGCAGCGCTCCGCACGCTCGAAGCGATTGCCGACCCTCGCGCGCTCGACCGCGTGCTCGACGCACTCGATACCACCGATCCGATCGTCGCCTGTGCCGCTGCGTCTGCGGCGCGCGTCTTTCTGCGCGGCCCGCGCGGGAACATCGCGGTCGACCGTTTGACGACGGTTGTGATGGACCCGGCGCGCAACGAGGAGGCGCGCGTCGCGGCGTTGCGCGCGCTCAGCGACCTCGAGCGATCGACCCTCGTTCCGCTGCTCGACGCGTTGCAGAAGGATCCGAGCGACGCGATCAAGGCTGCGACGAAGCTCGGCGCCACGGTCGATCCCGTCGAGGTCGTGACCCGTGCGGCGGATCGGGGGCTTCCCCAGGATCCAGGTGACCTCAGCGAGGCGCTCGCACGCGCAGGCGGCAGCGTCGCGCTGCCGTCGCTTCTTCGTGTGATTGAACGCGTGCGCGAGCGGGAAGCCTCCGAACCCGCAGCGCAACGTGCAGAGTGGACGCGGGTGCGGGGCCGCGTACACGTCGCGCTTGCCGCCCGCGGGAGCCGGATCGCGCTGTACGACCTGCGCGAATCTCTCGAAGCCGCTACATCGACAGCACCGACTTCAGGGCCGCTGCCGGTGGAGTTCCTGGCCGCTCTGTCGACGGCCGGCGATGCGTCCTGCCTCGAGGCCGTGGCAGCGGCGTTTGCGCAATCGACACGTTCGACATCGTCGACCTCGTCGACATCTTCGACATCTTCCCAGGGGCCCGCAGGACGCAAGGGCCCCGAAGGCGCTGGAGACAACGTCTGGTGGCGCGATCACTTGGCCGACACTTTCACAACCATCGTCAAGCGGGAACGTCTCACGCGAAGACACAGTGTTGTCAAGAAAATCGAGAAACGATGGGGAAGCGTACTGGAGCAACTCTGGGCGGGAGGGTCGGGAAAGGCGGGAGGGGCGGGAAAGGCAGGAGGGGCGGGACAGGCAGGAGGGGCGGGACAGGCGGGACGGGCTGGAAAGGTGTAACGAGCGGGGCCGTGACTTTGCGGCGTTTAGTGGGGCGCTGGCTCCGGCTGGCTTCGGCCCGCCAGGGAGCGACGGAGCACATCCTGGGCGCCGGGGTCGTCCGGACTGATTGTCACGGCCCGCTGGGCGTGAACAGTCGCTTCACGGGTGTCGCCGCGATCAAGAAGAGCGTTGGCGAGATTCCGCTCGGCTGCGCCGCTGTTCGGATCAAGGTCCACGGCGCGACGAAATGCGACGATCGCTTCGTCGATCCTGCCCGTCCCGATCAGGGCGACTCCCAGACGACCGACCGCGTCGGCATCGGTCGACTTGACCGATAGGTACGCCCGATAGTGCGGGATGGCTTCTTCGAACGCCTGCTGGGCGAACATGCTACCGGCCAGGAGACGATGAGCCTCGGCATTGGATGGATCGAGCGTCAGAATCTGGCGAAACTGCTCCGCGGATTCGGACCATCGCCGTTCGGTGCTGAGTGTGCGTCCAACAATCTCTCGCGCTGAAATCACGTCAGCGCGGGACGGCAGCTCCGAGGGCAGGTACCCGGCCGGGGGAGACATCCAGACGGCAATGACCGTCTGAAGATGGGCAAGCCCCTCGTCGAGCTTCCCGTCGTTGAGCAGCTCCACTCCAAGGTTGAAATGCACACGTGGGGCGAGCGGCAGCGCTGTCCGCAGCAGGGCGATTCCTTCTTCGTGAGCCCCCTCTCCCAGAAGCACTTTTGCGAGTAACACCTCGTTCTCGGCGGTTGGCCACCCTTCGACCGCCGCGCGGAGTAACGAACGGGACGACGCGTACTCGCGATTCCTTGCGACGGTTCTGACCAGGCAGCCTATCGCGACGATCGCGAGGAGGGCGGTTCCAAGGTATCGCGCAGATCGCGCACCGACACGTGCGTGTCTTGACACGTACCGTTCGACAAGCCTCCATGAAAGGAGTGCCCCGACGACTGCAAGCAGCACGACGGAGATGAGCGGCAGGTACATGCGGCGCTCAGCTCCCACCTCCGTGGCGATGGGCACCACGCTCGAGGTCGGCGCCAGGGTGATGAAGAACCAGGCGCCCAGGAACCCGAGTCTGGGCTTGACGATCAAGCCGATGACCGTGAGCGCCAGGAGAATCACCACAAACAGCGCGTACGGTGTGATCTCGCCAAGCGTCAGCTGCCGTGGCAGTCCATAGTTCACGACAAGCCACCGCGGCCATACGCTCTGACGTAGGTACTGGGTCACCATCATCGTCTGGTTGAGCAAGTAGACCCACGCGCTGACGCCATCCTCGTTCGAGAACCCCGCCGTGTTGCTGCGAGGGCCTGACCAGATCAAGGCGACCAGCAACAGCCAGGACGCCGCCAACCCGACATACAGACGCCAACGGTTGGCGATGGCTCGCGTCAGGCCCTTCACCGGGCCGAACACATAGGTGCTGTCATATGCCACGACCAGGACCGGTGCGACCGCCATCGACTCCTTGCAGGCCATTCCCAAGGCACAGGATGTCACCGCTGCCGTGCTCCACCAGACGGCGGCCCGTGATTCGAGCGCGCGGATGCTCGCGTAGAGCGTGAGCAGGCAAAACAGCGCCATCATGGATTCGGTGCGCTGAATGACATAGTCGACCGCTTCGCTGTTGAGCGGGTGAAGCACCCACAGCAGTGCCGTGCCGAAGGCCAGACCGACGGCGTTCGGACCGAAAGTGGCACGAAGGCTCGGCAACTCGAGCGTTCGTCGCACCACTCCGAAGATGACCAGTGCACAGAGGATGTGCACTGCGATGTTCCACGCGTGATAACCGCGAACGTCCAGTCCCCCCAGCGCGTAGTTGACCGCCAGAGAGAAATTCACGAGCGGCCGACCGGCAACCGAGGAGTGCGCCGCAGGGAAGAGGACCGCGTCCAGCCGCCACCACTCACGAATGCGGCTGTTGTAAATGATGTTGTTGATGTCGTCGAAGACAAACGGCCCGGACAGGCTGTTGCCGTACGTCACCAGACCCGCGAGGACGATAACGCCGGCGGACCAGAGGGGCAGGAAGGGCGGGACGGGCAGGAAAGGCGGGAGGGGCGGGACAGGCGGAGGCGGGACGGGCGGGACCGTGTTCCGAACAGTTTTCGCACGCAGCCGTAATCTGCCTTTCTGCGTCTGCTGCACGCTTCCGCCCTTCCTGCCCTTCCTGCCCTTCCCGCCCCTCCTGCCCCTCCTGCCCCTAGTACGCCTTCGCGAACCAGGCCTCGGACTGGGCCGGCTGATCGCAGCGCACACACCGTCCGGACAGAGTCGCGGCGGTTATCGGCATGTTGCGGATCGTGGCCTGCGTGTCGGTTTTGATCTGCGCCTCGCACGCGGCTGACCCGCACCACGGGGCGATGACGAATCCGGGGCGGCCCTCCATGAAGGTCTTGAACTCCTCGTAATCGCTGACGCGCTGCGTGCGCTCCTCGCGGAACTGTACGGCGCGATCGAACAGCGTCCGCTGAATCTGCTCCAGCAGGGCGCGAATGCTGGCGACGAGCCCGTCCATGGGGATCGCCTGCTTTTCGCGCGTGTCGCGGCGGGCGACGAGCACCGTCGACTTCTCGATGTCTTTGGGGCCGATTTCGAGCCGAAGCGGGACGCCACGCAACTCCCACTCGGAAAATTTCCATCCGGGCGTGTAGGAGTCGCGATCGTCGAGCGTCACGCGTACGCCGCCGGCGACAAGCTGCTGCTGGATCTCGCGCGCCTTCGGCAGCACGGTCTCCTGCCAGTTGCCCCTCGGAATAGGCACGATCACCACCTGATACGGGGCCACGTTCGGCGGCAGCACGAGACCGCTGTCGTCGCCGTGCGTCATGATGACGGCGCCGACAAGCCGCGTCGTCACTCCCCAGGAGGTTCCCCAGACGTGCTGGACCGACTTGTCGCGCGCCTGGAAGGTGATGTCGAACGCCTTCGCAAAGTTCTGCCCCAGGTTGTGCGAAGTACCTGCCTGCAGCGCACGGCCGTCGCCCATCAGCGCCTCAATGGAGTACGTGCGGAGCGCACCGGCAAATTTCTCGCTTTCCGATTTGCGGCCCTTGATGACGGGCATCGCCAGCATCGACTCGCACACATCGCTGTAGAGATCGAGAATCTTCAGCGTTTCCTCTTCGGCTTCCGCCTCCGTTTCGTGCGCCGTGTGGCCTTCCTGCCAGAGAAACTCGGTCGTGCGCAGGAAGGGGCGCGTGACCTTTTCCCATCGCACGACGTTGGCCCATTGATTCAACAGCATCGGAAGATCGCGCCACGACTGGATCCATTTGGCGTACATCGTGCCGAAGATCGCTTCCGACGTCGGACGGACGACCAGCTTTTCTTCCAGTTCCTCGCCGCCGCCGTGTGTCACGTAGGCGACCTGCGGCGCAAACCCCTCCACGTGCTCCGCTTCCTTCGTCAGCAGGCTTTCGGGGATGAACAGCGGAAAGTATGCGTTCTGGTGCCCGGTTGCCTTGATCCGGACATCGAGCGCCTGCTGGATCAATTCCCAGATGGCGTAGCCGTACGGCCGGATGACCATGCACCCTTTGACCGGCGAGTAGTCCGCCAGCTCGGCGCGGCGGACAACGTCCAGGTACCAACGCGAGAAGTCCTGTGAACGGGGGGTGATTTCGGTGACAAATGATTCAGACTCGGGCTTTTTGGCCATCGATGATGTCTCGTCCAAAGCGCTACCACCCGGGGTCCCCAACGCGGCTGCCGCGTTGGGGGCCCCGCGGAGCACACGGTGGTCACACGGAGGCCACGGCGCCTTGGATATGTTAGCCGCGAACTCTGTTTTTTCCTCAGTGGCCTCCGTGGTGGAGCTTTTGGCTGTTGTCTTTTTGATCGACGATATGAATCTTCCAGTTCTGATCGTCCCGCTCGGGAAAATCCTGTCGGAAGTGGCCCCCTCGGCTCTCTTCACGCCGCAAGGCCGCCCGAGCGATCAGACGGCCGACGGTGACGAGATGGAAACGCCGCCACTCGGCGGCGTCGTGCACAGGAGACGGCTGCGGCGCGAACCTGGCGGCCACCTCCAGCCGGTCAACGGCATTTTGCAGTCCCTCGCGGGTACGGAAGAGACCGGCCGACCGCCACATCAGGTCCCGGACGTCGTCCGAAGAAAGGGGCCGGGAGTATTTTTCGCCCCCGTTTTCGCCAGGGATCAGGCCTGTATCTTTCGATGTTGTAGTTCTTGCCACGTCAGAAAAAATGACACCCGTCCCCTTTTTTCGGTCGGCTTTCATCGGCGCCGCCTGGGGGGGCTGCTGCATCGCGACGCCTGCGCGGGCTCCGAACACCAGGCCCTCGAGCAGCGAGTTGCTCGCCAGGCGGTTCGCGCCGTGAACTCCCGTGCAGGCCACCTCGCCCGCCGCGAACAATCCCGGCAACGACGTCCGGCCCCACTCGTCCGTGTCGACCCCGCCCATGATGTAATGCGCCGCGGGCCCAACCGGAATCGGATCGCGCGCGAGATCGAAGCCAACGCGCCGGCACATTTCGGCAATCGTCGGAAATCGCCGGCGGACGAAATCGGCATCGAGATGCGCCAGCGTCAGAAACACCGGACCGCCGGTCTGCTGCTCTTCGCGGACGATGCTGCGCGCCACGACGTCGCGCGGGGCCAGATCGCCGCCCGGGTGATAGCGCGTCATGAACGGATCGCCGCGATCGTTGACGAGGCGCGCCCCCTCGCCGCGGAGCGCTTCCGAGATGAGAAAGCGGGGCGCGCCCGCACGCTTGAGGGCGGTCGGATGAAACTGGACGAACTCCAGATCGGCAAGGCGCGCGCCGGCGTGGTAGGCGAGCGAGATGCCATCGCCGGTGGCGACGCCGGGATTTGTCGTCTCGCGAAAGACCTGTCCGGCACCGCCCGTGGCCAGCAGCGTCGCGCCAGCACGAAGGTGCTTTCGCGCGCCGGATGGATCGAAGAACGCGACGCCGACGACCCGACCGTTCTCAACGAGCAGCTCGGTGACCAGCGCATGATTGATCGTGTCGACCGATGCCAGGCCGCTGACGCGCTCCCAGAGCGTGCGCCCGATTTCCCGGCCCGTTGCGTCGCCGGCATGCAGCACGCGCCGCACGCTGTGCGCCGCTTCGCGACCGAGGGCGGGCTGTCCGCTGGCGTCGCGCTCGAAACGCGCCCCCCAGTCGACGAGCTCGCGCACGTACACCGGTCCCTGCTCGACCAGCACGCGGACGGCCTGCTCGTCGCACAGTCCGTCGCCGGCGCGGATTGTGTCCGCCGCATGCAAGTCGGCGCTGTCATCGTCACCCACTGCCGCCGCGATTCCGCCCTGCGCGTAGCCCGTGTTGCTCTCGTTCGGATCGGCCTTGGTCAGGACGGCGACTCGCCCGGCGGGCGCGAGCGCAATCGCCGCACGCAGTCCCGCAATGCCGCCGCCCACGATCAGAAATTCAGTATCACGCATTTACAAGGAGCCACAACGTTAAACGCAGAGCCCGCACTGCGGTAGGGGCACGGTCTTAAGACCGTGCCCTACAGAAGAAGACCGTGCCCTACAGAAGACTCTGTCTGCGTGTTCTGCGCTCTCTGCGTTGATCGTCGTGATCAGCTATCCTAGCATTCGCACCCACATGGATCCGGTCCGCATCGACGTCACCACGCCGTCCCGTGCCTACGCGGTGGCGATCGAGGACAACGGCATCGCTCGTCTGGGAGAGATTCTCGAAGAAGTCCGCGCACCGGCGAGACGCTTTGTCGTGTCGAGCCCCTTGGTGTGGAGGCTGCATGGGCCGCGCGTCGCGCGCGCCATCAAGGGCGCCGAGCCGATCCTCGTTCCCGATGGAGAACGCCACAAGCAGCTGTCCACAGTCGTCCGGATCTACGACGCGCTCGCGCGCAGCAACGCCGATCGCGCGTCCACGCTCATCACCTTCGGCGGAGGCGTCATCGGAGACATGGCCGGCTTCGCGGCGGCCACCTATCTGAGGGGCATCACGCTCGTTCACGCACCGACCACGCTGCTCGCGCAAGTCGACAGCGCCATCGGCGGCAAGGTCGGCGTCAACCATCCGACCGGCAAGAACATGATCGGGTCGTTCTATCAGCCGCACGCGGTGGTCATCGATCCGACCGTGCTCACTACCCTTCCGCGGCGCGAGTTCCGGGCGGGGCTCTACGAGGTCATCAAGTACGGCGTCACGTCGAGCGCTACGCTCTTCGATCGCATCACGCGCGATCGGACCGCGATCTTCGCGCGCGAACCCGCGGCGCTCGTGCCGATCATCGCCGAATCGTGCCGCATCAAGGCGGCAGTCGTCTCGGCCGACGAGCGCGAGGCGGGACCGCGACGCATCCTGAATTTCGGCCACACCGCCGGCCATGCGATCGAAGCGGTGACGAAGTACAAGAGGTACCGGCACGGAGAGGCGATCGCCTACGGAATGCTGGTGGCCGCCGATCTCGCCGTGGCGCGGGGCGCCCTCGCCGAGCGCGACAGGAAGGCGCTCGCCGATCTCATCGCCGGTCTCGGCCCCCTGCCCGCGATTGCCGACGTCTCCACCGCGCACATCCTCGAGGCGATGCGTCACGACAAGAAGGTTGTCTCCGGACGCCTCCACTTCGTGCTGCCCACCGCCATCGGCGCAACAGCCATCGTGGACGACATGACGGACAGGGAGATGAAGGAGGCGCTGAAGAGGGTGGGATTCAGGAAGTAAGAAGTAAGGCTAGAGTCAGGCAGTAGACTTGGTGAGCGCCGATCATCAAGTCTTTCGACTCCGTGCTCCTTCAGCTTGGCCAGCAAGGCCTTCTGGCTGATCTGCAGCAGCTCCGCCGCGCGCAGCCGGTTGCCGTCAGCCTGCTTCAACGCCTGCTCGATCTTCCGGCGCTCGACCTCGGCGATGACACGCTTGGTGACCTCGACGAGCGAACCAGATAAATCGATGGCAGCCCAGGGACTCAATTCGTCCGCCACTCCAGGCGCGCCTGCCCCCTCCTGAGATGACAGGCTCAGCTGACTCGCGCGAATCGTGTCGCCGTCGGACAGGATCACCGCCCGCTCGATGCAGTTCTGGAGCTCGCGGACATTGCCCGGCCAGGGGTAATCCTTCAGCGCCTGCTCGGCCGAAGGCGCCAGGGTCAGCGACCTCTTGTTCATGTCGCGGCAGTACTTGTCGATGAAGTATCTCGCCAGCAGCGTGATGTCGTCGGGGCGTTCGCGCAGCGGCGGAATCGTGATGGGAAACACAGACAGCCGGAAGTAGAGATCTTCGCGAAACTGGCGGGCGGCAACGGCGGCCTTCAAGCCGCGATTTGTTGCGGCGACGACCCGTACGTCGACTCGAAGGGGCACGGTGCCGCCGACCCGGTCGAAGGACTTTTCCTCGAGCGCGCGAAGAATTTTGGCCTGGAGCCCCAGCGGAAGCTCGCCAATCTCGTCGAGGAAGAGCGTCCCGCGATGGGCCAGCTCGAACCGTCCTGGCTTGCGCGCCGCGGCCCCGGTAAACGCCCCCTTTTCGTAGCCGAACAGCTCCGATTCGAGCAGGTGTTCGGGGATGGCCGCACAGTTGATGGCCACGAACGGGCCGTCGGCCCGCGCGCTCAGCACGTGCAGCGCGCGCGCAAACAGCTCTTTTCCGGTGCCGCTCTCGCCTTCGATCAGGACGGTCGTGTTGTCGGTGGTCGCCGCGCGATGCAGCGCCTGCGAGACCTGAATCAGCCGCGGGTCTTCTCCGATGATCTGGGGCGCGCCACGCCGCTGGGCGAGCTCCTCTTTGAGAAGGAAGTTTTCAGTCGCCAGCCGTTGCTGCACCAGCGCGCGCTCGACGAGCAGAAGCAGATGATCGGGATCAACCGGCTTGGCGAGAAAATCGAGTGCGCCCTCCTTCATCGCCGCGACAGCGTCCTGGATATTGCCAAACGCGGTCATGACGACCACAGGGAGGCCGGGGTCGAGATCTTTGGCTGCGCGCAGGACGCCGAACCCATCGCCTTCCGGCAGCCGCAGATCGGAGAGAACCATCGCAGGACGAACCGATTGGAGCGCGGCGACCGCCTCGGGCTGATCGCGCGCTTCGATGACGGTATGTCCCTGCGCTTCGAGCGCGTGACGCAGCATCGCCCGCAGCGAGTCTTTGTCCTCGACGAGCAGGATGGGCGGATCGGCTGTCGGACGGGTTCGCGAACTCACCGCAGCCAGCCGGACGGGACCCCGGCGCGGCGCGCGTCTTCCTGCAGGTTGGCGATGGCCTTCTTGTCGTCGTCGACTTGCTTCGTGAGGCGGTTCAACTCGTCGAGCGTCTTTTGCCTCTCGGTGCCAAGGTTCGCCTGCTGAATCGGATCGCCCTGGTTCACGTACTGGGTCGTCAGCGCATTGACCCGCGACTGGAGGGCTATGACGAACGTCTGATCGCGATCGAGTTGCGTTTGGAGCTCTTTGGCGCGGCCCGACCAATAGGCCTGGTCCTTCGACGGATCGGGTGTCGTCCCGCTGTCCTGGCCCTGCGCAGCCGCCCCGCTGCTTCCAGCAGCCGCTGTCGTCCCGCCACTGGCGGGCGTCGTCGTCGATGCCGTCGGAGATGGAACCGGGGTGAGATCCTTGTTCGTAAGGACCTTTGAAGGCTTCGGGATAGCCTTTCGCCGATCCTGCTCCTTGCGTGCCACGTCGGCCAGCGACTGAGCGGCCAACGGCGCGACCGTCCAGCCAAGCGAGAGCAGAACAGCAATAACGACGATTCGTCGGCCTTTCGTGCGCATGATTTCTACCCTCAGTATCGGCTCTAAATCGATGCTACGTGAGCCCCCTGGGACGGGTCAACCGGGGCCACTGGACAACGCCAGAGACCATAACTATTTGTATTTAAATCACTTATCTCTCGACTCGCCATGACAGAACCCTGATGCCAGCCGGAGCCGCCCCAGGCCGCCCTACAGTCGATTCGATGACCTGATGCATCCCCCTCGGTCCGAACCCTTCTGCCCGTAGAACCAGCATGCCCGCTCCAGGGTTTGACGTGCTGTGGCCATCACGGAGTGGATCGTTATCGTTCTCGGAAGGGTCGTCAGCAACCATCACGATGACGTAGGACGTGGAGTCAATCGCGCCGGCCGGCAGCAGGTTGGAAAGGGGACCGTACACGAACAAGCGCCAGACGGGATTGTTCGCGCCCCAGGGCCGCTCGGCCGTCGTCGCGGTCAGGCTCGACGCGCTGCACGGAGTGGCCCTCCGGCAGTTCATCATGTTCACGGTGCGCCCGAGATCGAGCACTGAACCATCGGCGAGCCTCCGAATCCCGCCAGGCAGCCCGTCGACAAAGGCCGACCGTATCGATCCATCGAGAACGAGGTTCCACTCCGGGATTGATGCGAGATCGTCCATCGCGCGCTCGAGGGCCGCGTCTGCCGCGTACACACCTTCCTGCGCGTTGCGGAAGTTCGCCGCAATGAGCGCCTCGGACGATGTGGTCAGGACCAGCGCCGAGCCGAGCGCCGACATCACCAAGGTGGCCATGAGCGCGACGATGATTGCCATCTTGCCCACTCCCTCACTTTATTCACTGGCGCTGGGGCCCCACGCCGGCACCCCAACGCGGCTGCCGCGTTGGGGACCCCGCCCCCCAGCGCGAACTGACGCCGATGCCTCGCCTCGGATTCGCTTGTCCTCGGCTCGGCACGCCACCCCAGCGCGGCTGCCGCGCCGGGGACCCCGGCATGGCCGCAGGCGCTCCCTACCTGCCGAGATTCCGTGGCGTCACCTGGAACGTGACCTGCCGATCGGGAAGCCACTTGTTGCCGCTCTTCGACGTGCCGCCGTGCGCGAACAGCGTGCTCGCCGGCCCGCGCAGCGCCGCATTCGCTGATTCGACCCGAAGCGTGACCCCGATCCGGCGGATGCGCAGCAGATCGGCATCCCATCGGTTCGCGTTCGCGGGGTCCGGACACCACGGACCATCGGTCAACTGCGCGCTCGTCAGTTTGACCAGCGCACCAGCATCGCCGCCCGAGTCAAGGACCGCCAGTCGCGGCACTTGAAGTCCGCCAATCGGGTCGACCAGAAAGGCACAGTTTTCTCCGGCGGGATAGCCACCAGTCGGAATCTGTTGAAGAGCCGCCGGCGGCGTTGGACCATAGGTGGTCCACCGGCCTGCCGGATCGCTCAGCGACCCGATCAACTGCGGAGGCTGCGGGTCGCCGTAGTAATCGAACGCCAGGGCGACCACGTTGTCGACAACCGGCACATCGGCGCCGGTACTGCCGTTGCGCGACATCAACTGAAAGGCGCCGGCCGATACGTCGTTCTTCAGGTAGTAGACGATGTTGGCGAGTTGAACGATCGAGGTGGTGTTCGGCTGATAATCCGCGTATGTCAACGTGCTGCCGGCGCGTTGTACGTGAAGCACGCTCGATTGGACATTCGCGATGGCGAACGTATCGTAGTCGCCGCTGGCGTCGTACAGAAGAACGGTCATGCCGCTCTTGAACCCGCAACCCGGATCGCCTGCGGGACAGCCAGCTGCCCAGTTCACGCCGATGTCCGACGAGACCGCGCCCGGCCCGTTGGTGGCAAGGGTTGTCTGGGCCACGGTCGGCGGCACGTACATCACCGTGATCGTGTCGGTCTTGAATGTGCCAGCCGGGTCGTCGTGGTTTGTGCCCTGGCGGTACGGCAGGATCGGCGCAAAGTAATGCGCGAGTGAACCTCGATTGGCACCCTGGTAGGCGCCCGCGCCCGCCATCACGAGATCTTTGTAGAGCGTTCCCGCCGCGACACGCAGCCGCTGTTGCAGGTCGGCGCGCTCGAGTTCGGCCGCAAAAGCCGCCTGATTCGGTTCGATGAGGCTGATTGCGACGGCAGTGATGACCAGGACCAGCGCCATGGCCACCGCTGCCTCGAGAATTGAGAAACCGCGCTGCCCCATCATCTCGATCGATCTGCTTTCAGGCTGACCAGCCGGGCTTCGCCCGGCACGCGCGCGATACGGCTGTGGCCGGCCCGATCGCGAGCGAGCCACGGAACAACCAACACCTGGAGAACGATGGTGTTCGCTGGACTCCCTGGCAGCGGCTCGATCGACCAGCGGCGGACGTACGCGGTGCCAGTCGGCAGCGTCACGGAGTCTGTGCCAAGCGACACGCCACTCGCGTCCAGATAGTCGACATAGCCGCGCGTGTCCACCGCCAGCGCATCGGACGGTGACGCGCTCGACCCCGTTTCGCTACGCAACTGCTCCATCTTCTGTTCGGCCAGCAGGAGCGTCGTCGACATCGTCTGCGCGAGTCGATTCGTGTGGGCAGCGGCAACAAACAGCTGCGCGAGCGACGCCACACCCACCGTCACGACCACTGTGGCCACCAGGACTTCGATGAGCGAGAAGCCCGCGTGCCCTAAGGCGGTTTTCAGTTGTGTATAGCTGTCAGTGCTTCGTCCCTTGGCCCTGGTCCTTGGTCCGGGCTTAGTCCTTTGTCCTTGGTGCGCACCAAGAACCAGGAACATAGGACGGACCCGGAACCAAGAACCAAGGACTGAGAACCTAGGGCTACACCAACCTGAAAATGGCGGTAGAGGGAGACTTCGATTCGCTCGCCGCGACATGGAAACCGCATGAGCAACCGCCGATCCATGTCGACCGCGCGCAGGCGGCTGATTGGAATCAACGACATACAGCGCGGCAGCATGGGCGCGCTTGAAAACCGTCGCAGGATTTGCGCAGGCGTAATAAGAGGGGGATCGAAGAATCTGCGGGACGTCGGGCTTGGAGTGCCCTTGGTCCTGGTACTTGGTTCCTAGTCCGGCCTTGGTCCTTGGTTGTCCTTCGTCCTTGGTTCTTTGGTCACGCTAGCTTCGCGCGCGCGGCCACCGAGACCAAGGACCCAGGACACAGGACGACCACGGACGAAGGACCAAGACCAAAGGACCGGTTTAGCGCCCCGGCCGCATCTCCTGCGCGAAGCCGACCGCGTTCATGTCGCGGAATACCGGCGTATTCGGCGGCAGGAGCGCCGGTTGCAGGAACTCGATGTCGAATGCGTAGGCTCGGGTCGGCGGACCGTATACCGTGGTGCAGCACTTATACGTCCCGAGCGCCTGCCGGTTGAAGAAGAAGGTGGCGATCGAGCCCCTGTAGTTCAGGGTGCCTCCGTTTCCTTCGAGATACCGCAGGAAATTGTGCGCGCCGCCGTCGGTCCCGAAATCGGCCGGCGGGGCTCCGACGCCCGGCTGCGGGAACGCCGGGCCTTTCCCACCGATGATGGCGACGCGATACCACGACGTCGCAGAACGGGCGCGCGTGCCGGGAGCGTACGGCAGCCGTGAACGATACAACGTCATTCCAGGCGTTCGAAAGCAGTGTCACGGCATCCGCGATGATAGAGGTCGCGGCGTGCGCATCGTTGAACTGGTTGGTGGTATTCCAATCACCGTGCACGTAGACCGGGTTCTCCGCCACGATCGTCAAGCCGGTGACGCCTTGTGCACGGATATCGGAACCATTTGTCAGCTTCAGCGCATGCCGGAACAGAATCGCGCGGTTCATCTCCGCGTCCGCGCGCGTGACCATCGTCGTCGGCCTCGCGCCAGCGTCCAGCGGGGCGCTGGCGCCTGGCGGCACGCTGGCGGCGACGCCGTTGTAGCTCGGAAACTGCCCGTAAGTATCGAGCAGAGCACTGGCGTTCACGTCTTCGCCGCCGTTCAGCACGCCGTCTGGCGTACCAGTGGCGCTGTTGGGATTGACGAAGTCTTCCCACCCGTATTCAGCGGTCTCATTGTTCGCGGCGTTGCGATTGTTCCGGCGATCAGAGAAGTAGACCGTGAAGCCGCCGTTGTCCCTCTTGGCGGTCGAACCGGTTCCAGCCAGTGCGCCGGTGTACGGCGCCGCGGCGGCGAACCAGCGCGACAGGTTCCTGACGTCGAGGTTGAGGTAGTACATCACGCCGCCGAGCGGAATGGTCGTGCCCCCCGGGCTGACGTCGCGCACCAGGCCTTCGCGCGCATCGAAGAGCGAGTTCGGCTCGTAGTCAGTTGAAACGGGAGTCACAACGCCAGCGGCATTCGTGATCGGATAGCTGCACGTTCCATGGTTGCCGCGCAAACGCTGGATGCGGAGGATCGCGTTCGGCGTCGGGTCGGCGCAAGGGGCGTCGTTCACGGCCTCGCGGGCATTCCGATCGCCAATACCGTAATTGAGAATCTCCATCGTGATGTCGGCCCAGGTGCTGTCAGCGTTCTGACGTTCGATCTTGATGAAACCACCAATCGTCCCCGTGCCCTGGTTCGAGCGGGCGGCCGTCGTGATGGTGTAGTTGGTTCCGGCGGCAAGGGCGGTCGGCACCGTGCAGTTGGTCAGCGTATTTGGAACGACGAGGGTGTCGTAACCGCCGCACGTCACGAGGTCGCTGCCGATCCAGAAGGTGTTCGGCGCAAACGCCATCGTGCTGGCAACGGTAATGACGCCGCCGGTAGCCGGCGCCGGCGCGCCATGCGGGCCAGTTCGCGGTAAACGGCGTCGAGACGAGGATGTTCGCACTCCCGTCGGGCGGCGCAATCCGTGCCGCAGCCGGGTGCAACCGTCGGCGTATTTGGAGCAGCCGCCATGGCTGACCTGCGGATGGTTGATCGGATTCGTGACGGTGCATCCGATGAACGTGGTCGCGGTCTTACCGGTGCAGGTCACATCCCAGCAGGCCGGTGGCGCGGCGAACTTGGTGACCCTGAGTCTGCGGCACCCTCCACGCAACGCTGGCGATGCCGACACGAGCGGAATCTGTAACGTCTTGCCCGTCCCGGCCGCGACCGCAGCGGCATTGTTGATCACCGCGCTCACGAGAGCGGGCGTACGGGCGATCGGAGGATGCGTCGCGTCAGTCCCGAGTCCCGCATTGTAGGCCACGCCGTTGTTCGGCGGCGCGGCGCGCCAATCGCCGTCGAGCTGCACCGGCGTGCGGGTCGTATCAATCCCGGGCAGGTTTTGAATATCCGCCGCGAGGTCCGACAGCAGAATACGGATGCTCGCCTTGGTATAGAGCCGCTCGTTGTAGAGCACGTTATTCGTGGCATCCTCGCCCACGGGCGGCCGCCGAATCAGGTCGGGATTGCTGCCGCCGACCGTGAGGAGCGGCAGGTTCAACGCCTTGGCGCCCGTGCGGCCGTTGCGAATCCAGGTGTTATAGGTGCTGAGCGACGTCGTGTGCCACGTGGGTTCGTTCTGCGCGCTCCCCAGGCCGTCCACGAGGCTGCCCCAGGTGCGCAACAGCGGAACGAACACGTTCGGCGCTTTTGCCATGTTGACGGTGCCCAGGTGCGGCGAATTGTCGATGGAGACGGTGTTCTGCAGGCGCTGCCGGATGATCTCCCTGACAGCCGTCACCTTGCCGGCGAGCGTCAGCGTGGCGCCGTTGCCTTCTGCAAGAAACAGATTGCCGTTGGTGTGCACGCGTCCGCCGAAATTGAAGTTGGGACCGGCGAAGAACGCCAGATCGACGTCCGAGAACATGCCGAACTGGAACACGGGAATGGCGACCGACTCCATCGTGCGCACGAGGTGCGTCTCGCCGCCGTACGTCGTCGCTGCCGTCACGTCCATCTGATACGGGGTCTGTTGCGCGACGAGCCCTTCGTACGGACCGGTCTTGATCGTCGTCGCCTCGGTGGCGACCGGGTTTCCGGAAGCGTTGGCGCAAAACTGGAGCGTATAGCCGTTCTGGCCAACTTTCGTGATCGTGTTGGGCGACAGGCAGCCGGTTTTGAGCGAGCTCGTCGGCAGCGTCTGCGGCGCCTGAGGCGACGTGTAGTGGACGTCGTCGATTTGAGGCAGGTTCGAGGTCGACACCAGCGCCGCTGACCTGCGTCCCAGTCGGCGCGACGTTGCTGAAAAACAAGTTGCCCAGATCGGCGGTCAGCTTCTCGATGCCGCCGGCCGCCGCGTAGAAGGACTGGCCGCGGTTCCGGTCGATGAACCGATAGCGTTGATCGCTCATCACCACCGCCGTAAATCCGACGAGCAGTGCCGACATGAGGGCCATCACGAGCAGCGTCGTGATGAGAGCGATGCCGCGTTCCTTGGAGCTATACATATGATGCCTTTTCTGGTCCGTCTTACTGTGCGACATACCGGTCAACGCTCGCCAGGCTGCGCACGTCCACCGAGGTGGACATGTGATTGCGGATGTAATCCTGCGACGGATACGAGATGGACTCAGACCGGACACCCATATGGATGTTGACCTTCCGGATCTGATTCGAGTTGTAGGTCACGTCGGCCACCGCATCGGTGTAGGGCAGCGACACCCTCTCGGTCGGATTGTTGACGCCGTCCACGAGGTCGTACGTCAGATCGAGATCCTCGACCACGCCGGCGAGTGCCTGGGCGTCGTAGTTGTTGACCTTCCGCATCAACCGTGGGGCGTCTGACGTCGTCTTGTCGACGTAGTAGGTGATCATCAGGACTCGGAACATCGTCGTCCCGGGCCAGGGACACTGCGACGTGCCGCCGCCCCCACAGGTGAATCCGCCGTTGATCTGCGTGATGCTGCCCTGGGTCGCGCTGCGCTGATTGAAATTGAACCAGTCGTCGGGCTCGAAGTAGACGTGCGTCGAGTCCTTCTTGGTGACGGTCTGAATCGCCATGCCGTTGGCGTTCTTGAACATCACCAGGTCGCCGACCTGAATCGGAGGCGTGTCTTCCACGCTGTCGCCGGTCAGCCAGAAGGAGGTTGCCGGAAGCGCCACTGACTCCGCCGGCATCATCGAGCGTGCCCTGCGACGGGAAGCTCGAGCACCGGCATGAACGGATCCACCGTCATGATCGTAATCAGGTCGGTCGGCGTGCCGTTCACCCTGGGACCGAGCTGGTAGCCGGTCGAGATATCGGGGAGATTCGTGGTAGTCGTCACATCAAAGACGAGCGTGGTGTTCGGCGGCGCCGGTCTCGAAATCGGCGAGACGCCAACGCCGCTCGGCACGGGAATCCCTTCGGGCCCGATGATGCGGCCGGCCTGCATGATGTCCTTGATCAGCTGATTCGTGCCGGCGCGCAGGTTCTGGTTCGCGTCAGCGAGCTGCGCGGCCGAGTCGTTCACCACCAGCGCGTTCCGGAACGTCGTCAAGGCGCTGCCGGTCACGATCAGCGTGATCGTCATGCTCATCAGAAGTTCCGTGAGCGTGAAGCCGCGTGCGGCTGAGATTTTCGACGACATTTTCGACATCATTGACCTTATGAATAAGCTGAAATAAACGACGAGAGCGTATACACACGTTGCGAGGGGCCGTTCTGGAAGGTCATCGTCACCACAATCGATCGCAGCTGACCGTTCGTGTTCGGCACATCGCGGATGGTGATCTGGCGTGTGTACTGCGTCAGGGGCACGAGCTGGTCGTCCTCGGTCTCGAGTGTGCCGTCCTTGCCCGGCAGGATCACGGTCTCCACTTCGTCGAGATCGTCGCCCGTGTTCACGAGCCCGTCAGGACCCGCAAGCTTCAGCTGTTGCGGGTCGTCAAGGAAGATACCGTTGTCGCTGGCCGCGCCATGGACGTTCCGGACCTGCGCCCACGTGACCTTGTGGGAGTCGCGCGCGGCGAACACCGCCTCGATGGCCTGGGCCGCTTTCTGCGTGACGACGACATCGCCCGGCGAGCTGCTGAGATTCTGGACCCCGGCCGCCAGCACCGCGGCGACGCCGAGGACACCGACGGTCAGAATCCCCATCGCGAACATGACCTCGATGAACGTGAAACCTTTGTTCGATGACGCTTGCATAGTTACACCAGCTTCCAGTTTCTGCCGTCAAAGCGATAACCGCGGATGCGTCCGGTCGATCCGAGAACCGTCACGGCGCGCGCCGACCTGACGTCGGGCAATATGCCCATGAAGACGGTGCCGTTGAGCGTGACGCCGTTCTGGTTCACGAGCGTGCCGTCAGGTGTGAACTTGATGTTCGTGGCCGTGCCGAAGTCCATAGGCGAAGCCTTGCCGAAGGCATCCGGCGTGTCGTCGAGCCCCATGAGCTGAAAGATCGGACCCCCTTCGAGGCGGGTCGTCGAGATGACCGTTGTGGCGGGCCCGGGCACTTCTTCGCGGACAATCTGAATCTTGTCTGGATTGGTCAGCACAACGCGCATGTAGCGCCGCTGACCGATCGCCATCTCACGCGCCGAGCGCATTTCACTGATGACGATCCGCATGGCGCCGTCGCCCCTGATGCTCGCCCTGGAGGCTCCTATCTGGAGGACACTCATCGTGCCGAGGATCCCCATCAGAGCCACCACGAAGAGGAGCTCGATCATGGAGAAGCCGTGTTCGAAGCGACTTGGTCGGACTTGCCTGTTCATTGCCTCTGCTTCTCGCAAGAGGCGATCCGATCTTTTTTGGCCCTACAAGTGATTCATACGGCAGCGCTTACGCAGTCGCTCGAAAAGGTGATCCGGCAGAGGTGTTCCATTCTGGCACGTGAGTCCAAGATTTGTGATCAGGCGAGCGGCAGAGTGACCTGCAGGCTGGCTCCGCCCGCCGCGGAGCCCCCGGCGACGACCCTGCCGTTGTGAAACACGATGATCTTCTGTACAAGCGCGAGACCCAGTCCCGTGCCGTTCCGCTTGGACGTAAAGAACGGCTGGAACACCCGCTCCCGTGCCGAAAGGGGGATGCCCGGCCCGTTGTCGGTCACCGTAATACGAGAAACGTTCTGGGTAAGGTCGACTTCCGAGCGAATCGTGACCTGGGGGGCGACCGACTCGCCGGCGCAGGCTTCGACCGCGTTCCGAAGCAGGTTGCTGAACGACTGGCGCAGCAGCACCTCGTCGCCTTCCACTGCGCCGAACTCTCCGGAGACGACGACCTGCCCGCCGAGTGCCAGGGCATCAGGCCGGATCTCTTCGGCCGCGCGCTCGCAGATGGCACCGAGGTCGACGCGCGTCAGCGTGAGCTGCGCCGGCCGCGCAAAATTGAGAAAATTCGTCACCACCTGACTGAGCGACTCCGTCTCGGCGCGAATGCCCTCGACGTACGGACGGTACGGCCCGGGCAGCGCGTTCAGGTCGAACAGCTTGCTGTAGCCCTGAATCGTCGCCAGACCGTTGCGGAATTCGTGCGCGATGCCCGCCGTCAACTCGCCGACGGTCGCGAGGCTGTCTTTCAGCAACAACTGCTCCTCGAGATCCTTGACGGCAGTCAGGTCCGTGAAGAGGCAAATCGCGCCGTCGAGCGCGTTCTCGGCGCCGAAGAGCGGCGACACGGTCACGCCGAGGTGGACGCCGCGCCCGACGTCGGCCAGCGTCACGCCGCGGCGAACAATCGGTTTGGCCGTCTTCAGGCATTCATCGATGACATCGAGCAGCGGCTGTTCGCGCGGAGACGGCACAAAAGCCGCCGAGTCGGGCAGGTCCAGAATCCGGCGGCCGGCCGGATTGAGCGTCGTGACCTCGCCATTGAGGCCGACCACGAGGGCGCCGGCCGTCAGGCTCGAGATAATCTCGCCGCTCAGACGCTCGGACGCCTCGGCGCGCGCGGTCATCGCGCGTTCCTGCAGCTTCAGCTTGCCGACGGCTTCCTGCAGGGCGGCGGAAAGCAGCACCGTTTCGGCGCCGCTCGATCGGGAACGGCGGGTATCGCGCGCGACGGAGACGAGCCGCAGCAAGGCAAACGTCAATATCGCGACCAGGCAGGCCACGATCGCCGTCAACCCAATCAGCGCGTACGCGGAGGGAGTAAGAATCATGTCGATAGTCAGGGCGCTGGAGTGAAGCGGTACCACGCCGCGATCTCGCCAATCTGCTGGCGAATCGCTTTTCGGCTGGTCTCCCGTTCCAGCGTCCGTCATGCCCACTCGAACATCGGTTCCGTCCGGCCCGAACTCGTAGGCGTACTCCCGGGCTTCCACGGCGTCAGCGAGGTACAAGCGTCGTCCATTGTGGCCGAGCAGGCCAAACACCGGACCGTAGCTCGACGCCACCAGATAAGACTCGCGGCGCCGCCAGGAGAGATCGGTCGACGGATCCGCCAGCAGCGGCGACCCCATCAGAAGATGCCGGATGCCCCGCGGCCCGTGAGTTAAAGGCGGCTCACCGAGCAGCGCGTACAACGTCGGTGTGATGTCGGTCGAAAAGCTCAGACGACCGAGATCGGCCGACATGCGCGCCCGAAGCGAGGCCGGCACGTGAATGATGAGCGGAATTCTGAGCACCTCGGGAAAGGCCGTGAAGCCGTGTCCCCACCGTTGTCCCTCTCCAAGGGAATCGCCATGGTCCGAGGTCAGGATGATGATGCTGTTGTCGTACAAACGCGTGCGCTTCAGCGTCTCGATGAACTCGCCAAAGCAGGCGTCGATGCGGTGGACGCGCGCCGCGTAGGGCCCGTGAAATCCGGGATAGGACTCCCCCGGGGGAACCTTCGCGCTGACGATATTTCCGATGTGCAGGTCCAGGGGCCGTGTCATCGCGAACACCGGTGGCCCATCCGGGAGGCTCTCGAGATGATGATTGAGCTCGCCCATCGTTCGGCAGAACGTGTGCATCATCTCGGGCACGTGGTGATCGAGGCCGATGGTGCCGCTCGATGCCGCGAAGAGCTCGTCCGCGATGTGGTCTTCGGTGATGAAGCGGCGATAGCCCTTCGCGACGACCAGCTTCTCCAGTGCGTTCATCCGGGCAAACGGCGTGACGTACTGTTTGTGGATGACCATCGCCCCAGAGAAGATTGACGGCACCGCCAGGCCGGTCCCCGCGTAGCGCGAAAACGCGCGCGTGAACACGAGGCTGTCGCCCGCGAACGCCTGCATGGCCGGCGTAAACGACACGGCGTGGTTGTACGACGACACGTAATCGCGGCGGAGGCTGTCGATCATGAACAGGAACACGTTCGGCGGACGTTCGCTCGATCGCGTCCACCTCTGGACGAAGTCGACGTCGACCGGGTCGACGTGCGTGTTCTCGATGGTCGCGTTGGCGCGGAGGTACGCGAAAAACTCGGCGGCGTCTCCGGTCGTCCCCGATCCCAGCGTGTCGCGCGCGATCCGGAACGACGGGTCCATCGCGGCGTACGCGTCCAGCGTGAACTCAGGATTCAGGCGTTCGTCACCAGCGAGCGCCGGCAGCCGCGGGAGCAGGACCTGCCCGGCCGCGAACAACGCGAGGACGACGACCGGCGCCATCCAAAGCGGGCGGCGTGCGCCTGGATCGCGCGTGAGGGCATGAATAAACCCGAACGCCACAAGCCACAGAGCGAGCGTCGCCAGCTTCTGCAGCATGAACTCCCAGTCGAACGTCGCAACGCGTGAGATGAGGAAGTGGATGGCGAGAGGCGCGAGCACGAGTCCGATCGCGGGCGTGAGCCGAGACCGGCTCGCGGTAATCGGCGCCAACCACGCGTCGAGCGCGGACACTGATGCCGTGTCGTACGTAGTGTCCGGCTTTAGCCGGACCGATGCGAGCCGATGCCACGCGACGCCCGACCACACCGACGCGAGCGCGACTCCGGTCGAAACCGAGACGAGCCATGCGGCCGCCCCTCTGATCCCGATCGGCGCCAGCACGACGCGCAGCAGGGTCAGTGCGATCGTCGCCACCGAAACGGCCCACAGGAGCCCGTATTGAACGCGACCCGGCGATCGCGTCAGCGCCGCCAGGCCGCTGACGGCCATCAACACGAGACAGACAAGCGTGAAGACCGTCAGATGCGCGAGAGCCGACACCGCCCATCCGAGCAGCATGCCGACCGGGGGCAGGGTGACGCCGCCGAGACCGCCGGTCAATTGAAGCCGGAGCGGCACGACCAGCGCGTAAACCACGGTGGCAAACACCGCCGTCCTCCAGGACGCCGTCCAGGTCCGTCCGTCGTTCGCCGCAACAAAAACCGCAGAGGGCGCAGAGAGCGCAGAATTGCTTTCCTCTCTGCGGTCTCCGCGTGCTCCGCGGTGAATGTCCGCTGCGACGTGATCGAAAACGGCCAACCAGATCGGAGGCAACGCGGCCACGACAGCAAGGATCAGGCTGGTGCGCGACTTGCCCTCCAGAAGCCACAGGGGGTGCGTGAAGAACCAGGCGCCGAGCGCCACCGAGGCGGCCAGGTACGACCAGCCGATCCACCGGGCACGGGAGCGTTCGAGAAAAGGCGCGAGGCTGAGGGCCGTGATCGACAGCACCAGCGAATGGAAGGCGGCATGCCAGACGGCAAACCCGTAGAGCGCAGGGCTCACCATCGGCTTGATGAATTGCTCGTAGGTAAACGGACTGTACGTCAGCAGGCAGACGACCGACGTGAGGAAGAAAAACGCCGTATTGGCGGCACGGGCCATAACGATGAGCGACGAGAGGGCCCGCCCACTCAATAATCACCCCCGCCCCCGGCACCCCCGGCGCGGCGGATCAATTCGAGCGCGGCCGTGCCACCGGGCTGAACGGCAAGGGCCGCCGTCGCCTCGCGCCGCGCCCCGGCTGCGTCGCCCCGCTGAAGCAACACAGCCCCCAGCCGAACCCGGACGTCTCCATCCTCGGCATCAATCATGAGCGCACGCCGGTACACCGCCTCGGCGCGGTCCCATTCGGAGAGTCGCTCGTACGCACCGCCGAGGTCAGTCATGATCTCCAGGTCGTCTGGCCGAAGCTCGAGGCAACGTTCGAGCGCCTGTCGGTCGCCTGGCGTGAAGTGATCGCAATCGAGCGCCCTCGTCGCCGGGCGCGTGCGGTCGCCCAGAGTGCGTATGCCCATGAAGAAGAGCAACAACAGGGCGATGGACCAGATCAACTGGGCAGGAGGGGCGGGATGGGCAGGAGGGGCGGGAACGGCAGGAGCCCTGAGAACGGCAGGAGCGGTCTTCCCGTCCAGCCCTTCCCGCCCTTCCTGCCCTGTATTCACCACAGTCTGAAGTACCACTCGAGAACAGTCTGGCCGACGGCGGACGAAACGGCGGCGCCAATGGCCAGGAACGTACCGAACGGCAGCGCGTATTTCATGGTCCCGCGCCCGGTGGCGATCAGCGCGATGCCGATAATCGTGCCGGCTACCGACGCGAGCATCAGCGAGAGCAGCGTCAGCTGCCACCCGAGAAACGCGCCGATCATCGCGAGCATCTTCACGTCACCCATGCCAAGACCTTCTTCATGGCGTATCCGGTAATACCCTTCAGCGATCAGAAACAGAACGCCGCCGCCGACGATGATGCCGATGAGCGAGGACTGCCAGCCCGGCGGATTGATCACGCTGAGGAGAAATCCGATGGCAATGCCGGGAATGGTGATGACATTGGGGAGCAGGTGGTGCTCGAGATCGATCGCGAACAGCACGATCAGCGCGCAGCCGAACAGGAGTCGCGACGCGACGAGCGGTCCCGGTCCGTAGTACCACCAGGCCGATGCGAACATCACCGCCGTCAACGCCTCGACGATTGGATATCGCGCCGAGATCGGCGCGCGGCAGGTACGGCAGCGGCCGAGAAGGAATGCGTAGCTGACGACCGGAACGTTCTCGAACCAGGAAAGGCTGCGGTGGCACTTGGGACAGGCTGAAGCCGGCCACACGATGGACAGATCGCGCGGCAAGCGATGGATGCAGACGTTGAGGAAGCTGCCGATCAGAGCCCCGAACAGGGCCGCGACGGCGATGGCGAATGACTCGGGGATCACGGCGAACCGAGCCGTTTCGGTTCGACAGGCAACGGGAAGAGTCTGGAAGATGGCGACAAGCGAACACGGCCATCAGGGGTCAGCTCGTACCGAATGCCGGTCGGATCGACCGGGATGCCGGGAAACACGCGTGCGCGAAGGACGGTCGCCCAATCCCCCGCCGGCGCACCCCGCTCCTGCGCAAAGGCATCGAGCTTCGACTGAAGTGTGTCCATCTTGTCGAGCGTGTCCAATTGCACGAGAAGCCGCTCGGCTGTGGCGCGCATCCACGGAACCTCGGAGGTCTGAAGGATGGCCGCCCACATCGTTTTGGACGATTCCCGGTCACCTCCCTGCGCGAGCGTCGTGGCGGCGAGCCCTTTGAGCCACGGAGGCGCGCCAGGCACGTCGCTGGCCCTCTGGAACCAGGCCGACGCCTGGCGATAGTCATGGGCGTACCAGTAGTAGACGAACCCGATGTCTTCCATGTATTCCCACTTATCGGGTCGGGTGGCTATCCCCTTTTCAAGGAGCTTGACCGCCAAGTCCACGCGGCCGGCGCCGGCAGGATAGGCTTCCGCGAGAAATACCGCGCCAAACCGGTAAGCGATCGTGAAGGAGGGATCAAGGGATGTCGTGATGTCGAGCAGTGTGTAGAGCTGGTCGTACTCTTTCGTGTCAACCGCGGCGAGCATCGGCGGCGGCTCCGGCGCAACGGGCCGAGCGGCCAGACGGCGCTTGGCGCCGCCGTAGTATTGAATGGCGCGAATCCAGTAGACGTCGGCCGCCAGGGCGTTGTACGCGCCGGTCAGGCGGCGGACGGCGGACCCTGATGTGATGTACACGGCGTCTTCCTGTACTTCAGGCGTCGGGTACGCGCGCTCGCGCATGGCCTGCACCTGAATGGCGCCAGCGAGGAGCGCCCCGGCAAGAAGGATCGTGCCGAACGCGCCAGCGAGGTGGCTCTTGAGCATCTATTTGAAGTCGCGCCGCGAGAAGATGAAGACCGCTATCGTCAACAGCATGGCGGTGTAAAGGGCGGCGTAGCCCGCGGTCAGCGCCACGTAGCCGGCCGAGACCGGCTGTCCGTGAACAACCTGCGATTTCACGTCGAACTGGCTGAGGTTCGGCACGACCCAGTACAACCCCCGTGCGAGCCGCACCGCCGCGGGCGAATCGACGACCTGATCGAAATTTCTGAGGTCGGTGCTGAAATGGCCCACGATGAACAGCCCGAAGGCCAGAGCCGCCGACAGGATGGGTGTCGAGAAGGTCGAGAAGAAGAGCGCGACCGCGGTCACGAGCAGCAGCTCGATCAGGATCAGGCCGATCGCCTTGACCAGCGCCGGGTCGAGGGCTGGTGCGTCCCACGCGCGCTGAACGACCGGATCGATCCCCCACGCGCTATATACCAGCACCGCGTAGAAAGCGAGCGTCATGACGGTCATGTTGACGGCAAGCGTGAGCGCCAGGCCCGCGTATTTGCCGAGAACCAGTTGATATCGATGAATCGGCTTTGGGAGCAGGCTGTAGACGCTCCTGCGCTCGACCTCTTTGGACACCAGACCGATCCCGATGAACACGGCGATGAACAAGCCAAACATCGACATCGCCGTCAGCCCGAGGTCTTTAATTATTTTCACGTCCTGTCCAGCGGTGAGCTGACCGAGGAGGTACGACGCGCCCATCATCAGGATGGCAAAGAGCACGAGGTTGTACAGGACCTTGTCCCGGACCGATTCACGGAACACGTTGATCGCGATCGCGGCGGTGGCTTTCATAAAGGTTCGTCCTCAGCGCCCCGCCGGACCGCCATGGCCGCCGGGGACGTCACCTGCTCCACAAACAGATCCTCGAGCGTCGGACGGAGTGGATTGAGGGAGATCAGCTTCGCTCCCGATGTTGCGAGCTCGGCCAGTAAACGTTCCGGAGGTGGATCGAGCGGCAGCTCGAGCATGTACCGGTCCGGACCGATCGGGACAACTCGATGGACGCGGGAGCCTACTGACGGCAATCGCCCGTCGGGAACGCCGGCGACGACCAGTTCCCATCCGCGGGCCTCGAAGGCCAGCATCTCATTCAACCCGCCGATCGTCACGAGCCGGCCGCGCGCCAGGATAGCCACGCGGCTGCACAAGGCCTCGGCGTCACTGAGGACGTGGGAGCTGAAAAAGACGGTGCACCCGCGGTCCCTGAGATTGAGAATGAGCGCGCGGACGTCTCGCCGCCCAAGCGGGTCGAGGCCAGACATGGGCTCGTCAAGGATCACCAGATCGGGATCGTTCAGCAGCGCCTGCGCGATGCCCACTCGCTGCAGCATGCCCTTCGAGAACTTCCGGAGCTGCAGCCGGCGTTCGCCCGCGATGCCGACCTGGTCCAGGAGCCGGCCGGCGCGTCTGCGCCGTTCGACAGCGTCGTACCCGAAGAGCGCGCCGAAGTACATCAGCAACTCCTCGGCCGTGAGGTAGTCGTAGAAGTACGGATTTTCCGGGAGGTAACCGATACGCCGCTTGACCGCCAGCTCCCCGAGGGGCCGCCCCAGAATCTCGGCACGCCCCGCGGTTGGAAATACCAGCTGCATGAGCAGCTTCAAGGTTGTCGTCTTGCCGGCACCGTTGGGTCCCAAAAATCCGAAGACTTCACCCTCCCGGACCTCCAGCGTCAGCCGGTCGAGCGCCCGGTAGGGGCGCTTGCGCCAGAAACCGATGCTGTAATCCTTGGTGAGGTCGAAGGTTGCGAGAGCTGGAGCGCTCACAAGCTATTGGGCAGGCGGGTGCTGCAGCTCGTACGCAATCGCCTGATCGAAGTACTGCGTGGCCCATGTCCCTTCGACCTTGACGCCGTTGATGAAAAACGTCGGGGTCGAGCGGATATCGAGCTGTGAACCAAGAGCGACGTCGGCCTTGACGAGCTCGAGCGTCGCGGCGTACTTCGCATCGAAATCGGTGACCTGTCCGACCTCGCGCGCCGCCTGTTTGACGGAATCGGGGGTCATCCCGGGCTGATTCGTGTACACCCAGTCTTCCATCTGCTCGCCACGGTTGTGCTCGCGCGCGAGCCGGACGGCGACCGCCGCGTGACACGCGGCCGGATGCACCATCGAACTGTTCGGATTGCAGTTCGAGTTGAGCGGGTAATCCTTGAGGACCATCCGGACGGCACCGGGATACTGCGACTCGTACTTGGCGAGAATCGGCTTGTACGAAACGTACGATTGGCTGCACGCCGGGCACTGGAAATCGTTGAACTTCACGATCAGCACCTTCGCACCGTCGCGAGGAATGATCAGCGGAATCCGCGGGGCCTGCGCCATGAACTGTTCGAGTTCACTGCTTCCGTCGGCGGTCGTCGTCGCAGCCGCAGCCGCCGCGCCAGGATCGCTCGAGCCTTCACGCGGAAAAAACGCCAGCGTGGAGGCGGCGCCGGCGACGAACAGCACCGTCACGGCAATCGCCAGGGGGTTGCCGACGAGCACGCGAAGATCGCGAGTCAGACGGCCGGGCAAGGTCGTCATGGGAACCGAGGTGGCCGCACCAGAGACGATGAAGAGCCCGACAATGGCGACGTCCGTGAGCAGGCACACCGGGCAGTACGACTGCAGGATGAACATCGACGCGTAGAGCAGGTACAAAGCCGCCGCCAAGGCGAGCGTGGACAGCGCAAACAGATAACCGGGGATGCTCTCGCGGAGCTGCGGCCCAGCAGCCATCCCACCGACCGACAGCAGCGCCGCGAACACAAACCAGATGCCGCCGAAAATGGAGATCGGGACACCCCCAAACGTGCCGAAGCGGCTCTGATACACCAACGTGCAGCTCACCGTGCCGTTGATGTCACAGAAGCTCGTGTAGTGGGGATCGTGCAGAAGCTGGTAGTGCACGTAGGCGGCAGTCACCGATGCACCGAGACCGACCAGCGCAAACACGAGGGCAAGGAGAGCCGCGCGCTTCGTCATGGGGATGTACGATTTGTAACCGAGGCGGCGGAAGACGTCAAGCGGCTTCGTCGGCCGTCGTGCGGGCGTCGCCGCGGGGCTCGGCGCCGGCGATCAGTGGACAAGTCCTGCTGCAAACGGAAGCGGCTCGTGCCGGACGAAGTCGGCAAGCTCGCGCGTGGCGATCGCGGCCCTGGCGTCCCCGGACGCCTCGTAGCACTCTCGCCGGAGCGCGAGGAACATGGGGTTCCACGGCGTATGCGGCTCGAGCGCGCCAATCAGCTCGCCACACCGCGCCGCGTGGCCGGCTGTCCGCGCCAACGTCGCCGCCGTGATCAGCCGCTCGTCCTCCAGAAAACGGAGAGCCAGGGAGTGGTTCAGTGCGGCCATCATCCGCCGCGCCATCACGGGGCTGGTCGAACCGAGAGCGCCGGCAAGCCTGATCGCCCGCTCTTTCATGATCGCCAGCGGCCACGGGTCGGATCTGTAGCGCCCAAGCGCCGATTCGAGCGCGGCCGCGGCCTCTTCATTGCGGCCTTGCCGAAGCCTCAGCGTCGCCAGCAATGCATCGGCCTCGCCAGGTTGATAAATTCGAAGGCGCTCGATGTAGGGGAGCGCGCTGTCAAGGCCGGCACTCGCCTCGATATCGGCGACCATCAACAGGTCGGTCGGATCGCGCGGTTCGCCCGACTGCTGCTGCCAGGCTTCTCGAGCGGCCACGTGATCGTTCCGCGAATAGTAGTTCAGAAGCGCCGTCTGACGTCGGCGTTCGTCGGCCGAACCCTGCTCCACGATCTCCGGGCCGTGGCCGATCGCACCGTAGAAGGCGACCAGCGCCGTTCGGACGACGGACCAGTCGAGCGCCGCGTCGGGCACGTGCGGATGGCCATCGTCGAGCAGGCCCGCGAGATCGCGGATATCCAGCGCGAGACGTACGCCCCGGCGGCCCAGCGACCGGGCAAATCCGAATTCAACGATGTTGCGGTCGTCTTCGTTGACTTCGACGCCTGCCGTCGACGCGATCGCCCGCGCCATCTTGTCGCCGGCCACGTAGTGGGCGAGAAACCCGCTCAGGTCGACCGCGCGCCACGTGGCCAGAAGCGCCGTCCTGAAGGGTTCTTCCTTGATGCGTGCAGCGAGCCTGGTCGCGTGATAGGGGATCGGGTGCCGTGCGCCGATGAGGACCAGGTCGCCCGAAGCGGTCTGCCAGGTTTCGACATGCGCGAACGCCGATGCCATCGTCGCGTAGACGGTTCGAAGGGTTCGGCCGTCCACTTCGTACGCCTGCACCCACTGGAGGAACAGACCGTCGGCGGTCAGCCGATCGTTGGCCGCCCGATAGAACTCGCGCGTATACAGACTCGCAACGCCCGCCCGGTACGGGTTGGATGGCTCCGACGCGATGACGTCGTACGAATCACGCCCGAGAAGGAGAAATTCACGCGCGTCGCCAATCACGACGCGTACCTTCGGGTTGTTCAGGACGTCCTGGTTGACGAGCGCGCAGTCGCGCGCCACGTCGAGCACGAGCGGTTCGAGTTCGACGACGTCAATGCGCTGCATGGCAGGAACTGCGCCCAGCCAACCGGCCGTGCTGCCCGTTCCCAGTCCGATGACGAGCGACCGCTGAGAGTTCGGATTCAGGATGGCGCCGAGCAGTCCCAGCATCACCTGCGTGGGCCCGTCGGCCACGGCACTGCCGTCAGACTTGCCGTTGACGACGAACGCATAGCCGCTGGCGTCTCTGTTGAGCGCGACACTGCTTTCGGTCCCATCGCCTTCCCACACGACGGCGCGCTGCCGATCGCGGGCCCACGAGCGCAGTTGATTGGGCGTGGCGATTGACGCGAGCGTCAGCGTCGCGCGGCCCGCTCCGATGCCGGTGTGCCGCCAGACGCCGGTCGGCCCCGTCGCCATCAGCAGCGCGATCGTCGCTGCCGCCAGAGCGAGCCGTGGAACGATCGCGGGCAGGCGACGAACTTCCCACATCACGGTGGCAACGGCGCCGAGCGCCAGAAGTGAGACCGAAACGAACCGCCAGGCACCTGGCGCGGATAGCCACGGAAGCAGTCCGAAACCGCCAGCGAGCGAGCCCGCTATCGCGCCGAGCGTATTCGCCGCGTACGCCAGACCAATTTGGCGACCGAGCGCGTTCCGTCCGTTTCCCAGGAGTCCGATGAGCATCGGGAACTGGTAGCCGGCGACGAGCGCCGCCGGCAGCACCACAATCGCCGTCACAGCGGTCCACGCCGTGACCTGCGCCGCGAAACCGGAGAGGCCGAGGGGCGCCAACGCGAGCGCGACGATCGCCAGCCTGTCGCCGAGCGCGTATGCGAACGCGAGAGCGGCGGCTTCGAGCAGGCAAGTCGATGCGAAGCCACCGAGCGACGCCGGACGGTCGGCGCCAACGAGTGCGTACACGAGCCCGCCGACGCCGACTCCCACCAGAGCAACGGCGAGAATCAGGCCGAACGTGAAAACCGATCCCCCGATCAGCGGTCCCAGCATGCGATACCACACCAGCTCCATCAGGAAGAACGCGAAGCCGACGACGCCCGAGGCGATCAGGACGAAGGGCGCGGGGGCTCGCCCTTCGCGCGGCAGCACGTCAGAGGTCGGCGCATCGACGGGCGGGGGCATCACGCGATCGAGTTGCCTCGCGAAGACGGCGATGAGCAGGTTGACGCCGGCGGCAAGCCAGAGCGTGGAGCGCGTGCCGAATAACTCGAGCATGAAGAACGTCGCAATGACGCACCCGAGCACCGCGCCGAGCGTGTTGAATCCGTAGAGCGCGGCCACGTTGCGCCGCCGGGCGTCGGCGGCGGTGGTGATGGCACGAGCGGCCGCCGGAAGGGTGCCGCCCATGGCAAGCGTCGGCACGAGCAACACCAACGCGCTGAGCACAAGCCGGACGATGGTGCCGCCCGCCAGGCCGAGGCGCGGTGTGCCGCCGAGCACGATGTAAAGTTGGCGGACGAGCGCCAGGAGCAGCGGGCTGGCCGCGGCCGAAATGGCGACGACCGCTTCGAGTTGCGCGTAGAAGGCCAGCGGACGTGGGTGGCTATCGGCGCGTGGCCCAACGAGCAACCCACCAAGCCCGAGGCCTCCGATGAAGATGGCGAGCACGGCGGCGGACGCGGCGGTGGACGCGCCAAAAATCAACCCGAACTCCCGCATCCACCCGACCTGGTAGACCAGCGCGCAGCAGCCCGATCCGAAGAGGAGCGCGGCAACGCGCCAGGTTCGTGTTCGCATGCACACCTATACCGAACAGGTATCGGTCCCGGCGTCAGTTTCAATCAATTGTTGGTGGAGACGTGTATGTGAAGTGGTCGGAGCGCTGCCGCCAAAAAACTAAGGGCTTCAAGCTTTGGCTGAATCCAGCCAGAGCCTGAAGCCCAGAGTCGAGAAGCGAAGCTTACTGAACCGGTGTGTCGGGCGAACCGATCGGATCGGCCGGCGCCGTCGCGGTCGCGTTCTGGAAGATCGTCCCGCGCGCGTCAGTCGCGAACGAGCGGGTTCCGGTGCCCTGCAGCGTGACCGGCTCGGCCTTGGCGTAGTAGACGCTCTCAGGCGTCGCGCCCGGCGCGTTGCAAGGCGTTCCAGTGAAGGCGAGTCCACCGGTCGCCGTACGCCAGCGTCACGTTGTAGCCGCTCTTGAGAACGCCGTTCGCGTTCAGGTCCGGGCTGATGAAGCCCTGGCCGCCCGCGGTCGGTGCTTTCACGAGGTCCGCGAGGTCGACGGCATACGCGCCCGCCGCGCAGCTCGACGAATAGGCCGCCTGGCCGCTATTGATGGCGCGGAGCGAGCCGATCGCCGACGCTTCGTTGCCCGACATGCGGGCGCGGAGAAGGCCGGGAATCGCGATCGCCGCGATGATGCCGATGATCGCCACAACGATCAGCAGCTCGATCAGGGTGAAACCTTTTGCGTTACGCATCTTCATTACTAGTCTCCTTTAGGGTTATCGTTGTCCTGCCCCCTGACTGAGCAACGGCAATGCCAAGGCTCTGCTATTAGTGTAAGTGACTTTAAACAAGTAGGTTATGGTATTCAACCGCAGTCCCGCAAGGAGAAAAAGTGGCAAGAGTGACAATTATCGTCGCCGACGGCCGACGAACAATGTCACCTCAAATTGTATTTCTTCACATAATAGCGAAACGACCTGAAACTCATCCCGAGCAGGTCCGCCGCCTTCACCTGTACGCCCCCCGCCTTGCGCAGGGCCTCGGCAATGTAGCCCCGTTCGATTTCCTGGACGTGCGCCTCCAGGTCGAAGCCCGATTCGGGCAGCGCCTCGACCGGGGCGTTGGCGGCCCTTGGAGACTCCCCACGGATCGTGGCCGGCAGGCTGTCGGGCAGAATGGTCGGCGTCGCCTCGAGGGCCACCGCGCGCTCCAGCGCGTTCTCGAGCTCCCGGATGTTGCCCGGCCAATCATGATTGAGCAGCAGGTCCATCGCTTCGCGTGAAACGCCGGAGATCTCCTTTTCCATCTGCTCGCTGTACTTGGCAAGGAAATGTTCCGCGAGCAGCGGGAATGTCTTCGCGGCGCTCGCGGAGCGGCGGTAACGCAATCGGGATGACGTTGATGCGATAGAAGAGATCCTCGCGGAAGCGGCCCTCGGCGACCGCCTTCTGGAGATCCTGGTTCGTCGCCGCAATGACGCGGATGTCGGCCGTCAGCTCCTCGAGTCCGCCGACACGCCGGAAGCGCCGCTCCTGAAGCACGCGCAGGAGCTTGACCTGCATGACGGCGCTCATCTCGCCGATCTCGTCCAGGAAGACCGTCCCCTTCTCGGCCACCTCGAGCAGGCCCTTCTTGTTCGCGTCCGCGCCCGTGAACGCGCCCCGCATGTGCCCGAACAGCTCCGACTCGAGCAGGTTCTCAGGCATCGCGCCGCAGTTGAGCGACACCATCGGCTTCTCGCGGCGCAGCGAATGAAAGTGAATCGCCTGCGCGACCAGACCCTTGCCCGTTCCGGATTCGCCGGTCAGCAGGATCGTGCTGTTGGTTCGCGCGACGGTCTCAATCATCTTGAACACGTCGAGCATCACATTGCTGCGCCCGATGATGTTCGAAAACTGGTGGGACAGGCCGAGCGTGCGCTTCAGCAGGACGTTCTCCTGCCGGAGCTGGCGGTTCTCGATCTTCTCGCGAACCTTCATCTTGAGCAGATCGATGTCGAACGGCTTGCTCAGATAATCGCACGCGCCGAGCCGCATCGCTTCCACGGCGGTATCGGTCGAGGCGAAGGCCGTGATCATGATCCCGAGGATGTCCGGATCGATTTTCTTGGCCGCCCGCAGCACCTCGACGCCGCTCATGTCGGGCATTTTGATGTCCGAGATGAGCAGGTCCACCGGCTCGCGCTCCAGCACGCCCAGGGCGGTACGGCCGTTCTCGGCCAGCAGCACTTCGTACCCTTCGCGCCGCAGGACGATCGCCAGCAGCTCTCTCATCGACCGCTCATCGTCGACGACGAGGATTCGAGGCGGCCGCTCGTCGACGGCCCGTTCGGCAGCTTGCACGGCCGTGCTCATTGGGCCACCGCCGCGCGCGCCGGCAGCCGCACCGACACCGTCGTGCCCTGCCCGGTGTGCGAGCTGACGCGGATTTCGCCGTTGTAGTCGCTCACGATACGGTGCACGATCGCGAGCCCAAGGCCGCTGCCCTTGGCGAAGCGGCCGTGGAACGGCTGAAAGAGGCTGTCGAGCTCCTCGGCCGGGATGCCGATGCCCTCGTCCTGGACGGTCAGCGCGACGCCGTCGCTTCCCTGGTCGACCGCGCCGATGAGGCGCAGGCGGCCGCCCTGCGGCATCGCTCGCAGGCCGTTGGTCGCGAGGTTCCACACGATCTGCTTGATCTGGCCTTCGTCGGCCTCGTACCACAGCTCGTGGGCCGGCACATCGACCTCGATCACGTGCGCCTCGCAGACCTCTGCGCTGTTCCGCAGGAGCAGCGCCGCGTCATTCAGGGCGCGCCTTACGTCGAATCGGGCAATCTGAAAGTGCTGCGGGCGCGCGTAGGCGAGGAATGAGCGGATCGTCGTGTTGAGGCGCTCCGACTCGCGCAGCACGATGTCCATCAGCTGCTCCTGCTCGGTACTGAGCGGCAGCTCGTGACGGAGGATCTGGATGGAGCCCGACATCGAGGCCAGCGGATTCCGGATTTCATGCGCGATCCCGGCGGCCATCTCGCCGACCGCCGCCAGGCGCGACTGAATCGCGGCGTCGCGTTCGAGCTTCTTCAGACTCGTCACGTCCTGAAAGGTGAACAGCAGACCGGCGCTCCCGCCGGGCGTCTGCAGGTGCGTGGCCGACAGGCCAATTTCGAGGTCGCTGCGCCCGTCGCCAGGCCGATAACGAATCTCGATGCGGCTGGGCACGACTTCCAGCTTGCCGTCGAGGGGGGACAGGAGCTGGCGCGGCAACTGCAGCACTTCGCTGATCGGGCGGCCCACCGCGGCCTGGACCCGCACGCCGGTGATCGTTTCCGCGGCGTGATTGAACGTCAGAATACGCTGGCTGGCGTCGGTCGTCGCCAGACCGCTTGGCAGGCTGTCGATGACGTGCTGGTTCAATGCCTGCAGGTCGGCGATCTCCGTCGACGCCTGCTCGAGCTGGACGCCGGCCGACCGCAAGCTGTTGGCCAGCGAGCCGCTGAGAAGCGCGGCCGCAAAAAACCCGAACAGGTTGAGCGCAATCGTATACTGCGCGACCGACCGCGGCGGCAGGACGACCGACGCGTTCACGAGCGACGGATAGTCCAGGAAGCCCGACGCCGTCAGGGTACTGCGCCAGCACGAGACCGACGTAGAGGATGGCGCTGAGCGCGGCGACCATCAGGCCGCCGCGCCGGAACTGAATCGTGCTGGCGGCGACGATCGGCAGCACGTACAACGACGAAAAGTAGCTGGTGACGCCGCCGGTGATGTAGATGAAGGCCGAGACAATCAGCGCGTCGCCGGCGAGCTGCATGTCAAGCAGCCATCGGCGCCGCTCGACGAACCGCAGCGACACGGCCCACGTGATCGTCAGCGCGTACGTGAGGCCGATCAGGAAGAAGAACGGATCGACAGCAAACGAGCCGGGCGCCGTGATGCGCGCAAAGGTCGCCGAGCCCAGCAGAATCGTGCTGATGACGGCACGAACGATGATGAGCCGGGCGACCTTGCGGCGGAGTTCGGTATCCATGTCGTACGCTCGCTCAACACGAAGGACACGAAAGGAACCAAGGACGCAAGTTTTGTAAAACCCGTTGTGGCTTTTCCTTTGTGTCCATCGTGTCCTTTGTGTAGTGACTCATGCGACATCTATGTCAGCTTGCTGATCAGGTCGAAGATCGGCATATACATCGAGATAACGATGCCACCGACCACGGTGCCGAGCAGGGCGATCATGATCGGTTCGAGCAGCGTCAGCAGCCCGGCGACCGCGGTGTCGACCTCTTCCTCGTAAAAGTCCGCGATCTTGGCGAGCATCGTATCCAGCGCGCCGGTCGCCTCGCCGACGCCTATCATCTGCGTCACCATGGCCGGAAAGACCTTCGTTTCCTTGAGTGGCGCCGAGATCGTCTCGCCGCGCTCGATGCTCTTGCGCGTCACCATGACGGCGTCCTCGATGATCGAGTTCCCGGCGGTCTTGGCGGTGATCTCCAGGCCGTCCAGAATGGGGACGCCCGACGCGATCAGCGTCGACAGCGTGCGGCAGAACCGCGCCACGGCGATCTTCCGGAGGATGTTGCCGATGACCGGTCCTTTGAGCATCGTCGCATCGACGACCCGGCGTCCCTTTGGAGTCGCGTAGTACGCCTTGAAGCCGTACGCGATGGCGCCGGCGCCAACAAACAGGAAGGGGAAGAAGCGGACCAGATTGTCGCTGAGCATGATGACGACGCGCGTCGGCAGCGGCAGCTCGGCGCCCAGCCCGGCGAACAGGGACGCGAAGGTCGGGATGACCTTCCACAGAATGACGCCCACGACCGCGCCCGCGATCACGATGACGGCGATCGGATAGATCATCGCCGACTTCACCTGGCCCTGCAGTTTGACCGCCTTTTCGATGTAGGTGGCGAGCCGCTTCAGAATCGTGTCGAGGATGCCGCCCGCCTCGCCCGCGGCCACCATGTTCGTGAACAGCGGATCGAACGTCTTGGGATGCTTGCGCATCGCATCGGCCAGCGACGCGCCCGACTCGACGTCGGTGCGGGTCTGCAGAATGACGGCGGCGAAGTTCTTGTCCTCTTCCTGAGTGCCCAGAATGTCGAGGCACTGAACGAGCGGAAGGCCGGCGTCGATCATGACGGAGAACTGACGGGTGAAGACGGCCAGGTTCTTCGCGCTGACCTTCTTCCCGGTCTTCCCCACCGCCCCCTTCTTCCCGGCCGCGTCCTCTTTGGCCTTGGACGGCGTGATCCGCGTCACCATGATCTGCTCGCGCCTGAGCGCGGCGACCGCGGCGTCCATCGAGTCAGCGCTGCGCTCGCCCGTGACGTTTTCGCCTGCGCGCGTGCGCCCGGCGTATGCGAATGTGGCCATACTGTTTGTCCTCTGGCTCCAGGCTTCGGGCTTCGGGCTTCGGGCCCGTTCTGCCCTCTGCCTCGTGCCCTGCGGCCCCTGGCCCTTGACCTTTTACCTTTTACCTTTTACCTTTTACCTTTTGCCTTCCATGCTCTGCCTTCTATCGAGCCGGCGTCCCCGGCCGCGGCACGGTGCCCGGGGTTCTTCCAAGTCCCGCGCCGGCGACCACGCCGACGCCGCGATTGATCATGTCCTGGAGCTCGTCCCTGTTCGATGAGGACATCATCGCCGTCTCGAGCGTGATCAGCCTCTTCATGTACAGGCTCGCCAGCGACTGATTCGCGGTCTGCATCCCCAGCTTTTCCTGACCCGCCTGCATCGCACCGTAGATCTGGTGCACCTTGTCGTCGCGAATCAGGTTCCGGATCGCGGAATTGGGCACCATGATCTCGAGCGAGACCACGCGGCCCTTGCCGTCGGCGCGCGGCAGCAACGCCTGGCAGACGATGCCTTCCAGCACGAGCGACAACTGGGTCCGGATCTGCGACTGCTGGCCCGACGGAAAGATGTCGATGATGCGGTTGATCGTCTGCGCCGCCGAGTTGGTGTGCAGCGTCCCGAACGTCAAGTGCCCGGTTTCGGCGATCTTCAGCGCCGACTCCACGGTCTCGAGATCCCGCATCTCGCCGATGAGGACGATGTCGGGATCTTCGCGCAGTGCGGCGCGCAGCGCGTTCGTGAAGCTGTTGGTATCGCTGTGCACTTCCCGCTGGTTGACCAGGCAGTTCTTGTGCGGATGAATGTATTCGATTGGATCTTCAATCGTCAGGATGTGACCGTGTCGCTCTGCGTTGATCTTGTTCAGCATGGCCGCCAGCGTCGTCGACTTGCCGCTGCCGGTCGGACCGGTGACGAGGACGAGGCCGCGCGGACGGTCGGCGAGCGTCGCCAGCACCGCCGGTAGACCGAGATCGGCGAAGACCGGAACCTTTTCGGGAATCAGCCGGTATACGGCACCGACCGCGCCCCGCTGCATGAAGACATTGCACCGGAAGCGCGCGAGGCCCTTGAGGCCGAAGGAGAAGTCGAGCTCGTTCGATTCCTCAAAGCGCTTCTTCTGACTGTCGGTGAGTACGCTGTACACGAGCTGTTTGGTCTCTGCCGGCGTCAGCGCGGGCAGCTCCAGTCGCTCCAGCTCGCCGTGGACCCGGATCTGGGGCGGCGTGTCCGTCGCGATGTGAAGATCGGACGCACCTTTCTCGACGGTCATCTTCAACAAGTCAGGCAGTGTTGCCATTCGTCGGTCCTTTGTCCTTGGTTCTAGGTCCTTCGTCCGTCCATAGTCCTTGGTCGTCCTTCGCGCAGCGGTCCTTGGTGCGCACCAGGGACCTTAGGACCAGGGACGGACCCTGGACCAAGGCCGAAGGACCAAGGACTATTTCACTGTCTCTCGCACAACCTCTTCGATCGTCGTCATCCCGTCCTTCACCTTGCGGAGACCGCTCTGCCGCAACGTGATCATCCCTTCGTCGACCGCCTTGCGCCGGAGCTCGAGGCCGGAGGCGCCGACGAGGATCAATTCGCGCAGTTCTTCGCCGATTTCCATGACTTCGTACAGACCGACGCGGCCCTTGTAACCCGTCTGGTTGCAGCGCTCGCAGCCGGCGCCCTTGACCGGCTGGACCGCGCCGGCGTCGTCCTGAGTGAACCCCGCCTGCACGAGCGCCGGCGGCGGCAGCGGCGCCGGCTCCTTGCAGTTCGAGCAGACCCTTCGCACGAGCCGCTGGGCGCAAATCAGATGCACCGAGCTCGCGACCAGGAACGGCTCGATGCCCATGTTCATGAGGCGGTTGACCGTGCTCGGCGCGTCGTTGGTGTGGAGCGTCGACAGCACGAGATGGCCGGTGAGCGCCGCCTTGACGGCAATCTCCGCCGTTTCGAAGTCTCGGATTTCACCGACCAGGATGATGTTCGGGTCCTGGCGGAGAAACGACCGGAGCGCGGCCGCGAAGTTCAGCCCGATGTTCTCCCTCACCTGCACCTGATTGACACCGGCGAGGTTGAATTCGACCGGGTCCTCGGCGGTCATGATGTTGGTTTCGGGCGTGTTGATCTTGGAGATCGCCGAATACAGCGTGTTGGTCTTGCCGCTCCCGGTCGGGCCGGTGACGAGGACCATGCCCCAGGGACGCAGAATCGCCGTTTCGAATTTGGTGAGCGACTCGGGCTCGAAGCCGAGTCTCGTCATGTCGAGCATCAGCTTGTCTTTGTCGAGCAGACGCATGACGATCTTTTCGCCGAACAGTGTCGGAAGCACCGAGACGCGGAAGTCGATCTCTTTGGGCGCGCCGTTCTCGTTGAAGCGAATCTTGATGCGGCCATCCTGCGGCAGCCGTTTCTCGGCGATGTCGAGCTTCGCCATAATCTTGACGCGTGACACGATCGCGTCGCGGAACTTCATTGGCGGGCTCATGATGTTGTAGAGGATGCCGTCGATGCGGTACCGCACGCGGAGTTCTTTTTCGTAGGGCTCGATGTGAATGTCGCTGGCGCCCTTCTGAATCGCCGACATCAGCACGACGTTGACCAGGCGAACGACCGGCGCGTCCTCGCCCTGCTTGGCCAGCGCCTCGGCGCTGATTTCCTGGAGCTCCTCGAGGACCTCGACATCCCCGGCGTTGGTGTCCAGCGTGGCTTGCAGCTCCTCGAGGCCCTTGCTGGCCATCTCGAGCGTGCTGCCGCCCGCCGGGGCCACGGTCATCGTCGACGCGCCGCCTTTGCCGCCACCCCCGGTCGGGTAGTACTTCTGAATCGCCTCGATGACCGCGGTTTCCGACGCCACGACCGGCTCCACGTTGTAGCCGGTCATGAACTTGATGTCGTCCATCGCGAAGACGTTGGTCGGATCCGTCATCGCGATCGTGAGGGTGGCCCCCGAGCGGCTGAGCGGGACGATCTGATACTTGTGCGCGGTGTCGGGCGGGATCAGCTTGACGACGCCGGGATCGATCTCGAACTGCGCGAGGTTGATGGAGGGAACGCCGTACTGCTTGCTGAGAAGGGCGGTAATTTCCTCGTCCTTCACGAAGCCCATCTTGACCAGGTTGTAGCCGAGCTTTCCCCCCCCGGCCTTTTGGTGGTTCAAGGCCTGCTGCAACTGCTCAGCGGTGATCCGTTTCTCCTTTAGGAGGAGTTCGCCAATACGAACGGGCATGAATGATGAGCACTACAGGCTACACGTAATTGACAATTTGTGTCAATTACTGACCTAAAACGTCACTCTTAGTGCGAAACCCCAACCATTTCGCACCTGATCCGAGCCGCGAGTGAGCTGGCCGTCGACGTAAAGACCGGCGCGCAACCCGACGCTCGCCCCCACGCTGCCCGATCGCCGGGACTCGCCGATCGTGTTCATCCCGACGCCGGCACGGAAGCCAAGCGATCGACTGGCCAGCCACGCCTCCACCCCGGTCGCCAGGTGACGCGCGTCACCGAAGGCGGTCGGCGTTGTGGTCAAGTCCGCGTCAATGGCCGCCGTGATCTCGGCACGGCTTGGCGACCCGGCCTTGACCGCGGCCCCTGCGCGCACTTGCCGAGGCAGCTCAAACCGGCTGTCGCCGTCCGAGAATTCCGGCGTTCTCAGGTTCCTGGCGGCCACTGCGAGTCGGACCCGGCCGAACGTCGCCATGACCCCGGCATCCAGATCGGCACGAGTCTCGCCCAACGCATGAACCAGCTTCAGCGTGGAGCCGAGGATCAGATAGGGACCAACTGACTGCCCCACCGTCGCGCCGAATTGGCTGAGAACGCCCTGATCTTCTCGGCTCGCCGATGTGGATTCTGTAGGGTCAGGAGGCCGCATTCCATTGAGCGCCAAGCGGTAATAGCTAAGGCCTAAGGAGGGAACGTTGATGGCAAACGCGCGGGCGCGCGTGCCGGCGGGATCTTCGACGCGATCGAATTCGATGAGGCCGTTAAAGTAGCCCCCGCTCGCCAGGCCGCCCGGATTCCACCACGTCGTCGTGGCATCGTCGGATACGGCCACGAAGGCACCGCCCATCCCCTGCGCGCGGATGCCGATGCTTTCGTAAATCTGTGCAGTGGCGGCCTTCGGCCATGACAATAGGAACACAAAGGACACAATGGACACAAAGGAAAGACCAGTACAGGGTTTTCCCTTCGTGTCCTTCGTGTCCTTTGTGTCGAAGAAACTCAGCTCAGTCGACCAGTACTGCGGCTGCCACCACCGTGGTCCACAGCCCCTTCTTGTCGCCGACCGCGGTCTGGGTCACATTTTGCGTGCGGACGATCTGTTTCGAGAGCCGGTAGACTTCCTTCTTTTCGTCCCAGCTTTTGTCAGGATCGAAATCGAGGCCGAGCGTGGTGGCCAGCATTTCGGCGGCAAGCTCCTCGGCGTAATCGCCGGCGATGTTTTCGCTCTCGCCGAAGCTGTGATGCTCGGACAGGTACCCGTAGACGTCGCGATCGCGCGGAATGGCAACGCCGACCGTGGCCGCGATCAGCCGATGTGGCTCGCGGGTCGCGGCTTCCGACATCACCACAAAGGTGACCTGGCCCGGCTCGAGCCGCTTCATGCCTTCCTGGCGCGACAGAATCCGGCAGTTCGGCGGAAAGATGCTCGATACCCGCACGAGGTTACAGGCCGCGATGCCGGCGGACCTGAGTGCCAGCTCGAACGAAGTCAGCTTCTCACGATGCTTGCCGACACCCTTGGTCAAGAACATCTCTTTGGGAACGAATCCGAGCACGTCACGCTCCTTTGCGCGATGAGGGAGGGATGCATGGTAAACAAAAGGTGCAAGAGGTTCAAGGGGTTAAAGGGGTTCGAACCCTGCTATGCTTAGCAGACCTAACCATTAGCCCTATAACCCTAATCATGACGGCGAACACCCACGCGCGCGAAACGGCGCGCGAGCTTCTGGAAATCATGCCCCTTGTGATGCGCGCGGTTGCTGCCGAACTGCGCGCGGGTGGCGAAATGCCCGCCCCGGCGCACTTTGGGCTGCTCATGAAGCTCCGCGAGCAGCCGCGTACGCTGACGGAGCTCGCCACCCACTGGGGCGTCAGCCTGCCGACGACGTCGAATTCGATTTCCGCGCTGGCGCAGCGCGGCTGGGTCCGGCGGAACGCGCCGGGGAAGGATCGACGGGTCGCGGTGATCGAAGTGACGCCGGCCGGGCGTGCCGCGCTCGAACGGGTCGGCCGCGCCGCCGAAGCGCATCTGGCGGAGGTGCTGGCGCCGCTCGATCAGACCTCACGCCGCCGCCTGCGCGCCGGGCTCGCCGTCCTTCGAAACGTCTTTGCCGCCTCGCCGCCCTGCACCGGCCGGCGTGTCAGGAGCACCCGTGCTCGCGATTGAAGCCCGTCAGCTCGTGCGAACGTTCGGCGACTTTGTCGCGGTCGCCGGCGTGGAATTCGAGGTCCGTCAAGGCGAGGTCTTCGGCTTTCTCGGGCCGAACGGCGCGGGCAAGTCGACGACGATCAACATGCTGTGCACGATGATGCGGCCGACGTCGGGGACCGCCGTGATCAACGGCCACGACATTGTGAAGCGGCCCGATCTCGTCCGCCAGTCGATCGGCGTCATATTTCAGGATGCAAGCCTTGACGATCGGCTGAGCGGCCTCGAGAACCTGCAGTTTCACGCGATGCTCTACGACGTGCCGCGCGAAACGTTTGCGGTGCGATCCAAAGAACTGCTCGCGATGGTGGACCTGACCGACAAGGCCGGCGAGCAGATTCGCACGTACTCCGGCGGCATGAAGCGCCGCCTCGAAATCGCACGCGGCCTGCTCCACCACCCCAAGGTCCTCTTTCTGGACGAACCGACGATCGGCCTCGATCCACAGACGCGCCGCCACATCTGGCAGTACCTGATGAAGCTCCGGCAGCAGGAGGGCGTCACGATGTTCATGACGACGCATTACATGGAAGAGGCGGAGCACTGCGATCGCATTGCCGTCATCGACCACGGAAAAATCGTCGCGCTCGATACTCCGGAGCACCTCAAGGGACTGGTCGGCGGCGACATCATCTCCGTGCGCACCTCGGACAACGAGCGGGCGGCAGCGACGTTGAGGGCTGCCAAGGGCGTCGACACGCGTCCCGGTCCGGACGGACAGCTGATCGTCGAAACACCGAATGGCGATCGGTTCATTCCGGTGCTGATCGACGTGCTCGCCAACGACGAGCCGCCAATCGCCGTGGAGAGCATCGGCCTCAGCCGGCCGACGCTCGAAGATGTCTTCATCAAGCTGACCGGCCACGCCATTCGCGTGTCCGAAGCCGACGCCACGCAGCCGTTGCGCCAGATGGCTCGCATATGGACGGGGGGCAGGCGATGAATACGGTGACACCACATTCAACAGCGACTGCGGAGTCTTCCGTAGGGCACGGTCTTAAGACCGTGCCTCTACCGGAGTGCACGCTCTCGGTTGATCGCTGTCGAGGGGCGCAAGCATGCTGAAACGCAATCTGAAGGGCGCTTACACGATCTGGTACCGCGACGTGATCCGGTTCACTCGCGACAGACCGCGCATTATCGCCGCGCTCGCGCAGCCGATGCTCTATCTGTTCGTATTCGGGACCGGCCTGGGTTCGGCGATGTCCGGCTCGCAGGCGGGCGCGGTCGACTTCCGCCAGTTCATGTTTCCGGGCACGCTGGCGATGACGGTGCTCTTCACCGCGATCTTCTCCGCCATCTCGATTGTCTGGGACCGCGAGTTCGGGTTCCTCAAGGAAGTCATGGTCGCGCCGGTCTCGCGCACGGCCGTCGCGCTCGGCAAGGTCGCCGGCGGCGCGACCGTTGCGATGTTCCAGGGCGTCGTCGCACTGCTGCTCGCGCCCGTCGTGGGTGTCAGCCTGTCGATCGAGCAGCTCGTGTCGATCGTCGGCCTGATGCTGCTGCTCGCCACCGTGATGACGTCGTTTGGCATCCTCATCGCCGCGCGCCAGAAATCGATGGAAGGGTTCCAGATGATGATGAACTTCCTGCTGATGCCCATGTTCTTTCTGTCGGGCGCCTTTTTTCCGCTGCGCGGCGTGCCGCCCTGGATGACCTGGCTGAGTACCATCGACCCGGTCACATACGGCGTGGATGCGCTCCGGCAGGCGGTCCTGAAGCGGAGTGTTCCGGCAGAGATGCTGAGCGCGCTGACCATCCACCCGATGGCGACCAACGTCATCGTCATGACGCTGTTGTCGGTCGCGTTCATCATTCCCGCCGTCTGGCAGTTCGGCCGGCAGGATTGACCGGGAACATTGGGGCCTAAATCGGCGTCTATTACGAGGATCAGCTCCCTATGGTCGACACACTTTCGCCCCAGCCGGCCTCCCCGCCCGCACGGGGACTCGCCGCGCGCGTCTTCGGCGTCCTGACCTCGCCGCGCGCCACCTACGCCGACATCGCAGCCCATCCGCGCTGGCTCGGCGTGCTCGTCGTGGTCCTGGTGACCACGATCGCGCCGGTCTCGTGGCTGCTGTCGACCGAAGTCGGCCAGCGGGCGGTGATTGACCAGCAGCTGCAGACGATCGAGGGGTTCGGACGGACCGTCAGCGACCAGCAGTACCAGCAGATGGAGCGGATGGCGCCTTACTCCGTCTACTTCGCGGCCGTCAGCCAGATCATTTTTCTGCCCCTCGTCGCGCTCGTGACCGCCGGCATCGCCTTCGCGATCTTCAACGGCGCGCTTGGGGCCAATGCCGCGTTCAAGCAGGTGTTCGCGGTCGTGGCGTGTTCGAGCGTCGTCACGGGGCTGCGCGCGCTCTTTGCGACGCCGCTCAACTATGCGCGCGAATCGTTGTCGAACCCCACCAGCCTGGCCTCGGTTCTCCCGTTCTTCGAGGACAACACGTTCGCCGCCAGGCTCCTCGGATCGATCGATTTGTTTCTTGTCTGGTGGATCGTGAGCCTCGCGATCGGTCTCGGTGTCTTATACAAGCGCCGCACGGCGCCGATCGCGACGGCATTTCTTGTTGTGTACGGAGCGATCGCGCTGACGATTGCCGCCGTCAGGTCGGCGTTGGCAGGAGCTTAGATGACTCGCAAGAATGTACTGATTACATTGGCAATCGTGCTCGTCGGGGCGGGCGTCGTCGCGGGGAACCTCTACTACCGGCGGGACAAGGGCCTCACCGTCACAACCGACGAAATCAAGGCGCGCGACCTCGAAGCCGTCGTATCGGCTTCCGGGAAGATTCAGCCCAAACGGCTCGTCAACATCAGCGCCGACACGCCCGGCCGCGTCGTCGACCTCGCCGTGAACGAAGGCGATCGAATCAAGAAGGGCCAGTTCCTGTTGCAGATCGATCCGCGGTCCCTTCGCACGCGCGTGGACAGCGGCACGGCGTCGATGCAGGCCGCACAGATGTCGCTCGATCAAATGAGGCAGGCGGTTGAAACCGCCCGCGTGCAGATCGAACAAGCGCGCCAGACGCTGAAACGCCAGCAGGATCTCTGGGGCAAGCAGCTCACGACGCGCGAAGCGCTCGACAAAGCGACGAACGACGTGAAGACCGCCGAGTCGGCGCTTCAGGAACGCGAGCATGCGGCCGATGCGCAGGCCAGCCGCATCAAGCAGGAGCGCGCCGGCCTCGAAAACGCCCGCTACGATCTGAGCAAGGTCCGCATCGAATCGCCAATCGACGGCATCGTCACGCGCCGCAACATTCAGGAGGGCGAGACCGCCGTCGTCGGCACGATGAACAACGCCGGAACCGTGCTGCTCACGCTCGCCGACATGTCGGTCATCCAGGCCGAAGTCGAAGTGGACGAGACGAATATTCCCAGCGTGCAGTTCGGGCAGAAGGCGACGATTTCGATCGACGCCATTCCGGATCGGACCTTCAAGGGACACGTCACGGAAATCGGCAACAGTCCGATCCAGGCGACCGGCACCGGCAATACGGGACAGGCGCAGGCGACGAACTTCAAGGTCGTCGTCGTGCTCGACGAAGAGGTGCCTGACGTCCGGCCGGGATTCACGGCAACGGCCGACATCGTGACGGCGACGCGAGCCGCGGTCGTCGCGGCACCCATTCCGGCAGTGGCGGTTCGCGAGCTCGTCTACGATGCCAATGGACAGATCGTCAAAGCACCACGCACGGACAAACGGCGCCCGGCGCCGAGCGTCGAGACACCGGCAGCGGCGGCGGAGCTCAAGCCCGGCCAGACCCGCAAGGAAACCGAAGGGGTGTTCGTCCTGCGCAGCGGTCGCGCCGAGTTCGTGCCCATCAAGGTCGGCATCGCCGGCGACAAGTACTTCGAGGTGCTCTCGGGACTCAAGGCAGGCGATCAGGTGATCACCGGCCCCTACAACTCCGTTCGGAGCATGGTCGACGGTGATCAGGTGAAAACGGAGAACAAACCGGTAAGGTAGGCGGGAAAGGCAGGAGGGGCAGGAAAGGCAGGAGGGGCACGAGAGTGGAGATAAGATCGGTCCCGCCCGTCCCGCCCATCCAGCCCCTCGCAGTTTATGAATAAGTTTCTGGACTCTGCGGTGATCGCGCTCGAGGCCATCTGGGCGGCCAAGCTCCGGTCGTTCATGACCGTCCTCGGCAACATCGTGGCGGTCACGTCGATTATCGCCGTCGTGTCGTTGATCCAGGGACTCAACGCATCGGTCAAGGAGGCGATCGTCAACCAGGCGGGCGCAGACTCGTTCAACATCCAGCAGTTCCCGGTCACCAGAAGCGAGGATGAGTTCGAGAAGGTGCGGTCGAACCCGCGGATCTCGTTGAACGACGTACGCGCGATTCGCCGCTACGACAGCCCGCTCATCGACGCAGTGATGGCCGGCGCCAACGGTCAGGGCCGTGTCACCTATCGCGACCGATCAATCGCGAATACCAGCGTCCAGGGCCTCACCTCGGATTACATCAGCTTCTCGGGCTTCAACGCCGAACGCGGCCGCCTGATGACGCCGACCGAAGTCGACACCGCCCGCCCGGTCACCGTAATCGGATGGCAGACGGCCGATCGGCTGTTCGGCACCGAGATCGACCCACTGGACAAGGTCATCCAGATCGAAGGCACCCATTTCCGCATCGTGGGCGTGAGCGAGAAGAAAGGATCGGTGCTCGGCCGATCGCAGGACGAGTTCGCCCTCATCCCGCTGACCCAGTTCCAGATGCTGTTTGGATCGCGCCGGCCGTTGAACGTCACGGTGAAGCCGCGCGATCTCCTGAGGATTCCCGAGGCGATGGACGATGCGACGATCGCGCTGCGGAGCGCGCGCGGCCTCAAGCCGAAGCAGCCCGACAATTTCGGCATGTTCACGTCCGACACGATCCTGGACATCTACCACGCGGCCACCAACGGCATCTTCGCCGTGCTGGTCGGCGTCGTCGCCCTCTCGCTCGTCGTCGGGGGCATCGTCATCATGAACATCATGCTGATGGTGGTGACCGAGCGGACGCGCGAAATCGGCCTGCGGAAGGCGCTCGGCGCGCGGCGGACGGACATCATGGCCCAGATGCTCACCGAATCGGTCGTACTCTCGATCTTCGGCGGCGTGATCGGCACGATCTTCGGCGCGACCATCGCCGAGGTCATCGCGAGGTTCACGCCAATCCCTGCCGAGCTCGAAGCGTGGTCGATCGTGCTCGGCATCGGCATCACGGCGCTGGTCGGCCTGTTCTTCGGCCTCTACCCCGCGATGCAGGCCGCGCGTCTCGATCCGATTGAGGCGCTGAGGCGTGAGTAACTTGACACGACAATCAACGCAGAGACCGCTGAGCACGCAGAGAATATTGGCTCTGCGGTTTCTGCATGTTCTGCGTTTGCCGTTGTGGACAAGCCTGGACGGCGGTTCTCATGGCAATTAGAGCGGGGCTCTTCAAGGAAGTCGTTTCGATGGCGTACGACACGGTACGCACGAACAAGATGCGCTCCGGGCTGACCGTCCTCGGCGTCGTCATCGGCATCACGTCGATCGTCGGGATGACGTCGATCATCCGCGGCTTCGACCAGTCGCTTCGCGACATGATCAGGGCGATCGGTCCCAGCACGATCTTCGTCCAGCGCTTCGGCGTCACCAGCTTCGCGAGCGGCGCGGAGATCAGCCAGCTCCTGAAACGTCCGAACCTGACGCTGTCCGACGCGCGCGCGCTCGAGGAGGAGAGCACGACGCTCGAGTTCGTCGACCTCGAACTGGGCGCTGGAGGACCGGCGATCAACCAGCAGCGGATCTTCTACCGCGATCTCAAGACGAAACCGCTCGTCGTCATCGGCACCTCGGAGAACTTTGCCGCTGGCACGCGGATTCCGATCCTCACCGGCCGGTTCTTCAACGGCACTGAGCTGCAATACCGCCGGAACGTGGTCGTGCTCGGCAACACGGCGTACAAGCTGCTGTTCGAGCCGAACAACGTGGATCCGATCGGCAAGCTCGTGCGCGTCGGAACCCAGCGGTTCGAGATCGTCGGCGTGTTCGACAAACGGCCCTCCGCAGGCGGCTTCAACCTCGGCCAGGACGACTTCGTCGTCATCCCGTACACCGCGTACCAGCGCGTCTTCGGGGTGCGGGTCAGCGCGATTCGCATCGGGGGCACCTCGGGCACCACCTCGAACGTGCAGATTTCAGTGGTGGCTCGCGACGGCGTCGACCCGGCTGACGCGATCGCTGAGGTCCAGCGCATCATGCGGATTCGCCACGGGCTGCGCCTCGACGAACCAGACGATTTCGATATCAGCACGCAGGATCAGGTTCTTCAGCTGTGGGACCGCATCAGCCAGGGAACGTTCTTCGCGCTGATCGTCATCTCGTCGATCGCCTTGATGGTCGGCGGGATCGGCGTCATGGCGATCATGTCGATCTCGGTGACCGAGCGGACCCGCGAGATCGGCATCAGAAAGGCGCTCGGCGCACGCCGCGCCGAGATTCTGTTTCAGTTCCTGATGGAGGCCGCGTTCCTCACGTCGGTCGGCGGGCTGTTGGGCATCGCGCTGGGCGCATCCATCGGCTGGGCCGTGCACCTGGTGTCCGGATTCCCCGTGTCCCTGCCCTGGTGGTCCTTCGCCCTCGGCATCGGGTTCTCCGCGGCCGTGGGCATCTTTTTCGGGATGTACCCGGCGATCAAAGCCTCGCGCCTCGACCCCATCGAGGCGCTGCGGTACGAATAGAGCGCAGCCACGAAGTGTCTTCGTGCCTTCGTGGTTGCGTTTGCCTACGGTCTTGCAGCGTGTCACGTGAGCCGCATATGATTCGCCCATCGACCAGATAACCAGATGACCAGCTGACCAGATTCCTACGGGGGCTCCCCATATGAAGGTCTACGACGCCGCCAACATCAGAAACGTCGCGATTGTCGGTCACAGCGGCTCCGGAAAAACCCAACTCACCTCGGCGATTCTCTCCGACTCCGGCATGGTGAATCGCTTCGGCCAGGTCGACGACGGAACGACCGTCACCGATTTTGACGAAGAAGAAATCGCCCGCAAACATACGCTGTCCGCCAGCCTGGCGTACGCCGAGTGGAACAAGAACAAGATCAACCTCATCGACACGCCGGGCGTCGGCAATTTCCTCAGCGACGCGCGCGCCGCGCTGCACGTGGCCGACGCGGCCGCTGTCGTGGTCGACGCCGTCTCCGGGCCGATGGTCCAGACCGAAAAAGTGTGGGAGGCGGCCGGCGAACTCGGCCTGCCAAGGATGGTCGTCCTCAACCGGCTCGATCGCGAGCGCTCCAGCCTGTCCCGTTCGCTCGACGCGCTGCGCGAAGCCTGTAACCGCACGGTGATTCCGATTCAGCTGCCCATCGGCGAGGAAAAATCGTTCAAGGGCATCGTCGATCTCGTCACGAAGAAAGCCTTCATCTTTCAAACCGACGGCAGCGGCAAATTCACCGAGGGCGACATTCCCGCAAACATGACCGGCGCGGTCGCCGAGGCCCGCGAAGCACTCATCGAGATGGTTGCCGAGGTCGATGAGAAGCTGATGGAGAAGTTTTTCGAGGCGGGCACGCTCACAGACGACGAGCTCGTGGCCGGGCTTCGCAGCGCGACGATCGGGGCCAAGATCTTTCCCTTGCTCTGCACCTCTGCGGTGCTGAACATCGGCATTCCGCAACTGCTCGACGCGGTCCTCGCGTATCTGCCCTCGCCCGTCGAGCGGCCGTTCAAGGGCCTCGACAAGTCAGGGACGGAAGTGACGCGCCCGGCAGATGAGAAAGCGGGGGTGTCGGCGTTCGTCTGGAAGACCATCGCCGACCCCTTCGCCGGCCGGATCACGATGTTCAGGGTCGTGTCGGGCACGATCAAGGCCGATTCGAGCGTGTACAACAAGACCAGGGACGTTCCCGAGCGTCTCGGTCATCTCGTGCTGCTGCAGGGCAAGACGCAATCAACCGTGCCTGAGATCAAGGCCGGCGACCTCGGCTCCGTCGCCAAACTCAAGGACACGCTGACGAACGACACGCTCGGCGACAAAGCTGATTCGACCACATACCCGGCTATCAAGTTTCCCGAACCGGTGCTGTCGTACGCCATCGAGCCGAAGACCCGCGGAGACGAGGACAAGATCAGCACCTCGATGCACCGGCTCGAAGAGGAAGACCCGTCCATCCGCTACAGCCGCGATCCGCAGACCAAAGAGCTGCTGCTGTCAGGACAAGGGCAGCTGCACATCGAAGTGACCGTCGCGAAGCTGAAGCGGCGGTTCGGCGTCGACGTGCTGCTCAAACCGCCCCGGATCCCCTACCGCGAGACGATCAAAGGATCGACCGAGGCGCACGGCCGGCACAAGAAGCAGACGGGCGGCCACGGCCAGTTCGGCGACTGCAAGATCAGGGTCGAACCGCTCGCGCGCGGCAGCGACTTCGAGTTCGTCGACGACATCTTCGGCGGCTCGATTCCGCGGCAGTTCGTTCCGGCGGTCGAGAAAGGCATCCAGGACGCGCGGACGCGCGGGTACCTCGCCGGCTATCCGATGGTCGATTTTCGCGTCACGGTGTTCGACGGGTCGTACCACGATGTCGACTCGAACGAGCTCTCATTCAAACTCGCCGGCTCGCTCGCCTTCAAGGACGCGATGACCCGCGCGCGGCCGACAATTCTCGAGCCGGTCATGAACGTCGAGGTGTACGCGCCATCGGACTTCGCCGGCGATCTGATGGGCGATCTGAACAGCCGGCGCGGGCGCATCGGCGGCATGGATACGCGCGGCGTCACGACCATCATCAAGGCGCAGGTGCCGATGTCGGAGATGCTGACCTACGAGCAGCACCTCACATCGGCGACCGGCGGCCGAGGCTCCTACCACATGGAGTACTCGCACTACGACGAAGTCCCCTCGCACCTGCAGACGAAGATCATCGCGGCGGCGAAGGCCGAACGCGCGGGCGTCGAAGTCGAGGAGGTCTAGTCAATTGCAGATTGCTGATTTCAGATTTCAGATTTCAGATTGCTGATTGCTGATTGCTGATTGAGTGAATCAATCGTTGCCCTGATTGGTTCGCGCGATGGTTACGAAGAACCTCATCCTCACCTTGAGTGTCGTCTGCCTCTCCTGCTCCGCACCGCAGGAGCGCGTCGGTGACACATCAGTCGCCAAAGACCTGGCCTCCTGGCAGGTGCAGGCGCAGAACGTCACCATCAGCCGTGACGACTGGGGGATCCCCCACGTGCACGGGAAGACCGATGCGGATGCGGTGTTTGGCCTAATGTACGCGCAGGCCGAGGACGACTTCAGCCGGGTCGAGAACAACTTTCTCCTCTCGCAGGGGCGATCGGCCGAGGCCGACGGGGAAGCCGAAATCTGGCGCGACCTGCGGATGAAGCTCTTCATCGACCCAGACGACATGAAGGCCAAGTACGGGGCGAGCCCGGACTGGCTAAAGAGGCTGATGAACGCCTGGGCCGACGGCCTGAACTACTACTTGCACACCCACCCGCAGGTGAAGCCGCGCGTGATCGTGCGATTCGAGCCCTGGATGGCCCTGACCTTCAGCGAAGGCAGCATCGGGGGCGACATCGAGCGCGTCAATCTGGCCGACCTTGAGGCGTTCTATGGAAAGAACCCGGACGCCGCGAAGAAGGCCGCCGCCAATGAATCCGGGTTGCTGCCGGCCGAGCCCACCGGATCGAACGGCTTTGCGATCGCGCCGTCGAACTCCGCGTCGAAGCACGCGCTCCTCTGGATCAACCCGCACACGTCCTTCTTCTTCCGCGCCGAGGCGCAGGCGACGAGTGACGAAGGGTTGAATGCGTACGGCGCACTCACCTGGGGGCAGTTCTTCATCTACCAGGGTTTCAACGAGCACGCTGGCTGGATGCACACGTCGAGCGGCGTGGACAACATCGACGAGTACGTCGAGACGGTGACGCAGAAGGGCCAAGACTATTTCTACAAGTACGGCGACGAGGAGCGCCCCCTGAAAGCGCGCAGGATCGTTGTTCCGTACAAGACGGCGAGCGGAATGGCGCTGCGCGAATTCACCGTATACCGGAGCCACCACGGCCCAATCGTCCGCGAAGCCGACGGCAAGTGGGTGAGCGTGCGCCTGATGGAGGAGCCAGTGAAAGCGCTGACCCAGTCCTACACGCGCACGAAGGCGAAGAACTTTGCGGAGTTCAAGGAGCTCATGAATCTTCACACGAACTCGTCCAACAACACCGTCTTCGCCGACTCGGAAGGCCACATCGCGTACTTCCATTCGAACTTCATCCCGAAGCGGGACACGAAGTTCGACTGGACGAAGCCGGTTGACGGTAGCGATCCGGCGACGGAATGGCAGGGCGTCCACTCAGTGGACGAGGCGCCAAATGTGTTCAACCCGAAGAGTGGCTGGCTGTACAACACGAACAACTGGCCCTGGAGCGCCGCGGGCCCCGATAGCCCGAGGCAGAAAGACTACCCGACGTACGTGGAGCGCAACACCGAGAATCCGCGCGGTGTCCACGCCATCCGCGTGCTGAGCAAGAAGAAGGATTTCACGCCTGAAAGCGTCATAGCCGCCGCCTTCGACAGCCAGTTGCCGGAGTTCGAGCTGCTCGTCCCGTCGCTGCTCAAGGCCTACGACCAGATGCCGGCGTCGAGCCCGATGAAGAAGAAAGTCGCTGAGCAGATCGACGTATTACGCAAGTGGGACTATCGCTGGGCGGCTGACTCGGTGGCGACCGCTCTCGCGGTCATGTGGGGTGAAGAGCTCTGGCAGAGCGTTACCGCCGAGACGCGCAGGCAGAACGTGTCGCAGTACGAATTCATGGAACGGCGAGCCACGCCACAACAGCGGATCGAAGCGCTCGCGACGGTGGCGGACAAGTTGGCTGCCGATTTCGGTAAGTGGCAGACCCCCTGGGGCGACATCAACCGGTTCCAGCGGTTGGCCGCCGACATCGTGCATCCATTCGACGATGCCGGACCGAGCATTCCGGTGCCGTTCACCTCGGCCCGATGGGGCTCGCTTGCCTCGTTCGGGGCACGGCCCTACAAAGGTTCGAAGAAGATCTACGGAACGACCGGAAACAGCTTTCTCGCGATCGTGGAGTTTGGAGACAAGGTCAGCGCGAGGGCCGTGACCGCGGGCGGCCAGAGCGGCGATCCGAAGTCACCGCATTTCAACGATCAGGCGACGCGCTACGCGAGCGGCAACCTGCGTGAGGTGTACTTCTATCCGGAGCAGCTCAAGGGACACACCGAGCGCGAGTACCACCCGGGCAAAAGGCTGTGACTGGGCGAAGGCCGGGCTCGACGTCGGTCGCGATCCTCCTGATCGCGCTCGCCAGCTGCGTTCAGCCGGCCAGCGCGCAGGAACGATCGTCGGCGCGATCGGACTTCCTGCGGCTGATCGATCGAGCTCGGGCGCCGCTGGCCGCAGACGTCACCGCGCAGACGCCGAGCGGGCGGCTGGCTCGCGAACATTTCAGCTTCGGAACCGAGGCACGCGAGCGCGTCCCTGGTATCGCCATGAAGATCGCGGCAGCCAGGGGGCGCCTGCCGGCCGTCATCGTGCTGCATGGCACCGGCGACAGCAAGGAAGGCATGGTGCCGCTGCTCGAGGCGCTCGCCGGCCGCGGCTTCCTCGCGGTCGCCATCGACGGCCGCTATCACGGCGAGCGAGCGACCGGCCCGAACGACTACCCTCTAGCCATCCTCCGCGCCTACCGCACCGGTCGCGAGCATCCCTTTCTGTACGACACGGTGTGGGACGCGATGCGTCTCGTCGACTACCTCGAGACCCGCCCCGATGTGGATCGAATGCGCATCGGGATGATGGGCATCTCCAAAGGAGGTATGGAAACGTATCTGACGGCCGCCGTCGATCCTCGAATCGCGGCCGCAGTCCCTGTCATCGGTGTGCAGAGCTTCGGATGGGCGCTCGCGAACAACGCCTGGCAGGCGCGCGTCGAAACGATCTTTCCGGCCGTCGCGGGTGCGGCCCGCGACGGTCTCAGGCCGATCAACGGTGAATTCGTCCAGGATTTCTACGACCGGGTCGTCCCCGGCATCTATGATGAATTCGACGCACCGGCGATGCTGCCGCTCATCGCTCCCCGCCCGTTGCTCGTCATCAACGGCGATTCGGACGCGCTGACACCACTACCGGGCGTGCATGACAGTGCGAAGGCTGCTGAAGAGGCCTACCGGCGCGCCGGCGCACCCGAGAAGTTCCGGCTGCTTGTACAGCCGGATGCGGGTCACGAATTCACAGTGGATGCCCAGCGCGTCGCGCTGGACTGGATGGTCAAGTGGTTGAAGCCTTGAACAGGTCCGGGCGCCGCACCCAGAACACGACACTCACCATCAGGAGCAAGACGATCACCTTGGCCGGCGAGTAAGGCAGGACCGTGAAGTGCGCGATAAGGGCGCCGATCATCGTCGCCCCTAGCAGGGCGGCGCCAATAGGGGCCACTCTCGGCACCAGCAGCAGCACGGAGCCGACGATTTCGATGAGGCCCGTCGCGTACCGGAACCACTGACCGAACCCGACCGCAGCGAACAGCTGCACCATCACCGGTGCATCGCTCATCTTGTCGAGGCCGGTCACGAAAAACTGCGCGGCGGCCAGGATCTGCAGCGCCCAGACCAGCTCGCTGACGGCGGATGCTCTAGCTGCCACCGGCTTTTCTCGGCGTGGTGGACTTGCGCGTCGCGCCCTTGGACGATGTGGGCTTGGTCGACACCTTCGGCGCCCCTTCTGTTTCGTCCTTCTTGCCGCGGAGCCGTTCGGCCGCCGCGCGAAGACGTCCGCCGACGCCCTTGGCCTTGGGTTTGGCGGCTTCAGGCGTTTCGGTCTCGGTCTTCGCCTTCGGATTGAACTCGCTCCCGATGAGCTCGACCTGCGCCATTTCCGCGCTGTCGCCCTTCCGGAACCCGATGCGCAGCAGGCGAGTGTAACCGCCGGGCCGCGACGCGAAACGCGGCGCGATGGCGTCGAACAGCTTGCTGACGACCTCGCGATCCTGCACGTCCTGCATGACGAGGCGCCGGGCCGTCAGGATCCGGACCTCGTTCGACGCGCGGGCCCGTCTCCCCCGGCCCGCTTCGCCGTTGGCGAGACCGCGCTTGGCCACCGTGATGATCCGCTCGACGAACGGCCTCAGCTCCTTCGCCTTCGGCACCGTGGTCGTCAGGTGCTCATGGCGCAGCAGCGCCGTCGCCTGGTTCCGCAGCATCGCGATGCGATGCTCGGTGACCCGGCCCAGCTTTCTGTGTGCGACTCGATGTCTCATAACTGTTATCTCGCGGGCGGGAGGGGTTAGAAGGGCGGGAGGGGCAGGAGGGGCGGAAGGGGCCCGCCCTTCCCGCCTATCGCGCCCTTCCCGCCTATCCTGGCCTTCCTGCCTATCCTGCCCTGTTATTCCAGTGACGCTGTCGCCGGCTGATCGATCTTCATGCCGAGGCTGAGACCCATCGTGTGCAGGATCTCCTTGATCTCGTTCAGGCTCTTGCGGCCGAAGTTCTTCGTCTTGAGCATTTCGCCTTCGCTCTTCTGCACCAGTTCGCGAATCGTGCGGATGTTCGCGTTCTTGAGGCAGTTGTACGACCGGACCGACAGCTCGAGCTCTTCGACGCTCTTGTCGAGGTTCTCGTTGCTGACGCCGACGCGCGGCTGGTCGGACGAGGTCTCGGCCTGCTGTTCGGCGCCCTCCTCGAGGTTGATGAAGATGTTCAGGTGATCCCGAATCAGCTTCGCCGACAGCGACACCGCATCGCGCGGGTTGATCGATCCGTTGGTCCAGACATCAACGGTGAGCTTGTCGTAGTCGGTCGTCTGGCCGAGGCGCGCCGCTTCGACGAGGTAGTTCACTTTCTTGATCGGCGAGTGGACCGAGTCAATCGGGATCCAGCCGATGCCGAGATCCTCGTCGAAATTCTTGTCCGCCGACACGTAGCCGCGGCCGCGCTTCATGCGCATCTCCATGTGGAGCTTGCCGTGGTCGGCGACGGTCGCAATGTGGGCATCCGGCTCGAGGATTTCCACGTCACCGTCGGCCTGGATGTCACGCGCGCGCACTTCGCCGGCTTTGTCGACGCGCAACGTCAGCGTCTTGGTGTGATCCACGTGGAGCTTGAGCGGAATCTGCTTCAGGTTGAGGATGATGTCGGTCGCATCCTCGACAACCCCGGGGATGGGTGAGAACTCGTGCAGCACGCCCTCGATCTTCACGGCGGTGATCGCTGCGCCCTCGACCGAGGAGAGCAGCACGCGCCGCATCGCGTTGCCGATCGTGGTGCCGAAGCCGCGCTCGAACGGCTGCGCGTAGAACCGGCCGAACCGGTCCGTGAGGGTTTCGCGTTCGAATTCGAGACGCTTGGGTCGCTGAAAACCTTTCCAGAGCATCGGATACGTCCTTTCGCTGACGGGCCCGCAGACGGGCCTCCAGACCTGCAAGTGACCGCCGACCTCCCGCCGCAGGTCTGTGTAAGGCTGCGGGTCGACGGCTTAGCGCAGGCTTCAGGCCCTTGGCTTCGGGCTTCAGGCCATGCCTGGAGTCCGGAGCCCGGAGCCTGGAGCCTACTTCGAGTACAACTCGACGATGAGCTGTTCCTGCACGGGCAGATTGATCTGCTCGCGTGTGGGCATCGAGATGATTCTCCCTGTGATCGTGTTCGCGTCGAACGAGAGCCACCCCGGAATGCCGCGGCCCTTCACTTCTTCCATCGCGTGCTCGAGCGTCGGGTTCTTCTGTGTCCGCGTCAGGACGGTGACCACGTCGCCCTGCTTCACCGAATACGACGGGATGTCGACCTTCTTGCCGTTGACCAGGAAGTGCCCGTGGCGCACGAGCTGCCGCGCCTGCGGACGCGACGTGGCCAGGCCCAGACGGTAGACGACGTTATCGAGCCGCCGTTCGAGCAGCTGCAGCAGCGTCTCACCCGTGATGCCGCGCGCGCGCTCGGCCGCTGCGAAGTACCCGCGGAACTGGTCCTCGAGAACGCCGTAGATGCGCTTGACCTTCTGCTTCTCGCGCAGCTGAATGCCGTAGCCGGCAAGCTTGGCCTTGCGCGTCTTCCCGTGCTGCCCTGGCGGGAAATTGCGCTTTTCGATGGCGCATTTCTCCGTATAGCAGCGCTCCCCCTTGAGGAAGAGCTTCATGCCTTCGCGGCGACACAAACGACAAACAGGTCCGATATAACGAGCCATCAATACCTCTTCGAAATTGGCGACTTGGTGAGTTGGTGAATTCGTGATTGAAATTCACCAAGTCGCCAACTCACCAAGTCACCAACTAGACCCTTCTTCGCTTCGGCGGCCGACACCCGTTGTGCGGGATCGGCGTGACGTCGCGGATCGACTTGACCTCGAGACCCACGGTCTGCAGCGCGCGAATCGCGGACTCGCGGCCGGATCCTGGTCCCTTCACCCGCACGTCGAGCGATCGCATGCCAACGGTCTTGGCCGCATTGCCCGCGTTCAATGCCGCCTGCGTCGCCGCGAACGGCGTGCCCTTGCGCGACCCCTTGAAGCCGATGCCCCCGGCGCTCGACCACGCGACCACATTGCCTTCGGTGTCGGTGATCGTCACCGTCGTGTTGTTGAACGACGCATGGATGTGCGCGAGCCCGTGGTGGATGACGCGCTTCTCGCCGCGCTTCTTGAACGTCTTCTTCCGCTTGCCTGCGGCGCCTTCCTTTTTCTCTGGCTTCTCTGGTGTGACGCCTTCAGGTGCCGGTTCTGCTTTTGCCATAAATCAAATCTGCAATCTGAAATCTACAATCTGCAACTAGACCGTTTTCTTCTTCGCAATCGCGCCCTTGCGCGGTCCCTTGCGCGTCCGCGCGTTGGTCTTCGTGCGCTGTCCCCGGACAGGCAGGGCGCGCCGATGGCGCATGCCACGGTAACAGCCGATTTCCATCAGCCGCTTGATGTTCATCGAGATCTCCTTGCGGAGGTCGCCCTCGACGCCACCCTGTTCCTCGATCACGCGGCTGATCTTGCGCACGTCGTCCTCGGACAGATCCTTGACGCGGATGTCGGGGCTGACCCCGGCGTCCGTGAGGATCGTGTTCGAGCGGTGTCGCCCGATGCCGTAGATGTAAGTCAGACCAATCTCCACGCGCTTGGTGCGGGGAAGATCGACGCCAGCAATTCGTGCCATAAAGTCTGTTCCTCGAATCTACCCTTGTCTCTGCTTGTGCTTCTGATTCGAACAAATGATGCGGACCACCCCGCGGCGGCGGACAACCTTGCACTTGTCGCAAATCCGTTTGACCGACGCTCGCACTTTCATCTCAGTAACCTGTCCACAATCAACGCGGAGCTCGCAGAAACCGCAGAGCTGATTTGCTCTGCGTGCTCAGCGGTCTCTGCGTTGATCGTTTGTCTCACAGTTTCTCCACAATCCGTCCGCGCGTGACGTCCTTCGACAACAGAATACGTACCCGATCGCCGACCAGCACGCGCACGAAGTTGCGATCCATGCGATCCGCAATGTGCGCCGTCACCAGTCCTCCGCCCTCGAGCTTCACCCGATAAAGCGCACTGGGCAGCTGCTCGGTGACGATGCCGGTCAGTTCCTGACCCGAACCCCGACTTCTCTCGCCGTCAGAATCCACGGCTCTCCCGCCGTCACCGCCACGGTGTGCTCGAAGTGCGCTGCCAGGCTGCCGTCCTTCGTCACCGCGGTCCAGCCGTCCCCGAGCACCTTCACCGCCGGCTTCCCGGCATTCACCATCGGCTCGATCGCGAGCACCATCCCCTCGGCCAGCCGCGGCCCGTGGCCCGGCTCGCCGTAGTTCGGCACCTGCGGCTCTTCGTGCATCTTCTCCCCGATGCCGTGGCCGACGAACTCGCGCACCACCGAGAAGCCGAACGCCTCCACGTGCCGCTGCACCGCATGGCCGATGTCGGAGACCCGGGCGCCCGGCCGCACGCACCCGATCGCCTTGTAGAGCGATTCTTCGGTCACGCGAAGCAGCGTCGCGGCCTGTTCCGATACCGGGCCGACCGGCAGCGTGATCGCGCTGTCGCCGAAATATCCATCGAGCGACGCGCCGACGTCGATCGAAATGATGTCGCCTTCGTTCAACACGCGGCGGCCCGACGGAATCCCGTGGATCACCTCGTTGTTGATCGACGCGCAGATCGTCGCCGGATACCCGTGATACCCCTTGAACGCCGGCGTCGCGCCAGCACCGAGAATCCGCTTCTCGGCCAGCGCGTCCAGGTCCGCCGTCGTCGCCCCCGGCGCCACGTACGCCGCGAGCTCGGTCAACACTTCGCCGACCAGACGGCCCGCTTCCTTCATGCGCTTCAGCTCGGAGGCCGATCGGCACACGATCACGGCCGAGCCCCTTTCGCGGCCACTCCACTGCCCGCCGATTCGATGGCGGCCACGAGATCCGCGGCGACGCGATCGGGCGCCTGCGATCCGTTCACCGAGCGGAACGTCGGCCGCATCTGGTAATACTCCACGAGCGGCTGTGTCAGCCGCTGGTACACCTTCAGGCGCTCGAGGACCACCGTGTCGTTGTCGTCGCTGCGCTGCACGAGCTTCCCGCGGCACCGCTGGCAATCGCCGGCCTTGGCCGCCGCCCCGTGGGCCGTCTCCCCGCAGCTCTCGCAGACCATGCGCGTCGACAGCCGCTGCACGAGCTCGGCTTCGGGCACCACGATCTCGACGACGACCAGCGGGGCCCGACCCTTCACGATCTCGTCGAGCGCCGCCGCCTGCCTGACGGTCCGTGGAAACCCGTCAAGGATGAACCCGTTCTGCACGTCCTTCTGGTCGAGCCGATCGCGCACGATCCCGATCATCACGTCGTCGCCGACGAGTTCGCCGCGCTCCATGGTCGCCTTGGCGCGCTGGCCGATCTCCGTGCCGTTGTGGACCGCCTCGCGAAGGATGTCGCCCGTCGAGATCTTCGGAATCCCGCGCGCCCTCGCGATCTGTTCCGCCTGGGTCCCTTTCCCTGCACCCGGAGGGCCCAGCATGATGAGATTCAGGGCCAATACCGGAACCTATGCCCGCCGGCCCCGAATGCGCGACTTCTTCATGAAGCCGTCGTAGTGGCGCATGATCAGCTGCGATTCGACCTGCTGCACCGTGTCCATGGCGACGCCGACGACGATCAGAAGCGAGGTGCCGCCGAAAAAGAACGGGACGTTCATGCCTTCGGTCACGAACCGCGGCAGACTCGCGTCGAGCCACTCGCCGATGAACGGGATCGGCGCCACCTTGAAGCCGCTGATCAGGAAATTCGGCAGCAGGGCGATCAGCGAGAGGTAGATCGCCCCGGCCAGCGTGATACGCGTCAGGATCGTGTCGATGTACTCGGCGGTGCGCTTGCCCGGACGGATGCCCGGAACGAACCCGCCGTACTTCCGCATATTCTCCGCCACGTCGTCCGGATTGAAGATGATCGCCGTGTAGAAGTACGTGAAGAAGATGATCCCCGCCACGTATAGCAGGTTGTAGAGCGGCATCCCGAGCCCGAGCTGCGTCGTGATCGTGTCCACCCAGGGGCCCTTGAACGCCGACGCAATCGTCGCCGGGAAGGCCAGGATCGACGACGCGAAAATGACCGGGATGACGCCGCCCGTGTTGACTTTGAGCGGGATGTGCGTGCTCGACCCGCCGTACATGCGCCGGCCGACGACGCGCTTCGCGTATTGCACCGTGACGCGGCGGTGGCCGCGTTCAACGAAGACAATCGCAGCGACGACCACCATCATCAGCATGATCAGGACCAGGATGCGGATGAGGCCAATCTGGCCGGCCTGCATCTGCTCGATCATCTGAAGCACCGCGCGCGGCAATCCGACGACGATGCCGGCGTAGATGATGAGCGACATGCCGTTGCCGACGCCTCGCTCGGTGATCTGTTCGCCAAGCCACATGATGAAGCAGGTGCCGGTCGTCAGCGTGAGCATCGTCATCAGCCGGAACGACCAGCCTGGGCTCTGGACCAGTGGAAGTCCGCCGGCGATCTGCGTCTGCCGCTCGAGGAAGATGGCGATGCCGAGCGACTGCACGAGGCTCAGGCCGATCGTGCCGTACCGGGTGTACTGGGTGATCTTCCGGCGGCCCAGCTCGCCTTCCTTCGACAACCGCTCGAGGTAGGGCCAGACGACGGTCAGCAGCTGCAGGATGATCGACGAGCTGATGTAGGGCATGATGCCCAGCGCGAAGATCGTCACCTTCGACAGGTTCCCTCCGGAGAACATGTCGTAGAGGCCGAACATCGTGTTGGCCGTCTGCCGCGCCAGCTCTTCGAGCGCCGCGGCATTGATGCCGGGCGTCGGGATGCGGCCGCCGAGACGGAACACGCCGAGCATGCCCAGCGTGAACAGCACGCGGTTCCTGAGATCCGAGACGGTGAAGATGTTCTTCAGGCTGTCCATAACGTGACCATGAATTTGGTAACTGGTTAATCGGGTAATCGGATAATTGCGATTACCCGATTACTCGATTATCCAATTACCCGATTCCAATGAGCTCAGTCGTCCCGCCCGCGGCGGCGATCTTTTCGGCCGCCTTCCCGCTGAATTTGTGCGCGCGAACGGTCAACGCCTTGCCGACGTCACCGCGCGCGAGCACCTTGATGAGCCGATGCGCGTTCGACATCAGCCCGCGCTCGAGAAGAAGTTCCGGCGTCACGACCGTCCCGGCGTCGAATCTGGCCGCCAGCGTGTCCAGATTCACGACCTCGTACTCCACGCGGAACGGATTGTGAAACCCGCGCTTCGGGACGCGCCGGTGCAGCGGCATCTGGCCGCCTTCAAACCCGCGTTTGAAATGGAACCCCGACCGCGACTTCGCGCCTTTGTGTCCGCGCCCGGCGGTCTTGCCGTTGCCAGACCCCTGGCCGCGGCCGATTCGTTTCTTCGCGTGCTTCATCCCACGCGGTGGCTTCAGATCGTTCAATGCCATATGGCTACTTCACTTCCACCAGGTGCCGTACCTTGTGAATCATGCCGCGCGTTTCGGGCGTGTCCTTCAGCTCCACCGTGTGCCGGATCCGCCGCAGCCCGAGGCCGCGAACGACGGTCGCCTGATTGCGGTTGAACCCCACCGGGCTCACCGTCAGCGTCACCTTCACGGTGGCGCCTTTCGTATCGGTTCTCTGATTTGCCATAAGCCTTACGCGCTCGCGCGAGCGAGATCCCCGATGTCTTTGCCGCGCAGCCGCGCGAGCAGCCCCGGATCCTTGAGCGAGTCGAGGCCCGCGATCGTCGCGCGCACGACGTTGTGCGGGTTCGCCGACCCGAGCGACTTCGTCATGATGTTCGCGATCCCGGCCGCTTCGACGACTGCGCGCACGGCGCCGCCCGCGATGATGCCCGTGCCGTCAGGCGCCGGCTTCAGCAGCACGCTCCCGGCGCCGAAGTTTCCAACGATCGGATGGGGAATCGTCGTACCCGCCAGGGGAACACGAATCAGGTTCTTTTTCGCCGCTTCGATGCCCTTCTTGATCGCCGACGGCACTTCCTTCGCCTTGCCGACGCCGAAGCCGACGACGCCGTGGCCGTCGCCGACGACGACGAGGGCGCTGAAGCTCAGGTTCTTGCCGCCCTTCACCACCTTGGTGACGCGGTTGATCGACACCACCGTGTCCTTGATGTCGAGCTGCGACGGATCGATGCGTTCGCGTGTTTTCATGACAGTCCTAAAACTCCAAACCGGCCTTCCGCGCGGCGTCCGCCACGGCGCGAATGCGTCCGTGATACAGAAATCCGCTGCGGTCGAACACGACGCGCTTGATGCCCTTCTCGATCGACCGCTCGGCGATCGCTTTGCCAATCGCCTCGGCGCCCTTGATGTTGCCGCCGCGCACGCCCTTGGCGAACGCGCCTTTGAGGCCGGCATCGATGCTCGACGCCGAGACCAGCGTCTGGCCGCTCATGTCGTCGATCACCTGCGCGTAAATATGCGCCACGCTCCGGAACACGCTCAGGCGCGGGCGCTCTTTCGAACCGGCTATGCGTTTCCGCTGCCGCAGCTGAATGCGGTGACGGCGATCGTCTTTTGTTTTGATCTTCATAACCCCTACGCCTTTGCCCCCGTCTTGCCAGCCTTCTTCTTGAGCACTTCACCGGTATACCGGACGCCCTTCTGCTTGTACGGATCCGGCTTCCGGAAACGACGGATGTTTGCCGCGATCTGTCCCACCAGCTGGCGATCCACGCCCATGACGGTGATGTGCGTCTGCTTGTCGATCGTGATGTCGATCCCCGGCGGGACATCGAGCACGACCGGGTGCGAGTACCCGAGCGCAAACACCACCTGCTTGCCCTTCACCTCGGCGCGGTACCCCACGCCGACGATGTCGAGCTCGCGCTTGTACCCCTCGGTGACGCCGGTCACCGCATTGGCGACCAGCGTGCGCGCCAGGCCGTGGAACTTCGCCAGTGCGGGATCTTCAGTCGACCGCTTGGCGTGCAACGTCCCATCCGCCTGCTCGAAGTTGATGCCGGATGGAAACACCTGACGCATCTTGCCCTTCGGCCCCTGGACTTCGACGGCGTTGTCGACCACCTTGACGGTGACGCCTTTGGGGATCGTGATCGGCTTCTTACCAATTCGAGACATTTGCTGAATCCTATTGGCTTCAGGCTTTGGGCTCTTGGCTCTTGGCGTTGCCTAAAGCCTGGAGCCCGGAGCCGGGAGCCCAGAGTCTTACCAGATATTGCACAGCACTTCCCCGCCGACACCCGCCTTCACGGCGGCACGGCCGGTCATCACGCCCCTCGAGGTCGTCAGAATGCTGGTGCCCAGGCCCGCCAGCACGTCCGGCACATCGTCGCGGCCGAAATAGACGCGGCGGCCGGGGCGGCTGATGCGCTGGACACCGGTGATCAGCCGTTCGCCGTGCGGTCCGTACTTCAGGAACAGACGCAGGGTCTTGACCGGCGCCGTCGTTTTCGCGGCAGCGTCGTCGACGAGCTTGTAGCCCTGAATATAGCCCTCGTCCTGAAGGATGCGGGCGATTTCCGCCTTCAGCCGCGAAGCCGGCATGTCGACGCGCGTCTGCTTGGCGGTCACCGCGTTCCGGATCCTCGTGAGCATGTCTGCGATAGGGTCAGTCATATCTCTCAACCTTCAACTTGGTGAGTTAGTAAGTTGGTGAATTGGCGAATTCAAATCGCCAAGGCGCCAAGTCACAAATTCACCAACTACTCTTCGTCACTCCCGTCACGTCGCCCTCGAGCGCCGCTTTTCGAAAACAGAGGCGGCACAATCCGAACTTGCGCATGTACGCGCGCGGGCGTCCGCAGAGGTGACAACGGTTGCGGAGCCGAATCTTGAACTTCGGCTTCTTCAGTTCTTTGGCGATCTTCGCGGTGGTGGCCATTTCGTAATCCCTTGGCTTAAGGCTTAGGGCTTATGGCTCAGGCCGGCTTAGCCATGAGCCTTGAGCCATGAGCCGTTCTCGTCAGCTCGCTCTGAACGGCATCCCGATAAACTGCAATAGCTTCTTCGCCTCTTCGTCGGTCCTCGCCGTCGTCACGACCGAGACGTTCATGCCACGGGCCTTGTCGACCTTCATGTAATCGATCTCGGGGAACAGCAACTGGTCGCGGAGGCCCAGCGTGTAGTTGCCGCGGCCGTCGAAGCCCTTGGGCGATACGCCCTTGAAGTCGCGGACGCGAGGCAGCGCGATGTTCATCAGCCGATCGAGGAATTCCCACATGCGCTCGCCGCGCAGCGTCACCATCGTCGCAATGGGCTGGCCCTTGCGGACCTTGAACTGCGCGATCGACTTCTTCGCGCGGCGCGTCACCGGCCTCTGCCCGGTGATGCGCGCGATTTCGTCCGCGCCCGTATCGACCAGCTTGGCGTTTGACGTGGCCTCGCCGAGACCCATGTTCACGACGACCTTGTGAATCTTCGGAACGGCCATGACGTTCTTGTAGCCGAACTCCTTCTGGAGCGCGGGGACCACGTCTTTTTGATACTTTTCTTTCAGCCGGGTCATTTGTCGACGACTCCCTCGCACTTGCGGCAGATGCGGACCTTGCGGCCGTCGCCAAGTAGTTTGTGGCCGATGCGCGTCTGGACGCCGCATTCGGGGCAGACGAGCTGGACGTTGCTGGCGTGCAGTGACGCCTCGCGTGCGACAATGCCGCCCTTCACCTGCTTGCCCGGGTTCGCCTTCGTGTGGCGCTTGATCATGTTCACGCCTTCCACGATGAACCGGACCTTGCCGCTTTCTCCAGGGAGCACCTTCAGCACGCGCCCGCGCTTGCCACGGTCCTTGCCCGTGATGACGAGCACGCTGTCGTTCTTTCGAATTGACGTGGCTAATCGAGACATGGTTCAGAGCACCTCTGGCGCCAGCGAGATAATCTTCATAAAGCGGCGCTCGCGCAGCTCGCGCGCGACCGGGCCGAACACGCGCGTGCCGATCGGCTCGTTCTGGTCATTGATCAGCACCGCCGCGTTCCGGTCGAAACGGATGTACGTGCCGTCGCGGCGACGCTGCTCTTTCACCGTCCGCACGATGACGGCCTTCACCACCTGGCCCTTTTTCACGTTCGACTCGGGCGTGGCTTCCTTGACCGAAGCGGTGACGATGTCCCCGAGCCTCGCGTACCGGCCCGTCGACCCGCCAATCGGGTTGATGACGGCGATCTTGCGCGCGCCGGAGTTGTCGGCGACGTCGAGGATCGATCGCATCTGAATCATTGCTGTATCTCCGTGGTTCCGGGTTCCACGTTCCGGGTTCCAGGTTCTTCAAAACCCTGAACCCTGAACCTTGAACCTTGAACCCCTAAACCTCAGCCGCCTTGCGAACCACGCGGACGAGCGCCCAGCGTTTCCGCCGGCTCATCGGACGCGTCTCGATGATGGCGACGGTGTCTCCCATGCCGGCTGTGCTCTTCTCGTCATGCACCATGAACTTCGACGTTCGGCGCATGGTCTTGCCGTACAGCCCGTGCCGCACCTGCCACTCGACGGCCACGACGATGCTCTTCTGCATCTTGTTGCTGACGACGACGCCGACTTTTTCTGCTTTCTCAGCCATGCTTTTTTCCACTGGCGCCGGGGCCCCACCCCCGGCGCGAACTGACGCTGATGCCTCGCCTCGGCTTCACTGGCCTCGGCTCGGCATGGCCGCAGGCGCTCAGCCCACTGCCCTCTTCTGCGTGAGAAACGTCTTCACTCTTGCCAAATCCCGCCGGACCGTGCGAAGTTTGTCGGGCGCCTCGAGCTGCCCCATCGACTGCTGAATGCGCATCCGGAACAGCTGATCCGTCAGATCGCGCTCCTTCACGCCGAGCTCGTCGACACCGAGGTCGCGCAGTTCCGCAGCCTTCATTGCATCTTCTCCTCTGCAAAGCGCGTCGCGAACTTCGTCAGAATCGGCAGCTTCGCCGCCGCGAGCTTCATGGCCTCGCGCGCGTCCTTTTCGGAGATGCCCTCCATCTCGAAGAGCACTTTGCCTGGACGCACGACGCAGACCCACTGTTCGGGCGCGCCTTTGCCTTTGCCCATGCGCGTTTCCTGCGGCTTCTTCGTAATCGGCTTGTCCGGGAACACGCGCACCCAGATCTTGCCGCCGCGGGCGATGAACCGCGTCATCGCGACGCGCGCCGCCTCAATCTGCCGATCGGTCAGCCAGCACGGCTCGAGCGCGCGCAGCCCGTAGTCGCCGAACGCCACCGAGGCGCCGCGCCAGGCCTTACCACGCATGCGCCCGCGCTGCTGCTTGCGGTACTTGACTTTCTTCGGCATCAACATCGTTGTAATCCCCGCCGACTGCCAAACCTTTTCCACTGGCGCCGGAGCCCCACCCCGGGCCCCACGCGCGGCTGCCGCGCGTGGGAGCCCGCCCCCGGCGCGAACTTACGCTGACGCCTCGCCTCGGATTTTCATGTCCTCGGCTCGGCATGGCCGCAGGCGCTTACGTCCGCGCCCCTTGTGGTCTGCGCGGCGCTCTTTCCCGATATTCCTCTTCACGACCCCGCTGGGGAACCAGTCGCTCCCCCTTGTAGAGCCACACCTTGATCCCGATCTGGCCGTACGTCGTGCTCGCTTCGGCGAAGCCGTAATCGATGTCGGCCCTGAGCGTCTGCAGCGGCAGCTGGCCGTGCAGATACCATTCCGAGCGCGCGATCTCGGCGCCGTTCAACCGGCCCGACACGCGGACCTTGATGCCGCGGGCGCCGAAACGCAGCGCCGACTCGACCGCCTTCCGCATCGCGCGCCGGAACGCCACGCGCTTTTCGAGCTGCATTGCGACCGATTCGGCGATGAGCTGGCTGTCGAGCTCGGGCTTCTGGATCTCCTGGATGTTGATGAACACCTCACGGCTGGTCCGCTTCTGGATTTCCTGCTTCAGCTTGTCGACTTCCGTCCCTTTGCGGCCGATGATGATGCCGGGCCGCGAGGTGTAGATGTCGATCTTCAACCTGTTGACCGCCCGCTCGGTCTCGATCTTCGAGACGCCCGCGTGCGCGAAACGCTTCTTGAGCGTCGCGCGCAGCTCCATGTCCTCGTGCAGGAGCTTCGCGTAATCCCGGTCAGAGAACCAGCGCGACCGCCAGGTCTTGTTGAACCCGAGGCGGAATCCGAACGGATGAACCTTCTGACCCACAGCTACCTCTTTGCTTTCTTTGGCCGGGCCGGTGCCCGCTTGGCGGCCGCCGGCTTTTTCGCGGCAGCCGGGCGCCGCGCACGCTTCGGCGCCGCGCCGGCCGGCGTAGCGGCGTCGGCAGCGATCGCAACGACTTTTTCCGGCCGCTCCGAGACGCGCACGGTGAGATGCGCCGTCCGCTTGAGCACCCGGAAGGCCCGCCCCATGGGCGCGGGCCGCACGCGCTTCTGTGCAGGACCCTGGTTGGCGTAGCACGCCGACACATACAAGTTGTCGACGTCGCCGCTGAAGCCGTCCTTGTTCTGCGCGTTGGCGATCGCCGACCGCAGCACCTTGGCGATGTCGTCGGCAATCGCCTTGCGCGTGAACCTGAGCGTCGCCAGCGCGCGATTGACGTCCTTGCCGCGGATGAGCGCGAGCACGAGCCCGGCCTTCTGCGCGGACGTTCGCACGTATTTCGAGGTCGCGTGCGCTTCGATCATGACGCTTTCCCTGCTCCGCCCGGCTTCGCGCCCCCACCGGTACCCCCGGTGCCGGTCCCAGCGGCCGCGGGCGCCGCCGCACCGGGTGTGCCTGGTGCGCTCGCCACGGCCGCCGCTCTCTCAGCGACCCTGGTCGTGTGGCCCTTGAAGATCCGCGTCGGCGCGAACTCGCCCAGCTTGTGGCCGACCATGTTCTCGGTCACGTACACCGGGATGAACTTCTTCCCGTTGTGCACGGCGAGCGTATGCCCGACCATCTCGGGGATGACGGTCGACCGCCGCGACCATGTTTTGATGACTTTCTTTTCAGCCCCTCGGTTCATCACCTCGACCTTTTCCAGAAGGTGGGTGTCGACGAAGGGACCTTTCTTCAGTGAGCGGCCCATCTATTTCTTTCTCCGCTGAACGATGAACTTGTCGGTCGACTTCCGATTGCGCGTCTTGTAGCCCTTCGTGGGCAGGCCCCAGGGCGATACGGGATGGCGGCCGCCCGAGGTCTTCCCCTCGCCGCCGCCCAGGGGATGATCGACCGGGTTCATGGCCACGCCGCGCACGTGAGGACGCTGCCCCATCCAGCGACTGCGTCCCGCCTTCCCGATCGACACGTTCTCGTGATCGATGTTGCCGACCTGGCCGATCGTCGCGAAGCACACCATGCTGATCTTGCGAATCTCGCCCGACGGCATCTTGACCGAGGCGTAGTCGCCTTCCTTGGCCACGAGCTGCACAGACGATCCGGCGCTGCGGGCGATCTGCCCGCCCCGGCCCGGCCGGAGCTCGACGTTATGAAGCAGCGTGCCGAGAGGAATGTTCTTCAGCGGGAGCGAGTTGCCCGGAAGGATATCCACCGTCTCTCCGGCGACGATCGTGTCGCCCACCTTCAATCCATTCGGCTGAAGGATGTAGCGCTTCTCGCCGTCCGCGTACGTCAGGAGCGCAATCCGCGCCGAGCGGTTCGGGTCGTACTCGATGGTCGACACCTTCGCCGGAATGTCGCGCTTGTCGCGCTTGAAGTCGATGATCCGGTACATCCGCTTGTGGCCGCCGCCGCGCCACCAGGACGTGAGGTGCCCCACGTTATTACGGCCGCCCGTGCTGTGCAGCGGCTCGACGAGCGGCTTGTGCGGCTCCTGCGTGGTGATCTCGTCGAAGACTGCCACGGTCTGGAACCGCGTGCCGGGTGACGTCGGGTTGTATTTGCGGATCGCCATTTACGCACCTGCTCTGATCACAACTCGGGCGCTTTACGCGCCCTCGAGAAATTCGGGCATCTTCGCGCCCTCGCGCAGCTTGACGTAGGCCTTCTTCCAGTCCGACCGGCGGCCGGCGTAGCGGCCCTGCCGCTTCACCTTGCCGTGAGCAAGCGCGGTGCGGATGCTGTCAACCTGCGTTCCGAGGAGCTGCTCGATGGCCCGCTTGATTTCGATCTTGTTCGCATCGACCGCGACCTGAAACACGATCGTCCGGCCGTCCTCGCGAAGGATGGACGTCTTCTCGGTGATCAGCGGGCGGCGAATGACATCTGTCAGTTTCATAAGAACCCTGAAATTTCAGATTTCAGAATGTAGATTTCAGACTGGATTGCAGAATCAATCTGCAATCTGCAATCTGCAATCTGCAATTCAAGAATCAGCCGAGAGCCTCCTGTAACTTTTCGATCGCGCTCTTCGTCACGACCACCCGGCCGGCGTCCGCCACCTCACGCGCCGTAAGCCGCGCGCTCGCGACCAGCGAGACGCCGGGGATGTTGCGGACCGATCGCGACAGCTTGTCGTCGACCGCCACGTCCACCAGGACCGCCTTGCCGACGACGCCGAGACGCGTCAACAGTTCCACAGCGCTCTTCGTCTTGATTTCGGATGCCGACAACTCGTCGACGACGAGGAGCGCGCCCTTCTGGACCTTGTCGGCCAAGGCTGCCCGCAGCGCCCCGCGCCGGACTTTCTTCGGCAGCGCGAAGTCGTAGCTGCGCGGCTGCGGCCCGAACACCGTACCGCCATGGCGCCACAGCGGGTTGCGAATCGAGCCGATGCGCGCGCGGCCGGTGCCCTTCTGCCGCCAGGGTTTCTTGCCGCTGCCACTGACCAGTGCGCGGTTCTTCGTCGCGTGCGTACCGCGGCGTTCCGCCGCGTTCGAGTGCACGACCGATTCCCATATCAGGTCGGTATTCACCCGCCCGCCGAACACGTCGTCGCGCACGTCGACCGCACCGACCTTCTTGTTTTCGTTGTTCACGACGTCGAGTTGCATGGCTATTTCTTGCCCCTCTTGACTTTCTCGACCTGTGCGATCTTGATCTTCTTGGCCGTCACCGCCTTGCGCACGATCACGTAGCTCGACGGCGCGCCCGGAATGCCCCCCTCGACGATCAGGAGGTGGTTCTCGAGATCCACGCGCAGCACTTTCAGGTTGTGGATCGTGACACGGCCGCCGCCCATCCGGCCCGCCGCCCGCATGCCCTTCACGACGCGCGACGGGAATGACGAGGCGCCAATCGATCCGGGTGCGCGATGGAACATCGAACCATGCGTCGCCGCGCCGCCGGCGAAGTGGTGCCGCTTGACCACGCCCTGGAAGCCCTTGCCGCGACCCGTGCCGATGATGTCCACACGCTCGCCGTCGGCGAAGATCGACACGAGGACTTGATCGCCGGTCTTCGGCTCGGCGCTGTCTCCAGGTCCCGCGGCCAGCCTCACCTCGCGGCGGACGCGCGTCGCCGGCACGTTGGCCTTCTTGAAGTGACCGACTGTCGGCTTGTTGGCTTTTGGCGCTGTCTCTTCGACAAAGGCGAGCTGCACGGCCGCGTAGCCATCCGTCTGCGCCGTCTTCGACTGGACCACCACGCAGGGGCCGGCCTTGATGACGGTGGCCGGGTGGACCGTACCGTCAGGATCGAACACCTGGGTCATTCCGATTTTTCTGCCGATTATTCCGGTAACCATAAGAAACCTGTCTGGCTCAAGGCTTAAGGCTCAAGCTGGCTTAAGCCCTAAGCCATGAGTCCTGAGCCTATTTGTGTTCCTTCCCGAACGCCTTGATCTCCACGTCGACGCCGGCCGGCAGATCGAGCTTCATCAGCGCGTCGACCGTCTGGGGCGTCGGCTCGAAGATGTCGATGAGCCGCTTGTGCGTGCGAATCTCGAACTGCTCGCGCGATTTCTTGTCGACGTGCGGCGAGCGCAGCACCGTCCACTTGTTCTTGGCCGTCGGCAGCGGAATCGGGCCTGCCAGCCGCGCGCCGGTGCGCTTGGCCGTGTCGACGATTTCGGTCGTCGACTGGTCGAGAACGCGGTAGTCATACGCCTTGAGGCGGATGCGGATTTTTTCGCTAAATGCTGTTGCCATATCTGCCAACTTTTTTTCACTGCGCGTGGGGCCCCACCCCCACGCGGAACTTACGCTGATGCTCGCGCTCGGCTTCACATGGCCTCGCGCTCGCATGGCCGCAGGCGCTTTTCCCGACTTCGGGCTTTCGGCAAGCCTGGAGCCTAAAGCCCGGAGCCCGAAGCCTGTTTACTTCCCCTGCATCCTCGCCACAACTTCTTCGCTGACGTTCTGCGGCGCCGGCTCGTATCGATCGAAGTGCATCGAGTAGGTCGCGCGCCCCTGCGTGCGCGACCGGAGGTCCGTCGCGTAGCCGAACATCTCCGACAGCGGGACACGCGCCTGAATGATCTGCGTGCCGCCGCGATCTTCCTGCGACTGGATGTGACCGCGCCGGCTGGCGAGGTTCCCCATCACGTCGCCCATGTAGTCCTTGGGGACGACGACCTCGACGCGCATCACCGGCTCGAGCAGCACCGGTTTGGCCCGTTTCGCCGCGTCCTTGAACGCCATCGACCCGGCAATCTTGAAGGCCATCTCGGACGAGTCCACGTCGTGGTACGAACCGTCGTATAACTCCACGGCCACGTCGTCGACCGGGTAGCCCGCGAGGACACCGGTCGTCATCGCCTCGCGAATGCCCTGATCGATCGGCTTGATGAACTCCTTCGGAATCGACCCGCCGACGATCTCGTTGAGGAACTCGTAGCCCTCGCCCGGCTGGCGCGGAATGAGTCGAATCTTGGCGTGGCCGTATTGACCACGTCCGCCGGTCTGCTTGATGTACCGGCCCTCGCCCTCGGCGGGACGCGTCAGCGTTTCCTTGTAGGCCACCTGCGGACGGCCCACCGTCGCTTCGACGTTGAACTCGCGCTTGAGGCGGTCGACGATGATTTCGAGGTGCAGCTCGCCCATGCCGGCGATGACGACCTGGCCGGTCTGCTCGTCGGTCTTCACGCGAAAGGTCGGATCTTCGGCCATCAGCTTGCCGAGGCCCATGCCGAGCTTTTCCTGATCCGCTTTCGTCTTCGGCTCGATGGCGAGCGAAATGACCGGCTCGGGGAAATCCATCGATTCGAGCACGACCGCGTGCTTTTCGTCGCAGATCGTGTCGCCGGTCGTCACGCTGCGCAGGCCGACGCACGCGGCGATGTCGCCCGCGTAGACCTCCTTGATTTCCTCACGCTTGTTGGCGTGCATCTTCAGGAGGCGGCCGGCGCGCTCGGTCTTCTGCTTGGTCGCGTTATAGATAGAGGACCCCGCGGTCATCACCCCGGAGTAGACGCGGATGAAGCAGAGCTGACCCACGAAGGGGTCGGTCATGATCTTGAACGCCAGCGCCGAGAACGGGGCGTCGTCGGAGGCCGGACGCTCGATTTGCGTCGGCTCGGCCTTCTCCGGGTCGAGTCCGATGATCGGCGGGATGTCGAGCGGCGAGGGCAGATAGTCGACGACCGCGTCAAGCATCGGCTGCACGCCTTTGTTCTTGAAGGCGGAGCCGCAGATGACCGGCACGAACGCGGCCTTTTCCTTGCGGACCGATTCGATGGCGCGCTTGCGCAGGGCGCCTTTGATTTCTTCCTCGGTGAGCTCCTGGCCGTGCAGGTACTTCTCGAGCAGCTTGTCGTCCGCCTCGCTGACTTTCTCGATCAGCTGCTCGCGATAGTGCTTCGCCTCGTCCAGCATGTCGGCTGGAATGTCGTCGACGATGTAGTCGGCGCCCATGGTTTCGTCTTTGTAGGTGATCGCCTTCATCTTGACGAGGTCGATCACGCCCCGAAAGCGTTCTTCGGAGCCGATGGGCAGCTGAATGGCGACGGCGTTGCCCTGGAGCTTGGTACCGATCTGCTCGAGCGTTCGCTTGAAGTCCGCGCCGATTCTGTCCATCTTGTTGACGAAGCAGATGCGCGGGACGCGGTACTTGTCGGCCTGCCGCCAGACGGTTTCCGACTGCGGCTCGACACCAGCGACCGCGTCGAAGACGGCAACCGCACCGTCGAGGACGCGCAGCGAGCGCTCGACTTCGGCTGTGAAGTCGACGTGTCCCGGCGTGTCGATGATGTTGATGCGGTGATCGCGCCAGAAACAGGTCGTGGCGGCCGACGTGATCGTGATGCCGCGCTCCTGCTCCTGCTCCATCCAGTCCATGACGGCGGTGCCTTCGTGAACCTCGCCGATTTTGTACGTAATTCCGGTGTAGTACAGAATCCGTTCTGTCGTCGTCGTCTTCCCGGCATCGATGTGGGCCATGATGCCGATGTTCCGCGTTTTGCTTAAGGGCGACTGCCTGGGCATTTTTCGTGTAGCTGTTTACTTTTTTTCACTGGCGCTGGGGCCCCACCCCCAGCGCGAACTTACGCTGATGCCTCGCGGCGGATCTGCTTGTCCGCCGCTTCGGCATAGCCGCAGGCGCTCACCATCTGTAGTGGGCGAACGCCTTGTTGGCTTCGGCCATCCGGTGCGTGTCTTCACGTTTCTTGACGGCGCCGCCACGCAGGTTCGACGCGTCAAGGAATTCGTTCGCCAGCTTCTCCTGCATCGTCTTGCCGTCGCCGCGCGAGCGCGCGTAGCCGACAATCCACCGGATGCTCAGCGAGAGCCGGCGGTTCGGGTTCACTTCGACCGGCACCTGGTAGTTGCTGCCGCCGACGCGGCGCGACTTCACTTCGAGGCTCGGCTTGACGTTGTCGATCGCCTTCTTGAACACCTTCAGCGGATCGTCGCCCGTCTTGTCTTTGATGATGTCGAAGCTCTTGTAGAGGATGCGCTCGGCCGTGCTGCGCTTGCCGTCGTGCATCACGCAGCTGATGAACTTGGTCACGAGCGGGCTCTGATAGAGCGGGTCCGCCGGCACGTCGCGTTTGGGAATTTCTCTTCGTCGGGGCATCTCTGAAAACCTCAGGCTTTAGGCTCTTGGCTTTAGGCTTTAGCTAAAGCCCAAAGTCCAAAGCCGATAGCCTATCTCTACGCCTTCTTCGGCCGCTTCGCGCCGTACTTCGATCGGCCCTGCATGCGACCCGCGACACCAACCGCGTCGAGCGTCCCGCGCACGACGTGATAGCGGACGCCGGGCAGATCCTTGACGCGTCCGCCGCGAATCAGCACGAGCGAGTGCTCCTGCAGGTTGTGGCCGACGCCCGGGATATACGTCGTCACCTCGATGCCGTTCGTCAGACGCACGCGGGCGACTTTGCGCAGCGCGGAGTTCGGCTTCTTCGGGGTCTGGGTGAACACGCGCACGCAGACGCCGCGCTTCTGCGGGCTGTCCTGCAACGCGGGACTCTTCGTCTTGCTGACGATCTGTTTTCTTCCCGCGCGCACAAGCTGACTGATAGTCGGCATTTCTTGATCTCAGAATCTGGTTATTTGGTCATCTGATCATCTGGTCATTGATTGTTTGATTGATTGAATTCGCCAATCGACCAATCAATGACCAAATAAACCAGATGACTAGATGACCAAATGGTCAACGTGTCACCTGTCGCTTCAGGCCTAAAAGCCACGTGGCTTGGCGCCTGAAAACCCGATTACCCTAGGTTCGAGTTGCCGCGACGGAAGGGATCCTTCACAGCTAGATAGGGTGTCCTAGCTTCAATACAACCTGACGAATATAGCACCGCGCCAGCCTTTCGCGCAACTTCCGCCCCGACCGCTCCATCCCCGTCAAATGGGCCAGGCCCCTCGAAATCGGCTATATTACGGCGTCCGATAACCATCTATTTAAACAGAGGTTAGGGGTATGAAGCGCTTGTCTTTCGGTTGTGGATCGCTTGCGACACTCCTTGTGAGCGCCTCGCTGGGCGCGCAGGCGCCCGCCGCGACTCCGGCCCAGGGCGCCGCGCCCGCGCCGGTGCCAGCCAGGAACCTCCAGGTCCTGCCCAAGGAGTGGACGAACGCGCAGGTCCTCCCGGTCATGCGGAGTATCGCGGCAGCTCTTGGCACCGAGTGCGGACATTGCCATGTGTGGACCGCGGCTGGCGCTCCAGGCAATGACTTTCCGTCCGATGTGAAGCCGGAGAAAGCCAAAGCGCGGATGATGCTGCGGATGGTGATGGACATCAACAAGACGATCAACACGGAGCTGACGAAGCTGGGCAAACCTGTCAGTGAACAGGTGCAGGTGCAATGCGTGACGTGCCACCGCGGCCAGGTGATTCCGAAACAACTCGTCGACATCGTCGTTGATACGGCGAACCAGTCGAATGCGGCTGCGGCGGTCGCGAAATACCGCGACCTTCGCAAGGAATATTACGGGGCACAGTCGTACGACTTCAGCGACCTGACGCTGTTCGACGCGGCGACACGCGCGATTGCGGCGACCAAATTCGACGATGCCATCCTGTTCGCGCAGACAAACGTGGAGTTCAACCCGAAGTCGGCACGTAGCCATCAGGTGATGTCGCAGGCGTATCAGCGCAAGAACGACAGGGCCAACGCGATCGCCGAAATGGAAAAGGCCGTCGCGCTCGACCCGGCCCTCCAGCCACAGCTCAATAATCTGAAGAACCCGCCACCCGCACGGGGCGCTGCGCCCGGCGCAGGTGGAGGCGCAGGTCAGGGGCGCGGGCAGTAGGGCCCGGAGTCTGAAGCCTGAAGTCTGAAGTCTGAAGTCTGAAGTCTGAAGTCTGAAGTCGGTTTAGACCGGTAGGTATTGGGCCACGATGGCCGTGCAGTTGTCGCGGCTGCCTCGCGCGATGGCCGTGCGCACGATCTCAGAAGCCGCTGCCGCTAAATCATCCGGATCGGCCAGCAGCCGTTCGAGGCGGCGGTCATCGAGGACGCCGTGGACGCCGTCGGTCGTCAAGAGCAGCCGATCGCCGGCGGTGAGCGGCTCCTCGCACACGTGCACATCGGTCCGCCGCCGGCTGCCGACGACGTTGGTCAGCACATGCCGCATGGGGTGATGCTCGAGCAGGCTGTCGCTGGCGGGCGGATCGTTCGCGATCACGCTGGCCATCCACGAGTCGTCGCCTGTCAGCTGGCGCAGCTGCCCGCTGGCGAGGCGATACAACCGGCTGTCGCCAACGTGGCCGACTGACAATCGGCCGTCAACGACAAGAGCCGCGACAATCGTGGTTCCCATGCCCGCGTAAGCCGTCGAACGACCAGCCTGTTCGATGACCTGGATGTTCGCCAGATGAATCGCCGTGCGGAGCAGATTTCCCGTGTCTGAGAGTGACGGATCGACGCCGAATGGCCAGCCGATCCGTTGCGGCGCCCGCACGACGTCGAGCACGGCGTCGACGGCGGTGTGCGCGGCGATTTCGCCGGCGTTGTGGCCCCCCAGGCCGTCGGCGATCACACAGAGGCGGAGGGCTTCATCGATCGCGAAGCGATCCTGGTTGGTGGGCCTGACCACGCCCTTGTCGCTGACTCCCCACGCCTGTAACACGCGCCTGCCTTATCGGCGACAGACGCTGCTGCATGTAGTGTCCACCTCATAGGACCGTCGCAGGTCCGGCTGCCTTCGCTGTCGGTCAGGCCAGGGAAGCCGGACACTACGTACGACGCGTCGCGACTTGGTAAATCCTCTGCACTGCCGTAAAGGTGTCCACCTCAGCCGCAGTCTTGTCTGTCCGATAGCGCTTCACTCGCGCGAACCGAAGCGCAAGCCCGCCGGGATACTGCGGACTGACCTGTACGTCATTGAACGCCACTTCCGCCACGAGCCCGGGGCGGACGTACACGGTGCGGTCGTCGCGTCCGATCTCCAGTTCCAGAAGTCTGGTCGTTTGCCAGGCCAGCATCTCATCCGTCAGCCCTTTGAAGGTCTTGCCCAGCATCACGAATCCACCCCGCTGCTCGTCACGCGCGCCCAGATGCAGGTTGCTCAGCGTGCCGCGGCGCCGACCGCTTCCCCACTCCGCGGCAAGGATCGCGAGGTCGAGCGTGTGCGCCTGCTTGACCTTGAGCCAGGCGCTGCCCCGGCGGCCCGCCGCATAACGGCCGTCGAGCGCCTTGGCCATCACGCCTTCATGACCGGCGGCGAGCGCCTGCCTCGCGAAGGCGGCCGCATCGTCCGGACTGGCCGTGACGAGGCGCGGAACGAGGTTCGCGGCCGGAAGTCGATCCGCAAGGACCGCCACGCGGCGAGCCAGCGGCTCGTCGATCAGTGGATCGCCGTCGAGGTACAGCGCATCGAAGAAGAAGGGCGTGAGGGGCAATTCCTGGCGGAGGCGATCGACATCGAGCTTCCGTCCAAACCGCCGCATGGTGACCTGGAATGGATGGGGGCCGCCGGCCGGCGCCAGCGCGATCACCTCACCGTCGAGAATCAGCTCACGTGCGGGAATCGCGCGGGCCAGGACCACGACTTCCGGAACGGCGATCGTCACGTCGCGCAGATTTCGCGAGTAGACGCGCACCTCGTCATCGATCTTGTGCACCTGGATGCGCGCACCGTCGAGCTTGTAGTCGAGCACCGCCTCGCCGAGCGTCGCCATCGCGTCGCCGACGTCGGCCGCCGAATCGGCGAGCATCGGCTGGATCGGTTGAAACGGCCGAAGGAGGAAGCGCGAGAGCCCTCGCTCGCCTTCCGTCAGCGCCGCTCGCGCGACCGGCGCCAGCGCACCGGCCAGCATCGTGGCCCGGCGAACCCGGGCCGGCGGAAGATCCGCGGCGCGCGCGACGGCATCGACGAGCACGCCCTCGAGCGCGCCCTGCCGCAGGTCGCCTGCAATGAGCCGCATGATGAAATGCTGCTCGGCGCTCGTCGAGCGGGCGAGCAACCGCCAGAGGATTGCGACTTTGGCGTCGGTCGAGCCCGGACCGACTGCCGAGTGGATCCAGTCAAACGTCTCGTCGACTTCAGCGAGGTCGAGGGTGGCCTGATCGGACGGCGCGACGTGACGCGCCTCGCTAAGGGCCGCGCCGCCGAGCCCGATGCGGCCCTGTCGTGGTGCGCCGCTCAGAAAGGCAGCCGCAATCTCGACTTCGTGGGCATCCGCCCGCTTGAGCAGCGCGGCCAGGCGATCGATCTTGGCCAGGCGACCGCTTGTCCGGGCCACTCCGTCGGAGGTTTCGACAAGCTCCGCGAACCGCATTAGTGGATCTTATCTAGACTCCAGGCTTCGGGCTTCAGACTTCAGGGGCTTCAGGCCTGCCTGGACGCGTCCGAACGGTGCAACAAGCGCAGGAATCGCAGGCTGCCCGCGCGGCTCGTGGCCGGGTGCCGGTTCGTCAGGTAGGTTTCGATCGCCCACACGGCCGGCGTACTGCCCAGCGCAATCAGCGAGACGGCGTGATAGATCAGCGCGACCATGGCCAGGGACACGCTCCATCGAATGGGCATCAACGTCATGAGGACACCGGCGCCTCCAAAGGCAGCGCCCAGGTCCAGCAAGGCGGCGACCACTCGTCCGATCATCGTGAACGCGACGGCGGGAAGAGCCGACATGTCTGAGGAGGGGTTCGACCGCCTCTCTTCGGTCACCGATCCGACGAGATCGTCCCTCCAGCGGAGGTCATGTCCCATCAGCGCCGCGTGTTGGCGGACAAGGCGGACCACACGCCGATCGCCGTTCGGAAACAACCGGCAGAAATCGTCGACGGTCGCGTCCGGATCGACACCGATTTCAATAGCGTAGGCACGCACGTACGCGCGCGCGTAGATGCCGGAGGGCCAGCGCGAGAAGTCGTTCCGTTCGAGCTCGGCCCAGAAATCGACTTGGACCTTTGTGGCGGCCGCGATGGATTCGAGCGAGATGCCGCGCTGCACACGAAGCCGCCTCAGATTGGGACCAAACGCCGCGCGCTCACTCATGGATGGGGCGTCGATCGCAAGAACGCTTCCACAGGCGATCGTTCGTCCGGCGGCCAAAACTGCCGAGGAAGAAGGAGAGGTGTGTGTTTTTCTGAGCAGCGAATTACGATTTCGTTAATCGAATTCGCGGCGGGGCGGCGGTTGCACGGCGTTTACACGACCCACGCTGATGTCCGCCTTGAAGTAGTTTTCGCCACGAAGCGGGCTGCCGGCGACGCGCCGCAGCATCGCGATCTGACCGATGTGCGTGAGCGAATCGGCGATGGGTCCCTGAAGGAGTTTTTCTGCCGGAACGGCCAGCGCGCCATTGCCCGCGAGGTATGCGTCGAACGCCCCGAGCGTTGCAAAGAAACGCGCGACCTCCCGCTCCCAGGCCAGCGCCGTCGAGTCGCGCCAGACCTGCGTCCCCTGCGCAAGGGTGAGCGCCCAGTCGAAGAGGTCGCCGACGTGCGCGAGGATCTCGCCCGCCGTTCGTGACGTGTCGCCTGCGCGAACTCCCGCGAACCCGGCCGGCGCATCGCGGACAGCCTTCCCACCCCGATAAGCCACGGTCGCCAACGCATGCCTCAACAGCTGTCGTTTCTCGTCCACAGATGCTTAGATCCTCAGATCCTCAAATCCTCAAATCCTCAAATCCTCAGATTCAAATATCACACTGCAGCATGTCACCGCACCTTCGGCCTTGGCAACCTCGCTCGCCTCGACGGTGCACGTAAGCAGACCACGCCGCTCGAGTCGCTCCAGCGTTCGCGGAAACATGGTCGGGTAGACGATCTGATCACGAATTCGGAGCGCATTCGCCGCCGATGGCTCCTCCGGGTGCACGTCGATGCGATCGAACCGCGCGAACGGCTTCAGCGGCAGCCATGCCGGATTGATCAGCAGCAGATTCTCACCGACGGAGGTGGCCGCAGACTTCAGGTGGAGACAGCCGTGCACGTCAATCGCCGTGACGTCGTAGCCATGCGGCGTGAGCACACGACGGATGTCGTCGATGCCAGCATCGTTCGTGCGGCTCGATCGCCCGACGAATACCCGACGGCCGACGACGAGCACGTCGCCGCCATCGGCGGTCCCCGGCGATTCCATGAGATGCAGCGGTCGATACGTTCGGAGCGCGTCGGCGACTCCCGTGGTCTCAGCGCGCCGAGCAGGGGCGCCGGGGCGGGTCACGATCGCCACCTCGTCGAAGACGATCGCCGCATCCTCGATGAAGACGGAATCCGGCATGTCCGCTCCGGCCTCGAGCCGCTCCACCCGGCACCCCGCGCCGCGCAGACACGCCTCGTACGCGGCGTGCTGCGCCCGCGCCAGGTTGACGTTAATGGGCTCACGTGCGAGATGGGTCAGCTGGCACTGCGCGATCGCCGGGCTGATATCGCGTGTAAGGGCAACTAGCATTGCGCCGGGTCGACAACTCCCAGACCGGATCTGTCCGGGAACGAATGGCTCGAAACGTCGAGCACTCCTCCAGCACCGAACATGAGCGGCGGATCGCAGACATCCTTGGTCAGCAGGAACGTTCCGAAGGCGCCTTCCTGTGCCACCAGGCCATCACGGCCGGCATGTGCGACGGTCAGTGCGGCGCGAGTGAGCAGGCTCGTTTCGCCGACCTGCGCGCCGACTATCAGTCCAATGCCCGCAGCCCGTAATCCTTCGACAACCTGCAGCGACCGCAGCAGTCCGCCCATCTTCGACACGCGCAGGTTGATCAGCCACCGTGCCGGCATGCCGCCGAGCAGGGACAACTGGCCGATCCGGACGAAGCTTTCGTCCAGGATGATCGGACAATCCAAGGCGGCCGCGATTCCGGCCAGCTCGCCGTACTGATGCGGACGAATCGGCTCCTCGACGGCAAAGAACCGATAGTCGAGGTCCCGCAGGAAGCGGATCGCATCGTCAGCCCGCTCCCACAGATTATTCGCGTCCACCCTGATGCTCGCCGCTTTTCCATCCCATCCACGCAGCACGGCCATTTTCGCGCGATCCCGATCCATATCGCCGGACAGCTTGATCTTGAAGTCGGTGAATCCCATGCGGCGATATTGTTCAGCGGTACGCCGAAACGCCTCTGTCTCTGAGTCACCGAGCACGGCACTGTACCGGAAGCGGCCGGCGATCGGCGGCAGCGACAGAAACGCCTCGATCGTCTGGTCACGCTGCTGTGCCAACAGATCCAGAATCGCGATCTCCACCGCGCACCATGCCGCCGGATTCGCGTCGAGCTCCCCCGCATGCGACGCCATCCACGTCCGGAGCGATGGGAGGTCACGAATCTCGCCACAGAGCGCCGTCTCATGCCGCGCCACGAACGTACGCGCGGACGTGATCGACTCGCCCGTGACGTACGGACGCGGGCATGACTCACCGTAACCCACGATGTCCGTGCTCGAAACGGCCTCGACCCACACGCTGGATGTCTCGGCCCGCTCGGCCGATGCATGCCGAAAGGCCGCCTTGAAAGGGATGCGGAGCTCTTTCACTCGCAGTTGACGAATCCCGGTGGGCGTTGGCATCACGTCACTGAATCACGTACTGCTCGACAGGCATCGCGAGATCTTTTCGATTCTGGAGCACGGGCGGCTTGAATTGCCCTTCGCGTTGGCCAGCCCGAACACACGCCGCCTTGTAGGCCTCACCCGTCCCGTGTTTGAGCCACGCGACGGTCAGCGCACCGAGTCGCCCGCTTTCGCGCTTGCCGTGGTATTCCATGTTCAGCTCTCCCAGGCGAGCGTCCACGGCGGCGCCGATGCCTCTCGCGTCGGGCAGGACGTCCCGGGCATCGTTATCCAATTCGATGAAGAGTCGGTACGCCAGAGTGGCTTCATCGGCGACGAGCAGGAAAAAACCCGACGACAGGCCGTACCGAGTCGTGATCTCGCGGACGGCGTCGATGGTCTGCGCCTCGTACAGCTTCTCGCCCGTCAGGCTGGTGACCCCTTTCCCCTTCTGTACGAATCGCAGAAGCGGCGTCTGCCGGAAGAATCCTGTGACTTCGACCAGATCGTTCATGAAGTACCGGTACAGTCCTGACGTGGTCGTGATCAGAATGTAGTAACGCCTTCCAGTTTCGAGCTGAGCGAGCGTGAGGAATTCCGGCATGTCGCGGTCCCAGCCGGCCTGTTCGACGAACTCGAAGAAATGGTGGTGCAGCGGCGGCAGGCCCCCAGCGGTTTCCGGTTCGAGGGCGATCGTGCCGCGACACTCGGTGGCCTGGTAGCCCAGCTCCATCACAAGCGCCGTCGATGGCAGCTTCCGACGCAGCTTGTCGAGGGCGATCCCGCAACTGCCGCCAGTCCATGTCGTGACGAGGCGAATACCTGGCCACAGATCCGCATAGGTCAACGTGGCGCCGCTCGCGAGCTGGGCGGCGCGCGCGCGATTGGGCCGGACCCGCGGCGCCACAACATCCCGGACACGCGTGTCGAGTTGGTCAAGGTGATCCAGCGTGCCTGTTTCCATGGATTTCTGCAGCAGCTCCCTATGGTCGTTCAGGACATCGAGCAGCCGGAGAAAGGTCGTCGGATTGGGCGAGCCGAGGTAGGTGATATCCGGTTCGCTCAGTGCGAGGCGGACGATGACCAAGTATTTCAGGTTGTAGTCGGAGATTTCCGACACTTCCGGAGGCACGACGAATCGGGCGCGCACGCCGGCAGGAAGCGACCGGTACAGGTGCCCGGAAACCGAGCCGACGGCGTGGCCGGTGTCGAGGTGCGCTTCGACCGCCGCACCCATGATCCCCAGGGCCTTGCCCGCGAACGCCGCCGGGCAGGCGCGGTGTTGCAAGTAAGAGAACAACGCCTGCTCGCGCCGGTTGATCGCAAGCATCGACGAAGTAATGGGGATGAATTTGGGTTTGCCTGTTGTGCCACTGGTCTGTGCGTAGAACAGCGGGGACTCCGCCGTGAGCGCTGCGACACGCGTGCGCCGTTGATCTTCGATGTACGGGCGGAGCATTTCGTAATCCTGCACAGGCACATGCTTCACCAGGTCGCGGTGATCGTGGATGTCCGCGAATCGGTGCTCGACGCCGAAACGCGTACCGCGGTTCGCGGCGAGCAACCGTCGCAGGACGTTCTGCTGCGTCGCCGCGGGCCGCGAGGCCATCCGTTCGACGGGCCACCAGTATCGGCCGCGGTAGAGCGCCATCCCGGCGCGGAGCAACATCGCACGCACGGATGTGGCCTATCGCCTGAACGGTGCGCGCATGAGCAGCAGAAAGGACTTCGGATAGGCGGCATCCTGCAGACCGAGATCGGTGATCTCGCGTTCACGAGGCAGGAACCAGGTCCCAAAGAGGAGATCCCAGATGATGACGGTATTCCCGTAGTTGGCGTTCGATTCTCGTGGCACACGGGAATGGTGCCAGCGGTGCGTTTCGGCGCTTCCGACGATGTAGTTCAGGACGCCGTAGCGCAGTCGGATGTTGCAGTGCTGGAAGAACCCATTGGTGGCATAAGCGATGTAATACAGCGCGAGGACCTTGGCATCGACCTGCATGAGGAGGAACGGGAGGCTGTCGAGCACCATCTGCAGCGCTTTCTCGAGCGGATGGAACCGTGCGGTGTTCAGCCAATAGAGCTGCTCCACGGAATGATGCACGGAATGAAGGCGCCACAGCGTGTCGTTCTCGTGCGCCGCCCGGTGCAGCCAGTAACGCAGAAAGTCGACCACCAGAATCATCAGCACCGCCTGAATCCAGATTGGCCAGGCATGCGGCCACAACCAGGCCAGAGGCAGATTGAGCGCCCTTGCGGGCGCGATGAGGGCGTACGTGAAGATGAACGCGACCATCGGCGGAACGGCAAGCTGGACGACCACCATGAACACGAGATCCGTCCTCACTTCCCCTGGGGCGGGTCGCCATTCGGCACGGTGCGGGAACGTCAATTCGAGCCACGTCACGAGTACGGCCGTGAGCAACACCGGAACATAGGTGCTGAGGACGAGAGACACGCCCTCGAACTGCAGGAACGCGAACAGCGCGAACGCCGTGACGATGACCGAGGGGTAGTGCCACGATGGGAGCAGGCGGTTCGCCTCCTGGCTCACCACGACTTCTCCAGACTCCGATGAAGGTCCGAACCGTAGCGCCAGTGAAAATGTCCGTACAGCAACACATAGGTCGCCAGCACCAGGTGAAAGACCGTAGGCAACGGGCTGGCGAACCATCGCTCATGGGCCAGGACGGTCGCTCCGAGCAGCAGGCGCATCGCCATGGCCGCGAAATACACGCCGCCAAGAGCCAGCATCAGGACACCGAGCTGGAAGCGCGGGGCCACGGCGCCTGTCGTGAATATCCACGCCGTGCGTGACAGCCACAAAATGATGGCCACTTGAGTCAGGACGAGCACCGGGTAAGGAAGAAGACCGCTATGCCACGATTCGAACCGCGGCAGCAGCGGCAGATCGACGCGCAACGCGATCGGCTGCGCGAGCACACGGATCGTGAAGAGCCCGAGCAGCAGCCAGAGCCATGGCGCATAGCGTTGAGACGGCTTCACATTCATCGCCGGCCGCCGAGCTCGTCTGGGGAAAGCCCATCGTAACACGCGTAGACGCTCGACCGCGCTGCGGAGCACGGCCCCGGCCCGCGGCCCCTCGACAACCATCGGCCCGGACATGACATACCAATATCAGATGATTTAGATGACAATATTCGAATTTACTTATATGGCGCGCAGGCTGACACTATGCGGCGGGAGAGCATCGCCATGTCTGCACTCGAGAAGGACCGGTATCCCATCGGGCGCTTTGAGCGGCCGCGCGGACCGCTCGATTCGGCCGCTCGCACGGGATTGATCGACGCCATCGAGAGAACGCCTGCGACGATCCGATCGCTCGTGGAGCGACTGGACGACAGGCAACTCGACTCGCCGTATCGCGATGGGGGCTGGACCATCCGGCAGGTCGTCCATCACGTGCCGGACAGCCATATGAACATGTACATAAGGATGAAGCTGGCCGTGACGGAAGACACGCCGGTCATCAAGCCGTACGACGAGGTGCGGTGGGCAGAGTTGCCGGACGGGCGCTCCGCGCCCATCTCGATGTCGCTCGATCTGCTTGACGCGCTCCATCGCCGCTGGGTCGTCTTCCTGCGCGCGTTGCCCGAGGAGCAGTTCCAGAGAACGTTCGTCCACCCGGAACTGGGATCAGTGGCCATTGTCGACGGGCTGGCGATGTACGCGTGGCACGGCCGCCACCACGCCGCCCATATCCAGAACGCTCTCTCGAAATAGCGTAGGAGAAGTTCGCGTTCCCAGTCCCCTAGCTCTTCCAGATTCCCAGCGCACGCCTGAGGTCGACAATCTGGGCGACGTGATAGGCCGTGTGATCCGCGACCAGCAGCACCTCACGGAGGTAGGTTTGACCTGTCCCGTGCGGGATCGTGGCGAGGAGATCGACGCGCTCGTCCGCGGCAAGCCGCTGCATCGCTTTGCGATCGCGCTTGAAATCAGCGAGCGATTTGGTCCACGCGCTCGCGCTCTTCGGGCCAGGCGTCTTCGGCCAGTAGTCGTCCGGCCATTTCATCGTCTCCTTGTATCGGGGGTTGATGGAAAAATCGAGGATGTCGTGCTGCGCGATGCGCACGTGTTCGACAATCTCCCACACTGAATGCGCGAAACCCTTCGGCACGGCGCCGCGCAGCTTCGGCGGAATGCCCTTCACCGCATCGTCGAATCCGACGTGCGCGTGTTTCCAATCGAGGAAGTCGGCCAACTGGGCCCGCAACGCTTTGTCTGTCATCGCTGCCTCATGGTCCGGCTGAAGCCGGACACGACGTACGATTGTTCACAGGACTCGAATGACATCGGATCGCGTGATGATGAAGGTTTTGTCCGTCTTGAAGTCGCGCACGAGCACAGCGGGATTCTGCGGCGTGATCATTGTCGCCAGCAATTCGACGGGCGTCGAGATGTCGACGAAGGGAAACGCCGGCTGCATGATCGATTCGACCGGATGGCTTTTGGCCCCAGGCTGACGGCAGAGCTCCTCGTACAGGTGCGTTTCGTTCAGCGAGCCGACCAGCCGCTTGGCGCGCGTGATGGAGATTTGCGAGAAGTCGTGCTCGCTCATCAGCCGAAGCGCGTGCTCCACGGGTTCGTTCGCCTCAATCGAGCACAGCTCGCCCGATAGCTTCGCCGCGACGAGATCGCGCGCGGTCATGCCGGTCTTCTCGAGGAAGCCCTTCTCGCGCATCCAGTCGTCGTTGAACATCTTGCCGAGATACCGCGACCCGTGATCGTGAAAGATCACCACGACGACGTCGTCGCTGGTGAAGTGGTCCTTCAGCTGCAGCAACCCGGCGACCGCCGATCCGGCCGAGTTGCCGGCGAAGATACCCTCCTCGCGGGCGATGCGGCGCGTCATGATCGCGGCGTCCTTATCCGTCACTTTTTCGAAGTGATCGATGATGTCGAAATCGACGTTGCCCGGAAGAAAATCCTCGCCAATGCCCTCCGTGATGTACGGATAGATCTCGTTCTTGTCGAAGATTCCGGTTTCCTTGTACTTCTTGAACACCGATCCGTAGGTATCGATGCCCCAGACTCTGATTTTCGGATTGCGCTCCTTGAGATACCGCCCCGCGCCTGACGCCGTGCCGCCGGTGCCCACGCCGACCACGAGGTGCGTGATGCGGCCATCGGTCTGCTCCCAGATTTCCGGCCCGGTCTGCTCGTAGTGCGCCTGCGTGTTGGATCGATTGTCGTACTGGTTCGCCTTCCAGCCGTTCGGCACCTCCTTCTCGAGCCGCGACGACACCGAGTAGTACGAACGGGGATCTTCGGGATCGACGTTGGTCGGACAGACGATCACCTCGGCGCCGAACGCCTTGAGGGCGTCGACCTTTTCTTTTGACTGCTTGTCGGTTGTCGTGAAGATGCACTTGTAGCCCTTGACCACGGCGGCGATCGCGAGGCCCATCCCCGTGTTGCCGGACGTCCCCTCGATGATGGTGCCGCCCGGCTTCAGCAGGCCCGCGCGTTCGGCATCCTCGATCATCTTGACGGCCATGCGGTCCTTGATGGAATTACCGGGATTGAAGGTCTCCAGCTTGACCAGCACTGTCGCTTTTACCAGACCGTGCGTGAGGCGATTCAGGCGGACCATTGGCGTCTGCCCGATGGCGTCGAGAATCGTTTCGCAGATTTTTGCCACGAATTAAGTCTATACTGGGCCGAAGCCTCGCCGGGTGCGGTGAGATTCAAACCGATGCTGCGACGCCGTCACGTTTTCGTCATCGTCACCGCGCTCTTCAGCCTGTCCGGGGTGGCGCTTTTCGGCCCCCGCGACCGTGTCGCGGCCGACAACCTGCCCAAACAGCTGTCGGACCGCGCGTTCTGGAAGCTCGTCACCGACTTCTCGGAGCCTGACGGCTTCTTCCGCTCCGACAACTTCATCTCGAACGAGACCACGTTTCAGGAAGTGATCCCGGACCTCGTCAAGCGCGTGTCGCCCAACGGCGTGTACCTCGGCGTCGGGCCCGATCAGAACTTCACCTACATCACGGCGCTCCATCCGCGCATGGCGTTCATCATCGACATCCGCCGCCAGAACATGCTCGAGCACCTCATGTACAAGGCGATCATCGAGATGTCCGAGGATCGCGCCGATTTCCTGTCGCGGCTGTTCTCCCGTGCGCGGCCGGACGGACTCACTCGCACGACGTCTGTCAGCCAGATGTTCGACGCCTTTAACCGGGCCCCGTCCAGCGAGAAGTTGTTTGCCAAGAACCTGCAGGACGTCCTGGATCGCCTCGTCAAGCGTCATGGGTTCGTGCTCTCGGCCGAGGATCGCCACGGCATCGATTACATTTATCGCGCGTTCTATTCGGAAGGACCGGACCTGCGGTACTCCTTCCCGAGGCAGCAGGTCGGCGCGCGGTGGTTCCCGAACTACATGGAGCTGATGACGACCACGGATCTTAGCGGGCAGAACCACGCCTACGTGGCGACCGAAGAGAACTTCCGGGCACTGCGCGAGTTCGAGCGAAACAACCTGCTGGTGCCGATCGTCGGCGATTTCGGCGGCGACAAGGCGATTCAGGCGGTGGGCCGATATCTCCGGGAACACGGAGCAACGGCGAACTTCTTCTACACCTCGAACGTCGAGCAGTATCTGTTTCAGACCGACGCCTGGCAGCGGTACTACAAGAACGTGGCGACGCTGCCGCTCGACAACAACAGCACGTTCATCCGCGCGTACTTCAACATGGGATTCCGGTTTCCGCCGGGGATCATCACGCCTGACCTGCACTCGGTGCAGCTGCTCGACCCAATCCCGGGTCTGCTGAACGCGTTTCGCGCCGGCGAACTGCAAACCTACGACGACGTCGTCGCGCGCACGAAATTCTGACGGCGAACTGTAAGAGCCATCTCATGAATGCCTGAGTCGACGGGTTGCCCGACGGCAGCATCAGCCGCAGCCGTGGCACCGGCCGCCTGCCGGCGTCGTTCGCACGCCGGGAAGTCGCGCTCGCTCGCGCACTCTTTCACCCGCGCGTCGACTATCAGCTGGCGTCAACGACGGCCACTCACGGCATGCACCGGCGAGGCTGACTCGCTCGGCACGGATCACGGAGAGCGAAGTCGACGCGGAACCATCGCTGCGCGCGCCTTCCAGCATTCCTGAGGTCGGCGTGCTCACACGTCGGCTGGCGCCCGGCACCACCGCTGCGGCTCGCAGGATGGCGAGGTTCCTTGGTCCACCGAATCGATCAGTGCAGTGCGCGATCACTGACCTACCGGGCGAGGGACCTCGGGCGGCGACGCGTGGAACTCGCGTGAGGGGTGTCACGTAAAACGGTGCTGCCGGCCTCCGGCCGCGTCGATCCTGATTGACTCCCGCCTGTGACGAATTGCCCGAGGCCGTGATTGTTCATCACACTGGCGTTGATTGAAGCTGAATCGACGCGGACAGCGATAGCTCACGCCGGAGGCACCGTTTTTCCACGCGAGCTTCCGACGCGGCGCGGCCCGAGGCCCCTCGTCCGGGCTCTCAGCGCACGGCAGTATCTAGTTTCGGACTTATGAGATAGGTCCTAGAGTTCTGCTCCGACGAACCCTAGAGTTCTCTTTCACCCGGGAACGCACGCCCTACAAGAGCCGCGACATCGTGTGCGCTGATGTCGCGCGGCGCGTCCATGAGGCCCGCAAGCGCCGCGGCCTGCCCTATCACCCGCTCTGCGCTCCAGCCCTTGGCGCCGAGCTCCCGTATGCCGCTATCGCCGTCCGACTTGCTCAGTTTCTGCGTCGGGCTTTTCATGACGAGCGGATGGTGAAGAAATGACGGCGGGTCGCGGCGGCCGAGCAGACGGGCGACCTGAATCTGCCGCCCGGTTGACGCCAGGAGATCGTCGCCACGAATGACAAGACTCACTCCTTGCATCCAGTCATCGACGACGGCGGCGAACTGATACGTCCAGTTCCCCTCGCGATCGCGGACCAACAGATCGCCGCACTGCTCGTACGGCCGCTGCTCCTGCGGGCCCTTGAGCCAGTCGTCGAAACGCTCGACCGTCGGTTCGAGCCGGACGCGCAGGCCCAGTCCGGGCGATTCGGGGAGGCGCCTATCGGCGCACGTGCCGGGGTATCTGAGTTCCTCGCCGGCGGTAGGGACGGCCTGAAGGCCGTCCCCTACATCACTGCCGGGAGAGACGGCCTGAAAGCCGCCCCCTACATCAGCATCCGTTGCCGACTGAAGGCCGTCCCCTACACTGCCATCCGCACCACGTTCGGTGCCGGCCGTGATCTCTGATCGCGAGCAGCGGCACGCATACACCAGGCCACGGTGGCGCAAGCGATCGAGCGCGGTTTCGTACACGGCTCCGCGCTCGCTCTGCCGAACCAGCGGTTGATCCTCGACGAATCCGAGCCACCGCAGGTCCTCCAGAATCGCCGACTCGAACGCCGGCCGGCTGCGGTGCCGGTCGTGATCTTCGATCCGGAGCAGAACCTGGCCTTTCGGATCGCAGGCCCGTGCGACGCCCCAGACGTAAATCGCGTTGACGACATGCCCGAGGTGCAGGTGGCCGGTCGGGGCCGGCGCAAAACGAGTGACGATACCGCCCGGGGGCCGAAGAGCGGGCCTGGACGCGCTCAATACTGTCCGGTCGCCTGGATCCCTGCTATCACGGCATTCTTCAGCGAGTCAGATCCGACGAAGAGGTTCTGGGGCAGCGTCCGGTAGGTGAGCATCTCGGCGTAGATCGGCCCGCTCTGGTACAGGTTCAAGCCGAGTCCCGCGAGATATTGCAGGCGCAGATTGCGATCGCGGTTGATCGGCGCGTCTTTCAGCCACGGCTTCAGGTCGGCCGCGCTGCCGGCGTACGTGGAAAACAGATCGACGGCCGAATTGAACCCGATCTCACGAAGGGACTGGGCCACCTTCGCATATTCCGGCTGCTTCAGGCGCGCCTCGATCGCGTCGAGATCGATTTTCGTCGGTTCGACCTGCCCGAACAGCACGAGATCGTAGCCTACGCCGTTGTTGGTGTTGCCGAACACCATCCCGTTCGGAAACGCCTCGAAGAAGGTGCCAATCTCGCTCTTCACGGCGTCCGTGTTGCTCTCATACAGCTGCACGAACAGCGTGACCACGCCGCCCGGGTTCAGGTGGGCCTTGACGTCTTCGAAGAACTCGCGCGTGTAGAGCATGGCCGCGCCCTTCACCCACGGATCCAACGGATCTGAGGTCAGTGCGTCGAACTTTCCGCGCAACGTCGCCACGTAGTGCCGTCCATCGTCGATCTGGATGTGTACCTTCGGATTGCGAACGACGTCGAAGTTGTGCTCGGAGAAGTACGTGGACACGACGCGAGGCACGAGCGGCTCGATCTCGGCGATCGTCTCGTAGTCCACAGCGGGATCGATCGAGACGGCGCCAGCGGTCACCCCGGCGCCGCAGCCGATGACGACGACGCGCTGCTTGGCGTGCCCGGACACGAGCGTGGTCAGGTGACCGAGCATCCGCTGCAGGCGCATGTCTTCCGGTTGGCTCGACGCCTGGATCTTGCCGGCGTTGTGATAATTGAGCACGCCGTTCGGCATCTGCGAAACCGCGACCGACGCCATCATCCCCTCGTCCTTGTAGATGATCTTGTCTTGACCCGTGCGCGTCGCCGTGTAGCGCCCGTACGCGATGAGTACGCCCGGCACCTCAGGCACGCTGCGCGCCAGAAGCACCGCCACGGCCGCAGCAGCGATCAGGCCGCCTGTCGTCGCCCACTGCGCGGTCTTGCTCATCGCCTCGTGATCGAGCACGCCCCACGCCAGCACCAGCAGCGCGGACACGAGTGAGGTGACGATCAGCACCTGTTGCGCATGCTGGCTGCCGATCCATGCGACGAGCACGAAGCTCGCGGCCAGCGATCCGATGATGGCGCCCACCGTGTTGGCCGCATACACGCCACCGACCAGGCGCCCCGGATCCTGGCCGGGCGACGCGACCGACGCCAGTGCCAGCGGGAAGCTCGCGCCCCAGAGGATCGCGGCCGGAAGGACCGCCCACAGGCAGAGCACGAGGTCCAGCTGCATCGTGAACCACGGCGTGGTCGCCAACGACGGATTGATGGGCCAGAATGGCAGCGACTGCGTGGTGACGTATGCCGTCCAGGCAATCGCGGCGCAGAGGAGCACTTGACAGATGCCGAGCGCCACGCGCGGGCGCCTGAGTCCGCGGCCGATGGCCGCGCCGAGACTGCTGCCGATGCCCAGGCCGACGAGGAAGACGGCAAGGATCAGCGAGAACGTGTAGACCGTCGCGCCGAACAGCAACGAGAGAGTCCGCGTCCAAATCACTTCCGCAGCGAGCGCCGTCATCCCGGAGAGCGCGATGGCGACATAAACGGCCCACGCGCCAGGCGCCGGCTTCACGCTGATGCCGGGAGTCGCGACCCATTCGGCTGTGACAGCCCGCGCGTTTCTCGAAATGAGGAAGCCGACCCCGGCCACGAGGAAGTTCAGCGCGACCGCGGTATACGTCGCGACGGCGGTGTCATAGACGCGCAAAAGATAGAAACCGGCGGCGAGGCATCCAATTACCGCGCCGACGATGTTCCCACCGTAGAAAAACCCGAGCCACGAGACACCCTGAGGTGTCGTCTCCACCCAGCGCGCCACGGCGGGAAGCGTCGCGCCCATGAGCAGCGTCGGCGGCAGAAGGCAGATGGCCGCGACGATGCCGCGGACGAAGAGCCCGGCGACGCCGGGACCGGCCCAGGCCGTGTAAATGCCGCCAATGAGCGGCATCCCCCACAAGATCAGCAACCCGATGATGCCGATGCCAAACTCGAGTGTCGCGTAGACGCGCAGCGGGTGATGCCGGGACGACACCATGCGCGGGAGAAGAAGGCTGCCGAGACACATCCCGCCCATGAACGTGCCGAGCAGGACGCCGAGCGAGACGACCGACGATCCGATGACGAGCTGAAGGAGCTGAAACCAGACGATTTCGTAAATCAGCGCGGCGCAGCCGCTGCCGATGAACAGGATGAGCAAAAGGGGCATGTGGATCCTAGGGCCGGCAGCTCTTGACCTCGCCGGGGATGTTGCCCAGCTCGGAGCTCAGACCGATCCCGGGCGTCGAGTTGCCTCGGCGCGCCGAGCGAATAAACGTACTGGTCTCGTCGAGGGGCAGCGTGGCGACGTTCGCGCAGAAATTGTCCCAGATGAGATCCTGGCGGAGATATTGTTCGACGTTTGACAGATAGAACGCCGACACGATCGCGTCTCTGTCCTTGAGATACTTGCCCACCGCGCGAATCGCCTTCGGGCCGCCGAAGTTGCCGACGACCGGCACGACCATGTTGCGAGTCTCGAGATCCTTCATGAACTGGAAATTGTCCTCGCTCGCCAGGTAGCTGTGTTCCAGGCCGGCGAGATCGGCCGCTGTCATCAGGTCCGCGTAGGTCGGCTGCTGGGAACCACCGAAGCTGCTGGTGGAGGAATACTGAATCTTCGGGCCGTAGAGAAAGAAGGCGTTATATACGTACTTGATCCCGTCCAAATCATCGCTCGTGAGCGCGAAGCCGTGCTTCTTGACCAGCAGATTGTCAATGGCCTGCAGGTTCTCGTTGAAGATCGCGAGGTCCGTCGAGACATTCCAGAATGCTGCGAAGATGTCGGAGGACGTCGATTTCGCGCTCAGGCCTTCCGGTCGCTTTTTCGAAAACAACCGCGACACGAACTCCGCCCGATCCGCCGACAGCTCGAAGAGCGCTTTGTACATCAGATGCAGATCGAGATTACCGCGCCGGATGTCGACGATGAACGCCATCGCCGGCTTCGTGGCGACGATGTAGGTGAAGTTCTGCTCAGGACCGACGCCCATGTACACACGGCCGGCCTTCGTCGTCCGCGCAAGCTCGGGGACGACAAACTGGAAACCCAGCTCGTTGGAGAGCAGGTTGTCGGACCGGAAGGTGCCGTCGGGTTCTGAAGAGTCCAATACGAGACGCCAGAATTCCTGGTCGCCGAGACGCGCCGGCAACGACGCGGCAGCGGTCGTCAGCCCGACGACGAGCACGAGACCGGCCAGCAGGATCAGACGGCGTATGGGCGTCCTCATTGTTTACACCTCGTAGTCGATCAGGGAGCGCTGGCTCCGGCTCGGGCCAATGAAGGCCTTGAACTCCTCGTGGGCAGGATGGACGTGATAGCCCTCCAGCGCCTCACGCGATTCTAACTCCGCATACAGCGCGATGTCCCATGAGTCGGCCGACCTGGTGAAGTCGATGCCGCCCTCGATGTGCAGCAGTCCGGGAATTCTGCCCCGCATGACCTCGATCTTCTGCTTGATCGCTGCGGCCGTTTCCTCGCGGCTTTGCTCGTTCTCTCGATTCTTCAGCGTCCAGAGGACGATGTGCTTGATCATGGAGCTCCGATGGTGAACGGGACCCGAAACGCGTCATTGCCTCCAGGGCCTCCAGGGCCTCCAGGGCCTCCAGGGTCTCCAGGGTTTCCCGGGTTTCCCGAGGCGCGATCGCTCTTCTGTTCGTCGGCAAACGCTTCAAAGGCCCGGCCGATCTGATTGCCTTGAGGATCCTCGAGAAACGACTGCGCAACCAGATTGTACTCGCCGCTCTGCCACGGCGCGACTGGAGTGAAGACCCAGGTGGTGTCGTGGGACTCCAGGCCGACTTCGCCGTCAACCGGACGCCGGGCTGTGGTTTCTACACTGAGCGCTCGCACGAGAATGCCATGGTCGAGTGGCCGCGGGAATCTGACGACGAGACGATCTCGCGTACCGGGCGCAGGGCGCGCAAGTCGTCCAATCCGAGAGCGCAATCGCTTTGTTCAGGACCGGACCGACACGGAACGTGTGACGGTATCCGCCTTTGAGCGGAAGCCCATTGGCGTCGGTCCACGCCGACGTGATGTCGAGCGCGTACCGGCGCCCCGCGCGAAGCGGACGTCCGCTCTGCCGGTTCGGGAGGATGTCGTCCTTCACCCGGCCCGGATCGAAAAACAACGTGTAGCGCGTGTGGTCCGGACTCCAGAAGTTGGCCTCGACGGGCAGAAAGGCGCCCGCCTCGACGCGCTCGGCGCCTGCCGACTTTATCTCCAGGGCCCGACAGCTCCACGAGTTTCACGAAGTCGAGCCCGGCCCCGCTGCCCATCGGCGCCGAGAACTCGATGTAGATGCGCAGCAGGTTCTCGGGTACGACATCGGCGGCAGGATGCACGGCGGTCACGACCGTCGTCGGCTCGGTCGCCACTGCCGGGAGGCGCACGACGGCGGTGACGGCGGCAGACTCACGCGGACGCGGAAGCCGTGATGGATCGAAGACGACGCGGTACGCGCGGCCGGGATCGAATGGAAACAGCGGCGTGAATGTGATCGTCGAATCGGTGACGGCGTAACGGCCCTGGACGGCTGGCAGGGAACTGGACACATCATCACCGACCGTGATGTTGAGCAGCGATGGCCACTCGGCCGAGCCCGGCGCGCGGTCGCGCAGGCTCGACAGCTCCGCCGCGCTCAGGCCGCCAATCGAGACGTAGGCCGGCATGGCCCGGGTTGTGGCTGGATGCAGGGCGATTTGTAAAGGCGTGCCGACGGAATCAGGCGCCCTGGTGTCCCCAGGGTCCCGCGGGCCGCCGCAGGAGACAACGGCGAAAACGAGGAGGAGGAGCAGGGTTCCGGGCGGTATTTTCCGCCGCATCCCTGCTCCACCCTTCCGTTGTCGCATCGCGTGAAGACGAGCCCTACGGCAGCTCGACAGCCCGCAGATTTAACGCCGTGTTGTTACCGGCGAGCACGATCGAGTGGGTCGCGTCGAGCAGATCGAGCTGCACGACGCCGGTCATCGCCGTCACTTTTTCGAACGGGACACCGCCTGTTTCGCTCGTGACAGGCGCCGTGATGGGCGCGGCCTTGCCAAAGCCTTCGGTCGGGATCTTCATGACGCCACGCGTTGTGTTGGCCATCAGCAGAAAATCCTTGCCGTTCTTCTTGTACAGGATCATGTCGATCGGCCGGCTGCCGGCGCCGAACTCGCCGATGGTCGTGCCGCGATACGGCTTGCCTGTGGTCGGCGACGTCTTTTCCAGGTCTGCCACCGGGAACTTGACGAGCGGCGTGCACAGGTAGCCGCCGAGGATGTACGGCTGGTTGTCGATCGTGTAGGGGATGAACGCGTACATCGGTGCGCGCGTCTCGAGTTGCTGATGGTTGCCGTGATAGATCTCGACGCTGGTGCCGGCGTCAGCTTTTGTGAACGGATAGGCAATCGACCACATCTTCGACGCGAACTCTTCGTTCGACAGGCCACTCGCCCAGACGCGGCCGTTCGCGTACTTCACTTGCGTGATCGCCTGGCCACGCTGGTTGCGTCCGGTCGCATTGGGGGCCGGCAGGTTCGGCAGATCGACGCTGGTGAACTGAAGCGAATCCGTCTTGATGACGCTGATCGCGCCGGCCCCGTCCACGCGCAGCAGCGCCGGCTGAGCAGCCGGTCCCTGCCCGCGCATCACCGACACGAACGAGTTGCGCGTCCGCGAATCAACCACGAGGTCCGTGACCGCGACCTGGCCTGCATCCGTGCCAAGCATCGCCGCGATTTTCTGAGGGAGATTGTCGACGTTCGCCGTGCCGGGCGCTCCGCCATTTGCCTGCGCACCGAGATCCAGCGCGTAGATTTTTCCTGCCAGCGAGTCGGCGGCGTACATCACGCCATTCGGACCAAACGTGAGCGGGCCAATCGATTGAAGCTGCGGGCCAGCGGCGGCGGCGGTCGTGGGTGCCCCGGTCGGCGCGTAGGCCGTCAGAGCCACGAACGCGAGAACAGCGGCGATCTTGACTGAACTGCGCATGGAACGCTCCTTTTTGTTGAACGCCTATCGTATCGGGTCGAGCCTACGGCAGCTCGACCACCTGCAGGTTCGACTCCGTATTGGTACCAACGAGGACGAGCGAGTGCGTCGCGTCGAACCCGTCCAGTTGCAGTACGCCGTCCATCGTCGTCACCACTTCGAACGGCACACCACCGGTGTCGTTCACGGGACGGGTAATCGGCGCGGCCGCGGCAAATCCTTCGGTCGGGATCTTGAAGACGCCACGGTTCGTATTGGACATCAGGATGAAGTCCTTGCCGTTCTTCTTGTAGACAATCATATCGGTCGGCCGATTGTTGGCACCGAACTCGCCGATCGTCGTGCCGCGGTGAGGAAGAACGGACTGCTGCTGGAGCGAGGCGACGGAGAACTTCACGAGCGGCGTGCACAGGTAGCCGCCGATGAGATACGGCTGATTGTCGATCGCGTACGGCACGAACGCATACATCGGCGCGCGCGTCTCGAGGCGCCGATGATTGCCGTGGTAGATCTCGAGGCTGATCCCGCGGTCGGCCTGCGCGAACGGGTACGGAATGGACCACATCCTCGACGCGAACTCTTCGTTCGACAGACCGCTCGCCCACACGCGGCCGTCGGCGTAGTTGAGGTCGGTGATCGCCTGGACCCGCCGAGTGCGCCCGCCGGCATTGCGAGCGACGTTCGGCAGATCGACGCTGGTGAACTGCAGCGCGTCGGTATCGATCACGGCGATCTTCCCGGCCCCGTCAACCCGCAGCAGCGCGGGTCGTGCATCGGGGCCCTGCCCGCGCATGAGAGAGACGAACGAATTGTGCGTCCGGGCGTCGACCGCGAGATCGGTGATGACAATCTGGTCCACGTCGGTGCCGAGCATCGCGGCGATCTTCTGATTGAGATCGTCGACGTCGGCTGTGCCGGGCACGCCGCCGGCGGCCTGCGCACCGAGATCGAGCGCGTAGATCCTTCCTGCGGCCGAGTCCGCAGCGTACATGACGCCGCCGGGACCAAACGCGAGCGGCCCGACCGAACGTAGCGGCGGACCAGCCGCCGCGCCGGCCGCCGGTGCGAATGTCGGCGCGTAGGCCGCCAACGCCACGAACGCGAGACCAGCAACGCGCCTGGCGAGACCGACGGGGATCACACGGCTCACGACGCCTATAATATCGCGATGCCGCTCATCGAAACGGGCCAAAAGGCCCCCGCCTTCTCCCTCAACGACCAGCACGGCAAGCCCCACAGGCTGTCGGAATATGCCGGCCGACCGGTGATTCTGTACTTCTATCCAAAGGACGACACCCCCGGTTGCACGAAGGAATCGTGCGCGTTTCAGGACAACCTGCCGAAGTTCAAGCCCAGCAAGGCGGTCGTCCTCGGCGTCAGCATCCTCGACGAGGCCAGCAAGGCGCGGTTTGCCGATAAGTACAAGCTGACGTTTCCGCTCCTGGCCGATCCGGATCATGAGGTCGCGGAAAAGTACGGCGCCTGGCAGAAGAAGTTGAACTACGGCCGCAGCTACATGGGCATCGGGCGCACGACGTACCTCATCGGGCCAGACGGGAAGGTGGCGAAACGGTGGGATCGCGTCAAGGTTGAGGGACACGCCGAAGCGGTCCTGGCCGCAGTCAACGCACTCCCGTGAATCGGTCACGGGACGGCCTGAAGGCCGTCCCCTACAGTGAATCGGTAGCGGGACTGGCCGCAGTCAACGCGCTCCCGTGAATCGGTCACGGGACGGCCTGAAGGCCGTCCCCTACAGTGAATCGGTAGCGGGACTCCCGGGAATCGGTAGGGGGATTTCCGGGAATCGGTAGGGGGGATTTCCGGGAATCGGTAGGGGGGATTTCCGGGAATCGGTAGGGGGGATTTCCGGGAATCGGTAGGGGACGGCCTTTAGGCCGTCCCTTAAAGCGTCGTCACGATCTCGCGAGTCGCGCGATGTCGTCGTCGGTGAGCCTGAAGACGCTCCATTCCTCCATCGGCTTCGCGCCGAGGCTCCGGTAGAACCTGATCGCGGTCTCGTTCCAGTTCAGGACGGCCCACTCCATGCGGCCGCAGTCTCGCTCCACAGCCACCTTTGCGAGATACACCAGCAGAGCGCGGCCGATGCCCCGGCCGCGCCACTCGGGCAGGACGAACAGATCTTCGAGATACAGTCCCCGCCGGCCCAGAAACGTCGAGTGGTTATGAAACCACACGGCAAAGCCGACCGGTTCAGAGCCGACACGGGCGATCACGCCTTCGGCTGACGGGGTCGATCCAAAAAAGGAGGAATGAACGAGCGCTTCGTTGGCCACGACGTCGGCTGCCATCCGCTCGTACTCGGCCAGCGCCTTGATGAGCGACAGGATCACCGGCACATCGCGTTCGGTGACCGGCTCGATGCGAAGATCGGTGGGGCCCGGGATCATTGTCAATCAAGCCGGCGCACGATGCCGGTCGACCCAATACGCCCACACGACGAGCAGCCAGATGCCTTCGGCTGACGACGCCGCGGCGCGTCCGCTTGATGGCGGCGGTCCGAACGTACTGCCGATGTAAATCACGAGGAGAAACACGACGAGCGACCACAATCCGAACGATCCGACGCGATCCCGTGCAGCGGTCGTCCGCACGTAGATCACGATGCCGGCACTAAAGGTCAGCAGCTCGATGGCCAGCGTTCCGGCCATCGAATTCCAAAGTCCCAGGCCGAGACGTGTGGTTCCGGTCAGGGTGAGCGGCATGTCGGGCCGATGCATGATGAGGTCGAGAAACCAGTGGCTGAGGACGAGCAGGCCGAGCGTCACGCCGGCAAGCGTCCGCGAGCGCGTGGCGACGTTGTAGAGGACGCCGAAGAGCGCGCCCCACACCGCCAGCGCGAGCAAGCTGTGGGAGTAGGGGTAACTCACGAAATCGAGCGGCGTCATCAGGGTCGCGCCGGGCCGCACCTCAACCTGTTCGAGACCGAGCAACACCAGCGTCGGCCACAACAGATCGGCAAATTGACATGCCATGAAGAGCGCGCCGAGCGAGACGGCCGGAACGGCTTTCTTCGCGCCGAAGCCAAGACCGAAGTGCCCGAGGAACATCAGCGAGCTATCGGGCGCCTCGGGCGAGATAGCTCTTTCTGGCCCGCGCTTTCATCCCCTCGCCCTTCACGTGCAGCTCGAGCGTGTGCAGCTTGCCGTCGAGCACCGACGGAGTGAATCCGAGCGCGTACTGATGATGCAGCTCGTCGGCGACCTGCGCAAAGGTCGCCGCGAGATCGTTTGTCGACGTCAACTGAAAGTACCCGCCTCCGGTCGCCGCGGCGATTTTCGACAGGCCCTCATCCGGCTGATCGACCACCGGCGCGAGGGCGCCAGGCCGGCGCCCACCGGATCCACCGATCGCCGTCCGCGTCCCGGCGATCCGGGCCGACCACGGCCCGACCCGCCGCCAAAACTGGCCGGCGCGAGCCCGATGGCGTAGACCATGACGTCCTCTTCCTCCGCGTACTTCATGACCGACTTCAGCGAATTGCTCGAGCCACCCTGCGGACTGTCCATGCCGTCGGTAAACACGAGAATCACGCGCCGGCCCTGCTGGTGCAGCAGCGCCGTCACCCCGACGTAGATCGCGTTCCACAGCGGAGTCGGACCCTCCGGCTGCAGCTCGGATTTGAGAATCGTCAGGAGCTCCCCGTGATCGGACGTGAAGTCGCGGGGGTCGAGCTGAATCCGGTTCGAGAAACTGCCGATGCGCGCCTTGTCGCCGGGCTGTAGCGCATCGACGAACCGCTGGGCTGCCCGCTCCACCAGCCGGAAATTCGCTCTCATGCTGCCGCTGCGATCGAGCAGCACGACAGCCGTGATCGGCTGAATCGTGTTGGCAAACAAGGTGATGTCCTGCGGCTTGTCGTTGTCGTCGATCGCGAAGTCGTCCCGGGTGAGATTGGGCACGAGTCGGCCGTCCGGCCCGGTCACCGTGGCATAGACGGCCACGGTGCGGTTGCCGATCTTGTAGGTAGGCTCTTGGTTCCCGCGCAAGGCGGCGACGGACATGCCCAGGACGATCGCGGCAACGACGCGAGGGGCCTTGGTTCCCATCAGCTTCTCTCAGGGCAGGAATAGTGAGGTATCGGCCTCTTGCGTCGTGCGACGCACGGCACAAGAGACCGGACCTAATGGGGCGGCGGCCTATTTGAGGTGACGGCTGACGAGCTTGGTCATCTCGAACATGTTGACGGTGGCCTTCCCGCCGAATACGGCCTTCAGGTTATCGTCCGCCTTGATCATCCGTTTGTTCTTCGCGTCCTGCAGCTTGTTTTTCTTGATGTAGGCCCACAATTTCTTGGTGACCTCGGTCCGCGGCAACGGTTTCGTGCCGACGACCTCGCCGAGCGACGCACTGGGCGTCATCGGCTTCATGAATGCTGCGCTGGGTTTCCTTGTCGACTTCTTCGCTTTTTTTGCCACGTCGTCTCCTCGGCTGCTGTATTGCGCCTTGCGCAGGGTAGCACAATTCTGCACAACCCTTTGATTGCATTTCTCACGTGCTCCTCGCCCCGCGCGATTTCTGGTCAGGTATGGGTCTCACGACCAAAGTTTGCTCCTTTTGTATGAGCGACGCGCATAGTCCGATCGCGAAGGCGACCGCGAGAGCAACCACCGTCCAAAACCTCGACTTTCGCCATACATAGATGGGGTACGGCTCCGCGTCGCTGACATAGGGCCGCCGGTCGTCCCCGGCTCGGCGCTCGACATCGACGCGCTGCGCCGTCGGCCAGCTGAACCCGGTGCGACTGACGGACGTCGGGGTGTGAAGCGCGGGCGCGTAGAAGGTTTCCAGGATGCGATTCTCCCTCCACGCGGTAAAGAAGTCCCCCTCCGATGCCGCCTGATTACGTCGCCGCACGTGCCAGAGCGCCTCGCTCAAATACTGGTCCTCCCGTGACACACGCCCCCCGGCCACAGGCGGTCGGTCGCGCCAGCGTTCTGCTCGCTCCCGCCCCGCCGACGCGAGCTCCGCCCTCGTGTAGCGCGATCGAAACACGCCGATCTGCGGATCGTCGACGTCGTAGCCCAGGTGGACCGTGTGGAGGAACAGGGCGAACACGGCCATGACGATGACCAGCATCGTGCCGATCCGGATCGCCGATCCGCGGCGCATCGCGAGCGTGAAGCGCGCCGGCGGATCGATGCCGAGGCTGAAAAGCCATCCGCACGCGACGGCCGCACCGTCGAGGACGACGTCCCGAACTTCGCCGACGCGCGACGGAATGAACCACTGAAACCATTCATCCAGGGTGCCGACGAGCACTCCCGCAAGGACCGGCAGCACGAGCACCGACACATCGTCGATCGGCCGCCACGCCAGATAGAACAGGAGCGTCAGCACGCCAAACTCGACGAAGTGGAACGTCTCGACCACGTCGGTGTCGACGTCGCCGGTGCTGAGCGCACGTGCGAAGAACGCGCCGACGACGAGCGCCGCGCTGAGAGCGAGATACCGCAGCCTACGGCCGCGCGAGAGGTCCCGAGCAATGCGGGTGGCCGCAACAATCAGGGCGGCGAGAATGGCGACGACCACCACGCCTCCGGTGATCGCGCGGGCCTGGAGAGGAAAAGCCGCGGCAATGGCCCCGCGGAGGTCGGCGACAAACGGTGCGCCGACAATCAGCGCGATCGCGAAGCCCGCCGCCCCGGCCAGGTATCGGGCTCGCACCATGGTTCACTCGATACGGTGCCGCACGACGCCCCCGGTCAGCGTCTCCGCGCCGATCGACACGTAAAGATCGCCGTCGTTCATCGACAGCCCGAACGAGAGACGTCGCTCGAGCCGCCCGGCGAGCGCGCCGATCAAGCGCCGGTCGATGGCGTACACCTCGAGCGCCTCCACACGATGAATGCGCTCGCCTGAGAGCCTGTTGACCAGTTGCGCGGGATCCTTGTGCGTGTACACGACCACGCGCGGCGCAGCTTTGGACGCTTTGTGCAGGCGCGCAGCGTCCGGTATCCCGATGTCGATCCACGACTGAATCGCGCCGGTCAGATCGCGGACGGAAATGGCCGGCTCGTCCGGATCCGACAATCCCGACGAGAAGGAGATGCCTTCGTGGAACTCGAGGGCGTACGCCAGGATGCGCGTCACCAGATACTCCTCGGATTCAGACGGGTGCCGCGCGACGCGCAACGCCAGCGATTCGTACACGGCGCGATCGGCGTTGGCTAAATCGATATCGATGTTGTAGATCGTCGCGGTCAGTGCCACACGCGGCTCGTCTCCGAAGAGGGTCCGGGCTTGCGAAGGCACCATGTCGTCATGCAGCGTTGCTGCTGCACGTTGGTGGTCTTGAGCGGGTCGAGCCATTCGCCGCCGAGGCGCGCGGTCCAGTCGAAGAGCATCGCCTCGTCGACCACGAAGCGCTCCGTGCCGTCGGGAAGGCGTACGCGCTGGCCGCCTGCCGGGCCCACAAACTGCTCCAGCCCGATCGTGGAGGCGAGCCGCGCGAAGAACAACCCGTCGGGCGTGAGCACACGCCACATCTCCTCGAGCATGCGCCCGAAATGCGACGTATCGGCCGCGAAATGCAGAACCGCGCTGCAGATCACGGCGTCCATGCTGTCGTTCTTCCACGGAAGACTATCGAGCTCGGCCACCTGGAAATTTTCCGCTGGCAGCTGCGGCGCGAGTGTCGCGGCGAGCGCTCGGACGCGCGCGACGGCGGCCCGTTCTCGATCGATGCCGAAGCAGGCGAACCCCTGCGTGAGAAAGTACGTCAGATTGCGTCCATCGCCCATACCGGCGTCCATCACGGTGGCGCGCCGGTCGAAGCGGCCCTTCAGAATCTGATCGAACAGGTAGATGTCGATCTCGCCAAATTGCGATCGGAGATCGGCGCTCGACGCCCGACGTATGTCAGCACTCATGAAGGATTTGGGCCGCCCACGCGGTCAGCGGATCATACACTTGGACCATGACCAAAGGACGGCTCGAGGCGTTCAGCGACGGCGTGATCGCCATTCTCATCACGATCATGGTCCTGGAGCTGAAGATCCCGGAGGGCTCCGATCTGCTCGCGCTCCGCCCCGTGGTTCCTGGGTTCCTGGCCTACGTGTTCAGCTTCGTCATGCTCGGCATCTACTGGAACAACCACCATCACATGCTCCACGCGACCGACCGCATCAACGGGAAAGTGCTGTGGGCAAATCTGCACCTGCTGTTCTGGCTCTCACTCATTCCCGCCGTCACAGCGTGGATCGGTGAAACCAGTTCCGCCCCTGTGCCCACGGCAATCTACGGCGTCGTGCTGACGCTGGCCGGGGTCGCGTATTACATCCTGACGACCACCCTCGTCGGCCTGCAAGGGCCGCAGTCAGCGCTCGCCGTTGCGGTGGGGAAAGACATCAAAGGCATGCTGTCCGTGGCATTCTACGTCTGCGCCATTCCACTGGCGTTTGTCGCTCCCTGGATTGCCGACGCGATCTACGGGTTCGTCGCGCTCATGTGGCTGGTGCCGGATCGCCGCATCGAGAGAAACGTGGGCGCGCCCCACAGCCCGACCCGGTGAGCCTCGCTCAGAGTTTCCTCACCACGTCGCCGACGCGAATGACGCCCGCCACCACGACCTTCGCGTTGAGGCCGCGGAGCCGCAGCCGTTTCCCCTCGGGTGAGTTCACGAATTTCACGGCATCGGTCCCGAACCGCGCCGAAAACTTCCCGCACCCCGTATGCGGCGGCTCCGTGACTTCGATGACCGCTGACCCGAGGCCGAGGCGCGCTCCAGGAGGCAGGTTGTCCCCGCTCAAGTCGAGATCGATGAACAGCTGATCCCCTGCGAGCGCCCAGCGATCCGTCGATTGCGCGACGAGCGCGATGACGCGCGCGTTCATGACATTGAGCTGCATGTCCGGCTGCGCCGAGCCCCCACGAGTGGCCCAGCTGTCGCCCACGAGCCCCCGGGCTGGATCGAGCTGCCCCTCCTCGAGCACCTCGCGCGCGTTCACGTGCGGCCGTCGCACGATCTGCCGCAACACGCCATGGTCTTTGGGTGCGCCCCGGATCTCGTCCAGACCGGCTTGCAGTTCCTGGATCGTCAAATGTGGTTCTGACACGTCTCGCTCTCGCGAACCTCAGGGTTCAGCGGCAATGTTCATCTGTGCGGCCGCGAACGCCCACTGGTCGGCGAGCTCCGCGATCTGCTTGTCGGTTGGCCGGTAGCCGTGCGATGCCTGCGTCTCCACGCGGATGAGAATCGGCCGGCTGCACGCCTGAGCGGCCTGCATCGTGGCGGTGAACTTGAACGAATGACTCGGCACGACCCTGTCGTCGTGATCCGCCGTCGTGACGAGCGTCGCCGGATAGCACGCGCCCGTCTTGACGTTCTGCACGGGCGAGTACTTGATCAGGTACGCGAACTGCGTCTTGTCTGACGACGAGCCGTATTCCGTGACCCAGGCGTTACCGCCGGTGAACTTGTCGTAGCGCAGCATGTCCATCACCCCGACCGCCGGCAAGGCGACGGCAAACAGGTCGGGGCGCTGTTGTTCGACGGCGCCAACAAGCAGGCCGCCGTTCGAACCACCCATGATGCCGAGCCTGGCGGGTGAAGTGTATTTCTCCTTGACCAGGTACTCGGCTGCGGCGATGAAGTCGTCGAACACGTTCTGCTTCTTCTCGAAATTGCCGGCCTTGTGCCACGCCTCGCCGTACTCGGCGCCGCCCCGCATGTTGACGGTCACCCAGATGCCGCCCAGCTCGAGCCACGCCGGCACATCGGATCGATAGGTCGGCAGCGTACTGATCGAAAAGCCGCCGTAGCCGTACAGCATCGTCGGATGACTGCCGTCGAGCGCCAGCCCTTTGCGCGCAGTCAGGAACAGCGGCACGCGTGTGCCGTCCTTCGAGGACGCAAACAACTGCTTCGTTTCGTACTGGCTCACGTCGACGGGCGGCGTGGCCCTTTCGAACGGCGTCTGACGCTTCGATCCAACGTCATAAGCAAAGATGCTCGTGGGGAAGAGCGGCGAGCTGAACGCGTAGAAGATTTCCGGCGAGTCCTCGCGGCCGCCGATTCCAGCGACCGTGCCGGTCCCCGGCAGCGTGATGTCGCCTTCCGAGCGGCCGTCGAGCCCGAGGACGGACAGCCGGCTCTGCACGTCAACGAGGTACTGCGCGACAAGGCGCCCGCCGATGAGGCCAACGGTTTCGATGGCCTCCTTCCCTTCCGGCACGATCGTCGTCCAGGCCGATGGCTCCGGATGACGGACGTCGACGGCGATCACCATTCTGTTCGGCGCCGCGCGATCGGTCCGGAGGTACAACATGGATCCGACGTTCCCAAATACCCAGAACTCCGCATCGTCGGACTCGATGAGCGGTTTCACCGGCGCGCCAATCCTGGGTGTCTTCGGGTCGCCGAGGTCCACGTAGTACAAGCGATTGTTGTTGTCAGATCCCTTGTACATGAAGATCAGCAGGTAGCGGCCATCTTCGGTCACCGTGCCGTTGATGAACCGCGTCGGCATGTCCGGTCGCGCGTAGATCAGTCGATCCTGTGATTGCGGCGTGCCAGCGCGATGGTAGTACAGCGCCTGCCCGGACAATGCGGCCTCGAGCACCTTGCCTTTCGGCGGTTCGGGATAGCGAGAGTAGAAAAAGCCCTTCGCATCCTTCGTCCACGCAAGGCTGGAAAAACGCACCCATCGCACTTCCTCGGCGAGGTCCTGGCCCTTATCAAGATCGCGGACATGAACTGTCTCCCAGTCGGCGCCGCCTTCCGAGAGCCCATAGGCGAGCATCTTTCCGTCGGGCGACGGCATCCACTGTGCGAGCGACACCGAGCCGTCAGGCGAGAGCACATTGGGATCGAGCACGAGCGCCGACGGGGCGGTCAGATTCTCTCGCACGTAAAGGGGCGACTGGCGCTGCAGCCCACTGTTCCGCCGATAGAAGTAACGTCCGCCTTCGCGTACCGGAATGCTCACCTTGGGGTAATTCCACAACTCGGTAATCCGCCGGTTGAATCGCTCGCGTCTCGGCAGCCTGTTCAGATAGTCGAACGTCACCTGGTTCTCGGCGGCCACCCAGCTTGCGACGTCTGCGGAATCGAGATCCTCCATCCAACGATACGGGTCGGCGACCTTGGTGCCGAAGTAGTCGTCGACGACATCGCCCTTCTTGGCGACTGGATAGGAGAGCTTCGGCGAGGAGAGCTGTGAGGTGGTTTGCTGGCACGCGACCCACGTCACGAGCAGAAGCAAAGTCGCCGCCGCGAGCGCCGTGCGCTGAATGCAGGTCAGGTGACGACCAGGGAGGGCGCAACGGGCCGATTGCGTGTCTGCCACGGCAGGCATCATGTTACCCCGATTGCTGATCTACCGGTCCTCGTCCACCAGCGTGATCGCGTGATCGAGACACGACTGGCAAATCGTATGGGTGATCCCGGTGGCGTTCGGCTCGAGCTTGACGACGCGCTTGCACCAGGCACAGACGACTGACAGCACTCTTGGCTCCATATTCGACTCCGCTCGCTCCGCCGATTTGTCAACTTTGCTAACTCTGTTCCCGGGGGGCGATGCGCCGCTCGGTGAACGCCTGAGTCAGGGGCAACCGGCATGCCATGAAAACCAGAATCCGATATCAGCCGGGAACGGACTGTTTGGCCACGTGGTGTTTCACGACGGGGCACCGCAGAGCAAGAAACGGTATCGCGCTAGAAGGCGACGATCTTTGGAAGGAAGCGCCCGGTGCGTTGCCTGTACGACTCGTACTCTCTGGCGAGCGGGCTCTCGGCAAACTTCCGCTCCTCATGGCGGGCCGCGCTGGTCAACAACGCCCCCGTGCCGGCGAACACGAGAATTCTGACGATGCTTGGCATCATCAGCGCGACCGATGCCATCGCCAGCAGATAGCTCGAATAGAACGGATTCCGGATATAGGCAAACGGCCCGCCCGTCCACAGCATCGTCGGGACGTCGTTGCTGAACACGTACGAGAAAAACTGCCCCCGAATGGAGCGCCGCGCCCATTCGAAGAGGGCCAATGCGCCCACCATGCCGACGCATCCAGGGACAACGAGCCAGGGATTCAATCGGGCCGGGGTGCCGTTAATGAGCATGGCCCAGAAACCGAGTGACACGAGTTCGGAGCGGCGCGGGGGGCCTTCTCCGGGCACGATGCGAAACGTCGTCGCAGCCCCCACGGTCAGTCGAATAAACGCGGCAGCCACGAAGAAAATGAGTAACTGATGTGGATCGATCGTGGCCCTCATCCTACACTGACCGTGGGATAATCCTCCCTTGCGTCACATGGCTCGGTGGCTGCGAACGCTGCTCGTTCTCGGGTTGACCGGCGCCGCCATGGCGTCCCCGCAGTCGGGGTTCAGGGTCGAGCGGTACCAGGCGGACGTCCCGTACGATGGCCGCTTCACGTTCCTGCGCGTTCGCTGGGGACGCGGGTCGAACTTTTTCGGCGGGATGAGCAACGCGTGGAATCACGACTATCCGCGCGCCGAACAGCACCTCTCGCAAATCCTCAAGGAAGTCACGCTCATCGACACGCGCACCGACGGTGCCCGCATTCTGCCGCTCGACGATCCCGAGCTCTTCAAGTATCCGATCGCTTACATGTGGGAGCCGGGGTTCTGGAGCATGACCGACCGCGAAGCCGAACGGTTCCGGGAGTACCTGCTGAAAGGCGGCTTCGCGATCTTCGACGACTTCGACGGCGGGCAGTGGGACAACTTCGAGGCGCAGATGCGGCGCGTGCTGCCCGAGGGCCGCTTCGTCAAGCTAGACAAGACACATACCGTATTCGACACCTTCTTTCGCATGAAGACGATTGACTTTCCGGATCCACGCCTGGGTACCCTTCCGACGTATTTCGGGATTTTCGAGGACAACAACCCGGCAAAGCGGCTGATGCTGATTGCGAATTACAACGCGGACGTGGCGGAATATTGGGAGTGGTCTGGCACCGGATTGCTCCCCTTCGATAATTCGAACGAGGCGTATAAACTTGGCGTGAACTACATGATCTACGGCCTGACGCACTGAAAGAGAGAGAACGATGCCAACAAAGTCACTTGTGTCGTTAACGGCTTCGGCGGTTTTCTGTTCCGTGTTTCTGTTCTCCACCGCTCCGGCCCGCACGCAGGGGCGCGGCCAACCGGTGCAGTTGCCAGAGGGTCCCGGCAAAGAGATGGTTCAGACGACCTGTACGCAGTGCCACGCAGCGAATCAGATCGTGAACTCGGGCGGGTACACGCGGCAGGGCTGGCAAGACCTGTTCGGCACCATGGTCACGCTGCCAAACGATCAGCGCACGGTCATCGCCGATTACCTGGCCAAGAATTTCCCGGAGCAGCCGCGGCCGCCCGCCGTTGTGATTCCCGGTGACGTCACGGTCACGATCAAAGAGTGGGTCGTTCCCTCGCTCGGCTCGCGGCCTCACGATCCGCTCGCGACCCCTGACGGCGCCATCTGGTGGACTGGGCAGTGGGCCAACGTGCTAGGCCGGCTCGATCCGAAAACGGGAGCCATGAAGGAGTTTCCGCTGAAGACGCCGAAGTCCGGTCCCCACGGCCTGGCCGCCGACAAGGACGGGAATATCTGGTACACAGGCAACGGCGCCGCGCTCGTCGGCAAGCTGAATCCGAAAACGGGCGAGGTCACCGAGTACCCGATGCCCGACAAGGCGGCGCGCGATCCCCACACGCCGATCTTCGACAAGAACGGCACGCTGTGGTTCACGCTGCAAGGCAGCAACATGATCGGCAGGCTGATCCCCAAGACCAGCGAAGTCACCCTCGTCTCACCGCCGACTGAGAGGACCAACCCCTACGGCATGGTCGTCGACACCAAAGGCACGCCGTGGTTCGTCCAGTTCAACGTCAACAAGCTGTCCAGCATCGATCCGAAGTCGATGGTGATCAAGGAATACACGTTGCCGAATGCTGAGACGCGGCCCCGGCGCGTCGCCATCACGAGCGACGATGTGCTGTGGTACTCAGACTATTCGCGCGGCTATCTGGGCCGGTTCGATCCGAAGACGGGCAAGGCCACCGAGTGGCCGTCGCCCGGCGGGCCGAAATCACAGCCGTACGGCATCACGGCGCTCGACGACGAAATCTGGTACAGCGAATCGGCGGTCAGGCCGAACACGCTCGTCCGTTTCAACCCGAAAACCGAGAAGTTCCAGACGTGGGTCATTCCGTCGGGTGGAGGCGTCGTGCGCAACATGATGCCGACCGCCGACGGCAAGGGTCTGGTGCTGGCGTGCAGCGGCGTCAATCGGGTCGCGCTCGTCGAGATCAAGCGTTAACAACATGTCTCACAACCACGAAGGCCACGAAGACACGAAGATGCCTGAATAGAGGAACTTCATGTCTTCGTGAACTTCGTGGTTCTAGTGAAATCCGCGAGTCTTGACCACTCCCCCCTCGGCGCCTGCTAGCGGGTGGAAGACGATGAACGCGCCCGCGTCGGCGTTCCGGACGATGGTCCGCACTTTGTCAATCTCAAGACGCGTCACGACGCAGTAGAGAATCTCCTGCTCCGCGCCGCTCATCCCGCCGTAGCCTCTGTAGATCGTGACGCCACGCCCAAGGTCTTGCGTAATCCGTTCGCGGATTGTCCTGTTCATCTCGGACATCACGGTAATCGCCGTGTACTCATCGATGCCGTACAGGACGAAGTCGAGCGTCTTCGCCGCGGCCACGTAGGTCAGGATCGAATAGAGCGCGGCGTCGACGCCGAGGACCGTCATGGCGATAAGAAAGAGCACGACATTGAACGCGAGGATGACGTCCCCGACTCTGAGGAGGCTGACCCGCTTGCTGATGAGCAGCGCGGCGATCTCGGTGCCGTCGAGAACGGCACCCCCGCGCACGGCGAGTCCAATCCCGGCGCCGATGAAAAAGCCGCCGAACACGGCGGTGAGCACCAGGTCAGACGTCACGTCCGGGTAGGGAACGGCAGCGAGCGAGAGCGCGAGCCCGGCGATGCCCAGCGCGCTCCGCACGGCGAACGCAGGCCCTATCTGACGGTAACCGACCGCGACAAACGGCAGATTGACCAGCGGCAACAACACCGACAGAGACAGGCCGGTCGTCTTCGCGAGCAGCAGCGAGACGCCCGTCACGCCGCCGTCGATGAAATTGCTCGACAGCAGGAATCCCTTCAAGCCCATGCCGGCCGAAAGGACACCGAGGGCGATCAATCCGCCATTGACCAGCTCGGACAGCAATCGCTTCATGCGCGACGGGAGATTCTCTTCAGCAGCTGGATTTGGCCGGCGTGATACAGATCGTGAGCCGCCACACCGGACACCAGCGAAAAGGTGCTCACGCGGCTGCCGTGCGGCTTGGAATGGAGCGCGCGCGGCGACAATCGCGCGACCGCCTCGCGTAAGGACGCATGCATCTCGTCGAGCAGCGCCTTATCCGATCGCCAGGCCCGCTCGGTCAGTTCCTCCGGCCGTCGAAACCAGTTCGAGCCTTTGAACGGAAATGACCCGCGGGGCTGTCCCGTCAGACGCCGCCACGCGGCGTATTTCCAGTACGCGGCATGAACGAGGAGTTCCCAGATGTTGTGCCGGCGGGGAGCCGGCCGCCACGCGGCCGCTGCCGGAGACACGCGACGAATCGAACCGCGGAGATTCGTGCCGTGCCACGAAGGATGGTCGTAGGCCTGGTCGAGAATGGCGACGAGCATTCGGACTTCCGGCGCCTGGATCATCCTTCACGCGACTCCAGTGGCTCCGGCTCCGAAATGAGCGTGCGCCACACGACTTTCCAGTCTCCAGCCGGACGAGAGAACACCAGCACGTCGATTCCCTTCTCGCGGTACGTCTCGCCCTCGAGCTCGTAGGCGATCGTGAAGGGGCAGGTCGCGACCGCCGTGTCGCCGATGACGTCGACGCGAGGCACGCCGGCCGAGAACTCGCGTGTCTTGGCCACTTCGGCGAACTGGCGGTACGACGCGATGAACGCCGCGCGTCCCAGGACCCGCGCGTCCTCGAGGCCTGGAGGCGCCATCACGACGTGCTCTGCGACGTACGGACCCATCGCGTCGTAATCGCCGATGACCCAGGCTTCGTTGATGGCGGCGACGATTTCTCGGATTTTGCGGATGTCTTCCATCGGGAAAGCGTAGGCCGGGTCGTTTTGGACCCGGCGGGTCCGGACCCGGCCGCAATTTTACAGGGCGAGCGCCATTATGACTGCGGATCGAGAATGCGGGAAGCGACCGACGCCGACCGGACAAGGCCGGCGCCGGCAGGAGCGCGTGCCAGAGGCTGTTTCTACTTGTGAGCGCGAGACCGTCGACGCGAACTTCGAGGCGATGGTTCACGCGCATACCGTAGAGGCCGTCGGTTTTCGCGGTCGGCTCCGGTTTTTGGCGTCGAGTGCACGACGGTGCCGTTGACGGCATAGTCAATCTTGTTGGCCGTTACGCGCACCTCGAGCATGTTGGTGGACGTCCCGCTTCGCGTCGGGGGTCTTGACCGCAGCGTTGGCGGCTCTCGCCACATCGTTCGTCCTGACATCGCCGACTCGCTGCTTGACGAGCCAGGTCCCGTCCTGGGCCACGGTGAAGTACAGGTAGGTTTGTTTCGGCCCTTCGAGTTCGCTCCCGCCGAACACCAGGCCATAGTAATTCGTGTGGTTGCTCGGCCTCACGAGGGTGAATGTGCCTTTGAGCGTGTAGTTCCCGGTGGCGACGTTCGCCGGGTTCCAGAAGACGGCAGCTTGCGGCGTGACGGCATGGAATCCGGACCCCTGCGTGGAGAACTTGATGGCCCCGGGCGCGTCGGGATCCGCGGCGCTGGTGCTGCGATCCGCTCGCAACAACCAGCCTTCCGGGGCCTGCGCGGCAATCGGGATGGCTGTGATCAGAGTGACGTACGCGATATGGACAAGTCGAGTCATCTTCATCCTCCGATGATACTCCCCTCCGGCGATTTTTCAGACCGACGCGATGAAGACTTGCGCGAGATCGTGATCATTCCTACGGCTTCCCCGCCGACGAGCTGATGTAGGCCTCGATCTGGCGCTCCAGCAGTTCAAGCGGCACCGTCCCGGCGCGAAGCACCGCGTTGTGGAACTCACGCATCGAGAACTTCGCACCAAGCGTTTTTTGCGCCTTGTCGCGAAGCTCAAGGATTTTCAGCTCGCCCATCATGTACGAGCAGGCCTGGCCGGGGAATACCGTATAACGTTCGACCTCGCTCGCTTCGATGCCGTAGTCGATACCCTGTTGACGCGTCCAGTGCTTCGCGTGGATGCCGGTATCCACAACCAGGCGCTTTGCGCGCCACAATTCGAAGTCGAGCTGACCGAGCCGCCCCTCGAGGTCATCCCCATACCATCCGGATTCGGCCGCCAGTCGTTCGGCATACAGCCCCCAGCCCTCGGTCAACGCGGAGATTCCTCCAAATGCGCCGATTTGCCGGAAGCGCGGCAGGTCCTTGTTCTCGACCTGCAGCGCGATCTGAAAGTGATGGCCCGGCACCGTCTCGTGATAGACGATGCTCCGCAGGCCGAACCTGGTCATCCGCTCGACGCGGCGTGGATATTGGAACGTGCCCGGGCGCGAACCATCAGACGCAGGGCTGTTGTAATTGGCCGCCGCGTTGGCTTCTCGGAACGTCGGGAACGCCTGGGCAACGACCGGCGACTTCGGGCGAATGTCGAAGAGCAGCGCCGCGCGGCGCTCGGCGTCGCGCATGATTCCCTCGATATCAACCATGATCTGCGCCCGGCTCTGCTCCGACGTCGGGTTCGGGTAACTCTGGTCGAGGTTCAGTTTGGCAATCCGCTCTTTCACCGTGCCGTCGGTGCGACCGATCCGGCGCAAGAGCTCGTCCATCTCCTTTTCGATGCGAGCGACCTGCCGAAGGCCAATCTCATGAATCTCGTCTGCCGTGAGATTTGTCGTGGTGTAGCGCCGCAGGAAGTACGCATAGGCGTCGTCGCCGCCCCTCAACCGCCAGATCCCCGCATCGTCGGTCGCGCTCGCCTGCTGCTCCTGGAGCACGGCAATCGCCTTCTTCCATGCCGGTTGGATCTGCGCCCCGACGATCCTCTGGGCCTCCGCCCGCAGCGCATTGCGCCGGGCGTCGGACATCGACTTCACGGCGGTCATCTTGTCGGCGAGGACCGTGACGAAGGGATTCTGCGCGGGTGGGGGGTTCGTGAAATTCCGCATCTGCGTGATGGTGGCGGCAAGAATGAATCGCGGTGGAAGAATGCCCTTCGCGGCGAGGCGCTGGGACTCGCCAATGGCCTCCTCCATGCGGTCATCCACCTGACCGAGCGTCGCCACGTAGTTTTCGGCGTCTTTCTCGGTCAGGAGTGGATGTCTGACCGTCAGGGTCTCGATGACCCGGACGTTCAACCCATTCATCTGTTCGAGCGGGAACGTGTAATCAAGAAACGGTTCTTCTCGCACGACCGTGTCTAACTGCCACTCCATCAGGTCAGCGGCGAGTCGCTGCCCGTCGTTCATCGTGGCGCGGTTGAACTTGCGGAGATCAGCCAGTCCCCGGCGAGCGAGCGCGATGCGTGCCCGGCGGTAATCGTCCGTCTCGGGCGTCAACTGGCGTTCCAGACGCTCCTGATCCTGACCGTCGAAATAGCGAGTAGAGGTAGTGAGATTGGGATTCCCGCGGACCCACTCGGCGGTGAAGTCGCTGAAGAAGCCGTCGATCGGGTGTTGCTGCGCGCGCACGTGACCGACGGCGGCGACAGTCAGGACGAGCGCCACACACGCTGAGAGGTTCCGGGATGTCAAGTTCCTAAACATGGCGCCCCCTGAAGTTCGTGCGCACGACTGTCCGCCTCTAGCCGCCTCGTAGTCGATAGAACGCGATCAGGTCCATGGGTTTCGGAGGAGCGGCTCCCAGTTGCCGCAGCATCGTAACGACCTGCCCGCGGTGATACGTGGCGTGATTGACGACGTGCTGAGCCATTTTCCAGAGAATGGATGCGCCAGAATGCCCGCTGAGCAGCGTGTACTCGATCACTTGATTGATGCCGTCTTCGTCACGGCTCGAGAAGAACGCGCGCATCCTGGCTTCGTGCTCGATCCAGGTTGTGCGGAGCGTCGCCACGTCGGGAAACATGTCGGCCGGCAGCAGCGAGGTCGGCGACTGCCCCAGCCAGCGCGAATGCCAGGCCCACTCGGCGGCGTAAATGTGCGACACCGTATCGCGGATCGAACGAAAGCTGTTGCCCATATCGCGCGTGAACTGCTCCGGCGTGAGCGCATCGAGAGCATCGAGCAGCCGATCCCGTGCCCAGTAGTGATAGTCGAGCAGGTCGTGCAGGTCTCGAACGTTCACGACCGTTCGAGTCTAGCACGCTCGGAAGAGACATACTCTTCCTCTCGCACCCTCATGAAAGAGTCGACAAGCCCGCATCGAGTGTGGGGTACACCAAGTGAGGAAGAAGCTCCGTGCGGGTCCTGCGCGTGTCGCCCCAGTGCGGCACGCGGCCGAGGCGGACGAAATCACGTGTGAGCGGCGACCGCGTTCGCGCGATCGTCGCAAAGGCTTCACAGCAGAACGCTGAGGCGTCAATCAGCCAGGGTGGCACCCGGATGGGCCTCGGGCATCCCCACATCCGACAGGCTTCGTCCAGAAAGCGCTGGACGGTAACCGGCAATTCGTCCCCGACATGATAGATGCCAGAAACGCCGGACTTGAGGATAGCGGCCTCGGTGGCGTGTAAGAAGTCCGCCGTCGAAATCAGCTGCAGCAGCGTCGGCTCCGGCCAGACACACAGCAGCCGCCGCACGGCGAGCCATCGCGCCGCTTCGATCATCAGAATCCCGCGACCGTACACCATGCCGAGCCGAAGAATCACGGGAGACGTCTGGGTCCCTTGCGTGCGTTCCATCAACAGCCGCTCTTCCTCGAGCCGCGTCTTCGCATGCACGGAGATCGGCTCCCGATCGAGTCGCCCGGTCGCTGGCTGCTCCACCGTCGTCGGACCTTCCACCTGAGGAAATGAGACCAGGATGATCCTGCCGACTCGCGCGTCGAGCGCCGACGTCACCAGATTCGAAAACCAGCGGGTGTTCGTTTCCGGAAGAAACCGTTCGGGACGCGGCGCGAACAATACACCGGCAAAGTGCACGACGACGTCGACACCGCTGAGAACGGCGGGCAAGGTCTCGGGCGCAGCCAGGTCCGCGTGCACACACCGGACGTTGGGCGCGGCAGCCATCTCGGGGGCAATCGGCCTGCGGTGGTACATCAGCCGCAGGATGTGGCCGCCGGCAATGAGGTGACGGGCCAGTAGGCTCCCGAGGTTCCCGGCGGCGCCTGTGATCAGAACGGTTGGGCAGGAAGCTCCGGTCATGAAAGGTCTCCCGTTTATGAGCGCACGTTGTACATTAGTCATCCTCCCTGCGAACTTGTAGATGTCCTCCACCCTAGCCCGAGCGAAATCCTTACGTCGTTGAGCGTTTCCTTCACTTCGGCACTCATGTCGGAACGGTACTAGGATTGCAGACGCGGTGGGGGCTACCAGTCCAGCAGGACGAGCCGCAAGCGGTCTGGGGGGTTCGGCCAGTCAGCGCGGCGTTCTGCGAGCAGGCATGGGGACGCATGATGAATCGAGGGCCTTTGAGCCCATCGCGGGTCGGTGTTCTGCTGCTCGACGCACAGGCGCGTCCTGTTCACTTCAACGCGGAGTCGGCCAGCATCCTCGGCTACCCCAAACAGCTGCGGCACATCCCGTCGCTCGGCGCCGTCCTGCCCGCAATCAACGGGCAGCTCGGGAGCCCTTCCAGTGCCGCGCCGTCCAACAAGTTCACATCAGGACGACGGCAGTATGTCTGCCGCGTGTTCCTTCTCGATTCCAACAAAACCAACAGTCGCGTTCAGCCGAAGTACGTCGTCGTCCTGGAACGCGTGGCATGCGCGCCACAGGTCGACGTCTCGCGGTGGAGCGAGCAGTATCAGCTGACGACTCGGGAGCGCGAAACGGTCGAGCACGTCTTGCAGGGCCTCAGCACGAAGGAAATCGCGACGAAGATGAGCATCAGCCCCAGCACTGTCAAGACCTTTCTCAAGCTGATCATGATGAAGGTGGGCACATCGAGCCGCACGGGGATCATCGCCAAGATACAACGAGGTGAAGGTCACGAAGCGTCTCACGGGTAGCCTCGCAGCTTTTCCAAGATTCTCTCCCTTACAAACCACCTCCATCAGTCGGTAATATCCGCTCGCCCACTGCGCCTCTATGCAGAGCTGCGCCAAAAGGAGTAGCCGCGGCGTCGGGTCGTCGAGACTAGCCTCTTTGAACAATTGATTCTGACGGCTGGTGTGGACTAAAACTCTCCCACGGCGGAGTGATCCCTGTGAGGACAAATGGCGAGGAGAGCTGGCTTCCACGTGGATACGCGCGCGCTCGTCCTAGTGCCCGTGCTGCTGGTGAGTCTGGCGTGTGACTCTGGTGGAGGCGTTGACAAATCGGCGAGCGCCATTGCGACGGTGTCGCGAGAGGTCCCCTCTTCGAATCCCGCGGGGATCTCCTCGTCAGACCTCGCCGCCACACCCATTCCCAGAGGCGATGGCGTCGTTGTGTACGTCAAGAACCGCAAAGCGCCCAGATTCGCGTGGGTCGTGCTGGATGGACAGGCGTACGCGTGCGACAGCCAGACGAAGAGTGTCACGCCGGCTGTACCGGTACACGTCTGAAGCACGATGGGATACGTGGAAGCAGACCGGCCTTGATCCAGCCAACACGGCGGCGTTCTTCCAGATTGTCGACGCCGCCGAAGCCCGCAGAGCGACGCCATGACACCACGGGGCAGGAATACCGGCCTGCGGCAGCCGAGAACTTGCAGGACTAAGGAGAGTTCACCATGCGTACGTCATGGCCGGTAGCGTGTGCGGCCGTTCTGATCCTCGGCCTCTTCATTAGTGGATGCAGCGCCAGCGGCAAGTCGGCGTCGACCGATGGCGCGAGCGACTCATCTGCCCAAGACGACGGCATACACGAGTACAGGGCCGTGTGTACGCAAAAAGAGCTGCACGGCGGGAGTGAGTACGTGCTGAGCAGGTGGCTCGAGACCAGACAACTGGCGAAACAGATCGGCGATTACCACGGTGAATTCAAGTACAAAGGACACATCGTGAGGATCGAAGAGCGCGTCAAGCCCAACCGAGTGAAACCTCCGCAGTAGCACTGTCTGGAGGATTCATTCATGACACGACAAATGCTCGGCCTTCTCTCGGCGACGGCGTTTGTCGGCCTGACGGTCTGTGGCAGTGACTCAGCAATCCATGCATCCGGCCTTGCCCAGGGGACCGCCAGCACGCCGTCTCCAACGTTCGACCAGGTGAAGGGATGGGTGGAGGCCTACAAGGCAGCGCACTCGGGAAATGGTGGAAAGGATTGGGACATCAACGCGAAATCACCAGCCCAGATTGCGGCGGATCCAGCCGCGCAGCAACTGTTATCGATATGCGGCAAAGACCAACGTCCGGTCATCCCGTTGTTGGCCTGGGAATATGGCGGGTCCGATCACCGCTGGACCAATCCCGGCGCATCGGCTCTGGTCTATTGTGTTTATGTTCCGGTGGAACAACCGTCTTCAAACTGGCGGTTTGACGCTGCGAAGCGCCGTGTCACCGCCGATGTCTACGTGAAATTTCCCCATCAAAATCCCTGCAGGGACAAGAAGGGCAAGGATCAGGTGGCGGCTTGTATTGGTGGCACCAGCAATTTTGAAATCCTGGTGGACACGGCCAGCCTGAATGATGGAAGCGATGTCGGGCTGAAGCTCAGCGAGGCCTCGACAGAGTTGCGACTGATTGTGTCAGACGGGACCAAAGTGCAACTCGTCATCGATCTATAGACAGAACTGCCTCAGGATCGCCAGTCCATGATCGGGTCTCCGGTCTCCTGATCGACGAGCAGATCGCGCGGGTATTCGAATGCGAGCCTGCGACGAGCCGGGAGCCCCGCGTCAATGCTCCGAAAACACTCGTCCCCCCGGACTACGTCGCCGGATTGCACCTTTCGGAGCATTGACGCCGTCCGTTGCCCTGCGTGAGACTCCCGTTGTTGCGCTGTGCGTTCAGCGGCAACTCGTCTCAGGGGGAATATCCAATGAGAGCCACCGCTGAGTCCAAACGGTCGGAATTCGATCCGCTGGTCCTGGTCGCCGAGGACCTGCGCATGTTCTATGGGCCGCGGCTGGCGCTGCGCGGCTTGTCGTTCTCGCTGCGCGCCGGACACATCCTCGGCTTTCTGGGGCCCAATGGCGCGGGCAAGACCACCGCGATCCGCATCCTCACGACCATTCTGGAGCCGTCGGCGGGGCACTTCACCGTCGACGGCATCAAGTCCGACGACCCGCAGGCCCTCCGCCGCCGGATCGGCGTGCTGCCCGAGAGTCTCGGGTTCCACAAGCACATGACCGGCCTCGAGTGCCTGACCTATTTCGGCCGCCTCTTCGGCCGCCCGAAAGCGGTCGCCCGCGCCAACGCCCTCACGCTGCTCAAGGAGATGGGCTTGGAGGGGCGCGGCAAGTCGCTCATCGGGAGCTACAGCCGCGGCATGCGGCAGCGGCTCGGCATCGCGCGCGCGCTCGTCAACGACCCGGCGGTGTTGTTCCTCGACGAACCGACGCTCGGCCTCGACCCGCGGGGCCAGCAGGAACTGCTCGAGCTGATCGGGCGGATCGCGCGCGAGCGGAAAGTCGCCATCGTCTTGTGCAGCCACGTGCTGTCGGACATCGAAGTGGTGTGCGACGACGTGCTGATCATGAATCTGGGCGAAGTCGTGGCGCGCGGCACGGTGGCCGAAGTCATCGGGCGCGCGCAGGGCGAGGCCCTCCAGCAGCACGTGATCCGGATTCACGTGCCGCAGGCGGCGGTGACCATGGCGCAGCACGTGCTCGAAGGGGTGCCGGCCGTGCGCAAGGTCACGTCGACCGGCGCCGATGGGACCTGGCTGCGCGTGGAGCTCGCCCAGGCCGCCGACACGGCATCGAACAACGTCGTGATGGCGGCCCTCATGCTCGCCGACGTGCCCATTCTGAGTTTCGAGGCGGAGCGCGGCCGGTTGCAGGACGTCTTCCTTCACCTGACTCAGGCGGCCCGGGCATGAGCACCCAACGGGCGGTGAACCAGACCATGCGTCGGGCGTCGGGCGCGGCGCCCACGTGGTGGGTCGTCGGCTCGCAGGAGCTCACCGATCTATGGATGGGGGGCTACGCGTCCATCCTCATTGTCGTCTTCTGCGCCGTGCAGGGCGGCATTGCCTACAATCTGTCGGGTGACTTTGGCAGGACTCCCCGCCAGGAAATGGTCTACATGCTGATCGAGACCTGTATCGCAGCGGCGGTGTTCATGGGCGTGATCCTGGGCGCCGATACGATCAGCGGCGAACGCGAACGTGGCACCCTCGAAGCCATCCTGGTCACACCCGCAAGCCGCAGACACATCATTTTCGGAAAGTTCCTCGCGGCCTTTTCCGTGTGGCCTGCTGCCCTCGGAGTCACGATCCCATTCATCGCTTTCGTCGCCGACGGAGTCGATGGCTTCCTCAATGGCATGAAGTGGGGCACCCTGTTGGGGACCTTGACCGTCGCCGGCTTCACGGGCCTCGGGATGCTCGTGAGCTTCTGGTCGAATTCGAACAAGACCAGCCTGTTCGCGAGCCTGGTGACGTACTTCTGCTTCGTCCTTCCGACGATGTTCCCGTGGGAGACGCAGGTTGGAACTTTCGGGATCATCATGAGGCGATTGAACCCGCTGGAGTCGAATCGTCATCTTCTTGATAAAACGATCGTGTCCGTCTTTCCCCTGGGCGCCTACTGGCGGTGGCTGTTGTCACCCGTTCTTCTCGCCGTCATTGCCCTGGGACTGCTCTTCTTTCACGCCAGCCGGAATCTCCGGCTCGAAGCGGCAGGCGCAAGCAGCGTGTTCAAACTGGCGCCGGCGAAGAAGGGCCGTCAGATCGAAACCGTCGTGGCTGTGGAGTAGGAAGCGATCATGCCCCTACCCAAAACGAGTAGGCCGAGAGACTACGTTCTGTGGCCGGCGGCTTTCGGGCGATTGACGCCGGTTTCTCGTTTCGGTACTCATTTTCAAGCCGACAATTCGTCGGCCTCAAACACTCGAGGTGCCCATTGCAGCCTGTGACATCGATCCTGGCCTTGGTTCTGTTCGTACTTGTGTCGCTGCCCGCGGCGCAAAGCACGGCCCCCGCCAAAACGCCGCAGGCCGCGGCCGACGTCGTCGTCCACGTGGCCGAGCTGCCAAGTAGCGCCCTGTCCGAGTTCGACTTCTGGAATGGGCCAGCCTCTCCCGGGGGCAAGATGATCGGAACACCCAACAATGGTGGCGATTTGGATCCCCCTCCGGAGAACGATCCCCACGTGACCATGGCGGTCCAGGTGCAGCCTGCGACGCCCTACCGGCTCTGGATCCATATGTACGTTGGAAAACCGAAGGGCGTGTCGAAAGCGAACATGGTCTGGGTGCAATTCACAAACGCGGTTGACAAGGCGAACAAGGAAGTCCTCAAACCGACGACGGGAGACTATCTGACCGTGCAGGGGCCGGAAAAGGAAGGCTGGGTCTGGGTTGGGTCGGATCGTCTGGTCTCTTTCCGCGCCGGTGAGGTGACCGTACGCGTACAGGCGGGGATGGAAGGGGTCGGCTTCGACCAGCTCGTGTTGAGCCCCTCGAGGTTCCTCCAAAGGGCCCCATCCGAAAACATCGTGACGAAGCTCAAGTAGCGGCTCTCCAGGAGAAGCAAGCATGTCGAACAATTCCAAGAAGTCGCTCGCCGTGCCCGATGGATGGGCCGACGTGTTCGTCCGCACACTGACGGTACTACTCGTCGCATTTGTGACGCTCAACCTAAAGGAATGGATGGAAACTCGAGAGTTCGATGTCCTGGCTTGCGCGATCGACGCCGCATGCATCGCAGCAGGGATGTTCCTGTGGTACGCGATCCTCGTGGTGGCATCTGGAGCGAAACAACAGACGGATGAGCGATTGGCTGTGCCCTCCCGGCGCTGATCCCTGCGGCCGTCTGGCCGTCTCCCTCCTTTCTCATACTCGATTGAGTCCTATCAAGATCCGCGGACGGCGCCTCCGGTGCCGCCCGCGGTCCCGCACCTGGTCCCTGATCGTGTTTCCTTGGTTCTTCGTCGTACTGGGAGTGTCCGGAATTTCGTGTGTGAGGAATTGACGCGTATGTGCTTCGCATTTCACATCTGTCGTGGAAGATGCCGTCGCAGGAAAGATCCCACCGCTCGCTAACCACACCGGTTCCTTCATTCCGGTCAGCTTTAGCGGAATGGAATCGAAGTCGACTTGCTGGGTTTCGTGTTCACGATTTTTCATGTCCAGAGCGATCTCGACGCCGGCGCTTCGCGAGTGAACGGAATCGCTGCGAACGTCGCGCCTTCGGCTGAATGTGGTTGCGAGCTGGTGATGCGACGAGTGATCTGCTTTCTCTCCGCGACGGCGTTTGTGGGCGCGGCTGAAACGTGGCGCTACCAAACGCGCGTTGCGATCGGGACACGCACGGGCGCCTGTACGAGGACTAGGACTTTTGGACTAAGCCTCTTGGGACTACGTCGCGTGGAATAGATCTCTCGGATTAGCCTCTTGGACGAGGTCTGTGGATTAGTCCTTACCTATCCATTAAGAGGATTGACGGGAATTATGAAGAAGAACAAAGTCCTTCGGGAAAAAGAACAAAAGTCCGAGTACCAGGGGAAGAGGCACAGAGGTTCTAACAAACGACTTATGGAAATAGTAACCAATGTCGCCGGATCGGTGGTCGTGTACCGTTCGCGGTGGCAAGACTCGATAGGTCCAGGCCACTCTTTTTGGAGGTGTCCATTGCGGCCGCGAAATCCGTTCCCGGCGTCCGTTGTTGTGGTGCTCTGTCTACTATTTGGAACACCGGCGCAGACGCAGGCTCAAGAAGGCCAGAACGAGGGACTAGCAGGGAACGGCCGGCCAGACAAGGCGACAGACGTTCTGGTCGAACGACCCGCGCTCCGGGTGGCCGTCCTGCCCAAGTCGGGAGTAAGCCTGGATGGCGTCCTGTCCGAGCCAGTCTGGAGCGATGCTGGCGCGATCACGAATCTCACCATGATCGAACCGCTGGAAGGTGGCGTTACCGCAGGAAAGACGATCGTCAAAGTCCTGGCGAACTCGACCGAGATCGTCATCGGCGTCATCTGCAATGATCCCGATCCCTCTGGCATCGTCTCCAATTCCAAAGCGCGCGATGCTGAGCTCGATGACGAAGATCACATCACCATCGTTCTGGATACCTTCCGGGATGAGCGCAGCGGCTACGTGTTCGCCGTCAATCCGAGCGGCACGCGCTTCGACGGTCTGGTGACGAAGCAGGGCACCGATGTCAACAGCAACTGGGATGCGGTGTGGGAGGCGCGCACGGTGCGCGACAGCAGCGGGTGGAGCGCGGAGATCCGGATTCCCATAAAGAGCATCGGGTTCAAGCCCGGCCTGTCCAGTTGGGGGCTCAATGTGGAGCGCCGTGTCGAGCGCCTGCAGGAGACGAGCCGCTGGGCGGGTGCCACGCAGGACTACGAGATTTTCCAGATGAGCCGGGCCGGGCTTCTCACGGAGCTCCCGAAATTCGACGTCGGTCTTGGTCTGAGCCTCCGGCCCGCGATGACGGCCAGCAGCGAGAGGCTGTCGAGAGGCGCGTCGAGGAATCTCACGAACGACTTCAGTCTCGACGCGACCGAGAAGCTCGGGGCCAACCTTCTGAGCTCCTTGACGGTCAATACCGACTTTGCAGAGACCGAGGTGGATGTCCGACAGACCAACCTGACGCGATTCGAGGTCTTCTTCCCTGAGAAGCGCACGTTCTTCCTGGAGGGTGCCGATATCTTCGACTTCGGCCTGGGGATGGACGAAGTCCTCATCCCGTTCTTCAGCCGCCGCATCGGCCTGACCGAGGAGGGCGTGCAGATCCCGATCAACGCGGGCGGCAAGCTGAACGGCCGCGTCGGCAACACCAACGTCGGCGCGCTGGCCGTGAACACGCGGCACGTCGAGAGCCTCGACGGCGGCGAAGCGACCATGGGCGCCGCGCGGATCAAACAGAACATCTTCTCCGAGTCGTCGGTCGGCATGATTGCCACGTTCGGTGATCAGCTCGGGCGTTCCCGGAGCTGGATGACTGGCGCGGATTTCACCTATCAGACGTCGAAACTCCGCGGGGACAAGAACCTTCTGGCGGGAGGCTGGGCGCTCGTCAACAATCGCGAAGATCTCGAGGGCGATAAGCGCGCCTACGGCTTCGGCGTCATTTATCCCAACGATCGGTGGAACCTCAGCGTGACGTCCGCGCGGATTGGTGACGGTTTCAATCCCTCATTTGGATTCGTGCCGCGCAACGGCGTCAACGTGTGGCAGGGCGCGTTCGCCTTCGAGCCGCGGCCGGGCAAGGCCGGGGTACGCCAGATGTTCCACGACACCGAACTGTTGCTGGTGAACGACCTCGAGAACACGTGGCAGAGCTACAACTGGAAGATCAAGCCGCTCGACTGGCTACTGGAGAGCGGCGATCGTTTCGGTGTGACCTACAAACGCGAAGGCGACAGGCCGGAGGAAGACTTTGCCGTGTTCGAGACCGATGGCGAGTCCGTGATCATCCCCTCCGGCAGCCACGAGTGGAAGCGGTATGCCATAGAAGCCGCGTCGGCGCCGAAGCGCCTGTTCAGCGCTGAGTTGAAACGGGAATCCGGCGGCTTCTATGGAGGTGAGCTCGACAGCCTCGAAGGAACGGTCGCGATCCGACAGTCTCTCTTCAAAGTGGAGCTCGGCCTGGAACATCACGTCGGCACCGGACTCGATTGGACAACTCTCAGCCCCGAGACGGGACCGAGCGACGCGGGCGGCTCATTCACCCAGAATCTGTACAACTGCCGGGTCGAGGTCAAGTTCTCGCCTGACTTGCAGCTCGCGAGCTTCGTGCAATATGACAACGAGAGCGCCTCGCTCGGCACCAACACGCGGCTGCGGTGGACGTTCCATTCCTTCGGCGATCTGTTCGTGGTCTACAACCACAACCTGCAGCGGGCGGTCAACGACCTGAATCGCCGAATTTTCGAGTTCGAGTCCAACGTGCTGATGGTGAAGCTCCAATACGCCTGGCGGCCATGACGACACGTGACGAATGACGGATAGCCCATCATGACATACAGCGAACTGAAACCGTCGGTCGGTGTTCTGCTCTTGGATGCGCAGCTTCGCCTCGTTCACCATACGGGCGAGGCCGCAAGCATTCTGCGGTATACGACGAAACTGAAAACCGTGACGCTCGATGCGGTGCTGCCGGCCGTTCGTGTTCAGCTCAAGAATCCTCCTCAGGAGGCCTCGCATGAGTTCACGTCCGGACGACGCCGATATCGCTGCCGGGCATTCCTGCTCGACTCCGGCGCCAACTCCGGCGGCCTCGGCGATCGTCTTCAGCCGAGGATCGTGGCTGTCCTCGAGCGTGTGTCCATACAGCCTCCGGATATCACGCGATGGAGCGAGGCGTTTCAGCTCACGAGCCGCGAGCGCGAAACGGTCACGTTTCTCCTGAGGGGGCTCACCAGCAAGGAAATCGCCGACCAGATGAGCATCAGCCCCAACACGGTCAAGAGCTTTCTCAAGATGGTCATGGCCAAGGTCGGCGCCTCCAACCGGACAGGTATCCTGGCCAAAATCATCGAAAAGGCGTCGTGATGGAGGCGGAGTGAGGGAAGAGAAGCGCAGGCACCAGAGGTATCCGGTTACGTGTGAGCTGAGACGCAAGGCGCTGAAGCTGTTCGGGCGCGGCGGAGAACGGTCCCTCGACAGTCTCAACCTACATGGCGTGATCACGGACATCGGCGCCGGCGGGATCGGCCTTTTTTCAGACGACCTGATCGAGATCTCGGACCCGTTCGTGTGCGACATCATCGTCCCCGAGATGCCTGTCGGCATCCCGATTCTTCTACAGCGTCGGTGGGCACTCAGGGACGGCCAGGGACACACCTACCGTGTGGGCCTGCAGTTTCTCCTGTAGCAGGATTCCCATCCACTCCGTCCGCGCACGACGCACGGAGCTTCCCCAAAAAGAGTAGCGAGTTGGACTAGATCGTCGGGACTAACCGATTCGGAGAATTGATCCTGGCGTCCGGCGCGGATAGAAAATCTCCCACGCTAAGTGGCGCCTTCAACAGAATGGCGAGGTTGCGATGAATAAAGAAACGTCGAGGTTCGGCACCGTCAAACGCACCGTTGACCCCCGAACGTCAGGGGGCGATTCGCTGGTCCTGGTCGCCGAGGACCTGCGCATGTTCTATGGGCCGCGGCTGGCGCTGCGCGGCTTGTCGTTCTCGCTGCGCGCCGGACACATCCTCGGCTTCCTCGGGCCCAACGGCGCGGGCAAGACCACCGCGATCCGCATCCTCACGACCATTCTGGAGCCGTCGGCGGGGCACTTCACCGTCGACGGCATCAAGTCCGACGACCCGCAGGCCCTCCGCCGCCGGATCGGCGTGCTGCCCGAGAGTCTCGGGTTCCACAAGCACATGACCGGCCTCGAGTGCCTGACCTATTTCGGCCGCCTCTTCGGCCGCCCGAAAGCGGTCGCCCGCGCCAACGCCCTCACGCTGCTCAAGGAGATGGGCCTGGAGGGGCGCGGCAAGTCGCTCATCGGAAGCTACAGCCGCGGCATGCGGCAGCGGCTCGGCATCGCGCGCGCGCTCGTCAACGACCCGGCGGTGTTGTTCCTCGACGAACCGACGCTCGGTCTCGACCCGCGGGGCCAGCAGGAACTGCTCGAGCTGATCGGGCGGATCGCGCGCGAGCGGAAAGTCGCCATCGTCTTGTGCAGCCACGTGCTGTCGGACATCGAAGTGGTGTGCGACGACGTGCTGATCATGAATCTGGGCGAAGTCGTGGCGCGCGGCACGGTGGCCGAAGTCATCGGGCGCGCGCAGGGCGAGGCGCTCCAGGAGCATGTGATCCGGATTCACGTGCCGCAGGCGGCGGTGACCATGGCGCAGCATGTGCTCGAAGGCGTCCCGACCGTGCGCAAGGTCACGTCGACCGGCGCCGATGGGACCTGGCTGCGGGTGGAGCTCACCCAGGCCGCTGACACCGCGTCGAACAACGTCGTGATGGCGGCCCTCATGCTCGCCGACGTGCCCATTCTGAGTTTCGAGGCGGAGCGCGGCCGGTTGCAGGACGTCTTCCTTCACCTCACTGAAGCCGCAGGCGCATGAGCCAGAGCGAGTACGCCGACGCCCGTCGGTTCCAAGCGTCGAGTGCGGCGCCCACGTGGTGGGTCGTCTGCTCGCAGGAGCTCGCCGATCTGTGGATCGGGGAAAAGCGCCGCTCCTCATGCTCCTCTTCTGCGTCATTCAGGGCGCCACGACCTACATGATGGTCAGCAACACGGCCGATCCGACGCCACCGAAAGAAATGGTGTACGCCACGATCGAGAACGCGATTGCCTACGGCCTCTTCATGGGCGTCATCCTCGGGGCGGACACCATCAGCGGGGAACGGGAACGGGCCACACTCGAAGCGCTTCTCCTGACACCGACGAGCCGCACGCAGCTCGTCATCGGCAAGTTCCTCGCGGCTATCTCGCCCTGGGCCGCGGCCATGATCATTACCGTTCCTTATCTCGTCGTGCTCTCCGAGGGGGACGAGATCCTGGGTCACGCACTGCTCTGGGGAACGATCATGGGCACCATGCTCACCACAGCCTTCGCCGCCACCGGCATGATCGTGAGCTTCTGGTGCAATTCGAACAGGAGCAGCTTGTTCGTCAGCCTGGTCTTGTATTTTGCGTTTCTGCTCCCGACGTTCCTGCCCGGTGGTGCCCAGGCCGGCAAATTCGGCAGATTCCTGAAGCGAGTGAACCCGATCGAGTCCAACGGACATTTCCTCGAAAAGGTCATCGTGAACAACCGGCCTGCGAGCGAATTCTCGGATTGGTTGACATCGCCCGTTCTATTCACCGTGCTGGTGTTTGGTCTCTTGTTCCTGTATGCGGGCCCGAGCCTCGGCCTCGATGCCGGAAGAGCGAAAAGGATCTTCAACTTCAGTTGGTTCCGCAGAAGCCGGCACAAAGAAGCGTTGATGGCCGCTGATTAGGCACATTGGCATCATGTTCAGCAATCGCGGGAGAATCAGATGAGCAAAGGACGAATCGTCAACGACACTCGGGTCGAACCGTCGGGCGGCGCGCCGGCCTGGTGGCTCGTGTTCACCAGTGAGCTTCACGAGCTGTGGATGGGCGGGAAAGCGCCGGTGCTTCTGCTCATCTTCAGTGTGCTGCTGGGGATCATGACCTGGGTCATGGCCAGCAACAGCGAACTGAGCCTGATCCCGCCGCAGGAAATGGTTTATGAGACGACGAAGGCCGCGATCGCCGTCGGGCTCTTCATCAGTCTGATCATCGGCGCGGACAGCATCAGTGGGGAACGGGAGCGCGCGACTCTCGAAGGGCTGCTCCTGACGCCGACAAGCCGCCGGCAGCTCGTGCTCGGCAAGTTCCTCGCCGGCGTCTCCCCGTGGCCGGTCGCCATGCTCATTGCGGTCCCGTACATGAAGGTGCTCTCCCAGGGCGACGAGGTCTTTCGGTATGCGCTGCCGTGGGGTGCGCTGCTGGGGACGCTGCTGGCCCCGGCGTTCACCGCCATGGGCATGCTCACGAGCTTCTGGTCCAACTCGAACAAGACGAGCCTGTTCTCGGCTCTTGGTATCTACATTCTCTTCCTCATTCCGACGCAATTGCCCGGAAGAGCCACTACTGGAGCGATGGGTATGCTTCTCAACCAGGTCAACCCGATTCAATCGACGTTCGTATTCCTGTCGAGGGTCCTCGTCAACAATCGCACGGTGACGGAACGGGCGTATTACCTGACGGCGCCCATTGCGTTCGCCCTCTTTGTCTACGTCCTGTTGTTCTGGTACGCGAGTCCCAGCCTGCGTCTGGAGGGAGGCGCAGCCGACAAGGTGTGGTCGTCGCTCGGCCGCCGCCTGGGCTTCGCCGTGACCGCCGGCCTTCTCCTGGTGCTGCTCAGCGGATCGCCGGCGCTGGCCCAGCAGCCCGGCGACCAGCCGGCCGACGCGCGGGTCGCGATCTCCATCGACGCCACCTACCAGATCGTCAAGACGGGCGACAAGATTCTGTACAACACGGTCGTGACGAACAACGGGCAGGTGGAGTCGCGGTCGCTCGTCGTGGCGATGAACATCATCAACCTCAATGCAGCGGGCGATATCGTCGACCCGGAAGACTGGTCGCCGCAGAGGACGCAATACATCGACTCCATCCCGGCGGGCCAGTCCAAGACGCTGTCGTGGCGGGTCAATGCGATTCTCGACGGCAACTACCTCGTGTACATGGTTCTCGTTCCGGAACCCGATGGGAAGGAAGCCACCAGCAGTCCTGTTGCCAGTTCGGGTCTCCACCTGACGGTGACACCGTTCACCAAACTCAATCCCGGCGGCGTGCTCCCGTATGCCGTCGGTGGACCGGCCATCCTGCTGGGCGGCATGTTCCTGCTCTACAGGGCGCGCCGCCGGAAGATCGACATGGGTAGTTCCGAATAAAGCCTGCGTGAGGCGGTGTTGCGGAACATCAAGGGGTCAGGGGAGAGACTGATATGGCGACTGAGATAACGACGAAATCCGTGCACGCGCTCGGGCGGTTGGTTGGAGGACTGGCGGTGGCGACCCTGCTGAGCCTCGGTGCCGCTCACTTGGAGGCGAGAACATCTGTCACCTGCGGCATCACGCTCAGTGGCGACCATACCTACGTCCTCACCGAGGACATAGGACCGTGCACCGGCCCTGGGCCGGCGATCACCGTGGAGGGGCCAGCCACGCTTGAAATTGAACGGGTGGACCGTGAGCTGCGCCCATCGAGATCGACCTCGAATGAGGATGAAGACCCACCGGGGATCCCGGTAGCGTCCGCAGAATCGGCAGCGAGAAAGCGTCGGAATAGCGCTGACGGGGAGAAAGGCGGAACTCCTGGGCGCCGGCAGCTACACACACGAGCGGAATCCAGAGCCTGAGAATGCCGTCATTGGCTGCGACCGCAACGTGGTCGTGGAAGGCGAGGGAAACCACGAGGTGAAGGGCGTGACCTCGATCGTGGCCGTGAATGCCGCTTTCGTCGTGACGTCCGATGAGAATGAGCTCACCGGCAACGTCGTCAAGCAGTTCTTCTGGAGCCAAAACGAACTTGATGCCGACCTGTGAAGTCCGCCGGCACCGGCTTCACGATCGAAGGCGACAAGAACGTTCTCTACAGGAACGTCGCCGCCGATTCCCGCGAGAACGGCTTCCAAATCGTTGGGAACGAGAACCGCCTGGAGGACAACATCGCCCGCGACAACGATGAATACGGCTACGCCGTCGAAGGGGGCGGGAACAGGGTACGCCGCAACTCAGCCGCCAAGAACATCGCGGGAGGCTTCCTGATCGGCGAAGAGGGAGAAGAGAACAGGCTCAGTCACAACGTGAGCTCTGAAAACGGTGACGGCGATTTGGCCAACGGCTTCGATGTCCTGGGGAGCCACAACCTCGTGGACTCCAACACCGCCGACCACAATGGGCAATTCGGCATCTTCGTGGCCGAGACGGCGGGAACCAACGAGGTCACGGACAACGCCGTGTCTCACAGCGAGGTGACCGACCTGGTCGATGAGACAGTGGCCTGCGACGAAAACACGTGGCACGGAAACATCTTCGGCACGAGGAACCGCTCCTGCATCAGGTAGCGGTTATGAAAACAATGACATCAAAGTGCAGCACGGCGATCCTTGCAGCGTTCACTTGCCTCGGACTGTCCAGTGCCATCGTGATGGCGCAGAACAGCAAGGCCAACAAGACGGCCGAACACACACTCGAGAACTTCGTTCCCACCAATTTTGGAAGTTCGTCGGCACAAATCGACAACGAATGGATGCCCATGAAGCCGGGAACGCGATTCGTCTTCGAGGGCACCAACGTCGAGGACGATGGCAAGGTCGTTCCTCATCGCATCGTGATCAATATCACCGATTTGACCAAGGTGATCGGCGGCGTTCGCTCGGTCGTGACCTGGGATTTGGACTACAACGATAGCGAACTCGTAGAGGCGGAGCTTGCCTTCTTTGCACAGGACAAGGACGGGAACGTCTGGCGCATGGGTGAGTACCCTGAGGAATACGAAGATGGAAAGTTCATCGCGGCCTCGCCCTGGATCCACGGCCTTGAAGGGGCGCGAGCGGGGATCGAAATGAAGGCAAAGCCACTGCCTGGAACGCCGAGCTATTCCCAAGGCTGGGGCCCCGCCGTCAACTGGTCGGATCGAGGGCAGGTGGCTCAAGTAGGCCAGAAGACCGCTGTTCCTGCCGGTAGCTTCACGGATGTGCTGGTGATCGCCGAGACCAGCGGGTCGGAACCGGACGCCCAACAGCTCAAATACTTCGCGCGCGGCGTGGGCAATGTTCGAGTTGGATGGAGAGGCGCGGGAGAAAAAACGAAAGAGACCCTGACCCTGACCAGGATTGAGACACTGGACGCAAAGGCTCTGGGCGAGGTCCGCGCGGAAGCGCTGAAACTGGAGAAGAGCGGCTACCAGCACAGCAAAGACACGTACGCTCGCACACCACCGGCGGAACGCGTCCCCGGCCCATCACCGAAGTAGCCACGCCTTAAAACGGCACCGGTCCTTTAGAGAGCGGTTTTCAGTTGCGTGTAGTTGTCAGTACTTCGTCCCTCGGCCTTGGTCCTTGGTCCGGGCTTGGTCCTTTGTCCTTGGTGCGCACCCAGAACCAGGAACAAAGGACGGACCAGGAACCAGGGACTGAGGACTGAGGACTACACCAAACCGACAATGGCGGTAGCCCTGCGCATGCCCGACCAAGCAGCACCAACAATCCTAACGCGTGGATCTTCCTGACTCCTCCAAAAGCTCTATTCGATCGAGCTAGGTCATCAGGCTAGCCGCTTCGGAGAATTGAGACCGAGGACTGAAGAACGTACAAAACGGCCCAGTCTCGTGTTGGCGGACGGATCGAGGACATACGTCACTCGTCTCATGTCAACCAAGAAGGGGGATTAAGGGCCATGATTCGCTGGATCGTCTGTGCCACTAAAGTCGTACGCGTTCGAATTCTTCTTGCGCTGCTGTCGCTCGGGTTGACGCCGCCTGCGGCGTCTGCCCAGGGAAGCGGCGCAGCGCCTTCTGCGCCGCCAGCCGCGGAAGACTGCGCCGACATTCGCGGGAGCTACGCCGCCAGCTGAACCTGCGCCGACGCCAGCGGCTCAGGCGCAAGGCGCCAGTGCCACCGACAAACCAGCAGCAAGCGCCGGGACGCAGGCTGCGCCCGCGAGGGCCGACGGTGCGGCGCCGAGCAGTGTCTGGCAGCATCTGCGGTTCTCGTTCCCAGCCGGGGCCAATTTCAGCTACGACCCGTCGGGCTACGACGGGCCACGCAGCTTCTACGTTCTTACGAGTTGGACGGCAAGCGATGGCACCTTGCTGCAGTTCCGCTTCTACGCTGACAACTATTTACCCCGCGAGGTGAACGGTCAGCACGTCAACCCGACCCTCACATGGGCAAACTTCCAGAGCAGCATGAAAGACATATACATCAGGCGCAAATTCGCCAAGAGCTTCGAGTTCACCGCCGGAGACATCCGCGCGACCGCGCACAGCGACAACAACAAGCGCCTGTACCAGGGTGACGGGAAGCCCATCCATTCGGACATCACCGAAATCGATCGAGTCCTTGGCCTCAGCGTCTCCAAGGACCAATCCTGGGGACGGGCAGAGTTCACGCTCGCGGACCGCGGTCGGAAGGATCTCAGATGGGATGGCCTGATGGAAACTGTCCGCGTGTCGAGAGCGTCCGCCGACAAGCTGAAGGAAGCCCAGGTAACGGTCGTGAATCGGAATGGAAACGATGCAGGAGGGGTCGCGGCGCTCCACCAGTGGCAGTACGGCGTTGGGGGCAGCGTTGCCACGACGAATCGCTGGAATGTGCTGTCGGCTGAATACGCGCACGGGAACTTCTTTCCGAAGCGAAGCCGATCGACCGAAGCGATTGGCGTGGCCCTCGAGTCGAAGCTGAAGGACAACGGGGCGCTGCTTGCGGTGATCAACTACGAGTGGATCAACGGACCGACGGGCGTGAACTTCTACGAGGCCGGTGCCAGTGCGCTCGTCGGAAAGGTCGCCGCGGACAGCTACCTGCGCATCGAGGGCGGATATCGACGCCTTGTCCCGACGGCGCCGACCCAGCCGACTCAGCATGGCCTCTTCGTGCGGATGGGCATCGTCTTCGATCACGGGAAGGGGTCGACACCGATGCCCGCCAGAATCATCGGGTAGAAGAGGCTGCCCGGCCGGCGTAGCCGATTAGGTTACGTCGTCAGACTAGTTGCTTCGGAGAATGGATTTCGAGAACTGGTGAAGGTAGAAATCTTCACGGTCTTCTGCTGGCCCCGAGTGACCTGCACGAGGACCTGAGATCCAAACCTGTTCACGTCTGAAGTGAGGAGATCGATATGTCCGAAAACGAGCGCCGTCATTCATGGGTCGTTCTTGGTCTGATGTTGGCGGCGCTGCCCATTGCGGCGTGCCAGGAGGCGCGAGCGGGCTCAGAGGACGTTCCAGCGCAGGCCAAGTCCGCCACGATCGAGAAGATCGAGGGTACCGAGATCAGTCGCCTGACCCTGACCGCGAAGGCGGCCCAACGGCTCGACATCACGACCGCCGAAGTTCGTGAAGAACAGCAGGTGCGATCAGGGAAGTCGGCGATGTCGAAGGTCATTCCTTACAGTGCCGTCCTCTACGACGCAACAGGAGCGGCTTGGGTGTACACGAACCCGGAGCCCCTGGTCTACGTCCGCCACGGCATGACCATCGACCGCATCGAGGGAGACCTCGCGATTCTGACGGACGGTCCAGACGCTGGCGTCAAGGTCGTGACCCAGGGTGCGTCCTTGCTGTACGGGACAGAGTTCGAAGTTGGAGAAGACTAGCGGAGCCTGGTTCCGGACGGTAAGCGCGCTGAATTTTACAACCATGGGAGGTCTGCAATGATGCGGTGGATCGTTGGGTCGAGCATGAAGCTTCGGCTCTTGGTGGTTGCTGTCGCCGCGGTGATGATGTTCCTGGGCTTCAGGCAGGTTCGCCAGATGCCGGTGGACGTCCTGCCCGAGTTCTCGCCGCCGTATGTGGAAATTCAGACCGAAGCCCTCGGCCTCTCCGCAGAAGAAGTGGCGCAGCTCATCACCATTCCGTTCGAGCAGGATCTGCTCAACGGAGTGGCTTGGCTCGAGACTATCCGCTCCAAGTCTGTTCCAGGGATGTCGTCGATCGTCCTCACCTTCGAGCCCGGGACAGACATATTCCGTGCGCGACAGATGGTGTCAGAGCGCGTGGCGCAGGCGTACGCGATGCCACACGTGTCGAAACCTCCTGCCATGCTGCAGCCGGTGTCGTCGACAAACCGCGTCATGATGATTCGGATGTCGTCGAAGCAGCTGTCCTTGATCCAGATGTCGATGCTCGCCCGTTGGACGGTAGGGCCTCGCTTGATGGGTGTACCCGGCGTCGCAAACGTCGCCACCTGGGGCCAGCGAGAGCGGCAATTGCAAGTGCAAGTCGACCCGGATCGGTTGCGGGCCGGCGGCGTGTCGCTGGATCAGGTTCTCGAGACAACAGGGAATGCCCTGTGGGTGTCGTCACTGAGCTTTGTGGAAGCATCCACACCTGGTACCGGAGGGTTCATCGATACGGCCAATCAGCGACTCGGCATCCGGCACATCTCGCCCATCGTCACGGCGGAAAGCCTGGGCCAGGTGCCCATCGCCGAACAGAGGAAGAGCGATCGGACACCGCTGCGCCTGAGTGACGTAGCGAACGTGGTGGAAGATCATCAACCCCTCATTGGCGACGCGGTCACAGACGACGTTCCCAGCCTCTTACTTGTCGTCGAGAAGTTTCCTGGAAGCAACACTCTGGAGGTGACGAGTGGGCTGGAAGCCACGCTTGCGGCGTTACGGCCAGGCCTCTCCGGCGTCGAGATTGACTCGTCCATCTACCGTCCCGCGGACTCGATCCAGATGGCGCTCGGCAATCTGTCGACGACGCTGATGGTCAGTGGTGTGCTCGTGGTGTTGGCTCTTCTCGCCCTTCTCTCTGATTGGCGCAGCGGGTTGATCGGCCTCGTGGCCGTTGTGACGTCTGTGCTGTCAGCCGGTCTCGTGCTCTATCTCAGCGGGACGACCATCAACGCGATCATGCTGGCGGGACTCGTGCTTGCTATTGGCGTCGTGGTCGATGATGCGATCGTTGACGTCGAAAACGTCGTGCAACGCCTCCGGCAGCATCGCCAGGAGAAGGGCGCCAAGTCGACGGCGAGTGTCATTCTCGAGGCGTCGCTCGAGATGCGGAGCGCCATGGTTTTCGGCACGCTGATCATCGCGCTCACGATCTTACCGATCTTCTTCATAGAAGGTGTAACCGGCTACTTCTTCAAGCCGATGGCGGTTTCGTACGGACTTGCGCTGCTGGCGTCGATGTTGGTCGCCATGACCGTGACTCCAGCGCTGTGCGTGATGTTTCTGGCCAACGCGCCAGCTTCGCGCCGTGAGGGCCCGCTCGTGGGGTGGCTGCGGTCTCCCTTTGACGGGGTGCTGGCGCGAAGCCTCCTGCGACCTGGCGTGGCGTTGGTCGCCCTCGCCGGCGTCGTCGTGATAGGTCTCGCGGTGTTGCCCTTCTTCAGGCAGTCCGTGCTTCCGAATTTCAAGGAGCGGAACCTGCTGATTCACTTGAATGCCGCGCCCGGCACGTCGCAGCCGGAGATGAGCCGGATCGCGGCTCTCATCAATCGTGAGCTGCGCTCCATTCCTGGCGTTCACGAGGTCGGAGCGCACACCGGACGCGCCGTACGCGGAGATCAAGTCGTCGGTGTCAATTCCGCGGAGCTGTGGGTCAGCTTCGATCCGACAGCGGACTATGACACGGCGGCGGCGGCGATTCAGGAGGTCGTTCACAGCTACCCTGGACTGCACGGGGAAGTACTCACCTATCTGAACGAGAGAAGCCGTCAGGCGGTGGAAGCCCCGGGCGACCCTATCGTCGTGCGTGTCTTTGGCGAAGAATCGGGCGCCCTCCGCACCGAGGCGGAGAAGGTCCGACAAGCCCTTTCCAAGATCGAGGGTGTCGTTGATTTGCATGTGGCGCATCCCGTTGAGGAGCCAACGCTCGAAATCGAGCCCAACCTCGCGATGGCTCAACGCCATGGGATCAAACCCGGTGATGTGCGTCGGGCGGCGGCGACCTGGCTGTCAGGCATTGGTGTCGGCAGCTTGTTCGAGGAACAGAAGGTGTTCGACGTGGTGGTGTGGAGCACGCCAGCCACCCGGCACAGTCTGGATGACATTCGCGGGATGCTGATCGACACGCCGAGCGGCGGCCACGTTCTTCTTGGGGAGGTGGCGCAGGTGCGATTCGTATCGACTCCGAGTGTCATAGAACGTGAAGCGGTCTCTCGCTACCTTGACGTGGCCGCCAACGTAGAGGGACGCGATCTCGCCTCCGTCCGGGCCGATGTCGAGCAGCGCCTCAAGCAGGTCCAGTTCCCGCTCGAGTACCACGCAGAGGTGCGCGGCGGGTTCGCCGGGCGACAGGCTGCCCAGAGCCGCATGCTCGGTCTGGCAGTTGCCGCTGCGATCGGGATTTTCTTCCTTCTGCAGGCGGCCTTCAAGAGCTGGCGGCTGGCGACTGGCGTCTTCGTGGCCTTGCCCGCGGCCTTGATGGGTGGCGTCCTGGCGGCGTTCGCCAATGGTGCCATCGTTTCCCTCGGCGCGATCATTGGATTGCTCATGCTGTTTGGGCTTGCGGCGCGCAACGTCGTGACGCTGATCGCGCACTATCGCGCTCTCGAGCTGCGTGAAGGCGACACCTTTGGTTCGGGCCTTGTCCTTCGCGGAACGCGGGAGCGGTTTGCACCGATCGTGACGACGGCGGTGACCACAGCACTGGCCTTCCTGCCCTTCGCGCTTCGCGGCCCGATCGCCGGGCTCGAGATTATGCACCCCATGGCCGTCGTCATTCTGGGTGGCGTGGTCGTGTCGACCGTGTTCAGTCTGTTCGGTGTGCCCTCTCTGTACTTGCTTCTCGGAGCTGAACGTGAGGCTGATCTCGAGCTCGAGGTCGCACCCCTCACTGACAGAGAAGTGCGTGAGGCGATCCTGGGAGAGTTGGAGATCGGTTTAGCGACGGAAGAGATTCTTAGAGGTCTGCCATGATGCGTTGGATTGTCGGATCGAGTCTGAAGTTTCGATTCATTGTCGTGGTGATCGCTGCGGCGATGATGCTCCTTGGCATGGTGGAACTGCGCCATTCACCGATGGACGTATTTCCCGAATTCGCACCACCGCGAGTGGAGATTCAGACTCCGTGCCTTGGGCTCTCCGCCGAGGAAGTGGAAAGCCTCATCAGCGTGCCGATCGAGCAGACGCTCAACGGCGTGGAAGGGCTCGAAGTGATGCGCTCCAAGTCGATTCCCGACTTGTCATCGATCGAGCTCCTGTTCAAGCTGGGGACCGACGAGATCCTTGCGCGGCAGTTGGTGCAGGAGCGCCTGGCCACGGTGTTGCCTTCGTTGCCGACCTGGGCAGCTCCGCCTGTGGTGATGCCACCGGTGTCGACCACAGGCCGCGTCATGAAGATCGGCGTCACCTCGGCGAGCGTGTCGCTGAGAGATCTGTCCATGATCGCGTACTGGAAGATTCGGGCTCGTTTGCTGGGCGTGCGCGGCGTGGCCAATGTGCCGATCTGGGGTGAGCGGATCAAGATACCCCAGGTGCTCGTCGACGGCAAAGAAATGCGCGCTCACGCGGTTTCAGTGGATCAAGTCATGGAGACCACCGCGAGCGCTCTCGATGTGGGGATCCTCTTTTATTCACCCGGCGCCATGATCGGGACCGGAGGCTGGATCGATACGCCCAATCAACGGCTCGGGATTCGGACGGTCTCGCCCATCACCGGACCGGAACAACTGGCCCAGATACCTGTGGCGGACAAGAAGAAGAGCGACGGAACGCCGCTGCTCCTGAGTGACGTGGCCAAGGTGGAAGAGGGCACCTGGCCGCTCTTTGGCGACGCGGTCATCAACGACGGTCCAGGGCTCATGCTCATCGTTGAAAAGTTTCCGTGGGCCAACACGCTGGACGTGACCAGGGACGTTGAGGCTGCCTTGGACTCGCTTCGTCAGGGTCTGCCGGGCATCGAGATCGACTCGACGATTTTCCGGCCGGCGGACTTCATCCAGATGGCGCTCGACAATCTCAGCCGGGCGCTGATTATCGGTTGCATCCTCGTCATGGTGGTGCTCGGCGCATTCCTCTTCGAGTGGCGCACCGCGTTGATCAGCCTGGTGGCCATCCCGCTGTCGCTGGTGGCAGGCGGCTTCGTGCTCTATCTGCGCGGAGCGACCATCAATACGATGATTCTGGCGGGGTTCCTCATTGCCGTCGGAGTCGTCGTCGACGACGCCATTATCGACGTGGAAAACATCGTGCGGCGGCTGCGGCAGGCTCGTAAGGAAGGAAGCGCCAAATCAACGGCGCGCGTCATTCTGGAGGCGTCGCTCGAGGTGCGACAGGCGATCGTCCATGCCACGGTGATCGATGCGGTCACCGTGCTGCCGATCGTGTTCATGGGAGGGCTGTCCGGCGCCTTTTTTCAGCCGCTCGCGCTCTCGTATGCCCTGGCGGTGTTGGCGTCGATGTTCGTCGCTCTGATCGTCACGCCGGCGCTGTGCCTGATTCTCTTGGCGAACGCGTCAATCGAGCGCCGCGAGCCCCCGCTGGTGCGGTGGCTCCAGCGTATCTACCAGGGCATGCTGGCACCGATCATCCAGCGACCGCGCCCGGTATTCGCCGTCACCGCGGTCGTGATGGCGGTCGGTCTCTGGGTGCTGCCGCAACTGGGAGAGTCCCTGTTTCCGGACTTCAAGGAGCGGGACTTCTTGATGCACTGGATTAGCAAGCCCGGCACCTCCGTTGGGGAGGAGCGGCGGATCGTGACTCGAGCCAGCAAGGAGCTGCGATCGATTCCCGGGGTCCGCAACTTTGGATCCCACATCGGGCAGGCGCTGTTGGCAGACGAGATTGCGGGTGTGAATTTCGGGGAGAACTGGATCAGTATCGACCCCAACGCCGACTATGAGGAGACCACTGCAGCCATCGACGAGGTTGTCGAGGGCTACCCCGGGCTCTATCGGAACAGATTGACCTACTTGAACGAACGAATTGACGAGGTGCTGACAGGAGCCAGCCATGCCCTTGTCATCCGCATCTATGGACCAGACTTGAAGGGCATCCACAGCAAGGCCGAAGAGGTGAAGGCGGCCCTCGAAGGGATCGATGGCCTCACCGAATTGCAGGTGGAGCTCCAGGAAGAGGTGCCCCAGGTGCAGGTCGAGGTCAATCTCGCGGCGGCGCAACGCCATGGGCTCAAACCGGGCGATGTGCGCCGGGCGTCGGCGACGTGGATGGCCGGCGAAGAAGTCGGAGACCTCTTCAAAGATGGAAGAGCCTACGATGTAAATGTGTGGAGCATACCGTCCACGCGCGCGAGCCTGACCGATGTTGAGGAGTTGCCGATCGACACGCCCAGCGGTGCGCGGGTACGTCTGGCGGACGTGGCTGACGTGCGGATCGCGCCGGCTCAGAACGTTGTGGTGCGTGAGAACGACTCGCGTCGCATTGACGTCGACGCCGACGTCGAGGGGAAGGATCTCGAGGCGGTCATGGACGTCGTCGAAGATCGGATGGCGAAAGTCGAATTCCCCGTCGGATACCACGCTGAAGTGCTCGGCGAGTTCACGGAGCGGGAGGCTGCCCAGAGTCGTCTGCTCTGGCTGTCGGTGGCCGCAGGGCTCGGAGTGTTCCTCATCCTGCTGGCGTCCTTCGGGAACATGCGCCTGGCGATCCTCGGCTTCCTGACGTTGCCATCGGCGCTGATCGGCGGTCTGTTGGCGGCATACTTTACCGGCGATGTCATCTCGCTCGGCTCGCTCGTGGGCTTTCTCACGGTCTTTGGGATTGCGGCGCGCAACAAGATCATGCTCATCAATCACTATCAGCATCTCGAGCGGTTTGAAGGCGAGAGTTTCAACCCGCATTTGATTCTGCGCGGGGCAGCCGAGCGGCTCTCTCCAATCCTGATGACGGCGTTGGCGACGGGATTGGCACTTGTGCCCCTGGTCATTGCAGGCGACATTCCCGGCCACGAGATCGAGTACCCGATGGCCATCGTCATTCTCGGTGGCCTGGTCACCTCGACCTTGCTCAATCTCTTCGTGGTACCCAGCTTGTACTTGCGTTTTGGGCGCCGACTGCCTGCGATGGCCAAGGCGTAATAGGTGGAGTGCTCGCTCGGCCTCGACACGACGAAAACGTTTTACAGGAGCTTCCGAATGAAAAGATCCCCCGTGATCGTCACCGCGATCGTTTCCATTCTGGTGACCGGCGTCTGGGTCCACGCCTCGCAGTCATCCGGCAAGGCCACGGCCGCGAAGACGCCGCCGCCACCCGCGAAGTTCGCGTGGCCGGCCGCGGTCGAAACCGCGTTCAAGCAGAAGTATCCGAACGCCACGGTCAAGGCTGTCCTGAAGGAAACCGTCGCCGGCAAGACGACCTACGAAGTCGAGAGCATCGACAACAGTCGAAGCCGCAATATCGACTACAACCCGGATGGCACAATCATCCTCTACGAAGAAGCGTTGACTGAGGCGGATGTGCCGGCTGTGGTGCGCGCGGCTGTCAAGGCTCGATATCCCAAGGCAACGATTACGTTGTGGGAACGGCTGTACACCATCAAAGACAACAGCGCCAACTACGAGTGTGAGCTCACGGGCGCTGGCGCCGTCACCGAAGCGGTGCTCACGCCTGACGGCAAGTGGGTCTCGCCGAAGGCCGCCCAGTAGCAGGCGCGGCCACGAAAACGAGTAATTGAGCACTCCCCTCTCTTGACAGGAGGGGAGTGACGCCTCGCCTCGCCTTCCCGCCCTTTTCTTTCCGTCCGCTCGAGCCCCCTATTAGCTTGAGGTCTTTCGCCGTCGCTCCCGCGTTTGGACTAGACGCGCCGGCCAGAGCATCTGACTAATCCCTTTGCAGAATTGAATGGGCTTCCACTTGCTGTTTTGATGCTCGTGTTCTTCATGTGTTCTTCATGTTCATGTTCTTCATATGTCTACTGACGGATGTCCAATGATGGATTGCGAAGGGAGCACTTGGGCCATGCGTAAGGCAAATGACGTCTGCATCACTCTCGTTTCTCTGTTGGCGCTCGTGCTGCTGTCATCCACTGTGGGTGCCCAGGAACCCGAAGGAACCCAAGCACGCGGAGGTGGAAGCGAAGCATCCGCCGCTACTGCCGCGGCCCCTGCGAGTCAAAGAGCCGATACGGAAGAACCCGACGGTGAACTGGTGGGGTTCGCAAGAAATGAGTCGAGCAAGAACTTTGCCGAAGCCTTTCGATACGGCATGGAAGGCTTTCGCCAGGGAGACAGGGCGAAACTCGAGGCAACGCTGGAAATGATTCACGAGGCGTATGGCCATGTCCCCATCATCGATGAAGCCCGTCTGGCGGTCAGTGTTCCCGCCACGATGTTCGGACACAGGGTGGAAGTTGGAGCGGCGGGGTGGCGAGATCTGACGATCGACGCGCGTTCCAGAGTTCTCGGCCCCGAACTGGCGATGCAGGGGCCTGGAGGCCTCGAACTGACCGCTGGAGCCTACATGGGCAATATCAATATTGAGGAATCATGGGGTCGATTTGCCATGGCCAGAATACAGGCAGAGCGCGCCTTTGGCGATCTTGAACTTCTCCTCAACATTGAACGGGGTCGAATCCACAGCGACGGCGAGACACACTTCCTGGGAGAGGGGCTCTACCATAAATATGAAGGGGAAGGCGCCCTTCCATTCAGCATGATTCCGGGCCTACGACACGTACGAGGATCAATCGTCGTTTCCGTTGAGATCAAGCAAACCAATTTTGCAGGCGACGGTCCGCAGGACCACGAAATCACCAAGATTATCGGCTATGAATTTCCACTGACGGCCGTGGCCAGGGGGTTCGGCCACGCTCTGAGCCGTTCACAAGCAGGACGGTAACGGGTTGATGTTCCCGGCTGTGGTCGCCGAGAGCCGCCCGGTAACGACCTCGCCACGGGGAACGTGGCGCGACTGATTCATTCGAGGCGTTGTCATGAGAAATGAGAACATACCGGCACTGGACGCGCGCTACTGGGCGGCGATTCTGGCGGCGAGCCTGCTGGGCACCACCTTCGGCGATTTCATCTCCAATGACCTGGGTCTTGGGTTTGCGGGAGCATTGCTGCCTCTCGGAATCATCCTGGCGGTCATCTTCTATGCCGAGCACACGACCAAATGGGCCACGGTGGCCTTCTACTGGGTGGCAATCGTCTTCACTCGGACTGCCGCGACCGATCTCGGGGACTTCCTTGCACGCTCGTTACACCTCGGCTACGGCTCGGTGTCCGCGGTCGTTGCTATCGTACTGACGATCTTCCTGCTTGCCTGGCGGGATCCGGGGTCCGGGTCGGCCCCAATTCCCGGCGCCATCGCACGGAAAGCCTTGCCCACAACCAACGCTCGCTATTGGGCGGGCATCCTCATGGTGAGCACTTTTGGAACCACTCTTGGCGACTTCGTCTCAGACGATCTGGGCCTCGGGTTCGCGAAGGGATCGTTGGTCCTCGGCGTGGTGCTGGGCACGGTCCTGGTCGGCGAGTTGAGCACCAGGCGTTCGAACGAGGCGCGGTATTGGGCGGTGATCGCAGTTGTCCGGACGACTGGCACGGTCATGGGAGATTTCTTGAGCGAAGGCCTCGGTCTGGGCTTTGCGGCGGCCGCAGGCCTGGTGGGCGCGGTCCTGGTGACCATTCTCCTCATCCCGAGTTCAGTACCTGACGCGTCGAAGAGCGTGGCGTTAGTCGAATAAGGAAGCGGAGACTATTTCTGTGCGAAGCCAGTGACGGATTCGACGTCACTCATCACTGTGAAGCGATCCACGATCTTGCCCTTGATGTCTTTGAAGTAGAAGTCCGCCTTGTTCGCAATGCCATCGACGTTGAAGACGCCGAAGAACGCGCCGAAGGTGGCATTCGGTTGACACACCTGATCGTTGCGCAGGCATTTTGAGGCGTAGATGCGCGCCCACCAGGGGCCGGCAAGCCGCTGAGCCCGGATGCTCTGGCCGCCCAGACCCGACACGACGACAAAGCTTTGACCCTTGGTGACGGTCATGACATCGGCCGTGCTTGCCACGGTCTGAGTCGACATACTGCTCAGCAGGTGACTGCGGCTGTACGAGTGCTCATGACCTGCCACGATGATGGCGCCGCCATTCGCGGACTCGTCATAGACTCCCCATCCCGTATCGTCACCCTTGCCACCCACCTGCATGCGCTCCATGTCCTTATGCCAGCTCGAGATACTCCAGATGGAGCGGTCGGCGGCCAGTCGCTCCCGGATGTACGCCTCGTGGCTCAGTTCTGAGGAGTTCCTGACGCCCGGAGCCGTCAACAGGAGAAGGATACCCTTGTAGCGCACCGACGACTGGATACCCAGGTCCCCATCCCACGCGATGCCCAACCGACGGAGTCGGTCCATCAGATACCGCTGATAGCCTCTGGGGCCGTCCCAGGCTCTCTCGTCGTGGTTTCCGATCGTCGCGAAGTACGGGAAGTTATCGCCGAGCACAAGGTTTATCTGGGCTTCCCAGGCAACGGGGTTGTCGTCGTAATCGAAGTCGCCGACGTGTACGACCGCCTGCGCATGCTCCGCCTTGATGAGATTGAGGACGGCGACCGCGTCAGCCCCGAGTCCCTGGTCGCCTATGAAGGCGATCTTCAAGTTGGCCGGTGTCTGATTAGCCGAATCGGCCTGCGCGGTCGCTGGAATCGGCCGCACCGACACGAACGAAACCAAAAAGAGCCAGACTCCGACTCTGGCGACAAGTCGCGACATCGACACCTCCGGCATGCGATCCGATATGAGTTGTGGAGGCTGCAGTGGCCTCGTTCGGTCGATACCGATTAGTACCGAAGCGAGCAACCACAATCAATTCCCCGAAAGGACTAGCCCAGTGGCCTACTTCGATCGGGCGATACTCCTTCTCGCTCAGACTAGGGCTTCAGAATCGGAATACTGCTGGCCGCAGGCGGCTCCGGGATTGTCAGGAGAAACGCATAGATGTCTGCGAGTTCCTTGTCCGACACGACCTTGGCTGTATACGGCGGCATTTCGTTGGACGGCTTACGGACCTGACGGGAGAACGCCGCAAACGCGATCGGCTTCGGGGCCAGCCGGGGCCCGGCTCCACCGCCGTTCGCCGCGTAGTTATGGCACTGATAGCAGCCATAGCTCGTGAAGATCTTCTTCCCATTCTCGGCATTACCAGCGGGCGCAGCAGGTTTCCGAGTCGTCTGCGCGCTCGCCGCGGAAGCCATCATCGTCACCATCAACAGAACCGACCAGACGCATCACGGCCTCCTCATGCTTCGTCGGTCTGACCAACGACCAACGACTAACGACCAACGACCAATGACCAACGACCAATGACTACCGTGGTTGCGTCACCACGTCGACGAGCGCCGTTTCGCCGCGTTCGACGCGTTCCACTGCGCGCTTGAGCGCGGGCCCGAGATCCCTTGGATCGGTGATCGGGCCTTCGCCAAACACGCCCATGCTGCGTGCCAGGGTGGCATAGTCGATATTGGGATCGGTGATGGTGGTGCCGATGCCCGCATTCGTGATGCCGCGCTGGCGGCGATTGGCCATCCGCTGGATGTGCATCACCTCCTGGTGATACGCCCGGTTGTTGTGCATCACCAGAAGCAGCGGTATACGGTGATGAGCAGCCGTCCAGAGTGCGCCAGGCGCGTACATCAAGTCGCCGTCGGTCTGCGTCGCGATGCAGAGGCGGCCATGCTTCCTGTGTGCGAGCGCGGCCCCCACAGCCGTCGGCAGGCCGGAGCCGAGTGCAGCCGCTCCGCCGCCACCAATGGTTTGATAGAACTTGTCTATATTCCAGAGTCGGTTGCCGCCGCCACCCACGAGCGCCCAGTCCTTGTTCTTGACGGCTTCCCACACCTCTGCCGCCACGCGGGCGGTGCTGATGGGGCTGGCGTCCCAGCCGTACGTGGCTTCCGTGCGCGCCCGTTCAAGGCTCTGGGCGTTCGCGGCCGCCACTCTCTTGCCTCGCTCATCCATCACCCGCCGGCGGTCCGCCGTGATCAGGCGTTTGCACGCCTCGATCAAGGTGGGCAAGGTTGCCTGCGCATCGGCGGCGATGGCGAGATCCACTTCGGCAAAGCGCTGGAAGTCCTGGTAGTTGCTCTTCATGTAGAGGTCGTTCGCCGAGATGCTCACGACCTTCGCGGTGGGCTTGATGATCGATCGGTATGAGCGCTCTTGCTGATCGCGGTAGCTGTTGATCGTTCCCCAGAGGTCGTCGACCTGCAGCGCCAGAATCACATCCGCGTTGGCCAGCGAGCCGCCGCCGCTCAGGGGGTGCCGGCTCGGCAGGTTGCGCCCCCCTCCTTGCACAGGAGCCTGCAGCGTTTCAGCGAGCTCGACCATCAGCTTCATGCCGTCCGGCGTGCGCGCGACGCGGCCGGCGACGATGACCGGGTTTTCAGCGGCGACGAGCAGCTTCGCCACTTCCGCCACGGCCGCCGGGTCGCCTGCCGGCGGATTCGTCAACGTCAGTTTCGGAATGTGAAGCTTGGCGCGGTCCTTGGCGGCGCTCTCCTGGAGATCGCCGTCGGCGACCAAAACCACCGGCGCCATCGGCAGCGTCATCGCGATCTTGTAGGCGCGCACCGCGGACTCGGCAAAATGCGTCAGCGAAATCGGCGTGTCGTCCCACTTGATGTAGTCGCGGACCATCGACGATGCATCCTGGACGCTGTGGTTCCACTCCACCCCAGGCCGCCGCGCGTTGGCGTCGAGCGCGTTTCCAAGAATGATGTACACGGGAACGCGTGCCACGAAGGCGTTGTAGATGTTCATCGCCGCGTGCTGCAAGCCGACCGTCCCATGGGCCATGACCGCCATCGGCCTGCCTTCCACCCTGAAGTACCCATCGGCGAGCGCGACCGACGATTCTTCATGGCAGCAGGTGAGGAACTCGGGACTCTTGTTTCCTCCGTAGTTGACGAACGATTCGTGCAACGAACGGAAACTCGAGCCGGGGTTGGCGGCGACATAGTCGAAGCCGAGTGCCTTGAAGACATCCACCATGAAATCGGACCCGGGGCTTTCGACCGTGAGGCCATCGGCATCGAGCGGCACCGGCTCGGTCTCGGCCGCCAGCTCCCGGGCGGAGGGCGACGGCGCCGTTCCTCGCTGCGGCGCAGCCGCACCTTGTGGCTGAATCGGCGCAGCTTGCGCGTCCAGGACCGGAACGGGGCCAACCAGCGCGGCGGCTCCGGCTGCCGCACCGGCGGCGGCGCCTTTCAGAAAACCACGGCGGTTCACTCGTTCTTTGGGTTTCCTCATCGAACTCGCTCCTTCCGGCTGGCCTCGACCGTAACAAGGCACGATAGAACCGAACATTTGCGGTGTCAAAGCAAAACAATATAAATTGCAGGACTACTGCAATCCTGCAATTCCTCAGTTATGGAGGTCCACACGTGAAACGACTGTCGCTCGTCACTTTGGTTGCCATTGGGCTGTCCGCCTGCAGTTCGCCGCCCCCGGCCGAACAGGCGTCGCCCGCTCCCGCTGCACCCCCGGCGCCGGCCCCCTTCACGGCCGGATGGTCGGTGACCGAAGGCGTCGAGACGCCGGAAAGCGTGTACGTCGACTCGGCCTCCGGCTCGATCTTCGTTTCGATGATCGCCGGCATGCCGGGCGACCGTGACGGCAACGGTCGCATCATGAAGCTCTCGCCAGACGGCAAGGTGGTGTCAGCTTCGTGGGTAACAGGACTGAACGCGCCCAAGGGGCTCCGCAGCCACAACGGCACACTCTGGACCGCAGACATCGACGAAGTCGTCGGCATCGACATCGCCAGCGGACGCGTCGCGTCGAAGTTGAAGATCGATGGCGCCCAGTTTCTCAACGATGTCGCGGTGGCATCCGACGGCACGGTGTACGTATCGGACATGCTGGCGAGCAAGATCTACGCGGTGAAAGACGGTAAGGCCTCGGTGTTTGCCGAAGGCGACAGCATCGAGTACCCGAACGGTCTCCTCGTGGACGGCGATCGGCTTCTCGTCGGCGGCTGGGGAAAGCCCGAACCGGATTTCAGCACGAAGGTTCCAGGACATCTCTTCGCCCTGGATCTGAAAACGAAGGCGAAGACGCTCATCACGCCCAAGCCGTTAGGCAATATCGACGGTCTCGAGCTCGACGGCCGCGGCGGGTACATCGTGACCGACTATCCGAAGGGATTACTGCTTCACGTGACGAGCGCCGGCGAGAGCAAAGTGCTGAAGGAGTTCAAGGCCGGAAGCGCCGATATCGCGTTCGTGCCAGCCGGCAACATCGTGATCGTTCCGCACATGAACGAAAACACGATCACCGCGTACGACATTTCAGATGTGTTGAAGTAACACGTCTAATTGTCCGTCGCGTTCCTGCGTCGCAGCCGTCGCACCGCGGGAGCGGAAGAGAACGAACCGAAAGCGCGCAGCTCCGGCGGCCGACACGGATCGCAGCGGCCGATGCCGTTCAGCCGCCATGTCGCAGTGGTCGTGCCACCTGTGCGACTGCTGCGACTCAGGCACGTGATGGACAGATGAAACGACGGTTTACTTACCAGGCGGCAGTCTGGATTTCCAGAAGTCCCAGGACCGTTCGTAGTCCTGCAGCGAATTCTTGGCCTCCTCGGGATTGAGGTAGGTGACTTTGCCGCCGCCAAGCTGCAGCGCCTGCATCTGGAGCTTGGCATTCAGATTGAGATAGTAGGCCTTCCCCACGACAAGGTGCAGCGAGGTGGCCACCACCGCTGCACCATGTCCTCGCATCAGCGCCGCCGACTTGTTGCCCAGGGTCTGCGCGAGCGCGTGACCGAGTTTGTTGTCGCGAACCAGCATGTCGGTGCCACCCGCTGCTCGAATATCCCAGACCGGCACGCCTTCCGCGATGAACGAGCCCATGTGATACATCGGCTGCATCGGTACCGCCGTCGCAGCAAAGGGGATGACGTCGGAGCAGTGGCAGTGCACGATCGCCGTCACGTCGGGACGAAGTTTGTAGATCTCGCCGTGAATGAAGCGCTCGATGTATCCGGTTCCTGCCGTGGCCGACACGGCTTTGCTGTCGAGGTCGTACTCGATAATGTCGGCAGCCGTGACCAGAGCCGGGGCTCCAGCCCGCGCGAGAAAGTAGCGATTGGGATCGGTCGGGTTCCTGACACTGACGTGCCCGTAGCCATCAAGCACTCCTTCATTCGCCAGAATGTGATTCGCTACGACGATCTCGTCGATGAGCGCCTGGCGAGTGAGAGGCGCTGGGGTTTGCGCGAGAAGCGGCGCGACGAGCGCGACAATCCCAACAAACCCAACAGGGCCGAGCCGCGAGAAACAAGACGAACGCGCTCCGGTGTGCATAGTCATTGTGGTCTCACCTTCAGTTCTTCTTCAGCGCCGCGCCCGCCAGCCGCGCGATCGCTCCGAGCGTCGTCTGCGCGGCGTTCAACCCGAGACGGAAATCCCTGTCCGAGAAAGTCGAGTACCGATCGGTTGGCTGATGCCAGTGCGGGTCCCATCCGGCGCCGATTTGCATGCCTCGTTCGTTCTCACGGAGGCTGATTGCGGGAATTAGATCCATGAACTGCGATGAATCCGTATTGGTCATGTGGCTGCCGACCGCCGCTGGATAGTCGGTCGCGAACTTCTCATTGGCATCCCGGAATAGAAATGCCAGTTTCATCGCGTCATCCGCGCGCTTTGCGGTGGACTGGAATTCAATGTTGACGTCTGCTTCGGGCCGCTGTTCCGGGCTGATCGTACCGTCGGCGCGCGGCATCCCATGGTCAAAGAGCATCATGTCATGCTGGACCATGCCAACCCATTTGGGTTCTGGATACCGGCCCGATCCGGCGGGATCCTCCTTGCCCTGAAGCGCCGCCCGCTGCTCGACATACGCATGGGCGCCGTTGTAGCCCGTTTCCTCGTTGTTCCACAGCGCGAATCGAATCGACCGATCGGTCTGGACATCGGGGCTGCTGACGACGCGCGCGAGCTCCATGACGAGCGCGGTGCCGGATCCGTTGTCGTTGGCCGCTTCACCCCAGCCATGTCCATCCATGTGCGCGCCGACGATATACATTTCGTCGGGCCGGGTGGTGCCGATCTTCGTGCAGTACACCTCTTCGCGCGGCCCGGGTGTCGTGGCCTGCGAGTTGAGCTCACGAAGTTTGAGGTCCGGTTGCCTTTCAGGATTGATGTTCACACCCGTGGGGTTGGCGATGCCGCGGTATCGTGAACCGCCCTGGCCGAGCCGGACTTCACCGCTCGCGATCAGGCGATTGGGCGGCGCTCCGCGGCCTGGCTGAGGCTGCCCCGTTGGTGTCGTCGGCGCCGGCGGTGCGGGGTTGTACACGTAACTGATCCGCTCGGTGTTCGTGCACCCGACGCTCTTGAGCTGCGCTTCGATCCAGTCGACGGCCGCGCGATTGCGGTCGGTGCCCTGCCGTCGATCGCCGAACTCGGTCAAGCCCTTGATCGTCGACTTGTATTTTTCCAGGTCGAGCCGTCCGACGATCGCCCTGACCGTATCGTCGCTCGGCACGCTTTGCGGTTGAGGTGACTGGGAGGATGTCGCTGAAGACGTCGCCGGCGCGGCTGGCGGCGTTCCATCTCGCCGCTCGCATGCGGCTGTGCCGGACACGACGATCAGAGCGCCAATGCCAATGAACGCGTTCGGCCGCATGTCACATCACGCCCGCCCGACGCATGACGGTTTCAGACTTCTGGCGGATTTCTCGCGCCACTTCGAAGGGATCGCCCTGCGTGAACTTCGGCAGGAAGAGCTCGACCGACAGCGCACCGGCGTATCCCTTGTTCGACAGTTTGCGCAGGATCGCGGCAAGCGGCGCAACCCCGTCACCCGGTATGACGCGCGTGGTCTGTTCGAGCAGCTCGCGCGGCAGCTCGGGCGTGTCCTGAAAGTGCACGTGCCCGATTTCGCCAGGACGGATCAGATCGAGATCCTCGAGCTTGCTCGGGCCGGACCAGAAGTGATAACAGTCGAGCAGCGGCATCACGTTGCCCGCGGCGCGCGTCATGGTGAGCATCGTCGGCAGCGCCGCAACGAACGTGGACGCGCGCGTCGCTTCGATCATCGCCGTCATGCCGAACTGTTTGGCAATCGCCCCGATTTCCCGCATGTTGTCCGCGCCGGTCTTGTAGTCGTCCTGCGTGAACTTCTGCGTGGCGGCGGAGGGCGTGTAGATGCGGGTCAGCCCCAGTCCCGCGAACATCTCCGAGCGGCGCTTGAAATTCTCGACGGCCGCCGCGCGATTGGGGCCCGGCTCCCACACGCCGAACGCCCCGGACGCACTCGACACCGGCGTCAGCCCGAGGTCGGTGAGGAGCCGGCGCGCGGCCGCCAGCGAATCGGTTTTCAGGAATTCGTCGACGGAGCCGGCGGTCAGCTCGACGTTCTTGATCCCCGCTCGGGACCAGCCTTCGAGCGACTTGCGATAGCCGGCCGCGGCGGAGGTCTGCTGGTGCAGGGCCAGCGCCATCTTCCCTGCGGCAGAAACCTTGCTCACGGCCATCAGCGCCAACGGACTTGCGAGCATCACTCTTCTGGAAATCATGGAGCCGATTCTAGCCGGAAACACCCCGATCAGGCTCCAGGGAAGGCAGGTTCCCCCGGCGCCTTCTACTTGCCGCCAGTCACGTCGATGAACGAGCCTGTCGTGAACGACGCTTCATCCGACAGGAGCCACAGGATGGCGCGCGCGACCTCGTCAACGCTCCCGCCGCGCTTCATCGGCACGAACTCTTTGACGCGATCGACCCGGTTCGGCTCGCCGCCGCTCGCATGCATCTCGGTGTAGATGAAACCGGGGCGCACCGCATTCACGCGGATGCCTTCCCGTGCAACTTCCTGCGCGAGACCGATCGTCAGCGTGTCGATGGCCCCTTTGGAGGCCGCGTAGTCGACGTACTCGCCCGGCGAGCCGAGCCGCGACGCACCGGACGACACGTTGACGATCGCACCGCCACCGCCCCCGTGTCTGGTCGACATCCGCCGCACCGCCTCACGAGCACACACAAACGGGCCGATGATGTTGGTCGCGAAGATGCGGGTCAAACGTGCGGCGTCGATGTCCTCGACGCGGGTCTGTGTTTCCAGGATGCCGGCGTTGTTCACCAACGCGGTGAGGGAGCCGAGCGTCTTGTCGCACGTTTCGAAGAGCCGTACGACATCGCTTTCGATCGCCACATCAGCGGCGACAGCGACGGCTTTCGCGCCGCGGCTCTCAATGGCCTTGACGACCGTTTCCGCCGCTTCGCGGTGGCTCCGGTAGTTGACACACACTGAATATCCCCGGTCCCCGGCCAGCCGCGCGGTGGCCGCACCGATGCCACGACTCGCTCCCGTGATCAGGATGACCTTTGCCATCGGATTCGCTGGGCCACAGGGTACCGCGCATTCCGTTCGCTGATGTCAGAATTAGTCGCCATGAGCAAAGCCCCATCGTACGCGGCGTTCGACCGCGCTTCTCCGCTCGCTCCCTTCAGCGTCGACCGTCGCGAGGCAGGCCCGCGGGATGTCCAGTGCGACATCCTCTTTTGCGGCATCTGCCATTCTGACCTGCATACCGCGCGGGGCGAGTGGCCCGGCACCGTGTACCCCTGCGTTCCCGGCCACGAGATCGCCGGCCGGGTCACAAAGGTCGGTTCCGCCGTCACCGAATTCAAGGTGGGCGATCTCGCCGCCGTCGGGTGCATGGTCGACTCGTGCATGACGTGCGCGAGCTGCCAGGCGGGCCTCCAGCAGTACTGCGACAACAACGACATCACCTTCACTTACAACAGCCCAGACAAGAAGCAGCCGGGCGCAATGACCTACGGTGGCTACTCCAGCCGGATCGTCGTCGACGAGCGGTTCTGCCTGCACCTCCCGGAGAAACTGGACCCGGCGGCCGCCGCACCCCTCCTGTGCGCTGGCATCACGACATATTCTCCGTTGAAGCATTGGGGTGCTGGGAAAGACAAGAAGATCGGCATCGTCGGTCTCGGCGGCCTCGGTCATATGGGCGTGAAGCTCTCGCACGCCTTCGGTGCGCACACGGTTCTCTTCACCACATCGCGAGGAAAGATGAAGGACGCGAAGCGTCTGGGCGCAGACGAGAGCGTTGTTTCCAGCGACGCGGACGCCATGCTGAAGCACACAGGCAGCTTCGATCTGATCCTGGACACGGTGCCGGCATCGCACGACCTCGACGCCTACACGGCGCTGCTGCACCGCGACGGTACATTGGTACTCCTGGGCGTGCCAGAGCACCCGCATCCATCTCCGGACGCCGTCAACCTGATTCTCAAACGGCGCCGCATTGCCGGGTCGGTCATCGGTGGAATCCCCGAGACACAGGAGATGCTCGACTTCTGCGCGCTGCACGACATCGTCTGCGACATCGAGCGGATCCCGATCCAGAAGATCGACGAAGCCTACGAGCGGATGCTCCGAGGCGACGTGAAATACCGCTTCGTGATCGACATGGCGTCGCTCAAGGCGTGATGGGCACTCGTGCCTGGGTTCACCTCCCCGCTGGTGGAGCGGCAATCGTCGCCCCATCCCAATGCTCGTCGGCTTTTCCGTTCTTGATCCGCCACATATCGAACCAGGTGCTCGTATAGGTCTTGCCGGGAGCGCGAGGATCCGGATACTCGCGAACCAGAGCGACGGTGACCAGATCTCCTTCTGCGCTGACGGAGACGACCTTCGTCTTCCAGCTCTTTCTGTCCGGGATCGGCGTCGGCTTCCGGCTGCCGAAGAACTTGAGGACCGGATCGAGTCCTGAAGCGACGTTCGGGTTGTGCTGAATGTACTCCTTCGTGAGGTACTTGTCGGCAAGCTCCCAGTGATTCGCTTCGAGGAGGTCGCGAACGATGTGGAGCACGACCTGCTTGTTTGCATTGAGCTTCGGATCGGGACTCGTAAACAGCGATTCCGGATCGGCCGCGCCGGTCACCGGAGCCTGAGCGATCGCCGGGGCGAACGCTAGAGTGGTCATCAGGACGCCGAGCAGTGTGTTTTTCAGTGTCATGACATCTCCCATCAGTTTCATAGGTCAGCGCACCGCGATCGGCGCAACGGTCGAGCCGGTGGCACCCTGGATCTTGAGCGGCTCGAGCACGAGGGCGAATTCGTACGCCCGCGCTGCCGCAAGCTGTTCGAGTTTCAGATTTTCCAGAAGATGAATGCCGTTGATGACCAGCATGATTTGATGCGTCGGGTTGGACAACGCCGGATCGGGGCTCGGCGTCACATTCACCGGCGCGGTGTCCATTCCCACCAGCATCGGATCCTGTCGGGCCAGCCACTCGGCTGCCGCCACACCGAGTCCGGGATTCGTCCTCATGTACCTGGCGTTATCCTTGCCCCACAGCCGGCCCCAGCCGGTATTGACGATCACGGCATCGCCAGGCTGGAGCGTGATGCTCTGCCGCCGAAGCGCTTCCTGCAGGTCGGCCGGGGAGATCTCGTAGGTGTCGGAAAGCATCTCGACGCCCTTCAGGGCCGCGACGTCGATGAGGACGCCGCGAGTCATGAGAGCGCCGACCTTTTCGATTCCCAGCTTCGAAAAACCCGTCCGTGTCGCGACGTCATCGACCTTGACACAGTTGTACATGCTGTTGCCGATCGTCTGATGGCTGAAGCCGTCGAACTGCGTGCCGACCTGGCCTATCTCGGCGGTGACGAGCTCCTCGTTGCTGCCGCGGCGGTTCGATTCGGGATTCATCGCGGTCCGCTTCGTGTGCACCTCGAACTGGCGTGTAGGCTGCAGCGGCATCGACGCGGAAAGCACCTGCCCGAGTTCGACGACCTCACCGGTGCGTATCAGTCGTGCGGCGCGCAACACGGTCTCGGGCTTCATGTGATTGCCCGCTCCCCGCTCGTCACCTGCTCCCCACTTCGAAGGACAGCGCTGGTCGTCGGTGGGCGGCCGCCAGGACTGGGCCTGGGCCGTTACGCTCGCCGCGCTGAACACGGTTGCCAGGGCTACGACGAGAACAGGGCGCATGGTCATCACTCCATCGTCCGTGTAGCGCAGGTCTTTAGACCTGCAGGACTAAAGTCCTGCGCTACAAGCGACGCAAAAAAGGTTACTTGAGCGCCGGGATGTCAAAGAACATCCCCCCGAACAATGCGTAGGCCAGCAGGAGCGTCCAGAGCACGTTGAAGGCCTGGCCGCCGAGGAACGCCAGCGCCGGCCGGCCGCCCTGCGTGGTCACCAGCTCCGCAAACCGGGTCTCCAGACCGATCGACGTGAACGCCAAGGCGAACCACAGCGTGCGAAGTCCCGTCAGCAGGCCCTTCGTTTCCGTGACACGCGTCGGGTCAATCAGAAACGACAAGACGAAGGATGCGGCGATGAAGCCCAGGACGAACTTTGGAAACCGCTCCCAAATGACTCGCGCGTCAGGCCGCAGGCGGACTCCACCGCGGTCTTTGACCGTCCACCAGATGGTCAACAGGAACGCCGCCACGCCGATGAGGACGTTCTGGGACAGCTTGACGACAACGCCGACGTCTCGTGCCGAATCGCTGAGCATCTCGCCCGCGGCGACGACCGACGCGCTCGTATCGAGCGTCCCGCCCAGCCACGCGCCGCCGACGGCGTCCGGGATCCCGAACGTCCTGATGATGTGCGGCATGATGACCATCATCGGCGCCGAGACGATGAGCACGAGCGACGTGACGTACGAGAGCTTCTTTCGGTCACCCTGAATGGCGCCGCAGGTGGCGATGGCCGCCGACACACCGCAGATCGATACCGCGGACGCCAGCATCGTGGCAAACTCATCGTCAACCCCGAGCCTCCGTGCGAGCCTGAAGCAGACAAACCAGACGGCCGTCACCACCAGCAGCGCCTGCGCAATACCCAGCAGCCCTGCCTGGAGAAGGTCGCCAAACAGGATGCTCGCACCAAGAATCACCAACCCGATCTTGATGTAGAACTCGGTGCGCACCGCTCCTTTGAGCCATGAAGGGACGCCGACCGAATTGCTGATCGCGACGCCGAGCAGAAAGGCAAAGATCACGTACTCGAGGCCCCAGGCAGAGATCGTCGTGTTGCCGGCAACGAGCAGCGCCGCGCAGGCCAGGGCAAAGAGCGCAGGGAATCCGATCATGAATCGCCCGAACGACTCCTTCATCAGCAGAACGCCAAGGCTGGCGAGAATGCCGACGAGGGTTCCGGCGACGAGCAGGCTCGCCAGATTCTGCGCGCCGAACACCGTGCCGGTCAGGTCCGCGGCGCCCGCCCACACAAAGGCCGGAAGTGTGGGACGCAGGCCGGCCAGCACCATCGCGATTGAGAGACCGCCGAGCCAGACCGCGAGCCAGTCCTCGCTGAGCGGCCGCCACTGCCCTTCTTTCGTGGCGCCAGCGGGCTTGGCTTGAACCAGCGGAATCTCAGCGCTATAGACGACTTCAGCCATTGATCATCCTTTGCCGAGCATTGTGTACAGCTGCACAGCGGTGCGAAGCACTCTCGCATCCTCGCCGTGGTCCGCCGTGAGCTGCAGCCCGACCGGCAGCCCGCGCGCCGGCATGGGGATGGAGATCGCCGGCGTCCCCAGGGCGGTCCACGGCGCGTTCATTCTGGCGTCGCCGGTCAATGCCAGGCCTCGCGGAGCAGCCCCGGTCGCGGATGGCACCAGAATCACCGGCGTGCCCTTGTACAGCTCCGTGACCCTGGCCTTGCACTCGACGATGTACTGTCGCGCCTCATCATAGCGGGCAACGGAAATGAGGAGGCCCTCGCGCACCAGGTCCGCCAGAACGGCGAGCTTCGATCCGTGCTCCTTGTAGCGCTGCTCGTGGAATCGAGCGCCCTCGTAGAACATGACTGTGGTGGCCGCTTCATCGAGCCTGGCCAGCATTCCGGCAATCTCCAGGGGCTGAATGGATACGCCAGCGCGACGCAACTGTGAAACGGCACTCTGAAACGCCGTCGCCATCGCGGGCTCGACCTCAGGCATCGGGTCGGGCACGCCCAGCGCGAAGTCTTCTGCGCTCCCCACGGTATGTCCCATCGATTCCCAGAGGGCGAGCATGTCGGCGGGTGTATGCGTGAAGAATCCGAGCGTGTCCAGGCTCTTCGCGAAGGGGAGCACGCCGTCCATAGAGAGAAGACCGTAGCTCGACTTGAATCCTGTCACGCCGCAGTAGGATGCGGGCCGCAGCACCGATCCCATGGTCTGCGTTCCCAGCGCGAAAGGCACCATGCCGGCAGCGACGGCGGCAGCCGATCCGCTGGAGCTTCCACCGGGCGTGTGCTCCAGATTTCGCGGGTTGCGCGTTGGGGCAGGCGTGCGGTACGCGAACTCTGTCGTCTGGGTCTTGCCAAGCAAGACCGCTCCATGACGGCGAAGCTCGCGAACAATCGCGGCATCAGCTGTGCCGATTCGTCCTTTGAAAATGGGCGAGCCGTATTCCGTGGACAGGCCGCGCGTCTCGATGATGTCCTTCGCGCCAAAAGGGATCTCGGAGAGCATCCCCTCGCCTGTCGGCCTTTGCGGCAGCACCTGGACCCAGGCGTGAATGGAGGGGTCCATGGCGCGAATCCGATCCAGGCAGGACTGCAGCCCGCGCTCACGAATCTGACGAGAAGCGTCCAGCCACTGACCGACTGTTTCAAGCGGTGCTGTCTGTACGGCGGGGCGCATGGTCACGGCCAGGCCGAGCCTCTACTGCCTGGGCCCTGCAGCCAGTTGCTGTTCCAGCTTGAGCTGCGCCGCGCGGGCACAACTCTGCATGACCTGGAAATAGCGCTGAACGGAGTCGGCCCCGAGTTCATACGGATGCGGACCGTTACCACGCCCGGCGATCATCCTGTTCTTGTTGACCGCATTGTCGAACTCCGAATGATTCGACAGGATGACTGTCGCGCGCGTGGCGGCCGCCTGCTCGGCCATGTGCCGCTGCGAGTTGATGTAGGTCTGGAAGTTCTGGATGCCCGGATTCGGCGTGTTGTTCACGAAGTTGAATGCCGTGCCGCCCGAGTACGCCACGTTGACCGGCCTGCCGTTGTCCCGCACGGTAAACGTGTAAGACAGCGTCCCCGGCGTATGACCCGGCGTTTCCCAGATGGTCACGGTCGTGTCGCCGAGCGTGATCTTCATGCCGTCGGTGGCCACGATGTCGCGCTTCGGCGCCATCGTCTTGTACCTGTTCGGGTACGTCTCGACGAGACGCCAGTCGGGTCCGCCCATGACGACGCGGGGGCCGTACCGCTTCTGGAGCATTTCGGCGCCGCCGATGTGGTCGGCATGTGCATGGGAGATGAGGACGTATTTGATGTCCGCCGGATTGAGGCCGAGCCGCTTCATGCCGCCGATGATCAACTCCTCCGAGTTGTACGGAAAGATCGTATCGAAGAGGATGATGCCCTCGCTCGTCGTCAAGCGCCCAGGACGAGTGAATCTTCCCGCCGACGAAGTACAGATTGTCGAAGACCTTCGCGGGATCCGCGTACCAGGTCTCACGCGCGGGCGCGCTGGCCGGTTTGGTGACGTACCCCGGCACCGTGTCATTCGGTGTTTTCGCCGCCGCTCTGGGGCAGCAGGCAAATCCGAGCCAGCGTGCCGAGGAACTCGAACTCCGCCGCCGTCTTCGCCGACTCCACCGCGGCCCGGATCTCCGCATCAAAATTCCTGGCAGCCGGCTTCTGTTGCGCGAACACGCCGGTAGTGGCGAGGCCGGCAGCAAGCGACAGTGCCATCAGGATTCTGACGCAGACGATTTCACAAGGACCTCCAGGGCGCGATGTTACGGCGTCGACGGCGAGATGCAGCTGAAGCTTGACGCCAGGTTGACATCCCCCGAACCGTTGTACTTCGGCCACGCCGGATAGACGCATAACGGGCGAGTGCGGTTGGGGTTTTCCGGATTGGCGTCAGTGGCCACGAGCGTGCCGGGTGCCTTTCCCTGATCGACCCACGCATCGAGCGCGCCGAGCGAATCGTATTTCGCGTTGAACACGCCGTTGCCGTGTCCGAATCCAGGGATGTAATAGAAGCGCACGAAGGAGTCGAGCGCGGCCTGGCCGAACCTCGTGACCAGCCGGCTGTAGTAGTTCAACGTGTTGTAGGGCGTGATCGAATCATCAATCGAGCCGACCAGGAGAAGAAGCTTGCCGCCCTTGTTCATGAACTGGCTGAGGTCGACGCTGCTGGCGTCGAGGAGCGCGGAGACCTCGACGATGCGCGCGGCCCACTTGTTGGGATCGAAGGTCAAGGTATTCAGTGTCAGATCTCTGGTGATGATGTAGCGGATGGTCGCATCCGACGGCTTGTACTGAAACGCGTCTCCCGCGGCCGGCGGCAGAGACGGGACCGGCGTGTTGCCCAGTGTATTGGCGAGAAAAGTGGCGCCGTCGAGAATAGGCCACTTCGGAAAGGTGGTCAGCCCACCAACGGGAAATCCGAGCGAGAACGGCGAGTTGATCGCGTTGACCGCGGCAATCTGGGCGTCCGACAGGCACGCGTCGCCGGCATCCGCCCCACCCGCACAACGGAGCGTCGTCCGCACGGTCTCCATGGTGAAGACCTTGTTGCATTCGGGCACGTTGCTGATGATGCCGTCCTTGACGCCGTCCAGTCCGTCACACGCCGCGTAGACGGCCGCCACCAGGGTCTTGACCTTGTTCGGATTGATCCACGATTCCTTTTTTCCGTAGAGCGCCTTGGCAAAATAATTTGCGTCGAGGTGCAGCAGCGTCACGTTGTACGCGGGATATTGAGAAACGACGCCGTCGAAATCGGCCGGGTACTTCTGCGCGGCGATCAGGGCTTCGTGCCCGCCCTGGGATGCTCCGATGAAATAGGAATGCTTCGGCAGGGAGCCGTACCGCGCCTTGATGAGATACGCGCCCGCGTCATGCGTCTTCTTGACCTGCAGGAGACCGAAATTTGCCAGCGCTTCGTCATTGAGCGCAAAGCTGCCGTCGAAGCCGGCCCCTTCGTGTCCGGAGTCGCTGCCGAGCGTGACGTAACCCTGCGCGAGCGGCGTCGGCGCAGTAGCAACCTGGTTGCTCGCGCCGCCGAGGCCGGTGACGACAGATCCGTCGAAGCCGCCGCCACCCATCTGCAGCGACCGGTTGTTCCAACTGGTCGGGAGATTCAGTTGAAACCTGATGTCCGGAGCGAGCGGGTCCACTGGATGGATGGACCCCAGAATCTTGCAGAACTCGCCGTTCCTGTTTCCGGCGTCGTTCGTCATGACGAGAGACGCCGAGACGACGACACCGCCGCTTGTCGGCAATCCGATGGCGCCGCTCGGAATCACCGCGCCCTGGAACGCCTCGCACCGTTGCCGGGCCGTCTGTTGTGGCTGTTTCGTCGGCGCCTGGGCGGTCGCCGGCTGTCCCTCCAACCACCACAGACCCAGAACCGAAATCGCCGCCGCGGAACATGCCTGAAGCCTTGTCATCATAGTCACCTGCCTGCCGCGTTTAGGGCGGTCGTTCTACCCCGCCGCAGTCTTCGCCGATGAGCCGCGCGCTGCGGTGCATGATCGCACAGAACTGTCTGGCCGGGTTGTGTTTCATCCACCGCGCGTCCGGGTTGCTCACCGAAATGACGCACTCGTAAAGGCATCGAGCATCGCCGCTTCTGAGGGTGGCTGCAAGACTGTACTGCTCGGCAAACTCGAGAGCCTGGGGATACGCGGTCAGGCGTCAGGCGCGTCACCGAGGCCGGATCGCGAGCACAGCCTCAAGGGCCGGGAGGTTCGCGTGAAGTAGTGTTATCGAAGTTGGAAACGTGGGCAATGCGGCCTATCCCAGACGAAAGGTAGGAAGATGAAAAGTCAACCAAAGGCAGCAGGCAAGGCGGCCTCCAAACTCGTCAGCGAAAGGATTGCCGAGTTGGGTGACTGGAGAGGCGAGACGCTAGCAAGGATGCGCGCCCTCATCAGGGAGGCCGACCCTGATGTTGTGGAAGAGTGGAAGTGGATGGGAACCCCGATATGGTCCCATGACGGGGGCATCTGCACGGGAGAGTCGTACAAGTCGATAGTGAAGCTGACCTTCTTCAAGGGCGCTTCCTTGAAAGACCCTGCCAAGCTCTTCAACTCGAGCCTTGACGGGAACGTCAGGCGCGCCATCGACATTCACGAGGGTGAGGAGATTGGCGCGAATGCGTTCAAGGCGCTCATCCGCGCGGCCGTCGCCCTCAATACTTCCGGCGGAAAGAAGTCCACGAAACGCAAGTGAGCATTCTAAGAATCAACCGGGATATAAGCGTCGCCGAGATCGTGACCCACACGCACGAGGTTGCCGGATGGATCAACAAGCGTGAACTCACGCATGCCCCACGGCTGATCTACAGGCGCGGTCAGCCGAGGTATCCCCTCGGAAGGAAGGTTGAGTGCGGCGAACTCCTGATAGAACCGGTCCGCATCTTTGACGCGCCAGTAACAGCTCGCGTCGTTCTTACCTGGTGTTAATTCTGGTTCAGCGAAGAAATGGACGACAAGGTGCCCGCGGGAAACGATTTCGTAGGCCCCATTCCCACGTCCTCCAAACCAAGGGGCGAAACCGAGTTTCTCATAGAACGTACGCGTCTCGTCGAGGCTGCGCGCTGGAAGAATCGGTTCTGGACGTTCGGTTCGCATCTCTGATCCTCAGAACAACGGCCCGATGACTCTGTCGAACGCCTGGCCGCATCCGTCTGCATTCAGGGACAGCACTGCGCTCCGATCGTGGCCGCCTACGACTGACCCCAGCCCGGCAGGGCGGCCGCCTGCCGGATCCACGTCGCCATCTGCGCCTTGTCGAGATCGTCCTCGTGGATGTCGATCCAGCGCGCGTCCTTGGCCGTGCCTCCGGGTGGAACGGGTCGCAGCGACGTGCCTTGGAAGAAGGTCACCTTGACGTAGTTCGTGAAGGTGTGGAAGCTGAGGAACCAGCCCTGGCCCTCGATGCCATAGAAGGGCGAGTTCCATTTGACCGCCTTGCGCACGCCGGGGACCGTGCGCACGATGAGCGTGTCGAGGCGGCGCCCGACGTCGCTTTTCCAGCCCGGCATGGCCGCGATGTAGGCCTGCACGGGGGCGTCGCCGTCGGCCTTCGCAATCTGAGGGTTGCCGCCTGCGAGGAGGGCCGGCTTCGCTCCCCCCAAGGGACGCTTGCTCTTGGTTGCGGTGGATCGCCCGCCTTTGCCGGCCGCCCCCTTGGTTGCGTGTACTTCGCCCATAGTTCTCTCCGTGTGTCTGGCCTCACGTCTGCGCTCAGGCGCGAGCGTCTTCGCGAGTCGCCTGCCGCGGATTGCTGGGCCTCTTGAGTTCAAAACGAATTTCGCCGCCTGGAACCACTCTCACTTGCTGCCAGCCCGCTGCTCGGTAGAAACGTTCAGCACGAGTGCCCGGATCGGTTGTGAGCCACAATTGATGGTGTCCCTGCTGCCAGAGCCAAGCCACCATGATGTCGTGTAGCTGACGACCATAGCCTCTTCCCTCGTGGCTAGGTTCGACGAACAGCGCCCAGATGTTACCGCTCTCAGAATTTCCAGCGGCAAAGGCCACGATGATTCCTTGCGGCTCAACTACCCAGCCACGGCCTGTTTCTGTGATGGCGGTGACATAGTCCTGCTCGGACAAGGCAACTGAGCCAAGGCGGTTCTCGCACACCGACATCCGCACGCGATGCATTGCCGCCGCATCAGATGGTCGAGCTTGTCTGATACACATTTATGAGGCCCAACGTTTCAAATGAGCCGCGCGCCGAGGCGACATGATGGCACAGGCAGTCTGGCGCGTCGGTTCCATTTGAAGGTTAGCTGGTGCGAGCATTCCGTCGGGTCCGCTCGAACAGACACACCCCTCCCCAGGGGCTTCGCGGTGTTCGACCTTTCGAGTCGGGCAGCAGCGCGATGAGGCGCATCCCGAACGACAGCCGCTTCAGCCTGGCGGCGGTATGGAGCATCGACTGGACGTCCACGAGCGTCCAGCCATGGCGCTCGAAGAATGCAGGTCCTTCCTCGGGCGCGAACTTGAGCGGCGCCCCCGCCTGCTCCAGGTTCCTGCTGAGACCGCCGCTCTTCTGCATCCTCTGCATGAGAGCTGGCGACACGATGTCGAGCGCCCACCTGTGGAACGTCGGCGTCGCGGCGAGATCCTCCGCCAGCGAAACGGCTTCTTGGTCAGACAGGTACACAACCAGCCCTTCTGTGATCACCAGCACGCGGCTCGCTTCCTGACTCAAACGGTTGAACAGGTCGCGCCTCGCGGCCACGTCGGCGAGATCGAGGGCGACGCGTTCCATCCGGCAGCGCGGGGTCTCGTTGGCGAGCACCGCGATCTTGTAGGCGAGGAGATCGGGCAGGTCCACCTCGATCCACGGCAGGTTCGCGGGCAGCGCCATGCGGTACGGCCGTGTGTCGAGCCCGGCGGCCAGATTCACCACCATGTCCGCGCCGCTTGCGATGCTGTCTTCGATGAAGCGATCGAACACCACCGTTCGCGCCACGAACGACCACGCGTGGCGGTTCGCGAACTCCATCGTCTCAGCGATGCGCTCGCCGCGTTCGCCGGCCAGGCGCCGTGCGAACGGATCGTGGAAGAGGGCGTCCGGGCGTTCGCTCTCGATCGCGCGATAGATCGCGACCCAGCGCGCGGTGTCGGAGATGTTCCGCAGATCGTCGTTGTCGGATGCCACGCTCTTGCTCGCGGCCCTATAGGGTCTTCAGAAACTCAATCAGCGCGGCTATGTTTCCGGTCGAGAGGTCGGACCGAAATCGGTATCGCTCCTTCGAGTCCACACCCTGCCGACGACTCGCACGTTGTTCGGGGGCTCTGGCTCGGCGAGAGCGACAGCGGAGCTTCGACCGCTGGGACTGCGGCGTCGCGGCTCCCTTACTGTCGCAGGCGGATCCCCCGGCGGGCCGAACCGCCGCCTCCTGTTCAGCAGTGCTGCGACCATGCGCCGAACGAGCTGAAACATCAAGCCCTCCAGACACGAATTTCGCCGCCCCCAGTTTCTGATGCTTCAGGGCGTATGCCGGCGGGTCCTTGAGACTCTCCGGAATTCCCAGTAGAACCCGGCTGCGAATGCCACGAGTGCAATCCCGAGGACGGGCCCAGTACTGAATGAAGCGCCTGCGCCCCCGCCGTTGCCTGTAATTCGTGACAGCAAGAAGGGGAGCAGAAGCGGAAGCACGAACACAGCGGTTATGTAGAGCACCGAGGCGGCCAGTGCCGCCAGTATCCCAACGAGGATGCCTTTGACGTAAATCATCTCAGCACCTGCCCGACATGGCCACCCATAGCGGTTTGGCCGCGACCAGCTCGAGATCGCTGGTCGGTTGGCGTAACATCTGCCGGCCGCCGCGAACTCCCCGACCCACAAGGCCAGTTAGTGGTACCTGTACCACACCCGCCATCCCGATCGAAACCTGCTGACGAAGGCTTGCCCCTGAGACAGACTGGCCGACGGCTCGAGCTTCGGAAAGCGAATCTCGACGACCCACGTTCTCCCACCGACAACCGGGCCACACATTGGAAAGGCAACGATAGAAAAACCCCTACCGTTCGTGGCAGGGTAGGCAGATTTGATCTCGTACGTACGCCATTCTTGTGGACCTGTACGTAATGATGTCCGGACGGCCGCGATCGCCCTGTCCCGCGCGTCTGGGCCAGGCTCCAGCGGTACCTCCTTGGGGCAGTCCGGCGAGATCGGCGACAAGCCCTGCGTAAATCCGGCGGTTGTGGTACCGCCCCACGCAGCGACGAATACCGTTCCGGCGCCCAACAACGCGAACAGTGTGAAGCGCGTCAGTCGATCTCGCCGCAAGGTCCCTGTAGACGGCTCCATTGATCACCACTATCAGGCTAACGACACGTGCTGAGCCGCGCGCCTCCCCGACACGGTTACGCGGACAAGCCGGCGCGACGGCTCCAGCGCGCTGCTAGACGGTCGAGATTAGAGGCGCACCGCGCCGTCGATTTACCAACGGCCTCCGTCCATTTTGCTCCTCGTCGAAGCGCTCACGGCGGCGAGGAGTCTGGTCCACTTGGAAACGTACTCGGTGTAGAGATCGCTGCCCGACGTCAGGACCGGTCGAAAGTGCCAGCCGCGCAGATGCGCTTTCTTGAGCGTTTGCGCGACGCGTGCAGATACGACCCACGAGGGCCATCCGTGCGCTCCGCCCCAGGGTTCCGCCGTCCGGTTGAAGTCGGGGCGATCGAGCAGCGCCGACCGCTCGTAAACGAGGCAGCCAAGATGCCGAAGCCTGCCATCGTCGTCCGGGTACCGCGAACGAATTCGTTCGACGCTGCAATCGACAATCGCGGGCGTCAACAGCGCCTCGCTGAAGATCTGGAAGTATTCCGTGTAAGCGGCGCCTGTCCTGGGATTGGTGATGGGAAGCAGCGTGACACCGGTCCAACCCGCCCGAGTGATCACCTCAGCGATTCCAGATCCGATGACGTATTCCTGCGTCCAGTCTCCGACGGAGCCGACCATGTTCGGCTTCAGCCGGACGCGGCTGAGGAAGAGGCCGGCGAGAAGGACGATGGGGCGATCGCCGCCGGCGTCGATCGGACGCGCCCGCTGACGAACGGCGTCGTTGGCCTGAAAGTCACGGTCGGTCTCCCGCGCAATGGCGCGACATACCAGCTCGAAGTGGGTGACGGAGCGGAGCTCCGCGGCCGAGAAGACCGGTTCGCCCGACACCCCGAAGCCCTTGGCCCTGTCTCCCGCTTCGAGGATCCGCGACAATCGAGCGTCCTCGAGATCGACCGCGCAGCGGCCGCTCTGCCACCGCAGCGACTCGGGCGGCACGACCGACGCCAGGACGCGATGCGTGGCATCGCCGAACGGGCAAAGGCGCGCTCTCAACTCCATATCAAGCGGGAGTATTCGTCGCCAGTCCTCTTGTGAATCTGGCGGTTACCGATCGCGACCGTCGCTCAACATGTCGCGAAAGAGTCAGGGAGCGTTGCCGTCTGCGTCTTGACATGCCCTTCATCGGGCTAACGCCTCCGCGTTGAGCCGCGCCACGCGAGCCAGCATGCGCGGACCCCGGTCGACGCGCACGCGGCCACCGGGCGTCGGCTCCAACGCGCGGTTAGCCAGCCCGTTTCGACACTTGTGTCGTCGCTTCTCGTCGCTCTGCCGGCGATGCTTCGATCTCGCTACAGCAGCCGAGGGGACGATAATAACCATTGGCGCGGTTTCGCGCCGTGGTTGGCGGATGTCTGGTACACGACTCCCACCCGCCCGCCGGCACAGCCCCGGTTACCGCTGTCGCCGGAGCTCCTCGTGCCAATTCAGCACGATGTTGATCTGCCGGGCGAAGGGCGGAGGCTCCCCGCCCGCCGTCACCATGATGAACCGCCCCGAGGCGTCCACGTCGTACGCGGCCGCGTTGCCAGATGTGCGGTACCGTCCCTCGATGCGGAACAGCTCCTCGGCGCGGCCGAACGTCAGGCCGTCACCAGTCCGGACCGGCACCGCCACGAGATTGCCCGCGTCGTTGCGGTAGAAGAGCTCGGACCCGTCGCGCGCCCAGACCGGCGCCGTCCCTCCACCCTGAGACACGCGGCGCCCCGATCCCTCATTCGGCGGGTAGGACCGGACGTAGACCTCCAAACGGCCCGATTCGTTGGATACATAGGCGACCCAGCGCCCGTCGGGCGAGAACATCGGCATCTGTTCGAGCGCCGGCGTGTCCAGGTACGGCGACGGCGAACCGCCCGCGAGTGGCAGGGTGAGAATTCCGCGACGCCCGGTCTGCTCGCCCCGTGCAAACACGAGCGTCCCTTGCCGGGAGATCTCACCTGGGATCACATCGTCCGCCGTTTGATAAACGAGCTGCGGCGGGGTTCGTCCGTCGAGCACGTATCGGTAGATGCCAGGCGCCCCCGGCGCCTGCGTGTGGAATATCAGTGACTGGCCATCCGGGCTCCAGGCAGCGAAGTCGTGTGTAACCCTCCCGGAGGTCAACGGCGACGCGGCCTCACCGTTCAGATCCACGAGCCACATCTGCTGGAACCCGTCTTCGCTCACCTCGACCGCGAGGCGTGAGCCGTCGGGCGAGAGGCGCGGCCGCCAATAGGGGCGCTTCTCGGGAACGATCGGCGTCGCGTTGCCGCGTCGATCCACGCGCACCAATTCCAGTTCGAGCGGACCGTTCTCTTCGCCCGCCACGTACACGAGCGTGCCGGTGTCGCTCAGGTCGAAATTCGCCGTGCCCGTCGTGCCGGGAAAGTTCGTCGGTGGTCGAATGCCCTCGATCAGGGGCCGGGCGGCGCCGCTGAGCCGCATCGATGAGAGGTCGAAGGGTGCGGCGAAGATCGCCGACTTCACGGCGAAGACGAGGTGGCCCGTCGCCGTCACGTATCGACCATCCCGGCCCTCGGTGATCACGCGGCGCTCGCCGGTGGCCAGTGACTGGACCACGAGACTCGCCCGCTCCCAGCCGCGGGACCCGGGCTCCGACCGAAGCGTGAACAGGATCCACGCGCCGCCCGGCAGCAGCTGCGGCGCATGCCCGCGCTCGCCTGCCTCGGTCTTCACCAACTGCTCGGGCGCCCCGCCCCTGGCTGCGATCTTCCAGATGCCATCCTCCTGGCCGAACACGATCGAGTCGTCGTCGTTCCACGTGGCGCCGAACAGGTTGGTGACACGAGCCAGCGTCACCGGCGTGCCGCCCGAGACGGCAATGCGCCGGAGTTCACCGGCCCCGAAGTCCTGATAGCCGATCGCGCGACCGTCCGGCGAGAAGAAAGGGTGGTTGGGCGCGCCGGCGGTGCCGGCAATCGGCCGGGCCTCCACCTGGTCGATTGGGCGGAGGAAGATGGCGCCGTTGGCAACGTACGCCAGCGCCGAGCCGTCCGGCGAGATGGCGATCAGGCCAAGGCCGGTCTGCGTGAAGGACTGGCCCCCTGGCAGTACGTGCGCGAAACGCTCGACGCGCGGCGTCGGGGCAGCCGTCAGCAGCCAGGCTGTCGCACCGGTGGCCAGCGCTGCGACGACTCCGGCGGTGGCGGCCCACCCGGCGATGCGCGGCCATCCCGCGGGCGCGGGCGCGACGTCCCCGGGCGCAGGTGCGGGATCGGACAATGCCCTCTGCACGTCCACGCGCGCGTCTGCGATGCTGTGGCAGCGATCGGCTGCGTTCTTGTCCAGGCAGCGCTCGAGCAGCAGGCGGACGCGAGGGTGCAGGCCGCGCGGCAGGCGGGTCCAGTCCGGCTCGGCGCGGAGAACGGCAGCGATCGCGTCAGACGTCGTCCGCCCGTCGAAGGCCCGACGCCCGGTGAGCATCTCGTACAGCACGCACCCGAACGCCCAGATGTCCGCCTGGTGATCGACCGCCTCGCCCCGTGCCTGCTCGGGGGACATGTACGCGGCCGTCCCGAGAATCACGCCCCCGGCCGTCACCGCCGGCGAGGTGACCGTGGGCGAGTTCGCCAGCACGTCAGCCGCCTGCGGCCCGGACCCCGACGCCTGTGCCAGCGCTTTTGCCAACCCGAAGTCCAGGACCTTCACCGTCCCGTCCGGCCGCACCTTGACGTTGGCCGGCTTCAGGTCGCGATGCACGATGCCCTGCCGATGTGCCGCGTCCAGCGCGTCCGCGATCTGGCGGGCGATAGCGAGCGCCTCATCCACCGGCACTTCCGGCGTTTGCCGGCCTCCCGACTCGCGCGGCTCGACGCCCGACGCCCTGGTCCTGTGCCCGATTCTCTCGTCCAGCCCCTGCCCTTCGACCAACTCCATCACGAGAGCGTGAACGCGGGTGGAGTCCTCGAAGCCGTGGATGGCCGCGATGTTGGGATGGTTGAGCGACGCCAGTACCTGCGCTTCGCGCTTGAAGCGGGCCAGGCGGTCGGGATCGAGCGCGAAGGCCTCGGGCAGGATCTTCAGCGCGACGTCGCGATTGAGCTTCGTGTCACGCGCGCGATATACCTCGCCCATGCCACCGGCACCAATGGCCGAGATGATCTCGTACGGGCCGAGACGGTCGCCGGGGGTCAACGTCATAGTGATGAGTCGCAGCGTTCTAGCGTGATGCGCCCTTGATGGGACACCACATTATCGCGCTGGCTTTGAACCACCGTGCGAAATCCAATTGGGTCCGTCCGTCAGCTCGTGGCTGGCTAACGGCTGCGCATCACCAGCGGCGCACTCCGTGTATCTCTGTCAGCGCGCCGTCTGGTGCGTGCGCTGTCAGCCTGCGTCGCTATTCGGCGAACATTTCCTGCAGAGTGTCCAGCACTTCTGTTGTCGTGCCGATCGACAGGCGGCCCAGGCGCTTGACCAGCCGTTCACCGTCCACCGTTCGGAGTTGATCGAGTGCGACGAAGCCCGAACGACTCTGAAACCGGCAAGCGATCCGCCAAGGATACGCCTGCCCGCCTGTCGTCATGGGCGCGACAATGACCGTGCGCAGGTGCTGGTTCAATTCGTCCGGCGAAACGACCAGACACGGGCGGGTCTTCCGGATTTCACTGCCCTGCGTTGGATCAAGCCGAACCAGATGCACCTCGCCGCGCGCGATGCGCGCTCGTGCTACCGCCGCCACTCCTTGTCGTCGAAATGGCTGGAGGTCGGGGCGTCAAGGAGTTGATCGTCACCTCGCGCGCGCATCGCTTTGGCTGCAGCCGCCCATCCCGCCCGTGGCCCGTGAGCCGCCCGCACGATCAGCCGGCCATTATCGGCCTGGAGCTCGACTTCATCGGGCAGCTGAGCGTGTTCGAGTAACACCTTCGGGACACGGATGCCCTTTGAGTTTCCGATCCGAACGATCTTGGTTTTGGCAATCATGTGACTACATTGTGATCACATCGCTAGTGTTCAGCAAGCGTGGTCGGTCAGCAGGCTAACGACATGTTTGCAGATCCCTCACGAGCTGCCGAATCCCCCTAGTTCGCCGAACCGGTTCGACCGACCCACCGCGTGATCTCCGCCATCGTCACCACGCGGTTATCGGCCGGATAGTGCACGGGAACGACGCGTTGCACATCGAGCTTCAATCGCTGAATGTTGTCGAGAAGACTTGTGGTGAACGGGCTCGCCGGAACCGGCGGCGTCGCGTTGGCCGCCTGCGGATTGTAGCCGTCGGCTTCGAGCAGCACCTTTTCCTTCGGGAGATACGCGACGATCATGCCGTCGTGGTGAGGAAAGTTCTGCAGGTGGTAGAGCTCGATGACGTGTGTGCCGTCGGTCAGCACCTTCTTTTCGCCCATCGCCTCAATCACCGGCTTCTTCCCGGCTTGCTGCGCCCTGTCCGGATTGAGGGTGTGCGGCGTGCTGAGGACCTTCTCGAGATAGGGCTTGTTCAGCTGATGGGTGAGGATGGTCGCGCCTTCAGCGACGAAGGCCCTCAATCCGCTGGAATGATCGATGTGACTATGGGTGTTGATCAGGTACTTGATCGGCTTGTTCGGGATCAGACGCTTGGCTTCAGCGATGACGGCCAGCGCGCGGGGCTCGTTCTGCCCGCACTCGATGAACGCGATGTAGTCCTTGAAATCGACGGCGATGACCGCGTAGCCGCCGGTGATCAGGTAGACGCCGTCACCGAGCTTCTCTGATGGTGCGGGCGGCGTGGCCGGAGCTGCCGCGGCCGCGGCCGGCGCGCCGCCTCTCCCCTGCGGCGCCTGGATGGTCACCGCGGTGTTCACTTTCACATCGCTCACATTCAGGTCGAAGATCGGATAGCCGCCCTGCTTCTGGATGATGTGCATCGGGAACTGCACGCCGCCGGCATCCTTGTAGTCGCTATAGATGGCCTCGAACGGCATGTCGCCGAGAAACGCGTTGTCGATCCAGGTTTCGACGCGCTCGACCATATTCTGCTCGTTGATGTAGCCGTTGACCTTGGCTTTGTTGTCGCCGACGAACGTCACGACGTTGTATTTCTTTCCACCGATCGTCCTGGCTTCGACCGTGGCGTTTCTTGCGGCCGCCGCTCGGAGGAATCCGTGCGGCATCATCCAGATTTCAAGCTGCTGCACCCACGGCGTCTCGGCGCCCACGATGATCGTCTGGGTCTGCGGCTGTTCGCCGACGACCGGTTGTTGACCGCCGCCGCGCGGCGGGTTCTCTCCCTGCATGCGGACGCGATCCACACGTGAGGCCGGCATCTCGAAGTTGATGCTCCGCGAGTAGCTCTTGTTGATGAACTTCGGCCACGGCGAGCTGGGATTTGGCGCCTGGCCGAGGGTAAAATCCAAACCGGTCGCCGAATACTGCACGGTCTTGAGAGCATCCACGCCCATCGCCCTGGATGCGTTGCCGATGACCGCCCTGGCATCCTGCGCCGAAGTGGTCCAGACCAGGACGGCGGCGAGCCCGAATACCACCAAAGATTTCTTCAGCATGTTGTCCTCTTTGCCTGCTTTAGAGTGTAAGTAAGGCTACGAGACGGCGCACGTTGTCCAGCTCCTCCAGGGCATTCACGCGCTGGATGATGGCCTCCGTCCGCTCGGGACCGAGAACGGGCGCCATCAGGCTTCGCACCTTCTCGTTCACCCCTTGCGTGTCCAGCGGGTTCTCTTTCGTGCCAGGGGCATGACGGGTAAAGTGGCTCACCGTCCGCCCGTCTCGGAGGGTCACCTCGACCATGCCGCTGCGTGGCGCGTCGGGGTTCATCAGCGCGCGATCGGCCACCAGTTGCACGCGCTCCTTCACAGCGCGCACTGTCGGATCCTCCATGCGCTCGTGAGAGTGGCTGTCTGAGAACGAGACCGTGCCATCCACCAACGCCACCGCGATGATGTACTGACAATTGACGTCCGGCATCGAGTTGTTGTCGACGATGCGCGCGCCATCCTCCGGGAGCCTGACGACGATGCGATCGACGTTGTTGACAGTCAGCCCGTGCTCCCGGCGCAACGCGAGGAACGCATCGAGAGGTGCCTGGATCGGATATCCGACGGAAAACGTCTTGATGGCCGTTTCGTTGACGAAGAATCGGCTGCCCAGGGCCGCCACCATTTCCTCGGGCTTCGGTTCGGTGGAAAAGGCCACCAGCATGTTGTGCTGGCCGTCGAGCACGTCCTCAACCCCCGTGAATCCGGTCTGCGCCATCAGGGCCGCAGTGACACCATTGCGGGCGCCCATGCCGGCGAAGTCGAAGGCTTTCTCGACGTGCTCGGTATCGCGATCCCAGCTCCACACGCCGGAAACCTGCTGGGCCGCGTACGAGAGCGCGTAGCGCATCCCTTTCTCATCGAGACGGGCCAACGAGGCGGCGGCAGCGACGCTGCCGAACGTCGCGCTGGTCCCCTCCGCGCTGCGGTGCGTCGCCCGCACCAGGTCTGGTCCAAGGGCCAGGAGAAAGCGGCAGCAGAGATCGTAGCCAAGCGTGACCGCCTTGAGCAGCTCCGTTCCCGATCGGCCTTCTCGCTCGGCCATCGCGAGGGCGGCAGGCACGACGGCGCAGCCGGGATGGGCCTTTGTTACCGGTTCGAAGTCATCCGTCTCATCGGCGTGGCCGAACATGCCGTTGGCCAGAGCGGCATTGACCGCCGAGGTCCTGATATTCGTCGTGAAGACGGACGCTTCCGGAACCCCGCCCTGTTCTCGGATGAAGCGGATGGCCATCTCGCCCGGCTTGAGCCGGGCTCCTGACACCATCGCTCCGAGCGTGTCCAGAATACGATGCTTGCCTTCGCGCGCCGCTTGTGACGGAAGGCTCCGGTCGCGGGCTTCCACCATGTAACGCGCCAGGCGGCCGGTGATATCCGACAGAGCCGCCTTCGAAGAAGGCGCCTGCCGGAAGGGCATCGCCGTCGCGGCCACAAATCCGCCCGCGCCCTGCAAGATGCGGCGACGGCGATGATCGGTCACGGTCTGGCCTTGTAGGTTTTGCTGAAGTTGTTACGTCCGTTCGTCACGGTGCACGATCCATCCGTCTGCGCGGAAACCTTGATCCAGTACGCCGCGCCATTGTGCGCGGGCGGCGGAGGCGCGGCGGGTCCTGGTGGCGGAGCCTGGATCGCAGCGATCGGCATCGCGGCCGACGGCTCGTCGACCGCGTTGGCGATGAAGAGCCCCGGGACCGTGTACTCCTGCCCGCTGAGGAGCGAGAAGTGAAGCTGCCAGAGGTCCTCGAGGCCCGGCGCCGAATGGATAATCTTCATCGCATCGGGCTGCCCTCCCTTGCGAGTCCCGTTGTTCATAATCGCCACCCGAGGGGCAATCGCGTGCACGAGCACGTCCGAATTCGAGATCGGCTGCCCATGATGCGACACCACGTACAGATCGACGGTGCCAATGCGATTGGTGGGGCACATCAAGTCGAATTCCTTGTTCCACGTCAGATCGCCGAGATGCGCGACGCGGAATTTTCCGAACGTGACGATGCTGCCGACCGACTGGGCGTTCTCGCTCGGGTCGGCATCCATGGGCTTGAAGGCCGCGCAGTACGGATTCGGTTTGCCCGCGCCAGGGAGCGACGTCTTGATCGGCTGGCCCGCCGCCGCCACGATGTGCCAGTCGAGACCGGCAATCGGAATCTTGTCGCCTGGCTTTGCGACGGTGTGCTTCGACTTGCTGTAAAGCGATGGATACGTCTTCTGGAGAAATTCATCGGCCGCGGCGGCGGGCTGCACGTTCGGGCCGTGGTCGATGAAATTCCGGATCGGGATGCGCGAGGCGAGCTCGGCCATCCCGCCAAAATGGTCGCCATGCCAGTGCGTGGTAATCAGATGGTCGATCTGCGTGAGGCCGGCGTCTTTGGCTGCGGCGATGATGCGGCCCGCATCTCTGGCCGCGGCCGCGCCGCCGTTCCCCGAATCGATGAGCACCGATTCGCCTGAGGGGGACACGAACAGCGTGGCGTTTCCGCCCTCCACATCGACGAGATAGATGTCCAGGGACTTGGCCGTCCGCGACTGCGCGGCGGAAAGGGCGGCGGAAAGGGCAAGAGCCAACAGAAGGGGTTTCATTTTCCGCGATCCTAGGCGCGGCCAAGGGGGGTGTCAACAGGCCGGTTACACGCGATCCACGAACGCCGCAAACCGCGTGAACGCCGCTTCCGCTTGCGCGCCGGCCTCGTCTGACAGGTAGAACCAGCCGTACCCGTGCCGCTCGTGCGCCACGATCGCCTTGAGTTCCTGGAGGGTGGGATCCCTCCGAAGCGCCACGAACATTCGAGCCGCGGCCGCCAGGTGCCGCTCATACACGGGCCGGTCTTCTGCGCGATGAGTCTGATCAGCCGAGTCGCTGAGCACCTGAATGTAGGTCGCCAGCGCTTCTTCAACGTCGTGAATCACCATAACGGAACGTCCGCCGGGTCACGGGCTGCCCTTCGCGCTCGCCGCTCGGCGCAAATCGCAGGCATAGCCCTCGCGCGCAAGGCACACGCAGAACGCCAACCCGATGACGGCTTGACGATGGAAGGAGCGACTCATCTCAGATCAATTATCGGGCGGACTCAGGCGTGACAAGAGGCAGCGGCTGTTCCTCTCTATCGAGATGACGACTGAACGGCTTCGACCGTAACAGCCGTACCGTACGCCAGCACTTCCGTCACGCCCGCCGCCACTTCATTCGCGTCGTATCGAACGCTGATGAGCGCGTTGGCCCCGAGCTCCGCGGCGTGCTCGAGCATGAGTCGAAAGGCGTCTTCACGAGCCCGCTCGCACAACTCCGTGTACAGCGTGATGTTGCCGCCGACGATCGTCTGCAGCGCCGCGCCGATGTTGCCGACGATGCTGCGCGATCGCACGACGATGCCGCGCACGACGCCGAAGTTCCTGACCGCGCGATACCCTGGCAACTCGAGGGCGGTGGTCACCAGGTGCGGATTGATGGCAGGCATACAACAAATTCCTCCGTCAGCTGCCCTCGGCCGACGAGTGATCGTGGACGATGCGCCAACCCTCGGGCAGCTTTCGAAAAATGACCGATGTCATCCCGCTCAATTCCTGTCCATCGCGCATCTTCAAGCGCCACTTCCCACGCGCCATCGCGGCGTCCGGGCCCAGCGTGACGATGTCCAGCTCCGGGAAGTCGAGTGTTCCCATCTCCTTCCCCTCGGCCTGATAGCGGGCGCGATACCGGTCGAGCGTCGCCTGCCAGCCGCGTGTTTCGGTGCCGTTGGAGAAGAAGACGAGATCGGGTGATTTCCAGTACCCGGCCATGAAGCCATCGAGGTCGCCGCGATTCCAGGCCTCGATCTGCGTCATCAACACAGCATGCACGTCCTTGACTGCGTCCGGCCCTGGACTCTCGGTTGCCGAGCACGCCGCGCTCAAGACCAGGAGGAATGCCGCTGGCCATGCGCTCGCGGTCACACGCACCGCAATCACCGGTCGTTCCTGATGACCTTTCCGCCCTTCATCACAAACCTGACCCGCTGTAGTTCAGTGATGTCGGCCAGCGGGTCTCCCGCGACGGCAATCAGGTCAGCGAATTTCCCTTTGTCGACCGACCCGACCTGATCCTGCCATCCCATGGCGGCGGCGTTGATGATGGTGCCGCTCTGGATGGCCCGCGCCGGTGTCAGGCCGGCACGCTTCACGAGCGACTCGAATTCAAGACCCTGGGTCCCATGGGGGAAAGTCGAGCCGTCCACGCCGCTGCCAATCATGACGTTGAGTCCCTTGGTGGCGGCCGCCATGGTGGCAGACTTCTCGAGAATCGGAATGATCCGATACTTGCCGCCGGTGTTCTTGGCATCGTTGTCGTCCATGTACGGCTCGGTGTAGCGGACGATCGTCGGATCGAAATAGAGGCCCTTGGCGACCATCATGTTGATCTGCTCCTGGTCCAGGCCCCACCCATGTTCGATCGTGTCGCAGCCGGCCACGATGGCATTCTTCTGCCCCTCGCCCCCAAAGACATGGCAGGCCGCCTTCTTGGCGAGGCGATGCGTCTCGTCGATCAGCGCCTGGAGGACCGGCAGCGGATAAGTCACCACGTACTGAACCTGGCCGGTCGCCGTGAAGGAGTACCCACCCGCCGGGAACAATTTGATCCAATCGGCGCCGCGTGAGATCTGCTCGCTCACGGCGGCGCGCGCTTCTTCGACCGAACGAACCACCGTGCTGGCTAGCGGGTTGGCCGGCGCTGCCGGGTTCGGAGGCGCCGCTCCCCACACGATTCCCAAGGTCGATACTTGATACCTGGGACCGTCGAATCGGCCCTGATTGATCGCGTTGCGGACCTCGACGTCGCCGTAGCCATTGCCGTGTGAGCTCATGTCGCGCGCCGCCGTAAAACCTGCGCGCAGGTCCGCCTGCCCGTTCTGAACCGCGATCAGCATGGAGCTTTCCGTCGTCGCCTTCGGTCCGCGGTTGTTGAACATGTGCGTGTGGGCGTCGATCAAGCCGGGGAGGACCGTCGCCTGGCGGAGATCGATCACGTCCACTCCCGCCGGAATCTTGACTCGAGCCTCGGGTCCGACATCGGTGATGCGCTCGCCCGAAACGAGCACCACCTGGTTCGTCAACATCTGCCCGCTCTTGCTGTCGAACAGGCGACCGGCGCGGACCGCGATCGTCCGAGGAGCCGGCGCGCATTGATAGAAACCGCCGTCAGACCCCATGCACGGCGTCGCCCCCGCTCCCCGCCACGGAGCTGGTGGCGGCTGAACCTGCGCCCAGGCCGTCGTCGCCAAGAGCAGGATTCCGAAGATTGCAGATCGCAGAGATGTAGCCCGCATCACGTCCCTCCCATTGAATCTTATCTCCGTGAGTCGGCGGTCCTCCCTATCAAGAACCCAAGACCGGCCCCATGAACGCTTTCATATATCCCCCATGCAGGGAGAGGCGAAATCGTTGGCAAGAGTAGCTCAATCCGACGGCGTCTTCTTTCGGGCTACGAAGATCAGTTCCCCTGGATACCGCGATCCGTAAGCACTCTTGTCGAAGCCTGCGTAGAGCTGCTCGACGTCGAACCCGCACCGGACCAGAAGGTGCTCGACCTCAAAGCGAAACAGATATCGCATCGGAAAGGCGTGAACCAGGCGCTCCTCGCGACCATCAAGATGCGTGACGTAGTAGATGAGCTCAACCTGATTTACTTGCCTGAATCGGTCGTGAGCGACAATTCTGTGCCGGCGCACTACGCGCCGACCGTCCGGCAGGGAAAACTCTGGTTCGTCACCAACCTCCTGGCCTTCTTGCCGATTCGCGAACTCATCCAGCGAGGGATTGAACAAATCGAGCACCACTCGCCCACCGTCGACGAGGTGTCTTCGAATACTCATGAGGCACGACAGTTGGTCCCGAACGGTGATGAGATGCTGAAACGGGCGAAACGGCAGTGTGGCCAACGTGAACCTTCGCTCGAGGTCGAAGTGGCGCATATCCGCCTGTACGAGCTCAACTCTGGCCTGAACGGCCACATTCTCTTCTCGTAGCCGTTTCCGACACACGGCCAGCATGTGTGACGACATGTCCAGACCGACGACGTCAATGCCAGCCCTCGCGGATGGAATGAGGACCCGACCCGTACCACAGCCAATCTCCAACACCGGACTGCCCGCGTCCTTCGCAGCGTCGACGAAAAAGGAGATGTCAGGCCTCTCGCGATACGGAATCACCCAGTCGTACAGATCAGCGACGAACGCGTACCCCTCGTATCCTCCGGCGCTGTCCATGCGACGTCCAATCTTGGTTGGTGTGGACCGACTCGATAATCCGGGTCTTGGACATGAAGCGCTCTCGTCTGGCCACAGCCAGCGCCTGGGCTATCCCTTCTTCGGCCGCTTCCTGACGCCCTCGGCTTTGCTGCGGCGTTTCACGTCCTGGCCGTGTGCACGTTGGTACGTCTGGATATCCTTGAATCGCCCCTCCGAGTCGCGAACTGCGTAGAGCTTCGTGCCCGAACTGCTGCGGTGGGTCGTGCGTTTAGCAGGCATCATCGGTCTCCTTTGTCTGAGTGCTGTGGCAAATCATCACGCCCACTTCTTGCCCAGGGCGTCAAGGCCCGACCGGCCAAGCTCCTCCGGGCTCATCACGATGTGTGCGGAGACGTCGGCATTAAACGACAGAAACCACGGTTCAGCCAAAGCAGGAATTTTCGACGCGTCCGCGATGTCTACGATCATGATGGCGCCGCGGCGGCCGTCGTACTCCGTGAAGTAAACGGCCTCCGGTTTGGTCTCCGAGAGGATGCGTTCTATCGTCTTGCCGGCGCTGCCATTCCGAACTGCTGCATTGAAAGGCTCATGTGGAAACTTGACGTGAACGAGCATTCGCATTGATCGTCTCCCGCGAAAACTGAATTATGTGTGTCTGCCTCGGCTTAGTTCTTTGATTCCGTCTTCCACGCTTCAATCTCGGTTCTGTGGGCGGTGTCGTGCTGAAACATGAAACTCGGGATGTCGCACAGCGAGATCCTTCCGACGCCTTCTTGTGTGCCACTGCGGAGCCACGACTGAGCGTCGATGGCCCTTAAGGCCGCAATGGTGTCGCGCCGGGCCGCGGTGAACGCAAAGAGGCCGTCTTCGAGGGAAAGGGCGCGGTAGTTTCTGTCCGCCGCGACCTTGGCGCCGTCGAAATCGGGTAGCTGAGGGTCAGGCTCGGCCAGAAGCCGGCCAATCCGCTCCCTGAAACCCTCACGTTCCAGATCAGCGAGGTGCCACACCTGCTCGACGGGAGAAGGTGTGCCGTCTCGGCCTCGAGTCCGTGTCTGTTCTTCAGTCAAGCCAGAGAACGCGCTCTTCAGGAACTCGGGCATGCTCGCCAACGACGCCAGGAATTCTTCGCGCTGCTCGGTGTTGAGTCTCATGTACTGCATCGCGCCCCCCTAAGAAGACATCTGGTGTTAGGCACCTTAGCGGCCGGCCTGCAACGCCATCCTACCAGTGATAACCCATCGCAACCGACGCGGCGGCCAACCCCATGACTCCGGTCGCCTCGCTAAACACAAGGCGGACCTGTGGTCGCAGCGAGAGTTGTGGTTTCAGGAATATCTTCACTCCCGCTCCCCCGCCCCATGCGAAGTTGTTGTCCTCTGATCTGAAGGTGATGGCTGGGCCACCAGACGGCGAATACGTGTGGGTCGTCTTGGAACTCAAGAGGCCTGCACTCCCCATAACGAACACTTGCGTCCGCCCCTCCGCAAAGTAGTAGACAACATCCCCGAACACACCGGTGGCAGTCCCCTCAAGCGGACCGCCGGCAATGTTCCGTTCATGTTGCGCCCTCATCAGATCCAGCTCGACCGAGACTCTGGCTGCGAAACGGAATCCGAATCCCCCGACAAGACAGGCCCCATTCCCGAGTGAGCCTTCGTCACCGCCCACGCGAGACGCTCCAGCGCCTGCGAATACTTCCGCTCGCTGCCGCAGGTCCTGGCCGGCCGCCCTCTCGGACGCAAGGAAGAAGAACAGCGGCATCAGTAGATAGAGACGTGGAAACCGTCTCATGGACCCAATTATCCGGCTCTATTACGTCAGGGCCATCGTGTAACAAAGCGCGTCTTGGAGTATCCCAGGTGCCAGATTCGGAAACTCCGTCTGCCGGAACCTCGCGTCGCGGGCGAACCCGCACTTCTCAAGCACATGCCAGGACGCACGATGCTCAGGATGGCACAATGCGTAAAGCCGCGTGATACCAATCTGGGGAGCGATATCGACGATGGCTCCGAGCGCTTCAGTGGCGTAGCCCTTCCCCCAGGCATCCTTCGCCAGCACATAGCCGGTGGCGGCCGCATCCCTGGCGTCGAAGCCAAAGCCGGTGCCTCCGAGTAGCTGACCGTCCGTGCGCGACTGGATTAGGTACGGACCTGCCGGCCACCGCTCCCACTCCTGTGCGCTGAAGTCCAGAAACGCCTGCGTCTCGGAAACGGACTGATGCCGCCGCCAACCCAGGAATCGAGTCACGTCAGAGTCACTGGCATAGCGCTCGAAGATCAACGCGGCATCGACGGTCCTGGGCTCGCACAAGACGAGTCGCGCTGTTTCGACGTGCCGTGGCGCCCTCACCATTTGCCCCACTACCCGTTCCCTTCTCTGTGCACTGACGCCGTCTGGGGCCGTTCCGCTTGGGCTCGTAGGAGAGCGATGGCCATTACCACGACTGCAGGTTAGCCAGCAGCTTGGCTGTCGCGAAACGCGACAACACCCGGCGTCAGCTCACCCTGCAAGATGCGACAGAACACGCACGACGTGGCTCCTTCGACGGTCATCGTTTCCTCAGGGCGCCAGGCTCTCGTCTGTCGAGCGAGCTCGAATCTGCCTGGCGTTTCCTCAAAACAAGCCTTCGCAATCTCCAGGCGATATCAGAACGAGAGTCCCTCGTCGTCTTCAGTCGGTCAAGCTCGCTACTGATGGCGTCCCTTTCTTTAGGCCTGAGACGTTCCAGCACGTATTCGTTCTCGTTCCAGATGGTCTGCGTGTTCGGCAGGAACCACGAGGCTGCCTGACAATTCGTGACAGGGAGAACAATCGACTCATTGACCAACGCGTCCGCCTCGTGCTCTGCAGCCTCCAATGCCTTGCCAACGTAGAGGCATGCGCCCTGAGCGGCGATGATTCCTTCGGCCATGGCAAGGTATGTCTTGAACACCTCCAAGTCGGTGTCAACCCCGTCGATCTCGTCGACAAAAAGGAGTCCCCCTGAATCAAGCTGCGTGATCCAGCGAGCGACCAACTGGAGAGGGTCTCTGAGATGACAGAGTACGAATCTTGCGTACATGACATCGGCCGTGACGGGGAACGGCACTTGCGTCACGTCATGCTCCAGAAACCTACAATGAGCGAATCGCGCATTCGCAATCTCAAGGAATTCACGTGATTTATCTAACCCGTAAGTCTTCTGGCAGTTCGCCGCTGCGGCGAGCATGTCCGTTGTGAATCCGGGCCCACAGCCAATATCTACCGCGATGTCGCACGGGGTGGAAATGAATCGCTGAATGAGATTGGCGGCGAGCGGATTGAAGTATCTTGCGATCTCTTCCAGCCGGGAAGCCGCAGTCGCGCTCGTTCCGAATGTGTATTCCGAATTCCCCATGAATCGTTTCTCGGAAGCGCCTCACAATTCCACCGGCCGCTGTCGGCGCCAAGCTGGTGTTAGGCTCAGAACGACAGAACCATCGCCATGCCTGGGCCTGGCGAGAGCAAGGGTAATGCTCGGATCGTCGCAGTTCCTGGGGATGACGCCTCAAACCGGATGTGTGGCTTTGAGTGTGCGCGATCGATCGCCCAGCCAGCCAGCGCGCCGAGCCCGGTGTAAATGCCGCCGATCGCAAGATAGGTTGGAGCCCACTCATCGATCTCGTTGTAGTCGACGGCAGCGGCGTAGACAAACATCGCGAGCGAAAAACCCCCGCCAATGCCTGCGCCGATGAGCGCGCCGTTCCGTGAAGAGTCGCGAGGCCGCTCGAGCGACTGAATCGCGCTGAGCGAGATCTTGAGATCCAGGGGACGCCGCGGTTCCTGGGGAGCCTGCCGAGTCTCGGCTTGGAGGTCGATGTCGATGTCCCCGAACCGCCGCAACCGCCCCCTGATCGTGGCTCCCGTCGTCTGGACGACTGAGATGAAATCGCCCGGGCTCAACTCTCGACGCAGCTCGTCCAGCGTGGCTACCCGCACTTCGCCATCCGCGCGACTTGTCGTCTGTGACTGACCCGCCAGCGCCGTTGCCGGAGTGACGAAGAAGCAAGCGAGTACACCAACGGCTAGACTCTTCATCTTCCACCTTCCTTTCCGCATCCACCATAGAATGCGAAAAGAGCGATGGCTTCAGGCTCACTGCTTCCGTGCCCCAGACCTGAGGCCCATCTCCCCAGGCCTCCATCGCTATCCGATTACGATACGGGACGTTTGAGGAACAGCGTATAGACCACTTTGGTCATCAACGTGTTGAACATCGCCGCCGCCGATACCGATTCCCACCCCTCGGCCCCGGCACTGGCCAGCTCCGGCTGGAGTGCGGTTCGATCTTTGGTCTCGACGACCCTATACTCCCATTTTTGGCGCATACGGTTCTCCTGATAGTCGAGGTCGTGGATGTCGAGGTCCAATGCCGATGCGAGAGCCTTCTTCGACTCGAGCGATCTTCATTGACAGTCCTTGACCCTGGGTTCGCGACCCAGCTTCCGGCACTTCCAAGGAAAGCGCTACGGCATCCGGTCGACCACCGGCCGACGACGATACGACAGTAATACGACAGATGGGCCTTGACGGCGGATTTCCGGGGGATCGCTCGGGCGTGTCATTCGGCGCGGGTCCGAATTCGGTCGAGGCGGCGTCCGGGTAAATACCTGCTGCGGGTTCTCGTCGCGGCTATGCGAACCCTCGGCGCGCGGGATCTGGACTCGACTCGGGCACCCATGCGCCCTCATCGACCAGACTCATTTCATCGCTGACTTGAAGAGAGCAAGATCGACAAACTCACCCATTGCTCTGTAGCCCGCGGCGTTCGGATGAACGCTGTCGCCGTCGCACGCGAACTCAGGTTTGAGAGACGCCATCCCGTCGTACACACGCCCACCGCTCATCAGTCGATCGAAATCGACGACTCCGTCGAAGTTCGCCTGGGTCCGGATCCAGGCATTCACGGCCACACGCTGCGCCTCCACGGCCCTCGTCCATCCGGCGATATCGGGCCGAGCCACCGAGAAGAGTGTGCCGCCGATAATCGACAGCCCCTTCGCGTGCACCTGATCGATAACCTGCTGCATCGCGCCGGTGACCTGCGCGGCGCTTGCGCCATTCCCGATGTCGTTCATTCCCTGCAGATACAGCACGTGGGTCGCGCCGGCCCGCTCAAGGACGTCGCGATCGAGCCGCTCGAGCGTCGCTGGACCATTGCCGCCGCCAGGGATGATCCGGTTCCCGGCGATGGCTTTGTTCACGATCGCTCGTGGCTCCTTCGGGTATGCGTAGGCGAGCCGCGCCGCCAGCACATCGACCCAGCGTTGATACAGGTCTGGCCTCACCACCTTGTTCTCGGTGGTGCTGCAACGTCCGTCGATCCACGAATCACCAACGGCAACGATCGTCCCGGCCGCGGACGACGAGAGGACGTCGACGGCCGCGATCCAGTAGAACGGGAATTCGACAACCGTGCTACCCGGAGCCGTTCGTGGGATCGGCGAAAAGGCCTGGGCCGATGATTCAGCGGCCCGGGCGCCTTTGGCGATGTAGTTTGTGACGAGCCCCAGCGTGTGCATGCTGACATCCGAAGCCGACGCCACATGGAGGCTGACGGCGAGCCGTTCAAACGCTTTGACGTCGAATGGGACCGGGTCACTCCAGGCGCTCTCGGCCGGCGCAAGAGTCAAGCGCGATGCGCCAGCGAAGGTCAAAGGTTTGTTGGTTCCGCGGACGACTGCGGCGCCCGCGTTCGCAACGCCCACGAACGCCGTCGCGAAGATCACCGGCGTTTTCGCGCGCGTGTTTTCCAGCTTGATGCGCAGCGCCTGACCGGCAATCGTTGGACGAACGATCATCCGGACGGTCGTGTTGTCGAGGTCTGGGATGACTTCGCCGATATTGTGCGCCACGGTCCACGCTGAGAACCATTGTGGCCTTCGCTGTGCGGTCGCGTGACCGGCCGCGACGATGACACTGAGCGCGAGGCCTACCCGGACGCTGTTCCTGCAAGGGTTCCTTGAGTTGACAAGCGCTCTGATTGTGCGAACGAGCTTGGGCATCATGCTGAAGCCTCTGCTAATCGGCCTAACGCGCGAAATGTGCCGCGCTTCTCGGCGACATGATCACGCGGACCGGAAGAAGCGTCGGCTCCATTTCGATGTTGGGCGGCCAAGTGGCTTAAGTCGCCAGAATGAACAACATTTGAGGGGCGACTCTTGACGTCACAAAAGATCGATGCGGTACACCGGATAACGCTCCGCGATTAATTGGAATTCGGATAACGGTGCGCCGACGGCTACTGGGAAGTGGTGACGGCCACTCGTGGCCACATGCACGTACTCCCTAAGGATGGGGGCCCGCTCGCCTGTCGGCACAGCCACCAGGTGGACGGCGCGCTGACCTCCCTGACGGAGCACAGCGTCGCCCTGCGCAGCCTCGACGTTCCTCACCCACTCAGACTCCGGGCCGAGCATCGATACAAGGTAACGCTTGCCTTCAACGGTGGCTACCACGACGGGAGTCGAACGTCGCTGGCCCGATGCGCGACCGCGGACTTCCAGGACGGCCATCTCCTTCGACGCCAGCCCAAGGCTGGTCCACCATTTCGCAAACCGGTTGACCCAGCGACCCATGCGCGTCGGCCGCCAGTCTCGATAGAACAGCCGCAAGCGTGGGCTGCGTTCCGCGGGATCAGCAAGCGTCGAGTCCTTCAGGGTTCGTTCTCCTTCTGTTTGTTCCGGTCCGCCCCACGCCTGCGCTTCAGCCGCGGCGCCTCATGATCGCGCCGAGCGCCGTCGGCGGCAGGCGCTTGTTAGACGGCGCGCTCCGCACGAACGAGCAGGAGAAGCGGACGATTTACGTACTTCTGCGCCCAAGGCACCTCCTGAACGAGTCGATCATCGACTTGGTACTCACGCCAGTCGAGATTCCGAAAGCCGGCATCTGAGATGTGGTTGAGATAGTCACTGATCGTGTAGGGTTCGGCTCCCAAGCGATACTCGGTCCCATTTTGCTCGAAATTGGCTTCGATGCCGGCCCGCGCTAATTCGGGATGGAACGCGGAAAACACCAGACGCCCACCCCGTCGTAAAACGGAAAACGTCTCCGTGAAGAACCGTCGGAGATCGGCGAGGTGCTCCGAGACGAGGGCGGAAAGTACAGCATCGAAAGCGTGCCGCCGAACCGGGAAGTCACGATTCAGGTCCGCTTGGACCAGAGCGGCGCGGGGTACCTTCTGCTGCGCAACGCGCAACATGCCGCGTGAGAAATCGAGCCCGACTGGTCGACTGTGCGCCCTGCAGATGGAGGCGAGATGCGCGCCGGTGCCACAGCCCGCATCGAGCACGCGCTCGCCGATGCGTGGCCCAAGCGCGGCCAGCGTGACACGCCGATCGAGCGCCACGAGCGGATTCAGGGTCGTATCGTAGGTCTTGGCCCAGAGGTCGTATCCCTTGCGGACTCCAGGTCGCTTTACTCGTTTGCTCATGATTCTCTGCGCCGTCAACGGTTCAGATGAGCCGCGTTCGCCGGCCGGAGAGAGCCGGCCAAGGACGTCGGCTCCATATATTGGTGTTAGGCGATTGTCATGTCTGGCGTTCCCTATCATTCGTCTCGTCAAGAGGAAAGAAGAGTTCGTTGCCATCGGGATCGGCGATCCGGATCACGTCGTAGCCCCACCGTGCTTTTTCGGTTGGCACTGAGCGCTCCGCAATCTCGTGGCGAAGCTCATCGATCCCATCCCGGTTTAGCTCCACGAACAGACGGCCCTTATCCTGGCGAGCCGCATCCTCACACAGGATGATTTCGCACCCCCCACGGTTGACTTGGCAGACTGTGCCCTTGCCATCGGCTGTATGCCATCGTTTTTCAAAACCCAGCTTGTCGATGTAAAAGCGGAGGGCGGCCTGAAGGTCGGACACGAAGAGCACGGGCCGCAAGTACCAGGTACTGAGCGACCTTTTCGCTGACAGGTGACTCGGTCATGTTCAGATTCTCATCCGCTTAATGCTGCGCTTCAGCCGCGCCGCCATCATGATCGCAGCGGGCGCCGTCGGCTGCAAGCGCTTGATTCTCATTCAGCCCTCCCCCTGCTCCTACTCATCTGAGTAGGCTGGCGCAGGGTTAGTGCGCGATCTCGCGCAGGAGGAGGACCGATGCGATTCTACAACCGCCAGCATACGCCACTATGCGGGATCGATCTCCACGTGAAGACGATGTACGTCTGCATCCTCGACGGCGCCGGCCAGGTGCTGCGTGCACCGCAACGTGCCATCGACGCCTGAGGCGTTTCTCGAGACTCGTCGCGCCGTATCGGGACGATCTGGTCGTGGCGGCCGAGTGCATGTTCACGTGGTACTGGCTCGCGGACGTCTGCGCGGCCGAAGGCATCACGTTCGTGCTCGGCCACGCGCTGGCGATGAAAGCCATCCACGGTGGCAAGGCCAAGAACGACAAGATTGACTCCCACAAGATCGCGCGTCTTGCTGCGTGGCGGGATGCTGCCGCAAGCGTACGTCTATCCAGCGGCCATGCGGTCGACGCGCGATCTGATCCGTCGGCGGTTGCATCTCGTGCGCAAACGCGGCCAGCTGCTGGCCCACATCCAGAACACGCGCGCGCAATACAACCTGCCCGTCGTTCGGGCGAAAACTCGCATATCCCACCAATCGCGACGGGGTGGTGGAGCACTTTCCCGATCCGAGTGTGCAGAAGAGCATCGCGGTCGACCTCGCGCTGATCGATCAGTACGACACGCTCGTCATCGATCTCGACCTCACGATCGTCCGCGAGGCGAAGCGCCATAATGCCGACGCGTTTCATCGCCTCCGCTCGGTGCCGGGCATCGGCAAGGTCCTGGCGCTGACGATCCTCTACGAGATTCACGACATCACGCGCTTTGATCGCGTGCAGGAGTTCGCCTCGTACGCTCGGCTGGTCAAGTGCAAGAAACAATCGGGCGGCAAGACGCTCGGCACCGGCGGCGCGAAGATGGGGAACGTGCATCTGAAGTGGGCATTCTCCGAAGCGGCCGTGCTGTTCCTCGCCATACCGAGGGGAAGAAGCTGATCGCGAGGATTGAGAAACAGCACGGCAAAGGGAAGGCGCTCTCGATCCTGGCGCACAAGATCGGACGAGCCGTGTTCTACATGCTGTCGCGAGGGACGGTCTTCTCCATGGAGAAGTTCCTCGCGGCGTAGCGGGGAAGGGAGCGGGTGAGCCAGACGTCTAACTCGAGCCACGTCAGGACCGAGCTCGTCGCCGATCGTCACCACGCGTGCGCCGTCGAGCGCCACCGAGCCAACGATCAGGAGCCAGAGGTCCGGCAGCGAGCTCGTTTGATGGGACGCCCGCTCTCTCCCCCGCCACGCACACGCGTTCCCGGGATGGGCTGCCCCTCCCCCGAGCCTGGCGACAACGGACGCGCGCAAGCGACGTCGCTCGTCATGAGGAGGCCGGTATGAGGGCCCGAATGAGTTTCTAGGCCGCGAGCGTCTCACGACCCTCGCGCTTCGCTCCGCGAAGCTTGAGCCTCAATAGGTGTTGGGATTCATCCCCACATCGGGATGGAAACCTGCGCTGGAAACGAAGACGGCACTGAACGGGACCGCGTTGATTCGAGCGCTATGTCAACGGTCGCGCGTCTTCTTAGCTCGACGACTGGACGGCGATGATCACACCTAGCCGCCGTCGGCTGCAAACGCCTGTTGGGCGGCCCGTGTTCGCCGCAGCACGGCCTTAGGCAGATAGCACATCGTCGATCGCGCAGGGTCGCTCAGTCTCGATCGTCTGACACGACAGCCCTGTTGGCGTCTTTCTCATACACACGCCGGCGAACGGCTCGATAGGAACCCATGGTGGAGGCTCCACGGAAGTCGGCCTCGCGTCACGAGTCTGGTACAGCCACTTTCCCTCGACAATCGCGACGGTGGCTATGTGTTTTGATGTTGCAAACTCGATTGCGCCGGTCTGAAAGCCAGACGTTGAGAACAGCATGGCCTTTTGCGCGTTTACGTCACGGAGCTTAGACTCGAGGACCATCACTTCGTCACGTTCCACTGGGCGAACCTGGTGCTTGCACTCGACGAGCACGATGAAGGATGCCCCGCCCAGCGCGTTGAAAGTTGCGAGAACATCGATTTGTATTCCCCGCCGTCGCCGCGAGCCACCCCCAGATGCCTAGTTCGATCGCCTGACGTTGCCGCTTGGCGGCTTCGCGCAGCCATCGGAGTACCAGCTTCTCAAATTCCTCAGGTGACAGACTCACCGGCACTCGCGGGTTCCAAGGCGAATCCGGATTCCGATTCATCGTGTGTTCATCTTGATGTCGTGTATCGGTCCGCCCAACGACCGCGTTTCAGCCGCGGCGGCTCACGATCGCACCAGCCGCCGACGGCTGCAAACCGTGTTAGGCACCGTACGAATCGCTCGGCCCGCTAATTCTCATCTACTTTCGAGCGGCGATGCCGTCCGCCGCATCCATCTTTGGTATGAGCTGAGTCAGATTCGCTTTCGCGAACGCGACGTTGGCGGGCGAGGCGATGATGTTGGGGCCAGTTGGGAGTCCCTGCGCCACCATCAGCGCCATTCGCAGCGTTGGCACGCCCACGAGGTAATCCTGCGCCGTCAGACTGTTCTGCTTGAGGATGGCCATCGCCTTCGGATCCTTTTCTAGTTGCGCGCGCCGTTCTGCGGAAGTCATCTTCATCGACTTGACCATCCGGTCCTGAAAATCCGGCAAGCCCACCAGATACTTCGTCATCGCCTCCATCGCCGAGATCAGCTGGTTGGCGCGCGGCAGCGTGAGTTGGTAGTCGAGGACTGCCTGGCGCCCGTCGGCCGAAGTCTGGGAGGCCTGCCCTGCAGCCAGCTCGCTCGCAAGTCCGAGGGACACGACGACGAGAAGAACTACCGTGTTGCGCATGGCTGCTCCCTCTGCTTCCGGTCGTGCATAATGCCGCCAACGCCGGGGTCACCCAAGTCCGAAGATCGCTGGTGAAGTCCCGCTTGTTTGCTCAGGTGCCTAGACAGTATGGCTGTGGGAGCAGAGACCTGCCTCACGTAGTAGATCGTGGGTTACGCGACGCCGATGAGGGTGACGCGCAGAGCCACATACAACGGAGGCAGGCCATGGCGAAACGTAGCATGTTCGTAGGGATGGATGTCCACAAAGAATCGATCGACGTGTCGCTCGCGGAGGAAGGGCGACACGGGGAAGTGCGACACTACGGGGTGATCCCCGGCGACCTGGAGGCGGTGGCCAAGGTCGTCCGGGCGCTGCGGGCGCCGAGCCGGCGGTTGCGCTTCGGGTATGAGGCCGGCCCGTGTGGGTTCGGCAGTCACCGGTATCTCACCGGCCAGGGTGAAGAGTGCGTCGTCGTCAATCCCTCGAGCATGCCCAAACGGAGCGGTGATCGGAGCAAAACCGACCGGCGGGATGGCGATGCCTTGGCCCGGTTGCATCGCGCCGGCGAACTCACGGCGATCTATATTCCAACGCCCGATGATGAGGCCCTGCGTGATCTCGTGCGCGCACGCGAAGACGCGGTCGGCCTGAGCACGCAAGCCAAGCATCGGTTGAAGGCGTTCTTGCTCCGCCAGGGTCGCCGCGATCCGGGACGCGCCGGATGGACGCGCCCGTATCGCCGCTGGCTGGCCGATCTCAGTTTCCCACTCGCCCCGCAGCACATCGCGCTGCAGGAGTACCGCGACACGATCGACGAGACCGAGCGCCGGGTCGAGCGGCTCACCGACCAACTCCGACAACTGACCCCGGCATGGCGCTGGGCACCGGTGGTGGAGGCGTTGCAGGCGTTGCGCGGGGGCCTCGTTTGTCACGGCGGTGGGCCTCGTCACCGAGATCGGCGACATTCGCCGGTTCACGCATCCGCGCGAGCTGATGGCGTACCTCGGCCTGGTCCCCTCGGAGTCCTCCAGCGGGCCCAGCGTCCGCCGCGGCGGGATCACCAAGGCCGGTAATCCGCACGCACGGCGCTTGCGGCGTGGGCGTACCAGGGCGTGCCGCGCATCGGCCGGCAGATGCTGTATCGCCAAGAAGCAGTAGCGAAGACCGTGTGTGACATCGCGTGGAAGGCCCAGCTGCGCCTGACGTCACGCTTTCGGAAACTGGTCGCGCGCGGGAAAGCGAAACCCAAGGTGGCGACCGCGATTGCGCGCGAGCTGACGGGATTCATCTGGGCGATCGCCCGGGAGGTGCCGCCGCCACCCGCGTAGCGGCGCGGCGATCAGGTCCGTCAGGTCGGCGGCATCGCGGCCAGGTGGAGAACCCTCGAAAACGTTATGGACATCAGCACCACCGATACGTCCGCGCCTAGGGCGAGGCAGCTCCGCGACGAACCACAGTCTGGGCGGTACTCAACCCGCGGATATCAGCAGCGCCAACCGTCGCTAGAACGCGGTGCCGCCGACCAGATGGACCTGAAGAACGACGAGCACGGAAAGAGCGTGCTGAGAAAGGAACTCACAATTGGTGAGGTCGGGAGCGGTCTGCCCAGTTGACAGAAGACAGCCATATCAACGTCTGCCGCTCAGCCGCGGCGATTCAGAATCGCACCGAGCGCCGACGGCTGCAAGCGCTTGTTGGACGGCGCGTCGGGATACCGTTATGCGGTCTTCTGGAGCTTCAGTTCCATGAGGACCATGTCGAAAACCCCAGTCGAAAACTGTACGTCCCGCCGGTTGATCGTTTCGAATCCAAAGCCTCGATAGAAGTCGACGAGGAACCCCACGCCGTGAACGCAGTCGAGATATAGGTGATCCGCACCCCTGGCGGAAAGCGCACCGATTGCCTGCCGTACGGCAAGCGCGCCGAGACCGAGGCCGCGGTGGTCTGGAGCTGTGGCAAGCTTTGAGAGCCACCATACGGGCGTCCTGAAGCAGTCTGCCCACTCAGCCGGGAGTTCCCAAGACAGCGTCATCGTCACGGCCAGCTGGCCGTCGGATATCAACCCGTAGTTCCAGCCTTTTTCCTGGCAGGCTCGATACAGCTCCTTCGGATAAGCAGTAGTCCACTGGCGGATACCCTTAGAGATGAGCCAGTCGGCCGCGCTGATGAGGATGCCATGAGCGACATCGAACTCCTCAGCCCGAAGTTTCCGGAGGAGGGGTTCTTCCATTGCACGTTGCTAGCCTTTGGTTGTCTCGATTAGTGCCGTCCGTCCAACGGTCGCGCTCACTTGCCACGGCGGATTGCTTTGTGCGTGCCGTCGTCAAGTGCAGCGCGTTGTTCGGCAGCGCGCCTTGCTTTTGGACGGACCGGCTTGGCCGCGGAGAACTGCAGGAGTTCAACGGGTGCTCCATCGTCAAGTATGAACGCAACACGAACTCCAACCGACGGTTCGGTCGGTGCGATCAGAATCTCCCTACCTTTGAGGGCTTCATCCAAATCGTCGACGGCAAAGGCGATGTGCGGAACGATTCTGACGATCTCGGGCACGTGGCAATGCGGCTCGAACCGGATCCACTCGATTCCGTAGGGACTGGTCTCAAAACCGGCGACGTGAACCCCGAGGTGCGCGACATGCTGCTCCTGAGCACGAGGCTGCGCGTGTGGAATCCCGATGTGATGGTACCGCCATCCGAGCTTCGCTGTCACGGCAGGCGGCTCATGGTTCAGTCGCTTTCCGCCAGTCACGCCTCTCTTCATCGATCTCACTCACCGATTGCGATCATTCGGTCTGTCAAGTCTGCCGAACGCGCGGCTTCAGCCGCGGCGGCGCAGCATTTCCCCCGCCGCCGCCGGCTGCAAGCCGATGTTGGGCGGCGGCTGACACTACCGTCGTACGGGTCGAGTGGCTCAGCGTGCTGCACCGCCGGTGCGCCGCTGCGCTCGCGTGAACGCTTCCTGCGCGGCCGCCAGCTCGTACACGCCGAGTGCCTCGAGCTGCGCCACAGCCGCTCGACTGGAGTGTCGCCAGTCAGGACCATAACTCGGAAATCGATCGACGTCGTAACCTCCGTCCCACTCGGGCGTGTAGAGGCTGGCAAAGTACGCCTTTGCCTGACTCTCGGCCTCACGCCCCACGGGAAGATGGAGGTAGTCCACCCTCCATTGCCGGCGAATCCCACCCCCGGAACTCGCGTGGAAGACGTGCTCGTTGAGCAGGATCATGTCGCCGGGCTCGGTGGCCACGACATGGCCGGGCCACGCCGGAGCTGCCAGTCCGGCGTCCCCGGACCCGCGGATCGCATCTCCGAACTGTGTGTGATGTGATCCAGGGAGCACTCGTAGGGCACCGGTGTTCGCGCCGACAGGGTCGAGATATGCCAGACAACCCACACTCGTGAGCGGAGAATCGGAATCGGTATGCCACGGTGTATCGCCGAAGTACCGCACGCCCTTGGCCCGGGTTGGCAGCACCGGACCACCGAGCATAGCGGCCGCGACAATCCCGGCTCGGTCAAGCAGCGACAGGCTGGCCGGCGTCTCAGCGGTCATCATCGGCACGTACTGGAATCGGATGTCGCCGCTTCTAGAAACGTCCGTGTCAAGGCCGACGGCCATCACGCGATCGAGCTCCGCCGCGAGCGGACCTGCCTCGAAGAATCGGTGAAGCATGACGAATCCGAACGTCCGAAACGCCTCGACCGACTGCGGTGGCAAATCGCAAGTCACATCACACGATACACTGGTTGTCCGTGTTCCGCGTTCTCGTCCGCCCAACGTGCGCGTTCACCCGTGGCCGCTCATGTTCGCATCGGCGGCCGTCGGGTGCAACGCGATGTTAGGCCGTCATTGGTCCACTCCTTGTACTCACACTACCCGGAGGTGCGGAGCAAGGGGGCCTTCGTGTACACGCTTGGGATAGATACGATCGGTTCGTCCAGGCGTGCCTCGAGCCGACGGCGACCGACGAGGCGCACGTAGCCAAGATAGCCGCCTCGGTCTGCTTCGAGAGCCTGGATCTCCACGATATTCTCGGGTGAGACCACCACTTGCCAGTCCCTCCAGAATTGCCAACCGTCCGGAAGGGTGTCGGCCAAGTCGATATCGAGGATACCGGTCCGCTCCCAGTGCCGACGCCACCACCCGGCGGAATGAAGGCAGCCCATGCTCGGCTCCCACCACGCTCGTAGATGGTCGGGAACGCAAACGTCGATCTCCTGCATCAAGCCTGCCCCTGCGACACCCAATACGCCACCGGGCTTGATGAAGCGAGCAAGATAGTTCAGATACAGGTCGTCCGTCCCGTAGTAGACGAACGAATCGACGCACACGACCGCGTCGAAGAACTCCGAGGCGAACGGCAGAGACCGCGCATCCGCATGGATCGGAAACACACCATCGTCGACGTTTGCATCCCGAACGCGCTGCAGGTTGTCCGAGGCACTGAACCACAAGTCCGTGGCCCAGACCTGCACGCCGAATTCGCGGCGGAGGAAGACCGACGATGCTGCCAGGCCGCAGCCGAGGTCTAACACCCGCATGTCCGGGCGCAGGTCTAGGGCTTCGGCGAGCCACTCGGTGAGCCACAGTGCATTGGCCCCTCCGCTGGCGCTGGCCATGACCCATTCGGGATGGTAGTTCGACGACCGAGGGAATCGATTGGTATCCAGTTGCTCGCCTGCAGTCATGCAAATCTCATCGGCCTAACGATCGCGGCTCACGCGCGGCTGCACAAAAGAGCAAGCAGCCGTAGGGTGCAGCCGCTTGTTGGGCTGCCCAGCCGGGTCTAGAATGGCTACATGACGTCCCGAGCGCAAGAACTTCTTCGTGAAGCATTGGCGCTGCCCATCGACGAACGCGCTGACGTAGCGGCCGAGCTATTGGCCAGCTTGGATGATGTTGGAACCGAAGATGCCGCCGAAGTCGAGGCGGCCTGGGCCGCTGAGATCGAGCGCCGAGCTCGTCGCGTAATGTCCGGAGAATCGTCGGGTATTGCATGGGAGGACGTCCGGCGCCGCGCTGAAGCCGAATTGCGTAAGCGGTGAGCTCGAAGGTTCGGGTTCGAAGACGAGGCCGATGCCGAGTATCGCAATGCCGGACGTTGGTACGAAGATCGTCGCACCGGACTTGGCGTGGAGTTCTTGGACGAGGTCGCTGCTGTTGTCCGTCTGATCCTGGATCTACCTCGCTCCGGAGAGCGAGTGCCGCGTATGCCCGCCGACTTGCCGGTGCGCCGCCTCGCTGTGAAGCGCTTCCCCTACCACGTCGTCTACTTGGAAACGCCATCGGCGGTTCGAATCTTGGCTGTAGCGCACGACCGTCGAAAGCCTGGCTACTGGAAGAATCGTCTGAAGTAGAAGCTACGTGCTACGACCACCGTCAGCCCAACGTCGGCGCTCACCCACGGCCGCTCATGGTTCGCACCTCGGCCGTCGGGTGCAGCGCATGTTGGGCAGCCCGGCTAGATCTCATCCGTGCCTCGCCACGGTGCTGAGGGCTCCCCACCAGGAAATCCCTACCAGCCCCACACGGATCCAATTGAGCCCAATCCAGCGGTGCGCCTCGACCTGCAGGCGTTCGGCTGGAGTGTTCCCGCCTCCCTCTTCAAGAAACCGTTCGATCGTGGGGCGAAAGTACACCAAGGTCCACGCAACGCCGGCGACGGCGCATACGGCAGAAACGATGAGGGCCGCCCCTTGACTTCCCGTCCAAAGGGCAAGCCCCAACGCGGCGAGCCCGCTCAGTGCGTACAGCGGGGCCACGGGCACCCAGAACGCCGGGATATTCATGCGGCTGACCGGCGTTCCAACGAACCCGCGAAAGGACTCGGGCGGCTTTCGGCTCCACGCGGGATGCACGACCAATGTTTCGTACACACTCGCACCGAAAACTATCGATACCATCACGGCATAGAACCACAGAACCGACGTGTAGAGTGTCATCCCACTATCTCCATTGCTGTCAGCCCAACGACCGGCGCTGAGCCGCGCGCCACGGCGACACGTTAACACGGGACCGTTAGGCGCGACGGCTCCTGCGCCTGGTTAGGCAGACCTCGTCCATTTCCCAGGATCTTGTGGGCCATAACCCTGTTCCAAAGCAAGGTTTGCAATTCGTTCGATGAACGGAAGCTTCGCCCCTGTGTACGCTTCGCGGTCGAACGGGTGTTGCTGAGCCAATCGTTGCTTCAAGGCCTCGTATTCAGCCGCAACGCCACCATGCTCTCGAAGGTAGTTACGAAAGGCGATCGGCCCCACCCACTGCGGACTCCCGAACGGAACGAGATGAAGATGATGCGTGCGAAACGCCGGAGAGGGCTTGCAGAACCAATGTTCCAGGTGTGGCCTGTACGGTGAGTAGCAATAGCCCAACCTGGTTGCCTCTTGAATGGCCGGCCTAGACCCTTCGAGCGTCTGTACCGCCGCCATGATGTCGATGACGGGTTTTGCGCTCAGCCCGGGAATCGCGGTGCTACCGATGTGTTCGATGGGACCAGCCAGCCATACGGCTAACGCCCGATGAAGCACGGCCTGTTCCTCGACAAATCGTGATGGCCACGATGGATCGTAAGGCACGATCTCAACGGGAGCTTCAGTCATGCACGTGGTTGTTGTCCGGATTGGTTCTGCCTAACGGCCCGGCTCACCTGCGGCGCTGCGCGTCCGCTCAGGCCGTGGCGAATCGCCACCCGGACGATGCGACCCGAATCTGAACGAACGCCGGATAGGCCGTTTACGATGAACCGAGCCCGATTGCCGAACAGTATCGCATCACCGGCGATTCGCCACGGCCTGAATGTGAACAACGCCCGCGCGGTGCTGTCAGGTGCAGCCGGGGGTTATACCACGAGCCCCGCCCAGCGCAGTCCAGGACAACGCGAAGAGAGAATCGACCACAAACTCGCGCCGGTTGATCATCAGCGGCCCGCTTTGACGGTCTGGTCTGCGAGCGGGATCGTGACGACGATTCGATCCTCCAGGTTCCTTGTCGTGTGACCTTTGCCGGTCGTGTCTTCGATCAGGTTGATCTGCCCTGGGCCAATGGCCACCTTCTTACCGTCACCCACCTCGAGCTCTGCCCTGCCGCTGAGAGTAATCACGTACTGGCGCATCGGACCGGTGTGCCAATCGCTGACCGGCGCAGCCGACCGCGAACTGAATTGCACGCCCGTTGCATTGATCATCTCGGCCGTGCCGCCGGCATTCAGCTTCATCTCGATCTGTTCGGCGCGGCTCTGGCCATCGGGACCCGTGTAGATTCGCGTCACCATAACCGGTTTGCGCGTTTGCGCCACGACGACATCCTGATCGATGTGTGCTCTCCACGTCAGAACGAACAGGCCAACAAGGGCCACCGCCGCCAGCCGCCCGGTGATCGATCTCATGGCGTCCTCCTTGAAAATGTCTGCGCCTTCCCAACCTTCATTGCAGGTGCTCGTAGATCAGTCTCTCGAACCGGTTCATGACGTCCATGCTGACGGGGTTATAAAACGGCAGCACTTGTGTGAGGATGACGACTCCAATGCCGTTCTTCGGATCCACCCAGAAGTGCGTGTTGTCGATTCCAGCCCAGGTGTAGCTTCCAGCGCCGCGCTCGTGTGTGCGTGCGCCGTCTGTCACCGTGATCTGAAAACCCAGGCCGAACTTGTCCGTGCCGGCTCCGAACGGGAACACGTCGGATTGCCTCGGTATCGCGGCAGGCATCTTGTCGACGACGACCGAGCCGATCTGGTTGGAGGCCATGAGGCGCACCGACTCCGGCTTGAGCAGACGAGTGCCGTGCCAGCTTCCCTCATTCAGAAACATTTGCAGGAACGCCGAGTAGTCTGACGCGGTCGAAAGCAGCCCGCCGTCGCCGCGGACCGATGGGGTGTAGGTGGCGGCGTTCGGATTCTCGACCAGGCCGGTGTCCCCGCGCTGATGCACGGTGGCGAGCCGAGCTGCTTTGTCAGCAGGGAGGAAATAGGACGTGTCGACCATGCCCAGCGAGCGGAAGATCTTTGTCTGGTCGAATTCTTCGATCGACTGGCCGCTCAGTTTTTCGACGATGGTTCCGAGGACCGCCGTACTGGCTGAGTAGACCCACTTCGTGCCCGGATCGAACAGGAGCGGCATGTCGACAGGGTTCATCATCTTCTTCTGTTGAAGACCGAGAACGGTGAAGCTCGTAAACGGATAACCCAGTCCGGACGTGTGCGTGAGCAGGTGCCGGACGGTCATCTCCCGTTTCGCCGGCCGCGTCGTGTACGAGCCGTCCTGTTCGTTGAACGAGGCGATCACTTCCCGACCTTTGAAGGACGGCACATAGTTGCCGACCGCATCGTCGAGTCGCAGCTTGCCCTGCTCGTAGAGCATCATCACGCCGACAGAGGTGACCGGCTTCGTCATGGAGGCGATGCGGAACACGCTGTCGGTGGACATCGCAATACCCCGGCCTGCGTCCTGTTTGCCGAAGGCCTTCAGGTACACAATCCGATCCTTGTTCGTCACCGCCGCGACGACCCCGGGAATCTCTCCCTTGTCGACGGCAGCCTGGAACATGCGGTCGATTGCGGCCGCGCCGCTCGTGTTCAGCGTCGGTGGCCCGGCCGACTGCGTGGTGTAGCCGAAAAGCAGCAGGACCGCCAGCAACGTGCAAATGCGACGCACTCTTCACCTCCTCACAAGCTGAATTCCTCAGCGATGACGCTCTGATCGTCTACTCGCTGGTCAAGACTCACGATCGCGCGCGCGACCCTCCACGAACCGTCGCTGGCGCGCGAGTGAATCCAAAGATATTTCCCGGTCTCCTGTACGGTTTCCCCGCCGGCCTTTGGCGATACCGTGAACGAGAAGGTTCCTCTATCAAAGGCGACGTCGCCGATGACGCGAACCTCCGCACTGACGTACCTGATTTGGCGATTGAACGTCTCCAGAAGACCGGCCAGCACCTCGCGAACGAAGCTGGCGCAGGCGGTCTTTCCCTCCTGAACGGGCTGATCGGGAGCCATGATGACCGCATCTTCAGCCATCATCTCCACAAAATAGTCCGCGTCGCCGGCATTCTCTGCCGCTTCCAATCGTTCGCGAATCTCGTCGAGCTCGCGAACATCCTTCTTCATGTCGCTGTCCATAGTCTTGAATCCTGCGGCCGCTCATTGTCCCGCCTGCCGCCGCTCTACTGCAAATGTTTGTTAGACAGTCGCCTCTATGAAGCGTCGCGATGCCACGGAGGGCTTGTGGAAACCAGCGTGCCCGCCAGGCCGCAGAGTGCGAGCGCAAACATGACGCGCGAGCGTCGGTGTCGCAAAGGATCTCACTGATGTCCCAACGCTGTCGCTCGAGCCCACCTAGGTCGCGCTGACTCTCGTGCTCTGACTGGCCACGCACTGCCACCGGCCCGCGCGCAGCACGAACACATCGACGTACCTGAAGGTCACTTCCAGTTGACGCCCCTGGCTCGGGCCGACCAGGTGTTGCGACATCCAGACGACCGCCGTGTCTCCATAGACTTTGACGATGAAGTCGTCAAGAGTCGACGAGTCGATCTGCAGGTTGAAGTCCGCGGCGAGCTCCAGCTCTTTGGCCCTGTCGCCCCGGCTGCCGTTGCTGTAGGTCGCCACGAACTCGTCCGCCAGAATGGTCTCGATGAAACGCACGTCCTTCCGGCGAAACGCCGCGTCCCAATCCTGCTCGAGCTGCACGAGGATTTGCTGATCGGATTTCACCGTCCCGGTTTGGGCACCGGTCGTCGAGACCGCCGAAACGATGACAAGAAGACCGAGGAGCGTATGGCGCCAGGTCATGGATTCCTCGATGTGCCGATGAGAGTGAACTTCTGGATCCGTCTGTTTTCCGGCTTGAGTGGTGTGACTTCCGTAACGTAGAGGTTTCCCTTCGAATCGGCGGCCATGTGGTGGAGCGTGCCGAACTCCCCCGGCGCCGAGCCCCATCGTCCGAATGTGTCAAGCAGCTCCAGCGTCTTGCGATTGAACACCATGACCTTGGCCTGGCTCCTGTTGCCGACGTACAGGAATCGCTGCTCCGGGTCCGCTGAGAAGGCGGTACTGGCGGCCGTCGTCCCGTTTCCGCATTCGGGCGCCTTGCATTCCCGGCCGATGAAGACCTGCGTCACATATTTACCGTCAAGCGTGAAGACCTGCACTCGCTTCCCGCCGCGGTCGGAGACATACACCAGCCCGTCACTCGACACGCGGGCGGCATGCACCGGTTGGACGAACTGCGGAGCGCCCTTCTCGTCCGCGTCGGGAAGGGCGGGGTTGGGCGGCGCATCGGTCGGCACGTTGCCGAACGCGCCCCACATCCGCTTGAACTTGCCGGTGTCCGCGTCGAACACAATGACACGCCGATTGCCATACCCGTCGGCGACGAAGAGCTCGTTCGTCTTGGCATAAACGAATGTGTCAGCCGGCTGGTTCAGGTTCTGCGTGTCGGCGTTACCTTTGCTCTGCCCCGCATGACCGATCTGCATGACAAACTTACCGGCCTTCGTGAATTTGAGGATGTGATTGTCCTTGGCCCCATTGCCTCCGATCCAGACGAAGCCCTTCGGGTCGACGTACACACCGTGCTCTGAACTGGGCCATTCATATCCCTGCCCCGGTCCGCCCCATGCCTGGATGAATTTGCCCGTTGCGTCGAACTCCAACAGCGGCGGGGCGGCCCTCGGTTTCTCTTCCGGGCTCAACGTGCCAGGGCGCTGCAACACCCACACGTGATCCTGTGCATCGATGGAGACGCTGGCTACCTGTCCGAGCTGCCAGTTGTTCGGGATCTTCGGCCAGGCCGGGTCTACCTGGAACCTGGGGACGTCGATGGCAGGGCGCGCGCCCGCTGGCCGGGACTGTGCGGCCGCTGTCTCAATGCCCGCGCGGCCGGCCAGGCCCATCACGCCGCCGGCCAGGGTCGACACCACGACAATCGCTCCAATCGTTTGCTTCATGGCAGCCTTCCTCCTGTCACCTGGCACTCAGGGCAGACCGAGCAATCGCGCGGGGTTCTGTTTCGACATCCGGTTCACTTCCTGCTCCGTAAATCCTTTGCCGTGCAGCGCGGCGAGGAAGTCACCGAAGCCATCGGGCGGTAGCGCATTTCCCATCTGGCCGAGGTCTGATGAGAGAATGCAGAACTCCGGTCCGATCTTGCGGATCGCGTCCGCGAACCGATCCATCCGGGCCCCGGCATCCGCCGCCGCCAGAGAGCCGCCGACAAACTCAATAAATGCCCCGAGTTTCGCCGCCTCCTGCATCTGAGGCACATCCATGAGCACCGGGGGATTTACCGCATGCGTCACCACCATGTGCTGAACGCTTTGGCTGCGACCCTCGCGGATCAGCATGAGGCCTTCCGCTGGAGCAGAGTGCCCGGTCGCCAGCACGAGCCCGTGCTTCGCGATGAGCCCGACGACTTGTTTCACGGCAGGCAACAGTTCGCCGTTGCCCGACACGCTGACAAAAGGCCGGCTCTCCTTCGAATAGCGCACCTGGTTTTCGGCGTCGAACGTGGGCATCCAGACCAAGCGTCCCCACCCTCCGGTGACGCGTGTCATGTGCTCCACGGCCGCCGGGTTGATCCCGCCCACCGTGAGGTTGAGGTCGATCCCGCCGAACACTTCCACGCCGGGCACCACCTTGCGCACCAGGTATGCCAGCCCGGCGGTCGACTCGTAGTGGTTCTTCAGGACGATCGCGCGCATGCCCCGCGAGCTCGCCAGCTTCGCGACATCAATAGCATCGATCGATCGGGGACGGTCGTCGGGCAGGTGATGCACGTGGATGTCGATGGCTCCGACGAGGAGGCGAGCAGCGTCACTTGTTGCTCCACCCTGACCGACGAGGGATACGCCAACGGTCGTCGACGTCGCGGTTCCGACGCCGCCCGCGATCAGCAATCCCGCCGTCGCACGTGCCGAGTCGCTGCAAAACTTCCTGCGGTTCAGCATGTGCCCCTCCTGGTCCTACTGCCTGAGACCGGGATTTTGGACCTGGTTAACGTGCCTACTATACGCTCACGACCACGCGACGGCTTCAGCCGGAGTCAGGCGGCGCGCAGGTCGACGATGCGGCCGGCGACCTCCGCGCCCACAATTTCCAGGCGGGCAACCGTGATCGGAAGCGAAAAGCGCCTTGGCCCGGCGCTGCCCGGGTTGACATACAACACCCCGTTGCGTGTTTCGATCGCGGGACGATGCGAGTGCCCAGCGATGACCGCCTGAAAACCGGCGGCTTTGGGGTCGAAGTCGAGCTCGCTGAGATCGTGAAGGACATAGAGAGTGGCCTCACCGACCTCCACAACCTCTGAGGCCTGGAGGCTGGCCGCCCAGGCGCCTGTGTCGATGTTTCCGCGAATCGCGACAACGGGGGCGATCGATCGAAGCGCTTCCAGCACGGCGAGCGAGCCGATGTCCCCGGAGTGGATGATGAGTTCCGATCCCGTAAGGGCGGCAACTGCCTCAGATCTGAGCAGGCTGTGTGTATCGGATATCACGCCGAGCCGCACGGTCATGCCCGCCTTTTCTCCCTCGCCGCCTCGCGCGCTAGACGGCATGAGCGGGATTGGCGAGCGCTAACGCCAGTAACTGACGGTCGGCAGCCTCGACGAAACCGACTCGGCGATAGACTGTCTGTGCCGGCCCGGCGACAAGCGGGCGGTTCAGCTCATAGCCGGACTCGGCATAGAACTCAGTCATCACACTCATCAGCAGCGGCATGTCATCGGGGCAGCGCTCGTCTCATATGAGGGGCCCTTCAGCTCAGGCGGAGGTTAGCACCGCGGCCTGCAGAAACGCCGATAGGGCGGCATCGACAGGAGACACGGTATTGGCGGTTTGGAATTGAAGACTATCTCTCGGTGAGGATGTCGAACTCGACTTTCACTTCGTCTTTCACTTTTACGGTGCCGCCGACGATGCTGATCGGCTTAATCCCGAAGTCGCGCTGTTTCAGGAGCGCGGTCCCACGATAGTGGCCATCCCGCTGCACGACCGAAAACGTCGTCGGCCGTGTCACGCCGTGAATGGTCAGGCGGCCGGTCACGGTCCACCGATCAGCGCCTGCGGATTCAATCGCCGTCGATGTAAATACGATGTCAGGATACTGCGCACTGTCGAGGACCGCGGAGCTGAGCATGGCCGCCTGCACGTCGCCCCGCTTCCCGACTGACAGGCCCGGATCGAGGACCACGAGATCTGCGGATCGCACGCTGACTTCCACGCCAAGCGGAGCATCAGGGGAAACGGATCCGCTGGCGATCCGCGCCCGAATGACATGATCGTCGGCAAACGCGGAGAACAACCCCGACTTGTAGACGAAGACCGTCAGCGTTGAACGCTCAGCATCGATAGGACGGCTCTGGGCGCCAGGCGCTGCGGTTGCGGCGATCGTGCACACCGCCAGTGCGATGAGCCACGCGCGGATTTCTGTTTTACTGCACATCCCATCCGCCCGGAGGTAGGTAATGGAACCGAATCAGGTAGACGTTGTGACCAGCGCCGTGCTTCGCTGTCTGGAGCAAGTCATCCACACTGCTGAAACCCGACTCGCGGGCCAGATCATACGTGATATCCGCGATACGAATCGGCACGATTGAATCCACGACGACCTGGCCCTCGTCCATCTGGTAGCGACCGCCCTTCTTCACGTGGGGCCGCGTCCAGATACGGACGCTGCACCTGATTCGCCCGCGCCGAATTCCTTCGCGAAGGTGTTTGCTGAACACCATGACGAGACATTGCCTCTACTGCCGCCCACACGCTGCCCGGCGATACGAAAAGTCCACGCGTCGCGCCTGACCGTTCTCGGTTCCTTCGATCCACGCCAGTAACAAGTCGGGGCCGCTGCGCTGATAGCCTATCCGCTGCGGGAAGTCATGTTGCAGATTCTCGAACACCACGCTCGAGTCGCCTACGGTCCGAGAAAGAAAGACCGCAGAGGGTTGACCAGCGGGATGCGCTTCGTAGGAGAGTCGATCCATTTGCTCTCGTAAGACCATCAATTCGTATTCGACCAGGCTGTCACCGCGAACTGTCCGGCTGACGCCCACCATGCTCCTGCCACGTGGAGCCATCCACTGCTCCTCGATGGTACGTTGCGGCGACACCGTCTCCCAGCAACCCTGAAGCCACGCCACACGTTGAATGCCACTCTCCTGCGTGGAGGCAGTGGCCACTGAAAGAGTGACGACCAAGCCAGCCAGGATACGTACCTTCATCTCGGCAACACCTTGTCGAGCCACCTGGACATGACGGCACCGATCTCCAGGTTGTTCTTTTCCAGCATCATCATGTGGCCGTTGCCGTGGATGCCGGCATCGGCAAGCTTGATCCACGTGGAATGAACGCCCGCCTGTTCCAGGTATTTGACGGTGCAATGATCGTAGGGCGCGTGATAGGACGCTTCGGCCGTCAGGATGAGGATCGGCAGTTTCTGGAGATTCGGCAGCAACCGCGCCGGTGCCTTCTGCATCCAGCATCGGACGAGGTCGGGCCCGTCGGGCTTGGTTTGTTGCGCAATCTCAAGGTCCGACGCCTTCGCGGCCGCCGGTGAATACTTGAGCGGATCAGCCGTGACGCCCCAAGACCGCGCTTGAGGCGCCACATCCCGAAACCACTCGGGCGCCGGAACGTTTTCGACATTGAAGAAGGGCGGCCCGTTCGGCTCAACCGCGAGGACCGCCTTCACCAGGTCTGGGCGCACATCCGCGACGGGCCAGCCAAATGCCCCGGATTGTGAGTGCGTCAACAGAATCGATGGCCCTATCTTTTCAAGAAGCGCCACGATGGCATCCCGGTTCAATTCCTGCTGCAGCGTGAAGTTCTGAATCGAAGGCATTTGCGAGGCGTAGAACTGGTCGAAGACCGGGTCGCCGGGAACGCCCCGCCCGGGCCACTGCGTATGAAGATGCGCCTGCGGCCAGCGGTTGTAGCGCTCCGGAGCCGCAAATTGTCGTTGCGTCGTCTCGAGATTGAGAGGCGCGGTCGGACCGTACAGGTCGGTATGGTAAGCGGCTCGGCCCCGTCCGGGCTGGTCCACCACATAAACCGCATAGCCCTGCCGCAAAAAGAACTGCGCCCAACCCTCGCGGCCGTCAGGTGTTCCCGTGAAGTTAGTTCCCGACTGGGAGCCGCCGTGAATCATGACGATGGGCCAGGGGTGCGACTGTCTGCTCGGGATTTGGAACTCGGCATAGAGCTGTCCGCTCATGACCTGCCGGTCGCCCACGGTCGAGTATTTCCCACCCGCGAACACGTAGCCCTGACGCGCGATCGATAAGGGCTCGGGCTGCCGGGCCTGCGCGGTCAACCTGGCTGTGGCTCCAACGGCCACTGCGAGCGCGATGGTCACAGCGTGGAATCTCATGTCAGCCTGGTTCATAGCGCATTTTCCTCGCTCGGACGAATAGTAGACCGAACTCGACCTGTAAGCTCCTCTGGTTTCGACACAGTTGAGTGGAGTGTTTCGCACCAGTCGGCGCCAACTCGACTGTTCTGCATTCATCCGATCTTCTTGAACGCCAATGGGTTGATAGATCACCTCGTCGGGACGTTTCTGGCACGCGTCGTGCCAGGTACTGCCCAGTTGTGGTCGCTGAAGCCGCCTCGACAGCAAAACACTGATTTCATCCCGGTGACCTCCTCATGCGCACGACACTGAGAATTGCCGCGCCGTTGATCTTGAGTCTGGCGCTCGCCTCGTTCGCCTTTGGTGTGCATCAGGTGCAGACGGAGCGGCAAACGCTGCGTGCGGATCTCTCACTGCGGGTCGACACGTTGACGGCGGGTCTCCAGAAGAACTTCGAGCCGTTCGCGGGCGCCCCCGAAGGCAGTCTGAATCGTCTGTTGAACCAATCGAGCGAGCGGGACCACGTCAAGAGCGTTGCCGTCTATGACCTGAAGGGCGAGACAATCGACGCCGCATCGAGCCAGCCGTCGAACATCACCACGCTTCCGGCGGCCACGGCCGCGCGAGCGGCCCAGCTCGACATGGGTGTCGGCGAGTTCCTGCTGGCGGACGAGGCCCCGGTCTATGTCTACGCGGTGCCGTTGCACCGGAACGGCGAAGTCGTCGGCACGCTCGCTGTGGTGTACGACGCGGGCGAAATCGAGAGCCGGATCGCAAGCAGCCGGCGTGACCTGGTGTTTCACGCCATCGTCCAGATCCTCGTCACGGTTCCTCTGGCGCTGTTCCTCGTGCGCTGGACGTTCACCGATCCTCTGGCTCACCTGGCCACCTGGCTCCGCAGGCTGCACGCAGGCCAGCCCCAGCACCACGTCGCGCTGCCGCGCATCGGGGTGTTCGAGGAGCTCAGTCATGAAGTGGCGCATCTGGCTCGCGACCTGGGGACGGCGCGCGCCTCGGCCCAACTGGAGGCGCAGCTTCGGGAATCGCATGCATCGATGTGGACCGCCGAGCGGTTGCGGGTGAGCATCCACAACCGGCTGGGCAATCAACCGCTGTTTGTCGTCGCGAACCGCGAGCCGTACATGCACGCGCACGGGAGCAAGTCCACCGACGTTATTGTGCCGGCCAGCGGACTCGTGACCGCCATCGAGCCGATTCTGGTCGCGTGCCACGGCACGTGGATCGCCCACGGAGCCGGCAACGCCGATCGGACGGTCGTGGACGAGCACGACCGCCTGCGCGTCCCGCCCGATCGTCCGAGCTACACGCTCCGCCGCGTCTGGCTCGAGCCGGAGGAAGAGCAGGGCTACTACTACGGCTTCTCAAACGAAGGGCTGTGGCCGCTCTGCCACATCGCCCACACGCGGCCCACGTTCCGCCCCGAAGACTGGCGCCATTACCAGGAGGTGAACCAGCGGTTCGCCGATGCCGTCGTCGACGAAATGGCGGGCCACAAGTCGCCGATTCTCCTGGCGCACGACTACCATTTCGCGCTGCTGCCGCGGCTCGTCAAGCGCGCGCGTCCCGACGCCCGCGTGGCGCTCTTCTGGCACATCCCGTGGCCCAATCCGGAAGCGTTCGGCATCTGCCCGTGGCAGCGCGAGCTCGTTGACGGCTTGCTCGGCGCCGATCTCATCGGCTTCCACACGCAATCGCATTGCAATAACTTTCTCGGCACCGTCGATCGCGCCGTGGAGGCCTTGACCAACTGGGATCGGTTCTCGGTCAACCGCCGTGGCCACGTGACGTCGGTCCGCCCGTACCCGATCAGCGTGGCCTTCCCGGCTGAGGCGCCGCCGGCTGAGCCCGCGCAGCCCGACGCGGAGCGCAACGCGGCATTCCAGCGCCTGGGTGTCGATGTGGAGCTTCTGGCAGTGGGCGTGGATCGCGTCGACTACACCAAGGGCATTCCTGAGCGCTTCCGCGCCATCGAGCGGCTCCTGGATATCCATCCTCAGTATCGCGGCCGCTTCACGCTCGTTCAGATCGGCGCGCCGAGTCGGACGGATATCCGCGAATACCAGCGGCTGATGGACGAGGTCGTGGCCCAGGCCGAGCGCATCAACCGTCGCTTCCAGACCGACCGCTGGAAGCCGATCGTGCTCCTCATGCGCCATCACTCGCATCAGGAAATCGCGCGCTACTACCGCGTCGCCGATGTCTGCCTGGTCACGTCCCTTCACGACGGGATGAACCTCGTTGCCAAGGAGTTCGTCGCGGCGCGCGAGGATAATCGGGGCGTTCTCGTCCTCAGTACGTTCACCGGTGCGGCGCTCGAGCTCACCGACGCGCTGCTCGTCAATCCCTACGACGTGGACCAGATGGCCGAAGCCATCCATCGCGCGCTTCTCATGCCGATCAACGAGCAGACCGAGCGCATGCGGCGCATGCGCCGCGTTGTCGGCGAGCACAACGTCTATCGCTGGGCGGAACGGCTGCTCTCCGACCTCGTGGAGATTCGCCTCGATGCCCAGAACCACGTCGAGGTCGCATGAAGGGACCGCTCCCCCGACTGGTGCCGTCGCTTGTTGGTCATTGGCGGGCCGTCGCTGACTGTGTCAACGGCAGCCGCCACGTGGCGATGTTCTTCGACTTTGACGGCACGCTCGTCCCGTTTGCCCCGCGGCCGGATCAGGTGCGGCTGTCGAGCGCCATGCGACGCATGCTGGGCCGGTTGGCGCGTCACCCCCGTGTGACGTTGTTTGTCATCAGCGGCCGGCGACGGGCCGACCTCATCCACCACCTGCGTATCCCGAACATCTGCTACCTCGGCCTGTATGGCTGGGAGTACACAGATCCCTTCCGCATTTCCGTGGCCGCGCGCTCCGCCCTCGCCAACGCCCGTCGGTGGCTGCGATCGCGAACAGCTCGGTACCCGGGCCTCTGGCTCGAAAACAAGCGCGTCAGCCTGTCGGTTCATTTGCGGGAGGTGGAGCCGCATGTGCGACAGGAGGTTCGGCGCGACCTGCGCCTGCTGTGCCGCCGCCTCCAGCCGGAGGTGCGCCTCATCGACAATCTTCAGGACGCGGAATTGGTTCCCCGCGGTGTCGTCGGCAAAGGCGAGGCCGTGCGCCGATTACTCGCCGGGCCGCGTCTTTACGGCGCGCTTCCCCTGTATTTCGGCGACGATCTTTCCGACGAGCCCGCGTTTGCCGCCGTCCGCAACGGCATCGCCGTCATGGTCGGCTCGAACGGCCCGACGCGGGCGCACTACGCAATCCCCCAGCGTGCCCGGCTCACGGCCGCGCTCCGCAACCTGGAGGCGGCCCTGCCATGAAGACCGCACAAGTCCCGTTCAACTTCTTCACCGTCGCGCGCCTCACGCGTGTCGGCAACCAGGTGGCCGAGACACTGGCCGAGCTGCACAGCGGTCTCGAGCAGTGCAGCGATGCCTCGATCTTCCATCACACGTTTCAAACGCTCGGCAGCCATCACTTCCTGACGACCGAAGGCTTCTCCAACGACTTCGCCCAATGGGTTCTCGCCGCGGCCAACCACAAGGAACTGGCCGAACAGCTGGCGGCCATCGACATCCGCGACTATCTGTCCATCGCCGAACTGCGCAGCGATCTGCGCCGCATCGTCGGCACGTATTGCGAGTCCTCTCCGGAGCGTGCGACCCAGACGGCGCTCGAGCCCTTCTGGTTCTGTGAGGGTCTGGAAGTGAGCGTCCCGCTGAACCGCTCGGCGTCGACGCTCGAGGATCTTCAGGCCGGAGTCGAGCGCATGAGCCATGCCTCGTTCTACTTTCACTTCATTTCCTCGCGAATGCGTCTGCACCTGGGCACCAACGACTTCTCGCACTGGCTCGCCAGCGAGCTGGATCGCCAGCAGCTCGCCACCAGCGTGAATCGGATCGACATCTACACGAACACGCTCGACAGCGCGCGCCAGAAGCTCGTTGGTCTGCTCGCTCGCGAAGCGAAGTCCATATGACCAGCATCGAAGCTCCTGCCGGTACGTTGCTCGACGCCTATGTTCCGCTTCTGGGCCGCGCGGAGATCGACGAAATCCGGGCGCTCGCCCGTCCACTGCGCGGCCGGACGATTCAGATGGTCAACTCGACCAGCGTCGGCGGCGGCGTCGCGGAGATCCTCAATCGTCTCGTGCCGCTGGCCCTGGAGCTCGACCTGAAAATCCGGTGGGATGTCATGACCGGCGGCAGCGATTTCTTTGAGGTCACAAAGGCTTTTCACAACGCGCTGCACGGACACCCGTACCACGCCAAGCCGGAGGACTTCGAGATCTTTCGCGCCTACAGTCAGCAGAATCGCTCGCGCCTGGCGTTCGACGCCGACTTCACGGTGATCCACGATCCGCAGCCCGCGGCGCTCATCGAGGCGCGCGTCCAACACACCGGACACTGGATCTGGCGGTGCCACATCGATCTCTCGCGTCCGAATCCCGTTGTATGGAGATTTCTCGAAGGGTTCGCGTCGCAGTACGACGCCGCCATCTTTTCGTCGCCGACGTTCTCACGCCGGTTGCCCATCCCGCAGTACCTCTTCTACCCGTCGATCGATCCGCTGGCTGACAAGAACCGCGAGCTCGAGCCGGAAGTCATCGCCGAGGTCCTGTCGCGCCTGCAGATCGACCCGACCCGACCGATCCTGACGCAGATCTCCCGCTTCGATCGACTCAAGGATCCGGTTGGCGTGATTCGCGCCTATCGCATCGTCAAGCGCTATGTCGACTGCCAGCTCGTGCTCGCGGGCGGAGGCGCGGCCGACGATCCGGAAGGAAGCGCCGTGCTGGAGGAGGTTCGCGGCGAAGCCCAGGGCGATCCGGATATCCATGTCATCGAGCTTCCCACCTGGGCGCCGCTCGAAGTCAACGCCCTGCAACGCGCGTCTACCATCATCATTCAGAAGAGCCTGCGCGAAGGCTTCGGCCTCACGGTCGCCGAAGCGCTGTGGAAGAAGAAGCCGGTCGTCGCGTCGGCGGTTGGGGGCATTCCGATCCAGATCATCCACAAGCACACGGGCCTCCTCGCCCATTCGATCGAAGGCACCGCCTATCAGGTTCGCTTCCTGCTTTCACACCCCGAGATTGCCGCGAAGCTCGGTGAGCAGGGTCACGAGCATGTGAAAGAGAATTTCTTGATTACGCAAAACCTGAAGCAGTATCTCGCCCTTTTCCTCTCGTTCCGCAACGGCGCCGCGAAATGAGAGTGCCGGGTCCTACTCCGGTCGGAAGGCCTGACCAGCCGCATACGTGTCGAAGAATTCCTGAAAGCGCGCGATTTTGCCGGCCTTGAAGGTCACCAGGTGGACAAAGTCCGATTCGTAAGCCCGTCCGGTTGGTTTGGCCAGGCACTTCATGAAGCCGACGACTGCGACGGAATCGCCGTCGGTCAGGAACTGACGCGGCTCGAGCACCAGGATCTCTTCCGATTGCTTGCCGATACGCAGCCATTCCAGGAACCCTGCCTGGCCATGTCTCGTGCCTGCGGCTGGATTGAAAGGATTGTCGGGTTCTCCCCATTCGACGTCGGGGCTGATCAGGGCCAGCAGCGCTGACACATCGCCACTGCCAAACGCCGCATACAGATCCTGGACCACCTTGACGTACCTTGTCGAAGCATCACCTCTCACTTCGCCTTTTGCGACTCGGAAGGCGTGCAGTTGCCGCCCTGGCAGCGGTTGTTTTCTTCGCACACTTGTTCCAGGAGAGCCCAGGTGGGGTGAAGCTTCATCTGGAATGTCTGTGACCACGGCCGCGTGAAAATCTGCGGATCGTCGATGGTGATTTCATAAGAGACGGTCGTGGAGTCGATGTGCGTCAACCGTTCAATGGTGTGCAGCGCATCGCTGTGCCAGCCGTTGCTTGCCGACAACGTCCATTCGCGCAGGCCGATCGTGTCGATCACGAGCGTGTCGCCATCCCACTCCGCCACCGCGTCACCCATGAATGTCAGTTCGACATCGGCCGGATGCGGCTTTCCGATCGGGATGAAGCGGAAAAAGTGCATGTACTCATAAAGAATGACCACGGAATCGCTGGTCTGCACGATCTGTTGGGCATACGGCGCAAGCGCTTCGCGCGGATGACCGTCCGGCAGGCAGAGCGCGGTGGGATCGTCATGGCGAAGGTCTCCGGTTGGCTTTTGGAAGAATTTCGCCTCCGCACCTGGAAGAAAAGGAGCCATCCTGCTGCGATCGAAACTGGTGACGCGTGGTGTGTCCGTGTCATCAGGGCCCACGACATGACGGAAAGCCGGTCCCGCCCACACGCCGGAAAACTTCGGCTTGCCATCAGGCATTCGCGGAATCGACTGGCCTGTAAGCTGGTGCGCGGCGCTGAGCGATAGGATCAGAAGAAGGAAGAAGCGTCCTTTGACGGTTGACATCTAGTGCTTCTTGCCCGCGTCGGGCGCGGCTTCGGTTGGATTCAGCGCCTGATCCTGTCCGATTCGCGCATCGCGTCCGTCGGGGAACGTCACCACGTTTCCCGAAGCATTGTTCGATCCGTCTTTCGCGCGATGGCCCGCAATCGTCAGGACGTCACCAAGCTTGAGGCTGTTTTTCGTAATGCCCCGGCGCTGCAGCATGCCCGGCGGCGACGCGGAGAAACCCCAATTCGTGATGTTCCCTTTCTCGTCCTTCACATCCAGGTAAAGCCATATGTGCGGATTGGCCCACTCCACTCTCGTCAGCACACCCGACAGCTTGATGGGTTTGGTCGTATCGAACTCCGCCGTGTATGAATGATGTGCAAGCGCCACAACAGGGACGAGAAGCACCAGTGATGTCAATGTGAACAGGCGCCGCCATGTCGTTCGGAGAAGCATCGTGAAGGCCTCAGTCTACTTCAAGAGATCCGCCACCTTCGCGATACCCGCCTTCGCGCAGGCGTCATCCATCTCCAGGCTGGATCCCGAGCTGCCGACGGCCCCGATCGTGTCGTTGCCCACCTGGATCGGCACGCCGCCGCTGAGCGCCAGGATGTCGGCGAGATCGCGCTGGGCCGCCTGCGGCGAGTCGCCTGCGGTGCGTTTCTGAAACTCCATCGTCGAGATGCGAAACATGCGGGCGGTGTAAGCCTTCCGTCGCGCCATGTCCGCTGTCTGCGCAGTCGCCTGCTCGTTCCTCAGGAGAACCAGCACCTGGCCAGCGCGGTCGACCACCGCCGCTGAGGTGTTGAACCCCTTTGACTTGCATTCCGCGAGGGTCGCTTCGGCGATCGTCATCGCCATCGCGAGAGAGAGGTTGCGCTGCATGACGACCCCCTGCGCGACCAGGCGACCAGACAAGACTATGGCGATGCCGACTCCGATCAAGGCCTTCGACTTGTTACACATAAAACCCCCGGACTGCGTGCTGCTTATTGCGCGGGTGGCGCCGGCCGCGTCGCCTGCCACGCGACCATCTTCCAGGCGCCCTCGCGGAGCGCCCACACGTCAACAAAGATGACTGGATAGCTGGGTGTGCCGTCGAGGCGGATCTGAGCCATGCCCCTAACGACGACCGTGTTGGCACTCAAAGGAATGACCTGGGTGTTCGAGTAGTCGATACCGAGGTAACGGCCTCTGTCCTTGATCAGTGTCAGAAAGCTCGCCTTGGTATCCGTGGTGCCGCCCGAATGCGTGTAGGTCAGGTCGTCGGCGAGAAACGTGGCGAGGGCCACGACGTCTCTCTTCACCATGGCCGCGACGCGTTGCGCTTCGAGGGCGAGAATCTTTTTCTCCAGATCGGCGTTGACGGCATGCGGTGCCGCACTCGCTTCCCGCTTCCCCGCGCTGCTCGTCTGCGCGGATGCGTGAACGACCGGCACCAGGCTCAACAGAACGGCTGCGGCGAGAAGTGTTTTCATACTGTGCTCCCACAGAGAGTCGAGTATTCAGTAGTGTTAGACGTCATCCCGCGTCAAATGTCAATTCAACAGCTTGAACGCATGTGCCCAATCCTGGCGCAGGAAACCGGGGATGCACCACAGCATGCACAAGGGCTCGATCGCACGGGCCGCCTCGACCGCGCCCATGTCGGCGGTCTCCCACCCGAACTCGTCGAGAATCCCCCTCACGACGTTCTTCGCCGCCTCGTCATTGCCGCAGATGAACATCGTCGGCTTGCCGCCCTTGAATTGTGGATTCACCATGCTGGCGTGGCCAACGGAGTTGAACGCCTTGACAAAGCGCGCGCCTGCGAATTCACGCTGCAGACGCTCCATGAGCGACTCGTCGAGGTTGGTGAAAAACTTCAGGACGCCGTTGGTGGGAGGCGCGTCGGCGATTGGGTTGGTCGCATCGATGATTGGCTTGCCTGCGATATTCGCAATGCCCGCGGTTCGCAGAACATCTGCTGCCACCGCTCCCTTGACGGCGAGTACGGCCAGTACGCCGAACCGGGCGGCGTCCGCAAAACTCCCGATGGCGACCTTGGGATTCCGCGCCACCCACGCCTCCAGTTTGCCCGGATTGCGCGTGCCCAGCATGGGCTCGTGACCGTGGACAATGAAGCCGCCAGCCAGCGATTTCGCGACGTCTCCCGATCCCAGAATGCCAATTCTCATTGTCGGTCTCGCCGTGAATAGAAGGCCGCGCTCTGGGCATTCTCGCACAGGAAGGACGTGCTTCCCTCTCTCACCACTCCATCTTCAAGAGCAGCTCTTGGTCGGCCCTGAGCTCTTTCTCGAAACAACGAAAGGGACCCTTCCTGAATGTCACGCCGCCGGCATCCCACGGGCGACACCTCTTCGCTGGTAAAGCGGCGCGACCATCAATCGATGCCCGCTTCCCGCATCGCCGCGACGCAGTCCCGAAGCAAAAGGCCAATCGAATCGAGATCGGCCTCAGTCGCGAGACGAACTGGGAAGACAGAGTTCATTCGTATTGAATCATGAGCCTGGTGGCGCGGACCTGGCATCCACATATGCCCAGGCGCGGACGCCTGAACGCAGGGTGACGGCAACGCGTGTGTACGCCGCGACCTCGTATTCGTCTGCGTGCTGCAGTTCTTCCTGGGTAATTTCGAACACAGTTCCCTGCACACTGTCCGAGCCGCGACCGGTAAACGTGGCCATCGGGTGATGCGTTTTGCCACTCGTCGCCACGACTGCAGGGTCGTCGATTCTCTTCATGGATTGCTCAAACCCCGGCAGCGCGTCGGCTGTCCCCGTGAGCTTCCTCCCGAAGGTGGCGAGCTGTACGGCTTCCAGTTGGAGCGTGCCGTACGAGAATAACAACTCAGTGCGCGGCTGGGTCATGGATGTCGCAGTTCTAAGTGGACAGTCAAGATCGTCGGCTTCATCGCCCGCCAGACGGCGGCTGCAAGGCGCCAACGATAAACTGAGTCACGTTGCGGAAATGGCGCGGTCCTTCACCGCCTGGCCACATCAGGGCTTTGACCGCCGCTTTCGCCTCCTCGCGGCGCTCAGGCGAAAGTGTGGCCGTCGTCACACCCGCCAGAATGGCCCAGGCCGACTGGAAATCGTCGAAATCGAACCCCAGCACCTCTGTCTCGACACGCGCATGGACGCCGACTTCCGCCAACTGGATCAACAGCGGTCCCGCATCCGCAAGCGCCCCGGGTCCGACGCCCGGGACGGGTGACGGAGGTGCAAAGCTGCGCGCAGTTTGTTGAAAGCAGACGATGTCACAGTTCGCAGGCCCGGCCCATACTGCGGCAACGAACCGGCCGCCCGGGCGTAACACCCGCGCGATCTCGCGCGCGGCCGCGGCGCGGTCAATCACATACATCAGGCTCAGCGAAGCGAGCAGGACGTCGAAGCTGGACGAGTCAGCAGGAATCGTCTCAGCGCGGCCCTCACGAAATGTCACGTTCCGTAGATCGAGGGCGACCGTTCGTTCTCTTGCCCGCGCCAGCATCTCGCCGCTGATGTCCACTCCGGTGACATGGCCGCCGGCGCCGACCAGTGACGCCGCTCGGATAGCAACCGCGCCGGTCCCTGTGCCCAGATCAAGAACCTGCTCGCCCGCTTGCAGCCTGGCTCGCTGGATGACGCCTTCAACAACGGAGGCGAAGCGTCGCTCGACCTCGCGTTCGTAAGGCTGCGCCATGCGATCCCACACGTCGATCTGCCAGGCGAGCCCCTTGTCCTCGGAACGTGGTGGCATGGCTTCCTTCGAATCCCCTAGAAATCCCGTGTTTCTACCTCCGCGACCAGGAAGACAGGCTTGCCGCCGGTCGAAATGGAGACCGCGTGTGCAACTGCCTGTTGTGCCGAGGCAGAACCAGCGGCTGTTTGGAGCGCGGCCAGCGATGGAAAATACAGTTCAGCGATCCGATGGAATGGCGGTGCACTGCCATCGGGGGTGCCCACGATCTTCGATGCGACAAATCTGGTCATCCCTTTGAAGTTCTGAGGGGTCACCATTGGCGCGTGATCATGAATGTACGCCTGTTCGAACCGACTGACGTCCCGAGGCGCAGGATAGAGGACGACGATCTTTGCTCCAGCCATGGATACCTCCTTCTGGTGTCGAATTCCCTGGGTCGGGGCGGCTCCAGTTGCTGTTGACTTTACCGCGCCCAGGACCGGAGCGCGGCGCCGACCACGAGCGGGCTCATGGCGCGCACAGACTCCACACGGCCCCGCTCTTCGACCGGCGTGCTAGCATCGGCCGTTGCGCTGACTGAGGAGAGGACCCATGGCAAAAAAGAAGCCCGCCCGGAAGAGTGTCAGAAAGACCAGCCCGATCGTGAAACGAGCCAAAACTTCTCGGGGCCGACCAACGGCGGCCGATCCGCTCCTCGCGGTGGTGAAGGGAGCCGAGCGACGCAACATCGGACACGTTCGGCTCGAAGTGGGCCGTGCCGGCGCGGCGCGCGTCAAGCGCATGATATATCCAGCCGGATTCCGCTGGTCGGTGGACATGAAACCGATTGTCGGGACTGACCTGTGCATGCACGCACACGTGGGCTTCCTCGCTCGAGGAGAAATTCACATCGAATACGCCGACGGTTGTGTTGTGGAACACAGAGCGCCGCAAGTTGTGGCGATCGAGCCCGGCCATGACGGTTGGGTCGTGGGGAAAGAGCCGGTGGTGCTGATCGAATTCGACTTCGAGGGTGACACAGTCCGTCGCCTTGGAATGCCTGACGCCCATCGTCATTCCTGACATGCGACTAACCTGCTATGTGTCCGGCGTCAGACGCGACGACCGAGAATCAGTCTCCGCAGCAAGTGGCGGTGACACCGATCCTGGTCTTCCGCGCAGTGGCACATGAGCGTGACATGTCCCGCGCGCGCGAGCCTCTTGATCAGGCGCAACGTGAACTTCTGTCCGTGATTCTTGATGCTGCGGCTGCGCGAATCGATCGGGCCGTCCATGAACAGTTCGGCTCGATAGCCGGCGGCGAATGCGGCCCACGAGATCCGGCCAGTCTGAGCCGCTTTGAGAAGCCGCTCGCTCGGCCCCAGGGATGGCATCCACACGTCGTAGCGGCTGGTCGGCATACCGCGACCACGAAAACGTGTCGCCAGAATCCGAAGACCATCGGCCTTTCGACTGATCGGGCTCCACACAGATTTTGTCTTGAGCATACGTATCAGCGTTCAGCTGCGAAGGCTCGAAAGCGAGGGCTCTCGCCCCGACTACTCACCAGGCTGGCACACTGGGCTTCTCGACATCGTCGAAGAGCATAAGGAGCCTCCCGCCACAAACGGTTAGCGTGCATCCACAAGTGCGCTTGCCAGCTCTCGCGTCAGACTGACCGCCGAAAGCTCTTTGCAACCGCTGGTATTCTGTCCGGCCCACAAGGGCGAGAACTCGCCGCTGCCCAGGCCCTCGGCCCTGGCGCGCAAGGGAGCCATCGCCAGGGCCGCGAGTGGAAAAGCTGGAGCGGCGGCGCTGATAGGGCCAAGTTCTCGCATGATGCGGTTCACGATGCCACGCGCAGGGCGACCAGTGAAGATATTCGTGATCGCTGTGGTGCCGGCGGCATTGTCTTTCAATGCCGCACGATGCACTGTGCTCGTCGTGGCCTCCGGGCACAACAAATAGGCGGTCCCGATCTGAACGCCGGCGGCGCCGAGTGCCAGGGCCGCCGCAACACCCTTCGAATCCGCGATGCCGCCGGCAGCAACGACCGGTACCCTCACCGACTGCACAATCTGCGGCACCAATGCGAACGTGCCCATCTGAGTATCGAGGTCTTCCGATAGGAACATCGCGCGATGGCCTCCTGCCTCGATCCCTTGCGCGATCACGGCATCGACTCCGCGAGCTTCGAGCCAGCGTGCTTCCTCGACAGTTGTCGCCGAGGACAGGATCTTCGCGCCCCAGCCTCGCACTCGCGCGAGCAGGTCTTCTGACGGCAGGCCGAAATGAAAGCTCACAACCGGAGGCTCGAATGGTTCGAGCACGTCGGCGACTTCGTGGGAGAACGGCAATCGCGGCGCCCCTGCGGGAACAGCGTTCGAGTCGATTCCGTACTCCGCGAAGTAGGGCGAAAGCGCCGTCCGCCAGGCCGCTTCCCGCTCGATGCTGGGTGCGGGCTGCGTATGGCAGAAAAAGTTCACATTGAACGGCTTCGTGGTTTGGGCACGGATGGCCACCAGTTCCCTGCGCAGGGCGTCCAGACCCAGCATGGCGCACGGAAGCGAGCCGAGCCCTCCCGCCGTGGATACCGCCACGGCGAGTGCGCTGCCCTGCGCGCCGGCCATGGGGGCCTGAATGATCGGGAGATGAATCCCAAGGAGCGTTTGCAAACTCATCATCTGGCTCCCATCACGGTGATTCGTCGTCTCGCTGTGCCGCCGACCGTCATCGCCAATACAACACGTGCTCCACTCGCAGAGACGCGAAGACCTCCGATGACAGTCGATCGAAACCTATTTCATCTTCGTACAGCCGCCGCCCAGCAACAAGCTCTCCAGAGACGAGAAACGCCACAATGTATCGGGTTTCGGGGAACGCCGGGATACCGTTGACGTAATACATGCCCGCGTGCCCCTCTGCCCTCCCCTTCTGCGCGAGCAGCGGCGACTTGCGGCATGAGCTGTACAGGAACGAGGAGCCATCCCGCGCGAGACAGACCCATGCGCGACTGGAAGGTGTCACAGACGGCTGGTCGTACTCCAACTCAACCTTGATCAACGCGGGACTCTGGCGCGAATCGATCGTGCTCATCGAAGGCGGCGCTATCGAGAGAAACGTCAGCGAGTAGCCAGCCCGAGCGGAGGGATCGAAATCGCGAAATTGGCCCGGTTCCACAGGCGAAGCTGAACAGCCGGTCGAAGCCTCCGAGGCGCACCCGATCGAGATCGCGACAACCAGCGAGAGTGTGCGGCCCATTGTTCCCCCTGGAGTAATGCGCAGCTCAGAGGAAAACGGCTCAGGCGATCGCGTGCAGCTCGGCGATGACCGCGTCGCGGTCGGTCGTCCGAAGTTGTAACGAGAGGTAGGTCGCACCCATTAGCGCTGGCGTTCTGGACGGCGCTCCCACATGACGCGACTGGTGAAGAACAAGAGAGCGGGCCGTCCATGGCTGAGACATTCTCGCGAATCCAGATGGATTCGCGCGGCCACCTTGCGGGATGCCTCATTCGCCGGGCTGACAATCGAGCAGATTTGCTCGCAGGACGTGCGTTCGAATCCCAAATCCAAGCAGGCACGTGCCGCCTCGGTCGCGTATCCCTTGCCACGTTCCTGTCGAACCACGTGATACCCGATCTCTAATTCTCTGACACCCTCAACGTCTTGATAGGTGAGCCCACAGTCACCGAACAGGGCCCCTGACGCTTTCAGTTCCAGAGCCCAAAGCCCGAGCCCGTACTCAGTGTAGTTTCGAAGGTTCCATTCGATCCACTTCCGCACGTTCGCTCGGTCTGCCATCTGAGGGTAGAACGTTCGGGCATCCGCATCGCCGAAGACCTCGAACAGCGCCGGTTCGTCAGCCAAAGTGTACGGTCGAAGCCGGAGTCGCTCGGTTTCGAGAGTCCAGTTCGACATGTCACACCCCGTCTTCAATACTTCACTTCGGCGTTCGACGGAGGGTCTCAACTCCCCCGATAAGCGCAACACCTGCTATACGGCTTGCTTCAATGAGGCGCCGTCTTCAACTCCAGCAAGTCCCAAAGATTTCCGTACAGGTCCCTGAAAACAGCGACTGTGCCATAAGACTCGCTTTTCGGTTCCCTCACGAAAGAAATCCCGAGGGAAATCATGTTGGTGTAATCCCGCCAGAAGTCATCGGTGTTGAGAAACAGAAAGACCCGACCACCGGTCTGGTTGCCTACGAATGATTCCTGCTCAGCCTTCGAGGCTCTCGATATGTTCGCGAGAAATGACTGGTGCGGCGCGGTGTCAGGCGCGCCCAAGTATGGACAGGTAAGCCCGCCAGGGCCCGACTGCCTCTGTGTACTGCCGCGCCATGACTCGAACTACTTGACCGACGTGCCCCAGATCGTGCGTGACCCATGTCGCGAGGTGTTGACCCATCGTCACCACACCGAACTCGGGATGCCTCCCACGCCGTGCCATGTCGGCGTCGGTCAGCCGAAGTGCACCCAAGCGAGCCAAGCTCTCGGTCCTTAACCGATCGAAGGTATCGAGGAGTTCGCGAATCGAGAGCCCCCTGGACGCACTGAACATCGCTTCTCGGTCGAATACTGGAAACGAAACGGTGTCGCTGTGTCGGAGCATATGTTCAATGCGCGGTACCCAGTCGGTGCGCTCGCCGTGAATCAGGTGGCCGACGACGTCAAACGGACTCCAGGTGCCAGGGCCTTCCGTTGATTCGGTCCAACCGGCGGGAAGCTCCAGCAGGAGTGAGCGCAGAACAGTGGGAGTGTGTCGAAGAACCGGCAACGCCTCGTCAAATCGAAACTCCATCGCCTCCCACCCCAACCTTCACGCGCTTCAAGAACTGCTGGTTCTCATGGCAGATGAATTCGATCATCGGCCCCAGGTCAATCCGCGGTCAACCGATCAGCAGGCGGGCGAAGGCATGCCAGGCGCCGGTGCCGCCGATGGCGTCGCGCAACACCTGCGCAGACACCACCAGCAGGCCGCCCGCGATGTAGACCGTTGAGATCCGCTTGTGCGACGCCGCGTCGTAGGTCGCCGCCACGACAATGAAGACGTCTGTTATCGCGTAGTACGCCCAGGGCGTCAGGTTCACCAACGCGAGCGGCCAGCGTGCGACGGCCGCGTCGAGAATGCTGATGGTGGCGAGCAGCATCAGGCGCTTGTGTGTCTCGGGGCGGTGGCGCCAGTACACCGCGCAGGCAATCAGAATGACGAACACAACCATGGAGAAGACGGGAACCGCGAAGAATGCTCGCGCGTCATCCGCCTGGCCGGCCGCCACACTACGGCGCCCAGAGAGAATGGCCGCCGTTGACGCAACGACCACCATCAGCACTGCCCAGCCGGCGCCCACCCAGCCGAGCCGGCGATGGACGTCGGTCCGTCCCGCTGCCACAAGCGTCGTCTGCACCACGAAGAACGAAATCCAGATCGTGAACACAAGCCCGTGTACGTGGAGATATAGCGGCAGGGACGACGCTTGAAATTGGGACCGCAGGTAATACGTGCGGGCGAATCCGGCAAAGACGGCGGCCACCGCGGCTATCGCCATGCCGGTGTAGAACACGCGATCGCGCCGCCAGGGAATCGCACGGCGCCCAGCGACGTTGCCAATCATGGGCTGAGCCTCCGGAGGATCGACGTTCAGCGGGTTGGGAAGAATACCACGGCGAGCGCGACCGCTTCACCCGCCGTTTCAACCTTGGCTTCAGCCCCTCAAAACGCCCGTCCGATTTCGCGTGAGAACCCGACGGGCATTCTCAGGCAGCGAGGCTGCGAGCTGATCTCGCAGACGCCAAAGATGGTTGCGTCCGATCTTGATCACACTCTTCTGAAGGAGGACCACGATGAATGCCACGTTCTCAACCTGAGCGACCAGGTGAGCCCGACCGGTCACCGCGCGCCGCGGCCCGAAGGCGCACGACGCGCTCACGTCCCCACCAAACGCGACCGGTACTCCCGGTAGAACAGACCCGCCGAGGCTGGCCGCAAACGTGGCGCGGCCGTCTGCATAGCCCGCCCGGGCGTGAAAAGCTATCTCGACAGGCGGATTCTCGGCCGGAGGGTCAGACTTAGCCCAATAGATCTCGCGGCTGGTAACGAGGAACGCGATGCCGGCGACGGGGACGGCACACTCGATTGCCCCCCGCCATCGCATGTCGGCGACATCTACAAAGGGACCCGTACCGGTCCCACTCTGTGCTGCGCTTTCATATGTGCGCCGTTCGGTAGCCATCCACTCGCCACGGATCTCAGCGGCTTCCTCGGGCACGACGGCCGCAAGGGACGACGACATCTCATCGAAAAAGGCACTGGTCACGCGAAAGCCGCGAGGAATCTTTTGTGCAAGTGTTCAGCTTGGCCTTATTGCCTGCATCCCTTTCTGGTTTCTTCAAATCCATCGAACAGGCGTCCAGCGTTGGTTCCCGCGAGTGTGTCCAACCGGTGGGGCTGGCCTTTCTCGACGGCGTAACGTGCGAGGGTACCTCTGGAACGAAGGAATTCGGCTTCCGTCTTCATTTCACCGTGCCACATGTACTCGTCCAGCTCGCCCACGTACATGAACACGCACATTTTGGAAATCGCCTGAAGCTTGGCTGCGCTGGGCTCCCACATGTATCCAGGGAAAGCGGTCACGGAGAGGAAGTACTGCGGATTGGCCGCCGCCACGTGGAACGCCGCGATCCCGCCGTTTGATGGTCCCGCGATATGAAACTTCCCATCCTGAATCTTGTAGTCCGCGAGAACCGCCTTCAAGAATTCCGGGATAATGCGCGCGCCACCTTCGAAGAACAGCTGACCGTCAGGAGCAGCGGGCGCCACGACGATGTACCCGCGCTTCTCGGCCTCCGCGCGGAAGTTGCGCAGCAGGATGCCGTCGACCGTGTTCATCGTTTGCGGGCCGCCGCCGAGCGCGAGGATTCCGGGATAAGCCTTCACCGGATCGTACCCGTTCGGCAACACGACCTTATAGTGGACGGTGGTTTCCGCAACCTTCTTCGTCATTTCGATCAATTCGGCACGCAGAGGCTGGGTTGCGACCACGATGGAAGCCGCAGTGACAACAGCCAGAGGCGTCCACCTCGATACGATTCGGTTCATCCAACATCTCCTTCCTTATGCATCCGATCGCGATATTGCGATCCGCCTGGACGCGCAGGCTTGAGCCGCGCGCCGCGGCGGCTCATCATCGCATCGGCCGCGGCTCACGACAAGAACTCGGACGGTACGCGCTGCACGTCAACATCGTTCGCCCATAATTGAGCGATCACGGACTGCACCTTTTCTGGTGCACCGCTCGTCCAGAACCGCTCCATTCCCGGTTGAGCTCTCTGCGACAACAGTTCGCTCATCTGCAACCGACGACGAAGCTCTCGTGCAACGGCTGCCGACGGGTCAATGATGGTCACCGATGGGCCGGCGATGGCACGAATAACAGGAATCAGAAAAGGATAGTGTGTGCAGCCGAGCACCAGAGTGTCGGCCCCTTTCGTCAGTAAGGGAACGACATACTGCTCGACGAGCGACCGCGTCGTCTGACTGGATAGGTCTCCTTTTTCTACCTGCTCGACCAGACCGGGGCACGGCTGCAGCAAGATCTGGACGTCGGCACCATAGGCCGCAAGGAGTCTCGAGAACTTCGAGCCAGATAGTGTCTGCCTCGTTGCGAGCACACCAACGACTGTGGATCTTGTTTTCATCACGGCCGGCTTGACAGCCGGCTCCATGGCGACCACTGGCACTGAAAACCGCGAACGCAGCGTGTCGACGGCGATGCCCGTTGCCGTGTTACAGGCCACGACAATCGCCTTTGCAGACTCGCTGACCAAGAACTGCGCAATCGCGATCGCTCTCTTCTTGATCGCCTCGTCGGATTGGTCCGCATAAGGCGCATACGCCGAGTCCGCAACATAGAGCAAGTCTTCCGCTGGCAACTCGCGACGGATCTCTCGAAGCACGGACAACCCGCCGACGCCGGAATCGAAAATACCGACCGGGTTTTCAGAAGGTCTGAGGTCGATGATCGGAAGACCCATCTTCTCTGGCTGGATTCAACCAAGTCGTTCCAAGTACATGAATGAAGCCACGACAGCGCCACACATTGGCAGCAGGAAGGCAGCCAACAGCAACCACCGTTTGGCGGTCGAAGGGAGAATCATCAAAGCGCCGGCGCTCGTGACAGCCGCAACCAAGAGTGCCCAACCCAGGAAAGCGTTCGCTGGATACCAGATATCTGAACTCGACCGAGTCACGCTGGTCCTGAAACCATAGACGCCATTAGGTGGAACCGCTCTGAGGATGAGGGGAACGCAGATAGCTGCAATCACGACACACGACGCGACCAACCGCCACCGGTATCGTTCTGCGGCCATTGGTTCTTTCCCCTCCCGACGCCATCGATAGGCAGACAGGAGAAGGACGGTCAGGACCAGCGCCGGCACCAGCAGTTTTGGTACGTTCAGCCAGACAACAACCGTGACGACCAATAGCGAAATCAACAGGTCGGATGGCCTCAACATCGCATCGCTCTTTTCAGGCTGTCTAGAGTTCTGGAACGTCCAGCCCCGCGTCAGTTCCGGTCGCCATTCCCATGCTCGTTCCCGCACGATCGCACGAACGCAGGGTTCAGATCAGTCCTGGACGTCGTCCTCGATGGGTTCGGGCAGAGCCACGCTCGAATCGCGAAGCGGAGGCATGGGCCTGCGTGGGGCGCCTACCAGCGAGTCGTCACCGGTACCGTGGTTCTCAGCCGGATCGCACGGTTGATAGCATGCGAACTGCATCGCAAACGTGCCGCGCCCACGTGTGCGGACACGTAGATCGGAAGCGTACCCGAACATCTGGGACAGCGGCACGCGCGCGTCGATGCGTTCGGTGCCGTCGCGCTCTTCCTTCGACTGTATCTGGCCCCGACGACTCGACAGGTTGCCCATCACGTCGCCCATGCATTCGGTCGGCGCCACGACCTCGACGCGCATGACCGGTTCAAGGAGCACGGGCTCTGCCTTCCTCGCGGCGTCGTGGAACGCCATGATGCCGGCGATCCTGAAGGTCAACTCGGACGACTCGATATCGTGGTACGAGCCGTCGTAAAGCACGACGCGGACATCGTCCACCGGGTAGCCCGCGAGGACGCCGCCCGTGAGCGCCTCCCTAATCCCTTCATCGATCGGCTTGATGAATACCTTCGGAATCGCGCCGCCGGTGATCCTGTTCTCGAAGACGTAGCCGGAGCCCGGCTCCCCGGGATAGAGATGGACCTTCGCGTGGGCGTACTGGCCGCGCCCATCGCCATGCCGCACATAGCGACCTTCGCCGTCAGCCGGGCGCGTGAGCGTTTCCTTGTAGGCCACCTGCGGACGGCTGACGCTCGCCTCAACGTGGAACTCGCGTTTCAGACGGTCGACGATGATCTCAAGGTGCAGCTCGCCCATGCCGGCGATGACGACCTCGCCCGTCGCCGGGTCGGTGTCCACGCTCATTGTCGGATCGTCGGCCATGAGCGTGGTGACGCCGCGGGCGAGCCTCTCTCGATCGGCCTCGGTCTTGGGCCTGATGGCGAGCGACAGAAGGGTATGTCTGATCATTCCACTCATGGTGTGACCCAATGTCGGCGAGTCATGAGCCTAGAGCCGCTCCGTAACCAAGACCCGTCCCTTCGCGCCAAGCGAGGTCTTGCCGTCTTGGCCTTTGATGCGGCCGCGCAGCTCGACGATTTCGCCGTTCAGTTTCTCGTTTGGGGTGACCTTTACCACCATCCATTCCAGGCGAATCGTTTCGTCGGCGTAAATCGGTCGACGGAACCGGACCCAGAACTCAAGACCCAACATCGCCCCTTTCTTCGAAAAATGGGAGGCGGTCAGCGCGAGGAGTAACGCCGTCGTATGAGGACCACTGGCGGTCGGCCTGCCGAAGCGGGTGGTCGCGGCAAATTCCGGGTCGTGGTGTATCGGATTGTTGTCACCGGCAGCATTCGCAAACTCGACTACCTTCGCCTGGGAGAGTGCGACTTCGGAAGAGAAGCGTTCTCGGGGGTAGGCTCTCATACCATTGCTCCTTGCACGGTTCATGACGCCGAACGATAGGGCTGACATGTCACGGCTTGATTCTTCCACGAAGCTCTAAGATTGAGCGAACCCCAGAGGCGCCGAATGCCACACCGTACAAGAATAGTCTGAGAGCATCGACAGTTCTGACAGGCTGGGAAAGACTGAAGAAGCCAACGACGCCATACAAAGCGACTACGATGAACAGCAAGAGGAAACGGCTTGAGCGTTTCATGAGTGTTCCCCTTCTACACGATGGCTTTCATGCTGTCGGCGTACTTTTCTGCTCGGCTTCACGTAGAGCGGCACGCGCCAGAATCCGAGTGGAGTCCAGCGTCGGCAGCGATGAATCGCCGTCGTCGATTAGCAACGGGATCTCCGTGCACCCGAGGACCACGGCATCGCTTCCACGGTGCTTACCTTCAGCGATGATCTCTCCAAACACTGATCGAGTCGGCTCTTTCAGCTGGCCATAAACCAGCTCCTCAAAGATGAAAGTGTCGATCTGGGTACGCCTGTTGGTCGGCGGAATGTCAGTCTCGATCCCGCGGGAATGGAGCTTTCCCGGATACACCGGCCCCTCCATTAGATACTTTGTCCCAAGAATGAGCAGGCGCCGAAACCCCCGTTGCACCGCAACGTTCCCAACCTCTTCGGCAATATGCAGCCATGGCAGAGGCGATGCATCCCGAATGAGATCCAGACCTTGATGAACGGTGTTGTCAGGACAAATCAGCAACTCGGCGCCGACTTGATGGAGTTTCGCCGCCGACGAAAGAAGCATCGAGGCGACTTCCTGCCACCGATCGGCCTCAATGTGCCGCATGTACTCCGCGAGCGGGTAGGTGTGCATCGATATTTCAGGATGCGTGTGACGACCGAATAGAGAAGCCCCTTCAGCACAAATCGTCCGATAGCAGAGCGCCGCTCCTTCCGCACTGACCGCGACGATTCCGATGTGTCTTGGCATTCCTTTGAACGGCCTCTACAGTCTGACGGCTCGGGGATTCGAGAACCGCTCGACAAGCCGCCGGAGATACGTCGCGTTGAATCTGGTCGATCAGGTCCCTCCGTTGCCCAGCACCCTGGCGATCGCAGTGATGGTATTCCAGTTGCGCGTGGTGACCGGGACCCCGAAGAGCCGGTCGAACGTGCCGAGATAGCTGATGACCTTCATGTGGCGCCGGTACACGCCGAAGACGAACCGGTTGTCCCTCGCGAGGATCTTCAGCAGCCACTTGCCGCTCGAAGGAAAGCTCATGGGCGTCGACGGCGCGGAGCGCGGGCGTTTGGACAGGACGCTCACGAAGCGGACGATGTCGGGTCGCACGGGCTGGTCCGCGAAATGATTCTGAGACATCAGCCTGACAATCTCGCGGCCCTCGCAGATCATGATCTCGGCATCAAAGGGAAGCCTGCGTGCCAATTCGGCGCAGAGTTGCGCCCGGGTCACTGGCCGCCGGATCACGAACGTGCCGGCGGCGCCGATGTTGACGGCATCGAGGTGCTTCAGTTGTTCGGCGAGCGTGGTGGGTCGGAGGGTCCTGTGACCGACGTTGACCCCTCTCAGCAGAACCACGAGTGCCACGTGTTTCCCTCGATTCGAGATCCCGGCATACGCTCTACATCGTCAGGAGAGCAGCCATCAACTCGATCCCATCCCACAGGTTCTGAATCCTCAGATTCTCGTCGAAGCTATGTTGGTTGTTGTCGTGATTGCCCATCGGTATGACGATCGTGCGTGTCCCCAACGAGCGTTCCACCTCCTGAAGTGGCAGACCGCCCCCCATCGTTGGTAGTTTGACGGCGCGACCCCGGGCACTCTCGACGGTTCGGATGATCTCCTGGGAAATGGGCAGGTCCATCGGCGTGCGTGAGCCGACTCCTGGTGGGCCGATGATGACCTTCGCTATCTTGGCATGAGCGCGACGTTCGTCAGCGGTTGGCTCACGGTCCACCACGAAGAAGCCCTGCTTGCGGATGTGGTCCACAATCTGCTGGCCGGTCTTGCGGCCATCCATGCCCTTCACCATCCTGACGTCAATCGTCACGTCCGCCGAAGACGGAATCACGTTCGAGGCTTGGGCACCAATACGCGAACTGGCCATGCCGCGGATGTTGAGTGACGGCATCGCGATTAATTCATTAAGCGTTTGCGGCCGGCCGTCAGTCGAACCGAGCCAGAGCTCCTGCATCAGGGTCGCGTCGATGGCCGGCGCCTCGGCGAGTGCCTGCTTCTCGATTGGTCCGAGCGGCTCGACATCGTCGTAGAAGTGTTCGACGAGCACGCGGCCGTCGTCGTTTTTCATGGACGCGAGCAGCCGTGCAAGCGACATCGCCGGATTGGGCGCCCAGTTGCCATAGTGCCCGCTGTGCAACTCCGTACGGGGCCCAAAAACGGTAATGTCCACCCGCGTGATGCCGCGGGCACCGAAGATGATGGACTGCTGCCGCGTCTGATAAAGAGGCGCATCACACATCAGCCAGAGATCCGCCGCGAAGAGGTCCCTATTGGCGGCCAGCGTCCTTTCGAGATTCGGTGATCCAGTCTCCTCCTCGCCTTCGAACGCAAACTTGACGTTACTCTTGAATGCAATGCCAGCGGCTCGCACAGCGTCAACTGCGGTCATGAGCGCGACGATGGGCGCCTTGTCGTCCGCCGCGCCGCGGGCGTACAGCCTCCACTCCGGGTCAAATCTTGTGCCTGTTGACGGACCCGCAATCACGCGTCCGCCCTCGTCCACCCGTCTATCGCGTAGCGTCGGTTCGAACGGTGGAGATGTCCATTCTTTGGGGTCAAGCGGCTGGCCATCGTAGTGCGCGTAGAAGCCGATCGTCCGAGTAGCGCCGGGCGTGCGGATTTCGCCGAACACAATCGGATTTCCACCGGGAACCGATACCAGCTTTGTGCTGATGCCCCGCTTCCCCATCATGGCGGCGATGGCCGTCGCGTTCCGCTGGATATTTTCGCGATCGCTGGCGATATTCGGGATTGAGAGAAGCGCGACGAATTCGTCCACAATGGCTCTCTCATGCTGCTGGCGCCAGTCGCGCGCAGCCAGCGCCGCCGCGTTCGTCTGAGCAAAGGCCGTTGCGGGAAGGAGGCCGACCAGGAGCGCCACAACTTGTCGTGTCATCCGAATACCTCTCTCCGTCCCACTGTTCAGCCGCGGCGGCACGATGCACCGGCTGCCGTCGGCTGTCTACGCAGAAGCGGGCCGATGCGCACGGAGGAAGGAACGTATCTGGCGCACCGCGAGAGGAATCCGTTCCTTGGGCTCCTTCCACGGGAACATGCTCACTTCGGCGTTGGGCGCGAGCATCGCGGCTTCCATGGCGACAGCGTACGGATGCGCCGGGATATCGTCCGGCAGGATCAGTACCGGCGTCTGGCACGTGCGCACGAAGTCGCGTGTCACGGTGTAGACGAAGTCGACGTTGCGGTACATCTTGCTGAGAAATCTCTCGACCATTTGCATCGTGATGTCGGGCCGCCGCTTGACCAGTTCGGGGCCCCAGCCCTGCATATTGGTGTCGTAGCTGAGAGTGGGCATCTCCGGGCGCCAACCGCTCGGCTGCGCCAGCACCGCCGCGACCACACGATCGGGTGCCCGCCTCAAGAGGTTCCAGATGAAGGGGCCGCCAATGCAGAAGCCCAGCACCATGAACTTGTTGATGCGCAGGTGATCCATCACACCGAGATGGTCATCGGTGTATGCGTCCCACGGCCGGTCGATCTCGAGCGGGCCGGAGGACTGGCCGCTATTGGCATTGCGCAGGTCCGACGCGATGCAGCGGTATTCTCCCTTGAACTCCTCGATCGCGTTAAAGGGATTGCTCAAGCCGGAGATCGTCGAGTTCAGTCCGCCGCCGGCGATGAGCAACAACGGGAAGCCGGAGCCGGCCTCCTCATAGTGGATGCGAACGGGGCCTTTGTCGTAGAAGGACATGGCAGCTCCTCGTTGCCCGGTCTGCTGCGCAAGCACGCGCGGCGCTGCGGCCATCGCCGTCGCCGCGGCGCCAGTTTTCAGTATTTTGCGTCTGATCGGATCCATCATCGGCGTCCTCCTGATTTTCGGCCGTTTAGGGGATCAACGGGAGAGTGAACCGTTTAGGATGTTCCCGCACGGAACGAAACCCGCCTTCTGAAGCGTGCGGCGGGATGCAAGATTCTCTGGATTGCATCGCGCCGCCGGAATGTTCCCGCCTTCGTAACACACGCGCTTCAACTCTTGCACCAGGAAAGAGCCAAGGCCTCGTCGGCGAAACGACTCCACTACGTCCATGTAGATGTCACCATAGGGGCGGTTGTAATGGAACAGAATACCTCCCGTCGCTGCAACCTGGCCCTCGAACTCCACAACGCCGTACCACTTCAGCTGATCGCTGGGAACGTCAGGGACCTCAGCCGGTGTCGCGCCACGGAACGTCGCGCCAATCGGTGACAGTGCCGTGGTCAGGTTGTCGTGGAACAGGACCGAATCGCTGGTCACGGCGTGAGCGAACGTATACAACATGACCGTGATGAGCGAGTCGTTGGTCTGAACGCTGATCATGACGGCGCCGCTGGCCGTCAGCAAGGCCTGAAACAAGTCGAACGCATGCAATCGATGATGCGGCAGAACGTAGAACTCGTAAACGGTCGGCTTGCCCGTCCAGGGTCCGGCAACCGCAACCGAGCCGTAACCGACCAGTGTGCGGCCCGTGAAGAGCAAATACTCCTGGGTCCATCCAGGGCGACTGTGGATCGAATCATGGATGACCTGGCAATTCATTTCCAGGCGATACATGTCGCGCCATGGAAGAACCTCTCTAGCGTCAGATGCTTTCGCGGAGAGTTCCATGCCGGCCATTATCGGGACGCATTGTTAGGCGTCGCTGCTTGCGAGCGCTTGGAGCACATACGTGCACCTCTCGGCAATCGAAGTCTTGGGGACCTCAAGGACTTGATAGCCGCATCGGCGGTACCACTCATGCGCGGTCACGTAGACCGACCGAGCGTGTTCGAACGTATGGTCGCGCTCGGCATCGTTCGTGTATATCGCTTTCCACGGAGGCAAGAGAAAGACCTTGGGAAAGTACGGGTACTTCGAAAGCCAAGTGTTCAGCTCACCCTCGCTCAATGGTGTGAGCCGGTCGAGCCCGCAAAGAGCGTCAAGGACTCCCCGATCAAAGAAGACAGCGCCCGAAGTCGCAGCGTGACGAACATAGTTGTCGATGTCTATGCGCAGCGCTTCCTGCACAAACTCATGCGCATCCGGTCGCGGACTCAGCCCGCGCCTACGGCGGTCTTGGATGATGGCCCGCGCGGTATCGCCGACGATGGTGTAACCGCGAGCCTGCAGCGCCAGCAAGAGCGCGGTCTTGCCAGCTCCGGGGCCGCCGGTCATCACGATTCGCAACATGCGCAGATGCCTTCACGCGCGGATCACGAAACCATCGAGCGCGAGAGCTGCGCGAGAGCGCGGCCCGGTGCCGTCAGGTGCAGCGGCTTGTTGGGCAGCCACCATCGCGAACGTCAGCCGGCCTCCGGCATTCCATCGAAGAACTCAACGATGCCAGTCTCCAGGGAATATTCGCTCCCGACAACGAGGAGTCCCTCCTTCTGGATGAGGTGCTCAAGGACTTCAGACCCGTGGCGCAATTGATTGGCTGCGACGCGAATGTTTGCGCGAACGGCCCGCCGCACCAAGGCCTCCGGGTCGTGCCTCAGCTCTGTTGCCAGCAAGGCTTCCACAGATGGCCGAACGCGATCGACGATCGAACGCAAGTGTCTCGACTGACTACCCGTCGGCTGCTGAAGTTCTTCCAGCGTGGCCAGAACGGCCCCGCACTGGGAATGGCCCAGTATCACCACCAGCCGCGTCCCAAACCGAGCGGCGGCGAACTCCACGCTGCCCACTTGAGACGACGCGACGATGTTTCCGGCCACGCGGATAACAAACAGGTCCCCAAGGCCCTGGTCGAAGACGATCTCGGCCGGCACCCGAGAGTCGGAACAACCGAGAATGATGGCGAACGGCTTCTGACCCGCAGCCACTTCGTGGCGACGCGCCTGGCTTGTGAGCGTCTCTCGGCTCCGAACGTCAGATACGAAACGACGATTACCCTCCCGGAGGCGTTCAAGTGCTTCTCGTGCTGAGATCATCGACGCTTCATACTCGTCTGGCTAACGTCCCGCGGTTCAAGTGCAGAGCCGCGTTCTGAAACCGTCCGACTTTACCCCGATGTCGCGGTTCTGTCAGCTGCAACCGCATGTTATGCGGCGTCTCCGAAACTCGAGGACTGGGTCCGACTCTACGGGCCCTCGATGAGCGCCACGAGCTTCGTCATCGTGGCCAGGTTCCGAGCTGTGCCAGTGTCCCCGAGTTGGCGGTTCGCAGCGACCCAAAGCCGGCTGTCGACCACGCCTCCCGCGCACCACAGGTAGGCGACGCGGGGACCAAGGGCGAGCGCCTCTGGCGTCCAACGTTCCTTCAGAAGCGGCTTCAACTGCGCCAGCGCTTTCGGATCCGGAGACGCCATGAGGAGCAACCGCGACGGGTCGTCGGCAACCGAAGCAAGCGGATTGTCCTGGACAGCGGCGACAACGTCCTTCCCCTTCAACACGGTGACCCGAGTCTCGACACGAAGCCGAGTCGCAATTGCTTTCTCGATGCGGGTCGCCGCGTCGCCGGACGATCCTGCACGTACGGTGAATACGATGTTTCCGCTGTTGAGCAACGTGCGGACATCGCCGTAGCCAAGGCTCTCGACCAGCCTTCGCAGATCCGCCATCGCCACGCGTTTCGCAGTCCCGACATTGACTCCACGAAGCAGCGCGACGCGCCTGTCATTCACGAACTCGCTCCTTTGGAGCGTTCGATCATGGATGCTGACCGGCGCCGCTTGCCGGCTGCATTGCCTTGTTGGGCGGCTCGTTGCTTTGAGATGGTTTTCGAGCCTTGATGATGAACGTGGTCGGCATCACGCTTGCCCGAGCGAGAGAATACCAACGCGCGGGATCAGCATGTACTTCCGTCGCCAACGCCGGATTGGGCGGCGTTTCCACCAACGCCTCGATCTGTAGACCCGCTTGGATGATCTGTCCGATCAAGGTGCCCAAGGTACGACGATGGATCACGATTGGTACACCCTTCCACGATGCGTGTTCCTGAGGGCCTTCGGTGAAGTACGGATCCGAGACTGTGTACTCTCTCCCGTTCCATTCCAGGCAGCTATAGACCGGGTGCTCCCCGCTGACAAGGAAGGACCCTCCTGGACGGAGGTAACACGCGACGAGTTCCATCGTAGCCCGGAGATTCGTCGTCCAGCCTAGTCCGTAGATAGACAACACCAAATCAAAGTGACCCGGCGGAATGCCTGGATTCACTTCCATTGGGGATTCGATGAGCCGAACCCTCGACGCAAACGGACGGAGCGTCTCCTGGGCAAACGCAATTTGAACCGGAGACAGATCCAAGCCCCAGAGTTCCCGCGCGCCGCGTTCGGCAAGGTACCGGAGTGAGTGCCCGCTCCCGCATCCCAGCTCCAGAGCGCATAGGTCGGTCTTGCTGTCCAACAGTCCGAGCGAGTCTTCGGTCGGGGCTAGCGGGCCATACTCTGGCAGCGCGGTTCCTCCGTGGAACTTTGACGCGACACGATCCCAGCCAGCGCGATTCGTTGATAGAGCCCGTTCTGCCTCGATCATGTTCCTGGTTGTTGACGTGTCCCATTGTCCGCCCACGCCCGGCTTGAGCCGCCCTCCGCGGCGACAGCGTAGCAGGGACTGTGGGCGCGACGGCTCCAAGCCGTGTTAGGCAGCCCCATCCCAGATTCGTCGCACACTTACTAAGGAAGCCCTTTGGAACCTAAGCTCGTAGACATCTGGGAAGGTTAGTGTGCGCCAGAACTCGAAACCGAAGGTCGGCTTAAGCCCGTTAAGGATCAACGCAAGAAGATTGCCGTGCGTCGCAGCCACCGAATGCCGGCCCGCTTGTTCGTCTAAGATCTTCCGAATGGCGGCAACACCCCGCGCTTGAGCAGCGTTGTTCGATTCACTGCCTGCGCTGGCCGACGCTGGAGCCAGCCACGCCGCTTGGACCACGGTCTCGAAGTCCCTTCCGGGCTCCACGACAAGCGCTCGCTCGCGAAGGTCAGCGACTCTCACAGGCTCGAGCTGAAGACGATGTGCCAGTAGCTCGACAGTTTCCAAGGCCCGACGTGCCGGACTGCAGTAAATCGCACCGATTGGTGACCTTGAGAGCAGCTCGCCAAGAGCGAATGCGTTGGCGCGACCACGTTTTGAGAGCGGACGGTCCTCGTCAGGATTCCAATTTGCGTGAGCATGACGCACGAGATAGATCGTCGTCATTCGTCAGAATTCTTGATTCGTTGGCTGCCTAACGGCATCGAGCTGAGCCGCCTGGCCAGCCCAAGGATACACTCGAACGCCAGGGTCGATGCCGGGCTGGCCAGGTCGGGTCCAGCGAGTTGTTAGGCAGCCTAACGATACAGACTACGGAGTGACTGGAGCGCATCTCAGGAGTACCGTCCCGGAAGAGAATGTGTGGGTCTCGACCGGCTTGAGTCTGACGCTGTTCTGAATCTGCGAGAACGCTGCCTTGCCGAAACCCAGGAAGATCGGGACATAGTAGAGGCGGTATTCGTCGATCAGGCCGGCGGATGCCAAGGCTGAGGCGAGGAGGAGGCCCCCGACGCCTATGGACCCGCCGCCGGGCTGCGCTTTCAATCGTGCGACTTCGGCGACCGCATCCCCTCTTATCAGTCGCGAGTTCCAGTCGACTCTTTCGAGCGTCGATGAGAAGACAACTTTGGGGACTGGCTTCCAGATGTGAGCGTACTCAACTATGACGCCAGGCGCCGAAGGGTCCTGGTCGGCCGTCGGCCAATAGCCAGCCATGATTTCGTACATGCGGCGACCGTACAGGAGGGTGGCGATCTCTCGCTCAACGTCATTGAAATGCCTGTGGAGTTCCTCATCGGGCACGACCCAGCTGGGGTCTCCGGCCGCAGAATCGATATAGCCATCGAGTGAGAGCGAGGTAGAGTAAACGAGTTTTCGCATTCCGCCGCCTTGGAGAAATAGGTGCCTCAGGCTGCCTAACGCGCCAAGTGAGCCGCGCGCCGCAGCGTCATGATCGCACAGACCAACTGGCGCGTCGGCTCCATTTGAACGTTGGACGGCTCGCGCTGTGCCAGCGCTATTAACTGTCGGGCTTCAGTCCGTAACCAGGAGTCGGTAGCACACATCGAGGGCCTCGAGCCGACGGATGTGGCCGAACCGTTGCTCCCACGCCCCGGATTCAAGGTCGGCTTTGAGGCGCGCGACGCCGCGTGTGACTACGTCCTGATCGAGGAGCGCAAAGCCCGAAATCCCCGCCCTTACCTTTGGATCGAGATACGCCTCGGGTCGACGCCAATACGCGGCGAGGAATCCATCGACGCAATCATGCGGTATGGCGATGCGGTCCACGCGGCAATCCCCAACGTGACGCACGAGATCGGCGACTGAAGGACAACGGCCGCGGTCGAGTTCCACGATCTCAGGGAAGTAGGCATCGGTGAGCCAAAAGTTGCCAACGTCGTCGGGCTCGACGGTGAAGGCCACCAGGCGATCCGCCACCCTTCTCATCTCGTCGAAGCCGCGGCGCCAATCCGTCCAGTGATGCAACGTGAGCAGCGCGAGCGCTGCGTCAAACGAATGATCTCGGAAGGGCAGCGCTTCGGCCGATGCCTGGATGACAGGGGCAGTCCCAGCCGCCCTTTGCCGAATCATGTGCAACGAAGGTTCGACCGCGACAATCGAGCGGTCGGCGGGTTCGTAGGCTCCAGCGCCGGCTCCGACATTGACCACCATCTTGGCGTCGTCGAGTGCACGCATAATCGCGGCGGCGATCCTGGCGTCGGGATGCCGCGTCGATGTGTACGTCCCTCCAATGTGGTCGTAAAGGACCTGAGGCATATGTCCGTGTCATTCCCAGTCCGCCCAACGTCGCAAATGAGCCGCGCGCCGTCGTTCTTCAGCGGCGCGTCGGCTCCATTTGCCTGTTATGCCGCATCGCCGAATGGCAAGCAACCCTGCCTGCTCACTGTCACGCCAGTAGAGCTAACGAGGGTTCGTTGACTCCGTTCTCTCGAAGACGACGCTGCCGCCTTTCATGACCCAGCGAACCTTGTTCACGACCACACCGATATCCTTCAGCGGGTCGCCCTCAACGGCAACGAGATCGGCAAAGTAACCCGGAGCGATCCGGCCCAGCTCGTTTTCCTTCCGCAGCAGCGCCGCGCCGTTGGTTGTCGCGGCCATTAACGCCTGCCCCGGAGTGAGTCCAGCCTTCACGAACCAGTCGAGTTCTCGAGTATTCACACCAATCATGGGGTTGGGCGACAACGCGTCGCTTCCCATCGCGAATCGCACGCCGGCCTTGATGGCACGCTTCGCGGTCTCGAGTGTCCGGTTCAGGAAGTCATTTGCCTCTTCTTTAATCTGAGGGTTACGCTCGGCGCCGTAGACATAGTTGTACAAGGTCGGTACCCAGAACGTTCCCCGTCGCGCCATTTCCTTCAGCGTGTCATCAGGGATGTCTGGCCCATGTTCGATCGAGTCAGCACCCGCCAGGACCGCGGCACGCACCCCATCGGCGCCATAGGAATGAACTGCCACAGTCTTGCCAAGGCTGTGCGCCGTCTCAACGGTCGCTATCAGTTCATCGTTGGTAAACGGCGCATAGGATCCGGTCCAGACAACGAGGTTGCCGCTAATTCCCGGCGGTGTCGGTCCGGCCCTCGTCGATCCGAAGACTTTGATGGTGTCGACGCCCGAGGCAATGAGGCGCCGGACGACCGTCATCACTTCCAGAGGTCCGTCCGCTTTGGCCTCCGGCGCCGAGTTACCCTGCGAGGAACTGTTGCGCAAGCCTGGCCCCGAAACGAACATGCGCGGTCCGACCATGGCCCCCATGTTGATGAGATCGCGCATGACGAGGTCGGCAAAGCCGAACGATCCGAGATTGCGAACGGTCGTGACACCCGTTTCGAGCACTTTGCGCGCAGCGCCTTGCGATAGGTACATGTCAATCATCGGGGATCGTGCGACGGCCCTAGTGTCTCCGGCGGTGCCAGTCAGGTGCATGTGCACGTCGATCAAGCCTGGAATGCCGGTGTATCGCGACAAGTCGATGACCTCGGCATCTGCCGGAACCGAATCGGCCCTACCGACGCTCTTGATACGATCGGCTTCAACGACGACGAAGGCGTTTGTGAGGACCGAACCGGTCCCATCCAGGAGCGTTCCGAACCGAATGACTTTCCTGGCCGGTTTCGGCGCGATCGATTGCCCGGGCGCCTGCGCGATCGTGTGCACAGCCAGCGCGCTTGGTGTCATCGCAATTGCGACGACGGCGACTAGTTGTAGGAGCTTAGTGATTCGCCGTGAGCTCATAGAATCGTGCTCCTTGTCCTGGCTGGGTGCCGGCGCCGCTCTGCGGCATAACGCCAGCGCTCAGCCGCAGCGCTCATGATTCACATGCGCCGCCGGCTGCAGTGATTGGTATGGACTCCTCCCCGTTCGATCGCGGCATCATGTGTCGCGGAGCAGGCTTGGGTTCAACAAGCTGAACGAAGAGGAGGCCGAAATGGATGCTACGACGGTCGCGGTGGACTTGGCAAAGGATGTCTTTGAAGTGGCGACGGCGAATCGGGCCGGCCGAATCCTCGAGCGCAAGCGACTGACGCGCCGACAATTCGAAGTGTTTGTCGACGCGTTGCCGGCCGGCACCACAGTAGTCATGGAAGCCTGTGGGACGGCGCACTACTGGGGCCGCCGCTGTCAGGCTCACGGGCATTCCGTGCGCCTGTTGCCGGTCCAGTACGTGAAGCCCTACGTGCGACGCAACAAGACGGACCGGATGGACACCGAAGGCCTGCTCGAAGCGGCGCGGTGTGCAGGCATTCAGCCCGTGCCGGTGAAAACCCCTGAGCAGCAAGCGTTGCAGGCGCTCCATCGCGTGCGCACGCAGTGGCAGCAGACCCGGACGGCGCGGATCAACGCATTGCGCGGGATGCTGCGCGAACACGGGATGCCCATCGCGCTGGGGGCCAGGACGGTGCTGACGAAGATGCCGCGGATCTTGGAAGACGGCGCCAACGGACTGCCCGCGCAGCTCTGTCAGGCGCTGGCGCTCGTCTACGACGAGGTCCGCGCCCTGGAGCGATCCGTCAAGGACATCGATCGCCAACTGGCGCGGGTCGCCGCGGCCGACCCCGTCGCCCAGCGCCTCCTCACTATTCCCGGCATCGGCGTCATCACCGCGACGGCGCTCCTGGGCGCTGTCGCACACATTCACGCCTTTCGCCGCGCTCGGCATTTTGCGAGCTGGCTCGGACTGACGCCCAGCGAACGCTCGAGCGGGTTCCGTCGCCATCTCGGTCGTATCAGCAAGCGCGGCGATGTCTATCTCCGCTGTTTGCTGACACACGGGGCCCGCGCCGTGTTGCTCACCGCCCAACGGACGCTGCGGGGCAAGCGCCAAGGCACGCGGTTTCAGCATTGGGCCGTCGCCGTCGCGGCCCGACGCGGCCACAACAAAGCGGCGATTGCCGTCGCGAACAAGCTGGCGCGAATCGTCTGGGCGGTGTGGCGCAGCGAACAGGATTTCGTCGCCGGCCCACAAGTGGCCGTCGCCGCCTAACGAACTTGTCCACGGAGTGCTCAGCGAGAACATCCTGATCATGGCGTGACCGGTCGGACCGGCACTGGAACAAGGCCGATAACAGGGCTGGCCCTTGAGGCCGCTGATCAGCGATTGGCCCCCAGTGCGCGGCTCACCATGATGGCCCGGAGCCACGATGCTCCACTGAGAGGCCGGATATACGACTGCATCCGATCTCAGTCATCGCCACGATTTGGTGTTCTCGTTGATCGCCGGGAGGAGTCCATATACGCTTTGTTAGCCGGTATACCCGCCGACCCTCGGCGCTAACCAACTCGCGAACCGCAGCCCGAAGCCGTCAGGATCTCGAACCGTGAAGTCGCGCAGCCCGTAGGTACGATCGGCAATGGGCGCACTGATTGTCGCTCCGAGCGATTGGACACGCTGCCAGAGCGCATCCACGTCCGGCACCAGCACCCGCACGTTGGCTCGCTCTCGGCCCGCGAGATCCGGAAGTTGAGGCTGTTCGTCAAGAAAGAGCACGTGCCCCGCCCAACTCAAGACGGCAAAGCCGCCTGTGCGCCGCATTAGATCGAATCCAACGGCTCGGTAGAACACCAGGGAACGCTCGAGGTCACGAACAAAGACCTCCACGACCAACTGAGACGTTGATTCTGTGACCTCGGCCATAGAATGTGAACCTTTACCAAGAATTCGTGCATCCGGCTAACGCGTCGCGCTTCTGCTGCGGCGCATCATAGAAGTTGCGGCAGGCGAGCGCAGCGAGCCAGCCGCCTCCACAATCCGCGCCGTCGGCAGCAAGCGCACGTTATGCGGCAGGAGCTGAGACGATGCGTCAGCGGCGAGGGAGATGTGCCCTCCAGTCCCGTTCCAACGCGTTGAAAGGTTCGCCGTACGTCGCCTGATAGTCCCCGCTCGCGTACAAGGCCCGGAACTTGTCCAACCCGCCCTTTCTCCCCATGAGGTATTTCACGAATGAGCCGGAGAGCAGGTACGCCGCGCGGTCCGGCATCACTGAAGCCAGCGGCCGAGGGAATCGCACGGCGTTGAGCTCCTCGAGCGAACTAACAGTGCGCGCAACCTCCGCGGCCGCCGCGTCCAGGGGGCGCCCGAAGGTCGGGAACGAACGTGCCTCGCCTACCTCGTCCTGGAGGTACACACCGAGCCCCTCGTAGAGAAAGCGGTTCTCGCTAAACGCATAGTTGTGCGTGATCTCATGCAGCAGCGCGCCGGTGCGATCGCGAACGCGATCCAGCGGCATATCGATTCTGCCCGGCTTCCCGCCGTTCATAACCAGCGTGTTCGCAGCGACGTATTGGCTGGAGACCTGGATGCGGATCGGGTCGCGCCAGGTCGGGCCCCAGTACTTCTCGACCTTCTGCCGCTCGCGCGCCGCGTACTTGCAGTACTGCTCGGCTTCCTTGTGCGAGAGCTCGGATGAGACCACTACGAAACCATCGCACGCTACGCTATCCGTGGGCGCTTGGCTCTGGATGCATAACGGCGCAGCGAGTAACGCAACCATCGCTACTGCGAAGGCTCGGCCCGCAACAATCAATGCCCCGGCTAGCGGCCGCGGCGTGACGTTCGCGCTCGGATGCATGCGTGTGTTTCCTTGGAGCCCTTTGCTGCGCTAGTCCGCATAACGGTCGCGCTCACTTGCCACGGCGGATTGCTTTGTGCGTGCCGTCGTCAAGTGCAGCGCGTTGTTCGGCAGCGCGCCTTGCTTTTGGACGGACCGGCTTGGCCGCGGAGAACTGCAGGAGTTCAACGGGTGCTCCATCGTCAAGTATGAACGCAACACGAACTCCAACCGACGGTTCGGTCGGTGCGATCAGAATCTCCCTACCTTTGAGGGCTTCATCCAAATCGTCGACGGCAAAGGCGATGTGCGGAACGATTCTGACGATCTCGGGCACGTGGCAATGCGGCTCGAACCGGATCCACTCGATTCCGTAGGGACTGGTCTCAAAACCGGCGACGTGAACCCCGAGGTGCGCGACATGCTGCTCCTGAGCACGAGGCTGCGTGTGTGGAATCCCGATGTGGTGGTACCGCCATCCGAGCTTCGCTGTCACGGCAGGCGGCTCATGGTTCAGTCGCTTTCCGCCACTCACGCCTCTCTTCATCGATCTCACTCACCGATTGCGATCATTCGGTCTGTCAAGTCTGCCGAACCGACTGGCGTTCAGCCGCGCTGCGCGAGACACGATACCACCGAGCGCGGCGTCGGCTGCAACGCCTGGTTAGGCTGACGTTCGGCTCTCCTCCTCAGCGGCTCTTGGTCGCAAGACGGCGCAGCGCTCGAATTTGACCTCGGTGGTTGACCTCGTGGCTCAGTACATGAAACCACTTGAAGTAGTTGTTGATTCGGCGCCCGTTCCCGAACGTGCCTTCCTGATCGAGCCACGCATCGTCGCGACGCTGGAGTTCGGCCAGAGTTGTTGCACGAACCTGATCGAGCCGGTTCACATAATGGGCCAGCTCGCGCCCCTTAATCTCTTGCCGCGCTAGTTCACCCAGTGCGAGTGCGGCGTCCCATTCCGTGTGCTCTTCGTCATTCAGCTCGCGACCATGGAAGGTGGCCGCCTGGTAACCGACCTCTGCGCCGGCGAGATGCGCAAGCAGCCCGCCAATGGAATTGCCTTCTGCGTCTGGCAGGAAATCGAGCTCTGCCACGTTGAGGCCGGTGATCGCGGCCAGGGTGGTCGACCGTACGTAGTTCAGCATGGAGACGAGACGGCCAATTTCTGGAGTGAATCCCGGTAGCTCGACAATGAGCAAGTCTCCGCCGGACATCACGTCTCCTCGTAGCGCGCCCGCTTTGCGTGCAGCCCTAACGTCCGCGTTTCAGCCGCGGGGGCCTAATGGTGGCACCGGCCGCCGTCGGCTGCAAACGCCGGTTAGGCCGGCGACGTGTTGCATTCAGATCCGTCGCGCCTGGAGCGCGCGATCGATGAGGGTGTAACTGCTGGGTTCCTTCGCGTCCTATGCCTGCGTCACAGCAGGCAGCGCGTCGAGCGATCGCACCTGCGTCGAAGGCGCCAGGGCTATCGCGACAAGGGTGATGGTGATCGCCGCGCCGATGGCCGTTTTCACGGCCGCTCCACAAAGCGCTTGAGCGCCGCCCAGTCGACGTTCTGCCAGGCCTTTTCCAGCGCGGCCCGCGTCGATGGGTGCGCGCACGCGCCGTCCCAGTCGAAATGCACCGTAATCGTGTGCACCTCGGCGCGTGAACGGCTCACGCGCCAGAACGCGGGATCTGGCGTGAGCACTCGATGCCCCAGCGGGTCATTCGTCGCCCGCAGTTGTCCTGAATGGTCCACGAGTGCGCCGGAAGCTCGCTCCGCCGGCGACATCGCGGCTAGCTGCGCGCGAAAAGCGTCTCCTCGCGTTGGTGTTGACAGTATTTGCTTGTTGCGCTCCCGCTCCTCCGCCTCCTGTGCCTTGAGCTGCTCTCCCACCTCGCGGTTTGTCTTCTCCAGCGTCTGCCGCATCTCCTCGGCGGCGGCGCGCCCCTGCGACTGCGCGAACGCTGTCACCGCCACGTCGATGTTGTTCTTCCGCTCTGCCGCGCCCTCAAGCCACTGCTGATACGCAGTCTTCTCGAGCGTCTTGCGAGCGGACGTCTCCCGGTCGCCGTCCTTGCCTTCCGCGTCGAAGATGAGCGTGCGCAGCCACTGCTCACGACTTACAGAAGTCCATGGCGACGCCGAGCCTCTCGAAAACGTGACGTAACCGCTGCGTCGAACGGCGCTGTCCGACGACCAGCGCAGTCCTTCGCGCACTACGGTGGCGCCCGCCATCCGCGTGTCGACGTCCGCCTCGATGAACAAGAGGCGGCCTGACGCATCGTGGTCGCCACTGATTGCCGGGTCTCCCGCTTTCTGCCTGTTCACGTACACCTCGATGCAAGTCGGACCCGCACCGCCGGTCATCTGCCTGTTCGGCTCGAAGAACCAGAGACGCCACAGGAATTCGATGGGCTGCGGGCCAGTTGTGGGCGGTGGGCCACCCCCAAATTGCTGCGTGAGCACCTCGAACCCCTTCGGGTCGGCGAGTTCCGGAATCCGCCAGAAAATCGACTCGATCGCCTTTCCCATGGCGATGCTTTCGGCGCGCTCGGCGGGCGAGACCCCGGTGAGCGCGGTAGCGTACATTGGCTTCCAGCCGCTTGCCTGCGACGGAGTCGGGGCCCGTTGCCCGAACGCGACAACAGGAAGCGCAGCGAGCAGCAGGGCGGTGCGCGTCACGACGCGGGTGCGCGCTTTCTGCATCGACAGGCGCGTCTGGCTAAGTGATCGGCGAAGGGTCGGCGCGCTCTTGTATTTCATCGGAGTCCTCCCATTTTGGATTATGGCCCGATGCGTGTGCTGCTGGCTAACGCCCACGTTCAGCTGCGAGCGGCGAGACCGATTCCTACATGACTTTGAGGCTGCCGCCGCTCGTCGGCTGCAGCGGCCTGTTCGCCAGCCATTTCGCAGTAAGAAGTTCCGGTGTCTTCTTGTCCGGGAATATCACTTGATCAAAGGGTCCTGCTGCATGGCAGGGCGTTTCGGCCAACTTCTCCTCAACCAACCTGAGATCACCCTCGTTCCAATGCCCCGCCTCCAGATGATACGGGACCGACTTCGCATAATCGACCATGATGCCAAGCACGGACCGATCAATCGTCGGACCGATGGCTACCGGCGCCATGACCCCGACCTCGGCCTCAATAGCGCGCTGATCGATGCCGCAATTCTTCAGACGTGTCCGTACGAGACCAGCGAGTTGATCTGGCAAGCCGCGGACATTTCGCGCAGGCAGCAACATGGGCAAGAGCGAGCTGGAACTCACGAGAAGCAACACTGGCTGTCGGTCGACGACTATTCGATTGACGTACCAATCTCCGAGCGCCGTATCGGATGTTGGCTTACAGATGTCGGTTGCTGGCAGTAAGGCCGCCAACTTCCGTGTTGCCCGGAGTATCACCATTTGGATTGTCCGGCTAACAATACTGCCGCTCAGCGGCGGGTTGGGCCGCACTGCACCCCCGAGAGAAGACGAAGACATCCTGAGGGTTCCAGACGTGTCCGGACCACGACCAATAACCTCGCAACCACAGTACGCCATCAACACGCCGAAGGTAGAAACCCTTCGGTGTCCCATCTCTTTCGTCGAGGGGGGACGACGCGACCGTGATTGAGCCAGGAGGCGCCAGGCCACGCGCAGCAGCGGGTGCCCCGGCCGCCCATTCCCGCTGTTCCAGGAACTGCATCCTCAGATGCGGGGCCATCTCGAGCGGACACTCTACCAACCCCGCCTCGAGCGCTCGGGCTGTGAGCTGCCCGTATATAACTCCCTCGCGGAAGCCGAGATCAGCGACCGAGAGAGAGGTGATCTCTATGACTTGGTTTTCGCTGAGGGGTACGAACCGAAGATGTTCGAATAGCGCGTCGGCCGCCTGGTTGAGTTGGACCTTGTGGGAACGGAGCGACTGGAGCAGCGCCGGCTTTCCCATGCCACCGACGCGCAGTGCACTCGGTATGGAAGCTCGCTTGTCTATTGGCCCCAACTTACTGCTCCCGTTTGTCGGCCTAGACAGTATGGCTGTGGGAGCAGAGACCTGCCTCACGTAGTAGATCGTGGGTTACGCGACGCCGATGAGGGTGACGCGCAGAGCCACATACAACGGAGGCAGGCCATGGCGAAACGTAGCATGTTCGTAGGGATGGATGTCCACAAAGAATCGATCGACGTGTCGCTCGCGGAGGAAGGGCGACACGGGGAAGTGCGACACTACGGGGTGATCCCCGGCGACCTGGAGGCGGTGGCCAAGGTCGTCCGGGCGCTGCGGGCGCCGAGCCGGCGGTTGCGCTTCGGGTATGAGGCCGGCCCGTGTGGGTTCGGCAGTCACCGGTATCTCACCGGCCAGGGTGAAGAGTGCGTCGTCGTCAATCCCTCGAGCATGCCCAAACGGAGCGGTGATCGGAGCAAAACCGACCGGCGGGATGGCGATGCCTTGGCCCGGTTGCATCGCGCCGGCGAACTCACGGCGATCTATATTCCAACGCCCGATGATGAGGCCCTGCGTGATCTCGTGCGCGCACGCGAAGACGCGGTCGGCCTGAGCACGCAAGCCAAGCATCGGTTGAAGGCGTTCTTGCTCCGCCAGGGTCGCCGCGATCCGGGACGCGCCGGATGGACGCGCCCGTATCGCCGCTGGCTGGCCGATCTCAGTTTCCCACTCGCCCCGCAGCACATCGCGCTGCAGGAGTACCGCGACACGATCGACGAGACCGAGCGCCGGGTCGAGCGGCTCACCGACCAACTCCGACAACTGACCCCGGCATGGCGCTGGGCACCGGTGGTGGAGGCGTTGCAGGCGTTGCGCGGGGTCTCGTTTGTCACGGCGGTGGGCCTCGTCACCGAGATCGGCGACATTCGCCGGTTCACGCATCCGCGCGAGCTGATGGCGTACCTCGGCCTGGTCCCCTCGGAGTCCTCCAGCGGGCCCAGCGTCCGCCGCGGCGGGATCACCAAGGCCGGTAATCCGCACGCACGGCGCTTGCTGGCTGAAGCGGCGTGGGCGTACCAGGGCGTGCCGCGCATCGGCCGGCAGATGCTGTATCGCCAAGAAGCAGTAGCGAAGACCGTGTGTGACATCGCGTGGAAGGCCCAGCTGCGCCTGACGTCACGCTTTCGGAAACTGGTCGCGCGCGGGAAAGCGAAACCCAAGGTGGCGACCGCGATTGCGCGCGAGCTGACGGGATTCATCTGGGCGATCGCCCGGGAGGTGCCGCCGCCACCCGCGTAGCGGCGCGGCGATCAGGTCCGTCAGGTCGGCGGCATCGCGGCCAGGTGGAGAACCCTCGAAAACGTTATGGACATCAGCACCACCGATACGTCCGCGCCTAGGGCGAGGCAGCTCCGCGACGAACCACAGTCTGGGCGGTACTCAACCCGCGGATATCAGCAGCGTCAACCGTCGCTAGAACGCGGTGCCGCCGACCAGATGGACCTGAAGAACGACGAGCACGGAAAGAGCGTGCTGAGAAAGGAACTCACAATTGGTGAGGTCGGGAGCGGTCTGCCCCGTTGACAGAAGACAGCCATATCAACGTTGCAAATGAGCCGCGCGCCGCGGCGACACGATCGCACAGACCGTCAGAAGCGTCGGCTCCATTTGCCTGTTAGCCGGTTTTTCGAATGAGCGATCCGCAGACGAAGCGCTCGGGCGTGCACCCGTGCCAATGAATTCCAGAGCGGCGCGACCTCTGGCCCGCCAACTCGACCCGATCCAACCAGCTCGTCGATTCAAAAGAACCCAGGTGCTACCACTGCCATGATGCGCCGGGCTGACGACGGCCCGAAGAATGCCCTCACTGCGACGGCGCGCCGCCAGTCGAGCGTGTCCCGTCGCTGCGAGTGGCTCGATGATGCGCCACACACTACCCCATCGCCCGCCGGCACCCGAGTTGGGTAGTGTCTGACACCTGCGTTGAGATTCGGATTCACGGCCCGCGCAAAGCCTACAGGTCCTTCTTGTGAACCCCGTAGTTGTATAGAGCAATGCCCCGCCAGATTACCAAGGCTGCGGCAGCAGCAACAATTAGCGCGAGTCCAATTAACCTCATTGCTTTCCCTCCGCTACACCGAGTTTGCCCTCTTCTCTTGTGATTTGATGTGACTGGATTTTCCTCGTTGTTGATCCGGCTAACGAATAGTAGACCGAACTCGATATCCGATTACACAGACGAAGCTCGCAGCATAGCGTGTCGGCGTGCCAGGCTCAATTTTCGTAGAAGTATCACTCGCACATGCAGTTGGCGTTCTGGTCGCGCGCAAAAGCACACCTGATAGGCCGAACTGCATAACAGGAATGCGCTCGCCCCGGTTGCGGCATAACAAAGTCATCGCGGCCACGGTTGATCGAGCGGACTTCGCACGCCCCGACCGCCCTGGTTCAACACGTGCGTATAGATCACGGTCGTGCTCACGTCACGGTGCCCTAGCAGCTCCTGGATCGTCCGAATGTCATACCCCGCCTCGAGCAGATGCGTGGCAAACGAGTGTCGCAGAGAATGACAGGTGGCCGGGCGGGAAATGCCCGCAGCACGGGCCGCATCTTTCACAGCGCGTTGCAGGACAGACTCGTGCAGGTGATGTCGCCGTCGTTCGCCTGTCTCCTGATCCACATAGAGCCGGGTCGCGGGAAAGACCCACTGCCAAGCCCACTCACTCGCCGCGTTGGGATACTTCGCTCGCAGCGCACCGGGAAGCGCGACCCGCCCGCGCCCGCCCGCCAGGTCCGCCTCATGTTGAGCCTTCACCCACTTCAGGTGCGTCAGCAGCGGTCCCTTTACCGCGGCCGGCAGCATCGTGACGCGATCCTTGCCTCCCTTCCCGTCTCGAATCGTCAACTCGCCATCAGCCACACCGGCCCCCGCAATCGCGAGAGCAGCGCGGACACTTCGGAACGGGAAAGCACGACCGGGAGCCGGACAGGACGCTGAGCACGGACGATCTCGTTCATCCACTCCAGCCGCTGACCGATCACGACCTCGAACAGGAACAGAATCGCACTAAGCGCCTGATTCTGCATTGAGGCGCTCACGCCGCGCTCGGCTAGATGGGAGACGAATGCCGTCACCTCTCGCTCCCCGAGCTCTCGTGGATGACGCTTGCCGTGAAAGACGATGAAGCGCCGAATCCAGGTGATGTATGCCTGCTCGGTCCGCCGGCTGTAGTGTCGGACTCGAATCGCCTGCCGGACTCGGTCGAGTAACTTGAAATCTGGCGCCACGGCAGGTCTGAAGACCTGCGCCAAATCTGACTTGATTTCTCTGCAGTCTCTGCGTGTTCTGCGTTGATCGTCTCGATCAAAACAGAAAGGGCGGCGATCTCTCGACCGCCGCCCTCCGCCTTCGCTCTACAAGCTTCGGCGCGACAAGCAATCCGACAATCAGCTACCCGATTACCAGATTACCCAATTACCCAATTCACCTACTCGAGCGTTTCTCCTCGTGCCCCGAGCGCTTCCTCGGGCTCGACGAAGTACTCCATGTCGCGCTCCAGATCGAGCTCCTCATCGGTCGGCTGCGGCAGCGCCGGCGGCGGCGGCGGCTCGTCCGCCGGGATCCGCACGTTGCGGTAGTACTCGAACCCGGTGCCGGCCGGAATGAGCCGGCCCATCGTGACGTTCTCCTTCAGGCCGCGCAGGTGATCGACCTTGCCGGAGATGGACGCTTCGGTCAGCACGCGCGTCGTTTCCTGGAACGACGCCGCCGAGATGAACGAATCGGTCGACAGCGACGCCTTCGTGATGCCGAGCAGGAGCGGCCGGCCCTGCGCCGGACGTTCGCCCTTCGTAATCACGCGCTCGTTCTCTTCGAGGAACCGGAACTTGTCCACCTGCTCGTCGACGAGGAACTCGGTGTCGCCGACATCCTCGATCTTGACCCACCGCATCATCTGCCGCGCGATGGTCTCGATGTGCTTGTCATTGATGTTGACGCCCTGCAGCCGGTAGACCTCCTGGATTTCGTTGACGAGGTACGCCTGCAGCGCCTTCTCGCCAAGCACGTTCAGGATGTCGTGCGGATTCGACGGCCCGTCCATCAACGGCTCGCCCGCGCGGACGCGCTCGCCTTCCTGCACGTTGACGTGCACGCCCCGCGGCAGTGAGTATTCGCGCGGCTCGGCGCCCGGCTCGTCCGGGACGACGATGATCTTGCGCTGGCCCTTGACGATGCCGCCGTGCTTGACGATGCCGTCGATCTCGGTGATGACCGCCGTCTCGCGCGGCTTTCTGGCCTCGAACAGCTCGACCACGCGCGGCAGACCGCCCGTGATGTCCTTGGTCTTGGTCGTTTCGCGCGGGATCTTCGCGAGAATATCGCCGGCCGACACCATCTCGCCGTCCTGCACCATCAAGTGCGCATGCGACGGCATCTGGTACTTCCGGCTGATCTTCCCGTCCTTGCCCTTGATCTCCATGACCGGCTGCTTCTTCTCGTCCGGCGAGTCGACGATGATGAGGCGCGAGAGGCCGGTGACCTCGTCCACTTCCTCGTGCACCGTGATGCCTTCGAGAATGTCCTTGAAGCGGACCTGGCCCGCGTCCTCGGTGAGGATCGAGAACGTGTAGGGATCCCACTCGACCAGTACGTCCGCTTGCTCGACAACCTGGCCCTCCTTCACCTTGAGGCGCGCGCCGTAGACGATCGGGTAGCGCTCGCGATCGCGTCCCTTCGCGTCCTGCAGCACGAGCGATCCGCTCCGGTTCATGACGACGAGGTTGCCGTCCTTGGCCTCGACGACCTGCAGGCCCTGGAAGCGGACCGTGCCGCCGTGACGTGCTTCGAGCGTCGACTGCTCCGAGACGCGCGACGCCGTGCCGCCGATGTGGAACGTCCGCATCGTGAGCTGCGTGCCGGGCTCGCCAATCGACTGCGCCGCGATGACGCCAACGGCCGTGCCGAGCTCCACCATCCTGCCCGTCGCGAGGTCTCGCCCGTAGCACTTTGCGCAAACCCCCCGGCGTGACGTACACGTCAGCACCGACCGGATTTTCACCTTCTCGATGCCGGCGTCCTGGATGGACGAAGACAGCTCTTCGTCCATCACCGCGTTCACGTCGACGATCGTCTGTCCCGTGAACGGGTCGGTGATCTTCTCGAGCGTCGTCCTGCCGATGATGCGGTCGCGAAGCGGCTCGATGACCTCGCCGCTTTCCACGATGGCCCGGGCTTCGATGCCGTCGAGCGTGCCGCAGTCGAGCTCGTGGATGATGACGTCCTGCGCGACGTCCACCAGCCGTCGTGTGAGGTACCCCGAGTCGGCGGTTTTGAGCGCCGTGTCCGCGAGACCCTTGCGCGCGCCGTGCGTCGAGATGAAGTACTGGAGCACGGTGAGGCCTTCACGGAAGTTCGACGTGATCGGCGTCTCGATGATTTCACCTGAGGGCTTCGCCATCAGGCCGCGCATGCCGGCCAGCTGCCGGATCTGCTGCTTGCTGCCCCGCGCGCCGGAGTCGGCCATGATGTAAACCGGGTTGAAGGTCTTGCCTTCCTTGTCGAGCTCCTCCATCTCCCCGAACATGGCGTTGGCGATGTCTTCGGTCGCTTCGGACCAGATGGCGATGACTTTGTTGTATCGCTCACCGTTGGTGATGGCGCCTTCCAGATACTGCGATTCGACCTTGATGACCTCGTTTCGCGCCGTCTCGACGAGTTGCGCTTTTTCCTTCGGGATGATCAGATCGTCGATCCCGATCGAGAGGCCGGAGCGTGTCGCGTACGCGAACCCCGTGTTCTTCAGCGAGTCGAGCATCTCGACGGTCTTCTCGAGCCCGAACCTCAGATAGCAGCTCTGGACGAGCTGCTGCAGCCCCTTCTTCTTCAGCAGGCCGTTGACGAACGGCATCTCCTTGGGCAGCTGCTCGTTGAGAATCACACGGCCAACCGTCGTGTTGATGATCTTCATGTGCACGGTCTGCACTTCGGTGTGCAGCACGTCCTGGTCGTCGCGCGCGGCGGTCAGATCCTGGATGTCTCCGGTATAGCGCAGCCGAATCGGCGACAGCGTTTCGAGCTCGCCTGCTTCGAGCGCCAGCATCACATCGTCTGGATTTCCGAACGCGCGTCCCTCGCCCTTGGCTCCCGACTTCGCCTTCGTGAGGTAGTAGCAGCCGAGCACGATGTCCTGCGACGGAATCGCGATCGGCGCGCCGTGCGCAGGCGAGAGGATGTTGTTGCTCGAGAGCATCAGCACAGAGGCCTCGATCTGGGCTTCGGGCGAAAGCGGGATGTGCACCGCCATCTGATCGCCGTCGAAGTCAGCGTTGAACGCCGTGCAGACGAGCGGATGGATACGGATGGCCTTGCCTTCGACCAGGACCGGCTCGAACGCCTGAATGCCGAGGCGATGCAGCGTCGGCGCGCGGTTCAGCAGGACCGGATGCTCGCGGATGACTTCTTCGAGCACGTCCCACACTTCGGGACGCTGAAGCTCCACCATCTCCTTCGCCTGCTTGATCGTCGCGACGAGCCCGCGCTCCTCGAGCTTGTTGTAGATGAACGGCTTGAACAGCTCGAGCGCCATCTTCTTCGGCAGCCCGCACTGGTGCAGCTTCAGCTCGGGGCCGACGACGATGACCGAACGGCCGGAGTAGTCGACGCGCTTGCCGAGCAGGTTCTGACGGAAGCGTCCCTGTTTGCCCTTGAGCGTGTCGGAAAGCGATTTCAGCGGCCGGTTGTTGGCGCCGCGCAGCACGCGGCCGCGGCGGCCGTTGTCGAAGAGCGCATCGACCGCTTCCTGCAGCATGCGCTTTTCGTTCCTGATGATGACGTCCGGCGCCTTCAGCTCCATCAGCTTCTTCAACCGGTTGTTGCGGTTGATGACGCGGCGATAGAGGTCGTTGAGGTCCGAGGTCGCGAAGCGCCCACCATCGAGCGGCACCAGGGGGCGCAGCTCCGGCGGAATCACGGGAATGACGTCGAGAATCATCCACTCCGGCCGGTTGCTCGATTTCCTGAACGAGTCGACCACCTTCAGGCGCTTGGCAAACTTCAGCTTCTTCTGCGCCGAGGTCTCCGTCTTCATCTTGTCGCGGAGCTCGATGGCCAGCCGATCGACGTTGACGCGCTTCAGCAGTTCTTTGATCGCCTCGGCGCCCATCTGGGCGCGGAACCGGTGCTGATGCTCTTCGCGGGCTTTGCGATACCCTTCTTCGTTCAGGAGCTGGTTCTGCCGCAGCTCGGTCTCGCCGGGATCGACGACGACGTAGGCTTCGAAGTACAGGACGCGTTCGAGATCGCGCAGCGAGATATCAAGGAGGTGGCCGATGCGGCTCGGCAATCCCTTGAAGAACCACACGTGGCTGACCGGCGTGGCCAGCGTGATATGTCCCAGCCGCTCGCGGCGGACCTTCGCCTGCGTCACTTCGACGCCGCACTTGTCGCAGATCACGCCCCGGTGCTTCATGCGCTTGTACTTGCCGCACAGGCATTCCCAGTCGGTGATGGGCCCGAAGATCTTGGCGCAGAACAGGCCGTCCCGTTCCGGCTTGAAGGTGCGGTAGTTGATCGTTTCCGGCTTGGTCACCTCGCCGTGCGACCACGACATGATCTTGTCGGGCGACGCGAGGCTGATCCGAATCGCGTCGAAATCGCTCGTCAGCGCTGAACGTTCGTGAAATGAAGGTCTCATAGCTCCCCTCGGGACGGTCTGAAGACCGTCCCCTACACGTTGCGGTTTGGTTCCGTGTAGGGACCGCCCTTAAGGGCGGTCCTCTGCGTCAAACTTCTTCCAATACTGGCTGCGGTGCCACGTCCGGGAGTTTCTTCTTCGTCTTCATCAGCTCGACGTCCAGGCACAGCGACTGGAGCTCGCGGATGAGCACGTTGAACGATTCAGGCAACCCGGCGGTAAACGACGCGTCGCCTTTGACGATCGCCTCGTAAATCTTCGCGCGTCCGATGACGTCGTCCGACTTCGCCGTGAGCAGTTCCTGGAGAATGTGCGCCGAGCCGTAGGCTTCGAGCGCCCAGACCTCCATTTCGCCGAACCGCTGGCCGCCGAACTGCGCCTTGCCGCCGAGCGGCTGCTGCGTGATGAGCGAATACGGCCCGATCGAGCGCGCGTGGATCTTGTCGTCGACCAGGTGCGACAGCTTCAGCATGTAGATGTAGCCGACGGTGACGTCCTGCTCGAACGCGTCCCCCGACATGCCGTCGAAGAGCCGGGTCTTGCCGCCCTTCGGCAGCCCCGCGCGATCGAGCCAGTTCTTGATCTCGATCTCGGTCGCGCCGTCGAACACCGGCGTCGCGAAGTAGAGGCCGAGGGCATGCGCGGCCCACCCTAAATGGGTTTCGAGAATCTGGCCGACGTTCATACGCGAGGGAACGCCGAGCGGATTGAGCACGATCTCCACCGGCGTGCCGTCGGGAAGATACGGCATGTCCTCCTCGGGGAGGATGCGCGCGATGACGCCCTTGTTACCGTGCCGGCCGGCCATCTTGTCGCCGACCGACAGCTTGCGCTTCATCGCGACGTAGACTTTCACCAGCTTGATGACGCCGGGAGGCAGCTCGTCGCCGCGGCGGATCTTCTCTTTCTTCTCCTCGAAGAGGTTCTTGATGACCTCGACCTGGCGCTCGGTCCGCTCTTCCAGCTCCCGCAGGTCGTCCTCGAGACGCGTGTCGTCGGTCACAATCTTCAACCGCACCATCGTCTCGTAGGGCATCTCCTGGAGGATGTCCTCGCTCAGCAGCGTGCCCTTTCTGTGCAGCCGCTCGCGGCCATACTCGTCGAACAGATCGGACCGGAGCTCCTGCCCCTTCAGCATCATGATCACGCGCTTCTTCACTTCGTCGTGAAGAATGCGGATCTCGTCCTGAAGGTTCTTCTCCATCATGTCGAGCTCTTCCTGCTCGATCGCCTTCGCGCGGTCGTCCTTCTCGATGCCCTTGCGGGAGAAGATCTTGACGCCGACGACGATGCCTTCGATGCCGGGCGGGCAGATGAGCGACGCGTCCCTGACGTCGCCGGCCTTCTCGCCGAAGATCGCGCGCAGCAGCTTTTCTTCCGGCGTGAGCTGCGTCTCCCCTTTCGGTGTGACCTTGCCCACGAGGATGTCGCCCGGTTTGACGTTCGCGCCAATCCGGATGATGCCGCTCTCGTCGAGATCCTTCAGGAAGCTCTCGGACACGTTCGGGATATCGCGCGTGATTTCCTCGGGCCCAAGCTTCGTGTCGCGCGATTCGATCTCGAACTCCTCGATGTGAATCGACGTGTAGTAGTCGTCCTTCACCATCCGTTCGGAGACCAGAATCGCGTCTTCGAAGTTGTACCCGCGCCACGGCATGAACGCGACGAGCACGTTCCGGCCGAGCGCCAGCTCGCCAAGCTCGGTGCACGGACCGTCGCCGAGCACCTGGCCCTTGTGCACCTTCTGGCCGACCCGCACGATCGGCTTCTGGGTGATGCAGGTGTTCTGGTTGGACCGCTTGAACTTGGTCATCGGATAGATGTCCGCGCCCATCTCCTTGCTGGCGTCCTCGGTCTCGCTCTCCACGCGCACGACGATGCGCTGGCTGTCGACGTAGTCGATGGTGCCGGATCGGCGCGCGACGATGACGGCGCCCGAATCGCGCGCCGTGATGTACTCCATGCCGGTGCCGACAAACGGCGCCCGCGCGCGGAGCAGCGGCACCGCCTGGCGCTGCATGTTCGATCCCATCAACGCGCGGTTCGCGTCGTCATTCTCCAGGAACGGAATGAGCGAGGCGGCGACGGAGACGAGCTGCTTGGGCGACACGTCGATGAACTGCACGTTGGCGCGCGGCGACAGGATGAAGTTGCCTGCCTGGCGCGCGTTGACGCGCTCCTGCGTGAGCTTGCCGTCGTTGTCGACGGCGGCGTTCGCCTGCGCGATGATGTACTGGTCCTCTTCCCACGCCGACAGATAGAAGGAGAAGGGCTCGAACTCGACCCCCTTCTTCTTCGAACGACCGTCGTCGGACACCAGCTCGTCGGCCTCGACGATGTCGCCGGCCTTGAACTTGGACCCGGCGGCGTTGGTAACGATCACGAAGTCGGTGACGCGCCCGTCCTTCACCTTCCGGTACGGCGACTCGATGAAGCCGAACTCGTTGATGCGCGCGTAGCACGACAGCGACGAGATGAGCCCGATGTTCGGACCTTCCGGCGTCTCAATCGGGCAGATGCGCCCGTAGTGCGTCGGGTGGACGTCGCGGACTTCGAACCCGGCGCGCTCGCGCGAAAGGCCGCCCGGGCCGAGCGCGGAGAGACGCCGCTTGTGCGTAATCTCCGAGAGCGGGTTGGTCTGGTCCATGAACTGCGACAGCTGGGACGATCCGAAGAACTCGCGAATCGCCGCCATGACCGGCTTCGCGTTGATCAGATCGTGCGGCATGGCCGTCGCCATTTCCTGGTAGACGGACATCTTCTCTTTGATCGCGCGCTCCATCCGGACGAGGCCAATACGGAACTGGTTCTCGAGGAGCTCTCCGACCGACCGCACGCGCCGGTTGCCGAGATGATCGATGTCATCCACGTTGGCCGGATTCTTGCGCAGCTTGAGCAGGTACTTGATCACCTCGTAGAAGTCCTGCGGGTGCAGGATCTTCTCGTCGAGCGGCGTGTTCAGCGCGAGCTTGGTGTTCAGTTTCAGGCGGCCAACGCGCGAGAAGTCGTACTTCTGCGGGTTGAAGAACATGTTCTCGAACAGCGACCGGCTGCTGTCGAGTGTGGGCGGATCGCCGGGACGCAGGCGCCGGTAGATCTCGATGAGCGCCTCTTCGTGCGTGTGGATCGGATCCTTCTTCAGCGTCTGGCTGATGATCGATCCCACTTCGTCGCGCTCAGGGAAAAAGACGTCGATGCGGTCGACGTTCTTGTCCTGCGCCATCGAGATGACGCGCGGCTCGAGCGGCTCGTTGGCTTCGAGGATGACTTCACCCGTGGACGGATCGACGACGTCGGCGGCCGCGAAGGCGCCCTCGAGCTCGGCCTCCGAGATCTCCACGCCTTCGACGTTGGCCTTCTTCAGCGCTTCGAGCGCGTTCTTCGTGATCTTCTTGCCCTGCTGCACGGTGAAGTTCTCGCCGGGCACGACGATGTCCTTCGCGGCGCGCAGGCCGACCAGGCTGTCGCTCACGCCCCAGAGAATCGTGCCGCCCTTCAGGTGCAGCTTCTCGACGTTGTGGAACGCGCGCAGGATCTCGTCCGCGCCGCGCAGTCCAAGCGCGCGGAGGAACACGGTCGCGAGGAACTTCCGCTTGCGGTCGATTCGCACGTACAGGAGGTTCTTGGTGTCGTACTCGAATTCCACCCACGATCCGCGATACGGAATGATCTGCGCGACGTAGAGCGTCTTGTCTTCCGAGTGGAAGAAGGCGCCGGGCGAACGGTGAAGCTGGCTGACAATGACGCGCTCGGTGCCGTTGATGATGAACGTCCCGTTCTCGGTCATCAGCGGGATGTCGCCGAAATAGACCTCCTGCTCCTTGATGTCGCGGATGGTCTTGACGCCGGTCTCGGGGTCCTTGTTCCAGACCACGAGCCGGATCGTCACTTTCAAGGGCACGGCGTACGTCATGCCGCGCTCCTGGCATTCGTCGACGTCGTACTTCAGCTTCAGCGACACCGTATTGCCGCAGATGTCGCACACGTCGCCGCGGGCCTGGTTGGCCTTGCCGCAGCGGGCGCACAGCACGTCGCGGTCGCCATACGGGTCGGCAATCAGCGTGGCGCCGCAGGCGCTGCAGGGCTTGCGCAGGTGATGGAGCCCCTGCAGCTTGCCGCACTTGCACTCCCAGTTGCCGATCGAATACTCGATGAACTCCAGCGAGGAGTTCTCGCGGAAGTCGCTGATCGGAAAGACCGACTTGAACACCGATTGGAGACCCGCGTCCTCGCGCTCGCTCGGCAGGCGGTTCATCTGCAGGAACCGCTCGTAGGACTTCTTCTGGATCTCGATCAGGTTCGGGATCGGGACGGTGGTCTTGATTTTCGAAAAGTCGATGCGCTCGCGGTAGACGTTCTTGGGAAGGCTGTACATGCTTTAGACCTCGAAGAAGATCGCGTTTGTAGGGGCCGGTCTTCAGACCGGCCCGCCACCAGGGACGGCTTGAAAGCCGTCCCCTACAAGGTCGTTGGCGGCCGACACGCCGCCAGCGTTACTTAACTTCGACCTTCGCGCCGACCTCTTCGAACTTCTTCTTGATTGCGGCGGCCTCGTCCTTCGTCACGCCTTCCTTCACGGGCTTCGGCGCGCCTTCGACGAGGTCCTTCGCTTCCTTGAGACCCAGGCTGGTGATCTCGCGGACGACCTTGATGACGTTGATCTTGTTGCCGCCGACTTCCGTCAGCGTGACGGTGAATTCGGTCTTCTCTTCGGCCGCAGCCGCTGCGCCACCACCCGCCCCACCGCCGGGCATTGCCATCATGGGCATCGCCGCCGCCGCGGACACGCCGAGCTCCGACTCGAGCGTCTTGACGAGCTGGGAGAGCTCCAGAACGCTGATTCCCTTGATGTACTCGACCACCTGTTGCTGCGTCACTTCGGCCATTTTCTCTCTCCTATCGGCTTTCGGGCTCAAGACTCAAGGCTCAAGGCTCATGCCGGCCTAAGCCCCATGAGCCCTAAGCCATGAGCCATGAGCCTACCTATGCTTCCTGTTTCTTCTTCTCAACTGCCGCCAACACATTCATCAAATCGCGCGGGACGGCGCTGAGCACCGTCACGAGCTGCACCATCGGCGCGTTCAGGGTGCCGAGCAGCCGCGCATACAGTTCGGGCTTGCTGGGCAGCGCCGCGAGGTCTGTAATCTCGGCCGGCTTCACCGTGCGGCCCTGCACGACCGCCGCCTTGATCTTGAGCGTCGGCGCCGTCTTGACGAACGTCGTCAACGTCTTGGCGAGCGCCACCGGATCCTTCTTCGTATAGGCGACCGCCGTCGTCCCCTCGAAGAACTTCTCGAGCGGCTCGAACGTGGTGCCCTTGAGCGCGCGCTTCGCGAGCGTGTTCTTGACGACCGTATAGCTCGCCTTGGCGGCGCGCAGCTGGCGGCGCAGCTCGGTGACCTGCGGGACGTTCATCCCCTTGTAGTCCACGAGGATGGCGCTGTCGCATCCCTTGAACGCTATTTCGAGCCGCTGCAACTCGGCTTCTTTGTCTGCCCGTGTAACTGCCATTAGTGTTTCACCACCACGTCGATGTGCGTCGTGTCGATTCTGATCCCGGGACCCATCGTCGACGACAGGGTGACGCTCTTCAGGTACTTGCCTTTCGCGGCCGACGGTTTCGCCTTGACGATGCTCTCGACCAGCGCGTGGGCGTTGGCCACGAGTGAATCGGAGGCAAACGACATCTTCCCGACCGGCGCGTGGATGATGCCGGTCTTGTCGACGCGGAATTCCACCTTGCCGGCTTTGATTTCCTTCACGGCCTTTGCGATGTCGACCGTGACGGTGCCGGTCTTCGGGTTCGGCATCAGGCCGCGGGGGCCGAGCACCTTGCCGAGCTTGCCGACGGCGCGCATCATGTCGGGCGTGGCGACGACGGCGTCGAAGTCCATGAAGCCGCCCTGAATCTTGTCGACCATTTCCTCGCCGCCGACCACGTCGGCGCCGGCCTCCTGCGCTTCCTTCTGCTTCTCGCCGCCGGCGATCGCGAGGACCCGCTTGCTCTTGCCGAGGCCGTGCGGGAGGACCACCGTGCCGCGCACCATCTGATCGGCGTGTTTGGGGTCGACGCCGAGCCGGAGCGTCAGCTCGACCGTCTCATCGAACTTCGCGAACTTGACCTTCTGCGCGAGCGGTACGGCGTCTTCGATCGAATACATGCGATCGACGGCGACCTGCGCGCGGGCAGCGGTGAATTTTTTGCCGTGTTTCTTCATGCGCTTCCTCTGTGGTGCCAACGCGCTCGTCAAAGCGCTCCCACTTTTTTTCACTGGCGGCGGGGCCCCACCCCCGCCGCGAACTTACGCCGATGCTCGCCCTCGGCTTTCCCTGGCCTCGGGCTTCGCATGGCCGCAGGCGCTGTCGTCCTGAGCCTTAAGTCCTGAGCCTTAAGCCCTGTGTTACCCGATCACATCCAACCCCATCGATCGAGCAGTTCCAGCCACCGTCTTGACCGCCGCCTCGAGCGACTCGGCATTCAAGTCCGGCATCTTCAGCTTCGCGATGTCTTCCACCTGCTTCGCCGTCACCGTCCCGACCTTCGTCTTGTTCGGCTCGGCCGATCCCTTCGCGATGTTCGCCGCGCGCTTGAGCAGCACGGCGGCCGGCGGCGTCTTCGTGATGAAGGTATAGGACCGGTCCGCATACACGGTGACGACGACGGGGATGATGAGCCCTTCGTCTTTCGCCGTCTTCGCGTTGAAGTTCTTGCAGAAGTCCATGATGTTCACGCCCTGCGGGCCGAGCGCGGTGCCCACGGGCGGCGCGGGGGTGGCTTTCCCCGCCGCGATCTGGAGCTTCACCATTGCCTGGATCTTTTTCATCGGCTTAAGGCTTAAGGCTCAGGGCTCAGGCCCCGGCTCAAATCTTCTCCACCTGTAAAAAGTCGAGTTCGACGGGCGTCGACCGGCCGAAGATCGTCACCATCACCTTCAACGTGTTCTTGTCGAGATTCACATCGTCGACCACGCCGTTGAAGCTGGTGAACGGGCCTTCGTTGATCCGCACCTGCTCGCCCTTCTCGAACATATATTTCGGCTTCGGCTTTTCAGCCGCCGTCCGCACCTGCTGCAGAATCTGCTCGACCTCGTCTCTGCTCAAGGGCGTCGGCTTCGCCCCGGCCCCGACGAAGCCGGTGACCTTCGGTGTGTTCTTCACCACGTGCCACGCGTGGTCGGACATGTGCATCTCGACCAGGATGTAGCCCGGGAAGAAGCGCTTCGAGGTGACGACCTTCTTGCCGCCGCGCATCTCCACCACGTCCTCGGTCGGAATCAGCACCTCGCCGATGTCGTTTTGGAGCCCGTACGCCTTGACGCGCTCGGTGAGCGACTCGGCCACCTTCTTCTCGAACCCCGAGTAGGTGTGGACGATGTACCAGTTCTTGACGGCAACTTCGGTCATGCCGCACCAAAGCGTCGCATAATCCATCCGACGAGGCTGTTGATCCCGTAGTCGAGGATGAACAGGTACAAGCCGAAGAACACCGACACCAGAATGACAACCACCGTCGTCGCGTAGACCTCAGCCTGGCTCGGCCACGTCACGCGCTTCAGCTCGTTGCGCACCTCACTGAGAAAGAGGCGCACACGTTCGAAACGACTGCCCGCGGCTTCCCTGACCGGCTCAAGATTCACTGCCACATTCATTCTCGCGACGTCCAACTTCAAACTTCAGACTTCTAACTTCCAAGTTCCCGAAGGGTTCTGGCAGGCCAGGAGGGAATCGAACCCCCAACCCCCGGTTTTGGAGACCGGTGCTCTGCCAATTGAGCTACTGGCCTACATGATCGTTAGTCGTTGGTCGTTAGTCATTGGTCCGGCGGACGACTAACGACCGACCGACTAATGACCAACGACCAATGACTACTTGCTCTCCTTATGGCCCGTATGTTTCCTGCAGAATCGGCAGTATTTACTCATCTCGAGCCGTTCGGTCGTCTTCTTCTTGTTCTTCGTCGTGCTGTAGTTCCGGCGTTTGCACTCGGTGCACGCCATGGTGATGATGTCTCTCATAGTCGAACCTTGTCGGCTTCGGGCTTCAGGCTTCGGGCTTCAGGCGTGACAGGCCCGGAGCCAAGAGCCTGGAGTCTGGAGCCTCTACTCAACGATCTCAGTGATCGTGCCGGCGCCGACGGTGCGGCCGCCTTCGCGAATCGCGAAGCGGGCGCCCTTCTCGAGCGCAACCGGCGCCATCAGCTCGCCGCTGATCGTCGTGTTGTCGCCCGGCATCACCATCTCGACGCCTTCGGGGAGATGGAGCGTGCCGGTCACGTCGGTCGTCCGGAGATAGAACTGCGGACGGTACCCGTTGAAGAACGGCGTGTGACGTCCGCCCTCCTCTTTCGACAGAATGTAGACCTCGCCCTTGAACTTGGTGTGCGGCTTGATGCTGCCCGGTTTGGCCAGCACCTGTCCGCGCTCGACGTCGTCTTTTTCCACACCGCGGAGCAGCACACCGACGTTGTCGCCGGCGACGCCCGAATCGAGCAGTTTTCTGAACATCTCGACGCCGGTGACGACCTTCTTCTCGGTCGGCTTGAAGCCGACGATCTCGATTTCCTCGCCGACCTTGACGGTCCCGCGCTCGATGCGGCCGGTCACGACGGTGCCGCGGCCGGAAATCGAGAACACGTCTTCGATGGGCATCAGGAACGGCTTGTCGACGTCGCGCTGCGGGAGCGGGATGTAGCTGTCGAGCGCATCCATCAGCTTCGTGACGCCGGCGATCCCTTCGGCGTCGCCTTGCAGCGCCTTGAGCGCCGACAACCGGACCACCGGGACGTCGTCGCCGGGGAACTTGTAGGTCTTCAGGAGCTCGCGCACCTCGAGCTCGACCAGATCGAGGAGCTCGGGGTCGTCGATGGCGTCGACCTTGTTCAACGCCACCACCAGATACGGCACGTTGACCTGATAGGCGAGCAGCACGTGCTCCCGCGTCTGGGGCATCGGGCCGTCGACCGCGCTGACGACGAGAATGGCGCCATCCATCTGCGCCGCGCCGGTGATCATGTTCTTGATGTAGTCGGCATGGCCCGGGCAGTCCACGTGCGCGTAATGCCGTTTCGAGGTCGAGTACTCGACGTGGCTCGTCGCAATCGTCATCACCTTCGTATCATCGCGGCGGCCCTGCGACTCGGAGGCTTTCGCGACCTCGTCGTAGGACACGTATTTCGCCCAGCCCTTGTCGGCGGCGACCTTGGTGAGCGCCGCGGTCAATGTGGTTTTCCCATGGTCGATGTGCCCGATCGTGCCGACGTTCACGTGCGGTTTGCTTCGGTCGAATTTTTCTTTGGCCATGTCGTCTACGTCCTCTTGTTCACTGACGCCGTTGTCGTCCACCTCCGCCTTCGCGTTCCGCTTCGGCGGACAATCGCGTGACACGCGAGTGGACATCCTTCCTCTGATTTACCAACCGAAGCTCGCGTTAGCGAGCGAAGGTCTGGAGCCGATGTCCAGGATCGAACTGGAGACCTCGTCCTTACCAAGGACGCGCTCTGCCAACTGAGCTACATCGGCCTTCGCCTTCGGCTACGGCCGACAAGTCGGCCGGGGCTGTGTAGTCGTCACCTCGCCTCCTGGCTTGCCTCGGTCACGTTCCGCCTCAGTGACACGCCTTCAGCTGGCTTGCCAACCGAAGCTCGCGCAGCTGAGCGAAGGCTGGAGCGGGAGACGGGGATCGAACCCGCGACCAACAGCTTGGAAGGCTGTGACTCTACCACTGAGTTACTCCCGCCAAATCTCCCAACCACCGGTTCCCGAAATCACCAAATCTAGTCATCTGGTCATCTAGTCATCGAGTCATTGATTTTTCAATCGATTCAATCAATGACCCAATAACCAGATGGCTAGATGACCAGATTTTCGATCGCCCGTATTGGTGGCGAGGGAAGGACTCGAACCTTCGAAGCCGCTAGGGCGACAGATTTACAGTCTGCTGCGTTTGACCGCTTCGCTACCTCGCCAGCTGTTCTGTGTGTTTGGAAACGTTGTTTTCCTGAACGCTTTCAGTTCGATGGAGCTGGCGAAGGGATTCGAACCCCCGACCTGCTGATTACAAATCAGCTGCTCTACCGGCCTGAGCTACGCCAGCACAAAAGGTGCACTTTAGCACGTCCTGTGCCATACGTGCAACCTATTGGCCGCTCTGACTATGGACGGGCTTTGTATCCCCGTAGCGTCATGGTCATTCCCGTTACATTATTGTCTTCTGGCTCGCTGCCTAAGTGCTTCAAATAGAGCGATTCCGGTGGCCACCGACACGTTCAGGCTCTCGACATGCCCTTGCATCGGGATGGAGACCAGCCAGTCGCAACGCTCCCGGACGAGCCGGCGCAGACCGGTCCCTTCAGCCCCCACCACCAGCGCAGTCGGCAGCGTGAAGTCGACCTGATCGTAGCGCTTCGCCGCGTCACCCGCCAGGCCGACCGTCCAGACGCCGGCCTCCTTGAGCGTCTCGAGAGCGCGCGCGATATTGACGACCTCGGCGATCTTGACGTGCGTGACGGCGCCAGCCGCCGCTTTCGCGGCCGCGCCGTCGAGAGGCGCCGCGTGCCGCGACTGCCGCACGACGCCGTCGGCGCCGGCGGCGTCGACCGTCCTCAGAATCGCGCCGACGTTCTGGGGATCTTCGATCTGATCGAGGACGACAATCAGCGGAGCGGACCGGGCGCCGGCGACAAGGTCCTCAACGCTCATGCCCTCCTGGTCGTGCGCGTCGGCGACCACGCCCTGGTGAACGCCGCCACGTGCGAACCGATCGAGCTCGGCCGGCTTGGCGCGCCGCACGGGGATGCCTTGTTCTTCCGCCAGCCGCACGATCGACGTCAGCCGGTCGTCCGCGCGCGGCGACACGCGGATGGCGGTCACGCGTTTGGCGCGCAGCGCCTCGAGCACCGGGTTGATGCCGTAAATCCGCACGCTTCGTGAACTCTACTTGACGACGGCCTCCAGCAGTCGGACGAATCGGTCCGCCCGCTCACGGCACCCGAGAATCGCCGGAATGCCGGCGCTTTCAGGAAGGTCTGCGCCGCTGTCGATCGCCGGCACCGCCAGATCGAGCTCCGGACCTTCGGGCCGCCCGGTCAGCGCGACACGGATCGGATGGAACAGCGCCCTCGCCTTCTGGCCGGTTCGTGCCTTCACCTGATTGGCCACTGCCCGGAAACGCTCCCGATCCAATCGCGGCGCGGCCGCAAGCTCCTCGGCCAGAGCGGCAGCCACGGCTCGAGCGCCCTCGCCGCTCATCTCGTCTCGGGCCCGCGCATCGGCCAGCGTGCGCGCCGCGTCGTAGTCGAACAGGAATGCGAGCCGCGCGGGCACCTGATTGAGACGATCGACCGACGATGTGACCATCGACATCGCGCCGGCCAGGAACTGCATTCCGCGATCGTCAGGCATCATCTGTACGCCGGCTTCGTGAAAAAACGGCACCGACAACTCGGCAATCCGCCTGGCATCCGCCAGCTTCAGGTAGTGCCGGTTTGCCCAGGCGAGTTTCTCTTCGTCGAACACCCCAGGGCTGTGGCCGACGCGCTCGAGCGAAAACCGGCGCGCCAGTTCCTGGATCGGGAGCAGCTCGGCATCGTCTCCAGGCGACCAGCCAATGAGGGCGAGGTAATTGACGAGCGCCTCGGGCAGATAGCCTTTCGCGCGGAATTCCGCGACTGAAGTCGCACCGTGACGTTTCGACAACGGGCTGTGATCCGGCCCCATGACGAGGGCGAGATGCGCGAACTGCGGCGGCGTGAAGCCGAGCGCGTCGTAGAAAAGGAGCTGACGCGGCGTGTTCGAGAGGTGATCCTCACCCCGGATCACGTGCGTCACCTCCATCAGCGCATCGTCGACGACGACGGCGAAGTTGTACGCGGGTGTGCCATCGGCGCGAAGGATGACCGGATCGCCGATGACTTCATTCTGAAAGCGGACCTCGCCGCGCACGAGGTCGCTGAACACAATGTCGCTTCCTTCGGGTACGCGAAACCGAATCGCGGGCTGCTCGCCGGCCGCGATTCGCTTCAACACCTCGTTCTGCGAGAGATTGCGGCACGTGCCCGAATACTGGACGGACCGTCCGGCGGCCACCGCCGCCTGCCGCTCCGCTTCGAGCTGCTCGGTCGAGCAGAAACAGTAATAAGCGGACTCGGCGCCCAGCAGCTCCTTCGCGTACGACTGATACAGGTGCAGCCGCTCCGACTGGCGATAGGGACCGTGCGCGCCGCCCGTGTCGGGACCCTCGTCCCAGTCGAGGCCGAGCCAGCGGAGGTCGCGGGCGATCGCGTCCTCGGACTCGCGGGTCGACCGCTCGGCATCCGTGTCTTCGATCCGGAGGATGAAGATCCCCGAGGCGTCTTCCTTCTGGCCTCGCGCAAGGAGCCAGTTGAACAACGCGGTCCGTGCGTTGCCAACGTGCAGTTGCCCGGTCGGGCTCGGGGCGAAGCGTACCCGCATGACAGATGGCTTAAGGCTTAAGGCTCAGGGCCCAAGCCATTCTAAGTCCGGCTCCTCAACAACGCGATCGCGTGCGCCGCGATCGCTTCGCCTCGCCCGATCGCGTCGACGCCCTCGTTGGTCTTCGCTTTGACGCTGATCCGATCGGTCTCGACGCCAAGGACGGTCGCGAGCGACTGACGGATCTCGTCGACGTGCCCCCGAAGCCTCGGCGATTCGAGCAGCACGGTGACGTCGACGTTGCCGACCTCGAATCCGTTCTCCGCGGCCAACGACACGGCGCGCCCCAACAGGTCGAGGCTCCGCGCATCTTTCCAGCGGGGATCGAAGTCGGGAAAGTGAAGGCCGATGTCGCCGAGCGCCGCGGCGCCGAGAATGGCGTCGGTCACCGCGTGGCAGACGACGTCGGCATCCGAGTGCCCGAGGGCGCCGCGCTCCGAGGGGATGACGACGCCGCCAATCACCAGCGGACGGCCCGGCACGAGGCGGTGCAAGTCGTGGCCGATCCCTGCGCGGCCGGTCCTCGCAGGCCGCACATTTCGACGCGCGGCGTCGAGATCCTCGGCCGTCGTGATTTTGATGTTGTCGGGCTCGCCGGCGACGACATGCACGGCATAGCCGGCGCGTTCGGCCAGCGCAGCCTCGTCGGTGGCCTCGACGCCGGATTGTCCGAGCGCGACGGCCGCCGCGAGCACGTCCCGGCGGAATCCCTGCGGAGTCTGCGCAAGAAAGATCGTCTCGCGCGGAATCGTCTCCGTGACGACGCGGTCGTCGCGCACACGCTTCACCGTGTCGCTGACGGCCATCGCGGCAATCGCGGCACCATGCGTGGCAGCGGCTTCGATCGTGCGGCCGATCAGATCCGCCGAGACGAACGGCCGCGCGGCATCGTGAATGAGAAACAGATCGCTCGCCGCGGCCGCCGCCTGAAAGGCGTTCGACACCGAATCCTGCCGGCGCGCGCCGCCGGCGACCATGCGCAGCGGCTTGGCGGCACCGAGAAGGTACGCAGGAGGATCGCGAGCGATGTCAGGCGGGAGGGCCACCACCAGCTCGTCGACCGACGGGTGCGCGAGAAACGCGTCGACGCTCCGCTCGAGCAGCGTGCGTCCATCGAGCGACAGCAACTGCTTGGGACGCGCGCCACCGAACCGCAGGCCGCGTCCGCCCGCCGCGATGATCGCCGTCACGTGCATTGAGGAGAATTCTGCAGCTTATCCACCGCTTCCGCAACAACGCGGTGGACCCGGTCCGCCAGCGCCTTCGCATCGTGCGTCGTCGGAGCCGTGATGGCCGGCGGGTGAATGGGATCGTGGACGATCAGCCGGACGTCGGCAGGCTCGGTCCGCAGCCGCCCCTTCGGCATCACCTGACGTGTGCCGATCACCGCCAGCGGCACAATCGGCAATCCGGCTTCAATCGCGAGCATGAAGCTGCCGGCTTTGAACCGCGCCACGCGGCCGTCCGGGCTGCGCGTGCCCTCAGCGTAAATGATCAGCGACAGCCCCTCGGAGACCAGTGCGCGCCAACGTTTCAGGATACCCGCGCGATCGGGATGCCGCCGATCGACGAACAGGTGGCCGCCGCGGCGCAGGTGCCAGCCGAGCACCGGGAACATGGCGAGCGAGGTCTTCGCGATGATGCGCAGCTGATACGGCAGCGACGCGAAGATCACCGGGGTGTCGTAGATGCTCTGGTGATTGGACACGAAGACGTACGTCGTGCCCGGGACAATCCGCTCCAACCCGTCGATGGCAACGCGCACACCGGTCGTTTTCAGAATCAACCACGACCACGCGCGGGCGCAGCCATGCGCGAAATACCCGCGCCGGTCGAACAGGCTCGAGACAATCGACGCCGCGCCCAGCACGATCGTATAGACACTGATCGCCGGGATCAGGAAGAAGACCGTCCGCCACCAGTGATAAGGAGGAAGCTTCAAGTCGACTGGGCTTGCACAGGGCCCGGCCGATCACGCTCGACGGCGTGCGGCGCCGGCTGCGCGGCCACACCCACTTCGATGTACCGTCCGAAGATCATCTTCCCGGCCGTCGTCTGCAGCACCGAGGTGACGGCGATCTCGATGGTCTTGCTGATCATCTTGCGGGCATTGTCGACCACGACCATCGTCCCATCGTCGAGATACGCGACACCCTGGTTGTATTCCTTGCCTTCTTTGAGAATGAAGACCTTCATGATCTCGCCGGGCAGCACCACCGGTTTGAGCGAATTGGCCAGCTCGTTGACGTTCAGCACTTCGACGCCGCGCAGCTGCGCCACCTTGTTGAGGTTGAAGTCGTTGGTGACGATCTTCCCAGGCATCGTGCGCGCGAGCTCGATCAGCTTGAGATCGACTTCCTTGATCTCCGGGAAGTCGATATCCGAGATCACGACCTCGACGCCCGACATCTTCTGAATCCTCTGGAGGATGTCGAGACCGCGGCGGCCGCGGTTGCGTTTGAGCGAGTCTCCCGAGTCGGCGACGAGCTGCAGCTCTTTCAGCACGAACTGCGGAATGACCAGCGTGCCGTCGACGAATCCCGTTTCACACACGTCGGCGATCCGGCCGTCGATGATCACGCTGGTGTCGAGGATCTTGTAGCGTCGCTGGGGCCCGGTCGCGCGAAACAGACTGATGAGGCGCGCCGGCTCGAGCCATTCGCCGTGCTTGCCGCCGATCACGAGTCCCAGGTACGGCAGCACAATCAGAATGAAGCTGTGAAGGAACTCGACGCGGCGATCGCCGGTGTCGGCCCAGAACAGGCCGGCGCCGATGGCGCGCGCGAGGCCGAGGCCGATGGCGCAGCCGATCAGCGCGCCAAGGACGCGGGTGACCGCGGTTTCGCGGAGGCGGCTCTCGAACAGGACGACGAGCGCCGCCAGCCCCAGAGCGAACGCGATGTTGATGGGGACGCTGAGCGGAAGCGGATGGAGCAGGGCCGCGGCATACGCGACAGAGGCGACGAACAGGACACGCGCGAGAGCAAACCAGGCCATAGGCTCCCCGGGGGTCTCGAAATAAAGCCGCCCCAATATGAACGGAAGACCGGCGGCCGGGGCCTTCGAGGACACCATACCACGACGGGGTTCCGGGTTCCGGGTTCAAGGTTCAGGGTTCAGGTTCAGGGTTCGACCCCCGAACCAGAACCTGGAACGTTGAACCCTGAACCCTGAACCTCAGCTGAGCAGTTGGTCCAGCGCCTCGCCCACCGTCCTGACGCCGACCAACTCGCACTCACCGAGCGTCGCGCGATCGGAGGGATCGATGTTGGCCTCGGGCATGACCAAGCGCGTGAAGCCCATTTGCGCGGCTTCGCGAATGCGCAGTGTCGCCTGCGAAATGCCGCGTACTTCGCCCGCCAGGCCGACCTCCCCGAACATCGCCGTCGTTTGCGGAATCACGCGGTTCCTGACGCTCGACGCAATCGCGGCGAGAACGCCGAGATCCGACGCCGGTTCGTCGACGCTCATGCCTCCCGCGATGTTCACGAACACGTCGTCGCCCATCAGGTTCAGGCCGGCACGTTTCTCCAGCACGGCCAGCAGCAGCGACAATCGCTGCTGGTCGATGCCGCTCGCCATGCGTCGCGCCGTCCCGTAGCTGCTGGTGCTGACGAGCGCCTGCACCTCGACGAGCATCGGACGCGAGCCCTCGACCATACACAGCACCGCCGAACCCGGCGCGTTGATGGGCCGTTCGGCGAGAAACATTCGCGACGGATTCGGGACCGCCCGCAGGCCGGCGGACGTCATCTCGAACACGCCGAGCTCGCTGACCGCGCCGAACCGGTTTTTCACGGCGCGGACGACGCGATGCGAGTGATGACGCTCGCCCTCGAAATAGAGCACCGTGTCGACGACGTGCTCGAGCGCTTTGGGGCCGGCCAGGCTGCCGTCCTTGGTGACGTGGCCGACGAGAAACGTCGGGACGTTCTGTCCTTTGGCGGTGAACAGCAGTTGCGTCGCGCCTTCACGCACCTGGCTGATGCTGCCTGGCGCCGACTGAAACTTGAGCGAGAAGATCGTCTGAATCGAGTCGACGATCACGAGCGCCGGCTTGATGCGCGCGATCTCGTCGAGAATGCGCTCGAGGCACGTTTCGGCGAGCAGGTACAACGGCGCCGCGCCCACCGCGAGCCGTTCGCCACGCGATTTGATCTGGTGCTCCGATTCCTCGCCCGAGCAGTAGAGCACGGGGCCGGCCGTGCGCGCCATGTTGGCTGCCGCCTGGAGCAGCAGCGTCGACTTGCCGATGCCCGGCTCGCCGCCGAGCAGGACGAGCGATCCCGGGACGACGCCGCCGCCCAGCACGCGATCGAACTCGTCGATGGAGGTCGACAGCCGGGCGTGTTGTGCGATCTCGACGTTCGCATAGAGCTGCGCACCAGTCGGTGTGCCGGAACCCGCGTATCGGTTTGACCGGGCAGCCGCGTCCTGTTCGGGTGCGTGCTCCTCGACGAGCGAGTTCCACGCGCCGCACTCCGCGCAGCGCCCCAGCCACTTCGGCGATTGAGCTCCGCACTCCTGACAGACAAATACGCTTGAAGGACGCTTGGCCATGCGGTGTTACCCAAGTTGGTAAATTGGTGAGTTGGTGACTTGGTAAATTACGGCAGGATTCGAATTCACCAAATTACCAACTCACCGATCTACCAACTCACCAATTTACCAACTCACCAATTTACCAACTACTGATAGACCCGTTCTATCCGTGTCCCGATGCGGCAGACGATCTCCCACGGAATCGTGCCGATCGTGGCCGCCATCTCGCGGACGTCGATCCGATCGTCACCCTGCGATCCCAGGATCACAACCTCGTCGCCCGGCGCCACGTCGAGCCCGGTGACGTCCGCGGCAAGCATGTCCATCGACACGGCACCGGCGATCGGAGCACGGCGCCCGCGAATGAGGACGGCGCCCCGGCCTGCGAGCCGCAGATCGAGGCCGTCCGCATATCCGGCGGGAATCACCGCAATGGATCTCGGGCTGTCGGCCTTGAACCGCAGGCCGTAGCCAACGCCCTCGCCGGGACGAATACCCTTCACGGCGACGATGCGGCTCACGAGCGTCATCGCCGGCTCGAGGGCGATCGTCGACGCGAGCGGCGGCGGCACGATGCCGTAGAGCAGGAGACCGGGCCGGACACGGTCGTACCATACACGCGCATCCCGCAGCAGCGCGGCGCTGTTGCACGCGTGGATGTACGGGTTCGCTCCGGCGCTCATGGCGTTGATCTCGGCCAGCGCGCGTTCGAACCGCACTCGCTGCTCGGCGAACAGCGGCGAGTCCGGTTCGTCGGCGGTCGCGAAATGTGTGTAGACCGCGCGGAGTTCCAGGTTCTCACCGGCGAAGAGCTCGGGCAGGGTGCGCCGCAGATTGTCGTACCGAAATCCGAGACGGTTCATGCCGGTATCGATCTTGAGGTGATACGGAAGCCGCCGCTTGTACCTGGCCGCCGCCGTCTGCACGGCGCGCGCGGCGCCCGGGGTGGAGATCGTCGGCGTGAGCCCGCAGTCGAACAGCCCGTCGAGGTCGCTGACGCTGAGGGCGCCGAAGATCAGAATGTCCGCCCGCACGCCGGCGGCGCGCAGCGCCGCCCCTTCCTCGATATCCGCGCAGGCCAGCAAATCGGCGCCGGCATCCTCGAGCGCCCGTGCCACCTGACCGGCGCCGTGCCCGTACGCGTTCGCCTTGACCACGGCAATCGCCCGCGGCGGCCCGGTCGGCCGTTCGTTCGCCAGATGTTCCGTGATGTGTCTGAAGTTGCGCGCGATGGCGCCCAGATCCACACGCGCGACGGTAGGACGAATCATGCGTTGGCGTCGATCATACCGGTTGTCGCGGCCGGCTCTAAGATACCTTGTCCGATCGCCGCGCCGAGAAGCAGATCCTGCAGCGAACACTCGCCGCCTGCCTGTCGCGGTGATGGGTTACGCGCTGCCGATGGCGAGATTTTCGAAGCGCGTGAACTCTCGAATGAATGCGAGCTTGACGATGCCGGTCGGCCCGTTCCGCTGCTTGCCGATGATCAGTTCCGCCACGCCCTGGGTGTCGGCCCCCGGCTGGTTCCGATCGCCGTACAAATCCTCACGATAGATGAAGACGACAACGTCGGCGTCCTGCTCGAGCGCGCCGGACTCGCGCAGGTCCGACAGCTGCGGGCGATGATCGGACCGCGACTCGGGCGCGCGGGACAGCTGAGACAGCACCACGATCGGGACGTTCAGCTCTTTCGCCAGGCCTTTCATGGATCGCGAAATCGACGCGAGCTCGAGCGTCCGGTTCTCGAAACGGCCCCGGCCCTGCATCAATTGAATGTAGTCGACGACGACCAGGTGCAGGCCGTGTTCGGCCTTGAGCCGCCGGCATTTTGCGCGCATTTCGAGCACGCCGATCGACGGCGAGTCGTCGATGAAGATCTTCGCTTCGCTGAGCGTGCCAATCGCCTGCGACAGCTTGCCCCAGTCGCGCTCGCCGAGAAACCCGCCGCGCAGCCGGTGCGCGTCGATGCGCGCCTCGGAGGTCAGCAGCCGCAGGAACAGCTGCTCCTTCGACATCTCGAGGCTGAACAGGCCGACCGTCATGTCGGTCTTGGTCCCGACGTGCTGCGCGATGTTGAGCACGAGGCTCGTCTTCCCCATCGACGGGCGCGCGGCGATGATGACGAGGTCCGAGGGCTGCAAGCCCGACGTCATCTCGTCGAGATCGGTGAAGCCGGTCGGCACGCCGGTGATGAGCTCCTTGTGGGAGTGGAGCTTCTCGATGGTTTCGAGGCTCCCCTGCGCCAGATCCCGCAACGACACGAAGCCGTCGCGCACCTTGTCGTCGGCGATCGCGAAGATGGCGTGCTCGGCCTGGTCGAGGATGACGTCCGCATCCTCGCCGCCCTCGTACGCCGTGATCAGAATCCTGTTCGCGGAATAGATCAGGTTCCTGAGGGTCGCCTTCTCCTTGATGATCCGCGCGTAGTGCTCGACGTTGGTCGAGCGCGGCACGCCGTCCACGAGCGCCGTGATGTAGGCCGGGCCGCCGATCTCGTCGAGCTCCCCGGCCCGGCCCAGCTCCTCCTTCAGCGTCACCAGATCGATCGCGTCGCCGTGCTCGGCGAGCTTCACCATCTTGTCGAAAATCCGGCGGTGCGCGTCGCGGAAGAAGTCCTTCGAGTCGATCACCTCGGCGGCGAGGTTGAAGGCGTCGTTGTGCAGCAGAATCGCGCCGAGGACGGATCGTTCGGCTTCGAGATTGTGCGGAAGCGTGCGTTCGGCTACGGCGAGTTCGGGCATCAGGCGTGAATGCAGGGGAAGATAGAACTTAGAACTAAGAAGTCAAAAGTGCAACAGATAAAAATCGGGCGACGACGCTTGAGGTCGTACGCCCGAGTTCCACTCTTGACTTTTGACTTTTGACTTTGACTTCTAGCTTTTGGCTTTCTCAACGCTTTCCGAAACGACCTTGACCTTGATCGGGATCGTCACGTCGGGGTGCAGACGCAGCGGAATGTCGTACTCGCCGAGCTTCTTGAGCGGCTCGCGCAGGTTCAGCTTGCGGCGGTCGATCTCGAAGCCCTTTGCCGCCATCGCGGCGGCGATGTCCGCGCTCGTGACCGACCCGTACAGCGCCTCGGTCTCGCCGACCTTGCGGGAGATCTGAATCTCGACGCCCGCCAGCCTGGCGGCCATCGCGTCGGCGACCTTCTTCTCTTCCTGCTCGCGCGCCTCGAACTTGCCGCGCTCGCGCTCGATCTGCTGCTTGTTGCCTTCGGTGACGAGCAGCGCCAGCTTGCGCGGCAGCAGGTAATTGCGGGCGTAGCCGTCGGCGACCTTCACGATCTCGCCTCGTCGCCCCAGGTTGTCCACGTGTTCTCGAAGAATCACTTCCATGGTGGCCTCTCGAAGGAATTGCAGATTTCAGATTGAAGATTTCAGAATGAATGCATCCAATCTGAAATGAATCTGCAATCTGAAATCAGCAATCTGCAATTTCAGTCTGTGACATAAGGGATGAGCGCAATCTGACGGGCGCGCTTGATGGCCGTCTGCAGCTTCCGCTGGTGCATGGCGCAGGTGCCGGAGATGCGTCGCGGCAGAATCTTCCCGCGCTCGGGCACGAAGGGACCGAGCAGCTTGACGTCCTTGTAGTTGATGTCGTCAATCTTATCGGCGCAGAACTTGCAGACCTTGCGCCGGCGGAACAGCGTACGGCGCTGGCCCTTTTCCTTGTCGCCTGGTTTCTTGTCCTTGTCGCGGCCGCGCCCGCCGCCGCCGGATCGTCCTTGTCCAAATGGCATTTAGCCCTCCACCACGTCGAAACGATCGTCTTCGATGTCTTCCAGATCGCCAGCCGAGCGTCCCTCGCCGGGCTGCCGCTGCGGCGGCAGGCCGCGCTTGACGCGGCGCCGCTCCGATTCGGTCTGCCGCTTGGTGCGCGTGCGGTCGACCACCTTCTTCTCTTCGTCGACGCGCACGACCATGTGGCGAATGACCAGATCCATCACGCGGAGCCGGCGATCCAGCTCCTTCATCAGCTCGCCGGAGCCGTTGATCACTTCGAGGACGTAGACGCCCTCTTTCTGATGCGCGATTTCGTAGGCGAGCCGGCGGCGGCCCCAGTTCTCGGTCTTCTCGATGTGACCGTTCATGCGGGACACCACGGCCTCGATTTGTTCGTGCAGTTCGGCCACCTGCTGTTCGGTGGTCTCGGCGGGGAGGATGTAGACGAGCTCGTACTGTCGATCGGCCATTGTGCTGCTCCTTCAGGACACGAGACATGCAGGACTAAAGTCCTGCGCTACGCCAGTCATCGCGAGCACGCTGCGATGTGCTGTTGTAGCGCAGGTCTTTAGACCTGCCCGTCCGTGGGGGCCACCTTCAGGCGGACCCAAGGTTTGCCCTGAGTTTCAGGGCTATTCGGTTGTCGCCGGATCGCCGCCGTTGTACGCGTTCATCACGGCGGCGATCCCGGCCATGGTGAACATCTCCGCCGCATCGGCCGCGCGCCCCGTCATGCGCTCGACCTCCGCCGCTTCGTCGCTGTCGAACCGCGCCAGCACGTGATCGGCGAGATCACGCCGGTTGTCGCCCCTTCCGACTCCGATGCGCAGTCGCGCGAAATCCTCGCCGATGTGGGCGACCACCGATTTCAAGCCGTTGTGCCCGCCCGCGGACCCTCGCGTCCGCACGCGCAATTTGCCCAGCGGCAACTGAACTTCGTCGACCACGATCAGCAGGTCGCCCGCGTCGATCTTGAAGTACCGCGTCAGCTCGCCGACCGCCTGGCCGCTCTCGTTCATGAACGTCAGCGGCTTGGCGATCAACACGACATCACTGACTCCGGCGGCCGCTGCCCCCCGGTCGTCGCGCCACTTCGCGATCAGCGCGTTGACCGGCGCCGACGCAAACTCGACGCCGGCGCGTCGCGCCAGTTCATCGACGACTGAGAATCCGATGTTATGCCGCGTACCCCTGTACTTCGGCCCAGGATTGCCCAACCCGACAATGGCTTTCATCGTGGCCTGTGCAAATCCCCCTACTTTTTCTTCTCGTCTTTCTTCTCTTCTTTCTTGACCTCTGCCTCGTCCTCGTCCTTCTTGCCCTTCTTGATGACTTCGGGCTCGGCCGGCGTCGCCGTCGCCGCAGCGGCTGTCGCTTCCGGCGTCGCCGCGACTTCCTCGGCCTTCGGCAGGATGACGTGGACCAGCATCATGTCGGGATCGCTGACCGACTTCCATTTGGGGTCGGCCGGGATCTCGCGGACACGCACGCCCTGGTGCAGCATCAGTTCGCTGACGTCGATCTCCACGTGCTCGGGAATATCGGCCGGCAGGCACTCGACCTCGATCTCGCGCCGGATGAACTCGAGGATGCCGCCCTGCTGCTTGACGCCCTTCGGCTCGCCTTTCACGGTCACCGGAATCGTGACGTGAATCGCGCGGTCCATCCGCACGCGATAGAAGTCGGCGTGCAGCACCGCGTGCGTGACCGGATCGAGTTGATATTCCTTGATCAGGACGCGCGCGTCGCCCCCGCCGCCGAGCTTCAACGAGATCAGGGTGTTCGCCCCGGACTCGGAATGCAGAATCTTGAGGAGCGAGCGCGGATCGACCGTAATCGGCGTCGCGTCGCGGCTCCCGCCCTCGCTCGTGGCGCCGTACACCACCGCCGGCACCCGGCCGTCGCGCCGCGTCCGCCGCGCCTCGTTCTTGCCGAACGAGTCACGCGCTGTTGCTTCGAGTATCGCTTCCATAGTTTGATTCCTTATGGCTTCAGGCTTTAGGCTCCGGACTTCAGGCCAGAAGCCCGGAGCCTAGAGCCTGGAGCCCGGCCTCATACAAACAACGAAGACACCGAGGTTTCTTCGTGAATGCTCTTGATCGCCTGCCCGAGCAGCCGCGCGACCGAGAGCACGACAATCTTGCCGCACGCCTGCCCTATCGGCGACAGCGGAATCGTGTTCGTCACGATCATCCTGTCGATCGGCGACTTCTCGATGCGATCGATCGCCTGCCCCGAGAACACGCCGTGCACCGCGCACGCGACGACGCGCGCCGCGCCGTTCGCTTTCAGGGCGCCAGCCGCCTTCGTGATCGTGCCGGCGGTGTCGATGATGTCATCCTGAATGACGCAGGTCCGGCCTGCCACATCGCCGATTACATTCATCACTTCCGCCGTCCCATCGTCGGTCCGCCGCTTGTCGATGATCGCGAGCTCGGCGTCGAGCCGCTTCGCGTAGGCGCGCGCCCGTTCCGCGCCGCCCGCATCGGGCGACACCATCGTGAGATTCGGCGAATCGAGGCGCGTCAGGTAATCGATGATCACCGGCGCGGCAAACAGGTGGTCGACGGGAATGTCAAAGAACCCCTGGATCTGCGCCTTGTGCAGATCCATCGTCAGCACGCGATTGGTGCCCGCCGCGCTGAGCACGTTGGCCACGAGCTTGGCCGAGATCGGCACGCGCGGCTTGTCCTTCCGATCCTGACGTGCGTAGCCGTAATACGGCAGGACCGCCGTGATGCGCGCCGCCGACGAGCGCCTGAACGCATCGATCATGATCAGCAGCTCGACCAGGTGATCGTTGACCGAGCCGGACTCGTTTCTGCACGTCGGCTGAATGATGAACACATCGGCGCCGCGGATGTTCTCGTCGATCTGGAACGAGACTTCCGAGTCGGGAAACGGGCGGAGCCGCGCCTGCCCCGGCTGCACGCCGAGGAAGTCGGCCACTTCGCGCGTCAATTGCGGATGCGCCGTGCCCGAGAAAACTTTCAGCTCGCCGAACCCGGTCGCCACGAACGGATCACCCATCTACTTGCGGCCTCGCCAGTTGGCTGGGGCGGAAGGATTCGAACCTTCGAATACGGGATCCAAAGTCCCGCGCCTTACCGCTTGGCCACGCCCCACCATGCCTCCGACGCCTCTCTGCTCGATCGCACCGCGACCCGCGTTTCGGAACATCACTCGACAGTTTATGAAGAAGCTGACCTCAGGCGTGGCCCAGACTTCGCGGCGCAAACGGTAAGTTTATACGATGGGCCGCGATCCCGGCAAGTCGTTGATACGCCGCGCGATTGATCGTCCTCGTGACCACTACACTCCTGGGGCCACTGCCCTCCGGACCAAACATCGCGCGGGCGCTTTTCGAAAGCGCGCGCGCAGCGCGCTCGGCGGCCGGGCGGCGGCTGAACAGGCCGAAAACGGCCGACCCGCTGCCGGACATCGCCGCATGGGAGGCGCCGGCCTTCCGCAGCGCGCTGACGATCTGCGCGATTTCCGGGTGGTGCGCGGCAACCGGACCCTGCAGGTCGTTTTGAAGATCGCCGGGCGGACCGGATAGGGACACCGGACCTGGCACTGTCCGACCGCCTACTTCGTCCCACCACGCGTAGGCGTCCTTTGTGCTCACACCGAACGACGGCACGCACCAGGGTCACCCACGCGGCAGGATGATCGACGAGCGGGTACAAGACATCGCCGCGATCGAGGCCAAGCGCCGTCCCGCCATCCAGAAAATACGGCACGTCCGCCCCGAGCTTGACGGCGATCTCGCGCAACGACGGCTCTTTGACGCTCCAGAGCGCCACCGAACACGACGGAGCGCGGCCGCCGCGTCGCTGCTGCCGCCGCCAAGTCCGGCTTGAAGCGGAATGCGTTTGGTCAGTTGGATCTCGACGTCGCGCACGATCCCGCGGCGTCCCGAGGCCGCCCATACGTGCTCGGCCGCCTGCCATACGAGATTGGCGCCGCCGGTGGGACAGTCCGGATCGTCGCACTGCAGCGCAAATGGTCCACGCCGGGCGCGTACGGTCAGCGTGTCGTGCAGCGCGATCGATTGAAAAATCGTCCGCAGCTCGTGATAGCCGTCCGGGCGGACGCCCAGCACGCGCAGCGACAGGTTAATTTTCGCGAATGCCGAGACGCGCACGGCGCAACTCATCAACGGTGATCGGGTCGGCCGAAGGCGGAATCTCCAGCCGAAAGACGTCGTCGCCCAGCGGCACGTTCGTTTCCACCTGCGACAAGGCGAGCGTCAGATCGAAGGCTTCCTTTTCGAGACCCTTCATGTGAATAGCTCGCGGCAGGCCGTTCTGAAAATTGCGATACTCCACGCGCACCGTGCCGTTCGCCGCGCTCTCCCGTGTCGTCGCCACGAGCCGCCACGGCAGCGCGCGGCTGTCGCGATGCAAATATAGCTCGTAGTTGACCGGTCCCGCCGACAGGTGCACGACGCGCCAGTCGCTCCCGAGGTCGCGGCCTTGAGAGGGCGCGCCGGCGGGTGCGCAGCCGGTCAATGTGGCATACAGATCCGCCGCGTTGAGCGGTACGCCGGCGACCGCATCCAGGACCGCGTCGGGGCGGCCATGTTCGAGCGCGCGGTTGTCGCGCGGCAGCAGCAGAGTGGCATCGTCATTGTTCGCGACCAGGAAAAAGATCGGTGGTCCAAACGGCGCCGTCGCCTCGAGACGTACGGAGGCGGGCGAGGCGACGCCCGCCAGCAGCCTGGCGCGCACGCGACGGCCGCCGGCCGAGCCGCTCGTTGCAATTTCGGCGGTGAGGGTTCGAATGCCGCGGCAGGCGGCGGTGGCTTGGGTGAACGCGTCGACGGCATCCGCCGCGGGCACGCCGGGGCCGGCCGGCAGCTTCATCAACGGCGCCGCGCAGGACACACATGAGAGACCCACGAGGGCCGTCAGGGCGACGAACGCCCGTGGCACGGCTGTCGCGCCACGAGCGCCGGACGGTTTCATCGTTTGTTGAGTTTTTGTCTGGCGTCCCGGATTTTCTTGTCGATGTCGGCGCGGTCGATCGAAGCGCCGTCGCCAGTGAGCGCGCGGTTCCACGCGGCAATCGCCTCGTCGAACCGGCCGACCTTGAAGAGCAGCTGCCCGTAATGTTCCTGGATCACGGAGTTGATCTTCAGCTGATCGGCCGCGCGCCGTAGATTCTCCTCGGCAAGGTCGAACTTGCCGGCCTTGAAGTACGCCCAGCCCAGGCTGTCGAGGAACGAGCCGTTGTCGGGCTCCTTCTCCAGCGCCTTCTTCAGGTAGCCGACCGATTCGTCCAGCCGTTCGCCGCGCTCGGCCAGCATGTACCCGAGATAGTTCAGCGCCCCGGCGTTGTCCGGCTCGCGCGCCAGCACCTGGCGGAACGCCGCCTCGGACTCGGCGAAGTTCTTCTGCTTGTCGAAGGTTGCACCAAGCTGGTATGTGATGGCCGTGGACGAGGGGAACTTCGCCTGCGCATCCTGCAGAAGCTTCACCGCCTGGGGTCCGCGCGAGACGTCCTGGTAGAGCTGCGCGAGCGCCACGTACGCAGCCGGGTCGTCCAGATGATCCTGAAGCGCGTCCTCGAGCACGGTGACGCCCTGGTCGGGCTTTCCGTCCAGGCGCAGCGCCTGCGCCTCGAGTCGCGCGAGCGTCAGGTTGTTCCGATTCTCCGCTCTTGCCTGCCGCGCCAGCTGCAGGGCCACGGCGTATTTCTTTGCCGAGATGTTGGCATCGATCAGATAGCTTGTGACGAGCGCGTCTTTCGGCGACAGGCGATGCGCTTCGTCGAAGGCGGTCAACGCCTGCTCGTACTGGCCCAGCTCCTGATGGGCATAACCCAGATGGGGCAGCAGCATGCGCAGCTCCACTGAGTGATCGCCGGACAGCCCGTGGAACTTCGCAACCGCCGGCGTCAGCGCATCGACGATCTGCGCGTACTGACGGCCTTCCTCGAGCGCCTCCGCCAGCGCGAAGTAACCAAAGGGACTCTGGTCCTGCACCGCGATCACCCGGCGGGCCGCCGCTTCGGCGCCGGCGAGGTCGCCAAACCGCCGGTCGGCCTGCGACAGCAGGTACAGCGCCCGCGCGTCATTGCGCGTGGAGACGATGTCGTTCAGCGCGTCCCGCGCCTTGCCGATGTTGTCGCGCCCACCGGCATTGAGGAGCGCCTGCGCGTATCGCGTTTTCAGGTCGACGTTGCGTGGCGCGACGTTGAGGGCCCGTGCATACGCGTTGGCGGCGTCCTGCCAGCGCTCCTGGCGCTCGTAGAAGTCCGCCAGCGTGGGGAGCAGGCTGGGATCCTCATTCGCCTGCTCATCCAGCAGATCGATCGCGTCCGCGGTTCGGCCCGCGCCGGCGTACGCCTGGGCCAGGAGGCGCGAACCGTCCAGCCACGCCGGCTGCTGACGGACGAGATCGACCAGGAGGGGAATGGCTTTGTCGTACGCGGCGATCCGCAGGTAAAGCCGGGCGAGCGTTCCACGCGCGTTGGGATCGGCTTCGCCGATCGGGTTGGCGATCGCCTTTTCCAGATGCTGAATGGCGTTCGTGACATCGGCGTCGGCGCCCGCCGGCTGCTGCCGCCCGCGGCTGTCAATCTTCGCGGCGGCGATGAGACCGAGCACGCGGTGCGCCTCCTGATTGGCCGGCGCGACCTTCAGCGCCTGCTCCGCTGCGCCCACCGCGTCGTCGACCCTGTCGTGACGCAAGTACAGCCCGGCCAATTCCGCTGGAATGTCGGCCGCCAGCGGATCGAGCTCGATCGCCTTCTTGTAGGCGGCGATTGCGCCGTTCACGTCGTCGTTCTCTTCGAGATGATGCCCGATGAGGAACTGCTCATACGCCTGAGCGACCTTGGCCGGCGAAGCGGGCGCCGGTTGAGGCGCGCGGTTGCGCGGCGTCTGAGCCGTCGATATGGAAGGCACCGCAACGCACACGGCGGTCACGAAAACGGCAAGCTTCATACACTTGAATTGTTCCACAAAAGCCGGAAGGTGTCATATATTCCCGTCATGGCTGTCGACCCGGAGTTGCTCGAAATTCTGGCCTGTCCCCACTGCAAAACGCCTGTGAAGCTTGTCAAGAACGGGGCAGCCCTCAAATGCGACGCGTGCAAGCGCGTGTATCCGATCAAGGACGACATCCCGGTCATGCTGATCGACGAAGCCACGATCGAACCCTGACGTTCAGATTGCAGACTGCAGATTGAAGATCCTGTTGGTGCGCCTGCGGCAGATCGGTGATGTGATCTTCACGACGCCGGCCGTGGCCGCTCTGCGCCGGCGTTTTCCCGGTGCGCACCTCACCTACCTTGTCGAACCCGCCGCCGCTCCCGTCGTCGCCGGCAATCCGCATCTCGACGAAGTCATCGTCGCACCTCGGCGTAACGGCATCGCGGGGCTGCTGGACGACATGAACCTCGGGTGGCGGCTGAGGCGTGCACATTACGATCTGGCGATCGATTTCCACGGCGGCCCGCGCGCCTCGTTGCTGACGCTGATGAGCGGCGCCCCACGGAGAATCGGTTACAACGTCGTCGCCAGGCGCTGGACGTATACAGACGTCGTCGAACGGCCGCGCGAGCTTCGACGACGCCATTCAGTCGAGAACCAGTGGGATCTGCTCAGGGCGCTCGACATGGAGTCGCCCACGCCCGCTGCCAATCCGTTGGAGATGACGATCGATCGCGGCGCAAAGGCAACCGTCAACGAACGCCTGGTGGCGGCAGGCGTGACCGAGAACGAAGATCTCGCGGTGATTCACGTCAGCGCCAGTTCGCCCTTCCGCCGATGGCCGCTGCCCGCGTTTGTCGAGACCGTCGCCGCGCTCGCGTCGAAGGCCGGGCGGCGCGTGATCGTCACGTCCGGGCCGTCAGAACGCGAAGCGGCCAAGGGCATCATCAACGACGCGCGCGGAAAGCTGCCGGCGGGCGATCGGCATCGCGTGCTCGACTGCGGCGATTTTTCGCTCGCTGAGCTTCGCGCGCTGATTGAGAGAAGCGCGCTGTACATCGGCGGCGACAGCGGCCCTCTGCACCTCGCGGCGACGACCGACGTGCCGATCGTCGCGATCTTCGGACCGACGCCGTCGGAGCGCTCGGCGCCCTGGCGGGATCCCGCGTTGCTGGCAGAGCTCGTCGAGATTGACGGGCTCCCCTGCCGCCCCTGCGATCAGCGCGTCTGCGAGCCTGGCGATTTCCGTTGTCTGACCCGTATCGAGGCTCCGCGCGTGATCGCCGCGGCCGAACGGCTGCTCGCCTCGCGCAGACGCTCGGTCCCTCATGCTCGCGCGGGCTCGCCGTGACCAGCGCGGCGCGGACGCGCTTCGGCGTGCTCGCGTACGGACCGCGCGGCGGGCTTCATCGGGAAGCCGCGGTCGCCCTGCTGACCCTCCAGGCCTACGCGCCGCCTGGGAGCGAAATCGTCCTGCTGACGGATCGGCCCGACCACTATCGGTGGTTCGGCAACTCGATTACGATCGATCGGCTGACCCAGGCGACCGTCCGGGCGTGGCGCGGGCCGCTCGACGACCAGTTTCGTCCGAGCCTCGAGGCCCTTCGACGGCTGGCGGAAGATTCGACGGCCGATGTCGTGCTGGCGGACACGGACACGATGGCACGGCGCGACCTGACGGGGCTGGCCGAGCGGCTGGCCGCCGGCGCGGTGTTCATGCATCGGCGCGAGTACTCGCTGGCTGCGCCACCACGGAAGGGCGACCGTTCGCTCGCGCACGAAGTCGTCGGACGCACGTGGCACGGGATTACGCCGGACGGGACCGCGTCGATGTGGAACGCCGGCATCGTCGCGAGCTCGCGGCAGCACGCGGATATCTTCGAGCGCACGCTCGCCGTGTTTGACGAAATCCGGCCGCTGACACGATATTTCGCCGTGGACCAGCTCGCGTGCAGTATTGTGTTGGCCGCATACGCGCCACTCGAGGAGGCGGCGCCATGGTTCGATCACTACTGGGGAAACCGTCCATGGTTTGGTCGCGCCACCGAACGGTTTCTGAGCCGCGCGCTGCTCGAGGGGCTGACGCCGGCCGCCGCCAGCGATCGGCTGAAGAAGGACCCGATCGTCGGCGCCCTGGACGCTCGGGCGCCGTGGTGGCTCACACGTTTGCGCAGACTCGTCTCACCGGCTGTACCCGATGACGATAACATCCCTGAATTCGATGACCGCCGGGAGTGCTGAGGTGGGAACGCTGTCGGAAGCGACCCTCATCCCGCGACGCGTCGCGCTCGTCGGCCTCGCGCTGACGGTCGCCTCGGTCCAGTTCTCGATTGCGGTTGGCGAAATCTTCCTCGCCGTCGCGCTGGCCGGCTGGGTCGTGACACTGGTCTTCGAACGCCGTCGACCGAGCGCGCCGCCGTGGATGCTGCCGCTGATCCTCTACGCCGCGTGGACGCTGATATCCGCGGCGTTCTCCCCGGAACGCGCGACGAGCTTCACCGATTGCAAGCAGCTCGTCCTGCTCCTGCTCGTGCCGCTCACCTACGAAATCGTCGACGAAGCCTCGGCGATGATGTTGACGACGATCATCATCACCGCTGGCGCAATCAGCGCCGTGATCGGCATCGGCCAGTATTCGATTCTCCACTACGACAACCTCGGGCAGCGCCCGCGCAGCACCCTCGGTCTGTACATGACGTTCGCCGGATTGGTGATGCTCGTCCTCAACGTCGCGCTCGGGCGCGTGTTGTTCATGACGAGGTCGCGAGTGTGGCCGGCTCTTCTGATCCCGGCGCTGGCTGTCGTTCTCCCGCTGAGCTTGTCGCGCAATGCCTGGGTGGGCGCGTGCTGCGGCGCCGCGCTGCTGCTCATGCTGCGCGACTTCCGGCTGACGGCCGCCCTGCCGGTGGCTGGCGCCATCTTCTTCGCGACCGCGCCGGCGCAGGTCCTCCAGCGCTTCTACTCCATCTTCAACCTGCAGGACGTCACGGTCAGCGATCGGTTTGCGATGATGCGTGCCGGCCGGGAGATCGTCGCGGCCCATCCCGTGTTCGGGGTCGGGCCGAACATGATCGAACGCATCTATCCCCAGTATCGCGCCCCGAGCGCGGTGTTGAGGACGACCCCGCACCTCCACAACGTGCCGCTGCAGATCGCCGCCGAACGGGGCCTGCCGGCGGTGGCCCTCTGGGTCTGGTTCATCGGCGCCGTTGTCGTTGGCGCCGTGACGATCTTTCGGGAAGCGCGGCACGACGGGACGCTGCGTTTCCTCTCGGCCACGGCGCTCGCCAGTGTGGTCGCGATGCTCGCCGCCGGAATGACCGAGCACAACTTCGGCGACTCCGAGTTTCAGATCCTGTTCCTGGTCTTGATTACCCTGCCGTTCGCGGTCGCAAGATCACGGCAGGTCTAAAGACCTGCGCCACAACATGAACAGAGGACGCCACTTCGTAGCGCAGGACTTTAGTCCTGCCGTATAGCTAGTGTCGGAAGTGTCGCCGCCCTGTAAAAACCATGGCGAGGCCGTGTTCATCCGCGGCGGCGATCACTTCCGCGTCGCGGACCGAGCCGCCCGGCTGCACCACGGCGGTGGCGCCGGCGGCCGCAACCGCGTCGAGGCCGTCCCGGAACGGGAAGAACGCGTCAGACGCGGCGACTGATTTCCTCAGCGCACCCTCCTTGAGACTGCGCGCCTTCAGCAACGCGACGTTGACGGCATCGACACGGCTCATTTGACCTGCGCCAATCGCAAGCGTCCGCGTGGCGTCGGTAAAGATCACCGTATTCGACTTCACGTGCGCGCAGATCCGCCAGGCGAAGCGCAGCGCCTCCCACTCCTCCGCTGACGGCTGGCGTTTGGTGACCACGCGGAGCCCGTCAGAAATCGCGCCGGTCCAAGCCTGCCGCGCCTCGACCACGAAGTCGCGCTGCTGCACGAGCGCTGCGCCAAGGATCGTGCGCACTTCGAGGCCCGTGCTTCTCAAGCGCTCGAAATTGGCGGTCACAACGCGCATGTTCGGTTTGCCCGCGAGGATCGGACGCGCCTCGGCGTCAACCTCGGGCGCGATGACGGCTTCGATAAATGTGGCCACGATGGATTCAGCTGCCGCGCGATCGATCGGCTGGTTGAGCGCGACGATGCCGCCGAAGGCGGCCATGGCATCGGCGTCACGGGCCCGCACGTACGCGTCAGCGGCCGACGTGCCGATCGCGGCGCCGCACGGATTGGTGTGCTTGATCACAGCGGCCGCGGGCTCGCCAAACTCGAGCACGATGCGCGCGGCCGCGTCGAGATCGAGCAGGTTCGTATACGACAGCTCTTTGCCCTGTAGGATTGTCGCATCGCCGAGGCCGGCGGCGGTTCCCGGATTCAGGCCAGAGCCGGATCCCACATCCAGCGGCCGGTACCACGCCGCGCGTTGATGCGGGTTCTCGCCGTATCGCAAATCCCGAATCTTCTCGAGCGTCAGATCGAGGCGATTCCCGAGCGATGCGTCGCCGGCCGCACGCCGCTCGAATGCGTCCCCCTGCAGATCGATCGTCGCAAGCGTCGCGCTGATCGCCTGGTCGTACGCGCCGGTATGCGCAAGCGCTTTGCGCATCAGTTCGTAGCGAAATGCGAGGCGCGGCGTCTCGTCCAGCGCCTCGAGCAGCTTCGCGTAGTCGCCCGGGTCAACGACGACGAGGACGTCGCGAAAGTTTTTTGCCGCCGCGCGGACCATGCTGGGGCCGCCGATGTCGATCTGCTCGACCAGTTCATCGAACGGCACACCGGGCCTGCGAGCCGTCTCGGCGAACGGATACAGATTCACGATGACGACGTCGATCGGCCGTATCCCATGATGGGCGATGGCCCGCAGATCCTCAGGGTGATCGCGTCGCGCCAGGATGCCCCCGTGGACGTTGGGGTGCAGCGTCTTCACGCGGCCATCCATCATCTCAGGAAAACCGGTGATGTCCGACACATTGATCACCGCCAATCCGGCTTCGGTCAGCGCGCGCGCGGTGCCGCCGGTCGACACCAGCTCAAAGCCGCGCGAGGCAAGGCCGCGGGCGACATCCACGATGCCGGTTTTGTCGGAAACGCTAATGAGAGCTCTTGGCATAAGGCGAAAACTTCAGTATTATCTCTGACGACGCCGGGCGGGCCTGGCGCCGTAAGGGAAAGGCCGCATGCGCGGCCTTTTTTTTTGCTCCGGTAAATGGTACAGGCGGTACGAACCGGGGTTGGTTCAATGACGCGGCTTCAGGTCGCGTCACAGCAAGTTAGGAAGAAGAACGATGCGCATCACAGGCAAGGTCAAATGGTTCAACAACGCCAAGGGGTACGGATTCATCGAACGCGACGGAGGCAGTGATGTCTTCGTCCACTACTCAGCTATCCAGGGCGACGGATTCCGCTCGCTCGAGGAAGGCCAGGCAGTGGAGTTCGAGATCGTTGACGGCCCGAAGGGCCCGCAGGCCGGCAACGTCACGAAAATCTAACCCTGTTGTAGGGCAGAGGCCGCCCTCTGCCCTACTCTTTCGCACCCTTCATCGCCCGCGCCGTAAAACTGACTTTCCCATCCTTCACTGCCACACGAAACGCCACTTCGGGACTGCCGCCCTGCCGCAGTTTGCTCACCTGGCCCTTCACCAGGTCGGCGAACTTGTGGAACGGCACGTTCTCCTCGCCCACTTCGCGGCGCGCTTCGGCGAGCGACTCGTAGAGTTCCGTGAGCTTGTCGATCTCGCGCACGGGATCCTTGAACGCGGCCACGCGCAGGATGCGGTCTTCGGCACCCTTCTTCGGCAGCTCTTTTTGAGTCGGCTTCTGGCCGAACGGTCCCGGGCGGCCCTCTTCGCGCGCGCGCAGCCCGCGGTCCCACAGATCGATGAACGCCGCGAAGCGCGACTGCAGCGTGGTGAAGCGGAACCGGTCGCCCGTATTCTGGATATAGGCGCGGTCGTACTGCTTGACGAGCGATTCCACGCGGCTGCGGGTTTCCCATGGCGGCTTCGGCAGCCGACCGGAGAAGTACATGTTGTACTCGGCCTCGAGACGCTTCAGTTCGCTCTCGAGCCGCGTCAAATCCCGTTCGACCTCGCTTGGCGGCACAGGACTACCGGGCTACCCGCTGGATGAAGAACCACACCAGCGGCAGCCACAACTGCCGCGCGTACGGGACCGGCCGATCGTCAATCAACACCTCCGTCGCGTCGGCGCGCCCGACGATTTCGAAGACCTGGCGGAGCCGCTCGGCGTCCGCCGGCAAGAAACGCACGCGATAGCGACGGTCCACGCCGCTTCCCGTCTCGCGACACTCGGCCGCGCCGCGCGAGAGATCGAGCGCGCGCGCAAAGTCCGGCAGATCGAGTGGTGGAAACACGAGCGTGATCGAGAAGGGGTGCGGCGTCGGCCCGAACAGCGCGTCGTGCAGCTCGGGATCGAGCGAGGCGAGTTCCTCGTCGGTCGGCTGCTCGGGCAGATCCGCGTAGGGCCAGAACCGCTCAAGAGGACGGTGCTTCGGTGTCTCCACGGGAGCACCATAATATTGCAGAATTGCAGGATTACAGAATGGCAGAAGGGATTGTCGGAAGGACCTGCAATGGAGAAGATCCTGATCAGCGCGTGTCTGCTGGGAGAACGCGTGCGATACCACGGCGGTGACGCGCGGATCGAGCATCCGATCCTGCGGCGCTGGCAGGAAGACGGGCGGCTTGTTCCCCTCTGTCCCGAGGTCACCGGGGGCCTCGCAACGCCGCGGCCCGCGGCTGAAATCACGGTGACGCCGGTAGGGCGGCGCGTGTCGACCGCGGCCGGGCAGGATGTGACCGGCGCCTTCGAACGCGGGGCGGAGGCGGCGGCGAACGCGTGTGCCGCCCATGGCATTCGCATCGCGATCTTGAAAGACGGCAGCCCCTCGTGCGGCAGCCGTTCGATTTACGACGGCACCTTCAGCGGTCAACAGGTCAAGGGCGATGGCATGACCGCGGTGCGCTTGCGTGCAGCAGGCGTCAGGATCTTCACCGAATCTGAGATTGAGGCAGCGAGCGGCTATCTCGATTCACTAAAACCCAGGTAAAAGCGCTACCACAGAGGACACGGAACGCAAACGGAGAACACGGAAGTTACATTTTGTTCATCCGTTCCCTCCTGTCGACCTCCGTGGCCTCCGTGGTAGCGCTTTCAGAAGATTGTCGAGATTGACGCGGCCGCCCAGTCGAGCACGCGGGTTGGCAGGATGCCGAGATAGAACACGAGGACGGCGGAAACCACCAGCGCGAATCCGGCGATCCCCGGCACCGCGGGAAACTGAGCCGGCTGATCGCTCGGCGTCATGTACATCATGACGACGATGCGCAGGTAGAAGAAGACGGCGACGACGCTCGTCAGGACGCCCAGAATGGCGAGCCAGGTGTAGCCGGCTTTGACCGCGGCGCTGAAGACGTACCATTTGGCGATGAATCCGGCGAGCGGCGGAAAGCCTCCGAGCGACAGCAGAAAGATCGTCATGAGGGCGGCCAGCGCTGGATGGTCGCTCCACAGGCCTGCGTAATCCTGCACGCGATCGTTCGGGCGATTGGCATTGTCGAGCATCGCGATGACGCCAAAGGCGCCGAGGTTGGTGACGGAGTACGCGAGCAGATAGAACAGCACCGCGCCTTTACCGAGGTCGTTCGCCGCGAGCAGGGCCACAAGGAGGTACCCGCCGTGGGCGATGCTGGAGTACGCGAGCATTCGCTTGACGTTCGACTGCGCCACGCCGACCACGGTCCCGACGATCATGGTCGCCGCGGCGACGGCCCACAGGACTGGACCCCACTGCGCCTTGAGCGGCTCGAAGGCCGAAAGAAACACGCGCGCAAACGCCGCAAACGCGGCGGCCTTCACGCCCGTCGACATGAAGCCGGTGACGGCAGGCGGCGCAGCCTCGTACACGTCTGGCGTCCACATGTGAAAGGGGACGGCAGACACCTTGAACGCAAATCCGACGAGCAGCAGGCCGAGCGCCAGCAACTGCATCGGCGTGGGCGCCAGCGCCTGCGCGGCAATCAGGCTGCCGATCCGATCGAGGCGCGTGCTGCCCGTCACGCCATACGTAAACGCGATGCCGTAGAGAAAGAACGCGCTCGAAAACGCGCCGAGAAGAAAATACTTCAGGGCGGCCTCCGTCCCGAGTGGCGAATCGCGACGGATTCCCGTGAGGACATAGACGGCGAGCGACAGCACTTCGAGCGCGAGAAAGATAAGCAGCAGATCGGACGCCGTCGCCATCAGCATCATGCCGGCGATGGCAAACAGCATCAGCGCGTAATACTCGCCCTGCGGCAGCCGCTCGCGCTCGACCGTCGGCCCCGAGAAAGCCAGCGACAGGAGGCCGACGACAATGAGCACCATGGTGACGAACAGGCCGAAATTGTCGGCCTGAACGACGCCGAAGCTCGAGGTGTTGTGGTTCCACAAGAGCACGCAGGCGACCGCCGCCCCGGTCAGGCCGATGGCGCCCAGGGGCCCAATCGGCATGCGCTCACCCGGTGCTCGGAACGCTTCGGCGACCATCGCGGCAATCGCCGCCGCGGTCACACACAGCATCGGAACGATGGCGTTCAAGGAGGTCATCGTGGGTGGTCGCTGGTCGTTGGTCGTTGGTCGTTGGTCGTTAGTCGTTGGTCGTTGGCCACTGGCAACTGGCCGCCCGTGACTGGGCGCTGGTCCGCGCGCGCCTGGATGCGCGCCGGCGCCTGCGCACGCACCTGGCTGATCATGCGCGCGGCTGATGGCTCGATGGGGCGAAGAAACAGGTTCGGCAGCACTCCCATCAGGACCGTCGCCGCGACGATCGGCACGAGCACGACCCACTCGCGCGGCGTGAGATCCCTCATCCCCGCATTCTTCTCATTGCTCACGGGTCCGTAGTTGACGCGTTGGAACATCCAGAGCATGTAGGTGGCCGACAGCACGACCCCGGTCGCGGCGAACGCCGCCAGGCGCGGGTTCCAGCGGAACGCGCCGAGCAGAATCAGAAACTCGCCGACGAATCCGTTCAGTCCTGGCAGGCCGATCGAAGCGAGCGTGATGATCAGAAACACGGCGACCAGGTGCGGAACGACCCCTTTCAAGCCGCCGTACTCCGCAATCAGCCTCGTATGTCGCCGGTCCGACAGCATGCCGACGATGAGGAAGAGACCGCCGGTGGTGACGCCATGGTTGAGCATCTGGTAGACGGCGCCCTGCACGCCCTGGATATTCAGTGCCGTGATACCCAGCACGACGAACCCGAGATGGCTGACGCTCGAATAGGCCACGAGTTTCTTCATGTCCGGCTGGACCATCGCCACGAGCGCGCCATAGATGATGCCGACGACCGCGAGCAGGGCCAGGTAAGGCGCGAAGAACGATGCGGCCAGCGGAAAGAGCGGAAACGCGAAGCGCACGAGCCCATAGGTGCCCATCTTCAACAGCACGCCGGCGAGCAGGACCGAGCCGGCGGTCGGCGCCTCGACGTGCGCGTCGGGCAACCATGTGTGAAACGGAAACAACGGCACTTTGATGGCGAACGAGAGTGCAAACGCCAGGAAGAACCAGAACTGCAGGTTGGCGGGAATCTGCAGCTGGTACATCCGCGTCAGGTCGAAGCTGTAGCTGCCGGCGACGGTGCTGTGCAGAAACGCCAGCCCGAGAATCGCCAGCAGCATCAGCACGCTGCCGCCCAGCGTGTACAGGATGAACTTCACCGCCGCGTACACGCGCCGCTCGTAACCCCAAATGCCGATGAGGAAGTACATCGGAATGAGCATCGCGTCCCAGAACACGTAGAACAGGAACAGATCGAGCGAGATGAACACCCCCATCATCGCGCTCTCGAGCAGCAGCACGAGGACGCAGAACGCCCTGGTGTGCTTGTGCACCGACTCCCACGATCCGAGAAGAGCGAGCGGCGTCAGAAATCCGGTCAGGACGAGCAGGAGCAGGCTGATGCCGTCCACTCCGACGAAATAGCTGATTCCGAACGCGGGGATCCACGCATGACGCTCGACGAACTGAAAGTCGGCCGACCCCGGGTCGAAACGGGCCCAGAGCAGCAGCGTCTCGAGGAACACGAGCACCGACACGAGCAGCGCGCCGGTCCGCAGCGTCTTCTCGTGCTGCTCGTCGTCCTTCACGAACAGCAGCAGGATCGCGCCAACGATCGGCAGGACGATCAGGGACGTGAGGATGGGAAGATTCATCGCGTATGAGCCGGCTCCAGGCTCCAGGCTCCGGGCTCCGGGCTCCGGGCATGGCCCAACGCCAAGAGCCCAAAGCCTAAAGTCAGGGTTTCCGCTATCGCCACAGGTAATACCCCAGCACCATCACGACTCCGAGAAACAGCGAGGCTGCGTACGCCCGCACCGAGCCGGTCTGAAGACGACGGAGGATCTCGCTGCCACCCCGCACCGCCTGCGCGACACCGTTGACCGCGCCGTCGATCAGCCGCACGTCGATCGGCCACAGTCCGTCCCTGGAGACGATGTGAATCGGCTGGACCACCGCGGCATCGTAGATCTCGTCGACGTAATACTTGTGCTCGAGGACGCGGTGCAGCCCGGCGAACTGCCGGGCGACGCGGTCGGCGGCCTCGCGCGTTTTCAGGAAGAAGTACACCGCCAGGCCAATTCCGGCCACAGCCACGATTGACGACACCGCCATCAACGTCGTTTCAATCCCGGCGCCGGCGCCCGCCTCCTCGGCCCGCAGCGCGAAGCTTGGCTCGAGAAACCGTTCGAAACGCCCGCCAAGGCTGGCGTAGCCGGCCACGACCGATCCGATGGCCAGCACTATCAAGGCGATGGCCATGGCCGGAGGAGCGTCGTGCAAATGTGGCCCGTGACCTCCGTCGTGCTCTCCGTGTCCTTCGTGGTGGTGCTTTTCGCCAAAAAACGCGAGAAACACCAGGCGGAACATGTAGATCGCCGTCAGGAGCGAGGTCAGGACGCCGATCGTCCAGAGCAGCGTGTGGCCGCCGACGAACGTGCGGAACAGAATTTCGTCCTTGCTGAAGAACCCGGCCAGTCCGGGCACGCCGGCGATCGCCAGCGAGCCGATGAGAAAGGTCCAGTAGGTGATCGGGAGGTCGTTCTTCAAGCCGCCCATCCGCCGCAGATCCTGCTCGCCGGCGAGCGCGTGAATGACCGCGCCCGATCCGAGGAACAGCAGCGCTTTGAAGAAGGCGTGCGTATAGAGATGAAAGATGCCCGCCCCGTAGGCGCCGACACCCATCGCGAGAAACATGTAGCCGAGCTGGGAGACGGTCGAGTACGCGAGGACGCGCTTGATGTCGTTCTGCACCAGGGCGATGCTGCCGGCCATCAGGGCCGTCGCGGCGCCGACGATCGCGACGATCGTCAAGGTCTGCGGCGCGTGGCTGAACAGGAGCGCGTTGCGCCCAATCATGTACACACCCGCCGTCACCATCGTGGCCGCATGGATGAGCGCCGAAACCGGCGTCGGGCCCTCCATGGCATCCGGCAACCAGACGAACAGCGGAATCTGCGCGGACTTGCCGGTCGCGCCGATGAAGAGCAGCAGGGTAATGACCGAGATCGTGCCGAATGTCGTCTCCGGAGCGAGCGGGGCGACCGACTGCGCGATCTCCTGAAAATCGAGCGTACCGAAGCGCACGACGATCAGCAGCACGCCCAGCACGAACGCGACGTCGCCGATGCGGTTGACGATGAACGCTTTCTTGCCCGCGTCGGTCGCTGACTGCTTCTGATACCAGAAGCCAATCAGCAAGTACGAACAAAGGCCTACGCCCTCCCAGCCGACAAACATCACGAGGAAGTTCGAGCCGAGCACAAGCACGAGCATGAACGCCGCAAAGAGATTCAGGTACGAGAAGTACCGCGCGAACTCGGAGTGGCTCTCCTCGTGCATGTAGGCGGTCGAATAGATGTGAATCAGCAGCCCGATGCCCGAGACGATCAGGATCATCACCGACGCGAGCGGATCAAGGCGCAGCGCGAATGGGACGCTGAAATCGCCGGATGTGATCCAGCTGAAGAACGGCTGCGTGATGACGCGGGCTTCGGGCTCGAGCGCGAGCAGCCCCCGAACGGCCGTAAGAGACACGGCGAAGGATCCGGCCATCGCCGCACACGCGACCGCCCCGGCCGCGCCTTTGCCGATCCGCCGCCCCAAGCCGGCGTTCAGCAGGAACCCGACAAACGGTAACAGAGGAATAAGCAGGAGCATCAAACGCAACCACGAAGACACAAAGACACGAAAAAGAAGAACTCTTCTTCGTGTTTTCGTGTTTTCGTGGCCATCCCTTTTACCATTTGAGTTGTGTAAACATGTCGGGGTTGAGTGACTCGCGGTGACGGAACAGCGCGATGACGATGGCGAGGCCGACGGCCGCCTCGGCCGCCGCCACGGTCATGACGAAGAACACGATGATCTGGCCGTCCGCCGACCCCATCGCCCGTCCAAACGCGACGAACGTCAGGTTGACCGCGTTCAACATGATTTCGATCGACAGCAGGATCGTGATGAGATTGCGCCGTACGAAGACGCCTGCCGTGCCGATGGCGAAGAGCACCGCCGACAGAAGCAGGTAGTGGTTCAGCGTTGGCATTTATCCCTTTTCGCGCTGGGCCAGCACCACGGCGCCGACCATCGCCACGAGGATCAACACCGAGGTGACCTCGAAAGCAAACGCGTAATCAGTAAAGAGGGAACGGCCGATCGCGGCGACCGAGGTCGTGGACCCGCCGGCGAAGGCGCCCGATTCGCCTCCCTCGGTCAGCGCCCAGGCCAGCTCGGAGGCGAGCACCACCGCGAGAAACGCGCCGAACCGCAGCGGCCCGCTGCGCAGGAGGATATGACGGCGCTCGTCCGCCTCCGTGTCCTCGTGGGGCGCATTGAGCAGCATGACCACGAAGAGAAACAGCACCATGATCGCGCCGGCGTAGACGACGATCTGAATCACCGCCACGAACGGCGCGTCCAGCATGACGTACAGACCGGAGAGCGCGCCGAACGAGGCGATGAGGAGCAGCACACTGTAGATGGGATTGCGCTGCGCAATCACCAGCAGTGACGCCCCGACCGCGACCGCCGCAAACACGTAAAACAAGGTCATGTCGTGAGGTACAGAACCGCCGCCGCCGTGGCCAGCAGGTTGACGACCGCGAGCGGCAGCAGCACCTTCCAGCCGAACGCCATCAACTGGTCGTAGCGGTAACGCGGCAGGGTCCACCGCATCCACACGTAGAAGAACAGAATGGCGCCGACCTTGAGCAGGAACCAGATCCACCCGTACTCCTCCGGCAGGAACGGCCCATGCCATCCGCCGAGGTACAGGTTGGTCGCCACGGCCGACACCGTGACCATGTTGATGTACTCCGCGAGGAAAAACATCGCGAAGCTCATGCTGCTGTACTCGGTGTGATAGCCGGCGACGAGCTCCTGCTCGGCCTCGGGGAAGTCAAACGGCGCGCGATTGGTTTCCGCGATCCCGGCCAGCATGTAAATGATGAACCCGAGCGGCTGCACGAAGATGAACCACCGCGGCAGGATGCCCAGCCACGTGCCGGCCTGCCCGTTGACGAGCTCGCGGAGCGACAGCGAATTGCCGATGAGCAGCACGCTCGCCAGCGCGAGACCGTACGACAGCTCGTAGCTGATCATCTGCGCGGACGAGCGCAGGCTTCCGAGCAGCGAATATTTGCTGTTCGAGCTCCACCCGGCCAGCACGATGCCGTACACGCTCATCGAGCCGATCGCGAAGATGACGAGCACCGCCACGTTGACATCGGCCACCTGCAGCCGCAACGGGGTATCCAGGAGGCCGAACAGCGTCGTGTCGGCGCCGAACGGCACGACCGCGAACGCGGCAAACGCGCACGTCGCGGCAATGATCGGCGCGAGCGCAAAGAGGAACGCGTCGGCCGCCTTCGGCCGCAGCTCCTCTTTGAACATCAGCTTCACCACGTCGGCAAGCGGCTGCAGCAATCCCTTCGGCCCGACGAGATACGGCCCCAGACGCTGCTGGAGCATCGCCGCGACCTTCCGTTCGACGTAGACCATCACGGCCGCCGAGTTCAGCAGCATGAAGAAGACGAAGAGCGTCAGCACGATCTGCGCGATGAACAGCGGTGTCATATCGACAAAACGCAACCACGAAAACACGAAGACACGGAGAACACCATTTTCATTTTCGTGTTTTCGTGTCTTCGTGGTTGCATTTCAGTGCGCTCCCACTGGGTGCCGCGCTCGCCAGCCGGCCGGCAGCGTGCAGCGTCCTTCTGTGATGTGCGATTCGTATTCGTGCCGGAAGTGCTTCAGGGTCGTGACCACGGGCGTGACCGCCGCGTCCCCGAAGGCGCAGAGCGTCTTGCCCGCGATGTTCGCCGAGATCCCCGACAGCAGATCGAGGTCGCGCATCTGCCCCTCGCCGCGCTCGATCTTGTGGAGAATCTTGTACAGCCAGTCGGTGCCTTCACGGCACGGCGTGCACTTTCCGCACGATTCATGGCGGTAGAAGTGCAGCAGGTTCAGCGCGAGCCAGACCATGCACGTCGTGTCGTCGAGCGCGACGATCCCCGCGGACCCGAGCAGCGAGCCCGCCTTCTGGATGCCGTCGAAGCTCGCCTGCGTATCGAGTTGCTCCGGCAGCAGGATCGGGACCGACGATCCGCCGGGAATCACCGCCTTCAACGTGCGCCCGTCGCGCACGCCGCCGCCATAGCCTTCGATCAACCCGCGTAGCGTCACGTCCATTGACGCTTCGTACACGCCGGGCCGCCTCACATGCCCGCTGACGCAGTACAGCTTCGGTCCGCCATTCTTCTCGGGGCCGAGACTGGCGAACCACTCGGCGCCGTTCAGGACGACGAGTGGAACGTTGCAGAGCGTTTCGACGTTGTTCACGGCCGTGGGCGCGTTGTAGAGGCCGACGACGGCGGGAAACGGCGGCTTGTTCCGGGGTTGCGCGCGCTTCCCTTCGAGCGATTCGAGGAGCGCGGTCTCTTCGCCGGCTTCGTACGCGCCGGCGCCGCGGTGCATGAAGACATCGCAGTCGAAGCCGGAGCCGAGCACGTTCTTGCCGAGGAACCCGCGCGCGTACGCCTCGGCGATTGCCGTCTCGAGCACGCGCTGCACGTGCAGGAACTCGCCTCGTATGTAGATGTAGGCGACTTTCGCGCCGATGGCGTAGCAGCCGATGGCGCACCCCTCGATGAGCAGATGGGGATTGCGCTCCATCAGCAGGTGGTCCTTGAACGTGCCCGGCTCGCTTTCGTCCGCGTTGCAGGCGATGTAGCGCGGTTTCTCGGACTTCTTGTCGACGAATTGCCACTTCATTCCCGTCGGGAATCCGGCGCCGCCGCGGCCGCGCAGCCCCGACGCTTTCACCATCTCGATCACGTCATCGGGCTTCATCGCGAGCGCTTTGCGAAGCGCGTCGTAGCCCTGATGCTGCAGGTAGAAATCGAGCGTGAAGGAGTTCGGCTCGCGAACGTATGTCGTGAGAATTGGATCCACTTTAATTCACTGGCGCCGGGGCCCCACCCCCGGCGCGAACTGACGCTGATGCCTCGCCTCGGCTTTGCTTGGCCTCGGCTCGGCATGGCCGCAGGCGCTTCCCGCTCTCCGCTCTCTCCTGCCCATCCCGCCCATCCTGCCTATCCTGCCTTTTGCGATTCGATCACGTGGTGGCAGCCGCTGACCGCGTCTTCCCCGCGGGCGCGAAGGTCGTCGACAAGCTTCGCCGCATCCTCCGGCTTCAGGCACTCGTGCCAGGCGTCGTTGACCATCACGACCGGCGCGCGATCGCATGCGCCGAGGCATTCGACTTCGACGAGCGTGAAGGTCTTCGTCGCGTCGGTCTCCCCGGGATGGATGCCAAGCTTGTCCTGCAGCGCTTCGGTCACAAGCTCGGCGCCGTTCAGCGCGCACGACAGGGTGCGGCACACCTGCAGGACGAACTTCCCCACCGGCTTCGTGTAAAACATCGTGTAGAACGAGACAACGTCCTCGACATCGGCCGGCGTGATCTCGAGCAGCCCGGCGACATAGCGAATCGCGTTCGCGGTGATGTAGCCCTGCTGGTGCTGGGCGAGATACAGCGCAGGCAGGACTGCCGACCGGCGGCGATCCGGCGGATAGTGCGTGACGATGTCGTCGAAACGCGCGCGGTTTTCCGGTGTGTAGACGAACGGCGGCCCTTCGTCTTCGAGCTGGCGCGACGACTTGTGGAACGTCGCACCGTACGCCATCTGCGGATGAAACGTCACCGGTCCACGTCCCCCATCACCACGTCAATGGATCCAATCACCGCGATGACATCGGCGATGAGTCCGCCGATGATCATGCGTTCGAGCGCCTGACAGGCAAGGAGCGAGGGCGCCCGCGACTTGATCCGCCACGGCCGGTTCGTGCCATCGGACACGACCGAGAATCCATGCTCGCCGCGCGGACCTTCGACCGGCACGTACGCCTCGCCGGCCGGTACGGTGAACCCCTGCGAGTAGATCAGGAAGTGTTGAATGAGCGCTTCCATCTCCGTGTAGACCCGATCCTTGGGCGGCGGCGTGATCCGTGGATCGTCGATCGCGAACGGCCCGGTGGGCGTGATCCGCTCGAGCGCTTGCCGGCAAATCTTGAGGCTCTCGCGCATCTCGGCGATCCGGACCTGATAGCGCGAGTACACGTCGCCCCGCGTCTGGACCGGCACGCTGAACTCGTACGTCTCGTAGCCCAGGTACGGGAAGTACTTGCGCACGTCGTAGTCCACTCCCGCCGCGCGGGCGATGGGTCCAACCAGGCCGTACGCGACGGCATCGTCTTTCGAAATGACGCCGACGCCCTGTGTGCGCTTCAGGTAGATCTCGTTCTTCGAAAGGAGATCCTCGTATTCGTCGAGCTTCGACGGCAGGCGATCGAGAAACGCGCGGACGGCATCGTGAAAGCCCCGGGGCAGATCCTCACGAAGCCCGCCGATACGCATGTAGCTCGGGAACAGGCGGAAGCCGGCGAGCAGCTCGTTGATATTGAGCAGCAGTTCGCGCTCGCGGAAGCAGTAGAGCATCACCGACACGGCGCCTACTTCCATGCCGTGCGTGCCGAGCCAGACCAGATGACTGTTGATGCGCTGCAGCTCGGCCAGCAGCACGCGGATAGTGCGAACCCGGTCTGGCAGCTCGATGTCGAGCAGCTTCTCCACCGACAGGCAGAAAGCCATGCTGTTTGACTGGGCGCTCAGATAGTCCATCCGCTCGACGAGCGGGATCACCTGCTGCCACTTCTTCTGCTCGGTCGTCTTCTCGATGCCGGTGTGGAGGTACCCGATCGTCGGCGACGCCGACACGACCGTCTCGCCATCGAGCTCGAGCACCAGCCGCAGCACGCCGTGCGTGCTGGGGTGCTGCGGCCCCATGTTGACGGTCATCGTTTCGGTGCGGATCTCGGGCATCTATTTTCCGCACCTGTTCATCACGAAGACACGAAGGGCACGAAGGTACACGAAATCCATAGTTTCTCTTCGTGTTCTTCGTGCCCTCGTGATAGGCAGGCGTTCGGACATCAGGACCTCGTCAACCGATCGCGCTGCAGGTTCGCACGGAATTCCTCCTCGGTCACCTGCAGCGGCTCGCTCGAGCGCGGCGTCATGTTGATCTGCACCGGATAATCCTTGCGCAGCGGAAACCCGTCCCAGTCCTCGGGCATCAGCAGCCGTCGCGGATCGGGATGGCCGTCGAAGACGACCCCGAACAGGTCCCAGACCTCGCGCTCCAGCCAGTTGGCGGCCGGCCACACGCTGGTCACCGTCCGCACGCGGGCATCAGCGCCCTGCAGTCGGACCTTGAGCCGCAGTCGACGCCGGTGTTCCAGGGAGAGCAGGAGGTAGACGAGCTCGAAGCGCGGCTCGCGCGGGTGATAGTCGACGGCGGTCAGCTCGATGAGCAGCGAGTACCGCAGATCCGGCCGATCGCGCAGCGCCCGCGCCACCGCCGGCACATCGTCGCGCGACACGTAGATGGTGGTCTGCAGATCGACGCTGGGCGCGGCCTCGAAGGTCGCACCGGGCACCTCCTCGTGCAGCGACGCGATAAGCGCGGTGGAATCTGACATGTTCGACACGTTCGACAAGCTCGACAGGCTCAACTAGCTCAATTAGACGAGCTTTTGCAGCGCGATCTTCCGCTGAAGCTGCACGATGCCATAAATGAGCGATTCGGGGCGCGGCGGGCAGCCTGGCACGTACACGTCGACAGGGACGATCTGGTCGACACCCTGGACGAGCGCGTAGTTGTCGAACACGCCGCCGATCGACGCGCAGGCGCCCATCGAGATCACCCACTTGGGTTCCGGCATCTGGTCGTAGATGCGGCGAAGCGCCGGCGCCATCTTCCTCGAAAGGCGGCCGGCCACAATCATCAGATCGGACTGTCGCGGGCTGCCGCGAAAGACTTCGGCGCCGAAGCGCGCGATGTCGTAACGCGAGCAGCTCATGGCCATCATCTCAATCGCGCAGCATGCGAGGCCGAAGGTGACGGGCCAGATCGACGAGCGGCGGGCCCACTGGACCATTTTTTCAACCGACGTGGTCAATACCGGAATTTCTGCCTCGAGCCCCATTACACCTTCTCGTTTCCCCAGTCGAGCGCCCCTTTGCGCCAGACATAGACGTATCCCGCGAGCAGCAGGACCATGAACAACACCACCTGCGCGAAGCCGGTCCAGCCCAGGTCGCGCAGCGCCATCGCCCATGGATACAGAAAAGCCACTTCGATATCGAACAGCAGGAAGATCATCGCGACGAGGTAGAACTTGACCGACTGCCGCTCGCGTGCGTCGCCGACCGCCGGCATGCCGCACTCGTACGGGGCGGATTTTTCGGGGGTCGGCTTGCGCGGACCGAGCACGCTCGATAACAGCACCGAGATCAGCGCGAACCCGGCGCCGAGCGCAATCATGATGAGGATGGAAATCCAGCCCTGCATGGGGATGGGGGCGTCTTTCCGATCGGGTTTCCAGCGCGGCTGCCGTTCTGGGGGCCCCGGGTTGTTCGCGGACGCGCGCGCTTGGCTTGTGAACGATTTCGCAAGCCCAGGGCCTCATGCTAGCGCATCGCTCTCACTTAGTCGATAGCGAGGCCCGTTCCGGCTGGGGGACGGCCTTTAGGCCGTCCCCCCGAGGGCGGGATTCGTAGATCCTTGAGCGGAAGTGCGCGGCACGCCCTGAAGGGCGTGCCCTACCGATACATCGGTCGGGCACGGCCTTCAGGCCGTTCCAAGAATGTCCCCGCAACGTTCCCCAAGGCACGGTCATTGCGACACGTCGGCGGCGTGTCTCGACGACCACGTCGCCTCACGACATTCAGCTACGTCGGTTTTCATCGCTATTCACTGACGTTCTGCACAGCCGGGCGCAGTCCGGTCTTCATCGAGCCAGCTGTGATTGATGAAGCAATCAATGAAATTTCACGAGCTGCGGCTTCTCATGAGTTTGCAGTTCTTGCGTACTGCTTCATGGCCGATCACTTGCACCTGCTGCTGGAAGCGACCTCCGAAACCTCGGATCTCGTAGCGTTCGCCGTCGAAGCGAAGCAGCGAACCTCGTACCGTTATCGTCGCCAACAGGATCGGGCGCTGTGGCAAAAGGGCTATTACGAGCATGTCCTCCGGGACGACGAAGCAACCCTAGTTGTGGCTCGATACATTTTGGCCAACCCGGTGCGAGCAGGGATCGTACAGGAGTCCCATGACTATCCGTTCTCAGGTTCGCTCGTCTTCGACAGGCGACAGCTCGATGAATTATGGAGGAGCGTTGCGGAGTGATCGTTCGGCACGCCCTGAAGGGCGTGCCCTACCGGTACACCTTCGCGGCGCACGTCGACCGTCGTTCGGCACGCCCTGAAGGGCGTGCCCTACCGATACACTCTCGCGGCGCACGTCGACCGTCGTTCGGCACGCCCTGAAGGGCGTGCCCTACCGGAACACTTTCGCGGCGCACGTCGACCGTCGTTCGGCACGCCCTGAAGGGCGTGCCCTACCGATACACTCTCGCGGCCACGTCGACCGTCGTTCGGCACGCCCTGAAGGGCGTGCCCTACCGGAACACTTTCGCGGCGCACGTCGACCGTCGTTCGGCACGCCCTGAAGGGCGTGCCCTACCGATACACTCTCGCGGCGCACGTCGACCGTCGTTCGGCACGCCCTGAAGGGCGTGCCCTGCATCAGTGCCCCACATCAGTAGGGGACGGCCTTCAGGCCGTCCCGTCGAGGGCGGGATCATCCTTATTCAACCAACACCGCGGGGCACCATCCGCGCACCGAATTCACCAGCCAGAAGCGAGGCGCCGCCTTCAACTGCTCGACCGTCACCACCGCTTCGCTGACCTCGCCGGTCGCCAGCAGCTCCGCGCGCAGCGTGCCGGGCAGAAGACCGCAGGCGATCGGCGGCGTGATCCGCCGGCCCCCGGGGTGACTGTCATCGACGGCTTCGACGACGAGGTTGGCGATGGTCGATTCAGTGACCTCGCCGGCCGGATTCCACAAAATCACATCGTCGCAGTCAGGACGGCGGGCGCGGTCGTAGACGGTGCGGTTCGTGGTCTTGTGATACAGAAATTCGTTGGAAGGGTCGATCGGATGCTCCGCGAGCCGCACGCGCCACACGCCGTCGCGATGATCGAGCGGCGTGTGCTCGACGCGAACGGCCCCGTCTTCAGCGAGCAGCAGGCGCACGCGCAGCGGCGCATCAGCCGACCGCACGGCGCGATCGAGCGCCTCGCGGATCGCACTCTGCGAACAGGCGAATCGGAAGTGGCGCGCGGAGTCGTCGAGGCGCGCGAGGTGGCGGCCGAGCAGGTACCACCCGTCCCGCGGCGTCCATCGCATCGTCTCCAGGAGCTCGAACGGCACGGACGTGTGTGGCGGCGGGATGCCGTCGTGTGCGCTTGACGCTATTGCGAGCTCGCCGCGTTGGTCACGGTCATGCGGCGATCGACTTCCTCGATGGCCTGCCGAATCTGCGCGCGGCGCCGTTCGTGGCCGGTCGCGGCCAGTTGCCGCTCGAGCTCGGTCCGCGCGAGCCGCAGTGACTCGAGCGCGTGCACGCGCTCAGGATCGCGCACCGTCTTCGGCTGCCGGTGCACACGCGCCCGTTCCATTTCTTCCATGCGCTCCTGAATGCGCGCTTCAGCGTCGATAAGCCCTTCGCCCGAATCACCCATGAATGCCCTTTGTCCTTTTCTCCGAGGTTTCGCTAGTCCTTGACGTACACATTATAAGATCGCGCACGTGACCGCGCGCGCGAATAACGACCCGCTGCAACCTTTCCATCCAGCCGTGCGCGAGTGGTTCAGCGGCGCGTTCGAGGGGCCCACACGTCCGCAAACGCTCGGTTGGCCGGCGATCGCGCGCGGTGACTCGACCTTGGTGCTCGCTCCAACAGGCAGCGGGAAGACGCTGGCCGCCTTTCTTTTCTGTCTCGATCGGCTGATGTTCACGCCCCAACCGCCGAAAGCGAGCCGTTGCCGTGTGCTGTACGTGTCGCCCCTCAAGGCGCTTGCGGTCGATGTTGAACGCAACCTGCGCGCGCCGCTCGCCGGAATCGCGCAGGTCGCCGGGCGGCGCGGCGACGCCTTTGTCACGCCGGCGATCGCGATTCGAACCGGCGACACGCCGCAGAGCGACCGCGCCAGGTTTCAGCGCGAGCCGGCCGACATCCTGATCACGACGCCCGAATCACTCTATCTGCTCCTGACCTCGAACGCACGCGAGGCGCTCCGCTCGATCGATACCGTCATCATCGACGAGATCCACGCGCTCGTGCCGACCAAGCGCGGCGCCCACCTCATGTTGTCGATCGAGCGGCTGGCCGCGCTCACCGGACATTCCCTCGGGGCGTTCCAGGCCGGCCAGCGCCTCCAGCGCATCGGCTTGTCCGCGACGCAGCGGCCGCTCGACGAGGTCGCCCGCTTCCTCGGCGGCGTCGAACGCGTGTCGTCGCAGCGCCACCGGGCCGCCGATGCGGAGACCGACATCGCCGACGAATTTTCCAGCCATCAAGGGGAGGTCCGCTATCGGCCGGTGACCATCGTCGACGCCGGCGCGAAGAAATCGCTGAAGCTCACCATCGAAGTCCCTGTTGAAGACATGGCGCGGCTGACCACGGCCGACGATCTACCGAGCGGGCCCGCCTCGGTCGGCGATCAGCGGCCTTCGATCTGGTCGGCCATTCACCCGCGGTTGCTCGAGTTGATTCGCGGCCATCGCTCGACGCTGATCTTCGTGAACAGCCGCCGGCTGGCTGAGCGCCTCGCGGGCGCGCTCAACGAGCTGGCCGGCGAAACGCTCGTGCGATCCCATCACGGATCGATCGCCCGCGCGCAACGGGTGGAAGTGGAAGACCTGCTGAAGGCGGGCGCGCTGCGGGCACTCGTCGCGACCTCATCACTCGAGCTCGGGATCGACATGGGCGCCATCGATCTCGTCGTGCAGATCGAAGCACCGCCATCGGTCGCCAGCGGGCTGCAACGCATAGGACGCGGCGGCCATCAGGCCAACGCGGTGAGCGAAGGGGTGATCTTCCCGAAATTTCGCGGCGATCTTGTGGCGAGCGCCGCCGTGGCGAAAGCCATGCACGACGCGGCCGTGGAGGCGACGCGCTATCCACGCAACCCTCTCGATATCGTCGCCCAGCAGATCGTCGCGATGGTCTCGATGGACACCTGGGATGCCGATGACCTCTTCGCCACTATCCGCCGCGCGGCGCCATTTGCCGAGTTGAGCCGGACAATATTTGAAGGCGTGCTCGACATGCTGTCGGGCCGCTACCCGTCCGACGAATTCGCGGAGCTGCGTCCGCGCGTCACCTGGGATCGGTTGAAGGGCACGATCACCGCGCGGGAGGGGGCCAAGCGCGTGGCGATTGCGAACGGCGGGACGATTCCGGATCGCGGACTGTACGGTGTGTTCCTGATCGGATCCGATCCCTCGAAATCTTCGGCCCCGGGCGCCGCCCGTGTCGGCGAGCTGGACGAAGAAATGGTGTTCGAGACCCACGTCGGCGAGACGTTCGTCCTCGGCGCCTCGACGTGGCGGATCGAGGAGATCACGCACGATCGCGTGCTCGTGTCGCCTGCGCCCGGCGAGCCGGGGAAGATGCCGTTCTGGAAAGGCGATCGCGCCGGTCGTCCACTCGAGCTCGGGCTCGCGATCGGCCGCCTCATGCACGATCTCCTGCGGCTGACGCCGGCCGCCGCCGTGCATCGATTGACGCGCGATCACGATCTGGACGCCCGGGCCGCCGAGAACCTGCTCGAGTACCTGCGGGATCAGGTCGCCGCCACGCGCGTACTGCCCGATGCCAGTTCGATCATCGTCGAGCGGGTGCGCGACGAGCTCGGCGATTGGCGGATCTGCGTGCTGTCGCCGCGGGGCGGACGCATTCATGCCCCGTGGGCCATGGCCGCGGCGGCGAAGATTCGCGAAGAGACGGGCGTCGAAGTCGAGACGCTGTGGGGAGACGACGGGTTCGTGGTGCGGTTTCCGGATGTCGACCAGCCGCCGGAGCCGCGGCTGCTGCTGCCCGACCCGGATGAAGTGCAGGCGCTGGTGGTGCGCCAGCTTGGCGCGACGGCGCTCTTCGCGGCGAAATTCCGGGAGAACGCCGCGCGATCCCTGCTGCTGCCGAAGCGCCGGCCCGGCATGCGCGCGCCGTTGTGGCAGCAACGGAAGCGGGCCGCCGATCTGCTCGCCGTCGCATCGCGCTACGGGTCGTTCCCTGTCCTGCTCGAGACGTATCGTGAATGCCTGCGCGACTTCTTCGACATGCCGGCCCTGATCAGCACGCTGACCGATGTCCGAAGCCGCAAGATTCGCGTCGCGACGGTCGACTCCGAAAAGCCGTCGCCGTTTGCGGCGTCGCTGCTCTTCAGCTACGTCGCCAGCTTTCTGTACGACGGGGACGCGCCGCTCGCCGAGCGGCGGGCACAGGCGCTTGCGGTCGACCAGACCCAGCTGCGCGAACTCCTTGGCGACGCGGAGCTGCGCGAGCTGCTGGACGCCGAGTCGATGGAAGCGATCGAGCGCCAGCTTCAACGGCTCGATTCGCAGTACCGCGCCAGGAGCGCCGATGGCGTTCACGACATGCTGCTGGGGATCGGCGATCTCACCAGGGAAGAACTGCTCGAACGGGCGCTGAACGTGGCCGCCGCCGAGAGCGTCGATGCGCTCACCGATGCGCGCCGGATTCTCAGCGTGCGCATTGCCGGCGAGACCCGGTACATCGCGGTCGAGGACGCCGCGCGCTACCGTGATGGGCTCGGTGTGCCGCTGCCGGGCGGCCTGCCCGAGTCGCTGCTCCAGCCGGTTCGCGATCCGCTCGGCGACCTGGCGACGCGGTACGCCAGGACGCACGCGCCCTTCACCGCCGCAGACTTCGCGGCGCGATACGCGCTCGGCCCGGTTGCCGCCGAAGCGGTGCTGCTGCGGCTGACGGCCGAAGGGCGCCTGGTCGAAGGCGAGTTCCGTCCGGGCGGCACCGAGCGGGAGTGGACGGATACCGGCGTGCTGCGCATGCTGCGGAGCCGCTCGCTCGCCAAACTCCGCCACGAGATCGAACCGGTCGACCACACCGTACTCGGCCGCTTCGTGACGACCTGGCACGGCGTGGTGAAGCGGCGGCACGGCGCCGATGCGCTGCTCGATGCGATCGAGCAGTTGCAGGGCGCGCCCCTGCCCGCCTCGATTCTCGAGACCGAGATTCTGCCCGCACGGCTCGAGCTCTACGATCCCGCCGACCTCGACGCGGTCACGGCCGCCGGCGAAGTCGTCTGGACAGGCGTCGAGCCGATCGGCGAGCGTGATGGCCGCGTGGCGCTCTATCTTGCGGAGCATCTGCCGAAGTTGTTGCGGCCGATGGTCGACATCCGCCTCACCGCCTTCGCCAAGGCTACGGCGGTCAAGAAGGCGGATCCCACGTCGGCAAGAGTCCGTGGGGTCCGGCTTCCGCCTACGCCTGAAGCTTCGGCGGACCGCCGAAGCCTTGGCGTAGGCGGTCAGCGTGACCACGAGCCATTGGACGCACGCGAGACGAAGATCATCGAATTTCTGCGGTCGCACGGCGCATCGTTCTTTGGTCCGCTGCACGAAGCGGCCGGCGCCGGCTATCCAGCCGAGAGCGTCCAAGCTCTGTGGAATCTCGTGTGGAAAGGGCTCGTGACCAACGACACCTTCCATGCGCTGCGTGCGTTCACGCGCACACACGCGGCACGCCACACTTCTGCCAGGTCGACCAGGTCCCGGCGCCAGGAGGCCAGCGCGTTCCGATCACGGCGTCTTGCACCGGCGTCGGCCGAGGGCCGGTGGACGCTCGTCCGAACCGGACCGCCCGCCACCGACGCGACCAGGTGGTCCGCGGCGATCGCGCAGCAACTGCTCGCCCGCCACGGCGTCGTCACGCGCGAAGGCGTCGCCGCCGAATCCATTCCGGGCGGCTTTGGCAGCGTGTATCCGGTCCTGAAAACGCTGGAGGAAACCGGACGCGTGCGTCGCGGCTACTTTGTCGCCGGGCTCGGGGCGACGCAGTTCTCGCTCCCGGGCGCACTCGATCTCCTCCGGTCGCTCCGCGATCCGGCAGGAAACGACTCGCCAGAGGTCGCCGTTCTCGCAGCAACCGATCCGGCAAACCCGTATGGCGCGACGCTCAAGTGGCCCGCCGTCGCCGCGCACGCCGCTCCGGCGCGGCAAGCCCCGGATTCAGACGCAGCGCCCGCCGGCCGCGGGCCGACACGTTCGGTCGGTGCGACGGTTATTCTGGTGGACGGCGCGCTGGGCGCGTATCTTGCGCGCGGTGATCGTCAGCTCACGGCGTATCTGCCGGAGGCCGAACCGGCGCGTTCCCGCGTCGGGCGCGCGGTGTCGCGCGCGCTCATCGAGCGTGCGCGAGCTGGCGGCGACGCGCCGCGCGGGATGCTGATCGAGGAGATCGACGGCGTGCCTCCGGCCGCGCACGCACTCGCTCCGTATCTCGCCGAAGCGGGGTTCATTGGAGGGGCGATGGGGTTTCAGGCTACGTTCAGAAGAATTTGAGTCGCGAATTGCGTGCCATTTTCGTGGCCTCGGCCACAACCGCCCGGGCAAACTACCGAAAATCCCGAAATCGTTAAATCGCATCATGCCTGAGGGCGACACCATCTTTCGTACCGCCCGCACGCTCCACCGGGCGCTTGCTGGCCATGTGGTCACACGCTTCGAGTCCGCGTTTCCCTCGCTCAACCGCGTCGCCTTCGATCGGCCGATCGTCGGACGCTCGATCGAATCGGTCGCGCCGCGTGGGAAACACCTGTTGATGACGCTGACCGGCGATCTGATCCTGCACACCCACATGCGGATGAACGGGAGCTGGCACATCTATCGTCCTGGCGAACGATGGCAGCGATCGCCCGCTGACATGCGCGTGCTCGTCGCGACCGAGGCGTTCGTGGCTGTGGGCTTCAACGTGCCGGTCGCCGAGTGGCTCTCCACTCGCGATCTCGCCCGCCATCGCCAGCTCCGGTCGCTCGGCCCGGATCCGCTCGATCCCGCCTTCGATCGCGCCGACGTCCTCGCGCGGCTGCGCGCTCTGGGATCGGTCGCCGTCGGCGACGCGCTGCTCAATCAGCGCGTCATCGCCGGCATCGGCAATGTCCTCAAGTCCGAGATTCTCTTCGTCGCCGGCATCGATCCGTTCGCGCCGGTCGGATCGCTCGACGATGCCTTCGCCGCCCGCCTGATCGACACGGCGCATGAGCTGCTGAGGGCCAACGTGCTCGAGCCGGCGCAAACACTGAGCGCCGGCAGCGGGCGACGGACGACCAGAAGCATGAGCCCTGCGGCGGCGCTGTGGGTCTACGACCGCAGCGGCAAGCCGTGCCGGCGCTGCGGCGCCATGATTCAGTCGAGAAAGACCGGCGTCGACGCGCGAATCACCTATTGGTGTCCGACGTGCCAGGGGAATAGATCCTCAAATCCTTAGGTCCCTAAATCCTCAAATTCACCATCTATAATGTCCTTCATGTCCGTTCCCACCGCCCGGGCTGTTCACCGCCTGCTCGTCGGTGTCGTGGCGATGGGGTTGGTCCTGTCGGTCACCGCGCGCGGCGGCCAGGTCCAGGCGCCAGCCTCCTTTGCGTCGCGCGTCGCGCAGCTGTCGGAGCGCGGCGGCTTCTTCGATACCGACAATCTGATCTCGAACGAACGGTCGTATCTCCATGTCGTGCCGGCGCTGCGCGAGTCGGGTGTCGGCGGCGGCGCCTATGTCGGCGTCGGGCCCGACCAGAATTTCTCGTACATCGCGCAGGTCAAGCCGGCCATCGCCTTCATCATCGACGTGCGCCGCGACAACCTGCTGCTGCACCTCCTCTTCAAAGCGCTCTTCTCGATGTCGGACACGCGCGCCGAGTATCTCAGCCTGCTGTTCGGCCGGCCCATCCCCGCCCCTGCTAGCGAGTGGCGGACCGCCGATCTCGACAAGATCGTCGCCTACATCGATGGCACCCCGTTGGCCGATGAGGCCATCGCGGCACTGCGGGCGCGGGTTGACGAGAAGATCAAGACGTTCGGCGTGCCGCTCTCGGACACCGACTTGGCGACCATCAACCGGTTTCACCGGCGCTTCGTGATCGCCGGCCTGCCGCTCAAGTTCCAGACGACCGGCCGGGCGCCCCAAAGCTACTACCCCACATACCGCGATCTGCTGCTCGAGACGGATCGCCAGGGGCATCGGTGGAATTTCCTCGCGTCGGAGGATGACTTTCAATTCGTGCGCTCGCTCGAACGCCGCGATCTCGTCATCCCCGTCGTGGGCGATCTCGCGGGGCCTTCGGCGCTCGTCGAGATCGGCCGCTTGATGGCGTCGCGCGGCGACCGTCTTTCCGCGTTCTACGTGTCGAACGTCGAGTTTTATTTGTTCGCCGACGGCAAGTTCCCGCGTTTTGTCGAGAACCTGGAGCGTCTCCCCCACGCGAACCGCAGCCTGATCATCCGCTCCGTGTTCGGCGGTTTCGGACAGTCGACGCCCGGTTACTACAGCAGCTCGCTCGCGCAGCCGGTCGACCAGCTGCTGCGGGGCTACGCGTCGGGGAACTTCCACTCGTACCCAGAATTGGCTGTGGCGAGGTAATCCATGCCGGCGGCTGCATCATTCGACATCACGTCCACGATTGATTTTCAGGAAGTCGACAACGCGCTCAACCAGGCGCGCAAGGAAGTCGCCCAGCGCTACGACTTCAAGGGCGCGACCGCCGAGATCACGCTCAACGCGACCGACAAGACGCTGACGCTCGTGACCGACGACGAAATGAAAATGAACGCGCTGTGGGAAATGGTGCAGACGCGGCTGGTGCGCCGAGGGGTCCCGGTGAAGAACTTCAAGTCGGACAAGAGCGAGCCGGCGGCCGGCAGCAAAGTCCGCCGCGTGATTCCGATTCAGCAGGGCATTCCGATCGAGGCGGCACGCGAGATCGTGAAGTACATCAAGGACCAGAAGCTCAAGAAAGTTCAGGCGGCGATTCAAGCCGATCAGGTCCGCGTCAGCTCGCCGTCGAAAGACGAGCTGCAGGCCGCCATGCAGGCGCTGCGGGACCACGACTTCGGGGTCGCCCTGCAGTTCGGCAACTATCGCTAGTCCTTGTCTCCTTCCTACCTCGCGATCATCGGCGGCGCCTTCCTCGCCTGGTTCATTCTCGTGGTGCTTTTTGCGCCGCACATTCCTTACCACGTGGAGGAGCCGGTCGACCCAGGCAGCGAGCAATTCATCCATGTCCTCGAATCGACCTGCAACACGGCGCTCAACCAACACAACAAGATTGAGATTCTGACCAACGGCGCTCGGTTTTACCCCGCCATGATCGATGCAATCCGCGCCGCCAGTGAAACGATCAGCCTGGAGTGCTACATCTTCGAGACAGGCGAAGTCGCCGATCGCTTCATCGACGCGCTGCGCGAGCGGGCGGGCGCGGGTGTCCACGTCACGATTGTCCTGGACGCGCTCGGGAGCTTCGGCGCCTTCAGCAGCGTGGCCAAGCGGCTGAGCCACCCCAACTGCCGTGTCGAGCGGTACCAGCGAGTGCGGTGGTACAGCCTGGCGCGTCTCAACAATCGCACGCACCGGGAGCTGCTGGTCATCGATGGGCGCGTGGCGTTTGTCGGCGGCGCCGGCGTGGCGGACCGGTGGTTCAAACCGACTCGTGGCAGACCGGCGTGGCGCGACATGATGGCGAGAATTGAAGGGCCCGTCGTCTCGAACATCCAGGGCATCGTCGCGGAGAACTGGCTGGAATGCACCGGCGAGATCCTGACCGGCGCACGCACGTACCAGGCCGACCACGCGAGGGGCGCCAGTCCGGCGCTCGCGGTCAAGAGCGCCCCTGCGGATCGCGCGACGGTTTCGCGTGTGCTGTTTCAGATGCTCGTGGAGTCGGCCACACGCCGCGTGCTGATTTCGACGCCGTACTTTCTTCCGGACAAGGCGTTTCGGCAGGCGTTCGTGCGCACGGCCGGGCGCGGTGTGGAGGTCGCCGTCATCGTGCCCGGCGCGCACACCGACCAGCAGTGGGTACGCCTGGCGAGCCGCCGCATGTGGGGCGACCTGCTCAAAGCCGGCGTGCACATCTTCGAGTACGGCAGCGGGATGACCCACGTCAAGGCGCTCATGGTGGACGAGCTCTGGTCGGTCATCGGCACGACCAACGTGGACAACCGGTCGTTCGAGCACAACGACGAAGTGAACCTCGCCGTGCGCGACCGAACCGTGACCGCCCGGATCGCGTCAGATTGGCTGAACGACCTCTCACAAAGCCGCGAGGTCACGTTGCACGAGTGGGAGCACCGGCCGGTGTGGGAAAAGCTCATCGGCAGGGTCGCGTGGATTCTCGAGCGGCAGCAGTAGATCCTCAAGTCTTCAGATTCACTTCTTCTGAATAGCCGCCGTCCAGATCTCGATCTGTTCCTCTGTCATCGAACCGACTTCGAGACGGCTGTCCCGGTACTTGGTGCGTTCGAGATCGTGCAGAAATTGTTCGCGGGACAGCAGGGTGCCGTAACAGACGTCGTTGTTGAGATTCGGCCGGCTGACACTAAAGCGCCGTACCAGTTCGTCGGTTACCCAGGCGGGGACGTGATGGCGTTTGTCGGGGTAGACAAATCCGAACAGAATCAGATGGCTGAGCAGCACGCGCCAGTGGTCGCCGAATCGCATCAGCAGGCGCGGCCAGTCGAGCGTCGGTCCCGTCTCACGCAACAAGTGAAGGACGTCGGCCCCGTCGAACCGCTCGCGTTCCTGGACGAACGCCTTGGACCAGATCATCTCCTCCACGGGCGACAAGCGGACAATCATCCCCAGCACGTCGGCCCTTGGCGCGTGATCGAACCACAAGTCGTCGACGCGGGCGACACCGTTTCCGGAATTGAAAATCACATCCATGAAGTGCTGGCCCTGCCGGATCCTGCCCAGCCAGTGCGGGAACGGCATCTCTGTTTCATATCCAGCCTGAGAGAACACCTCGAGCACGCGGGGGCAGTCTGCCGGACGGACGAACACGTCGATGTCCTTGGTATCGCGCGGAATGTTCGAGTAGTGCGAGAACGCAAAGGTGCCGCCAAGCAGAAACGGTATCCTGGCTTCGAGCAGCTTCCCCAGCGCATCCATATAGAAGGCGGCGGCGGGGTCGTGTATCGCACGGGCAGTGCCGGTTTCCATGGAGGTCCTTGTCGGCGGCTGTCGCTCAGCCACGCCCTTCGCCAGACCGACGATCGCCGTCGGCGTTGCCGGCGAGCTGCGGCGCCACATCAGGTGACGGGCCGCCTGGCGCGGGTCGCTCGGTTGGCGGCGGCGCCGGTGGTTCGATCGCCCCGCTCGCGGGTACTTCGAAAATGCGGAACGGGGGCCGGTCCGAAAATGCCCGTGTCAGCAACGGCATGGCCACGTTGTACACAGGGACGCCGCTCGTCGTCGCGCCCTGCAGCCGCCCGCGATGCGCGTGTCCGTGCAGGACGATCGACACGGGATATCGATTGAGCGGCTCCTCGAGCCGGCTCGATCCGAGAAATGGGTAAATCTCGAGCGGCTCGCCTTCGACGGTCTGCTGCACCGGCGAATAATGCAGCAGCGCGACAAGATGCCTCGTCCGCAGGCGTGCGAGCGCGGCCTCCAGCTTCAGCGCTTCATCGACGGCTTCTCGCACGAACTGCTTGACGACGGTTTCTCCCCACGGACCAAGCGCGTGATGGCCGAACCCGCCGCAAAATCCTCTAGTGCCAGCGATGCCGATTCCGTGGGTCTCGTACGCATCGCCGTCGAGCACGACGATGCCGGCGTCACTGACGATGTGCCGCACTTCGTCGCCCGTGCCCGATTCAAGGTCGTGATTACCCAGAACGGCGACGACCTGCATGTGGACTGCTGTCAGCTCGCGCACGAGCACGTGCGCCTCCTCGGGAAGACCGCATTCGGTCAGGTCGCCGGCAATCAGCAGGACGTCGGCCGATTCGGCGATTCTCGCAAAGAGCGATTGAAAAGCGCCTTGTGACGTCCTGGAACAGTGGAGATCGCCGAGTGCGGCGACGCGCACCACGTCGGTCATACGATTCGTTCTACAAGAGTTAAGCCAAACGAGGAATGCCTGAGCTGGAACGCGAATGTGGGCAAACCCAGCCGTGGGGACTGACGCGCTGAGCCGATCGCGGGGCTTTCGAGCGACTCGGTGCTCGTTACCTGCGCTTTCATTGAGCGTTGATGTTTGTCAGGACGGGGCCGCGGCCAGCGGCAGGCGCACTTCAACCCGCGTGCCGTCTCCAAGCACACTCTCGATCTTCAGCGACCCACCGTGCGCCGCGGCGATCTGCCGGGCGATCGGAAGACCGAGTCCCGTCCCTTCTGTTTTCGTCGAGAAGAAGGGCTCGAGCACGTGCTCGAGATCGGCGGCCGAGAGTCCACATCCAGTGTCAGTCACGACGACCCGCACGTCAGAACCATCGATCTCGACGATGACGCTCGCCCTGCCGCCGGGCTTCATCGCCTGAGCCGAGTTGAGCAACAAGTTGAGCAGCAGTTGCTCCAGTGCGATGGCATCGCCCAGCACCCAGGCTGGCGGGCCGAGGCTCGACAACACGCTGAGCGTCGCTCCGCTGCTCGGTGAATGTGCTCTCCGCGCGCTGAGCCGCGGCTGCGACGACGGGGCCGAGGTCGAGGCGGCGCCGCGGAGTGCGGCCACTTCGCGCAACCCGCAGCGAACCGCTCACCGTTCCATCCAGCCGCCTGACGTTCTCGAGCGCGCGGACGATGAGCGGCCGCCCTGGCGCGTCCTCGGCCGTCTTTTCCTCCGCACGCTGCAGATCGACACGGACCGCAGTGAGCCCGTTGCGCACCTCGTGGGACAGCGTGACGGCGAACTGGCCGACTGCTGCAAGCGCCTGCCGTTTCGACAGCTCGGCGAGGGTGCGCCGCAGAGTCTCCGTCATGCTGTTAAAGGCGGCAGCCACGCGGCCGACCTCATCGGCGCCGCTCCCGTCAACACGATGATCGAGGTCGCCGCCCGCCACGGCATCGGCGGCAACGGCCAAACGCTCGAGCGTCGACGTGAGCCGCTTCGTCAAGAAGGCGCTGAGTGCGAGCGCCATCAACGACACCAGCGCGATCGTGATCGCTCCTGCACGCGCCACGCGCTCGAACGGTTGGACGTAGGCGTCGAGTGGAGCCGCGAGGGTCAAGTCGACCTCCGGATCGGCGAGAGTGCGATGCACGGCGAGCCAGTCGCCGTTCGTCGTCGTGAAACGGTCCTGCCCGATCACCGAATCGGGCGCGAACACTGGGAGCAGCGACTGCCCGGTGGCGCGCTCCACTGCTTGCATCCTGGCGCCATTCGGCATTCGGACCGAAGGGTCGATTGGCGATCAAAGCGCCGACAGCGACACGCGCGACCAGTTCACCGAGGGGAGCCTCTCTGGTGGCCGAGGTGATCGGGACGTCGCACCGTCAGGGTCGGGATCGGAGGGCGACGGCGCGACGGGCTGACCGCGCGTGTCGACGGCATCCGACCTGGAGCGCTGGCGCTGGTCCAGCGCGTCGATTCCCGCGCCACGGCCGACGACCAGCGCACGCCGCCCGTGCGCATCCCGATACTCGAACGCAGGAATCGTGCGTGCAGACGCTGGCAACGAGCTGCGAGAAGTACTCGGCATCCGTCGGCGGTCACGGCTCGCGGTCGGATCGCCGGCCAGCAGTCGGGTGAGCAACCTCGTTGTTGGCGAGCAGCGCCAGATCGCCGCGCCGGTAGCTCCACCGCGTCTCCACGCGGGGCGGCGATCTTCTCGAGCGATTGATCGAGCTCCGAGCGGAGCAGGTCTTCTCCGGCGCGCACGACGGACCGCGTCAGCCAGACGCCGATCAGCGCCGAGCGGCACGACCGCCGCAAAGAAGACGACGAGCAGGAAGCGGCCGCGAAACGACGTCGGCAGCGTCGCGAGGCGCGTCACGCCCTCACTCCAGTCCGTACTTCTCGAGCAGGCGGTTGAGCCGCGGGCGCGACACGCCGAGGATCTCGGCGGCGCGCGCCTTGTGGCCGCCGGTGGCTTCAAGCGTCCGCCGCACGTGCTCCTTCTCGATCTCGTCGAGCGACGCGATGGCGGCCTGGCCGGCTCGCGCGGCGCGGCGATCGCGAGGTGCTCCGGCCGGATCACGCCGCCCGACGCGACCACGGACGGCGCGCGCCAGGCAGTTCTCCAGCTCGCGGACGTTGCCGGGCCAGTCGTGCTCCATCAGGCGCGCGAGCGCTTCGTCCGACAGCACCGGCGGTCGTCGTCGCCGGCAGCGGCGCTGCCACGACGAATCAGCTCGGCCGCCAGCAGCGGAATGTCGCTGCGACGCTCGCGCAGCGGCGGCAGGACGATTTCGACGACGCGCAGCCGGTAGTAGAGATCTTCGCGGAAGGTGCCGTCCTCGATCATCTGCTCGAGGTCGCGGTGCGTCGCGGCAATGACGCGGGCGTCGGTGCGCTCGGTCTTCTCCGCGCCGAGCGGGCTCGAACTCGCGGTCCTGGATGACGCGCAGCAGCTTGGTCTGAAACTCCGGCGAGGTGTCGCCGATCTCGTCGAGGAAGATCGTGCCCGCGACCGGCGAGCGCGAAGCGGCCCTTGCGCGCGTTGACCGCGCCGGTGAACGCGCCGCGCGTGTGGCCGAAGAGCTCGGACTCGAGCAGCGGCGTCGGCAGCGCGGCGCAGTTGACCGGCACGAACGGCTCGGCCGCGGCGGCCGAGTTCGTGTGAATGGCGCGCGCGACGAGCTCCTTGCCGGTGCCGCTCTCGCCGCGGATCAGCACGGTGGCGCGCGTCATCGCCGCCTGACCGATGAGCTTGTAGACGGCGATCATCCGCGGGTCGCGGCCGACGAGATCATCCGAGCGCAAGGTCGGCGACGGGTGCGCGGGGCGCGCCGCGCGCGGGAACGGCCGATCTCGAACGCGGCGTCGAGCACTCGCCGCACCTGGTGCAGGTCGAGCGGCTTGACGAGAAACTCGACCGCGCCCTCGCGCATCGCCGCGACGACGGTCGGCATGTCGTCGTAGGCGGTCATGAGGATCACGTCGACGGACGGCGCGCGTTCGTGCAGGACCTTCAGAAACGCGATGCCGTCCATGTCGGGCATGCGCACATCCGACAACACGACGTCGGGCGCCGCGACATCCAGCATCGCGAGCGCCCGATGAGGTCCTTCGGCCACGCGCACCTCCGTCGTCCCGTTGTCCGCGAGCGCCTCGGCCAGCGAGGTGCGGATGGTCGGGTCGTCGTCGACGATCAGGAGGCGGCGTGGCATGGTGGCGAGATCGCAGTTAACGCTTCATGATCGCCTGAAGGGCCGGGCCGAGGTCGATCTCGAAGATCTTCGACGTGTCGGGCCCATCGAAAGTGTAGGCGAGCAACTTGCCGTCAGGAGAGGGTGCCAGAAGGCGTCCTGCTGTCCCAGGAGTGATCTCGCCGATGAGACGGGTCGCGCTCCCATCGAGAGGCACGAGGAAGAGCTTGGACACGGAGTCGCCAGCGACCTTGCCGATACTGACGATCTGTTTGCCATCTGGGAAAGCTACGCTGTAAGACTCCGCGAACGGAAGACGCAGCGTGCGCGTGGAGTCGCCTGCGGTCGATAGGATCTTGATGACCCGTGCCTCACCCTTCGCATCGACTTGTATGAGAAGCGGTTGGTCACCGGCAACCAGGAGCTCGCGTGTCCGTGAGCCTGGTTCGGAGTCAGGATCCGGCAGGCGCCGGGTGGCACCGCCGTCGAGGGCCACGAGGAACCGTTCGGGACTCTGCTCAGTCGCCACACTCACGACCGCCTCGCGTCCGGAGGTGAAGAGGACGTCATTCGCCTTGGGAAATTCCGCGGAAACATCGCGAAGCAGTCGCTCAGGCCCGGTCAATGGAATCTCAACGATGCTCAAACGGTTCGGCGACCCGATGGCGACGAACGTTCGCTTGATGGCCCTGATAGCATTCCCGTCCGACCGCCATACGAATCTGCCGATCTGCGAGGACGACGTGGTCAAGACGCGCGTCTGTCCCGAGTTGACGTCGAGGATTGCGAGCTCGTACTGATCGTATGGGCTGTATCCGACTTTCTGCCCGTCCGCCGCACGATTCGCGCGAAACGCGAGAAAACGGCCGTCGGGCGACCATGGCTGTTCCCAGACTAAACGCTCCGGGGACGTTCCAAACCAGCCGTCGAGGTGTACCGGCACCGAATGCCGACGCGGCGACGAGCCATCCGCGTTCACGACCGTGATGTCGTAGTGCGAACGGTTGCCGGTCAGTACCGCAAGCCGTCGGCCATCCGGCGACCACGCCGGTGAGCCGGTCTGTACGTTCCCCGGCAACAGCTCGCGCACCTGTCCCGTGCCGATGTCGAGAACACGCACGCTCTGATTTTGAACGAGGGTCATTGCGGTAAATCGCATCGAGTCAAGGCGCATGTTGAGCACGTCCCCTTCGTCAATCGGCGGCGGCAGGGCGACCGAGATCTCTCCTTCGACACCCGAGGCCGTACGGTAGAAGAAGCGGTCTGGATTCTCGTGAAAGAATGCCACGCGCGCGTCTGGCGAGAGGCCCACTGGCTGCGCATCCGTGAGCTGCGTCCAAGGAATCAAAGGCTCGCTTCGACCACCCACTACAGGTACGCGCTCGATAACAGTCGGGGAATTGAGGGAGGGGCGCACTACATATAGTGATTTCCCGTCGGCGCTCCAGGCATGAGGACCCATTCGTGTCGGGTAGTTCGCCACTACGCGCTCCGGCCCACCCGTCGCCGGAACAAGAGCGAGATCCCACGTACCATCCGGGCGAGGACCAGCGGTGAACGCTAGCATCGTGCCGTCTGGCGAGAACACCGGGCGCCTCCTTGTTGGCCGGAGGCTCACGCGCTGCGCCGAGCCGGTCGCGGCGCCGGTCTTGGGATCGATCGGCATCGTCCATACGAGATTTCCCGAGCCATCCTCCGAGGATCGGCTGAAGGCAAGCCGGTCGCCTTGTGGCGACACTGAATGTTGGAGCATGTTCGACCCGAGAAGCGTGCGACGTTTCGTGGCGACATCGTAAATAAAGGTGCTGTTGTCGGCATTGTCGAGCGGTGACGAAGACGTGTCGGATGTGTAGATCAGAGCGCCTCGGCTGGGGAGCAGGACCCATTCCCACACATTCCCTTCGATGGCCGCGAGCTCGCGAACCGTCGCTTGCGGGGCCGGTGTCTTCGGCGCCTGTGCCCATCCAGCGATTGACGGTAAGAGCACCCCGGCGACTCCGGCGGCCAACAGTCGGTACCATGTGATGTATCGCATTAGCGTGAACCTCCAAGATAGCGTTCGCGCGGCGCCGTCAGGTGCAGCCGCGAGTCATACAGCCCGTCGAATGAGCGCCTCGGCCCCACGAAATGATGTCTTACTTACGGGTTAGTTGTGTGGGGCCACCGCCCCGGTACAGGAAAAGACAGATCACGTTGCCGTTGTCGTCCTTGGCAAATTCGAAATCGCCGTTGGACGCTTTGAGAAAAAACATAGTTTCTGACTCTGCGAACAAGGGAGCCTTCTCTCGTCCCGTGCGCTGGATCATCAGTTGATTGCCTTCTAGCGTCACCACCCATTCGATTCCGTTAGGCTCTGCGTAGGTGCCAAGATATTTCGCGAGAATCGAGCGCGCGACCGTGACCTCTCTGCGCTCTGGCAGCAGCGGCACGTTGAACACGAACTGCTGACCGTTGCGGCTCATACTTCCCTGCTCGCAAATCGAGAATCCATTATTGGAGCATTCGGGAGCATTGGTCCCTTCCCGCTCGAAGACGCCCACAAGTGGAAACGTGGCCGGGGCCCGGAAGAGCAGCTTCGGAGCTGTTGAACGGAACGAGGGCGCGGTACTGATCTCTGAAACCATCACTCCGCCGTTGGGCGTGAGGTAGTAGAGCTCTTTGCCGTCGAGCCGCCACTGGACTAGGCCCAAACCACCTTCCCTGGATACCTGCCACGTGGTGTCTCCGAGTCCCGAGGAGGAACTGAAGGTCCGGACATAGACTTCGTTCCGACCTGATTCGTCAGAGACGTACACCACAAAGTGGCTGTCGGGAGAAAAACGTACTGCGTAGACATTGAATTCTTCTCGTAACAACTCGACAGCTTTTCGCTCGCCGTTCAGCGGCAGCCAGGACGGAGCACCGGCCTCGGAATAAGTGAGAAAACGCCCATCGGGCGACCAATCGGTATTCGGAGGCGCGTAGACGCCTGGCGTGTGATGGAAGAGCAGTTCCTCTTTCGAGGTGCCGTTCGCGGCGATTTGGTATATGCCGCCCTGAGATTCGCGATAGGAGAAAAATGCGATCTGGCTGCCATCGGGCGACCAGACTGGAGAGTTCTGGTATTGCAGTTCGTGACCGGAAGTCGTGATCTGTGTACCGTTGCCCGTGGCGACATCGAATACCCAGAGGCTATCGTTGTTCAGAAAGGCAGCGACCTTGGTACCGTCGGGAGAAAGCCTGGGCTCGGTGCGGGCGCCAGGATCGCCCAGGTTGCGCACCAGTTTCCCTTGACGGTCGAACACCATAGTCTGGCGAGGGAAGCCAGTACCTCGGGGCTTGGGGGGAATGGAAAACAAGAATTGCTGCCCGTCGGAGCTGAAACTGTTTGCGGCAATGGGGTTTTGCGTGTCCGAGTCCGGCACGTTGAACAGGAGCCGCGGCTTTCCCGATTTGAAGTCTGGAGTGGTGGTCACCTCGACGGCCATCACTCCTCCGTCGGGTGTCGTGTAGTAAAACTCCTTGCCGTCCTGACGCCAGGCGCAGGTGCACAAGCCGCCTTGGTCAGAAACCTGCCACAGTGCGGCTACCGGTGCGGCCCCATCGGCAGGGGATGGGTCGAATGGCCGGACATAGACTTCCCATCTTCCGGACTGGTCCGAGGCATAAGACAGAAAGCGACTGTCTGGGGAAAGACGTCCAGCGCCAGGGCGGAACTGACTTGCGACTTCGATGGCTTTGCGCTCCTGAGACCCGGCGGGAGTGCTCGCAACTAGATTGAGGGGCAGAATATAAAGCCGACCCTTATTATCGTTGAAGGTCAGGAACCGTCCGTCCGACGACCAGTCGGTGGAGATCGCGTTGAAGTTGTCAGAATCGTTGGGATGGGCTGAATGCTTGTAGAGGAGCTCCGCCGTTCCTGTTCCATTCGCGGCTATTCGATATAGACCAACCGAACCATAACCGATGATGGACATGTAAGCGATCTGACTGCCGTCGGGAGACCATACTAGCCCCGGTTTAGCTGCCGGACCGGAAACGATCCTCGTGCTTGCGCCAGTCGCAAGGTCAAACACCAAGAGGTCGATGTTTTGTGTTGTCGGATCGCGCCGGTTCACTGCCAACCGCTTGCCGTCCGGCGACAAAGCCTGCCAACCGTAAAAGGCGCGCTCGCCGAGTGTGCGTATCAACTTTCCTTGCCGGTCGTATAGAGTCAGAACTCGCGCAGTGGCCTCGAAGTTTGCTTTGCCCAAAGCGGCTCGGGAGGCTGCTTGAACCTGGCTATTGGGCTGAGCTTGGCCGAGGCCAGGTTCAGGCGCCAGCAGCATGAGAACGCCCGCCGCACTGACCATCGCAGACTGGAATCGAATCTTCATACGAGACTCCTGCTGTTGCTCACGCGCACCTGCTCATACCCCCGCGACCTTACGCGCCATTACCTCGCCAGGAGCACCTTCCCGTCCGCGCCCGTTATCTTCCACAGAAGCCCGTTGGGGGAACCATCGCGTGCGGGGCGGACCTCGACGGTGACGGTTTGGCCGATTATTTTCTCAAAATCGGCTTTGTAGATTTTACGAATGGCGAAAAAGTTGGGCGGCTGGCACTCCAGCGACCATGTTGCCACCTGGCCCTGGTCGTTCTTCACGTCCGCATAGATATAGACGTGGGGATTCCTCCAGTCGAGCTTAGAGAGCGTGCCGGTCACTGTGACGAGTTTTTCCGGGTCGAAGCGCGTGTTGTTGTGATGCGCCCACGCCGTGCCCGCCGGCAGCATGAGGCCCAGAGCGATGAAAGCACTAATTCTGATCTTCATGCAGCTGCTCCTTAACCCCCCGCGGTGAACGACGCCGAGTCAACCGGCCCGTGCGCTATGGAGCCGTCGCCCTGACGATGCCCACGACGCTACACCCGTTCACCGCGGGCTGCATCTGAAGACGCAGGAGCGGGGCGCGGGTGCGGCGCTCAGATCCGCTTCCCTTCGTCTCTCACGATGCGTGCCATGGCAGGGCCAACATGCAAGTGCAGGCGCACGCGCATGTTACACGTGCGCGACGCACCCGACGCGTGCCGTCACCCGGAACGTTTCGTTCCGAAGGGTCTGCCACCGCGTTACGTGTTCGCCGCTTGGAGTGCGCGAGCGCCTTGCGAGGCCGAGGAATCCTACCGGGCCAACAGGCGGCCCGGTTCGGCCGCGAACACGGACGCTGGAACGATCTCGATGCCGTCCTCGGTGACGCGGCGCTTGGGTTCCAGGCACACGACGACCCGGCGCGCCTGCGAGTGATCCGCGCGCAAGTGACGGGAGCCCCTTGAGGTGGTCAGCCGTAATCCGTGCGCTCGCCTTCGCTTCAATCGCTACCGACATCTGCCCGACGATGAAGTCCACCTCGATCCCGCTGGCCAGCCGCCAATAGGACAGATCGCCGAATGACTCGTGATACGCGTTCCACGCGAGAAGCTCGTGGAGCACCGTGGAGCACCCAGTTCTCGAAGGCCTTGCCGAACAGCTCGCCGCCAGGCAGCAACCGTCCCTGACGGGCCAGGTGATTCACGACGCCTACGTCGGAAAAGTAGAACTTGGGCGCCGCCACCACCCGGCGCTAGGACCGTCACGTGTAAGCCGGCAGCCAACGTCCGAGGAGCGTGTCCTCGAGGATGCCGAAATGGCCTCCACAATCGCGAGCGATGTTCGCGAAGTTGACCAGGCCGCCGTCGGACAGGGCTGCCGCGTCGAGAAACGCCGAAAACACGAGCAGGTTACGCACCAATCCCTCGGACGATAGGCAGCATTAGAGATCGCCGAGTGCGGCGACGCGCACCACGTCGGCCATACGATTCGTTCTACAAGAGTCAAGCCAGACGAGGAATGCCTGAGCTGGAAAGGAATGCTGGCAAACGCAGCCGCGGGGGTGCGATGCGCTTTTAGTATTCGGATGACCGCCCGCACCGGCGCGTCGACTCAACAGTGGAGATCGCCAACTGCGGCGACCCGCACCACGCCTGTCATGGTCGTCATGAATACAAGAGTTGGGCCAAGCAGGAAATGCTTGAGCCGCGCGTTACGGCCGGGCTTGCTGGCTTCGGAGGGCTCTTTCTAACGAATCGAACGAGAGGCCTGCCCGCACCGGCGCGTCGAGTGGACGCGCCGGGCGAGCGAGCGTGAATCAGAATCGAATGCCGAAGGCGAGGCGCAGCGTGCGGCCACCGGCGACCCCGGCCAGCGGCGCAGGGAACTGGTTGTTGCTCGTGGCCGTGCCGAACGCCGCGTTGGGAAGATAGCCGGTCGCGAGCCCGAGGCTGTCTTTGGCGCTCGCCGGATCCGCCTTGATCGACGTGCTCCACGCGATCTGCTTTTGATTGTTGAACGCGTTGAAGACGTCAGCCTTGAGCCATGGACGCATCGACCTCAGTACCGGGATGTTGTAGTTCACCGAAAGATCGAGCACCCCGTAACCCTTGAAGTCTTCCGAGCCCCGTTCGCCAAAGAACACCGCCTGGGTGCTTGGCAAATCCGGGTATGCGGCGAGCAGCACCTTTTGCGCCGTGGTCGGACCCTGGCTCAGCGCGAAGGCTGTAGACCTGGCCGGAATTGACGCGCATCAGACCCGAGAAGCTGATCTCGCCGCCACGTCCCAGATTCAGGTCGTAGATGGACCACAGCCGCAGCTTGTGGCGCTGGTAGTCCTGGAGCCGTCCCATCGGATAGTTACGCGTCGCGTTGAACGCCTCGGGGTAGTTGCCAATCGTAGAGGTCTGCCCCGGGATGTTCGCCGCTTCCCCTTCGTAGTTGCCTTCGTTCTGAAGCATGACGGTGTAGTGGCCGTTGACGCTCCAGTTCCGGCGAACGCGATACAGGCCCTCGAACTGCAGACCCTGGTATTGCCGCTTTGCCAGGTCGCTGTCCGCGAACAGGACGTTGGTGAACGTGCCGAAATCGGTGCCGTTGTTCACGACGTGGGTCACGCCGTTGGCGAGCGAAATGTAGTCTTCGATCAGATTCCCGGTGCGGCGGAAAATATAGGTGCCTGACACCGATCCACGCGATCCGACGGCCACGTCGAGCGAGGTGGTGAATTCCTTCACCACCGGCGTCGACAGCCCGGACTGAAGCGTGACGTTCGCCGTCGGGAACACCCCAGCCACGGTGAGGTAATTGTTGACGTCGAATCCGGGCGCAAAGCTTCGACCCTGCCCGGCCGGTCCGACGTAGACGCCGATCGTCTCGTTCGCGTTCCCCACGTTGGTATTGCCAGCGATCTGATTCTCGTTGTACCGGCCGGCATAGTGGCCGTAGGTTGCGTGCGCGACGTATTTCCCGTTCCCCTTCATGTCGAACGAGGTCGCGAGCCGCGGCACGACGGTCTCGGTCTTGACGCCGACGATGCCGCCGGTGGCTTCACTCTTGACGTGCTCGAAACGCACGCCAAGGTCCGCCGACCACCGGCCGTTGATGGCCCAATGATCCTGCGCGTACAGCGACTGCGTGTCGATGTTCAGCGCGACGTTGCGAAGCGGTGAGTACACCTCGACGAGCGACGAGCCCGGCGTGAACACCGGCAGCAGGTGGCTGGTCGAATCGTAGAGCGGGCTGCCGGCCGCGTCGGCCGCGTAGTCGGAATGGAAAACCAGGTTGGTCGCCGTCTGGGATCCGCCGCCCGTCCGCTGACTTCGGAACCATTCGTAGCCGCTCTTGAGGTCGTGCCGTCCGGCCGCCTGGAACCCGGACGACAGGCTCCCGGTCAGCTGACGATTGTTTCGTCCCTCGAGGTCGCTCGCGTCGAAGTACGGCGCGTTGTACTGAGCATTGCCGGCCAGGTTCAGGAACGGCGACTCAATCGCAGAGGTGTTGGTGCCCCCTGCGGCGCGCGTCCACTCGCGCTGGGAATATTGCGCTTCCGCAAGCCACGTCCGGTTGACGACGCCCTTGTAGTTCGTAAAGAAGGACGAGTTCGGGAGGCTCGCCGGGGCGTTTGTGAACGGATCGATGCTGAGCGACGGAATCGACGGCCGGTTCAACATGTTCATGTGATTGTTCACATAGCCGCCCTGCAGCGTCTGCGAGGGGGCAACGGTCCCCGTCAGCTTGATTTCGCCGCGGCGGTTCTTGTCCGTTTGTGTGTTGGCGATGCCGGTGCGCGGGAACGCCGTGGCGTTGGTGACGTTCTCCCAGCGGCCCCCCCCGAAGAACCACAGCCGGTCGGCGACGATCGGTCCGCCGAGAATGCCTTCGTAGCTCTTGCCGAGGACGCTCGCGTGCGTGACCCCCTTGGAGACTTCGAACGGCGTCTCGGTGCTCCACGAGGGATTCGAGAAGTTCACGCGCCAATCGCCGGAGAACGTGTTGCCGCCGCTGCGCGTGATCGCGTTGACGACGCCGCCGGTGAAGCGCCCGTACTCTGCGCTGATCCCGGACGTCAGCGTCTGGACTTGCTGAATGGCGTCCTCGATGAACAGGTTGAACGGCGACCCCAGCAGGTTGTCGTCCACGTCGACGCCGTTCACGAGAAAGATGGTGTCGAAGGCAAACGCGCCGTTGACGGACACCTGTCCGGAATTCGGCGTGACGTTGGTCAGGCCTGGCGACAGCTCCGCGATGCCGGACAGCGTGCGGGCGACGGCCAGTTGCTCGACCTCACGTTGGCTGAAGTGCGCGCCGGCAGCCGGTGTCGGCACAGCGACCGGCGCCTCGGCGGCCACTTCCACGGTTTCGGCCCGGCCGGCCGCCTTCAGCGTGGCGTTGTACTCCACCGCGAGGCCGACCGGCACCGGGACCATGGTCATGACGGTTCGGAAGCCGGCTTTGGCGAACTCAACGGTGTAGTCGCCGGGCGGCAGGGCGCGAAGCAGGTAGGCGCCGTCCCGGCCGGTCGTCATCACACGCGCGCCTTGCAGGGCGGGCGAGCTGACTGTGACCGTAACGCCTGGGGCAACGAGGCTCTGATCGTCCTTTACGACGCCTCGAAGTGTTCCAGTTTGGCTCCCCTGAGCGAAGCTCAACGTTGCCTGCGCGAGGATTATTGATAGAGCCAGTAACGCTCGATTAAGAACTTTATGTATCTTCATAGTCTCTTATGATAGCCATAGTAGGACTCTGTTCGTCCAGCCTTTATTTTTCGGTGGGCCAAACCAGGATTCTTTGTGCAATTATGGAACACCCTCCGCAACTGCGGGTCGCGAGCCCTCGACCGATTCGCGCGACGTCTTCCCGCGAAAAGGCCCAGTCGGCGGCGACATTCCGTCGCAGCTCCCGGTCGGACCAGAGCGCGCGCATCAGGCCGGCCGCCGAATGACGGGCGGTGCCCAGCAGCAGATGGCCAATTTCATGCGCGACGGCGCGACCCAGGAGCGTCCCCACACTCACCCGCGTTCGGGAAGCGAGCTCGCTGATGCGGTCGGCGTACACGGTGGCGAGCGTGCCGGTCCCCCGTTGAAGATCGACGAGGGCGCACCCCAGCGACTCCGCAACGATGGCCTCGGGCGCCGCCACGATCCGCACGAGCACCTCGCCTGAACCGAGGGCATCGGCGCAGCCCGCCGAACAGTCGCGCCACACCGCTTGAAGGCCGGCGTCCTGAAGGGTGGCGGCCGCCACGGTGCGGGCTTTCGTCATTTCCTCAGGCGGGACGCCGTACGTCTCATAGGTTCGTACCACCAGTCGCTCCGCGGCGGGGCTCTCGCTGCTCATCGTCAGCCACGCCGCCACGACCATCCATCCGATCGCTAGTGTCGAGCCTCCGAAGTTCGTTGTCGCAACGAGGGCGGCGAGGCGCCCGGCTGGCAAGGCGCGAGGAGGGAGAATATCGGGAATATGCGACCGACGAGCAACGCCGCCAGGCGGGATGCATCGCCGGCCGAATGCAAACGAACTTCGGAGACTCGACACTAACGCTCGAAGGTGCTTGTGCATGACTCCGCCACTATGCGGAGCCGATCGCGGGGCCTCAATGACGCGGAGGTGACAAGAGGTGAAATGTGGGCGACGCGCTATCCGGTTGATCGCTCACCAGTTGCACGAGACATGACGAGATCGGGTGGCGCCGGGCGACCTGTGGACACCAGTCCATTCGGCGATTGGACTGGTATGATTGGGCGCGGGCGAACGATTCTTGGGACATCAGATGCCTGTGGAACAACACGCCAACGGCGCGTTCCGATTCGGACGATTCGAGCTCGATCTCCGCGCGCGCGAGCTGCGGAAAGACGGCGTCCGCATCCGGCTGCAGGACCAGCCGTTCGAGCTGTTGGCGATGATGCTCGAGCGGCCGGGGGATATGTTGACCCGCGACGAGCTCCGGCGCCGGCTGTGGCCCGATGGCACGTTCGTCGACTTCGAGCATGGGTTGAACGCGGCGGTCAAACGGCTGCGCGCGGTGCTCGGCGACAACGCCGAGCACCCGCGGTTCGTGGAAACGCTGCATCGTCGCGGCTACCGCTTCATTGGTTCGGTCGAGGGACTCGATGGCGTCGAGTGGCATCCCCGTGAAGGGGCCTCGTCAGCCGCGGCACAGGCGACGGGCACCAAGCGGCGGCTCGCGGTGCTGCCGTTCACCTGCATGTCGGACAACGCCGGCCCTGAGTACTTCACCGAGGGTCTGCGTGAAGAAATGATCACGGAGCTCGGCCGCCTGTGCGCAGGACGTCTGGGCGTGATCGCGCGGACCTCGTCCACGCTCATCCAACGGACGGCGACGCGGATCCGCGACATCGGGCAGGCGTTGCGCGTTGACTTCGTGGTCGAAGGCAACGTACGGCGCGAAGGCGACCGCGCGCGCATCACGGTGCAGTTGGTTGAGACACGCGGCGAGACCCAGTTGTGGGCGGAGTCCTACGAGCGTCATCTATCGGACTACTTCCAGGTCCAGTCCGAGGTCGCGACGGAAATCGTGCATTCGCTGGCAGTGGAACTGCTGCCGGTTTCCGGCGACGCGCCGCAGATCGGCACGCGCCACGTCGACGCGCACCAGGCCTACTTGAAGGGCCGCTATCACTGGAACAAGCCTGGCGACGAAGGGATCATCCCGGCCATCGCGTTCTTCAAGCAGGCGGTCGCGCTCGATCAGCAGTTCGCCTTCGCCCACTCTGCCTTGGCGCGCGCGTACATGGGCGCGGTCAACTATGACGTCCTCGAGCCGCGGCCCGCGCTCGATAACGCGCGCCGCTCGGCCGTCCGCGCCCTGGAGCTGGATCCGACCGACTCGGAGGCACACCTGACGCTCGCGGAGGTCGGGCGAGTCCTCGAGTGGGACTGGGCCGGCGCCGAGAAGGCCTACCGGACGGCGCTGGCGTTCAATCCCAGCAACGTCGCTGTACATCGCCACTACGGCCTTTACCTCGCGGCGAGGGGAAGATCCGCGGAAGCGTCAGCGGCAACCGACCGCGCGTACGATCTCGATCCGCTGTGTCTGGTGGTCAACACGAGTGCCGCCTTGGTGCGCTACCTCGCGCGCGATTTCAATCCGGCCATCGAGCGGTGCCGCGACACGCTCGATATGGACGAAGGGTTCGCGCCGGCGCGCCGGCTGCTGGCGGCGGCGCTCCTGCAGGCCGGCCGCGCCGACGAAGCCACGACCGAGCTGAAGGCGCTCGCACAGGAGCACCTGGATCCCGTGTCGCTCGCGTGGGTCGCGCACGGCTTCGCCACGCTCGGCGACGTGGCGCGCGCCGGCGGCATTCTCGAGCAGCTGGCGCTTCTCGCGCGGGAGCGCTACGTGTCGGCGTACCATCGCGCGCTCGCCCACACCGCGCTCGGGGACCGTGACGGGGCGCTTGGGCTGCTGACGCAGGCCTTCGAGCAGCGCGATCCGTCGATCATCAATCTGGGTGTGGAACCGCGGTTCGATGCGCTCGGTACCGATCCACGCTACAAGGCCCTCGTCGAGCAGCTCGCGCTCGGTGATTAGCCGGAGCGAAGGTGGCCGTATGACAAACAAGAGTCGACCTGGCGAAAAGGCGAACCCTCCTCGATCATCGCGCAGCTCCGGCAGCTCGGGCCGTCGTCCGACGGCGGCCTGCCGCGCACGCGGCCCGTCTACCGTCACGTCGTCCAGGCCCTCGAGCGCGGCATCACGAAGGGCGCGCTTTTGCCCGGGCTGCGGCTGCCGGCCGAACGCCAGCTCGCCCTGTCGCTTGGCATCAGCCGCACGACCGTCGTCAGCGCCTATCGCGAGCTCGAGTCCCGGGGCCTCGTCCGCGGCTACGTCGGACGGGGAACGTTCGTCGCGGCGGCACCCGATTCCTCCGGCGCGCCATTCGCCTGGCGTGGGAAAGTGGCCGCGTCGGCGCTGCGATCGACCGACTCGATGATTCGGGATCTCGTCCGGGACGCCGCGGATCCCAACGTCATTTCGCTCGCGGCGGGCATTCCGGCGATCGACCGCTTTCCTGTCGATGCGTTCCGGCGGTCGCTCGACAGAGTCCTCAAACGTGAGGGCCGGCAGATGTGGGGGCATGGCGCCACCGAAGGGCAACCGGTTCTGCGCGAGGCGATTGCCCGCCGGTTCGGCGGGCCGCCCGAGAACGTGCTGGTGCTGGCGGGCGCGCAGCAGGGACTCGACTTGCTCGTCCGCTGCCTCGTCGACCCCGGCGACACGGTCGTCGTGGATCGCCCGGGGTACCTCGGCGCGATTCAGACATTTCGCGCCGCCGGCGCGCGGCTTGTCGGGTGGGACGTCGTGAACCACGACCTCGACGAGCTCGAGGATCATCTGGTGCGGTATCGGCCGAAGCTGATCTACACCAACCCGACGTTTCAGAACCCCACCGGCTGGACGATGCCGATTCGCCTGCGTCGGGATTTTCTGGCGCTCGCGAGCCGGCTGCGTGTGCCGATCATCGAGGACGATACGTACCGCGAGCTGCATTTCGCGACGCCGCCGCCGCCCTCACTGCATTCGCTCGACACGCAGTCGGTGGTGATTCACTTGAACAGCTTTTCGAAGGTGCTCGCGCCGGGCCTGCGGCTTGGATGGCTGTCGGCCGCGCAGCCGATCGTCGAGCAGCTGGCGCTCATCAAGCAGCGGGCCGACCCGCACACGCAGAATCTCGCGCAGTTCGTCATCGCGGACCTGATCGAGGACGCCACGTTCGACGAGCACCTCGTACAACTCCGCGCCGAACACCGGCGCCGGCGCGACGCCCTCGCGTCCGCCCTCCAACGTCACGGCGCGGCGAACCTGCTGCGGTGGACGATGCCGGAAGGCGGGCTGTACTTCTGGTGCAGGCTGGGCGGCCGGCTCCAGACCGCGCACGTCCTCGCTCGCGCGCTGGCCGAATCAGTCTCGTTCGTCCACGGCGAAGCGTTTTACGTGGACCGCGCGGGCGACCGCGAATTGCGGCTGTGCTTCTCGAACGTTCCACCCGCGCGCGCCGACGAGGTCGGACGCCGTCTCAGTCGCGCACTCGCCGCGGCGCGCCACGAAACCGCCCCGCCCTCCCAGCTCGTCGCGGTGGTCTAACGAATTGCAGATTTCAGATTGCTGATTTCAGATTGAACTGAATCGGCAGTCTGAAGTAAATCTGCATCTGAAATCTGCAATCTGCAATCTGCAATTCCCCGTATTTCTCTATCTGATGGTCCAGAGGAACACGTGCGTGCCTTTGACGGCGATGTCGCGCTCGGGCTTCCAGTCGGGCGGCATCGGGAACCGGTGCGACACGATCCGCGCGCCGGGCTTCAGCTCACGACGAAGCTTCGGCTGCAGCCGCGCGTTGATGTTGGGCGAAAGGAACAGCGTGACGACCGTGGCCTCGGAAAGATCGGTCTTGAAAAAATCGGCCCTCACGAAGCTGACCTGACCCGCGACGCCCGCCTTCTGGGCATTCTTCATCGCCGTCTTGTTCAGTTCCGGATCAAGCTCGATGCCCACGGCGCGGGCGCCGTATTTTCTGGCGGCTTCGATGACGATGCGGCCATCGCCTGAACCGAGGTCGTAGACGACGTCAGCCGACGTGACCTGAGCCGCGTCCAGCATCGCGTGGACGACCGCGTCCGGCGTCGGGACATAGTGCACGTCCGCGCCAGGGGTTTGAGCTAGGAGGGTCGCTCCCGCTGAAACGGCCAGAGCGAGGAGTACTCTGCGCATCGCACCCATCGTACCATCACGCAAGTGGCGACGGACGGCGGCGCCGATCCTTGCCGAAGCGAAGGACGTTGCGCCGATCGTGCCGGCGCCGTTCCGGTGAGAACTCGATGAGCCTCCAGCCGCCGGCGAACAGCTGGTCCTCGTAGGCGACCTGGAAATCGAGAAGGGCGCCGACCGAATCAAAGTCGTGATGCCGATCGTCTTCGCCCGGTGAAGACACGACGAGGCGCGTGGGCTCGACGCGTTGAACCCGGACCTGGTCGCCGCCCCGCGCGAAGAGCCAGGTGGGCGGCGTCGATGCTGAATCGGATTTCAAATAGAGGCGGAACTATATCACGCGGCACCGCGCATCCCTGGGTCGTTTCGTTCTAGGATCGGAGCCGATGGCCAATACGTTCATGCTCCTCGGCTCGCTGGCGGGCTTCCTGGGCGTCGCGGCCGGGGCATTTGGTGCGCACGGCTTGCGCAGCCGCTTGTCACCCGACATGCTCGCCGTCTTCGAAACGGCCGTGCGCTATCAGATGTACCACGTGTTCGCACTACTCATCACGGCGGCCGTCATTTCCCGCGCCGGCGACGCGCGGCTGCTCTCCGTCGCGGGGTGGTCCTTTATTACCGGAGTGGTACTCTTTTCCGGAAGTCTCTATGCCCTGGCCCTGACCGGGATATCGAGCCTGGGCGCCATCACACCGATCGGTGGCCTCGCCTTTCTCGTCGGATGGGCCTGTCTGGCCCTCTTCGCCGCCGCGCACTGACATTCCTTGACAAATTTTCTACAGCGCTTGAAACTGCCGTTTATCAGTCGGTTCAGGCAGGTTGGAGGTGTCCACATGGGCTCAAATATCACGGCTCGGGCGTTCGTTGCGGCTTCCCTTACGATGATCGGTTTGGTCGCTCTTCCAGTCTCGATGTTCGCGCATCACGGCACAGGGACTTCCTATGATCAGGAGAAGACGGTCCAGGTCAAAGGCAAGGTCACGGAATTTGCGTGGAAAAACCCGCACTCCGCGCTGTTCATGAACGTCACCGATGGCCCTTTCAAGGGCAAGAACTACGCGGTGGAGCTGAACAGCCCGGGCGTCATGATTCGGCAGGGCTGGACCAAAAAGCAGTTCCAGGTTGGCGACGAAGTCGTCATCAACGTGCATCCATCGAAAACCGGAGCGGCAGTCGGCGAATGTCTGAGCTGCACGGTAATCGTCAACGGCATCGAGACGAAGCCCAAGTAACCGCGACGCGAACGTCAGGAGTATTGAATGCGCAATCGTGTTGTCGGTTATGCGGTCACAGGCGCGTTCGTCGGACTGTGCCTATGCGGCGTGTGCGGCGATGTGTCGACGGTGGCGCTCGCACAGCAGAAGCCCGCGTCATCGCCTGATCCGCATGACTTGAGCGGCATTTGGGGGCGAGCCGGTGGAGGCGGCGGCGGCGCGACGGCGGTCAAGACGGACGCGCGGGGCATGCTGCCGGATGGCGGCGTCAACACGGAATGGGGCCCGAGCTCTCCGCTGACGCCCAAGGGTCTCGCGCAGGTCAATACCAACAAGTCGGGGAAGGGACCACGAGCGGTGCCTCCCGCATTCGGAAACGACCTGCTCGGCGAGGCGAATCCTCCCGGCCTGCTGCGAGCGCTCGTCTACGGACGGCCCTTCCAGATGATCATGCTGCCGGACAAGGTCGTGCAGCTCTTCGAATGGACGCGAGTCTGGCGGGAAGTGTGGCTGGACGGGCGCAAACCACTCGAGGACGTCGGGCCGTTCTGGTACGGCACATCGGTCGGCAAGTGGGACGGCAACACGCTCGTCGTGGACACAAACAATCTCGACGCGCGGGCGTGGATGGATCAGTGGGGCAGCCCGTTCAGTGAGTCGATCAAGCTGCAGGAACGGTGGACCCGCACGAGCAAGGACTCGCTCGACCTCGTCATGACGATCGACGACCCGGTGATGTATACGAAGCCGTGGACCACCACCAAACGCAGCTTCAGGTTTCAAACGAAAGACATGCCCGACGGCGAAATGATCGAAGTGATTTTCGCGCCGGTTGACGAGAAAGAGTTCAACCTGAGGGTCAGAAATCCCGCCGCCGGCGTCAAGTAGCCAATCCGGCAACGTGAGAGGACGTTACGCGATGAAATGGAATGTTGCGGTCATTCTTCTGGCGGTGTGTGTGCTGACGGCGGCGAATGCGCCAGCTGCCTTCGGCCAGGCCTCGCCGCGCCCTGCGAACCTGAGTGAGCAGACCGCGAAGGCGGTTCCCCCCTTCAAGATATTCGACAACCTGTATTACGTCGGGCTCGATTTCGTGAACGCCTACGTGATCCAGACAAGCGGCGGCCTGATTCTTGTCGACACGCTGTTCGGCAACTTTGCCGATCACACTGCAAAGGCTATGCAGGAACTCGCGCTGAACCCGAAGGACGTCAAGTACATCCTCATCACGCACGGTCATGACGACCACTACGGCGGCCTCAAGACGATGCAGAAGCTGACCGGCGCCCGGGTGATGATGGCCGAGGCCGACTGGAACTTGATGGAAGAGACGATCAAGAAAGAAGGGGACGCCGCCGTTTCCAGCAAGCTCGTCGCGCGCGATATGATCGTCAAGGATGGCGACACGCTCAAACTCGGAAACACGACGATCAAGCTCTACCTCACGCCTGGCCATACGCCGGGCGTCACGTCCCTGGAATTCCCGGTGAACGACAACGGGAAGGCATACAAGGTCTTCATGTGGCCGGGCCCCACGCTGCAGAGCAACGAGCTGCCGGTGATGGAGCAATTCCTCGCCACGACGAAGCGGCTGCAGACGCTCACCAAAGGATCAGAGGTGTGGCTGCACAGCCACCCGTGGTCGGTGAGCTTTTTCGAGAAGTACGACAAGTTGAAGAACCGGAAGCCGGGCGACGCGAACCCCTACGTCAATCCTGGCGAGATCCCGATCTTCTTGCAGCAGCGCGTGGAGGACACGGAAAAGAGAATCGCGGAAGCCAAAGCGAAGGCCGTCAGTCCCTAGGCGTGCCCGCCTCTATCGATCTCGACGGCTACTTCGCGCGAATCGGCTATACCGGTGGACGCTCGCCGACATTGGCGGCACTGCGCGCGATCCACCTTCGCCATGCGCAGGCGATTCCGTTCGAGAACCTGAATCCCCTTCTGAAGAGGCCGGTCCGCCTCGACCCGCCCTCGCTCTATCAAAAACTGGTGATCGATGGACGCGGGGGCTACTGCTTCGAGCAGAACCTCCTGCTCAGTCACGCGCTGCAAGGATTGGGCTTTGAAGTGAGGTGGCTCGCGGCACGAGTGCTCTGGAATGCGCCCGAACACGCGGTGATGCCCCGCAGCCACATGCTGCTGCTCATCACCCTCGATGACTCGCCGTATATCGCCGACACCGGATTCGGAGGGCTGACGCTGACCGGTCCGCTCCGCCTCGAGCCTGACATCGAACAGACGACGCCGCACGAGCCGTTCCGCCTGACGCGAACGGGCGATGAGTTCTTCCTGCAGGCGCAATTCGGCGGGACGTGGCGGACGCTGTATCGTTTTGGTTTGCAGGAACAGTTCCTGCCGGACTATGAGGTGACGAACTGGTACCTCTCGAATCACCCGGAGTCACGTTTCGTGACCCAGTTGATCGCCGCCCGGCCCGATTCTGACCGCCGTTACGCCCTGCTCGACAATGAACTGGCCGTGCATCACGTGAACGGGCCGACGGAGCGGCGCCTTCTGGGAAGCGCTGCGGAGCTTCAGGAAACGCTACGGACGCTCTTTCACGTGAGGTTGCCCGATACGCCGGACCTCGAGGCAGCTTTGACGCGCATTATTGCGGCGAGCGGCGCGACCGCGAACGCGAGTCCCTAGATATCTCGTCGAGCCAAGCGCCTTCCGGGATTAGTCGATCACTTGGGCTCTGGTTCAACGACGCAGCTGCCACCAGCCGGTTCCAGGCGATTATCAACGGATCAGCGGTGATCCTCCTGGGGGGCCCCACGATCGCCACCGAACGATCGAGCGGCCGGGCCGTGGACGTTCGGTGAAACGCGCCCGCCGTGCCCACCCTACTGTTCCCGAGGATCCAACTTCCCCAAGCCCGTGCGGCGGCGGATCGCGTTAATGAGATTTCCGCGGCGCCCATGACGGAGGGCGAAATAGGGGGCGTACGGATGAACGCCCAGGTATATGGCCGCGGCGCTGGTCGGCCGGAAAATGAGCGAGCGAATAGCCTCCGGCCAGGAGCCTCCGAACCTGTAGCGATTCGTTTCGCGCTCACCGGTGACGGCTGCGATTTCCAGGGCGGTGTCTCGAAAGCGTGGGTTGTTCAGCATTTGCGCCGCAAGGTACTCGTGCTCTGGACTGTTTGCCGTGGTGTAGCTGCGATCTCGCGCACCAGCAGGCACCGCCAGGACGCTGACCCTCGACTGAAAACGCAACCGTGCGCCGGACCGCCACGCACGAAATAGCCAGTCCTGTGACGACGAGACGAACGTCTCGCGTGCCGACCGCCACGGACCGACCTTCGCCGCCAGTTCGCGCTTCAGCAGCCAGGCAGAGGCGAACACGAACACCCGCGGATCGTAGTCGTCGCCCGCGGGCACGCCGCTCAGGCGGAAGCGCCACGTGCCGGCTGCCAGCTCATCCTCGGAGGCGGGCAACGCCACGAGCAAAGGCGACCACACGAGGTCGGCATCGGTCTCTTCGCAAAACGCAATGGCGGAGGCCAGATGATCGGGGAAGTACAAGTCATCATGATTCAAGAAGGCGATGTACCGCCCGCGTGCGCGGCGAACGCCTTCGTTGTTCGGCCCGGACTGCTCCCCGACGTTCTGCGGCAGGTTGATGTACGTGATCCTCGCATCGTTGGACGACGCGACGATGTCGCCGGTCTCATCGGTACAGTGGTCGCCGACGACGATCAGTTCCCAATCGGCGAGCGTGGAGCGCCGCACGCTGTCGATGGCGTGTGCGAGGACACGACTGCGGTTGTATGTCGCGACGATGACCGAAACCAGCGGGCCTGTGGACATTCGCGCCGCCTCAGCGTGCGTCAACGAGCGATGAATTCTGCTCGTAAGCATACAATTTAACGGCATGAAGCACGTCGCAGTGCTCGGCGCGGGGATCATGGGCAGCGCGACCGCGTTGTTTCTGGCGCGACGCGGTGCCCGAGTGACCCTATTCGACGCGGCGGACCAGCCTTTCGCCGGGGCGAGTCGCTGGAACGAGGGCAAGATCCACCTCGGCTACCTTTACGCCGCCGATCCCTCGCTCGAGACCGCGCGACGTGTCGTGCCGGGTGGCCTCGCCTTCAAGGCCCTCGACCGAGGAACTCATCGGGTGCTCACTCGACCAAGCCATCACGCCGCGCGACGACACCTACCTGATACATCGCGATTCGGTCGTCGGGGCCGAGGCGGCGGAGCACTACTTCGCCGCAGTGACCTCTCTCGTGACGAGTCATGGAGATGTGAGCAGCTACCTTGCTCCGGTCACGGCGGCGCGGCGCCTGTCTCAGTCGGAGTTGAATGCCGACTACGACACCGCGCAGGTGGTCGCTGGCTTCCGCGTGCCGGAGCGGTCGGTGTCGACAGTATGGGTGGCAGATCGTTTCGTCGACGCACTCTCCGCCGAATCGCGCATTGAGCGGCGCATGCAGACGTCGGTCCGCGGCGTGCGCGGCTCGACGGATGCACTCGCCTCGCCGTTGTTCGTGGAGACCGATGCCGGTGCCGAGGGCCCGTTCGACTACGTGGTGAACTCGCTTTGGGAGGGCCGGCTCGCCATTGATGCGGGGCTCGGCCTCCCGTTGCCCACGACCTGGTCCCATCGCTTCCGGCTGTCCGCTTTTCTGCGCACGTCGCATTCTGTCGACGTACCGAACACCGTGATCGCCACGGGGCCGTTCGGCGACGTCAAGAACTACAACGGAAGGGATTTCTACCTCTCGTGGTACCTGACCGGGCTCCTTGCCGAAGGAACCGCGGTCAAGCCGCCGCGGCTGCCTTCTCTCGCGGAGAAAGACCATGCGCGGATGATCGGGGAGATCATCGATCGCCTCGGCAGTTTTGTTCGCTCTGTGCCTGCCCTAAGGTCTTGCACAGAGAAGGTCCGTCTCGAAGGGGGCTGGGTCTACGCGGCGGGTCAAGGCTCTCTTGCCGACCCGAAATCGACGCTGCATCGCCGCGACCGCATCGGCATCACCCACGCCGGCTCGTACATTTCGGTCGACACCGGTAAGTACTCCACCGCGCCCTGGCTGGCGCGTGAGATTGCGGGGCTGATCTGCTGACCGTTGAACCGCCCGCGCCAACGGGACAATGCAGACCGGTCGTGGAGAGAGACGCACCGATGAACACTTTGGCGGATGGCGCCACTCGCGATGTTTGGACAAATCGTGAGCAACGCGGTCCGGCTCAGCGTCACGGCCTCTCGCGTTTCATCACGAACGTCGTCGCAGACTTGCTGTTTGTCAGGACAATGTTCCAGGTCGAGTCCTTGCAGGTATAGGAGAGTTCGAGGATCGCAGAAGACGGTGGGAGAATGCCTCCCAATGTATGGCTCCAGCTCCATTCGTGCGAGAGCATCGATCGACCGTTGGCATCGAGGAGATCGGTCGTGACGTTCGAACGGTCAACCCGGTCGACGACCAGACTGCCATTGTCGGCCGATAGATGGCCCGACGCCGTTCCCTTCCACGTTTGCGAAGAGTCCCACTGTTTGTAGTAGGAATTGTAAAACTGGGTCTTGTTCATCGCAGTGTAGTCAACGGAGACATTTCCGTCGGCCCTGACGATGATCACCGCACCCGCTCCGCCGGAAACCGGTGCGCCTGAAGAACTCTGAGACTCCGACACCCATTCTCCGACGAGGCAGCGGTCGAGCTTGCCTGCAATCGCGCTGAACTTGGCGCCAGGATGTGGCTTTGATTGGGGCGTGGCTCCGGCGCCGCTGCTGCTGGCGCCGCTGGTGCCGTCAGGACCGGAGAGCGTACTCCGAACCCAGACATGAGTCTGATAGGTGGTCCCGGTCGCATTGTCCGTAAAATCAATAAACGTATCTCCCAGCGCGACCGAGTAGATCTGAATCGTGTTCGCCGTATTCGTGCGGGCCGTTGCCACGCTCGGATTGCTGGACACGACGCCGCTGATCTGAGGCGTGCCGCCGCCCGGGACGGTCACATTCTGCGTATGCTTGATCAGCATCACGATCTGCGACAGCTGTGTCTTCGTGCGATCGTAACCGGCGCCGCCACCTCCCGTCGCATTCGCCGCCTGGACCCAGACTGGCAGACGATAACGTATTCCGCCGTCAAGAAATTCAACCTCAGTTTTGCCGGGAGCGACCGCGACGATCTGAACTTGGGCGGTCCGATACTTTTGCGCGGTGGCGACGCTCGGATTGCTCGATGTCACTTGGATGATATCGGGCGTTCCTGTGTTTGGCGTGGAGACGTATTCGGTATGCTTCATTTCCAAAACAAGTTGGGTCAACGTCACGGTACTTTGCGCACGTGCAGAGGCCGCCCTCATCGACAACGCAATCAGTAGCATCGTAACGAGCACCGGTCGTGTCTTGTTCATGGCCAGACTCCTTTTGAATAGCTCCAATAGGAGGAACGGACACGGCCGAAGTGGCGGGGCGAAGACCATCCCTGGGGGCCAACCGGCTCCGGCGCGGCGGGCATCCTCGCCCGGGAATACAACGCCCTTCCCTGAGACGCTCTAAGGGCTTGACAGCACAGGCCTTCGAGTCGTTTCAACGAGACCGTTTGACAGCCGCTGTGCAAAAGGCCGGCATCACAACGCAGCCGACGGTACAGTTCTTCCCGGTCCACGTCTACACCCCGAACATCGATGTGATCCGCAAGGCCGGGGCGTCCTCCCTGCCGTTAGGGGGTTTGACCATCGCCCGTCCGGGCTGAATGGGTTGCTCGGCCTGGCACACACTCCTTTGTGTGATATAATGTGTGAGTGGCCACCAATCTCGACCTCGACGATCGCCTGCTCAAGGAGGCGCTCAAAATCGGCGGGCGGGCCACGAAGAAGGAAACGGTCACCGAGGCACTTGAGGAGTACATCAACCGCCGCAAGCAGGCCGGGGTGCTCGAGCTTTTTGGGACGGTCGAGTACCAGCATAAGTACGACTACAAGAAACAGCGCCGCCGGCGATGAGGGTCCTCGTCGACACGTCGGTATGGTCGCTTGCCTTCCGGCGTCATGCGCCTGTACATCCGGCAGTTGACGAACTCCAGCGCTTGATTGTTGCCGGCCGGGCCGCGATGGTCGGTCCCATCCGCCAGGAGATTCTCAGCGGAATCCGTGATGCTGGTGCCTTCGAGCGTCTTCGGGATCGGCTCGCGGGGTTTCCAGATGAACCGATCGCGACCGCCGAGTACGAACGCGCGGCCGAATTTTTCAATGCCTGTCGCGCCAAAGGACTTCAGGGTTCGAATACTGACTTTCTCCTGTGCGCCGTGTCAGCCCGCCATAAGATGCCCCTCCTCACGACGGACGCCGATTTCCGCCGCTACGCCGCCGTCATCCCGTTTGCCCTGCACGTGATCGCTTGGTGAACACGTCCCTTCACACAATCACGAGTGCGGCGTTGTTCAGGGCCACCTGCGCGAGAGGCCAAACCTGGCCCGAGCGGCCTCGTCCTTCACACTCGTCTTTCATTCACGTGAACGCTGTAGTATCCGTTGGCTTCTTCGACGGTCAGCGACGCGTCGAACGCCTTGCTGAGATTCGCGGCCGTCAGAACAGTCGACTTCGACCCGTCGCAGGCCACGCTCCCTCGGCTGAGCAGAATGACGCGGTCGATCTCTGGAATGATCTCGTCCGCATGATGCGTGACCAGGATGATCGTCACTCCCCCCTGCGCCACGCGGCGCACGCGTTCCATGAAATGGTGCTGCGCGACCAGATCGAGTCCGCGTGTTGGTTCATCGAGGACGAGTGCCTTGGGCTTGTGGACCAGCGCCCGGGCAATCAGCACGCGACGAGCCTCTCCTGTCGACATCGTGTCCAGCGTGGCTTCGGCGAGATGGGCGACGCCCATGCTGTCGAGCGCTTGGGCCGCCTGTTGCCGCATCGCGTCCGTCACGTGGGAGTGGGAGAACAGCCCCTGGCTCGCAAAGAAACCGGACACGACCGCGTCGCGACCGGTGATCGCACCCGAGGCGTTGCCGTGCACGAACCGATCGTGGAGATCGGCCGACACGATGCCCAACTGAGCGCGTAAGTCGAAGACGTTCCAGCGCTCCTGTCCGAACACGCGAATCGGTGGCCTTTGACTTCGCTCAGGCCCGCCCCGAGCATTGTCGAGGGGCGGCGTGCCGTTCGAGCTGGCGAACGGATAGACCTGCAGCGTCAGGAGCTTCATCAACGTCGACTTGCCGGAACCGTTCGGGCCCAGGATGGCTGTGTGTTCGCCGGCGTGGATGGTCAGCGTCAGCCCGTTCAGGATGCGGCTGCCGCCGAGCACCACCGAGGCGTCGTTGATTTCGAGCAGCGGCGAGTCCACGGGCTACGGGCGCTGGCTCGCCGGCGGCACGTGCCCTTGCAGGCGGAGGTAGACGGCCAGTTGCCCGTAGAGATCCCAGGTGTGGCCGATCACGAACGTGAAGACGCGGGCGCGGGACGATGGTCCCAGGAAGGGAGCATCGACAGTCTGCAACATCGTTTGATCGGTTTGCTCTTTCAGGATCGCGGTGCCGTAATCGAACATGTCGGCCATCGCCTTCATGGCCGCCTCCTTGGTCATCGCAGCGGTTGCCGCATCGACCCTTGGAGCGGGGGCCTTCCCGCCGACCAATTGAAGAAACCTGTTCGCGCCAACGCCGATGTGTACGACTCGCCGGCCGAACGTTTCCTGGGCCGGCGTCGGCTTGAAGCCGTACCCCTCCGCCGGCATTTCGTTGGCGATCTTCATCAGCGTGTCTTTCAGGTCGGTCCAGTCCTTCAGCATCTCGGCCCGGATTGAAGCAGTGACCGACGCGGTTGCGGGGGGCTGCGCGGCGATCACAGCGGGTTTCGGCGCCGCGATGACAACGATGCCGCAGGCCATCGCAAACAACCGAATCGCGTGTTTCATGAGCGGGCCTCCTTATTATGACCGGGCGTCGCCGGACGTCACAAACGCGGGATCCACGAGACCGGTGTACTCGGGATGGCGACTGATGAAGCCGGCAACGAAGGGGCAATACGGTCTCACCGTGAATCCCTGATCTCTGGCGTCATTCAAAACTGAACGGGCCAACTCATCGCCCAGCCGCTTGCCTCGCAGTGCCGGCGGCACTTCGGTATGAATCAGCGATAACACGTTCTGTTTCAGATGGTAGGTCAGAAACGCCGTGTGCTCCCCGATCGTGATCTCGATACGATCCTGGTCGGTGTCCCGCACGATCGGCACGCTCGTGCCATCGACCAGCACTCGAGCGAGCTCGTGCTTCATCTGACAATCACCGAGTCTGCCTCCTGGGACGGTACGTCAGCCAGCTGGATTTGCAGGTTGCCAGGATTGGTCGCATAGAGCAGCCCGGTGGCATACGAGACGACCCCTGCACGCACCAGTTTTTCGATCTCGCCGTCGAAGTACTGCATGCCGTCCAGCTCGCCATCCTTCATGGCATCAAGCAGCGTCTTGCCTTCGGCCTCGCCCTGTTCAATGTAATCACGCGTGCGCATCGTTGCCTTCAAGACTTCGAGAAGGACCGCGCGCCCTCCGGCCTTCTTGGGGATCAGACGTTGGGAGATGAAGTAGCGGAACGACGACGCCAGCCGCGTGCGCACGCTCTGCTGATCTCCCGCCTCGAACGTGCCGATGACCCGCTCGACGGTTTTCGAGGCGTCGATCGTATGGAGCGTCGACAGCACCAGGTGACCGGTTTCCGCCGCGGTCAGCGCGGTCTCGATCGTTTCGCGGTCGCGCATCTCGCCGACTAGAATGACCTTGGGCGCCTGCCGCAGGGCGGCGCGGAGCGCCAGCGCGAAGGTCGGCGTATCGGTATGCAGCTCTCGCTGGTGCACCGTCCCTTTCTTGTGCTGGTGCAGGAATTCAACCGGGTCTTCAATGGTGATGATGTGTTCGGCGCGCGTCTCGTTGATCAGATCGATGAGGGCCGCCAGCGTCGACGACTTCCCCGATCCGGTCGGACCGGTGACCAGAACGATGCCGTTCTTGAGCGCCGCGATCTCGGCAAGCGATGACGGAAGGTTGAGATCGGCGAGCGTCGGGATCTTCGCTGCAATCACCCGCATGACGACGGCGAACGTGCCTCGCTGGCGGAACACGTTGACGCGGAAGCGGGCCCGGCCAGGGAGCATGTACGAGATGTCGCACGCGCCCTCTTCTTTGAGCGTGCGCAGCGCCCTCTCGTTGGCACCGATGATGTCGCGCGCCACCCGCGCCGTATCGTCGGGCTCCAGAACAGGAACTTCGGGCACCGCGATTGGCACCAGCTGTCCGTGCTGTTCCACCTGCGGAGGCCGGCCCGGCGAGAAAACCAGATCGCTGATCCCCTTGCCGGAGTCGAGCATCGCGATGATGAGCGCCGGCGTCGCGATTCGGGCCGGAGGGCCCTCTGAGGTGGCGGGAGCGTTCGTTGTCATGGCGACATCCTAATGGGAGAGCGCTGCTCTTCTATGCTTTCGTCGCCTTGAACCGCAGGCGGACATACGGGGCGGTCCAACGGCCGCGCCAGTCGCACAGTGAGGGACGAAGCAGGTCCTCGATTTCCTCGAGGACCGATTCACTGACTTCGCTTCCTGCACCCAGTCGATCGAGCGTTGCACGCTCGAAAATAGTCAGCCAGCCCCGGATGCCGGTTGGAAGCGGCGTCGGCCGCGGAATCAGGGCGATTTCGCGCACGTCGAATCCGTGCGCCTCGAGTCGCGCGCGGTATTCGTCGTCGCTTGGGTAGTATCGGCGCTTTTCAGCGGGAAGGTTACGCCGCGCGAGCACCGCACGCACGGCTACCTCAATCGCGGCGATGTTGCCGTAGCCGCCGAACTCGGCGACAAAACGGCCTCCGGGCCGGAGCGCGCGGGCGACGCCCGACAGCAGGGCGTCGTGATTCCGCACCCAGTGCAGCGCGGCATTGGAGAACACCGCGTCGAACTCGTTGCGGAACGCGAGCTCTTCCGCGTTCAGCAGGCGCGCGTCCAGGCCCCGCGCCCGCGCCGCATCGATCATGTCCTCGGAGCTGTCGACGCCGACGACCGCCGCGCCGCGCGAGGCGATCTGCTGCGTGAGCGTGCCCTCGCCGCACCCGACGTCCAGCACCCGCTCGCCAGGCCGCGCGTCGAGCAGCGCAAGGACCGCGGCGCCAAGGTTCGGCACGTAGGCCGCGTGTTCGAGGTAACGGTCGCTGCTCCAGGTGTTCACTGTGTCCTGTTCTGGTTGGAGTTTACGCTGCGAGTCGTTTCCCGTCTAACCAGGTGAAGAACACGCTCGGCAATGACGCCGGGCGGCCGGTTCTGCCGCGGGTTGCTCAGCATTGCACTGGTGCACCGCTGCACAGGCTCCCCCCGGGCTTGTTAGAGGTCCACGCGGGTTCGGTTTGAGGTCGATAAGAGAAGGAGGAGTCATGAAGGTGTTACGAGTCATCCCGGCGCTCCTGGCTGCCGGCTGGATCACGGTCAGCGGCATGCAGCCTGTGCTGGCGCAGGTGCAGGCAAAACCGACGCGGCCCGAACAGGCCGTGCCCAAACGGCCCGAGCCCGATCGTCCCGATCATCGGCGCCCGCACCGCGACCGGCCGGAGCGTCCCGAACGGCGCGATCACGACCGAGGCCGGCCGGATCGTCCGGAGCGAACCGAGCGGCCGGCGAGCGCCGAGCGAGTGGAGCGCTCGGCGAAGCGCTAATGGCTGGACACAACAGGCAGGGCCGCGAGGCCCTGCCTCTCATCATCCATGCGGCGGTTGTCGCCATCCTGATGCTTCTCGCGACGCCGGCCGTTGGCCGCGCGCAGAACGGGCAATGGCAGTTTGGTTCCGCGCCAAGCTTTTCGAGCGGGAAGTACGGGACCGACGCGCGCACCGAGGTCCTGCACACGCCGATCACCGCCCGTCGTCTGTTCGGCGACGGTGACGTGACGTTCGTGTTCCCGATCACCTGCATCTGGGGAGACGGCGGCGTGACCGTCGTGAACGGATCGCCAGTCCGGCAGCAGCGGCTCGCCAACAGTACCGCCGGCAGAGCCGCGACGAGCAGCCGTACTGGTGCTGGTGCTGGCAGCTCCGGATCGGCCCGCAACTGCGGCATGGGCGACGTCGTCGTCCGCGGTCGCTACTATCTTCTCGACGAACGTAGGTGGCTTCCGACGATCGCACTCCGCGCGCACGTCAAGGCACCGACCGCCAGCGCCGAACGCGGCCTTGGCACCGGTCGGCCCGATGAGGGAGTTGGACTGGAAATCAGCCGGACCATCGCGGGAGGCACGCTGGCGATGGTGGACGGCGGCTACACCGTCATCGGCAAGCCTGACGGCGTCGTCTACAACAACAATTGGTGGTACGACGTCGGCATCGGCCAGGACGTGCGGAAGGTCGTCAACGTGAGCGTCTTCTTCGAGGAGTACCGCGCCATCGTGCCCGGGCTCGCGAATCCGCGTGACGTGCTCGCGGCCGTGAGCGTGACCGGCGCGAGCGGCTGGCGCTTCCAGGTAGCTGGAGAGTTCGGTTTGTCCGACGGTGCTCCGGATCACGCGGTCACGTTCGGGACCAGCAAACGATTTTGACCGGTTGCTGAAGAGCGGGCATCCAGAAGTCAAAAGTGAGAAGTCAGAAGTCAGAACTGGATCCTGCTCTTGACGACGTGGCGCTCGTTCGAGCCGCGCAGCGCGGGGACCGCGAAGCGTTTGGCGCGCTCGTCTCCCGCCACGCACCATCGATTCTCAGTCTGACGACGAGGATGCTGGGGCAGACTGCTGACGCGGAAGATGTGGCACAGGAAACGTTCGTCGCGGCGTACAAGGCGTTGTCGCGTTTTCAGCTCGATTCAAAGTTCTCGACGTGGCTGTATCGGATTGCCGCGAACAAATGTACCGACGCACTCAGGGCCCGGCGTCCTGAAAACATTTCTCTCGACGCCACGGGCGACGAAAGCTCGGTCGCGTGGGAGACCGCGAACGAAGAGACGCCGCACCGGGAGTTGGAGCAGGCTGAGCTGGCGTGGGAGCTCGACACGGCGATCCAGGCGCTGCCGCACCTCTACCGCGAGTCGTTTGTGCTGAAGCATGTTGAAGGTCTAGGCTACGACGAGATGAGCGCCATCCTCGGCGTGCATCGCGACACTCTCAAGATGCGTGTCTATAAAGCCCGCACGCTGCTCTGCCAATCGCTGGCGCATCTGGACGGGGCGCCCCGATGAAAGGAAAGGCATTCGACATGATCGACTCCGAGCAGCTCGTGCAGCGGTTTGTCGACCAGGAGCTCTCCGCCGAAGAGCGCGTGCGATTCGTCGCGCGGCTGGGGCGGGACGAGGGGCTGCGCCAGCGGGCGATCGAGCTCGAGCAGCTCGTGCTCGGCGTCAGCCGGCTGCCCCGGCCGGCGGTGCCCGATGGGTTCGTCGCCGCCGTGTTGGAACGGACCGCTCCAGCGCCGTCGATCTGGCGCACGCTCGCCGACGCACTCTGGGCGCCGCGCGATCTTCAGTGGAATCTGGCGAGCGCCGTTACCTGTCTCGCCTTGCTCGTTGCGGGTGGCGTCGTCGCTGGGCGTCTGGCCGTCGGACCCGGCCAGCCCGCAGTGACACCAAGCGCGGCCGACACCCCCGTTGCCGCTGCAGCCTCCGCGTCGACCGTGCTCGTTCGACTGGTCATCCTGCAGCCCGGCGCGAGAACCGTGCAGGTTGCCGGCGACTTCAACGGGTGGAACCCCGCGCGCACGTCACTCGAACAGATTTCCGACGGTGCGTGGGCAGTGACCATTCCCCTCAAGCCAGGACGCTACGAATACAGTTTCGTTGTGGACGGCCAACAGTGGATCGCCGACCCGTTTGCCGCCGAGCAGAGCGACGACGGGTTTGGATCGCGGAACGCGGTGCTCGATGTGAGTCCGCAGTTGGGGGCACAATCATGACGCGTTGCTTGTCCGACAGGCCTCGATTAGGCTCCAGTGGCTATGCCTGCAAGGTTATCTGGGGCGCTTGCGGCGACATTCGTCGCGGTGATGATGGGTACATCGTGCGCGGGAAGAATTGCGCCGGCGGCGCCCATCGCCACGCCGGCGGGCGTGCGGTTCGTGCTGATGCGACCCGAGGCGCGCAGCGTGGCGCTGGCCGGCAGCTTCAATCAATGGTCGGCAACCTCGTATCCCCTCGTGCGCGACGGATCACGTGGGCTCTGGACAGTCGTCGTTCCGTTGGCTCCCGGCGAGCATCTCTTCATGTATGTTGTGGACGGCACCGAGTGGGTCAGCCCGCCGCTTGCCGAGGACTACGTGGATGATGGGTTCGGTGCGAAGAATGGAGTCGTGGTTGTCCGGCCGTGACCTGAAAGCACTACGGGCCGTGACCTTCGTGGTAGTGGTGTGTCTATCGCTTGGCGGCCTGGCTACGTCCACCCTTTCCGCCGCGCAGTCGGCGTCGGCTTCCGACCGCGAAGCGCTCGACCGTCTGGTCGCGGAGGCAGCGGCGAAAGGACTGCCGGCTGCTCCGCTGACGAACAAGATCCAGGAAGGGTTCGCAAAGGGCGCGGACCCGAAGCGGATCGAGCTCGTGGTGCGTCAGATGGCGACTAATCTCGAGACCGCCGATCGACTCGTGCGCGAGATCGAGCCGGCGTCAGCGGGCGCGGGACGTGAGACGTCGGTGACGCTGCTGGCGGAGTCGATCGGAAGCGGTGTCACCACCGACGAAGTGCGCCAGCTCCAAAAGACTGCGCAGGTGTCGGGAAAGCCACCGTTGACGGCCGACGCGGTGGCCAGTGCGGCAAAGGGGTTGTCTTTTATTAAAGACGCCCGACTCCCGGTGGCCGACGGCACCGCCGTGATTGCCGAGGCAGTGAAGCAGGGATTCCGATCGCGCGAGATTCTCGATCTGGGACGCGAGGTCAAGCGCCGTGAAGCCGACTACCGAGCCGGTCGCGCCAGCCTGCGGGCATTGCGGGATGCCATCGCGCGCGGGGATCGTTCAGACCAATTGTTCCGCGACAGCCGAAGCGATGCCGTCGAGCGGCCTGCGGCAACGCGACCAGAGACGCAGGTCGATCGGCCGGCGGCTCGTCCCGAGGCCCCGCAACGTCCGGAACAACCCGTACGTCCCGAGCGTCCTTCCACCGGGCGCGATCGGTAGCCCGAGGCAAAGCGCCGTCCTCGCCTGTCGCAGAGTCGTTTCTGAGGGAAGGCCCAAAGAGGGAGTGCGGCGGGTCCTTAGCTCCGACGGGGCCGTCGGCCGGGAACCGTGCCCTGACCCGCGCCCTGGCGGCGCTGCCACGCCTCGAACGCAGCCACCTCCGCTCGTCGTCCCTGGCGCCTCCGGCCTGGTGCACCGCGGCGAGCGGCCATCGGGTGTGCGGCGTGGGCGCGATCACTGTTCATACGCGAACCTCCGTTGAGATCTATCGGCTTGACTTCTGGACTCCTGTACCCTACGGAATAGCGCTTTGTTCTAGGCGGCCACGAACCAGGGACAGAAGACGGACCAAGGACCAGGAACGGACCAGGAACCAGGGCCCAAGGACCAGGGACTGAGCTGTTTGGCGTAAAGACGCCGCGTTACAAACCTCGTCGGTCCTGTCCAAGACTTGCAATCGTCCACGTCCGGGGTCCTGGAATCTGGCGTGGAATGGCCCAATCTCCTGGCACACGTCTTGGGGGTTATGGCGGACGTGCTCGCCTTTCTGGCTCTATTAATGGTCCTCGGCCTGGTCTTTACGGCCATGGCCCCCCAGGCGCGCGAGGAGATCGGTCATGCGGCGCTGGCTGCCATCAGGCGCGTCAGGCAGGAAGCTACCCGCAACCGCCCTGAGTGCGAGCAGTTCCGGGCAGCCCTCCGCGAGCGGACCCGGTGGGCGCTCGTCACCCCGGCTCTCATTGCTCTGAACGTGACGGTCTTCGTCCTGATGCTCTCGGGCACCGGCGCCCTCAGCGATCCCGCGACGCTGGCCGGTTGGGGCGGCAATTTCTGGCTGCGAACGAGGAACGGCGAGTGGTGGCGTCTGGTCACCTCGATCTTCGTGCACGCGGGAATGCTTCACCTTCTCGTCAACGTCGCCGGACTCGCCCAGATCGGCTTCATCCTGGAGCGTCTGGTCGGCCGCGCAATCGTCATCGCCGTGTTCCTGGCGGCGGGGATCTTTGCGAGTCTGGTCAACCTCGCCACGTATCCGATGGCCACCGGCGTTGGTGCATCCGGTGCCGTCTTCGGACTCTACGGCCTGCTGCTCGCCTCGTCGATCTGGGGCATCCGGCACCGCTCGAACGTCACGATGCCGCTGACGACGGTGAAAATGCTCCTCCCGGCTACGGCGGTCTTCATCCTGTACAACCTGGCGACCGACAGCCTGGGAAGCGCGGCCGAGTTCACCGGGCTTCTCGTGGGGCTGGTGTGCGGGGCAGGCCTTACAAAAGGTGTCAGCGATCGCAAGCCAGCCGCACGTCGCGTCGCCCATCTCACGGCGGCCACGGTCGTGATTGCCGTGCTCTCTGCGATCCCTCTGCGTGGAATCACCGACGTCAAACCGGAGCTCGAACGAACGGTCGCGGCCGAAGATCGCATGGCCGCTGCGTATCGAGAGGCGGCCGGGCAGTTCAGAAACGACCGGGTGACAGCCGACGCGCTGGCTCTCTTGATCGATCGAAAAATCATTCCCGAGCTGCAGGTCACCGACCAACGGCTGAAGGCGCTGGTTGGAGTGCCGAAAGAACATCAGCCGCTCATCGCGACCGCTGAGGAGTACGTGCGGCTGCGGTCCGAAAGCTGGCGCCTTCGGTCCGAATGGCTGCGCAAGGCTGGCAGAGTCCCGGCGCGAGGAGGCGAAGCCGCTCTGCACAGGGCCAACATGCGCACGATCGCACAGGCGGAGGAAACCGAGCGGGCGGCGCTCGAAGCCCTCGAGAGAATTCGGTCAGCCGGCGCCGAAGCGACCGAGGCGAGTGCGAGGCCGTAGGAGCGCCGTGCTTCAGGACCGGCCGCGGGCGGCGCGAATCGCAGCGGCGTGTGAGAGGATTCGCTCGTCACGCGTACCGGTCCGCATCGCACGCTGTGATGCGGAAAAGGCCTCATCGAGCCGCTCTGTCTTGTAGTACGCCCACGCAAGCGCGTCTTCTGTGAAGATATCGTGCCGCGTGGCCGCGACCGCTTCGGCGATCTTGACGGCCTCAGGCAGCTTGCGATCGTGTTCAACCAGAAACAATGCCAGATTCACTTCAGTCTGCGCGATAGCCGGGCCCGCGAGCTCTTCGGCCAGCTGATAGTAGCGTTCCGCCTGAGCCACGTCGCCGCTTTGGGCGTAGAGATCGCCGATTCGGGCGGCAAGGTCCAGCGTCGGAGTGCGTCCGAACTGATTGAGGAAGATCGCAAGCGCTCCTGTCCGATTGCCCCGCACAGCCTGCACCTTCCCTTGCCCGATCATCGCGGACGGGTGGGAAGGGAAGAAGAAAGCGGCACGGCGATACTCACGGTCTGCCTCGTCAAGTTGTCCCATGCGGAGGTAGAGATCGCCGACTTGCGCGCTGTACCATGCCTGCGCCTCAGGATCGTGTGCGGCAGTCGCCTCTCTTGCCATCTGCATCGCCCGAAGCGCACCACTGACACTCCCTTGCAGTTCGCGTGCGTACGCGACGCGTGCGTACGCGGCCGCGCTCGGCCGCAGCGTCACCATCTTGTCGAACGCACCAAATGCGTCCTCGTACTCACCGAGCTCAATCCAGGCGTCCCCGAGAACCCCGTAGTTCCATGCATCGTCCGGGCGAAGGTCGCGAGCACGACGGCCGGCGTCGAGCGCTTCACGAAAGCGGTGCTGCGAGAGATACGTGGCACCGAGCAGTCGGAGCGCATCGTAGTGACCGGGCGTGTCCTTCAGTACTGACGTCAGCAGACTGCCTGCCCTACCCGACAGCCTGCCATCGCCGGTCACGCGCGCCTGACGCAACAACGCATCCGCCAGCAGAACCGCTGCGCCGGCATCCTGCGGCCGTTCTTCCAGCCGCCGCTCCATTTCGCTGATGCGCTGGCGCAACCCTTCTGCCGACGTCTGAGGCGCGCCGGGCATGCCCACGACCGGCGCCAGGCTTCCCGGCTCCACCGCTTTGCGCGCGTCGCGCCCGATCAGATAGGGAACCACCGCGGCCGCCACTCCTATCACGACCGCGGCGATGATCCATTCCACCCGCCTCACTCGCCCCACCCGCCCCTTCTGCCCCTCCCGCCCTTCCTGCCCTTCCCGCCCTTCCCGCCCCTCCTGCCTGAGCTCACGGATGGTGAACATGCTCGTAGCCCTGGTGTGGTACGGCAAGGTACGGAAAGTCAGCGGTGAACGGGCGGTCGTTCGCATCCACGCCATCGCCGAGCACGTTATTGGGCGAGCGGTTCGCGTTGCCCGCGCAAAAACCGAACGACTCGATGAGTGGGCCGACTACGGGGCCGTACCCGCAGGCAAAGGCGCGCAGGTCGATGTCGGTCACGTCGTCCTCGAGCCGCCTCCCGTTGGGGAAACCTGCGAAGTCGCCGGCCAGCACGCCGAGCCGGTTGCCTGAACCGGCCGGGCCGGTGGGCGGAATGCCCGTGTTCAGACGAAGCAGGTCGGCTTTCCTGTCGCCCGTGAAGTTCAGGCCCGGAACGCCTGTGAGAAGCACGGCGACCAGATCGCCACGGCCGGTCGCTGGTGCATCGTTGAGGACCGGGTACAAGGCGTTTTCAAGACGCGTGACCTCGGGCTCGGTATATCGGACCAGAAACCGCGCGTCGCCGTGTGGATCGGACATGTTCCATCGGTCTTTCTGCCCCAGCGGGATCACGACCTCGTTGATGAGCGGATTGCCGAGCCGCGAGACCTGCACGAACTTGCTGTCATCGCGGTCGCTATCGTGCTCATCATCATTGTCGCGATCGTCGTCGTTGACGTGGTCGTGGTCGTCGCTTTGGTCGTCCTTGACCCACAGGGTCGGCCTGCTGGCGCTCGCGTAGATACCGAGCACGGCGTCCGGATCGGTCGGCCCGGTCGGTAGCCGTCCGTCGCGCGTGAGCTGATCGATCGGGATCTGGATGGCGATCGCATGCGTATTGAAGCCGCCAACACCGTCCACCCCACTTGCCGCCGGGAGCGGAAGGACGTGGAGAGTATTGAACGGCCGCAGACCGGCTAGATCGAACACCGATCCGAGGTCGACGAAGAACGGGTCATCAACCTGCCCTGCGAACACCTTGATGCCGTTCGCCAGTGTGTGGACTGCCGACGCGCGCAGGGCGGCATAGTTTGGTGTCGAGCGGGGCCCGATGTTGACCGGCGTGCTGAGGAGGTTCCTGCCCAACACGCCCCTCTGCGTCGAATGAAGCTGCCTGACGCTGTACGTCTGCGGCATGTTCCAGTCGGGATCCGAGAGGCTGTCGATCGGCCCGGTGTTATAGAGGAAGGTATTCGGATTGCGAATCTCGGTCCGGAAGCGGAACTGATACGTAAGGTCGTCCTTTGCGTCGCCGTCGTTGTCGACATGGATCTCATAACGGACGTGATCGTCGAAGCTATTGAAGTTGGGCCCGCCCGCCGGCTCCTCGAGGGGTATGTAGTTGGCGATGATCGTGACCGTGTCCGGCTGGTCCGGGCTCACGAAGGCATAGACATCCGTATTGTCGGCTCGTGGATCGCCGCTGATGAGCGGCGCCTCGCGGTGGCTCGACGCGTCGGTCGAAGGCATAGAGAGCACCGCGAACGACAGGACCAGCAGAAGGAGCATCGTCTTTTTCACATTTTTCACAGGGGACCTCCCGCCGCGCCGGGGCGGCGTTGAATCGGGACTGAAAGGCGTCCTGGTCTGCTCTACGGAGCTGGAAGGAAAACGGATCTACGTGAGACTTACGCTGCAGGTTTGCCGGCGACCCAGATCATCCCCGTCGGTGCCGGCACACCGCCAGGTGGTTCGTCGCTGACCGCGACCTGCCCGGGCGGTGGAATGTCGACGGGCGTTTGGAATACTGCGGTGAGACCGCCAGCCTGATCGGGCTGCAGCAGTCCGACGCTGATCGGCATGCCTTCTGCCGTCAGCACCCAGAGCTGGTACACGCGGCCTGCAGGCGGTGAAGGCAGGTTCGACGCCGTGAACACCATCCCGCGAGAGCGGCTCCAGAACGCACGGGCGGTCGCTGAAGGTGCAATGGCCTGCCCGGCAAGATCGAAACGCACCAGATCAGGCGCCGCCAACACGGCAAGTTGTGACCTGGCCTCGAGCGCGGTACGGCGGGCGTCTGCAAGCTGTTGATCCGTCTCGGTCACCGCCTGCTGCAGTTGCCCGGTCTGCGCCCTTGCCTGCTGCAGTTGGCCTTCGAGATCGGTCATGCGGCCGCGAAGTTGAATGGCATACCCGCCAAGCCCAAGGGTGATCGCAAGGCTCGCGGCCGCAAGCAGCCATGGCCAAACCGGCGAAGTTCGTGCCGGCCCGCCTGATGCGGCTTCGCCGCGTGACGCGGCGGCGGGGCCGGCGGCCACACGGATGACCCGTTCACGCAAACCAGCAGGCGGGTCGACCTGCGGCACCATGTGCGCCAGTCCGGCGGCCACAGGACGGAGTGCCGCCACCTCAGTACGGCACGCCTCACACACCGCAACGTGTGCCTCGAACTCTGCGCGCTCGGCCGGCGTGGTCGCACCGAGGACATAGAGTCCCAACAGCTCGTGCATATCTTCGTGACGGGAGGTCATGTCGTCGCCCCCGTCATGGCCTCACGCAGTTTCAGCAACGCAAGACGCACGCGCGTCTTGACCGTTCCGAGCGGCTCGTCGAGCCGCGCCGCGATTTCGCTCTGTGTCAGCCCTTCAAAGTACGCCATTTCGACAACGAGACGCTGCAGGGCCGGCAGACGCGCCATCGCGTCGCGAAGCCGCTTGTTCTGCTCACGGGTCATAACTCCCAGGTCGTGCGGTTCAGCCGGATCGACCAGACCCAGAAGCTGGCCCTCGCGTGCCGGCTCAGAATCGGGGCGTGCGCGACGCGCGCGCAGGCGGTCGATTGCGCGGCTGCGCGCAATCGTCAGCAGCCAGGCCGCAACCGCGCCGCGGGCCGCCTCGTATCGCCAAGCCTGAGCCCACGCTTGCGAAAACACTTCCTGGACGACGTCTTCGGCCTCAGACTGATCGCCGACGATGTGGAGAGCAAGCGAATAGATAGGGCGTGCGTACCGATCGTAGAGCTCGGCAAGGGCATCGGGATCATGGCCGGCCATCCGAAGCACGGCCTCCTGGTCGACACGGGCCTCCGCAGCCGATTCGCGGCTGGAGTCCCCTTTTCCCATCCCGGTGAAGACCGCCCCAAGAACCCACATAGCGGATTGCAATCTTAGATCTACGGCGCGGCCGCCCAACTGGATTCATTTACCGCATTTTTCGTCAAGGTGTAGCGCAGGTCTTCAGACCTGCACGCATGCCGGGCCAGGTTCTACCCCATGAAGACGCCGCCGTTCGCGTGAATGCTCTGGCCGGTGATATACCGCGCCTCTGGGCCGCAGAGGAACCGCACGAGCGCGGCGATTTCCTCCGGCCGGCCGAGGCGGCCGGCTAGCGGCTTGGCGGCGGCATGACGCGCCGGCACGGCGCCCGCCCGCGCGGTGTCGATATAGCCGGGCACGACGCAGTTGACCGTGATGCGATGCGGCGCGAGGTCGTGCGCCAGCGCCCGCGTCAGGCCGGCAACGCCGGCCTTGGCGGCCACCACATGGGCGCGCCCGGCTCCGCCGGTAAAGGCCGACACCCCGCTGATGTTGACCACGGCGCCGCTGCCCGATGCGATGAGGTGCGGCAGCGCCGCGTGGCTGCACAGATAGGCGCCGTCGAGAATAATCGACACGATTTCGCGCCACTCCCGGTAATCGAGCTGCGCGAAATCGATTTCCCGACGCACGGCGGCGTTGTTCACGAGGATGTCGAGCCGGCCGAAGGACGCGATCGCCGCCGCGACGAGCGCCGCCGCCGCGTGGGGGTCGGCGACGTCGGCAATCGCGACGGCCGCGCGACCGCCAGACTTGCGGATCTCCGCCGCCACGGCTTCGGCCTCCGCGGCCGATGTGCGTGCGTTCACCATCACGGCTGCGCCGGCGCCCGCCAGCTCCAGCGCAATCGCGCGACCGATGTTACGCGAGCTTCCGGTGACGACGGCGACCCGGCCCGTCAGATCGTTCTGATCGCCGGGCCTGAGAGGACCCGGCCTGCTGTCGGTCATGTGCGGAACTCCGTGAGCGGATCGAGCCTCGTCAGGGAAAACAGATCGCGCGAACAATGAATCAACCGCTCCGCCAGCGCGGAGCTCCAGCCGCCATGGAGCGCGTTGCTCATGAATTTCTTCTCCAGCTCCGCTTCGGAAAGCGGCTCGTGCGCGCCGCCGCGCAGATGGGGCTGGCGAAATTCCCGTCGACTGCCGTCCTTCAAGGTCGCGCGCAAGTGGCCGGTGAAGTTGCGCGGGTATTCGTCGTTCGGATTGATCTGATATCGGATCCGGGCGGCCAGATCCAACACAGCGGGATTGTGAATGTGCGCCTCGCTGAACTGGGAGAGGCCGGCGGCGCGGTCGAGAAAGCCGACCGCCATGCAGAAGGGCGTGCTGAACTTCGCCGCATACGGCGTGGGCGGCCGTCGTTTCACCGCGAGCGGCTCCCACAGCCGATGCACGGTTCCATCCCCGACCTCGCAAAGAATTTCCGTGATGTCCTCGGCCCGCACGCCATCGTCGGCGAGCTTGATCGCGCAGTCGATGAACGGCTGTGTCATGGTGCCGCATGCGTACGGTTTGAACGCGATCGTCTGCATCATCCACTCGTTGCCGAGTCCGTTCAGAAGCGGGCTGAAGTCCGGGGCCACCGATGGCGCGAACGCCCGGTACACGCCGTGCACGCCCTCCAGCACCGTGCGGGGCCCGAGGAACCCGCCGCGCGCCATCAGGGCAGCGCGCACGCCCGATTGCGCCGCCCAGCCGGCATGCATGCGTTTGGTCCAGGTTCCTTCGGCAAGATACTCGATAATGCCGGACGACATGCTTCCGGCGATGCCAATCGCAGATGCGATCGCGGCCGGCGGCAGACGCAGCGCGGCGGCGGCGGCGCCGGCGGCGGCGAGCGCGCCGAACACCGCCGTCGGATGGAACCCCGCCTTGTGAGTCGCCGTGGGTGCAACCAGGCTCAGCCGGCACAGAAGCTCCGCGCCGGTGACGACGCCGACAAGAAGCCTGTCGCCGCCCAGGCCTTCCCGTTCGCAGATGGCCAGCACCGCGGGCACGATGACGGCGCCCGAATGCACCGGACCGCCCTCGAAGGTGTCGTCGTAGTCCTCGCCATGGGCAGCGGTCCCGTTGATGAGCGCTGCGCCGAATGCGTCAAACCGCCCGGGACCCATGTCCCCGATGCCGCCGGTGCACGAACCGCCGCGATCGACCGCCGCGAGGATCGAAGTGACGTACTCTTCGCGGCGCGCCGCGATGCACAAACCGGCGACATCCAGAAAGAGCTTGCGCGCCGTCGTCACGGCATCGGCCGGCAGGTGCTTCGGCTCCACCGCCGCCAGCCACGCGGCGATTTGTTCGGCGACAGCCGGGTCATTGGTCATTGGTCGTTGGTCGTTAGTCGCTAGTCGCTGGTCGTTGGTTCAGATGACGCACCAGTGAGCCGATGATGAAGAACAACGCCACGCACAAAAGGCCGGCGGAGATCCGATCCTGAATGAACGTCATGTGATCGCCGCCTGAAAGCACCAGCGCGCGGCGATAGTTTGATTCCACCATGAATCCGAGGACGACGCCGAGCACAATCGGCAGAAACGGGACATTGAACAACTTCATCGCGTAGCCGAGCAGGCCGAACGCGAGGACGAGGCCGACATGAAACAGGCTGGTCTCGATCGCGTACACGCCCGAGACGACGAGCGCGTAGATGAAGGCCATGAGATACGGCTTCGGGCGGCTGACGAGCCAGATGCACGGCATCATGATCACGTAGCCGACGATCACCATGGCGACGTTCGCTGCGAACAGGCCGGTATACAGGCCCTTCACGACCTCCGGATGCTGCACGAACAGCAAGGGGCCCGGAACGAGCCCGTGGATCAGGAAGCCGCCGAGCAGGACCGCCGCGGAATTCGAGCTGGGAATGCCGAGGCTCAACATCGGCACCAGCGCCGTGCAGGCGACCGTGTTGTTCGCCGTCTCGGGCGCCGCAACGCCTTCGGGCGAGCCTTTGCCGAATTCCTCCTTGTGATGCGACCAGCGGCGCGCCTCGTTGTAGGCGAGAAAAGAGGAAATCGCGCCGCCACCGCCGGGCATGATGCCTTCGAACGTCCCGATGACCGATCCAATCGCCTGAGGCAACGCGATGCGGCGCCACATCGCGCGGTTCGGAAAACGGATGCGCACGGGCTCATCTGCCGTCTGCTCCCAGCCGGGCTCGCCGCTTTGCACGAACAGCTCGCTCATCGCGAACAGGCCGACCATCACCAGGATCGGCGGGATGCCGGAGAGCAGTTCCGGGCTGTTGAAGGTGAAGCGGTTCAGGCCGGCCACTGGATCGGTGCCGACAGTGGCAATCATCAGCCCGATGACCCCTGCCATGAGCGCCTTGACGAGCGACTCGCCCGCGAGCGACGCGATCACGCTCAGTCCCAGCACGCCGAGGGCGAAATACGACATCGGCGTGAAAGCGAGCGCGACGCTGGACAATCGCTCGGTCAAGAGGACGAGAACCACGAGCCCGAACAAGCCGCCGACAAAGCCTGAATACAGGGAGATGCCGAGCGCCTCGCCGGCCTTCCCCTGCTGTTTCATCGCGTAGCCGTCGACGACGGTCGCCGCGGCCGCGTTGGTGCCGGGCGTCCCGATCAGAATCGCCGGAATCGATCCGCCGTACTCCGCGCCCACATAGGTGGAGGCGAGCAGCACGACGGCGACGGCCGGATCCATCCCGTAGGTGAACGGCACCAGCAGCGCCATCGTGATCGAAGGCGAAATGCCCGGCAGCGCGCCGCCGAGAATGCCCCACGCCACGCCGGCGAAGGCGGCCGGTCCGATCGGCGTCGTGAAAATGCTGAGAAGGGCGTCGATCACAGCAGGGACGGCCACAGTCCCGGCCGGCTGCGGGATACCGAGCAGCATGACGAACAGCAGCCAGAAGACAATCGCACCGGACATCGCCACGACGACGACCTGGCGGTTCAGCGCGCCGCCCTGGTAGTACGTCGTGGCCATGATCAGCGCGGCCAGCGAGAGCATGTAGCCGAGCCAGGGCACGACGACGACATAGGCGACGCCAATCGCGAGCAATCCGGCGACGCGCCAGAGGGCCTGCCGCGAAACAGTAGTGTACGGGCGAGACGTCGAGCGATCTGATGATGAGGATGAGGGACAGTCCGGCAAGTAGAACGGCGTACGTTTTCGGCAAGCCCTGGGGACCCACGGTATCGGCGAGGAGCGTCGCCGGGATGGTGGCCGCCATCAGGTAGTAGCCGACGGCCAGCGCGAGGGCCGCGCTGCCGAACGCCAGGTCCCGGTTCATCACCGGATCACGCCGGAGGCTTTGAGAAAGGCGGCGGTGTCCCTGCCGAATTCGTCCACGAACCTGACGTATTCAGCATGCGGTATGAAGCCAGGCAGAAGGCCGTTGTCTGTGTACAGCTTCTTGTACGCGGGATCGTCCAGCAGCTTCCGAATCGCCGCCTCCCAGGCCGCGATGACCGCGGGCGGCGTGCCCTTCGGGCCCGCAAGTCCGCGAAACTTGCGCACCGACAGATCGATGCCCTGCTCCTTGGCGGTCTTCACCTCCGGGAATCGAGACAGCCGATTATCTCCGACCACGGCCAGCAGCCGAATCTTGCGCGCGTCGAGCTGCGCCGCGAGCTCCTGCAATTCGCCGATTCCCATGTCGAGCGTGTGGTTCAGGACGTTGATCAACAAATCTCCGCCGCCCTCGAACGTGGCGACGGCGGGCGTGACGCCGGCCTTCTGCTTCAGCCGCTCCATCACCTGACGCTCGAGCGATGCAGGGTTCGCCGCGCCCCATTTGCCGCCGCCTTTGCGCGCGCGCTCGAGAACATCCTGCAGCGTCTTGAACTGGGAATCCGCGGCGGTATAGAGCACCTCGGGGTCGTAGAAGATGTTCACCAGCGGCTCGAGGTCCTTGTAGCTCGCCGCCGGACGTGCTCAAGAGCGAGGTGTAGATGTAGGTCGGCGTCGTGGCGTAGAACATGCCGCCATCCGGCTTCGCCCTCGCGAGCGTCGCCATCGCCTTGGCACCGCTGCCGCCCTGCAGGTTGTCGACGACGAAGGTGACGTTCATGATTCTCGAAAGGTGCGGCACCATCTCGCGCAGGAACACATCGCTCCCACCGCCCGGGCTCGAATGTGTCGTGAGCGTCACGACGGACTTCGGGTACCTGGCCTGCGCGTAGCCGGCGGCGGCCGTTCCCACTGTCAGGAGCAGCGAAGCGATGAATACGTGTTGAGCGACGCCCTTCATTCGTAGTCTCCATGGCACTTCTACTACAGGAGAGCAGCCGGCACGTAGAGGAAAAGAGGGCTTTGGCGGACGCCGACGCGCGCCCAATCTGCGGCTCTTCACCGGAGTGACACCCTGGGCAAAAAAGGGTGAACAAGCGCACGCCGTCGGGAATATAACTAGTAGGTGCTTTCTCCGTCATCGACCTCCTTCCGCGTGGGGCACGTTCTCGCGGGCATTGCGGCGGTCCTCTTCGCGTTTGCGTCCGTCGCCCATGCGCAAGCTGCGCCGCCTGGCACCGCGCAGACCGGCACGGAGAACCCGCCGTCGGGCCAGACGCCTCCTCCACCAGTTTTCACAGACTCCGTGACCGTGATCGAGACGGCGCCCCTGCCCGGCGTCGATCTGCCACGCAACGCGATCCCGGCGCCGGTTCAGACAGCGAGCGAACGCGACATCCGGCAGAGCGGCGCGCTGGATCTCTCCGAATTCCTGAACCGTCGTCTGAACGGCGTGCACGTGAACGACATTCAGGGCAACCCGTTTCAGCCGGACATCAACTATCGCGGCTACACCGCCTCCCCGCTGCTCGGCACGCCCCAGGGCCTGTCGGTCTACATGGACGGCGTGCGGCTCAACCAGCCCTTTGGCGAGGTAGTGAGCTGGGACCTGATTCCACGCATCGCCGTCTCGTCGAGCACGCTGATGCCGGGATCGAACCCGCTGTTTGGCCTGAACACGCTTGGCGGTGCGCTGTCGATCCAGACCAAGACCGGCGTGAATACGCGGGGCACCACCGTGCAAGCGCTTTACGGCAGCGATGTGCGCCGGGCCATTGAGTTCGAACATGGAGGCCAGAAGGCCACGGGACTGAACTGGTATTTCGCCGGCAATCTCTTCGGCGAAGACGGCTGGCGCGACGACTCGCCTTCAGACGTTCGCCAGGTGTTCGGGAAGCTCGGGTGGCAGCGTCCCAGGCGCGAGGTCTCATTCACGCTGGCATATGCCGACAATGCGCTGAGGGGCAACGGTCTTCAGGAGCAACGCTTCCTCGAGCAGGATTTCGCCAGCGTCTACACCAAGCCGGACATCACCGACAATCGCTCGACGTTTTTGAATGTCACGACGCGGCATGGCGTCGGCCGTCTGGCGTTCTCTGGAAACGCCTACTATCGGGACATCCGGACCAACTCGCTCAACGGCGACATCAACGAGGACTCGCTCAACCAGGCGATCTACCAGCCGGGCGCCGCCGAGCGGGCTGCGCTCGCCGCCGCAGGGTACACGGGCGTCCCCGCGACCGGTGCCAGCGCCACGAACACGCCGTTTCCTTTCTTGCGCTGCATCGGCAACGTCCTGCTAAATGACGAGCCGGCCGAAAAATGCAATGGCCTGATCAATCGTACGCGGACCGTGCAGGACAATGCGGGAGGCGCCGGCCAGCTCACGCTCGGTCACTCGTTCGGCCGCGGTAGAAGCCAGTTCACTGCAGGCGGGGCGTATGACCGCAGTCGCGTCGGCTTCGTGCAATCCACCGAGCTCGGCTATCTCAATCCCGATCACAGCGTCACCGGCGTCAACGCCTTTGGCGATGGCGTGACAGGTGGCGACGTCGACGGCGAGCCGTACGATACGCGTGTCGATCTTGACGGGCTCATTCACACCTGGAGCCTCTACGCGACCGACACGGCATCGTTCGGCAGCGCCTGGCATGTCACGCTGTCCGGGCGCTACAACCAGACGATTGTCGAGAATCGCGACCTCATCGAGCCGGGCGGCGGTCCGGGCTCGCTCGATGGCGATCACCGGTTCCGCCGATTCAATCCGGCAGTGGGTATGACCTTCAACCCGTCGAGCGCGGTCAACCTTTACGTGGGCTACAGCGAGGGCAGCCGCGCGGCGACCTCCATCGAGCTTGGCTGCGCCAATCCTGACGAGCCGTGCAAGCTGCCGAACGCGATGGCCGGCGACCCACCGCTCGATCAGGTCGTCACGAGGACGTGGGAAGCCGGCGTACGCGGCGACCTTCGCGGCGTGACGTGGAACGTCGGTGCGTTCCGGGCGGGGAACCGCGACGACATCCTGTTCGTCACCTCCGACCAGACCGGCTTTGGTTACTTCAGAAACTTCGGTGAGACGCGCCGGCAGGGGCTCGAGCTCGGCGTCAGCGGCCGCGCGGGACGCGTCACGATCGGCGCCGGCTACACGTACCTCGACGCCACGTACCAGAGCGAAGAGACCGTCAACGGCGAGGGCAACAGCACCAACGACACCGCGGCGGCCGGAGCCCGCGGCTTTGAGGGCACCATTCGGATTGAGCCCGGCGATCGGATTCCGCTGATTCCGTCGAACATGCTCAAGGCGTACGCCAATATCGAAGTGACATCGGCGTTGTCAGTGGATCTTGATCTGATGGCGGTGTCAGGTTCGGGCGCACGCGGGAACGAGAACAACCTGCACAAGCCTGATGGGACGTACTATCTCGGACCTGGCCGGGCACCTGGATACGCGGTCGTGAGCCTCGGGGCCGGCTACCGGATCAGGCCGTGGCTGCAGGTGCTCACGCAGGTCACCAACCTGTTCGATCGTCGCTACTACACCGCCTCACAGCTTGGCCCAACGGGATTTACGGAGAGCGGCGCGTTCATCGCTCGGCCACTTCCTGCCGTGAACGCGCAGTTTCCGGTTCGGCAGGCCACGTTTTACGCGCCCGGCGCTCCCATAAGAATGTGGGTGGGGACGCGGTTCACCTTCTGACAATTCCCCGCCGCTCGCTCTAGGACGCGCGCTCAAATGCCACCGTCCGCGCCATCAGATTCGGCGTGGCCGTCCGGCTGGCCAGTATCCAGGAATCCGAGTAGTTGGGTCCGGCCACCGTCGTTTCCGTCCACCACTCCCGGTGGAGACGCGCCTGGTCTGGAAGCGTAAAACCGAGCAGATCTTCGATCTCCGCGAACGTCAAGACCACGGTGTTCGCGTATCTGTTCTCCAAGTACTTGTAGAGCAACAGATACGTCCCCGACATGGCGCGCCCTTGCGGCTTTGCCGGCTCCACGTGCTCCTCGCGGGGCTCGAACACTCTCGAACCCCGCCACTTCAGCCAATCCAGCATGAGGCGCTCAGTACATCCCGCCCATGCCGCCCGCGCCGGCGGCCGACCCGTTCTTGGTCTTCTCGGGAATCTCCGACACGAGTGCCTCGGTCGTGAGCATCAGCGAGGCGATGGACGCCGCGTTCTGAAGCGCCGTCCGCACGACTTTGGTCGGATCGATGACACCGGCGCGCACGAGGTTTTCGTACTTGTCGTTCAGGGCGTTGAAGCCTTCCTCGGGGCCCATGTCTTTCACTTTCGCAACCACGATGGCGCCTTCCTGGCCCGCGTTGGTGGCGATCCAGCGAAGGGGCTCCTCGACGGCGCGTGCGACGATTTGGACGCCGATCTGCTGTTCGCCGCCGAGTTTCAGTCCTGACAGCGCCTTTGACGCGCGGAGCAGGGCGACGCCTCCGCCCGGGACGATGCCCTCTTCGACCGCGGCCTTGGTGGCGTGCATGGCATCCTCGACGCGCGCCTTCTTCTCCTTCATCTCGGTTTCGGTCGCCGCGCCAACCTTGATCACCGCCACGCCGCCGACGAGCTTCGCGAGCCGCTCCTGTAACTTCTCGCGATCGTAATCGGACGTGGTGTCCTCGATCTGCGTCCGGAGCTGCTTGACGCGGCCTTCAATCGCTTTTTTCGTCCCCGCACCTTCGATGATCGTCGTGTTGTCCTTGTCGATCGTGACCTTCTTCGCGCGGCCGAGGTCCTCGAGCGTCAGGTTCTCGAGCTTGAACCCGAGGTCTTCGGTGATCGCTTTCCCGTTGGTCAGGATCGCCAGGTCCTCGAGCATCGCCTTCCGCCGATCCCCGTAGCCGGGCGCTTTGACCGCCGCGACCTTGAGCGTCCCGCGCAGCTTGTTGACCACGAGCGTCGCCAGCGCTTCGCCCTCCAGGTCCTCGGAGACCACGAGCAGCGGCTGGCCGCTCTGGGCGACGCGCTCGAGCAACGGCAGCAGGTCTTTCAGGTTCGAGATCTTCTTTTCGTGGATGAGAATGTGCGCATCCTCGAGCACGACCTCCATCCGCTCCGGATCAGTCACGAAGTACGGTGATAAATACCCGCGATCGAACTGCATCCCCTCGACCACTTCGAGCGAGGTTTCCATCGTCTTCGCTTCTTCGACGGTGATGACGCCGTCTTTGCCGACCTTGTCCATGGCTTCGGCGATGATCGTGCCGATGGTCTCGTCGTTATTGGCCGAGATGGTGCCCACCTGCGCGACCATGGAGCCGCTCACGGGCTTCGACATCTTCTTGAGCTCGGCGCTGAGGACTTCGACAGCCCGCTCGATGCCGCGTCGGATCTCCATCGGATTCGCTCCGGCGACGACGTTCTTGGCGCCTTCGCGATAGATGGCCTGAGCGAGCACGGTGGCCGTCGTGGTACCGTCGCCGGCGACGTCAGAGGTCTTGCTGGCGACCTCGCGCACCATCTGCGCGCCCATGTTCTCGATCGGATCTCTCAGATCGATCTCCTTGGCGACCGTCACGCCGTCCTTGGTAATCGTGGGCGATCCGAACTTCTTGTCGATGATGACGTTGCGGCCCTTGGGACCAAGCGTCACTTTGACCGCGTCGGCCAATTGATTGACGCCCCTCAGAATCGCCTGCCGCGACTGCTCGCCGTATGTAATCTGCTTTGACATGTCTACTTCTTCTTCTTTTGAGCACTCGTTGGATTCTTCTTCTGAGGACCTGCTGAGCCTTCGATCACGGCCAGGACGTCATCTTCTTTCATGATGAAGTAGTCCTTGCCGTCAAGCCGAATCTCCTGGCCGGAATACTTGCCGAAGAGGATTCGGTCACCCGCCTTGACGTCGAGCGGGACCCGCTTGCCGTCCTTGGCCTTGCCGCCGCCGGCCGCCATGACCGTGCCCTGCTGGGGCTTCTCTTTCGCGGAATCGGGGATGATGATTCCCCCAATCTGCTGTTCGCCTTCCTCGAGGCGGTTGACGATGATCCGATCGTGGAGCGGTCGAACATTCATGAATGGCACTCCAAAGGGTTATGGGCGAAAGGTCGCCTTGTTCGCGGTTCGTGCTTTTTCCTCAGACGCGCGCCGGTCTTCCGCTTCTTTCTGCTGCCGCGCGATTTCGCGCCGGGGCGCTTCGCTCTCGTCCAACCGAGTGGCCTCGGCGGCGGCTGTTCGCGCGAGCGCCTCGAGGCGCGGAGAGGTCACGATGATCCGAAGTCCCGATCGGTACGATGATCGATACAGCACCACCGAGTAGTCCGCGGCTCCCCATCGGGCGACTGGCGACCCGGATTCCTGCTCGACTTGCGATGTGACGCTCCGACTGACCCCCACGGCAGGTTTCAGCCGGGGCCCGTACTCGGTCGACAACGCGTCGATCATGTCCGCGTCGGTCATGCCGGCCGTCCGATCGACGTCGTAGTCGACCACCATTCTCGAGAGCTGATCGTTGTAGAAGCTGAAGACAATCTGTTTGACCGAGTCCGTCTGTGCCGGCGTTGCACCGCTCGCGGAGTACGGACGCTGCCACTGCAACTCCTGCATGAGGGCCGGACGCAGATGGATCGTTCTGGCCCCCGATGCGGCAACACCGGTGAGTCCTGAAATTGCCGACAGGTTTCCCCCGAGTTGAAAGTCGCGATAGCGCGACCGATCCTGGCTTTGCAGGGAGTGCGTGGAAGGGACGAGTCCGAGCGCAACAAGACTAAGGGAGAGGGCAAGCCGCGCGCGAAACATATCTTTCAACATCAATGTGTCCTTTTTTCAGGTCCTAGCGCTGAAGACGACGAGCGTTCAGGAAGGGAGCACGATGCGAATGCTGGCGGGCTCAGTTCGGGAATACTCTACACGCGATGATACGCCCCAGCCAGCCGGGCTGGCTGTGCACAATTGAACACCTGAACATCACTAATGCCGGCGGCTTTCGTCGAGCTGTACCGGATTGCACAGACCATGTGTCGACCCAGCCTCTACCATAGTAGAGAGCACCATGATGATGATCCCCGGCGCCTGGGAAGCCCGTCGTCGACCCGGCGGCCCTGTGAACGTTGTTGAGCCGCTTACCTCGACTCCCGCGCAGCTGGCGACCGGTCGCGGCGGCAATGAGGCAGGGCCGGAGACCGAGCGCCCCGAGCTGCCAGCCTGGGTGAGAGTGTCAATCTTCGCAGCGACCCTGCTCGTCGCGATGTGGATCGCGATGACCGCTTTTTTTTGACTGATGTCGACTAGCGGGGACGACCCGTCAACACTGGCACGAGCAGAAATTCAGAAAGGGCATCGGCAGTGGCAAACACCTGTCCTGACCCGTGGTGCTTCATTTGGAGTGTCTCGCCGCCGGCGAACGTCACGTCGACGCGATCCTCGCGTGGCGGAAGGCCGTTCGGCAGCGTGAAGCGGTAGTCGCAGACCATGGCCGCCGCCTCCAGGTTCGGCGTCACCGTGAGCGAGACGGCCGCAGGCGCCGGCTTGCGAACCACGAACCCGCCGTCAGGTGAGGTGGCCTCCACGACAACTTCGCGCGTACGGTCTCCCGCAAATTCGGCGCGGAAACCCTCGACGTCACGCGTCACCGTTGTGCGGAGCTCATCGATGAGTCGCCGGCCATTGAGGCGGACGAGGTCAGCCTTTCGGGCGACCAACTCGTCCTCCCTGACGCGCACGGTGTCCCGTTTGCGCTCGTCATCTGCAATCCGCTTGATCCAGTCCGCGACGGCTACATTCGTGGTCATATCAGGATCGACTATACACGTATACTGCTGTTCTCGCTTTCCTGAGCCCTGCGGCCCGGCTGGCCCTGCCGCCTTCGCGCGTTCGGCGCTTCGGCGTGCCAAGCAGCCCTCACCAAAGCATTTCCCGGAGGGCGCCATGTCACACACGGAAACAATCGTTACAGGCGCGACAGCTCCCACCCGGTGAGCGGATTCTTCCGTCAGCTGTTGCACGGCGGGACGCCGTCGCCGGAAAGACCGTTCCGCGACGAGCTGCTCAGCATCGAGCGGCTGGAAGAGCGTGCGCTGGCTCTCGCGGCGAGCTTCACCATCGACCCGAGCCCGCGGCGCCGTGCCCGTAACATCTTTCCGCGGTTCGATGACAACGCCCGCGTGTTGCGTGATGCGTATCGAACGTTGGCGGAGGATGTCCGGACCGGGCAGCCTGTCACCGCCGCGGCAGAGTGGCTGCTCGATAACTTCCACCTGGTGACGGCAGAGATCCGGGACATCCACCAGCATCTGCCCGGTACCTACTACCGTCAGCTGCCCGCGCTCGCTTCGCGTGAGCAAGCGGGTCACACGCGGATCTACGCGATGGCCGTCGAGTTGGTGCGTCACAGCGACAGCCGGATCGACCGTCATCAGCTCGCGGTGTTCGTCAACAGTTATCAAAGAGTGGCCCCGTTGACGATCGGCGAGCTCTGGGCGTGGCCCAGCATGCTGAAGCTGGCGCTCATCGAAAACCTCAGACGTCTGGCCGCGGAGACGCTGGAGTCTCGGCGCGCGCGCCTGGCCGCCGACGCGTATGTATCCCGAATAGAACGCGAAGCCGGAGAAGCCGAACGACACACACGGGCCTTGCCGTCGGCCCTTGACATCACCTCTGTCGTCCAGCTCCTGCATCGAGTCCGCGAGTACGGGCTTCGGCTGTCGTCGATCCGTACGGCGGTCGAGGAACACCTCGCGTCGCAGCAGACCACCGCCGAATCGGCGATTCGCAGCGAACACCAGCGCCAGGCGGCGGCGCAGGTGTCGGTCGCGAATGCGATGACGAGCCTGCGCCTCTGCTCTGTCCTCGACTGGCGCCAGTATTTCGAATCGGTCAGCCTGGTCGAGCAGGTGCTGCAGCGCGATCCCGCTGGCGCGTACGGACGGATGGACTTCCTGAGTCGCGACCGGCAGCGTCAGGCGGTCGAGGAACTGGCGCCCACCTCAGGTGAGGCGCAGATGCGTATGGCGCTCAAGGCTGTGGAGAGCGCCCGGCAGGCGGCCGTGCGCGGGTCGGTCGAGGATCGCGCAGCCCACGTCGGCTACCACCTGATCGATCGGGGACGCCGCGATCTCGAAGCCGACGTCGCCTATCGGCCTCCGCTGGCGAAACGGATACAGCGCCTGGTGTTCGCGCATGCGACGCTCGTCTATCTGGGCCCGATCGCCATCCTGACAGCGCTCCTGCTGGCCGCGAGCGCCGCATACCTCCGGCATGAGGGCGGATCCACACGCGAGGTGGCCGTCACACTGGCGCTTCTGCTGATCCTGGCTGCTGACATCGCGATCGCGCTGGCTCAGCGTGTGATCGCCTGGGCGGTCCCGCCTCGTCGTCTGTCTCGTCTCGACTTCACCGACAAGGTTTCGCGCGTCCCAGACGACGCCCGCACGATGGTCGTGGTGCCCACGCTGCTGACGAGTGCCGAGTCGGTGGCGGTGTTAGTGGAGCACATGGAGGTGCTCGCGCTCGGCAACCTCGATCCGTGTATCCATTTCGCCATCCTCAGCGATTTCGCCGATGCCGAGAGACAAGAGTTGCCGGAGGACGCGGCCATCCTCATGGCTGCGCGTGCGGGAGTGGAGGATCTCAATCGACGGTTCGGCCCCGAGCACACCGATCGCTTCTTCCTGTGCCATCGCGCCCGCCACTGGAACGCGCGGGAACACGCGTGGATGGGGTGGGAGCGCAAACGGGGCAAACTCGAAGAATTCAACCGTCTGCTCAGAGGTGCCACGGACACGAGCTTCACGGTCCACGTCGGGGAGTTGACCGTTCTCCCGGCGGTGCGCTACTGCATCACGCTCGACTCCGACACGCGCCTGCCGCGCAACGCCGCAAAACAGCTGATCGGCATCATCGCGCATCCGTTGAACCGTCCGCGCTTCGACGCCCACGTCGGCCGTGTCACCGAAGGCTACGGGATTCTGCAGCCGCGAGTCAGCGTGACGATGGCGAGCGCGGCGGGGTCTCTCTTCGCTCGGACGTACGCCGGCCACACCGGCGTCGACCCGTATACGACCGCCGTGTCCGACGTGTACCAGGATCTCTTCAAGGAAGGCATCTTTACGGGGAAGGGCCTCTACGACGTCGACGCGTTCGTCGCGTCGCTCGAGGGTCGCGTACCGGAGAACGCGCTGCTCTCGCACGATCTCTTCGAAGGCCTCTATGCGCGTACGGCCCTCGTCACGGATGTCGAGCTTGTCGATGACTATCCATCGAGCGTCCTCGCGCACACGAGACGCCAGCACCGCTGGGTACGCGGTGACTGGCAGATCCTGTGGTGGCTCTTTCCTTTCGTGCCGTCCCGTACCGGTCTGCAGCGCAACCGCCTGCCGCTCGTGTCGCGGTGGAAGATCCTCGACAACCTGCGGCGCAGCCTGATGGCGCCGGCGACGGTGGCCATGCTTCTCCTTGGCTGGACCATCCTGCCGGGTTCGCCGGTCGCATGGACGGCGATCGGTCTCGCCGCGGTCGCGTTGCCGGCGTGTCTGCGGCTGGTCCAACTGCTCCGTGGACCGACACGGTTCGAATCACGATCGGCGTTCCTGCGAGCCTTCATCGACGATCTCAACACGGACCTCGTCCGCGTCTCCTTGCAGCTGGCGTTCCTCGCGAACCAGGCATACGAGATGCTGCATGCGATCACGGTGACGCTCGTGCGTCTCGGAATCACGAAGCAGCGACTCCTCGAGTGGGAGACGGCCGCGGCCAGCAGCCACCGAGGCGGGCCGCCGCTCCTGGCGGTGTTCGTGAAGGACATGATCGCGAGCCCGCTCGTTGCCCTGGGCAGCCTGTGTCTTGTCTTCCTGATTCGTCCTGATGCATGGCCCGCGTCCGTGCCGGTGCTCGCGCTGTGGGCGGCGGCACCGCTGATCGCGTACGCACTCAGCCGCCCTGTACCACCCCGCCGTGCGGTGCTAAGCACGGAGGACCGCCAATTTCTCCACTCGGTGGCACAGAAGACGTGGCAATACTTCGAGACGTTTGTCGGGCCTGAGGATCACGCGCTCCCACCTGACAACGTCCAGATCGTACCGGAACTGAGGGTCGCGCACCGCACGTCGCCGACCAACATCGGGATGTCGCTGCTCGCGACCGTCGCGGCTCACGATTTCGGTTTCATCGACACCGACGATCTAGCTCGCCGAATTGAGGCCACGCTCACCACCGTCGAAAGCCTGGAACGTTTCGAGGGTCACCTGCTGAACTGGTACGACACCCGCACGCTGGCACCGCTTCCACCGGCCTATATCTCGACGGTCGACAGCGGAAACCTCGCGGGCGCGCTCTTGACGCTGTCGGTGGAGCTACAGCGGCTGCATCTCGATCATCTGGCCGGTCGGGCCGTCGCCTTGTTCAATGGCATGAACTTCGGATTCTTCTACGACCCGCAGCGGCAGTTGTTCACCATCGGCTATCGTCTCGCGGACGACGAGGGGCCCGGTCGTCGCGATCTGGCGTATTACGACCTGTTGGCCTCCGAATCGCGGTTGGCCAGCTTTCTCGCGATCGCCAAGGGCGACGTCCCTGAATCCCACTGGTTCCATCTGGGACGAGCCGTCACCAGTGTCCACGGCGCGCCGGTACTGCTGTCGTGGAGCGCCACGATGTTCGAGTACCTGATGCCGCTGCTCGTCATGCGAAGGTATCCGGACACGCTCCTCGATGAATCGTGTCGGAAGGTCGTGCGTCGCCAGGTGGAGTACGCCACAGCGCGCGGAGTGCCCTGGGGCATCTCGGAATCCGCGTACAACGTCGTCGACCGTCATAGCACCTTCCAGTACAGCGCGTTCGGCATCCCGGGGCTGGGTCTCAGGCGCGGGCTGGGTGACGAGCTGGTGGTGGCTCCCTACGCCACGGCGCTCGCCTCGATGATCGATGCCCCGCAGAGCGCAGCCAACCTGCGACGGCTGACCACTGCGGGTCTCCAGGGCGACTACGGATTTTTTGACGCGATCGACTACACCACTCGCGACCCTGACCATCGTGACGCCCCGCCGGCTGAAGCGGCGGGCCCCGCCGCCGGCACGGTCGTCCGCACGTACATGGCTCATCACGCCGGCATGACCCTGGTCGCACTGGCGAACGCGCTGCTCGGCGATCCCATGGTGAAGCGCTTTCACGCCGACCCGAGAGTGCAAGCCACCGAGCTGCTGCTGCAGGAGCGCGTGCCACGTCGCACAGCGACGATTCAGCCGCGACCGCTGGATGAAATGCGTGTCGTCGCCTCGCCGCCTGCCATCACCATGCGGCAGTATCGATCGCCACACACGGTCTTTCCGCATGCGCAATTCCTGTCGAACGGCAACTACGTGACGGTCGTGACCAACGCCGGCGGAGGCAGCAGCTTCTGCCGCGGCCTCGCGGTGACGAAGTCGCGACGCGACCCGACGCGCGATCCAGGCAGCCAGTTTGTCTACCTGCGCGATGTGCGGAGCGGGTCCGTGTGGTCGGCCACCTATCATCCGACGGCAGCGGAGCCTGACGACTACGTGGTCGAGTTCAGCGCGGCACGAGCGACGTTCCACCGCCACGACGACGAGATCTCCACGCAGCTCGATGTCGCCGTGTCCACGGAAGACGACGTGGAAGTCCGCCGGGTGACGGTCGTCAATCAGAGCGCGCGGATCCGCGAAATCGATGTCACCAGTTACGCCGAGATCGTCCTGGCTCGCCCGGTCGATGATCTTGCGCATCCGGCCTTCGGCAAACTGTTTCTCGAGACGGAGTATCTGGCCGACAGCGCCGCGCTCCTCTGCCATCGACGGACGCGGGATCCTCGAGAGCCGGATGTGTGGGCGGTGCACGTCTTGAGCCTCGAAGGCCGGCCGCAGGGACCGGTCGAATGGGAGACCGATCGCGCCAGATTCCTCGGTCGCGGCCGGGACACTGACGGCCCGGTGGCGCTCGACGGGCGCGCCTTGTCAGGCACCACGGGCATCGTCCTCGACCCCATCCTCAGCCTCCGCCAGCGGATCAGGCTCGTCCCAGGGGCGTCCGTGCGCCTCTCGTTCGCCACCGGTGTCGCATCGGATCGAGAGACAGCCCAAGCGCTCGCCCAGAAGTACCGCAACCCGAGCGCGGCCTCCCGCACGTTCGCACTCGCCTTCACGCACGCGCAGAGCGGTCTGCGTCATCTGGGTATTTCGAACGACGAAGCGCTGCTGTTTGAACGTCTTGCGTCGAGAGTGCTCTTCGCCGACGGCTCGCTGCGCGCGGGTTCGTACACGATTCGGTCGAACGAACTTGGTCAGGCCGCTCTGTGGCCACACGGCATTTCGGGTGATCTACCTATCCTGCTCGTGCGTGTCGTCGGCGACGCCGATGTGGCGCTCGTGCGTCAGGTCCTTCAGGCGCAGGAGTACTGGCGCCTGAAAGGGCTGAGCGCCGATGTCGTCATTCTGAACGAGGATCCATCCAGCTACCTGGACGAGATTCACGCACAGCTCACGGCCCTCCTCGATAACGGGCCGTGGCGGATGTGGAAACACCGGTCCGGCGGCGCGTACCTCCTGCGCGGAGACCTGATTGGCAAAGCGGAGCGTACGTTGCTCGAGGCCGTCGCGCGGGCGGTCCTCGGTGGGGACCAAGGCGACCTTCCCGCCCAGCTCGCCAAACCGCATCCGGTCCAGGACAGTCGCCGCCCGGCGTTCAGCGCCGCGCCTTCGTCGGAGTCGATCGTCTCACCGGTGATCGACCCGCGGATCACGTTGAAGTTGTCGAATGGCCTCGGCGGTTTCACCGACGACGGGCGAGCGTACGCGATCGTGCTGCAGGGCGACCAGGAAACCCCGCTGCCATGGGCGAACGTCATCGCGAACTCCCACTTCGGAACCGTCGTCACGGCGTCAGGTTCGGCGCACACCTGGTCGGAGAACAGCCGGGAAAACCGGTTGACATCGTTCGCCAACGATCCGGTCGTCGACCCAACGGCCGAAGCGCTGTTCATTCGCGACGACAACTCGGGCGACGCGTGGTCACCCACGCCCGGACCGATGACACGACACCCGGCGAGCGGGCAATTCGTCGTCCATCATTCGGCCGGCGTCACCCGTTTCTCGCGCGTGACGCGCGGCATTCGCCACGAGCTGGACGTGTTCGTGGACGTCGACGATCCGGTGAAGTTCTCGCTGCTGACGCTCGTCAACGAGGGCGAGGCCGCGTGCAGTCTGAGCGTCTTTGCTTACAACGATTGGGTGCTCGGCCCGCCGCGGGAGAGCCAGTCCGGGCATATCACCACGACCTACGATGTGAACACCGGGACAATCCTCGCGCGAAATGCCTACACCGACGAGTTCGCGCGGCGCGTGGCGTTCGCGCATGCCAGCGATACGCCGCGGTCCGCGACAGGCCATCGTCTCTCATTCATCGGCCGCAACGGTTCGCTGTCCCGGCCGACAGCCCTGCGCCATTTGGCGCTTGACCCCCAGTTTGGCGCCGGGTTGGACCCCTGCGCGGCGCTGCATGTACAAGTCGTCCTGAATCCAGGAGAGCGTCATCGCATCGTGTTTCTGTTAGGTCAGGGCACGGACGCCGAACACGTCGAGCGACTGATCGCACGTCACCGAACGGTCGATGACGCCGTGGTCGCGCTGGAGAAGGTGGAGGCGTCCTGGAACAGAACGCTCGAGACGATCCAGGTCCGCACTCCGGATGATTCATTCGACGTGCTGATCAATCGGTGGCTCGTCTATCAGGACGTCAGCTGCCGTCTCTGGACGCGCGCGGGCTACTACCAGCCCGGCGGCGCCTTCGGCTTTCGCGATCAATTGCAGGACGTGATGGCATTGCTGCTGGCGCGGCCCGAGCTCGTCAGAGCGCATCTGCTCCGAGCCGCCGGCCGGCAGTTCGTTGAAGGCGACGTCCAGCACTGGTGGCATGAGCCGAGCGGCCGCGGACTGCGTTCACGCTGCTCGGATGATCTGCTGTGGCTGCCTTACGGCGTGGCGGAGTATGTCCGTACGACAGGCGACGTGGACGTGCTGGACGAGCGTGTACCGTTTCTGGAAGCGCCGATGCTCGCGCCGGACGCGCAGGAGGCGTACGGTCAACCGCGCGTGTCCTCCGAGAATGGGACGCTCTTCGAGCATTGTGTGCGGGCAATCGACAAGGGCCTCACGGCCGGAGCCCACGGTCTCCCCCTCATCGGCAGCGGCGACTGGAATGACGGGATGAACCGCGTCGGACCCGCAGGGCGGGGCGAAAGCACGTGGCTGGGCTTCTTTCTTCACAACGTCCTCACCGACTTTGTGCCCCTCTGCCGCGCACGGAACGACGGAGCCCGGGCAGACCGGTACATGAAGGAAGCGCGGCGGCTGGTGACCAAGCTTGAACAGTCGTGGGACGGAGAGTGGTACAGACGCGGGTATTACGATGACGGCACACCGCTCGGATCTGCAAACAATGATGAGTGCAGCATCGACTCCATCTCGCAGTCGTGGGCGGTGCTCTCGAACGCTGTCCCGATCCGCTTTGCCGAGCGCGCGATGGATGCGGTCCGGACCTTTCTCATCGCGCGCGGCGCGCAGATGCTGTTGCTCCTGCATCCGCCATTCGATCGGTCGAACCAGGACCCGGGCTATATCAAGGGGTACCCACCTGGCGTCCGCGAGAATGGCGGCCAGTACACGCACGCGGCCGTGTGGGTTGTGATGGCCCTGGCCCGACTCGGAAGCGGCGATGAGGCGGCCGAATTCTTCCACATGCTGAACCCCGTCAACCATGGCCGCACGGCTGCGGACGTGGCTCGCTACAAAACAGAGCCGTACGTGATGGCCGGCGACGTCTACGCCCGGGCGCCGCATGCCGGACGCGGCGGGTGGAGTTGGTACACCGGCTCGGCCGGCTGGATGTATCGCGCCGGGATCGAAAGCATCCTCGGTCTTCGGCGGCGGGGCGGGACGTTCGTCATCGACCCGTGCATTCCATCGTCGTGGCCGGGGTACCGGATTGTCTGGCAGTTCCTCGACAGCCGCTACGAGATTACGGTGTCCAACCCGACACGTCGGTGCCGCGGTGTCGCAACGGCCACGTTAGACGGCGCGCCTGTCAATGCCGCCTCGATCCCGCTTCTCAACGACGGCCGGACCCACGATGTGCAGGTCGTTCTTGGAAACCAACCGCCACGCCAGCTTGACGTCCCGCGACTGACGGTGGCGTCCGAACGCGGTCGGTAATGGGCTACTTTGCACGACGCCGTAAGCCGAAGTCGGTTCCGTGCTCGAAGTGACTTTCAACGCCTTCACGACTGAACGGGTGTTCCAGCTGGTGCAAAAGGACGGTGCAGACGACCTCATGGCCGGCAATCTGCGCAGTCAGAAACGCTTCCCCGTTCGGCAGCTCCGAGTACGTGAATTTCACGAGCTGGTCGCTCAAGCTCACCTTCGTCCATTCGTCTTGCATGGGCTGGCCTGTCTCTGTCCAGTATCTACGTCGCGTTATTGGATTCGGCCGCAGGCGTTGTCCGCAAGGCGCTTCAGCCACACGGAAATCTGAACCTCGAGACTGTGTCACACCGGAGCGGGACGCTCTGTGCACTTGGGCACAACGCACACAGGTGAGGGGTGGAGGAGGTGCTGCGACTCGGTCGTGCCATAACCTGAGGTAAAGTCGCCCTCATGAGACCAAGGATACGGTCCGTCAAACCGACGACGTCGCGTGGGTTCGATGTGGACGTGTATCTCGAAGCGACAGGCAAGGCACGACGCATTGTGAAGTATCGACAGGGAGAGGTCGTTTTCTCACAAGGCGACACCGGCAACGACGTCAGGTACATCCAGAAGGGCTCGATCAAGCTGTCGGTGCTCTCGCATATCGGCAAAGAGGCGGTCGTCGCGATGCTGGGCCCCGGCGATTTT
>CAWBMO010000002.1:0-550000 GCA_963789965.1 uncultured Acidobacteriota bacterium
GCTTCGGGCTTCGGGCTTCAGGCCAGCATCAACGACATCGACACGGCTCGGACTCTGGGGTAGCGTCTCGCGGACCGGCAAGGGCCGCCCTGAAGGGCGGCCCCTACGGGAATCCGAGATGCCCCCTGCCGCGATCCTGTAGGGACGGTCTTTCGATCCTGAGGGCATGGTCTTTCGATGCTGAGGGCACGGTCTTTCGATCCTGAGGGCACGGTCTTTCGATCCTGTAGGGCACGGTCTTCAGACCGTGCCAGTCTTGCGTCTCGCCGTCGACGAGTTCCAGGACGAGGACGGGAGCTCATAGCCGGGGAGCCTGGAGCTCGAAGCCCCGGGGAGCGTCACGCCGCCCCGACGCGCGTCCCTGAAAACCTGAGCAAAAGTGGTAACGGCAAGCCATCGAACGAACCACACTGGCCGATACAACATCTCGATGGCCCGTTATCACCAAGGCAAACGCGACGCTCGGTCAGACACGGCTCGAGGCCGTTATCTGGTCATCGTGCGCGGACCTGACGGACGACCCCACTTCGAACGGTTCACAGATGTGGCGGCCTACCGAGCCCGTCTCGTATCGCTCGAGCTCGCCGAAACAAGCAGCATCTCGATTGAAGAAATCGCCGGGCTGCTCGACACCTAGCAATCCTCCGGGTATCGTTCGTCGAGTGAGATCACGCAGCCCTCTCGAAAGAACAAGAGATTGCCAGGCCGCATTCTGATTGCGGACTACGATCCGCGATGGCCGGAGCTCTTTCGGCGCGAGGCTGACAGAATCCAGACCGTGCTCGGACTGCGGGCGTTGCGGATTGAGCATACCGGCTCGACGTCAGTGCCGGGCCTTGCGGCCAAACCGACGATTGACATCCTCCTCGTCGTCGCCAACTCGGCCGATGAGGACGCGTACGCGGCGGCCCTGGAAGCCGCCGGCTACTCGCTGCGCATCCGGGAGACCGACTGGTACGAGCACAGGATGTTCAAGGGGCCTGACACGGAAATCAACCTGCACGTGTTCTCTGCTGGGTGTCCGGAAATCAACCGCGTGCTGATGTTCCGAGACCGGTTGCGCAGCAATGCCGCCGATCGCGATCTGTACGCACGCGCCAAGGTGGCCCTGGCCACAAAAGAATGGAAGGATGTCGACGACTACGCCGGTGCCAAGACCGCCGTCATCGAGGAGATCCTCGCACGAGCCGGTGTCAACGAAGTGAAGTGAACTCGCCGCGCACGGCTGGAGAAGCCGTCCCGCCGCGTGAGTCGCCTTCAATCGTTAGACACCGTCCTTCCCAATCCGGATCGTCACTGCCATCTCGCCATCCGAGGTGTCTAACTCTCCAAAAGACGATGAAGCGATGTTTCGCACATCGCAAGGAGGGCTGCAGTGGCCGACAAGATGTTTCGTCATGTCGTGGAGCCGTTCGCCAGCGCCAGCGGCAACCGGAAATACACCGGTTCCGCTGTCGATCGTCGCGCACTCACTCGTCATCGCTGCGCTGATCATTGTCCCGCTCGTTGCCACCGATACTCTCGTGCTTCCAACGCGACTTGTTATGGAGGCGTTCCCCACACGCCCTCCACTGCCGCCGTCGCCTCCGCCGCCACCTAGAGGGGTGAGAGTGGAACAACAGCCGACGACAAGACCCGCCGTTCCGCTCGAAGCGCCATCGTCAATCGTCCCGGAGATTCCGATCCAGTCAGAAGGACGGATCGCCGAGCTCGATTACACCGCCGGGCTCGTGGACGGCGGCGACTATTCGGCTCCGCCGCCGACGCCAGCTTCACCGCGACCCGTAGCCGATGTTCCGGTGCGGCCCAGCAGCGGCATCAAGCCACCCATAAAGGTGAAGGACGTGGCGCCCCTCTATCCGGCAATTGCCCGCGCGGCGCACGTCGAAGGCATCGTCATCATCGAGGCGACGATTGGCCGGGACGGCAGGGTTCAGGATGCGCGAATACTTCGATCGGTTCCCCTGCTCGATGCCGCGGCGCTCGACGCGGTTCGGCAGTGGGAATACAACCCGACGCTGCTGAATGGCGCTCCAGTCAGCGTCGTGATGACGGTCACCGTCAACTTCAGGTTGCGGTGAGAAATTGCGCTGCGTCGTCTGGGCTACTGATCGATCGGCTGTCCGGTCATGCTCAGCACTTCGCCGGTGGGCCGCTTCGCATTCATGAACATTCCACCGTTCGAGCCGTCTCTCATTGGACGGAACGTGACGCTGATCTTGTCGCCAGGCTTCAGCGTGGACTTGCTCCAGCCGCGGCGAGCCAGATAGTTGGGGCTCATACCTTCGAAACCGAACGTATCGACGCTTCCTTTGTCGTTCGCCACGTCGACCCAAATCCAGGTATGAGGATTCGTCCAGTCGACCTGCTTCACCGTACCTGTGATCGTCTTTTCAGTCGTGATCAAGAAGGCCGCGAAGGAGTGGTGGGCTGATAGCGTCGAGGTCGATACCAGGGTGACAGCCATCAAACCCGCCACCATGAAACCCATTGTCTTCATAAAAACCCCTAGTTCTTCTTCGGCAGAAGGCCACCCGGATTGGCGAGATTGATGCCCGCCTTGCCCTTCTCGTCGACGAAATTGCGATTGTTCTCCTCACAGATGTACTCGGCGATCGTCCAGCTGCGATGACGGCTCAAGTTCCTGGTCGATGTGTACGGAGCGGTCAGGACTTCGGGGTCGGTGATCGTGGTCTGGATGCTCATCGTATCGGGATCGGTGAGCCGGAAGCGTTCGACGATCCTCATCTTGTCGCTGTGAGGAACGCCGCGCTCCATTTGCGTGAGCGGCGAGAAGCCTACGGTGTCCACTACCAGCGTGTCGCCTTCCCATCGCCCCACCGAAGTGCCGTGAAATTCCAGGTCGGGATCCTCGGGCAGCGGGCGGCCGTCGGTATAGATATGACGCACCTGAGTGTACGCCTCGATGACGATGGTCACCTTCCCGGGGGTGAGGAGAAATTCCATCGGATAGGGCTGCCCCATGATGCCCGGCATGCCCGCCGGGAGACAGTTGGCCGATTCGCCATCCTCGGGAGGAGCCGCCAGAAATGCCTTTCTCTTTGCCTCGTACGCGGGTGTGAGTGATGGTCTGGACGGAGGAGCGGCTCCAGCCGCCGCACGAGAGCCCGGGCTCACCTCCCAGACGCCGCTGAAATCCGGCAACTTGGCGAGCGCCGCCCAATCCGCCGCGGTTGGCGCCTTCGGTGTGAACTTTTGGGCGACAGCGATCGCGCTGAATGTCACGGAGACAAACGCCGCGGCAGTGATTGCCGAAAGAATTCTCATTTTGGTGCCCATGCGGGTCAAAATAGCACGGACGAACATTCGGAAGGAGAAGAATCGATATGCAGAAGGCGTTTCTTGCTGGCGTGCCTGGCGTGGTCGTCCTGCTGGTTGTGCTGGCTTCGAATGTCACGGGGTTCGCGCAGAACACCCCGAACATCAGTTTCTTTATTACGAGCGCCGGCTCAGGAAACGGCGCCAATCTTGGTGGTCTGGCGGGCGCTGATGCGATATGCCAACGGCTGGCCGCCGCCGTGGGAGCCGGCGGCAAGACCTGGCGCGCCTATCTCAGCACGAGCGCCTCCGGCAATCAGACAGCCGTCCATGCGCGTGACCGGATCGGCCGGGGTCCATGGCAGAACGCAAAGGGCGTGGTGGTCGCACAAAGTGTGGATGATCTCCACAGCGACAAGAACAGACTCGGTAAGGAAAACTCGCTCACGGAAAAGGGCGCCATGGTGAACGGTCGCGGAGACAACCCGAATACACACGACATCATGACGGGTTCCGGCCTCGACGGCAGGGCCCTTCCGGGCCAGTTGTCCTGTAACAACTGGACGAGTGGAGCCGCGGGGAGCGCTCAAGTCGGTCATCACGACAAGCAGGGCGGCGGCGAAAACCCGACCTCCTGGAACTCGGCACACGCCTCCAGTGGCTGCAGCCAGCCCAATCTGGTCTCGACCGGGGGCGCAGGCTTGTTCTACTGCTTTGCCCAGTGAGACGAAGACCCCAGAAGGCACGAGTCATCGGCCATTGACTAGGTGGTGCCGCATTCCAACCGTAGAGCGCGGCCGGCGACCGATGCCGTTCAGCCGCTTCCCGAACCAGTGCTCGTAACTAAGAGCTCAGAAATCGAACAGGTTCGTCAATTTCACGATCACCGAGCGCTCCATCAGCTGGCCGACCGTCGTGTCTCGACGGTCGTTGTAAACCAGGTAGAGGTCGCTCAGCGGGTGATGGATGAAATTGAACCGGATGTTCGAGCTGACCTGATGGCTGTCGGCGTTGTATTGAACGAACGCGTTCAGAGAGGCCCTGCCCGTGAAGGCATACACCAAACGCATGCCGACCAGGTCGGTGGTGAATGCCCCATTCGGCAATGTCACGTCATTGCGGCTGTAGGTCATGTCCACGCTGAGGTGGTAATTTGGCGTGAACCCCAGGGCGCCGCCGAATGATTTGCGGTCGCCGTCCCAGAACTCTCCCCAGCTGAAATTACCGCTTCCAGAGATCTTGCGGCTTTGATTTGTACTGAAGCTCGCTGTCCGAGAGAGGTAGCTGTAATCTCCAGGAGGAAGTGTCACCGAGACGATCCGCGTGTTCCTGGCGAGCCGATCGAACGTCTGGTTGATGTTGAAATTGATCGACCCGTTGTTCTCGAACAGGATCCCAAGATTCACATCGTCGGTTCTCGTCTCGATACCTCCGCTCCCGCCCTCGTAATAATCGACGCTGGCGCCAAAATTGAGATTTCGAATCGTCTGACTTCTTCTGAGTTGCGGCTTCCAGGCGAAATCGCCGGAGTACTGGGAGAAATTACCGCGGCGAAGGAAGCCCATTTCAGGATTGAAATTGCTCTGAACCGAGTTGTACTCCGTGGAAATGACGAGTTCGTCGTCCTGCCAGGCGGCGCCAAGCTTCCTTGCCTGGTTGCTGCCCGACTTGCCGGGCGTGTCGCTTCGGAGGACATAGGAATTGAACTGCCACTTGCCCAACTCGAAGAAGGCATCGGTTCCATAGACGCGGTTGTAGTTGGCCCCGAGAGTGGAGCCTGTCGAGTTGCGGCTCGTGAGAAGCGCGCCAACAAAAGAGTTCCTCAAAAGATTGCGCCGCACGCGCCCCACGATGTAGTTGTTGGATGGCGCCGTCGACAACACCTCGCCCGATCCGTCGCGTGTCACCAGCTTGTCGGTTTTCATCGCCAGAACACCGATGTCGTATCCGCTCACCTTCCCCGACAGGCGCGCGCCTCCGACGATCGGAATCGGCGTGCCGGCTGCGCTGAGGCCTATCGTCCGGCTGTAGAAGGGAGACAGGTTGCCGCTCGTTGAGTTGGAACTCCCGCTGCCACCGCCGAAGCCATAGAGACCGGCGTTTTCGATGAAGAAGTCTCGCTTCTCCGGGAAGAACAGGCTGAACCGCGTCAGGTTCACCTGCTGCTGGTCGACTTCCACCTGCGCGAAATCCGTGTGATACGTGCCATCGAAAATGAGCGACTGACCGACGCCGTACTTGACGTCCACTCCACCGTCGTAGTCCTTGATTCTTCCAAGCGATTGGGTCAGCCGCATCGTCGACGCGGACGCGAGCGGGTCGGTTCGCACTTGCGTGCTTCCTCCCGACACATACGGCTTGATCTTGAGATTGCGGCCAGGACGGAGGTTTTCCAGGCCCGCCAGCGTGCCGGCCAGCGAGATCTTGCTGATGGCTCTATAGCGAATTGGAATGGGCGCCCACTGGCTGTCTTCGTTTCGGCGAAGAATCTTTCGACCGAGATTGATTCCCCATTCCTGTATGGGCGCATTCGAGAATCGAAACGTCGTAAACGGGATGATGAATTCTGCAATCCATCCATCTTCCTGCACGCTGACCTTGACGTCCCAGACGCCATCCCAGTCGTTGTTGTATGTACCGTCGTTGGAGATCTGCGAGTCGCGCTTCGCGCCAGCGGCGTTGGTGGCGAATTGATAGCCAGACTGCCGATCGTGCATGCTGTCGATGACCAGCGTCGCGACGTCCGAGCCCGTAGGGCTGAAGTCTTCCTTGAGCTCGGTGACGGTGCGGTGAGCCATGTCCGAATCCCAGGAGTGGAAGCCGACGTAGAGATTGCCGTCATCGTAAAGAAAGCGGACCTCGGTGCGTTCGGGGGATAGCTCACCGGGATTGGGTTGGTATTGGTAAAAGTCCGTGGCGGGAGCCGCGCGCTCCCAGGCGGGCTCATCCAGGGTTCCGTCGATGGCCATCTTTTCCGTGATTCGGATGGCCCTGACAATCTTGGTTGCGCGCACCGCCTCATAATCAATAACGGCGGCTCTCGCTGCACGTACCTCACCAGTGCCAGTCTGGGGGGACTGCGCAAACGCCGACACGGCGGAGGTTAGGCAGACTGCGGCAAGCCCACCGATCGGCTTCATGACCGCGACTATGCTAGCAAATGTGGGACATCATCCCGCGCGCGAGGGCAGTTGATCCCTTTCGTTCATCGCCCCTGCTCTAACCGCAGATCAGAACCCTCAGGCGCGAAGAAACGCCTCCGGAAGAACAACGAGACATTCACCAGCGCGATCAGGGCCGGCACCTCCACCAGCGGACCGATCACCGCGGCAAAGGCCGCTCCCGAGTTCACCCCGAACACCGCCACGGCCACCGCGATCGCCAGCTCGAAATTGTTGCTCGCCGCGGTGAACGATAGCGTGGCGGTCTGCGCGTAGTTGGCGCGCAGCTGCCGCCCAATCCAGAACGACACGAGGAACATCAGAACGAAATAAATGACGAGCGGGATCGCGATGCGTGCCACGTCAAGCGGGATCCGGACGATGGTGTCGCCCTTCAGCGAGAACATCACGACGATGGTGAACAGCAGCGCGACGAGCGTCAGGCGGCCGATCCGCGGCACGAACTGCCCTTCGTACCAGCCGACGCCCTTGGCACGAATACCAGCCCAGCGCGTCAGCATGCCGGCGAGAAAGGGGACGCCGAGATAGATGAAGACGCTTCTGGCAATGGCGCCCATCGTGATCCCGGAGAGATCGACGTTGCCGAAATCGACGCCGACCGCCGGCGGTAGCACCTTGATGAAAACGTACGCGAACACGGAGTAGAAGAGCACCTGAAACACGGAGTTGAACGCGACCAGCCCTGCCGCGTATTCGGGATCGCCGCCCGCGAGGTCGTTCCACACGATCACCATCGCGATGCAGCGGGCAAGGCCGATCATGATCAGGCCAATCGCGTATTCGGGACGCCCCGCCAGCAGCGTGACCGCCAGGCCGAACATCAGCAACGGTCCCACGACCCAGTTCAGCACGAGCGACAGCGCCAGCACCTTGACATTGCGGAACACGTCGCCGAGCCGCTCGTACCGCACCTTCGCCAGCGGTGGATACATCATCAGGATCAGGCCTGCCGCGATCGGAATCGAGGTAGTGCCCACCGACAAGCGGGTGATGGTCGCGACGACGGCGGGAGCGAAGTGGCCGAGGGCGACGCCGCCGGCCATCGCCGTAAAGATCCACAGGGTCAGGTACCGATCGAGAAACGACAGGCCCGTCCGAGGGTGACAGGTGAGATCGCTCATATCACCCACTGTACGCTGCAGCCGTGACTTCGCCACTACAATGGCCAACGATCGCATATGAAACGTTTCCTGACCTGCGCTGCGGTCGCCATCCTGACCTCGTCGTGGCACCTTGTCGCGGCTGCCGCGCCGGGGGCCCAGCCAGCCGCGGCGCAGCCGACGTTCAGCGGGTTGACGATCGTCGCGCCGGCGGCCCCGGGAGGCGGGTGGGACCAGCTCGCCCGCGAAATGCAACGCGAGCTGAATCGGCAACAGCTTGCGGCCGAGGTCCAGGTCGAGAACGTGCCCGGCGCAGCGGGAACCATCGGCCTGGCTCAGTTGATCAGCGGCCGGCGCGGCGATGGCAAGGTGCTGCTCGTGAACGGCCTGGTGATGCTGGGCGCCATCCTCTGGAATGAGTCGCCGGTGTCGATCGCCCAGGCGACGCCGATCGCGAGGCTCACCGGCGAATACGAAATCGTTGCCGTGCCGGCGGCATCGCCGCACCGCGACATGCAGAGCCTCGCCCGCGCGCTTCGGGAGAATCCGGCGGCCGTTTCCTGGGGTGGCGGCTCCGCCGGCGGCACAGACCACATCCTTGCCGGCCTCATCCTCGCAGCCGCCGGCGTTGATCCTCGACGGACCAACTACATCGCCTTTTCCGGCGGCGGCGAAGCGGTGACCGCGCTCCTTGGCGGACAGGTGACGGCGGGCATCAGCGGCTACAGCGAATTCGCCCAGCACATCGAATCGGGCCGCCTGCGCGCCGTCGGCATCTCGGCGCCCGTGCCATTGGTTGTTCCCCTCCAGCTCAAGCCGGGTACCACGATTACGGTGCCGACGTTGATCGAGCAAGGGCTTGATGTCGTGCTCGAAAACTGGCGCGCTGTGGTCGCGCCTCCCGGGCTTACCTCATCCGATAGACAGGCGCTCACCACTCTTGTCGACCGGATGGCGCACAGCGATTCGTGGCGCGCGACGTTGACGAGACTCGGATGGACCGACTCCTATCTGGCCGGACCGGCGTTCGAGGCATTCCTGGAGACCGAACACGTGCGCGTGGCGCGCATCGTCTCGCGTCTGCGTGGACCGGCTGGCGCGACGAGCGCGGCACAGTTCGGCGAGTGGGTGTTCCCCTTCCTCGTCCTCGGCGGCGTCGCGCTCGTGATGATCGCGCTCATCATCAGACACCGCGTCGCGCCGGCGGTTCAGCGAGTGAATCAAGCGCCGGTCGTTCGAATGGGATTCGGTCTCCTCTCGTTTGTGGCGTTGCTGAACCTGGCCGGATTCGTCGCAGCGGGGACTGTGCTTTTTGTCTGCACGGCGTCCGCATTCGGCAGTCGGCGCTGGCTGCGCGACACGCTCGTGGGGCTCACGCTCTGCGGCATCGTGTACGTCACGTTTACGCATGGACTGGGCGTCACACTGCCATGACATTGCAGATTGTCGATTTCAGATTGCAGATTGGATTGCAGATTGGATTGCAGATTGATTGCAGCCTCAATCCCAGCCTGAAATCTGACAATGAATCTGCAATCTGCAATCTGAAATCTGCAATTCCATGGAGGTCCTGACTGCGCTCGCCGGCGGCTTCGCGGTCGCGCTGACGCCGCAGAATCTGCTCTGGGCGCTCGCCGGCGTCACGCTTGGCACCGCGGTTGGTGTCCTGCCTGGCATTGGTCCGGCGCTGACCGTCGCCCTGCTGTTGCCCGCCACGTACTCGCTCGATCCCACTCCCGCGTTCATCATGTTCGCAGGGATCTACTACGGCGGCATGTACGGCGGATCGACGACGGCGATCCTGTTGAACACGCCGGGCGAGAGCGCGTCGATCATGTCGGCCGTCGAAGGTCACCTGATGGCGCGCGCCGGGCGCGGAGGCGCGGCGCTGGCCACCGCCGCGATCGGATCGTTCGTGGCAGGCACGCTCGCCACTGCGGCGCTCACCGTCTGCGCGCCGGCGATGGTAGAGCTCGCGCTCGGTTTCGGGCCGGCGGAGTACTTCGCGCTGGCGGTCCTGGCATTCGTGGCCGTGTCCGCCGTGCTTGGCGAATCGCGGCTGCATGGCTTCGCCAGCCTGCTGTTCGGGCTGCTGCTCGGCGTGATTGGGATCGACCCGCTCACCGGCGTACCCCGGCTGTCTTTCGGCGTCCCGCAACTCCTCGACGGCATCGACGTCGTCGTCGTCGCCGTCGGACTCTTCGCCGTGGGAGAGACCATGTACGCGGCGTCGCGCCAGGATGAAGATGCCGGGATCGTCCCGTTTCGCGGATCGCTCTGGATGACGCGCGACGAGTGGTCGAGATCATGGAAACCCTGGCTTCGCGGCACCGCGATTGGATTTCCACTGGGCGCGCTTCCCGCAGGCGGCGCCGAGATTCCGACGTTTCTCTCGTACGCGCTGGAGCGGCGGCTCGCGCGGGACCCGGGTCAGTTCGGCCACGGCGCCATCGAAGGTGTCGCGGGACCAGAGGCAGCGAACAACGCGGCGGCCGCAGGCGTGTTAGTGCCGCTGCTGACACTCGGCCTGCCGACCTCGGCCACCGCGGCGGTCATGCTGGCCGCGTTTCAACAGTACGGACTCCAACCCGGACCACTGCTCTTCCAGCACGCGCCACGGCTCGTGTGGGGACTGATCGCGAGCCTGTATATCGGCAACGTGATGCTGCTCGTCCTCAACCTGCCGCTCGTCGGTCTGTGGGTGAGGCTGCTCACTATCCCCCGGCCGGCACTCTATGGCGGAATTCTGATCCTGGCAAGCGCCGGCGCCTACAGCGTGAACCGCTCCGTTTTCGATATCGGTTTGCTCTACGCGATTGGCGGCGTCGGGTACCTGATGCGGCGGCACTCCATTCCGCTTGCTCCAGCCATCATCGGTCTGATCCTGGGACCGATGGCCGAACAGCAGCTCCGCCGCGCGCTGGCGATTGCGGAAGGCTCGCCCCTGGTGCTCGTCACGCGGCCGATTTCGGCGACGCTGCTCGCCGCGGCGGCCATCCTCTTTTTTGGCCCCCTCATCGTGCGACGCTGGCGCCGACCGATGCTAGGGGTATGATGTTGGCCACCAAACCCTCGCAGAGAACCGATCCGCCATGGCGATTGATTCACCGTCGTCTGCGCGTCGCCAGCTGGAACCGTTGGCCCCAGAAGCCACCGTTGACCTGTTGCAGCGGATTAAGGGCGGAGACGATGCGGCGCTCGAGAGGCTGCTTCAGCGGTGCATTCCGCCTTTGCGCCGGTGGGCTCACGGACGACTGCCGGGCTCAGCCCGAAGCATGCTGGAGACTTCCGACCTCGTACAGGATGCGGTAGTCGCGGCCATGCGCCGGGTTGATGCGTTTGAAGTGCGCCATCAGGGCGCATTGCAGGCCTATCTCCGTCAGGCCGTGATGAATCACATTCGAGACCTCGTACGCCAGCGTCGGCGCAGGCCAGACCAGACTGACCTCCCGGCACAGTTGGCCGACGATCGGCCATCTCCGCTCGATCAGGCGATCGGGTCTGAAAACGTCGCACGGTACGACGCCGCGGTCCGCCGGCTCACTGCAGCCGATCGCGAGGCGGTGATCGGCCGGATCGAATTGCAGTACAGCTACGACGAGCTGGCCATCACGCTCAACAAACCGACCACCGCTGCGGCCCGAATGGCGGTCGCACGCGCAATGAGACGTCTTGCGGACGAGATGCGACATGCCTCCTGACGTCCTCGATCAGGCCATCGAAGGCATTGCCGACGGCAGACCTGTCGATTGGCTTGCGCTCGACAAGGAGGCTGGAACAGAGGAAGAGCGCGAAGGACTGAAGTATCTTCGCATCCTCGGCGAGATCGCGGGGGTGCATCGTGCCGCCGACGACCCCCTTTTGGCAGCCAGCCAGGCCTCGACCCTCTCGGCGGGCGAGGCGTCGACCGTGGGGCCCGAACCGTCCGAGATGTGGGGACGGTATCGGCTCGTCGAGAAAGTCGGCGAGGGAAGTTTCGGCAGCGTCTACGTGGCCTGGGATCCCGAGCTCGAACGCGACGTCGCCATCAAGATTCTCCATGGACATCTTGCCGACAGCCAGTTGAGGGAACGTCTTCTGCGCGAGGGGCGCGCGCTCGCCAAGGTTCGGCATCCCAACGTCGTCAGCGTCCTGGGCGTCGAGTCTCATGAGGAGCGTGTGGGCCTCTGCATGGAACTCGTCCGTGGCGAGACGCTCGAGGTCGTGCTCCGCAGGCACGGCATGCTGAACGCACGTGAAGCGGCACCGATTGGCGAGGATGTGTGCCGGGCACTCGCGGCCGTCCATCACGCCGGCTTCGTACATCGTGACGTCAAGGCGAGAAACGTGATGCGCGAGCGGGCCGGCCGGATCGTCCTCATGGACTTTGGGGCGGGACGGCAAGCGGACCACCTGATGGCTGGCGCGGTTGATGTCGTAGGGACACCGCTGTATATGGCTCCTGAGGTGCTGGCTGGAGAGGCTGCCTCCGCCTCGAGCGACGTGTACAGCGTCGGCGTGCTGCTGTATCACCTGGTGACGGCTGAGTATCCAGTGGACGGTCGCACATTGGACGACCTGCGAGAGGCCCACAGGCAAGGACGCCGCCGATTGCTGAGCGAGCGCCGGCCGGATCTGCCGATGCCGTTCATTCAGGTCGTCGAGCGGGCGCTGGCGGCCGATCCGCCGCAGCGTTATGCCAGCGCGGGTTCGTTGCTGGAAGCGCTCGGGACCTTCAGCAACGATGTCAAGCCGAAGCCCAGCGCGCTGGCGAGCCACCTGTCCAGGGCGGCCTTGGCGATCGCTGCAATCGCGTGCGGCCTCACAGGGCTCGGGTATGTGATTTCGAGAACGTTCAACCTGGCGCTTGAACGATCAGACTTCGCGGCTGAAACGGTGCGGGACTTGTTTGTCTGGGGGTTTAGGTCCTCTGTCGCACCCACGCTCGTCCTGATGCTTGCTGTCCTGGCCGTGGCTTTGCTGACGGTCCTCCGTCGCCTCGTCATCGCGTCATCACCTCACGCACGGCGTCTGGACGCGAATGTCCGACACCACCTCGACCGCATCGCACATCGGTTGCGGCTCGGCGACCTCACGATGCTGGCATCCTGGGCCCTGCTCGTGTCCGCGTCGATGCTGGTCACCGGATGGTGGTATTTCTCGCCGCTCCTCGGGGCCGTTTTCACGCACGCGTCAACCGCTCCCGCCGAGGACCTAGCCTTTCTGTCACCTGGTTTCTCGGCCTATCAAGATCAATATCGTAAAGTCTTCACCTACATTTCCATTCTCTCCGTGGTCGTGTGGTATCCGGTGGCGAAACTTGCTGCGAGGACGCGACAGCCCTTGAACTGGGGGTTGCTGGTCGCCGGGATGATGATCGCCGTTCTCTCGGTCGTGACTTTCGACATGCCGTATCGTCTCTTCATCCAGGCCAATGCCGACGCCGCTCGATGGAATGGCTACGACTGCTACATCATCGGGGAACGCTCCGACGATCTCCTTGTGTTTTGTCCGACCATTCAGCCTCCTCGCAACAGGATCGTTCCGAAAGACGCCGTCGAACGTTCAGGTACCAGGGAGAATATCTTCACGAAGTTCTCGCCGGGTCGAACCGAGTAACACCAGTCTGGAGGTCACCATGCATCGTTTCTTCGTGACCCTGATATTCCTGGCCTCTTTCCAGTTTCTCGTTCCCACACCTGCGTACGCGCAGTTCTGGCGCTGGATCGATGAGTGGAGTGGACCAGGGCCGTCTAACGGCGTGGGAGTCACGTGGCGGTTGGTGTGCATTCCCGAGAGATCGGCATCTGCGACGTGGGATGGGAAATGGGCGATGGCTCGCCGTACGAGGACCAAAGCGATCGGGGCGATGATCGGGTCCGGTTGCCTGCAGCCGTTGGAAGTACAGACGCCCAGAGCTTCCGTCAATCTCGACGCGACCTGGCTGTGGTGGCCAGTCGGAAATGATCTCAAGTATGTGCCAGGCGTCGACTCCACGGTGCATCAAATCATGATCGAGCCGACCGTGACCATGCATCTTGACCCTGATCTGAACCGCGATTTCTTGGACGTGGGATTTGGCGTGGGCGTGCTCTTCGTCAGAGGCCCTGCATTCGAGAATTTTTCCCGTGCCTTTATCGAACCGATTCGTTGGGAAATCAGGCCGTTTGCTTTCACTGGTCGACGAGGGAGCGGCATCGGCGTACGAGCCGCGTTGACGCTGGTGCCACGAGGATTTGACGCCGCGGACTTTGGCGCGATTCCCGGCTCGTTTCATGTGTCGAGCGATCTCGTGCCAACCTTTGGCGTTTCATTCGATGTACTGAAGTTACTGAATAAGTGACAGCAACGTGACGTAGCTGACCGCCTATTGCTTCGTCAACTCCACTCGGCGATTCTGCGCGCGACCGAGCTCGTTGTCATTACTCGCCACCGGTTTGGTCGCACCGTAGCCCACAGTGGTCAGCCGCGCGGGATCGATTCCCGCTGACTGAAGATAGCTTTTCACCGACGCTGCCCGTCTCTCGGAAAGATCCTGGTTGTGCTGTGGCGTCGAAGTCGAATCGGTGTGCCCTTCGATGGTGATCTTCCAATCGGGCTTCGCCTTCGACATGGCCACGATCTTGTCCAGTGTCGGTCTCGATTCATCCTTGATGTGATCGGAATCCGAGTCGAAGTTGATGCCGTAGACGCGGACCCGACCGAAATCTTCGAGCTCTTTGACCAACTGCGCTTCGGGGCCGGCCGCCCACTGCGGGCAGGTGCCAATCGCAGCGCTCTTTCTCGTGCCTTCCCAATGGTTTCCGCCGTAGTCGTCGAGCGCTCCTTGATCCTGAAAATACAGACCGGTGAACCGCTGGCCATCCGGTGAGAAGACGAGGATGCCGGGGCCGCGGATCCTGCCCTGATCGTTGCAGTATCGGCAGTAGTCAAGTTTCACGATCCGACCTTCGATGCCGCCCTCAACGGTATTGTCCGGACGATTCAAGTACGAATAGCAGCCCGTCACTGCCGTCCCTTCCTGCTTCAGATGAACCTCTCCAAGATTTGAGTCGTACGTGCCACCAAGGTTCATCATCGGAGTGTTGGTCAACTGCATGCCGTAGCCGCGAAAATCATTCAGTTGGACAAACTCCTTCGAACCGTGATTGTTCTTGATGGTCATCCGCACCCATCGTCCCGGCACGTCCGACGAAACGGAAAACTTCTGATTGTCGGCCCCCTCTTTGAGAGAAACATCGGCAATCCGCTGGTAGCCGGCACTGTCGCTCGTATCCGACACTTCAATCGAGATGTCTTTCGCGCAGGCGCCCTCCTTGTTGAAGAGGTCATACGCACAGTCGAATTCCACGTTTTTCAGCAGGCTCTTTTCAGCCAGAGCGATCACGAACACCTGCGAACCGGTCGTGCCGCTCGCACTCCTCCAGGTGGACTTCGGCCGCTCGTCCATCAATTCGGCGGTCGACGTGTATTCGTAGGCCTTGGGAGGCGCAAGGACAGGGAATGCGCCGCTTGACAGGGAAACCAGGCTCGGCTCGCGAGCGGTGACCGGTTGATTTCCGTCTGCGGAGCCGGAAGTTGACGGCGGGGACGGCGTGCCTTCCGCAGCGTTGGTCTCCAGCGCCTTATCACCGGAGGTGGCGTCCTTGTTTGTCCTGCCGCAGCCGACAACGGATAGAAGAACGAACAGGGAGAGGATCAGGACGAATTGTCTCGGAAAGGGTGTCTCGTTCATGTGCAACTCTCAGTCACGTCACACAGTCACGTGGCGTCCGGCCGGCAAAGTACGCATCCAGGTTGTCGAGCGCCCGGAAACCCATCGCATCGCGGGTCTCGGCGGTCGCGCTGCCGATGTGCGGCATCAGAAACGTGTTGGGCAACGCGACGAGTCGCTGATCGACGTTGGGTTCGTTGTTGTAGGCGTCGATGCCGGCGGCCCTCAGTTTGCCCGACGTCAACGCGTCGACAAGCGCGTCGTCGTCGACGATCGCGCCGCGGGCGGCGTTGACGAAGATGGCGCCGTCGGGGAGCAGCCCGAAAAGCCGGGCGTTCATCAATCGGCGCGTCGTCGGGGTGACGTTGCAATGAAGGGTGAGGAAATCACAGTGCGGCAGCATGTCTTCCAGTGTCTCGTGGAAGATGGCCGTTTCCTCCTTCTCTGGCGGCAGCCGGCGAACGTCGTGGTAGTGGATCCTCATGTTGAAGCCGCGCGCGCGTCTGGCCACGACCTGGCCGACGCGGCCCATGCCCAGGATGCCCAGGCGCTTGCCTGTCACCTGTGTGCCGACCATGAACGCCGGGCTCCAGTCTTTCCACTTGCCCTCCCGCACCAGCCGCTCGCCCTCGCTGGCACGGCGGGCGGCACCGATCATCAACATCATGGTCAGCTCGGCGGTCGCGTCCGACAGCACGTCCGGAGTGTTGGTGACGACAACGCCCTTTTTCCTGGCGGCTTCGATGTCCACATGGTCGAAGCCGACCGAGAAATTGGCGATGATCTTGACCTCGACAGGCAGGCGCTCGAAGACATCGGCCGAGAAATGCTCGGTGTGACACGGCAGGATGGCCTGCGCGCCCCGAGCGCTGTCTATCAGTTCATTCTTGGAATACAGCCGGTCGTCGGGATTAAGCCGGGCTATGTAGTCGCGCCGAAGTCGGTCCTCCACTGCCGGCGGCAGCTTGCGGGTGACCAGTACGACGGGTTTCGTGCTCATGTGCGCTGAAGATACGCAATACTACTCCGGTCATGAGAATCTGACCTGTCATGAAGATCTACAGCTTCGTCAATCGTGTCCCGGGCGGACTGATGGTCGTGCCGCTGTTCATCGGTATGGCGCTCAATACCTTCCTTCCCGACCTGATGAAGATTGGAGGATTCACACAAGCCTTGACCGGTGTGGGGTACCCGACAATTCTGGGTATGTACCTCTTCACGGTCGGTACCAAGATGACCGTTCGGACAGCACCGAGGATGTTGTTGCGCGGGCTTGGCATCATGACGGCCAAGGTCGGCACTGCGACTATCTTTGCGCTGGTCGTGGCCAGAGTCTTCGGCGGCAGCGTGATCGGCTTGAGCACGCTGGCGGTCATGGTCGCGATGAGCGATACGAACGGAGGCATGTTCCTGGCGCTCACGAGCGTGATGGGCGACAAGGAGGATTCCGGCACGTACGTGGTTCAGAGCATCGAGACGGGGCCGTTTCTGACAATGCTGATTTTTGTCGGGACCGGGCTGGCGGTCATTCCGTGGCTCACGATGGTCTCTGTGATTGCTCCAATTTTCGCCGGCGCGATTCTGGGCAACCTGGATGAAGACATCAAGACCTTCTTCGGGTCTCACGAACCGATCATCGTTCCGTTCATGGCCTTTACTCTTGGACAGACGATCAACCTGAGATCAGTACTGACGGCGGGGTTTCCGGGCATCGCTCTCGGCGTCACGGTTGTCGTGGTTACGGGCTTGGTGTGTATCACGGCCGATCGGCTGGTCGGCGGAACAGGAATCGCGGGAGCTGCGGCTTCGAGCACGGCTGGCAACTCGGCCGCGGTTCCGCAGGCAGTTGCCATGGCTGACGCCTCGTACGCTCCGGTTGCCGGAGCGGCGACCGTGCAGGTGGCCGCTTCGGTGATCGTGACGGCGATCCTGACACCGCTCTTGACCTCGTGGTGGTACAAGAAGGTGGCAAAAGAGCGGGCCACTCACGTCGTGGGTCCCGGCCCAGCCCCAACGATTGAGATACAGCCGGCGGCGACTATTACAGGGGCCGCCGGACCCGACTTGACGTAGACTGCTCGACAATCCGCACTATGACGAGGGTTCCTTTGCTCTTCAGGCTCTCGACCAGCGCCGGCCTTTCTGTGTTGCTCGGGTCCGGCATCGTTGCGTTCCAGCAACCGGCGACATCAGCACGATGGATTACCGCCTGGGGTACGTCGCAACAGGGACTCGGCATGAACGAGGTGACCAACGCCACGGTGCGCGTGATCGCGCGCGTGACCGTTTCGGGCGAGTCGGTGCGCATTCGACTGGACAACACCTTCGGCACCGCCCCTCTTTCGATTGCAAAGGCTTATGTGGGACAGCGGATTCAGGGTGCGACGCTCGCGGCAGGTTCAAATCGACAGGTCTCCTTCAGCAAGTCCGCACGCGTGACCGTTCCGGCCGGGGGCAGTGTCACGAGTGATCCTGTGCCGATGACCGTTCGGGCTCAGCAGGACCTGGCGGTGAGCTTGCACATGCCCGACACCGGCGTGCGGCCAAGCCAACACGGCGGCGCACAGGTGACGTCCTACATGACTGCGAATGGCTCGGGCGATTTTGCGGCCGAGGAAGCCGCGACACCGTTTACCGCCACGACCACTTCCACGTTCTGGTTGAAGGCCATCGATGTTTCCTCTTCGTCGTCCACCGGAGCGATTGTCGCGTTCGGCGATTCGATTACCGACGGCACGTGCTCGACCGTCGATGCCCATGACCGCTGGGAAGACTTGCTCGCCGTGCGGCTGGCTCTCGAAGCGGACGGTCGAGGTAAGAACGGCGCGCACAAAGCCATCCTCAATGAGGGCATCGGGGGCAATACCATCACGCGCGAGAAACTGCAGCCGCCGCCCGACAGTCCTCCCGGTCTCGAGCGGCTCGAGCGTGACGTGCTGACCCATCATGGCGTCACCGACGTCATCCTGTTCATGGGGACCAACGATATTCGTCGCGAGGCCCCCGCCGGACAGGTCATCGCCGGCATGGAGGACATCATCAGGCGTGTGAAGGCGCGAGGGCTGAAGATCATCGGCGTTACGATTATCCCGCGGCACAACCGCCCGCCGGCGGAGAACAACACGGGATGGAACGCGGCGAAGACCAAGGTCCGCCGCGACGTGAATCAATGGATCCGCACGAAGGCACCGTTTGATGCCGTCATTGACTTCGACAAGGTTGTCCAGGACCCGAAGAACGCCGACCTCATCGATCCGTCGTTCAACTGCGGCGATGGCATCCATCCCAGCCCGCGCGGCTATTACGAGATGGGCCGATCGGTCGGGCTCGACCTCTTGAAATGACTCGGCGGAGGTATGTACTGAAATACGCGCAACGCCAACAAGGAGATCTCGCGATGAAAATGCGCTGCTTTTCTTCAATCGCGCCTTCAATCGTCGCTTCAATCGTCGTGATGGTTGTGGTCGTGTCTGCGTTCGTCCTGGCGCCCGCGCCGGCTGCGGCCCAGGCCGCTGCGGCGAAGAACATCCCGCGCCTGGCGGATGGGAAGCCGGACTTCAACGGCATCTGGGATCGCCCGCGTGTGGCCGACATCACCCGGAGTGACAATGGGTGCGGCAGCGGCGCGCCCACCGTGGGGTGCAAGCAAACAGGCGCCGGAGAGCTTCCCTATACGGCCTGGGGGAAGGAACAAATGTCGGGACCGAGGTTCGATTACGCGGCGCGCTGCCAGCCGTGGGGTTACACGCGGGCCATGGGTACGGCATACCCGCTCGAGATCATTCAGACGCCAAAACGCCTCGCTTACCTCTTCGAATCCAACAACGTGTTTCACATCATTCCAACAGATGGCCGCAAACTGCCGGAAACGGCGGATCCTACCTGGCTGGGACGGTCGGCCGGCCGTTACGAAGGTGACACCCTGATCATCGAGACCACAGGTTTCAACGGTCTGACCTGGCTGGATACGGCGGAACATCCGTCGAGCGATCAGTTGCGTGTCACCGAGCGCCTCCGGCACATCGACGCCGACCATCTCGAGTATGAAGTGACGTTCGACGACCCGAAGACCTACACGAGGCCCTTCAAGAATACTCGCGTCTGGTCACGTATGAAGGCGGGCGACGAGCTGTATGAATGGTGGTGCATGGAGAACAACAAGGACCTCCTGGAGGGACACCTTTCGCCGACTCACACGAACCAGCCGTAAACGCGGTCATGCCGAAACCAGTGAGGCGATACAGAGGATCGATCATCGGGGCGGTTGCGATGTTGTCGGTTCTTTGGCTGGCAGAGGTTTCGCGAGCGGGCGCGAAGCGCGCGACCGCCCTGTTGCGGCTGGGCTGGAGGAGGGACAGTCTTCCCGTCGGCCTCGAGGTCGAGATCGAAGGATTCCGCGCCAAGGCCGGAGGTCCGGTCGCCAACGGCCGCTCGATCAAGTTGGCGAATGGAAAGGAACTCTTCAGCGGCGGGTCGGCGCCTCAGCAGTGAGCGTGGGGCACGCCGCCGCCAAAGGCGGTGATCGTGCCGGCCGGCTGCGTCCGTGCCCGCCACCCCAGCGCGGCTGCCGCGCTGGGGACCCCGGTCGCGCACCGGAAGTCGGTTCTCACGGCCGCAGCTCGATGCCGATGACCGCCCAGTCCACCGCGCCGCTCAGCGATCCGTTCAGCAGCAGCGACGTGGCAACGGGAACTGCCGAGTCGACGAGGGCGATCCTCACCATCTCTCCGCCGCTGCCCTGCGTCACTTCGGCCGGTTCCGTGTAGCCCGACCCCGGCGTGTGCGTCTTGGTCCGCATGGCCACGGCGCCAAACACCACGGCATTACTCTGGGTTGTCGACACGCCGAACGAGTAGGCCGCGCTGTCAGTGCCTCCCGCGCACGCACCATTGACCCCGTTCGTGTTGCCGGTCACGAGCGGCGCCACCGGGTTCGTGGCGGCCACGCCCGAATACCGCGCCACCGCGATCAGCGCATTGGTGGGCGCCGACACGAGCGTCGCCGTCACCGCCCCGGTCGCGGCGGTCCCCTGTGCCCACCAGAGCTCGATGCCCGTTTGATTGCGCCCGGCACACTGAGCCGCCACCCGCGTCCAGGTCAGGCCCAGGCCCGTGATTGTGCTGACCGCCAGATACGGTCTGGTGGAGACGGCGGCCAGATACACATGGCCGGCGACGCCCGTCAGGTTCGTGGCGGTTGTCACGCTGCTCGTACTCGCCGAGCCTCCTTCTCGCACTTCCTCGAGCGTCGGCGGCGTGGCGGGGACGACGATCCCGGTGCCGGTGAGCGGGATGAGGATCGGATCCTCATCCGGGTCATCGCTCGGGATGGTCAAGGTGACGCTCTGTAGTCCCTCCGTCGATGGGCTGAAGCTGACGTCAATACGACTACTGGCGCCCGGTGCGATCGTGAAACCGGCTTGCCCGCTCACGAAGGCAAACGCCCCCGCGTCGGGCCCCGTCAGAGTTGAGGCTCCGACGACCAGGTTGCCGGTCCCGGTATTTGAGACCGTGAAATCTCTAGTCACGCTCGTGCCGAGTGACACGTTCCCGTAGCCGTGGCTCGTAGGCGTCACGGCAATGTCGGGCGATGTGATCCCGGTGCCGCCGAGCGCCACATCGACGGAACTCTCATTCGGATCATCGCTCGTCAGCCGCAGCGTCGCGGTCTTAGGCCCGGCGGTTGTGGGCGCAAAGCGAACGTCGAGGTTGCGCGTGGCGCCGGGCGCAACGGTGAAAGGCGCGCCGCCTTGCGTGATGGCAAACTGGCTCGCTTGACTGCCGACCAGGCTGGTGGCACTCACCTCCAGATCAGCACCGCCCAGATTGCTGATGGCGAACGTTCGGAACGCATTCGCACCGACCGACACGTTGCCATATTCGTGGCCAGTCGGCACGTCGATGTCGGGCGTCGGCACGCTGGTGCCATACCGCACCTCGATGCCGATGACCGCCCAGTCCACCGCCCCGCTCAGCGTTCCGTTCAGCGGCAGAGATGTGACGGTGGAAACTGCCCGTTCGACAAGGGCCATCGTCACCATGTTTGGACCGGTGCCCTGCGCCATCTCGGCCTCCTCGGCATAGCCCGACCCCGGTGTGTGCGTCTTGGTCCGCAGGGTCACGGCGCCAAATACCACCGAGTTGCTTTGACTGGTGGTGACGTTGAACGAATAGTTGGCACTGTCGGTGCCTCCCGTGCACGCGCCACCGACCCCGTTCGTATTCCCGGCCACGAGCAAGGCCACCGGGTTCGTCGGGGCCACGTCCGAATAGCGCGCCACCGCAATCAACGCATTGCCGGGTGCGGACGCGAGCGTTGCTGTCACCGTGCCGATCGTGGCGGTCCCTTGCGCCCACCAGAGCTCGATGCCCGTTTGATCGCGTCCGGAGCACTGCGCTGCCACCCGCGTCCAAGTCAGGCCCAGGCCTGTGATTGTACTGACGTCGTAATACGGTTTGCTGGAAACAGCGGCCAGATACAGATGGCCCGTGACGCCCAGCAGGCTCGTGGCGGTCGTGACAACGTTCGAGCTCGCCGAGCCTCCTTCCTGCACCTCCTCTAACGTCGGCGGCGTGGTGCCCCCGCCACCGATGGTTCCAGTGCCCGTGAGCGGGATGAGGATCGGATCCTCATCCGGGTCGTTGCTCGGGATGGTTAAGGTGACGCTCTTCGGTCCCTCCGTCGACGGGCCGAAGCTGACGTCGATACGACTACTGGCGCCCGGTGCGATCGTGAAACCGGCCTGCCCGCTCACGATGGCAAACGCCGCCGTGTTGGGCCCCGTCAAGGTCGACGCGCCGACGACCAGGTCGTCGGTCCCGCTATTCGAGACGGTGAAGCTTTGCGTCACGCTCGTGCCGACCGACTGTGTCCCGTAGCCGTGGTTCGCGGGTGTCACGGCAATGTCTGGTACCACTACGCTCCCACCCGAGCCGCTCACGGTCACTTTGGCGCCCACCCAGTCGAGATCGAAGTCGCGCGAGGTTGAGCTCGCGACGCTGGCCACGCGCACTCGAAAGTTCGTGTTGCTGAAGTTGCCGGCCGTCCAGCTCCGGCTCCAGAGGGTCGAGGGACCGCCCAGGACATAGCGGGCCTCGCTGGTCGTCAGCGTTGCCGTGGACTTGGCGCTCGTCCAGCTCGATCCGCCGTCCCAGGAGAGCTGGACGCACAGCTTTGGTGATCCCGTGGTCGAGTCCGCCTTGGCGTCGAGGTGAACCTCGATGCCCTCGATCGTCGAGCCGCTGGGGATCGAGAGGTTGTAGTTGTAGAAGAGATGCTTGTCTTTGGTGCTGCCACTACAGCTCGTGCTCGTGCCGGTGCCGCTGTTGATGTCTTGAGCGAAGACGCCATCGTTCGCATAGGCGTTCGTAGGGTTGCTTTCGAAGCCGTCGCCGTCGCCGGCGCTGCTCGTGACTGGCGCATGTGCCGTCGGGCTCAGAACGCCGGCACTGGAGGGTCCTTTGAGAATCGTAAAGGTATCCCGCACGGCCCCTGTTGACTGCAGGAAGGTGGCGTCGAGCCGATTGTCGTCCACGTCGAGCACCAGCGAGCCCAGCACGTTGAGGGAGATGAACATCACCGGATGGTCCAGCGACCCGCCGCCGGTCTTGCTGGAGCTTCCGGCCACCGTATAGACCGCGCCTCTGTGAGAATCGGGCCCCAGGGATGGCTTTTCGTAAGCCCCGGTGCCGGTCGGACGTCCGTCGCCGTTGTCGAGAATCATGCTGGACACCAGCGTGTCCGACGTGCCGTAGTGCCCGTCGAGCAGAAAGGAGCGCTCGTACGAGTGACTATGGCCGGACAGCACGAGATCCACCCCGTAGTCTTCGAGAATGGGCAGGGCGTACTGCCGCATGTCTTCGGTCTGGGTCGAATCATCCGAGTCGTGCGAACCCTTGCTGTAGGGCGGGTGATGCCAATAGGCAATGATCCAGTCTTGATTGGTGGCCAACAAGTCCGCACGGAGCCAGTTCATCATCGCGCCGTTGGGCGAGCGGCTCGACTCGAAGGAGTCCAGCACGACGAAATGGATGTTGCCGTAATCGAAGGCGTAGTAGGCCTCGGTGCCGGAGGCCATGCCGCCTGCCTCCTTGTTCTTCGGCAAGGTGAAGATGTTGTAGTACGGCCCGGTCTGCGAGCTGGAATTCGCGGAGGCCCCATCGTGATTGCCCAGGGTCGGCCAGAGCACGGACTTGCGCAACATCCCCGGGTACATGTCGAACACGGCCGCCTGGTACTCGGGATCAGTCCCGCTTTCGTAGGCATTGTCGCCCAGCATCAGCCAGAGATCAGTGTGGCGGGATCCGGTAAACGTGTAGTAGGCATCGCGAACCGCACGGGCGTTTGCGCCGCCGCTGCCGGAATCTCCCAGCACCCAGATGCGCGTGGGTTTGGAGACGCCCAGCCGTGGAGATGTCAGAAAGAAATGACTGGCGTCGTTGCCCGCGAGCACCTGCGTGGTGGTGCCGACGGCGTAGTAGTACCGGGTGTTGGCGGAGAGTGGCGACAGCGTGACCTCGTGTTCCGTCGTGACGGCAGTGTTAACCGCGAACCAGGGCAAGCACGTCGCCTGACCATAACAGGAACCGTAGCTGACGCTACTGTTGGTGGCCACATCGGTGCGCCAACGCACCACGACGCTGTGGTCGGTCCCCATCTGCAAGTAGGGGCCCCGCGTGACGGTAGCGGCCTCGGCCGCCGTCGCGCCGCCGAGCGCGAAGGCCATCAAAATCACTATGGGGATGGGAGCGCGGCGTCGATCCGAAGCGTGCATACAATGCCTCGATTTTCTTGTCGTTCTTATCCTCATCGCCGTAGGCAAGCTCCTCATCGTCGCAGTCGAGCGAGCGCACCCCGCAGACGCGTTTCGAGCTCAAGGGTCGCTGGGGTTCCGCGGTGGCGCGGGGAGAGCGCGTTGATGGCGGCCAGGGCTTCCTCGTACGCCGCACGGGCGTCCCCAATCCTCCCGGCGTGTTCCAAAATCTCACCCCGCCGTGCGAGCCACGATTCGGGCCGATTGGATTGTGCGGCGACGGAGTCCAGGCGGGCGAGTGCCCGTTCCGTGCGCCCGACGGTCAGCTCCAGCTCGATGGCATAGAGCTGGAGGGCGGCCAGCGAGCCCAGTGCGGCCATCCCGTCATCGAGTCCACGCAGGGCGTCCAGGACATGCGCGCGTCCGCGTGCGGCGATCAGAAGGGCACGCTCCAGGTAGTAGTCGGGATTGGGACGGCCCAGTTGTGCCAAGGACGCGATGGCGCGCGTGTAATCCGCCACGCTGGCGTCCGGTTGACCGAGCTGCGCCAGCGCCCGGGCCCGGAGGACCAGCGCGTCGGCATGGGTGGGCTGGCCGACGAGGAAGCGGTCGAACGCCTCCTTCGCCGAGTCGAGCCGTCCGGCTTGGAGCAAGGTCCGGCCCCGCGCCAGATCGACGATCGTGAGGTTGGGATCCCGCTGACTAGCGCGGTGATAGTCGTCGAGCGCGGCCTGCCAATCACCGTGGTCGCTCTGCAGTTCGCCGCGCTTCACGTAGAGGGCGGCATTCCCGGGATCCTGGCTGATCTGGTGGGTCACCGCGGCGATTTGTTCGTGGATCGCCCCGTGCGCTGCCGCTGGCACCGGGGCCACCACCGTGAAGGCAAGAAGCAGCAGCCGTCCCCAACCAGCTGGCCGCATGCAGATCTGAGGAGCCAACCGCAACCTCACATTCTCCGCTGCCGAAGAAGATACCTTCCGAGAGTCCTTCTTCACCGACCGATGGTCGCCGAGGCCGTGAAGTCTCACGGCCGCAGTTGGATGCCCATGACCGCCCAGTCCACTGCGCCACTGAGCGATCCGTTCAGCAGCAGCGACGTGGTGACGGGAACTGCCCGGTCGAAGAAGGCGATGGTCACCATATTCGCGCCGCTGCTCTGCACCACCTCGGCCCGTTCCGTATAGCCCGCCCCCGGGGTGTGTGTCTTGGTTCTGATGGCCACTGCGCCAACGACCAGTGCATTACTCTGGGTTGTGGTCACGTTGAACGAGTACGCCGCGCTGTCTACGCCATTCGCGCACGCGCCATTGATCCCATTGGTATTGCCGGCCGCGAGCGGTGCCACCGGGCTCGTGGCGGCCACGCCCGAATACCGCGCCACAGCAATCAGCGCATTGGTGGGCGCGGATGCGAGCGTCGCCGTCACCGTTCCGGTCGTGGCGGCGCCTTGCGCCCACCAGAGTTCGATGCCCGTTTGATTGCGCCCGGCGCACTGCGTCGCCACCCGCGTCCAGGTCAGACCCAGGCCCGTCACCACATTGACCGCACGATACGGTTTGGTGGAAACGGCGGCCAGATACAGATGGCCCGTGACGCCCGTCAGGTTCGTCGCGGTCGTGACGCTGCTCGCACTCGCCGAGCCTCCCTGTCGCACCTCCACGAACGTCGGCGGCGTGGCCGGGCCGCCGGTGCCGGTGAGCGGGATGACGAAAGGATTCTCATCCGGGTCGTCGCTCGGGATGGTCAAGGTGGCGCTCTTGAGTCCCACCGTCGTCGGGCTGAAGCGGACCTGGATGAGACTACTGGCACTCGGCGCAATCGTGAAGCCGGCTTGCCCGCTCACGAAGGCAAACGCCCCCGCGTCGGGCCCCGTCAGGGTCGACGCTCCTACGACCAGGTTGCCGGTCCCGGTATTGGAGACGCTGAAGGACTGCGTCACACTCGTGCCGACCGACTGGGTCCCGTAATCGTGGCTGGTGGGCGTCACGGCAACGTCGGGCACCAACATGGTCCCCGTGCCGCTCAAGGCCACATCGACGATGTTTTCGTCCTGGTCATCGCTCGTCAGCCGCAGCGTCGTGGTCTTCGGTCCAATTGACGTGGGCGTGAAGTGGACGTCGAGGTTGTGCGTCGCGCCTGGCGTGACGGTGAAGGGTCCTCCGCCTTGCGTGATGGCAAACTCGCCTATGTCACCGCCGACCAGGCTGGTGGTGGTCACCTGGAGATCCGCACTGCCCACGTTCCTGACGGCGATCGTCCGGGACGCCGTCGCGGCGACGACCACCAGGCCGTAGTTGTGCACAGTTGGCACGACGTCAATCTCTGGCGCCGTCGTTCCCGTGCCGCTCAGGGCCACATCGACTGGGCTCTCGTCCGGGTCATTGCTCGTCAGGCGCAGCATCGTGGTCTTGAGCCCGCCCGACGCGGGCGCAAAGCGGACGTCGAGGTTGTGCGTCGCGCCGGCCGCCAGGGTGAAGGACCCGCCCCCGAGCATGATGGCAAACTGGCCCGCGTCACCGCCGACGAGGCTGGTGGCGGTCACCTGCAGATCCGCGACGCCCAGATTCCTGATGACGAACGTCCGGGACGTCGTGGTGCCGAGCAACACTGCGCCGTAGTCGTACGGACTTGGCGCGACGTCAATGTCGGGCGGCATGATCCCCGTGCCGCTCAAGGCCACATCGAAGGTGGCCTCATCCTGATCGGTGCTCGTCAGACGCAGGATCGCCGTCTTGGACCCGGCCGACGTCGGCACAACGCTGACGTCGAGGTTATGCGTTGCGCCAGGCACGACGGTGAAGGATCCGCCTCCCAGCGTGATCGCGAACTCGCCCGCGTCAGCGCCGACCAGGCTGGTCGCGGTCACCTGCAGGTCTGCACTGCCGATATTCCTGATGGCGAACGTCCGAGACGCGTTCGCGCCGACCCAGATGACCCCGTAGTTGTGCACGGTCGGCACGACGTCAATTTCCGGAGCCGTGGTTGCGGTGCCGCTCAGAGCGACGTCAATTGGGCTCTCGTCCGGATCATTGCTCGTCAGCCGCAGCATCGCGCTCTTGAGCCCGCCCGACGTGGGCGCAAAGCGGACCTCGAGGTTGTGCGTCGCGCCGGCCGCCAGGGCGAAGGACCCGCCGCCTTGCGTGATGGCAAACTGGCCCGCGTCACCGCCGACGAGGCTGGTGGCGGTCACCTGCAGATCCGCACCGCCCAGATTCCTGATGACGAACGTCCGGGACGCATTCGCGCCGACCAACACCGCGCCGTAGTCGTACGGACTCGGCGTGACGTCAACGTCGGGCGGCGTGATCCCGGTGCCGGTCAGGGAAACATCGAAGCTACCCTCGTTGTCATCATTGTTCGCCAGCCGCAGCGCTGCGGTTTTGGGCCCGACTGCCGTCGGCGCAAAGCGTACGTCGACGTCGTGCGTCGCACCGGGCGTAAGAGTGAAGGACCCGGCCCCCGACGTGATGCCAAACTCGCCCGCGTCGCCGCCCACCAAGCTGGTGGCGGTTACTTGCAGGTCCGCGCTGCCCAGATTCCTGATCGTGAACGTCCGTGAAGCGTTCGCACCGAGCCAGACGACTCCGTAGTTGCTGGCGGCAGGTACGACGTCAATCTCGGGCGCGACAACTCCGTTGCCGCTCAGGGCGACATCGATCGGGCTTTCGTCCGGATCGTCACTCGTGAACCGCAGGGTCGTGGACTTGGGACCGCCCGACGTTGGCGCAAAACGAACGTCGACATTCTGCGTGGCGCCGGGCGCGACGGTGAAGGGCGCGCCCCCGAGCGTGATCGCAAACTCGCCCGCCAGCCCGCCAACCAGACTGCTGGCGCTCACGTGCAGATCCGCGCCGCCCAGATTCCGAATGGCGAACGTCCGGGCTGCCGTCGCGCCGACGAACACGTCGCCGTAGTCGTGCTCTGGATTCGGATTGATGTCGATGTCGGCTATCGGTACGCCAGTATTGGGTCGCACCTGGACGCCAATGACCGCCCAGTCCGTCGTGTTGCTCAGCGATCCGTTCAGCGCCAGCGACGTACTCGCAGGAACTGCCTGCTCCACGAGCACGAGCCCCGCCCTGCTCGTCCCTGTGCCCTGTCCCACTTCGGCCCGTTCCGTATAGCCCGCGCCCGGCGTGTGCGTCTGTTGGCGCACAGCCACGGCGCCAATCACCACAGACTGGATGGACGTCGTTGTCACGCTGAACGAGTAGGCCGCGCCATCAGTGCCTCCTGAGCACGCGCCATTGACGCCATTCATATTCCCCCTTACGAGCGGCGCCACTGGGTTCGTGGGGGCGACGCCCGAATACCGGGTCACGGCAATCACCGCACTTGTCGGCGCCGAGGCGAGCGTGGCTCCCACAGTCCCGGTCGTGGCAGCGCCCTGCGCCCACCAGAGCTCGACGCCCGTCAGGTTTTGCCCGCCGCACTGAGCAGCCGCCCGCGTCCAGGTCAGGCCCAGGCCCGTGACCGAGTTGACCGTGCGCGTGGGTCTCGTCGACACGGCAGCCAGATACAGATGGCCGTTGACGCCCGTCAGGTTGGCGGAGGTCGTGACGTTCACCGAACCCGCCGAGCCGCCCTGTCGCATTTCCACGAACGCAGGCGGCGTGATCGGGCCACCGGTGCCTGTGAGCTGTATGGAGATGGGATTCTCATCCGGGTCGTTGCTCGGGATGGTCAACGTGGCACTCTTCGGTCCCGACGTTGGCGCGTTGAAGCGCACCTCGATCAGATTGCTGGCCCCCGGTGCAATTGTGAAGCCGGCTTTACCGCTTACGAAGGCAAACGCGCCTGCGTCGGGCCCCGTCAGGGTCGATGTCCCCACGACCACGTCGCCGTTCCCGGTGTTCGAGACCGTGAAGGCGTGCGTCACACTCGTGCCCACCGACTGAGTTCCGTAGTCATGGCTCGTGGGCGTCACGTTGATGTCGGGTATCAGAATGATCCCGGTGCCGCTCAGGGCCACGTTGAGGATGCTCTCGTCCTGGTCATCGCTCGTGAGGCCCAGCGTCGTGGTCTTGAGCCCGAGGTCCGCCGGCGTAAAACGGACGTCGAGATTGTGCGTGGCGCCTGGCAGGACGGTGAAGGATCCTCCCCCTGACGTGATTGCAAACTCGGCCGTGTTACCACCCACGAGGGTCGTGCTGCTCACGTGCAGATCGGCACTGCCTACGTTCCTGATGGCGAACGTCCGGGACGGTGATGTACCGAGCACGACGCTGCCGTAGTTGTGCGGATTGGGTATGACGTCAATCTCCGGCGCCGTGGTGGCCGTGCCGCTGGCGGTCACGTCCACCGAGCTCTCGTCCGGATCATTGGTCGCCAGCCGAAGCGTCGTCGTCTTCGGCCCGCCCGAGGTGGGCGCAAAGCGGACGTCGACGTTTCGGATGGCGCCAGCCACCAGAGTGAAGGCGCCTCCGCCTGACGTGATGGCGAATTGACCCACGTCACCGCCAACCAGGCTGGTGGAGGTCACTTGCAGATCCGCGCCCCCGAGATTCCTGATGACGAATGTCCGGGACAGGTTCGTGCCGACCAACACGTCGCCGTAGACATGTACGGTGGGAGCAGCGTCGATGTCTGGCGGCATGATCCCGGTGCCGCTCAGGGCGACATCAACGATCGCCTCATCCTGATCATTGGTGTCCAGGCGCAGGGTGGCGACCTTGGGCCCGGTCGACGTGGGCGCGAAACGAACATCGAGGTTGTGCGTCGCGCCGGGCACGAGGGTGAAGGCCCCACCCCCAAGCGTGATGCCAAACTCGCCCGCGTCAGCGCCGACCAGGCTGGTTGCGGTCACCTGTAGATCAGCACTCCCGATATTACTGATGGTGAACGTCCGTGATGCATTGGCGCCGACCCAAATGACACCGTAGTTGTGCGTCGTCGGTGCGACGTTAATCTCGGGCGCGGTCGTCGCGGTGGCGGTCAGCGCCACATCGAGCAGGCTCTCGTCGGGATCGTTGCTCGTCAGGTGCAGCGTCGTGGCCTTGGGTCCGCCCGTCAGCGGTGCAAAGCGGATGTCGAGGTTGCGCGTGGCGCCGGTCGTCAGGGTGAAGGGTGCGCCCCCAAGCGTGATGGCGAACTCTCCCACTTGCCCGCCGACGAGGCTGCTGGCCGTCACCTGCAGATCGGCGCCGCCCAGGTTCCTGATGACGAACGTACGGGTCGCCGTCGCGCCGACCAGCACCTGGCCGAAGTCGTACGGAGCTGGCGTGATCTCAATGTCGGGCGGCGCGATGCCCGTGCCGGTGAGGACCACATCGACCGTGGGCTCGTCGGGATCACTAGTCGTCAGTCGCAGCGTCGTGGTGTTGAGCCCGACGAGTGTGGGTGCATAACGGACGTCGAGGTTGTGCGTCGCGCCAGGCACCACGGTAAAGGGTGCGCCCCCGAGCGAGATGGCGAACTCACCCGCTTGACCGCCGACCAGAATGGCGCTGGTCACCAGTAGATCCAAATTGCCCACGTTCCGGATCGCGAACGTCTGGGACGGCGTCGCGCCAAACCACACCACGCCGTAGTTGTGTGCCGTTGGGAGGACGTCAATGTCCGATGCCTCCAGTCCGGTACCGCTCAGGGTCACATCGAAGGGGTGCTCGTACGCGTTCGCGCTCTTCAGGCGCAACGTCGTGTTCTTGAGCCCGACTGACGTCGGCGCAAAACGCACGTCGAGGTTGCGCGTGGTGCCGGGCAACACGATAAAAGGCGCGCCCCCGAGCGTGATGGCGAACTGGCTCGCTTGACCGCCAACCAGGCTGGAGCTGGATATCTGCAGAGCAGTGGTCCCCGGATTGCTGATGGCAAATGTGCCGGTCGCTGCTGTGGTCACCGGCACCCCGCCGTAGTCGTGGTGCGGATTCGGCACAACAGTGATATTGGGAATCGGCGTACTCGTGCTGGGCCGCAGCTCGATGCCAATGACCCCCCAATCCACCGTGCCGTTCAACGATCCGTTCAGCAGCAGCGACGTGATGGTGGGAACTGACCGGTCGACGAAGGCGAGCCCCGCGGTGTCCAATCCGCTTCCTTGCGACGCTTCGACCCGTTCCGTATAGCCCGCGCCCGGCGTGTGTAGGCGGTCCAGCCGCGCCACGGCCCCAACCACCATCGTCTCGTTGACCGTTGTCGTCACGCCGAACGAATAGGTCGCGCTGTTGATGCCCCCCGCGCACGCGCCATCGACGCCATTCGTATTGCTCGCCACGAGCGGCGCCACCGCGTTGGTGGCGGCCACCCCTGAATACCGCGCCACCGCGATCACCGCATTGGTAGCAGGCGACACCAGGGTCGCCGTCACCGTCCCGGTCGTGGGAACCCCCTGCGCCCGCCAGAGCTCGATGCCCGTCTGACCGAGCCCGGTGCACTGCGTCGCCACCCGCGTCCAGGGAATGCCCAGGCCCGTCACCGTGTTGATCGCGCGATACGGTGTGGTGGAGACGGCGGTCAGATACAGATGGCCGGTGATCCCCGTCAGGCTCGTCGCCGTCGTGACGCTGATTCCGTTCAAGCCTCCCAGTTGCACCTCCTCGAACGTGGGCGTCGTGGTCACGGTCGCGGTGCCTGTGAGCGGGAGGAAGACCGGACTCTCATCCAGGTCGTCGCTCTGGATGATCAAGGTGGCAGTCTTCGCCCCGCCCGTCAGCGGCAGGAAGCGCACCGCGATGGTGTTGCTGCCGCCTGGCGGGATGGTGAAGCCGGCTTGCCCGCTCATGATGGTAAACGACCCCACGGCGGACCCCAGCAGGATCGGCGCCCCCACGACCAGGTTGCCAGTCCCGGTATTCGAGACGGTGAAGCTCTGCGTCACAGTCACACCGACCCGCAGGGTACCGAAGTCGTAACTCGCGGGCGTCACGACGATGTCGGGCACCGGGACGATCGCAGTGCCGCTCAAGGCCACATCGACGGGGTTCTCGTCCGGATCCGTGCTCGTCAGGCGCAGCGTTGTGGTCTTGAACCCGACCGAAGGCGCAAAGCGGACATCGAGATTGTGGGTGGCGCCGGGCGCCACAGTGAACGGCCCGCCCCCGAGCGTGATGGCAAACTCGCCCGCATCACCGCCGACCAGGCTGGTGGCTGTCACCTGCAGATTCACAGTGCCCAGATTCCGGACAGCGAACGTGCGGGATACAACCGAGCCAATCGGCAGCACGCCGTAGTCGTGCGGATTCGGCAGGACGTCTATGTCGGGCATCGGCACACTGGTGCCGGGCCGCAGCTCGGCGCCGATGACCGCCCAGTCCGCCACGCCACCGCTCAGGGATCCGTTCAGCGGTAGCGACATCGCGACGGGTACCGACCGGTCCACAATGGCGACTCCCGCTGTAGTCGTCCCGGTGCCACGAACTGCTTCGACCCGTTCCGTATAGCCGGATCCCGGTGTGTGCGTGCGGTTCAGCCGGGCCACCGCGCCAACCACCAGGGCCTGGTTGACCGACGTCGTCACGGCCAGCGAGTAGGCCGCGCTATCGATGCCCCCCGCGCACGCGCCGTTGATGCCATTCGTATTGCCGGCGACGAGCGGCCCCACCGCGTCCGTTGCAGCTACGTTCGAGTACCGCGTCACCGCGAGCACCGTATTGGTGGCAGCCGACATCAACGTGGCCGTCACCGCGCCGGTCGTGGCGGCCCCCTGCGCCCACCAGAGCGCGACGCCCGTTTGATCGCGCCCGGCGCATTGAGCCGCCACTGGCGTCCAGGTCAGGCCCAGGCCCGTGACCGTGCTAACCGCACGATATGGCGTGGTCGAGACAGCGGCCAGATACAGATGGCCGTTGACCCCCGTCAGGTTCGTGGAGGTCGTCACGCTGATCGTGCTCGAGCCTCCCTGTTTCACTTCCATGAACGTCGGCGTCGTGTTCACACTCGCAACGCCAGTGAGGGGGATAAGGAAAGGATTCTCACTCGGGTCGTTGCTCGGGATGGACAAGAAGGCAATCTTGGGCCCGCCCGTCAGCGGGCTGAAACGCACCTCGATGATGTTGCTGACGCCTGGCGCGATCGTGAAGCCGGCTTGCCCGCTCACGAAGGCAAACGACCCCGCGTCGGGCCCCGTCAGGGTCGACGCCCCCACGACCAGATCGCCGATCCCTAGGTTCGTCACCGTGAAGGTCTGCGCCAGGCTCGTCGTTCCGGCCGCGACCAACCCGTAATCGGACGAGGTCGGCGTCACGTCGATCTCCCCAGCCAACGTCACCGTGACCGTCACGTCGTCGCTCCTGACGTACGCACCGCCGTCGATGGCCGTTAGCCTCAACACATAGGTGTCGGGGTCGGAAAAGCTGACGATGGTATCGATCGCATAGGGATCGGCAAACGTGGCCGTGCCTGTGCCTCCCACTTGGGTCCACGTCGTGGTCACGGTTCCCGGCGGGTTCGGCAACCCGTCATCGGAAACCGCGGCGTCCAGGAAGGTGATGTTCGGCAGATTGACCACTTGATCTGGTCCCGCGTTGACGATGGGTGGGATCTGATCAACAACGAACTCGACGTGTAGCAAGGGCGCGCCGGCTGCTAAACCCTCGTACGACTCCGCCGCCCGCTGGCCGGTCCCTGTGATGAGGATCGCCAGCGCATTGCCGCTCGCCCACCCGGGCCGGTTGACGATCTCTTGAATCACTGAGCTGATATCGGGAGTTCGTTGATCCGGGCCCGCCGCTCCCGCCGTGTTCCACGGCACCGGAGACCACGGCACCGCGGCCGATGTTTTTGGACGCGACGAGAGGTTCGCGGCCGCCGTGGTAAACGTGGTCGCACTGTCCGCCGCTTGACCTTGAATCGACAAGGATGTCGCCACCGAGCCCGTCCGGTCCGCCTTGAACTGAATCCACGCGTTGTCGATCACGACCCACGGCGGAATGGCGATCCCATTGAACCGCATCCCCACGGTTTGATTGCTGGTGTCCGCGACCAGCTCGAGATCGTTGCCCGTCACCGACACGACTCCGGTCGCACTCTCTTCGGCATCATCGGCACCGGTGGCAACGCGAATCTCCAGGGTCGTCGGTATCGGGCCGATTGGCACGACGACGAGGGTGACGGTGATCGCCTGCGAGCCGGTTTTTCCGCCACTGTCGGTGACCGAGGCCGTGATGGTATGCACGCCGACCGAGAGCGTAGAGGTGGAGATCGTACTGCCCGTGCCGAGGAACCCATTGAGATTCGAAGTCCAGCTCAACGAGGCGGTGAGGTTGCCGTCCTCGTTGTCGAACGCCCAGCCCCTCAAGGTGACCGTCTGGCCCTGGTCATAGATGGATCCGCCTGCCGGGGCGGTGACGGTGACCACGGGCGGTGCGTTCAGGGTGGCTCCCGCGCCTACATCTACAAACACGGTATCGCTCGTGACGAACTCTCCGTCGGTCCCTGTCAGTCGGAGCGTGTAGCTGCCAGCGGCGGTGAAGAGCGCCGTCGTGGTCGGTGCACTCGCGTTGTCGAACAACACGATCCCAGGCCCGCCGACCTGAGTCCAACTCACCATCAGGTTGGGCGGAATCGGCTCGCCGTCATCCGACGCTTTCCCATTCAACACGACTCCATCACCGAACGGCGTCTGCAGGTCAGGACCCGCATCCACGCACGGGGGGCGATTGAGCGGCAGCGCACCGGCAGGCCAGGGATCTCGCTCGACGAGGAACATGTTCGCCGGATTCATCGTCACCGTCAGCTGTACCGGCGGATCACTCGCCGCGCCCCGGTTGACCTCGATCCGCATGATGTTCGGTTGCCCAAACGGAAAGTCCTGGGTCCAGGAGTGCCCATCGCCGTGGATGTAGAGCACGGGCTTGGCGAAGGCGCCTGCGGCGGCCACGAACTGATTCGTCAAGGGATTGGAGGGATATGCCTGCGCGAAGATCACCGCGGCGCGTACCGCGCTGCCCTTCGTCTGAATTTGGTACGTGATCCAGTCGGCATCTTGTTGCAGGCGCGTGTCCTCCTCCGCACCACTCACGCCGCCGTGGACCTTGTTGATGCCGATGAACAGCACGCCGCTTTTCACGAAGGCGAAGTTCTCCGGGCGAACGGCCTGCCGCTCCACCAACGGAACTCCGCAGAAATTTTGGTCCACCGCGAGCAAGTGGGCGACCCAATAGGCCCACGCCTGGTCGGGATCGGAGCAATCGTTCCATTCGTTGTCACCGGGGATGATGAACGCGGGGACCGACAAGGACCGCAAGCTCGTCGCCATGTCTCGATACCAGGACTCGTCGCACGCACTGCCTCCTGATTTGATGTCGCCGACATGAACGAGGAATTCCGCAGGACTATAAAGATCGTGGTTGTCCATGTGTTGCTGGAAGTCCGCTTTCTCGTTGGTTCCGTAGGGAACGTCGCCGATGACGGAGAAGATGATCGGTTGGCCCTGCGCCCAGGCCATCTCACACACACCGAGCACGCTTCCGATCAGGATGGCGGCAGTAATGAGAGCCTGCGTTGTTTTGAAGAAGGCTGCCGGCGCGGCACTTCGAGGACGGCTGTGATGTTCGGCGTTGTGGCGCATGGGTCTCCCGTCACGACGACGTGCTGAAATACATCCACACCGGCGCCCCGCTCGTCACCGGCGTAAACGTCACCTCGACCACCAGCGTTCCACTCGACGAGGCCACGCGACCGCGCGATGCGATCGAATCCGATTGCACGAGGCCACTGCGAGGAAAAAGGTGAACTGGCGGAGCCTAGCAGCTTGTATGAATGGAGCGTATGGCCCGAACGTGGGGGGCCCGAAAAGACGCGATGACGAGATCGACGGATGATGACGCACGCGTGACAATCCTTCGCCGACGCGATCATCAGCGCGTAATGGGTGCTAGTCTGGCTGTCTCAGGGGGAAGCGCGGGGCGGGTCCGAGAGCTAATGCTTCTTATCGTCTTGCACGAAGCTGCCTTGAAGGTTCTTGTCCTGTCGCATACTGAGCGAGATTCACATCAATTCCTTAGGACGGCTTTCTACAATCTCCAAGAAACCACCAAAAGAGCCAATCCAAGCAGAGCCCCGCTCAGGAGCATCAGCGAAAGCAACACAGCGCCGACGGCCTTCATCCACGAAAATTGATGGGCGCCTTGGACGGCGACGGAATAGAGCACCAGCCAGTAGAAATAAAGAGCGATCAGGACGAGGCCGCTGCGCGGGGTGAGGGAAAGGCCGCTGGCCAACAGCATGAGTGGAGCATTGAAAGCAGCAAAGACATAGATCAGCGATTGAAACGTTCCTCTTCCTTTGAAGAGACGGGCGATTCCCTGGGTACACACCGCGAAAGTTGCCCACGCGAGGACCGCGATTATGGCAAAGATGGTAATGGCGAGCGCCAGGCCTTGATCAAAGGCAGGGCGGGCGCGCACAAAAACTGGGCCGGAGATGAGCAGGCCGCTGAGGAAGCTGCTGCCAAAGAGCCAGATCCAGGCGTCCAGTGAACCAACATGCGGCTGTCGCGCCAACTCCTGATACGTGGCTACGGTGGGCCGGGTTACTGCCGCCAGCCAGATTCGAGCCCAGGGCAACGCAGGTCTTGCCGCATCGTCCGTATTGATCGTGTGTCTTCCCGGCACCATGACATTCCCTTCCAGCGAAAACCCACCTCAACTAAGCCAATGCAGTGAGAGCACAGAGCCGCGCCTCGGTGGTAGAGAGAATCCATCCCTGGAGCTTTACAACTTTCTCTTCGATAAAGTCCTGCCGGATCCGCCGTTGGAGCACATCCATGAACTCGCGGTTGCCTGGTCTACTCAGCCGGTCAGGCACGACGACCTTCTTCAGGAGCACACGGATATCCGCTTCTTGCGGGTATTGTTGCAGGTAGGTCATCCCAATCACGCGGGCGCTTTGCTGGTGATCAAACAACGTGATCAAACGCGAAGGTAGTGTCTGCTCCTGATCCTGCCAGATCGAAGCAAGCCAGGTCAGACCGGGCGTGCCCACTACGAAGCCCCCGATACCTCCACTAAGTAGGAGGAACTTGCGGCGACTCATGGCATTTGCGCTTCTCATCCCATCCGCTCCTTCAAATGATCGGCCAGCCTGATCGCAAGGCTGACTAGGGTAAGGGTCGGTGGGGCCGAACCGGTAGTCGGGAATACGGAACTGCCGGCAACGAAGAGATTGGCGACACCATGTACCTGGCAGTTGCGATCCACCACCCCCTGCCGTGGATTGTCGCTCATACGCGTGGTGCCCATCAGGTGCCATCCGCCACGTAGAGTTTCCGGCCAGGTGTCGTCCTCGGAGAGGGTGATCTGCACGCGGCCAATCCCGGATCGACCCGCTTCTGCCCCTAGGATTTCCAATGCGCGGATCATGCTGCGCTTGTCGAGTGAGGTTAACTGCCAATTCAGCCGAACCCGATTCAGCCCCAGCCGATCACGCTCCGGGCCCAGCGTGACGCGGCTGTCTGGGTTGGGCGTCTGCTCAATCCGGGTAATCACCTCGATATGGTCGAGGGGAAAAGTGCCGAACATCTCCGTATAGTCGGCCGACGCAATATCGCCGAACAATTCACAGAGGAACTCTGCTCGCTCGGCGGGGTCCGCTTGCCAGACCTGGCTGATCACCTCTGGCTTGGGCAACGGAACGGGAGCAGCGGTCACCGTTTGGTCCAGCCACGTGGTCATATCGTTCACCACATTGCTGACGTGTCGTTGAAAATCATCCGGGACTTGCCTGCGCCGGAATGCTCTCAACAATATCTTGAAGGACTCGACATCCTCTGATTCGAGGGCATCCACGCAGGCCAGGTAAGCTGGATCGTAGACCGGCCCCAGATCCATTTGGACATCCAGGATCTGCTCTCTGCGGATCGTCTCCTCGGACAACCCAACGTATCCCTTGACCATGTCTCCTTGAGTAAGTCCAGTGCGATGCAGCGCATAGAACCCCAGCGATGTCCGGGGATTGGTTGGCACCAGGATCCCAGTAACGAGGCGCGGATGTTCCATGAAATAGCGGCCGACCTGGTCGTGCTGATTTCCCAAGCCGGCCGGATGGCGCCGATTGGAGAGGAGCAAGAGGTGGGGGTTCCCGATTCCGTTGGCGGCTAGAATGAACTGTTTTGCTTTCACCTTGAATCGGTTCCCCGTCAGGCAAGCGACTTTCGCTTCGGTGACAAGCCTGCCCGTCTCGTTGGTCTCCAGTTCGGTGAGATTGGCGTGTAAGTATGTGGTGACGTTGGCAGCCTGTTCCAGCTCCTCGCGATAGTTCAGCGCAAACCGCCGTTCAGCAGATGGCACAACCTGGGCCACTCGCGTTTCCAGGCGGTTGCCGCCAAGGGGCAGCGCCGGGAACCTGTCATGCCGGAGCCAATAGTCTGCGCTCCACTCAGCCGAACGGACGTTGCAAACCACTCGCGCCCGCTCATAGTAGGGCTGCAACTCCGCTTTTCTGATCGGCCACCCGCTATGGGGAACCCAAGGGCGAGCCTCAAAATCAATGTCATCGAATGGCCGGCAGATGCCGCCCCAGTGGTTGCTCGTGCCGCCAAAATAACGCAATCGCGCTACGTCCAACGGGAAATAGGGCGTGCCAATGTTCTGACCGGTGTCGAGGGCACGAGTGTCGGCATCAGACTCAAGGCCCCCACTCTCCAATATGCTCACGCGCACACCCCGGCCAGCGAACTCATGCGCCAGGGTAATGCCGGCTGCACCAGCGCCAATGATGCAAATATCAGTCTCCAGCGTCTGGTTTTCCGGGATCCGCCGCGCATCAACAAACATTCAGAGCCCTCACAATTTTCCAGGTGGCGTGGGAGGAGGTCCGACGAGACAGGTCATCAGAAGAGTTGAAAGGCCCAGGGCTACGCGTGCGGCACGCGTCGGTAGGGAGTGGCGGGCACCAGCTCCGACACGGGCTTGCCGTCGCCGTTGCCGTTGCCATTGCCATTGCCATTGCCATTGCCGTGCCCATTGTTGTGAGACCCGGCGGTGCCGGGAACCGTCACCCGCGGGCTGTGCGGGTGCCTCGTCGACGCGCCGTCTTCGCGCGTTCTGAGGTCGGCGCCCGGGCCACGATCCATGCCCGCCTGGGCCCGCTCCACCAGCTTGACGAACGTCACCTCGTCCTCAGGAAACACCGAGGCGCCAATCGCGATGTCGAGCCCCAACTCCGCGTGCGCCTTCGCGCGCAATTTCTTGATGAAGCGGTTCGCCTCATGGCGGCCCGTTTCCGGCAGCAGCATCACGAAGTGGTCCCCCGCATGCGTAATAATGTCCGAGCCCTTCGTGCCCGTGGCTAAGACCTTAGCCAGCTTCGCGTCAACGTATTGCTCCGCGGCTTCCCGGTGGGCCTCCTTGGTAAAGCGATCCAGCGTGACCTTGACACTATCGCTCGTCGGTGCGACGGCCAGCAGGGCCAGGGGCCGATTGAACGCGCGCGCGCGGCGCATTTCGCGGTACATATCCTCGAGGCCTGTGTCAAACGGACGAGTCTGATCATGCAGGTGGCTGACTAGCGTACTGACGACCGCGGTCCGGACGTCTTCCAATTGGCGCCCGACGTGATGGGCCAGCACCACGGTCAGGCTCACGACACCGAGCTCCATCACCGTCAGCGGGACATCCGGGCCGCCCAGCGGGTAGCCGAACACCGCCTTCAGCAGCAGCACCGCCGCCGCCACGGGTGGCAGGAGCTTGACGAGGGAGACGTGGCTCAGCCGGGGCGCGAGAATCATCGGCGCGGCGCTCAGACAGGCGACGACATACACGAAGGAGGCGAGGTTGATCGGCTCGTGCAGCCGCTCGATGTTGTACAGCACGAACAGCCAGCAGAAGAAGAGTGCGCACGACAGTCGGAGTCGTCTCATCGTCGTGTTCCCTGAAGTGCAGTGTGTCCAGTGGGCCGGCGCCTCGGCCGACCCGCGTTCGTCCCGCGGCGCCTGATCGCCTCGAGCTGCTCGTATCGAACCCATCGACGCAGGCGCTCTGCAGCCGCCTCCGTGAGCTCTACCGTCACATCAGTCAGACGCTTCGCATACTGGGTCTGTAGTAGTAGGGCGTCAGATCCCGCTCGCCCCGCGCCTCGTCGTCGAAGGCGGCCAGCTTCGGATTCTCCGGTTCAAGCATCAAAGTTGGGTACGGCTTCATAAACCGGCGACGCCGTGAGCACATAAATCGCGGCGCCCGCGACGACGGCGAGGGATCCCAGTTGCAGCTTCGCCCTCTCACTTACAGCCTGATAGGTGAAGGCCGTCTTGCCCCGGAAGCGCGTAGCCTACCGAAGCTTGACGTCACGCGGAATGGCCAGGTGGTGGGAGTCAGGACACCACTATTCGGGCAGCAGACAAGTGATGCCCTGCGTGGCGCCTGACGAATACGGGGGCGCGAGCGACTCATGACTGAACTACGCGCCGTCGCGGGACACAAGGGAACCGGACGTCCATTACGCCAGCTCCCCCTAGACAGTGCAGCACCGATGTTGTCAAGTCATATTGTCTCGAACGTGACGTCGAGGCTTCGGCGCTGATTCCGGGCGCAACCTGACCCTCATGCCTAGCTAGCTAGGAGAGAGACGGAAAAAGTGCTGATCGACCTCAGGACCCACTCGTCGGCCTACGTGACGGTTGGAGATCTCGCCGATTACTGGACGGTCAGTCGGAGGCAGATCTACCGCCAGATCCGGTCTGGCGAGTTGCTGGCTCTGAAATTCGGGCCTCGCATGTGGCGAGTGTCGACGGACTCAGCGAGGCGGCTTGAGCGAATGAGCGTGCTTGGCGCGCCACGGGGCGCCAAGCATCACTTGAAGATCATTCTCGGCCGTCGAATGGAACGTTCGTGAACCAGAGAGTCCGGGACGGCGCTGTACATGCCGATGGAAGGATGACGTGAAGCTCTCAACACCGGTCGAACACGAACAGACTGAGCGCGGCCTCTCCACGGCTCGCGTGCTCCTCGCCGTCGGGTTGCTCGTCGCTCACTACATCGGATCCGCCGAGGCCCAGCTGCTCTTGGCAGGTCAGCGCCCACCTCTGCCGGCCGGTCAGCCGCTTGTGTTGCTCTTCGGCGTATACAGCGTCGCCGTCTTTGCGCTCATCCGGCTCCGCAAAGTGTTCACGTTGCGCTCGCGGCTGACGCTGCACGGCCTCGATGTGATCTGGCCGTGCCTCATCTCGCTGTCGACCGGCACCCTCAGCGATCCGAGTCTGACGCTGGCAGTGTTTGCGCTCTTGGCGGCGGCCCTCAGGTCTGGCGCTCGTGCCACCGTGACGACCGCTGGCGTAATCTCCGTTCTCGTGCTCCTGCAGGCCATCTACCTGCCTTCGGTGGCCAGCACGCGTCAGGCTGAAGTCTACGGTTCGTTCGCTGCGCCCGCGCTGATCATGCGGACACCGTATCTGCTGCTCGTGGGTGTCGTGTTCGGTTACCTCGTCGAACGCGAGCGGAAGCGCCTGGCAGAGTCATCGGTGCTCGAGCGCGTTGCCGCACAGTTCAACCGAGAACGGGGGCTTGGCAACGTCCTCGGTATCATGGGGCGGGAGCTCCTTGGCATCAGTCTGGCGCAGCGGGTGCTGTTTGTCGGGGAGGAGAAGTCGACCGCACGGGCCTATCTGTGGGAGTTCCACGAGGGCGCTGGGACTGAGGGGGCGTCGTCACAGGCTCGTGAGCTGGACGCCGCGCAGCATGACTCCTTTCTGTTTCCGATGGAGGCTGACTGCTGGCACGCGATCCGCCTGTACTGGCCGAAGGATCAGATCGACATCGTGGCTCTCGACAACCGTGGCAACCGAATGCTCGAGGTTCTCGACAGGCGATTCGACCTGCTTCACAGCTCCTCGGCCAACGATTCGGTTGCCGTGTTTTCGCTCGGTTCCCGAGAAGAATGGAGCGGCCGTTTCCTGCTCGTGAACCCGAGTTTCGACAGCAGCCGCAGCCGCAGTCTTCGATTTCTCCAGCGGCTGGTCCATCTGGCCGCTCCCGTCGTTCATGACGCCTATCTCCTCCATACGCTGCGAAGCCGCGCGAAAGCATGCGAGCGCGCGCGCCTGGCCCGCGAGCTGCACGATGGTGTCATCCCGTCGCTCGCCGCTGCGGCCATGCAGGTCGACACCGTCCGCCGGCGCGCGAGGCCGCCATCCGATGTCGCCGAGCTTGGTCGCGTCCAGCAGGTCCTCCATGAGGAGGCGCTCAAGCTGAGGGACGTGATGCAGCGGCTGAAGCCGACCGATGTCGAGCCCGATGAGCGGCTCAGCGCGCTCACCGATCTGATCGATCGTTTCCAGCGGGACACAGGGATCGCCGCGCATCTTCACGTCAAGATCGATCCGGCGACGCTGACGACCCGCACGTACGGCAAGGTCCTCCGCATTGTGCACGAAGCGCTGGTCAACGTGCGGAAACACAGCGGCGCGCAGCGCGTCTCTGTTCGCTTGATGCCAGAGGAGGGCGCCGTCCAGATGACCATCGAAGACGATGGACGCGGCTTCCTTCCGTCATCGAACCCGATCCAAGACGAGGCGGTCAGCCGCGTGGCGCGCGTATCAGCGGGGGCATCGCGACCAAGACTCACGGTCATCGAGGAGTCTGTACGCGCAATCGACGGCCAGCTGTCGGTGGAATCGAGTCCGCGTCGTGGTGTTCGCCTGCAGGTCAGGATCCCTGTGCTGACGCGGCCGACGTGCCATCGGCCGTGCCAGGCGGAGACGAAATTCAGCGGCCCCGGTCACCTCTTACGGCGATGGGCGGCCACGATATCCTGGTCGGCAACCGTCTGTCTGCGGGCACGTCCGGACTGGGTCGGGCAGGGGAAGCTGGATTGGCATCGGCGTGCGTCCAAGTGACACGCCGTGTGGCTGTCGATGACACGGAGGCCGGAATGACAAGTGTGCAGAAGCGACCTTCGAATATCCGCGTCGCCATCGCGGACGATCACGTGTTGTTCCGAGAGGGACTCCGCACGTTGCTGGAGGCCGAGCCCGACCTGCAGGTTGTCGGTGAGGCTGCGAATGGAGCGGAAGCGGTTGCGCTGGTGCGGGATTTACGTCCCGACTGCCTGCTGCTCGATCTTGCCATGCCGTTGCTGGGGGGGTTTGAGGCGCTCCGCGAGATCGTCAATCTCCGGGTGCACTGTCGGGTCATCCTGCTCACGGCGGACATCGATCGACCTCAGATCATCCAGGCCCTGCGGTGCGGCGCTCGCGGAGTGGTGATGAAGCACTCGGCGTGCCAGTTGCTGTGCAAGTGCATCCGATCGGTCATGGCTGACGAGTACTGGGTCGGTCGGGGTACGGTATCGGACCTCGTCGAGTACCTCAATAAGGAGGTCGCCGCGGCGGGAGTCACAACGAGGGAGAGGTACGGACTGACCGCCCGCGAGCTCCAGATTGTGCGTGAGGTCGTCGAGGGCTGTACCAACCGGGAGATCGCTCAGACCTTCCGTCTCAGCGAAGACACAGTCAAACATCATCTGTCCAACGTGTTTGACAAGCTCGGCGTGTACAACCGGCTAGAGATGGCCCTCTACGCGATTCACCACAGTCTCCTCGAGGACAACCCGGCGCCACACGACGCATCCGGCTCTCGTGTTGTCGCCGGCGACGGCTCGAGAGCGGCCTCGAGAAGCCGTGACAGGGGACGGGTTAAGTCACCGGGCGAGGGTGCAAGCCGGTCCGTCGTCGGAGAAGTGAAAGCCCGGTCCCACGCAGAGCCGACCGCTAGCCTAGAGAAACCAGCGGGGTAGACTGGACGATCGCGTCGACCAAGAAAACGCGCGTTCCCCGGCGCGCGCATGTTCGCCCACCGATCAGCTTCACGGCTATCTCGGACAATCCTTCCCGAATCACAAGACTCGTACGTTTCAAAGGGGACAAGTGTCTGATGGAGTCTGCGCGGCCGTGTCAAAGTCAGGACTAAACATCTAGCCCACCGGCTCAGGGAAGGTCCATCGTTCGGTTTCCGCACTCTTCTGCGCTCCCAGCTTCGGGCCCCACTTTCGCGGCCCCCCACTGTCGGGCCATCCCCCCCACTGTCGGGCCATCCACCCCACTATCGGGCCATCCACCCCCCACTATCGGGCCATCCACCCCCCACTATCGGGCCATCCACCCCCCACTGTCGGGCCATATGCCCCACCTACACGAGAGGGTAGGCTCCGCGCTTGACTAATTCAGCGATAGAAGGGTTTTCACTTGTCTGCGCGTGTTTGGCTCTTCTGACTTGTAGCACCAGCGCGCAGTTCCCAATATGGCTCCATCAGGCCCCCCACGTCCCGGCCTCCTGCGGAGCCCGCACGACATGAATCCGTGGCCACTTTCGTGCCATCAGAGAGGTCTCATGCAGCAGCACATTGAAAACCACCGCCGTCCTCGAATCGCCGCGTCGGCGGCCTTCTTCAACACAAAGCAGGCTCTCATTACCGCCGCCATCCTGATCGGAAGCGTGCTCGGTGTGTGTGAGATGGCCTGGGCGCAGGGCCAACCGATCATCTTCTCCGTCATCGGCGACGTTCCTTACTCAACGGGCGAGAAAGCGGACTTCCAGCAACACATGAACAACCACGATCTGTATAGTCCGTCGGAATTCCTCGCTCATATAGGCGACATCAAATCAGGAGGCGGTTCGTGCGTCGAGTCCTGGTATCGAGACATGGCGACGAGCTTGCGGTCCTTGTCGGTCCCCGCGTTCATCGTCCCCGGTGACAACGAATGGAACGATTGCTCAAATCCCACCCAGGCATGGGCCTATTGGGTCACCCACTTGCTTGCGGTGGAGCAAAACGCTTGCGGAGTTCCGTTGGTCACACGGCAGATCGTTCGCCCGGAAAACTTTGCCTTCGTGAAAAACGGCGTGCTGTTCATCGGCATCAACAAGGTCGCTGGTGGCCTGGGTGGTGGGGAGGAGCAAACGCGCCTGCAACAAGATGCCGACTGGATCACGTACCAATTTCAAACGAAGGGCAGCGCGGTACGCGCCGCTGTGATCTTCGCGCAGGCATATTCGTCCAGTCCCTTGACGAGTCAGCTCAGTGCCGCCGCAGGCGCCTTCGCCAAGCCCGTGCTCTACATCCACGGTGATGGGCACTCCTGGACCCAGGACTTTCCGTTTTCGGCACCGAACATCATGCGGATCGAGGTCAACCGGGGCACGGCGAGTGATCCGCCGGTTCAGATAACGGTGACGATGAATGCGGCGAACATGTTCCTGATCAATCGAGACCCGTGGCCTTCAGGCACGCTGCCGCTCAATCGCCCGCCGTGCGTGGAAGCGGGTCCCGACCTGCAGACCGTGCTCGCGAATGGGGCCGTGCTGAATGGGAAAGCGACCGATAACGGCGTGCCAATTCCATCCAGCCTAACAGTGAATTGGACCCAGGTCAGCGGGCCCGGCCTCGCGTCGTTCGACCACGCGAATGCACCGACCACGACGGCGCACTTCAGCGCCGAGGGCAGCTACACGCTCCAACTGACAGCGACCGACGGAGAGCTCTCCACCAGCGATACCGTGCAAGTGGACGCGTACATCAACCCGCCGCCCGTCGTCACCATCACCGCCCCGGCAAGCGGATCCGCCTATAATCTGGGCCAGCCGGTCACCTTGGAGGGTTCGGCGGTCGACACGCCGGATGGTAACCTCACTGCCTCGTTGAGCTGGACGTCGAATCGCAGCGGGTTCATCGGCACCGGCGGTACGGTCTCCACATCTACGCTCGCCGCCGGCGTGCATACCATCACGGCTTCAGCCACCGACAAGGGCGGAGAAACGGGCTCCCAGGCAATCACCGTGACCATCGGCGCGCCAAACGGCCCGCCGACGTCCACGATCCTCGCTCCCGGCAACGGCTCCAGTTTCAGCCAGGGCGAAACCATTAGCTTCAACGGAACGGCCAGCGACCCTGACGAGGGCAATCTCACCGCGAGCCTGATTTGGACGTCCAATCTGGACGGCGCGATTGGCTCCGGCGGGGCCTTCTCCACCAGCACGCTGTCGGCGGGCACGCACATCATTACGGCGTCGGTGACGGACAGCGGCGGCGCCAGCGGCTCGGCTCAAATCACCCTCGCCGTTAGTGGACCTGGAGGATCGGTGACTGTGGAGGTCCGCGTCGCCGCCAGCTCCGATGATGCCGAAGAGAGTGCGACGGGATCCGTGTCGCTGACCAGCAGCGATCTCGAGTTGGTCACGGATGGCAGCATTCAAAAAGTGGGGATGCGGTTCAACGGGGTCGCCGTGCCTCACAGGGCCGCGGTCCTCAACGCGTGGATTCAGTTTCAGACGAAGAGTACGGGCTCGGCAGCAACGTCCCTGTCGATTCAGGGCCAAGCCGTGGACACTGCGGCCACGTTTACCACGACGGCTGCGAACCTCTCGTCGCGTCCGAAAACGACAGCCGCGGCGCCGTGGGCTCCGGTGCCGTGGAACACCGTAGGAGCAGCAGGCCCGGATCAACGAACTCCCAATATCAGCGCAGTGATTCAAGAGATCGTCAACCGGGCTGGGTGGTCGAGTGGCAATGCGCTCGCGATCCTCATCACTGGGACTGGCATGAGGACGGCGTGGTCCTACAACGGCCTCCCAACCGGCGCGCCCCTCCTGCATGTCGAGTTCGTGCCTGGTGTCAGTGGTCCATCGCCCGACATCGCTGTCGTACCGAATCCGGAGCACGACTATGGCGCCGTACCTGTTGGCGCGAATGCGTCCAGAACGTTCGCCATCAATAACCTGGGCAGCGTGGATCTGCAGGTCACCGGCACCAGTCTGGTCGGCGGTCAGGTGGCCGAGTTTGCCATCGTGCAAGGGGGAGCGCCCTTCACCGTCGCGCCCGGCACGACGCACAACCTCGACGTCCGCTTTGCGCCCACGTCGTTCGGGGTCAAGACGACGACGCTACGCCTGACGAGTGATGACCCGGATGAGAGCATGCTCGATGTGGCCTTGAGCGGCACCGGGACGGCGCCCGACGTCGACGTCGTGCCGAATCCTCACAACTATGGTTCGGTGGCAATTGGTACGAATGCGTCCCGGACGTTTGCCATCAGGAACGTGGGCAATGCCGATCTACAGGTGCTCAGTACCAGCCTGGTCGGCGGTCAGATGGGTGAGTTTGGCATCACACTTGGGGAAGGGTCCTTCACCGTGGTGCCCGGCGCATCGCACAACCTCGACGTCAGCTTTACGCCCGCCTCGCTCGGGCCCAAGACCACGATGCTGCACCTGACGAGCACAGACCCGGACGAGAACCCGGTCGATGTGGCCTTGACCGGCACCGGAGTCACCCTGGTGCCTGACATCGCAGTCACTCCCACACCCTACGACTACGGCGCGTGGACGATCGGGACGGGTGTCACGCGGGGCTTCACCGTCTCGAATACCGGGACCGGCAGCCTGGTTGTGGGAGCGTCGACCCTGACGGGGGGCGACGCGGGGGCGTTTGCCTTCGTGAGCGGGCAGGCCGGCTTCACGATCGCGCCGGGCGGCAGCCATCTCATCGAGGTGCGCTTCAGCCCGCCGACGCAGGGACCCAAGAGTGCGATCTTGACCATCCCGAGCGACGACCCGGATGAGAATCCTCTCCTCATCCCGCTCGCCGGCGCCGGCAGCGTCGGTGGCGCTACGCCGCCGACGTTCGTGGAGGTGCGACAGGGAGGCTCGGCGAGTGCGAGCAGCGTCACGACCGCGACGAACCTGACGGGCGTCACGGGCCATCTGTATCTGGCCGCCGTTTCCACCAAACCGTATCGTGCGGTCAATGTGGTGACGGGCCTGGGCCTGACCTGGACGCGGGTGGCGACGCAGTGCGCCGGGCGCAATCAAACGGGCATCGAACTCTGGTGGGCGCAAGGCGCCGCCACGACCGGAACGGTGACGGCAACGCTCGCATCCGCGCCCACCAATGCGGTCATCGCGGTGGCGCGGTATTCAGGCGTGGCCGCCACGAACCCGGTGGCACCGCTCGTGGCCGGCAATACGAACGGCGTCAATGGCGGGTGTGCGAACGGCACGGACAGCAGCGCCTACCTGTTCAACGTGTCGGCCACCCAGAGTAATGCCCTGGTGTTTGGCGCGGTGGCGTCGCGGAACAACACGCACACGCCGGGGTTGGGCTATACGGAACGGGCCGAGGTATCGCAGGGCAGCAGCGGAAATACAGCGAGGATCGCCTTCGTTGACCGGGCAGTTCCCGTTGCCACGTCGCTGTCGCTGAACGGATCGTTGAGCGGCGCGGTGGACTGGGCGGTCATCGGCATCGAGCTGCGGCCCGGCGTCAGTGGTCCGTAATTGCAGGATGGCAGGATTGCAGATTTGCAGACAGGATCTAAGAATATGCGGGAGAACGAGGCGATCGTCGAACGGCCATCGCGGGTGGGAGTCCTGCTTCTGAACTCTCAGCTCCGACCGGTTCACTACAACGCCGAGGCCGCCAAAATCCTCGGCTATCCCAGGAACGAGCGCGCGACGCCGTCGCTGGAGGCAGTGTTTCCGACTGCCCACTTTCAGCTCGCGGACTTTGCCAAGCCCGCGTCGCGTTCGGTGTTCGGATTCACATCCGGCCGGCGACGATACGTGTGTCAGCTGTTTCCGCTCGACTCCAACAGTAACATCGAGAGTCGTGTGCAGCCGCGGGTGGTCGTGACGCTGAAGCGGGAGTTCAAAAAGACGGCCGATCTCACCGATTGGGGCAAGCAGTTTCAACTCACGGGCCGCGAGCGCGAAACCGTCCAGTTTCTGCTGGAGGGCCTGACGAACAAGGAAATCGCGGTTCAGATGAGCATCAGTCCCAATACGGTCAAGAGTTTCTTGAAGCTGGCCATGAGCAAAGTCGGTGCGACGAATCGCACAGGTCTCGTGGCCAGAATCTTCGACAGGGCTTCCTGAAGCCCAGCCACACCGGCCAGATCCAGATCTTACGTTCTCTGACTGATCGTCCTGGGTCCTTGGGCCTTGGTTCCTCGTCCGTCCTTCGTCCTTAGTCGTCCTTCGTACTTGCGTCCTTGGTCACCGCCGCCCGTGGCTCGCCTCCTCAGACCCGACTTCTGTCCCGTGAAGAGTGTCGCGTGAAGAAAGTGTCCCGTGAAGAAAGTGTCCCGTGAAGAATTGACTTGAAGTGTGAACTACTCTATGCTTTCGCGTTTTACCGCAGCTACTCATCCGAATCCCCTGTAACAGGCAGATAAGTCCGACTATAAAGGAGCACCTCCTTTGTTCTGCATGCGGCCAGTTGGTTGGGGACGGCTGCTGCTTCTTTCCTTCACGGTGGTGGCCCCGGTGCCAGCGGCAGCGCACGGGGCGATCCACGAACAAATCGCCGCGGTGACCCACCAGATCAGCCAGGATCCCGGGAATGCCGCCCTCTACGTGAAACGCGGCGAACTGCAGAGCGACCACGGTGATTGGCAGGCCGCGCTCGACGACTATCACCGCGCTAGTCAGCGGGATCCCAACCTCACGATCGTCGATCTGGCGCGGGGCCGGACTTTGCTCCAAGCCGGTCGGTTCGACTCGGCGAAGGAGGCGTTCGACCGCTTCCTCGTCGGCCAGCCCACCCATGCCGACGCGCTGGTCCTCCGGGCCCGGGCGCTGGCGCAGCTCGGTCAACCGAACGCCAGCGTCGCCGATTACACGCGCGCCATCGCGGCCTTGGCACAACTGGGCCATCCCAATCCCGACTACTACCTGGAGCGTGCCCTGCTGATCGCCGCACGCGGACGCGCGCATGTCCTGGAAGCCCTGCGTGGACTCGATGACGGGATGGCCGCACTGGGCTCGCTGGCCACCCTCCAGCTCTATGCCATCGAGCTGGAGCTGACCGTCGGGCGCACGGAGCGGGCACTCGCCCGCCTGGACTCCGTCGCCGCACAATCCAATCGGCCCGAAGCCTGGCTCGCACGCCGGGGTGAGATTTTGGAACACGCCGGGCGGATCGAGGACGCCCGTGCGGCGGACGAGGAAGCCCTGGCCGCCATCAACGCGCTCTCCCCGCGCCACCGCAGAACCCGAGCGACCCTTGAGCTCGAAACGCGTCTGCAGGGTGCGCTCGCTCGACTGCGACGATGAGGAGCTCGCCTCCGGCGATGAGGGCGATAAGAACGACAAGAAAATCGAGGCCTTGCATGAACGCTTCGGATCGACGCCGCGCTGCCATCCCCGTCGTGATTCTGATGGCCTTCGCGCTCGGCGGCGCGACGGCAGCGGAGGCTGCCACCGTCACGCGGGGCCCCTACTTGCAGATGGGGACCGACCACAGCGTCGTGGTGCGCTGGCGCACCGATGTGCCCACCAACAGTAGCGTCAGCTACGGTACCTGCTTGGGGTGCTTGATCTGGTTCGCGGATCATGCCGCTATCACGACGGAACACGAGGTCACGCTGTGGCCGCTCTCCGCCGACACCCGTTACTACTACGCCGTCGGCACCACCACGCAGATGCTCGCGGGCAACGACGCCAGTCATTTCTTTCGGACATCTCCAGGGCTGGGCGCCTCCAAATCCACGCGCATCTGGGTGCTGGGAGATTCCGGCACCGCCAACTCGAGCGCTCGGGCGGTTCGGGATGCCTACTACACGTTCACCGGATCCCGCCACACCGATCTGTGGCTAATGCTCGGCGACAATGCCTACAGTAGCGGGACCGACGCCGAATACCAGGCGGCTGTGTTCAACATGTACCCGGAGATGCTGCGCAAGTCCGTGCTCTGGCCGACCCTGGGCAATCACGATGGGAGCTCCGCGAATTCCGGCTCGCAGACCGGGCCGTACTACAACATCTTCACCTTGCCGAAGAACAAGGAGGCCGGCGGCGTCGCCTCCGGCACGGAGGCCTACTACGCCTTCGATTACGGCAACATCCATTTCATCGTGCTGGACTCCTTCGACTCGAGCCGCTCGCCCAACGGTGCGATGATGACTTGGCTCCGTGCGGACTTGCAGGACACCCGTCAAGACTGGATCATTGCCTTCTGGCACCACCCGCCCTACAGCAAGGGTTCGCACGACTCGGATGATTCGACCGAGCTCGAAGAGATGCGGCAGTACGCCCTGCCCATTCTCGAAGACTACGGCGTGGATCTCGTGCTGTCCGGCCATAGTCACTCGTACGAGCGCTCCTTTCTGCTCGACGGGCACTACGGCAACTCGAACACACTGGTGTCCAGCATGATTCTCGACCATGGAGACGGACGTCCGGACGGCGATGGCGCTTATCAAAAGCCATCTCTCGGGCCCGACCCCCGCCAAGGGGCCGTCTATACGGTGGCGGGAAGCTCCGGCAAGACCGGCGGCGGGTCGCTGGACCATCCGGCGATGTTCATCTCCCTCAGCGTGCTGGGCTCGCTGGTGCTTGATGTGGACGGCAATCGGCTCGACGCCACCTTCCTCCAGTCGACAGGGACCGTGCGGGATACCTTTACCATTCTCAAAGGATCCTCCGGTAGCAGCAACGCTCGGCCGGTGGCCAGGAACGATCCGGCCGCAACGGACGAGGACTTCCCGGTCGAGATTGCGGTCTTGAGCAACGACAGCGATGACGACGGTGACACACTATCGGTGTCCTCGGTCACCCAACCCAGCAACGGCACCGTGACCATCAACGCCGACAATAGTGTGACGTATCGGCCCAACTCCAATTTCAACGGATCGAATAGCTTTACCTACACGGCCAGCGACGGCCGGGGTGGTCAAAGCACCGCTACGGTCACGGTGACAGTGCATCCAATCAACGACGCTCCGGTGGCCACCGACCGGGCCGTGACGACGCCAATGAACACGGCAGTGGTGATTCCGCTGACGGCGTCCGATCTGGACGGTGATTCGCTCATTTACACCGTCGCTCAACCGGCGCACGGGACGCTGAGCGGGACGGGAGCGAGCCGGATCTATACGCCCGCGAATGGATACACCGGCGCTGATAGCTTTACGTTCGAGGCGTTCGACGGCAAAGTCAGCGACAGTGCGACGGTCTCGATCACCGTAACCTCGGGGCCCGTCAACACCGGCCTTCAGAGCCCGACGGCGGATGCGCCGGTCACGAGCAGTGCCGGCGACAGGAACGGCTTCGAAAGCAACCGAACGAACGCCTACGCCGATGATGGCCTCTTCGCTCTGGATAACAATAGCGGCACCAGCAGCAGCAGTACCAGCTGTACGAGCAGCAGCAAGGACAAGCATCTCTTCTACAACTACAACCTCTCGATCCCCAGCGGCTCGACGATCACGGGCATCGAGGTTCGCCTCGACGCCAAGGTCGAGTCGACCTCGAGCTCGCCGAAGCTGTGCGTCCAGCTCTCCTGGGACGGCGGATCGAGCTGGACGATCGCCAAGTCCACGGTGCGGCTGACCACCAGCGAGGCCAGCTATGCCCTGGGAAGCGCCTCAGACCTCTGGGGCCGGAGCTGGACGGCAGGGAACCTCGGCAACACGAGCTTTCGAGTGCGTGTGATCAGCGTCGCGAGCTCAACCTCGCGCGACTTCTCGCTCGACTGGGTGGGTGTTCGCGTGACGCACCGGCCGCCCCCATGAGCCGAACCTGTCACGACTACACGCTCGAAAAAACGAACGTGTGCCCGAAGGTTGGGGACTGCCATTCCGGATTACGGTCCGGGGCGCAGCTCTATGCCGATGACCGCCCAGTCCACTGCGCCGGTCAACGATCCGTTCAACGGCAGCGACGCGGGCACGGGAACTGAGCGGTCGACCAAGGCGATGCCCGCGGTATTTCCGCCGGCGCCCTGCGACGCCTCGATCCGTTTCGCGTAGCCGAATTCCAGCATGTGCGTCCTGGTCCGCTGCGCCACCGCGCCAAGCACCAAGGCATGACTCTGCGTGGGCGTCACGTTGAACGAGTACGCCGCCTTGTCTCTGCCGTTCGCGCATCCACCATCGACACCATTGGTATTGCCGGCCACGAGTGGTGTCACCGGGTTCGTCGCGGCCACCCCTGCATACTGCGCTACCGCGATCACGACATTGGCGGGCGCGGACTCCAAGGTGGCCGTGACTGCGCCACTCGTCGCCGCCCCCTTCGCCCACCAGAGCTCGATGCCCGTTTGATTGCGTCCGCCGCACTGCGTCGCCACCCGCGTCCAGGTGACACCCAGCCCTGTCACGCTGCGGACCTCGCGGTACGGTTTGGTCGAGACGGCAGCCAGATACAGATGACCGGTGACACCCGTCAGACTCGTCTCGGTTGTCACGGTGCCCGCATTCGCCGAGCCTCCTTGCGTCGCCGCTACGAACGTCGGGGGCGTCGTGCCTGTGAGCTGAACGAGGAAAGGATCCTCGTCCGGATCGTTGCTCGACAGGTGCAGAACCGTGCTCTTGGGACCGCCCGATGTGGGCGCGAATTGCACGTCGATCGTGTGGATCGCGCCGGATACCAGGGTGAAAGGTGCACCGCCCGACGTGATCGTAAACTCGCTGGCCTCGCCGCCGACGAGGCTGGTCGCAGTGACATGCAGATCGGCCGTGCCAAGATTCCGGATCGTGATCGTCCGGGATGCCGTGGAACCGAGCGGTATCACCTCGTAGTCGTGCGTCGTCGGCGCGACGTCAATCTCGGGTACCGTGATCGCCGTGCCGCCGAGCGCCACGTCAACGAGGGCCTCGTCCTGATCATCGCTTGTGAGATAGAGCGTCGTGGTCTTGCCGCCAGTCGACGTGGGAGCAAAACGAACCTCAAGAATGTGCGTCGCCCCGGGCACCACGGTGAAGGGCGCACCGCCCGACGTGATCGCAAACTCGCTCGCCTCACCGCCGACCAGGCTGGTCGCGGTCACGTGCAGATCGGCACTCCCGACATTCCGGATGGTGACCGTCCGGGATGCCGAGGCACCGACCCAGATCACCTGGTAGTCGTGCGCGGTCGGCCCGACGTTAATCTCGGGTGAGGTGGTCGCCGTGCCGCTCAGCAGCAGGTCGACGGTCGCCTCGTCCCGATCGTCGCTCGTGAGCTGCAGCGTCGTGGTCTTGGGGCCACCCGATGTGGGCGCAAAGCGAATCTCGAACGTATGCGTCGCACCGGGCGCAACGGTGAAGGGCGCACCCCCCGAGGTGATGGCAAACTCGCTCGCGTCAGCGGTGAACAGGCTGGTCGCGGTCACATGCAGCGCGGCACTGCCCCCGTTCCGGATCGCGACCGTCCGGAATGCCGTTGTGCCCACGACCACTTCAGTCGTGCCGACCAGCACCTCACCGAAATCGTGTGTCGTCGGCGCGACGACAATCTCCGGCGCCGCCTTGGCAGTTCCGTTCAGGGCCACGTCAACGAGGGCCTCGTCCTGATCGTCGCTCGTCAACTGCAGCGTCGTGGTCCTGGGGCCACCTGACGTCGGCGCGAAGCGGACGTCGAGCGTGTGCGTCGTGCCGGGCGCGACGGTGAATGGTGCACCGCCTGACGTGATAGCAAACTCGCTCGCCTCACCGCCGACCAGGCTGGTCGCGGTCACGTGCAACTCGGCGCTGCCCCCGTTCCGAATCGCAACCGTCCGGGACGCCGTCGTGCCGACGATCACGTCGGTCGTGCCGACCAACACCTCGCCGAAGTCGTGCAGCGATGGCGTGACGACCATCTCCGGCGCCGTCGTGCCGGTGCCGCCGAGCGGTACATTGATCTCATTCTCGTCGGGATCGTTGCTTGTCAAGCGTAGCGTGGTGAGCTTGGGGCCGCCTGACGCGGGCGAGAAACGGACATCGACGGGGTGCGTCGCCCCAGGCACCACGGTGAACGGTGCACCGCCAGACGTGATGGCAAACTCGCCCTCACCGCCAGCGAGGCTGGCCGCGCTCACCTGCAGATCTACACCGCCCAGATTCCGGATGACGAACGTCCGGGACGCGGTCGCGCCGATCACCACGTCGGTCGTGCCGACCAGCACCTCGCCAAAGTCATACGGCGTCGGCGTGACATCAAGATCGGGGGGCATGATCCCGGTGCCGCCGAGGGCCACGTCAACGGTGGCCTCGTCCTGATCATCACTGGTCAGGCGGAGCGTGGCCGTCTTGGGACCGGCCGACGTCGGGGCGAAGCGCACCTCGAGGGCGTACGTGGTGCCCGGCGCAACAGTGAAGGGTGCTTCCCCGACCGCAAACTGATCCGCCTCGCCGTCGACGAAGGCGGCGGTCGTCACGTGGAGGTCGGCACTGCCTCCGTTCCGGATGGCGACCGTCCGGGATGCGGTGGCACCGACCCAAATCACTGCGTAGTCGTGCGCCATCGGCGCGACGGCAATTTCCGGTGCCGTCGTCGCTGTGCCGCCGAGCGCCACATCGATGATCGCTTCGTCCTGATCGTCGCTCGTCAGACGCAACGTTGTGGTCTTGGGGCCACCGGATGTGGGCGCAAAGCGGACGTCGATCGTGTGCGTCGCACCGGGCGCGACTGTGAAGGGCGCACCGCCTGACATGATCGCAAACTCGCTCGTGTCACCGCCGACAACGCCGGTTGCCGTCACGTGCAGATCGGCACTTCCCCCATTCCGGATGGCGACCGTGCGGGAGGCCGTCGTGCCGACGACCACGTCGGTCGTGCCGACCAACACCTGGCCGAAGTTGTGCAGCGGTGGCGCGGCGTCAATCTCCGGCGCCGTGATGGCGGTGCCGCTCAGCACGACGTCGACGATTGGTTCGTCCGGATCGTCGCTCGCGAGCTGCAGCGTCGTGGTCTTGGGGCCGCCCGAGGTGGGCGCAAAGCGGACCTCGAGGGCGTGCGTCGCGCCGGACGCGACGGTGAAGGGTGCCCCGCCCGCCGTGATCGCAAACTCGGCCGCCTCACCGCCGGCGAGGCTGGTCGCGCTTACTTGCAGATTCACACCGCCCAGATTCCGGATAACGAACGTCCGGGATGCCGTCGTGCCAATCACCACATCGGTCGTGCCGACCAGCACCTCGCCGAAGTCACGGGGCGTCGGCATGACATCCAGGTCAGGGGGCATGATCCCGGTGCCGCCGAGGGCCACCTCAACGATGGCCTCGTCCTGGTCATCACTGGTCAGCCGCAGCGTCGCGGCCTTGGAACCGGCCGAAATGGGCGCGAACGCGACGTCGAGCATGTGCGTCGCGCCGGAGGCGACGGTGAACGGTGCCCCCCCGATCACAAACTCACCAGCCTCGCCGTCGATGAGGCTCGGGGTCACGTGGAGATCGGCGCTGCCCCCGTTCCGGATCGTGACGGTCCGCGACGCCCTGGCCCCGACCCAGATGACTTCATAGTTGTGTGTCGTCGGCGCGACCACAATCTCGGGCGCCGTGGTCGCCATGCCGTTCAGCGTCACCTCGACGATCGCCTCGTCCAGATCGTCGCTCGTCAGCTGCAGCGTCGTGGTCTTAGGCCCACCCGACGTGGGCCCAAAGCGGACGTCGAGCGTGTGCGTCACGCCGGGCGCGACCGTGACGGGTGCACGGCCTGACGTGATTGCAAACTCACTCGCGTCACCGCCGACCAGGCTGGCCGCGGTCACGTGTAACTCGGCACTGCCCCCGTTCCGGATCGTGACCGTCCGGGACGCCGTCGTGCCGACGACGACGTCAGGCGTACCGACCAGCACTTCACCGAAGTCGTGTAGCGTTGGCGTGACCGCCAGCTCTGGGGCTGTGGTGGCGGTGCCGCCGAGCGGCACGTCGACGATCGCCTCGTCCGGATCGTCGCTCGTCAGGCGCAGGACCGTCGTTTTGGGGCCGCCGGACGTGGGCGCAAAGCGGACGTCGAGGGTGTGCATCGCCCCGGGCACGACGGTGAAAGGTGCCCCGCCTGACGTGATCGCAAACTCACCCGTCTCATCGCCGGCGAGGCTGGTCGCGCTCACCTGCAGATCCACACCCCCCAAATTCCGGATGACGAACGTCCTGGACGCCGTCGTGCCGATCACCACGTCGGTCGTGCCGACCAGTACCTCGCCGAAATCATGGGGCGTCGGCGTGACATCCAGGTCGGGCGGCAGGATCCCGGTGCCGCTCAGGGCCACGTCCACAGTGGCCTCGTCCTGATCATCACTGGTCAGCCGCAGCGTCGTGGTCTTGGGGCCGGCCGACGTGGGTACAAAGTGCACGTCGAGGGTGTGCGTCGCCCCGGGCACCACGGTGAAAGGGGCGCCACCGGACGTGATCACAAACTCGCTCGCCTCACCGCCGACCAGGCTGGTCTCGGTCACGTGCAGATCGGCACTCCCCCCATTCCGAATGGTGACCGTCCGGGATGCCGCGGCGCCGACCCAGAGCACGTGGTAATCGTGCGCCATCGGCGCGGCGGCGATTTCGGGCGCCGTGATGGCAGTACCGTTCAGGACCACGTCGACGATCGCCTCGTCCTGATCGTCGTTCGTCAGCCGCAGCGTCGTGGTCTTGAGGCCGCCCGACGTGGGCGCAAGGCGGATGTCGAGCGTGTACGTCGTCCCGGGCGCGATGGTGAAGGGGGCACCGCCTGACGTCATCGCAAACTCGCTCGCGTCACCGCCGACCAGGCTGGTCACGGTCACGTGCAGATCGGCACTCCCCACATTCCGGATGGCGACGGTCCTGGACGCCGTCGTACCGACGACCACGTCGGTCGTGCCGACCAACACCTGGCCGTAGTCGTGCAGCGTCGGCGCCACGTCAATCTCTGGCGCCGTGGTGGCGGTGCCGCCGAGCGCCACGTCGACGAGAGCCTCGTCCGGATCGTCACTCGTGAGCTGCAGTGTCGTGGTCTTGGGGCCGCCGGCCGTGGGCGTAAAGCGGACGTCGAGGGTGTGCACCTCGTCGGGCGCAAGCGTGAAGGGTGCCTCGCCTGACGTGATGGCAAACTCGCCCGCCTCACCGCCGACCAGGCTGGTCGCGGTCACCTGCAGATCCGCACCGCCCAGATTCCGGAGGACGAACGTCCGGGACGTCGTCGTACCGACCAGCACTTCGCCGTAGTCGTGCGGCGTCGGCGCGACGTCAATGTCGGGCGGGGCGGTACCGGTGCCGCTCAGGGCCACACCGACCGGGCTCGTGTCCGGATTATCCATCGCGAGTCGCAGCGTTGTCGTCTTGTGCCCGAATGACGTGGGCGTAAAAGGAATGTTCAGGGTACGCGTGGCGCCGGGCGCGACGGTGAAGGGCGCGTCCCCTTCCGCGATCGCAAACTCATCCGCCTCACCGCCGATCAGGCTGGCGGTCACCTGCAGATCCGCACTCTGCACGTTCCGGATGGTGAACGTCCGGAGCCTCTCCGTTCCGACCCCCACAGGGCCATAGTCATAGGGATTCGGTGCGACCTCGATGTCGCTCCAGGATCCCTTGAGAATAGTGAACGTATCCCCCACGGCCCCTGTCGACTGGAGGAAGGTGGCGTCGAGCCGATTGCGATCCACATCGAGTACCAACGAGCCCAGCACGTTGAGGGACACGAACATCGCCGGATGGTTCAGCGGGCCACCGCTGGCTTTGCCGGAGGTTCCCGCCACCGCATACACAGTCCCACTATGAGGATCGGCCCCGCGCGATGGCTTTACATAAGCGCCGTTGCCAGCTGGGCGTCCGTCGCCAGAGTCGAGAATCATGCCGGACACGAGCGTGTTCGAGAGACCGTAGTGCCTGTCAAGCAGAAAGGAGCGCTCGTACGCGTGACTGTGGCCGGCCAGCACGAGATCCACGCCGTAGTCTTCGAGGACAGGGAGAACGTACTGCCGCATCTCCCTGAGGGCCATCTCCGTATTGGAGTTGTGCGAGCCCTTGCTGTAGGGCGGATGATGCCAGTAGGCAACGATCCAATCTTGATCGGTGGCCTGCAGGTCCGCACGAAGCCAGTTGATCATCGCACCGTCAGGCGAACGGTCCAAGTCGTAGGAGTTCAGCACGATGAAATGGATGTTGCCGTAGTCGTAGGAGTAATAGGCCTCGGTGCCAGACGGCAGGCCGCCTGCCTCGGCGTTCTTCGGCAGGGTGAACATGTCGTAGTAGGGCCCCGACTGCGTGGCGGAATTCGCCGAACCCCCATCGTGATTGCCAAAGGTCGGCCAGAGCACGGACTTCCGCAGCATCTCCGGGAACATGTTGAACACGGCCGCCTGGTATTGTGTGTCGCTCCCGTTTTCGTAGGCATTGTCACCCAGCATCAGCCACAGATCCGTGTGGCGCGCTCCGGTGAACCAGTAATAGGCATCCCGAACCGCCCGGGCGTTCGCGGTGGCGGTGCCGGAATCTCCCAGCACCCAGATGCGCGTGGGTTTGGAGATGCCCACCGGCGGAGATGTCAAAAAGAAGTGGCTGTCGTCGTCGCCTGCGAGGAACTGCGTGGTGGTGCCGACGGCGTAGTAGTAGCGGGTGTTGGGGGAGAGCCCCGACAGCGTGATCTCGTGTTCCGTCGTGACGGTCGAGTCAACCGCGGCCCACATCAAGCAATCAGGCTGAACAGAGCAGAGCCCGTAGCTGACCCGACTGTCGGTGGCCACATCGGTGCGCCAGCGCACCACGATCCGGTCGTGGGTCCCCATCTGAAGATAGGGCCCACGCGTAACGGTATCCGCCTCCGCCGCGTTCGTTACGCTGACCGCGAAGACAATCAGCATCGCACCCAGAGTGACAGCGCTCGGTCGATGCGAATTGTTCATAACCTTCACGACCAACTGCGGAAATACACCCTTACCTGGGTTTCACTCGACGCCGCCAAACGCGGTCACTCGATTGATGCAACCAAACCGCATCGCGTGGGCTTGCGACGCGGAAAACGTGAGCTGGCGGAGCCTAGCATGCGCATATGAGCGTCACATATGGCACGAAAGTGTGGGGCGCGAAAGACGTAATGAGATCGATCCGCGTGGTAACCTAGCCCCGTATTTCTGCGTGAGGGCCGATCATTCGACTGACCCGATTTCAGGGTTGGCCCTCGTGGTGTCCCGCCTGGTGGCTGCACCGATGCCCGAAGAACAGATCGCTCCAATCCTGGTCGCCCTCGTCACGCTCCTCGCGAGCGCCCATGCGCTGGGGTTCGTCGCGATGAAGCTCCGACAGCCACGCTTTGTCGGCGAGATCCTCGCTGGCGTCTTGGTCGGGCCGTTCGTCCTGGGGCGAATCGCCCCCGATCTCACGCTCGAGCTCCTGGGCGATCCCAAGGATGCCGGTGACCCGACCCGCCTCGTTCTGGGCTTCCTATCGTCGCTGGGCCTGCTGCTGTTGATGTTCGTTTCGGGGAGCGAGGTCCGCCGGGTGCTGGCACGCGAGCAGCGCAAACCGACGGCGTGGATCCTGGGCCTGGGAACCGCCGTGCCATTCGCAGTGGCATTCGGCGTGGGAGCGCTGTTACCGATCGAGAATCTGAAAGGTCCGCGGGCGACGGACGTGGCGTTCCTGGTGCTGCTCGCCACCGCCGTGGCGGTCACGTCGATTCCCGTGATCTCGCGGATTTTCCACGACCTGAAGATTCTCCACACGCGGTTCGCGAGCCTGGTGCTCGGGACGGCTATGCTCGAGGACATCGCGCTGTTTGCGGCACTGGCGATCGCCACCACGCTCGCGCGATCGGGCGGGAGTCCAGTCGCCGGCGAAGTCGCGTTGCACATCTTCGAGACGATCGCGTACTTCGTGGCCGGCCTGCTCGTTGCTCCCGAGGTCCTGCGCCGGGTGAACGACCGTCGATGGAACGTCCTCGCGCGCCGCCAGCGGGTCGCTTACGCGCTGGTGCTGATGCTCGGCTACGCGGCCGTAGCAGCACTCCTCGGGGTGAACGTGGTGTTCGGGGCGTTCCTGGCTGGGTTCAGCCTGGTCGGCGGAGTCCGGGGGACCGAACGCGAGCGCTTCTCGGCGCCGATGGATACGGTGAGCCGCGTAGCTTTCGCGAGCTTCATCCCCCTGTACTTCGCGCTCGTCGGCGCGCGCTTGGAGCTGGGCGCTGGGTTCTCGCTCACCGTGCTCCTCATCTTCCTGGTGGGGTCATCGGTCCTTCGCGCAGGCTTCGTCTGGGTGGCGGTCCGGTTCGCCGGTTCCCCGACGAGGGATGCCATTGATGTCGCGGTCGCGATGAACGCGCGGGGCGGCCCAGGAATCGTGCTCGCGACCATCGCGCTCGAGGCAGCCATCATCGCGCCGCAGCTGTTCACGGCGCTCGTGATTACAGCGATCGTCACGTCGCAATTTGCGGGATGGTGGCTCGGGCGGGCGCTCCGCAACCGCGGCGAACTCCTCGGCGAGCCGATCGGGGGACATACCGTCATCCGAACGCACCAAGGAAAAGTCAAGACGGCCAGGTGACCCGCCAGCGGTGACTCTGCCCAGGGCGACTTCGGTCCTGCGCGGACATGTCGTCGATCGGGTGACAAAGGTCGGCTGGGAGCAGGCCTTCTGCCGCCGCGTGCCGCTGGGACGGGGAGTTTGCCGCCTAATCGGGGCAGTTCAGAGTCCCCCATCTGGCTCAGCCTTTGCTGCCGTAAGGGTTGGCTCATCACAGCATCCCTGAAAGGGCATCCTCGTATGTCACGGCCCAAGCGCAGCGGAGCACCCGGCCCGTCCCCCAGGCACATCGAGAGCCTTGAAACGATCAAGCGACCGTACGTCACGGTCCCGGAACTGGCCGAGTATTGGGGGGTGAGCAGCAAGCACCTGTACAAGCAGATCAACGCCGGAACTCTGCCGGCGATTCGTCTTGGCCCGCGCCTCGTACGGATCAGAACCTCCGAAGCCCTCGAATTCGAGCATGTTGCCAAGATGACAGCTGCTGGGTCGGCTGATCCGCAACCTGCGTCGACCGCGATGCCGCTGCGCCGGAACAGCCGTACCTCATAACAGGACCGAATCGGCGCGACAGGGCTCCCTCGAGTGGCTGACTCGGTCATGGCACTGTTGTGTCGCCGCGATTGCCGTATGGGGCTATTCCTAGCAGCGTCGGGACACGGTATCGTGCGTGCTGGGAAACGTGTTGATGTGGAACGTGTTGACATTAAAGGATTGGTGAGAGGCAGTGCAACCAAGGGCACGGATACGACGCGCGCTGGCAGTTCCGGTGGTGATCTGTTTGATGATGTTCCTGGCGGCCCTCAGGCCGGACGCCTCGAACCAGGACCAATCCGAGTTGTACGTGATCGGTGCGAATGATGTGCTCTCGATTGTCGTCTGGAACGAGCGCGACATATCGGGCAAATCCAACGTCGAGGCGGACGGCTCCCTCACGTTCCCGCTGATCGGCCGAGTGGAGGCCGCGGGCCTGACGGTGCGCGCGCTTGAAGCTGAATTACGGAGACGATTGGCCGCCGGTTACATCACAAACCCCCAGGTCGTCGTAACGGTCGACACGTATGGCAGCCAGCGGATCTTCCTTGTTGGCGAGGTGCGGCAGCCTGGTATGTACCCCTTGCGGGGGAAGATGTTGCTGATAGAGGCGCTGGCGCGCGCAGGATCGACGACACCGATGGCCGGGGGAGAGGCGTTCGTCGTACGTCGGCCCGATCGCGGGGTGTCAGGCGCCGTTCTGCCCGATCAGGCGGGCGACACGTCCGAGGTGGTTCGCGTGGACCTCAAGGAGCTCCATCGTGGCAGGCTCGCGCAGGACATAGTCCTCTCGGACGGGGATACGGTCTTCGTGCCGCGCGCGGAGACGGTCTACGTGTCCGGGTACGTCAGGAATCCCGGCGCGTACCCGATAGAGAAGGACACGACCGCCCTACAAGTCGTGACGCTCGCCGGTGGCGTGACGGACCGGGGGGCGACTTCGCGGCTCAAGGTCACACGGATTGTCAATGGCGAGAAGACGGAGTCACGCCTGAGCGAGGACGATCTCGTGCGTCCGGGAGATACCATCGTCGTGCTTCAAAGACTCTTCTAGCGAACGCCGCTTCAAACCCGAGCTCGTCAGATTTCAATCATCGCGCACGTTCAACCTTCACGCGGAGCGTTCGTGTGGCGCGCTCCCCGGGCTCGGCGCCGGCACGCGCGGTCTGGTACCGCCACCGCGAGCGTACCTCAACCAGTCGACGACAAACGGCATCGGATCCGAAAGTGACCACACGGCGTCGACTTTGAGCCCGCGCAGCGACCTCACCCACTGCAGCGGCGAAAGCTCACGGCGATACAACTGGAGGACTGCGGCCTGAAGATCCTGCCGCAAGTAGATCCACTTCAGCCGCCGATAGCTCTGGGTCAGACCGTCCGGGAGTGGTGAGCCCGTCAGATCGCAATACATGCTGTAGAGCAGTTCAACGCCACTGGCTTCCGCCATAGCCGACCGGCCGGTAGGTCGACCGACGTTGGGCTCGATCAGGACGAGGTCTCCCGTCTTCCGATCGAGCTTCATTTCGACGTAGCCGAGGCCGCTGTACGGAACGCTTTGGAACAGGCGAATGGTCTCATCACGCACCCGGTCGTTTCGGCACTCGACCGCCAAACAGCCCACGCCGGTCCCGGGCGGCCACTGTCGAATCTTGCGGGAGACAAACGTGACGACTGGTCGGCTTTGTCTGTCGAAGTAGCAGTTGCATGTGTACTGATCCGATTCAGGACCGTCGATCCACTCCTGAACGATGAAATGATCGCTCATCTGCGAGTATCGGGCGAAGGTGGCGACCAGCTCGTCTGGAGTGGCAACCTTCAACACCTTCTTTTTCGACTGGGACAGCCAGCGCACGTCCTTCAGGGCCGGTTTCAACACACAGGGAAAGCGGAGCTTCGGAATCGCCGCCTCGAGGTCGCTTTGCTGATACAAATCGATGGTGACCGGAACACGGAATCCGTGCTTCACCGCATGGTGAGCGAAAGCCGCCTTGCTCATGAGGAGCGTCACCACTTCATGACTCGGAAGCGCGATCTGGTAGCTGTCCTCGAGTCGCGCGCGATTGCGGGAGATCTGCAAAACGCTGTTATCGGAACATGGATACAGGACCGGTTTGACCGCGAACTGATCCGCGATGTTCTCCAGCAGCACGATGAGATCATCGCTTGCTGTGTCAGCCTGCAGGATTTTCCTGCACACGCGAGTACGAGCGGCGAAGTGCGACAGATTGTTCGCGATGGCCCATACGGGAATCCCGCGACGCGCCAGGAGCCTCGCCGTCTGGAGTCCGGTGACGGAGTCCAGTCCAACGACGATGGCCACCGGGCGCGCTGATGAGGCTGAGCTACTTTTCACACGGTCCCCTTCCTTTGCGATACAGTCTCGAGGTTCTCACGGACCACTGGTGCCGGGCCGCAGCTGGATGCCAATGACCGCCCAGTCCACCGCGCCGCTCAGCGTTCCGTTCAACGGCAGCGACGTGACGGTTGGAACTGCCCGGTCGGCAAGTGCGATCGTCACCATGTCTGAGCTGCCGCTGCCCTGTGCCAACTCGCCCCGTTCTGTGTAACCCGACCCCGGCGTATGCGTCTTGCTACGTATGGCCGCGGCACCAAACACCATGGAGTTGGTCTGGGTTGTCGTGACGTTGAACGAGTAGGCGGCGCTGTCCGTGCCGTTCGCGCACGCGCCATTGACCCCATTCGTATTGCCCGCCACTGCCAACGCCACGGGGTTCGTCGAGGCGACGCCCGAATACCGCGCCACTGCAATCAACGCCCTGTGAGGCGCCGCCGTCAGTGTTGCCGTCACCGTCCCGGTCGTGGCGGCTCCCTGTGCCCACCAGAGCTCGATGCCCGTTTGACTGCGCCCGGCGCACTGCCCCGTGACCCGCGTCCAGGTCAGGCCCAGGCCTGTGACCGTGCTGACGGCTCCATATGGCTTGGTCGAAATAGCGGCCAGATACAAGTGGCCGGTCACCCCTATCAAATTCGTGGCAGTCGTCGCGGTGATCGCATCCGCTGAGCCCCCCTGTTGCACCTCCTCGAACGTCGGGGTCGTAGTGCCTACGCTGCCGGTGCCGCTCAGGGCCACATCGAACAGATTCTCGTCCGCATCATCGCTCGTCAGCCGCAGCGTCGTGGTCCGGAGCCCGAGCGCCGCGGGCGTAAAGCGAACCTCGAGGTTGTGCGTCGCGCCGGGCGCCACGGTGAACGGCGCGCCCCCTTGTGTGATGGCAAAGTCGCCCGACTGACCACCAACCAGACTGGCGCCGCTGACCTGCAGATTGGTCCCCCCCAAATTCCTGATCACAAAGGTCCGGAACGCATTCGCCCCGACCACCACCCCGCCGTAGTCGTGCGCAGTCGGCGCGACATCAATGTCGGCCGGCGTGCTGCCAGTGCCGCTCAAGGCCACATCGAGCATGCTCTCATCCGGGTCATCGCTCGTCAGGCGTAGCGTCGTCGTCTTGACCCCGAACGACGTGGGCGCAAAGCGGACGTCGAGATTGTGCGTCGTGCCGGGCGCGACGGTGAAGGGCGCTCCCCCTTGCACGATGGCAAACTCGGCCACCTGACCGCCGACGAGACTGGTGCCGGTGACCTGCAGATCCACGCTGCCCAGGTTATTGATGGCGAACGTTTTGGACGCATTCGCGCCAACAGGTACGGCGCCATAGTCGTGCTCCGGATTCGGTACGACAGCGATGTCGGGCGATGGACCACTGACACCAGGCACGAACTCGACATGCAGGAGGGGCGCGCCGGTTGGGAGGCCGTTGTAGGACCACGCCGTCCTCATGCCAGTCCCAGTGATGAGGATCGCGAGCGAATTGCCGCTCGACCACCCAGCGCGGTTGACAATCTCCTGAACAACTGCGCTGATATCGGGCGTCTGCTGGTCTGGGCCCGTTGCTCCAACAACGTTCCACGGCACCGGAGACCACGGCGCCGCGGCTGTCGTTTTCGGACGCGACGAGAGGTTCGCAGCCGTCGTGGTAAACGTGGCCGCAGTGTCCACGGCTTGGCCCTGAATCGACAGGGACGTTGCTGCCGAGCCCGTACTCTTCGTCTGAAACTGAATCCACGCGTGGAGGACCGCGGCCCCCTGAGGCACGGCGACCCCGTTGAACCGCATCCCCACTGTTTGAATGCTGCCATCCGTGACCAACTCGAGATCGCTGCTGGTCAGCGACACGGATCCCGTCGCACTCTCTTCGGCGTCATCGGAGCTGGTGGCGACGCGGACCTCCACAGTCGTGGTCCCTACGCTGCCGGTACCGGTGAGCGCGACGAGCACCGGGTTCTCATCCGGATCGTTGCTCGGGATGGTCAAGGTGGCACTCTTGGGTCCCGCGGTCGGGGCGGTAAAGCGCACCTGGATGGTGTTGTTGCCGCCCGGGGCGATCGTGAAGCCGGCTTGCCCGCTCACGAAGGCAAACGCCCCCGCGTCGGGCCCCGTCAGAGTTGACGCTCCCACAACCAGGCTGCCGGTCCCGGTATTCGAGACGGTGAAGCCCCGCGTGACACTCGTCCCGATCGTCCACGCGCCGTAGTCGTAGGGCGTGGGAGTGACTGCGATGTCAGGCACCAGGGTGACTCCGGTGCCGGTCAAGGCCACATCGAGCAGGTTCTCGTCCGGGTCATCGCTCGTCAGGCGTAGCGTCGTCGTCTTGACCCCGAACGACGTGGGCGCAAAGCGGACGTCGAGATTGTGCGTCGTGCCGGGCGCGACGGTGAAGGGCGCTCCCCCTTGCACGATGGCAAACTCGGCCACCTGACCGCCGACGAGACTGGTGCCGGTGACCTGCAGATCCACGCTGCCCAGGTTATTGATGGCGAACGTTTTGGACGCATTCGCGCCGACAGGTACGGCGCCATAGTCGTGCTCCGGATTCGGTACGACAGCGATGTCGGGCGATGGACCACTGACACCAGGCACGAACTCGACATGCAGGAGGGGCGCGCCGGTTGGGAGGCCGTTGTAGGACCACGCCGTCCTCATGCCAGTCCCAGTGATGAGGATCGCGAGCGAATTGCCGCTCGACCACCCAGCGCGGTTGACAATCTCCTGAACAACTGCGCTGATATCGGGCGTCTGCTGGTCTGGGCCCGTTGCTCCAACAATGTTCCACGGCACCGGAGACCACGGCGCCGCGGCTGTCGTTTTCGAACGCGACGAGAGGTTCGCAGCCGTCGTCGTAAACGTGGCCGCAGTGTCCACGGCTTGGCCCTGAATCGACAGGGACGTTGCTGCCGAGCCCGTACTCTTCGTCTGAAACTGAATCCACGCGTGGAGGACCGCGGCCCCCTGAGGCACGGCGACCCCGTTGAACCGCATCCCCACTGTTTGAATGCTGCCATCCGTGACCAACTCGAGATCGCTGCTGGTCAGCGACACGGATCCCGTCGCACTCTCTTCGGCGTCATCGGAGCTGGTGGCGACGCGGACCTCCACAGTCGTGGTCCCTACGCTGCCGGTACCGGTGAGCGCGACGAGCACCGGGTTCTCATCCGGATCGTTGCTCGGGATGGTCAAGGTGGCACTCTTGGGTCCCGCGGTCGGGGCGGTAAAGCGCACCTGGATGGTGTTGTTGCCGCCCGGGGCGATCGTGAAGCCGGCTTGCCCGCTCACGAAGGCAAACGCCCCCGCGTCGGGCCCCGTCAGGGTCGACGCCCCCACAGCCAGGCTCATGGTGCCGGTATTCGAAATCGTGAAGTCCTGCGTCACGCCGACGCCAATCGGCTGCGTCCCGTACCCGTAGCCCGCAGGCGTCACCGCAATGTCCGGCGCCGCTACGGTCCCGGTGCCGCTCAGCGCCACATTGACGGAACTTTCATCCGGATCATCGCTCGTCAACCGGAGCGTCGTGGTCCGGAGCCCGAGCGCCGCAGCCGTAAAGCGAACCTCGAGGTTGTGGGTCGTCCCGGGCGCCACGGTGAACGGCGCGCCCCCTTGGGTGATGGCAAACTCGCCGGCTTGCCCACCGACCAGACTGGCGCCGCTCACGTGGAGATTGGCACCTCCCAGATTGCTGATCGCGAACGTCCGGAACGCATTCGCCCCGACCACCACCCCGCCGTAATCGTGCGCAGTCGGCAAGACGTCAATGTCAGGAATGACGGGGCCGTCGAGCAGGTCAAGCGAGTTGTGGTAATAGCGATTGGTAGCGGCGGCACTCGCCAGCACGACGAGATCCATCGCGCCATCCAGATTCTGCTTGGTCGAGGTCGGGTTGTTCACATCTGCGGCGTCGACGTCAGAGATGAACACCTCGCCTGTCCCCGGCGGAAATTGGATGTTGTCCATATCCGAGATCTTGTAGTAGATCTGACGTCGACCGCTCACGTTGATACTCGTAAAGACGTACAGCTTGCGATGGACTTTATCAATCAACAGAATCGCGCGGGTGGCATCGAACGTCCCGCCACTGGTCTTGTAAACGGGGTACGAGGCCCAGTCGGAGGCCTGCGCACAATTCGTGACCGTGTTCTTGCAAACCAACACCACGATGAGGCCAGTGCTGTTGCTGGAGGTGGTCTTGACGACGGCAAAGAGCCGACCCGCACTGTCAGCGAGCGACTTGAGATTCATATGATCGTCACCGGAGGTCGCGTACGCTGTGACGAGCTGCCAGTTACCATCCGGCGCGCCGTCCACATGCGTCGCCGCATACATCTGTTCTCCGCTGACTTGCCGGCTCCACATGACGACGATCTTGTCGCCATCGAATGTGGCAACGGCTGAGAGGTCATCGCTCGTGACGTTACCCACCGTGCTAACCGGCAGCGCGAATGGGGTGCCCCAGGACGCATCGTTCCCATTGAGGCTGTGGTTCACCATCACCCGCTGATTCTCGACCCACGTGACCCATAGCTGCCCCGTTGAATCTTTCGCTATGGTGAGTGCTTCTGACTTCGCGCCATTGACCTCTACCGGAAAGCCCGAGTCCAGGTTGTACGTTCGGGCCGCCCAATCGTAGCTGTACCGGTACAACCATCCACGTTGGCTGGAGGTTGCCGCGCTCGCGCTCGTGGTCCACCAGTGCGACGCTACGTAGAGCTTCCGGTCCGCTGGATTCGCAGGGTGATCGTCCCAGAGTACGTCTTGATGGCTTTGCAAGCGGGAATCCAGCGGTGTGCCGGTATCGATCCACTGCTCGGTCGCCGTATCGAGGCGATAGATATGGTAGGCGTTTCCGGCCGTACTCCATAAGCTGCCCCACCAGCTGCCATCGTTCCACCACAACTTGCTCTCCGGCTTCTCCGCGGTGACCTCTTCATTACCACCGGTGCCGCTCGGATAGCTGGGGCCGCGGTAGCCGGCTTCTACCGCTTGTGCCTCGACGACGGCGGTGCTTCCGCCGAAAAGGCAACCCAGGACGATGAGGACGAGGTATTGGCTGACGCGGCCGGATTGGGATTTGAGATTCACGGGTTGTCTATTCGCTGCTGCGCGGCGCCTGGCAGTGCGCCTATCGATCTGCCGCGACAGGTACCGCAGGGTTTGAGATATCGATCACCCGGAGAGCTGAGCGAGCAGTTGCGACAAAGGCGTACCCACCGTCGACGTAGACGTCGTTAGCTGATTGGATGGTACTGAACCTACTGACGGCGACCGGGGCTGTCGAGTCCGAGATATCGATGATCCACAGACCCGATCGCTCAGTGGCGACGTAGGCCTGACCGTCAGCCACATGGATGCTTTTGCCATAGGGAGGTGCGTACGCGCCTATCTGCCTCGGCGCGGTCGGATGGGTCACGTCCACCACCTCGATACCGCCGCCGCCGGCCGCCAGGTAGGCGAGGTTGCCGACAATCGCCACATCGTTAACGTCGCCCGGCGTGGAGTAGGCCCCCACCTGGACCGGAGCAGCCGGATCCGACACATCGACCACCCGGAGTCCCTCCTCCTCGGCGGCGACGTACGCGTAGTTACCGGCAACGCGGACCGCCCGAGCTCTCCCAGTCGCGGCGCAGTGACCCAGGGCTATCGGCGTGGCTGGGTTGGAAACGTCAACGACTTGTAACCCCGCCCAGCCGTCAGCGACATACGCGGAGGTACCGTCGATCTGAACGCCGCTTGCGAACCCGGGCGTGTCGTAGGTGCCCACGACTGAGGGTGAAGAAGGATCCGAGATGTCAACGACCCACAGTCCAGCGTCGCCGGCCGCGACGTAGGCGAAATGGTCAGCGACATTCACATCCTGAGCAAGATCGGGCAATGCCGTGGTTTGACCGATCACCCTTGGTCGTGCACGGTCCGAAACATCCACGATTACCAGTCTTGAACCGACGGCGACGTACGCATACATACCGCGTACGAACACGGCGTTGGCCGGGGCCTGATCGAAGACTCCCGCGGTTTGGGCGACAGAGGGCGCCTGCTGCTGGAGACGTTCGCTGGCACCCACACTGCCACCGCTATCACCCAGGAGGCCGCTGGCCGCGAGGGCAAACACACAGACGGGCACGAGCCTCATGTGTTGTCTAGCTAGAGCGCGGTACCGCGTGGCTCGTCCCGAATTGGGATTCAAGTGACCTCCGTCCCATCGTTTGTGAAGCGTAGGCGCTCCAGATGAAACTCGTGACTTCCCGGCGGACCGACTCGGCGTCTCGCGTGGCATCAACCACGATGCCGCCGGGTCGAGTCGCGAGCTGCAGATACGCTTGTCGCTGATGGTCGAGAATGGCGACGGTATGCTCTCGCTTTCGGCGGTACAACACCTCGCCGGGTGCGTCCAGGACGACGACGAGGTCTGGTGCCGGGCAGGCATGGGCCAGCAACCATCGGCGAGAGCGGCTGTGCCACGCCAGTGGCGTTCGCGAGGGAAGCAGCGCATCGTACGAATAGCGGTCGAAAATGATGAATCTGCCGTACGCACGGTGATAACACGCGACGAGATAGCGTTCCCACAGTCTGAAGAGCCGAAAGAGGAAACGAAGTCCAGGCAGCCGCCGGTCCGGCTGGCCGTCGGTGCTTCTCTTGTAGAGACCCATATAGATTGATCGGATCGGCACTTGAAACGAGTCCCGGATGCCTTGGACCAGGGTCGATTTTCCGCCACCGTCAGGCGCGAGCAGCGCCACCGTCAGCGCTCGCGGCCGGAGGGTTGGCACCAGCCGGTTGATCCTCCGCAGGACGCCACGCCCAATCCTCGCAATCTGGGCACCGAGGCGAGCGACCGGGCGCCCCGCAGCCGCCACGGCCGGGTTCTCTGTGAGGAGCGCCGCCCAGTTGTCGTCCTGAATCGTCTGGATGAGTCGGGGCCCGGTCATGGTGGGCGACCAGTACCTCGTCAGCAGCGCGGAGAGAGACGCGGTGTCAGCGATTTCCGTGCACAGGACCCGGCAACGATCCCGCCTCGATGGATCGAAGCGCCGCTTCTCCAGAACGCAGTGAAGCAGCAGCGCGATAAGCTCATCTTCCGGCGATGGGATGAACGCGGGTCCGTAACGGCGTCGATGCTTCAGGCAACGATCGGTCAGCGACGCACCGCGGACGGGACTCCGCCCGTACGCGAGCCGGTCGATCACATCGAGTTTGAGCCAGCCGTCCGACTCGCTGTCGTAGGCCAGAAAGAAGCGATGCGCCGCGTATCCCCAGGCGCGCAGGCGGACGAACCCGAGAGCCCCGAGCACATTCCCCAGCCTGGCGAGATCGTTCCGATTCACAAGGAGATCCACCTCGCCACCACGGCGGTCGAGCCGGTCAGCATCGCGCAGCACACAGTAACGCACGTGCTCTTGCTGAAATGCTTCCAGCACGCGCCGCATCAGTCCTCTGACTGGGACGTCGTCTGTTCCTGCGACTCGCTGCTGGGTTCCGGGCTCGATCCGGCTTTCACCGTCGACGATTTGTTGGTCCACTGGCTCTCCTGGGCTCGTCACGCGACGCGAGCAACGTCGCACGTCGATGTGTCGTACAGATTGAGGTCGTTGTAGTGAGCGACAGCGTAATTCCACAGCGCGTAGTAGCGATTCGACCGTAACCACCCGACCGTTTCAGATTCGAGGGTCCCGCCATCGATGTCGTGCAGGCGCCCCGCCAAGGTCGTCACATAGCGGCTCCAACACAAGACGAACAGCGGCGCCAACAGGGAGGCAGACAGACCAACCCGGTTTGCGTAGCGGGAGATATATGGTGCGGCCCAGGCCGAGGGGCCGAAGAAAGCGCGGCGAAACGATGCCAGATAGCCCTTCTCGGTTCCCGCGCCGTCGCGGGTAAACGCGGCCGCCGCGAGAAGGAAGAAGAGATCCAATGCGGGCAGCCCCTGAGGTTCCGCGAGCTCCCAGTCCACGACACCGATTCCGCCGTCGTGACCAACCAGAATGTTTGGCCCACAGAAGTCTCCGTGCTCGAAGACCAGAGGCACGTCTCGGTCGCGCAGCGCACCTGCAAGCATCGACGTTCGATCGATCAGGTGGCGTTCAGCGTCATCGCAAGGGAGAAGTGTCAGAAACCGCTCGCACGGTTCGTCGGCCAGTCGCGCGTACCAGTTTGTCGCCGTTTCGGACGGCCGCCTGGTGGCGTTGTGGAACTCGATCAGCCAGTCGATGACCCTGTCAATGTTGGAACTCGGGTGACCCGCACGAAGCCCCACGGGGGCACCGATCAGTGCTGTTTCCAACAACAGTGACTGACTCGGGCTGTCCTCGTATGCGACGAGTTGGGGTACGGAATCGAAACCGCCGGCGCGAGCCGTCTGCAGCGCGCGGAGGTTCGCTGCCTCACGAGCCAGCGGCCTCACGTCACCTGTGAGCCTGGGGACCTTACCTATGAGGATGGGGGTCGTGAGCCGGTCGGACAAAATGAGAAAGACGACGTGGCTGGAGGCCCTGAATCGCGGCGTGGCCAACACGCAAGACAGGCGGCCGCGTGATCCGAACCGTTCCAGCGTCAGTCGCTGCCAGTTTTCTCTCAGGAAGGTCTCAAGGCTATTCACGCCGTCTGTGCTCTCTTCACGTCCCAACGACCATCATTCATGATTTCTCGGATCCCCTCTACCCGTGGTACCGGCTCATCGCTGTAGACGCGGTCCAGACCGAACATCGCGACAATCTCCGCGGCCCGCCGGCGCTCGTGCCTCGGTCACCTTTTTCCGCCACGCATCGACTCGGTCTTCGCCGGTCCACGCTGCACTGCTGGCCTTCCTGGCGGTCAGCGATGGTTGCTTCAGCCTCCCGATGTCTATTCCCTCCGGCCTCTTGCCAAGGTAGGAAAACAGCTTCTTGATCTCGGACTCCGGCTCTCGGACCATGTTCTCGTAGAAGACGATGTGAATCTCTTCGGGGCGGAGCTGCTTGAGGGGTACGAGGGTCTCCACGCACCAGAGGAATACGGCTCTTTCAAAGGTATCGCGAGCTCGCTGGATCTCCTCCGCGTAAGGGTGCAGGAAATCCTCCACGAGCTTCTCCTGTTCGAGCAGCGGCGCGACCGCACCCTGGAAGCCATGCGTCACATAGGAGAGGGCAACGGCGCAGGGATGTCTCAGCAAAAGGATCAACGGCATCCCCTGAAACTTGACGTGCAGCCACTTCAGCATCAGGTTCCCGAAGTCCTCCTTGATGAGGCGCTCATGAACAATGAAGCGCGTGTTGAATCGCTCGGTCCAGGGATGCCTTATTCGGCCCGTCACGATGGAACGAGCGAGCTCAAAAAACTCAGGGTCCTCCTCGTCAGGCCGCATGTACTTTCGTGCCGCGAAGGGCTTGACCCAGGGGACACGCTTCGGGTGGAAGGGCTCGAAGATGTAGCGGTACTCGTTGCGTTGGTTGATGATCTCGGCGATCCATCCCCCGCCACTTCGACCTGTTCCGGCGAGAAAAACGGATTTGCGATGATCTGCATCGCGATCAATCACGAAGCGTACGCTCATGCGGCGACGGATCGGTTGCAGGTATGAAACAAGGCTATTCATGTCGTAACGCTGCTGTTCTCGGCGTGGGGTTTCCACTGGAGGGCGTGCCGATTAGCTGTCGCCTGATTCTGATGGCCCACCGTGGAACCGGACTGGAATGGAGGCGGCCGCGGTGGCGAGTCCCAGCATCAGCCAGAAATAGCGTGTGTATGAAAAGTTCGCACTCATTCCTGTGGCCAGGAAGGTCACGATCGTGAGAATGAAGCCGGCTGTCATGTTCGCCATCGTCGGGTCGGTCGTCAGCCAGCGCTTGCGTGCGCGCCCGAGGCTGTGCACAGTGACAAGCACCATGCCCAAGAAGCACAGGATTCCAGGTGCGCCCATGTCCGCGGCGATCCCGAGGTAGAGATTGTGTGCTTGTCGTGTCGTTTCCAGTAAGCGCAGCCCGCCTTCATTGCCGTACTCCTGTGAGTAGGTACTTGAACATTCCGGGTCCGACACCGATGAGCGGATAGTCGGCAAACACCCTGGCTGCAGCCTGCATTTCCGTGAAACGCCCCCTGATGGCGCTATCGGGGCGCTCGTCAGAATCCTGGCTTTCGGACATGGCCGTCGCGAGCGTTTTGAGCGACCCCAATCTGGTTCTGTACTGGGGGAACACAGCGAGCGCAAGGACGGCCCCCAGGAACGCCACGACGAGATGACGAGGCTTGATGTAGCCCATCAGGGTCGTCAAACCGAGTGCCAATACGAACCCGGCGGCAGCTCCGCGCGAGAAGGCGAGAGCGAACCCCAAGATCGTGAGCGTGGTGCCGAGGATGGCGAGCGCGCGAGTCCACCATGCGCGCGCTCCCAAGAACTGCATGAAGCCAAGTGGCACCAACATGATCATGATCTGGGCGTAGCGGTTCTTCTCGCCTATTGGCCCACTCAGCCGTGGTTGACTGACCACTCCTTGGGCTGTCTCGACCTCGAACCCTTCGTTCCGAGCTTGGCCGAAGCCACCGTAGTCGTTTGTGAAAGACCTCGTCAGTTGCTGATGAAGACCTATTGTGCCCAACAGGCTCCCAACCAGGAGCAAGGTCCAAATCACGCGTCGCAGGGTCGCCGCAGTCCGGACCACGTTGCTAATCAAGAGAAAGAGCGCCACGCCCTGGCACTCTTCTATCAGCGTCGACTGTGAGATTCTGGGATCTCGGGAAAAAATGGCGCCCACCGCTCCGACCATGAGGAAGAGCAAGATGAACGGAAGCGCTGGGGCGACGACCAAAGGCTCCCTTCGGATCATCACGTAATACGTCAGAGGAATGAACAGGGGCAGGACGACCATCGCGCCAACGATGAAAGGCACCCCATGGAACTGCACCGCAACGGCAGCAGCGTTCGAGTACAGGAGGAACACCACCCCTAGCGTCGCGGTTTCGCGCCATGACAGACCATTCTCATTTCGCGAGCGAGACCGCTCTAGGGCCACCGTGTCGATCGACACTGCATCCATGTCAGCTGGGTCCGTAGTTGTTAGGGTTTCAGACGGGGGGCGGACGGTGACACCCGCTGGTGTGTCCAGCTGGTCCAGGCGATGTTGCGCCCGGGTTTCGACGGCTCCGGCGAGCAGGCCATCCGGCCGATGAAGTCGCTCCCGTACGCGTGGTCCACCAGATCGAGGACGTAGCGCTTGTTCGTGTCGTCACAGGTATCCCATTTGTGCTTGCCATCGCCGTCGTAATACAGCCATTCAACGGCCCGCCGTATGGCCTCGTCACTCCAGTGCCACGTATCGAACCCGAACCGCCGGAGGATGCCAGCCTGAAGCACGGCGCCTCCCAGCGCACCGTATGTATAGACCGTGTAGTTGGGAGGCCACCTGAACCGAAATCGCTCGCTGCGTCGCTGATCGTCCACAATGACCCCGTCCACGTTGTGACCCCTCATGATGGCGCGCGGCGGGTTGATGGGCCTGGGCTGGCAGTCAAGGGGGGAAGGGGGACAGGTGGGATCGCTCATCCAGGAGAAGGCCTCGGGCTCAAACCTGAAACCGGCGTAACTCTGCCTATCGCCGAGCCATCCTTGAAAGACCCTGGCCGCACGCACGATCTCCGACCGGTCGTCCAGATAGAGGGCGACGGCGATCCGGGACGCACCGCAGTAAGTGCCCCAGTTGTTGGGGCGATTCTCGTGACAATACCGAAGCGTTCCGCCGGCGAAGTCCTTGTTCGCGATCGAGCGGAGCCACGGCCTGAATACGAACTTGTCAAACTCGGGCTCGGTGACGGGCAGGTCGATGATATCGGCGGCGATGACGTAGACGGCCAGTTTTCTGCCCACAGAAAGGGCTGAAGCGCCGTTCTCCGTCCCGATGACCTCGTCCAGCAGGTCCGCGACTTCTTTCCTCAGGCTTCTCGTGAACTCCGAATCACCAAGCCGTACGGCCACTAACGCCTTCGCCAGCACGACGTTTCCGGTGTCTTCATCCCGATCGTCGAGATTGGGACGATCGGGCCGCACCGTGGCCGCCTCTCTCAGCTGCGTCCATGCGGCGCGGCAGCGTGAATCGCAACCGGGCTCCCCGGCGATCGGCAGTGCCCGTATTTCCTCCGGACTGAGCCAAAGGTAGGTTTTTGGCAGGGCGATCGAGGCTGCCTGAGCATGCTGGACGCCGACGGTGCCGGCGAGTCCAAGCCCCTGTTGCGCCGACGGCGAGGCTTGGGAGGCCGACCAGCAGACGGCACCCAAACACAGCGAGACACGCAAAAGCAGCGAGGGTGTGGGGCTTGGGTTTCTCAAGGTGTCCTCCGCACGCCTGTCATCCCGTCACGAACACTTGTTCACCGTCATTGATGGCATTCAGGATCATGCTCGATATCTGAGGTCTCATGAACCAGTCAGGAGGCCTGAGCCCCTGCTCTAGCATTTGTCTCGCCTGCGTCCCGCTAATCGACCGTTTTCCATCCCCGCCGCCGGCACTGCCGTTCTTGCCGTCAACATATCGTTTCAATGTTTCCGAGTAGTAGACTTCGTCGAATCGCACCACCTTGATGGGCAATTCTGGAAAGCGGTCGAATATCTCGTGGGCCGCGTTGGGGTCGTGGTAAGCACCAGTGCCCGTGTGATCTCGGCCCACGATGAAATGACTGCAACCGAAGTTCTGCCGACAGAGGGCCGTAAAGAGAGCCTCCCGCGGGCCCGCGTACCTGGAGAATGTCGCGAACACGGCAAAGATGACCTTGTTCCTCGGATAGACGCTGTCGAGCATCCGCTCATAGCTCTTGATGACGTATCGTGGATGGTAGTCGCCGGGCTTCCTGCTCCCAACGATCGGTTGGACCAACAGGCCGTCACATCTCTCGCTTTCCAGGGCTTCCAGCTGCATGTGCTCGTGGGCTCTGTGAATCACATTCCGCGTGTGAAACCCGAGGATCGTGGACCATCCTCGTTCCTCGAATAGTCTGCGAACCTGGGCCGGGGTCAGTTCGTAGGCTCGAGTGTCCGAGTGTCTTACCGCCAGCAGATCGATTGCGCCAGCCAGCAGAACCGGATTCATCGCCATGACGCGCCTGACCCCAGGATGTTCCAACGAGTGCGTGCCGTAGAGCTGAAGGGCAACATCTTCCTTATCGAAGGTGTATTTCTCTGACAAGTGAAGAAGGGCGAGGTGCGTTCCCAGCTGATCGGTCAGACTGATCGGGGTTCCAACACTCAGGCGAGCGGCTACCCCATGGGGCACATCGAGCACAATCGGCAGCGGCCAGGCCGTCCCGTTGGCCAATCTCATATCGGCCAGAACGGAGCGGAAGTCCTCTTGTCCCATGAAACCCTCCAGGGGACTGTAGGTACCGAAGGCGAGTTGCTCGACTTCCATCTGCTGGTCCTGATCCAGCACGATCGTCGGAAGGCCGTCGAGGTATGCCCGGTCAGGAAGCTTTTCCGCCACGCGATTGACCAGCTTCCCACCGTGCGGAGAGATCAAGGCAGCGGTGGTCTCGTAACTGACCAGGTAGTTGGTCGATGCCAGGCTTTGAATGAAGACGCTATGAACACCTTCGGCGCACTTCACGTTGGCCATGCATTCCTCGGCGTGAACGATCAGCTTGTTGAGGGTGTTGATGCATTCCATCGGATACTTCCCGATGGCCGTTTCAGCGGCCAGGGTGAGTCCCGCTGCGCCATCGACGACCGTGTCGATGACGTCGTGTACCTCGGCGCGAGTAGGTTTCCTCTTCTCGATCATGGTCTCCAGAAGGTTCGTGGCGACGAAAACGCCCTTCTTCCGTTGCCGTGCTCTATCGATGATGACCTTCTGCGTGCACGGAATCCTCTCGATCGGGATCTCTTTGCTCAGGTCGCCACGGTCGATCAGCAAAAAGTCGGACTTCTCGATAATCTGATCGACATCCAGCAGCGCGTCCCGACATTCGATCTTCGAGATGATCGTCATCTTGTTCCGGGTAAGGCGACGCACTTCATCGACCGCGCCGCCCGAGCGGATGAAGGAGCACGCGATGTGTTCAACGCCCATCGCCAGACCTACCTCGATGGACTGGAGGTCCTTCGGCGATAACGTCGGGAGCTGGACCGGTCGTCTCATGACGGGGTCGAGGACGACCGCCTTGTTTCTCCCGATGAAGCCTCCGGTAATGGCCCTTGTTGTGACCATCCCACGTGAGGCGGCCGATACATCCATGACACGGAGAATGAGGGTGTCGAAGTCAATGTGAATGAGGTCCCCTGGCTGAAGCTGTTCGAGAATCGAGCCGGGTTTCAGGGAGATTTCGTGTCGATTGCCGAGAATCGGCTGCGACCGAATGAGGATCTCGTCGTTTTCCTGGAAGCAGATGACATCTGTCTCGAGGTCTCCCGTCCTGACCTGGGATCCTTCGGTGTCGAGGATGAAGGGGATCCCGGCGTCCTGGGCGAGACCGACGTAGCGCTTCAGATCCGGAATGGTCGAGTGCGACATATTGATCCGGACAAAGTCGACGCCCTTGTCCCGAATCGTCAGAATGTCGTGTTCGCTGCTGGTCGCAGGTCCGAGAGTGACAATGATTTTTGTTCGCCTTCTTTTCATCGGTTCACACCTTTGGCCTGGGGTTCGGGTACGTTTCGTCACGAAGAACAGCGGGGGTCGATCCGTGGGATGGGCCCGGCGGCGCCGGGCGAGGGCGAGCTTGTCGTTGCGCTAGATCTAGACGACCGAGCCGTACGCGAGCGTCGGCCTATTCACGCGGGCGAAGAACTCACGCAGGCGCGTGCCGTCATCGGCTGATAGTTGCTGCTTCCACCGGTCGGTATAGTTGCGGACCTCAGAAGGGGTGATCAGCCCAGCGAACGCGTCGGTCCACTCGAGGTCGCAGAACGCAAGGATGTCCCGCAGACACCTGTGCGGCTCGGTGACGAGATCCTCGTAGCCCACTTCATAGCAGCGCGCCGGAAATTGGGCGACGTTCCTCCGGAGGTCGTCGACGTCCAACTGGATCTTGATCGCGGCAGAGAGGAGAGGACCTCCACCCAGTTGCCCCCAGACCTGGCGGTAGGCCGCGGGCACCTCGCCCCACTCCCAATCCGGACTGTCGATGTCGGCGGTGACGTTCAGCCACCCAGCTCGAACCCAAGACTCGACAATGGACACCGGATCACGTCTCAGATAGACAAAGACTGCGTCCGGAAAAATGCGGTCGAAATAGCCTATCCGGGCCCACCCCGTCACCTTTGTCAGAAATCGCTTCTTGTTCTGATACCGGAGCACGCTGGCGATGTCGCGGCGCAGCGGTTCGATCGCCGCCTGAGGAACATTGGCCGGGGTCAGTGGACTGTCGTGTCTGTCGATGCCAGGCAGGTAGCGCTGCCAGAAGTTATAGGCACTGAAAGGCTTGGGGAAATAGTAGCGATTCCTGATGTCGTCGAATACCTTCCGGCCGTAGAGCCTCGAGAAGACCGACACCCAGAGTTGCGTGGGCAACGCCTGGTTGTAGGTCGACAGCCAGCCGACGTCCCTGTGACGCCCGAGGAGTCGATACAACATAGTCGAGCCACTTCGACCGGCACAGACGATGATGATGGGTTTGTGCACGTTCACAACAAGTCTCCCGCGAGCAATACCGAGCGCTGCGAACTCCCAGAACACTGGGGTGCATCCAGCAGGGCTGCCACCAGAGTTGCCGCGCACGACCGGGCGTCAACTGTCTCGGTGTCCAGCACGACGTCCGGGTCAAGCGGCACTTCGTACAGAACGCCTGGCGACAGGCCAATGACACCAGTCAGACGCCCTTCGTGGGCCTGGCGATAGATCCCTTTGGGATCGCGCCGCGCAACGGCGGCCAGCGACGCTTTCACATACACTTCTACGAACGCTCGCCCCAGCGCGAGCCGGGCGGCGTGCCGCGCATCCCTGAACGGTGAAATGATGGGAACCAGGATGATGTCGTGAGACCCGAGCGCTTCGCGGCACAGCTCCACTATCAGACGGTTGTTCTCTCGAATGTCCGATGGGCTGAATCCGAGGTGCCGATGGCGTTGGGCGCGCACGGTATCGCCGTCGATGACGGTGACACGCCGGTCGCGCTCACGCACCATCGCCGCGGCGAGCTCGGCGATAGTGGATTTCCCGGCGCCGGAAAGACCGGTGAACCACGCCACCCGGCCAGTCGCAGACACATTCCTCTCTGCCATCAGGGAGCCCTCCATGCGTCGACTTTGTTCACGCCGATCCCTCTTCCGGCGAACCGTTGCGGGCGATGATGCTGAAACACGGAACCACACGCGCCAACAGTCCGGCTGTCATCAGAAAGCGCCCGGCAGCGAATTTCACTCGTTTGCTCACGCTTCCACGGCTTCGAGCAAACGCGAAGCGCAGGGCTACCGGATCACGGAGTGGGATGATCTCGAGGCAGGACTCGAAGTCCGGGCGGTGCCAACTCACCTGGATGTCGTCGAATCCAAGCCGCTCGATGGGCGCGATGTAATCCCGCACATGACGCAGACTGGACGCGCGCTCTACTTCCCAGTACAGATAGCCACCCGACGTCAGCAGCGGCTTGACGTTGTCCACTGCCGCGACGTCTGCGGACCGCAGCACGACGACCTCATGCGAGCCATCCATCTTGACACCGACGCGCGACTCGTCCGCCTTCGAAACCGTCGTCAGAAGCTCGCTGAACTGCTTCAACGCGAATGGCAGGGTTCCAGTTGGGGGCCCTATATAGGCCACGTGACCCAGGTTCGGGTTCGGCAGCAGGAAGCGCCAATCGAGACGCCTGACGATCTGCAGGGCATGGTCTTTGGCGAAGCTCATTCGAGTCTTCCCCACGCGCCCTTCAGGGCCTTCAAGGAGTGAACTCCAGCCGCAGCAGTCGGGTGGGGCGAGGCCCAGGCCGCGAGTTTCAGCCTCATCAGGCGGAGTGTGCATGCGACCACCGCTTTCCGGTACCCGGGATATTGTCCACGGTACTTGCGGATGTAGTAAAGCTGGTCCACGACCTGCGCGGCTGGCTGAATGTCGCTGATGTTGTCTCCCGTCACCCGATAGGCATTCCAGATCCGCTGCGGATTGTAGAGCTTGCCCAGCTGTCCTAGGGCGAGCCAGAGGCCGAAGTCTTCCGACAGCTTCACTTGCCCTGGATAGCCGCCCACTGAGACGGCTGCCTGACGCCGAAAGCACACCGCTGACGCCCCGATGGGGTTGCGACGTAGAAACTGCCGCCGGATCTGGTCGTCGGTTTCTGGGCGACGGATAACCTCCAACGGCTGACCGCGTCGATCCACTTTCTGCGTGAGGCCGCCGACGAGCACGTAGTCTTGGTGTGCCTCCAGCCAGCTCACTTGCTCGGCGAGCTTCTGACTATCGATCCAATAGTTGTCCCCATCCAGATTTGCCACGTATTCGCCTCTTGCCGCACGCAGCGCGATGTTCGAACTGGCGGGTCCTCCGCGGTTGGGATGGTTGTGGATTGCCCGGACACGCGGGTCCGCACAACGCCAACGCTCGACTTGCTCAAATGTTGAGTCCGTTGACGCATCGTTGACGATGACGAGCTCGAGGTCTTGGAAGGTCTGGGCCAGAACACTCTTGACGGCCTGATCGAGATACTGACCGTCGTTGTGCGAACGCATGAGCACGCTGACTGAGGGACTTCGTCCCATCATGGCTGCCTCCTGTGAAAAGAATGGCTCACGCCAAGGCCGGTTGACGCAGCCGTCGTCGCCTTGCGTGTCTCCACGCATCGACCTGAGTGCCGAGGCCAGTCAGGCGAAGCCGAAACATCAGCGGGGATGTGCTGCGAGTGATATTTATGCGGCGAAGGCGCCATGGGTCGGCAGAACCCAGGTCGTTGCACCCTCGAACGGTGGTGAAGGCCACCTTGAATCCTTCCTGCTTCACCATCGATACGACCGTGTCGTTGTGCTGGCCGCCAGGAAAGCAAAACACAGGCAGCGTCTGCCCGATCTCGCGCTTCAGATCCTGCTGAGACCCTACGATTTCCTCTCGAGCCGCGTCCGGAGCGATCCGTGTCAGGAGGGGATGGGTTCGAGTGTGCGCGCCGAGCGTGACGCCCTCACCGGAGAGTCTGCGCAGCTCGTCCCAGCTCAATACGCCGTTCGTGCAAGCAGAAATACCCCCGAGCCTGACACAAACGTCGTCAACCAGGCTCAGTGCTTCCTGATGTGTGACGCTCTTGAGATGATCTCTCAAACGCCGCAGACCTTCGTGGCGGTCGTGGGGCGTCCTCAGTGACATCGTCCCAACAGGCGTCGACTCCAATTCAGGACTCGTACTGGAGGCGACTGCACGATAGAGCCGATCCCACCAGAACGAAAGCTCCGGCCGATCAGGGTAGGCGGTTGGCACAAACAGCGTTGCCGGCAACCCAAAGTGTTTCAGTATCGGCCAGGCGGTCCGCCCGAAATCAGCATAGGCGTCGTCAAACGTAATCAGCACGGCGTCATCGGGAAGGGGTGCGCCCGTCTGAAGGGCACCGAGTACGTCGGAGAGTCCCACAACGCGGTAACGTGCCGCGAGGTATTGCATGTGCCGCTCGAAATCACGCGGCGTCGCGCTGATAAGGGTGGGATCCAGGAGGGGTGATGATTCGGCATCAGCGATCCGATGGTAAATAAGTACTCGTAGCATCCTGCCTCAGTCGGTGCCTCGCGCCATGGCTACTGGTGTGTCCAGCTGGTCCAGGCGATGTTGCGCCCGGGTCGCGACGGCCCCGGTGAGCAAGCCATCCGGCCGATGAAATTGCTCCCGTACGCGTGGTCGACCAGATCGAGCACGTAGCGCTTGTTGGCGTCGTCACAGGAATCCCATTTCGGCTTGTGATCGCGGTCGTAGTACATCCACTCGACGGCGCGCCGCAGGGCCTGGTCCCCCCACTGCCAGGCGTCGAAACCGAACCGCTGGAGAATGCCAGCCTGAACCACAGCACCTCCCAGCGACCCATACGCATAGTGCGTGTACTCTGGGAGGCCAGGTGAACCCGCCGGCCGCGCGTCGCTGGTCGTCGACAATTACGCCGTCGACGTTATGACCAGCCACGATGGCGCCGGGCGGGTTGATGGGTCTGGACTGGCAATTGGGGCCGGACGCGAGAACCAGACAAGCATCGCTCATCCAGCTGAACGCCTCGGCGCCAAACTTGAAATCGGTGTAGCTCTGTCGATCGCCGAGCCATCCCCGAAAGACGCTGGCCGCACGCTCCATCTCCACGCGATCATCAAGATAAGCGGCGACCGCGATCCGGGACGCACCGCATTGAGTGCCCCAGTTGTTCGGACGATCCTCGTGACAAGACCGAAGCGTTCTGCCCTCGAACTTCTTGCGCGCGAACGAGCGGAGCCACGGCCTGAAGACGGAATCATCAAAGTCGCGGCGAGTGACGGGCAAATCGATGATGTCGGCGGCGATGACGTACGCTGCCAGGTTTCGGCCAACGGCAAGGGCTGAGGCGCCGCTCTCTGTTCCGATCGCCCGGCCCAGCAGCTTCACCACTTCATCTCTCAGGCCAGCCGTGAATGCCGAATCACCCAGCCGCACGGCCACCAACGCTTTCGCCAGCACGAAGTTGCCGGTCTCTTCGTCCAGATCGGCCAGATTGGGACGACCGGGGGCCGCCGTGGCCGCCTGTCTCAGCAGCGTCCAGGCCCCGCTGCAGCGCGAACCGCAACCTGGGTCCCCGGCCATTGGCAGTGCCCGAATTTGCGCAGGACTGATCCAAATGTAGGGCTTCGACGGCAGGACGGCGGACCGGCCAGCCGTGTGACTCGGTTGACGACCGTCCGTCACGCTTTGTCGGAGCTGGCTTCGCGACGTCGCCGAGCATTCTCGGCTGAACCAAAGCATCGAACAGAGCAATGCCGGTATGAGAAGTGGGACCGACCTAAGACGAATTCCCATGCTGATCTTCGCGTCGTGTAGCGTGACTATCACTGGTGTGTCCAGCTGGTCCAGGCGATGTTGCGCCCGGGTCGCGACGGCCCCGGTGAGCAAGCCATCCGGGCGATGAAATCGCTCCCGTACGCATGGTCGACTAGATCCAGCACGTAGCGCTTGTTGGTGTCGTCACAGGAATCCCATTTCGGCTTGCCATCGCCGTTGTAGTACATCCACTCAACGGCGCGCCGCAGGGCCTGGTCACCCCACTGCCAGGCGTCGAAACCGAACCGCCGGAGAATGCCAGCCTCAACCACAGCGCCTCCCAACGCCCCATAGGTATAGACGGTGTACTGGGGAGGCCAGCTAAACCCACCAGCCGCGCGTCGCTGGTCGTCCACAATCACGCCGTCGACGTTATGACCAGCCACGATGGCACCAGGCGGGTTGATGGGTCTGGACTGGCAATCGGGGCTGGACGCGAGAACCAGACAGGCATCGCTCATCCAGCTGAACGCCTCGGCCTCAAACTTGAACCCGGCGTAGCTCTGTCGATCGCCGAGCCATCCTTGAAAGACCACCGCCGCGCGCGCCATCTCCAATCGGTCACCCAGATAGGCGGCGACCGCGATCCGGGACGCACCGCAATGAGTGCCCCAGTTGTTCGGACGATCCTCGTGACAGGACCGAAGCGTTCTGCCCTCGAACTCCCGGGCCACGATCGAACGGAGCCACGGCCGGAATACGGTCTCGTCAAAGTCTGGGCGAGTGACGGGCAGATCGATGATATCGGCGGCGATGACGTAGGCTACCAGTCTTCGGCCGACGGCGAGGGCTGAGGCGCCGCCCTCCGTCCCGATCGCCAGGCCCAGCAAGTTCACCACTTCGTCTCTCAGGCCGGCCGTCAATGCCGAATCACCCAGCCGCACGGCCACCAACGCTTTCGCCAGCACCAGGTTGCCGGTGTCTTCGTCCAGATCGGCCAGATTGGGAGGATCGGGAGTCAATGTAGCCGCCCGCCTCAATAGCCTCCATGCCGCGCTGCAGCGTGGATCGCAACCAGGATCTTCGGCGATCGGCAGGGCCCGTATCTCCTCCGGGCTGAGCCACATGAAGGTTCTTGGCTCAGGAGCGTCCGCATCAGCCACCGGCGCAGCTGGGACGTCGCTGGCCTCGGCAGGCCCAGTCGCCTGTTGGCCAGTGGACGGGGCCTGGGACGCGTGCAACGCAAAAATAGACAACAAGACACCCAGAAACAGCGCCGTCGTCAGGTACAACTTCCTCATCGTGGCTCTCCATTGGGGCGGTGTGCCGTCGCTCTCTCCGTGGGTCATCAGCTGGCTCGGCTCTGCGGGCGCTGAGGGTCCCACATGACCACACGCTGCCCGGCCAGGAGCTTGAGAGCTCCCATCAGGGCGGCCACGTTTACCGCAACGAAGAACAGCGGAAGCGTGAAGACCTTGGCTCGCCCGAGCCGGGTCTTGGACAGCGCGATTCCGAGAGCGGCGCAACCATAGAGCAGCAGCTGGCCGAGCGCGACCGTCCCGTAAAGGGGACCCTGGTTCCAGAGCACCATGCTGCTCACAAACAACACCAGCAGCGGCAACGCCACCAGTCGCCGCAGAACCTTATGGGAGAACAACTGGATCGCGTAGAAGCCGTACCGAAACGGATTGAGCAAGGCACGCATCTCCAGCACGCTCTGGAAGCCGCGTGTGATCACGCGCACCTTGCGGCCAAACTCGATCTCGCCCGACGGGGCCACCGGTTCGAACGCGACCGCTGCTGGCGCAAAGACCAGCCGGCAACCCTGGGCGATCACTTTGGTGGACGTGACGAAGTCATCGGTGACCCCTTCTGGCACCGGAGAGAACAACGAGCGGCGGATCGCATAGATCGCCCCCGTTGCCGACGTCACGTTGCCCGCCCGGCTCTGAGCCTGCTTGAGTTTTCGATCGAAGTCCCAATAGCATCGTTCGCCGTCGGCCGTGACCGCCGGGCTGGAATCCTCGAGGTAGCGTTGATCGCCCGCGACACCACCAACCGATGCGTCGGCGAACGGTCGGACGAGTGCCCGCACGGCGTCGGCGGCGTACATGCTGTTCGCGTCGGAAAACACCAAGATCTCCCCGCTCGACGCCGCAACGGCGGCGTTCAGCGCCTGGGCCTTCCCACGCCGGGGCAGCGCCAGCAGTTGGACGCCCCGCGCGGCGAATCCTCGAACGATATTTTCAGTGTCGTCGTTCGACCCATCCGAAGCGATCAGCACTTCGAGCCGGTCGGTCGGGTAGTCGACCGACAGCAGGTTCTGGAGTTTCGTGCCAATGCTGCCTTCCTCGTTGTGGGCCGCGACGATGATGCTGACCCGTGGGGTAGTGTCCTCTTGCGTGAATGGTCGGGGACACAGCCGGCCTCTTAGCAACACGACGAGCGGAAACAGGACGTACGCATATGCGATCAGAATCAGAGCGCCCCCAAAAAACAGGATGCTCATGACGCCCGCTCAACTGCGGAGGCGGCGACCCCAGGGAGGCACGCGACAGCGTCTCGGCTTCCAGTCGCGACGGTTTTGAAGAGTGTGGCCAGCGTCGCCGAGTTCTTGGATAGATCGAACTCCTGGAAGATCTTCGCTCGGGCAGCTTCCCCCAAGCGGTGGCGCAGCGCAGCGTCCACATACAGTCGCCGCAGGGCGTCGGCGAGCGCCTGCGCGTCACGTGCCGGCACCAGCAAACCCGTTCGCTCATCCTCGACCAATTCGGGTATCCCCGAGAGGCGGCTGGCCACCACCGGCACGCCGCTGCTCATCGCCTCCATCAGCGCCACCGGTATGCCCTCGCGGCGGCCGTCTCTGGTTGGGACGCTCGGAGCGACGACGACGTCGGCTCCCCGGAGGAGTTCGGCGACATCCTGATGGGTCTTCGCTCCATGAAACGTCAGGCGGTCGGCGATCTTCGCCGCCATCGCCTGCCCGAGCAGGGCCTGTCTATCAGGTCCGTCGCCCACCAGGTTCAGGACGAAGTCGATCTCAAGCTCGACGAGTTGCCGACACGCCTGGAGGAGATAGGCCTGTCCCTTCACCTCGTGCAGCGTGCCCACACAGAAAATCGAGAAAGGAGTGGACCGCGGACGCACCCTGGGCTGTTTGTCTCGTGGCCGAAACAGCTGTGTATTCACGCCGCAGTGGACAATCCGCACTTTGCTGCGATCGTGCTCATGTTGGCACTCGGCCGCCATGACTTGCCGGTTGTAGTCGGAGATCGTGACGGCAAACGCCGCTTCGGCAATTTTCTGCCCTAGCATCCGTTGATCGCGGTGGAGGTCCGAACCGTGGGCAGTGAAGCTGTACGGGATCCCGACCAGCCGGTGTATGACGAGTGCCGCGACGGTCGGGTGTGTCGCGAAATGAGCGTGCACGTGTGCGACAGCCGTCGCTTCCATCCGTTTGGCGAAGTAGACGGCCTTCGGAAAGATCGCTAGTGCACCGGCGAAGAATCTGAGGCTGCCCCAGGTTCCCCGCAGCGCGGCCCATAGGGTGCTGATGTACTGTCGCGGTTGTCGTGACAGCAGCCGCCAGTTCTCTCGCAGGACGGCGGTCGAGAACGAGGCTTGGAAGTTCGCCCGTTCCACGAAACGAAGCGCCTCGGGGTGCATCACAGCGGCGTGCTCGCGCCACAGCGGGTAGACAACAACTTCTATGCCGAGGCGCTCCATCGCGACCATCTCTTGCAGGATGAACGTCTCAGTGAGTTTGGGAAACCGAGACATCATGTACGCGACGCGGAGTCGTCGCGGCGACGTCTCAATGGCCTGGACTGTTGTATCGAAGGGCACGGCTCTTCAGCGGACCGGGGCACCCAGCAACTGGCCCACGAAAGGCACGCGCTGGATCTCCGGAAAGGTTTTCTGAATGTCTAGCAGATCGCGATTGAGCCAGAAGACCAGACCCGACGCGATCGCGGCCAGGACCAGCCCTGTCACGAGTGACACGCTGACGAGGGCTGCGACGACCTTCAAGCTCAGCGCGGTTATGACGATCGTCGAGTACACCCGACGATAGCGGGCCGGTAATGCGCTGATACCCGTGACCCTGGAAAGAACCCATTGGTAGAGAACGTTCTGGATTACGAGAGCGCCGCCCATCGCGAGGGCTCCACCCACAGCCCCGTACGGCACGACCAACAGAGCGGTAAGTACCAAGGAAACGGCCGCGGTGGCCAGGTCGATGCCAACGATGGATCTCACGTTCCCGAATACTCGGAGCGTCAGGGTATTGAAGCCGACCGCCGCATTGAAGAAGTAACTCAGGGAGAGAATGGCCAGAGCGCTGCCGGCCCCGGCGTACGCCTGTCCGAAGAGGAACACCGCAAGCGGTTCCGCAACGAAGAACGTGACGGCGAACACTGGGAACGAAAGCAGCGAGACCCACGCGGCCGTCTGCCAATACAGCTTTTCCATTGCCAGTCCGTCGTCCCGGGCAAAGAAGCGGGCGGCGACCGGGGTAAAGAGCAGCCGGAAACTCTCGCCGACCACCGCGTTGAGTTGGGCGACCGGCAGGACGGCACGAAACACCGCCACGGCTTCAAGAGAATGGAAGTACTGCAGGAAGAGAACAGTGACGAAGCTTCGCAGCGCCAGCACGACGTCAAAGCTGAGCAGTGGCAGACTGAAGCCGAATACTTCCCGCCACGGCATCGACATGCTCCGGAAAAGAGAGCGCCGCAACAGCCCCCTGGCGTGAAAGATCTGGGTCAGAAGCAGGGCGGAGGTCGCGGTGCCGAGGAAACCAGCGACGAGGTATCCGACTGCCAGAAAGCGGACGTCCGCGTGAGCCCAAATAAGCAACGACACCACCGCCAGCTTCAGGGAGGGGCCCAGAACGTAACGGCGGAAGAAGATGGCACGGGCGCCCGCGAACACGGCCAGCAAGTTGCTGAACAGGGTTTCCAACGCCTGAGCGGGACAGAGGGCGATGAGGATGACCAGCAATGTCACCGCAAGCGGATTCGCCTTCTGCAGGAGAACGTTTCGCAGCCCGACGACTGACAGTATGGCCACCGTTCCCAAGGCCAGTACCGTTCCCACACTGAGCACAATCGCGCCGACGACCTTGGCGTGTTCCTCACGCTCCTGGTAGATCGGCACAAAGCGGCTCAGGGCCCGTCCCAGGCCGAGGGCAATCACGTTGGCGCCTGGCGTGACGAACGCGAGCGCGTACGCGAAGGCGCCATAGTCGGCTTTCGCGAGATACCGGACCGTCAGTACCTGAACGACCAGATTCAGAACGAGCGAGATCTGACGCCCGACCAGAAGAAGACTCGAGCCCCGGATGTGTGTCCGGACCGAGGCGGCCCCATGAGTCGAAACCGGCGCCGGTTCTGGGGAGGTGGCAATCATAGGGGAGGAGGTCCGACGAGACAGATCTTCAGAAGAGTTGAAAGGCAGGGCTACGCGTGCGGCGCGCGTCGATAGGGGGTGGCGGGCACCAGCTCCGACACGGGCTTGCCGTCGCCGTTGCCGTTGCCATTGCCATTGCCATTGCCCTTGCCGTGCCCATTGTTGTGAGACCCGGCGGTGCCGGGAACCGTCACCCGCGGGCTGTGCGGGTGCCTCGTCGACGCGCCGTCTGGGCGCGTTCTGAGGTCGGCGCCCGGGCCACGATCCATGCCCGCCTGGGCCCGCTCCACCAGCTTGACGAACGTCACCTCGTCCTCAGGAAACACCGAGGCGCCAATCGCGATGTCGAGCCCCAACTCCGCGTGCGCCTTCGCGCGCAATTTCTTGATGAAGCGGTTCGCCTCATGGCGGCCCGTTTCCGGCAGCAGCATCACGAAGTGGTCCCCCGCATGCGTAATAATGTCCGAGCCCTTCGTGCCCGTGGCTAAGACCTTAGCCAGCTTCGCGTCAACGTATTGCTCCGCGGCTTCCCGGTGGGCCTCCTTGGTAAAGCGATCCAGCGTGACCTTGACACTATCGCTCGTCGGTGCGACGGCCAGCAGGGCCAGGGGCCGATTGAACGCGCGCGCGCGGCGCATTTCGCGGTACATATCCTCGAGGCCTGTGTCAAACGGACGAGTCTGATCATGCAGGTGGCTGACCAGCGTACTGACGACCGCGGTCCGGACGTCTTCCAATTGGCGCCCGACGTGATGGGCCAGCACCACGGTCAGGCTCACGACACCGAGCTCCATCACCGTCAGCGGGACATCCGGGCCGCCCAGCGGGTAGCCGAACACCGCCTTCAGCAGCAGCACCGCCGCCGCCACGGGTGGCAGGAGCTTGACGAGGGAGACGTGGCTCAGCCGGGGCGCGAGAATCATCGGCGCGGCGCTCAGACAGGCGACGACATACACGAAGGAGGCGAGGTTGATCGGCTCGTGCAGCCGCTCGATGTTGTACAGCACGAACAGCCAGCAGAAGAAGAGTGCGCACGACAGTCGGAGTCGTCTCATCGTCGTGTTCCCTGAAGTGCAGTGTGTCCAGTGGGCCGGCGCCTCGGCCGACCCGCGTTCGTCCCGCGGCGCCTAATAGGCGCCGCGCTGTCCAAAAATGGCCCCCACGGTGCCGACCAGGATGCGCAGATCCAGCCAGATGCTTCGGTGTTCGATGTACTCGATGTCGAGCCGCAAACGGTCGTCGAAATCCACGTCGCTGCGCCCGCTGATCTGCCAGAGCCCGGTGATCCCCGGCACGGCCTCCAGCCGCGCGGTGTGCCAGAGGTCGTACGTGCTCGCGGAGAACGACGTGGGTCTGGGACCCACGAGGCTCATTTCGCCGTTCAGCACGTTGATGATCTGCGGCAGCTCATCGAGGCTCGTTTTCCGCAAGAACCGCCCCACGCGGGTCACGCGCGGATCGTTGGTGAGTTTGAAATCCGGCCAGGTATGCTCGTTGAGATGCGCGTAGACGTGTTTGAGCTCTTCGGCGTTGACGACCATGGTGCGGAACTTGAGCATCCGGAAGCGCCGCCCCCCCTGTCCCGTCCTGAGCTGCGTGAAGACAACCGGACCTGGATCGTCGACCCACACCAGCACGGCGCAGATAACGAGGACGATCAGGACAAAGGGCAGGGCGAGCGTACACAAGGTCAAGTCGAGTAGACGTTTCGTGACGTCGTAATTTCTGTGAGTGATGCCGACGGCTGGCCGATTGAGGGCGATTTGCATGGCGTTCTACGTTTCCCCCTGGGAAGCCTGGGTCAAGCGGGCCTTCCCGCTGTGCCCGTACGACCCTTGGTGGTCAGGCCGGTAGTACGGGAAGTAGTAGTACGGGTGCTGCTGCACGGTGGCCCGGTTTAGGACCGCCCCCAGGATGCGGGTGTCGGGTCCGCTAATCTCGTCGAGGGCGGCCCGCACGCTGCGCAGATCGGCTTTGTCGGCCCCGATGACCAGGAGCACCGGCGGTCCCTCCCGGGCGATCAGACCGGCATCGGCGACCGCCAGGATCGGCGGCGAATCGATCACGACGATCTCGAAGACCTGATTCAGCGACTGGAGCACCTTTTTGAACGCCGGCGACCCGAGCGCGTCGGCGGCGTTGGTTTTGGCCACGCCGGCGGGCAGCACACACAGGCCGGGAATCGTCGACGGCCGCAGCGCGGCCGTCAGTGGCACGGCGCCCTCGATGAGCTCCGCGAGCCCCGGGCCGAGGGGCACCCCCAGGAGGTCGTGCACGCGCGGGGCGCGCATATCGGCGTCCACCAGCAGCACGCGCGGGGGCACGCTCTTGCCGTTGCCCGCGCGCTGGGTGAGCTCGGCCAGCGCCACCGCCAGACTGCAGGCCACGGTCGTTTTGCCTTCGCCGGTGCCCGCACTCGTCACGAGCACCCACGACCGCACGTCCTTTGCCAGGAGCGTGAGCACGTTGGAGCGCACGGTGCGGATGGCTTCGACGAAATGTGGTGAGGCGGGCGTGGCCCCACTAGGCGCCGCCGCTTCCAGCGGGAGCAAGCCCAACGGGCGCAACCCGAGGCCCGTGCGGATCTCGTCCATGGACCGAATGCGATCCCGCCCGAACTCCAGGAAGAACGCCAGGCCGAAACTGGCCATCGCCCCGAGCCCGGTCGCCAGCACCACGATCACCCGTTGCTGCGGCCGGACCGGCACCTGCGGCACTTCGGCGGTATCGACGACCTGCACGCTGCTAGGCGTGAGCGCGCCGGAAATCTTCGTTTCCTCCGCCCGTTTCAGCAACGTTTCCAGAATCGCCCGGTTGGTGGCGGCGTCGCGCTCGAGCGCCCGGTAGGCGATCCCGTTGCGGTCTTCCGCCAGTTCGGCGGCTCGGAGCGCCTGGAGTTGCGCTTCCACCCGCTTCTCCCGCTCCACGCCCGCGCGGTAATCGGCCCGGGCGGCGTCCACGACGGTGGCGATCTCGGCGGCCAAGCGCGCCGTCGTCATCTCCAGGCCGGCCCGCGCGCGCACCACCTCCGGGTGCAGGGCGCCGTAGCGCTGCGCGAGCTCCGTGAATTGCAGCTGCAGAGTCGCCAGCTCCGACTTGAGGGTTTGGACCACCGGGCTCGCGACCATGAGCGGGGCGGCATCGAGCGTCCCGGTGGGGTCCTTGAGCGCCTCAAGCTGCTCGTAGCGCACCTGCCGCCGCACGCGCTCGGCCGTGGCCTCCGTGAGCGCCGCCGTCACGGCCGTCAGCCGCTGCGTCACGATGCTCGGGTGCCCGTCGGTAGAGGCGACCTCATGCTTCTCGAGATACTGCTGCAGAGCCAGGTCGCTGGTCTCCACGCGCCGACGCTGCTCGGCCAACTTGACGTCGAGCAAGCCGGCCGTCTCCGTGAAGGGGGTGACGCGCAACTCCACGTTCTGCGTCGTGTAAAGCCGCGCCAACGTGTTGGCGACGTTCGCCGCCAGGGTTGGGTCGTGCGCCTCAAACACGATGTCGACCAGGCGACTGTTCACCTTGTAGGAAATCGTCAGACGCGCCAGGAACCGGTCGATCGTGCTCGCCCGCCCCTGGTCCGAGGCCGGGGGCGGAACCGCCGCGAATTCCGGGGCGTCCCAGAGCCCGAGCTCGTCGATGGTCCGATGGGCCAGCGTGCGACTCTTCAGAATCGCATACTGGGTTTGGTAGTACGGCGTCAGATCCCGCTCGCCCCGCCCCCCGTCGTCGAAGGCGGCCAGCTTTGGATTGTCCGGTTCAATCATCAATTGGGTCCGGGCTTCATAGACCGGCGACGCCGTGACGACATAGAGCACGGCGCCCGCGACGACGGTGACGAAGAGCCCGGCCATGACCCGGCGGTGCCGGTACAACGCGCGAATCAGGTCGTGCACCTCGAGGCCGGCCAGTGGGGCGGGCCTGACAAACTCCGCCGTGGGACGAGAACGGTTATCTTCCATATTGTTAAAATCCATAGCTGATGGTTACGCCGGTGCGCAGCGCGTGGTAGTTGCGGTGTGCGAGAGACGATGCTCTGTCCTGATGATCCACATCGACGAGAATCCGCGTGTCCGGACTCAATCCGTAGCTCACCCGCAGCCCGTAGTGGTGCACCGTCTCCGGGGGCACGCCCTCCAGGCCGGGCACGGCGGCGACCGCATAATCGAGCGTCTCCCGCCCGCCCCGGGCCTCGACCTCCCAGCCGCTCCCCAGCCGGTGGCGCACCGCGCCGCCCCAGGTCGTCGACAGGTAGTAGGGTCGCACCGTGCGATACGAGTACGTGACGTCCCGGTCGAACAGCACCGCGAGCCGCGTCGCGGGGCCGATCGTGAACGTCAGGTCGCCCGACGCCACCAGTCCCTTGAAGTCCGGCAGCGCGGGGTCGCGGCCCTCGAAGACGCGATAGCCGACCGCGGCGCGCCCCGACACCAGCGCGGAGGCCGCGAATTCCACCCCCGGGACGACGCGGAGGCTATCCGCGTTGCGGACCGGCGACAGCGGAAACCGCCAGCGGTCGAAGGCGCCCTGCACCACCACAGTCGTCAGCGGCGTGACCGCATAGCGCAACGCCGTACTGACGGAGCCGGCGTCCCGGTTCAAGCGGGCCGGCAGCAGTTCGCCATCGAAGACCTGGTCGCCGGCGAACGCGACCCGCGCCCCCCGCGCTTCGAAGTCGAGCGTGGTCACCCCACTCACCCGCACGGCGCCCCCGATCAGCAGGGCGCTCTCGGCGCCCCGCACCCGCGCGTCGATCTCGGAGTTCTGCCGGCGATGGGCGTTCACATAGGAGGCCGCGCTGCGCAGCCGCAGACGGCCGATCGGGACCGCCAGCTCGACGTGCGTGTCGCTGTTGACCGACCGTTCGCTCACGTACGTCCGGAAATACACCAGATCGAGCCGGCTGCCCACCGTCACCCGCCCCGCGCGTCCCCCCAGCGACGTGGTCGCTTGCGGGCTCACCACGAACGTGACGTCGCTCTTCGGGTCGGCCGCCTTGTGGAAGAGATTAGTGTCGAGACCGAAGTCCCGGACGGCGAGGGCCGGCGTGATGGTCAGGATGCCGGTCGTCCACCCCCTCGTCGGCCCGGGGACGGCGTCCTGCCCTTCCGCCACCGAGCCGCAGACCAGGACCAACGCCACGGTGACCAGAAGAGTCACCCAGGGGCGAACGGCATGGACGGAAATGAATCGCACAGTCGGATCCGAGTTGCAGCTTCGCCCTCTCACCTACAGCCTTATAGGCGAGGGCAGTTTTGCCCCGGATGTGCAGCCTACCGAAGCTCGACTTCACGCGAAATGGCCCGGTGGTGGGAGTCAGGACACCACTATTCGGCCAGCAGGCTTGCGTGTTCCACTGTCAGGTGTGGGAGCACCAGCGGATAGGGATGGAAGCGCTCGAGCGAGCGACTCATTACTGAACTGCGCGCCGTCGGGGGATACAAGGGAACCGGACGTCCATAGCGTCGGGATCGATCACGACACGGCCGAGTTCGCGGTCCATAGCATTCGGCAGTGGTGGGCCCGGATGGGGCGGCACCTGATATTTATCAGGTCACCGAGTTCTTAAGCCGCGGCAGGAGCCTCACGGCGTTCTCGCGGTCGATCGCCCCGAGGGCGCTCGCGTCGAACATCCGGAGCTCGGCGAGAAGCTTGGCGACCTCAAGGCTGCTGCCGCCGGGTGGAAAATCCGTTCCGAACAGAATCTGCGTTGGCGACACGAGCTGCAGCAGTGACGCAATCGCACCGCGGTTGGCCGCGCCTGCCGTGTCGTAGAAAAACTTCCTCGCCTCGGCCATGAAGCCATTGGGCAGACGGTCCTTGGCGGCGTTGGACCCGCCGTCGATGCGGCCGGCCAGAAACGGCGCTGAGCCGCCAGCGTGCGACCAGATGAAACGAATATTGGGAAAACGCGCGGCGTCGCCGCTGAACGTCACGCCGATAATGGCGCGGGTCGTATCGGTTCCATACTCGATGCTCCCGGGCCCGAGGCCATAATCGAGATTCCGGCAACAATTGGCTGCGGTCGGGTGAACATGGACGACGGCCCTGCGCCTGTTGAGCTCTTCCATGACCGGCCGGAACTTCGGGTTGCCCAGCCAGACGTCCTCGTAGCTCGTGAGCAGGCCGATACCGTCCGTCTTCAGCGTGTCGTAGCTGTACTCGATCTCTTTCAATGTGGCGTCGACGTCGGGCAGCGGCATCGCGGCGAACAGGCCAAACCGGGTCGGATGATCCTGCACCAGCTTCGCGCCGTACTCGTTGCACGCGCGAGCGAGCCGGTTGGTCACGGCCCTGTCTCCGAACCACAAGCCTGGATTCGTGATCGACACGACCGCGGCCGCGACGCCACCCTTGTCCATGTCCTCGATCGACTGCGCAGGCGACCATCTGGTGTTGGCGGCATTCAGCAGCGGCCGGCCCTTGACCTCCGCGACCCAGGCGGGCGGGGCGAAATGGTGGTGGATGTCGATGCGATTGGGCCTCGGGGGAGCAGCCGCTTGGAAAGCCGACAATCGCCGGCCGCGAACCGTCGCCGCCAGGCCCAGCGACGTGGCGACGCTGACCAGGAAGCTTCGACGAGCAAGGTCAGTCACGACTCACCTCCATCCTCTCGAAGACTCTCATGCGTAGGACGAGTGTCCTACTTGGCGGTCACAGGCTCCAGAGCGGTCTTCTTGATCACAGGGATCGCCTTCTCCGACGCGAGGAATTTGATCAGCGCCCTGGCCGCCTCCGGCTGCTTCGCGCCCACCACGATCCCTGCCGAGAACACAGTGACCCGTTGAACCTCGGGCGGCAGCGGACCTACATATGTGATGCCCGGCTCGGGAAGCAACTCGCTGATCTGCTGGAAACCGATCTCGGCGTCCCCACGGGCGACAAGCGCCCCGACTCGTTCGCCCTGGGCGTTCTTGCTCTTTGGCAGGACCTGATCGGCAATTCCCAGGTACTGAAACATCTCCGTTGAAAGGTAGACACCACTCGCGCTCGCCGAGTACGCAATCGACTTCGCGCGAAGCAGGGTCTGCTTGAGCGCGGCGACCGAGCTGATGTCCGGCTTGGGTGCTCCCTCGCGCACGGCCATGCCGATGCTGGATCGCACCAGATCGACGCGGCTGCCGGCGACGACCTTGCCCTGTTTGATCAGATCGTCGAGCGCGGAGGCCGCCATGATCACAATATCCGCCGGCTCCCCCCGTTGAAGTCGATTCGGGATGGTCTCCGGTCCGTTCCCCATCGACCCGCCGAACGTCGTCACGACCTTGTTCCGGGTGGCGCGTTCGAACTCGGGGACGAGCTCGAGATAGGCCGCCGTAAAGGCGCCGGACGTGATGACCCTGACCTCTTCCCCGAACGCGGCACTTGCGAGAAACAGAACGGCGGCGACGACGAGGGCGGCTGTTCTTGACGTGATTGATTTCATGTTCATCGTCATACTAACTCCCGGGCGGTGCGGAACGCCTGGCCGAAATCGAGATAAATCGGCTTTTCCGCTTCGAGCATCGAGCGAAGCAGCGCCTGTTGAGTCTTGACCTTGACCCTGCCGATCGTCAGCGGACCGACATTCACAGCGCCCTTCGCGCCGGTCGCGTATTGCGACGGGGCGCCGTCGTCTTTTGAATTCATGCCCTCGATGCCGGCGGGCGGGCGGGCATTGATATCGGCGGCGACTTTGAGCTGGCGGGCATCCTCGAGGACCGACGCGCTCAAGACCTCGACCCCGGCCTTGGCCGTGGTAATCACGACGTCCGCCCTGGAAACGAGCCGGGCTTTGTCAGCATCGGAACAGCCGTAAGTTCCTCGCAGTTTCGTGCCGCAGCGGCGGTTGTACTCGTCGGCCTTTGCCAGAGCGACGTCGCTGGACAAATAGTCCACGAGAGTCGTCGTCGCGCCGGCTAGAGAAGCGATGACGCCGGTGGCGATCCCGACCGGTCCGGTGCCGCCAAAGATCACCACTCGCGCGCCGTTCAGCTCCATCTGATGACGCTGTTTCAGCTGGCGCTCGACACACGCCACGACGGCGGCCGCCGTGGTAAATGCACCGCTTGGATCGGCCAGGATGGAGACTTCGAACGGGGGCACCATCGCCGCCTTCGCCGCATCGACCACGTCCATCGCGATGCCCGCGTCCCGGCCACCCACCAGGATCGCGCTTCGTTTCAGGTCTTTCGGACTGCGCGGGAAGATCACGTCCTGCACGAGGCTTGGAATTTCCTCCAGGGTGACGCTGGAGTACGGGATGACGGCAGTGAATCCGGCATCGTACGCCATGGTGATGTCGAAAGGGCTGACGTGGGGCAGAGGGCTCAGGATGTGAAGGATTGCGGGCTTGTCCATGTAGCGTCACTGATTCTCACCCAAGCAGCGGGTTTGTCAACCGCGACCACCGGCAGTGGTGTATGGTGGGCAAGACAGCAGTGATTCAATGAACTGGCCTTGGAGGATCCCCGTGGTATCCACGCGCCTGGTCAAGAACCTATCAATCATTGCGGCGGTCCTTGCTATTCCGGCTGTCGGACAGTCTCAAGCGTCGCGAATCCCGCGCCTGCCCGACGGCAAAGCCAATCTCACCGGGCTTTGGCAGGCGCTAGGCACAGCCTACTGGGACATTCGCGACCACATCGCGCAGCCTGGCCCATTCTTCCAGCTCGGCGCGGTCGGCGCGATTCCCGGCGGCCAGGGCATCGTCGAAGGCGGCGAGATTCCCTATCGCCCGGCAGCGGCGGCAAAACAGAAAGACAATTTCCAGAACCGGCTGAAGCTGGATCCGGAAGTGAAGTGCTACATGCCCGGCGTCCCGCGCGCGGTGTATATGCCTTTCCCGTTTCAGATCATCCAGTCTCAGAGAGACATCGCGATCGCGTATGAGTATGCGACCGCCAATCGGGTCATTAGTATTGGACAACCGCGCGAGGCCGCCGTCGATACATGGATGGGCACGTCGAACGGGCGTTGGGAAGGCGACACGTTGGTGGTCGATGTCACGGGGCTAAACGGTCAAAGCTGGTTCGATCGAGCAGGAAATTTCATGAGTGAGAACGTGCATATCGTCGAACGCTACACGCTCGCCGATGCCGATCACCTCAACTACGAAGCGACGATCGAGGACAACACCGTGTTTACGCGGCCATGGAAGATCAGTGTGCCGCTTTATCGTCGGAAAGATAAGAACGCACAGCTCGGCGAATTCAAATGCGTCGAATTCGCAGAAGAGCTCATCTACGGACATCTCCGAAAGCCGCAGTAAGGAGAGCGAAGATGAAATATCGGCTGGTGGCGTCGTTCGCCGCGCTGTTTGTCCTCACGCTGGCCGTTGAAGTGGCCGCTCAGACCCGGCCGACTTCAACCAGGACTGCACCCGCATCCAGGATTTGGACTCCGCCCAAGACACCTTGGGGCGATCCGGATCTTCAGGGAACCTGGACGAGCGATGATTGCATCGGGACGCCGATGCAACGGCCAGCCAACCTTGGCGAAAAACAGTACCTGACGGAACAGGAAATCGCCCAACGGGAGAGTGCCCTGGCGAGACAAGCCGAGAACGACAAACAGCAATTCGTCGCGCCGGACGCTCGCGTCGGTGTGGGCCCACCTGGGCACTGGGGCGAACGGGCAAGACGGCCGTGTAGACAGACGTCACTGGTCGTCTACCCGCCGAATGGGAGAATTCCAGAACTGACGCCCGAGGCGCGAGCCAGAGCGATCCCTCAAGGCGCAGGCAATGACAATCCACACCCTGCCTCGTGGGAAGACTTCAGCTACTACATTCGTTGCATCACACGCGGTGTGACCGGGTCGATATTTCCTGTGATCTACGGCAATGGGGCGCAAATCATCCAGGCTCCGGGATTCGTGACGATTCTCCACGAGATGGTCCATGAAGCGCGGGTGATCCCACTCGACGGGCGTCCGCACGCCAGTTCGAATATCCGCACCTATATGGGCGACTCACGCGGCCGTTGGGAAGGCAGGACACTGGTCATCGAGACCACCAATTTCCTCGGCAACAGAACCGGGGTTGGCCTCAACGGCGGCGGCACTCCCACCAGCGACGCGCTGAAGTTGACGGAACGATATACCCGCACCGGCCCGAACTCGATCGACTACGAAGTGACCATCGACGATCCCAAGACGTACACGGGCCGGTGGCAAGTCGCGTTCCCCATCACGCAGGAACCTGGTTATCAGAATTTCGAATACGCGTGCCACGAGGGCAACTACGCGATGTTCAATTCCCTGAGCGGGGCTCGCGCTGAAGACAGAGCCGCGGAAGAAGCCGCGAAGAAAAGATAGCTGGAGAGAGGTGAATCTGTGCGAACGAAGCTCCTGGCTCTGATCACTGGTCTTGGCTTATTGCTGGCTGCTCTGCCCGTCTCGGCTCACCATGCATTCGCTGCGGAATTCGATGCGAACAAGCCGGTCAAGTTCCGGGGAACGGTCACGAAGGTGGAATGGGTCAATCCGCACGCGTGGGTCCACATCGACGTCAAAGGCGACGATGGCAAGACCACGAGCTGGATGATCGAAGCCGCTGCTCCAAACGCGCTGCTCCGCCGCGGCTGGACGAAAAATTCCCTGCCGATCGGCATCGAAATTCTCGTCGAAGGTTTCCAGGCGAAAGATGGAGCCAACCGCGCAAACGGCAGCGTCATCACGTTCACGGACGGGAAAAAACTATTTGTCGGCTCGTCGGCCGGCGAACCCGGCGCGGCTCCAGGAGCCCCAAAGTAGTGTCCGGCTTTAGCCGGACCCTTTTTCACTTCGCGAGCGCGTCACGCGGATCGGCGCCGGCACGAGGGCCGTCCCAGTCTCTCTCGACCCCGTCGCCTCGCGCCTTGTCACCATGTGTGGGCGTCACAAAGCCGAGAAGACAGCCGTTGCTGCCGTCTCTCAGCTGATTGCACCGCACTTTGATGGTGTCGCCTGGTCTGAGGTCTCCCTTCTTGACGCCGGCCCTTGCGAGCCCGTTTGGATTGGTCGCTTCCAGAGCCCATATTGCCGTCTCACCTTTGTCGTTCTTGACTTCGAGGTAGATCCAGGAATGCGGGTTGATCAACTGCACTTCCTTGACCGTACCCTGCAACTGCGTCGCGTTCGGTCCCGCGACGTAGGCACCGTGTGAATGGTGCGCCCAGGCCGGCGAGCCCAGAAGCACGGCAACAAGGGCCGCAAGACTCAAGGATTTGAACTGCATACTTACACTCCTATTCATCTCCCTTGCTGAGCCGGAGCCGGCTGCTGCCCGACTCGGGGCGGTGGCGGATAGGCGTTTGAGTAGAAATTCTGATAGCGAACATGTTCATGCGTCCCGCCCTTGTCGTTGAATCCGAGGGACTGCTGAAATTGCCCCGGCGGCGGGTAACCCTTGGGCACGGTGGCCTCCAGGATATAGAGGCGGTCCTGGTGCATATAGATCGCGACGTGGGTCCGGGATTGATCGGCGTTGTTGGTCAATTGCAGCTGATGTCCTTCAACCAGGTCGATGAATTCCCATAGGTAACTCGTCACCTTCGCGTCCCGTTGGAAGAACCTCCACGACGCATTGACGAGCGCTCCTCGCAAATCCATCTTCCAGTACCCAAGACCGGCATTCGCTCCGCCAATACAGTTCTCGACGTTCTCCTGCGGGCAGGTTTTGCTTTTCTCGGTGGCGAGCTTTTCGACGACCGAGTAATCGACCACAGTGGCGGAGTAGCGGCTCTGACCAGACGCGGCGCTATAGACGCGCGCCGGAAGGTCGTAGCCATACTCCGAGCGATAGGTGGTCTGCTGCACCTTCGGTTCACTCGGGAAATTGACAGTGAAGAAGTCGGCGCTGCTGGTGTATTCGATCCAGTCCTGGGCGAAGGCAGGACCCGACACAAACAGGATGAATGCTGCGGGAACGAGTCGATTGAGGCGCATGATTGATCCTCCAAAGCTCGGTGCAATACTGGCAGAAAACACGCCGATGAAGGAGTCTTGCGAGGCTATTCCCTGGTGAGCTTGAAATCACCCTTGACGTTGCCGCGGGTCCACGTGCCGGTCAGCGTTCGGTTGAACGAACCGATGTTTTCCAGTTTCCCGTCGATGACGACCTTCACGACGTTTCCACGTTCGTCCTTGGAATCGGCTTCGAGGTGCAGCATCCATTTCGTGGAATCCAGCGTCCCGACTCGAATTTTGGCTTCGTCAGGGTAGCCGGGATTGATGACCCCGCTGAGGGTGGTGGTCTTCCACTCCATGACGATCAACGCGGGATTCCGCTCGGTTGCGCGAAGTGCCCCATTCGCCGGACCAGGTGCCGATCAGCGGGTGGCCCTCCTGGGCCACCACGCCGGTCAACGTGGCAATCGTCAAGCACGCCAACACGCAAACGAAGCAGAAGACTTTCGCGCGCACCCTGACCTCCACGCGTTACGGAGAAACCCGGCTGCTGCGATCCACCTTCACGTTCTCGGCCCCAATCATCAGGAGCGGGGCCAGGTTGCCGTCCTGGCAGACGAACTCGAACTGTTCGGCTCCAGGCGACCACCGGAAGAACAGGCCGGTCGTCCACGGCGCCGTGTAAGCACCGGGATCGTCGATGGTGATTTCATAACGCAGCGTATTGAAATCCGGGCGCGTGATGCGTTCGGTGAGATGAAGTAGTTCGGTGGTTGGCATTCCCCGAAGGTCGATCCACGCTCGTTCGTTGAAACCGACCGTGTCGATGACCAGAGTGTCCCCTTCCCAATGCCCTACGGAGTGCCCGTAATACGTGGGATCCATATCCGTCGGGTGAGGCCGGCCATCCATGTAGATAGGCCGGAAGGAATGGGGTCCGCCGGTCTGCGTGATGTAGATCCGCTTTTGTTCGGGGACGTCGATGAAGTCGGTCCCGTACGCGGTGGCAACCATCCGCGCGCCACCAGCGGGCTTGCATCGCGTATAGGGCTCGAACTCGTGTTTCGTGCGGTAGATGAACAGTCCCCTGGCCCAGGGCTGGAAAGGAATCTGGCTCATCTTCGGTTTGGGAAACGCCCCGGGCCCGGTCGGGAAATTCGCGGCGGCGTCGCGGTCGCCGAACTCCTCTGGTTTTTCGGGAATCGCGATCCGGTTATCGACAGCGTTCCAGGTGCCCTTTTCTCCTGTCGGCGACCCCAGAATGATCTTGCCGTCCGGTGCGCGCGGCGCCGGCCGAGTTGCGTTCCCGCTCTGAGCGCCTCCGCCCCTCTGAGCAAACGATCGCTCGGTCAGCACGGGCAACACGACGAGCACGGTCGTCGCCATGCATGCGGCGAGGAAACGACGCATCGCTAAACCTCCTCTAGACGTCGAGGGATTTTACGGAACAGCAGCCGTCGCGCCTTCGCTCGACGCCGCGCCCAGTGTTTTCCCCGTAGCCGCCCACGTCACGTTTCTCGCGTTCATCCGGTTGCTGCCGTCCCTCGCACGAGATCCGACGACGACAAGCTCGTCGCCTGGTTTCACCATGTCGCGAGCCCATCCCCGGGCCTGGACCTGGTGCGGCGCTCCCATTTCAAAACCCCAATTCGTGAGCTTGCCTGCCTCGTCCTGGACGTTCAGGTAGATCCACACGTGCGGATTCGTCCAGGCAATCTTGGTGACCTTGCCCTTCAGCGTGATCGGCTGCGCCGCGTCAAACTCTGACGAAAAGGCGTGGTGCGCCAATGCCGGCGCCGAGGCCACAAGCAAACCGAAACCCAGGATTAAAAGTCGCGATCTCATCACTAACCCTCCTCACCGGTTTTAGGGCCTGTTGTCCTGACAATAGTATAAAGGCAGCTCTTCGCCAGCGACCCATCTAAGTGTCCAGCCGCTCGACCAGGTCCGTGTGTACGCTCCTGGATCATCAATGGTCACTTCATACCTCAATGTGTTCAGATCTGGACGCGAAAAGCGTTCGGTCAGCTGAAGTTGCTGGGTATGAGGCAGCCCCCCGTTTGAAAACCAGAAGCTGTCATTGAAGCTCTTGGTGTTGACGACGAGCGTGTCGCCCTCCCACTTCCCAAGCGCGTGGCCCCAGTACAACGGGTTGTCCGCATCCTCTTTAGGGAACGCGGTCTCTGCACGCCCGTCCGTATAAATGAAGTGCCAGTTCTGATTGCCGGCGCCCATCATGACCCGAATTCTCTTCTGTTCCCGTTCCTCCAGAAACTGAACTCCATAGGGAAGCTGAAAGATCCGCGGGCCTGCCTGCGGCTTGCAGAAGATGAACATGGGGTCGTCTTTCAGGAAATTCCGCTGCCGTAGCTCGTAGAGATCCCTGGCCCAACGTTGAAACGGCGCGACCTTGTCGATATCTGCGAGATTGGCCAGGATGCCGTGCTGGTCGGCTTGAACGTTTGCGCCCTGCTGGACCAGCGTCGTCGCGCTCGGGAATCCCCAATACCCCATGATCTGACCGGGCGGTGGACCGAGTCTCGGTTGTCCGTCGGCCCATCGCGGCGTCGGTTGGGCGGGCTGGTCACGCGGTGGCTGAGCCGGGGTGACTGTGAACACTCGCTTGCCCGTACCGGTGATGACAACGGAGTTCCCCCATGCCGTGGTGCTTCCATCCCTGGCAGCCATCCCTTGCACGGTGATCGCGTCGCCGACCTTCAGCGTGTCGCGGCTCCAGCCGCTTCGCTTCAGATCGACTGTACTTTCCAATTCGATCGCCCAGTTTGCGGGGGGCTTCGTGCCTTGCGCGTTCATGAAGATATGAACGTGAGGATTCAGCCAATCGATTTGCGTGACGATTCCCGTCAGCGTCACCGGTTTGGCCGGGTCGAATTTTGCCGCGGGTACGTGGTGGGCCAGGACCGGCGCGATTGCGAGGAACACCGCGACGTTAATCAAACCGAAGACGGCACTCCTCATGACCTTCCCCCTGTTGATGCAGCCTTGAAGGCGAGATACTAGCACCGGAGACAGCCGTCAGTCATTCCCCAGCGCAAGGCCAGTCCCTAAGTTCACAGCCTCGATCTGCGGGGCGCTAGGACACGATGTGCCTGGTCTTCAGACCGACGATTTTCGCGACCTCCGTTTGCCGGCTATCCGCGCTCACGAAGATCAACTCCTGTGATGGGATACGACCCGCGAATAATTGAGCGGACGCGATGTGAATCGCGTCGAGCGCACGAAGTGGGTGCACCGCGGCGAGTGTTTCAGCGGCTTTCAGAACATCGCTCGTGACTCCGACCAGTGTCCAGTACGCACGATCGGCAGCGACACGCTTGAGGAGCTCCGGTACGCGCGTCGCTTGAATCGCGCCTTCAGATACGCGGCGTCGAATCGCGCTTCGCAGCTCTACCGGCAGCACGGCCGAGATGACGCAGTGGTGCTCGCGCAGGAGCCGCAGCACTTCGCGCCGCCCGGCCTCGTCGACGTAGCGCTTGATGAGCGCGCTCGTGTCGAAGTATGCCCACGCCATATTTAGACGCGGTCTTCACGATCATCGATGATCGTTTGCGATAGTGGCGTGCCCTTGACCTTCACACCACGCCAGCGGGGCGCCGGCATGGTTCCCTTCCGGGAAGGCAGGGTAATCAACCCCTCGTGAGCCATCGCCTGCAGCGCGGCGTCTTGCGCATTTTCCGTTTTGATCGGTTTGATGACGGCAATCGGGCGCCCGCGCTCCGTGAGGACGACTTCCTTGCCGGCGCGCACCGCTTTGATGGCCCTCGAAAAATGCTGGTTGGCTTCTCGCAAGCCGATCTTCATGTAGTGATGATACTACATTCGAGCCTTTTCAGTGTCGTTTGAGGCCAGCGGCCCAGTTGAGGACGACAATGATCGGCTTGGAGGTCGTATCCGGGGGCGCCGAAAGCAGAAACCGGCCGTCCGGGGCAACATCGTAAGGGTAGGCTGGACCCGCTGGCAGAGTCGGAAAAGGGATCGACGTGTCAAACAGGGGAGTGGACTTCCCGATCTCCAGGTTCTGGTCCGCCGTAACCGCGACGGCCACGATCCGCCTGCCCGGATCGAGGTAATAGACCTCTCGGCCATCACGGCTCCACCGGGGGTGAAACCCTCCTTGAGAGGAAATCTGTCGCCTGTCTTTGGAAGAGTCCGGAAACGATCGCACGATAACTTCATACGACCCGGATTCGTTGGACGTGTAAGCAAGCCAACGGCCGTTGGGCGAGAGCGACGCTTCGCTTTCATTGAAGGGCGTCGTGAGATACGGAAAGGGTTTCCGGTCACCGGATAGCGGCAGCACCCAAAGGTCGCTGTTGTTGGGCGTTCCCCTTTTATTAGCTGAAAACACGATCAACCCATCGCGCGACCAGTCGCGCGCCCCCAGTCCCAATCCCGGTTCCGGCTCGAGCAGCAAGCGCTCGGGTGTGGCTCCATTAGAGGGCTTCTCGAACAGCGCATGCCCGTTCACGTACTTGCCTCGGCTTGAATCGAAGACCAAACGTGACCCATCCGGCGACCAGACCGGCATATGGTTGATAGAAGGGCCGGTCGTCAGCTTCGTTCTCTGATCGCGATCGATGTCATAGATCCAAACATCGCCCACGCCATCCTGCTCGGTTGCAGAGCCTTCATAGAACGCCACCCGCTTACCATCGGGAGAAAGCCTCAGCAAATTCGTAGGGGCTCGGGCGCCGACCGGCCCGCTCGGTTTGCCCGTGCGATCCATCCATAACAATGGCCGGTTCGCCGTCGCGACCCCACCTCCGAGCCGATAGATCAGCGTCCCTTCCTCAGACGCGTCGAACGGGCCGCGGCCCTGGGGCACGTTAAAGTCTTCAGCAAGAGGCAACGCATCACCCGTGAATTCGAGGCGACCGAGGTCGAACGGCCGCGCTACGAGGGATCCCCCATGCCCGAACAGAAGGAAGCCCGATGCATAAATGGCCCTGGAATCGAGACGCCATCACCGTGTTCTCGTCTTGGATGCCAGTGAGCCGATGTACACCCTCCGGCTCTCAGGCGTGCCACTCCCCGCGACATAAAGGAAATGGCGACCGTCCGGAAGAAACGACGGAAAGGAATGGAAGGTCTCCTTAAGGGACGTGTCAAGCTCAGTCACGTCGGTCGCGTCGCCGCCCGAGTCGGCGATCCGGCGGAGCACGGTGCTGGCGTACACGATGATGCCGTCACGATTCCACGTGCCCCCTGCTATTCCTGCAACATCCGTGAGCACTTGCGGAAGCCCGCCGGCCGCGTCGACCTTCTTCAGCTTGCCGCCGGCAAAGAACGCGACCCAGCGGCTGTCGGGCGACCAAAACGGTTGAACGCCACCATCGGTCCCCGGCAACACCTCTGCCTCCACCGCATTCAAAGGTCGCAGCCACAGCGCTGTTTTGTCATTGCCGGAGGCGGCCACGTACACTAGCCGACGGCCATCGGGCGAGATCGCAGGCGCCAGGTTCATGGATCCCGACGGCACCGGAATCTCGAGCCGAACATCTCGGGCGGGAGGCGCCGTCGAGCCGAAATACAAAACCGTCGGAATCAGCGCCGCGACGAGCGCGAGCACCAACACACCGATAGTCATCCAAGCACGACGGTCCGGCTTTGCTACCGGCGCGGTTCGCTCCGACGAGCCTGGCTCCGCAAGATCGAGCGATGCGTCGCCGATGTCGCGGAAGCGTCGCCTTGGGTCCTTCGTCAGGCAGCGTTCCAACAGCCGGCGGATCGATGCTGGCGTTGCTGCTGGTAGTCCGTTCCAATCGGGCTCGCGCTCCAGAATCGCCGCGATCGTGTCCGCCGTCGTCTCGCCAAGGAATGCCCGCGTACCCGTGAGCATCTCGTACAGCACACACCCGAACGCCCAGATGTCAGCCCGTTTGTCCACCGGCTTCCCACGGGCCTGTTCCGGACTCATGTACGCGGCGGTGCCGAGAATCATCCCGGCGTGTGTCATCGCCGGGGTCGTGATAGTCGGTGACTGTGACAACGACGACGGGCCGGTCTGAAGACCGGCCCCTACCGGATCGGCGAGCTTCGCCAAGCCAAAGTCGAGCACCTTCACCGTGCCGTGGGGCGTCACTTTGATGTTGGCAGGCTTGAGATCGCGATGGATGACGCCCTTCTCGTGGGCCGTTTCGAGCGCGTCGGCAATCTGGCGCGCAATCGGCAGCGCTTCGTTCACCGTCAAGGGCCTCCCTGAATAGCGGCCCCCACCGGACTTCGGTAGGGCACGGTCTTCAGACCGTGCCAACATCTCTTCGAGCGTCTCGCCCTCGACCAGCTCGAGGATGATGGCAGTCACGCCGCCAGCTTGTTCCAGGCCGTACACCGCGGCGATATTCGGGTGATTGAGCGTCGCCAGCAGTTCCGCTTCACGCTGGAACCGTGCGAGACGATCCGGATCTTGCGAGAACGCATCCGGCAAAACCTTGAGGGCCACCTCGCGCTTGAGTCTGGTATCGCGTGCGCGGTAGACCTCGCCCATCCCCCCGGCGCCAAGGGGCGCGAGGACCTCGTAGGTGCCGAAGCGAGCACCGGGGGTTAGAGGCACAAAATTGTGCGGTGGCCGAATTATACCCGCGCCTGGCGCGCGAAACGGCATCCGCGCTGCAGATCTTTGGAGAAGACACAAACATGTCGAGCAAATCAGGTGGAAATTCTTGACTTGCCTGACCGCGACGTCTAGTCTGCCGATACAGTCGAAACTGCGTTCTAAAGAAGCGAGGGGGGCGCTATGCGGAGATTCGCCTTGCGATCGGCGGCGCTCCTCCTGGGTCTCTTTCTCCTGCCAACGGCGGCGTACGCACAGGCCGCCATCACTGGCGTCGTCAAGGACACCTCGGGTGCAGTTGTCCCAGGTGTGACGGTCGAAGCTGCCAGCCCGGTGCTGATTGAGAAAGTCCGGACAGTCGTCACCGACGACACGGGCCAGTACCGGATCGTTGACCTCCGGCCCGGCACGTACTCCGTAACGTTCTCGTTGCCCGGATTCAGCACGGTCAAACGGGAAGGCATCGAGCTGACCGGCTCGTTTGTCGCGACGGTGAACGGCGATCTGAAAGTCGGCGCTCTGGAAGAGACGATCACGGTCACTGTCGCAACGCCCATCGTGGATGTCCAGAGCGTGCGACAGCAGACGACGGTGAGCAAGGAGCTCCTCGCGTCGATCCCAACCTCCCGGAACGCGACCGGCCTTACGGCCTTGATTCCCGGGATGTTAAATGCCGGCGACTCCGGCGGCATCGGCGGGGGAATCGGGGGCGGCGTTGCGAACATCCATGGCGGGCGGCAGAGCGATTCGCGCACTTATGGCGACGGTATCAACGTCAGCTGGGCCGGCGGCGCCGTCAACGAGGGCGGCAACATGACCGGCAGCACGGTCAGCGCGCAAGAAGTCGTGATGAACATCTCCGGTGGCCTCGGCGAAGCGGAGGCGTCGGGGATGGTTCTGAACGTCATTCCACGCGACGGGAGCAACACGTTCAGCGGCGGCTTCACCTTCTCGGGCGCGAATGACGCCATGCAGGGCAGCAACTACACCCAGAGACTCAAGGACCGCGGTCTGACGACGCCATCGGACCTCATCAGCGTCTACGACGTTGTGGGTCAGGGCGGCGGACGGATCATTCGCGACCGGCTCTGGTTCTATCTGACGTACCGTCAGGCGGAAGGCAAGAGCAAAATCCCTGGGATGTATTTCAACAAGAACGCCGGCAACCCAAACTCCTGGGTCGTCGATTTCGACCGCACGCGCCCTACCTTTACAGATGGGCCCGATCGGAACGGAGTCGGACGGCTGACCTGGCAGGCGACGCCACGTAACAAGATCAACCTCCATTGGTCTGAACAATACAATTCCGGGAACAATAAAGGGGGCGGCAGCGCGACACAGACGCCGGAAGCGACTGGCCGCAATCTCTTTCACCCGTCCCACATCCAGCAGGCGACCTGGTCGTCCCCGCTCACAAACCGGATTTTGTTGGAGGCCGGCTGGAGCGAGAACCAGGTCCGGTACCGCAACCCGATGCCGCGCATCGACGGCACCCATAACCCCCGCATGATCCGGGCACTGGAACAGGGCGGCGAAATTCCGAACCTGGTCTTCCGCATGCCTGCGGGCGTTGGCGGCGGGTTCAACCATCACCTGGTTGGAACGGTGGACAACAACCGCGCTTCGATCTCGTACGTCACGGGCGCGCACAATATGAAGGTCGGTTACCAGGGCGGCTTCAACAATCCGAGCCAGACCTACACCTACTTCAACGAGGTCATCGCCGTCCGGATGAACAACGGCGTGCCGAACCGGCTCACCCAGGTCATTACCGCCACCGACTCCCCGGCGAGAATCAAGGTGGTACGCAACCTGCTGCCGACGTCGCTGTATGCGCAGGATCAATGGACGAGGCACCGGCTGACGCTGCAGGGCGGCGTGCGCTGGGATCATCTCGTCACGAATTACCCGGATTCGACGATCTGCGGTCCCGGCTATACGGCGTCGTGCACCAAGGAGATCTTCTATCCGAAGGGATCGACCCCTGGTGTGAGATGGGACGACGTCACGCCGCGCATGGGCGTGGCTTACGATCTGTTCGGCACCGGCAAGACCGCCGTGAAGTTCAACCTCGGGAAGTACATGGAAACGTTCACGGCGGGCATCGGGAACGATCTGGATCTGCATCCGCTCATTCGAACGACCATCAGCACGACGCGGTCGTGGACTGACACGAACAAGGATTTCGTGCCGAACTGCATCCTGTCCAATCCTGAGCAGAACGGCGAGTGCGGGGAGATGAATGATAAGACCCTCGGGAAAGAGGTTTTCAACCGGACATACGATCCGGACTTTATTACCGGCTACGGTGTCCGTCCGTACAACTGGGGTCTCGGGTTCCAGGTGCAGCAAGAGATTCTCCCGCGTGTCTCCGTGAACGTCGGCTACTTCCGGAACTGGTGGGGCAACTGGTACGTCATCGACAACCGGGTGACGACGACGGCCGACTACACACCGTTCAGCATCAAGGTGCCCGTCGATCCGCGGCTGCCTGGCGGCGGCGGCCAGATCATCAGCGGTCTGTATGATCTCGTCCCAACCAAGGTCGGCCTCGTCGACGAGTGGGCGACGCCCTCGAAGAACTACGCCCCGCAGATCGAAAACTGGCAGGGCGTAGATGTAGACGTCAGTGCCCGCATGCACAATGGCATCACGGTGCAGGGCGGCACGAGCACTGGCCGCCGGCTGTCGGACTCCTGCGCGCTGAAGGCGGCGGTGCCGGAGCAGGGTACTGGCTCGCGGGGCGCGAACACGTCGCTCGAGGCATCTTGGCAGACGAATGCCGTACCTGCGGGTTCCGTCGTGAACCCGTATTGCCGCATTGTCGAGCCGTACAGAACACGGATCCGCGGGCTCGCGGCGTACACGATTCCTCGGATCGATGTCCTGGTCAGCGGCACGTGGGCTCTCAACCCCAGAGTACCGATCATCGCCAACTACGTAGTGAGCAACGCGGTCATCGCCGCCGGGCCGCAGCCGCTCGGTCGCGCCCTCTCCGGAGGCGCAGCCAATGTCACGGTGAACCTCATCGCGCCCATGACGTTCTTCGAGGAGCGGCGGCGCAACAACATCGACATGCGCGTCTCGAAGATCCTCCGGTACGGCCGAACGAGGACACAGGTCGGCGTCGATATCTACAACCTTATGAACGCGGACACCGTACAAGCCTTCAACCAGACGTTCAATCCCGCCACAACGGCGTGGCTGACGCCGACGGCGATTGTGCCGGCGCGGTACGTGAGGTTCAACGTCCAGGTCGATTTCTGAGAATCGGTGTCATCAGCGGGTGGTCGGCACGAGGCGCTTCAGCTCTTCGGTCCAGTTCTGCACGAGCACGATGTCTGTGACTGTGACCCGAGGCTGTCCGGCGGCTTGCACCATCAGGAACCGCGCCCCATCAGGGGTAACGTCGTAATTCCTGGCTGGTACGTTCCCTCGGTACGGGCCACCGAATAATCGCCGCGCCGTGCCGACCCCAAACACCGGCTGCGTTGTCACCGGTACCGCCATCACGCTGATCTCGTCGCCCCCGGGTGAGAGGTAAAAGATTTCCTGGCCGCCGCGTCGCCAGATGGGTGACGTGCCACCGGCAGTGGAAATCATTTGTTTGGCTCCAAGGCCGGGATAGGCTCTCACGTACACCTCGGTGCGACCCGATTCATTGGAGTCATACGCCACCCACTGCCCGTCGGGCGAGAAGTCTGCCCCACCCTCGTAAAAGGGTGTCTTAAGAACCGGCTGCGACTGCCGATCGCCGTTCATCGGCAGGGTCCAGATGTCGACTCCGCTGTTCTCGGGTGGACCGCCGACGTCATAGAACGCCAGCACCTGCCCATCGGGCGACCAGGCGCCGGGAACCAGGTTCCGCTCGCTCACGGTGATGAGGGGCTCCGCTTTACCGCTCCCGTCAGCGGGTCGCCAAAATAGGCCGTCTGCGCCTCGGATAGCGGACCTGTACACGATGCGAGTTCCGTCCGGCGCCCACACCGGCGACGCGTTTCGCCCCTCGGTGGTCAATCGCGTGAAGGTTCTCCGTACGATGTCGCCGACCCAGACGTCCTGATCCCGACCCGAGCTGTGGACCGCGAACCGTTTCCCATCGGGCGAGAGCCGAGGTTGCTGAAAAGGACCTGTGGAATTGGGAAGAGGCTCCGCCCGGCCTGTGCGATCGACCAGCACGATCTGATTCTGCGCCTCTGGAAAGACGCCGCCGGGAATGTACGCAAGCGTCCCAGTCTGAGAGAGCGTGAACTGTGCTGCGCCTGAATCGGCGGCACTGGAATTAACGTAGGCCGCCTGCATAAGATCCGACAGGACTCCGACCGAGCCGCCGGTAACTTCGAGCCGCGTCAGGTCAAAAGGTGCGGCCATCAGGACGCCCTCGCGCGCATATACGAGGTGCCCGCTCGCGACGTAGCGCGCATCGGCGCCGCCCTCGATGAGGACGCTCCGCTTACGGGTCCGAGGGGAGTACACGGCGAGCTGTGTTTCGTTCCATCGGGGAAATCGGTTGCGCGTCACGGTAAAGACCACTGCGTCGCCACCCGGAAGCACGTGCGGCAGCCGGTGGCTGACTTCGCCCTGTGTTGAATCGAGCGAGGTGAAGGGCTGGGGCATGCCGCCGTCAGCCGAGACTTGCCAGAGGCCGCCGGTTCCGCGTGCGAACACGATCCGGCCGTCAGACCCCCAGCTGGCGCCGAAGACTTCGGGAACCTTGCATAGGGTCACCGGCACCCCGCCGCCAAGCGACACCTTCCGCAGCTCGCCGCCGGCCCAGTAGCCCAGCGACTGCCCGTCAGAAGAGAAGAAAGGGACGGTCCCACCGTCGGTGCCTGCGATAGGAGTCGCCAATAATTCGCTGAGTTGTCGCAGGTAGATCTGTCGTTTGTCTCCACGCACGGCGCTGAATGCGAGCGAGCGCCCATCGGGTGACAGCGCGATGCCTGTTCTGATTGGGCGCCCTCCAGGGCCTCCGAGCTCCTCGGCTGGCCGAACATTCACCAGGAGGCGCGTCACGCGCGTGGAGTCGTCCCGCTCGACAGCCCGCATCGCCAACCAGACGGCAGTACCAGCCACAACGCCAACCAGTAAGAAGGCGACGGCCAATGCCCACACGCGTCGGGCCGGCACCGCCCGTGCAACCGACTCGGTCGGTGGCGCTGTCAGCGCATCCTTGATCTCCAGTCGCGCTACACCAATATCAGGCAGGCGCTCTCGGCGGTCCTTTTCCAGACACCGCCGCAGCAGTTTGCGAATGCTCGCCGGTGTTGTGACAGGCAGGACGCTCCAGTCGGGCTCGCTCTTGATCACCGTAGCTAGCGTGTCAGACACACCATCGCCCTCGAACGCCCGCTTTCCCGTCAGCATTTCGTACAGCACGCATCCGAACGCCCAGATGTCGCTGCGTTTGTCGACGGCCTTCCCGCGGGCCTGCTCGGGCGCCATGTATGCGGCCGTTCCGAGAATGACGCCCATCCCCGTCGCAGCCGGGGTCGTGATCGTCGGCGATTGCGACTGCGCCGCCGACGGGTCACTCTGAAGACCGGTCCCCACAGGATCGGCGAGCTTGGCCAATCCGAAATCCAATACCTTGACCGTACCGTCGGGACGCACCTTGATATTGGCAGGCTTCAGATCCCGGTGGATGATGCCCTGTTCATGCGCCGCTTCGAGCGCCTCGGCGATCTGCCTGGCGATGGGTAAGGCTTCCTCAATCGGAATCGGCCCTCGTGCAATCCGGTCATGAAGCGTCTCGCCATCGACGAGCTCGAGCACGAGGAACTGCCGGCGATCCGCTTCGTCCAGGCCGTAGATCGCCCCGATGTGCGGATGGTTCAGCGAGGCGAGCACTTGCGCCTCACGACGGAAGCGCGCAAGCCTATCCGGATCCTGGGTGAAGCTGTCAGGAAGAATCTTGAGGGCCACCTCACGACCGAGTTTGGTGTCTCTGGCGCGATAGACCTCGCCCATTCCCCCTGCGCCAAGGAGCGCGGAGACCTCATAAGCGCCGAGACGAACGCCGGGCGCAAGCGACATGAGCTGGAGCGGAGGTCTGGATTATATGGCAGCCGCGTCAGCGGGTCGCAGGGACGCGAACCTTCAGCTCCTCGAACCAGTTCTCGACGAGCACCAGCTCGGACGGCGACTCCGATGGGGGATCGAGGCGTTGAACCATCAGGAACCGCTGACCATCCGATGTCACGTCGTATCCATTTACCGGATCAGCCATTATGTATTGACCTTCAAATAGTTTACGAGGTGTTCCGCCGGAGAACCCTGCCGCCGTTGCCTTCACGGGAACGGCCATCATGCGCCGAAGATTCCCCGGAAGGACAGCATAATAAAAAAGCTCCTTTCCATCCGATCTCCACGTGGGACTCGTGCCACCATCCGTCGACACCAGTACGCGCGGCCCGGGGCCAGGATACGGCTGGACGTACACTTCTTGTCGACCGGAATCGTTCGACGCGTACGCCAGCCAGCCACCATCAGGCGAGAATGTCGGGAAACTCTCTGAGGCTGGGGTCTGCAGAAGCGGTCGCGGCCTGTGGTCCGCGCTCATGACGTCCAGGATCCAAATGTCGTTCCCCGTCGCAGGAGGCCCCCCCTGAACAAATGCGAGAGTTTTCCCATCCCGTGACCATGAGCTTGGCTGCTTGCGGTACGGGCTCGTGGTGAGCCGCTCCGATGTTCCCGTTCCGTCGGCTGATTTCCAAAACAGATCTAATTTTCCTGCCAATTCGGAACTGAAGGCGACTCGTGTTCCATCCGGCGACCACACGCTCCAATGCGCGGCCTCATCGACTGTCGTCAACGGCGTGAGCGTGCGCCGAGGTACGTCGTAGATCCAAATACGGGGGTTCCCGGTGGCCGCTGACGGTTGCGTGATCACCGCGACCCGCTGTCCATCGGGGGCAAGTCGCGGTGCGAGAAATTCACGCCGAAGCGCCGTCAAGTTTTCAACCACTCCGTTCCGATCGACCCACACCAGCTCACGTGCGTCGTCGGGGGCAATCCCGCCCGTCACATAGATCAACGTCCCGCGGTCGGAGACCGCAAACTGACCTGCGCCAGAGTCGGTGTCGGTGTTCCCCATGTTGGCAGCCTGCAACACCCCGTCGACCAGAGCGACGGGCCCACCGATTACTTCGAGTCGCGCGAGATCGAACGGCGCTGCCATCAAGGCTCCGCGCCGGACGAAGACGATGTGGCCGGTCGAAACGTAGCGGGCGTCGGCTGCATCGTCGATCAGGACTTTCTGCTCGCCGGTTGGGAGCGAGCGTACGACAATCTGGGCGTCGTCCCATCGAAAGGCGGTCTTTGCGCGTGTGTAGAGGATGGCCTTCCCACCGGGCAGGATTCGTGGCAAGTAGTGTGCGTACTCATCGTCGCTCGGCTTACTCACGGCCTCGGGCTGGCCGCCGGATCCCGGCATGCGCCAGAGCCCGTCCGCTGTCGCGAAGACGATGACATCGCCATCACCCCAACTGGCCCCGAAAATCGGGAAGTTCGCCCCGGGCACTCGGCCGATTGCGCTCGCCGGGCCACCCCCGACCGGCACTTTTCGCAGCTCGCCGTTGGCCCAGAACCCGATCCATGCGCCCTCGGGCGAAAAGAACGGACTGGTGGCGCCCTCCGTCCCAGGTATCGCCGTTGCCTCTAAGCGGTCCAATGGTCGCACGAATAACTGTCCACCGGTGTCTTGGATCGCCCTGAACACAAGCGTGCGACCGTCGGGTGACAACGCGATGACCGTTCGACCCGGCCGCACCTCCGGTGGTCTGCTTTCCGTAGGACCAGGCGACGTGCGGCGATCGAAGGGGCGGACGGCAATGATCGATCTTGTAACGGAAGGGGGGACTGCGGGCGCCGAAGATTTGAATGTCCATGTGCCGACTCCCGCAGCGAGCGCTGCCACGAGGATCGCTCCAACGGCCGGAGCGAAGCGCCGCGCCAGAGAGACCGGTACGGCCGGTACCGCGCCCGCAGCGTCATCGCTGTCTGTCAACGCTTCCTTGATCTCGAGGCGCGCATCGCCGATGTCTCGAAGCCGGAGATTTGGTTCCTTCTGCAGGCATCGGCGCAGCAAACGCCGGACACTTTCCGGCGTCGCGGCCGGCAGCCGACGCCAGTCTGGCTCGGACTTGAACACTTCCGCAAGAATCTCGCCGACTGTTCCGCCCTCGAAGAGAGCGCGTCCCGTCAGCATCTCGTAGAACACACACCCGAACGCCCATATATCGGATCGTTTGTCCGATTCACGTCCTTTCGCCTGTTCCGGACTCATGTAAGCCGCCGTGCCGAGAAGGACACCAACGCCGGTTACAAATGCGGGCGACGTGATCGTGGGGGACATGGAAGGAGAACTGACCGCTGCGCCTTCTGTCGCACCGAGTTTGGCGAGCCCGAAATCCAGGACCTTCACGTGCCTATCGTTCGTCAGTGCGATGTTCGAGGGCTTTAGATCCCGATGGACGACTCCCTTCTCATGAGCGGCTTCGAGTGCTTCGGCGATCTCCCCTGCGATCGGGAGTGCCTCGCCAACGGTGATGGCGCCTCGCGCAATGCGCTTGTCGAGCGTCTCGCCGTCTACGAGCTCGAGCACCAGAAACTGCTGGCCGTTCGCTTCGTCCAGCCCGTAGATCGCACCAATATGCGGATGGTTGAGCGAGGCGAGGACTTGTGCCTCACGACGAAAGCGTGCGAGCCGTTCAGGATCGTGGGTAAAGGTGTCAGGAAGGATTTTGAGAGCCACCTCACGACCGAGGTTGGTGTCTCTCGCCCGGTAGACCTCGCCCATCCCGCCCGCGCCAATGAGCGCTGAGACCTCGTAAGCGCCGAGACGAACGCCGGGCGCAAGAGACATAAGGAAATGGTGCGGAGGCTTGGATTATATGGCAGAGCGACCGCGACCCCTTAGGACTGCGTCGACTAATTGCCGTCCAGCGCGAACGCCACGAGGGCGTTGTCGGCGCCCGCGCCGGTGGCGACGACGATGAACTGCCGCCCGGAGCGCGTGCGATATGTCATCGGATCCGCGGTATTCGGATACGGCGTCTTCCCGCGCCAGACTTCCCTGCCGGTCTTCGTGTCGAACGCGTAGAGATAACTATCGCCGCCGCCGATGAAGACCAGGCCGCTTCGCGTGACCATCGCGCCGCCGCGGCTGTTCGGCGATCCCAGGCGATCCGGCAGGGCGACGCCTTTCAACAGCGGACTCTTGCGGAGCTCAGCGCTTCCCGTCGCCGAGCGGGATCTTCCAGGCGATCTCACCCTTATTGAGATCGATGGCCGTCAACACGGCGTAAGGCGGTGAGATGAGCGGCAGACCGTCCGGCAAGCTTGCCACTTCGCCGGCTCGCGCAAACACATTCGAGTACTCGACTTCGACGAGCGGATCGGATCCATCGTTTTTCGCGACGCGATTCACGCCCACCGCATTGGCCGCTCGCACAAAGAGATACCCGGTCTGCGGATCGAACGCCGCGCCGCCCCAATTCGCGCCGCCGTTCTGACTCGGGCGCTGCAACGTGCCCCGCAGCGAGGGAGGCGTGAAGATCGGACCGATGCGGAACTTCTGCATCTGCTGCTGGGCCAGCGCTTTGATCTCCGGCGTCAGGTTGTTCGCATCGTCGAGCAGAACGCCCTGCCCGACGAACGGCGGCGGTTTGGTGGGAAAGGGTTGGGTCGGATAGGGCTTCTCGCCCGGAACATCCGTATCGGTTGGCACGGCGCGCTCGACAATGGGCCACACCGGCTTGCCAGTGACGCGATCGAAGACGAAGGTGTCACCGCGCTTGGTAACTTGTGCGACTGCGTCAATGCGCCGGCCGTCCACGGTAATCGTGACCAGGCTGGGCGGCGCCGGAATGTCCCAATCCCACAGGCCGTGGTGAACCGTCTGGAAGTGCCACTTTATTTTGCCCGTCGCCGCGTCGAGACAGACGAGCGACTCGGCGAACAGGTTTGCGCCCGGGCGCCGGCCACCGTAGTAGTCGCTGCTCGGCGTCGACGTCGGCAGGTAAAGAAGTCCGCGCGCCTCGTCGAGCGCCATCGGCGCCCACACGTTCGCGTGTCCGTTCCTCCGCCACGATTCGTTCTCCCAGGTCTCGGCGCCCGGATCCTTCGGTGACTGCGGAATCACCGAGAAGGTCCACACGCGCTTGCCGGTCCGCGCATCGAACGCCTGAACGTAGCCCATCGGATCCGGAAGCTGGACCCGGTCCGGGACCTGGCTGCCGACGATGATCAGATCCCGATACACGATCGGCGGCGAACTCTGCGTGGAGTGCGTGATGTCCGATACTCGAGGCAGCCCTTCGGTGAGCAGCACGGCGCCGCCGTTCCCAAACGACGGATCAGGTTTCCCGGTCTGCGGATCGAGCGAGAAGAGCCGATGCCGGCTGTTGAGGAAGAGCCGCGTCCGCCCTCCACTGCGCCAGAACGCCGTCCCGCGCAGCTTCCATCCGCTCGCTGACAACACCTGGCCGAGCTCGTACGCGTGGCCATCGAACCGCCACTGTTCCTGACCTGTCTCGGCATCCACCGCGGCGATGTTGTTGTACGGCGTCGTCACATACAGCACGCCGTCGATCATGAGTGGAGTGGTTTCGTTGAAGCCGGGCACCGTGTCGTACTGCTTCAGCGGCGTTTCCCAGTGCTTCCATTCCCAGGCCACCCGTAGCCGCTGCACGTTCTGCGGGCCGATATCGGTCAGCGGCGAGTACTTCGTGCCGCCCTGATCGCCGCCGTAGTAGGGCCATTCGACCGGCCCGGGCGGCACTGGCCGCCCTGGAGGCAACGTCGGCTGCTGCGCGCCGACGAGCGTCCCGGCGACCAGGATCAGGAGAAGCAGAACCTGCCGCTTCATTGACCGGTCCAGGCCTTCCTGAGCGCCGCGCGGTCGATTTCCTTTCCTCTCAGATAGACCCTGGAGATTCGTCGCGTATTGGTAATGTCGTCGAGCGGATTGGCATCGAGCGCGATGAAGTCGGCGCTCTTGCCCTCCGCGATCGTCCCGAGCTGGTCGAGCCGCAGGATCTCGGCCGACGTACGCGTCGCAGCGACGAGGACTTGATCGGGCGTCATCCCGGCCGTGACCATATCCGCCAGCTCGGCATGGGCCACCCAACCGACAGAAACCCCAGCGTCGGTTCCGAAACCAATCTTCACACCCGCCGCGTTGAGCTTCGCCAAATTGCGCGCCTGGACCCCATACAGCTCACGTACTTGCTTGGCGGCCTCCGGTTTTCGGTTCGCCACCTCGTCGCGCAACCGCTGGATTTCCTGGGCTGGAACGGTGTCGCTCAACCAGGCGAGGTCTTCTGCGACTCCTTTGTCTGGCAGGTTTGGTATGACAAAGACATTCGGCCGCTGCCTTGATCAGCGCGAGGAATTCGTCATCCACGTCCTTGTCCCGTACGCCGTGAGCGAAACCGTCAATGCCAGATCGCAGGAGCTCTTTAGCATCGGCCAGATCGAAGATATGCGCGACCACGCGAAGATTGTGTATGTGGGCCTCGTCGATGATCGCGCGATACATCGGCGGCGGCAGCTTCTTCACGGTGCCGTCTCGATCGTCGACCCAGATCTTGACGATGTCCACTTTCTTGGCGGCGAGTTCCTGAACCGCTTTTCTGGCCTCGGCTTCGGTCGTGACGCCGTACGCGGCATCCTTTCTATATTCGGCCCCCGGACCGGCGTTGGGCAGGGCGATCCCGCGGCCCGCGGTTCGAAACAGCGCCGCATTGGGAACCGGTTCCGCTCGCAACTCGAACGGCAATTCCCCTCGATCGACCCCCATGCTCAGCGTCGCCGCAATGCCGTAGTAGCCGTAGCGATTCAGATGATCGACGAGGTTCTCCCGCGTGAAGTTGGCGGCCGCCGTGGTCATCCCCTTTACGTTCGTATAGCCAAGATGGCTGTGGGCGTCGATGAGCGCAGGCATGACGGTTTTGCCGGTCAGGTCGACGCGTTCCACACCCTCGAATGGCTCGAGTTCACCCCTCTTTCCAATCAGGGTGAACGTGCCGTCCTCGACGAAGAACGCGGAGTCCAGGATCGGTTCACTGCCGTCGCCGACAATGAGCTGCGCGCCTTCGAACAAGATGCCTTTCCCCGTCGCCGGAGGCGGCTGGTTTTGTGCAGGCGGCGTTGAACAGGCGGCGATCACGATCAGACAACCGGACAGGATCTTCAGGCGGCGCATATAGTCTCCATACGGGATCACCACGACGACGACGACGAGCGGGCGGGTCTAAAGACCCGCCCCGGCCGGTTCACTGTAGCGAGACGAGCGGGCGGGTCTCAAGCCCGCCCCTGCCGGTTCACTGTAGCGGCGGGCCTTTAGGCCCGCCGGTTTATTGCGGCAGCCGCAGCGCGACCAGTTCGCCGGTGTACGACCCGCCGCTGATCGCGACCACGATGTACTGTTTGCCATTGAGCATGTATGTCATCGGCGATCCGCTTTGCGGCGCCGGCATATAAACCGCGCCGACTTCTTTGCCGGTCGCCTTGTCGTACGCGCGAAGCATTGCGCCACGCGCGCCTGTCGGTGTGGGGCCGAAGCCAGGCTCGCCTGCAATCACGACGGTCTTGGTCACGAGCGTCCCCACATTGCCAGGCCGGCCGGTGCGCGGGATGTTCAGGCCCTTGAGCGCCGGGTGATTGCGAATGTTGTCCGGCGTCTCTCCGTGCGCCACCTGCCACACGATGTCGCCTTTGTTGAGATCGATCGCGCTGATGTGGCCGTACGGTGGCTTGTTCAGCGGCAGCCCTTGAACGGTCAGCGAGAGCACATTGCCGCCGCCTGCCGCTCCTGCGGCTGCGCCCGACCCACCCGTGGTCCTCGCACCAGACAGCACCGTGCCCTGGTGGTAACGGACGTCAGCGGTCCCTGGCGGCGGCGGAACGAGTCCAAGCGCCGCGACAGCGGCCTGTGAGTGCACGTACAGCATGTGCGTCTCGGGATCGTACGAACCGCCGGGCCAGTTGGTCGCAGCCGCTTGCGTCGCCATCGCCAACGTCGCGACTGGCCCTTCGGCTTGGCTGAGCGAGGGTGGCGTGAAGACCGGCCCGATACGGTATTGGGAGACCAGTTTGACCGCCTCCGCGCGAAGCTCCGGCGTGAAATCGATCAGATCGTCGATGGCGAGTCCCTGGCGCTCATACGCCGGTGGCCTGGTCGGAATCGGCTGGGTGGGAGAATACTTTTCCCCTGGCACATTACCCTGCGGAACGGGTCGTTCCTCGATCGGCCATATCGGTTGACCGGTCACCCGATCGAACACGTAGAGGAATGCCTGCTTGGTCGGCTGCGCGACCGCTTTGATTGTCCTTCCGTTGACCGTGATGTCGGCAAGGATCGGAGCACACGGGATGTCCATATCCCAGATCCCGTGATGGACCAGCTGGTAATGCCATTTGCGTTTTCCAGTCTGCAGATCGACCGCGACAAGGCTCTCGCCGAACAGCGTATTCCCGGGCCGTTCGCCGCCGTAGTAGTCATGTGTCGGAAGCTCCACGGGCAAGTACGCGATTCCCAGCTCTTCGTCCACGGAGATCTGCGCCCACACGCCGGTATTGCCGGTGTAAGCCCACGAGTCCTTCTCCCACGTGTCATTTCCGAACTCTCCCGGCTGTGGGATCGTTCGGAACAGCCACAGCTGCTTCCCGGTCCGCACGTCGAAGCCGCGGACAGCGCCCTTGACGTTGCTCCTGCTTTTCGGGTTCGCGCCGGTCTCGAATGCCGCGCCAACGATGACGACGTTCTTGGCGACGATGGGCGTCGCGTGGAGACCGACTTTCGCGCCGGTCAGATCGAGGTCCTGATCGAACCCGAGCTTGAGGTCGACGACACCGTTCTGACCGAAGCCGGGCACCGGGGCTCCCGTCTTTGCATTGAGCGCGATGAGACGATAACCAGGGGTCACGTAGAGAATCCGCTCGTCCTGACCGCCTGGGCCGTCGCTCCAATACGCGAGGCCACGCCCAGACAACTGTCGCGGCGCCGCCGCGCCGCGGGCACCCTCGTTTTCGCTGTGCATCCACAGCATCTCGCCAGTGGACGCATCGAGGGCGACGACGGCCCGTCGTGTTCCTCCTGTTGAATACAGTCTGCCGTTGACCATCAGCGGCGTCGATTCGAGATTGAACTCCGGGCTGGGGCCAAGGTGGTCGGTCTTGAATCGCCATGCCACTTCGAGCTTGCTGAAGTTGGTCGCGTTGATCTGGTCGAGCGGCGAGTAGCGCGTGTGGCCCAGATCACCTCCGTACGTCGGCCATTCGCCGTTTTTGGCGCCCGCCTGGCCCGGCAGGCGCGCGGTCGTTAACATCGTCAACCCCAGGGTGACGAGCAGGGATGCGGACTTGCTCGCCGAATGTCTGAACCGCTGCGACATATGCCGTCCTTTCAGGCGTCCTTGCTCTCAGGGCTGACTGTGCTCACTGAACTTCGACAGGCTCCACGATCGACTGCATCACGGCGTTTTCGAAATCGGCGTTCACGCCGGGCGTGGAGGTCTGCGTCATGAGAACGGCGACGACCTTTTCTTTCGGATCGACGAAGAAATGGGTACCGTAGGCGCCGCTCCAGCCAAAGGTCCCGCTGGACAAGAGGGTCCCTCTTTGCACCGCATCGTTGACGACGCGGACACTGAGGCCATAGCCTTCACCGCGCGGTCTGCCGGGTAGCGTGTCCGGCGCGTGCACAGACCTCATCATCTCGACCATCCTCGGACTGAGCAGCCGTTTGCCATTCAACTGGCCGCCGTTCAGCAGCATCAAACCAAACTGCAGATAGTCTTCGGCTGTCGTGAACAGCCCACCGCCGCCAGAGAGAAACACGCCGTTCATGAAATTCGCCTCGTTCTGCACTTTGACGAGGCCCTTGTCCGTCCTGTTGTAGCGTGTCGCAATTCGCGGCTTGAACGATGCGTCGGAAGTATAGAAGTACGTGTCCTTCATTCCGAGCGGTCCAAAGATGCGTTGCTGCGCGAATTGGTCGAACTTCTGACCCGACGCCACTTCCACTACGAGTACGAGCGTATCGAAACCCGCCTGGGCGCTATAGGCCCAGCGCGAGCCTGGCTGAAACTCCAGAGGGACTCCGCCGAGCCGCGGAATGTAGTCCGCGTTCGATTCTTTGGCCTTCAGCCTCACGTCCGGCTTGCCGGCTTCGCTATTGCTGATCGTGCCGCTGACGAGACCGGAGGTGTGAGTCAGCAGGTCCTTGATCGTAATTTCACGATCGGCGGGAACGGTGTAGAAGCGCGGCGCAGGTGCCGCTGCTGGTTGCCCGGCGGCAGCTCCACCGCCGCCGCCAGCCGGCGCTGGTTGCGCGACGGCTACTTTGAGGTTCTTGAACTGGGGGACGAATCTCGACACCGGATCGTTGAGCCGCACCTTCCCTTCTTCCATCAGCATGAGGACAGCCACGCCGACCACCGGCTTCGTCATCGACATGATGCGGAACAGCGCATTCGGCGCCATCGGTTTCCGCGTTTCGATATCCATCAGGCCCTGCGCTTCCAGATGCGCGATGCGGCCGTTGCGGGACACCAGCGTCACAGACCCCGAGAAACTGCCCGCATCGATGTGACGCTTCAGCAGCTCACTGACTCGTTTCAGTCGCTCCCCTGAGATGCCAACCGCTTCGGGATTCGATCGCGGAGTCTGGGCCGCTAATGGAAGCGCAACCAGGATCAACGAAAGAAGGAACGTCGTCGATAGTTTCCTAATCAAACGCATACCTGTTCTCCTTCTTACGCGCAATCATGTGAGCGAGGAAACAGTTACCGTGGTTCTTTGTACCAGAACTCGAGAACCGAGCCCCCATTCTCGAGTGCTGATGTACTAACACCCGCCGAATCGGTCGATCGGCCCGTCGGATCGGTGACGAAGTAAATGGTTCGGCCGTCTGGAGCCAACGCGATATCGCGATAGCGATTCGTCGTCTTGAACACCTCTTCGGCGTCTCCGACTATTGCGGTGCCGTCTGCGCTCAACTTCATCCGATACACTCGCCCAGCCTTCAGCGCCACCAGGAGCAGAGAGTTCGCCCAGCCGGGAATGGCGTTCGACCCGCCGGTGTACAGCTCCATTCCAGATGGCGCGATCGTGGCAGTACCACGAGCCCGGAAATCATATCCGTTGTCCACCGTGAAGAACGTCTTGAGCGGCGGCGTGAAGTCGGCGTGATTCCACGCGCTTTCCTTCTGTTGTGGAACGTCGGGCGGCACCTCGACTGCGTTAAACGTCAACGACGAGCACGAGGCAGCCGCCGACCAATTGCCGTACACATACGCGCGATCGTCCTTGTACCCGGCGACGTTGGGCCAGCCGTAGTTCTTCCCCGCCCGAATGAGGTTCACCTCGTCGTCGGTGCTCGGACCGTGCTCCGCCGTGTAGACCTTGCCGTCTGGACCAAACGTAATCCCCTGGATGTTGCGGTGACCGTACGAATAGATGTGACTTCGCACCCCGGCGATCGTCGGATTGTCGGCCGGGATCGTTCCGTCGAGATTCACTCGCAGCAGCTTACCCTGATACTTCATCCAGTCCCGTTCCGCGACTTCGGAGGCCGAAGGGACCTGCTGTGCACGGTTGGGGATGCAGTAATTCCCGCCGAAGTTACTTCCTCCATCGCCGACGCTGAGATACAGCTTTCGATCCGGACCAAGTGCCAGGCGGCCAGAAACGTGATCGTTGTGTACCGGCAGGCCGGTCAGCAGATCGACAGGGCTTTTGAGCGTCTGTGTTTGCGGATCGTAGGTGTACCGCCGAATCTTTCCCCGACGAATGACCTCCGGAGGCGGATTCACGGCGTACGTGAAGTACACGTACACGTAGTCATTGCCGGTGCCACGGAGCAGCTCCGGATGGAGCGCCATGCCGAGAAGTCCGTCCTGCGCGACGCTCTGGTGCACCTCCGGAATCGTCAGGACGACAGACTTCGACCCATCGGCAGGGTTGATCCGCGTGACTCTTTTCCCGGTCCGCTCCGTGACCCACAGCCGCCCATCAGGTCCCCAGGTCAGTTCCCACGGACCCTCCAGACCCTTCGTGAGCTCGCGTTGCGTAAACGCCTGAGGCTTGCCACCGGCGTCCTTGCCGCTCTGTGCAGCGGAGGGGCCGACGAGGAGCACGAACAGCGACAGGCACACCGCGATTGATTGGCGCTTCATTGATACCTCGGCACAATCTGCTTCCAGTACTCCCAGCCGCGGTTGTACGCCGCATCGGCACCCGCTGGATTTGGAGCTGGGGGCGGCGCTGGCGGGTCCTCGAGATACGTGACCTTGCCACCGAGCGCGATCGCCTGCTGCTCGATCCTGGCGTTCATGCGCAGGTTATACGCTCGGACGACCAGAAGCCGTAGCGAAGCGTCAGTGAGCGCAATACCGTGGCCCTTCAACAGGACGGCGGGCTTGTTGCCAAGCGCCGCGGCCACCGACCGGCCGAGCGCGGGAGTTCTGATGATCGTCTCCCGCGGATCAAACTTGCGAATGTCGTGCAGCGGGAATCCGTCTGCGATGAAGGTTCCGCCGTTGACCACCGGGCGGAGCGCCACGGAGCTTTCCGTGAAGGCCAGGATTTCCGGTGTGTGGGCGTGAAGTACCGCCATCACGTCGGGTCTGGCTTTGTAGATCTCGCCGTGCATGTAGACTTCCTGATATTCATCGGATCGAGGGCCCGCAACCGGTTTGCTGTCGAGGTCGTTTTCGATGATGTCGCTGGCCTTCACCACACCCGCCGACACATAGCGCGAAATAAAGTAATGATTCGGATCGCGGGGATTGCGCACGCTGACGTGTCCAAACGCATCCAGGATTCCCAGTTCCTTCGACGCCAGCATCCGGTTCGCCAAGACCAGGTCGTCGATGACCGCCTGGTTTGCAGAAGCCGCTTGAGCCGCGGCCGCGCCATCGGGCGACGCGTGCGGAATCTTGTCTGGACCGGCGATGTCTGGCATCACCAGTTGTTTCCAGTATTCCCAGCCGCGATCGCCACCGGTGCCGCCACCTGTACCGCTCGGCGTGCCGAGCGCCGCCGTCGCCGCGGCTGCCGGCTGTACAGGATTCGGGGATGCGGTCACTCTTCGCGGATTCGAATCCCATGTCCCGCCCATCGAAATCAGTTGCTGCTGGATCCGCGCCGCGGTCCGGAGAGCCCCGGCACTGCTGACCGCGTTGTAGATCGAAGAGCTGACCACTACGGCACCGTGACCCAGCATGAGAATGGCGTTGCTCTTTCCAAGGGACTCTGCGAACGACTTGGCGAGCGCGGGGGTCGAGAGAATGCCGCTCCGTCCGTTGTTGATTTTGCGGATGTCGAAGATCGGCACCATCGTATCGCCGCTGCGCAACGGCACGGAGCTGACGCTGAATGCGACGAGCTCTGGCGTGTGGGAATGCACGATCGCCATGACGTCCGGCCTGGCTTTGTAAAGCTCGCCGTGAAGGAAGACCTCGCCATACTGGTCGGATCGCGTGCCCGTCACCGGCTTGTTATCGAGGTCGTTTTCGATGACGTCGTCGGCCGTCACGATGCCGGGAGAGACGTACCGCGAAATATAGTAATGACCCGGATTGTTCCGGCTTCGGACGCTGACGTGTCCATAGGCGTCGACAAAGCCCAATTCCTGAGAGGCCACCATCCGATTGGCGAGAACCAGATCATCGATGAGAGTCTGTTCCGGACGGGAGGGCGTAGTGGTCTCGGCGACGGGCGTGACGGCCGTATCAGGCGACTCGCTCCTACACCCACAGAACGTCACCAGCGCGATCACCGGGACGCCGACAACAGCAAGAGCTGCGCGAGTCTTCATAGTCTTTTCTCTAGGCTTCAGACTTCAGGCTCCAAGGCTTCAGGCTCCAGGCTCCAGACTTCGGGCTCCACCAACGGCACTACCCGCACCGATGAGCGCGAGGACCTCATATGCTCCGAGACGGTTGCCGGCAGTCAGCGGCATGGTCGAAAGGGGACGGGCGCATTATACGCGCGACGCGCTAGTGCCTTCACAGGATGATCACGTCGGCAGCGCGGGGTCTGCGAGCCCGTTGCACGGGTCGCCGGCCAGTGCGCGGCCGCAGGCACGAATTGGCTGTGCATCATCAGATGAATCACTATGATTCATGATATGATGCACATGGAAGCCACACGATGAAGTCGATCACGCTCAGAAATCTGCCGCCGGACCTGGCGCGGAAGATCCAGCAAACAGCGCAGGAGCAGCGCACGAGTGCGAACAAAGCGGTCATCCGCTTGCTTGAAGAGAAAACGGGATCGGGACGCGCCAGGGGCAGGACCGCGCATCACGATCTGGATGCCCTGGCGGGATCGTGGTCCAAGAGCGAGGCCAAAGTCTTCGATCGGGCGCTGGCCCGCCAGCGCCCGATCGACGAGGACCTGTGGAAGTAAAGCGCGTTCTGGTCGATACGTCGGCCTATTCGGCGTTCATGAGGGGACGCCCGGGGACTCTTGCCGTCATCCAGGAAGCCGACGAGATCAACCTCAGTCCGGTTGTCGTCGGCGAATTACTGGCCGGCTTCGGACGAGGATCGAAAACGAGAAAGAACGAGCGCGAGCTGCAGGAATTCCTAGCATCGCCCCGAGCCCGAGTGATCGAGATGGACGAGGCCACCTCACGCCGATATGCCGTGATCCTCAATTCGCTCAGGAAGGCCGGGACTCCCATTCCCACCAACGACATCTGGATCGCCGCAACCGCCATGCAGCACGGCCTCGAGCTCCTCACCCTGGATGCCCACTACCTGAAGTTGTTCAGATCGTCGTACACCACCTGACCGAGCCCAGCTCGTAGTCAGCACCGCGGCGCACGGCTCTCTACTTCTTGAGAAATTTCCTCACGGTCCCCAGGAAGTCCGCGCCATAGACATTGCCTTGGGCATCGATGGTCACGCCTTCCGCAAGACTCGAGCCCGCGGCGTACGGGTACGGACACGGGTCTGGAATGAAGGACCGCACCGACCCATCCCTGGCGCTCCCGATCCTGATGCCCCGTTGCGCGCCCGGGTTGAAGCCGTAACCGGTCTGAGCGAGTGCCAGTTGTCCTGTATTGGTGCGACCGTCTCTCGACTCCGAGTCGGCGACATAAAGCGTGTCGGTCCGCGTGTCGATGTAGATACCGCTCGGCCGACCGAACTGGAACCACTGTGCGATGAAGTTACCGTCCTGATCGAAGATCTGGATGCGGTTGTTCTGGCGGTCGCCGACAAATAGCCGTCCCCGGGAATCGAAGGCCAGCGTGTGGACCACATCGAACTCGCCGGGGCCCATCCCTTTCTTTCCCCACGTCTTGATGAAATGCCCCTCCTTGTTGAATTTCACGATGCGCGCATTGCCGACGGCCGCGCCGCCTCCGGTGTGGCCGTCCGCGACGAAGATGTCGCCGTTCGGAGCGACGGCGACTTCGGTCGGCGCGTCAAACTCGTCCGGGCCGGATCCGGCGACGCCTTTCTTCCCGAGCGTCAGCAGGACTTTGCCATCCTGCGTGAGCTTGAACACCTGGTGGCCTCCGTTGTCGGCCATCCAGAGGTTCCCGTCTTTGTCGGCGGTCAACTTGTGAGGGCTGACAAACATGCCCGCGCCCCAGCTCTTGAGCAGCTTGCCGGACGTATCAAATTGAAAGACCGGGTTGACCTGCGCATTGGCTCCGGCACAGGTCGAACCGCCCGCTCCGGAAACACCACATCGGTCGGTTACCCATATGGTGCCATCAGGTGCAGTGATCACGCTTGCCGTCGATCCCCACTTCCTCCCTTCCGGCAATTGTCCCCAGTCGACGCCCGGCCGGTAGGGATTCAGGAAGATTGTTGCGCGCGCCCAGCAGCGAGACGTCTGGAAGCTTGACGGGAAACTGACCGGGCGGAAACACCGGTTGCTGGCCACGCCCACCGGCGGGCGGGGCCGCTGGCGCGGTTGCCGGGACGCCACAGGAATCAGCAAGCTGCCCCGCAGACGCCGCACGGGTTGGCGGGGGCAGGTTGCTGCCAGCCTGGGCGTAGATACTTCCTCCTGCCGTGGCGACCGCCGCGACGCCCGCCAGAACGATTCTCCACATCACAACCTCCTGCACAGAGAGTCGTGCGATCCCGCTCGGTTTTTCAGCGTGCAGGCAGCATACACCCGTCGTCGTCGCGTTGTTGCTGGCGTTGCTACAATCTGTCCAACTGGAAGGAGTTCTGAGATGGAGCGCACGTTCAAGTATCTGGAAACGAAGGTCGTTCATGCCGGCGCACCGACGCCGCGAATCGCCGGCGCCGTGAGCATGCCGATCTTCCAGTCGGCCATGTTCGAGTATGCCGGTGAGACGAGCTATCACGATCTGAAATACATCAGACTCAGTAACACGCCGACCCACACGGCGCTGCACGGCAAGTTGGCGGCGCTCGAAAATGGAGAAGCGGCCCTCGTCACGGCGAGCGGCATGGCTGCGATCTCGACGACGCTGTTCACGGTTCTGGCGCCCGGGGATCATCTTCTCGCGCAGGACTGCCTGTACGGCGGCACCTACGATTTCCTGACCACGGAATGCGCGCAGCTGGGTATCGCGACCGACTTCATCGACGCTGACGATCCTGAATCGTGGGTGAAGCGGCTCCGGCCGAGGACCCGTGCGATCTACGTGGAGAGCATCACGAACCCACGCCTGCAGGTCGCCGACCTGGAGGCCGTCGTCAGGTTCGCAAAAGACCACAACCTCGTGTCGATGATTGACAATACATTCGCCACGCCAGTCAACTTTCTGCCGCTCGAGCGGGGCTTCGATCTCTCGCTGCACAGTTGCACGAAGTACCTCAACGGCCACTCCGATATCGTGGCGGGCGCGGTGATTGGATCGCGAGCGTGGATCTCCAGGATCACGCACAGACTGAATCATCTGGGAGGTTCATTGGACCCGCACGCGTGCTTCCTGCTCGACCGAGGGCTGAAGACCCTCGTGCTGCGCGTACGGCACCAGAACCAGAGCGCGCTGGCAATCGCCCGCGAGCTCGAACGTCATCCCGCCGTGGCCCAGGTGAACTATCCCGGCCTGGAGAGTCATCCGCGACACGATCGCGCGCGGACCCTCTTTGCCGGCTTCAGCGGCATGGTGAGCTTCGAGCTGGACGGTGGGGCACCAGCGGCCGATCAATTCATGAAGCGGACGACACTGCCCATATTGGCGCCAAGCCTCGGGGGCCCGGAAACGTTGCTGACGCGGCCGGCCCTGACGTCGCATGCCGGCATGCACCCCGAAGAACGCCACAAAGCCGGAATCACCGACGGGCTGATCCGGATGTCGGTCGGTCTCGAAGCCCCGGAAGAGATTCTCGAGGATCTCGTGCAGGCGCTCGAAGCCGCGATGCCAGCGAGGGCCTAGCGTCGACGCGCATCACGATCGCGTAGCGGCGTGCCCGTTCGGCGGCCTGCCGATCGAACGGCCGGCCCTTCGAGACAAAGACGTCGAGCGGTCACTCGTAATAGGCTGGAGATTTCTTGAGCCTGGCGTTGGCGGCGAAATCGTGCTCGATCCACAGCGTCGTCTTCGTCCTTTGCAGATATTCCTCGATCATCGTGCGCGAGGCCGCCGACTGCTGGACGTTGAACTCGTTATCGGGCGGCGCCCGGTGGAGCGTCCGCTCCGGCGGGTAGTGATAGAGATCCCCACTCAGCATCACCCGGCCTGTGGACGCGAGTCTCAGGACCAACACCTGGTGCCCCGGCGTGTGTCCGGGTGCTGACTTGATCACGACCTGACCGTCGCCGAAGACGTCGTACTCGTCCTTGTCGAGGATGATCGACTTGCTGGTCTTCAGATCGGTGTAGAAGGAAGGGTTGACGCGCGCGTTGTTGTCGGCCCACATGAAATCGCGCTCGGCCGGTCTGGCGAGCCACGTCGAGGCTGCAAACTCGTTCATGTTCGCCGAGTGGTCCCCGTGTGCGTGCGAGATGGCGAAATAGGTAATGTCCGCAGGACGGTAGCCAATCTGGGCCAGTTGACTCCTGAGCGTTCGCGTCACCACCGCCGCCGCTGTGACATTGACGTTCGAGCGAGCGCCCCCTTGCGCCCGGGCTTCAACGACGGCGTCCGGAATGACGCCGAGGTCCCACATCAGCGTCCCCCTGGGATGCGCGATCAGAAAGCACGGGACTGACATGCGGGTCTCGCCCACTTCCGCGGGGGTGACGTGATACCGCTCGACCCCTTCAGTCGTGATGTTGAGCAGACCGCAATCGAAGACGTACAACCGTACGGTCTTGGGAGTCTGTGCCTTTGTGACGGGAGCGGACTGAGCGGCGCCACCAGCGCCGTCCAATCCAATGAACAGTGCCAGGAGAGCCGCCGTCAACACGACGGGCATCGGCTTCCTACGGTGCCGGCTTGGTGGGATCCCCGCCGGGGGCAGACCCGCCGAGGAACAGCCGCCGCCCATCCGTGAACGTAAAATTCCTGCCGACCGCCTTGTTGGTGCCGTCCTTCGCCAGATAGCCCTCGATGATGAGCTCGGTTCCAATCGTCAGCGTGTTCTTCGTCACGCCCAGCCGGATGAGCTGATTGGGACTGCCGCCCTCGATCATCCAGTTGACGATCGTGCCGTCCGGTTTTTTCTCGTCGATGTGGAACCAAGAATGGGGATTGACCATTTCCCATTTCACGAGTGTTCCCTTCAGCGTCATCGGCTTGGCCACGTCGAACTCGGCCGAGAACGCATGATGGGCCAAGAGCGATCCCGTGGCGAGCATGACAGCCACTCCGGCAACGACAACCGCCAGCTTTGTTCTCATAGGACGTCTCCCTTATTTCAACCCGTTCTTCGCGCCTTCAGCGGCCCTCTTCTCTTCTGCCCGAGCTCCAGCCAGAGTGTTCCCCAAACCGTAATTCCCCTCGTGACAGGCGTGTTCAAATAGAGGGCCGATCGTCTTCTTCATGGGCAACTCCGCGGACCACGGTCTTGTCCACGTCGACGGATCGTCGACCGTGAACTTGTACATGATCGTGTTCTCGTCCACGCGTGTGAAGCGCTCGGTCAACCGCATGTTCTCGCTGGATCCCTGGAAGGCAGTCTTGTCGGTGAAATTCGTGGTCTCAACGACCAGGGTTTCGCCCTCCCAGCGACCGCGGTAGTCTCCCATCCACTGGCGGACGTTTTGCGGCAGATGCGGACGCCCGTCCAGCGGGATGATGCGGACGTGATGAATCATCTCGACGAGAAGCATCACGTTTCCAGGCGTCTGCACGATTTGATAGTTGTTGTTGTACGCCCCGGGAAGCATGGGCGGACCGTCGCGGTCCATGATGATGCAACGCACGCTGAGCGGCTGATTCTGTACGGCATCGGTGGCGGCGCCCATTCGCTTTCTCGCCGCGGCGCGCTCGGCTGCCCGCTTCTGTCCCTCCGCTGACAGCGGGGGAAGTCTGCCATCCGGCGGATCCACGATGAGCGACGTACGCAGGTTTAGCGCGAACCCTCCCTGGCTGCGGTCCAGGCCAAACTGCGTGAAGTCGTAGTGCACGTCGGCGATAGTGCCGGGTTCCGTCTCCTCTGCCTCGACCAGCGCCGCGTGCTTCGCAATTTCGATCGCTTCTTCTCTTGTGTAAAACTCCTTCGTGACGTCCTTCGGCCGCTCCAGAGGTGTGTACGTGGTGTTCGTCCAGAATCCCTGCAGGTCCGGCTGGCCGTCCGCCGTCCGTGGCGCCTTCCACGTCTTGGCCGGAGCGCTCGCTCGCGCAGCAGAAGATGGGGCCTGCGCGAAAACAGGTGCCAGGAGAACCACCGCGATCACGGCCGCCAGAACACCGACCGAGGCGACATATCGATGACTCATGGCTTCGACCCCTTCTTTACGGCTTCCTCGGCGGCTTTCTTCTCTTCGAGGCGAGCGCCGACGAGCGTGTTATACAAGCCGTAATTCCCTTCGTGGCATGCATGCTCGAACAACGGGCCCACAGTCTTCCTCATCGGAAGTTCCGCAGTCCACGGCCGCGTCCACGTCGATTCATCTTCGACCGTGAATTTGTAAGAGATCGTCTCCGCGTCCAGACGCGTGAACCGTTCGGTCACGCGCATGTTCTCGCTCGATCCTCTCAAGGGATTCTTGCCGTTGAAATTCGTGGTCTCGACGACGAGGGTATCGCCCTCCCAGTGGCCGCGTGAGCCGCCCATCCACTGTCGGATGTTTCCTGGTAGAGGCGGACGCCGATCCAAAGGAATGACGCGAACGTCGTGAATCATCTCGACCAGAATCATCACGTAGCCCGGAGCCTGCACAATTTGATAATTGCTGTTGTAGCCGGAATTCAGCATCGGGGGTCCGGCGCCCGCCATGATGATGCAGCGGTCGTCGAGGTCGTTGCTCTGTGCGGAATCCCAGCGGCCAACTCGCTTCGCGCGCTCCGCGCGTTCCGCGGCTCTCCTCTGGCCCTCGGGCGTGAGGGAAGGAAGCTTGCCATTGGCCGGGTCCACGATCAGAGAAGTTCGCAAGGTGCGAGCCAGCGTGCTCTGGTTCCTGTCCAGCCCGAACTGACTGAAATCGTAGTGAACGTCGGCTACCGTTCCCGGTTCGGTCTGCTCGCTCTCCTGTGCCGCGGCCTGCTTCTCGCGTTCAGCGGCTTCCTCTTTTGTGTAGAACTCTTTGGTGACGTTTCCGGGCCGCTCAAGCGGGGTGTATGTGGAGTTGGTCCAAAACCCCTGAAGGTCCGGCTGGCCGTCTGGCGTACGGGGCAACGTGTAGGCTTTTGCCGCCGCTCCGCTGGCTCTCGCGGCCTGTTGAGCGACAGGAATGGGTGCCAGCCACGCGACCGCAATCAAAGCTGGCAAAACGCGTAATGAAACAACCCATTGTGGTTTCATCTGAATCTCCTCTACTGCTTGCGGAGATGCCCGTAGATTAGATCTTCCACGAATTCCACGCACCTGAATTCCACTAATTGGGCGTTTCTTTCCACGTGGCGATAGATCGGCATGCTGAGCTTCCAAGGGCGTGAAAATACGTTGGGATCCTCGATCGTGGCCTCGTACATGAGCGCGTCCGGACTCCGAGCGGTGAACCGTTCCACCACATGCAGGGCGTCGCTGTGAAAGTTTCCAGCCCTGTCGAACCAGCTGAGATCGTTGAAACCCCTGGTGTCGACGACCAGCGTTTCTCCTTCCCAGTGTCCGTTCGACCAGCCCATCCAACTGTCGGCGGGAGCCTCCTGCTGGTCATCCATGTAGATCGTGCGGACCGCGCCCGCATACTCGTAAACCATCATGATGAATTTCTGGCTCTGGATGATTTGAAACGGAAACGGCATGTACATCGCGCGAGGCACCCCAGGCAGGTAGCACTTGATCTCCGGATCCAGTTTCAGCCGGTTCGTATAGTTCGCTTTCTTTTTCGCCAGCGCCTCCGGCTTATAAGGAATCGCGCCGCCTTCCACGATGCCCAGGCCTCCGGGAACCGCACCGCTCGCGCCGAGCTCCAGTACAGGTCCCGGACCAGCGGGGTGCGCCTCGATGTCCCAATACGCGGTGTTGAGCGCTTGCCAGATCCCGTTGAGATTGGGCTTCCCGTCCGGTGCCCGCGGCGCCTTGTATGCCGGCGCCTGGCTTGTGGCCGCGGTTTGCGCAAATACCGCAGTGGGGCCGGAGAGGACGAAGATCGCGAGCAGCAGACGGACGGTCAAGATGTGCCTCCAGGAACGAACGGAGGAATACCGGCCGAGATCGGGAGCTGGCGATAGTAGCACGAAAGGCCGCGCAAATCGCGTAAGCTACGCCCGTTGGCGTGTTTGAGAAAGGAGCCTGTCATGCGTAGCTGCATGCTGTTTGTCGCGGGTATTGTGATTGGTGTCGCAGTTCAGAACACCGTCGCCCAGAACGTCGGGCTCGTCGGCCTGAATCATGTGGCGATTAGCGTGTCGGACCTCAACGCGGCGGTGACGTACTACACGAAGACTCTGGGATTCCCCGAAGCGTTCCGGAACCTTGATGAGAAAGGACAGCCGACGCTGGTTTACGTCCAGATCAGCAAGAACACCTTCATCGAACTTCAGCCGGCAAATCCGCAGCGGCCGCCAGGCCTGAACCATCTCGGCATCCACGTCGAAAACATGGCGGCGGCCACAGCGATGTTCAAACAGCGTGGGGCGAATGTGTCCGAGACGCGCGTGAGTCCCACGAAGGCGGTCCTCGCGAACATCACCGATCCGAACGGCATCCGTATCGAGCTCGCCGAGCTTCCTGCCGACTCCGAACACCGGAAAGCGATGGATCGCTGGAAATGATGAGAAACCCTAGCCCGCGGAGGTCAGCTTGGCACTGCTTTGAGCCCTTGCACGCCCGGCCGGTCACAGCGATAATCAGGGCCACCAAGAGATAGGGGGGCTCATGTATACAGCCGTCGTTTGCTGGGCTTTGATGCTTGCTGCGACGCTCGGTCAACAACCGGCGCCTCCTGCTGCCGCCTCGGCACTCAATTACGAGTTCTTCAAGACCAGAGTACAGCCCATTTTTCTGGCCAAGCGTCCCGGACACGCTCGATGCATTGCCTGCCACGGCTCGGGCACGCCCTTGCGCCTGCAGCCGCTCTCGCCTGGAAGCACGACCTGGAACGACGAGGACTCGCGCAAGAACTTCGAGGCGATCCAGCGGGTGGCTGCCTCGGGCCTGAAGAGCCGACTCCTCGTCCATCCGCTCGAGGAGCAAGCCGGCGGCGATTTCTATCACAGTGGAGGCAAGCACTTCAGCTCGCAAAACGACGCGGAGTGGCAAGATCCTGAAAGCATTTGTGCTAGGACAGGCGAAGTAGCGGCGGTTCACGCGCTCATCTGGTGGGCGAGGAGTTGAAAAGACGATGACGAACACACAGGCGCTTCGTCGGTGTCTCGCAATTGTGGTTGGGATCGGACTGTGCACGATCTCCGTGACCGCGCAGAACAAGGTCTCGAATTATCCAGACCAACAGCGCCGGGGACAACGTCCACATCATCGATCCCGTCACGAATAAAGTGGTCGGCGTGATCTCGGGGATCGAAGTGAATCACGGCGTGGGAGTGGCCCCCGACGGCAGCCGCATCTACGTCAGTAACGAAGCCGACAGCACGCTCGACTTCGTCGACGCGAAGACGCTGAAGGTCATCCACAAAGTCCCCTTGAGCGGCCACCCGAACAATATGGCCGTCGGTCGTGACGGCCGGCGCGTCTATGTCGGCATCATCCAGGCCCCCGGCGGCGTGGACGTGATTGACACCGCCTCGGTTCAGAGGGTCAAGACCATCCCGACGCGCGGCACCATTCACAACCCGTACGTCACCCCGGACGGCAAGTACGTCGTGGCCGGCTCCATCGCCGGGAAGACCGTGAACGTGATTGACGCGCAGACCGAAATACCGGCGTGGACGCTCGAGATGGACCTGGGCGTCCGGCCGATGACGTTCTCGACCAATCCCGACGGCTCGACGAAATGGATCTTCGTTCAACTGAGCGGGCTCAACGGATTTGCGGTTGTGGATTTTGCGACGCAAAAGGAAATCAAGCGCATTCAGAATCCCGACCTGCCGCCCGGCAAAGCGACGGTCCCCGAAGGATCCGATCCGTCTCACGGCATGGCGGTCACTCCGGATCAAAAGACACTCGTGGTCTGCAGCCGATTGAACAACTACCTCTACTCGTACTCGCTCCCGGACTTGAAAGTGACTTGGAGGCGCCGAGCTTGGCGGGAAGGGTGCGGGCTGGGTGACGCTCACGCCTGACGGCAAGACCGCCTACGTGGCGAACCCGGTGACGAATGACGTCTCGGTCGTCGATATCAAGTCCATGAAGGAAGTCACACGAATCCCGGTCGGATTCGTGCCGAAACGAAATACGACAGGGTTCCTCCCGTAGGCAGTCGGAAGATCGACATCTCAGTTTCGCAGGAAGGTCCATGCGCCGGGGTTGAAACCCCGGCGCTACCGACGCGCGTGCAGTCACTGCGCGGTGCAGGTTCCCATCGGCTGGCGGCGGCCCGGCCGGACTGGCGTGACCTTCGCCTTACAGCAGGGAACACACCGCCTTGACTTCGGTGTACAGCTCGAGCGCATCGTGGCCCATTTCCCTTCCCCACCCTGACTCTTTGTAGCCTCCAAACGGTAGAGCCGCATCGAAGATGTTGTAGGTGTTGATCCAGACGGTGCCTGCGCGAAGCTCCGCAGCAAGCCGGTGGGCCTTCTGAATGTCCTTCGTCCAGATGGCAGCGGCGAGCCCGTAGTTATTGTCGTTCGCGCGGGTCAGCACTTCGTCAACGTCCTTGAAGGGAAGCGCCGTGACGACGGGGCCGAAAATTTCTTCCCGAACCACCTTCATGTTGTCCGTCGTATTGACGAGCACAGTTGGCTCCACGAAATAACCCCGGTCACCCGTGCGCTTGCCGCCGACGACCGTTTTCGCGCCATCGGCGATTCCCGATTCCAGGTAACCGCAGACGCGACCGAGTTGCTCCTCGGACACCAAGGGCCCCATTTCGGTTGCGGGATCCAGCCCCGGCCCGAGCTTGATGCGCGTGGCCTGGTCCGCCACGCCGGCGACCACCTTGTCGAACACGCTCTGCTCGACATAAAGGCGGGACCCGGCGCAGCAGCACTGACCGTGGTTGAAGAAGATCGCGCTTGCGGCGCCAGGAATGGCGCTCTCGAGATCTGCATCTTTGAGGACGATGTTGGGCGACTTGCCACCCAACTCCAGCGACACCTTCTTGAGATTGCCGGCGGCCGCCTGCAGAATCAGCTTGCCGACTTCTGTTGAACCGGTGAATGCCACCTTGTCGACATCCGGATGTGCGGCAAGCGCAGCGCCGGCCGTTTCCCCGTAGCCAGGAACGATATTGACCACTCCGTCCGGGAAACCGGCTTCCTGAATGAGCTCTCCCAGCCGCAAACAGGTCAATGGCGTCTGCTCTGCTGGTTTCATGACGATCGTGCATCCGGCGGCCAGTGCAGGCCCGAGCTTCCATGCGGCCATGAGCAGCGGGAAATTCCACGGAATGATCTGGCCGACGACGCCAATGGGCTCACGCAGTGTGTAGGCGAAGAACTTCGCGCCAGGGGCATAAGGTACCGAGATCGGGATGGTGTGACCCTCGATCTTGGTGGCCCACCCTGCCATATACCGAAACAGGTCGACCGCCAGTGGGACGTCGGCCGCCCGGGCGATCGTCACGGGCTTGCCATTGTCGAGCGATTCGAGCTCCGCGAACTCCTCCAGGTGCTCCTCGAGTAAATCGGCCAGCTTCCAGATCAGCCGGCCACGCTCTGACGTCGTCATCCTGCGCCATGGGCCGGTATCGAACGCGGCTCGCGCGGCCTTGACGGCCTGGTTGATGTCTGCCCGGTCGCCCTCGGCCACTTCGGCCAGGACATCGCCTGTGGCCGGGTTAAACGTCTTGAACGTCTTGCCCGACATCGCCTCCTGCCACGCGCCGTTGATGAGCATCTTGCGAGGAATCGCGACGAAGTGGGAAACCCGTTCGTCAACCTGAATGGTGGCTACCTGCATGTTGTCCTCCCCTCCTGCCTGTCTGGATGCACGCTTATACACCCGCCCGCCTTTGCACGTAAACTTCAAGTTCCATAGGAGGGTTCCATGCGCTGGCAAACCAGATTCCTCGTCGGGTTGATCGCCGCGATCGTGGCCGCCTCGGGTTCTTCCGCACGGTCCCAGGAAGGCGGCGGTGCCGGTGGTGCGCAGGCCCAGGCTCGAAAGTTCCTCGCGCCGCCGACGCAGGTGGTTGCCATCCGTGCCGGACGTTTCTTCGATGCCAAGTCGGGAAACATGTTGACCAACCAGGTGGTGCTCATCAGGGGCGACCGGATTACAGACGTCGGTGCGACCGTGCAGATTCCACCCGAGGCGAGAGTGCTGGACCTCAGTTCCGCCACTGTGCTCCCCGGCATGATCGACGCGCACGTCCACGTCAACACCGGCGGCGAAACACCCGCCGAACGTGTGCTCATCGCGCTGGCGAACGCGCTCACCGATCTCGAGGCCGGCTTCACGACCGTCCTCGACATGGACTCTCGTGGCGGATTCAACACGGTTGACCTGCGTGATGCGATCAACGCGGGCCTCGTCCAGGGGCCGCGGATGCAGGTCGTCGGCCAATCGATCAATCAGCGAGCCGGCAACTACTACCCGGACTCTGAATCGCTGCGCTTCCTCGAAGGGTTCACAGAGAACAAGAACGTCAACTCCCCGTGGCTCGCGCGGGCGGCAGTGCGCGAGGCCAAACTCCACGGCGTCGACTGGATCAAGATCTACACGACCCAGGACTACGTCGGCCAGATGCACATGTGGAAACCGGACGACACGCTGGTCGCCAGTCCGTCGTTGACGCTGGAAGAAGTCGAAGCGATTGTCGACGAAGCGCACCGTCTGGGTTTGAAAGTGGCTTGTCATACCTACGGCGGCGAAGGAATGAACAGCTGTCTGACCGCCGGCGTCGATGCGCCCAATCATCTGCTCGAGCTCGACGATGCGGGCGTGAAGACCATGCTGCAGAAAAAGCTCCCCTTCGTCGTCACGCTAGACGACTTGATCGGCCTCGAGAAAGACGACTTGCGGGACACCGGCGGCAGGAACAGCCGTTTGCGCCTGGCAGAAAAGGCGTTCAAGAAAGCGCGTGGCGGCCGGCGTGCCGATTGTGTTTGGGAGCGGCGCGACGTCCGCGGCCATTCCGCACGGAAAGCAGGCCGACCAGTTCAAGTACTACGCGAACTGGGGCCTGACTCCGGCCAGGGCGTTGCAGACCGCCTATCTTCCGGCCGCCAGCATGCTGAACTACGGCTGGGTGAACCAGGTGGGGAGCATCGAAAAGGGCAAGTTCGCCGACATCATCGCGGTTTCCGGAAATCCGCTCATGGACGTCACCGAGATGGAACGCGTCAGGTTCGTGATGAAGGGCGGCGTCGTCGTGCGCAATGAACTTACGAAATAGGCTCAGGGCTTAGGGCTCAGGGCTCAGGGCTTCAGGGCTTCAGGGCTTCAGGCTTCAGGCTTCAGACTTCAGACTTCAGACTTCAGACTTCAGGCCCTCAGGGATGTACTGGACGCAGATTGATGAGCGAGTGGTCGGCGACGTGGTGATCCTCGACTTGCGGGGACGGATGACGGTCTCCGACGTAGTCGAAACCTGCCACCGACACTGTTCGTCGACTGCTGTTAGAAGGACGCAAGAAACTTCTGTTCAATCTCGCGCACGTTGCGTTTATCGACAGCCTCGGGATTGGGGACATCGTGAGAGCATTCACGGCGACAGAGCGAGCCGGCGGCATGCTGAGACTCTGTGGGGTCAATGACCGGATTCGCGCGCTGCTCGTGGCCACGCAATTGAGCGCCGTGATCGACTCGTTCGAGTCCGAGCAGTTGGCACTGGACAGTTTTCGCGCGTCTGAATAAAGGGGTTGTTCCGTGTGGGGCTGGGCCTTCGTCCTCAGTCCGTCCTGGGTCCTTGGTCGTCCTTGGTCGTCCTTGGTCCTGTGGTCCTCGGGTCACACTCAGTATCAGTGCTTGTTTGCAGTTACGGCGTTTCTCTGACGTCGCCGCTGCCGTCGCCCAAGCCAGTCCATCACGACGATGATCGTGGAGAACAGCACCATGCCTCCTAACATGATGTAGATCCCGATGTCGTTTCCGATCATTCGTCCGCCCGGCCTGCAGCCAGTATCACTGCTTCAGCGGCGAGCGCGACCCATGCACCGATTCCGCACAACGCCATCACAATCGAGAATGGCCGGTCACTAAGGAACTGCCCAAAGAACAATGCGCCAACGGCCAGATTCCCCGCGTCCGGCAGTTTGTCTGCCAACAGCTCTCGCTGCCTGTCTTTCAATACTAACATCGTTGCTCGACGGAGCAACGGTCGTGCCGCGGGCCGGAATGCGGAAACACATCATGAATTCTGCCGAGCGACAAAGCGGAGCGCAGATTCTGCGTGCTTGAAAGAACGTTCGCTTTGCGGATCGAGCAATCACAGGCCCGCGCCTGCCTTCCGCCGCGAGACTCAGGGTTTGGGCTTCCAGTTCAGGATGACAGTGAGGGGGGCGGCGGTTTCATTGACAACGGTATTCATCAGGAAGCGCTGTCCGTCGGCGGAGACGATGTACTGCTGCCTATCACCACCTTGGTCAGCACCGCCTACATGCGTTGCGAAGAGCGGAACAGGCGCGTTGGCTTCGACAAGCCATGGCCTTTGAGTCGAGCCGGATCGGAACCGCCATCAGCCGGTTATCCAGCCCTATGTAGAACAGTTCCTTACCGTCACGTCGCCAGCGCACCTGAGCGCCGCCATTGGTGGAAATTTGCAACTTGCCTCCAGGACCGACAAACGGCTGGACGTAGACTTCCCAGCGACCTGACTCGTCCGACTGGTACGCGATCCATTTTCCGTCGGGAGAGAATTGCCCATCGCGTTCGTTGAACTTCGTCTGGACGACTGGAAATGACTTCCGGTCTCCATCCAGCGGCAGCGCCCAGAGGTCGGGCCCCATCTTTGGATCGAGGCTGGACCGATAGAGCAAGAAGCGTCCGTCTGGCGACCAGTCCGATATGGTTTTCGCCTTGGGGCGTCACCAGCAAGCGGTTCCTCGATTCCGGCGCCGTTCGCCGGTTTCCAGTACAGGTCCATCTGGCCGTTGCGATTCGAGCCGAACGCGATGCGGCGGCCATCCGGGGACCAGACCGGGTGAAATGTCAAGTCCCGGGTCGAAGGTGAGCCTCCGGAGAAGACCACGTCCGAGCTCGAGCAACCAGACGTCCGCACCGCACGCCCACGTCGCGATGCATGGCGACCTGCCGACCATCGGGTGACATCGACGGGTTCACTGGGCGTGCGATGTCGAATCTCGCCCACACTCTCGAGTTTCTTACCGGATCGGTCGAGCCATTCGAATTGCCCTCGTTCGCCGGACACACCGATCCGATAGACCATTGTCCCAGCCGCCGAGACGGATACCGCCGCATGGCCGTATTCAACGGCCACGTTCGTGGCCAGGGGATACGGATTTCCGACGAGCTCGAGACGCGCGAGGTCGAAGTCCTGCGCAAACAGCGTCCCCTGACGGACGAACAGGAGTTGGCCGGATGGCGCGTAGACGGCGGCCGATTCGGCGTCGAGCAGGCGACGCGGCGCCGATCCATCGAGCTCAACGACGTAGACGCCCCGGCTCTCGGGAGTGCCCCCTACGCTCGTAGAGAAAGTGACGACCATCGGGTAGGAATTGTCGGAAACCGTGGCTGACTGCTCCGGCGCCGCTACTCGTGTCAGGTCGCTGGTTTCACCGCCCGTCGCGCGAACACGGCGGATTGGGCCGGCGAAACCGGTAGAAAAAGAGACAGTCCCATCGTCGGCTCCACGCGCCGCCCAAGCCGTTCGTGGCACTCGCCAATATCTGTACCGCGCCGCCGTCGATGTCGATTCGTTTCAGCTTACCGTCCGCAAAAAACCCGACGGACAAGCTGTCGGGCGACCAGAAGGGATACCTTGCCCCATCGGTACCCGCCAGCGGCTGCGCCGAGACGGAATCGAGCGGACGCAGCCACAACTGAGCCTTGCCCTCTGGGTGCCCACGAACACGATCTTCTGTCCATCAGGTGAAATGTCGAACGACGCCGGGTCGTCCGTTGGCGGCGTGGTGATCTCCAACCGCACCTCGGGCGCTGCCGGCGCCGGGCGGCGTCGCCCATCCAATAGCCACCAGCGCAGTTGCCGCCAGGAGCACGACGACGGCAGCCCAGACCAATCGCTCGTTCCGTCTCGACGGGCTACGCGAGAGGTCTCGCTCAGCGACCGGTTCGTTTTGCACGTCGTGAATCTCGAGTCGCGCATCGCCGATATCACGAAGCCGGAACGTTGAATCCTTCCGCAGGCAGCGGCCGAGCAAACGCCGAATCCCGGCGGGCGTTTCCGCAGGCAATCGACTCCAATCCGGCTCGGCTTTGAAGACGCTCCCAGAATCTCGCCCAGCGTCTCGCCTTCGAACGCCGCACGGCCCGTGAGCATCTCGTACAGCACGCACCCGAACGCCCACACGTCACTGCGCTGATCGGCGCCTTCCCCTTCGCCTGCTCGGGCTCATGTACGCCGCGGTCCCAAGGAGCACGCCGACGCCGGTCATCATCGCAGGGGCAGGTCATCGTAGGAGACTGCGACAAGGCCGGGCCGATCTGAAGACCGGCCCCTCCGAAGTCGCGCGAGCTTCGCCAGTCCAAAGTCCAGCACTTTGACCGCGCCGTCAGGCGTGATCTTGATGTTCGCGGGCTTCAGGTCGCGATGGACGACGCCGCGTTCGTGCGCAGCCTCGAGCGCATCAGCGATCTGTCGTGGCGATCGGAAGAGCCTCGTCCAGAGGAATCGGGCCGCGCGCGATGCGATCGGCAAGCGTGTCGCCCTCGACGAGCTCAAGAACAATTGCGCTCCCACTTTCTGATTGCTCGAGTCCAAACACGGCGGCGATATTCGGGTGATTGAGCGTCGCCAGCATTTCGGCTTCGCGCTGAAATCTGGCGAGCCGATCGCTATCGTGCACAAACGCGTCCGGCAGAACCTTGATCGCGACCTCGCGCTTCAAACGCGTGTCGCGCGCGCGATACACCTCTCCCATGCCGCCGGCACCGAGCAGGGCGACGATCTCGTACGCACCGAGCTGGGTTCCGGCGTTCAGGGACATTCTGAATCTTCCATCCGAAGATTTGCGGACGCCGTGGTCCGGCTGACCGCCTTCGCCAAGGCTACGGCGGTCAAGAAGCCGGACACTACGTACGTGCCAACTACGCACTGTGGGCGTCTCCAAAACAAGGCCCGGCCCACGGGCTGTTTCAGTGCGCAGATTATAAGGGGGCTGCACTCGGAGGGGGCGGCAATTCAGAAGTGAGGTTGACGCGCCGAGAAGGCCGGAGCCTGAAGCCCGGAGCCCTGAGCCTATTTCGATGATGCCGCCATCAACTGTCTGAGGAGCGCCGCCGTGTCTTCGTGGACGTCGATGCGCTGACCGCCACGGCTGTTGCCGCCGGCTTTTCCCATCGCGGAATCAATGGGCGTCAGGCCTCGGTTCTCTTTCGCCTGCAAGTCGGCGCCGTGTTCGACGAGGAATCGAACGACGTCGTTCCAGCCCCAGCGGGCCGCCTCGTGGAGCGGCGACAGGCCGCGAGCGTCCTTGGCATTGATGTCGGCGCCGGACGCCAGCAGAAGGTTCAGCGACTCGATCGACCGCTGCTGAACATCGTCGGTGGTGTAGAAACCGCGTGTGTCGGCATCCGTCGATCCCAATCCGGCCGCCGCCATGACCGGCGTCATGCCCCGTGTGTTCGAGAGGCTCAGATTGGCGCCCTTTTCAAGCAGGGTCTTGATGGCCGGGGCATCGAGCGCCTTGGCGGCGCGCAGAAGAGGCGTCGTCCCGATCGTCAGCAGGCCGTCGAGTCCGCGGTCGTTGCCGACATTCCTGAACGGCGGCGCGAGCTTCAGCTGCGGGTTCGGATTCGCACCGGCGGCGAGCAGCTGTTCGATAATCTGCAGGCTGGTCGTGGTGTCGAGCGACGGTTGATCGGGCCGCCCCCCGCGAGGAAGCGTGTTCAGGTCCACCGCGGCATAGAGCGGCGTCCGACCGTACCAGTCCCACTTCCCTGGACTGGCACCTTTCTGAATGAAATAGGCCGCAAGATCGAAGTGGGCGTTGAGGATCGACAGCAGCAACGGGCTGACCTGTTCCGGATCGGCCAGGTTCAGATCGGCTCCGCCGTCCACTAAGTGCTTCGCGCACTCCACGCACCCTTCACGGGCCGCGTAGAGCAGCGGCGTCAGTCCGCCCGCCGGCCGGTAAATGGCGCGGGGCTCGGCAGTGACCTGTCGCTGCCAGTTGTTGACCCTCGACCGCGCGTTCACATCGGCGCCGGCCTCCACGAGCGCTTTCACCATCGCGGGCTGGCCCTGAGCGACTGCCCACATCAAGGCCGTCTGCCCGCGCCACTGCTCCACCGCGTTGACCTTGGCACCCCGCCCCAACAGGACCCGGGCCGCATCGACGCGGCTGGTGCGTGCCACGACCATCAGCGCCGTCTGACCGTCGGCGTTGGGCGACTCGACGTCGGCGCCGGCCCTGAGCAGCTTCTCGATCATGTCCGCGTTTCCCGTGACCGCGGCCTCCGACATGGGCGTGGCGCCGAAGTCGTTTTTCGCGTTCACTTTCGCGCCGGCGCGAATGAGTCGCTCCGCGAGATCGAGATCGTTCTGATGGACCGCCCAATGAAGCGCCGTGGTGCCGTCGGCTTCAGGCGCATTGACATCGACGCGCCGCTCGATCATCGCGAGCGCCGCGGCTTTGTCGCCCGACTTGATGGCGTCGACGAGCGGCGTCGCGGCAGCGAGAAGGCAACTGTGACGACGATTGTGCTCAGCATCTCTCTGGTTCCAACAAGCTGCAGCCACGCCAAGCACGAAAACACGAAGCAACTCAGCTTCGGTCTTCATGACTTCGTGCTCTCGTGGCGCATTCGCTGCTCACAGCTCGGACATCACGCCGGTGCTGTTCCCGACCTTCTCCACCGGCACGCCGGCCCGATCGAGCAGCGTCAGCAGCACGTTGGACAGCTGCGTCTGGTCCGGGTACTTGATGTGCTGATTGCCTTTGAGCTTCCCGCAGCCGCCTCCAACCACGAGCGTCGGCAAGGGGAAATGATTGTGGGCGTTGCTGTTGCTCATGTTGCTGCCGTAGAGCAGGATCGAGTGATCCAGCATCGAGCCGTCGCCGTCGGGCATCGCGGCGAGCTTGGCCAGGAACTTCGCGAAGGCCTGGCTGTGGTACGCCTGAATCTTGACCAGCTTGTCTTTTCTGGCCTTGTCGTTCTGGTGATGCGACAGCGGATGGAACGCGTCGGATATGCCGATGTGGTTGTACGTCTGGTTGCTGGCTTCCGCGGCCATCATGAAGCTGAAGACGCGTGTGAGGTTTGCCTGATACGCCAGCGCAATCATGTCGAACATCAGCGTCAGCCGCTGGTCGAACGTGCTGCCGACGGGGACATCGGGCAAATCGAGGCTGCTCAGATCCCGCTCTTCCATCTTCTGGACCCGCCGCTCGATTTCACGAACGCTTTCCAGATAGTCGTCGAGCCGCGATCGATCCTGCGGGTCCAGGGTTTTCCTGAGATCGGCGGCCTCGGAGGTGACGAGATCGAGAATGCTCGAGTACTGCTTCGCGATGGCTTTCCGCTCCTGCGGCGTGTCGCCCTGGCCGAAGAGCCGCTCGAACAGCTTGCGGGGATCGCCTTCCATGGGGAGTGGCGTCGTCGGCGTCCTGAACGAGATGGTCGCGCCGTAACTGCACCCGAAGGCGCGGTCGCAGGCCCCGGCATTGCCGCCGCGTCCCTCCGTCGCCACTTCGAGCGACGGCAGCGGCGTGTCCTGGCCGAGGTGCGCGGCGGCGATCTGATCGATCGTCACTCCGCCGTGCGGCTCCTGCCCTTCCTGGGGCAATACGCCGCTCAGCCAGGTTCCGGGGCTGAGCGCGTGCACAGGAGGCGCGATGGCGCCCTTGTTTTCGAGCCCGCTCACGATGGTCAACTGCTTCTGGAATGGCGCGAACGGTTTGAGGATCGGCGTCAGCTCGAAGTTCGTGCCTTCGGCCACCGGCGTCCACTGCTCCATGATCGCGCCGTGCGGCAGGTACAGGAAACCCATGTGCGGCTTCGGACTGGCCGCGGTCTGGGCCAGCGCCGTCCACGCGGGGACCATTGCGTCGAGCAGAGGCAGACCCACGGCGACGCCGGTGCCGCGGAGGAACGTACGGCGCGAAAGGTGCTTCCTGGTAATAAACATATGTTCTCCGTAGTTGGCGAGTTGGCGATTCGGTGACTTGGTGAATGAATTCACCAAGTCACCAATTCACTAATTCACCAATTCTGCCGACGCCTTCCTCATCTGGAATGGCGCACTCTTCACAATCCCCATCACGATCGACGAGAACCGGTAGTTGTCGCGCGCGGCGTCGCGGACGATCGCGCGGACCGCCGGCATGTCGTAATACTCCACGCTTCTTCCGAGCGCATACGTCATGAGCTTCTCGGTGAACGTCTGCGCGAACCGCTCGGGACGCCTCACCAGCGCCTTGCGCAGATCCGCGGGGCTGGTCACCGGTGTCCCGTCCACGAGCTTGCCTGACGCATCGATGGCGGTTCCCGCGAAACGATCCTTCGATCGCCATTCCCCGATGGCATCATAATTCTCGAGTGCGAAGCCGAGCGGATCCATGACGCCGTGGCAGGCGTTGCAGGACGGCTTGGCGCGGTGCTGCTCCATGATCTCGCGCACTGACCGGGCCTTTTCGCCTTCCTTGTTCTCCTTGAACGCCTCCACGTCGGGCGGCGGCGGCGACGGCGGCGTCCCGAGGATGTTGTCCAGGATCCAGGCGCCGCGCAGTACCGGGGCGGTGCGATTGGCGTACGAGGTCGCCATCAACACGCTGCCCTTCCCGAGCAACCCCCAGCGATTCGCGTCGGTGAGCGTCACCCGGCGGAACCGCTCGCCGCGCACGTTGGGAATCCCGTAGTGGAGAGCCAGACGCTCGTTGACAAAGGTGTGGTCCGCCGTCAGCAGGTCCAGCACGCTGCGGTCCTCGCGCAGAATGCTGTCCACGAAGAGCTCGATCTCTGTCCGGAAGGCCTCGCGCAGACCGTCGTCGAAGTTCGGAAAGACCACGGCGTCCGGATCGACGTTGTCGATCGCGCGCACGCGCAGCCACTGGAACGCAAAATTGGTGACGAGCGATTTTGATTTTGCTCCGGCGAGCAGCCGTGTGACCTGGGCTTCGAGGACCTTGGCGTCGGCGAGCCTCCCCTTTTCAGCCACGTCAAGCAGCGCGTCGTCCGGCAGGCCGCCCGAGAGAAAGAACGCGAGGCGGGACGCGAGATCGAGATCGCTGATGCGATACACCGAACCCGGCGCGACCTTGTCCGGCAGGCGTTCGGCCCGGAAGAGAAACTTCGGACTGGCCAGAATCGTCGTCAACCCATCCCGGATGGCGGTATCGAAATCGCCCGTCTCCCTCGCCGTACGGTAGAAGGCCAGCGGCGCTTCGATATCACCTTCGGTCACCGGCCGGCGAAACGCGCGGCGCGCGAAGGTCGAAAAAATCTTCGTGGCGCAAGCGACTTCTTCACGCGCGGCCGGGGCCGAAGTGGGACCCGTCGACACGCTCAGGGTCGTCCCGAGCGAAGTCGAGGGATGACACACGAAAATCCGCTTGCGGCTGGGCGTCTCGCTGAGGCCCGCTGAAACAAACGGTCCGACGACCTCAAGCGTCCCGACCCTGGGTATCCGGCCCTCGCCGCCGACAGGCCTGAAGTCGTACAGCACGTCGTCAGACTCCGCGTACGTCCGGGCAACGAACGTGACGCCGACCTTGTGGGGCCCCGCCGACACCTTGACCGGGATGTTCTGGAAGCGGCCGTTGATGGACGCGACCGCCGGCGCCTGCAGCTGGTCGATGGCTTTGAGGTCTTCCTCGCCGCCGATCTGCGCTGTGAACACTTTGGCGCCGTCGATCGTCGCGACGAGCGTGTGCCGGTACTCCATGCCTCGGACGTACCCCGCTGTAGCGAGACCACCGATGTTCAACTTGTACTCGCCGTCAGCCGGAAACAGATGCTCGACGAGGAGCCCGCCGCGCGTGCCGAGCGGCAAACCCTCGACGTGCACGCCCTGATCCGTGCCTCGCGCCGGACGGTAGCGTCGCGCTCCCCGGTCTTGGCGACGGATTCCCAATCGCCCGCGTGGTCACCACGCGAGCCGCCGAGATGTACTGGTCGAGGAACGACGGCGAGACTTTCAGCACGCTGGCCACATTGTCGAAGCCATCGGCCTCGTCGTCCTGAGGGAGGAAGGCGCCGGCATCGATGCGCAGCGCAAGCAGTTCCTCAATCGCGGCGGCATACTCCGCGCGATTGAGTCGATGGAGCGCCACGCGTCCCGGATTCGGATTGGCCGCGGCGGCCTGGTCGAGCGAGCGCACCAGTGACGATACGAAACCATCCACGGCAACCTGGTCCGGCCGTGGCATGCCGGGCGGAGGCATCATGCCGCCGCGCAGCTTCCGCACGACCTTCTCCCATACGTCCGTATGGCTGGAAAGTTGCGCGAGGTCCATCGTGTCGAACGTGATGTTCGCGGTCTTGAGGCGCTGGTTGTGACACGTGACGCAGTACTGATCGAGGAGTGCGCGCTCCGGAGACTTGGGACCCGCGGCGGGCGCAGCTGTCTGCGCCGGACCCGCCGCGCGCAGATCGCCCGAGGCGGACGACAGTGCCGCCAGCATGACAAACAGTGCGATTTTTGGAATTCTGCAGCTTGCCCGGAGCCTGAAGCCTGGAGCCTGGGGCCTCATACGATGCCACCCAGTTCCCGCACGTGCAGCCACATGCTCCGATACGCCGTGGTCACGAACAGGTCCGGATTCCCCCACTTCGCGTCGTACTCCTTGGTCGGCGCCGCGGCGATCATGTCCTCGGGACCCAGGCCCTGCTTCATCATCTTCACGAAGCGATCGAACGTCGCGGCGAGCATGTCGTGCTGTGCCTGCAGGTCGGCGCGCGTCTGGACTGGTCCGACGCCGGGGACGATCCGCGTGTCCGCGTTCGCCAATCCAAGCAGCGTCTTGTTTGCAGCAACCAGTCCGCCGAGCCAGCCTCCGGTGGTGTAGTCCGGAATGGGGTACTTGCCCACTGAAAGCGCATCGCCGGCGACCAGCACATTCGCGGCTGGGAAGAATACGTAGATAGCGGCATCGGTGTGCGCCTGCCCCAGGTGGCCGTACTCAATCCGTTCCCCAGGGTTGATGTTGTTGAGCGTGCCCGAGGTGTAGAAAGGCTGATTCGGCAGCGCCTGCGGCGGCAACGGCTTATAGGTCCGGTTCTGCCAGTCGACGTAGATCTCGGCGCCGAGGTACTGCCTCGTATTCTCGTGCGCGATGATCTTCGCGCCGGCTTTTCCGACGGTCTCGTTCGAGCCGGTGTGCTCCCGATGCCAGTCGGTATTGAACAGCGCCTGGACGCGCTTCCCACCGGTCCGTTCCGCCACCGCTTTGAAGAGATCGGCGGAGCGCTCCTGAAGTCCACCGTTCACCATCACCAGACCCTCGGGTCCGGTGGCCACGACGACGTTTCCTCCCGAGCCGGTGAAATGAATCAGGCTGTCGCTGAGGGGGGTCGCAGCAATAGATGTTGCGGGAGGCGAGCCTTGTCCAAGCGCCCGCGACGGCAGCGACAGGCCTGCCGCGCCACCGAGCAGAATCCCGAGGAAATCCCGGCGATTTGGCGCAGGACCCATCGAGGCAGTCTAGCGCGAAACTGCCCCGCCTTCCAGACGATTGCGCCCTTCAGGCGGGCCGCGGGAGGCACGCCTCGACCCACCCGTTACGCCCCTTTTGCGAGCCGCGTGTCGAGTTTGTCCGTCTGCCAGATGTGTCCGCAGGCCGTGCAACAAAAGGAGTCAGCTTTGCTCAATTCGCTGGTGTACGGCAGCCACTTCCCCTCTGGGTATAGACAATGAGGGCACGGTGCAACAGGCGTAGGTTTGCGTGGAAATACCACAGGTCCCTCACAGGCTTCAGTGAGGGCGCGGACCCTTTCGGGGGAGGGGCGCTCAGGAAAGCTCCTAAGCCTAGTCCGTCTGGATCCGATTAGATATACGGATATGTACGTAGAACGACGCTCAGAACAGCACTTTCACGCCGAACTGCATCTGACGCGGAGGCTTGGCGCTGAAGATTCGACCGAAGTTCGGCGTGAACGCGACGCGGTTCGGCACGTCGAAGTTGGTGCGGTTCAGGAGATTGAAGATCTCCCACCGGAATTGCAGGCGAGTGCCGCCGCTCAGGGCGACGTCCTTCTGAAGCGCCGCGTCGACGTTCGCATAGCCCGGTGACAGGACGGCGTTGCGCGGCGCGTTGCCGAACGTGAACTGCGGCTGCAGCGCGAAGCAGCTCGTGTTGAACCACTGCTGCGGCCGTCCTGGCTCCCCCTTCATTCGGGTCGCACGTCATGTCGGGACGCTGCGCCGGCCCGGCGCCGATATTCGCGCGGTCGGTGCCCAGGTTCACCGTGAAGGGCGCACCCGATTCGAGAAGGACGAATGCCGTTCACCTGCCAGTCGGACCCGAGCTTCGCCGCAAACCCGTTCCCATTGCCGCCGAAATTCGGCAAGGCATAGGTGACGCTGCCGACGAAACGGTGCCGGTGATCGAAGCTCGCCCTCGCCTCTTCAGCGGCCATGTTGCGCACATCCTGCGGCAGGTTGGCTTCGAAGGCCGTTCCCCCTGGATCCGAGGCATCGTCGATCGCCTTCGACAAGGCTGTAGGACGCCGTGGACGCCAGCCCGCGCGACAGACGTTGCTCGACCCGGAACGTCACACCGTTGAAGATCGAGTAGCCGTCCCAGCGAATCGCCGTGATGTTGGCCAGCTGCGGGACCGGCCGGCGCGGGCCGATCGCCCCGGGGCCCGGTTCCGGCACGTTGCGCACCGTGGAGCTGTCGGCGCCCACGATCGCCGAACGAAGGAAACTGACCTCGACCATCGTCGTCGGCGTGACCTGGCGCTGGACGGAGACAGAGTAGTTCTTCGCGTACTCGGTCCGGAAATCCCAGTCCATCGTATTGCCGCCGACGGTTCCGTTGGCCGGGGCCAGGAGCACGGTGGATATCTGCTGCGTCGGCTGAATCGGCGTCGGCCAGCCGCCGTGACCGTTTTCGCAAAGAAGAACGGCAGCGTCGAGGCGAGCGCCTGCTGGACGCTGTACGCCCACTGGTTGAGGAACACGCCGAAACCGGCGTTGACGACGGTCTTGGCGTCGTCGCCGACCGCCCACACGACACCCAATCGCGGGGCGAAGCGCAGGTAGCTGGGCCGCAGCAGGCCTCGCTTCCACCCGGCTTCCTCCGACGTCACGTAGGGAATAGGAATCTGCGACAACAGCGGGGCGGCAGTCGGCGACAGGTTCCCGTTCTCGTCGCTCGCAATGACGAATCGTCTGCCGGGCAGGTCGACCGCGGCGAGCCGATTGTCGACGTCGGTCATCTCGCTGTTGATCTCGTACCGCAGCCCGTAGTTGAAGGTCAGGTTCGATCTGATCTTCCAGTCGTCCTGCGCGTAGACGTGGAACCACGTGCTCCGGCCATGCTCGTCGGCGCGTCCGATGCCGACCTGGGACGACACTCGGATAGCCGAGCATGAAGTCGGCGAACGCGTTCCCCGTCCACTGGCCGTTGAAGGTGAAATTCCCTCGCGCATTGGTCGGAATGACCGGATTGAATTCCAGCCGGAAGAGATACCCCCCGAACTTCAAATGGTGATTGCCACGATCCAGCATCACGTTGTCGTACAGCTCGTAGCTGCGGTTTTCGCGTGAGACGAAAAAGGTCGGGTCCCCGATCGCGCTGAAGAGTCCGCCGAAGGCCACCTGCGGATAGCCCATGTCGCGCGGGTCCTGCGGTCACACCCTGCAGGCCGGACAACGCCGCGAAGTCCACGCCTTGATTGGGACTCACCTGCCCGCCCCGGGCATTGAGGTAGCCGAAGCGGACTTCGTTCAACCAGTTCGATCCGAACGCGTGGGTGTAACCGAGGGCGACGTTCTCGCTCTTGGTGGTCACCGTTCTCCCGAAACCGGGGACGAGCGCCTCGTTCAGCGACGTGGTACCGAACGGTTGCGTGTCGTGCACGCGGAAGGTCGTGACCCGGCCGTACAGGCTGTCGTTCGCCCCGAGGCGGTGATCGATCTTGAGGCTGAACTGGTTCATCGGGTTCACCTGGTCTTCCACGCCGAGAAGATTCTGGACAAGACCACCGCTCGTCGGCAGCGGCACCTTGGCCAGGAGCGCCTGGGCGACCGGACTCAGACGGTTCGCCGGAATCTGATTGCCGGCAAACGGCGTGCACGTGCCGGCCGCGGTGCGCGTCAGCGGATCGCAGAGCGGCGGCCAGGCCGGAAAAGTCGCCGTTGCGAAGCGCCGCCGTCGGCACGGAGAAGGTCTGGGTCTGCGCCTTGCGGATCCGCTGCCCTTCGTAACTGAAGAAGAAGAAGGTCTGATCGCGCTTGAGCGGACCGCCGACGTTGACGCCAAACTGGTTCTGGCGGAGCGGCGGCATCGGCTTGGTGGGATCGTCGAAGTAGTTGTGCGAATCGAACTTCTCGTTGCGCACGAATTCCAGCGCGCTGCCGTGGAAGCTGTTGCCGCCCGACTTGGTGACGACGTTGATGAGCGCGGAGGCCTTGCCACCGAACTCCGCGGGATACATCGTCTTCTGGATCTTGAACTCCTGAATCGCATCGACCGAAGGACTGATGACGAGGTTGTTGAAGAGCTCGTCGGTCACCTTCACGCCGTCGATGAGGTAGATGTTGTGGCCGCCGCGCTGTCCGTAGACGTTGGGCAGCGGCCCGGCCTGCCCGAGCGCCGCGCCACGCGTCCCGCCGGGAGGAATCGTGACGCCGTCGGTCAACTGGGCCAGCTGAATGAACTGACGGCCGTTGAGCGGGAGCTGCTCGACCTGGCGGTTGTCGATCACCTCCGCGATCTCGGCATTGACCGTCCGAAGCAGAGGCGCCTCGCCCGTCACGGTGACCGCGTCGGTGAGCTGGCCGATCTGCAACGTGACCGACAGCTCGATCTTCTGTCCCACTCTCAGAGTGAGCCCTCTCTGAGTGAACTGCCGAAACCCGGAGAGTTCGGCCGTGATGGTGTACTCGCCCACCGGCAATGCGGGCAGGAAGAACCGGCCGGCCGCATCCGAGACTCGTTCGACCTTCAAGCCGCTCGCCAGGTGTGTGGCCGACCACGCTCGACACCTGGCAGGACGCCGCCCTGCTCATCCTTCACGACGCCGCTGATCTCGGCGGTGTTGTACTGGGCGAGGCTCGTGCCCGCGCCCAGGACGAGCGCGCCGACGGTCAACAACGATATGATCGCGTGGCGCCAGCCAGGGGACGACGGTAACCGATGGGAGGGATGCTCGCGGTGCATCGACAGGGGGTTTCGTCTCAATTCGGATCAGCCTATCCCGGCCTGAGATCGGTGAATGTAAGGGTCTTGTAAAAAGAGGGTTGACGGAAGATGCGCCCGAACGTGCTGTTCGTGGAAGATGAAGAGGCGCTGCGGATGACGGTCGGCGACCGGTTGCGTAGCGAGGGTTACATCGTGGACTACGCGACAGACGGCGACGAAGGATTCGAGAAGGCGACGCAGCTGCCGTTCGACCTGATCATCCTCGACCTCATGCTGCCCCATCGCGATGGTCTCTCGATCTGCCGCGATCTGCGCGAGGCAGGGCTGATTACGCCGCTGCTCATGTTGACCGCGAAGGGACAGACCGAAGACAAGATTCTGGGTCTGAAGACCGGCGCCGACGACTACGTGACGAAGCCGTTCAACATGCAGGAACTGGTGGCGCGGGTCGAGGCGTTGCTGCGGCGCGCGCCCATCGGGTCGACAGGCAACTCCGGTGTGTACCAGTTCGCGACCATCCGGGTCGATCGCCGCGCGACGGAGGTCACGCGGGATGGCAAACCGGTGAATCTCTCGGTCCGCGAATTTCAGCTGTTGAAGTACCTCATCGAGAACGCCGGCGTGACGGTTTCGCGCGAACAACTTCTCATCGACGTGTGGGGCTACAACGGCAAGATCTTCACCCGAACCGTCGACGTGCACATCGCCAGCCTCCGCCAGAAGCTGGAGACCGATCCCAAGCGGCCGATGTTCATCCAGACGGTCCAGCGCGTCGGCTACAAGTTCACGCCGGAGGTCGCGACATCATGAGAATCACGCTGGGTGAACGGGCGCTCGCGACCGTCCTCGTCGTGCCGACCGCGATCGCCGTGATCATGCTCGCCATCGTGCAGTACCGCTGGAGCGAAGAAGTGCGGAGCGCCACCAGCATCAGACTCGCCGACAGCCTTCAGATGTCGATGATGAGCTGGCATCTGAATTTGTTCCGCGACTTGTCGGATGTCTGCCTCCGAATACGGCTGGATTCCGACAGCCTCGGCGCTCGTGAGCTCGAACAGACGGTACGACGATTTCAGGAACAGCAGGCGTCTGCCGAATATCCCGGACATGGTTTCCGAGCTCCACCTGGTGTCGTCGGACGCGGCATTGCCCGACCTGCGGTGGAACGCGACCGCACACCGATTCGAACCGGTTCAGGTTTCGCGCCTCAAGGAACTGCAGGAGCAGCTTTCACGCTCGTCTGACGACCGCCGTCGGCTGCGGCCGAGTCGCCGCGTTCTGGCGAGGCGAATGGGCTGGCCTACACGAGCGGCGGTTTGCGAGACTGGCGATTCGACCCCAACCTCCCCGGCCTGCTTCGTCCGATTTCGACGGACCTGTCGCTGTTCGACGGCCGATCGCGCCCAGGCCGCCATCGCGGCCTGGCTCGTGATCCAGCTGAACGCAGACGTCATCGGCAACCGGGTCCTTCCTGAGTTGGCCAACCGGTATTTCACCGGCGTTGACGGCCTGGATTACCAGGTGGCTCTCGTGGCGGGCACCAGTCCCCGTCGGGTCATCTACTCCTCCGATCCGTCCTTTGCCGTCCAGGATCCGCTCGACGCCGACGGTCGGATGAATCTGTTCGGACGAGCGGTGGACGAGACGGGCGCTTCTCCGCTCTACGTGTTCCACCAGCCCTCTCGGAGCACGGCCCCGCCCATTGCGGTGAGCATGGCCTGGTTTCCGCTCTTCGGCGACGCGCCGCCGCAGGACGATTGGCAACTCGTCGTCCGGCATCGCCGCGGCGGAGCGCTGGGCGCGTTCGTCGAGGAAATTCATCGTCGCGATCTGACGATCAGCTTCGGGTTGCTCCTGCTCCTCGTGATCAGCATGACGATGTGGATCATCATCAGCCACCGCGCACAGCGGCTCGCGAAACTGCAGATGAATTTCGTGACGGCCGTCTCTCACGATCTGCGGACGCCGATCACCATCATCTCGTCCGCGGCCGACAACATCGCTCTTGGCGTCGTTCACGAACGCCAGCAGGTCGAACAGTACGGGACGGTCATCGGCAGCCAGGCCAGAAGGCTCTCAGCGCTCGTCGAACAGGTGCTGCTGTTCGCGTCGGTCCGCGACTCGTCTCATCGTTACGTCCTGCGACCGATCGAAGTGTCGGAAGTGATCGAAACGACGCTCGCGGCATCCGCCGAGCTGATTCAGGCTTCACGCACAAGCGTGGAGCGCGACATCGAGCGCGACCTTCCACCGGTGATGGGCGATCCGTGTCGGGCTGTCGCAATGCCTGCAAAATCTGATTACGAACGCCCTGAAGTACGGCGGTGAGCCAGCATGGCTCGGCGTTCGCGCTGTCCTTTCGAAGAACGGAAACGGTTCAGAGGTGCAGGTGAGCATCTCGGATCGAGGCATGGGGATCGCGTCGTCGGATCTGCGCCACATCTTCAAGCCGTTCTACCGCAGCCCATCGGTAGCGGCCACTCAGATTCATGGAACTGGACTCGGCCTGGCGGTCGCGAAAAGCGTCGCGGAAGCCATGAACGGTCATCTGAGCGTGATCAGTGCACCCGGAGAAGGCAGCACGTTCACCTTGCATCTACCGTGCGCGTCAGGTTGACGTTTCCGTGCTATTTTCCCAAAGTGAAGTTGCGCACGGCCTGCTGCCGGATCGCCATCATCGCCATCTCCGCAAGTGCGGTAACCGGGTGCGATGTCAATGCCGCGCTGGAGCGGCTGTCAGAAGCACGCCGGCTTTCGGCGGAACTCCTCATTCAATTCACCAAGGCCGCTGATGCCGCCAACCGGGCCGTGATGGCGGACACTGACGAAGCGTCTGTCACGTTTGCGCGCGAAGCCGAGCAGGGGACGGAGGCGGTCCAGCGGGACGTCGACGCGCTGGGGCCGATTCTCCAGGGCCTCAACTTCTCGAACGAAACCCAGCTGCTCCAGGAGTTCGTCAGCCGATTCGCGGAGTACCGCGCGCTCGACCGCCGCATCCTCGATCTGGCTGTGGAGAACACCAATCTCAAGGCGCAGCGGCTCTCTTTCGGTCCTGCTCAGGAGGCAGCCGACGCGTTCCGGGATGCCCTCAAGGCCGTCGTGCCCTCAGTCCCCGCGAAGGACACGTGGCGCGCCGAGGCGCTCGTCGCAACGGCCGTGGCGACGGTGCGCGAGATCCAGGTCCTACAGGCGCCGCACATTGCCGAAGCCGACGAGGCGGTGATGACGCGCATGGAAAAGCGGATGGCGACGTCGGAGGCGGCTGCCCGAAACGCGATCGAGACATTGATGGGACTGGTCCAGCCTGCGGCGCGGCCGCGGCTTGCCGCCGCCTCGGCCTCCCTGGACCAGTTCATGAGCCTCAACGCTCAGATCCTCGCCCTCTCCCGACGCAACACCAATGTGCGCTCCCTGGCGCTGTCGCTGGACCAGAAGCGGACGCTCACCGCTCGGTGTGAGGAGAGCCTGCGCGCACTCCATGACGCTCTCGCCAAGCGCGGGTTCACCGGCATCCGATAGAAGGCTCTACGGCACGGTCCAGCGGCATATTGCGCGACCGTCGGCGCCTGTGAGAGCGTATACCGAAAGACAGGGGAGCTCTGAATCATGCCGAAACCGACTCTCGAAGAACTGCGCACGCGCGTCAATGGCCAGACGATTGTGGCGGGCGATGACGCGTACGAGACTGCCCGAAAAGTCTACAACGGGATGATCGATCGACGGCCGCAGGTGATCGTGCGATGCACGGACGTCGCCGATGTCATGGCGGCCGTCGAGTTCGCGCGCGAGCACGGCGTTGATCTCTCGGTCCGCGGCGGATCGCACAGCGTGCCAGGCTTCGGCACGAACGATGGCGGCGTCGTGATCGATCTCGCGCAGATGAACGGCGTCCGCGTCGATCCGCAGACGCGAACCGTTCGCGCCGAAGGCGGCTGCACCTGGGGCGGCTTCAACCACGCGACATACGCGTTCGGGTTGGCGACCACCGGCGGGATCATCGCCTCGACCGGCATCGCCGGACTGACGCTCGGCGGCGGGATCGGATATCTCTCGCGAGCATTCGGTCTGAGCTGTGACAACCTGCTCTCAGCCGATGTGGTGACGGCCGACGGCCGGTTCCTCGTCGCCAGCAAGAAGGAAAACGACGATCTGTTCTGGGCGTTGCGCGGCGGCGGCGGGCAACTTCGGCGTCGTGACGTCGTTCGAATACCAGTTGCATCCGGTCAAGGACATCGTCGCGGGCCTTTTCTTCTTTCCAGTGGCGCGCGCGCGTGATGTGCTCGAGTTCTATCGCGATTTCGTCGAAACGGCGCCGGAGGAACTGGGCATCTTCCCGGCGTTTCAAATCGCGCCGCCGCTGCCGTTCATTCCGGAAGCGGACCACGGCAAGACGTTCTGCATCCTCGTCTGCTGCTGGACGGGGCGGCCCGACGGCGCCGAGAAGATATTCGCGCCAATCCGCAAGGTGGCGCCGATCGCCGCGGAAATGGTCGCCCCGATGCCGTACCCGGTGCTCAACGGCATGTTCGATCCGCTGCTCCCTGCCGGGCTGCAGCACTACTGGAAGGCGGACTTCGCCACCGAACTCACCGACGGTGCGATCAAGGCGCACCTCGAGTACGGCCCGAAGGTTCCGGTGGTCAACTCGACGATGCACATCTATCCGATCAATGGAGCGTGCAACCGCGTGCCCGCCGATGCGACGGCGTTCGCCTATCGCGACGCGAAATTCGCGACCGTCATCGCCGGCATGTGGCCGGATCCGGCCGACAACGAGAAGAACATCAAGTGGGTCAAGGACTACTACGCCGCAGTCCACCCCAATTCGTTGGCGGGCGGGTATGTCAACTTCATGGCCGGCGACGATCAGGGGCGAATCAAGGACAACTACAAGGGGAACTACGATCGGCTCGTCGCGATCAAAAGGAAGTACGACCCGGCCAACGTGTTCCACATGAACCAGAACATCAGGCCGTGACCACCGGGGCTTCCCCGGAAAACGCACCAACAGGAGGCCTGCATGTCTGAAGTGGCGTACACGTCAACGGTTCGAATCGAACGCCGGAAAGGGCCGCTTCGGCTGGCGTACCTGCCGGGCGAATCGCAACCGGTGATCTTCAGCGTCCATGGTGCGATCGCCGAGCACTACAAAATCGATCCCACCAGCCTCGGCGAGTCGCACGCAGCGACGCTGGACTACGTCATCGCGGCAACCGCCGGTTGAATGCTCGGCACCTTTGGAGGCGCGCTGGAAGCGCGTCAAATCGATGCGAGCGGTGGCCGCCTGGTGGCCGATGTCAGGGGCGAGGTGGAAAAGGAAGACGGGGTGCTTGTGATTCGCCGCATCCACGTGCACATGCGGCTCGCCGCTCCGAACGAGACCTCAGACACGGTCGAACGGGTCCACGCGTTCTATGCCATGCGGTGTCCTTTGTACCGGACTCTGCACAAAGCCATCAACCTGAGTTCCTCGTACGAACTCGTGTCGACACCGACCGTGCCTTGAGGGTTACTCCTACTTGAACTCGATGACGCTCGAACGGCGCGGAACGGCGCGACGCCTCAGCGGTGCACGCGTTGTTGTTGAAATGGAGGCTGACCAGATAGCCTCGCGTGTTCATTCATCTGGTTCAGAGACCGCGGCAGGTTCCAACGTCACCGGCGATTCAATTGACCCGGCCACACGCTTGGACGACTTGTTCTGAAGCCTGTCACGCCAACTGGGCCGGGGCTGCTCGCCGGCATCAGGCGTGGCCTTTCCATTCGTGGCCTCCTTGGACGTCTTGCCAACCTCAAGACCGGGGAGCGGCGGACGACTTCTTGGGTCGAGGCGCTCCCGATCACGAACGAACGCCTTGATGATCTTGAGAGCCGCGCGCGCCTCTCGCTCAGTACGTCGACCCTTGAAATATGACGCCAGCTCCAGGTTCGCACGAAGGACTTCCTGATCGCGCATCTCTTGTTCGGGAGCGCTGTCACCGGCATCGGCGGATTTTTTTCGCTGGCCCATCGGTCGGCCTCTCGGCCCGATTATGCGTCACAAACACCGTTCATCTGACGAAGTTACAGGATGTTTACCGGAGGAGGCGGTTGTCACGCGGCGCGATGCGCCGCCAGCTGCGCCGCCTGGCGGAGCGCCTCGACCAGGCTCCGTTCGTCCGCGGTCCCGGAGCCGGCAATGTCGAACGCCGTGCCATGATCCACGGAGGTCCGCACCACGGGCAGCCCGATGGTGATGTTCACGCCGGCATCGAGTCCCAGCACTTTCACCGGGCAGTGGCCCTGGTCGTGATACATCGCCACGACGAGATCGAAGTCGCCCCGCACCGCCCGAAAGAAGGTCGTATCGGCCGGCAGCGGGCCCACGGCGTCGATGCCGGCCGCGCGCGCGCGTGCCACTCCCGGCGCGATCTTGGATTCCTCCTCGCCGCGCCCGAACAGTCCGTGCTCCCCCGCGTGCGGGTTGATGCCGCAGACCGCGATCCGGGGCGCCGCGATTCCGGCACGGACCAGCGCCTCGTGGCCGCGGTGAATCGTCCGCGCGACCAGGTCCGGATCAATGCGCGCAATCGCGTCGACGAGTCCGATGTGCGTCGTGCAATGAATCACGCGGAGACCCGGGGCGCTCAGCATCATCGAGACTTCCGGCGTGCCGGTCAGGTATGCCAGCAGTTCCGTGTGCCCGGGGAAGTTGTGCCCTCCGGCCTGCAGCGCCTCCTTATTCAATGGCGCCGTACAGATGGCATCAACCACCCCGGCCACCGCCAGCGCTGCCGCGCGTTCGATGTAGCAGTACGCGGCGTTGCCGGCAACGGCGGACACCTGTCCGTATGGCAGGTCGTCGGGGATCAACCCCAGATCGACGCAGTCGATCGTTCCGGCCGCAAAGGCTGCGTGCGCCGGGCCGTCGACCGACTGCACTTCCAACCTGACGCCGGCAATCGCCGCCGCCTTCACCAGTCTTCGGGCATCACCGATCACCAGCGCACGGAACGCCGCCGAGACGTCGGGACGCGCGAGCGCCTTGACGACAATCTCGGGGCCGATGCCTGCGGCATCTCCCATCGTGATCGCGATGATCGGACGGTGCATGTCACTCCTCAAAGAACGACTCTCACTTGCGCAGCCCCTTTCGGACGCGGGTGAGCGTCCCGCGATCGCCGAACGATCCCGCTTTGGTCACGACCGGCATCGCCCGCGCGCCGATCGTCTCTGACAGCACGACGCCGGGCTCGATCTCCTCCACGAGTCGGAGGGCGGTCGTGCCCCACGCCTGCAGCACACCGACCGCGGTGTCACCGCCAGTCAGGATGAGGCTTCCGACTGCCGACGCGCACGGCTGCAACAGCTCCCCCAGGCGCGCCGTGAGGCGCGAATCGTCGGCGCCTGTGCCGCCGTCGTCCGATCCCAGCGTGACGAGCACGTCCTCGCCAGAACGGAGATGCGCCTCAATATCCCGCGCGAAATCGGCATCGGCCGTCACCGATCCGCTTGCCAGCACTCCGACGGGCACGATGACACGCCGCACACCCGCACCCGCGACATCGTCTGCCTGGGCACGGGCGACCGCGCTTGTGCTCCCAGCCACGATCAGGATTGGTCCGGACAGGCTCGTCGCGGACCGGGGGACTCGTGGTCTTACCGTGCCGACGTCCGCCGCGATCGCGCGCGCAAGTCCGCCCGATCCGACCCACACGATCGCCGGCCCCAGGCGGGCGCCTGCCCGTGCGATCGCCCGGAGATCCTCGTCGGTTTCCGCGTCGCACACGACCGCAGTCGCCGTGCGATGCCGGCACTCGCGCAAGGTCGACTCGAGCGCGACGCTGCGCACACACGCGAGATCCGCGCAGCGGGTGGAGATGCCGGCCTCCTCGAACAGTGCCGGGAGGAATGCGCGTCTCGCGAGTGGAAGACCGTCAACAAGCTGGCGCCCGTCCACGGTCGTGCGCCCGACGCCAGGAAACGCAGGCGCGACGACCGCAAGGCTTCCCGGGTGCCACGCGTCTATCGCGGCCCGCGCCTCGTCGCCGACATGGCCGCGAAGCGTCGAGTCGATCTTCTTGTACAACGTGGCCACCCCAGCCTGGCGAAACCTCGACACGACGTCTCGAGTGATGGCGCGCGCGTATTCGGCATCGGCTTCGCGGCTCCGTGTGACGACGGCGAGCACGTCGGCCGCCGGGGGTATCCAGACAGGTTCGACGGCTCGATCCGGCCAGATCGCGACCGCCGACACGCCGCCCGCGAGGAATGCGACGGCCGTGTCTGCGGCTCCTGTCAGATCGTCGGCGACGATGCCGACTACGGGGGGCATCAGCCGTGATCTGGCGGTTCAGCGGCGGGCTTCGTAGGGGAATGCACTTGGAGCTGGTCTCTACTTGAACTCCAAATTCATCGAAAAGAACGGCAGGACCCGGGTCTCGATGCGTTCGAACACCTTATTGTTGTGATTACCGTCGTAGGTCTCGAACCTGTGCACGACACCCGCCTGCGTAAGGAGCGCATCCAACTGTCGATTGACTCCAAGCAGCCCGTCTTCGAGGCCGACATCAAACTGGATCGCTTTGTGGCGCTTGAGACTCATCGTGTACTGGTCGATCATGGCCAGCGGAGAGTTAGCCAGCCACTTGGCTTGAATCGCTGGCTGCGGTACGCCGTCCTTGACAGGCAGGTCGAGGAAGAACGGAGGATTCTTCGGATTCGGCGACCACGCGGCTGCGCGCGCAAAAGTGGACTTGTTCGGATAGCGCAATTCGGCAACGGCCTCCCGCGTCTTCAAGGCTTCGGCCGCTGCCAACGCCTCGCTGGGTTCGCCGCCATCGAGCATGCAGCAGGCTGACATCGGATAGAGACTGGAGAACACATCCGGGCGCTTCATGCCGAGGCGCAGCGTACCGTAGCCTCCCATGGAGTGACCTGCCAGGCCGCGGCTCGCCCTGTTGGGGAGGGTGCGGTAGTGGCTATCGATGTACGCAACCAGGTCCTCGGCAATGAATGTTTCCCAATCGCCCGCTGTGACGGAGTTCGAATACATACTGCCGTCGTACAACGAGTAGGCATCCGGATTGACCAGGATCATTTCCCTGGCCCGCTCGCCGGTTCCCACCCCTCCACCACTTCCCGTCATCGACTGGTTGGCCCCGGTCTCGATCCGCGCGAATGTCATCCACCGTTCGGCCCGCAGTCCGTATCCGTGCAGCAGGTAGACGACTGGATAGCGGCGGTTGACAGCGGTCTTGTAGCTTGGCGGCAGGTACACAAAGACCGAGCGATCCGGAGTGTCGCCATTCAGATTTCCTTCCAATGCCTTTCCATGAACGGTGATCTTCTCCACGGCGCCTAGCGCCACTGGGCCTTGGGCAGCCAGGGAACCCGCGACACCTGTCGCCAGCAGAGCGATGGCGATAACTATCGACTTGACGCCGTGCGTTTCTCGTCGACTCATGACGCTTGAGGACCTCCGAGCCCACCTTATTATATGGATACGGACTGGCAGGCAGGAGCGGGGGCATCAGGTTCAGCGCGGCGACCAGTTGGCGGAGTCGATTGGGATAGGTTGCGGTCATCCGCGAAGCGGTCCACGACGTGCCGGAGCGCTATCCGCCGAAGAAGTCGCAGGTGCCGCGAACCATCGGTCGCGCGGCACGACCTTCGGACGAGCGGGATCTGTTTCGTAGTGCGGGGACATGATCTGGACGCCGTACTCGTTGAAGGCGTCCTGGATGTTGGCGTGCAGGGCGTCGAGCACCGGCCCCTTCGACGCCGGGTCCTCCAGGCACACGAGCAGCACATACTCGACGTAGAAATCGCCGAGTCCGGTTTGCCGAACGACCGGGGGCGGCTGACGGCGGACGCCGGCTGTGCGGCCAGCCGCCAGGAGCAAGAGCTCCTGCACCTGCCGCCAGGGCGCGTCGTAGCCGATTGATATTTTTGTCGCCACCTGCACGCCCTCTGCCTCGAGGCGCGAATAGTTCGCGATCATCGTCGAGATCACGACCGCATTTGGAATCGTCATCTCCTCTCGGCGCTCGGTCCGCAGCTTCGTCGAAAGCATGCCCAGGCTGGTCACGGTTCCCACGACATCGCCGATCCTGACGAAATCGCCCTTTTGAATGGCCCGTGAGTACGTGATGGTCAGGCTGCTCATCACCTGGTTGACGATGCCGCTCGAACCGAGGGAGATGACGAGGCCGACGAACACGCTCACGCCTTTGAAGGCGTCGGTGTCGCTGCCGGGCAGGTACGGGAACGCCAGCGCAAGGGCGAACAGCCACAACAGGGCGCTCGTCAGGTGGCGAGTCGTCTGTGCCGTCTCGGGGTAGATCCCTGGAACAGTCACGCGCTGCTCCGCTACGGCGTCGAATACCAGACCAGCGAGCCTCGTCGCGAACCGCGTCGCCAGCACGATCAGGAGGACCGTGAACAGGTCCGGGATGCCCGCAAGTATCCCAAGTCCAAAACGAGCCAGGCGATCCGTGAAAAACCCGCGCAGCGCCTCTCCCCACGGCCGCGTGTAAGGGAAGCGACGGAGAGCAAAGGCCAGCCAGTTGTAGACGATCAACAGGCCAACGCCGATGGACAACGACGTCACGAGACTGTGCAACAGGACAGGTAAGCGCGACGCGCGCATGATCTCGCCGCCGGGAAGTCGCCGCAGTTGGCGATCCGCCGCCTCTGAGATCCGCGCGAGGGCCGTATAGTGGCCGCGCCTCAACAGGTGCAATAGCAGCAAGAGGACGATGGTGGCCACCAGCGTCAATCCCACCGCCTTCGCAATCAGACGCGGCGTATGAAGTTCCACAGCCTCGTCCAAGGCGATTTGCAGCCTGGCAGCCGCTCGCTCGGCCGTTTCCTGCAATGTCTCATTACCTGCAGGATCGCGGTCGGCTGGCACCAGCGCAAACAAGTCCAGTGTGCCGACGCTGATGACCCACGAGTCAGCGCGCGCGGACGACGCGGCAGGACCGAGCCGCCCCTGATCCAACAGGTCCCGCAGGACCCGACGGGCGTTTTCCGCACGCATCGCTGGCGTGCGGAACAGCAGTGTCGCGCGGAACGTGACGATCTGGCGATTCTGGAACGACAAGATCGCCGGCGCAGCGTCGACGGTCGCGCTTTGCGAGACGACACGGGCGACGTCTACCGTGGTCGCAGCGGGCTGCGCTCCCTGCGGGCCCGGAGTCTGGGCTCCGACCGCGATCGACCAGAGAACAGCCGCGGAAACAAGAACAGAGCGGCCAAGGAGAAACATGTCAACGCGGCCGGCGCGTCGGGTACTTGGCGAACAGCGCGGCGACCTCCGCATCGATCGCCTCCTGGAGCTTGGCGGATTCGATATCGATCGGGTTGTCTATTCGCAGGCGAAGCACGGGGCGGTGGCTGCTGGGTTCGAGGAAGGCGACGATGAGGGTGCCGACAGGATACTGGCGCGGGGCGCCCTTGTCGTCGGGCTTGGCTTTCAGATCGACGTCGGTCCGGCGGAGCGTGGTGTACGTCACGAGCACGTCGCTCGGTTCGGCCTCCCGCTTCGTCAGCCCGAGCGCCGCCAGCTCGCGATCGACAGCGGCCGTAATCTGGCCGTCCACGGTCTTGTCAGATGACGGCTGGCCACTGGTCCAGACATAGGTCTTCAGGCCTGCGAAACGGAACTCCTTGTCGGCGGTGACCTTGACCCCGTACTTCGGCCTCTGGACCGCAACCGCAACGGTCAGAACTCCAAGAAGAACGCATACGAGCAACGACGTTTTCATGAAATCTCCTTACAGCCTGCGAACAGTAGGAGCGTGGTACTTCGGTTCCATGAAGTGGTCGCACGAATAGCGTTCGGAGTCTGGAGTCACCAGAGACGACCGGGCGTGGCGACAAAGGACCGACTGTCCGATGGTGCCACGCCCCAGATGAACCGCACGGCGTCGCCGGTGTTACCACTGAAAAGCGATGCCGATGTTCGATCGCCAGAACTTGACACCTGACAGCAGACCCAGTGAAAACTGGTCCGCGATCGGCCCGGACAGCACATCTGTCGTGCTCGCGCTGTAATGGCGCAAGTCCCCGCGGATGCCGACTCTGCCAGCAAACGCCATGATGCCGCCACCGATGTTGTTCCCACCTGTGCTGCGGTTGCTAAGAAGGGTTCCCCCCGGCAGGATTTGGTTGCCGGATGGGAGCAGCGCGTCCCTTTGGAACTTCAGCTGAATGCTGCCCCACCCGCCGGACACGTACGGCTGAAACTGTCCGTCCGTGCCGAGCGGGAGGACGCCGATGATGTTGCCCATGTAGCTGTTGACCTGTCGCTTAGGGAGTAACACCGTATCGACTCCGAAATTGGGGGTGAATTCCGCCAGGAATTCGCCGCCGACGACGCCCCTGTAAAGGTACCCGAGCTGTCCGCCGTAGGTAACACTCCGCTCGTTTTCCCTGTTCAAGTCGGTGTCGGTCCTGCCCCAGTTCGAGCCGACGAATCCGGCCGTCGTCCAGTGGCTCCTGATGACGCCGACGGCGGTAGCCGGGGCGACCGCGGGGGCAGGAGTCGTGGGAGGCGGAAGGGTCTGAGCCATCGTTGTGCCCGACACCCCCAAAACCAGCCCTGCAGCGAGAAGGTAGTTCACTGATCGCATAGCACATTTCTCCTTTCGATTTGGTGTGCGGTCGTTCCGCACCTAGCACGTGTTACTGCCCGGTGAGGCCCTTGTTCTGGAGGAGCGTCACGACGGTCCTGCGGTTCTCGGCCTGACCTTTGGCCGTCTTGTTCGTGGCGACTTGATTGGTGACGCCCATCGCGGCCGGAACGACAATGTTCGTTGGCGGGATCCCGCTCTGCTGCAGCTCGGCGGTCACGATCTGCGCACGCTGCAGGCTCAGTCTCTGATTGCGATCGTTGGACCCAACCGCGGACGCAAACCCCTGGATCTGAATCATGTAGCCGGGGACGGTCCTGGCCTGGGCAGCAAGCTGCTGCAATTGTGTTTTGTACTGCGACTCGAGCCGGGCCTGATCGTTACGGAAATAGACGGTCACGGTCGAGATGACCTTGTAGTCGTCCAGGTTCGCGATTCGGGCGTTGGTGACGTCAAGCGCTCCCGAGGTCGCGAGGATCTTCTGCTCGTTGGCGTTGATCTGATCCTTGTTGGCCGCGATTTCCCCGGCTTGACGCGCCAGCGTCTGCTGCTGCTGTTCGATGATTTTTGCGTTCTCCGCGATGCGCCTCTGATTGTCGAGACTCCGCAGGTCCGTCGGGTCGACACCGCCCCTGATGGCCAGCGCCAGCTTCATGTCCGATCGGCTGAACGTGACCTTCTCGGCGACGAATTGGTTCGTTCCCTGGTACTCTCCGGACGCGTGGACACGAAGCCCAGGTATCAACGACGACGAGTTCAACGTGAGTTCCCGCATGCCGTCGACCCGCTTCACCTCGGTGAAGTCTTTCAGGATCAGAGTCAGGGTCGATGCATCGTTGGCGCGCACGGTCAACGTGCCGTCGATGGCCCGCGCAAAGATCACTCCCTTGATGTGATCCTCGGCGGTGGCACCCGCCGGCCACGCGAGCCCTGCGAAGAGGACCGACGAGAGAATCACGCCCTGTCGCAAGCGTCTGAGTTGCATAACACGCTCCTTTTTCTGTTCAGTCGGCGGCTGCGCCGACTGTCAACGGAGGCCAACAACCGCAAGAACGGCACCAACGGCGTCGGCAGGACGAATGACCCGAACGTGCCGTTATTGCTGGGCGCACCGCGAATGGCCGACCCGGGAGCCACGAAGCGGTTGCCGCATGTGGTCACCGCTGACAATCGGCCGCGACTGGAAACCAGCGGAAGGGATGGACGCTGGACAGATCGATCATCCGCGCAGCGTCTTGCTGACGATGAAGTCTTATGATCGCGACGCGGCGCTGGACGCGGCGTCCGGCCGGTACTGCGCCCGACAGAAACGCGCGAAGAGAGTATCCCTGGCAAGAAGATCGTCATAGGTGCCGCGTTCGGCGATCACGCCGTCGTTCAGCACGAAGATCACGTCGGCGCGGCGTATCGTGGCCAGTCGATGGGCGATCGTGATGGACGTCCGGCCGCGCATCAGCCGTGTGAGCCCTTCCAGGACGAGCGCTTCGGATTCGGGATCGAGCGCCGAGGACGGCTCGTCGAGCAGGAGAATCGGCGCGTTGCGGATGATCGCGCGGGCAATCGCAATCCGCTGCCGCTGGCCGCCCGACAGCGTCTCGCCGCGCTCGCCGACGACCGTGTCGTACCCGTGTGGCGTCCGCGAGACGAATTCGTCGACGTTGGCGAGCGCTGCGGCGCGAACGATCTCCTCCCTGGTGGCGCCCGGTCTGCCGTAGGCGATGTTCTCGGCGATCGAGGCGCGGAAGAGCACGGTATCCTGCGGCACGATGCTCACCTGCTCGCGCAGCGACTGAAGCGTGTACCGTCGAACGTCGACATCGTCGATCCGCACGGCGCCATCGAGCACGTCGTACAGCCGAGGGATGAGGCCGATGAGCGTCGACTTCCCCGAGCCGGTCGGCCCGACGAGGGCCACGCGCTGGCCCGGTTCGACGACCAGATCGACGTCTTTCAAGACAGCGTCGTCCCGCCCGTACCCGAACCGCACGTGCGTCAGCGCGATCCGTCCCTCGAACGGCGGCGCCGCACGCGCGCCCGGCAGATCCTGAACGCGGCTCTCGATGGCGAGGATCTCTCCAACCCGCTCGAACGCCACGACCGCTTTCGACAGCGTGTCGGTCATCTTCGAGAGGTCTTTCATCGGCTTGTACATCTTGTTCAGATACAGAACGAAGACGAGGAGCGCTCCGGCCGTAAGGCGGCCGGCCAGCACCAGGCGGACGCCGTACCAGAGGACCAGACAGGTGCCAACCGCGACGATGGCGTCGACGAGCGGCCCGAGCGTCGCTTTCGCGCTGCGCGCGCGCAACGTCAGATCCACGGTCGCCTGGCTCTCGCGATCGAGGCGGCGCTCCTCGAAGTCCTCACGCGCGAACGCTTTCACGAGACGCACGGAGGCGATCGACTCCTGCACGACCGACGCGAGCTCGCCTTCCTTCCTCTTGACGTCGCGCGCGGTCTGCTTGATGCGGCGCACGTAGTGGTGAACCAGCACGAACAGGATGGGGGCGGTCGAGAGCGCGATCAGACTGAAGCGCCAGTCCAGATAGAACATCACGCACAGCATGCCGGCGAGCGTGACGAGGTCGAGCGCGATCGCGAGCACCCCGGACGTGATGAAGCTTTCGGCGGCGTCGATATCGCTCGTGAGCCGCACGACCATATCGCCGGTCTGCCGCTGCTCATAAAAGGAGAGCGACATCCGCTGCACGTGGTGATACAGCATGTGCCGAAGGTCGTATCCGACGCGCGTGCCGACCGTCGTGGACAGATACCGCTCGCTGTAGGAACTGATGGCGCCGACGATGGCAATCACGACGACGGCGAGCGCCGCGAGGTTCAGGAGCGTCATCCGGTCGACGCCGTCGGGCAGTGCCGCGGCGAGCCACGCCGGCATCTTCTTCGTGCCGATGACGTAGTCGAAGATGATCTTCAGCGGCCACGGCTCGAGCAGATCCGCCGCGCTCTCCACGAGCATGGCCGCAAACGCGATCGTCAGCCGCTTCCAGTAGGGGCGCAGGAGTCGCGAGAGCTTGGGGGTTCCGTTCGTCACGGCACGGTGATGAATCTCTTCGTCGCCCTCTGAGTACCTGGTAGTAGGTAGGACGGAATCTGGTGGCCCGCGATTGCGGCAACGTGCCTGGCGCAGGCGCTCACATCGGACCCATCTTGTGCTGCAGGTACTGAGCGACGCCGACGAGCTCGGCGCCGCGGCCGATCAGGCGTTGCAGCGCATCAAATCCGGCCGAATCGAGGGAAAACAGATCGGTCAGATCGATCCGAAGCGATCCCTTCGCACCGGCGCACACGCGAAGCAGCTCCTCGACCTGCGCCGACGTCAGACCTCCCTCGAGGTGCACCGTGCGTCGCTCTGCGTCCTGCACAACATGAATGTGGCATTCCATGGCGACCGACAGGGCAAGAGGCACACCAGGATGTCGGCGCGGCCGACCCACGTGGAATCGCACGAAACACGCATGTTTCGAGGAGGCGACACGCCACGCGCTCGTGATCCGGCCCGCGCGATCAACAGCAGGCTGTGGCGAAGCTGACAGAGATCGGTGAGTGAGGGCCGTAATTCGCGGACATTCTCCGAGTCAGGGTCAAACACCCGAAAGCGCATCGCGTTCGCACGATGCGAATGTGCCGTCGATCGCCGAACCGTCCCTCGACGTGATTCGAACATCACATCATCGAGCCGAACACATCGTCGGAAGACCACATCACGTTGCTGTAAAAACCACCAGTCTCCGTACCTAGTCCATCGAACTACAGAATCAACTGTATTGGCGCGGCGCGATTCTCCTCGTACGCTGCACCTCTGCACATTTGATCGCGACGGCGCCGTCGAACAATGCAGGGCACGCTGATATGAATCTCTGCGACGCACACACCGGACAATTCGTGTGGCGCGGAACCGGGACTGGAGAAGCGCTGACGATGAACACACTCACGATCGTGTCCGAGGCGGAATGGTGTCGGCGGGCGAGTCAGCTCGCCGCCGAGATGTCCTCGGAGCTGATTGGGCTGACAGGCGACGACGTCCCCACGGCGGTGGAGGGGGCGATGCGTCGCATCGGCGAAACACTGGAAGTCGATCGCAGCACGCTCGTCGAGTTTTCCGACCAGACCGTTCGTGCCACGTATCACTGGGCGAGCGACGACGCGCCGCCGGTCGATCTGTCCGCGCACGTGCCGCGCCTGACGAGGCTTCTCGATCGGATCCAGGTCAACGGCGAAGCCATCGTGCTCGAGCGGATTCCAGACGGACTGCCGCTCGAAGCGGTGGTGCCGGGTGTCATGGAGCATCTGCGCGAGATGGCCATGCGATCGGCCGTCATGATTCCGATCGCGGTCGCAGGCCAGCGCGTGTCCGCACTGGCGGTGGAGATGGGACGAACCGATCGCACGTGGCCGCGGCCGCTTGTCGCGCGGCTGCGGTTGATGGCCGAGATCCTGACGATCGCGCTCACTCGCGTTCGGCAGGAGGAAGGGCGGTCCAGGCAATCGGACGCGGCACGGCTGACGGCGGTTCTCGACGCCGGGCCGGTGTCGGGCACCGAGCAGCGCTCGGGGAGGCCTGGGCTCGACGAGATCGTCGGCGACAGTGCGGCACTGAAGGCGGTCCTGCAGCGATTGAACGAAGTGACGCCAACCCAGAGCACGGTGCTGCTGCTCGGCGAAACCGGGACCGGGAAGGAATTGATTGCGCGCGCGCTGCATACGAACGGCCCCCGAAAGGCGTATCCGCTCGTCACCGTCAATTGCGCGGCGTTGCCGCCAACGCTCATCGAAAGCGAGCTGTTCGGGCACGAACGCGGCGCCTTCACCGGCGCCGTGGCGCCGCGGGCGGGACGTTTTCAGCTCGCGCACCGGGGGACCTTGTTCCTCGACGAGATCGGCGACTTGCCGATGGAGCTGCAAAGCAAGCTACTGCGAGTCCTGCAGGAAGGTGAGTTCGAGCCGATTGGATCGTCGCAAACGCGGAAAGTCAGCGTGCGGATCGTCGCAGCGACGCACCGCGACCTGGCACGGGCCGTCGCCGAGGGCGAGTTCCGAGACGACCTCTATTACCGGCTCAGCGTGTTTCCGATTCGACTGCCGTCTCTGCGCGAGCGGCGCGAGGACATTCCGGCGCTTGTCTGGAACATCATCCACAAACGGCAGAACGCGATGCACCGCTCGATCAAGAAGGTGCCGCCGGCGGTGATGGACACGTTGCAAGCGTATACGTGGCCTGGGAACGTGCGGGAGCTCGAGAATGTGATCGAGCGGGCGCTGATTCACTCGCCAAGCGACACGCTTCAGCTCCTCGACGATCGACTGGACACGCTGATCGCTCATCCGCCGGCCGGAGCCGGCAGGCTCAGCGTCGTCGAGAGAACGCACATCGAAGAGGTGCTCCGCAAGTGCCGATGGCGGATCAACGGCGCCGGCAACGCGGCCGATCGCCTCGGCCTTCATCCCAACACCTTGCGCTATCGCATGAAGAAACTGGGCATCGCCAGGGACAGCGCCGCCTGACAGACGAAAGGACATCGTGCCGGCCGACCAGACCGTTCTCGTGTACGTCGCGACCTATCCGCGTGTCGACGCCGCAAAGGCCGACTACGACGTCGTCGTGCGTTTGTGCTCGGGCGCCGTCGCCCACACCTACGACGCGACCGTAATTGGTCCTGAGCTCGACGGCAAACTGAAGATCGTGACCGCCGACAAACCTGGTCGAGGCAGAGCATGGATTGGGTTGGCGGTGGGCACGCTTGCCGGATTGTTCTTCCCGCCGTTTCTGCTGTGGGACGACCCGATTGGCGCGGGCGCCGGCGAGACGATGGGAGATTTCTGGTGCGGATTGTCCCGCGTTGACTTGAAAGTCATCGCGGACATGCTCCTGCAGTGCGAGGCGGCCCTCATCGTCATCAATGAATCGGAGTTGCAGAGCGTGCTGAAGAGCACGACGAGAGGAACGTTCCGGGAGTTCGAAAAAGCGCTGATACGCGGCAATGAAGCAACCACGCCGGATTGGCGTCGAGTGATCGTACCTCTATCGGTCGTGGCCTGAGTGACAATTCCCGTCACTTCACGGCAACACCTCCCCACGCCGGGTTCCTGTTGCCGAGCCTTATCGCTCGAGCCATTTCCCACCGCGCAGACAACCGCGGCAGCGTTCTTGCCCTTCATTCGACTTGTATGTGATCGCTCGGCGATCACAGAAGGCGGAGGGGGTCATGAACTCAATCGGTCGGATGTTGATCAGCGTGGCGATCTCTGCGCTGCTCCCGGCGACGGTGATGGCGCAGAAAGTATCGTACGACTACAACGCCGCTCAGGACTTCACACGACTCAAGACGTACACGTTCAAAGACTGCACGAAGACTGAAGATCCGTTCGTTGATGAACGCATCGCCGCAGCAGTCGCCGGGCAGCTCGAGGCTCGTGGCATGACCAGAGATGACGTGAACCCGGATGTGTACGTAACCACGCGGCAAACGTTCGAAAAACAGAAGGAATACCAGATGTACTCCAGTGGGTATCCATACGGCTGGGGATGGGGTTACGGCTATGGCTACTGGTGGGGCCCGGAGTACACCGACGTCCGAGTCAAGGACATCATCGTCGGGACGCTCACGGTCGACCTCAAGGATTCCTCGAACGATCAGCTGGTCTGGCGCGGCGTCGGCGTGAGGAAGGTGCATCCACTGTCGAAGCCGTCGCACGTCAACAAGAGGGTCAACAAGCAGGTCACAAAGATTTTCAGAAACTATCCACCGAACTGAATGGTGGCGATGATTGACCGCCTGCCGTGATCGCGATGACCGTACCCGGTGATGGGCAACAACGATCGCCGGGGGCGGGGCCTCCGAGACTGGGTACGGCCTTGGTACAGCCGTTGCTCCATAGTGATACGTCTCGATAACGCAACATCAAGATGACATGAAGAATACCTGCCGGCGATCGGAATCACCGATCGCTGAACGTCTCCTGGCCAATACGGTGCGTGGCTAGGGAATGTCCGTCGCGGTCCTCAGTTGTCCTCTATCGTCGATCCGCAGGTGATACCGCGGCACCTGCAGATCGCACCGCGTCCGATCGCCGAATTCCTGGTGGCTCGGGCCAGCTAAAGACGGAAGCCCCATCCGCGATCGCGGTGTGGCAATTGCACATATCCCTTTCGAACGCGGGGCCACGAAAGGAAACAACGCCATGTATTCCCAAGCCGTACTTTCGGGAGATGGTTCGGCGAAATCGATCGCCTGGGGAGTACTACTGATGCTGCTCGGACTGGTGGCCCTGGCGGCGCCGGCCGCGACGTCGGTGAGCTTCACCATCGTCCTCGCATGGGTCCTGATGCTTGTCGGACTCACCCACATGTTCTCTTCGTGGCGCGCTCGGACCCTGCTGTCGGTCGCGCGAAGGATCGCGGTCGGTCTCCTCTACTTTGCCGTCGGTCTCCTCATCCAGAGAAATCCGGTCTGGGGAGTGACGAGCCTCACGGTGGTCATCGGCGCCGCCTTGCTGGTTGAAAGTGTGATCGGTCTGATCGCCTATCTCTACGACGAGGATCGCACGACGTCCGGTCTGCTCAGCGCCATCGTCACGTTGACTCTCGGCTCGATGATCATCAACCAATGGCCGTCGAGCTCTCTATGGACGATCGGCACGCTGGTTGGCGTCAACCTCCTGGTCGTCGGGGCGGCGCAGACGTTCTTGACCGGCGCGCGGCATCAAACAGTTCGGCCAGTCAGGCCACATTGACGGAGGCAGATCGTGTTGATTCGCTCTCACGCGACCCGGCAACACGTCGCTTTCGTGGCCGCGTGCAGCCTGTTCTTGCTGCCGGTCGCGACGCTGATGGCGGCGCCGGCCGCGGTCGTCACCAGGACGCCGCGACCGGTCGACGGCGGTTGGCCGAAGTCGTTCGTGACGCCGACTGGAGCGCGGATGATCCTTTATCAACCGCAGATCGCTGACTGGACCAACGAGAAGACCCTCACGTTGTACGCGGCGGTCTCCTACACGCCGGCAGGCACGCAGCAGGCGGTGCTCGGCACAGTGCAGGCCGAGGCCCAGACGAAGGTCTCCCTCAGCGAGCGTCTAGTCGACTTCTCCGTGTTCGAGATCACCGATTCGAACTTCCCGACGCTCGGCAAGGATCAGACGAACGAGATCGTTGCGGAGATCAAGCAAGCGATTCCGCAACAGGAGCGCGTGATCGCGCTCGATCGCGTGCTGGCCGGCATCGACACGAGCCAGATCATTGCGAAGAACGTGGGCGACCTGAAAGCCGATCCGCCGATCGTGTTCTACAGCACGCGTAGCGCAGTGATGGTGAACATCGACGGTGCACCGATCTGGAGCGCCATCGCCGACACCGACCTCGAGTACGCCGTCAACACGAACTGGGATCTCTTCAGGCACGAACCGACGGGGATGTTTTACCTCCGCGACGACACCTTCTGGCTGAAGGCGACGACGATCGACGGGCCGTGGACGCCGGCGGGCGCCCTGCCTGCCAGCTTCCGGCAGGTGCCGCTCGACGACAACTGGCTGGCCGTGACCTCGAACCTTCCGGGCGCGCCCATCGCGGCGGCGAACGCGCCCACGGTGTTTGTCAGCACACAGCCGGCGGAATTGATCCTGACGCGCGGCGCCCCGGCGTACCAGACAGTGCCAGGCACCGGACTGCTGTGGGTGGACAACACCGAGAGCGACGTGTTCCGGCTTGGACCGTCGGGGCCAATCTATTACCTGGTGTCGGGACGATGGTTCTCGGCACCGGGCTTCATGGGACCGTGGACGTTCGCGACACCAACGCTGCCCGATGACTTCATGAAGATTCCGCTCGATCACCCGCGATCGCGCGTGCTCGCATCGATTCCCGGGACGCCGCAGGCGGCCGAAGCGGTCCTGATCGCGGACATACCGCAGACGGCGCGCGTCTCGCGGACGCTCGCTGCGCCGCCTGTCGTCTTTGAGGGACCGCCCAACTTCCAGCCGATTGGTGAGATGACTGTCGCGCGCGCGGTCAACACCGACAAAGAGGTCTTCGAGGTCAACAACGTCTATTACATGTGCTACCAGGGCGTCTGGTTCATTGCCGCTGCGCCGGCCGGACCCTGGACCGTCGCCGGCGCCGTGCCGAAAGCCATGTACCAGATTCCACCCAGCTCGCCCGCATATAACGTGACGTTCGTCACGGTCGAACAGAACAACGAGCCCAATTGGGTCACGTTTTCGGCGGCCGCCGCGTACACCGGCGTCATGATCAGTTGGGGCTGCGCGGTGTGGGGCACTGGGTACTACTATCCGCCGTACATCGGGTTCGCAGGCGCACATCCAGTGTATTACCCGCACTACCCGACCTACGGCTACAGCGCATGGTACAACCCATGGACCGGGTCGTACGGGCGCGGCGAAGCGGTATACGGTCCGTACGGCGGCGCCGGCGTCGGCGCGCGCTACAACCCGGTCACCGGGACGTACGCGAGGGGCGCGGCGGCCTGGGGTCCGTACGGTGGCGCGGCAGCTGGTCAGCGCTATAACGCGAGCACAGGAACATATGCCCGCGGTGGCGTCGCCTACGGACCGTACGGCGCCCGTGGCGCGGCCGAAGCGTACAACCCGCGCACCGGAGCGTACGGCGCGACACGACAGGGCTCGGGCGTCTACGGGAGTTGGGGAGCGACCTCAGTCCAGCGCGGCGATCAATGGGCGAGCACGTCGCATGTGACGAACGATGTGACGGGCGCTACGACGCGCAGCATGCAGGGCAGCCAGGGCGGCGGAGCCATGACGCGCTCGGGTCCGGTGGGTACGTCGGGTGTGGTGAAAGCGCCAAGCGGCGACGTGTACGCCGGCCGTGACGGCAACGTCTACAGGAATGCGGGAGGCAGCTGGCAGAAGTACGACAGCGGTGGCTGGAACAGCGTGCAGAGACCCGCGCAGTCGCCGACCTTCAGTCAGCTCGATCGCGATTCGTTCGCGCGCGCCGACGGGATGCAGCGCGCAAGCAGTTGGGACAACGTTCGCGCCGGCAATTTCGGCGGCGGCAGCTTTCGCCCGAGCGGCGGATTCGGGGGCGGCGGGTTCCGGGGCGGCGGCCGCCGCTAGATCGGCCGATCAACGCTTATGGCTACCAAGATTGGCATCATCGGGGAGTCGTCATCTGCATTCCCGGCGCTGGGAAGATTCTGGAGCCCATCTTCGGCGATTTGCGACAGGTGCAGCAGCCGCTTCGGGCGGCCGCCATCGCGCATCCGGAGATGCACGAGCGCTTCGAAATCTACCAGCGCCGGATCGGACTGATCCGATCACGCTCACAAGCGCATCACGATCAGCGACGCCGCGGGACTAGAGGCCGCCGCTTGCGAGTGCTTCAGCCGCGCTTTCACGCCGTTGCACAAGCCCACCGACGAACCGCAGCAACAGCAATAGACGGTCAATCCTGATATCATGGTTCCGCTTCCTCAGGGCGGTTACCCCACCGCACAGGCGATGTCACGTTGGCGTTATCGATGTGTCGTCGTCTGCCGGACTGAGGAGCATGCGCACCAGACGCTCATCGACCCGACGAACATCGTCGAACAAGCTACTGGCAAGCCTGCCGGCTGCAGACTATCGGCGCCTCCTTCCGCTCCTCGACCCGATCTCGCTGCCCTTCCAGCACGTCCTGCAGGAGCCGGACGAGAAAGTGCGGACGATCTATTTTCCCGAAGACGGTGCGTGGTCGATCATGCAGGTCATGAGAAACGGACGAACCGTGGAGGTCGCGACCGTGGGGACCGAGGGGTTCATTGGCATCAACGCGCTGTTGGGCGGCAATTGCGCACTCGGCCGGGCAGTGGTGAATGTTCCGGATGCCTCGGCTCAAGCGATGACCGTCAAGGCGTTCCAACGCGAGATGAATCGCCGAGGGCCTTTTGCGAAACTGGTGAACGGCTACGCACGGGCATTCACCGCGTCGCTCGTGCAATCTGTCGCCTGCAGTTCTCTGCACTCGGCAAAAGAGCGCTGCGCCCGGTGGCTCTTGACCGCCTGCGACAGGAGCGGGAGAAAAGAATTCCCGTTGACGCAAGCGCTTCTCGCCGACATGCTGGGCGTTCGTCGCCCAACGGTCACGCTCGCGGTCAGCGCACTGCACGATGCCGGGTTGCTCGAGTACGGGCACGGCCGCATGGTGATCCTCGACCGCGCTGGTCTTGATGCGGTTTCCTGCGAGTGTTACGGCTTCATCAAGAAACGCTTCGCCCGCTTCTCTTAGATTTGTCTTAGACTCTGTCCACCACCTTCCACGTTGCGCAGCTTTTCGATACGTACGGTTTCGAACGCTCTGTACGGTTTCGTACGGCGAAAACCCCACAAAAATGAAGCCTTGCTCACACGCTTCACAGGTACTTGCTGGCCCTGCTCTGATGAGACTGCTTTCTGATACGATTCGTCGTTCAGGCGGACGAGGAGTCTCGTGACGTAATTCTCCAGAGGTCCAATCATGACTCGCTATGGTTATTTCTTGGTCTCAACAGGAGTTATGTCGCGTTCTGCGGTTCTCTCAGACATCTCCGTGCAAAGTCTCGTGGAAGCTGTGCGACCCTAACCTGCGGTTAAATTCTCAATACTCAGACACGCCACGACAATGATGGGCTTGGGAACGTTCGTCGTGAACGAATTCTCCGCGAGCGGATTTTCGTGTAGCAAAGCGAAACATTCCTCACGGAACACACATTGCTTGGGTCCGGCTGTGCGCCCCCAAACCGAGCGGCGATACGAATTTTTGGATCGACTACGGTTGAGGAGCCGCCGCCTCTGCCGCTCGGTCGGTGCAGCGCCTCGAGGGAGAGGGATGTGACGAAGTCGCCAGCGCCCTCCCGTACCAAACTCAGCCCGCACGTCACGGTCCGCAAGGCGCCGGCGACCACTGTCGCCAAGTGGGAGCGAGCGATGCGCGCGCGCGAGGAATCGGTGCGGTCCCGCGAGCGCGTGGTCACGGCGAAAGAGCGGGCGCTTCAGGCCCGTGAGGCGTCGGTGCAGACCCTCGCGGATCAGATGCGGGAAGCCAACGAGCGCCTGCTCGTCACCGCCATCCGTGCGCAGTACCTTTCGGACGATGCCTGGGGGGATGCCGCGCGGGCCAGAACGGAAGTCGAACAGCTCATGCAGCAGATGCAGGAAGCGAATGAGCGACTCGCCGCGGTTTCTTCGGAAGCGCGGACCATGGAAAAAGCGGCAAGACAGCGCGAAGAGGATTATCGGCAGTTGTCCAGCCGGCTGCTCCAATTGCAGGATGAGGAGCGACGACGCCTGGCGCTCGACCTGCACGATTCGACGGCGCAACGTCTCGCCGCCCTGATTATGAACCTCGACCTCCTCGCTGGAGCCGACATCCTCGACGTCCAGTTAGGCAGAGCGCTCACGGAAAGTCGATCCCTGGCCCAGGGTTGTTCTCGAGACGTCCGCACATTGGCCTACCTGCTGCATCCGCCCTTGCTGGACGAGGCGGGCTTACTCTCTGCCGTTCGCAGGTACGTGGAGGGATTCAAAGAACGCAGCGGCATTCGCGTAGATATGGATCTGGATGAGGATGAGGGCGGCCGGCTGCCGCGTCCGACGGAAGCGGCGCTCTTCCGAGTCGTGCAGGAAAGTCTCACGAACGTCTATCGCCACACGTCGGATGCAACGGCGTCGATTCGTCTCAAGAGCGTCAGGGATGCCGTGACGCTCGAAATCCACGACCAGGGCCACGGCCTTCGGGACGACCTGAAACGGGAGAACAGCATGGTGTCGCCCAGGACGCTGGGCGTGGGTATCCAGGGAATGCGGGAACGCATCCGTCAGCTTGGCGGAACCTTCGAGATTGAGTTCACTGAAGAGGGCACGACGGTACGTGTGCGCGTGACCGTACCCGACAAGACGCCATGAGCCCGGTCCGCATCCTCATCGCCGATGACCACGACGTTGTCCGCAAGGGCGTGCAAGCGCTGCTGGAGCAGCAACCAGGCTGGGTCGTGTGTGGCGCGGCGAGGACGGGGCGGGAGGCAGTCGCCAAGGCCATCGACCTGCGGCCCGACGTCGTGGTCCTCGACGTCAGCATGCCGGACTTGAACGGGTTGGAGGCCACACGTCAGATTCGACGGGTTCTGCCCGCGAAGATTCTCATCCTGACGGTGCACGATTCCGAGCTGCTGGTGAAGGAGTTGCTCGAGGCCGGAGTGGACGGATACGTGCTCAAATCAGATGCCGGACGGACACTGGTCGACGCCATCCGCGCCGTGCTCGAGCATCGAATGTTCTTCACCGAGCGCGTGCAGGCGGTGGCGGCTCACCAGGCGGGGCCACACCGTCCAGCCGCCGGGAAGCGCAGGTCGGAGCGTCTCACGCCACGCGAGCGTGAAGTACTGCAGTTGCTCACCGAGGCCAAGTCCAACAAGGAGATCGGTGCAGTGCTCGGGGTGACCACCAAAACGGCGGAAACCCACCGGGCGCATATCATGGCCAAGCTGAATCTCCACTCAGTGAGCGAGCTCGTCCGATACGCGATCCGGAACGGCATCATCGAGGCGTGAGTCAGGCAGGCTTCATGACTTCGTCCGTCGGAGAACCCGACGAGGCGGCAGGCGGCCGCGGATTGACACCACGCGCGGACTTCCCGTGAGGAATCCTTCATAGTCGCCGTCCACTACTTTCCCGACAACCAGGCCGTCGGCTGTGACCTCATAGAAATGGAGGTCCTTGCTATGGGCACTCGCGCGGACTTTTACGACAGCCAATATGCGCCTCAACTGGCCAGCGAACTCGACATAGCGCTGCAGGATGATCGCGTCGGTGAGAAACGCCGAGCCGTGCGGGCTGAACCGTAGATCCGTGTACCGGTCTTCCAATTCGGCGGTGATCATCACCGTGAGACCCGTGCTGGTCAAGGTCGCAATCATGCGGTACAGCGACTCCCGGAAATCCTCGCGAAACGTCGGTGCGAGCGCGAGCTCAAATCCGGACAGCGAGTCGATGACAAGGCGGCGCGCCTGCAGCCGATGAATGGCTTCGGTCAACTCGTACATCGTCTCATCGATCGAGAGGTCGAGCGGTCGGGTATGAACGATGCCCACGTGCCCCTGGCGAACATTCCGTTCAAGCGTCGTGGTGATGATCTGTGCGTACTCCCTGGGACGCTTTTCGAAGACGGCGATGACGCCGCGTTCACCGCGACGGACACCCTCGTTGATGAAGTCCGCGGTAAGGACCGTCTTGCCCGATCCTGAAGGTCCAGCAACGAGGACGGAGTACCCGGAGGGAATGCCGCCGCCCAACATCTCGTCGAGACGCGGCACTCCGACACTCAGTCGTTGTGGTTTGCGCCGCGTCTCGTGTGTGCCACCCACCGGTGCGTCTTCCGATTGGCCGCCGATGAGTCGCGGAAACACTTGAAGGCCTCGGTCGGTGATGCGAAAGGTGTGCAAGCCGGGGATAGGCCCCTGGCCGCGCATCTTCATGATCTGGATCTTCCGGACCATGGAATTGCGATCGACGCTCTGGTACAGCCACACGAGGCCGTCTGCCACCGTGAAGATCGGATGGTCCGCCGTCTCAGGCTGCTGGAACTCGCCGACCAGAAACGTTGTCGCCTGCCATCCGGTCAGCCTCATCCCCAATTCCTGGACGAAGTGCTGCAGATCGCGCTGTCCCGCTCCGCCCGTTGGCCCCTGGATGATGGACCGGAACGAGTCGACCACGACAATGCCGGGCGAGGTCGACTCCACGTGCTGGATGATGCCCCTCAATACCTCGTCGAGTCCGCCGGTCAGCAACTCTCGCGCCAGGTTGATGAACCGCACCGAGCCGTTTACTTTCGCGAGGTCGAAGAACGTGAACTGCTGCTGATAGCGCAGCATCTTGAGCGACGGTTCACCGAGGACGGTGAAAAAGAGGGCCGGCCGATCCGGGCGCGCCAACGCGAACATCATCTGCTGGACCAGCGTGGTCTTGCCGGATCCTGGTGCGCCCGCGATGAGATTGAACGAGAACTCCGGGACGCCACCGCCCAGCACGGCGTCGAATCCAGGGACGCCGGACGGCAGGCGGCGAATCGGTACCTTCTCGGTCATGTCGTGGTCTTCCGCGTCGTGTCGCCAGCAAAGTCGTCGGGCCACGCTCCGGATAGAAGATGCCTCGTCAGGCTCTCTCCGATGAACGATGCCAACAGCTCGCTGATCGAGGTGAGTAAGATGAGCGCGCCTTCCGTGGCCACGCTCGTTTCCTGTTGCTGCAGGGAGACCTGCACACTGGTGAACGACCTGTCGGCCAGGGCGGCCGACACCGGCGGGAGCCATGGAAGCTGCCGGCGTGCCACGTAAAGACCGCGCGTGTAGACGGCGGTAACGCCCGAGTCACCGATGATTGGGATCAATTGCCGGGCAAAGTGTTCGAAGAGGCGGCAGGTGGCTACCGCGATGGCTGATGCATCAGCCGCATGTCCGGCCTCCCGAGCCAGAAGTCGACGAAACTCCTGATGCCGCATGGGGCGAGTCGTGATACCGACGGAACAATGCGGCCCAGATTCTACACCCTTCAAAACAGCCCAGACGGCGTCGTTCAGCCTCCGCATGGCCTCGCCAGCTCTACCGTCTGCGGGGCGGTCGTTGGGGCGTAACACCCTCTCTCAGACCAGATGCTGCCGGATGGCGAATCGAATGAGTTCGGCGGTCGACCTGATGTGCAGCTGCTGCATCATCCGGTACTTGTGAAAGGCGACGGTCCGCGGCGTCACATTCAGCACGCTGGCCACTTGCTTCATCGAATGGCCCTCGGCGAGCAGCTGCAGCACTTCGCGCTGCCGCGGCGTCAATTCCGTCGCGGGCTTCCGCTCCGCGGCCCGGAGCAGCGAGTCGACAACCCCGTCGGTCACGAGCGGCGTGAGGTACGATCGGCCGTTCACCGCCTCGCGAATGGCCAGCTGGAGTTCGGAGGCCGCCGAACGCTTCAGCAGGTAGGCCGAGGCGCCGATGCGGAACGCCGCCGCGGCGAGATCGGCGTCCTCGTTCATCGTGACGAACACCAGCTTGATCCGCGGAAACAACCGCTTGATTTCGCGGCCGGCGTCGAGACCGTTCAGCAGCGGCATCGAGACATCGAGAACGACGACGTCGGGCTGCAGTCTCTCCGCCGCGGCGATCAGCGCGCGTCCGTCGGACACGCCGCCGACGACGTCGCATTCCGGCGCCAGCAGCGTCTCGAATGCGCCGAGCAGCAGCGAATGATCGTCGGCCAGCAGAACGCGGGGACGAGGCATAAATTGGGCGGATAATCTGTCGGCGCGACTACTCGTGGAAGTTGCACCGCATCGTCCGGGCGGCCAGCGTGTCCTCGGCCAAGCCTTCGAGCAGCTGGGACAGCGGTCCGCCCCCGCTCGCCCGCCGTTTGATGCGACAGCCTCCGGTCGCCGATTCGTACTCGGGGCAGATGATGGTGGTGACTTCCCCTTCGAAACTGGTCGTCAAAGATACGCGCATACCGAGCACGTGGCAGTGAACGGACGTCAGTCCCATGTCAGACCCGCCACGAACGGACAGGCACCAGTCGTGCTTCCCATACAGTCAGTCTAGAAAGACCCGGCCAAGCGGGCTATGCATTTTCGGCAAGCCGTCTCCCCGCAAACGTGTCCCACGCCTTAGGCAGCATAGGTGGGAGCCGAGGGCGTGGCACGTTTGGTCGCGCCTAACGGCACCCGCGCCTCCACCACAGTGCCCTTTCTCGGCCGCGAACGGATCTCTACCTCTCCGCCCAGCGGCATCAGCCGCTCGCGCATGCTGACCAGCCCGAGGCCGTCACGATGGCCGTCCGGATCGAATCCGCAACCCTGATCCTCGACTCGAACCACCACCATGTCATCTGCCTCCGACCGTCGCAGCGTCACGACGGCGTCGCAGCAGACCGCTGTGCTTGAGTACGTTGCTCAGCGCTTCCTGGACGATGCGAAACAGGCCGAGGGCGGCGTCCGGAGACAGGTCGCCGCAGTGGTCATCGGCGGCCAGGACGACCCGGAGCCCTTTGGCCGCCAGCTCGCGGCCGAGCGTCCGGATGGCCGAGGCGAGCCCGAGCGCTTCGAGCGTGGATGAATGGAGCTCGTGGGACAGGTTGTGCACATGCGTCGAGACGGCCGTCGTCCGCTGGAAGAGATCCTTCAGCCGCTCGCGGACGCCGTCCTCCGAGGGCAGCAGCAGGCTCGCCTGCTCGATCCCGATCGCCAGCAGCGCAAGACGCTGGTTCACGTCGTCGTGCAGCTCGCGGGCAATGCGGCGCCGCTCGTCTTCCTGCGCCGTCACGAGTCGGCCGGTCAGGTCACGCAGCCTGGCTTCATACATCCGGCTGTCGGTGATGTCGAGCGAGGCGCACACGAATCCGCGGAGCTCGCCGTCCTCGTCGTATCGCGGCACCACGCGGTCGAGTAACCGCCGATAGGTCCCATCCTTGCGCAGCATGCGATATTCGAGAGTCTGCGGCCGCCGCGACGTAATGGCCGTCTGATAGCTCCGCTCGCAGGCCGAGCGGTCGTCAGGGTGGACGTCATCCAGCCAGTTCCGGCCAAGCTCGTCGGCAAGCGGACGACTCGTCATGCGGAGCCAGGTCGTGTTGAAATGCCAGCCCAGACCGGCGGCGTTGAGCATTTTGACGGCGACGGGCAGCGCATCCGCGAGCTTCAACAACTCCCGCTCGCGCACGGCCATTTCGTGGCGCTTCAGGGCGGTGACGCGGCAGTGCGAGACGACGGCACCGCCCTGCTCGCCGCGCAAAGGCATGACCTTCATGTGGAACCAGTCCAGTTCGAGCAGCCCATCGCAGCGGTATTCGAGCTCGAACTCGGCTCGCCGCTTCTTGCACACGGCCTCGATGCCTTCATGCGCGGCGGCCGCGCCCGGCGCGCCTGCGGCGGCGGCGCGCGCACACACGTCGAGATAGTTCGTCAGGGGACCGACCCTCGTGAGATCGCGGACGCCATTGGAGACGGCAAACGTGTTCCAGGCGTCGTTGACGGCGAGAATTGATCCGTTGCCATCGAGAATGGCTACGTGGTCGGCGATCGACGCCAGCGCGTCGACCGCGAGCGCAACGTTCTCGGAACGCGCAACGTCGTGCGCGACGAGCGGAGCGAAATATCTTCCTGCCATCTCACCACCTGCCAAGACGCCCTGACCAGCAAGGCTCCTGCCGTTACGGAAACCCACCTCGTGCGATCAGGTGCCTAGCTGGGCCGCAATTCGACCGCTTCGTACGCTCGTGTTCGAGACGAAAGTGAACGCGGAAACGCGGGCCGTGACCCCAGTTCAGGATTCCGGACGGGACGGTCCGCCGACCGGTTGGAAAAGCTCACGAAGAATTGTCATGTAGTCTCGAAGTCTGGTGATGGGTCGTTAACCGCGGTGCGGCTTGGTGTAGGCCGCCGAGCGTTTTTGCCGGGCGGCTATCGTCCAGCGATGATGGCCCCCGTCCGCGCCGTGCCTCTGACACGGCCGCTCTGGCCGATCAACACACCGCGGAGATCGTACGATCCGGCCGGCAGTCCGCGAAACACCACGACCTGTACACGTGGACTCTCCTCGCCGTCGAGCTGCACCTCGCTGCTTGTGAAATAGTCCGCCGAATCGGCTGTCACCACTATCTTTCGATTCTCCGAGTCGCGTTCGATCCGCACCTGCACGCGCAGATCCGCAGGCGCGAGCGCCGCATGCGGCCACACGTCGATTCTTACCTCTGCCGCACGGACAGCGAAGAGCAGCGGCGCGACACCGGCGAGCGACGTCACCATGAAGAGCACCAGGAACAGAAACAAGGCCGATCGCCATCTCGGAAACCGAGGCCGGGGGAGCATGTGGAATACCTCTGAATCTTCGTCGACGCTCACGACTTCGTCGTGAGTTCGTGAATGGATTTCCACCGCGAATCGGTGCCGGTGAGCAGCTGACTCCGGTGGCTGAAGCCCGAGCTCAACGCCCCTTCGAGGAATTGAGCGGCATCGATCGATCCGAAGAACTCAATGAGCGGCGCGATGAGCCCGGTCCAACCGGTCTGGTGGCTGGCGCCCAGGCCGGCGCCGTTGTCGCCGTGGAAGTACTCGTAGAAGAGGATGTGGTCGCGCCACTGTGGATCCGTCTGGAACGGGACAGAGCCGCCGAAGACGGGACGGCGCCCCTGGTCGTCGCGAAGGAAAATGCGCGTGAGCCGCGTAGTGATCTCGGCGGCCACGTCGAACAGGTTCATTCGCCGCCCCGACCCGGTCGGACATTCGACCTTCAACGAATCGCCGTAGTAGCCGTAGAACTGGAGCAGGGCGCGGATCACGAGCACATTCACGGGCAGCCAGATCGGGCCCCGCCAGTTCGAGTTTCCACCAAAGGTGCCGCACCTGGACTCGGCCGGCTCGTACGCCAGGCGGTACTCGTCGCGGTGCACCCGGAAGACGAACGGATGCGCGGCGTGCGCGCGCGAGAGCGCGCGCAGGCCAAACGGGCTCAGGAACTCCCGTTCGTCCAACATCCTGCTGAGGATGCGCAGCAGACGCCCCCGATTGACGACCGCCAGGATGGCACGGCCGCCGTACCCGCGGTATCCCTGGCCGATCTCATGAATGCCGCGCATCAGCTCCGGCATGCGCTGGAGCTTCTGGAGGAAATGCGCTTCGAGTCTCGGGACCCGCCGCCGCTGCAGCGGCTCGACGAGCGTCGTGGCGCACAGCGGCAGCAGTCCGACAAACGATCGCACCTTCATGCGCGAGGCGCCGCCGTCAGGAAACCGCAGCACGTCGTAGTAGAAGCCGTCCTCCTCGTCCCACATCCCGCAGCGGCCCGGACGATTCAGGGCATTGGCGATCGCGAGCAACTCGTCGACGAGCTGGACGGCCATGTCTTCGAACGAGGGATCGGCGACGGCCAGTTCCGCGGCAATCTCGAGCATGTTCTGGCAGAAAAGAGCCACCCAGGCGGTGCCGTCCGCCTGCTCGAGCCGTCCTCCGGTCGGCAGCGGCGCCGAACGATCGAACACGCCGATGTTGTCGAGGCCGAGGAAGCCGCCCTCGAAGACGGTGTTGCCGTCCCGATCCCGGCGATTGATCCACCACATGAAGTTGGCGAAGAGCCTGCCGAAGGAATGCTTGAGGAAATCGAGATCGCTGACGCCGTGCAGCGCCTGCTCCATTCGGTACAGGAAGATGGTCGCCCAGGCGTGAACGGGGGGAGTCACGTCTCCAAAATCCCACTCGCTCGCCGGGATCTGGCCGCTCGGATGCAGATATCCCTCGCTCAGCATCAGCGCGAGCTGCTCCTTGGCAAAGTCGACGTCCACGCTCGCCAGCGCGATGGCGTGAAAAGCGAGATCCCAGGAGGCGTACCAGGGGAACTCCCATTTATCGGGCATCGAGATCACATGCGCGTTCACCATGTGGTCCCAGCGGTCGTTCCTCAAAGACCGGCTGGACGCAGTAAAGCGATCAGTGCCGTGTTCCTCGAGCCAGGTCTTCACGTCGAAGAAGTACCGCTGCTTGCTCCACAGCATCCCCGCGAACGCCTGTCGCAGGACCCTCGCCTGATCGGCGGAGATCGCCGCGGGCGTGATGGCGCCGTAGAACTCGTCGGCTTCGCGGCGGCGTGCCTCGAGCGTCGTGTCGAAGTCCGCGAACGGCGCGCCCATGTCGGAGGGTTCGCGATCCGACAGCCGGAGGCGCAGCACGGCCGGCTGGTCCGGATTCACTTCCAGGCGGTAGTGCGCCGCGACCTTGGTCCCAATCCCATCCGGGTTGACCGCGTCCTCGCGGCCGTGGACCACGCAGTCGTTGATGCCGTCCTTGACGAAGCGGCTCGCGTTGACGGTTCCGAACAGCCGCATGCTGTTGGTCTCGTTGTCCGTGAACAACAGCGAAGCGTCTTCGTCCAGATACAGCCATCGTTCGCCCAGTTCCCGGTGGGCGGCGCCAACGACCAGCGAACCATGCGAGGTGCCGGCGCGACGGACGGTGGGCTTCCCCGACGAAGGCCACGAGGCCCAGGTGTGGCGGAACCACAAGGTGGGCAGCACATGCAGCAGGGCGGGATCCGGTCCTCGATTGGTCACCGTGATCTGGATGAGGAGATCCTCAGGCGACGCTTTTCCGTACTCGACTTCGACGTCGAAGTATCGGTTCTCGGCGAATACGCCGGTGTCCAGCAGCTCGTACTCGAGCTCGGCGCGCGAACGATGTCGATTGGTCGCGACCAGATCGGCATACGGATACTCACGCTGCGGATACTTATAGAGCCACTTCATGTACGAGTGCGTCGGTGTCGCATCGAGATAGAAGTAGTACTCCTTGACGTCTTCACCGTGATTGCCTTCCCCGTTGGTCAAGCCGAACAACCGCTCCTTCAGAATCGGGTCCCGGCCGTTCCACAGCGCGAGCGCGAAGCACAGCCGCTGCTGCTCGTCGGAGAATCCGGCCAGTCCGTCTTCTCCCCAGCGATACGTGCGGGAACGCGCCTGGTCGTGAGTGAAATGGCTCCAGGCGTCCCCGTTGAGGCTGTAGTCCTCGCGGACCGTGCCCCATTGCCGTTCGCTCAGGTACGGTCCCCATTTGCGCCACGGCACATTCCGTTCGCGCGCGTCGGCGAGGCGGCAGGCTTCCGCTCCGGATCGTTTACTCGTCACATATCACTTCGCGATTCACGCTCGAGCGCACATAAGCACTAGTTACCCAAAAGGCGTTCCTGAATCCGGGCCGAAATGCGGGCTGAAAGGCGCCGCGCCTCGGCGCCTCACGGCCGCTTGTGGACCCCTGCCCACAGGTGGGGAGAACGATTTCTTTCAGCCGCGGCCGCTTGAAGTCGCGCCGCTCTTCGACGCTCGTTCAGGCGCGCCGACGCTGGAAGCCCATTGGTGCCGTTCTTGCCCCGGTACTGAGTGTTGACGGAGATCTCTTGTAGCTGCCGCCACACGCAAGGCAGGAGGTTGTCATGCAGTCAAGACGTACCGAACGGCTCACGTTTTTTGTTTCGATCCTCCTCACAGTACTCGGATGGTCATCGGGCGCTTTTGCGGACGAGAGCATCCGCGGCGTGATTACCGAACACAGGATCGATGGCACATTGATGGTGCAAACCAACGATTCGGGGATGATGGTGATTGTCGTGAATGACTGGACCAAGGTCAGACGGGATGATGGGATGCGGACGGTCAAAGTGAGTTCGGCTGAGCTGACACCTGGCCTGCGCGTCCACGTGAAGGGAGATTTAGGGATCGGGAACAAGTTGGTCGCGGACAAGGTGCACTTCTCGAGATCGGATCAAAAACTGGCACTGGCGATCTGGGGAGGCGTGGCGCCAACCGATCAACGAAGTCTGGCCAACCAGCGGCGGATCGAGCAGAACGCGCAGGCCATCGAGCAGCAGCAGCTGATTCTGGATCGGCAAGCGCAGCAGATCGCCGCCAACAGAGGGCAGATCAGCGCCAACGAGCAGAGGATTGTTGCGACCAGCGGGGCGCTCGCTGCCACGAGCAGTCGGATTGCCGATCTGGACAACTACGACGTCGTTGAGACCATGACGGTGTATTTCGGCAACGGCAGGGCATCGATTGCCCCCAAGTACAAGACGCAGCTGCAGCAGTTGGCCGCGCATGCCAGGGGCGTTCAAGCCTACATGGTGCAGGTGCAGGGCTATGCGTCTGCCGTGGGGTCCAACGCGCTCAATCAGAAGCTGAGCCTGCAGCGGGCGACTGCCGTCGCCGCGGTGCTGCAGCAGAGTGGCGTCCCGCCAACGAACATCGCCGTTCCGGCGGCGATGGGCATCACCGATCAAGTCGCGACGAACAAGACGGCCAATGGTCAGGCCGAGAACCGTAGGGCCGTCGTCACGCTCCTGCAGAACAAGGGCATCGCCGACAAGAAGTGAGCCCCGTACCATCGGTCAGGACCCTGCCTGGCCGCAGCGCTCCGTGGCGCTGCGGCCAGGTTTCTCTCGTCGCAATCCTCCGCCGCGCTGACGCCACCTACGGCTGCTGAGAGCTTCTTGATCCCCCGGCGGCCGCTGGCTCTTCCTGCCGAGCCTCCACGGCCTTGCGAGCGTGACCACCAGACGCGAACACGCCGCCCTTGAGCACCTCACTCGGGGTGAGCGTCCAGAACAACTGGATCAACGTGGCGACCAGGCCGGTCCATCCGGTCTGGTGACTGGCCCCGAGACCGGCTCCGTTGTCGCCGTTGAAGTACTGGTAGAAAAGCAAACAATCGCGCCAGTGCGGGTCGTTCTGGAATTTCTCGGTGTCGCCATAGACGGGCCGCCGGCCGTGTGCGTCCCGAAGAAAGATGCGCGTCAGGCGCGCAGCGATCTCCCTGGCGACTTCGAAGAGATTCATCGTTCGTCCCGAGCTGGTCGGGCATTCAATGGTGAAGCCGTCGCCGTAGAACGCGTACAGCTGCAGGAGCGCCCGAATCAGCAGGACGTTCATCGGGACCCAGATTGGGCCTCGCCAGCTCGAGTTACCGGCGAACATCGGCGTATCGGATTCGCCCGCCTGGTAGCGGATACAGTACTCCTTGGCACCCGCGCGAAGGACGTATGGGTGGGCGCCGTGTATGCGCGAGAGCGTGCGGATGCCAAACGGGCTGAGGAACTCGCGCTCGTCCAGCATCCTCGCGAGGATGCGCCGCAGACGCTTGCGGTTGACGAGGGCGAGAATGCTGCGGCCGTTGTGGCACCGATGGTTTTCGTCGGCCGGATGGAGGATGCCGTCGAGCAACTCCGGCTGGCGTCGAACGCCTTGTTCGAAATGCGCCTCGAGCCTGGTCATGTGCTTGCGCTGATCCGTCCTGACGATGGTCGTCGCACACAGCGGCAGCAACCCCACGATCGATCGGACCTTGAGACGGCTCGCGGCGCCGCTCGGAAGGCGCAGGACGTCGTAATAGAACCCATCCTCCTCGTCCCACATGCCGATTTGTCCGACGCGGTTGATGGCCGTCGCCATCCCGAGGAAGTGGTCGACGAACGTCGCGGCCAGGTCCTCGAACGTCGGATCGGCGGAGGCGACCTCCATGCCGATTTCCAGCATGTTCTGGCAGAAGAGCGCCATCCATGCGGTGCCGTCGGCCTGTTCGATGGGGCCGTTTGTCGAAAGGACGACCGATCGGTCGAACACCCCGATGTTGTCGAGGCCCAGGAATCCGCCTTCAAAGACATTCTTGCCGTAGCGGTCCCTTCGGCTCACCCACCACGTGTAGTGAGTGAGCAGCTTGCCGAACATTCGCTTCAGGAAGTCGATATCGCGTCGGCCGTGCAACATCTGCTCGGTCCGATGAAGGAACACGGTGGCCCACGCGTGAACTGGTGGATCCACATGCGAGAAGTTCCACTCGGAGGCGGGAATCTGTCCGCTCGGATGCAGATATGCGGGGCCCAGCATCAGCTCGAGCTGCGCTTTGGCGAAGTCCACGTCGACGCCGGCCAGCGCCATGGCATGAAACGGCAGATCCCACCCCGCGAACCAGGGGTACTCCCACTTGTCGGGCACGGAGATCACGTCCGCGTTCACCATGTGGGCCCAGCTGGCGTCCCTCAGTCGACGGTTGGGCACCTCGAAGGGGTCGACGCCGTGCTCCGCGAGCCACTTCTTCACATCGAAGCAGTAGTACTGCTTGCTCCACAGCATGCCGGCCAGCGCCTGCCGCACGACACGTGCGGCGTCCTCGCCGGCCGACGGCGGAGTAATGGAATAGTAGAACTCGTCGGCTTCTCGCAGGCGCGACTCGAAGATCTGGTCGAACCGGAGGAACGGATCGAACATCCTGTCTGGTTCCTGGTTCGACAGCCGTAGACGAAACACCGCGAGCTGGCCCGGACCGATCGTCACCGGATAGTGTGCGGCGACCTTCGTGCCGGTGCCGCCCGAGTTGACGGCGTCCTGTCGGCCGTGAACGACGAAATCGTTGATGCCGTCCTTCACGTGGGCCGTCGCGCACGGGGTGCCGAACAAACTCAGGCTGTTCGTCTCGTTCTCGGTGAACAACAAGGGCGGCGCACCGGCGACGTACAGCCACCGGTCGCCGAGCTCGTCGTGCGACGCCTCGACCGCCAGGCAAGTCGCCGAGACTTCGCGAAGCCCCGGTTTCGGAGCATCAGGCCGAAGGCGCCACGTGTTGCGGAACCACAGCGTCGGCAGCACATGGAGCGGCGCCGCCTCGGGACCCCGATTGATTGCCGTCACGCGGATGAGAATGTCTTCGGGTGTCGCTTTCGCGTACTCGACGAAGACGTCGAAATATCTGTCGTCCTGGAACACGCCGGTGTCGAGCAGCTCGTATTCGGAGTCCCGGCGAGACCGCCGCCGGTTGGTCTCGAGGAGATCGTCGTACGGATACGGGCGCTGCGGATATTTGTAGAGCCACTTCATGTACGAGTGCGTCGGGGTCGAGTCGAGGTAGAAATAGTATTCTTTGACGTCCTCCCCATGGTTGCCTTCGGCATTGGTGAGACCAAACAGACGCTCCTTGAGAATCGGATCCTGGCCGTTCCACAGGGCGAGGGCGAAACACAAGCGTTGCTGATCGTCTGAGAATCCGGCCAGGCCGTCCTCGCCCCAGCGATAGGCGTGGGAACGTGCGTGATCGTGAGGGAAGTGATTCCAGGCGTCGCCCGTGGCACTGTAGTCTTCTCGGACCGTTCCCCATTCCCGCTCGCTCAGGTACGGGCCCCACTTCCTCCAGGGCACGCGTTCGTGCCGCGCAGCGTACAGCCGTCTGGCTTCCTCGCCATCCGGAGTCGTTCCAAGAGGTTCGTCGGGCATGGGCTCTCTCCCTGCAAGTCCCGCTCCCTGGCATCCCCAAAAAGCGATCGACGGAACACGCGTGAAAGCGGCGCGCGCTCGTGACCTGACTCACAGCATGCCGTCGACGTCTCTGCGCCATTCCTCCAGGTGAAATGCGTCGCTTCGTACGGGGCGTGCTTTTTCTCGATATTTGCGCGCCCCTCGCTGATCGTGGCGCTTGGTGCCGCTCTTGCGGGTAGTGGTGCCAAGGTGTGCTGGCGCACGACCCTTTCAGGAGGTATTCGATGGTGAATGGGGCAATCTCGAGCACGGGCGTCCGTCGCGCGTCACGGCTCATCGTCTGGTTGGCGTTGCTGAGTGTTCCAGCTGTGGCTCGTGCGCAGGACAACCGATTCGAGGATCCGCCGCAAGCCTCGCCGCAGGGGACTTCGAGCGCTCAGCCGGCACAGAGTGGTGGACTGCTCTCGGAGCCGAAACTGCTGACGAACGGGATCCAGTTCGCGATCGACAAGTTCGGAGAGCCCGGTAGTAGAACCAAGGACGGCCTCTATCTCGAGATGTCTAACATGATTACGGGCTCCGGTTTCGTGGCGGCCGGACCCGGGTACCGCTACTACATGTTCGACAAGAAAGCGTTCCTGGACACGTCGGCGGCAGTGTCCTGGCATCTCTACAAGATGGCGCAGGGGCGGTTCGAGATGCCCGAACTTGCCAATCGTCACCTCACTCTTGGCGTACAGACGATGTGGCAGGACAGCACGCAAGTGAATTACTTCGGAATCGGCAGCGACTCTCTCGAAAGCAACAAAAGTCAGTATCAGTTGAAGAATACCGACTTCGTCGGCTATGCGGCGGTCCGGCCGCACGACTGGCTGACGATCGGCGGTGAGCTGGGGTGGCTTCGGCGACCGAACATCCTGCCGGCAGGAGGCACGTTCAAGCCGGACCTCCCGGACACACAGCAGGAGTTTCCGGATGATCCGGGCACGCAGTTGAGTTTCCAGCCCACGTACCTCCACGGCGAGGCCTCGATCGCGGCGGATACTCGGGACTACCGAAGCCACCCGACGAGCGGCGGACTCTCTCGCGCGGCCTTGACGACCTATTCCGATCGAAGCACCGGCATCTTCAGTTTTCGGCAATACGAGGCCGAGGCCGCACGCTTTGTTCCGGTGCGCAGCAAGGACTGGGTCCTGGCGTTTCGCGGCTGGGTGGTGCTGACCGACGTTCCAAGCGGGAACGAAATCCCGTTCTATTTATTGCCAAGTCTTGGCGGTCAGGACACGCTTCGCTCCTACTCGAACTTCAGGTTCCACGATCAAAACCTCCTTCTCGCCAACGCAGAGTCACGCTGGGCTCTCTTCGAGCACGTCGATGGTGCGGTCTTCTTCGATGCCGGCAACGTCGCCCCACGAGCAGGAGACTTGAATCTCAACAAGACGTCGGTTGGCGCCGGACTGCGGCTGCACACGCAGCGCGCCACATGGGCGCGGTTTGACGTCGCGCATGGCGCGGAAGGATGGCATTTCGTGATGAGGACCAGCGAGCCGTTCCGCCTGACAAGTTTCACGCGCCGGGTTGCCAACCTTCCCTTCGTTCCGTAACGGAGCCGACCATGAGCCGCAGTCTCCCGTTGCCAACGACGAAAGCGAGGCGGTGACACGTGCGTCGTCTTCTTGCCGCGCTGTCTCTGCTCCTGGCTCTCAGCAGCCCGTTGCTGCCGGCGGTCCAGAATGCCGCGCTGCCGGCGGCGGTCCAGAATGCTTCGCTCCCGGCGGCTCCGGATTCACTGAAATTCGCCGTGATTGGAGACAACGGCACGGGCGATCCGCCGGAGTACGACGTCGGTCACCAGATGGCCGCCGCTCGCGCCCGCTTTCCGTTCAACTTCGTGATCATGCTGGGCGACAACATCTATGGCCGCCAGGGTTCGCAGGATTTCGTGACGAAGTTCCAGCAGCCGTACGCGGCGCTTCTGCGTGAGGGCGTCCAATTTCGCGCGTCACTCGGAAATCACGACAGTCCGCAGAACCGCTTCTACCCCGGCTTCAACATGGGCGGCGAGCGCTACTACACCTACGCGGCGAAGAACGTGCGCTTTTTCGTGATCGACAGCAACCAGATGGACCCCAAGCAGCTCGCCTGGATTGACACTGCGCTGAAGGAGTCGTCAGACGATTGGAAGATCTGCTACTTCCACCATCCGCTCTACTCCGACGGCGGGCGACACGGATCGGAAGTCGAGTTGCGGGTGATTCTCGAACCCCTGTTCGTCAGGCACGGCGTCAAGGTGGTGTTTTCCGGCCACGACCACATCTACGAGCGGATCAAGCCGCAGAAAGGCATCACGTACTTCGTCAACGGATCCAGCGGAGAGCTGCGGAAGGGCGACGTTCATCCATCGGCGCTGACTGCCGCGTACTTCGATCAGGATCAAGCGTTCATGCTGGTTGAAGTCGCTGGTGACGAACTGTTCTTTCAGGCCATGTCGCGAACCGGCCAAACCGTCGACTCGGGAATGATCCACCGGCAGGCGGGTAGAGGGGAGCAGCCATGAGGCATCAGCACGCGGCGACGGTACACCATCACCGCTATCTTGCGCACGGCCACCGAACGCACGAGCATCCGCGCGGTCACCACCGGCCGATCGACCGACCCTTCGCCCGATTGGCTCATGTCGTGTTCGACCGATTCCTGCTGCTCCCGATCGGCGCCGTCATCGCGGTCGCGTGGGCCAACACGGCGCCAGAAAGCTACTTCACCCTCGCTCAGCGTTTCGCCTTTTTCGTCAACGAGATCGGGATGGCGCTCTTCTTCGCCCTGATCGCCCAGGAGATCATCGAAGCGGTGATGCCGGGTGGGGCGCTGCACTCCTGGCGGAACTGGAGTATGCCCATCGTCGGAGCAGCCGGCGGTGTCGCGGGAGCCGCCTTTGTGTACCTCGCGTACTTGCATCTGCAATACGAGGACGCCCTGTCGTCGGCCTGGCCGATCGCGTGCGCGATCGACCTGGTCGCGACCTACTACCTGATGAAGACGCTCATGCCACGCAGCCATGCTCTCCCCTTCGCGTTGCTGCTCGCGATCGTGACCGATATCTTCGGGCTGTTTGTCGTCGCGCCTCGTCACTTGGTTTTGGAGACGCGTGTGGGCGGCGCGTCACTCATGATGGCGGCGTTGGGGCTCGGGGCGCTGATGCGCGCCATGAAGGTTCGAGCCTTCTGGCCCTACCTGTTCATCTGCGGCACGATCTCCTGGATCGCGTTCTATTGGGAAGGGCTGCATCCAGCATTCGCCCTGGTTCCAATCGTGCCGTTTCTTCCGCACGAGCCGCGGAAGCTCGACCTCTTCGCCGATCCGCCAGACGATGACGCCGTCCATCATGCCGAGCACGAGTGGAACGTGGTCGTGCAGGTTGTCGTATTCCTCTTCGCCCTCGTCAACGCGGGCGTGGTGCTGCAGAGGTACGAAACGGGGTCATGGGCCATGCTCACAGCCTCGCTCGTCGGCCGACCCGTCGGCATTCTTGTCGGCGTCGGGATCGCCATCGCCGCCGGGCTTCGTCTGCCTCGTCATGTCGGTTGGCGCGAGCTCCTGGTGATCGCGTTCGTCGCATCGAGCGGGTTCACGATCGCGTTGTTCTTCGCGACTGGCATGATCGGACCCGGACCCATGCTCGCCGAAATCAAGATCGGGGTGTGGGCGTCCGCCGTCGGGGCACTGATTGCGTTCGGCGTGGCGCGGGCGCTCAGGATCGGCAGGTTCGCATCCTGATTGAATCGATGGGGAACAACATCCGTGGGATTCCGTCTGAAGTCCGGTCAAGCCATATCGAGCGAGGTACGGCGGATTGTGCTCCAACAGCTCGACATCGCCAGAGGGGAACTGAAGTCGGTCGGCGATCCCGAGAGTGATGAAGCCATCCATGACGCCCGTCGCAGGGTCAAGAAGATCCGCGCGGTCATCCGTCTCGTGCGACCCGTGCTGGACAAGGCATTCCGCACAGGCGACGGCGATCTCCGCGATGTCAGTCACCTGCTCGCGCCGGTGGCGGACGGTCAGGGAGTCATCGATACGCTCAATCAGCTCGCGCGGCGGTACCAAAAGGTCCTGCCGCGCAAGACCGTCGCTTCACTTCGCTCCAATCTCATCGAGCGCGAGAGGCGAATCGACTCCCAGGCGAAAGCCGAACACGTGCTGCAGAAGGCCACGACGACGCTACGCGTCGAACGGACGCGCGTGAAGCATTGGCAGCTGAGGGCCGAAGGATTCCCCGCCGTCGCGCCAGGTCTCAAGGAAAGCGTTCGCCGCGCGCGAGACGCCATGATCGACACCTGGATCCACCCAACGCCCGCCAGTCACCATGCCTGGCGCCGCCACGTGAAGAATCACTGGTTCCATGTGCGCCTTCTCGAAGCCCTGTGCGGCCACCACCTGCTCAGCTATCAGCGTCGATTGGAGGCGCTCGACGGCGTGCTGGGTGAGTACCACAATCTCGTGCTGCTGCGCGAGGTGCTCACGACCGACAGCGGTCTCGGTCGGCGGGAAGCCGCTCACTGCCTCAAGGTCATCGCCAGATACCAGCGAGCGTTACGCCGGCACGCGCGGTTGCTCGGCACGCGCATCTACAGCGAGAAACCGCGTCGATTCGTGCGGCGGGTCGAGCGCTTCTGGCGTTCGACGGTGGCAGTCGACCGCCCTCGAAAGGCCAAGTCGTCATGACGACGGCGAGGGTTGGCGAAGTCCGGCCACGTGAAAGGAGGCGGAGATGCGAGTCTCATGGGCACTTCTTCTCAGTCTGGCGCTTCTGGCGATTCCCAACCAGACGGTGATGGGTCAGCAGGCAAGCCCACCGGACGCCGGAGCGGTCCAGACATGGGGGCTGAGGCTCGGCAAGCCTCTGTCGCTCGTTGGCTGCGTCGGCGTCGACGGAGGCACGAATCGGTTCAGGTCACCGGCCGGGCACCTGAATCCGATCTACCGTATCGCCGTCAAAGGGTTCAATGGGTACTTCGTCAAGGGGATTCGCTTCATCGGCCGCCTGGTGCCCACGCCGAACATTGCGGCACAAGCCGGATCGATTGATCCGCAGATTGCGACAATGGTACCGGGCGGCGGGTACGAGCTCAGCACCGTTCCGGTCCGCACACGGCAGGCGCGTCTCACATTTGGCGGACCGGTCATGGGATTCTGTCCCTCGCCGTGAGCATCAATCGGGTCGAACAGGCTTCGAAGTCGCGATGCGGACAAACACTGGCTGCCACTTTGGCGATCAGCATCCCAGGAGTGCGCGGGTCCGCCGCATCGCCGCTTCGAAATAGGCCGCGAGCGGTCCAGCCGGGCACGCGAGCTCCAGGACGATCCAGCCGTCGAATCCGATGGCCTCGAGCGTTTCCCGCACGTGGCCCCAGTCGATGATGCCATCGCCGGGCGCCAGGTGATCGTCGGCGCGCCCCCGATGATCGTTTGCGTGCACGTGGACGAGCCGCTGGCTGGCCACCTTCATGAACCGGTCCCAGTGCCCTCCGAGCGTCGTGTGCGACGTATCGAAGCACACACCGATCGATCGACCCAGCGGCCCGATCACGGCGGCAAACTCGTCCGGGTGCCCACCGATCAGGTGAGGCAAGGGGGTCTCGACGATGAGCATCATCCCCATGTGTCGACAGGCGCGCGCGAGAACGCCAAGCGCATCGGTGGCGTGCCCCAGGCGCTCGTGCACGTTCTGGCCGTGGCGTGGGACGTCGCTGACGTGCACGATGACGCGGGAGCCGCCGGTCTCGCGCAACGCCGAAGCGGCCGAGAGAACGGCTCCAATCGCCGCGTGCCGGTGATGCGGATTCGGATCGGTCAGATCGAGCAGACCGCCAAACGGCGCATGGATCGCGACGGGCTCGATCGCGAGGCGCTCCAGACGGCTGCGCAGCTCGAGAACCTCGTCGTGCCGCCACGGATCGAAGTGCCGTGGCGGCGTGCCGACTTCAACGGCCGTGACGTGGGCCGCATGCAGATCATCAAGGACATCAGCGACGCGTCGATCCACACAGCAGCCAGTCGAAGCCGCGAGCCTGCACTTCATGGCCACGCGCTTTCAAGGAGCTGTTGCCGTTTGACGCGCAGGTCCCACCCGCACGGGTTCCCTGGACATACCGCCTTCTCCTGTGCCGAGCGGCAATTGAAGTCCAGCGCCTGATCAAGGCCTGTGACGTGAAGGCCGGCGAAAACCCGCACGTCGAATTCCGCCCGCGTCCTGGCGTCGAGCCGCAACCACCGGCGGCCCCAGTTGAAGTCCGCGGCGTAGCGTGAGTGGAGCACTTCCGCAATGTCGCGGGGCCGGACGCCTTCGGCCATCAAGGCACGAGTGACGTGTTGAATAACCGCCGGCTGGAGAAGCCGGTCGTTCGGTTGGAGCAGCGGACCCGCCACGCACTCTGGAAGCGATTGCCACTTGGGCGATCGAAGCAGCTCGTGGAACCGCTCGGGCCCACTGGTGGGCGTGGCATAGAACCCACGGTGAAACCGCGCGAGGTCTGATGATTCGTACGCGTCGAGAAGGCGGTGGACGCCCGCGCTGACCACCGGAATCGCGGCCGGCCGTCGCCGGGCGGCTCGTGCCGCGTGCGCCAGTCCTCGCTGGCGCGACAGCAGATCCGGCAGCGACTCACGATGTCGGGGAACCGCGGCAAACGGCGCGAATGCTCCCGCCGCGGCCGCGCCTTGCGCAAACGTATGCTTCTGATAGGAGCCGAACGCGACGCGCACGTGGCGGGCATCGAGCGGATCGCCCGCATACGAGACGTCGATTGAAACGCACTCCCGCCCGATCAGACCATTGCCGACCACCGTGCCATTGAGCACGACCGGAATGGGAGTGCGACGGCTGGCGCGTTTGAGAATGCGATGAGCGAGAAACTCCACGATCAGGCCGACAGCGACGTAGGCTCTGGCTTGTTTCGGCGAGATGTCAGCCGCAATCCACGAGGGGCATCGCTCCGGCAACGTGGCTGCCCAGGCGGGCGTCTCAGGGGCAACCGACGCGAGTCGGTCGATCGCGTCCGAATCGAGCGGCACGCGCCCGGTAAAGTGATATCCGCGGCCCGTGATCAGAGCCAGCAGCGGCAGCCCAAGCCGACGAAGAACCGAGGTCGTCGCTTGATAGACCGGCTCCAGTTTTCGGAACATCTCGACCGGGTGTCGGTATGGCTCATCCTTGACATCGATGTTCTGGTAGTCGATGTCCAGGTGGATCAGCATGTTCGATCGATCCCACATCGATCGCGCCACGTCGGCCCCCTCGGCCAGAAGGCCGTCGAGCGCATCGAACGGAACGCGCTGTGCGGGATCCCACGATTCATCGCTGCTTCCGATGATCGAGAGATAGACGCAGGTCGGCCGGGTCGCGGTCTCTCCGCAATACTCGCGAATGCGAAGACGTACCCAGGGATCGTCGTAGTACTCTGTTAATTCTTGGACGCGCGCCACGGCCGTTGATGTGCGGAGGACACTTCCAGCTGGACGTCGAGGCCTACCCGGAGTTGATCGCCGAGCAAGCGCCCCACGACCGACTGCCGCATGGCGGTCGTCACAATCCGGCCCACATGTTCGACATCGGCGACAGAGCCGACGACGACGCACGGCCTCAACGTAATCCGTGGAGGCGTGTGCCCATCGTCGGAAAGCTCCAGATGTCCGCTCGACACGTACCCGAGGATCCGAAGGTTGGCACCGCGTGCGGCCGCGAGGAAGCTGTCCATGAACGAGCTTTCCGCACCCAGCAGCAGTAACTGTTCCGGCGGCCAACCGCCGTCGTGCCCAACCGTCAGCAGCTGCCCGTCGGCGGACACTCCGGTGCCTGAGAGCCCTCCGTCCCATACCGTTTCGGTCGTGTACGGTGATGCGGCAGGCGTCGTCTCGTTCATGGCGTCCTCACGTGATCCTTCTTCGCTCGCTGACACTCAAAGTTTGAAAGAGTGCAAGAAACCAGCCTCGGAGATTTGTCTTTGGAAAACTTGGCCAGTAGCGGAAACAGCTGCGCCTCTTCGAGGACAGCCGATCCTCTATCTCTTCACGAAGGCACCAGCAGAGGTTCGAGCCAGGAACCCTGAATCGACCAGGGCGTCGAGCAACGTTTGGCACTCGACGCGGCGGATCTGCCACAGTCGCTGAGCCTGCTCCAGGGTGAGATGAAGTCCTGGCATTTCCCGATACTCGTTACGAACGCGACAGAGCAAATCCTCTGGACGAAAGCCGGATGAACCCTCGTTCGGCGGGACCGCGACAGTCACAGGCCTGGAGGTCGATACGGCGGTTGCATCGTGGCTCTTATTCATACTGATCACAACGTACCGATTTCGCGACCGCTCGCCTATGCGAATTCGGCACGATCCACGACCCGCAGGGCTTGGTTGCCGGACGGTGGACTCCGGTGCTCACGGCGAGTCGTCGTTAGTCTCGAATTCCTGAGACCGCGACGGCCGAGTTGCGGCCCGGCTCGCTAGGAAACCGGTGATCACGTCGCGGGAACGGACCTTGCCTCGGATCGTTTCAAGAAATTGCTGCCGAACAGATCCCGTCATCAGGTTGAGGTGGTTTTGTGTCTATTTCGGGTCAGAACGTGAACAGCTCAGAGACTCACTACCCCACCTTGACCACGACGTTCGAGAACGCCTCGCTTATCCGTTCGCGCCGACCTCGGCGATCTCAGGACGAGGTTGTCCAGCGAGCCTCCGCGTTCCTCCGCGATCACGTTGCGGAAGGGGTTCGAATTGCCCACCTGTCTCGTGTCGTCGGCGTCAGCGAGCGCGCTCTTCGCAATGCGTTTCGTCGTGAGCACGGCGTCAGCCCGAAACAATTCGACGTTCGCCGGCGGCTGGACGACGCCCGGCGTGCGCTGTGCGATGTCAGCGCCTCCAACACGGTGACGACGATCGCGACCCAATACGGTTTCTTCGACCTCGGACGGTTCGCTCAAATCTACAAGAACGCATTCGGTGAGTCGCCATCGCAGACCATGAGGGCCCACGGTGCGATGACGCGCGCGGCCTCATGATTGACGCGCAGTCGTCATAGGCGTACGAGCCTCAAGACGTCGCGCCTCTCACGAGGCCCTGTTTCTGGTTTCAGATCCGCTCCGACCACGTCCCACCTGGAGGGATTCGTTTCTGACGATTCCCAACTTCTTCATGCGGAATCGCAGTGTATTGGGATGGAGCCCGAGTCGCTCCGCCGCATTGCCCAGACCGTTGATCTTCCATCCACACTCCCGCAGCACGTCCTGGATGTGGGCTCGCTCCACCGACATGAGCGTCGTGCCGCCGCTCGGCTGGATTTCCACCGCCTCCGGACTCCAATCGAGCAGCGTGAGCGTGTCACCGGTGGAGTGGATGAGCGCGCGCTCCACGACATTCTCGAGCTCCCGGATGTTGCCTGGCCACGAGTGCCGCTGCAGTTGCTCCATCACCTCCACCGGAACCCGTTTGACCTGGCGGTGAATCGCGCGTTGCCGCTTCTGGATGATGGACCATACGAGGGCCGGAATGTCTTCGCGTCGCTCGCGCAACGGTGGCAGTCGGATCGGGAACACGTTCAAACGGTAGTAGAGGTCGGCGCGAAATTCATTGTCGGCCACGGCGCGCTCGAGATCCCGGTGCGTGGCCGCGATAATCCGCACGTCCACGCCCTGACTGTGCGACGACCCGACGCGCTCGAATGACCCCTCTTGCAGGACGCGAAGCAGCTTCGCCTGGAGATCGAGCGGCAAGTCGCCAATTTCGTCGAAAAACAACGTGCCGTGATGCGCAATCTCGAAGCGCCCCTGGCGCAGCGCCACGGCTCCGGTGAAGGCACCGCGCTGATGCCCGAAGAGCTCACTCTCGATCAGCGTTGGCGGCAGGGCTCCACAGTTGACGCTGACCAGTGGAAATCCCCGGCGGGACCCGCGCGCATGGAGGGCGCGCGCGAAGAGCTCCTTGCCGGTTCCTGTTTCGCCCAGCAGCAGGACGGTGCTCTCCGTGTTCGCGACCTCCTCCAACCTGCTCAGGGCCATCTGCAGCGCTGGACTCTCTCCAATGATTCCCTCGATTCCCCGTGGCGAGGGGACAATGGTGTGGACCGGATGGGCGGTTGCTCGGGCTCGTGCCATGAGCGTAGGCGGGTGCGCTCGCCCTTCGCCGAGCTCCCGTTCCCGTCGTCGCAACAACGCGCCCCACACGATGTCGCCCAGCAGCTGCAAATGTTCGATGACCGGCTCTGGCCACACGTGACCTTCGTGAAGGGTCCCGAACGCCCACGCGCATGTCGGTCGTGTCCCCACACCCAATGGGATGATTGCCGCCGATCGAACACGACCCTGCTGACGCGTGAGTCTGTCGACGGACAGATCATCGTCTGAGTCATCGTCCGGAATATCCGGGAGAACGACGGGGTCTCGTTCAAGCTTCACGTGGTCGATGAGGGACTGGAGAACAGGCACCTCCAATGGCTGGTCACCGGCCATCGGCATCGACTGCCAATAATGGCTCGCGGCGACGGCCTGAGAATCATCCGCGAACTCGACGAGTACGCCGCAATCGAGCGCGAGCGCCTCTCCGATCTCCCGCAGCAAGGTCTTGACGGCAGCCGAAAACGCGCTTTCGTCGAGATCGACCACCGCTGATTCGAACTCACGTACGGCCCGATTCAGTTCCTTACGCCACCCATCGTCGCGTAGTTCTTGTTGCGGATCGCTCAACGGAAACTCCTTGCAGGGCCAACGACTGTTGGTCCTGACACCCTAGGATATTTGGAATGGTGATGAAAGGCAGCTCGCGGAAGTACTAGAAAGGCTGTGAACAATTGACAGAGGCTGACGGTCTTCGAGAGGCGCATGAGAAGAGAGACCCGCCGCGCCGGGCACGTCGGTTGCGTGTCAGTGGATGTGCGGAGACATTGGTGTCATCCCATTCCATCGTCGTCATCCCTTTGGCCTGTTACGCCGAACATTCCGCCCGCTGTTGCATCGCACTCGGGCGCGACTTCGGCTGGGATGTTTCCGTCGAGATCGACGACCGCGTAGTGTCCACGACACATTGCTCAGACTGGCACCGGGTCGAACGCCTCTGTGAATCCATTGAAAAGGCGTGGGAGCGCCGGTCCGCGGCGTCATAGGCCAGCGCATAAGCGGATCGCAGCCGGCCGTCCGTCATCACTCACAACATCCTGTCGAACACGCCGCTCGGCCCCCGAATCCATCGTGGATCCGTGCCTGTCACGGATCCACCAGGAGCTGCCCCGCGAGGCGGGACTCTTGCTTCCTTTCAGAGGGGAACCGGAAGGGGACGCCATGACTTCGATCATTTGGCTGCTGCGCCGGTTGGTGTGCAGCATCCGCGGTCATGAAGCCGCGATGCACTTCGAGCCGGATCGCTTGTCGCTCCGCTGCCTCAATTGCGGATACGAGACGGCAGGCTGGATCCTGTATCAGCGCGTCCATCGTCCGGCCCCGTTGACCCACGTCGCGCACGCGCAACCGGGCCCGCTCGAACGACCGCACCGAACGTTCGACCCACCGGTTGGTGTGTCACTTGCAGACCGTCGGAGTGATCCTGGTCACGCGACGTCGTGACACCAGGAGTTATGCGACCGGCGTTTGCGCCTGAAAGAGTCAGGCGCGCGCATCTTAACGCGCGATCTTAAGAGGGAGCCATGTCAAAACTCACAGGATTTGCTTCGATGGGCCATAGCAAGCGGAGCGAGATCGCCAGCAAAGGCGGCAAGGCCGCGCACGCAAAAGGCACGGCACACGAATGGACGAGCGAACAGGCCCGCGACGCCGGCCGAAAAGGAGGATTGGCGCGCGCGCAGCGCGGTCACACTGTTCCGAAAAAGTGAGCCCGAGCATCCTGCGAGCAGGATTGGGTCGAGGTCGTCAGAATCCGGGCCGGTAGTTGAACGAGAATGTCCAGCCGTGTGATGCCAGGTCGAGCGGGCGGACCGCGCTCAACTCGAAGATGACGCCCGCCGCGTTCAGACGGACGCCTGCGCCGAAGCTCCGCAACATCGGAGGTGTGCCGTCCGGGCGTCGCAGCGTCCAGAACCGTGCCGTATCGGAAAACACGAGGCCTTCAATCGGTAACGCGCCCGGTGACACGGATCGCCGGAGCAGGGCGGCAAAAGGAAACCGGAGCTCAATGTTCCCGACCAGCATTCGGCTTGCGGTCACGTTACTGGCCGAGGGCGAGCCGGGGCCTATGTCACCGTATCCGCGCACGACGTCACGCAGGGTCCAGAGGAGCGGCAGGAGTCGCGGATCGTTCGAGGCGCCGCCGTACCGTCCGAGGTGCATCACGCGCATCGCAATCGTGAACGGCCGCACCGGCATGACGTACCGGCGGTAATCAGCCGTGACGGTGGCGAACGTGACAGTTCGCCGAATGTCGGTGCCACGGCAAAGCGGTACCGCTCGCCAAGAATCGGACCGGTCGGCCCGAATACCGAGGTGTCATACACGAGAGCGGCAGCACTTTCAAAGAGCATGGCGTCAGGGGCAGCGGCGCTTTTCAGGATGGTTTTATTCAGGAGCCGTCCTGTGACGCCAGAGTACACGCTCGTCGTGGCTTCCCGATCGTAGGAGATCGACTGCACACCCCCGGTCAGCTCGAGGCGCTTCACGCCGCTGAATGGGTAGATGGCCAACCCCAGGACCTCTCGATGGAGTTGCCGGAAAACGTCCGTTTGCCGACTGAGCGTCGTGCCGTCACCCGATTCCGAGATCGGAGACGGTGTGCCACCGGTGAGCCAGGGCACCTGGCCACCGACGACCGCCCAGTTCCAGCGCGAGCGCATGTTCACATAGGCCGCCTGCGCGACGAAGTCGTCGATCGTCTTGCCAACTTGAACGGTGGTCTGCAACTGATGATTCCCGAGCATGTCGCCGAATGACAGCCCCGCGCCAGCACGCAGGAATCCACTCGAGTCCGCCGCCGCCCGCGCTCAAGTACGGCTGCACCATCCGATCGAGCGACAAGCCTGAACGGTACGGCCTGCTCGTGAACGCTTTGCCATCCGGCGCACCGAACAGGGGCAGTGTGAACGTGCCCGAAAGCCCGCGGACCGCCGACGAAGGTGCTGAGGACGACGGGGTCGGGTCGGGCGTCGACGCACGTGCGACGCTCGTCGCCTCGGACGATATCGGAGTACTGGGAGCCACATCCATCGACTGAATTGCGTAACCGCCCTGCTCGTAGACACTGAAGACGATCCGATCCGCCCGCGCGGCCGCGCTGAGCGCCGGGCTCAACCTCGTGATGCCGCTGATACCCGTAGGGACATCGGTGACTTGCACGAGCTGACCATCGGCGAGATCCGCGCGGTACACATTGCTGATGCCATCGCCATCGGCGATGAAGTAGAGACTCGCGCCATCTGCGGCCCATTGCGGGTCGATGTTCTTTGCACCCGGAACACCGGGCAGCTCGCTGATTGCCCCGGAGTCGACGTCGACGAGACCCAGCCGGAAGTTGCCAAACGTCAACGTCTCGACCGATGAGGAAAAACGATCGGTCGAGAAGGCGATGGTCCGCCCGTCCGGCGACCATGCGGGCTGCAGATCGGCAAAGAGAGTCCGTGGTGATGGCGCGCACTGAACGAGTCTCGAGGTCGAGCACGTAGAGATCGCTGAAGCCGTTCCGGAGCGCGGAAAACGCGATCCGCCGGCCATCGGGCGACCACGTCGGACTGAAAATTTGATCGGTGTCGTGGATCGGCACTTCCCGTTCGACGGTTCCCGTACCGATGTCCCAGATGGTGAGCACCGGCCGGCCACGGGAAAGCGCCGCCAGCGCAAATCGACGGCCGCTCGAATCCCAGGCACCAGCCGACTCGATGAACTGCAGGCTCTCGAAGTGCGGATCGCCTGCGGTCTGGACGATCCTGCGTCGAATGGTCCCCGTCGCGACGTCGGCGACCACCACATCGAGCGAATACTGATCGCGCTGGGACAGAAACACGACGGACTTGCCGTCGGGACTCAAGGCCGGACCAACGTTGAGCCGGCCGGCGCCGCCCTTGCCTGCGACGATCGACGTCCTCGGCGTCTCGGCGGACACCGGCGATGGCCTGACGACGAGCTGTCGGATCGATTCCTGCCATGCTCCCGACAACGTGCCGACATCGATGCCGGTGACTTCGACAAGGCGTCCGATTGCCCCGCCCGATGCTCTGGACTTCAACGACCTCGCCACGACATCGTCGCCGAATCGTCCTGCCAGATATGCCCACAAGGCCTGTCCGTATCGATACGGAAACCACCGGGGATCGTTGAGCTGATCGATCCGAGGCAATTGATTCTGCTGGACCGCATCGCGCAACCACATCTCCGTGTGGGGGTCGATGCGACCGACCGAGAGATACTCGGCCATCCCTTCCACGAACCACAGGGGCAGCGTCGACATCGAACGGCCGCTCCTTCGCAGGATGTCTCGCTGAAACGCGTGCACCAATTCGTGACCGAGCACGTGGTCGGTCTCGCCGAGACCGGCCGCAAAGGGCAGCACCACGCGCCCCTTCGCGTGTTCCGTCACGCCCGCCGACTCCGTCGCCAATGAGCCCCGGGACGATATTGGTTTGCGTGAACTGCGCGTGGCTCGCGTAAAGAACGATGGGTTGACGCTCTGTGAAGGTGTGATCGAGGACCCGTGAGAGCCGGGCGTACCATCGCTCGGCCAGACGGCCGGCTTCGACGGAGGCGTCGTGCTCGGCGGAATAGTAGTAGATGTCGAAGTGCGGCGTCTCGAGAACTTGGAAATCAAAGTCCCCATAGTGGACTTTGTTGCGCCCGAAGGACTGTGCGCCGGCCGGAACGGCGAGCGCCAGCGCAACGAGCGCCAGGGCAACTATTCGCCTCGGCACAGGGCGTTCTCCTCACTCTCAACCGGCTCAGGTCGATGCGGTTGCCCGTGCTGCTTCGAGACCTACTCGAAGAAGCGGATCGGACGAACGACTCGGCGTGAGTTGAATCTGTCTGCGGAGAGGTTGTTACGATACCACCAAAATGAACTGACGCGCAAACATCATCTCGCGGCGTTCATGCGCGTCGCTCAACATCGTGGCCCGAGCTCTGGCTAATCAGGTCGCCACTCACAAGGTGACGGCCGGCCGTGATGCCGTTTCGGTGGCCGGTCGGCGGCCGTGGAAATGTCGCTCAGAATCCTCCGATCAACGCGATGCGTCGCGTCAATCACGGAACGTGCAGCCCTGGGTCTTGCTGGCACACCTCGTGCTCTCGGTCAGAGTTCAGCTCGCCACTTTCGCGCGGGCGACACAGGAAGGCGTTCACGACGATGGCTGACGATCAGGCGGACCGAAACGAGGTGTGGCGTGACATCCTATCCAGGCCACTGGATATCGCGGCCTTTCATCCTCTCTCATCGGCGCTCAGGCTGGACGTCGGCGCGGTCTCGTCGTGCGGGAAGGCAAACTCCTACAACACCGATCACTATCTGGCTGTCCGTCTCGGTCGTCTTCAGGAGACGATCATCACGAGCCTCGCAGCGGCGGATCTGCCTCCGCCGTTCGAGGAGTACGCGTACGCCATGCTGGTCGCCGACGGGCTCGGCGGAGACGCAGGCGGTGCGCGGGCCAGCCGTCTGGCGCTCAGCACGCTCGCTCATCTGGCGATCTGCTATGGCAAGTGGAATGTGCGCGTCGGGCCTGGCAACACGGCCGAAATGATCGAACAGGGCGAGTTCTTGTACCGTCAGGTCAACGAAGCCGTGCGCAGCGCCAGCAAATCTGATGTCCGATTGGCCGATATGGCCACAAGCCTCACCGCCGTGTATATCGCCGGTTCCGATCTGTTCTTTGCGCACGTCGGGCACTCGAGAGCGTTTCTCTTCCGCAGCGGCGTGCTGATACAGCTGACGACAGATCACACACTGGAGGAACGAGGTCTCGAGGCGCTCAAGCCGGAACCGAAACGGGACCAGGAACACGTTGTGACCGAGACGATCGGCGGCCGCCCGGACGGTCCCGACGTGGCGATCGAACACATTCAGTTGTGGACCGGCGATCGTGTGCTCCTCTGCACAAACGGGTTGACCGACGTGGTGAGCGCGGACAGAATCGCCGACGTTCTCGCCTCGAAGCGCCGCCCGACCGAAGACTGCCAGCGGCTCGTCGACCTGGCCCTCGCTGCTGGCGGCCAAGATGACGTGACGGTTCTCCTGGCCGACTACTGGATCAGGCTGACGCAGGAAACCAGAGCCTCCGGAACCGAGGCTGAGCATGAGACCGCAGCGGCACGCTAGCGGCCCTATCTCATGACCTTTTGCGCTTCCGCCGGCACGCTCGCGAGCGCCTGCCGCACAACGGGAGCGAGTTGATCGAATCCCAGGCTCTTGCCCGGCTCGATGCCAATGCGTTTTAGGCGCGCGAGAATCGGCTGATCGGTGCCGTGGGGAGGATTCACTTTCAGCAACTCGGCAGCGTAGGTAAAGAACCGGTCAGCGGACATGGTGTCCACCTGGATCTTCGGTGGTGTCTTCATATCCACAGACGGATCGACCTTGACTGCGATCGGCTCGGGCGCCTTGCCCCATCGTGACAGCGGCGTCACCTTGAAGCCCGCCTGAATCTTGTGAGCGGCGTCGTCGTTCGACTGGCCGTCGCTTTTCGTGCGGCCAATGATCCAGACGTACGGCGTTGGCGCGTCGATGCGGGTGAAACCATCCGGTACGGTGCCGGTCCAGCCCGGCGGCGTCACGAGGAAGTTCGCCGCCCTCGCTCCGGTCGCCGGCCAGCCCGGCAACGACACCACGTCGGACCACATGTCGAGCATCGAGAGGAGGTCTTCGCGGCCGCCGGTGTCTGGCACAGAGACGATCACAGGTTCTCTGGTCAAATCGAGCCACACATTGGATGACAGCGTTTGGAGGTGAAGGTCGCACGACGTCGTTTCCGTTCGCGGCCTGTCGCCGGATGATGTCCATCGTTACGAGCGGATAGAAGTAAAGGTAGGCTTCGACGCCGATGACGCGCGCTTCCTTCTCCGTGATGGCGCGCGACTGCGCGAAAGCCGGGACATTGTCGTCGCGATGACTGCGAGCAGCGCGCCCTTGAGCAGCATGTGTCTGAACATGTTCATGTTCGCTCAATGGTTGACTGGGCGATGAGAAGTTGTGACAGCACGTTGTCATAGGCAAGGTGGCAAAGAACGAACCAGGTCGGTCGGAGCAGCCAAGGAAGGCGCCGACGCACGAAGTTCCGGGTCCTTAGGAAGGGCCGTTCAGCGGAGGATCGAGGCGTGACAACCGGCCGTGATGCCAGTCTCGATGGCCGATGAGGCACGCGACGGCCCGAAAGTTGCCAGCGATGTGGCGGTGCGCGAAGCAAACCGCAGCTTTCTTGGACTCGGGCTCATCCACTGATTATTTTCATCTTGTTTCCTGCCAGCGCCCGTCGCACAGGGTGGTCCGCCGCTGATCACCGACGATCCAGACACACCAGGCCCCGGATACTGGGAAATCAATCTGGCCGGCATCCTTGAGAAGTCGCAGCTGGAGCGACGGCTCGAAGCGCCGCTCGCCGACATCAACTACGGAGTCGGACAGCGAATACAGCTCAAGTTCGAAGTGCCCTGGCTGAGCGTCCGCGAGACCGAGACTGCCTGCCCAGACGGGACTGGGCAATTCGACCGTGGGTGTGAAGTGGCGCTTCCTCGGGCAGGAAGGGCAAAGAATCGCATGGTCGACCTACCCCCAGCTGGAGTTCAACACCGGGCACGCCATGGCGGAGAAAGGATTGCTCGATGAAGGCCGGCAGTTCTTGCTGCCGACCGAGCTCACGCTTCCAGAAAGGCCGCCTGGAGATCAATGGCGAAGTGGGCAGGAACTTCGTCCAGGAGGGCGACGATGAATGGGTCTTCGGTGTGGCGACGGAAGTCGAGTTCGCGGCGCTGGAGCTGGTGGGAGAACTGTACGGCGAGCAGAGCGGCCCAGCCGCTGCCGAGCTCATCGTCAACGTCGGTGGTCGGCAGAAGCTGACACGTCAGCTCACCCTGCTCGTCGCTGCGGGACGGGGTGTGCGGGGCCCGGCCGACGAGCATCCCGCATCTTCGCCTGTACGTCGGGCTCCAATTCAATCTGCCGCACAAGTACACGCCCACCCACTGAACTCACCCGTTACGAGCTGCTTTCCTGCCCGCGCGCCTGTGAGCGTCCTTAGCGAGACACCGTCTGGCCACTCGCCGCCTGCTCAAGTTTCTCGAAGACGGCCTTGCGGCCTTCGAGGTACCTGCTCGGCCGTGGTGGCGGCAAAGACCTGCAGCGTACGGGCGATGGTTCCAGTCCATCCCGTCTGGTGGCTCGCGCCGAGGCCCGCCCCGTTGTCGCCGTGGAAGTACTCGTAGAACAGGAGATAGTCGCGCCAGTGCGGATCCTCCTGAAACTTCCGCATTCCCCCGTACACGGGCCGCCGGCCATGGCTGTCACGCAGGAAGATGCTGGCCAGCCGGCGCGCGATCTCCTCCGCGACCTGATAAAGGTTCATCTGATGCCCGGAGCCCGTGGGACATTCGATCGTGAACGCGTTGCCGTAGTACGAGTAGTACTGCAGCAGCGCACGGATGATCACCCCGTTGACGGGCATCCAGATCGGCCCGCGCCAGTTGGAGTTGCCGCCGAACATGCCGGTGTCGGACTCCGCCGGCAGATAGGACACCCCGTAGTCCTGGTGTCCGACACGGAATACGTAAGGATGCTTGGCATGACGCCGGGAGATGGACCGGATGCCGTAGGGACTCAAAAACTCGGTCTCGTCGAGCATCGTCGCCAGGACCCGGCGAAGCTTGGTCTCGTTCAGGATCGCTGACATGAATCGGCCCGCATAGCCGGGCTTGCCCGGGGGGTGGATGAAGGCGGTCAGCTCCGGGCGCGCCACGAGGAACTTGCGGAAGCGCTCGCGCAACTCCGGATACTTCGCCATGAGCTTCCCCTCAAAGGTGGTGACGGCACACAGTGGGAGCAGGCCCACCATGGAGCGCACCTTCAGACGCTGGGATCTGCCGTCCGGCAGCCGCAGCACGTCGTAGAAGAACCCGTCCTCCTCGTCCCACATCCCGACGTCGTCGCCCGAGTGGACCATCGACGAGGCGATCCACAGGAAATGCTCGACGAACTTGACGCACATGTCCAGATAGACGGGTCGTTCGGACGCCAGCTCCGTCGCGATCTCCACCATGTTCTGGCAGAAGAGCGCCATCCAGGCGGTGCCGTCGGCCTGTTCCAGGTACCCGCCGGTCGGCAGCGGCGCGCTGCGGTCGAACACTCCGATATTGTCGAGCCCAAGAAAGCCACCCTCGAAGACGTTGTTGCCCGAGCGGTCCTTGCGGTTCACCCACCAGGTAAAGTTCAGCATCAGCTTGTGGAAGACGCGCTCGAGCCACTCGAGGTCACCATGCCCGCGCTGGGCCTGCTCCAGACGGTACGTGAAGATGGTGGCCCACGCATGCACCGGCGGGTTGACATCGCCGAAGTTCCATTCGTACGCGGGCAGTTGCCCGCTCGGGTGCAGGTAGGATTCGCCGAGCATCAGGTCCAGTTGCGACTTGCCGAAGTCCTCGTCCACCAGCGTCAGCGCGAGGACGTGAAACGCCAGGTCCCAGGCCGCATACCAGGGGTATTCCCACTTGTCCGGCATCGATATGATCTCGGCGTTGTACATGTGGTGCCAGTGGTCGTTGCGCGGCGAGGGCTTGCGGTTCGCCTTGAACGGGTCGGCGCCGCGCTCCGTGAGCCACCGGTCGACGTCGTAGTAGTAGAACTGCTTGGACCAGAGCATTCCGGCCAGCGCCTGGCGCATCACGCTTGCGGCGTCGGCGGTCAACGAGGACGGGATGACCGCGGCATAGAACTCGTCTGCCTCCTGCCGGCGCGCTTGCATCACGACGTCGAAGGTCCCGAACGGACCTTGGACCGCCTGAGCCAACTGGGGCGGCGCCACGTCGCTGAGGCGCAACCGAAGGGTCCGCGATGCCCCGGCCTCCACGGTCAGCGGATAGTGGGCCGACGCCTTCGTCCCCGTGTGCTTGGGATTCACCGCGTCCCGGCGGCCGTGAACGATGTAGCTGTCGATCCCGTCCTTGACGTAGAAGGTGCGGTTGGGCGAATGGAAGAGGCGCTCGTTGTTGGTCTCGTTCTCTGTGAAGAGGAGCGCCGTGGCGCCTTCGGCAAAGAAGAGCCGCTCTCCGAGCTCCGGATGCGAGGCCACGATGACGCTGCCAGCATCGCCGGGAGCCTTCCTGAGCACCGGCCGTGGTGCATCGCCATGCCATAACCACACCCGGCGGAACCAGATCGTCGGCAGCACGTGCAGCGTTGCCGGCTCCGGACCACGATTCTCGACGGTGATCTGGATGAGGATGTCTTCGGGTGACGCCTTGGCATATTCGACGAACACGTCGAAGTAGCGGTTCTGATCGAACACGCCCGTGTCCAGCAGCTCGTACTCGAAGTCACCCTTGCCCCGGCGCCGGTTGGCCTCGACGAGGTCGTCGTACGGGTAGGCGGCCTGCGGGTACTTGTAGAGGTACTTCATGTACGAGTGGGTCGGCGTCGAGTCGAGGTAGAAGTAGTACTCCTTCACGTCCTCGCCGTGGTTCCCCTCGCTGTTCGTCAGCCCGAACAGCCGCTCCTTGAGGATGGGATCCTTGCCGTTCCACAGAGCCAGCGCGAAGCAGAGCAGTTGCTGGTCGTCGGAGATCCCCGCGAGCCCGTCCTCGCCCCAGTGATACGCCCGCGAGCGAGCCTGATCGTGGCTGAAATAGTTCCACGCGTCACCCGACTCGCTGTAGTCTTCCCGGACTGTCCCCCACTGGCGCTCCGAGAGATACGGTCCCCACTTCTTCCACTGCGCCGCATGGGTGCGCGACTCCTCAAGGCGGCGATGCTCGGCGTCCATCTGCATGTTTTTCTCCTCGTCGCGTGTTCGAGCTAGCGCAGCCAGATGTCTACGAAAGCGGCCTTGAAGCATAGAAAGTGCCGGGGTTGGGAAGGGTCGTTTCCGGACCAAACGGGCCGCGACAGGTCGTCGTGCTCACGACGGGTCGTCACGCGAACGAGAAATGCCCTGTACCGGGGGATTGAAGAGGCCGGAGCGTTCCTTGCTAAAGACATGGTGTGGGCGCGATCGAAAGACGCGAACCCAGGCATGAGCACACTCGCGAGGGGGCAGCATGCGGAATTGGATCGCAATCGTGACTCTACTGATCGCGCCGGTGGCGGTATTGGCCCAGAAGGTAAATACCGACTCGGATCCCACGGCGCCCTTTGCCTCGTACAGGACGTACGCATGGACCGCCGGAACGCCAGCGGCGAATCCATTCGCTGAGGATCGGATTCACGCGGCGGTTGAACAGCAGCTCGCTGCCAAAGGATTCACGAAGTCGGACACTCCCGACGTCATGGTCGCGACACTCGTCGCCACCGAGGATCGGCAGGAGCTCGTCGCGAACGGATTTGGCGGAGGCTTCCTGTTCGGCGGTTACGCCACGGCGAGCGTGCGGACCTACGTGCAAGGCACGTTGGTCGTCGACTTGTACGACGCGCACACGAAACAGCTCGTCTGGCGCGGTACCGGCACCGACACCATGAGCAGCAAGTCGGAGAAGAACACAAAGAAAGTGGACAAAGCGCTCGCAAAGATGTTCGAGCGATATCCCCCCGGGCAGGAGTAAGAAGAGTGCGGGTGCGCAAAGGGAGGGGCCAATGAACAATGCTGAGATGGAAGTCACATCGACCGGACGCGATATGACCTTCCTCGGAGTCGTCACCATCATCCTTGGGGTCGCGGCCATCGCGGCGCCCTACATCACCGGTCTCTCGGTCGTCCTGTCGGTCGGTCTGCTCGTCATCGTGGGCGGAATCCTCAGGATGGTGTGGGCGTTCGAGGCCAGCAGCTTTGGAAAGGGGCTGCTCGCCTTTGCTATCGGCGGCCTGACGCTGCTGTGCGGCCTGGCAATGGTCACCCAGCCTGTGTTCGCATTCGGCTTTCTGACCGTGCTGATCGCGGCATATCTCTTCGCCGATGGCATCGCTGAAGTCATCGGAGCATTCCGTTGGGGCCACGAGACGGGCCGCGCGTGGCTGCTGTTTGGCGGGATGGTTTCGATCCTGCTCGCGATAATGATCTGGAGGCAATTCCCTCTCTCCGGCGCCTGGGCCATCGGGGTCCTTCTGGGGGTCAAGCTGTTGCTCATCGGCACGACCATGATCGCCGGCGGGCATGCTGTGCGCTCATTTGCGAGGACCAGAATGGCCTAGACGCAGTCGTGAATGTTTCGAGGACCGGCAGCACACGCCCAGCTGCCGGTTCGCTCACCCTCCATGTACCTTTCCGGCGTCGCGCGGCCGATGGATTTCACGCGGTTCATCAATTCGTCGAGCCAGACGCGTGACCAGTCCGCGCAGAATCAAGTAAGGCACGATCGCCAGAAGGAACGCGACGGCGATCGCTTGGACCGGATACACGAAGTGCAACACGTAAAGCTGGTACACGACATCGAGCACCAGGGCGAGAATGAACACTCTGCCGACGCTCTTCCAGCCGTCCTTGATCATGGCCTCCCGTTGAGCGCGGTCCGAGAGGAGGCCCCAGAAGTACGGCGGCCTGCCGGCCTTGGCATCCGCCAACCCCGAGCGAATCGCGAAGAACGCCGCCATCGCCGGCTGCAGCACCAGCCTGAACTTCATGGGCCCGCTGACCCTGGCCACCATGTCGCTCGTGAACCGAACCCACATGTCGTCCATGACATCCCTTTCCTTGTGATAAGCCCGACATCGACTGAATCAGCGCGAACCGCCTACCTTTTTCGGCCAGGGCGTTTCCGCACGCGGGCCGGCGCCAGGCGCGGCCAGCGGCACGATCTGCGGCCAGTGTTCCCGGACGGCAAACACGCGGAAGAGGAACGCCACCAGCACCGCGATCAGCGTGACGTGAGTGAACGCCATGCCCTTCGCGTTCAGCGCGATCAGCGTGTAGACCGCGCTCGCCACCACTGCGGTTGTGACGACGTGCTCCTTCGGCATCACGACATCCGGCGTGACGTTGGAGAAGAGGTCGATGAACACCCCGCCGGCCGTGGTGGCGATGACGCCCACGACGATCGCGGCGAAGACTCCCAGGTCGTGGTCGAGCGCCTTGTGCGCGCCCAGAATCGCAAACCATGGCAGCGTGAAAGACTTGAAGTACGCCAGCGTCCTCTTGCGGAAATGCTCCTCCTTTGACTCGGCGTAGCGATAGATCGCCAGCCCCAGCAGACCCATCAGGAGGCACACGACGAGATACATCGGGTTCTTGAGCGGCGAGGGGATCTCATTGAGCAGCATGTCTCGCGAAACGCCGCCGCCGATGCCACCGAAGAAGGCCATGATCAACAGCCCCATCAACGTGTAGCCCCGGTTGTGCGACGGGTTGCGGGCGACGAGCACGCCGTACAAGGCGTTGACGCCGGCGGCGAACAAGTCGACGTTCGGAAAACTTCGCAGATCCATCTCAGGTTCTCCTCAGAAGGGCTCGCGGCCTCCCGTCAGCGGTTGCAACCTCATGAAAAGTCGTCCATCAGAACTGGGTCACCAGATCCGTGAGCACGAACATGCCGAACAGGCTCAAGAGAACGGCCATCACAAAGGCCAGGCTGGGCCGACGCTTCAGACCCATGCGGACAAGTTCTGTTACCTCAATCCTGTTCTGGACCGCGGCCAGGACGAGCGCCAGCGTTCCAAGGATCACGAGGTAGTAGGCCACGCCGACAATGTCCGTCGTGCGACCGAGCGGCAGGCTGACCTCGACCGAACGCAGGGCGTCCCCGAGCTTGCCCAGGGTGAAGCCGAAGCTGATCAAGGCAAGACAGGTCCGGATCCAGGCCATCAGTGTGCGTTCGGCGGCCATGACGCTCCGCTCGAGCGCCAGGTCCGTGCGGGTCATGGCGAGCCGCGTGGAAGAGTCTGTCGGCACGTCAACATTTCACTCTAGAGGTCACCGGTTCTCTTTCGCCGCGTACATCTTCATGATCTCCGCCGGAGCATGATTGTCGCGGAGCAACTGAGCCATCGTGTCCATCGCGGGCTTGACGTGGTCGAAGAACGCCTTGAACCCCGCGCAGAGATAGTTGTGGCCGGGCTCGCCCTCGAGAGAATTCACGAACCGATCTTTCGGGCAGCCGCCGTGGCACAGGTGGCGCACGTCGCAGTTGAGGCACTGCCTGGTGAGCGTCGCCTGTTTGTCCATGCCGAACTTGCGCTGTTTCGGTGAGGCGACCATGTCGATCATGTGCGTCTCGGCGATGTTGCCCAGGCGATAGTCGGGCTCGACGTAGTGGTCGCAGGAATAGACGTCGCCGTTGTGTTCGATGGCAGGTCCATAACCGCAGGTGGGGGCGTGGATGCAGAGTGTGTACGATCCGAAGTAGGCCTCGAGCGTCACGTCGAACATCTGCACGTAGACCCGTCCCACGTCCTTGCGGACCCATTCTTCGAAGATGTCGATCAGGAAGTGTCCGTACTGCTCCGGCTTGACTGAACGATCGGTCACCAGGCTGCCCGACTGGGTGTACAGCAGCCGCTGCCCGCCCGGGCGCTCGCTCCAGCCCAGATTGGCGATCGCCAGTGTGTCCGCCGTCGCGCGCTCGATGATCGGAATGAACTGCATCCACTCGGCGTGCAGCTCGTCGCGAAAGAAGCGATACACGTCGCGCCCGCGGTCGCCGTTCGCGGCGTTGACGGTGCACAGGATGTTGAATCGCACCTGGTGCTTGCGCAGGAACTCCAGGCCGCCCATCACCTGATCGAAGGTGCCCTGTCCGGCTTTGTTCACGCGATAGGCATCGTGAATGTCGCGCGGGCCGTCGACGCTCAGCCCAAGCAGGAAATCGTGCTGTTTGAAGAACGCCGCCCAGGCATCGTCGAGCAGGACGCCGTTGGTTTGAAACGTGTACTCGACCTGCTGGCCCGGCTGCCGGTATTTCTGCACGTACTCGATCGAGCGCCTGTAGAAATCGAGACCCATCAGCGTTGGTTCGCCGCCCTGCCAGGCGACTGTGACGACGGGTGTGCGGTGCGATTCCAGAAGCTGCTTGATGTAGCTCTCCAGCACGTCATCGGACATGCGCAGCTTGTCGTTCGGGTACAGCATGTCCTTCGAGAGGAAGAAACAGTACTTGCAATCGAGGTTGCAGGCTGCCCCCGTCGGCTTCGAAAGCATGTGAAACCGCGGCGGAGCGGCTGACGGACCGACCGAGGGCGTGACATTGACTGACATGTCCGGTCTCCTACTGGTCCGGCTGGGCGGTGGCGAATACGACCTGGTCGTACCACCAGAGTCGTTCGAAGAAACTCCGCGCGGCATCGAGATCGTCCGCGATGTCGCCGACGGTCCGCTCCCCGTCGATCGCGTCGAACATCCGCTTTTCCGCAGGCACGATCGGCAAGCACAGATCCCGGTACGTGTGGGTCTGGTTGATCAACACGGCCGCGGCGCCTTGAGGCAGCCGTTCTTCAACCGCAGATCGTGTCGGACATGCGAATGGGCACGTAATCGAGCCACGTATCACCCGCGAAACTGACGCTCTGCACGCGAGGGTTGTCGTTTCGGTACACAACCACACTGTGGCGCAGCATCGTGCCGCGAAAGAGTTCGACGGCCGCGTACTGATCGGCCGTGGACAGATGTTCCAGCCGGGAGGCCTGGGGGATCTGTGTCATGACTCCACAGCGAGCGCTGTAGGGAGCTTGCTTCACCCATCGACCGAACGTCAGGCCACCCTTCTGGATGTAATCGATCAACTGCGGGACCGAGTAAGCGCGGTCCTGGGGGTGCAGCAGCGCGTCGGCAAGCGCCGCCTCCTGCCGAAAATCGGGCGCCTCCCGCAGCAGCGTCTCCAGCGGATGACCGGGCGGCAGCAGGTGGAGTGCGGTGACGAGGTCCCGAATTTCGTCATCGGCGGCGCGGATTCCTAGCCGCCGGCAGAACTCCTGCAGCATGTAGATGCCGGCCCGCCCGTAGGGCGCATACACCATGAGATGCATTGCGCCGTCAGGCTTCAGCACGCCCCGCAGCGCCCTGAGCCCCGCATCGGGGTCCACGAGGTGATGGAGCACCCCGGTGCACACAATCTGATCGAAGCTTGTTCGGAGTTCGCTCACCTGCTCGACCGGGAGCTGGCGGACCCGGAGATTGTTCACGCCCTGCTTGCGCTGCAGTTCCTCGGTGCAGCGGACGCTCGTGGCGCTGAGGTCAATCCCGGTGACCTGCGCCTCGGGCCAGCGGACGGCGTGCTTCACCGCCTGCGATGTGCCGCATCCAGCGACGAGGATGGACAGGCCCGCCTTCTCGGAGCGGGCGGGCCAGAATAGATGGAAGTCCGCTCGGCGTCTCTGTGGGTCCTGCCAGAGACGCCGATATGTCTCGAGGCTGTCTATCGGCGGAGGATAGGGATAACGATCGTAGAAATCCTGGACCTCCCCTTCCACGCCAGGGGAAGTTGATTCGTGTGCTTCTTGCGCTGTCTGGCTCATCTGACCTTACTGCCGCGCCATCGCGATGCGGACAGCATCCTCCGGCGAGACCAGGTGATCCACACTCTCGGCAGCGTCGGCGATGGCGATCTGCACCCCCTTGACCACGGCCGTTGAAGCCGTTGCCACGCGGGCCGTAGTCCGGTGAGACGGGGGCGCCGCTGTCCTCGCCGACGTCGCAGCCGTCGTCGGCGGAGAAGACCATCGCCAGCGTCATCGGGATGTCCCCTTCGCCGACCTTCTTGCCGTCGGTGTACAGGGTCACCTTGCCGCCCTTGCCCAGGCCGCCGCCGGCGTAGGCGAACTCCATGCGGACCTGGTGCTCGCCTGCGGGGATCGGGCTCGTGGCCTCGACGTAGAAGTACTTCACGCCGCCGAGGTTGTAGCAGTACTTGAGCTTGCCGCCCTTGGCGTAGAGACTCCAGCCGCCGATGTTCGCGCCCTGGGCGATGATCACGCCCTCGGCGCCCGACGTCGGCACCTCGATCTCGGCGGTCACGGCGTGGGACTTGTTCTTGATGTTGACGACGCAGTTCTCCGACAGGCGGCCCATGCCGCCGAAGAGGATCTGGGTCTTTCCCTTGATCAGCACCGGCCGGCCGGCGGTGTCCGGATTCATCCGCTCGGCCATGCCGATCGTCGAGCGGCAGCACGTTGTAGCGCGTCGCCTCGATCAGCCACAGGCGCTGCAGCTCGTGGAGCTTCTCCGGCATCTGCTTGGACAGGTCGTTCGCCTGGCTCCAGTCCTTGTTCGTGTCGTAGAGCTCCCAGACGTCGTCGTCGAACGCCGGGGTCTTCTCGCCGATGAGCAGCCAGGGCGTCTTGTGCCGCGTCACCGCGGTCCAGCCCTTGTGGTAGATGCCGCGGTTGCCGAACATCTCGAAGTACTGCGTCTCGTGCCGCTCCGCCGCCTTGGCGTCGTTGAACGAGTACAGCATGCTGACGCCCTCGATGGGATGCTGCTGCACGCCGTTCACCGAGATCGGCTCGGGGAGTCCCGCCGCCTCGAGGATCGTCGGCGCGACGTCGATCACGTGGTGGAACTGCCACCGCATCTCGCCCTTGGCCTTGATCCCTTTCGGCCAGTGGACGATGGTGCCGTTGCGCGTGCCGCCCCAGTGCGAGGCGACCTGCTTGGTCCACTGGTAGGGCGTGTCCATCGCATGCGCCCAGCCGACGGCGTAGTGGTTGTAGGACTCCGGTCCGCCGAGCTTGTCGAGCCGCGCCATGAGGAACTCCGGCGTCTCCACGGCGGCCATGCCGTTGAAGTTGAGCATCTCGTTGAACGTGCCGTTCAGCGTGCCCTCGGCCGAGGCGCCGTTGTCGCCGATGATGTAGTAGACGAGCGTGTCGTCGAGGATGTTCAGCTTCTTCAGGCCGTCGAGCAGGCGGCCGACGTGGTGGTCGGTGTACTCCAGGAAGCCCGCGTAGACCTCCATCTGCCGGCGCAGCACCGGCTTGAGCGCCTCCGGCATGTCGTCCCACGCCGGGATCTCCTTGTGACGCGGCGTGAGCTGGCAGTCGGCCGGGATGACGCCCAGCTTCTTCTGCCGGGCGAAGGTTTCTTCGCGCAGCTTGTCCCAGCCCTGGTCGAACTTGCCCTTGTACTTGTCGGCCCACTCCTTCGGCACGTGGTGGGGCGCATGGGTCGCGCCGGGCGCGAAGTAGACGAAGAAGGGCTTGTCGGGCGCGAGCGCCTTCTGCTGCCCGATCCAGTCCATGGCCTTGTCGGTCATGTCCGCCACGAGGTGGTAGCCCTCTTCGGGCGTCTTCTTCGGCTCGACCGGCGTGGTGCCTTCGTACAGCGTCGGGTACCACTGGTTCGCCTCGCCGCCGATGAAGCCGTAGAAGTACTCGAAGCCGCCGCCGCCGGTGGGCCACGCGTCGAACGGCCCGACCGGGCTCGTCTCCCACACCGGCACCTCGTGGCACTTGCCGAACTGCGCGGTGGAGTAGCCGTTGAGCTTCAGCGTCCGCGCGAGCGGCGAGATGGTGTTGGGCAGCACCGAGTTGTAGCCCGGCGCGCCGCTGGCGATCTCGGTGATGCCGCCCATGCCGGCGGAATGGTGGTTGCGCCCGGTCAGCAGCGCCTGCCGCGTCGGCGAGCAGAGGGCGGTCGTGTGAAAGCGGTTGTACTTCAGGCCGCCGGCCGCCAGCTTCTCCGCGTTCGGCGTCTGGCAGGGGCCGCCGAAGGCGCTGGACGATCCGAACCCGGCGTCGTCGATCAGGACGATCAGCACGTTGGGCGCGCCCTTGGGCGGGCGCAATTGCTCGATGGGCGGATTCTTGGTTTCCGGATCCTTCGCATCGTAGGTGATCAGCCCGGTTCGCTCGGGAGACGGAATCGGGAGGTGGGAACGGTGTTTCCTGTCTTCACTGCTCATGGCGTCCACTCCTGAGGTTGTCGGGGCAAGGGCAACGACAATCCCCCGGCGGACCCGATCGTCCGCCGGGGATGCTCACTCAGTGAGGCCGGTGTTACTTGTGGCTTTGCACTTGCCGCAACACCGCGTCCAGGTTGAATGAGGCGGGTTTCTGCCGCGGCGGGAACTTGGCGAAATCGGCGATCTCCGACGCCACCACCTCCTGCATCAAGTACATCTGGGGCACGTGATCGACCAGCCAGTCCATGTAAGTGTTCGAGTTGATCTCGGCCAGCTCGAACGGGTCGCGACGGAGATTGACGATATACGGCAGCCGAAGCTTGTCGAAAGGCTCCGCCCAGAGCCGCATGGTCTTTGCGCGCTGTACCGCCAGATTGAACTTATAGTCGCCGACACGTACGGCCAGGACGTCGCCGTCATCGCTAAAGTACATGATGTTGTTTCTCGCGCTCTCCTTCGCCGCGCCAGTCAGGTAGGGGATCTGGTTGTAGCCGTCGAGATGGACGTTGAAGGTCTTGGCGCCGACCGTTGTGCCCTTGAGGAGCTGCTCGGTGACGTCCGGATTGCCGGCCGCAGCGAGCAAGGTCGGGAACATGTCGATGTGCGAGCACGATGCCGTTCAGGATCGAGCCGGCCTTGATCTTGCCCGGCCAGCGCATGAGGCACGGCACGCGCCAGCCGCCTTCCCAGTTGGTGTCCTTCTGGGCGCGGAAGGGGGTGGTGGCGCCGTCCGGCCAGGTGTCGTTCTCCGGGCCGTTATCGGTGGAGTACATGACGATGGTGTTGTCGGCGATGCCCAGCTCGTCGAGCTTGTTGAGCATCTGGCCGATCTGCTCGTCGTGGACGACCATGCGGTCGCTGTAGGGATCCTGGCCGCTCTTGCCGATATTCTTTGGGGCGACGTGGGTCCGGAAGTGCATGGCCGTCGAGTTGTACCAGAGGAAGAACGGCTTGTCGGCTTTGGCCTGCTTCTCCATCCAGGCGAGCGCGGCCGACGTGATCTCCTCGTCGATGGTCTCCATGCGTTTCTTGGTCAACGGGCCGGTGTCCTTGATCGTCTGCCCGCCCTTGCCGTCGGCGATGCAGTGGAGCACGCCGCGCGGTCCGAATTTCTTCTTGAACGCCGGATCCTTCGGATAGTCGGGGAGCTCCGGTTCTTCTTCGGCGTTCAAGTGATACAGGTTGCCGAAGAACTCGTCGAAGCCGTGCACGGTCGGCAGGTATTCGTCCCGATCGCCGAGATGGTTCTTGCCGAACTGGCCGGTGGCGTAGCCGAGCGGCTTCAGCAGTTCGGCGATGGTCGGATCCTCCTTCTGAAGGCCGACCGTGGCGCCGGGCATGCCGACCTTGGTCAGTCCGGTGCGGATCGGGTTCTGGCCGGTGATGAAGCAGGCGCGGCCGGCGGTGCAACTCTGTTGCGAGTAGTAGTCGGTGAAGGTGACGCCTTCGGCTCCGATGCGGTCGATGTTGGGGGTCTGGTACCCCATCATGCCTTTGCTGTAGTGGCTGATGTTCCAATAGCCGACGTCGTCGCCCCACAGGATCAGAATGTTCGGTTTCTTTGCTGCCATGTCTCGGTCTCCTTTTCTAGCGATTGACTTCTGACGACACAACGGAATCCAACGTGCGCCATGCCGCTATCGATCATCTGCGGTTGCCTCGCCGCTGGACGGTAGCGAAAGCAGTAGTTGGGCGCACACAAGTGCGAGCCGCCTTTGACCACCTTGCGCGGGATGCGAAACTGCGGCTGGCGCGGGTCGTAACTCTTCTCAGGCGAGACCACGCGCGGGTTGACCGAGCCCATACAGCACGACTTGACGGTCGGGTTCGCGCCGCGCGGCTCGTACCAGTCGCTCGTCCATTCCCACACGTTGCCGGCCATGTCGTACAGACCGTAGCCGTTCGGAGGAAACGAGCCGACAGGTGACGTGCCCTCGTACCCATCGGCGAGCAGGTTCTGCCATGGGAACTCGCCCTGCCAGGAATTCACCATGGGCTTGCCGCCAGGGAATTCGTCGTTGCCCCACGTGAAGACTGCGCCGTCGAGGCCACCGCGCGCGGCGAGTTCCCACTCCGCCTCGGTTGGCAGATCCTTGCCTGCCCAGCGCGCGTAGGCTTCGACGTCCTCGTACGCGACGTGGACCACCGGATGCCGCGCCAGGCCTTCGAGAGAGCTGTGAGGGCCCTTCGGATGACGCCAACTCGCTCCGGGTACCCAGGCCCACCAGTTGGCGTAGTTCCGGAGGTCAACGGGCCCCGTTCGCTTCTGAAACACCATCGAACCGGGGACGAGGTTCTCCGGCGGGGCGCCGGGAAAGTCTTCGGCGCTCGGCACCCGCTCGGCGATCGTCTCGTAGCCCGTGGCATCGACAAAGCGTGCGAACTCCTCGTTGGTGACCGCGTAGCGATCCATCCAGAAGCCGTCCGTCGTGACTTCGTGCACCGGCCGCTCCTCGGGATAGAAGGCCTCCGAGCCCATGCGGAAGGTGCCGCCGGCGATCCAGATCATGTTGGCGAGCACCTCGTCCGTCGGATCGGCGATCGCCTGTCGATTCGAATTCATGCGCGCGTCCCTTTCCGCCGCCTTCATCCTGAAGCGTGAAAATTATCGAGCGTGGTTCGAAGGGCGACTATGCAGATTCGGCAGATTCCTTAGCTCGTCTGAAAATAAGAATCAACGACAAGAGGACAATGACGGGACCGATCACCAGATGTCGTGACGGATGACGGGATGTGGTGAGCGCCGGCGATGATTGCCTCGCAAGCCGCACGTGCGCCGCGGCACGACCGTTGCTCGACCGCAAGCCCTGTCTGGCAACGGAGAGGGGCACCTGGCCACGAAGATGACGATCGCAATCGCGGCGGCGGTCCTCAGCGTTTCATGTCCTTCGCGGCCCTCCGGCCCTCCTCTCTTATCGATCCGCAGGTGACGCCGCGGCGGCGCCTGCGGATCGCGCCGCACCTGCGGGCACTGGTCCTCGTCATGCCGACGACGTGCCGGCTGATCGATGTGTCACGCAGCAGCGCCACCTACTCGGGGCCTTCCAGCATCTGAAGCAAGCCTTCCGCGAAACTGAACCTGATGTTGAGGCGAAAACTGCTGGTGCTGTAGACCAGCGCCTTGCTGGGCGCTGAGCGTGTCAGTTCAGCGACGTATTCAATGCCGATCCGCAGGCGGTCGCTGGCGATATAACCGGCGCCCGACCCAAACCGCAGTTCGTTGAGGAAGCCGTGTTCCACGAACGCTTCCACGTTGGCGAGTCCGTAGTACGTGCCCGGCTTCCACGCGCGCGAGGAGAGCGGGAACTCGACGCTGGGACGCGTGCGGAAGCGCACCTCGCTCGTAACGGCATCGCTCGCCGTGTTGGTGATGCGCCGCCACTCCAATCGACTCAGGTCGTAGAGGTGAATGTGCACCGAGTTCGGCACGGAGACCTTCGCGCCGACATACGGCCGAATCTCCCTCGTCGAGTCTCCCGGTTCCTCGGCGACGTTCCAGTTGACATACAGGCCGCTCCATCCCTGGAGCCAGCTCGTCGCTTCGTACATGACGACCGGGAACGCGATGCGATAGACTTTCGTCGCATTGGTTTGATCGTCAAACCTCAGGTAGGGCGCACCGGAAAATCGACCGGCGATGGGATGAGCGAGAGTGATCTCGGCTCGATAGTCGTTGACGGTCGATGCGTTGTCCTGCGCGCTCGCGCCACGTGCAAGGACGACGGCCAGGCCGAGCACGCAGGCACGAGCCGCCATTGGTCCTCGCGAGCATGTCTTTGGCTCACACACGTCGACGGCTCCCCCTCTGTCGCGATTTCGACGCGCCTCAGCCTTGCTGGGACGACCCGTGGGATGCGAAAAACGGGCCACGAGTCCGCCGTCATCGCGCCGGCAGCGTGGCGGCTGGGGTCGCGTCGAAGCTGCTACCGAGTGCGAGATGCAACTGGATGCGGTTGGTCAGCTGGGCGCTGCGCAACTTGACCACAGCGGCTTCGGCCGCAATCTCCGCAGCCTGTAGCTGCGAAACCGACAAGAGGTCGATGCGGCCCGCACGGTACTGCTCCGTCGCGATCCGCACGGCGGCATTCCGGTCCGATAGCGAGCCTTGCTCGAAGGGAAGACGCGCTGCCAGGAGGTAGTCGCTCGCGAGCGCGTCCTCGACTTCGCGGAACGCCTTCAGTGCAATGCTGCCGTAGTGAGCCACCGCCTCTGATTGTTCCGCCGTGGCAATCCTGACTTTCGCGCGCAAGGCTCCGCCTTCGAAGATGGGAATGAACACGCCGATCCCTGCCGACGCAAGCCAGGGGTTGACCCTCAGCACCGAGAGGATCTGGTCGTCCAGGCGCCCGCCCAGGAGCGAGAACGAAAAGTCGGGAAGAAGGGCGAGCTTCGTTGCCTCGTGCCGACGGAACGCCGCGAGCACCTCGCGCTCGGCCGCGGCGACGTCCGGCCGCCGTTCGAGGAGCGATGCAGGCATCCCTGCGCCTTGGGCCGTGGGCAGCGGCGGATAGACGGCTGCAGTCTCTATCTCGGCGGCTGGGTAACGTCCGAGCAACACCTCGAGCGCCCGGCGTGCTTCGCCGTACGTCTGGCGAGCGGCCTCGACCTGGCTTTGCGCCGCTTCGAGATCCGCGCGCGCCTCCACCAGATCAAGGTTCGCCACCTTGCCAGCGGTACGTCTGACTTTGACCAGATCGAGCAGCGTGCGGTGAACCCTCACCGACTCTTCAGCAAGCTCGACGAGCTGATGTGACTCGCTCGCGAGGTACCATCCCTTCGCGGTGAGCGCTGCGAGCGACTGACGCGCATACGCGAAGTCCAGCGCGGTGGCCTCGAACCCGGCCTCCGCAGCAGCGCGCCGGGCGCGCAGCCGGCCCCATACGTCGAGTTCCCACGCCACGCCGGAGTAGGCGGCGGAGGCATGGTGTACCTGCTCTCCTTTGTCGGCCGTCGTTCTCGCGCCGCCTTGTACCCCGATCTGCGGCAGGAGTCGTGATCCGACGACGACGACCGTCTGCCGAGCAATGGCGACTCGCTCGCTTGCCTCGCGCAGATCGGTGTTGTGTGCGATTGCCTCGGTGACGATCGTCTCGAGAGCCGGGTCGCCAAAGGATTTCAGCCAGTCGTCGACCACACGACCGGCCTGAGCCTCGGCCTTCCACGCCGGGGGAATGCTGGTGTCCGGGGGCAGCGCCTCGTTGACCACGGCGGTGTGTGTCGGCGGCGACTTGAGCGCGCATCCGCCGAGCGCCGCCGCGACGAGGAAGACCCACAGCCTCCCCGCGCGCGTCCGTCGGGCGACCCCCATCAACCGGAGAACGGGTACAGCCAGTTGAACCATGAGTAGGCGCGGATTCCAATCCGCCGAAGATAGACGAACGGACTCTTCGGCATGGCGTAGATGGTGGCCCGACCCTGGGTGCCGATCGGGAATTTGGTCTGGTCCGCATCGTCGAGGCTGATAGCGACCGCAAACTGGCCTTGCGCAAGTTCGGTCGGCACGTACTCAAAATTCGGGACCGAACCGCTGGGCAACAACTGGCCCGCACCGCTCCCCTGCCAGATGGCTTCGACCCGGCCTTGCCAGATTTGGCCCGGGTAGAGATCGAGGGCGACCTCTGCGGCCTGGCCGGGCTTCACGTACTTGAGGTTCTCCTGGAAGAAATTGGCGAGAAGATAACGGTCCTTGTCGCAAATGAACGAGGCAATGGCACCGAAGCGGATGTCGCCGGCCACCATGCCGGGACGAACCTGCAGGTTGATGATGTAGCCGTGTTCCGGCGCCACCATCAGCGTGTTGTGCAGATAGAAGCGCGCCAGATCGAGTTCGGCCTGAATGGCCGCCACGCTCGTGTTGACGCCGCCGACCTCGGATTGAGCGCGCAACCTGGCACGGTGCTCCTCGACGCGCGCTTGTTTGATGCCGGCTTCGTCGGCGGCCACCTTGGCGGTCCACTTCTGGGCGTCTTCCTCGGGCCCGGCCCCGCGACTCGCGAGATCGAGAGAAAGGTTCCGCTCGTACTTCGCATATTCGAGCTCGCTGAGAAGCTTCAACACGTTCTGCGCCTGCACTTCGATGTCGGCGTTGAGAATCAGCACGTCCTGCCTGGCGCGGGCCAACTGCGCTTCGAGCTGCCTGACTCTGTATTCGTAAGGACGGCGGTCGAACTGGAACAGCGGCGTGCCTTTCCTGACGTGCACGTTCGGCTCCACCAGCACCGCCGTGACCAACGTCGGCTCGGAAAGGCGAGGCGTGAGCTGGATTGTGTGCTGGATCATCTTCGCGTCAGTCGCATACGGTGTCGCGAAGCGCAGGCCGATCATGAAGATCAACAGCAGGTGAACGACGACGAGAGCAGAGACCACTCCCCAGGGGATCGAGAACGTCAGCCACTTGAACTTGAAGAAGACCAGCCACACCAGGGCGGCGTAGCCGAACAAGAGGACAAATCCAAGAAGCACGGAGTTGACTCCTCAGACGTCCCCGTCCGCCAGGCCCTTCACATCGGCAGACGCTTCGGCTGCAGGTTTGGCCTTTCCGCGGAGCGACGCTCCTTCCTGCGCCAGTGCCGCGGCTTCTTCGCCAGGGAAGCGGCGAATGTCGACAATCTCAGTGGGCTTGAAGGCCCAGATGAACGCCTGGACCCATGGATAGACTGTCGGCAGCACGCCGGCCCAACCCATCAGGTTGACCGCTTCGGCTTCCGGGTGCTTGCGGGCAAGCGCGATGCGGCCAGGCAACCCCGCGAACCAGATGAAAATCAGGACGACTGCGACGGTCGCGAGAAAGGCCGTCGCGAATGTCAGGTAGTCCCATAAACCAAGGTCGAAACCGAGCATGTAAACCCCTTTCTCATGGTTCGCAAGCGCTTCTCGCTTTGGCGCGCGGGACCGCTCAGTTCGCGCCCGCCGGCCGTTGCGCCCGCGCGCGATCGGCCCGCTCCAGGAGGCGCTTTTCCATCGCCACCATGTCCGAGGGCAGCATCGAGGGCCCGAGCTTCACCGTGAGCTTGGCGAGCTTGCCCGTAAACCGGAATGGCACGTGGTACGCGTCCGCGATGCCGAAGCCGACGGCGTGATGGTTGCGCCCGGTGAGCAGGGCGGCGCGCGAGGGCGCGCAGAGCGCAGTCGAGTGGAACTGCGTGTAGCGTAAGCCGGCCTTCGCGATGCGGTCCAATGCGGGGGTCGGGATCACGCCGCCGAACGTGCTCGCCACGCCATAGCCGGCATCGTCGGTCAGGATAAGGAGGACGTTCGGTCCGCCCTTGGGCGTCGTCCGGTCCGATATTCGGTCAGAGGTCGACGCCAGACGTTCCGGTATTTTCGGCATCAGGCGAACCCGTCGCGTCGGACGCTTGCGTAGAGCCGCGATCGGACCTGCATCCGGCGAGAATCAGGGAACTGAGAGCAAGCGCAAGCCCCAGGGTCTTCACGTTGCCTCCCTACCAGCACGGAAGGTGCCAGCCGATCATCCGACAACAGATCGTCACGCTCACGATCCGTCGTCACGTCTGGTGCCTCAGCGAGACTCCCTGTCGATCTGCTGCCCCTGCGCGATGTTCGCCTTGATTTTTCGGAGGAAGCGCGCGGCAGACAGCCGCGTCATATCCACCTGCACGGAATGCGTCGTCCCATTGACGGTCGCTCAGCCCGGCCAGCAGATCGCTCGCCCACTTCACTTCAACTGTCGTGATCCGTCGATGGATCAGCTCCGGCTGTTTGCCGTGATAGTCGAACTTGACGAATCCGTCGTCGACGCCAGTGATGAAGCGTTGACGCTCGAAGAGGTCCGGGTTGTTCCGCTTTGGTCGGAGGCCGCTGCCTTCTCCGAGCGCTGAACCCAGATCGCGCACGACGTACCACTTCTCCACGCGATGGTCGCGCCTGACCTCGTAGACCGTGTTGTTCGAGGTCTTGAGATCCACGCTGTTGAATACGAGCAGAATCACGAGCAGCCCTTTGTACGGCTGCGTCCCAACGAACGGGTTGTCTTGCCACGACCAGTCCCCCAGGTCCTTCAGCATCGCTCGGTCCTGCAGCCGGAAGCGTCCGCCTGGTTCGGTATGTGTCCCGGACTTGTCCGTCATCGTGAAGGAGGGGAGGAAATACACCGGCGGCTGGCGATAGCCCAGCGGCCGACAGGACGCGCGAGAGCACGACCTCCACCGGTCCCTCAGATCCGTGGCTGCTGGACCTTGCTTGCTTGACGTGCCAGGTGCGCCCGAGCGGATCGGTGATGACGACTCCCGGATTGAACCCGCCGGTCTTGGGTCGGACGAACGTGTAGACAGCGTGTGGATCCGGCGCGTGCTCCAACCCCCATGGCCCTGCGAACAGGTCGCGAGCGGCGAGATTCGTGGGCCGTTCCCACAGCGATGCCGGTGCGGTATCCGAAGACTGACTGGCGCGCGGCATGACAGGTGTGCCCGTCATCACGGTGATCACGAGTGCGGCAAGCGTCACGCGCGCGAGCCCTCTACCACTCGCGAGCTTTTTACGACTCGCGAGCCCTCTACCACTCATGATTGGCCTCCTCGAACACGTTCAACACACCGTGAGAGGGGCAAGAGCGATACCAGCGTCCAGCAACGGTCAGCTCACGATAGGTTGTCGCGCCAACGATAAGGAGGGATTGGACGCGCAGGCCGTCGGGGCCGGATTGACCTAAACCGGGGGTTTGGAGGTGGGCGCGATGATTGCTCTGTTTCCGCCGATGGGACCAGGCCGACGCGCAGCCGTGTCTCTCTAACGCGTCGCCGTCGGGGCGTGCACTGTCGCGATCGCGATATGGATCTCCACCTTCTTGGCAATCGAGACCTTGAAGCCGCCCCACGTCGGCACTCCATTGAGCCCGAAGTCCGTTCTGTCAATCTCAAACGTCGTCTCGAATACGGCAGCCGGCTTCGTACCGGCCGAGCGGAACGTTACCGGGGCCGAGATCCGCTTCATGATGCCCCGAATCGTCAGGTCACCAGCCACCGTCAACGTCCCGTCAGGGTTCGCGCCAGCAACGGCTCCTGTGAAGTGCATCGTGGGGAAATGGTCGACGTCGAAAAAGTTGTCCGACCGCAGCAGCTCATCATGACCGGTGTTTTTCATGTCGATGCTCGCCGTGTACACGGTCAGGTCCACGCGCGTCATGTCCGGGCGCGCCGGGTCGTAGGAGAGCTCGCCTGCAAACTGCTTGAAGCGGCCTTCTCGCTTGATCGGCAACAGCGCCTTGCCGTGGATGGTGAAGCTGACGAGGCTTCCAACCTGGCTGAGCGCATACATGACGGGCGAGGTCGGCTCAGCCGCCTCCGCCGATCCTGTGAGCGTCAGGATACTCGCGAGAATCGTTGTGGGTACACGCAGCCGTCTCCAGAGTCCCAAAACACCTGCTATGGCCATGTCATTAAGGACGGCGAGGTTCCGCAACCGTTAACAAGCGCAACCGTCGACAAAGACATATGAAGAGCCGCGGAAAGTCGCGACAGGCTGACCGTTCGCGCCCGCGCCTGGTTCCCGGTCGGCGGGCGGAGCGCGTCGGTTCGGAAGCCGACTTGTCGAGGCTCGTGGCTGCGGCCCAGGCTGGCAATCGGCAGGCGTTTGGTGAACTCTACGCCCGCTATGCGGGCATGGTGTATTCCGTGGCGGTATCCCGCGTGTCCGTTGATCAGGCGGCTGATGTCGTGCAGGAAGCGTTCTTGCGAGCGCTCCGCAAGCTGAAGGGGTTACGCGACCGAGCCGCGTTTGGCGGCTGGATCACCGCCATCGCACGCAACGCGGCGAGAGATGTCGAGCGCCAGTGGCGCGCCACGATCCAGGGCGACGTTGAACCGAGCAGGCGCGAGACGCAGCACCATGAGATGGACGCTCGTGCGGCCGTGCGCGCGATTCGTGCGCTACCCGCGGCGTATCGAAAAACGATCATGATGCGATTGGTTCAAGGGATGACGGGTCCCGAGATTGCCAATCGCACCGGCCTGAGCGCCGCTTCGGTGCGGGTGAACCTGCATCGCGGCATGAAGCTCCTGCGCGAACGGCTCGAGGCGCCGACACGAAAGAAAACAGCATGACCGAGATCAGGGTTGCGGCTTCGTGGCGATGAGGCTCTTCACCCGCGCGTAAGCCTGACGATATTCCAGCTCGGCCCGAAAGAGTTCGGCTTCCATTCTTGCCTGTGCCGGGTCAACTTCCTGGTTATCTGAGACGTACCTCGCCTCGACCACTCGAGTCGCCGATACCATTCGACGCGCCAATTGATACGAGCTCGCGCGAGCGTTCCAGTTCGAAATAACTGGTCTTCACCGCGGCCACCGCCTTCGCCCTGGCCAATTCCACCCCGAGGTCCGCCATTTCGGCCTGAGCGATGCTCTCTTTCACGGCTCGCTCGCGCTTAAAGGCATCAAAGAGGGTGTAGGTGGCCATGAAGCCGATATAGGAGAAGTCGCGTGGCAGAACGACATTGATGGCGTTTTGATGGGTGTAACCGCCGATGACGGCAATGCTGGGGAAGTACTCCATCTTCGCCAGCCTTGAACCGGCGTGCGCCTTGACCGCGGTTTGCTCTGCCTCGTAGATTTCAGCACTCGCCGCCGCGTCGGCGGTGGCGTCTTTCAACGACAGGTTTTCAACGAGAGGTTCGGGCGGGACCAGCTCGAGTCGCGTTTCCATCGGCAGGCCAAGCATCTCGTTGAGTGACAAGGTCAGCTCCTTCACCTTGCTGGCGGCGAGCAACAACGATTTGGCAGCGCCGATCGTATCCGCCTGTTGTTCTCTCGAGATCATCGTCCCCCCCGAGGTGCTCACCGTCACCCATCCGGCTTGAACCTTCTTGGCTTCCGCTCCGGCGCTCGTCAGTTCCCGCTCGGCGATGAGCAGATCGAAGTAATTCTTCTCGACGAGGCTCGCCCGTTGCGCTGCCGGCATCCCCGCCTTTGCTCTGGCGATGTTCTCGTCCGCCCGTGCGATCTTCACGAGTTGACGGACGGCGAACAGCGGTGTGATCGGTTGAATGACGGAAAAATTCACTGCGGTCTGATTCTGCTCAATGATGTTGACGGGCACACTCACGAACGTTCCAGCGAGCGGACGCTGGGCCGTCAGCACCTCGCCCGGAGGCTTGTTGAAGTGAAGGTTTTCAAACTGCCCGCTGATGTTCGGAAAGTAGAGTGAGCTCACACCCCGCCGGTGCTGCTTCGCAACCTCCACCTGGAGTTGCCCGAGACGCACGAGTGGATTGGTCGCCCCTGTTGCGAGCTGCTGTGCCTGCTGCAGCGTGATGCGGCGCACACCTGCCGGAGCGCCACCGCGGTTCTGCGCAAGGGCCGGCCCACTGCCCTTCTCGCCAAAATCGATGACGCTTGGCAGCGCATCGCTCGGTTTGACGGTGGGGACGAACGGGAACACCAGTCTCAGCGGCATTCCGACCGCCGTTGGGATCGATGGATCTGGTCTCGATGTCGTAGCTGGCGAGTCTTGAGCCGCGGCGACTCCGCTGAATAGGAGCCAAACGGCCAGGGCCAACGGAACGTCGGCCGGAGCCCGCTCGACACAGGTGTAAGGAATCGCATCCTCGAAACATGTCGGTCTCCCTTTCGTTCGTCCTCGTCCGCTCCTCGAGATCAACCACCTCGAGAGTGCCCGTTGGTGTCGAGCACGCCGGCACGCCGCGCCCCATCGGAGCAAGTCGCATGCCCGCGGAACCGCGAGGATTCGCAAGGGAGGGAAGCCGCCGCCCACAACACGTCGTGCACGTCGTGACCGGATGTCGCTACCGCTTCCGTCAGCGCGCTGCTGGAGGTCTCGAGTTCGGCGTGGGTCCGCACGGCGCTGGTCCGGACACCGCCAGCCTCGGCCCCCTCGCGATCTGCGCGAGCCAGTCTTCGAGGCGCGCAAACTCGCTCCTGAGGAACGCCCGCTCGAATTCGCTCTGGACCTTCTGCCCTTCCCATTCGTATTGGAGCGTGTTCGGCGCCGGCACCGCCGGGACCGGGGCGAACAGGGCGCGCTGGAACTCGGTGCTCAGCTCCTGCAGCCGGTAATCGCGAAGCGCCGCCGCCGCCTCGAGCGTTGCCAAATCGGCGGGCGGCTGGATTGTCTGTGGCGGCGCGCCTTCGATCATGAACAAGACATAACAGGCCTCCTGCAGGGTGTCCCGGAGGGTCACGATCTGCAACCCGGGCACGGCGGTGATGGTGTCTCGCGTCACCGCCACGAACCGGCCTTGCGCGCGAAGATCGGCTCCCCCTGTGAGCAGCGCACACAACGCGCTGGCGCCGACGAGCAGCGTTTGTCGTTTGGACATGGCTCCCCCTCTCATCCAACCGGACGATCGACCCGTACGGTAGCAAGCATTCTCACTGTGGACTATGCGATTCCGGCATGTCCGTGGACCGCCCTACTGCGCCGGGATGGTGATGAGCGGTCCGCGGTCGCTGCCGCCGGTTTCGGAGAGCGTGAAGAAAAACATGATGGCGGTGAACGCACGCTTCGACAGCAAGTCACGGTCATCGATCCAAAACCAATGGTCGCGGTACCGCACGGCGGCGTAGGCGTCCGCCGGCCTCTCCTCGCTGCTGCGAATGCTCGCCGGCGATTGGGCGCCTGGTGTGGCCGCGTTGTCCGGGCCGGGCAACGCGCGCTGTTCCCTTATATCCGCTGCCGGCACGTCGATGTACGACGCGAAGGCGCCCATAATTTGGAGCATGGAGCGGCTGGTCACGGCCAGCTCGCCTTCTGCTCCAGGTACAGGCGAATAGACGAGCGTGAATTTCTGTCCGGCGGCGGGGAGTTTGAGCAACCGGCGAACTTCGGCGGCCTTTTCCGCAATCTCCGGCGGCACGTTGTCGAACCGGAAAAACACCACTCCGGTCGAACCTTTGACTGTGTCCTCTTCCACACGCATCCCGAACGCGCCCGCCGCCTGCACCTCGCGCAACAACTCGATGACCCGGACGAACTCCGGATCCGCCTCGCGCACGCCCCCGGCGGTCGCGGAACGGTTGCGCACACCGTTCAACGACTCGACGGTCAGAGCCAGGACGAAATCCGCCGCGTAACCGGACTGGAGAAGCGAGAAAATGTTCTTGGGATCAATCGGCGTCACCAGCCCGCGAAGGAACTTCTCACCGGTGTTCGGTGTGTAGGTGATGGTCGGCCGGTCGGTGAAGATGGCTTGCCCGCCGGCAGAGACGAAGTTCCCGCTCACCGCTCCCTTGGACGAAACCGTGCCAAGGGCGCTCACACCCGTTTGCAGCGAGTAGCCGGCGACGATGGATGAGACATCCACGAAGACCGGCAGGTCGAGATACCGCAGCTTGACGATGTTGAGAAGTGTTTGCTGTTTCCACGAATCGGCGATCGCTGAACTGTAATCGAACCTGTCCACTGCCACGCTAGGGGGACCAAGGTGCCTGCAGCCGGTCAACGCCAGCGCCAGGAGGATGGGTCTTGTGGTCATCGAGCCGCGAGGTTGTGCAAGAGCATGACCGCAATCCCTATCGCATGATTCGGCAGAGGTGCCGAACGCGATAACAATCTGCTGTCACCTCTCACAGGATCCCGAGAGCGCCGCCCGGGACGCGACTCTCCGACCCAATGAAATGGCCAGAGAGCGGACAACTATGTGCTGGGCATGCAGGTTGCCTAGCTGGACACGTTTTTCCCGCAATCCGCCACGGCGGGATTATGCTGCGACAGGATTTGGCCATGCTGGCGCTGTTCGCGTGCGCAGCAAAGGAGGTGTTGTGTGAAGAACCCCAGCCTTCACGAACGTGCAGGACATCTGCTGCTTGTATTCGGTCTCGCGGGAACTGCCGTCGGCACGGCGGCGTGTCACGACGGCCGTCTAGGAGGAATCAGCGTGGTCGGAACGGCGTCGCCCTTCAGTGCAGCGGCGACAATCTCGCTCAGTCCCGTCGGCCTGGTGCCGCTCGGCGGATTCGGCTGCTCGGGCTTCGTCTTCGGCACGTCGTTCAACATGATCGTCGTGTCGAGCGGCCTGGATCTGAGGATGGATAGCCTGACTGTGCACATGATCGATGGGACGAACCTGGGCGGCCCGTCGGTGACGATTCCGAGTTCGCAGTTGAATGCCCAGTTCGGCACGACGCTCGTACGCGCCGGAACGAGCCGGGTGTTTCCGTTCAATCCCGTCTTCGGTTGCGCCGCGACGCGGCCGCTGTCCATAGCCGGCACTGTGTTGCTGTTGGATCAACGCGGAACGCCGCAGACGGTGAACGTGACAGCCAACGTCCAATGAAACGTTTTCAGCGGAGCACTCGTGAGGCGCGGATCGCCGGTACAGAGACATGGATTCGCGTCTCGCGTGACGGGGCCGATTGGACCACGAGCCGTCCTCCGATCGGCCGCAGCCGCTCGCGCATGCTGACCAACCCAGTGCCAGGCTTCTTCCTCACAGACAACTGGTCCGCAGGGTATTCCGAACGGCAGGGCTCTAAGCCCATCCATGCTAATGTGAAGTGCAGAGCCCGGAAGCGGATGCCATTCGTCACAATCAAGACCGGCTGGTCCATGCCAGACGGCGAAGAAGAAGTCCTGAGAGAGTACTTGTGCGACTGGCCAGGTTGTCCGAACGTCGCCGTGTACCCGCTGGGCTGCATCAGGGAACTCCGGGCGGTCGTCGTGGTCTGCGAGGAACACTCGCGGCCCGCGAAGGGGCAGTCCAACCACCAGCAAGATCCTCCCTAGAATCCTTCGCGCGCTACGCCGCTACTGACCTGTTCCCACCCACCCGGCGCTGATCATCACATCACAGGAATCACGCCGTACTCTCTCGAGATGTCGTAAGACTGTTTCGAGATTTCGTGAGGTGTGGCGCGTGGACCGTTTCTGATTTTTCCGCAGCTCAGCTGCCTGTGGCTCACGTTCTCAATCATTCGTGCTGGTGAGACGGCTCAACGCCGCAATGACGTGGCGACGATCGGATGGTCAGATTATTGCCATGCACTACCAGACGAGGCTGTCGCGTCTGCGACGATCGAAGGAGTCCAGCAAAAGGAGATACGAGCCATGCGGCGAGTTTGCCTTCTCTTGACCGTTCTGCCGGCCGTCCTGCTCGGCGCGGGCGCGGCTGCGCGCGCGCAGCAAGCCACGGCAACCGGCGCGACCGCGATCGACGCCACGGCGATCGATGCCGAGGCGATGGCCGCGCTCCGGAAAATGGGTGCCTATCTGCGAACGCTGAAGGCGTTTCAGGTCGAAGCGGTCACCAGCACCGAGGATGTGCTGGAGGATGGCGAGAAAGTGCAGTACGCCGGCGTGACGAACGTCGTCGCACGGATACCCGATCGTCTTCGCGTCACGGTGGACACTGATCGCCAGAGCCGCCTGTACGTCTACGACGGGAAAGAGATCACGATGCTGGCGCGCAAGGTCAACTACTACGCCACGGTGCCCGCCCCCCCGACCATCGCCCAGCTCGCCGACATGCTGGACGAGAAATACGGCTTGGAGATGCCGCTGGAAGACCTGTTCCGCTGGGGCGGACCCCATTCGAAAGACGACGCGATCAAGTCAGCGATGTTTGTCGGCCCGAGCGAGATCGGCGGCGTGACCTGCGGCCACTACGCGTTCAGGCAGGAGGGGCTTGACTGGCAGGTCTGGATTCAACTCGGCGACTATCCCCTGCCGCGCAAGCTGGTCATCACCACGTTGACCGACGAGGCGAGACCCCAGTTCGTCGCCACGTACACGTGGAACCTCGCGCCATCGTTCAACGACGCGGCGTTCACGTTTACTCCGCCGAGCGGCGCGGGGCGGGTTGTACTTGCGGAATCCAACTAGGAGAGCCCCATGACACAGATCAGTCGTTCCTCGATCGCGATCGTCCTGGCGCTGCTCGTGAGCGAAGCCCCAATCGTGGCTCAACGCGGCCGGAGCGTGAGCCGTAGTTCGTCGGTGACCAGCGTCAACAGGAGCGCGAGCGTGAACCGGAGCGCGAATGTGAACCGCAACGTCGATGTGAACCGGAACGTCAACGTGAACCAAAACGTCAATGTCAACCGGAACACGAACATCAATCGGAACATCGATGTCGACCGGGACGTTGATGTCAACCGGAACGTCGACGTCTACGGCCGTGGCGGGTGCTGTTATGGCGGCGGATGGGGGACGGCTGCCGCCGTCGCCACGACCGCGGCCGTGACGGCCGCCGTCGTCGGTTCCCGCGTGTACTCGCTGCCGCCGTCGTGCACCATGGTCGCCGTCAACGGCTTCACCTATCAGCAGTGCGGGAACACCTGGTATCAGCCGCAGATCACGGGCTCTTCGACTACCTATATCGTCGTCAACCCGCCACAGTGAATACAGGGCCGAGCATGCGACCGTACACGGCGGAGTTCCTGGGAACCTTCTGGTTGGTCCTCGGTGGTTGTGGGAGCGCCGTCCTGGCGGCTGCCTTCCCAGGCGTCGGCATCGGGTTACTTGGAGTGTCCCTCGCCTTCGGCCTCACCGTGCTCACGATGGCGTACGCCATCGGACACATTTCCGGCTGCCATCTCAACCCCGCTGTCTCCATTGGACTGTGCGCGGGCGGCCGATTCCCGGCCAACAGGGTGGCGCCCTACATCGTCGCCCAGGTTCTTGGTGCCGTTGTCGCCGGCGGCGTGCTGTTCCTCATCGCGAGCGGCAAGGCGGGCTTCGACGTGTCGGCCGGATTTGCCTCGAATGGTTACGGCGTCCACTCTCCTGGCGGGTACTCGCTGCTGGCCGCGCTCATCACAGAGATTGTGATGACGATGATGTTCCTCCTCATCATTCTCGGAGCCACCGACAAGCGGGCACCGCAGGGGTTTGCGCCGCTCGCCATCGGCCTCGGCCTGACTCTCATTCACCTGATCAGCATCCCGGTCACCAACACGTCGGTGAACCCCGCGAGAAGCACCGGCGTTGCGCTCTACGTCGGCGGTTGGGCTGTCAGACCAGTTGTGGTTGTTCTGGATCGCTCCGATCGCCGGCGCGCTGCTCGGAGCGGCCGTCTACCGCTTCATCGCCGACGAGGAACGCTCGTCGTTCGCGAGCGCGGGTTACCAACGTGGACGAGCGCGCCCCAGAAGAAGGCCACCGCCTGAGAGCAGAAGTGCGGTCGGGAATCAAACGATTAGCCCACACGCGGATGGTCCTGGCCGCGCAGTGACAGAGCACGAAGGCCGGCGCAGCTTCCTGCGATCGCTCGTGGCCATGCTGCCATGAAGATCGCGTTGGTGGCGGTGGCGCTCTCGCCCGTGCCGCCGGCGCTGCCCAAGAAAGAACTCAAGGCGGGCGGGAGCTCGGCCTCCGCGTTCGGACTGCTCGTGGCGGCAGCGCTGTTCGGCCGGCGGGTTCGTCGCCATCAGCGTCGCGAGACCGCCGAAGAACGTCACGCCATTCAACTCGGCCACCTGATCGACTGGTGCGATCCTACGCAGGGTCAGACCCGGGGACTCTGCACATTTGGCCATGTTCACAACGTGTGCCCATAAGGCACACGTTGTGCTACACTTCGATCGGTGAAGTATTTCACCTGGGACGACGCCAAGAACGAGAAGCTGAAGACTGACCGCGGCATCGGGTTCGAAGAGATCGTGTTCCTCATCGGACAAGGACACGTGCTGGACATCCTTGAACACCCGAATCAACAGCGGTACCGCGGTCAACGGATCTTCGTCGTCCAGCGTGACGATTACGTATACCTCGTGCCGTTCGTCGAGGACGAGAAGTTGATTGCATTGAAGACGATCATTCCAAGTCGCAAAGCAACGAAGCAGTACTTGGAGAAAGAGCCGGACGATCATGAAGCTTGATGCGGACGAAAAAGAGATCCTCGACTCAGTGGAGCGCGGCGAGTGGCGACCCGCCCGCGCGCGTAAGCGCGACCAAAGCCGATACAGTCGTTACGCCAAGGCGACATTCCGTAAGGATCGCCGGCTGAACATTCGCATATCGACTAAGGATCTGGAAGCGATCCAGAAGCGTGCGCTCGAGGAAGGACTTCCCTATCAAACGCTGATCGCGAGCTTGTTGCACAAGTACGCGTCCGGGCGGCTCCGGGAGGCCTGACGAACGAACTGCGTTGGCGTTACTCGTGGAGTACTCGATGGACGAAGGTGACGGCAATCGAGCCTTCGCCAACGGCCGACGCCACCCGTTTGATGTTGCCGCCCCGCACGTCGCCGACGGCAAAGACGCCCGGCAGGCTCGTTTCGAGGAGATACGGAGGTCTGGGCAGCGGCCAGTGTGCAGTCGCCAGGTCGTCCTGTGACAGGTCGGGACCTGTCTTGATGAACGCCTTGGCATCGAGCGCCACGCACCCTTCAAGCCAGCGTGTGTTCGGCACGGCGCCGGTCATGAGAAACACGTGCTTGATGTCGTCGGTCTGGACAATCCCATTCACGTTGTCCCGCCAACGCACTCGCTCCAAGCGATCGTCGCCTTCGAGCCCGACGATTTCCGTGTGCGTGCGCAGGGTGATGGCTGGATTGTCTTCGATGCGCCGAATCAAATAGCGCGACATGGTCTCGGCCAGACCGCCGGACCGGATGAACATCTGCACGCGCCGGGCGGTCTGCGCGAGAAACACCGCGGCCTGACCGGCGGAGTTTCCGCCACCCACCACGATCACCTCTTCGCCGCTGCACAACTGCGCCTCGACAAACGTCGCCCCGTAATAAACACCCGCCCCTTCGAACTGTGACAAGTTCTCGAGCGAGGGTCGCCGATACTCGGCGCCCGTGGCGATGATCACCGTGCGCGCCGGCACACGCGGACCCTCGTCGATCTGAACGGCGTACGGCTGCCGGTCGCAGGCCAGCTCGGTGGCCCCTTTCGCGATCATGATCTCGGCGCCGAATTTCTGCGCCTGTGCGTACGCGCGCCCGGCCAGATCCTGCCCGGAAATGCCTGTCGGAAAACCGAGATAGTTCTCGATCTTCGAGCTCGACCCGGCTTGTCCGCCCGGCGAGTTCGACTCCAGCACGAGGACATCCAGCCCCTCGGACGCGGCGTACACAGCAGCGGCCAGACCCGACGGTCCGGCGCCCACGATCACGACATCCCGCACGTGCGTCTGATCGATCGCGTCGTTGAAACCGAGACAGCCGGCGATTTCCTGATTCGTTGGATTCCGAAGCACGACCTCGCCGCGGCAGATCAGCACCGGGACGTCGGCCACGGCGACGTGAAAGCGATCCAGCAGTTCCTGGACGTCGACGTCGCGTTCGAGATCGATGTAGGCGTACGGGTGGCCATTGCGCGTCAGAAACTCCTTGATGCGAAGCGTGCCAGAGGAATGCACCGAGCCGACAAGCACGACATCGCCGAATCCCCGCGCGATGAGCTCCACCCGGCGAAGGATGAACGCCCGCATGAGTATCTCGCTCAGTTCGGCGTCGGTCTGAACGAGCGCCAGTAAGTGTGCGCGCGTCAGCTCGAGGACCTCGCTCGACAGAGTGGCCCGAACACGAACCAGCGACCGCCGGCCTGACAGCATGTTGGCCTCGCCTGTGAATTGGCCGGGGCCGAGGACGGCGATGAGCGTGTCGCCGGTGTCTGAAGGGCGGACAATGTCAATCTGGCCCGTCGTCACGACGACGAACGCGGCCTGATCGCCGGGTTCGTACAGCACCTCCCCAAGCCGAAGCTGGCGCGCCGTCCCGTGCGCCGAGACCCGCGCCATCTGAGCCGGCGTCAATGTTGGAAAGACGTGCTCGTGACGCGACGCCGTCTGCAGTGGAACCGGCGAAGGGGTTTCAGGGATTCCGGCCACGACGAATCACGTGCGCACAAGCTGCGTGTCCACGACGTGCTCGGCCACGAACCACACCTGCAACTCGTTGCGCCGAATCACGTCACTCACGAGCAACTCATTTGTGCCATCGTCGCCGGCCTCTGCCGCGCGCTTCGCCATCGCCCGAGCTTCCTTGAGGATGATCTCGTGCGCATGCAGGAGCCGGGAGATCTGCACGGGCGGCTCTTCCCGCCCTTTGGGCGGCCTGGGCACGAGTGTCGTTTCAGCGACATCGTGCGCCATCGCGAGGCTCACACCGCCGAGCAACTGAATCCGCTCGGCGATCGAGTCGACCAGCTCGCTTTGTTCGCCCGCGTGCTTATCGAAGAGCAGATGAAGCTGATAGAACGTCGGGCCGGCAACCTGCCAATGGTGCTTCTTGTACAGGTCCCGAAGCGCGATCGTATCGGCCAGGACCTGATTGAGATTCTCGACCGACTCCCTGCAGACCCTCTCCGACAGGGCAATGGGCATTTTGACAAGGTGACCGTACGGCTGGATCTCGTGCGCCTGTTGATGCACGACCGGTGTCGCGCGAGCCATGATCGTGTCTACGTCGAGTGTCTGCTTGCTCATGACAACATTCTCCTTTTCTACTTGGCCGAGAGGCGACGCAGGCTCTACCGTGCCGCCACCAGCTCCGTACTCTTGGCGGCCTTTTCGATCAGCGACGCGACCGCTTGGGGCTGCGACACATAGATGGCGTGACTGCCTTTGACCTCGACGACCGTCGAACCCGCGCGCTTCGACATGATCCGCTGGGCGTCTGGCGGAATCATCTTGTCCTCGGTCGTGAGCAAGTACCAGCTGGGCTTGGTCTTCCAGGCCGGCTCACTGATCGTGCCGCTGAGCGCGCCCACGCCCCACGGAACCTGTGAGTCGGCCATGAAGGCCGCCTTGTCCGGGCTCACGTCGCCCGCGAACGAGGCGGGGAACTTCGCCTTGTCGAGCAGGAGATAGCCGTCCTGTGGCGGCAAGATTGGTGGCACAGGCGCGCCAGGCAGGGGATCCTTGATCAGCGTGGATACCGACTCGCCTCTGTCGGGGGCAAAGGCGGCGACATATACAAGCCCCGCGACCTTCGGATCGTTGCCGGCTTCGGTGATCACCGCGCCGCCGTACGAGTGGCCGACCAGAATCACAGGACCGCTCTCGGCGGCAACCGCGCGCCTGGTCGTGGCGACGTCATCGGCCAGCGAGATGGTCGCATTCTGAACGACGGTGACCGTGTATCCATCCTTTTTCAGGGCTTTGTAGACGCCCTCCCACCCGGATCCGTCCACGAAGCCACCGTGGACCAGAACGATATTCCTCACATTGGCCAGCTGACTCGTCTGTGACATCAGAACCTCCACGGAGCCGACACAGCATTCCCCGCTCCAATTGGTGTCACGCGGATTCACGCCAGGAAATGAAGACCTTGGGGTGCACGGCGCCGGTGACCGAGTCGAAACCGACAGGGTCGTGTCAAGGTTTCAGGCGTCTTGGTCACAAACGCAAGAACATCCGGCTGAGCTTTGTCGCGGACCGCGATATGGGCACGAAGACATGGAGAAGGACCCCATACTTGACTGAAGGCCGAGCCATTTGAAACACCAAACAATGGAGAGGCAAAGAGGGGGCCACTTCGTCACGACATGTGGTGAGCAAGAGTCAACGGGCTGGCCGGGTCATCATCGCTGTCCGGCGGCGACTTCAAGCCGTTGCGTCGACTTTCCTGTGCCCTGGCCGGCCTCCGACTGGCCCAATCCGTGCTCCTCGAAACCACCAGAAGCAAGGAAGGCGCAACTAGACACGTTCGTCGATGAACTCGGCCGTGAAATTCAAACGGTAGGCAGATGGAGGTCAACCATGGCGAAGCGACTTTCCGAACAACTCTCCGACTTGTCAGTTCACGCGAAGAATGCTGAAGACGCGGCCGCAGCCGCGCTGAAGGAAGGACGTGACAAAGTCACAGCACGCACAGAGGCAGCGCACGCTTCTGCGACAGCGGCCCTCGACAAGGCGAAACAGTCGATCAAGTCCGCCGGCGATACCGGCGCCATGAAATGGGATGCGGCGAAGAGCAAAATCGCCGCCGACGTCGACAATTTGAAAGCGCGCGTCGCCAACAGGAAGCGGGCGATCGACGCCAAGATTGCAGAGAACGTGGCCGAGGCCGCGGAGGACGACGCCAGTTGGGCGATCGACTATGCCATCGCGTCGATTGAGCAGGCGAAGTTGGCCGTGTTCGATGCGATCTCCGCCCGCCTCGATGCCGAGGCCGCGAAGGCGGCGTAGGCGGGCACCGGGAATGCCGGCCACCCGACGCGATCGAGCCACGTTCTTGGCGGTGGACGGCGGCTAGGAGAGGTGATGTTATGCACGCACAAACGATGACCGCGGATGCATTTCTGGGTGAGCACAGCGGGGGAAGGTTCCGCGGCTGGGTGATGTTCGTCGGCGTCGCGTTGCTGGCGCTCGGCACGGCTGCGATTATTTACAACGTCAGCGCGACGATTGCCTCAGTGTTCCTGCTCGGCTGTCTGCTGATGGTAGCCGGCATCGTGCAGTTCGTGCACGCCTTTCAGGTGCGCGACTGGAGCGGGTTCTTCCTGTACCTCCTGGACGGGATCTTCCGGGCTGCAGTCGGCACCGTGATGGTCGTGTATCCGGGACTGGCCGCGGTGACGCTGACACTTGTTCTCAGTCTCTACCTTGTCGTCGGCGGCCTGTTCAAGACGATCGGCTCGATGGTCATGCGGTATCCCAGCTGGGGCTGGGCCGTGGCGTCAGGGCTGGTGTCGGTGGCGCTCGGCGTGATGCTCGCCATGCAGTGGCCGGTGTCAGGGCTCTGGTTCATCGGCTTCGCCGTCGGCGTCGACTTGCTCTTCCACGGGTGGGCGCTGCTGATGTTTGGGGCGGCGGTCAGGAGGCTTTCGCCGTCATTCAGGGCGGCCGCATGAACTTCCATGACCTGCTGCAGCTCCCCGCGTGGGCTGCAGCCCTGTTCGCGCTGATAATCTGGCCCGCCGTATGGGCGGCAATACTCGCCGTCATCGCGTTCGCCGGGGACTTCGAACGCATGCGCCAGAGGCGCCATACGGTGAGATCCGACGGGACTCACCGCATCGAACAACACGCCAACTAATACGAGGGACCGGCTAGACGGTGGCTAGCCGGTCCCCGCAACCCCTCCAGCCGGGTCCGCAGTCTCAAATGTCGAACTCATTGAGCGCTCGGTCGCTTGCGAGTTCCCGGCGCTGCTCGTCGTTGCCCTCGTATTTGCCGGCCGGCTCGAGACCACCTTGCGTCCAAGCGGCTGACTTGCTATAAGGAATTTCAACCCACGCTCAAGCCTGAATCAGCTGAGCTGCTCGTTTCCTTCAGCACCGGGTGTCCGCTTGCGACTGTCAACCAGAACGTCTGTGCTCCTCTTTGCGTTGGCGCTTGCCCGGCCTGTTGCCGGCCAGGATGTGTTGCCTTCGGGCCAGCAGTGGGAACCTCTCGGTCAGCTTCCGGTCGATCAGGCCGGTGCCGGCCGCCGCGGCTATGCGCTGGCAGGGGAAAGTACGGAGGTGGCGGAACCAGGCACGGACCAGATCGCCATTCACACCGTTGCGGCGAACAATTTCTATCGCGAGCAGACCGACAACTTCCTGATCAGCCAGCGATACGAGACGCACACGCTGGCGCTCGATTACCGGCGCGGCTTCAAGATCCGGATGTTTCCCCGTTTTGAACTTGGTGCACAGGTCCAACTGAACGAGCGTGACGGCGGCTTCTTGAACGGACTCATCTCGGGGTTCGAGCGTCTCGCGCTCTCATTGTCCGGCAAACAATCCGCGAAGAACATGCTGCGGACCAGCGCGGGGACTGCTCCCGCTCTTGGTACCGTCGTGACCAGAGACGGCCGTCTGCTCTATGAAAGCGCGGGCAATGGCTCGGGCATCGGCGACTTTTCAGTCGTCGCCAAAGCGCTTCTTCGCGACGGTGCTCCGTCTTCGAGCGCCATGCGCGTGGCCGCGAGGATCGCCGTGAATGTCTCCGGCACGTCTGACTTCGCCCAGGGCAACTTCGTCGGCATCGGCGCAAGCATGGACAAGAAGCTCTCGAGATGGGCGGCATTTCACGGCGACGTGCGGGCGAACGTGGCCCTGGACTCGGTGAGCCAGTGGAATGTGCCGCTCAAGCGCCTGTCGTTCGGATTCTCGGCCGGGCCGGAGCTGCGGCTTGCGAGAGACAGTTCCGCGAGTGTCCAGATTGACGGAAGTACCACCCCTTACCTGCCGACAGGCACCGCCGCATTCGACAAGGGCTACGGCAGCATGACTTTTGGCCTCGGACACCGCTTCAGGACCAAACGGACGGCTATCGTCTCCCAGATCTACGCGCGCGAAAACATGAACCTTCCGTTCCGCATCCGCTGGAACACCGATCCTGACCTGTCGATCGGCATCAAGATCACGATTCGCCCGGCGTCGCACTGAGCCAGCAACGTTCACGGTCACGGCCGACCGAGATCGCGATCACACGATTCGGTCAACGGCGCGATGATGGCGGCTCGCAGTCGCTGCGAATCGTCGCCATGCTGAGGGCCTGCGGCTTGCAGTCGTGCACGGGTCATGTCCTGCCTCTTCCGAGCTGCCGCATTCCTCTCTCTATTGATTCCCGCAACGTCCTCTGCGCAGAGCGTCGAGAGCAATCCGTGGTTCGTGCGATCCGGCGTGGCGTCCGGCTACATTCTTCCATCGAATCCTTTCATGGCGAACATGAACGACGCGAGACATCCGATCCGTTGGGGTCAGAATCTGACGGTCGAGATCGGGCGGCAGACTGACGGCCGCAGTGAATGGCATCAGCTCTACGGCATCCCGTCGTATGGGTTCGGCTTTTCGGTCGCCTCATTTGGAAACGACGTGAAGCATGCGCGGCCGATGGAAGCGTATACGTTCTTCTCGTGGCCGTTTGTACAGCTCAGCGATCGGCTCGATGTGACGACCGATTTCGGCACGGGGGTGTCGTGGCACTGGAAGGAAGTCAACGACAAGGCCGAGTCCTCTGAAACCAGCCTGGGATCGGACCTCAATGCGCGCATCAACTGGGGCTTCTACCTGCGCTACGCATCGACGCCGCGGATCACCGTTTTCAGTGGGATTGATTACACCCACCGGTCGAACGGCGGCATGGTCCAACCGGACCGCGGGATCAATGTCATTGGTCCGAAGGTCGCCGTGCAGTACAGCCTGGCCCCGACCGCGTCGAAACATCGCGTGATGGATCCGCCGCCGTTTCACCCCGCTTGGGAGTTCATCGTCGGTGGAGCGGGTGGTATGAAGAACATGATCGAGAGGGCCGATCCGCTCACTCGAGCGAACTTCCTGGCCGTCGATGCGACGGCTGCCTTCGAGCGGCACTTCTATCGATTCGGCAAGATCGCGGCAGGAACCGATGTGACATACGACGGCTCAATAGGCGCACGGATCGATGGAGGGAACCGGCGATGGCGCGCGGATGCCGGTCAACGATGGGCCATGGGCCTTTACACTGGTTATGAACATGTCGTCGGCCGGTTCAGTGCCATCGTGCAGATTGGTGAGAATGTGGTGCGCGGATTCGCGGGCCCCAAGTCGACGCGCCTCTACCAGCGATTCGGCTGGCGCTATCAGATAAGCGACCGTTACTGGAGCACGATGGCCATTCGCTCGATCGAGGGCCGCAAGGCCGACGCGCTCGAATTCGGAGCAGGCTATCGGATGCGTCTATTCGAGAGGTAGCGTCCAGTGCGTCGTGCCGGAGCTTTTCTAGTACACTCGATTACCTGGTGAGCTCCATGACTGTTTCCGCTCGCGTCCGGTTGATGCTCCTCGTGTCGGCGATCGTGACGGCCGTCGGCTTCGCCGGCGCGCAGCAGCCGGCGATCCCCGCGAACGTTCTGAACGCCACGCTCGGTCAGACCGTTCCAGTCGACCCGCTGATTACGGTGGGCAGGCTGCCAAACGGGCTCCGCTACTACATCCGGGAGAACAGACAGCCGCAGGCCCGCGCCGAGCTTCGGCTCGTCGTCAATGCGGGCTCGGTGCTTGAAGACGAAGACCAGCGCGGCCTCGCGCACTTTGTCGAGCATATGAGCTTCAACGGCACGCTGCACTTTCCCAGGCAGGACGTCGGAGGCTTCATGCAGTCGCTCGGCATGCGTTTCGGTGCGCACGTCAACGCGAACACGAGCTTCGACGAGACGGTGTACCAACTGCAGATCCCCACTGGCAATGCCGCGGTGATCGACAGGTCGCTGCTCATCCTCGAAGACTGGGCGTCCAACGTGTCGTTCGATCCGGTCGAGATCGACAAGGAGCGGGGCGTCATCCTCGAGGAGTGGCGGCTCGGGCTGGGAGCTGACGAGCGGATTCAGGATGCGCAGTTTCCCATCCTGCTGAAGGGCTCGCGCTACGCTGAACGGCTGCCCATCGGCAAGCCGGAGATCATCCAGAACGTCAATCACGCCCGGCTGAAGCAGTTCTACACGGATTGGTACCGGCCCGACCTGATGGCCGTCGTCGCCGTCGGCGATTTCGACAAGTCCACGATCGAGGCCCAAATCAGATCGCACTTCGGCTCGATCCCGGTGGCCTCGTCTCCAAAGCCGAGGCCGGCGTACGCCGTGCCGGATCAACCGGGGACGGTCTATTCGGTGATCACCGATCCCGAAGCCACCTATACGCGCATCAGCGTGTCCAGCAAGATGGCCGCGCGCCCGCAGGCGTCGATTGGCGCGTACCGGCAGCACATGGTCGAGCAGTTGTTCAGCCTCATGCTGTCTGGGCGGCTTGACGAGATCGCTCAGGCGCCGAATGCGCCGTTTCTCAAGGCCCAGACCTACCGTGGGCTCTTCGTGCGCACCGAAGAGGCGACAACCCTTGATGCCCTTGTCGCGAAGGGCGGCGTCGAACGGGGCCTGGCGGCGCTCTTCACCGAGGTCGACCGTGTCGCCCGATTCGGCTTCACAGCGACAGAGCTGAATCGGGAGAAGCTGAATCTTCAGCGAGGGCTCCAGCGGGCGGTCATCGAGAAGGACAAGAGCCCCTCAGGTCCGCTGGCCGACGAATTCGTGCGCAACTTCATCCAGGCGGAACCAATCCCGGGCATCGTGTACCAGTACGGCTTGAATCAACGCTTCCTGCCGGAGATCACGCTGGCCGAAGTCAACAGCGTGGCCAGGGATTGGATGCCCAATCGCAACCGGCTCGTCGCGATCACCGCGCCCGCGAATGACCGGCCGTCACTGCCCACCGAGGCGAAGCTGGCAGCGGTCATCAACGCGGCCAGCGGCGCATCGCTGACGGCCTACGTCGATACGATCAGCACGCAGCCGCTGCTCTCGCGCCTCCCTTCGGCGGGAGCCATCGCCACCACCTCGACGAACGATGCGCTCGGCATCACCGAGTGGCGTTTGACCAACGGCGTCCGGGTCGTGCTGAAGCCGACGATGTTCCAGCAGGACGAGATCCTGTTTCGGGCCGTGAGCCCCGGAGGCACCTCGCTCGCGAGCGACGCAGACTTCATCCCTGCTGAAACCGCCTCTATTGTCATCGCGCAAGGCGGTCTTGGCAGCCTCAGCCGCATCGATCTGGAAAAGGTTCTCGCCGGCACCACTGCGTTTGTCAGGGCCGACATCGGCGACACGGCGGAAGGGCTCAGCGGCGGCGCCGCCAGCAAAGATCTCGAGGCGATGTTCCAGTTGGCGTATCTCACGTTTACCGCGCCTCGGGCCGATCCGGTCGCCTTCGGCGTCCTGACCGATCAGTTGAAGGTGACGCTGGCCAATAAGTCGGCGATGCCGGACACGGTGTTCGACGAGGCGCTCGATGCGGCATTGAGCCAGAACCACGTGCGGGCGCAGCCGTTCACGCCGGCACGCCTCACGCAAATGAACCTCGACAAGTCGCTCGCCTTCTACAAGGACCGCTTCGCCGATGCGAGCGACTTCACTTTCGTCTTCGTGGGGAGCTTCGATCTCGCCACCATGAAGCCGCTCGTGGAGCGCTACCTGGGGAGCCTTCCGGCCCTCCACCGGAACGAGGCCCCGAAGGACGTCGGGATGCATCCTCCAGCGGGCGTCGTCCAGAAGCAGGTGAAGAGCGGCATCGCACCCCGGAGCCAGGTCAGCATCGTGTTCAGCGGGGCGTTCGAGAACGACGAGATGCATCGAGTGGTCGCCAGGACGATGGGCGATACGCTCGCGGGAAACCTGCAAAGAACACTGCGGGAGGACCTGGGCGGCACCTACGGCGTCAGCGTCGTGCCGAGCTTCACGAAGCGTCCGGCGGCGGAGTATCGCCTGGCCATCAATTTCGCCTGCGACCCGGCTCGCACGGAGAGCCTCGTCAGGAGCGCGTTCCAGGTGATTGACGAGTTCAAGAGGATCGGCCCGGGCGAGCGACAGGTCGCCGACGCGCGCGCGGCGTCCATGCGCGATTTCGAAACGAACAGCAGGCGGAACGACTACCTTCTGAACCGGATCGCCTTCAAGTACGAATACGGTGAGGACGTCAGGGACGTCTTCAACATGCGGCCGTTCTTCGACGGGCTCACGGTGCCGATACTGCGCGACGCGGCGCGGGCGTACCTCGACACGAACCGCTACGTGCAGGTCACGCTGCTGCCGGAGACGAAGTAGCGCTGAACTGGCTCGAGTTAGATCATCAGCTTACGCAGAGCCCTTCGATTAGTTCACACGCGCGAGTGAGAGCAGCGTCCGAATCCACGCGCGAGGCGTAGTCGCGGCATCGCGCATGTCCTTCAGTGTCGCCGAGAATCGCGCGAACCGCCTTCACCACACGATTCGCTCGATACCGCGTCTGCGGAATGCTTCGACCGAGACCGAGTTGTTCGATGCGCCAGGCGTTGTCGAACTGGTCGTGACCGCTCGGCACGACGAGATGCGGAATTCCCGCCTTGATGGTCTGCGCCAGCGTGCCGATCCCGCCGTGATACACGAGCATGGCCGCACGTGGCAGAACCTCGCTGAACGGCAGGTAGCCGAAGGTCTTCACGTGGGATGGAAGATCCGTTGGCACCTGCTCCGGGAAGTTGGTGACGAGCATCGAGCGCACACCCAGTTCGCGCGCCGCCTCTACTGATTCCCGGAAATAGCGGTGCATGGCGGCAGCAGCCGACCCTGGTGTGAACACGACCGGTGGTTCGCCCGCTTCGAGAAACTCATGCGCGTCGGAAGGCAGGGCGTTGCCCCCGCTGTCCCAGAGAGGGAAGCCGACGAGATGTGTCTCGGGCGGCCAGTCGGCTTGGGGACTCGCGAACCAGTCAGGAAAGAACCCGATCACGAGACGTGGCGAGTGCAACCATCGGTGCATCAGCCGACGAACCGGTGGCAGGCCGAGTGTCGCGCGGAACTCGTTCACGGGGCCCTTGAGCGCGCGATCGATCAGGAACCAGTCCGCGAAGCGGAAAAACGCGCGCTTGAACCACATCGGCTGGGACGCCGAGATCCGGATGTTCCCGGCCATGCCCTGGTCGATGAGGCTGCGGATGATGCTCGGTTGAAGGTGGACGGTCGCCATCGGCACGCCGAGCCGCTCCTGCGCGATGCGTGCGCCGAACGCAATGCCGGACGAGGCGACGATGGTGTCGGCGTCCGCGTGTCGCTCGATATGCCGGTAGACCTCGGCCATCGCCGGCAGGATGGCGCGTCTGGCAACAACCTCGAACCCCTTGCGAGGGTGCCACAGATCGGGGTCGGCGATGGTCGCGCGCGCATCGTCGATCGTGCCCACGGGAAGGAACCCCACTCCCTGCCCTTCGATCAATTCCTGAAAGATCGGGTTGGTCAGAATGGTGGCCCGATGCCCGCGACTCCGGAGTGCAATCCCGAGGGCGAGGACTGGATGGACGTCACCAGCGCTTCCGATTGCCGGCAGGAGCAGCTTGAGCGACCGCGCGCCATTCATTCCCACCCTCATTCCCATCGGCGCTCCAAAATAGACCAGGAGTCAGCGGCCAGCAACCCTCCGGTTAACATACGGGGCATGGAAGTTCGCCTGTTGCCAAATTCTAGGCGCCCGGGGGTGGGTCTCAAGCCGCGACGCGAAGGGACGCGGCCCCTGCTGCCCCAGCATGCCCGCCACTGTCCTGTGCTCGAGGCCGGCAGCGCGCTCGGCTTCATGGTGTACGCGCCGCTCGAGCCGAAGGAATCGCTTTTCATCGAGTACGAGGGTGAAGGACGGTACAGGTTCGTTTACTACCTGCAAACGCAGGACGGAAAACGCACGCCGATTTTCCAGGTCACGATGAGCCTGTCGGTGGGCGGCGTCGGCATGGTGAAGGAAGAGGTGACGTTCGTGGGCGTTCCGATGCTGTCAGTCGAATCCGCGTTGGCCGTCATGCGCGTTTTTCTCGTCCCTGAGGATATGGGAACACCGCCCGGCGCCATCGCTCTCCGCGGCGCGACGAACTTCCAGACACCGTCGGGCTGGGACACCGTGTACACGCCGATCTTCAACATGATCGAGCGACCGGTCGCGCCGATGCTGGTCGTTCGAGTCGAAACCGACTGGTACGCGCACGAGACCGAATTTCGCTACGTGCTCCAGGCGGGCGAAGGGATCACGGTCGAGCACAGCATTCCGATCGGGCAGGTCCTCTTCCAGTCGCGCGAAGAGATCACGCTGCGCTCCTGCACGGCCGAAGAGGTGAAAGCCTTCGAGGAGTCACGGGAGGAGTTCAACCGTCACAAGGCCGCCGCGGTGCAGAAGACTTCCTACGGCCTCTCGTACAGCCCTCACTACCTCCGACAGAGCCGGGCGCAGAAGTCTCAAGAAGATTGAGACGCGGAATCAGCAGCCTTTCCGGTAGGGGCCGGTCTTCAGACCGGCCCGACCGCGACGGCACGGCCTGAAAGGCCGTGCCCTACCGGTGATCTCTACAGATCGAGCCGTGCCGGGAATCCGGCGGGCCCTGCCTCCTCCGCGGGTTTTTCCACTTTTCTCCGTGAGATCTTTCCACGATCGCGGCGCCCACGCCGAATCCACCTTTCCTGCTTCGTGATCAATGCTCCGGAGCGCCTCGCTGTCGGCCTCACACCAGCCGTTCGCTCTGCTCGGTTTGTCTCAGTGACACCCAATGGCTGGTGGATCTGATCTTGCGTCTCATAGATATGACCCCTTCAAGCTGAAGATGGGTCGAATTTGAAAAGGGGACATCTATGGACATCAAAGCTCTTGGATTTCTGTTGGGCGCTGTCTCTTTGACACTCGTATTTACGGCTGGCGATGTCCTCGCGCAAGGCCGCAGGGGTGGTGGGCAGGGGGCCGCGAACTACAACGTGGCGGCGGAAATCACCATCAAGGGTACCGTGGAGGACCTGAAACCCGGTCCCCAACAGGGCATGCACATCATCCTCAAGACCTCGGACGCGACGCTCGAACTCGCGCTCGGTCCGTCCTGGTACCAGACAGAGAAGAAGTACGAGCTCGCGAAGGGCGACCAGATCGACGTCATCGGTGCGAAAAGCAAGGTCGACGGCCGCGACGTGCTGCTCGTGCGCGAAATCAAGAAGGGCTCCGAGACGATGACGTTCCGCGATGCTAAGGGCTTCCCGATGTGGGCCGGCCGCGGCCGCGGGTAGCGAGGGGCGTTCTCCGCGGCGTTAGAATATCGGTTCTGACGGACGTCGCGGCGTCGGTAGACTGTGTGGGTCGATCATGATCACTCCTCCGTCGACCCCGACCGTGCCAGCGGTGGGCCACGCGGACGTCCACGCCGGTCTCTCCACCGAACAGGCCGATGCTCGACGGCAACTGTCAGGGCCGAACGAGGTTCTCGAGAAGAAACCCGACTCGATTCTCAGATTCCTGTCGAAGTTCTGGGGCCTGTCAGCGTGGATGTTCGAGGCGATCGCCGCGCTGTCGTGGGTCCTGCACCGATACGCGGACCTGGTGATTGCGGCCGCTCTCCTCGCCTTGAACGCGACCATCGCCTTCGTCCAGGAGCAACGAGCCGAGGGCGTCGTGGACACGCTCCGTCGTCGCCTGCAGGTGAACGCTCGCGTATTGCGGAACGGCGACTGGCAGACGCTGGCCGCACGGGAGTTGGTTCCGGGTGACGTCGCCCGCATCCGGCAAGGTGACGTCGTCCCAGCCGATATGCGACTGCTCAGCTCTTCTACTTCGCGCTCTTCTCGATCGTCTCCGCCAGAGAGCGCCGGCACTTCTGGGCATCATGGCCGAGCGGCACACTCATCGGCGCACTGTGTCTCGACGGCGTCGCCGGCACCGCGCTGACGCTCGTCGGCATTCCCGGGCTGACGCCAGTGCCGTGGCGCCAGACCGTCTTCGTGCTGATCGCGGCCATGGCCTGCTCACTCGTCATCAACGACTTCGTCAAGGCGGCGTTGTTTCGGAGTTCAAGCGCCCGTGCCTGACGTAGACTCCGATACCAGTGGAGGCCGTACATGTCTTTTCGTCGGATTCTGATCGCCCTCGATGACAGCGCGATCGCGGCGCACGCCGTGCAGGTCGCAACCGACCTGGCCACGGCGCTGAAGGCTCAGGCCGCTCTCGTCTATGTCGTCGATCCAACGCTCGCGTTTCGGCCGGACAGCGGCATTCCCGCCGCAGAATGGGCCGCGACGCTGAAACGCGAAGGTCAATCGTTTCTGGCCACCACAGCACAGCGGACGGGCGAGCCACCGGTATGGCAGTTCCTGCGAGAAGGGAAACCGGCCGACGAGATCCTCGCCGCGGCGCGTGAGTGGGAAGCGGACTTGATTGTGATCGGCACCCACGGACGATCCGGGGTCTCGCGCCTCGTGCTTGGCAGTACGGCGGAGTTGGTCGTGCGGCACGCGTCGTGCCCCGTTCTCGTCATCAGGCCGCCCACCTAGGCCGCGGGTCGTCTTCCGGTAGGGGCCGGTCTTCAGACCGGCCCGACCGCGACGGCACGGCCTGAAAGGCCGTGCCCTACCGGTGATCTCTACAGGTCGAGCCGGCCGGTGCTTTGACCGAAACTCTCGACCTCCACGCCGGCAAGGTGTGCCATCGCGAGCAGCAGGTTCGCCGTTGGCTCGTCCTTCTTCGCGACGACGTGACGATTGCCTTTCAGGCCGCCGTTGGCGCCGCCGAGCACGACGGCAGGCGGGTTGTTCCGATCGTGCTCGTTGCCGTTGCTCATGCCGCTGCCCCAGTAGAGCAGCGAATGATCGAGCAGAGTGCCGTCGCCATCCGGCGTGGCTTTCAGCTTCTCGAGGAACTCCGCAAACTTCACGATCTGGTACGTGCCGATCTTGGCGTACTTCGCGAGCTTCTCGGGTTCGTTGCCATGGTGCGAAATGCTGTGGTGCGTTTCGGGGATGCCGATGTGCGCGTAGCCGCGGTCGCTCGCCTCGTGACAGATCATGAACGTGAAGACCCGGCTGATGTCGCCTTGAAAAGCCAGATGCATGAGGTTGTAGGTGACGGCCATGTGATCGTCAAACGCCTCAGGCAAGCCGACGGGTGCCTCTGGAGTGCCTGTGATGGTGCCGAGCCGGGTTTCCATCCTGTCGAGCTGCTGCTCTACCTGACGAATGTTGCTGAGATACTCGTCGAGAATGGCGCGGTCAGGCGCGCCCAGCGTGCCCCGCAGCTTCGCCGTTTCCTGCATCACTGAATCGAGCAGCGTCTGCTTCTCCTTCAGGCGTGCGGCGCGCTGCTCCGTCGAGCCGGTCTCGCCGAACATCCGCTCGAAGGTGACCCGCGGGTTGATGGACACGGGCAACGGGCTCGTGTCGTCTCGCCAGGAGAGCGCGTTGAAGAAGGTGCACGGGAACCCGTCACAGGCGCCTACCGCGGTGCCCATGTCCTCGGTTCCGACCTCGATCGAGCGCAGAGGCGTATCCTCCGCGACCTTGTCGGCGATGTACTGCTCGAGGGTCTTCTTCGACTGGATCTTCCCGAAGGACTCGCTGGTTCCTCCTTCTCTGTTGGCGACGGGCCCGACGCCATTGAGAAACGCCGAGCTCGCCCCAAGATGTATCGAGGCCCCCCACGGCGCCTTCATCTTGCTGACCGTGACCAGCTGATCGCGGAACGGTTCGAGCGGCTGCATGACCGGCTTGAACTGGAAGCTGCTGCCGGCCTCGTCCGGATGCCACGTGTCGGGAAACACGCCGTTGGGCATGTAGATGGCACCGAACCGGAACGGCGAGCGCGCAGCGGTGCGCGACTGCGCGGTGAGCGCCGGCACCATCGCCTCCAGCATAGGCAGCGCCATCGTCGCGCCGAAAGCACCACGCATGAACGTGCGGCGGGAAAGATGCTTCTTTGTAATGATCATGACTACTGTCCCTTCGCTTGTGCGACGCGGTTGATGGTCTCTACAGGTTCGAGCGTGGCGCGCATCTGGAATGGCGCGCTCTCGACGATGCCGACGATGATCGACGCGAAGCGGTAATCGTTTGGCGCCGCGTTTTTCACGATCCTCCGGACGACGGGCATGTCGGACGGCTCGAGCCCGCGGCCCAGTGCGTACGTCAACAGCCGATCGGTGAGCGTCGTGACGAACGCATCGGGCCGGCTCAGGATGGCGTTGCGCAGCGCAGCGGGACCATCCACTTTGGCGCCGTCCGCCAGCACGCCGGCTGTGTCGATCGGCGTGCCATCGGCAGCGGCATCCTGCCACTGTCCGACTGAATTGAACTTCTCCAGCGCAAAGCCCGGCGGGTCGATGACGCGATGACAGGAGGCGCAGACCGGATTTTTCCGGTGGACCTCGAGCTGCGCCCTCACGGTCTTCGGCGCAGTCGCCGCGTCCTTGTTGCTTTCCTCGAGCGTCGGGACGTTCGGCGGCGGCGGCGGTGGCGGTGTGTTGAGGAACGTCGTGAGAATGTACTTGCCACGAAACACGGGCGAGGTTCTCGTCGCCACAGCGGTGAGCGACAGGACGCTCCCTTGTCCCAGAAGGCCTCGCCGGTTCGGATCGGTCAGCTTCACTTGCCGGAAGCGCTCGCCGTATACGCCCGGGATGCCGTAGTGTCTGGCGAGCCGCTCGTTCACGAACGTGTAGTCGGCGCTCAGCAGCTCGAGTGCGCTTCGGTTCTCCCGCATGATGTGCTCGAAGAACAGCTCTGTCTCGAGGCGGAACGCCTTGCGGGTGTTGTCGTCGAAGTCCGGGAACATCAGTAAATCGGGCGCGACCTTGGACTCCAGGTTGCGCAGCTGGAGCCACTGCCCGGCGAAATTGCTGACCAGGGCATTGGCGCGTTCGTCCGCAATCATGCGGCGCACCTGGGCCTCGAGCACGCCCGGCTCGCGAAGCCGGCCGGTCGTCGCCAGGTTCAGCAGCCTCTCGTCCGGGATGCTGCTCCAGAGAAAAAACGACAGGCGTGACGCGAGCTCCACGTCGCTGACCGCGTGCGCAGCGCCCGCCCGCAGGCCGGCCGGATCGCGTTCGATTCGGTACAGGAACGAGGGGCTGGCCAGAATACGCGCGACCCCGACGCGGATGCCGGCGTCGAAGTTGCCGCCACTCTCGCGGGACTCCTTATAGAACTTGAGCGGCGCCTCCACATCCGAGGACGTGACCGACCGCCGATAGGCGCGGCGCGCCAGGTTGGTGAGGATCTTGGTGGCGCACGCCTGCTCCTCTTGGACCGCCTGCGGTTGACACACGAAGATTCGGTCGCGGCTCGGCGTGGCGCTGACCCCCGTTACGCGGTAGGGGCCTTCGACGCCCACGGTCTTCAACCGGGGCAGGCCACCAATCATGTGGACTTCCTGGCTGTCACGCCGCGAGGGCTCCCACACGTCCTGCCGCTCGAACGGTCTCTCTTTCCACGTGAAGCCCACGTCATGCGGACCTGCGGTCACGGTGACACGGCCGGTCATGCGCGCGTCGACGAGCGTGCGCGCCTCGTTCATGTCCCTGACCTGGACTTCGTGATCCTTGAGGCCGCCGATCTGAGCGGAATACACTTCCGCGCCGTCAACCGTGATGACGAATGTATGCGGTAAGTCATTCCCCTCGACGCCGGCGTAGCCTTCCTCGACTCCCCTGACCAGCCGGCCCGAGAGCTTGTATTCACCGTCGGCCGGAAACACATGACGGACCAGCGTGCCGCCGCGTGTCCCGAGCGGCAGGCCGTCGATGTACCCGCTCTGGGTGAATTCACGGCTGATCGAATACTCGGCTGTCCCGGGCCGCACGTCCCGATCGCCCACCGCTTGCGCGCTGATGCGCTGCGCGGCGGTCAGATACCGCTCGAGGAGGAGTGGCGACGTGTTCAGAGAGGCCGCGATGTTGTCGAAGCCGAAGTTCGCGCCGTCGCTCGGCAGCAGCTCGGTCACGTCGATGTCGAGCGCCACCAGGTCGCGAATCGCGTTGCTGTATTCAGCGCGGTTCAGGCGATGCACCACGTAGCGTCCCGGAGTACTTCGCCCCTGCCAGGCGCGGTCGAGCGAGCCGGCCAGCCAGCTGGTGAACGTCGCATAGTCGGCTTCCTTCGGTCGCGGCATGTCCGGGGGCGGCATCGCGCGCACGCTCAACTTGCGGAGCACGCGCTCCCACGTTGCAGCATGGGGCAACAGGTCGTCGAGGCTGGCCGACTCGAGATTGACCGGATCATTCGCCGGGGATGCCGTGCGGCTGTTATGACAAGCCACACAGTACTGATTCAACAAGGCCCGGTACTTGGTCTTGTCGGCCGACAGTGACAGCGACTGCGCGGGCGTCGCGGACTGTGGGCGCGTGGCGCTCGCCGATTGCGCCAGCAGCGCCGCCGCGCCAACCCAGACGAGGGCCGCGGTCACCAGCACCCTCTTCATTTCTGGGCGTCCTTCTTGTCTTCAACCTTCTTGTCCGGCTCGGCGGGCAAGGGTGGCGGCACGGGCGTGGGATCGTTGGGACCGAGTTTCATCAGCTCGCGCAGGGCAGCGATCACTTCCTCACGCGTGTCACGCTTGACCTGGAGTACACCAGGACCCACTTGCGACACAGGAGTGGGCCCCGGGGGTTTTTCGGCAAGCTGCAGCGGCGTCAGATTGTCTTTATTGGTCGCACTCAACGACGCGCCGGCCTCGGCCAGCGTGCGAATGATGGCCACCTGTCGTGCCTGCACCGCCTGGTGCAGCGGCGTCGAGCCGTCCGGCGCCTTGGTATTCGGGTTCGCCCCGGCCGCCAGCAGCACCTTGAGCGCCTCGAGCGGATCACGGTTCGATTTCTCGCGGAACGGAATCGGTCCGATGCGGTCGAACCCCGGGCCGCCTGCCAACGGCGAGCCGCGGCCACCGGTCATCGCCACCATGATCGGCGTCTTTCCAACGTTCGCGTTCAGGCCGCGACCGACCGGAGCAGCGCCGACTCCTCGCGCTTCCTTCTTGACCTCGGCCGGGCTCCATTCGATCCGGGCGCCGTGCGCAATCATCAACTTCAGCACCTCGACGTCGGAAGCCACTGCGGCGCGATAGAACGGCGAGCCGTTGATCTCGTCACCGCAGCAGTACGACGTGGAGTGCAGCTGGCCCACGAACGGCTTGTTCGGGTCGGCGCCGCGATTGAGCAACAGAGTCACGAGGTCGAGCGACGTCAATTTGTTGGGATGATTGGCGCGCAGGCGCGACCCGTCGCGCGCGCGCATGTCGGTCGTGGCGTCGTGCATGTCGACGGCAAAGTACAACGACCCGTCGTTCGGGTCGGCGCCGAGGTCGAGGAGCTGGCCGGCCAGATCGAACCGATCGTTGACGATGGCGACCATCATCGCTGTGGCGCCGTCACCGTTGGTCAGGTTGGGATCCGCCCCGCCCTTGATGAGCGCTCTGGCGACTTCTTCGTGCCCGTTGCGCACCGCAAACATGAGGGCCGTGAAGCCGCCCGTTGTGTAGTCGGCGTGCTTCCGATCTTCCAGGGCGTTGACGTGACCCTTGCGATTTGAATCCGCGCCCGCCTCGAGCAACGCCTTGACCACGTCCAGGTGGCCTTCCGCCGCCGCCCACATGAGCGCTGTCTGCTGCTGGTATGCGTCGTCGGCGGCGTTCACATTCACGCCCGCGACGAGGAGCAGCCGCACGGTGTCCACGCGGCCGGTGCGCGACGCGGCCATGAGCGGCGTCTCGCCGTCAGGATGAGTGGCCGCCGGGTCGGCGCCCGCCTTCAGCAGCGCCCCGACAAGTGGCGCGTCGCCCGAGCGGCTGGCTTGAAGCAGCGGCGTGATGCCGTAATGATTTGGCGTGTTGACGGCGGCGCCCGCGGCAATGAGCGCCCGCGCCATCTCCAGATTGGAGTGGTATGCCGCCCAGAGAATCGCCGTTGACCCATCGCGCGCGTGCTCGTTCACATTCGCTCGCCGGGCTATCAGTGCGCGAACAGCTTGGATGTCGTCGTTCCTGGCGGCAGCGACCAGAGCCGTGTCGCCTCCAGCTTGGCCGAGGATGCTTACCGCAGGAAGCAGGATGACGAGCGACAGCCATAACGCCACCCCAGCGCGGCTGCCGCGCTGGGGGCCCCGGTCTGTCAGCAGCCATCTGGAAGTCCGTTGCGTGCGCATCTCAGGCCCTCACAATCGGCTCGCAACCCTCGCTTATCGAAGGGTCGAGATAGGGCTGATATTACACTGTGTGGCGCGCCCGTCGGAAGCCACGATTTGTACCCTTAGTCCGGCTTTTCAATGAGTTACAGACACGCGCCCGATCTATGGGCACATATCGCCCACGCGGTTCGCGGTGGCGACGTTGATGCCGTTCGCGCCCCCTGCGCCAATCAGCCAGCCGGTCACTGACATGCGCTGCCCGACGAAGGAATCGAGGCGCGTCAGGAGGAACTTGAGCGTCGTGGTGCGGTCGCCAAGCGGACGGCTGGCGTCTTCCGGGCCCACCCCGATGCGCTCGGCGCGCTGGGGGACGGTGGCGCTCGTCAGCACCCAGTCATTTCCGTTCCGGGCAAGGCAGCCAACCACGCGGACCAGACTGTTGGCCGGCAGCTCTCCGGGCCCGTCCTTCGGAATGATCTGCACGCTGGCGATCGTTTCCGGCGCAAGCTCGACCATCCCGCCGGGGAAGCCGTTGGATTTCAGGATGAGCGCCACGAGGTCGTTGTACGTGGACGCCGGCAGGGAGCCGCCGTTGCCGTTCGGCATGTTGGTCCGGACAAAGGTGAGCAGGTCTCCGACAGTCCTTTGCGAGAAGCCCTCCCAGAATTTTTCACCGGTCAGGGGCCCCTTGCCTTGCGACGCCAGCGTGTGGCAGTTCGAGCAGGATTGGCTGAATGCCGGGGTGCCGCGTGCTGCCTGGGCGTCGGTATAGACACCGTCCCAGACGGTCCGTACGTCGGCCGTCTGCGCATTCAAGAGCACGCTTCCCGCTGACGTCATCAGCAGGGCCATGATCAACAAGAGCGGCCTCTGGCCGTCGCCCATGGGGCGCATTGTAATCAAGTCGTGCGCGCCCTGATAAGATCACGCCACGAATGCTGCCTGAGCCGACCGGCCGTACGTCTCCCGACGCCCTCGTCACATGGACGAACGTCATTTACCTTTTGCACGCATTCAGCCTGCTCACCGGAATCCTCGGCGCCGCGACCGTGATCGGGGCGTTTCTGGTGGGCTGGCCATCGATCATCGCGGTCATCCTCAATTATCTGAAGCGGGGCGAAGTACGCGGGACGTGGCTCGAGTCGCATTTCCGCTGGCAGATCCGCACGTTCTGGTTCGGGCTGCTGTGGGTGTCGCTCTGCGTCATCTTCGTCGTCCTGACGCTCGGCATCGGCATCCTGGTGGCCTGGCTGCCGCTCGGCGTCATCACGATCTGGTTCATCTACCGGATTGCGCGCGGCTGGCTGGCGCTGAACGAACGGCGTCCGATGTACGCGTAACGTCAACCGCACCGGGCCCGAATAGCCAATTCGTCCGGGCAGTCCGCGTAGCGATCAGCGGGGCGCCGGCGGCGGAGTCGGCACGATCGACGCAGGCAGCGGCCAATGTCCCTCGTACGGCGGCCAGTTCGGTACGGCGAGCTCCGGTCCCGTGTAGAACATCGCCGTGTAGATCGTCCGGATTCTGCCGTCCTCGACATTGAACCACTCGCTGAAGACATTGCGGGGTGTCGGGGAGCCGGGCCGTCGGATGAAGACGGCCATGCCGAGTACCATCTGCGCTTCCTCATCGACCAGCGGGATTCGTCGCGCGACTACCATCGACGAATTGAAGTTCGCAAGCCCGGACACACAGTCGTTCGTGGACGCGTTCGCGGCTGGTGCCGGAGGTGCTCCAGCCGCGGGGGCGAGCGGCGGAAGGAACCGGCCTGCCGGCGTCGGCGTGCCATTTTCCGCGCGGCCGCATCCGGGATGTGTCAACGCCACCGAGCCATCGTGCGAGGTGATCGCGTCGAAGTAGCTGTTGACGATCGCCACGAGCACATCGCGTGACAAACGTTCGGCCGGAGGCACCACGCGGTCCGGCGGAGGATGGGCGATCAGGTAGTCGGGATTCAGCAGATTGGCGGGCGGACGACCAGGCTGCCGCGGTCCGTTCAATCCGGGATCGTTGGCGCGGGCCAGATACCACTCGGCCTCAGTGAGCGTTCGATTCTCGATGCGGAGCCGCACGGTCGCCAGGGCCACGTTGCCGTCTTCTTCAATGAGGCCGTAGTAACCAGCCTGGCCGCTCACTGGATCCAGATACCGGCGCTGCATCTTCCCGAGGCCGGTGACGGTCTTCCACACGCCGCCTCCAGGGGACACGTTGATCGCGTTCTCTGTCTGACGGAAACCAACGCGGAGCGGCGCCGCCTTTGGATCGTGCTTGATCACCGCTGCCAGATACCGATCCAGCAGGGTTCGCAAGCACGTCCGATCGCAGGCGGTCTGCGCCGACGCACCGTCAACACTGCCGATCGCGATGAGCACACCGACCATCAGCCGTCGACCGAGTCGACTCATAAACGTGCCCTCCGAGGCCCTACGTTACAGCCATTCTTGGTTTGGTGCAGTACCAGTCCTCAGTCCTCAGTTCTCGGTTCCTGGTCCGTCCTTTGTTCATGGTTCTTGGGTGCGGACCAAGGACAGAGGACTCAGCCCGGACCACGGACCAGGGCCGCAGGACGAAGCACTGACAACTACACGCAACACACAACCTGTGAGACGATTGCCGTCGACGAAAACTTGAGACGAGTGCGTCATTTCCTGTGCGAACAGAACGGAGGGAGTATGCGGCGTCTCCGCGTGCTGGTGTGTGTCTTCGTCGCCCTGATTGGCATGCCCGCGGCAGGTTTCGGCCAATGGTTCCGCTATCCGACGGCCGATGTGCCCACGATGGCCGACGGAAGACCCGACTTGGCAGCCCGTGCGCCGCGGCTGCCGGACGGCAAGCCGGACTTCTCCGGCATCTGGCACGCCAGCAATCCCAACCGTTGCGTTCCGGGCACCGGCCAGTTCAACGTGTGCGGCAATGAGATTGGCGGCTCGCCGCTCGGCGGCAACCTCGGGCGGAATCTGCCAGACGGTCTGCCCTATCAGCCGTGGGCGGCCAAACTCGCGCAGGAGCGCAGGGCGGATCTCAGCCGCGACGATCCGCACGTACGCTGCCTGCCCGACAATCCGCCGCGGGCGTGGACATTGCCGCACCTCACCAAGGCGGTGCACACGCCGAAGCTGTTAGTGCTGCTCTACGAAGTGAACGCGATGTACCGACAGATCTTCATCGATGGGCGGCCGCTGCCCGAGGACCCCACGCCCGGGTGGAACGGCTACTCGACCGCGCACTGGGAGGGCGATACGCTCGTCGTGCAGACGGCGGGCTTCCGCGACAATCTGTGGATCGACACCGGCGGCAGCCCGATGAGCGACGTGGCCAAGATGACCGAGCGGATGCGCCGGCCGAACTACGGGACCCTCGAACTGGAAATCACCATCGACGATCCCAAGGTGTACACCCGGTCGTTCACCGTCAACATGACGCAGAACATCGAGCTCAACACGGAACTCGTCGACGAGTTCTGCCTCGAGAACGAGAAGTCGTACCAGCGAATGCAGACAAGTCGCGGCAAGTGAAAGATTGAGTGGTTAGCGCACTCGCGGATCACATTATCTCTACCTGCTCGGCTTGAGTTCCGTGGACCAGTTTGAGACGACGCGTAGGAGCTTGCACTCGACGTTCTGGGATTTGTCCTCGATCATGAGGAATCGCTCGCCGTCGGCGCTGACGTCGTAGTTGGCCGACGTCGGGCCCGCCATGCCGCACGAGGACCCGACTCCCGCCAGATACTGGCCTTCCCACAGCATCTGGGGTTTTGACACGGTGAACGTGCGACCGGTGCCGACGACAACCGCCATCATCTGATTGCCGGAGCGGTAATACAGCTCCCTCCCGTCACGGCGCCACATTGGATCTGTGCCGCCACTGTTCGAAACCTGGATCTTCGGACCGGGCCCCGGATATGCCATCACGTACACCTCCGAGCGTCCTGACTCGTTGGACGAGTAGGCAAGCCAGCGCCCGTCCGGAGAGAACTTGGGTGAGCCTTCGGAGAATTTCGTCCGGACCACTGGGAACGGCTTCCGATCCCCCCCGAGCGGCAACACGTAGATGTCCGACCCGTTTGCCGGGTCGTCCATCTGCGTGAACGCGAGCGCGGTCCCATCGGGGGACCACGACTCGGGGCTCTGCATGGAGCCGACATCGGTGAGAAGTGTCGGCGGCCCGCTTCGGTCCGCTGCCATCGACCACATCGTCATCGTCCCCGTCTTCCACGAACGGAACGTCAAGTTCCGACCGTCTGGTGTGAAGGTTGGCCAATGACTCGCGCCATCAAAGCTCATCTTCGTCAGCGCGTCACGGGCGATGTCGTAGGTGAAGATGTCATGTGACGCGCCTTCGACCTCGATGGCTACCTGGCGTCCATCCGGCGACAAGCGCGGATGGAGATACGAGCGGGGAGGCAGAGGAAGAGGCGTCGGCTTTCCCTGGCGATCGACCCAGACTGGCACGCGCGTGCCCTGCTCGATCGGGCCAGCCGCGTAGACGAGATGGCCGTTTGAAGAAATGGCGTAGGCGGCCATGCCGGTGGTCGCGCTCATGAACACGCCATCGGCAACGGGGAACGGCTCTCCCGTTACGTGGAGGCGTTCAGCATCGAAGGGGACGGCAAAGAGCTTTCCCTCGCGCGCGTAGATCAAGTGCCCTGACGGCGAGTAGCGCGCGCTCGAGCCTCCCTCGATGAGGATCGTCTTCTGGCCGGATTCGAGCGACAAGACTCCGATCTGCGCATCATCGTACGAGTAGGTGTCCGCCATGCCGATCGTAAACAGCACGGCCTTCCCGGAGGGTAGAAACGTCGGATGTCGGTAGAAGCGTTCTCCGCGCTGTTCGTCGACCTTGAGCAGTAACGATGGTGAGCCGCCGGCCGCAGGCGCGCGAAACAAGTCGAACCAGGCGAACACGATGGTATCGTCGGGTCCCCATGCGGCTCCCGCAATCCCGCTCACCGCGTCGGTGACTTTGACGGGTGCACCTCCGGTCAGAGCCACCTTCCGCAGCGTGGCGGTTGGTGCATGCCAGAATCCGAGCCATCTGCCGTCAGGTGAGAAGAACGGCGCCCCTCCAAGTGCTCCGCCGATTGGCCTGGCAGCGGCCCGTTGTCCTATCGCGCGGACGTATATCTGCTCGGCCATCGTCATTGACGGCATCGATCCCGCCATGTCTGCCGCTAGACCGCCTTCGGCGCCCGCAGGTGCGACCATTCCGGCCAGGTTTGTCATAGCTTTCGTCGATGCGTAGGCGACCAAGGTTCCGTCAGGCGAGAGGGCGAGTTCTGAGGAGTGACTGGGCGCGATGAACTCATCGCCGGGGAGCCCGATCTCGAGCTGCTGAGGCGTCATGTTCATTTGCCGAACTGCACGAACCCCGATGAATACGGCAACCGCGATTCCAGCGAGCGGTGCGGCCCAAGCGGCTCGTCGCATGGCGCGCGCGCGAGAGCGACGCGCCTGAACGTAAGCGGGCGCCATAGCGCGAGCCACGATGTCATCGAGGGTGTGGCGTGCATCTCCGATGTTCTGCAGGCGGCGCGTCGAGTCCTTCTCGAAACAGTGCTTCAGCAGCTCGATGACATCCGAGGGCGTCGATGATGGCAGAGCCGTCCAGTCGGGCTCGTTGTTGAGGATGGCGGCGATGCAATCGGCGATCGTCTCGCCTCGGAAGGCCTTGCGACCTGTCAGGGACTCATACAGCACGCAGCCGAACGCCCAAATATCGGTTCGCGCGTCGACGGCACGCCCGCGCGCCTGCTCGGGACTCATGTAGGCGGCGGTTCCGACGATCATGCCTTCCTGCGTCGCTTCGATGGTTGCGAGCATCGAAGCACCAGACCCCGGGTCATCGCTGATCGGTTTGGCCAGACCGAAGTCGAGCACTTTAACGGTGCCACCTGCCGCGGTCTTAATGTTGGCCGGTTTGAGATCGCGATGAACGATTCCTTTGGCGTGCGCCGCTTCGAGCGCTTCGGCTGTCTGTCGACCGACGCGGAGCGCTTCGTCTAGAGGCAACGGACCGGAAGCGAGTCGATCGGCCAGCGTTGGACCCTCAACCAGCTCGAGGACAAGTCCGAGAACGCCCTTGTCTTCCTCGAGTGCGTAGATGGCTGCTACGTGCGGATGATTGAGCGTGGCGAGGATCTGCGCCTCACGCCGGAACCGGGCTATCCGATCGACATCGTCGGCTAGGAGCGCCGGGAGCAGCTTGATGGCAACCTCCCGGCCGAGCTTGAGATCGCGGGCACGATAGACCTCGCCCATGCCGCCGGCGCCGAGCGACGCCGTCAGCTCGTAACCGCCGAAACGCTCACCGGTCAATCGTGGCTGCGTGGGGATGTCGATGAGTCTCGTCGCAGCATCGAGGGCCTGGCCTTCGAGAAAACCGTCCTCGAGCGATGACTCGTCGAGCAGCGACTGCACCTCGCGGCGGAGCTCAGCATCGCCTGCGCATGAAGCATCGAGAAACACCACTCGTTCGAGGGGGCCGTGCTCCAGGGCCGCGTGGAACAGTCGATCGACGTCCATCCAGCGTTCAGGAGTCATCGCGATGAGGAGCGTGAGGGGATCTTAGCGTACAAACGCTGCCCCCTAGCGGAGTCGGCGCCCCGCGCTGTCAACGAATCACGGGCACCAACGCGTGGGCGAATGGATACCCAGTGGCGGCGAGTGGTGTCAGGAAGCCTGTTTTTGCATCAACCAGATAGAAGGCGGAGTTCAAAGGCTTGAACTCGGTTGCATAGAGCCTGTCCTGCTTGTCGTTGTACGAGAGTCCCATCACGCCGTAGCCTCCGCCGCCGACAAAGTCGGTTACCTTCGTGGCAGTCGCGGTTTTGGGGTCGATGGTATACAACGCCTGACTCGTGGTGCCGTACATCGTACCCCTGGAATCGAACGTGAAGTCATGGAAGAAGCCGGGGGCCGGAACGCCCGTTGAGCCCACACGGGTCGGCGCTCCGGTCTTGACGTCGAGGGTGTAGAGCGAGTTGAACGTCGGCGACGCCCCATTGGCATCGCCCACGGCGTACAGCGTGCCGTCTGGGGCGAATTCGAGCCCCATGATCATCAAGCCGTCAACAGTGGTCCCGAACACCTTCGCCTTGCCTGTCTTGGGATCGATCGTCGCCAGTTGTTGTGGACCTGGCTTGCCCATGCCGATGCCGCACATGCTGTACAAGACCCCAGTGGACGATCGAGCGAGCGTGCCACACCCTGGCTCCAGCGGACCGAGTTCCGCAACCGCGACCTGGTCCCCGTCGTGCACGCTGATCGACAGGAGTTTGTCGCCCCCGGTTGCGTAGAACGCATCGTCTCGTGCCGTTCCACAGCTCGCCGACGGCACACACATCAGCGCGACGGCGCACACCGCGCGGAGTGTTGTTGTCTGTCCGGATCTCGTATGCATGGAAGCCCCTTTCAGATGGGCCGATATGAGGTTGCTGTCGATGTCGCCCTCTGGCACGTGCGCCAGGGACCGCGGAAGCGCAGGTAATCTTGGCGATGCGATCATTCGCCCCCCTTACTAAAATCTCACGCGGACGCCGAGCATCGCGCGCCGCGGGTCGACGAAGACACTGGGACGCGCGAAATTCTGACTGAAGCGATTTTCGTCCGCAAGTCGTTCCTCCGCGCTGTCGTTGAGGGCGTTGAGAAGATCGAGGAGCAGGTCGACTTGCATCACGCCATTCAAGGAAATCGTGCGCGAGAGGCGAAGGTCGACCAACGTCTGGGATGAGAGCCGCCTGGTGCCTGGCGTCTCCAGGAGGACTCGCGTGAGTCCTTGTGGCAGCGACACCGGCGTCGATGCCGCCCACGGCGCACCGGTCAGATACTGCACATTCCCGGCGATCTGGAGGTCGACACGTGGAATCACCACGGAGCCCAGGAACCGGACGACGTGCGTTCGATCGTTGGCCAGCAGTCCCGTCGCGTTCGCCAGGGAATTCGGGTCTCGGCCAAACGAGTTGACATTACCGAACGTCGAGCTGAACTGACCGGTTCCGGCTGGCGCCCCGCTGGTCGGCTGGAGCCCCTCGGCCTTCGAGAGGGCGTAGGAGACGAGCGCCTGCCAATCGCCGGACCGGCGCTTCTCTGCTGCCACGAGCAGGCCGTTGTAGCGCATGAAGTAGTTGGCCGGATTCGTGAGGACGAATCTCCTCGATGCCGTGCCATTCGTGAGTACGAACACGGGCAGGGTACTGCCGTCGGGAAGCACTCGGGTGTCGGCGCGATACGTTCCACCAGTATCCGTCCAGCCGATGAAATCGCTGCCGCTCTTTCTAACGTACGAGGCACTCACCACAACTTGTCCCGCAAGCTCACGCTCAACGCCGATCCCGAACTGATCGGTCTTCGGAGAGCGGGTGTTCGGATCCAGGCGGACATTGATGGTCGGATCGACGACCGAGATGATGCGCGAGTAGCGGCCCGTCGAAGCGTCGAAGCCGGCAGTCGTTGTCGGGGTGAGGCCCGGGTGCGCGGGCGCGAGCTCGCCGGTGAGAACGCCCTGATGGAAGCGTCCGTAGCTCGTCCTCACGATGGTCTTTCCGTCCGAGCTCAGCTTCACCGTCAGCCCGAGGCGAGGTGAAACGACATTCCAGGTGTACAGCGTGCCCAGCCCGGCGATCCGTGCGCCGGTCTCGTTCCCCGCGGCGTCATGCGCCGCGAGGTCCTGACTGACTGCGCGCGCGTGATCGAAGCGCACTCCCAGATTGGCGGTGAACCGATCCGCGAACCGGAGCGTGTCCATCGCAAACGCGCCGGTTGTGATGAACTCACCTCCTGTCGTGAACGGTTGACGAAGTGCGGCCTGTACCGGCTGTCCCGCATTGTCGGTGTAGGTCACGACGCCTTCGGGAAAGGCGCTCCACGTGAAGTGCTCGCCGTTCTCCACCTGAAGTCCGGCTTTGAATTCGTGCGCGGCGCTCAACAGCGAGCGGTAATGACTCAGACTCCCGGCAACCGTCGTCCTGAGCAGCGTCAGGCCGCCAAATCCCGGCGGGCCCCCGCTCTGAATCCCGGTCGCCAGGTCGAGGCGATTTGGAATGGCACGGTTCCCCGTGCTCGGCTCACTCGTCTGCGGCGCGACGAAGCGCGAGACCCGCACATCCCAGAGCGTGTTGTCTGAAGAAACATGAGTGAGTTGGCCGAATGTGGCGGTGGGCCGCGTGCCGCTCATGCGTACGGTGGTTTCAAACGGTTGGGTGAGCGTGGGGCGCTGTGGACTGACCCACAGTTCGTCGTGCAGGCTGCTCACTAACTTCAGCCGTCTTGTCACTTGCCATGTGACTTTTGCGAAGACCTTGTCGTACTCGCTCGTGCGAGGATACCGCGGGTCAGTTCCCGGTTGACTGTCAAAGTCGCGCAGGTACTGATAGCCACTGAAGAACCACATGCGATCACGCACGAGCGGTCCCCCGAGATGCGTCGTCAAGTCCCGATACCGAACGCGCGCGTATCCCGTCTGCAACTGGCTGCAACCCGGGCAGGGGAGCAGCACAGATCGCGCCGTCAGGTCCTGTGTCTGCGAGTAGTACGAGAAGTCCGGCGCGAAGATGTTCCCGCCCTGTTTCGTGACAACGTTGAACACCGCGCCCTGAACATTGCCGAATTCAGCCGGTGCTCCGAGGGCATCGACGCGGACCTCCTGGATGACATCAACGTCCGGCTGGGGCGCGGCCCCCCCCGAGCAGGGGCATGTGAAGTTGGTGCCATCGAGGAGAAACAGATTCTCGTTACCGCCGGAGCCGAGGACCGACACGCTGTTGTCGAGGCCGCTCGACGGGGAGGTGGGCGAGACGCCCGGTGCGGCCTTGACGAAATCGAACATGCTGAATCGACGAACCGGAATCGATGTGAGCATCGGCTGAGGGAAGCGGCTGGCGAGCCCGCTCTGTTCGGCGTCGAGATCCGCCCCGGCGTCTACCGCCACCGACTCCGCGATTCCGGCCAGCTTGAGGACGATAGTCCGCTCGACGTTGCTCTGCAGGTCGATCCAGATGTCGTCCTCACGGTACGTTGCGAAGTTCGCGAGCGCGACTTCCAACCTGTACTGACCAGGGGCGAGACTCGGAAAACGAAACTGGCCCTGGTCGTTCGCTGTTACGGTCGCCGGCCCACCGATGAGGGCCGGAGAAACCAGTGTGACGAGCGCGCCCGGAAGCACGCCTCCCGATTCATCCTTCGCGGTGCCAGCAAGGCTGCCCGTGAGAACCTGGGCTTCGGTAATGCCAGCATGGATGAGGACACCCAGCAGGGCCCCCGATACAATTGGCCGGAAACGCGCCATAGAACATCTCCTTGACTGGACCGGGCAAAATCGCAAACCTTTCGCAATGACAGCGGTTGAGCCGGCCTCGCGCGGGCTGCGGCCGCCTGCTTATGTAAGCGGAAATCAGGGGCACTTCGGGTAAAGCACGCGGATCATATTGGCGTCGTTGTGAAAAGACCAGGAATCCCACGATGAGCGACGAGGCGGCTGACACCCAAGACTTGGGCCCCAAGGGAACGCCCATCCCGTCCGCCAGCGAGGTGACCCAGCTCTTGAGAGCATGGAGCGGGGGGGACTCCCAGGCGCTCGAACGTCTGACCCCGCTCGTATATCGTGAGCTCTATCGGCGTGCCCACTGGCACATGTCGCGCGAGCGCGCAGGTCATACCTTGCAGACGACTGCGCTCGTCAACGAAATCTACGTGCGAATGGTGGACCTACGCGGTGTTTCCTGGCGCGATCGGGCGCATTTCTTCGCGATCTCGTCCCGACTGATTCGCCGTGTGTTGATCGACGCCGCCCGCTCCAAGGGCGCCCTCAAACGCGGCGCCGACTCCCCTCACGTCGTGCTCGATGAAGCGCTCGTGTCGATAGAGCGTGGCCCCGAGCTGGTCGCTCTCGACGATGCGCTGACGGCACTGGCCGAGCTGGACCATCGTAAGAGCCGTGTGGTGGAACTGCGGTTCTTCGGCGGGCTGGGCGTGGAGGAGACCGCCGAAGTGCTCAAAGTGTCGCCCGAGACGATAAAACGGGATTGGAAGCTCGCCAAGGCCTGGCTCCGGCGCGAGATGCGGCAGCGCGACGATTCCTGATGGCACTCATCCGGTCACGCATTCAGTGCGTCACCTCGTCGACGACTTGTCGGATCGTGGCGACCACCAGTTCCGGCTGCTCGATAGGGACGTTGTGGCCGCTGCGGTTGGTGACGATGAGACGGCTGCCGGGAATCGTGTCCAGCCACTTCTTGTATTCCAGTGACTCGGCCTCCAGGTCTGCTCGGTTGCTCATTCGCAACGTTCGAATGGCTTCGGTTGCGAATGGCACGTCCGGAGGAGAGATGGCGTCAATCAGGAACACGGGGATACCGATCGGAACGCGACTGGCGCGTGCCTGATGGAGCGTGTCGGGCAAAGCTTCGAGTTCCGCTAGACCGGCCGCATCATCAACCTGTTCATTGTCGGGAGTCGGATCGACGAGCACCAGGCCCGCCACATCGTCCGGGTACATTCCAGCGAAAATCCTGACGTAGGGACCGCCGAGCGACGCGCCAACGACGATGTACGGCGGCGCGATGCCGGCCGTGCGAAGCGCGTGACGCAATTCGGCGGCAATGCGGCGGCCGTCCCGCGGCCGAGGCCCATCGTCGGACAGGCCGACGCCGGCACGATCGTACGTCACCGTTCTCGCAAACCGACTGACGTCAGGCTGCACCTTGCCCCAATGTTCGAGCGGACCGGCGAGTCCGTTCTCGAAGACCACGGTGGCGTCCCCGCGGCCGGCCACCAGCATCCGTATGCTCCGGCCATCGACCGTGACGCGCGTAAATGCCTGGGTTCGCGTCGGCAAGTACAGGGCGAGCACGCTGAGCAAAGCCGCCAAGACCGCGAGCGGTGTGTTCATGGTTACCGGTGCCGATTCCGCGTGAGCGATGATGGTGCAAGGCCCACACGCGCGAGGGGCACAGCCAGCAAGGCAAGGAGGATGACGACGCTGCGCAGGCGGTCGACATCGAGCGGCAGGTAGATTCGCACGATTCCCCACACCACGATGCCCAACGCCAGGAACGAAGCCGTCCCCGCGAGCCAGATCAGCAAATAAAGGCGAAGGTAGCCCGGAGGGACGCCGCGCCAGGCGTACGCCGCAATCCAGTATTTCGCAATGACGGCAACTGCGGCGATCCATACGAGCGGTGCGAAGCGCGCCGGATCAGCGAGCAGCCATCCCGGCAAGCGGCCGGCATCGAACACGAGGCTCGCGATCACGAGGATGACGATCGAGACGACGGAGCCCACCAGCATCGGACGCATGCCTAACAGGCCGCTCCACAAGCGACTCACCAGGAATCTCCATGTGAGGAACATCCCGGCGAGCGCAACGAGAACGGCAATCCCGTATACCGCTTCAATCGAGTGTCCATGGAACGCCCAAAGCTGAATGGCCAGTCGGCTCAAGGCATCGAGATTGCCCCACGACGACAGCCATACCGTCAGAAACACGAGCACCAGCAGCCAGGAGAGCACGGCGCTCACCGTCGCAACCTTCACTTTGATCGCGACGAAATCCTCCGAACTGAGAGGGCGAACCGCGACGAATGCGGGAACGGCAAGGTCCTCCGACCAGAACGTTGGCTTCGAAAACGCAATACCCACTGGAACCGCCAGCACGACCGGCGCCGCCAGTGCTGCGAGTAGAAGACGAAAGGTGTCTTCTGCATTGCTGCGCACGAGCCACGACATCGGAATGATGACGACGAGCAAGACGCTACCGACGAGTGCCGGCAGCACCATCCCTGACGACCGCCACTCGAACCAGAAGTGAGCAGCCTCGGGGTTCGCGAACGCTCTCCGCCGCGTCGGCGTAGCCTCGGCAATCCAGCCGAAGAGAGACTCGGGGCTTCGTCTACCGCCAGCCCGAAGTCGAGCCACGTGGCGCCACGCCAGCAGAAACGCAACGACGGCAAGGGCCGCAACAAACACTGCCAGGACGAGCTCCGAGCGCCATGGTGGAGGAGGCGTCGGCGGAAACGACGGCAACACTCCAATGAAAAACAGCGCGACCATGATGACGCCGAGCATGATCAGTCTCAGCGATCCCACGCGTTCGAGCGCCCAGAGAGCCCACAGGTAGAACACGACCCACGCGGCGAGCAGCACCCCAACGAACGGAGCGCTCGCGGACCCACCCCTGGACAGCGGGTCCATCCACAGCACATATAGGAGCTCGATCGACGCGATTCCCGCGAGCAGCGGTACGGTAACGAGACGGAGCGACGTCACCGGCAGTGTGAACAGCCGCCGTGGGAAGCGTCCGAGTCCCCGGTCACCACTGGACTCGGTGTAATTGAAGACTCCGAGGAGGAGCAGGAACGCGATCATCGCGAGCAGGATCGTCAGCGGCGACCCACCCGTGTCGAGGAAATCGACGAGACGACCCGCCACGGTCAGCACGGCGATCACGGCGACCGTCCACCGGCGTTGCCGCCAGATCTCCCACAGCAGCGCGGTGTTCCGCCTTCGCCAAGGCTTCGGCGGGACAAGGGTCGGCGATCTCATGTCAGTTCGTCGCGTGGGCGATGAATATTTCGTCGAGCGACGCCACCGTGTCATCCACGAGGGTGGCACCCAGATGCTGTGCCATCGCGGCCGAGTGAATCTTCCCGGCATCACAGATGACCGTCCATTCCCTGCCGGCTCCATCCACGCGAATCGCTCCGGACACGTCCGGCGGCTCGGGCTGTGGTCGCTCGAAGTGGAGCACAATCCGGCGATGTCGCGCCTTGATGTCATCGAGGGGCGCCGAGAACCGCAATGCGCCGCGATGCAGCATGGCGAGGTGGTCGGAGACACGCTCGACTTCGTCCAGAAGATGCGACGAGAAGATGACGGTCCGGCCTTGATCGGTGACCGTTCGGATGATCGCTTCCAGAATGTCGCGGCGGACGATCGGATCCAGCCCCGAGCTGGGCTCGTCCAGGATCAGCAAGTCAGGACGATGGGCCTCTGCGGCGATCAGGCCGAGTCTCGCGCGCTGCCCCTTCGAAAGGGTCTTGATGCGCGCGTCTGGATCCAATCCGAACTGGTCACGTAAATGCTCAGCGTACGTAGTGTCCCAGCGCGGGTAGAAGGCCTGGGTGTATCGCAGTAGCTCCCCCACGCGCATCCATCCCGGCAGGTCTGGCTCTTCAGACAGGTAGCCGAGGCGTCCGAGGACCGCGACGGGGTCTGAAACGGGATCCAGGCCGAACAGCCTCACGGTGCCGGTTTGCGCGCGCCACAACCCGAGGAGGTGCTTGATCAGCGTGGACTTGCCGGCTCCGTTTTCGCCCACCAGGCCAAACACGCAGCCTGGGGTGACGACGAGCGACACATCGGTAAGGGCCTTCTTGGCTCCGAAACTGCGGGACAGATGCGCAACGGCGATCACCGGCTCGGCTGCACGCGAATCGCGGACGTGGAGCTCACGCACGACGTTTCCTCTTCTGTCCGGCCCGCCGGAGCGCGAGTTCGTTCTCCATGAGCCGGCGAATGTCGTCTTCTGAAAGGTCGAGAGACTCGAGGCGGTCCAGGACCGATCGCATGATCGGTTCAGCCTTTCGCATGACGTCGGCGCGGGCTTCAACCGACTCGCGCACGAACACACCGGACCCGTGTCGCAATTCGACGATGCCTTCGCTTTCAAGGTCTCTGTAGGCGCGAACGACCGTGTTGGGGTTGATCAACAGGTCTTCCGCCATCTTGCGGACGCTCGGCAGCTGCTCACCGGCTCTGATGGCGCCAGTGGCGATCGAGTGCTTCAGGCGTTCGACGAGCTGCACGTAGAGCGGAGTTCCGGAAGTTGGGTTGAGGCGCGGCGCGGTCAACTGTGTGCTCTATCGATACAGTACACAGAACGGCCTCGCGTGACAAGGCCCCCTTGCGGACCCACTCGGCGACGGACGAAGCGATCGGCGTGTGAGCGCGACTCCCACGCAGGACCTCGCGGCCCATAGAACCCGTTCCAGGCCGGCCAACAGGCAATGACTCGGGGCTGCGGTCGTTGGCAGTGTGCCAGGCGCACGGCCAGATAGAATGCCCCCATGGAGCCTCTCGCCGGCAACACCCTGCTTCTCAAGCGCATGGGAATCGACACGCACGAGGAACCGATTGTCTATATGCGGGCCGACTGTCACGTCTGTCGATCCGAAGGCTTCTCCGCGCACTCCCGCATCACGGTCACGACGGAGCGCGCGTCGATCATCGCGACGCTCAACGTGGTCCGCGATAGTTTTGTGTTGCCGACGGAAGCCGGACTGTCCGAAGCCGCGTGGCAGCTCCTCGATGCCACGCCGGGGCAGGTTGCCTGCCTATCGCATCCGCGGCCCGTCGAGTCCCTCGGGGCGGTGCGGGCCAAGATCTTCGGGCACGCCTTTCAGGACGAACAGCTGGTGCGGATTCTCCAGGACATGGAGGCGGGTCGCTATACCGACATCGAGCTGTCGGCCTTCCTGACCGCGTGTGCAGCGGCGGGGATGAGCCTGGACGAGGTCGTGGGGCTGACCCGTGGCATGGTCCAGGTGGGCGAACGCGTGACGTGGGACCATACCGTCGTCGCCGACAAGCACGGCGTCGGCGGCCTGCCGGGGAACCGCACGACTCCCATCGTCGTGTCGATCGTGGCGGCAGCCGGCGTGTGTATTCCGAAGACGTCATCCCGCGCGATCACGTCTCCGGCGGGCACCGCCGACGCGATGGAAACGCTGACCCGGGTCGATCTCGACCTCAAGGCGATGCGCCGCGTCGTGGAGCGCGAGGGCGGGTGCATGGTCTGGGGCGGGGCCATTCACCTCAGTCCTGTAGACGACCTGTTGATTCGGGTGGAACGCGCCCTCGACCTCGATAGCGACGCGCAATTGGTCGCCTCCGTGTTGTCGAAGAAGGTCGCGGCCGGCTCTACCCATGTCGTCATCGATATCCCGGTCGGACCGACCGCAAAGATACGCACGCCAGATGCGGCACACACCCTCGCCCGCCTCCTCGAGCGCGTCGGGCACGACGTGGGGTTGGTGGTGCGCCCGGTCGTCACGGACGGCTCTCAACCGATCGGCAGGGGCATCGGGCCCGCGCTCGAAGCACGGGACGTCGTGGCCGTGACCCGCGGTGACCGTGACGCACCTCACGACCTGACAGAGCGGGCGATTCTTCTCGCCGGTGAGCTGCTCGAGCTCGCCGGCGCGTGCGCGACCGGGCACGGGACCTCACAGGCGCGTGCCTTGCTGGCCGACGGTCGGGCCTGGCGAAAGCTGCAGGCGATCTGCGAGGCGCAGGGCGGGATGCGCACACCCCCGGCCAGCACGCAGCAGTTCGAAGTGACCGCGCCCGCGAGCGGGAGAATCACCGGGTTCGACTGCCGGAAGCTGGCGCGCGCGGCCAAGCTCGCAGGGGCGCCGGCGGACCCGGCTGCGGGCATCGATCTCCATGTCCGTCTCGGTCAGAGCGTGGAGGGTGGCCAGCCGTTATTCACGCTGCACGCGGAGAGCCCCGGGGAACTGGCGTACGCGCGCGAGTATCTCACCGCGCACGCCGACGTCGTGGTCATTGGGGCGGCGCCGTGAGCGCGGTGGTCCTGGCCCTCCCAGAGAGCGCATCCCTCGGCCGGCGGGTCAGCGAGCTCGCCGCGATGCCGCTCGGTGCCGTGGAGTCGCGACAGTTTCCGGACGGGGAGACCTATCTGCGGATCGACGCGGAGTGCGCCGACAAGAGTGTCGTCCTGGTCTGCACGCTGGACCGTCCGGACCACAAGGTCCTCCCGCTCGTATTCCTGGCGGACGCCGCCCGCGCGCTGGGTGCCAGGCGCGTGGGCCTCGTGGCGCCGTATCTGGCCTACCTGCGTCAGGACCGCCAGTTTCGCCCCGGTGAGGCCGTGACATCCCGGACGTTCGCGCGGCTCTTGTCGGGGTACGCGGATTGGCTGGTCACGATCGATCCGCACTTGCACCGCTACCACACGTTGAGCGACATCTACGGCGTACCGAACCGCGTCGTCCACGCGGCGCCCGCCCTGGCGGCGTGGATTGCCGCGCATGTCGATCGTCCGGTCCTGGTCGGACCCGACGCGGAAAGCGCTCAGTGGGTGACGGACGTGGCGGATCGTGTGGGAGCTCCGAGCGTGGTGATGCGGAAGACGCGGCGCAGCGACCGGGTTGTGGAGGTGTCGGCACCCGACATGGAGGCCTATCGGCAGCATACGCCCGTCGTCGTGGACGACGTCGTGTCCTCCGCGCAGACGATGGTCGAGACGGTGAAGCGTCTCGTGGCCGCAGGCCTGCGTGCACCGGTCTGCGTGGCGGTGCATGCGTTGTTCTCAGACACAGCCGAGCAGGCGCTACTGGACGCAGGAGCGGCGCGGATTGCGACGACCACATCCGTGCCGCACTCTACCAACATGATCGACGTCGTTCCGCTCATGATCTCGGCTATTCGCGAGCTTGCTGACGGGTAAGTCTCTCGTCACGCTGAAACCTCAATGGGACCGGCGTGACGCCGCATCGACCGCGCATAATCGAACAGCAGTGGCAAGATGCCCACGAGCAGGCTTCCGATCCCGGCGATCGCCCAGTCGTCGGCGTGCAGTGGCTCGAGATGGAGCGCGGTCGCCAGGGGCTGAACCTGCGTCAGGACGAGCGACAGTCCGATGGTGCCGGCCACGATCACCCGTGATGCTGTCGTGCGGAGCCGGCTGAGGGCGGCGGTGAGCACAGCGCTCGATAGCGTGAGCACAGCCAGGGCCATGGCACGTCCGTGGTCGACGTCACCGGTCTCGAAGCTGCGGACGTAGCCCGACGTGACGAGAACGGTCACGAGTACGCCGACCACAACAATCAGGAGCCACTCGGAACGAGAGAAGAATCGCACCGTGCGACTTCGGTCGATTGGCCCGAATCCGTCGGGCGATGGTAGCCCCTGAAACACCAGCAAGGCTGTGGGATGGATCAGCATTTCGAGCCAGACGATATGAGTCGGCAGGTATAGGAGCGGATAGCCCGCCAGCGGAATCAGCGCCGCCGTGATGACCAATGGGATATGGATCATCAGGATGTACTGGAAGCTGAGTTGCAGGTTCCGGAACAATTGCCGCCCTTCCGCGATGGCTTGCACGATGGTTCGAAAGTTGTCATCGAGCAAGACGATGGACGCCACCTCGCGCGCGCTGCGTGTACCGCGCTCGCCCATGGCGATCCCAATGTCCGCGGCCTGGAGCGCCGGGACGTCGTTCACGCCGTCGCCCGTCACGGCGACGATCTCGCCGCGCGTCTGAAGCGCGCGAACCAGCGCCAGCTTCTGCGCAGGAGCCGCGCGCGCGATCACATGGACGTGGCGCAGCGTTGCGCTCTCGCCTCGATCGATGGCGGCCTGCATCTGCTCGCCCGAGATCACCGCCGGCGCCGCTCCCCCGAGCCCAATCTCGCGGGCAATGGCGCGAGCGGTGACCGGATGATCGCCTGTGACGATGATGACGTGAATACCAGCGGCCTGGCAGGCTGCGACGGCGGCCGCGACGCCGTCTCGCACCGGATCCTCAAAGGCCAGCAATCCGGCGAGACGGAAGTCACTCGCCGGCTCTGCGCCGGTCCATGCCCCGTCCAGCGGCTGCCAGGCGCACGCAATGACCTTGTGACCGGACTCGGCGAGGGCCGACACCTGATCGACCCAACGCTGGCGATCAGCGGGCGACAACGAGACGAGCGACAGCACGATCTCCGCGGCGCCCTTGGTGCACGCGAGGATCTGACCGCGTTCGTCACGTTCGATCGCGGTCTCCCGCTTGCGGTCCTCGGTGAACGGAAACGTCGCCACACGTTCGCCGAGTGGCTGCGCCCGGGAGCGGCTCCTCGATCAACGCGGACGAATATGGCCGTGTCCAGGGGGTCGCCGCTCTCCCGACGTGACGCGGCGGCAGCCACGGTGAGCAGGCGGGCGCTGTCGGTCGCGTCGACGGGAACGAGGTGCGCGAGGCGCAGGTTACCCTCGGTGATCGTCCCAGTTTTGTCCGAACAGATGCAGCTGACCCGGCCGATGTTCTCCACGCTGACGGCGCGACGGACGAGCGCACCGCTCCTCGCCAGGCGGTACACGCCGACGCCAAGAAAAAATGCGAACACCACCGGAAATTCCTCTGGCAGGGCGGCTGTCGCCAGTGTGACCGCGCTGATGGTCGCGTCCAGCCACCCATGTCCTTGGCGTAGGCGGACGATGATCAGGATGGCGCAGAGGACGAGCGCGGCAGCCGAGAGCGCGACGACCAGACCTTGGATTGCCCGCTGGAGCGGGGTTCGCGTCTGCGCGCTGCCTTTGGCAGACCGGACAATCTCTCCGTAGATGCTCTCGCCGCCCGTGTACGCGACAAGCAGCGATGCCCGGCCGGTCAGCAGCCTCGTGCCAGCAAATACCCACTGTTCGTGCCCGACGCGCGGTCATCGTTGGCGTGCGCCGGTGCGGTCACAGGGCGCTTCCGGACTGGATACGACTCGCCGGTCAGGGAGGACTCATCGACCTGCAGGTCGGCACCTGTCAACACGATGCCGTCGGCTGGAAACGTCTCGCCGGTCATCACAATGACGAGGTCGCCGGGCACGACGTCCCGCGCAGCCACTTCGATCGGCACGCCGTCGCGCACGACGGTAGCCCGGCTCGCAAGCCGACTCTTCAGGCCCTCAGTCGATGCTTGGGTTCGCCGGTGGAGGAAGACGTCCATGAGGACGAGCGGCACAATCGCGCCGAGCAGCGTGGCCGCTTCCGCCACCTGGCCCACGATGCCGTACAGCGCGCTGGTTCCGGCGAAGAACCAGATCATCGGATCCCTCGCCGTATCACGAGCCAGCGCCCACCACGGATGCTCGACGGCTTCGACGATGTCGTTCGGACCGTGTCGCTGACGGGCCTCGAGCGCTCGACTGGCGGTGAGGCCCGCGGAGTGAGGCCAGTCCGGGCCGAGCCGATCCGTTGGAACGTGCGGAATGATCATGACTCGTGACGAACGTGACGACCGGTGTATAACGGTGCGCATGTTCGCAGGCGGCTGCGCCTTTGAGGCAGTCGTCGTGCAAACAACCGGAGGCCACAATGAAAGCCTGTCTGTTCGCATTCTTCGCTCTGCTGGCTGCGCCGTCGTTCGCTCAGCAAAGCGTGCCTGACATTCCGTTCGAGTCGGTACCTGACTTCTTCAAGCTTCCGGCCGGCATGAATTTCGGCGAGGTTCCGGGCGTGGCCGTTGATTCCAGGGGCAACATCTATGTGTTCACGCGCTCCAACAGCGCCGGCGGTCCGGCCTTTGGTGCCGCGGCGGCGCAGTTGTTCGAGTTCGGTCCCAAGGGCGAGTTCCTGCGCGAAATCGGCAAGGGCCTCTATGCCTGGTCCGAAGCTCATTCGGTGCGCATCGACAGGAACGACAACATCTGGGCCATCGACAAGGGCTCCGACATGATCGTCAGGTTCAACCAGGAGGGTCGCGTCACCTGGGTGTTCGGACGCAAGCAGGAATCGGCCGACGGCGCCGAGCCTTGGGGGCATCCGAACCCTCCCCTTCCTCCACAGGAGGGACGCTTCCGCCAACCGACCGATGTGGCTTGGGACTCGGAAGGCAACATCTACATCACCGACGGATACGTGAACTCGCGCGTCGCAAAATTTGACAAGAACGGCGACTGGGAAACCTCGTTTGGCGATCCGGGAGTGGAGCCAGGGCAGTTCCGCCTTCCGCATGCGATTGCGATCGACCGCAATAACAATGTTTATGTTGGCGATCGCTCCAATAGACGCATTCAAGTGTTCGATACCAAAGGCAAGTTTCAGCGAATGTTCACCATTGACGTGCCTCCGGTTCCTGGAACCAAGGCGGTCAATGGCGCCACCCCCACCGGCAATGCGTTGGCAGGGATGATCGGAGCGCCCAATTCGATCTGCATCACGCCCGGCCCCAACCAGGTGCTGTTCGTTGGGGAAAGTACGTTCCCCGGGCGGATCTTCAAGGTTTCACTCGACGGCAAGGTGCTCGGGGTGATCGGCCGCTCTGGACGCAACCTTGGACAGTTCTCGGGCGCTCACCAGCTGGCCTGCCCCTCGGAAAACGAGGTGTACGCTGCAGAAACCTCCAACTGGCGCGTGCAGAAGCTGATCCTACATCCGCAGGCATCGTCCTCCAGTGGCAGGCGCTAGAGCGAACCGGGCACAAGCGGCGGTCGAAATGGAAGGGCCCCGGCGATGGGACATCGCCGGAACCCGATAACATTGCGCTAGCGGGTCGGCGTCGGCGCTTTACACGACCAGTTGCTCGCGTCCTTCAGATCGCCCGTCCCCTTGTACTCCGCGTATTGCGGGTACTGACAGAGTGGACGCGTCAGGCCCTGCCCACCGGTTCCCAGCATCGTGTCCGGCGCGATGCCCTTCTCGACCCATTTCTCGAGGGCACCGATCGAGTCGAAGGTGTTCACTCCTGGGCCTCCCCCGCAATGCCCCATGCCGGGCGCCATGAACAGGCGCATCCAGTCGCTCTGGCTCTTGCCCATCTTGTTGAGCACGGAGTCGTAATACCAGATCGTCGTTTCCGGGGTGATGCCGGTGTCCGCCCAGCCGTGGGTCATCAGGAGTTTGCCGCCGCTCGACTTGAATTTGCTCAAGTCGGGATTGACCGCATCGACGTAGCCGATCTTCTCGTCGAGGAACTTCATGTCGCGGTCGAGATCGAACTTCTGCCAGTCGACGTTCGGATCGTTGTAGGCGATGCGGACCAGATCGAACACGCCTCCGGGCGCCTGGTTCGTCGGCCGCTGCGCAGTCATCGGATTGCCGAGCGCCTGACCGGAAAAGATCAGTTCACCCTTCGAATTCTTCACGCCGCCGTAGTAGGTGTCGACCGTCTTCAGTTGCGGGTCGGTCAGGCACGAATTGTCCGCCGCCGCCCCCGCTTTGCACTTCAGCGTCGAGAAATCCACTTTGCACGCCCGCGGATTGTTCAGGAACCCTTCCTTGAGGGTGTCGCACGTCTTCGTCACCAGCGTGTTGACGAGCGCGGCCTGTTCCGTCGTGATCGCGCCTTCCGGGTGGCGTGATAACTCGATGCTGCGCGCGATGCCGGCCGTCCACATGTGAATGTGCCGGTTCGCCAGGGATCCCGCGATGATGCCGTCGTAGTCGTCCGGGTATCGCTGCGCTTCCATCAGCGCCATCCGGCCACCGGTCGAACAGCCTTTGAAGTAGGAGTACTGCGGGCTCCGATCGTAGAAGGCCCCGACGATCTGCCTGGACGTCAGCGTCATCTCGTGGGTCGCGCGGTAGCCGAAATCGATCATCTTCTCGGGATGGCCAATCGCCCATGCGCCGCCCGCTTCCTGGTGACCGGTATCGGTGCCCGCGGTCGCATAGCCAAGCCGCAACGCCTGCGGCATGTCGTTCGCCAGCCCTTGAATCGATCCCGCGAAGCCGCCGTTGCCGACCCCCATGAACTTCCCGTTCCACTTGTCAGCGGGCGGGAGCCAGATCTCCATGTTGATGAGGGAATCCGACGAGGGCTTGAGGACGATCTGCAGCTGACAGTGCGCGGGGATGAGCGCTGGTGCGGGTGGCGGATTACCGCCGCCGCGTGGAGCACCCGCCGCCTGCGGCGCGCCCGCCGCCTGCGCGGCAGGTGCCGCTCCTCGTCCTCGACCACCTCCCCGCGCGGGTGCAGGACCTTCGGGAACCATCCGGGCGCTGGTGATGGTGGCTTTGTCCAACTTGACGTTGGCGAGATTTTCGCACGGCGTGGCAACCGCGGCCGCGCCGAGAAGCACGAGGGCGATGCTGCTGATCATTGGTAGTCCTTTCGGTCAGGCGCCGGAATCACATGATAAGCGAGAGCATACACCCGTCCATTGAGTCTGGCTCCGGCAGCTCCATACTGTGTGTTACCCTGCGAGGTACGCATGAACACTCTGTCGCGAACGTAGCGCCGTGTCTCTGATCTACTTATCCACTCGCTTCCAATGCACCTGGCCGTGGGACATGTTGGTCATGCTGTGCGACGGCCGCCTCGTCTGTGGCTGCGCGGACCCCTACGGAAAACGCGTGCTCGGAGACGCGCGGACGGCCTCTGTCGAAGACGTCTGGAAGGGTTCTGTCGTGACGACGCTCCGTCAGGACCTCAATAAGGGTGGTTCCTCCTTCTGCGGCGACTGTGGTTTGAAACGCCCGCTCGCGAAAGATGAATCTCCCGTCGTGCGGCCGCTGGAGGCAGGCCGCCTCCCTTCACGGATGTTCATCGAGTGCACCGCGGCGTGCAACATTTCCTGCACGGAGTCGTGCTGCGCGCCGGAAACCGGGATTACCCGCACCCGGCAGGCGGGGATGCTGGACTTCACGCTCTTTCAGCGGGTGATCGACGAAGTCGGCCCTTCGCTCGTGCGGATCGACTTCTTCAACTACGGCGAAGCGTTCCTCCACAAACGGGCGATCGAGATGTGCGAATACATCAAGAGTGGCTTTCCGCACATTTACCTGTACACGAGCACCAATGGCCTGGCCTTCACCGAGGCCCAGGCGCGTCGCCTGGTGCACTCTGGGATCGACGAGGTGACGTTTTCCATCGACGGCGCGACTCAGGAGAGCTACGCGCGATACCGGCAGCGCGGGCGACTCGATGTCGCGCTCGCCAATCTGCGTTCAATGGTTGACGAAAAACGGCGCTCCGGACGCGACCTCCCGTTTCTGAACTGGCGGTACATCCTTTTCAAATGGAACGACAGCGACGAGGAGATGAATCTGGCGCGGGCCATGGCCGCCGAGATCGGCGTGGATCGTTTCTGCTGGGAGATCACCGACCATCCGGAAAGCGCCTACTCGCGCCGGTTTGCCGGTGGACCGGAGCTCGAGGCGATTCGGCGTGAAACATGGGACGACAGCAACCTGGGCAGCGCCATTCCCGGTGCGACGCCGCGGGCACGGATCGACGTGCGGACCCTGATTCCCGGCGTGCCGCTCATTGCGCGTGCCGGACGTCCTCTTCGCGTGCGCACGCGCGTGCAGAATCTCTCGACGCGGCCGTTCCCGGCCGACGCGACCTATGGACGGCGGCTCGTCCGACTCGGGGCGCAGTTATGCGCCGAAGACGGAACGCTCATCGAGCGCGATTTCGCCCGCGCGAGACTCCCGCACGCGCTCGTCGGCGGGGCTGCGGAGAAGATTGCCATCGAGCTGCCGCCGCTCCCCCGATCCGGCCGATACGCCCTCAAGTTCGACCTGGTCCTGGAGGGCGTGGACTGGTTCGAGAAGTGCGGGTCGGAAACAACGCTGACGAAACTGTGGGTCCTGTAGGGACTGCTTCGAACCCAGGTTTACGCAAGCGATTCGAATCGATACGCGAGTTGCGGACCAGCCGAACCGTAATACGCAATCTCCGCGAGCAATAGCTGGCTAATGCCGGCTCTCGTCTATAACATTCAGGGATGCGCACGCTCCTCCTGGCGGTGCTGCTCCTGATTGCCGGGGCTCAGGCGCCAAACGAACCGGTCGTCCGAATCGGCCTCAGTCAGAACGCTTCCACGGTAACGCTGCGGTCCGACAACGCCTTCACTGTTCAGCAGACTCGCACCCGCACCGCCAAGTTCACGATGATTCTGTCGGTCGACGCCGATGCGGCCAACCGCGCGCTGAGCCGTGCGGATCTTCGGTATCGGACGCTGGTCGAACTCGACGGAGGCAGGCTTCTCGTCTTGCCGACGACCACCAAAGTGCGGATCGAGCCGGCAGGGGCAGTGATTGAGATCGACAACCGACGCTACCGCGGAAGCATCACCGTCTTCGGGAATTCCAGGAACACGTTTACGGTCGTCAATGAGTTGCCGATGGAAGATTACCTGCTTGGCGTCGTGCCCAACGAGCTGAGTCCAACGACCTTCGGTGAACTCGAGGCACTCAAAGCGCAGGCGGTGGCGGCCCGTACCTACATCCTGCGAAACCTGGGGCAGTACAAGGACGAAGGGTATGACATCTGTGCCACGGACATGTGTCAGGTTTACTTTGGTGCGGGCACCGAAGACCCGCTGGCCACCCAGGCCGTCGCGGAAACACGCGGGATGATCGCGACGTACGGCGGCCAGCCGATCAATGCCCTCTACAGCTCGACCTGCGGTGGCCGAACAGAGAGCTCGGAGAATATCTTCGGGGAGAAGCTTCCCTATCTGGTTTCGACCGTCTGCCAGTACAAGCATCCTGAGCCGCTGCCATTCACATCGTCGCGAGCGATCCCGGACTGGAAAGACGCGGTGCTCGCGGTCGCCGGCGTGTCGAACTTTTCGGACGCGCGGCGGTTCATGGGATTGCCGGGGCAGGGAGAGCCGCCGTCGATGGACGTGACGGAGTTGGCGACTTTTATCCGGCAATCGTTTTATCCTGCCGTGCGAACCACATCCGATCTTGCCTTCGTCACGGAGCAAGGTATCCTGCCGCCTTCCGGCACAGTTCCCGCAAAGGAACTGCTGTTCCGTCTCATCGAAAAGAAAGCGGCGTTTGAATGGCAACAAGGAGTGCTGATCGCCTGGGATGGCGCCACCATGAAGCTGATGGTGAACGGGCAGCCGAAGGAATTCACGCTCAGTCCGGACGCACCGATTTACCAGCGGGTTGGAGACGAGAAGCTTGCCTTGAGCCAGGGATCGTGGATCGGTGGCGAGCTGATGGATTTCAGAGCGGTCGACGGCGCGATCCGGATGCTCGTCTACCGGAACAATTTCGCGAACCCCGCTGCTGATCGATATTCGCGTGTTGCCTTGTGGCAGATGCATAAGACGCGTCAGGAACTCGACACGGCGTTCGGCTCTCTGAAGATTGGTGACCTCCAAGATGTCCGCGTGGTGGAACGCGGGCCTTCGGAGCGTCCCGTCAATACTGAGATCGTTGGCTCCTCCGGGCGTCGCCCGGTTGGCGCGCTTCGTCTACGCTCCCTGCTGGGGCTTCGGGACAGCCTGTTCTCGTTCGACATCGAGCGCAATGCCCGTGGCGAGATCATCGGCATGATGTTCTTCGGCCGCGGCTGGGGCCACGGCGTCGGCATGTGCCAGGTCGGGGCCTATGGGATGGCTCTCGACGGCGCCACGTACGACCAGATACTGAAAACGTACTACAACGGAATCGAGCTGAAGAAGCTGTACTGATTGCATCCACATATCCACGGCCACGAAACCACGGTCGCCGCCCGCCACTGGCGCTCGTATCTTCCGGAAGGTGTGCGCCCCTACCTCGAACCAGCGCCGCTGGCGGCGCTGTTCCTGGGTATCTCGTCGGGCGCACCGTACGCGATGATCGGCGCCACGCTGACCACGCGGCTCGCCCAGTACGGGATCCGGAAAAGCGCGGTCACCATGTTCGCGCTGGTCTTTCTCGCCTACAACTTCAAGTTCCTGTGGGCGCCGCTCGTCGACACCGTTCGCATTCCGCTGCTCGGCCGCTTCGGCCAGCGCCGCTCGTGGTTGTTGGTGACAGGCGTGCTGGTGATGGCCACCGTCGCCTTTCTCGGGAGCATCGATCCGCAGCAGGCGCTGACGACGGTCGCACTCACCGCGGTGCTCGTCGGCGTTGCCGGCGCGACGTTCGACATCGTCATCGACGCCTATCGCATCGAGCTGCTCGAACCGCGCCAGCTTGGCGTCGGTTCGGGCATGTCGCAGTACGGCTGGAGGATTGGGACGGCGACGGCAGGCGCCCTCGCGCTCGTCGTGGCCGCGCGCTACGGGTGGGCCGCCGCCTATACCGCCTGTGCGCTGTTTGCGCTGCCCGCGATGGCCGTCGGCGTCGGCATGGGTGAGCCGGCGCGGCACCGCGAGCCGGCTGCCGCGCGCGGAGCCATTCAGGCCGTCGTCGCCTATTTCAGCCCACTTGCCGAGTTCCTCAACCGCGAAGGGGCGCTCGTCGTCCTCGTGTTCGTCCTGATTCACAAGATTGGCGACACGCTCGCGAATCTCACGCTACGGCTGCTCTTCCAGGATCTCGGATTCACCAACGACGAAATCGCGTTCTACGACGTCACCGTCGGCTTCATTGCGCTCCTGGCAGGCGTGTTCGTCGGCGGAGTGCTGTATGCCAAGCTCGGAATGAAGCGGTCGGTGCTCATCAGCCTCGTGCTGATGGCCGTCTCGAATTTCGGCTTTGCTGCGCTCGCCGCAGCGGGTCATTCGAACATCGGGATGGCGGCCGTCATCGGTTTCGAGAACTTTGCCAGCGGCATCGGCGGTGTGACCGTCGTCGCTTATCTGTCAGCGCTGTGCAATCTGCGGTTCACCGCCACGCAATATGCGCTGCTTTCCGCGGCCGCGAGCATCGCCGGACGATTCCTGACCGGCACCACGGCCGGGTCGTTGATCGAGGCGATGGGATACGTCAACTTCTATCTGCTGACCACATTGATTGCCATGCCGGGGGTCATTCTCTTCTGGTACATGATCCGATCGGGCCTTGCGGACGTTTCAATCGGGTCGGCAGGCAGGGAAGAGGAAACGCGCGTCTGAACATCTCGGGCTGCGGGGAGGAGCGATTCCCGATTCAGAAGCGCGGCTGACTCTCCCGTAGTACCGACGCCTTTCCGCAGGCACGACCGCTGCTCACGCAGGCCGTCTAGGCGAGACCCGCTGGAAATGAAGAGGCGTCTCCTTGTCAGGACAACGGCGACTGCAATTGCAGCCCACACGAGGGCGTTGACGACGATGAATGAGGTCTCGTTGATGATGCTGTAGGAGAACAGGTTCGTGATGTTGATCATCAGATGGAAGATCGCGGCAAGAATGACGTTGAAGGCCGATGCCTGGACTAGACCGTAGATTACGACGCTGTATGAGACTATCAAGAGCAGGACGAAGCCCATGTAGAGGATGCCGTTCTGGTAGAGGCCCACATGCCAGAGTGCCCACATGATGCCAACGATGAATGAAGAAAGCAGCCCTGTGAGGCGGATGTTGAGACGCTTGTGAAGATAGCCACGCCACCCGAGCTCTTCGCCGAAAGCCCCGAGGGGCATCCATAGGAGCAGGAGCCATGGGGTGGGCGCCGTGTCTCCGAAGGGGAGCGCGCCGAGGATCAACGTGTTGATGAGATAGGCCGCAAGGGCGCCACCAAGGGGGACAAGGGCGGCCACGACGTACCGAGATAGAGGAATGCTCCGGTCGACGACCGAGAACCGATGACGATCTCCGCGGAAGATGACAAGCATGACAAGGGCTGCGAGGCCACTGCCCCATTGAGGCAGGATGACTGCCTCGGGTGAAATTGAAGCACCTTCCTGAATTCCCGCCAAGATGATGGTGAAGACGAAGGCGAGGACATAGAAGATAACCACTTTGTGGAGCATCGTGAACCTTGAGCGGCGAAGGCCAGCATCAACCTCAATACTTGAATCATCGCTTCGATTGCGGTACCCGGCAATAGTCAGCCTGGCGTGCTAGAAGCGGCATGGCCTCGGAGGGATCACGTGAGAGCAGTCGTATACGAGCAGTACGGGCCGCCAGAAGTGCTCCACGTCAAGGAGGTTGAGAAACCTGTTCCCAAGGCGAACGAAGTCCTGGTAAGGGTGCACGCAACGACGGTGTCGGCGGGAGATTGGAGAATGCGACGACCGTCTCCAGTTGCTGCAAGGCTTTACAACGGCCTTCTGAGGCCGAAGAAGGTGACGACCCTGGGCTTCGAGCTGGCGGGGCAAGTTGAGGCTATTGGCAACGAAGTCCAACGCTTCAAAGTGGGCGACGACGTGTTCGCTTTCACCGGCCTCGGCTTTGGAGCCTACGCCGAGTACAGGTGTATTCCCGAGAAGGGGCGAGTCGAGAAGGACGGCGTCATCGAGCTAAAGCCGGCCAATATGACATACGAAGAGGCCGCTGCCGTTCCAGTCGGAGGGCTAACGGCTCAAGCGTTCCTAAGAAAGGCGGGTGTCAAGCAAGGACAAGCGGTGCTCGTCTATGGAGCTTCTGGAAGCGTGGGCACCTACGCAATACAGCTGAGCAAATACCTGGGCGCCGCGGTTACAGGTGTATGCAGCACCGCGAACCTGGAGTTGGTCAAATCGCTTGGAGCGGACGAGGTGATTGACTACACGACGGAAGACTTCACCAAGCGCGGTCGAGGTTACGACGTCGTCTTTGACGCAGTGGGCAAGCTCTCGTCTACACACGGCAAGAGAGCCTTGAAGAAAGGTGGCGTGTTCATTTCGGTCAGTTCTTATGCCAAGCTCAAGCCTGACGACTTGAACCGTCTCAGGGCAATCATCGAAGCGGGTAAGCTGAAAGCCGTCATCGATCGACGTTACGTTCTAGAAGATATCGCTGTTGCTCACGAGTATGTCGAGAACGGGCACAAGAGGGGGAACGTCGTCATCACCGTGATGGACAAGGCATCTGAGCGTTCGGGCATGTAGTACACCCACGAGAATCATCGACCTCTCGGACAGTTTTGATTTTCCTCGCAAACTCTTTCACCTACAGGAACATCAGCAATCGAGCACGTTGGCTCCCATTGACGTCTGAGTCCCGTTTGGGGACCCCACAGGGACCAATCGTAGGGACAGCTCATCCATCTCCACAGCCATTGCTCATGTGCGACGAACGAAGACGTCAGCAGACCAGACCAAGGTTCGTTTCTCCGCCACCAATTCGAAGCCGGCGCGCGTGATCAGGTCGTGCATGCGTGATACCGGGTGAACGAAGGTACGGAAATTGTTCTTGCGGCGCCGAAGCGCGTTGTCGAGTCTCATACCCGCCCGGACGTACCAACGATCACGCGGATACGAGAACGCGAACCCCCGCTCGGCGTGGCGCAGGGCCTCGTTGAGGAGCTCTTCGTACAGCGGATAACAGCAGATCACACGATCGAGCGCCACGACGCTCGCGGCCGGCACCGTGCCCGCGACATCGAGAAAATCGCCCCTCACGAAGTCGACTCGTCCCGTGTGGCCGCGGCGGGTCGTCTCGTCCGATGCCACCGCTGCGTACCCAGCCGAGGCTTCGACAATGACTGACCGGTTGATGCCGCGCTCGAGCAGCTCGAACGTGAGCGCACCGACGCCAGCGCCCACGTCCAGCAAAGCACCGTCAGTAAGTCCAGACTGCGAGATGCCCTCGATCAGAAGACGCGTCGTTGGTCCGGCACCCTTTCGCCGGTACCGCTCCATTTCTTGGCGGGCCTTCTTGCTCGTGAACTGTTGATCGACCGTCTCTCCAAAGGCGCAACAACACGCCATGGGGTCTCCTGCCTAGCGTTGAGTGGCACGCTCACCGTCGCAGATCTTCCAGGCGCCGCTGGTAATCCTCGCGCTCGATCTCGCCCTTGGCGTAGCGACGCTTGAGGATCTGCTCAGGCGTGTCTTCGGATCGCGGCGAGAATCCGCCAGCAGTTCCCGCCACCAACCGTACGAGCAGCACCAAGACGACGATACCAGCCACCCACCAGAGCACCATCCACCAGCCCATCGATCCCATGTAGGGCCACATGCGTCACCTCCCGTGATCGGTCGCGAGCGACTACCTCACCGCGCATCGGTTGGCACCCGCTTCGAGGTCCGTCGGGTCGCCTGGTCGGGAATTCACCCGCTTCATTCAGTTCGACGATGCGAGCGAAGTTCGGCGGCGTCGGCGGCAGCTTGGAGGTGACCCGCTCCACGAATGCGGCCTCCGACGACAGCCATGCGGACAACCACGTCAGCACGTCGCCCATCTGCGCAGCGACGGCCCGTCCATCGAACGCGATCGGCTCGCTGGCATGTGCCGGCAGCACCACCGTGTCGGGACGAAGGGCGCACAGGCGGTGTGAGTGACGCGAACAGCGCGCGGGCCCGTTGCCGCGCGGCTTCCGGGTCGGCGTGCAGGTCTGGACGCCCGACGCCGTTGGTAAACAGCGTGTCGCCGGTGAACACGGCGGTCTCGTTCAAGACGTACGACGTGCTCTCGTTCGTGTGACCTGGCGTGTGCGTGGCGGTGAGACTGGCGTTCCCCAACCGAACCCGTTCACCGCCGGCGATCGCGGTAAACGGGAACTTCACGCGCTCTTGCGAAGGCAGCATGAGCGTCGCGCCGCCCGTCAGCCGAACCAACTCGCGGGCCCGCGACAGATGGTCAGCGTGGACATGGGTCTCGAGCACGTGTCGAATGGACCACCCGTGCCGGCGGGCGAGCTCGAGGTAGACGTCAGGCGACACCGACGGATCGATCACCGCGGCCTCCCCGGCGGAGCCAACGATGTACGAGAGGCATCCCTTGCCGGTCCGGCGCACCTGGATGACCCGGGCCGACGGATCGGACAGCGGCACCTCCGCGACATTCCACGCCAGACTCCACGCCTTCATGCCGCCCGCGAGCGACCGTGCGTCGAAGCCACGGTCGGCGAGCATCTCGGCGGCCGTCTGGCTGACGCGGCCAACGTTGCACACCGTCACGACAGGTCGATCACGCGGGAACGCCGCGTCGGCGAGCGCGCCAGGCTCTCCGGCTCGCAACGCTTCATAGGCATTGAGGTGAACGCTTCCTGGAATGGCCCATTGAGCGCGGTCTTCGTCGGTTCGGATGTCCAGCACCGTGACCGGCTGCTGCCCGTCGAGCCACTCGCGCAGGGTCTCCGCTTCAATCTGCCTCGTCATCACGCCCTCCGACGTGCGTTCACAGCTTCGTGTACAGCCACGATTTCTCAACCCAGACCTTGCCGAGGTGCCACCGCCAGCTTGGCGGATGCAACGTCACCGCCGGCTTGGCTCCGCGTAGAAGTCTCCGCCACCGAAGCCGGCTTTGCCGCCGCCGATTTCGATGAAGCATTCGCCATGGCCATCGAAGCGCGCCGACTTGGACCTGGCCTCGCGATGGCGTGTGCGATGTTCTCCGCCACGACCTCGGCTTCTCGGTGGGCGAACACGCCGGCCTTCGGCAGCGGCTTCCCGAGCGCCAACGGGATCGAGACGACGTCCCCGATCGCGTAGACGTTGGGCCACCGCGTTTGCAGCGTGTGGCGATCCACTGACATCCACCCGCTCTCGCCGGTCAAGCCGCTCTCGCGAATCACGACCGGTGCGCGGTGAGGTGGCACGTACGCCAGCAGGTCGAAGTCGACCTGCGCTCCGTTTGCAAACGTGAGTCGCTTCCGATCGGCATCCACCGTCGTCACCTGATGTTCCGGGTGGTAGGGGATGCCTTTCGCGGCGAGTAGCTGTGTCACTGCGCTGGAGACGTGGGGCCCTGCGACGCCCATGGGCGCCGGCTCGGCGGCATAGACGTCGATCTGCACGCGATCGCGAAGACCGTGCTTGCGGTACCAGCCATCGATCAGCATCGCGCCCTCGTACGGCGCCGCCGGACACTTGTAGGCTGGCGCCGCCGTGAGAACCACGATGCGACCCGCGCGCAGATTCCGAAGGGCGGTCCAGAGTGACTCGGCACCGCTTCGCGTGTAGAAGTTGTGGCCCGCCTGTGCGAGGCCGGGAATCACGTCCGGAGCCAATTCGGCACCCAGCGCGATCACCAGATAGTCGGCGGGGAGTGCCTCGCCCGCGACAGTCACGATCCGCCGGTCTGGGTCGATGTGCTCGACGGTGCCGACGCGAACGTCGATGCCCTTCCGCGCCAGCCGCGCCAGTGGGCGGGTGATCGCGTCGGCGGTGCGCTGGCCGACCATGAGCCACAGCAGTGACGGTGCAAACACGTGATCGCGCTCGCGATCCACCAGCACGACACGGTGCGCCTTCGGCAGGCGCTTTCGGAGTGCGCACGCGGTGGCGACTCCGCCGACGCCGCCGCCCAGAATGAGAATGGTCTTTGCGTCAGCCACGGGCTCTTCGTTCCTTCGCTAGAACACCAGCGTGCGGTTCGCCCACTGCACCCAATTGGTGAGCTCCTCGAGCGAGCTTCGATGCGTGGTGTCTGTCAGCTCGGCGTCCGCAATGCCTCTCGCGTCCATGCACGTGGCGCAGACGCCGATCTCACCGCCGTGGCGCCCGACGTTTCGCAACATCACTTCTGCGTTGTAGTACCCCTGCGGCACCTTCTGGTCCTTCTTCGCACAGCTCGCGGCGTCCCCAATCAGGAAGACTTTCACCTCTTCGCCTTCGCGTTTGGACAGCGAACCCGCGAGGCGAAGCGCGTTGTAGCTGCGCTCGGTGCCGTACGGCGGGTCGTTCAAGATGAACAGCGTCTTTGGCATACGGTCACTCCGGCCTGCGTGTCTCAACGGCAAGCTGTCGTGGCGAGCTGGCCACGAGCATCGCGGCCCTGGGCTATCGCGTGACGTCACGCGAGACGCAGCCGGCAACGTCTCGGCCATGCGCACGGCCGACACGAGCGCCAGACGCAAACGTGAGCGCGGCGATGAGCCACATGGCGGCCTGCAGCCCGAACGCGTCGGCGGTGAGACCGGCAAGGAGCGCCCCGATGGCATACCCGAGATCGCGCCAGAGGCGGTAGACGCCGACCGCGGACGCGCGCCACGACGGGTGAGCCACATCACCGATCGCGGCGAGCAGCGTGGGATACACCATGGCCGTCCCGATCCCGAGCAAGACGGCACCAGCGACAAACCCGGCAAACGCGTGCGCCACGGTCACCACGCCAATGCCAGCCGCCTGGATCCACATGCCCCAGACGATGAGCGGCTTCCGCCCCGTGCGGTCCGAGAGCGCGCCGGTCACCAACTGCGCGAGACCCCACGTGGCCGGATAGATCGCCGCGAGGAGCCCCACCTGCGCCAGGTCCATCCCGGCGGCCGCGAATACCAGCGGGAAGAGGCCCCAGGCCATCCCGTCGTTCAGGTTGTTGACGAGTCCCGCCTGGCTCACGCTCGACAGGTTGCGGTCGAACAGCGTCGTCCGCCAGAACACCTCGCGAGGCGTGGGTATGCCGCCGAGCGACAGCGTCCCGAGGAGCGCCGATTCGTGCGAGACGTGATGTCGTGTTTCGCGCACGAGGAATGCGGAGAGCACGAGCCCCACGGCGACGAATACCACACCGAGATAGAACGGCTGCGGGCGGATGCCGTAGCGTGCGGCGATCCAACCCGTCGCCAGCGCGCTGGCGGCGACCGCCACGTATCCGGCGAACTCGTTCAACCCCATGGCCAGTCCGCGCTGTGTCGGACCGACGAGATCGATCTTCATGATGACGGTGGTCGACCAGGTCAGACCCTGGCTGATACCGAGCAGGAGGTTCGCGAACAGGACCCAGTTCCAGCTCGGCGCCCACATGAGGAGGAAGGGCACCGGGACGGCGACCAGCCACCCGGCGACCAGGACATGCTTGCGACCGAGACGCTCCGACAGTCGGCCAGCGCCGTAGTTGGTGAGCGCCTTCGCGACGCCGAACACCACGATGAACGAGAGCACCGCGGTGCGTGCGGCGAGCTGGAACTCGTGCTCGGCCATCGCCGGCAGGATGCTGCGTTCGAGGCCGACCATCGCGCCGACGAAGGCATTGACGATGACGAGCAGCGCGAACTGTCCGAGGTTCTCGCGGAGACCCAGGCGCACGGTGCCAGCCGTTGGCGGCGATGGAGACGGACTCACGGTCGTCCACCCACCTGACGGTCATCCCCCGTCTCAACGCGCCATCCCTGCGCCCGCCATTCGGGCACGCCGTGCTCCATACGGTGCGCGCGGAAGCCCTTCCGCCGCAGGAGATCGACCGCATCGAGCGCCATCACGCAGTACGGGCCGCGGCAATACGCCACGATGTCGCGGCGCTTCTGCAGCGTGCGCACGCGCGTTCCAAGTTCCCCGAGAGGCACAGAAATCGCGCCGGGAATGTGGCCAGCCACGTACTCCTCGCGCGGACGGACGTCGATGAGCGTGACCTCGCCGGCGCGGACACGCCGCACGAGTTCGTCATTGCCCACCGGCTCCAGCGCGCCGCGTTCCTCCAGGTACTGGCGCGTGACGTGCTGGACTTCTGCCAGCCGGGACTCCGCCAGGCTTCGCAAGGAGAGAAAGAACTCGCCCACCTGTGGGTCCGCCAGTCGATACGTCACGTACAAGCCGGCCTTCTGGGCCTCGACCAGACGCGCGCGTCGGAGCACTTGCAGATGGTGCGAGGTCGTCGCGACGCTCTGGCCGGTCTGGTGGGCGAGCGCTTCGACGGTTCGTGGCTCCTTGCGACAGGAGGTCGAGGAGCTCGAGACGGCTCGGGCTGGCCGTGGCCTGGCCGATGCGTGCGATCTGTTCGTAGATCGCGGTTTTCAGTGACGCCGGGCGTGTTTTGGTCGGTCATATTCAAGTAATCAAATGTATACTTGAATAATGCCAGACCGCCAGCTTTCACGTCAACCTCCCTCGGGGGGCTCCGGCGTTCAGCGACCGCAGCGATGCTTGATCACGATCGGTGGAGTGCTGCCGCTCCGAAATGTCGCTTCGCGAACATCTGGCCCGAACCGGATTTCAGATACCACTGGAAGCGAACGGCCTCACGTTCTGCAGGGAATTCATCGAGACCACGACCTTGCGCACAAGTTCTGGAGCGCGGTTCAACAACGTCCCCTTGGAGGCACGGGTATGACGCATCGACTTCGGAGTGTGATGGTCCTCGCCGCGGTCACGGCATGGTTCTCGTCGCCGACACGGGCGCAGCAGACACCGCAGGGACAAGCACACGATCACGAGACCCAGCACCGCGAGATGCTCATGCGCGGCGCCCAGGCTATGGGCTTCGATCAGGAGCGCACCGTCCATCACTTTCTCCTCTACGAGGACGGCGGCGCCATCGAGGTCTCGGTGAAGGAGATGAGCGATCACGCGAACCTTCACGCAGTGCGCGAGCACCTCCAGGAGATCGCCGGTCTATTCAAAGCGGGGGACTTCGGCAAGCCTGCGCTGACTCACGCGCAACAGGTGCCGGGGACGGTGGACATGACACGACTCAAGGACCGCATTGCCTATCGCTACGAGGAGACCGCTGCCGGTGGGCGTGTGCGGATCGTCACGCGTGATGCAGATGCGCTCGCCGCAGTCCACGCGTTCCTGCACTTCCAGATCGAAGATCACCAGACTGGGGACCCGGGTGTGGTGCAGCGGCCGGCGTCGAGCCGCATGATGAACGGCATGGGGCCCGGCATGATGGCAGGCGGTCACGATGCCGACACGATGGCGCAAATGGCTGCCGTCCACCAATTGTTCATGAACCACGATCGGATCACGCGCACGGTGACCAATCGTCCCGATGGGATTCGGACGGTGACGGAGTCGGTCGATCCACGGATCGCACAGCTCATCAAGGAACACGTCACGAGCTCGAACAAGCAGGTCGAGGCCGGTAAGGACCCCGGCTTGCCGATGGAGAGCGACGCTCTGCATGCGATCTTCGAGAATTACGACAAGATCCGCACGACGGTCGAGATCGCGGCGACGGGCGTCGTCGTCACCCAGACATCAAGCGATCAGAAGGTCGTGGCTGCGCTCCAGCAGCATGCGTCGGAAGTCACCGACTTCGTGAAGGACGGCATGACCGCGATGCGAGCGGCGATGATGAAGAACGGCCGCGGGATGATGCAGCACAATGGCATGATGGGGAATATGCCGCACGGCGGTTCGTCACCCGACGCACGGTGAATGCGGCGGCGGTTCGCATCCCAGGAGAACCAGGGCACGTGTCCCGAATGCGCGTAAGCGTTGAGGCACCCACGGGCGATGGTCGCACGACGCTCAGCCCATCCGAACTCGCGCGCCTGACCGGCGTCAGTACGGATACGTTGCGCCACTATGAGCGCAAGCGCGTACCGCCCCGGCCAACCCGCTCGCCGAACGGGTATCGGCGCTATCCGGCGGAGGCCGTCAACCAAGTCCGCCTTGTGCAACGGGCGTTGCGGGTCGGGTTCTCGCTCGCCGAGCTGGCGCGCGTATTGAACGAGCGGGAGCGTGGCGATGTCCCGTGTCGAAGCGTCCGAGCTCTGGTGGCAGAGCGGCTCGCCGACCTCGAGGTGCGGCTCCGCGATCTGGCGACGCTGCGCGGCGAGATGCGGCAACTGCTCCGTGAGTGGGATGAGCGCCTGGCCGCCACGCCGGTCGGGAAACAGGCAAGGCTGCTGGACCTGCTGGCCGGGCAATGCTCGGCCGCGTCGAAGCCTCCCACAGCGCCGCAGTCCTCGGCAGCACCCATGTCACCCACGCGGAGGCGACGCGTCAGGTCGAACGTGAGCGTGACCAGCGTCTCTGATGGCGCCCGCGAATCGTAAGGGCACTCTCGCGTTTGGAGAGGGCGCCCGCGAGCCGGAGGCTGTTGTAACTACGCTCGGTACTGTGGGGCGCGTCGGTCAAGATGAACGGCGTTCTCGCCATGGCGATCATCCTGTCTGTTGCGCATCGCGGGCACTCGGCCAGCCGAAGATCGACCGGTAGATCAGCGACGGAATGCAGATATCCGTCGTGCTCACGACAAGCGCCACGAACGTGAGCACGCCGCCGAGCGCGTAGCCGACAACGACTTGTCCGGCCGAGAACGCCCACGCCGTGACCACCAGCATTACGGCGCCCATCCCGCAACCGAGACGGGACGGCACGCCACGCCGAGGCAGCGGACCGGTCCCGGTGACGTGACGGATACCGTAGTTGTAGATGAGGTCGAAGGGGTGCACGGGCGACACCGCCGCAACCGCCGCGATCAGCGTGAGCACGAGGAGAATGATGGGCGACGCCAAGAGGGTCCCCACGCCGCCGAGCAAAGCGCACAGCCCAAACGCTAGGCGCAACCAAGGGGCGACGGGCGCGAGCTCCTGCACGTCGACGGTGTCGAACCCCTGAATGTCCAGGAGACGACGCGTCCGTGGCGTCAAGGTCTGTCTCATATCAACGCTCCTTCCGCAACATCAGGCCGCCTTGTAGATCCGGACATCCGGTTCGGCGTCGAGCAGCGGCTTGAGCGCGCCGACGACGTCGGATGCGAACAACCGGCTCTTCAGGTAGGCATTCGCCTGCTCTGCCGTGTCGAAGCCGTGAAGCACCTCGACGTCCTCGTCGCGGACGAGCAACTCCTTTGATTTCGCACCGGCGATCGTGTCGAGAAACGGCGCCTTGTAGCGCTGGTAGACACCAGCGGCCGCAGGCCGGTTGGCTTGAGCGACTTTCAGGGTGATCTGCAGATAAACCATCGGCGTTCTCCTTTGTGTGGGCTTCTCTAACCCGGCATGAACGAACAACTATTCTCGGACCGACTTCCGTGAAAACTCCTCGAGTCAACTCCCCTATTGTTGGAATCTCTATTGCCGACTGACTGATGACGACCGCACGATGTCGTTCTTGGTGCTTCCCACGATCGTGATCAGTTCCTGTTGTTCCCGTTGCGGCACGTTGAATTTGTTGAGCGTGGCCTTGAAGTCCGCTACCATCGCATCCCACTCCGCTGGAGTAATGTTCAGGTGCTCGTGAGATTCCTTCATTGCCCGTCCGGTGTACCTGCACGGACCGCCGCTCACCTCGCAGACGAGCGTCGTCACGTGAAACTTGAGTCCGGCCTTCGGCACGCGCGTCCGCGCCTCCTTGATCGCTGGATTCGCATTTAGCGTGGCGTTCACCAGCAGCCGCTCGATGAAATCGTCGACCACCGCCGCAATGCTGTAGGCACCGCCCAATCGTTCGTACAGCGACGGCTGTTTCACTTGCGCCGTCGCTGTCTGAGTCGCGGCTCCAGCCATGATCACAACGACTGCCGCCAAGACCGTCGTACTGACTCGTGCAAGATCGATACGCATAGTAGTTCCTCCTCTTCAGATACACCTTGGCAACGCCATCGGTTCTGGCGCGATCGCGTGGTCCGCGTAAACACTCAGTCACTACCGAAACGTGAAACCGCCAACGTCACTGCTTCGAACGGATCGCGATCACTTGCAGGTACTCAGCGTCGACTGCGGTGCGGTTCGCGAGCGAGCTTTGGTTGTGTGCGCGCCACAGCGCTACGAGATCGGCATGTAGCGCCTCCCGATCGCGTGCAATGAGCGCGGCGAATGCGCGATTGGTCGGCCCGTAATAGTCGCGAAAGAAATCGACGACGCCCGCTGGCGAGAGCGGGTACTCGAACCGGTACATAACGCGCGTCAACCGGAGATCGGCGGTGGCCGAACCGAGCCGTTCGCGCACCATCGACTCATCGCCCCAGAGCACGGGCGCCGGCATTCCCGGCGGAGCGATGAACTTGGAGACGAGCGCGAACATCTGGCCGATGAAGCCGGTCCTGGTCCAGTTCGCCATTGCGATCGTCCCGCCGGGCCGGCACACACGGACCAGTTCGTGCGCGACGAGATCGGGGCGAGGCGCAAACATGGCCCCGAACAGGCTCGCCACAACATCAAAGCTGGCGTCCGCATATGGCAATGCCTCGGCGTCGCCTTCGTCGAATTGGGCCGGAAGCGCCTCGGCCTGCGCGCGCTCGCGCGCGGCACGAATCGAGTTTTCCGCAATGTCGACGCCGGTTACCCGAGCTCCGCGCCGCGCGGCGACCAGGGCCAGCTGGCCGGACCCGCAGGCCACATCGAGCAGCGACGCACCTGGTGGGATGCCCACGCGGTCGAAGAACTCGACGGCGCTCGACTCCATGAAGCGGGAGAAGCGATCGTAGTCGCCCGCCATCCACGTGGCCCGAAGGCGATGCTTCAGGGCATGCATCTCGACGTTCGCAATAGCTGGACTCAACTTGGACCTCCTCGGAATCCCGATTGCCTTGGTTCTCGATCCGTCAGTTCCTGATGGCGAGCAATGACACGCTGTGTACGCCGTACTGGCGCGTGGCGTTCTGTGCGCTCTTCGACAGGAAGCGATATTCGTGATTGGCCCTCACCGTCGTGACGGTGAACCCCGCCTGTTCGATCGCGTCGACGTACGCATCGCGCTGCATGGCGCCCCCGATACAGGCCGCCCAGAGGGTCGCGTCGCAGGTAACCGTCTCCGGCAACTGCACGTCGGTGACGATGTCGGCGAGCGCCAGACGTCCCCCCAGGTCGGAGCAGCCGGGCGGCCTCCCGAAACACGGCGGCCTTGTCGGGCGACAGGTTGATCACGCCGTTGCTGATCACGGCATCGCAGGACTGCTCGGGCGATCCGGTCGCATCGATCGACGCCCTGCGGAATCGTACGGACTCGAACCCGTGTTCGTGCCTCAGTCGCTCTGCCTTCGCGAGCTGCGCGTCGGTCATGTCGATGCCCGTCACCTGTCCGCCGTCACCAACCTTGATCGCGGCAATGAAGCTATCCATCCCTGATCCACTGCCGAGATCAACGACCTGCTCGCCGTGGTGCAGAGCCGCCAGATCGAAGTAGTAGCCGACGCCAGCGAACGATTCGATGGACTCGGCAGGCGCCGCGTCCAGCTCGGCGTCGGTGTAACCGAGCCGGCGGGCCATCGCGCGGCCCACCTCGAAATGGAACTGGCCGTGTGGATCGAGTGCGACCTGCGTGTACATGTCCTTGACTCTGCGTTCGAGATCCACCGCATCCACGACCGTTCTGCTCATGTCGACCTCCTCTAGCCCGCGGCGCTTTCGCCGTGATTCACCGCCGAGGACGCCGCGGTCTGCAAAATGGTTCCAGCGCGCTGGAATTGCGCGGGAATCCCGGCCACAATGCGTGGAGCGGTCATGCTGCCCGACCACTGGAACCATTTCGCCGGTCCGCGCGTCTTGGGGGTGGGCGCAGAGTGACCATTTCGAAAAACGCCTTCGAAACCCAGGTTCTTGCGATCCTTGGTCCGCTGCACGGCGTGGCCAGGCGGCTGACGAGAAACGATGCCGATGCGGAGGATCTGGTGGCCGAGTCCATCACGCGCGCGTGGCGTGGGCGTGCGTCGCTGGCGGACGAAGGTGCCTTTCGGGCGTGGATGTTCAGGATTCTGAACAACACGTTCATCAGCGAGCGACGGAAGGCGCTGGCCCGACCGCGGGAAGAGCTCCTGGTGGAGGACGGCGACGAGGGGGACGGCGCCTTCTCGATTTTCGAGCGTTTGCACCAGCCCTTCCTGCTCTGGTTTGCGAATCCCGAACAGGAGTTCCTCGACAAACTCTTGCGCGAGGATCTGGATCGGGCCTTGGCCGCGTTGCCCGAGCACTACCGCGTCGTCGTGGTGCTCGCCGAGATCGAGGGGCTCAAGTACGGTGAGATTGCGGAGACACTCGACGTACCGATCGGCACGGTTCGGTCGAGGCTCGCCCGCGCACGCTGCGCGCTGCAGCGGATGTTGTGGAACGTCGCCCGGGATCACGGCCTCCAGACCTCAGGAGCGGGCGGCACTTAAGCATCAAGCGGTGAAGAGGAATCTATGTCTGAACGGGACAATATCGCCTGCGAAGAGGCCCTGAATCGCCTGGCGGAATTCATCGACTGTGAGCTGTCCGACCGTGAGAAGGACAGCGTCGAGCGACACCTGCGCACGTGTCGCAGCTGTTACTCACGGATGGAGTTCGAGAGCCGGCTCAAGCAGCGGCTGTCGGCGCTCTCGGGCGACGACGCTCCGACGAAGTCGCGTGATCGGATCCGCAAGCTGATTCAGGGGTTTTGACGCGAAGACGCCGACTGGCCGTAGCGCAGGAGTCACCACCATGGCGATGTGGAGTGGCAAGAAGGAGTTCATCTTCAAGGCCGTCGAAGAGATGTACACGGACGTCGCCTCGCGACCAGGCGCGGTGTTCCACTTTCCCACGGGCCGCTTGGCCTGCCTCTTCGTCGGCTATCCCGCCGACCAGCTCGATTGCGTCCCGGCTGAGGCCACCGAATCGTTCGCCGGCGTCGGCTATCCCTTCGCTGCGAACGTCATCCGCGAAGGTGATACGGTGCTCGACATCGGGAGCGGCTCCGGGACCGACACGCTGATCGCGGCGATGTTGACTGGCCCGACCGGTGTCGTGTACGGACTCGACATGACCCGGGCGATGCGAGAGAAGCTTGAGCGTAATGTGGCGGCGATGAAGATCGACCACGTACGCGTCATCGAGGGGAATGCCGAGCAGATTCCGCTCCCCGACGCGAGCGTCGATCTGGTCACCAGCAACGGGGTGCTGAACCTCGTGCCGGACAAGCCGGCGGCGTTTGGAGAAATCGCTCGAGTCCTCAAGCCGGGTGGTCGGCTACAGATCTCGGATATTGCACTCCGGGTGCCGGTATCGGAGCAGTCGCGCGCGGATCCGCGACTCTGGGCCGAGTGTGTGGTCGGGGCGATCCTCGAGGACGATTACGTCTCGCTCTTGCGTGCAGCTGGTTTGGACGTCGAAGTGTTCCACGACATGGACTACTTCGCCGGCAGCATCAACGCAAGCACCCGACGCGCCGCTCACGGCCTCGGTGCCCACGCCATCGTCATGCGGGGAGGCAAACCTGAGAGAGCGTCATTGTAAGTTCTCAGGACGCCGGTGACACTCCGGCTCTCGTCTTTGCCACGAGCCGTTCGGACGGGGTCTGTCCGTCGACGCGTGTAGCCTCTCGGTAATGCCGTCCAAGCGCCAGACGAAAGAGTGGTCGATCGACGAGAAGATACGGATCTTGGCCAAGGCCGCCAAGCTCACGGGATCCGAGCTCACCGAACTCCTAGAGCGGGAGGGACTACTGCTGGCTGAATACGAGCAGTGGCGCCTCGCCTTAGCCGAAGAGGGACGTGCCTCGCTCGCGACGACCAAGCGCATTCGTGTGCACAGTAGCGCCATCCCCGTTCCTTTCACCGCAACGATCAGAATTGTTGACTCTTTGGCGATTCGCACGTATTTTCGAGCGGCTGTGGATGCAGCTCGGTGAACACCGACGACGTCTCCGTCGAGATACTCCCGCAGAATTATTGAACCTTGACGGCGAAAGAGGAGGACATCAGGAATGCCGCACACTGTTTTTCGTTGGTTGGCGGGCGGCGTGGGGGTGCTACTGACGGCCATACCCCTACTTGCGCACCACAACATTACGGGGAAATTCGATCCAGCCAGAACGAGGACGCTGAACGGCGTGGTGACTAGACTGGATTGGGCCAACCCCCATGTCCACATCCTCATGGACGTGGTTGAGGGCAACAACGTTACGAACTGGGCCGTTGAGTTGGAAAGCACCATCGACCTCGAGAGAAGCGGCTGGGACCTGAATACGCTGAAGTCCGGCGACGCGGTGACCATCCAGGGCATGCTCGCGCGGGATGGGAGCCCCCAGATCTGGGGAAACTCGGTCGTTCTAACTGCCAGTAACAAGAGAGTGCTGGAGGTGTCGGCGGCCGCCAAGGCAGCCTTGCTGCCGGTGGCCAATTTACCTGACCGTGCGACTCCGCGCTGGCCGGACGGGAAACCGCGCCTTGGTTCGCCGCCGGGCGAAAAAGGTTACTGGGGAAGGCCCAGCGCGACTCTGCTGTCGGAAGCTGGAGTCAAGATCGAGGCGAACGAGCATGGACTGTTGCGCAACATTGCCGACGTGGACAAGGTCGCTCCTTTTCAGAGGTGGGCGAGAAGTCTCTTCGAACTACGTCAGCGGAATCTGCTGAAAGACGACCCGATGTTCCTGAAATGCATGCCCCCGGGCGCGGTACGTCAGTTCCAGCAACCATACGGAATTCAGTTCCGTGAGGACAAGACGTTCGGACGCATTTTTCTACTCGAGGGTGGCGGAAACCATATCTGGCATTTCATTTACACAGACGGACGGAAGCAAACGGGCGAGTTGACGGGAAATGATGACAACCCGCTGTATTACGGCAATGCCAGAGGCACGTGGGATGGAGATACCTTCGTTGTCGATTCCAAGACGTTCAACGATAAGTTCTGGTTTTCCAATGGCGGGTTGCCCCATACCGACCTGCTTCACCTGGTTGAGCGCTTCACTCGCAGCGATTACAACACCCTGAAGTACGAGGTCACGATCGACGACCCTGGCGCCTATACGAGGCCATGGTCCGCCACCTGGAACCTCCAGTGGGTCGCCGAGGATCTGCCGACCTACTATTGCATGGACAATCGACCCTAGTCTTCACGGAGGTAGCAGATGTCTGCGAGCTCGCTTCGTCTGATTTGTCTGTCGTCCTTTCTGCTGTGTGCTGCCTCGGCGCCGGCCCAGGAAGGACACCCCGCCAAGGGCGTCTGGGTCGGTTACTGGGGCCCCACTTCGACAGCCCAGAGTCGTATCGTGGTGGTGATGGACCACGACGGCAAGACCGTGAGCGGCGTGTTCAACCCGGGCCCGAACGCGGTTCCTCTGAAGGTCGCACGGCTGGATATCACGCCCGGGACGCCATCGCCCAAGCGAGGCGTCCCGGCCATCTTGCCGATCTTCAAGGTCTACTTTGAAGTCGATGCCAAGGATGCCAAGGGGAACCCGGTCGCGATCGTTGCGGAGGGGACCATGCACAACACTGCGCTGCCCAATCGCTGGATCGAAGGCACCTGGACCCAGACCTCGGGCGGCAAGGCCGTAAAGAGTGAATTCAAGATTACTCGTCAGTGATCTGTCGGAACGTCAAGCAGAATTGCGGAGGTACCGTGCGAAAGCATCGAATGTCAATTGTGGCTATTGCCGCTGCCCTAATGCTCATGCCAATGCTCGCGGACCAATCGTTCGCCCAGGGAAGGGGTAGGGGCGGCGGTGCCGGAAATGCTCCGAAGCCACGGCCGACACCGCGCTGGCCCGACGGCACCGTGAACTGGGGCCCGCCGGTCGGCGAAACGGGTTTGTGGAATGTCGCAGGCGGGGTGTTCGCAATTCCGGACCCGGCCCCTGGCGTCACGGTCGATCCGGACGACGCACTTGCAGGGAAACCGACGCTGAGTCAGGTTCCGTTCCAGCCCTGGACACGGGCGATCTACGACTATCGCCAGGAAAACCAGCTTGAACCCTACACGCGGTGCAAGCCCTCGGGAGCGTTTCGCCAGGTCGCGACGGCTTACGGAACTCAGTTCGTGCATTTTCCAGAGGAGAAGCAGTTCATCATCTTCCAGACCGGTGGCTCGCACAGCTATCGCACCATTTACATGGATGGCCGCCAGCATCCCAAGGACCTGGCGCCCAGCTATTACGGACACAGCATCGGCCACTTCGAGGGCGATACCCTGGTGGTGGACACGATCGGATACAACGAAAGAATGTGGATCTCCAATCTGGAAGGGATGCCGGCTTCCGGGCAGCTGCACACGATCGAACGCTTTACCCGTACGGACATGAACAACATGCGGTACGAATTGACCATCGACGATCCGGGCGCCTATACCTCGACCTGGAAAACCGTCTTCGCCATCCGATTCACCTCCGGTGTCGAGAGCTTTGAATTCGTCTGCCAGGATGGCAATCAGGCGTTCGAACTGATGGTCGGCTCGATGGGGACCGTCGATCGCACCAGCCCGTTCGTTCCGTAGACCGAATTCGGCTCGAGGGGCCAGGAACTTTGGCTTCGTCGAAAGGAGTTCTAGAATGCTAAATCGCTTGATGGGCGCGATCCTCATAGGAGCGCTCGCGTCGTCGACAATCGCATGCGGGACGGCCTCGAGCAAGGCTTTTGACCCGCATGATCTGTCCGGATTCTGGGACATCACCAACATCGGACTGCCAGCCGGCGCTCTGAACGCAACGAGCAACAATCGGCCGCAGATGACGCCGGCGGGTTTAGAAGCGTTTCGCAAGACGAAGACGGGAGAGGCCACAGCATTAAGCAATGGAAGTTCCCCGAACGAAAAAGAGTGGAATGATCCGATCCGGTGGTGTGACCTGACGGGTTTTCCACGAATCATGTGGAGCCCCACGCCGGCAGGAATGAGGTTTGCCCAGGCGAATGACGAAGTGATTCAGTTCTTCCAGAACAATCGCGTGTGGCGCGACATCTGGACCGATGGGCGAAAACTTCCGGGCGCCGACGCGGAGTCACGTTGGCACGGATACGCCGTTGGCCATTGGGAGGGAGATACGTTTGTCGTCAACTCGAACGGCTTCACTGACACGACCTGGCTCGACCAATACGGCTCCCCGCACAGCGATCAGATGACTGTGGAAGAACGTTACCGTCGTGTGGACTACGACCATCTGGAGATGATCCTGAACATCACTGACCCCCAGACCTATGTCGGAACCTGGCAAGGCGATAAGAAGATCTTTCAATTGGTCGAGAAGCCAACACGCTCGGCGTTCAACGATTTGCCCGAAGACATCTGTGCATGGTCCGAGACGAAACGAGAGATCCCCGAGTAGCTTTCGAGATTAAGGAGATGTCACATGACGCGTAAGCTTGCCGCTCACTCATTTCTACTGACCCTGGGTTTTCTGGCGGGTTCAGGCTCCATCATCATGGCGCACCATGGAACTTCAGGTGTGTACGACTTCACTCACCGCATCACAACGAAGGCGACAGTGACGAAGTACGTATGGGCCAATCCCCATGTCCAGGTCTATTTCACCTTGAAGAACGACAAGGGCGAAGAGCAGACCTGGGGTGTCGAGACCGTCAGTCCGGGAAACGCGCTCGCGAATGGCTGGACGAAGAACACATTCAAGGCCGGGGACGAACTCCTGGTGAGCTTCATTCCGGCCAAGGGCGATAGGTTTTTTGGGAATTGTCCTCAAATCGTGTTCGTTGCCGATGGCAAGCGGTTGGGTGGCAGGGGCACCTGCGGCGGCGGGGGTGCGGAGGCTGTCGAAATGAACACACTCCCGATAAAGCCAGGCTACACGAAGGTTGAAGTGAAGATGCCGAAAGACGACGGCAAGAGACCCGCGTCCGTGCAGGAGAAGTAAGAGCCACACATTCGTGTCTTGTAGGAACGGAGTCTCCACATGACGTATCGACACACGGTCTTGCTCGCTCTTCTGGTTGCTTCGGCGTTGACGCCGACTCTCTTTTCGCAGGACAAGCAGCAACCGCAAGCGCCTCCGGCCAAGCCTCAGGCCTTCGATCCGCACGACATCTCCGGCTATTGGAGGAACCCCGGAGGATTCGATCCCATCATCGGCATGAATCGTCCTCCCATGACGGAATGGGGAAAGGAGAAGTGGAGTAAGACCAGGGCTTCAGCCAGAAATACGCCGCTGGCCTTTGGCTTCTACAAGGACCAAAAAGACTGGAATGATCCGCTATTCGTGTGCGACCCGTCCGGTTACCCCCGCAACCTGGACTACAGCAACTACCGATTCGTCAAGCTTCCTGACGAATTCGTGATGTTCTTCGAACGGGACCGTGTCTGGCGCGACCTTTGGACGGACGGGCGCAAGCTGCCGGGACCTGAAGCAAAGCCGCGTTGGTACGGATATGCGACTGGCCATTGGGAGGGAGATACCCTTGTCGTTGAATCTTCCGGTTACGATGAGCGAAGCTGGATCGATCCCTACGGCTCAATCCACAGTGACCAGATGCGTATCGAGGAGCGTTTCAGGCGCTTGGATCATGACAAGTTAGAGTTCAGCATGACGCTCACCGACCCGAAGGCGTACACGGGGGCCTGGAGTGGCAAGAAGGTGTTGGAGCTGATCAATTCCTCACAGCGAATCCAAAAGGGTCTCTGGGGTCAAAGGCCGGACGGGACGGCGTACGGGGACCTGCGAGAAGAATATTGTGTCTATTCTATTGAGCGCTCGTTCTGGCAAGGACGGCCCCTGGATGGCATTGGCGGAACTGGTGGGGGCAACGAAGTAAACGTACGAACGTATATGAACTTCCTTCTGGCGGATTGCTTTCTGGCTGCTGAGTAGCGCATCGACAGCGGGTCAAGCTCCTCTCAGCACGTGAGGTGATGGTTCGAAGCGAAGAGGAGAAACCTATTATGGGTTCGCACCGCCACTCCGATCGCCGGAAGTTCCTGACAGAAAGCGCCACGTTGGCGGGCCTGGCTGTAGGGGCAATCCAGACGGCAGAGGCCCAGACACCCATGTCCGCGGCACGTCTCAAGGAGACCCTGGCCTACGGACAACCGTCGCAGTTCGATCACACGGTGCGGAGGGCGACCAGTTCCGGCACTCCCATCACCGATAGCGCGCTGACGACACCGCTACAGGATCTCGATGGGATCATCACGCCGTCGGGCCTGCACTTCCTGATGGACCACGTCAACGGCCTTCCGGATATCGATCCGGGGCAGCATCGCCTGCTGATGCACGGCATGCTCGATCGACCCCTCAGTTTCACGATGGATGAGTTGAGGCGCTTCCCCTCCATCTCGAAAGTCTATTTCCTCGAATGCAATGCGAACAGCCGCCCGCTTCGTGGTCCGAACGGCGATTCGGTGCAGTTGGTGCACGGCCGAACGAGCTGCAGCGAATGGACCGGGGTGTTGCTATCGGTCCTGCTCAAGGAGTGCGGCGTGAAGGCCGGCGCGAGCTGGGTGGTCGCCGAAGGAGGGGAATCCAACAAGTACACCATGAGCATTCCGTTGGCGAAGTGCATGGATGACACTCTGGTCGCGTACGCCCAGAATGGTGAGCCGGTCCGCCCGCACAACGGGTATCCGCTGCGGCTGGTTGTCCCGGGCTGGGAAGCGATTCGCGCCGTGAAGTGGTTGAGCCGCATCGCCGTCGTTGATCAGCCTGCCATGGCCTGGCACGAAGCCGGCAACAACGCCGACACCAACGCGGCTGGCAAGGCGCTCGGTTTCCGTTTTGCCCTGGGCCCGAAATCCGTGATCACTCGCCCGTCCGGGGGGCAACGCCTTCCCGGCCGCGGCTTCTACGAGATCACGGGGCTGGCCTGGACCGGTGGAGGCTCCGTGCGGAGAGTTGACGTGTCGCTCGACGGTGGACGGACCTACAAGGAAGCGCAGCTTCAGCAGCCGGTGCTTCCGTACGCGCACACACGCTTTCGCTTCGCGTGGGAGTGGAACGGCGAAGAGGCCGTGCTGCAGTCGCGCTGCACCGACGAACGAGGCGAAGTGCAACCGACCATCGCCGAGGCGGCGAAGATTTTGGGCGTGACGCCGGAGTATTTCCTGCAGGCCGATCACTTCAATGGCATTCAGCCCTGGAAGGTCAACCGGGATGGAGGCATCCAGAGTGCGCTGTTCTAGACTCCTGGCAGCGGCGATCGTGCTCTCTGTGTCTGTGACCGCACTCGCACAGGGGCCGACTTATCACCTGGGAACAACCCCAAGCCCGGAGGAAATCAAGGCGCGCGACACTGCTGTCTCGCCTCAAGGGAAAGAATTGCCGCCCGGGAGTGGCACGGTGAGCCAGGGTTCAACCGTGTATGCGCAGAAGTGCGTCGGGTGTCACGGACCGAATGGCACCGGAACGACATTGCATCGGGGGCTCATCCCGCTGGGCAATGCGAAGCCGGTGAAGATTGAGGGGAGCCTGGTCCCGTACGCGACGACGGTCTGGGACTTCATCAACCGGGCCATGCCGTGGACCACACCGGGAACGCTCACGCCGAACGAGGTCTACGCGGTGACCGCCTACGTGCTCTTTCTGAACGGCGTCATCCAGGAGACCGACGTCCTGGATGCGACGACCCTTCCCAAAATCCAGATGCCGAACCGCGACAAGTTCGTCACCGTCGAGATCGGCTTAAAACCGGGGCAGCGACGCCCGCTCGGACACTATCCGTAGTCGCAAATAGATGACGTCGGCATGGCTCATCTGTCGGCCTCGTTCCGATCCGTTAGCGCCGGCCGGTTGGAAACGTCACGCCGTTGTAGAGTCGCCAGTGTTCGCCTGGGTCTCTCCCGAAACCGTTGAACCAGCGCGCATCGGTTCGGATGCCCCAGGTATCATCAACCGGCACTTTGAGACCTCCGTGGGTTGGGCGTACGTGAGCCTGGGCGGCGACGTGTACAGTGAGGCGGTCACTGTGGTTATGACCCTCGAGGAGGATGCCCTGAAGGTTCGCACGGTAGTTCCGACGAACACGCCTGGCTGTTCAAAAAGCAAAAGAAAAGGGCCGAGCCCTGAGGCTCGGCCCTTTCTTGGGAACAAGGTGGGTCCGTTCGCTGGTCTACCTGACGTTCTATCTGCGGCCAGAGGCTGCGGGGCCCGTCGTGCCGCCGTTGACATCCCGGGCGCCTGAAGCCTCTCGCGCCTCATCGACTTCCTTGGTCACGGCGAGGTCGAAGTACGGGAAGTACATCTCGTGCCAGCTCTCGGCTCCCCACGGTAGTTCCGAATCGGGGGCGGGGTTGAACTTGTTGTTCGACGAGTTGTCGTAATGGGCAACCGCTCGTAGCACGCTGCCGGGCGGGATCTTGAGGGGAGTTTCCAGCGCGTAGATCAGCTGCCAGTTGAAGTTGTACTTCGGCACGTTCAGCAGGATTTCTTCCCGGCCGTCCGGATATGTCACCGAGAACGTCATGTCTTTGCCGCGCAGGTGCGCATGGGGCCAGAGACTGTTCAGCTCGGACTCGAAGCCGATGGCAAACACACTGGCCACGCGATAGTTCTCCGCATGGGCGGGAATGTTCTCGCGCCTAACGTTCCGTCCGATCAGCTCTTTGCCCTCGTAGATGTTCACGTGGTTCGCCGTGGACGACTTGATCTCCGCGGTGGGCGTCACCTGGGAGAACCAGAGCCGCAGCGATTGCCGATCCTTCTCAGGCCGGCCGGTCGCGTTGTAGTGAATGTTCCACGACAGGTAGTCGTCGCGATGGATCGTCTTGACGAGCCCCGGCGCGTACTTCAAGGCGCCCGCCCCCGGCGCATAGAACAGCAGCCGGGTTGACGCGTTGAAGCCCTCCGTATTGGCGGTAGCTTCTTCAACTTCCACGGCGGCATCTTCGGAGCTGAGCGGCGTCCCGTCCTCGTGAACCGGAAACGCGTTGTAGAACGGACCGTTCTTCCACCACTGGCCCATGCCGAGGTGATGTGCGCCGCGCGGCAGCGGCGCGGCACCGACCTGCGAATGGTGGGTCACGACACGGTTGCTCGGGCGGATTTCCGCGGCCTCGATGTACTTGTCTTCGGTGAACGGCGGTTTGCCCCACACGTTGACGCCGGTGAACTCGCCGACAGGCGGAAGCTCCGCTTCAAACGGCGATTCCACGACGGCGTCGGGCGGTCGATCCATGAACCCCTTGAGCGTGCCCGCGGCGGTATTCTCAATCACGTTCGCCGTCGGCGCCGGCCCTGTGCCTTGCGGCGCCCCCGCATCCACCCATGCCGCGAGCGTGTCGATCTGCGCTTGCGTCAGCCCGCGTGCGTTTTTGAACTTCCCGTAGCGCGGATCCGCAAACCAGGGCGGCATCTCCCGCGCCATGACCTTCGCCTTGATCCCCCGGGCCCACGGTCGCGCCTCCTGGTACGTGAGCAGCGACATCGGGGCGATCTCGCCCGGCCGATGACACGCGATGCAGTTGGCGAACAGAATCGGCGCAACGTCCTCATTGAACGTCGGCACCGCTTTGGTCTGCGCGCCCACCGACGCGGGCCATAGGCATGCGCTCGCCAGCACGAACAACGCTATTTTCCTCATGCCATCCTCCGTTATAGAGCGAACGCTCGGCTCCAGTGGTGACACCCCCGGAGACTGCCCCTAGCATCGGGGACGACGTCGAAAAGATCAAGGGTTTTCGGGTGTCCAGGTTCGGCACGCTGTCCTTCTGACCACAATGGACCCGCATTTCTCGACCCGCGTAACTGGCCGTAGTTACGTTTGTAGGGATGCGGCGTGCGCGGTCGGATATAGACATGGCGCATGTCTAGGCCTTCGACGTGGGCGTGGAAGCCGGTCTGGAATTCGGCGCCATTGTCAGTCTGAATCACACGGATGCGGAACGGCAAGCGGCGCCGGACTTCGTTGATGAACTGGATGGCCGTCCGCTGATTGCAAGCGTCGTAGACCTTGAGGACCCGGATCCGCGTGCAATCGTCAATCGCCGTGAACTGATAGAGGCGGGTCCGGGTCCCTGGGATCCGCTCGAGAAACTTCACGTCGAGCTACAGCCGGTGGCCGGGCTGGGGCTTCTCGTAGCGCTTCCAGCGCGTCGCGTGCGCCCGATGCTTCTGATTGGCCGGCAGCCGGTTCAGGCCATGCTTGCCCAGAATGCGGTGCACTGACGACGTGGCCACTGACACGCTATGAAAGCGTTTCAAGTAGTCCGCAATCTTGCCAGGACCGAAGTGGTAGTGCTGTCTGAGGTATAGCATCTTGCTGACGACCTCAGGCGGCGTGGCGTGCGGCGACCGGCGCGGCGCCCGCGATCGGTCGCACAGGCCGACCGGCCCGTGTTCGTCGAACCGCCGCTTCCATTTGTAGAACAACTTGCGGGAAATGCCGAAATGCCGGCAGGTTCGCGCGACACTCCAGGGATGCGCCGCCGCGTGCTGCAACACGTTGAACCGCCACGTAGTTAACCGGACTTGGTCAGCTTTCGTCATCGCGTGTCCACTCCAGGCTGTTGGCCGGAAGATCAGAACGCGATCTGTTACCCGTGTCTAGGGATTTCACATAATGTCCTTCCTGAGACATAGGTAACACCGTATTCCGGACACATGGGTGACACTTTTGCCCCTTCAGAGGAGGGGGCATGCCTTGGAAGGAGTGTCACGTCATGGACGAGCGGCTCCGGTTTGTCGCCCGCCTGCTCGAGGGCGAGAAGATGGCGCCGCTGTGCGCCGAGTTCGGGATCTCGCGCAAGACCGGCTACAAGATTTTCGACCGCTACAAGGACTGCGGCGTGCGGCGCTTCACCGATCGCAGCCGGCGGCCGTATCGCCAGGCGAATCGGCTGCCGGCCCCGATCGAGGCGACGATCGTCCGACTGAAGCGCGAGTATCCCGGCTGGGGCGCGCCGAAGATCCGCGAGAAGCTGCGGCAGCAGTTCACCGGCGCCGCACCTGCCGGCGATCAGCACGGTCCACGCGGTGCTCGATCGGCACGGCCTGGTGCACCGGCGGCGCCGGCGGCGGCGCCCGCGCGCGACCGGCACCGCGCTGTCGCGGCCCGACCGAGCCGAACGCGCTCTGGTGCGCCGACTACAAAGGCGAGTTCATGCTCGGCAATCGCCGGTACTGCTACCCGCTGACGATCACCGACTTCGCCAGCCGCTACTTGCTGACCTGTGAGGCGCTGTCGACGACGCAGGAGAAATTCGCCTTCACCGTCTTCGAGCGCACGTTCAAGGAGTTTGGGCTGCCGCAGGCGCATCCGCACCGACAACGGCGTGCCCTTCGCCTCCGCCCACGCGCTCTACGGCCTCAGCAAGCTGTCCGTCTGGTGGCTCCGGCTGGGGATCCAGATCGAGCGCATCAAACCCGGCCATCCGCAGCAGAACGGCCGGCACGAGCGGATGCATCTGACGCTGAAGAAGGAAGCGACCAAGCCGGCCGCCGCCAACGTGCTCCAGCAGCAGGCGCGCTTCGATGCCTTCGTCGACGCGTTCAACCGGGAGCGGCCGCACCAGGCGCTCGGGATGAAAGTCCCGGCCGACCTCTACGCGCGCTCCGCCGCGCGTCTATCGCGGCCTCGAGGAGCTCACCTACCCGTTTCACGACCAGACCATCACCGTGACGCACTGCGGCCGGATCTGCTTCAAGGGCCGGAAGGTGAATCTGAGCCACGTCTTTGCCGGGCCAGAACGTCGGCGTCACGCAGGTCGGCGAGCGCATCTGGCTCGTCACCTTCATGCACTACGATTTGGGCTACTTCGACGACGAGACGTGCCGGCTCGAGCCGATCGAGAATCCGTTCGGCCCGAAAGTGTTACCTATGTCTTCGGAATGAACTGTCACCCATGTGACCGGAATAGACCTGAAGAGAGTTGGCTCCTCAGGCTGGATTCGAACCAGCAACCCTCCGGTTAACAGCCGGATGCTCTGCCGTTGAGCTACTGAGGAACATAAGGCGCGAGCCGCGTGTGGGGACGAAACGCCTATTCTACCGGCCGCGCTTGCGGCGGGTCAATTCGACGACTCGCGCTAAAATAGCGTCACCCTTCCAAGGAGAACGCCCGTGAAATTCACGCTGAAGCATGCTCCGCTCCTCGTCGCCCTGTGCCTCCTGGCCCAGCCACTGCTGGCCGCTGACGGCATCCTGATCGTCGAGAAGTCGACGACCGGCGGCACGACCAAGACCAACCAGATCCAGATCGAGAAGACGCGGATGCGCACCGAGTCGGCCGGCCCCAACGGCACCACGACCATCGTGGTTTTCGACGGCGTCGCCCAGGTCATGCGCATGATTGACGTCCCCAAGAAGAGCTACACCGAGACGACCAAGGAGGACGCGGACAAGATGGGCGGTCAGATGACCGACGCCATGGCGAAGATGCAGGAGCAGATGAAGAACATGCCGCCGGCGGCGCGCGCGCAGATGGAAGCCATGATGAAGAACATGCCCGGCATGACCGCCGCGGTGAAGACCGAGTACAGGAAAACCGGCACCGATCAGGTCGGCAAGTGGACGTGCGATAAGTACGAGGGCTACCAGAACGGCAAGAAGACCTCGGAGCTCTGCACGGTCGATCCGAAGGCGCTCGGGTTCAGTCTCGCCGACTTCCAGGTCACGCAGCAGCTCGGCGAATTCTTCCAGAAAATGATGCCGCAGAACGCGGATTCCATGTTCAGCCTCGGCAAGAGCGACCCGCAGGGGTTCAGCGGCGTGCCGGTGCGCCGGACCTACTCAATCCTCGGTCGGGAGACGGTCAGCGAGCTGACCGAGGTTTCCCGTCAGACGTTCCCCGATGCGATCTTCGCCGTGCCGGAGGGATTCAAGAAGCAGACGATGCCGGGCCGCTAACCGACGTTCGCGTCGACCGTGATCTGCATCGTGCCGCGATAGGCGTTCGACACGGGGCACCGGCCTTCGGCTTCCTTCGCGACGTCCGCGAACTGCGACGCATCGAGGCCCTTGAGCCCATACGCCGTGACGGTCAGCTTCGACGACAGGATCTTGATCCCGGCGTCGCCTTTGTCGGCGGTCACCGTCGCGCGCACGACGGTTCGATCGGCCGACGCCTGCTTGCGGCCGAGCGTGCCGTTCAGCGCCATCGCGTAACACGCGGCATGGGCCGCCGCCATCAGCTCCTCGGGGCTCGTCTTCCCGCCAGGGTCGCCGATGCGGTTGGGAAACGTCACCGGCAGCGAGAACGCACCGCTTCCCGCCTTCGCTTCGCCCTTGCCTTCCATGACCGAGCCCTTCCAATCCACATCCACATGTCGTTCGAACGTCGCCATCGATTAACCCTTCTTTCCTTTGAAGCCTAACTGTACCGCCGTTCCGGCCAGGGCGAGCGCCACCCACACGAACGGTATCCACCCGTAACCGGGCACGGTCGTCGGATACAGGATCCACACGTTGCTTGCCGATTTCGCGGCAAGCGCCCCACGGTCGCCCACCATCGCCAGGATGCCCACGATGAACGTCCACGCGCCGACAAACGCCGTCGTCACGATAATCACGTGCCGCTGAACGAACATGGCGCCGGTCGCGCCGAGTATGGCAAGAATGATCACAGCCAGCACTGGAGGATCGCCGGAACGCACCAGGTCCCAGCCAAAATGCGCGATAAGCGCGCCCACGCCCGCGCCGACGAGCGCAATGCCAAACCAGTACGCGAACAGGAAGATCGCGGCGCCCGCAAGGCCCCCAACCAGGGCGGCGAACGCCATCCCGGCCGTGTTGCTGATTCCCATCAGCGAGCTCGTGAGCATCGCGCCGAGAATGAAGCCGAAAGTCGCGAGCACGATGCGGAAGAGGCGATATCCCGCGAAGCACGCCAGAGCGCCGGCGAGCAGCAGGACGACCGCTGCGGGGTATTCGTAGGACTGCGGGAGCATCACCGCCCGTTAGACCTCACGTCGTCCTTCGAGCGCCTTGTGCATCGTCACCTCGTCGGCGTATTCGAGATCGCTGCCCACCGGGACGCCCATGGCGATGCGCGTGACCCTCACGCCGAGCGGCTTGAGGAGACGCGCCAGATAAATGGCCGTGGCTTCACCCTCGACGTTCGGGTTGGTCGCAAGGATGATCTCGGTGACTCCGTTTCCCACACGCGACAGCAGGCTCTTGATCTTCAAATCGTCCGGACCGATGCCCTGCAGCGGCGACAGCGCGCCCATCAGCACATGGTAGACGCCGCGGAACTCGCGCGACCGTTCGACGGCGCTCACATTCTGCGGCTCCTCGACGACGCAGATGACGTTGTGGTTGCGGTCGGCGTTGCTGCAATACGTGCACGGGTCGGCGTCGGTGATGTTATTGCACACCGAGCAGTACGTCACGCGCTCCTTGACCTCGCGCAACGCGTCGGCCAGGCGGTCGGTCTGCTCGCGCGGTGTCTTGAGGATGTGAAACGCGAGACGCTGGGCCCCCTTGGGACCGATTCCCGGCAGGCGTTGCAGCTCTTCGATGAGGCGCAAAAGAGGATCGGGGAGAGACATCAATAAGGCTTAGGGCTCAAGGCTCAGGGCTCAGGCTCAGAGCTTAAGACCGGGCGGAAGCATGCCGCCCATCTTGCTGGCCATCTCATCGTCGGCCTTCCGGTGCGCGTCGTTAATCGCAGCCACGATCAGATCCTGCAGCATCTCGACGTCCTCCTTCGAGACGACCTCCGGATCGATCTTCAGCGACTGAACCTGCTTGGCTCCGTTGACGACCACGGTCACCATGCCGCCTCCGGCGTTGCCTTCGACCTTGAGCTCGGCCATCTGCTTCTGCAGGCGATTCTGCATCTCCTGCGCCTGCTTCATCATCTGCTGAATGTTCACATTTCCTCCACGTCGCGGATCTCCGCGGGGAAGACCTCGAGCAGCGCCTGCACGCCGGCATCGGCGAGCGCCTGCTCGCGGAGCGTCGATTTCCTGCTGCTGTCGCCAGCATTCGCCGGCGCCGAGCCGCTCGCCACACCGGCGTTCCCGGGTGTCTCAGTTTTTGGCGCCGCTGACGGAGCTGGCCCGGCGTCGCTCTGAACGCGGACGACGGTGATCCTGCGACCCGACAGCTGCAACGCTAGCGTTTCCAGCCACGCCTTGTGCTGGTCAACGGTGTCGCAGAGGGCGCGCTGCGTCGGCGAAAACGTAAACGTGAGGCGATCCCCTATGACCTCGATCTTCTGGGCCTGCGCGACGACCATGTTATAGAACACCGCCTTCGATTTCTTGATCTCGGCGAGGAACTCGTCTTTGAAGGTCCGGCTGCCGCCTTCGCCGCCGGGCGGCTTCGGCGCGGCAGGAAGGCTGGACGCCACGTTTTGAGCCCGCGACATGGAGGCGGCCAGCGTCTGCTGTGGGATCCGACTGCCGCCTTCGGCGCTCCGTGGCTTCGGCGGGCCAGGTGAGCCGGATTGCGATTGCGGGATCTGGCCCGAGCCGGATCGACTCGAGCCGGACTCGGTACCGGCAATCAATTCCTCGATCGGCACGAGCTTCCGGAGATAGATCCAGCGCAGCAGCGCCATCTCGAGGTGATACCGCGGCTGCGCCGCGCCGCGAATTTCCGCCTCCGCCCGGGTCAGCAAGTCGAACGCGCGGAGCAGATCCTCCCGAGAGAACCGGGCGGCCAGCGTCTTCAACCGATCGCGCTCCGTTTCGCCGGCAATCTCGGGATCGCTGATGCGCGCGGGGTCGATCGTGAGCACCAGCAGGTCTCGCACCACGCGCGACAGCTCGCGGCAGACGGCGCGCAGGTCGTACCCCATCTCGACGGCACGGCCGGCCAGTTCGAACGCCGCCGGTGCGTTGTCGTCCGCAACCGCCTGCACCGCATCAAGCAGCAGGTCGCGGCCGACGAGGCCGAGGACCGTGGCCACGTCATCGCCGGTGATCGTCTTGCCGGTAAACGCGATGACCTGGTCCAGCTTGCTCTGCGCGTCGCGCATGCTGCCTTCGGCATCGCGTGCGATGAGCTGCAGCGACTCGTCCCCGACGGTGATGCCTTCAGCCACGACGATGCGGCGCAGTTGGTCTGCGATCGCTTTCGCGCTGATGGTGCGGAACTCGTAGACCTGCGCGCGGGAGAGCACGGTCTCCGGAATCTTGTCGAGCTCGGTCGTGGCCATCATGAAGACGACGTGCGGCGGCGGTTCTTCGATCGACTTCAGCAACGCATTGAATGAGTGGCTCGAGAGCTGATGCACCTCGTCGATGATGAACACCTTGTAGCGGTTTCTCACCGGCGCGATCGACAGGCCGGAAATGATCACGTCGCGGATGTTGTCCACCTGCGTGTGGGTCGCCGCGTCGATCTCGAGCACGTCCATGTCACGGCCTTCGGCGATCTCGACACACGCCTCGCACGTCCCGCACGGCTCGGGCGTCGGCCCGTTCACACAACTGAGCGCCCGCGCCAGAATCCGCGCCGTCGTCGTCTTGCCGACGCCGCGCGGCCCGGCAAAGACGAAGGCCTGAGCGAGCCGGCCGCTCTTGAGCGCGTTGCCGAGCGTGCGGGTGACCGCCTGCTGGCCGACGACGTCGGCAAATTTCTGCGGCCGCCACTTGCGCGCGATCACCTGATAGGACATTGGAAATGGCTGATTGTAGATTTCAGATTGCAGATTCGAGTTCTAGGTTCTAGATTGCAGATTGAACCGCGGTCCGGAGAATCTGCGGCACATGTCAGGATCTGCTTAGCGCTGCTGCCTTCCGGCCCTGACGCGGTTCGCAGACTGAAATTGCACAGGTTCCGGACCGCGGTCCAATCGGCAAAAACGTCCGGCTAGAGCCTGACACTACTGATACGCCAAGTAGTGTCCGCCTTTAGGCGGACCACGAGTGTACTACATGGGTACCCGCGTCGCGAGCAGCAGATACTTCGCGAGCACCTCGCCGACGACGACGGTGAAGAAATCGACGTACAGAATGCCGGTCGCCGATTGCGTCGAGCGAATCTTGGCCGTTTCCCAAGTCAGATACGACAGGACGGCTGGACCGGCAAGCCCGAACAGCACGCGCTGCCAGAAAAAAATGCCGTCGAGCGAGGTGATGTAGCGGCGAAAGTTCACGACATCTGCGCCAGGGCCGGCTTCAAACAGCGCGAGCCCGGCAAATACGGCCGCGCCGACCACCGCAATCCTAATCACCATCGAAGCAACATGTACTTTGACGATCGATTGAAGGTGCCGAACCTCGAGCGACGGGATCACGAGATACCAGTGGCCGAGAATCATCGCGGTGCAGGTGCCCCCAAGAAGGGCCGCAGAGCTCAAGAAGCTCGCGACGGTCAGGAGCTCGATCGGTACGCCTTCGTCCCCGCTGATGGCGAACGCCTGAAGGATCAGGGCGACCACTCCACCACCGACTGCGACCGTGACAATCGCCGGACGGATCCGGGCCAGTGTGCGGCCGACGGTCGCCCAGTACAAGACGATCGCCGCCTCGGAGACCACCAGCGCAAGAAGACCAGCACGCGCGATCCCTTCCTGCCCCTCCAGCCTGCCCGCCCAGCCCTTCCAGCCCTGGGAAAAACGCCAGCGCGATCGCAATCAGGATGGCCGCGAGACCGGCATTGAATCGGAAAAACTTCACGCCCGCTTCGCGCGACACGAGCGCGAGCGTGAAGGCGATGCCGACGCCGAGGTGGCTCAGGAAGAGAAGAAGAGGATCCAGCGTGCTACCGCAACCGCTTGTTGATCTCGGCCCAGTTCACGACGTTCCACCACGCGTCGACGTAGTCGGGGCGCCGGTTCTGATACTTGAGGTAGTAGGCGTGTTCCCACACGTCGATGCCGAACACGACCTTCTTGCCGTCCATGACCGGACTGTCCTGGTTCGGGCTGCTCTCGACGGTCAGCTTGTTACCGCTGCTGACGACCCACGCCCAGCCGCTGCCGAACCGGCCCACCGCTGCTTTCTTCAACTCTTCTTTGAGCTTGTCGAAGCTGCCGAACGAGGACGTGATCGCTTCCGCGACGGCGCCGGTCGGCGGCCCGCCGGCCTTCGGTCCCATGATCTGCCAGAACATCGAGTGATTCCAGTGGCCGCCGCCGTTGTTGCGCACCGCGGTGCGGATGTCTTCGGGAACGCTGTTGAGGCCCTTCAGCAGATCCTCGAGGCTCTTCGACTGAAGCTCAGGGTGCTTGTCCAGCGCGGCGTTGAGGTTGGTGACGTACGCGTTGTGATGTTTCCCGTGGTGGATCTCCATCGTCTGCTTGTCGATGTGCGGTTCGAGCGCATCGGATGGATAAGGGAGAGGGGGGAGCGAGTGAGCCATCGGACGTCCTCCTAAAGAGGAGGATCGTACTTCGTCAGTCGTGAATAGACAACATCCGGTCGAGCGCCACCTTCGTCCAGTGCTTCTGGTCGTCAGGTACGACGATGCGGTTGTGGACCTCGCCGTCCACCAGCCCTTCCAGTATCCACAGCAGATGATTGGGCGACACGCGGAACATCGTCGAGCAAAGGCAGCCGAACTGATCGAGCGACAACACGGTACGAGCCGGCGCAACCTGCTGCGCGAGACGATTGACGAGGTGGATCTCGGTGCCAACGGCCCAGATCGATCCGACAGGGCTCTCCTTCACTGTCTTGATGATGTATTCGGTCGAGCCAGAGTCGTCGGCGGCCTGCACGACGTCCCACGGCACCTCGGGGTGGACGATCACCCTGAGCCCCGGGTGCTGCGCGCGAAGGTTCTCGATCTGCCGGACGGTGAATCGCGCATGCACGGAACAGTGACCCTTCCAGAGGATCATCCGCGCCTTCTTGACCGCTTCCGGTTCGAGCCCACCCCAGATCTCGTTGGGATCCCAGACCACCATCTCATCAAGAGGCACGCCGAGCTTATAGGCGGTATTTCTCCCGAGATGTTGATCGGGGAGGAACAGAATCCGCTCTGCACGGCCCCAGCCCCACTTCAACGTCGCCGCGGCATTCGACGAGGTGCAGACGACGCCGCCACGCTCGCCGCAGAAGGCCTTAATCGAGGCGGCCGAATTGATGTACGTGACCGGCACCACACTCGGGTCGTTCGCGCCCGGAGCCGCCCCGCCTTTGAGGATGCCCATCTGTCCGAGGTCGCTCCAGCACATCTCGAGCTGATCGGGCGCGGCCATGTCGGCCATCGAACAGCCGGCCGCGAGATCGGGCAGGATGACCTGCTGATGCGGGGCGCTCAGGACGTCGGCGCTCTCGGCCATGAAGTGCACGCCGCAGAACACGATGAACTCGGCCTCGGGATGCTGGCTGACGTGACGCGCGAGCTTGAAGGAGTCGCCGGTGTAGTCGGCGAACTTCATCACTTCGTCGCGCTGGTAGTGGTGACCGAGAATGACCACGCGGCGGCCGAGCTTCGCCCGGGCGGCGGCGATGCGCGCGTCCATCTCCTGATCCGACAGACCAAGGTACTTCTCGGGCAGCGCCTGGCGCTCGCCGATGTGATCCTTTTCGTATTCGGTCAGGACATTAAGCTGCATTTCGTTAGCAAACCTCGCAGCTTTGTGAAAGTTTTCGCAAAGCCCATCACCAGTATAACAGGCTCAGGGCTCAGGGCTCACGGCTCAAGGGTCAAGGGTCAAGACTCCAGAGCCTGAGCCGCCTGAGCCATGAGCCTTAAGCCCTAAGCCTTCAAGCCGTCAGTTCGCGCCTGTATGGTGGATCACGTTATAGAAGGTGTCGCGCTCGACAGGCTCGCGGCCCGCGGCCGTAATAAGCCGCTCGATCTCACGCGGCGTCATCGCCTCGGGCGTGCGCGCGCCGGCCATGTGATAAATCTTCTCTTCCTGCACCGTCCCGTCGAGGTCATCCACGCCGAACCACAGCGAGGTCTGCGCCACTTCCACGCCGGTCGCAATCCAGAACGCTTTCACGTGCGGAATGTTGTCGCACATCAGGCGCGCGACCGCGTGAACCCGCAGGCTGTCGGTGGCACAGGGCGCCGGCAGCTTCCGCATTTGATTGTTGTCTGGATGGAACGCCAGCGGGATGAAGGCCTGGAAGCCGCCCGTTTCGTCCTGCAGGGCACGCGCTCTCAGCATGTGATCCACGCGCTCCTCGGCTGTCTCGATGTGTCCGTAGAGCATCGTCACGTTGCTGCGCAGCCCCAGGCGGTGCGCCGTCCGGTGGATCTCCAGGTACCGCTCGGTGCCGCACTTGTCGTTGGCGATCTTCCGTCGCACACGGTCGGCGAAGATTTCGGCGCCGCCACCAGGCAGCGAATCGAGGCCGGCGGCCATCAGTTCCCGAAGCACCTGTTCGTCGGTCATGCCGTACAGATCGGCGAAGAACGCGATCTCGACCGCCGTGAAGCATTTCAGATGGATACCGGGGCGAATGCGTTTGAAGCCCTTCAACATCTCCGTGTAATAGTCGAACGGCAGGTCGGGATGCAGGCCGTTGACGACGTGGACCTCGGTGAGCGGCTGGTGGGCGCGCTGACGGAGCTTGTCCCACGCCTGGTCGAGCGACATCGTATACGCGCCCGGATCGCCGGGCTTGAGCCGCGCGAACGAGCAGAAGAGGCAGCTCGCCACGCAGACGTTGGTCGCTTCGAGGCGGATGTTGTAGTTGTAGAACGTCCGGTCGCCGTGCCGCTTCTCACGCTCCCTGTTCGCGAGTGCGCCCACTGCCAGCAGATCAGGTGTGTCGAACAGCCGCCGGCCATCGTCCAGGTCCAGACGCACGCCGGACTCGAGCTTGTCGGCGATATCGGTGAGACCGGCGGAGGCTAAGCGGGATTGAATCGGGTAATCGGGTAATTGAGTAATTGGATAATTGGATTGCTCAATCGCCAAATCAATTACCCAATTACTCGATTATCCAATTACCCAATTCAGCGTCAGGAAATGCCGAAGATCTGTATTCGTAACGATCGGGCTCGCGGGCCGTCGAGCTCCGCCATCAGAATCCGCTGCCATTGGCCGAGCACGACTTCACCGCCGCTGACTTGCAGCGTCAGGCTGTGGCCGAGCAGCAGGGCGCGAAGATGCGAGTCGGCGTTCATGCGATCGCAGTCGGAGTGCTCCGGATTGTTGTGCAGCCACTCCGCGTCGCGCGCGACCATCTGTTCGAGGAAGCGTTTGATATCGCTGAGCAGCGCCGTCTGAAACTCGTTGATGAACAGGGAGCACGTCGTGTGCATCGACCAGAGGCTCACGAGCCCTTCGCGCATGTTGAAGCGCCGGACGAACTCCATCACGCGATTGGTGAGATCCACCAGCTCAATCCGCTGATCGGTGCTGATCACCAGCGTTTCGCCGTGAATCGTGAGGCCGCCGACCTTCGCTGTCGCTACCTCCTCAACGGGCCGCTCGCGAACGGTGACGGTCGAGCTCTTGCTCATGCGCTCCTCTTTTTACTCCGGGACTCCGCCCCCGGTCGGCTTCGCGGGGCCCCGACGCCCCGCTCCGCCCGTGTCCCCTCGGTGATGCGTGATCGGGACATGTTACGTAAAAAGACGTACCTGAGGCAACTCCGTTCGGTCTGTTCAGGTATATACTCCCACCGTCCGGTTGCAGCCGGGCACCACGTACGTCGCGTCGTGCTGGCGTGCGTGGACAATCTGACGTCGACCCCGGCGGCCATGCGAAGTGGGTGCGAAGCCCACACGGTCCCGCCACTGTAAGCGGCTAGTAGCGCGTTACTGGATGTCACTGGGTTCGTCACGGCCTGAAGGCCGTGACCTACGAGAGTAGGCCTGGGAAGACCAACGCGCCGCGGCGATCCGCGAGTCAGGAAACTTGGCCATCGGGGACGTCCTTGGCTTCTCTTACTTTTTGCGGCGCGTGAGACGCCGGAAGGAGCCCGATGTTTGTTCCCCGCCTACGGCGGCTGGCTGAGGCCTGCCGTCTCCTCGCAACCACCCTCGTGTTCTTCGGCGTGTCCGCACCCTTCGCGTCAGCCGACGTGTCCGGTACGGTCGTGGATCAGTCCGGCCGCGCCGTTCCGCGCGCCTACGTTCGTGCACTCGACAGCTCCGGCGTCGAATCGGCCGGCGTGTTCGCCGACGAAGTCGGACGATTCGAACTGAAGACGACCCTCACGAACTGCCGCGTGGAAGCCAGCCTCACGGGCTTCCAGCCCGCGAGCACTCCGTGCGCATCTGCCGCGGCCGAACCGGTGCGGCTCGTCCTGAACGTCGCTCCCATCCAGGAAACGACCATCGTGACGGCGACGCGAACCGACGCGCCGAGCAGTCAGGTCGGTGCGAGCGCAACGGTCTTCACCGCTGAGGATCTGGAACGACGGCAGACGCCGCTCGTCGCGGACCTGTTGATGGCGACGCCCGGATCGATGGTCGTGCGCAGCGGCGGCCCCGGCTCGCTGACTTCGCTCTTCGTGCGCGGCGGCGAGAGCGACTACAACAAGGTGCTGCTCGATGGCGTGCCGCTCAACGAACCCGGGGGCAGTTTCTATCTCAATAACCTGACGACCGACAACCTCGAGCGCGTCGAGATCGTGCGCGGCGCCTATTCATCGCTCTTCGGTTCCGATGCGATGGCCAGCGTGATCCAGCTGTTCACCAGGCGCGCCAATGGCGCCGTCCGGCGGCCACAGCTCTCGGCACAGATCGACGGCGGCTCCTACCACACGTTCCACGCGAACGCGGGCCTGTCCGGTGCAACGGAACGACTCGACTACAGCTTCGGTGCGGCGCGATTCGACAGCGACAACCGCGTGCCGAACAGCGGGCTCGGCAATACGACGCTCAGCGCAAACGTGGGCGTCCCGATCGGCGCAACGGCCACGCTGCGGTTCATCGGACGCGGCGAGCTCGAACGCGTGGGCACGCCGGGAACGACCGCTTTCGGACGGCCGGACCTCGACGCCTTTTTCGAGCGCCGCGACGGCGTCGCGAGCGTCAGCCTCGATCAGCAGGTCAATCGCGCCTTTCGCCAGCGCGCGTCCTACTCGCTGGCGACCTCCAATCAGCAATCGACGAACCTCCTGACCGATCCCCCGTATACGGCGACCTTCGAAGGGCGCGTCGCGTTGTTCAAATCGAACGACTTTCTGAACGACAGCCGGACCGCTCTCAAGCGGCACCATGCAGGCTACCAGGCGGACTGGCGCCTGACCGCGGGTACCCGACGGGGCGATCACCTCCTCACGTTCCTCGCGGACTGGGACGGCGAGCGCGCGACGCTCGAGAATCGACTCTTCGTCAGCCGAACGGCGAATTCCCGCAACAACTTCGGCGTGTCGGCCCAGCAGCAGATGCTCTGGCCTCGGGTGTTCGTCACCATCGGCGGACGCATCGAGCACAACGACAACTTCGGCACGGCAGCCGTGCCGCGGGCCACAGTGGTGTACGTCGCGCATCAGCCATCGGGCTCGGTCGGCGAAACCGCGCTCAAAGCCAGCGCGGGTACCGGCATCAAAGAGCCGACGATGCTCGAGTCGTTCAGTCTGTCACCGTTCTTCAGCGGCAACCCCAACCTGAAGCCCGAGCGATCCCGCAGCGTTGAACTGGGCGTCGAGCAGCGCGTCGCGCACGATCGCGCGAAGTTCGCGCTGACGTATTTCCACAATCGTTTCCGCGACGTCATCTCGCTGGTGACGACCAATCCAAGCACGTTCGAAGGCCAGTACTTCAACGTCGGCGTCTCTCGCGCCCAGGGACTCGAGGCGGTCGTGGAGGTGGCACCCACGGCCGTCATTCGAGCGCACGCCGGCTACACGCTTCTCGATTCGAAGATCGTGGAAAGCGCGCAGCCGACTCACCCGCTCTTCGGGCTGGGCAAGCAGGCGTTTCGACGGCCCCGGCATTCAGGATTCGGCGGCATCACGCTCGACTGGAGACGCGTCGTTGCCGATCTCAACGGAGTGTTCATCGGCAAGTTCGTCGACAGCGACTTCGGCCTGTTCGACCCGCCGCTGGTCGACAATCCCGGCCACACGACGTGGGACACGCGCGTCGCGGTGACGCTGACACCGCGAGTCACAGGCACCCTGGCCATCGACAACCTGACCGATCGGGACTACTCGGAGCCGTTCGGGTATCAGCCGCTCGGGCGGGCCATCCGCGCCGGCTTGCGCGTGACGTACTAGGGCCATGACGACCATGGTGGACGATGCTGGCGGCCACTGACATTTCATTCACGTACGGACGTCATGCCAGGCACGGTCCGGCTACAGCCGGACACGACGTGCTGCAAAACGTTTCCCTCGAGGTGAAACGCGGGACCATCGTCGGCCTCCTGGGTCCGAACGGATCGGGGAAAACGACGCTGCTGCGCATCGTGGCGGGCATTCTGCCGCCGCTTGCCGGCCGGGTGTTCGTCGGCGGACAACCCATCGAGCAACTGACACGGCGGGAGCTGGCCAGGCGGATCGCCGTCGTCCCTCAGGAAACACATTCGACCTTCGACTTCAGCGTCATGGATATGGTGCTGATGGGACGGTACCCGCACCTCGGCCCCTTCGAGCTCGAAGGCGCGGCGGATCAGCGCGATCGCCCGCGAGGCACTGGCGGCCACGGGGACTTCCGCCCTCGAGGCGCGCCCGTTCGCGACGTTGAGCGGCGGCGAGAAGCAGCGCGTCATCATCGCGAGTGCGCTGGCCCAGGCCTCGGAAATGCTTCTCCTCGACGAACCCACGGCGGCGCTCGACCTCGGCTATCAGTTTGAAATCGCGGCGCTGCTGCGGCGCCTGAACGCCGAACGGGGAACGACGATGATCGTCTCGACGCACGATCTGAATCTGGCCGCGGCGCTCTGTGAGCACATCGTGCTGCTCAAATCCGGGCGGGTGCTCGCCCGCGGCCCAACGAAGGACACGTTGACTGCGGCCAACATCCGATGGCTGTATGACGTCGACGCAGACGTGCAGTTCCATCCCCGGGCAGGTCACCTCACGGTGGTGCCCATTGCACGAGCGAACTGAGCTTCTCGCGCGCACACCCGTCCGGCAGCGGTTGATCTGGACGATCACGGGCTTCGGGTCGCTGGCGCTGGCGGCGTGTCTGTTCGCGCCGCTCGTCGGCAGCACGCGCGTTCACCTGGGCGCGGCCTTCGATCAGTCGATTCCATACGCGGACAATACCGACGCGCAGATCTTCTTCGTCGCCCGTTTGCCGCGCGTGCTCGCCGCGGCGCTGGTCGGCAGCGCGCTCGCACTCTCAGGTGTCGTGTTTCAGGCGCTGCTGCGGAATCCGCTGGCATCGCCCGACACGCTCGGCGTCTCCGCAGGCGCGGCGCTCGGCGCCATGATGGCCATCACGTTCAACGTCGATTTTTCGCTGCTCGGCGATTTCCGCCGTACCGCTGGCGAGCTTCGCGGGATCGTTCGGCGCGCTGACGATCGTCTATGGTCTGTCCACGGCGAGGCGTCGCGGAACCTCCGCCATCGTGCTGCTGCTCGGCGGCGTCACGGTGCAGGCGCTGCTCTCGGCGGTGATCGGGTTCGTGCAGTACCTGGCGGACTTCGCGCAGACGTTCCGCAACGTGCGGTGGCTCATGGGGTCGCTCGATGTCGCGTCCTACGCACCCATCGGCGCCGCCCTCGTGCCCATGGCGATCGCCTGGGTGGGGTTCGCGACCCTCCCGCGCATGCTCGATCTGATCAGCGTGGGCAGCGAGTCGGCGGCGGCGCGCGGCGTCAATGTCGAGCGAACGGAACGGATCGCGCTCGTGAGCGCGTCGCTCGCCACCGGCGCGGCAGTGTCGCTGGCCGGCCCTGTCTCGTTCGTCGGGATCATCGTGCCGCATCTCGTACGGCTCATCGTCGGTGCCGACCACCGGCTGGTGCTGCCTGCGTCGGCGCTGTTCGGCGGTGCGTTTCTCATCGGCTGCGATCTGGTGGCGCGCACGATCATCGCTCCACTCGAACTGCCTGTGGGCATCGTCACAGCCATCATTGGAGGCCCCGTTTTCCTATGGTTGTTATTCCGTCGCGCGTAAAACTCGCCGCATCGACCCTTCTCATCATCCTCACGGTGGCCTTAATGCGCGTCGTCACCGGCGCAGCAGATGACCCACGACGGATCGTCTCGCTCGTGCCCGCGACGACCGAAATGCTGTTCGTGATGGGCGCGGGCGATCGCCTCGCCGGCGTCAGCAGCTACGACCGGTTTCCGCCAGAGGTCGCGCGACTTCCGAAGGTCGGCGGGCTGCTGGACCCCGATGTCGAGCGTTTGCTCTCGCTCAAGCCCGATCTGGTGATCGTCTACGACACGCAGACGGACCTGAAGCGGCAGCTCGAACGGGCGCGAATCCCCGTCTTTCCTTATGTCCACCGCGGTCTCCCCGATATCACCGAGACGATGCGGGCGCTCGGCGAACGGATCGGAATGAAGGCGGCCGCCGACGCCGCAGCCACGCGCATCGAGCAGCAGCTCGCGGCCATCCGCGCACGTGTGGCCGGCCGGACGAGGCCAAAGACTCTTCTCATCTTTGGCCGTGAGCCGGGCACCCTGCGGCACATCGACGCAAGCGCCGGATACGGGTTCCTTCACGACGTACTCGAGCTCGCCGGCGGATCCGACGTGCTCGTCGATCTGCAGAAGCAGTCGGTTGAGATGAGCACGGAAATGATCCTCACACGGGCGCCCGACGTCATTCTCGAACTCCACTACGGCGATTCGCTGAAGGCCGAGCAGTTCGACGCCGAACGGCGCGTCTGGAATGCGCTCCCATCCGTGCCCGCCGTCAAGAACAACCGCGTGTTCCTGCTCGGTGGTGACGAATTCGTCGTCCCTGGACCGCGAATCGTCATTGCAGCGGATCGGTTCGCGCGGGTGCTTCATCCGGACGCACGATGAAGGGCAAGATGAACAAATGACCAAATGCATAGTTTCCTGGAGCAGCGGCAAAGACAGCGCCTGGCTCGTGCATGTGCTGCGCTCGCACGGTCACGTCGAGATTGGCGCGCTGATGACCACGATCAACGAGCCGGCGCAGCGGGTGGCGATGCACGCGGTGCGCGTGGAGCTGCTCGAAGCGCAGGCCGCTGCGCTCGGCCTGCCGTTGTGGAAGATCCCGATTCCCTCGCCTTGTCCCAACGAGGCGTACGAGCATGCTATGGCGGCCACCGTGGCGCGCGCGGTCGCCGAGGGGTTTACGCACGCCGCCTTTGGCGATCTGTTTCTGGAAGACGTCCGCCGCTACCGCGAGGAGCGGCTCGCCGGGACGGGACTCACGCCGCTCTTCCCGTTGTTCGGCGCCGACACGGCCGCGCTTGCGCGCGACATGATCGCCGGCGGCTTGCGCGCGCGCATTACCTGCTTAAACCCCACGGTGCTCGATCGGTCGTTTGCCGGACGCGAGTTCGACGCGGCGCTCCTTGCGGAGCTGCCGCCGGACGTCGACCCGTGCGGCGAGCGTGGCGAGTTCCACACGTGCGCGTACGACGGTCCAATGTTCCAGCATGCCGTGCCAATCGAAACGGGCGTCACCGTCGAACGCGATGGGTTTGTGTTCACAGATCTCACGCTCGGTTCGGAGCTATTGGTCACTTAGTAAAAGCTAAAACCACGGAGGACACGGAAGCAAACAGAGGATCTGAATGGTCTTGTGAATCCGTGACCTTCGTTTGTTTCCGTGCTCTCAGTGGTGGCGCTTTGGTTTCAGATGACCGCATGACCAAGTACCCCGAACGCATTGTCTGTTTAACAGAAGAGACGACCGAGACACTGTATCTGCTCGGACAGCAGCATCGCATCGTCGGCGTGTCCGGCTATACCGTCCGCCCGCCGGAAGCACGACAAAAGCCGAGAGTCTCCGCGTTCATCAGCGCCAAGTTCGACAAGATCGAAGCCCTCCGTCCGGATCTCGTGCTCGCGTTTTCCGACCTGCAGGCCGATCTCGCCGCCGAGCTCGTCAAGCGTGGCATCGCCGTGGTCACCTTCAACCAACGGTCGGTCGCGGAGATCCTGCAGATGATTCGGATGCTCGGCGGGCTGGTCGGCTGCCAGGCCGAGGCTGAACAGCTCGCCGATCGGTTTGCGGCCGATCTGGATCGTTTCCGCGAATCCGCCTCGCGATTCCCGCGTCGCCTGAGAGTCTTCTTCGAGGAATGGGACGAACCGTTGATTTCCGGAATCCGGTGGGTCGAGGAGCTCGTCGAGATCGCGGGCGGCGCTCCAATCTTTCCGGAACTGGGCGATGCCCGCCTCGCGCGCAATCGTGTGGTGGATCCGCTGGAAGTCGCACGGCGCGATCCTGAGGTCGTGCTGGCATCGTGGTGTGGAAAAAAGGTGCAGCCGTCGCGGGTTCGCGGTCGCGCTGGATGGCAGGCGGTCAGTGCCGTGGTCCACGATCGGATTTTCGAGGTGAAGTCGACCTACATCCTGCAGCCCGGCCCCGCCAGCCTGACGGAAGGGGTATTGCAGATCCATCAGATCCTGTGCGGAATCCACGGCTCCAACGTTAAGTACACAAGAAGCTAAGACCTTTTCCTTTGTGTCCCTGGTGTCCTTTGTGTTGAGGTACACGACACACGCATGACGCCTTTGTCGTACGCCCTCTGCCGCCGGGTGTCCTTTACGGTTGTTGTGTGTGCAACGTGTCTGGCCCTCTCCCCGTCCCGCCTTGGGGCCGCTTCCCTCTCCGAAGATGTCCCGGTCCCTGGCGGTACCGCGGCGTTGTTCCGGGCGCTTAATCTCGATTCGGTCCCAGAGCCTGGCAGGTTCATGACCCAACTCATCCGCGTAATTTATGACACGCCCGAGGGGACGAACCCGGCAACTGATGCGCTGTTGCGCAGGTTGACCAGCGCGTGGCGATCGACTGGAACCGCGAGCATGCGCACAGGTGCCGCCGTTGAGGTCGTCCAGACCGAAACCGTCCCGGTACCACTGTCCGCCAAGGTCTGGAGCGACGCGGTATTTCGGCGACCGATTGACGTCGATGCCCTTTTCCCTGCCATCATCGCCGATCGGCGAGCCGCGCTTCTTGGTTATGGTCTCGCCGCGCTCGACGACGAGACGCTTCAGTTCCTGAGCGATCATCCGGCGCTGCTCACTCGCTTGTACGAGCACGATGCCGCAGTATTCGCCGCCTTCGCCGGAAGTCTGCGAGTGCGAAACAATGCGATCGCTCTGCCGGGCGGAGAAGCCGCCAGGCCGCTGTGGGAGGCGGCTGTTGGCGAATCGGCCGCGAAGCCTGAGCGTTTTGTTGGCGCGCTATTCAGCCGCGACAGCGGTCGCGTCGCGTATCTCTACGACGCGCTGACGCAGTTCGACCGGCCCACCAGCAACTTCGCGCTCGGACTCTGGATCAACGACACGCGCCGTCGGGCGGAACGCTTCACCTTGCTGCTCAAGGCAATCGATGCGTTCCCGGGATGGGTGGTGCCGGAACGGCCCTTCAGACGTCCTTCTGATGATCCGGTGTTGATGCTGATGCGCGTGTCGGTCGCTCCCAGCGGTGAGCCGAGGGGTCCATCGTGGACCGCCTTCTGGTCACTGGCGATCGAGAGCACGGACATTCCGAACGATCCCGCCGGCCTGTTGACGAACGTCCAGGGAGACGGCCGAATCGACGCGGCCTGGCTCGCCGACGCGATCCTCGGCGCCGAGCTGCCGTCTCGCGGCGAGCGCCTCGACCAGCTCGCTTTCGGGCTGCGCGCGTTTGCCGCCGCGGACGATCGCATGCTCGCGGACGTGCTCGTCGCGGTCCGGACATTTCCCCGTTACCCCATGCTGATGCTCACGCTCGACCGTATGGGTATCGCGAATCCTGCAGTGTACGCCGCGGCTGCCCGTCATGCCGTGCGCCTCTCCGCTCTTGATGCGAACCGGGCGTTCGCCGCATTGAGCCAGTTTCAAAGCGCGCTCGCCATTCTTGCGCGGCTCGTGGAAACGCACGTGCTGGAGGCGGGACACGTCGAAACACTGGTCACCTCGCTCTGCGCTGTGCCTCTCAACGGCCATGGTTCGTATGCCGGCGGAATCGCCCGCTGGCTTCGACACTCGCTCGCGCCGGCAGCGGGCATCAGCCTGGACGATTTCGATGCAGGGCTCATCGCATCGCTCGCGGGTCGGCGACAGAGTGACGCTTCGGCGCGAGCGCTGGTATCTAAGCTCGTATTCTGGGAGCAGACAGCGTACGTGCTTGACCTCACGACAGCCGAGGCGCGGCGCCTGACCCGCGTGCTCGAAAAACTTCGAGCCGACTCGATCAGTCTGGCCATGGCTCTGGAGGCAGCGGCGGAAACACTCTCCGCCCGGACTGTGACGCTGGCGGACGTACGGGCAGCAACAGCGTCTCTGACAGCCGTGCAGGCGGCGCTCGAGACACGACGCAGGGACCGGAACGTCGTCGGCAGGTCGATCCAGGAGCTCTCGAAGATCACAACGTCGAAGGACCTCAAGAAAGCGGGAGAGGTCGCCGATTCGGTATACGAGTTGGTCGACGATGTGCTTGCTGACGCGTTGATCTCCGTGGCTTACGCACTGAGCCTCGGCGATCCGCAGGGGACGACGCTGCTCGCCGGCAACGTCAGCCGCCGGCACGATTTCGGCCTTTCCGAGAGGAAGAGCGAGATCCGCCTGCGCGCGCCGTGGACGAAGCCGGAACAGCGGTTTCAGGCCGGTGTCCCCTGGCATGTGCGAGGTTCGCTGCTTGGACTGGATCTTGGGCTTTCGTCGCTGGCGCTGCGGCGGACCTCGCTTGGCCCGTTGCCCGAGGCGCCGACGCTGAAGTCCACCGACAAAGACGCCTTCACGCAGACGATCGCGTTGCTGAACGTGTTCGAGCTCGGTGATGACGATCGCGACGCCATCGCGGAGGCGATTGCGCGGGGACGCGAGCGCATTGCGGGGCTTGTCGGCCACGAAGACGCGCTGGACGGGATTGCCGACAATATCAGGCTGGACGGATGGAGACGGCGCGCCGTCCGCTGGTCGATTGCTCACGACCCGCAGCGCGTGCCGGGGTTGTTTTCGCTGTCGGAGTTGATGCTCCTCGGCATGCCGCAAACACATCCCACGCAGAGCGCCTGGGGAATGGCCGCCTCCGCGTATGATGGCTGTATCTGCACCGTGTTGACGCCGCCAGGGCGATGGATTCTCAGCGCAGGGCGCTGGCCGCGCGGGACGGTGGCGACGCACGTGGCGGACCTGAATCTGCGCGTGGCGATCGCGTTGGCAGAGCTCAAACTGCCGGCGTCGCTCGCCAAGGGCGTGCTGGCGGCGGCGACGCAGGATTACGTGGATCGCGTCAAGCCTTTGTATCCCGACGATTGGCTGACGCTGGCACGCTCAGCGCAGGCGATCTCGACCGAACGGATCCAGGATTACATCGCCGCGCTGACGATTAACGGTCCGCTGGTGCCTGACCGCCCTGATGACGAACCCAGGGATTCCGGCAGGGGACGGTAATGAAGGCCGTAAAGCCCTTACACATCGCGCTCTTCGTTCTCGCCATGGCGACGACGATCGTCGGCGCGGGGCTGGCGCAAAACGCAAGCGAACGCATCACCATTCTCTCGCCTGACGACGGCGATTATGTCGCGGGGAGAACCGTGATTCGAGCGCGCGTCGAGCCGGCGCTCGCCGCCGAGAGCGTGGTGTTCTTCGTGGATGGCCGCCAGGTGTGTATCGTGCGCCGAGCGCCGTACGAGTGCGAATGGGACGCCGGACGCGTCGTCGAGCAGCACCAGATCCGCGTGGCTGCGACATTCACGAACGGCGTCAGGGTCGTGCGCAATGTTCGGACGAAAGATCTCGCCTTCGCCCAGACGGCCAACGTCGACGTCGTCCAGGTGACTGCGACGGTCACCGACCGCGGCCACTACGTGAAGAACTTGCCGCAATCGGCTTTTCATGTCTGGGAGGACGGCCGCCCGCAGACGGTCTCGCACTTTCAATCGCATGACGTGCCGCTCGATCTGGTGGTGGCGCTCGACATCAGCGGCAGCGTGGCGCCGGCCATGCCGAAGTTGAAGCAGGCCGCAAAGGAATTCGTTGGAGCGGTGTCTTCGAGGGACCGGGTCTCCGTGCTCGGTTTCAACGACAGCATCTTCACGCTCGCGCGCGGCTCGACCGATCGGGCGGAACGTGCACAAGGCATCGATCAGCTCGCCCCCTGGGGGGCCACCGCGATGTACGACGTCATCATCACGGCCGTCGATGCGCTCGGACAAGGCAGCGGCCGCAAAGCGTTGATTGTCTTCACCGACGGAGAGGACGAGGGCAGCCATGCATCGTTCGACGACGTCGTGCAGCGTCTGCAGACCAGCGATGTCACGCTTTATATGATCGCGCAGGGACGAGGCACATCGCTCGAGCCTCTGAAGAAAGTCATGCGCGGTCTTTCCGAACCGACGGGCGGCCGGGCGTTGTTCACCGAGCAAGTCGAACAGCTCCACGACGCATTCACGGAGCTGCTGGAAGAGCTCTCAAATCAGTACCTGCTCGGCTACGTCCCGACGAACGGCAAGCGCGATGGTACGTTGCGGCGCATCAAAGTGAAGGTGGACGGTTATCCCGGGGTACGCGCACGCGAGGCGTACCGCATGACTCTGGCTCCGGAATAATGAAGCGACAACTGACTGCGGCGGTGCTCGCCGGCTTCGCCATACTGGTCGCAGGTCAATCGACGACCGCTCAGGACAACCCGCGTTTCCGTGCGGGCGTTGATCTTGTGCCCATCGACGTGACGGTCGTGGACCAGCAGGGCCGTCCCGTGCGAGATCTCGGGCCTCAGGATTTCAAGGTCACTATTGATGGCGCGGTCCGGCGCGTCATGAGCGCCGAATGGATATCACTCACCGGCGACCAGCCTCGGCCCGAAGCTCCCGAGAGACGACGCGTGGAAGGCTACTCATCGAACGACCAGGCCACCGGCGGACGGTTGATCGTGCTCGCGATCGACCAGGCAAACATCCGCTTCGGCGGCGGCCGGGCGCTCGTCGGCACGATCGGCCGCTTTCTCGACCACCTGTCCAGTGCTGATCGGATTGCTCTTGTTGGTCTTGGCCGCGGGACCGCATCGATTCCATTCACGGCCGATCGTGACCGCATCAAGCAGGCAGTCGCGCGCATGAACGGTCAAATGCCGGCGCCGGCGAACTCGCCAATGTTTGACATCACGCTGTCGCTCGTGGATGCGTTCGCCATTACGCGTGGTGACACCGGAAGGGTTGACAGGTTTGTCCGGAACTGCTCTGCAACAGGTCGAAACGGGGCGGACACGTGCGGACAGGAGATCATCCGTATAGCCACTGAAGCTGTTCAGAACGCGGAGCAACAACGGGATGCCACGCTTCGCACGTTGAGTGATGTACTGACCAGCTTGCGGGCGATCGACGCGCCGAAAACGCTCGTCCTGATATCGGAAGGATTTGCGCTGTTCGATGAGGATAACGACACGAGTTCGCGTTTGACGTCCCTCGGATTGCTTGCGGCCGCGGCACGCTCGAGCATTTACGCGTTGCACCTGGATGACCGCATCTTTGATGCCGCGCTCGCCGGCCGTCCGAGTTCGCCCGGGGCCGACGTAATGGCCCGCGCCAACGGGCTCGAGACCCTGACGGGCGCCGCACGAGGTGCGTTGTTCACCGTGACAAACAGCGGCGACGCCGCCTTCGACCGCATCGAATCGGAGCTGTCGGGTTACTACCTTCTTGGAGTTGAACTCGGTACAGACCTGCCAAAGGGCAAGTCGTTTTCACTGCGGGTCGAAGTCGCAAGAAATGGAGTCACGATTCGAACCCGGAGAACAATCGCTGCGCCGGGCGAGGAATCCGCGGCGTCGGATCGCTCGCCCCTGGCCGCTGCTGCCGCCGCGTTGACGACGCCACTGACGTTGTCCGCTCTTCCGCTGCGTGTCATCAGCTTCAATTTTCAGGGCCCCGATCCTGCCAGGATACAGCTGCTCATTCACGCCGACGTCGGTCAGGGATACAGCGCGCCGCAAAGCGTCGCGGTGGCGTACATGATCACCGACAGCACTGGACGCGTGATCGAGAGTCAGGTCGTGAACGAACAGATTTTCCCCGGCAGCACCGGCGTGCCCTCGCCCCTGGCCTTCTCGGCCGGCGCGGGGCTTCCCGCCGGTGATTACGTTCTGAAGCTTGCCGCAGTCGAAGGAAACAAGATTGGCAGCGTCGAGGCTCCGATTCACGTCGCGCTCGTCGATGCCGGCGCCGTCAAGCTGAGCGACCTGACCGTGGGTGGGCCGGTGCCGTCTGGTGGCGAACCGAACCGCCCGTCGGTTGATTACACCGTGCGATTCGGCGTCGTCCACGGGTTTATGGAGGCGTACGGACCAACCGCGGCCACCGCAACCGTGCGGTACGAAATCGCGCGCGACGAGCAGTCGCCTGCCTTGCTCACCGAGGTCGTCGCGGCGCGGCCGATCAACCAATCACGGGTGCTTTTCAGCAAGCGGGTGCCCATAGGCGCACTTCCGCCGGGCACCTATCAGCTCCGCGCGGTCGTGGCCGCCGGCGACGCAACCATCAAAACAATATCGCGCGCCTTTGAGATCGCGGAGCCGGCCGTGCTCTCCGCGACTTCTGACACACCCCGGACGGACGTGGTCCTCGGCAGCGGCACGGAGCTGTTCCTGCCCATCGAACCGGGTGATCTCGCCGCGCCATTTCAGGTGGCCGACGCGCTCCGGCCCGAGATACTCGAGCCGTTTGCCACGCGCGTTCCAGCCGCCGCGAAGGCAAGCTTCGACGAGGGCCTGGCCGCTTTACGCAGCCGCGACTACATCGCGGCGGAAAGCAGCTTCAAACGCGCGATTCGTCCCAACCAGGACTTCACCTCTGCCGTCGCGTATCTCGCCGCGTCCTTCGCGGCATCTGGCCACGATGTGGAAGCCGCGAGCGCCTGGCAAACCGCGCTCGTCAACGGCAGCGATCTGCCGCAGATCTATTTGTGGCTCGGACACGCACTTCTGCGAACGCACGACTTCTCTCGCGCTCGATCGACTCTCGAGGACGCAGCGCGCCGCTGGCCCGCCGATACGCGGTTTGCACGGCCTCTTGCGGTGCTGAACGCCACGACGGGGCGAGGATACGAAGCCGTCCAGCTGCTGCAGCGGTACCTGGCCGCCAATCACGGCGATGTCGATGCGTTGTATCTGGGCGTGCAATGGATTTATCAAATCCACCTGAACGGTGGATTGATCCGCGATCGCGCGGCTGACCTCAGACTGGCGCAGACCTACGCCGACGATTACAAGCAGGCGAACGGCCCGAAGCTGCTCCTCGTAACACAGTGGATCGACTACCTCGCAAAACCTGAGCGATAGGCGGCCGGATCAGGATCGCAACTCGCCTCCCTTCGGACCATAGAAGAACACCCAGACCGCAAAGTCCGAGGAGAACTCCTCGAAACGATGAATCTGGCCGGCCGGAACGAAGAGGAACGATCCGGCCTCGACTGAATGACGGGCCCCGCCATCGAAGAACACGCCGCGCCCACGAGCCACAACGTAGACCTCGTCTCGATCGTGAGGCTGCTGAGGGTCCCTCTCCTTTGGCGTGTAGAGCTCTACTTCAAGCGAACCATGCGCGAACATGGGAACGGCCAGGTTGCCGCCAGGCGGCGGTCCTTTCGAGAGCGCTTCAGCAAGGCTCACACAAGCAGATCGTACAGATGCGTTGGGCATGAAACGATCCTGACTGAATTCAGCAAGGTCCCGCGGCAAGCCAAGCTACCCTATCGGACACGGCCCGCGTGGGCTCAATGGCGTGCGGTTCCGAGCGAGTCGAGCTCCCTCAGATTGATGTCACCGCTCGAATCATCGCCGAGCGGAGCGTCGCGGGCAAGGCGTGGCGCAGCCTTCACGGCGCGCGTGGTGACTTCGGCGGTCTGGCCGGGAACCGGTTCCGCACGCCATGCCACGCTCGACCGGCGCATCGTCTCCGCGCAGAGCACACAGAAGAGAACGGCGTTGCCGGGCATCTGCAGGCTGAAGTCCGCCGTTTCTTGAAGAAGAATCGCCACAACGCCGACGATGGCGCCGGCTCGAGCCGGTTCCAGGCCGGATCGTCTGACACGATCGCGGATGCCGACGCCAACGGTCGCCAGCAGCAGCAACGCGGGAATGCCGACCAGGGCCCCGCCCTCGGCGGCGAGCTGCAGGTAATCGTTGTGTGCCTGAGCGTAATGAGTGGCCGCGTCCGCCTGTTGATAGAACAGCATCACCGTGCCGTAGGTGTTCAGGCCGGTGCCGGCGATCGGAAACGCGCGGGCAACACGCGCGGCGTCCTTCCAGACTTCGATGCGATCGCGCGCGCTCCTGCTGGCGTCGGCAAACCTCGCGCCCAGCTCGCGGCTGCCGCCCCAGCCGAAGGCGACGACGAGAAAGAACACGGCGTACGCGGTGGCAAGCCTGCTGCGCTTCGAACCGCTCGCGAGGAGCGCGCCGCAAACGAGGCACATGATCAGCACCAGCGTGGCTGCGCCAGAGCGCGACAAGCTCAGCGCCAGCGCCAGCCCCATCACCAGGGCGATCCCCCCCGCCAACACGACCCAGCTTGCCTGACGCGAGCCCAGCCATATGAGCGTCCTCCTTGCGTCCGTGCGCTCCCCGTCGCGCCGAAGGTGCTGCATACCGGAGCCGAGGATGAAGGGAAGCGCCATCAGCATCCAGCCGGCGAAGTGATTGCGATTCACGAAAGGCCCGTACGGCACGGCGGTCCGCAAGTACGGCTGCCAGAGCCCGTAAACTTTTTCGGTTCCGCTCGCTCGCTGAACGAGCGCAGCGATGGCGACCGCCGCGCCGACGGCCGTCACCGTCACGACCAGATCATCGGCGCCGCGGCGACTGCCCCGAACGATCAGACCGAGCAGGAAGACGCCGAACACGACGATGAACATCAGGGCAACGGCCGTCGCGCCCGGATCGATCGAGAGCGGATGGCTGGTCGAAGCCGCGCGCGCCGCGTAACCGACGATGTACTGCTGAAGGATCGCGTCTGTGGAAGGGCTGATCGCGCGTCGGACGGATTGGGAGAGCGGTACCAGCTGCAGGGAGGTCGCGGCCGTCAGCAGGGCGAGAGCGCCGGCCATGGCTCGCAGGTGGCCGGTCCCAAGCGCCCGACGGCCTCGCCACAGTTCGTACATGCCGCTCACGAAAGCCACGGCCAGCAGCGGGTAGTAGGCCCATGGATAGACGCCGCCGATCGCCAGTACACCCCAGGCGACTGCGACGCAGGGAAGAACATCGAATAGGCGGGTCACGTGCGGGGCATGGGGCGTTCGGCTGGGAGCGGAGCTAGCTCGCTGAACGCCGATCGCGCTGATAGTACTGGGTGTAATTCTCGCGATAGTACTGCGAGTAGTAATAGGGGTGGTGCTTCAAGTCCACGCGATTCAACACGGCCCCGATGATGTGCGGGTTGGCCTTTCGGAGCTGTTCGACGGTGCGCTGCGCCGCCTGCCGGCTCGTCATCTCCGAGCCCACGACCATGATCACGGCATTCGCCGCGTGGGCCGCGACGCACGAGTCTGTCACGGCCATGACGGGCGGCGTGTCGATGACGACGCAGTCGAAATGCGCCTCCAGCTTCTCGAGAAACTGCTTGAAACGCGCCGAGCCGAGAAGCTCCGGCGGATTGGGCGGATGCACGCCCGCTGGAAGAATCCAGAGATTGGAGAACGTCGACCGCTGGATGGCCTCGCTGACCTTTGCATCGCCGACGAGCACGTTCGACAGACCGGGAACACCCGGCAGCCCGAAGATGTCGTGCAGGCGCGACTTCCGCATGTCGGCGTCGATCAGAAGCACACGCGATCCGGCGTGAGCCAGCGCGAGCGCCAGGTTGGCGGACACGACGGTCTTGCCCTCGCCGGGCCCGGTGCTCGTCACGGCCAGCACGCGGGCGAGGCCTTCCGGCAACGAGAACAGGACGTTGGTCCGAAGGCCGCGGAAGCCTTCGAGAAAGTCCGATGGCGCGCTCTCGTCGAGCAGGACGTCTTTCTCGTCGCCGCCGAACACGGCGGGCACTATCCCGAGAAACGGCAGACCGAGATACGTCGTCAGCTCCTCCGGCGACTTGAGCCGGTTGTCAACGTATTCGAAGAAGAAGACGAGCGCGAGCGCCAACGTCATGGCGGTGAACAGCGCGCGGACCAGATCGCCTTTCTTGTCTGGATACGCGGGCGCGGTGGACGGTTCGGCGGCATCGATGATCCGGATGTTGCTCGTCCTCAACTCCCCCGAGATGCCGGTTTCCTTGGTGCGCTGGAGGAGGCTGTCGAAAATCTCGTGGTTCGTGGCCGCATCGCGCTGCAGCACGCCGTAGTCGATCCCTTTTCTGCTCAGATCGAGCGCTTCCTGCTTCTGCTGCTCGAGCGCCGTCATCAGGCTGCGCTCCTGGGCCAGGGCCGCCTCATAGTCGTTCCGGTTGGCCTGAACAATCTTGGCGGTCTCGGCCTGCAGCTTGATCTCCGCCTGCTGAATCGCCGTCGTGATCTTGCGCATGTCCGGATGGTTCGGTCCGAGGTTGTCGGAAAGCTGAGACTGCTGCCGCTGCAGGTCCGCGACGGCCGCTTTCTGCAGCTGGATATACGAGTTCGACAGCACCGCTGGAATCGTGTCGAGCGCAGTGCGATCGTTCTGCACGGCCTTGATCTGGTTGTACGCCGCCTCTTTCTGGATGCGCTCGGTCTTCGCGCGCGTCACCGCCGCGTTCAGGTCGGCCAGTTTCTGCACGACGATATTCTGCCGCTCTTCAAGCGACACGGCTTCCGTCTGCTCGCGGTAGGATTGCAGCGCCCGCTCGCTCATTTCCACCTTGGTCCGCTGCTCCGTCAGACGATCGCCGAGCCAGTCCGAAGCCTCCTTCGATGCGAGAAACTTGAACTCGAGGTTCTGTTCGATGTAGGTCTTCGCCAGCCCGTTTGCGATCTCCGCAGCAAGCTGGGGATTGGGTGAGGCGTATGTGACGTCAACCAGGCGGCTCGCGCGGATCGGCGTGACGGTGAGCCGGCTCAGGAAGCCGTCGATGGCCATCGACTGCACCGCGGTCTCCGAGGGCTCGGGTGACGACGGGGCCGACGATCGCCATTTCGAGACGAGCGCTGTAATCGTTCGGGTCAAGGCCGAACCGACGGATTGCACGGTCGGCATCTGGCGCGCGGGCGGAGCGTTGAAGACCGGGTTCGTCCACAGCTGAAGCGTGTCCATCGTCCGGCGAGCCAGCGCGCGGCTCTGGAGAATCTTGTACTGGGTCTGGTAGTAGTCGTCCGCGATCTGGTTCTGCTCGAACGCCTGTTTGAAGTCGACGACGTTGGAGCTTTCTTTTTCTATCAGGATCTGGACCCGCGCCCGATAAATCGGTGTCGCTGTGTAGGTGTAGGCGATCGACACCAGCATCACGAGCGCGAACGCCACGAAGGCGGTCCAGCGCCGCTTATAGACGACCCGTAGCTGATCGAGGACATGTCCATCCCGATGCGACGGCATGCTGAACGCGTGCGCCCGGCCCGCCGGTGAGGGGAACGGCCCCTGGACCAGTCGGGGACGGCTCTCATCCCCAGGCAGAGTGATGTCGTGCGTGCTCATTAGAAGAACCTTTCGGGGATCACGAGCGTGTCGCCTGGCTGCACGAGATCGCTCAACTTCATTCTGAATTCCTTCCGATCGCCGTCGACGATGCGAACGATCCGGATGCGGCCCGACGCAGCGCGATCGGTCAGGCCGCCCGCCAGTGACAGAGCCTGCAGCACGGTCGTATTCCGCTGCTGCACGGCGTACGCGCCCGGACTCTTCACCTGCCCGAACACGTAGATGCTTTCGGCGCGCGGCACAAAGATCGTGTCGCCGTCGCGCAACGCGGCGTTGTTCGAGAAGACACCGTTTTCGAGATCGCGAAGGTTGACGCGCACGATGTTGGCCGACTGATCCTGATTCGGCAGGACTGGTCCCGCCGTCGAGCCGCCGGTCGCGGGATGAACGATGACTGCCTCGCCGCTCGACGTCGGCAGCGTCGAGCCGGCGCGGGCCAGCGCCTCGACGAGCGTCATATCGCCGGACAGGGTGTACGCTCCCGGCGTGCGGACTTCACCCACGATGAAGATCCGCTGGCTGTGGAACTGTTCGACGGCAACCGAGATCTGCGGGTTCAGGAAAAAGCCGCCGTCCCTGAGCTGCTTTTTGATTTCAGCTTCGACCGCCCGGAGCGTCAGGCCGCCTGCTTTGACACGCCCGATCAGCGCGTAGTTGAACGTGCCGTCGGCTTCGATCGTGAACTGGCCGGACAGATCCATCTGGTCGTAGGACGTGATCGTGAGGACATCCTGCGGACCCACCACGTAGTCGTTCGGCGCGCGCTGCGCGCGAGCAGCGGAAGCCGCCAGAGCCCCGGAAAGCGCGCTCACGATCACCAGCACGAGGAATATCCCGAGCGTCTGTCTGCGACGAAAGCCTGGACACATAACTCGGCTATTGCGAGGGACTGGCGTCTGGTACGACCGTCACAATGGCAGCGACGCCGGCGGCAGCCGCTGCTGTCGTGACGATGAGAGCGCTGCTGACACCCGTCGCCGCGCTGGCTGCGGCGGCCGCCGCCGCACCCGCCGCGGTGACTGTCACGCCCGTGACCGCGGCGCCGGCCACGACCGGAACGGCCGCGCTGGTCCCGATGATCTGCCCGGCGGCGTTGACGATCTCGATCGAGTAGTTCCCCGCCGCGAGACCCGTAAACTCAAAGGACCCCGTTGCGCTGCTGGTCGTCGTGCCCGCCAGCTGGCCGGTCGCCAGATCGCGCAGTTGCACCGTGATGTTGGGCACGGTCTCGCCAGCGGCATTGTGCGCCGTGCCCGCCAGAGACGCCGCTGGCTCCTGCGCGGCCCTCGCCGCAGGCGCCGCCAGAGCGGACAAGACGCAGGCGCAACCCAAGAGAAGAATCGTGCAGCGCCAGATGGTGCGGCTCATTGTGGTCTCCCCCTTAACTATCGGCTCTTGTCCTACAGTCCATGGGCTCCTGTCCTACGATCGCCCAATCGAATGAAATCAATGTGTGATGGGTGTTTGTTTGTCGTAAACCAGAAGGCATTTCTGAGCAATTTGTTGCGTGCGTTTCACGGCAGTCGCCGACAGCGACCGAGCGATCCTTCATTTCAAAACTCTTTCGGCGTTGGACCGGCAGCTATATAGCTATCGACCGACGGGATGCGGCGCACGGGGTAAGAGGGGGTCAGGATCGTCGAGACGCGATCCGGCCGGGCGCAAGCGCGACTTTCAGGAATGGATCGAAGGCATTAGGAAGGATGTGCTGGAGCTGTTCAGGCTCGAGCGCAGCGCTCATCGAGCACGGCGCGTCGTTCACGCCGCAAATTCGACGGTCACCGGCTTCGGTAAGAGTCCAGCGGCCTGCGCATCGCCGAGCAAACGGTGAACCGCTTCCCGCCCGCGTTCGCCATAATCGAGCGTCAAGCCATTCACGTACATGCCGACGAAGCGGTCGGTGCGCGCCTTGTCGAGGCCGCGGCCGAACTGCATCGCGTAGCTCACGGCTTCGTCACGATGGTCGAGGCCGAATGCGATGCTGTCGTGAAGGAGACCCGAGAGCGTCGCGATGGTCCTGGCGCCGAGCTCGCGCTTGATGACGTTACCGCCGAGCGGCAGCGGCAATCCTCCGGTACGATCGGCCCACCACTCGCCAAGGTCGACGATCTTCCGCAGCCCCTCCTCCTCGTACGTCACCTGGCCTTCGTGAATCAACAGGCCGGCCGCAATCTCGCCGGCGTGGACCGCTTCCTGGATCCGGTCGAACGGCATGACGACGAACTGCACGTCTGGATCGTAGAGACGCAGCGCGAGAAACGCCGTGGTCAGCTCGCCGGGAATGGCGACACACACTCCCTTCAGCGACGTCGGTCCGTTTTTCTTTGCCACGACAACGGGGCCGTAGCGATCGCCCATGCTGGCGCCATGTGGCAACAGGATGTAGCGGTCCGTCAGGTGAGCGTATGCGTGAAAGGAAACCGCGGTGATCTCGTACCGGCCCTCGAATGCCGCGCGATTCAATGTTTCGATATCCGACAACACATGTTCCAGCTCGAAACCGTTCGACGGCACTTTGCCGCTCGCGAGGCCGTAGAACATGAACGCATCGTCGGAATCGGGACTGTGGGCGATACGGATCTTCATGGCTTAGGGCTTAGGGCTCAGGGCTCAGGGTTCACAGTTCTCGGAGAGCAGACGAAATGGGCAGACGGGCGGCGCGAATGGCCGGAAGCACGCCGCCGATAAATCCCATCGCGAGCGCGTACGACAATCCCTGGACGAGCAGTGACGGCGTCACAGCGAAGGCGAAGGCCACCTGGCTGAACGTCTGAAAATTCATCGTCGCGGTCTGGTAGCCGTTGAAGCCGGCATACGCAATGATCCCGCCGATCGCGCCGCCAACGACGGCCAGCGCCATTGATTCAGTCAACACCGAGACGAGCACCGATCCTGTGTTGAAACCAAGCGCTCGCAACGTCGCAATCTCCCGCGTCCTCGACGCCACAGCCGTGTACATCGTCAGGATGGCGCCAAAGACGGCGCCGATGCCCATGAGCGCGGCGATGAAATAGCCGATGCCCTGGATCAGGCTCGTCATCGTCGTCGACTGCGCGGCGTAGTACTCGTTTTCGCGCCTGACCTGGACGTTCAGCTGAGGGTTCGTGGTCAACCAGTTCTTGAACGTGTCGAACGACGCCGGCGAGTCGAGGCGCGCCAGCACCGCCTGATACGAGTTGCCGCGGCGGTAGACCCCCTGCAGCAAACGGGTATCAGCCCAGAGCTCAGTTTCCGCCACCGAGCCCCTGGCGGTGAAGACGCCGACGATTTTCAACGTCAGCTCGCCGGACTTGATGACCGAACCCAGGTCGGCCCCGGCAAACTGCTGCACGGCGGCCTGGCCGACGATGGCTTCGTTCGTACCGAATTGAAACATCCGCCCGTCGACCACCTTGATTTCGTCGCGCACCTGCATCGCAGCCGGCTCGACGCCACGGAGCGGCACGTTGGCCGCCGTCTGAGTGGAGCGCTTATTGAGATCGACGAGGACATAGAGCTCCGCGGACGCAATCGGACGATTCCCATCGCGCAGAAGGCCCGGCGCCTGCTTGATGATCTCGGCCTCCTCCCCATTGATGGCGCTGGTCATTTCCGAGTCCGCGCCGCCTCTCATGACGAGAGCACGGCTCGGCGAGCCGGCGACCGTCATCGCCGCCTTGAACCCCTCGCCGATGGATAACACCGCAACGAACACAACCACGACGCCCGCGATCCCGACGATGGCGACGACTGAAGAGCCCATTCGCTGCGGAATGTTTCGAACGCCGAGCGACGTGACGGCAATCGTTTGAGCAATCCAACCGAGCACGTCAGTTTCTCCTCAGCGCGTCGGTGACGCGCAACCGCATCGCGGACGCAGCCGGCAGGGCTCCCGACAGCGAACCCAGCATGAAGCAGAGCACCACGCCGATGAACAGGTCTCGGCCTCTCAACAGGAAGACCGGCAGGAAGGCGTTGTTCAAGCTGCCGCTGCTGATGAAGATCCAGGCCAGCGCGAGGGCGATTCCGCCGCCAAGGAGCGCCATGAAGAGCGACTCGCCGAGAACCAGTGTCAGGACCAGCCCGTTCGAGAATCCGAGCGTCTTGAGCACTGCCAGCTCATTGGTTCGCTCGCGGACCGCCTGGGACATCGTATTGGCCGCGACCAGCAGGATGGAGAACAGCACGGCGACGAGAATCGCGACCATGATCGCGCCGACGTCGCCAATCTGATTCACAAAACCCTGAAGGAAGGCCTTCTCGGTGGAGGTTTTCGTCTCGGCGGCGGAGTTCGCGAACTGCCCATCCAGCTTCGCGGCCATTGTGGCCGCCTGCGAAGGATCGTCGATCTTGATGATGTACCAACCGACCTGCCCGTACGCCCCACGGCGGTTCTCGTCGAGGTAATCGTAGCGGAAGAAGAAATTGGTCTTGTCGATCGCCTTGTCGCCGTCGTAGATGGCGTCGATGTTGAAATACCACGTGGTGCCCTGTTTGGGCTGCCAGATCGTTCCCTGGATTGGAACCTTGTCGCCGACCTTCCAGCCGTACCGCGTCGCGACGTCACGGCCGACGATCGCACCCTGCCGATCCGCGAGCAGGGCTTTGAGTTGTTCGGGAGGCACCTTGAACTCCGGGTACAGCTTCAGATACGGATCGGGATCGATCGCCATGACGGCGAACTGGTTGGCGTTGTCCTGATACGTGCCGCCGAACCAGGTACTGTGGGAGGCCAGCTTGACGCCTGGCGTCGATTGAATGTCGCGCATGTACGAAATGGGCAACAGCTGGATGAGGCTGACCTTGTGCATCATCATCAAGCGATCGACACCGGCGACTTCGACGCCCATCGAAAACGCCGTCCGGATGGTCATCAGAAAGGCATAGAGCACGAACGCCACGAAAATCGACAACAGCGTAAAGGTGGTCCGGACCTTGCGTCTGAGCAGATTCCGCCAGATGAGCGGCAGGAATTTCATACGACCGCCTCCATCAACACGCCTTTATCGAGGTGAACCGTCCGCGTCGCGCGCTCGGCCGCGTGCGGATCGTGCGTCACCATGACAATCGTCTTCCCGTGGTCGCGATTGAGCGCCTGCAGCAGCTCGAGAATCTCGTCGCCGGCCTTTCGGTCGAGATCGCCTGTCGGCTCGTCGCAGAGGAGCAGCGTCGGATCGGTGACGATGGCCCTGGCGATACCGACGCGCTGCTCCTGGCCGCCGGAGAGCTGGCGCGGGTAGTGCTTCGCGCGGTCGGCCAGGCCGACGACTTTGAGCGCGATGCCGACGCGCTTCCGCCGTTCGCTCTTCGAGAGTTTTGTCAAAAGCAACGGAAGCTCCACGTTGCGCTCGGCGGTGAGCACAGGCAACAGGTTGTAGAGCTGGAACACGAAGCCGATATGTTGCGAGCGCCATTTGGACAGGCCGCCGCCGCCGAGCCTGCTAATCTCGACGCCGCCGACTGACACCGATCCACCAGTCGGCAGGTCCAGCCCGCCCATCAGATTCAGCAGCGTGGTCTTGCCCGAGCCGGAAGGACCCATGAGCGCGAGAAAATCGCCCTGAGGGATGTCGAGGTTCACGCCCTTGAGCACGTCGATGCGTTCGCTGCCGCGCGTGAAATGCTTGTGGACGTCTCTGACCTGCACGAGTGAGCTCATTTCACAACAACCTTTGCGCCGTCGGTCAGATTCTGAAGCGGAGACACCACCACACGTTCGCCCGCGCGGAGAGCGGCCAGGACTTCGACACGATCGCCGTCCGTCCCGCCAGCCTTCACCGCCCGGCGCTCGACCGTATCGCCGTTGACCACGTACACGAAGCTGTTCGTGTTGTCAGACTGAAGAGCGGCCTTCGGCACGAGCGTGGTCGCCTGCTGCACGGCGGGCGCGGCGGTTTCGTCTTCGTCGCGGAGAAACGTGACCTTCACACCCATGTCCGGAAGAATGCGCGGATCGAGCGCCTCAAACCCGATTCGCACGAGCACAGTGGCCTTCTGCCGATCGGCAGTCGGCACCGTGGTGATCACGTGTCCGGGAATCTGCCAGTCCGGATACGCATCGAGCACGGCCGACACATGCTGAGCAGGCCTGACGCGGTTGATGTAACTCTCGTTCACGTCCACCTCGATCTCCAGCGAACGCATGTCGACAATCGTGCTGATGCCGGTGCGCGTGAAGCCGCCGCCCGCCGACACAGGCGACACCATCTCGCCAGGTTGCGCATCCTTGGAGATGGCCACGCCGGTAAACGGCGCGCGGATGACCGTGTTGTCGAGGTCGGTCTGCTGCAATTCGATCTGGCGCTCCGCGACATTGACCTGACCGCGCAGTGCGTTGATACGCGCCTCGGTTCCGTCGACGTCGGACTTCGCGAGGTCGACATCGGACTCGGTGGCAATGCCGTTCTTTCGGAGTTCCGTGGTCCGGCGAAGCGTGAGACGCGCCTGCACCAGATGGACTTCGTTCTCATTCACCGCCTTGCGCGCCGATTCGGCCTGCGCGACGGCGAGCGCGAGCGCCGCCCTCGCGGTGGCGTCGTCGAGCCGCGCGAGCACCTGGCCCTGGGTGACCGCCATGCCTTCTTCCACGTTCACTTCGATGACCTTCCCCGTGATCTTCGACGAAACCGTCGCGCGCCGCCGGGCTGTGACATAGCCCGAGGCGTTCAACACGGCGGCCTGTGTCCCGACCGGCCGCTCAGTGACTGTGGCGACGTCGACTTCGATCGGGCGCTCGCGCGTGGCCCACATCCACGCTCCCGCCCCGGCCCCCGCGATGATGAGAAGCAGAACGGCCCACCCGATCCACCGGCCCACACCCGGGCGATCGGGCTCGCGCTCGATTCGGAGTGCGGCCAGATCCTGGCTGAGATTAGGCAACGTGAACCTCTGGAACCGTTCGAACCACTCGAACTCTATTAGACGTCATCGTTGGGATCCGAGTTCACGTACGGTTGCGACGCGCGCTTGATCACGATCGTCAGGCCGAATGCCACGAGCACGGCCGAAGCCGCGAGGCCGACGTAAATGCCGACGCCGGCGAACGCGGTGGGCGCCGCATCGAGCGGCCGGTTTTCCACGATCGCGAAAGCCTGCGACACGGTCAGCGCGTTCTCCCCCGCCAGGCGCGGCATGATCTGCAGTGACAGATAGGTGATGCCGAGCGCAGCCAGACCGACCACCAGCAGGGGATGGCGCGAGTTTTTCCGCGTAATCAAGCTGAGCGTCGCGAGCACGGCCGACAGGACGCCAAGGCCCAGCACCCAGAGGGCGGCCACCCCGGGAACGCCCCGCAGCGACACGCCGCCCACGACAACCCAGGGAAGAAATGCGCTCGTCGCGAGCGCCACGCCGGCGGCCAGCGGGATGAAATAGGCCCGCATGCCGGGACGGAACATCCCACGAACGCTCATTTTTTCGAGTGTACTATACGCGAGAAGCGGCGGGCTATTGCGTGACGCGCACGACTTCCTCGAGCGTCGTCGTGCCTTCACGTACGCGCGCGAGGCACTGCTCGCGAAGCGTGCTCATGCCGTGTTCGCGGGCCGCTTTCAGGAGGATCGGCTCCGATGCGCGCGCGAGCACCAGCTCTCGCGCCACGTCGGTCATTCGCAGCATCTCGTAGATGCCGATGCGGCCTGCGAAACCTGTCCCGTGGCAGCGCGCGCAGCCCGCGCCGCGCACCATGAGCTCGGGCACATCTTCGCCGAACAGGTGTCGGACACTCGCTGGCACCGGCATCATGGTCGGACAATGGACGCAAATCCGCCGGACAAGACGCTGCGCCACGATTGCGAGCACACCGGATGCGAGGAAGTAGGGCTCGATGCCCATGTCGAGCAACCGCGTGATGGTGCTCACGGCGCTGTTGGTGTGCAGCGTCGCGAACACGAGATGGCCCGTCAGCGACGCTTCGATTGCCGTCGTCAACGTCTCGGTGTCGCGAATTTCTCCGACCATGATGATGTCGGGATCCTGCCGGAGCACCGCGCGCAGCCCTCTGGCGAAGGTGAAGCCTGCCTTCTCGTTGATTTGCCCCTGATTGATGCCGGGCAGCTCGTACTCCACCGGATTCTCAATCGTCGTGATGTTCTTGCCGGTTTCCACGAGTTCGCTGAGCGCGGCGTAGAGCGTCGACGTCTTACCGCTCCCGGTCGGACCGGTGATGAGGATCAGCCCCTCGGGGCGCCGAATGATTTCGCGGAAATCGTCGACGACCGGAGACCGCATCCCGAGCGCCGGCAGCTCGAGCCGCAGCGAGCCCCGATCAAGTATGCGCAAGACGAGTTTCTCGCCGTGGATCGTGGGGAACGTCGAGGCGCGGAGGTCAAGCCGGCGTGTCCCAATCATGACGCTCAGGCGGCCGTCCTGCGGCAACCGATGCTCCGCGATATCCATGCCGGCGAGAACCTTGAGCCGGGCGCAGATCGCGGGCGCCACACGCGTCGACAGGTGGTCGATATCGTGGAACGCACCGTCGATACGGAAGCGGATTCGCAGGTGGTCGGGCAGACGCTCCAGGTGAATGTCGCTCGCGCCTGCGTCAGCGGCCCCAGCCAGAATGCGATCGACCGTCTGGAGGGCGGTCTCTTCGGTCGCGTCAGCGCTCGGCGCCAGCGCGCTGCCGGTGCTCACGATCGCGAATCTGTTCATCGCCACGGCCAGGAAATCCCCCTCTGGAGGCACTCCGACGTGCACGACTTTCTATCCGCACTACGGTCAGAAATCAATTCTCCGGAGGGACTAGTCTCGATGACCTAAAACTATCGGCTACTCACTTGGGGTGAGGGCGCAACGTTCCGCCCGGCGCGCGGGCCCCGAGAGCGCGGCGAGGTCGAGCACCCGGAGGGCGGCCATGCCGGGACAGAACGTCCCGCGAAGGCTCATTGTTGGGAGTGTACTTAAGGTGAGACGCGGCGGGCTATTGCGTGACGCGCACGACTTCCTCGAGCGTCGTCATGCCTTCACGCACGCGCGCGAGGCACTGCTCGCGAAGGGTGCTCATGCTGTATTCGCGCGCCGCCTTGAGTAGCGTCGGCTCCGATGCGCGCGCAAGCACGAGCTCGCGGACTGCATCGGTCATTCGCAGCATCTCGTAAATGCCGATGCGGCCGGTGAAACCTGTCCCGCGGCAGTGCTCGCAGCCGGCGCCGCGCACGAGCAGCTCGGGCACATCTTCGCCGAACAGGTGTCGGACGCCTGTCGGCACCGGCAGCTCCGTCGGGCAATGGATGCAGATTCGGCGCACCAGCCGCTGCGCCACGATCGCGAGCACGCCGGATGCGAGGAAGTAGGGCTCGATGCCCATGTCGAGCAACCGCGTGATCGTGCTCACGGCGCTGTTGGTGTGCAGCGTCGCGAACACGAGATGGCCCGTCAGCGACGCTTCGATCGCCGTCGTCAGCGTCTCGGTGTCGCGAATTTCCCCGACCATGATGATGTCGGGATCCTGCCGGAGCATCGCACGGAGCCCTCTGGCGAACGTGAAGCCCGCCTTCTCGTTGATTTGCCCCTGATTGATGCCGGGCAGCTCGTACTCCACCGGATTCTCAATCGTCGTGATGTTCTTGCCGCCTTCCACGAGCTCGCTGAGGGCGGCGTAGAGCGTCGAGGTCTTACCACTCCCGGTCGGACCGGTGATGAGGATCAGCCCCTCGGGGCGCCGAATGATTTCGCGGAAATCGTCGAGGACCGGCGACCGCATCCCGAGCGCCGCCAGCTCGAGCCGCAGCGAGCCCTGGTCGAGCATGCGCAAGACGAGTTTCTCGCCATGGATCGTGGGAAACGTCGACGCGCGAAAGTCGAGCCGGCGCGTCCCAATCATGACGGTCAAGCGGCCGTCCTGCGGCAACCGATGCTCCGCGATGTCCATGCCGGCCAGGACTTTGATCCGGGCGCAGATTGCAGGCGCCACACCGGTGGAAATGTAGCCGATATCGTGGAACGTGCCGTCCACGCGGAAGCGGACGCGCAGATTGTCGGGCAGCCGTTCCAGGTGGATGTCGCTCGCGCCCGCGCCCGCGGCGCGAGCCAGAATGCGATCGACCGTCCGTATGGCGGTCTCTTCCGTCGCTTCGTCGTACTCGGCTTCGCCCTGATCGGTCTTCCGCCGGCCGTTTGCCAGTCGCCGATCGGGACGACTCGGATCGCGGCGATCGATTTCGACGGCTTCGATCGACACAGGCTCGATGCTGTCAGCGGCCGTTTCGAACATACCCTGTGCGTAGAAGCGATCCAGCGCCGACAAGATCTCATCTTCGAGTGCGACGAGTGTCTGAATCTGGCAGCCCGATGCGAAACGAAGATCGTCAAGCGCCGTCAGATCGGTCGGCGACGCGATGGCGACCTGCAGCATCGTGCCGAGTTTCTGCAGAGGCACCGCCATATGCTTGCGCGCGACTTTCTCAGGAAGCGCGTGAACCGCCGCGGGACTGATCGTGAAGCCGTTGAGGCGCGTGGCAGCGACCCCGAGCTGCAGGCTCAGTGCGCCGAGCACGGCATCCGGCGTCGTGAAACCGAGATCGATCAGAACCTGGCCGAGACGACGGCCGGAGTTGCGATGGTGCTCCACGGCGATCGTCAGTTGCTCTTGCGTGATCAGTTGTCGTTCGAGCAGCACTTCGCCGAGCGCTGCTCCGAAGCGCGGGCTCGATGGCGGCCGGGTAGCCGCGGCCGTCTTCACATTGGCGAGTGGATGGGCAAGAAATTCAAGCGCCACAATAAGACTCTAAGTTGTACAAAAGGATATTAAGAGACATCAGGTATCACAATCCGTACCCGGGGCGACCGGAATGGGAAGTGACGGCGAAGCTGAGGGTTACGGCTGCGAAGAGCGAAACGACGCTCAGAAACGTCTAAGAATGGGACAAGCGTGTCTCGTTTTGTTGGAGCGCACCGGCACGAGAAGACCGGTCGTGGCTAGGACTTGCTGTCCTTGTATTCCTCGTACCACGCCATCTGGATGGCCTCGAGCTTCGGCTCGTTCGAGGTCTTGGGATCGTCGTCAAACTCCTCAAGTCCGAGCACGTGCGCGCGCAAATCGGTGAACCTGAGGGTCAGGGGATCGAGATCGGGGAATTTTTCGACCAGCGCGATGGCGATGTCTTCAGCGTCGATCCACTTCACCGTTGACCCTCCCTGATTTCCCCAGCTGAATGCCGCCGCCTTCCTGCACGTAGTTCCGCGTGTACATCGGCAGTTCGCAGACGACGTCGCCAGAGATGACCGCCTGGCAGCCGAGGCGCGATCGCGCGGTCAGGCCCCAGGCCGTGTCGAGGCGATCGGCCTCGTCGTCCTGCATCTCACTGAGATTCTGGTCCCCTTCGCGGATGATGACGTGGCACGTCGTGCAGGCGCAGCTCCCGCCGCAGGCGTGCTCGAGTGGGACGTCGAGGTTCTTGGCGACGTCGAGGAATGACTCGGGCTTGCCGTGATGCGAGTACGGCAGCTTGCCGTGCTCGAACTCGACTGTCTGGGGCTCGCCGTCGATGATAAACGTGACCTTTGGCATGAAATCCCCGGCACGCCTTGAAAGGCATGCCCTACAGGTTGTCTACGCTCTTACCCGTCAGCGCGGCGTGCACAGATCGATTCATCAGGACTTCGGCCAGGTGCTGGGTCGTCTCGTTCAACGTGTGGGTCTTGTTCTTGATCGCTTCGCGGTCCGGACCGCTCAGCACCGCCTTGAGATCGGACAGCGCCGCGTCGATGCGCTCGCGCTCGGCCGCCGTCACCTCGGTCGTCGCGATCGCAGTGAACTCCGGCGACCGGAGCGACTTCTCCGTCGCACGAATGACGGTCTCGGCCTCGTTGCGCGCCTCGATGAGAAGACGGGCCTCGAAGTCGGCCTCGGCGTTCTCGAAGGAATCGAGCAGCATGCGCTCGACTTCGTCGTCGGTCAATCCGTAAGACGGCTTGACCTCGATCGTCTGCTCCACGTCCGTGCGCAGCTCGCGTGCCGTGACGCTCAGAATTCCGTTCGCATCGATCTGAAACTGCACCTGGACGCGCGGCATGCCGGCCGGCATCGCCGGAATGCCGCGAAGCTTGAAGCGCGCGAGCGAGCGGTTGTCGGCGACGAGCTCGCGCTCGCCCTGCAGCACGTGGATGTCCACGGCCGTCTGGTTATCGACGAACGTCGTGAACATTTCGCTGCCGGTGGCCGGAATCGTGGAGTTGCGCAGGATGATCTTGGACATCACGCCGCCCATCGTCTCGATGCCGAGCGACAGCGGCGTCACGTCCAGCAGCAGCATCTCGCGGTTGCCGGTCATCAGAATGTCGGCCTGGACCGCGGCGCCGAGCGCGACGACCTCGTCGGGGTTCAGCTCGGTGTGCGGCGTCCGGCCGAACAGCTCGCCGACAAGACGACGGACGAGTGGAATGCGGGTCGAGCCGCCGACGAGCACCACTTCATCGATCTGGGACGCGTCGAGCTGCGCGTCAGCCAGTGCCTGGCGGCATGGCTCGAGCGTGCGGTCGACGATGGGCCGGATGAGCGTTTCGAGCTCCGCCCGTGTGATCCGCTTGCGGTAGCTGCCGACGCGAATTTCGGTTTCCTCGCCGTCCGACAGATCGAGCTTGGCCTGAATGACCGCCTGACGGATGGCCTGGATTTCGCCGCCGGTCCGGCTGAAGCCGGACACGACATCTGATGGGTCGTACGTCGTGTCCGGCTTCAGCCGGACGTTCTGATCGGCGAGCACCTGTTTCATGAGCAGCAGGTCGATGTCGTCGCCACCGAGATGCGTGTCGCCGTTGGTCGACAGAACCTGGAAAACACCGTCCTCGACGCGAAGAATGGAGATGTCGAACGTGCCACCGCCGAAGTCGTACACGGCGATAAGCCCGGCGTGCCGCTTGTCCAGGCCGTACGCGAGCGATGCCGCCGTCGGCTCGTTGATGATGCGGAGGACGTCGAGCCCCGCAATCCGCCCGGCGTCACGCGTGGCGGTCCGCTGTGCGTCGTTGAAATAGGCTGGGACCGTGATGACCGCTCGATCGACGTCCGGATCAATCTCACCCTGCTCGGCGAAAAAAGCCTCCGCGCGATGCTTCAGTTCGCGCAGGATGAACGCCGAGATCTCCGGGGCCGTGAACTCGCGTGCGCCCAGTCCGATCTTGACGATGCCGCCCGGATCGCCGGCGAGACGGAACGGGAACAACCGCGCTTCATCGCTGATGTCGTGGACACCCTTTCCCATGAAGCGCTTGACCGAGTAGATCGTGCGGCCGGGATCCGTCAAGAGGCGTCGCTCGGCCTCGCGCCCGACGTAGACGGTCTGATCCTCGGCAACCGACACGACCGACGGCAGCAGCCCGTCCCCGCCGCGATCGCGGATCACCACCGGCACGCCGTCCTTCACGTAGGCGACGAGGCTGTTCGTGGTGCCGAGGTCGATGCCGACGACTTTACTCATAAAATCCGGGCTTCAGGCTTTAGGCTTCGGGCTTCGGGCCTGGCCCAAAGCCCGGAGCCTAGAGCCCGGAGCCTGTCCCGCCTCCGGTCAGTTCCCGCTCAATCCCTTCCAGCAGGTTGTTGATGTAGTTCCGTTCGAGCACGCAGTCGCGCAGAGCGCCCAGGATCGCTTCACGCTCGGGGCCCCGCTCGCCGTCCGCGCCGCGCTCGGCTCCGAGTGCATCCCAGCGCGTGGACAGCTCCGTCAATTCGGCTTCGTGCGAAGCCTGCTTCGCCTCGATTGGCGCCCGTGCGCGCTCGAGCTTGGCACGCCACACACCGGGATCCGCGCCACCTGTGCGCAAATCGCGAACCTCGTCGAGCTCCTCGTTCAGCGCAAACACTTCTTCGAGCAGCTTCGCCGGCACTTTCGCGGCGCTGCCGGCGTCGTCGACATGTTCTCCAGGGCCTCTCGCCGAGAACCCTTCGAGACCCAGCAAATACTCCACGCGCGCAACCGGGTTCTTGAGCGTGCGATACGCATCGTTCAAGTACGACGATCGCTCGAGGCTCGCGCGACGCTCGGCCGGCGTCGCGTTGTAGAAGTAGTCCGGATGAAACTGGCGGCTCAGGGTGCGAAACCGCTGCTCGAGATCGGACAGGTCGAGATGGAGCCTGCGCGGCACGCCCAGAAACGCGAAATAGTCGCCGTGGCGGCCGATCGTGAGAATCTGGCTGCACTGCGGGCAGAAATGCACGTCCATCGGCGCCCCGCCGCCGCAATTTCTACACGCCTGAAGTATTCGACCAGTGGTCTGGGAAGACATAGACAATGACAGGGTTTCAGGCTCAGCCAGGCTTGAGCCGGCTTGAGCCCTAAGCCTTGAGCCCTGAGCCTCTTTATGCCCCGAAGGAGCTACCGCATCCGCAGGTGGTCTTCGCGTTCGGGTTGTTGAAGACGAACCCTTTGCCGAGCAGGCTCGTGTCGTATTCGAGGACGGTCCCGTTCAGGTACAACAGGCTCTTCTTGTCGACGAAGATCTTCGCACCGTCCGGCCCCTCGAAGACCTCGTCGCCCGTGCGCGCCTGCTTCTCCCACGCAAAGGTGTAGCTCAGGCCGGAGCAGCCGCCGCCTTTGACGCCCACGCGCAAACCGCCCTCGGCGATGCCCTGCTTGGCCATCAACATCCGGATCTTGTGTGCGGCGGTCTCGCTAATTTCGATCATGGTTTTATGGCAGGTCTAAAGACCTGCGCCACAACAGCAACCTTGCGCGATGACAGTCGTAGCGCGGGACTTTAGTCCCGCTATGCCGTCGTCTGTTCTTCCGTCGTCGCCGCCACACCGCTCTTCTGCTGCTTCTTCTTGTAGTCGGAGATCGCCGCCTTGATCGCGTCCTCGGCGAGCACCGAACAGTGAATCTTGACCGGCGGCAGGCTGAGCTCGGTCACGATGTCGGTGTTCTTGATCGCCAGCGCCTGGTCGACGGTCTTCCCCTTGAGCCACTCGGTCGCGAGGCTCGAGCTCGCAATCGCCGATCCGCAGCCGAACGTCTTGAACTTCGCGTCGTCGATGATCCCGGTGGCGGGATTCACCTTGACCTGCAGCTTCATGACGTCACCGCACTCGGGAGCACCGACCAGGCCCGTGCCGACGTTCGGATCCTCCTTTGGCAGCGATCCGACGTTGCGCGGGTGCTCGTAGTGTTCGATTACCTTTTCTGAATAAGCCATCTCACTGTCTCCAAGTCTGCAATCTGCAATCTGAAATCTGCAATCGCAGCGTTAATCCGTCTGCCACTGCATCGTCGAGAGATCGACGCCTTCCTTTGCCAGCTCGTAGAGCGGCGACATCTCGCGCAGCCGCGTGACGACGTTCGCCAGCTTGTCCGCCACGTAGTCGACTTCTTCCTTCGTCGTCCACCGGCCAAGGCCGAAGCGGATCGAGGAGTGCGCGAGATCGTCGCCCGCGCCGAGCGCCTTCAAGACATATGACGGTTCGAGGCTGGCGGAGGTGCACGCGGAACCCGACGAGACCGCGACATCGTTGATCCCCATCAGCAGCGATTCCCCTTCGACATACGCGAAGCTGATGTTCAAGTTGTGGGGCAGCCGGTGTTCCGTCGACCCGTTGATGTAAATCTCGTCAAGGCTCTTGTGCAGCTTGTCGTTGAGATAGTCGCGCAGACCCCGCAGCCGCACCGATTCAGTCGCCATCTCCTGCTTGCACAGTTCCGCCGCCTTGCCGAAGCCCGCAATGCCCGGGACATTCAAGGTTCCCGAACGCATCCCTCGCTCGTGACCGCCGCCGTCGATGATGGGTGCCAGCAGCACGCGCGGATTCCGCCGGCGGACGAACAAGGCGCCGACGCCCTTCGGTCCATACATCTTGTGGGCGCTGATAGACGCCAGGTCCACCTTCAAGTCGTTCACGTTGAACGGCACCTTGCCGACCGCCTGCACGGCGTCGGTGTGGAACAGGACCCCTTTTTCCTTCGCAATCGCGCCAATCTCCGCGATCGGCTGTATCACGCCGATCTCGTTGTTGGCGGTCATGATCGTGATGAGGATCGTCTTGTCGGTGATGGCGCTCTTCAGCTCGTCGAGGCTGATGCGGCCGTCCTTCTGCACGGGCAGATACGTGACGCGGTAGCCGTCCTTCTCCAGCCGCTTGCAGGTATCGATCACCGCCTTGTGCTCGGTGACGCACGTGATGATGTGGTTGCCCTTTTCGCGATACATCTCGGCGACGCCTTTGATCGCGAGATTGTCGGACTCGGTCGCGCCGCTCGTGAAGACAATTTCCTTCGCGTTCGCGCCGATCAGGTCCGCCACCTGCTTGCGCGCCTTTTCCACCGCCTCTTCCGCTTCCCAGCCGAAGGGATGATTACGGCTCGCGGCGTTGCCGAAGTGCGTCGTGAAATACGGAACCATCACCTCGACGACGCGCGGGTCGACCGGAGTGGTGGCGTGATAGTCCATGTAGATCGGAAGTTTGACCGCCATTGCTGTTGTGCCCGTACCCTTCAAATCAAATGTGTGTGTGCAGCACGGCTGCGCGCACCGGAACCGGCGCTGGATCCGACGCCAGCTCGGCGATCGTGCATTCGCCGAGCGCCGCGACGATACGCTCCCGCACCCTGAATAGCGGGTCGCGCACGTTGCACTTCGAAAACTGCTCGCACTGTCCTTCTTCGGTCGAGCAGGCGGTGACGGTCACCGGGCCCTCAATCGCCTGAATCACGTCGGCGACGGTAATCTGCGCCGGCCCGCGAGCCAGCTGATAACCGCCGTGCGTGCCCTGATGCGACACGAGCAGCCCGCGGCGGACCAGGCGCTGAAGAACCTTCGCCATCAGCTCGATGGGGATGTCGTATTGCTCCGCGATTTCGCGGGCGCTGGACGATTCCCGGTCACCACGCACCGCCAGATGTTTCATGGCCATAAGCGCGTAATCCGCCTTCTTTGAAAGCCTCAGCATGCGTTGCCTAAATACGACCTTATCAGTCGTATATTAGTATTTCGGCTGCGTGGGGTCAACCTTATCAATCCAGTCGAGAATCCCGCCCTTGAGGTTCAGCACCTTCTTGAACCCTACAGACCGCAGAAAATCTGCCGCCCTGGCACTGCGGCCTCCCATCTTGCAGTGCACGACCATCTCCTCGTCCGGGTCGAGCTCGGCGTACCGTCGAGGCACTTCGCCCAGCGGAATCAGCGTCGCGCCGACGATCCGATTGATTTGATACTCGTTCGGCTCGCGGACATCGAGAATCCTGATCTTGTCGCCGCGGTCGAGCCGCTGCTTCAGCTCGACCGAGGTGATTTCAGTCGCGTTGTTCACCGTAGTCGGCTCCGCCGCGGCAGGATGAATCCCGCAGAACTGCTCGTAGTCGATGAGCTTGGTGACCGTCGGGTGCGTGCCGCACACGGGGCAATCGGGATCCTTCCGCAGCTTCAGCTCGCGAAATTTCATTCTGAGCGCGTCGAAGATCAGGAACCGCCCGACCAGCGGTTCGCCAATGCCGGTGAGGAGCTTGATCGCTTCAGTGGCTTGAATGACGCCAATCACTCCAGGCAGCACACCGAGCACACCGCCTTCGGCACAGCTCGGCACCAGGCCGGGTGGCGGCGGTTCCGGATACAGGCAGCGGTAGCACGGTCCGTCCTTCGTCGCGAATACCGACGCCTGCCCCTCGAATCGGAAGATGCTGCCGTAGGCGTTGGGCTTACCGAGCAGAACGCACGCATCGTTCGTCAGGTACCGCGTCGGGAAGTTGTCGGTGCCATCGAGAATGACGTCGTAGGGCTCGAACAGCTTCAACGCGTTATCTGAGGAGAGTGCCACCTCGTAGGTCTTCACATCGACGTGCGGGTTGATCGCATTCAGGCGATCTTTTGCCGACGCCAGTTTGGACCGCCCAACATCCGGCGTCCCGTGGATGATCTGGCGCTGCAGGTTGCTGAAGTCGACCACGTCGAAGTCGACGACGCCGATCGTGCCGACGCCGGCAGCCGCCAGATACATCGCGGCGGGCGATCCGAGGCCTCCGGCGCCAATGCAGAGCACGCTGCCCGCCTTGAGCCGGCGCTGCCCGTCCATGCCGACCTCCGGCATGATGAGATGCCGACTGTACCGCTTGACCTCGTCGTTGGTCAGCTGCGGGAGCTCGCGGGTTGGCGCAGTCATGCCCACGCCGGACTCCACGGCAGATGTCGAAGAGGGCACGCCGCCTGCCACGGACGGAATGATGCTCACGGTATCGGCCGCCGACACCGGCGTCTGCTCCTTCTGCAGATACCGGATGTCTTCGTCGTTGACGTACACGTTGACGAAACTGCGCAGCTTTCCCTGCTCGTTGTACAGGTGCGCCTTCAGGCCCGCGTGCTTGCGCGTGAGATCGGCGAGCAATTCGCCCACGGTGGAACCGTTGGCGTCGACCGCGTCCTTCTTATCGGTGTAAGGCCTGAGTGGTGTCGGAATCAGAATCTTCGTCGCCATGATGCAGTCCGCCTTCTTCAAAACTCGATCGATCGTCTTTCAGCCACCACACGGTCATGTCTCCGGCCCGCCCGACGGCGACCGCCACGATGACGTATGCAAACGTGGGCCATGCGTGATCCAGATCGTACTGTGACGGCCGCGCGGGGTGATCCGGATGGGAATGATAGAACCCCAGCAACTCGCCGCTCAACTCCGTCGCCCGCCCTTCCGCCATTCGGTAGTCGGACGGGCGCACGAGAAACCGCCGCCGCGGTCCCTCTTCTGTTGTGTTCGGCAGCGGAACGGTCGCCGTCACACGGCCGCTGTGCCCGACGAGGGCGCCGCAGCATTCGTGGGGATACGTCTCCTCCCCATGACGCCGGATCGCATCGTCTACCGCCGGGCTGACGACGAGTCGATGACTAGTCATCTGCCCCGGCCGTCCAGAAGCGGTCGCTCAGGTATTTCTCCGCGCCGTCCGGAAAAATCGTGACGAGAACCGCCGGCACGCCACGATCGAGCCGGCGCGCGACGTCGAGCATCACGGCGAGCGCCGCGCCCGACGAGATGCCAGCGAGAAGGCCCTCTTCCCGCGCGAGCCGCCGTACAAAGTCGTGTGCGCGCTCCGTGCTGACGCGCAGGTCTTCGTCGGCCAGCGTGGGATCGTAAATACCGGGGACGATGGCCGACGCCATGTGCTTCAGCCCTTCCAGCCCGTGGAACGGCCCTTCGGGTTGAAACGAAATCAGTCGAATCGCAGGATTGAATTTTCGCAGCCGGCGGCCCGTCCCGATGAAGGTGCCGCTCGTCCCGAGACCGGCGACAAAGTGTGTGAGCCGTCCGCTTGTTTGCTCGATGATCTCCGGCCCCGTCGTGTCGTAATGCGCGCGCCAGTTCCCGTCGTTGTTGTACTGATCGGGATAGAAATACTTGTCAGGATCCTCGGCGTACATCCGCCGCGCCTCGCGGATGGCGCCGTCGGTGCCTCCTTCGAGCGGATTCGTGAGCACGAGCTCCGCGCCGAGGGCACGCAGCATCAGTTTGCGCTCCGGGCTCGCATTCGCAGGCACGCACAGCTTCACCGGATATCCGCGCGCCGCACCGACCATCGCGTACGCGATGCCGGTGTTTCCCGACGTCGCGTCGAGGATCGTGCGCCCGGGGGTCAACCTGCCGGAGGCTTCGCCTTCGAGGATCATCCGCGCGGCCGCGCGATCTTTCACCGAGCCGCCCGGGTTTTGCCACTCGGCCTTCGCGTACAACTCGACACCAGCCGGGACTTCGCGCTCGAACTTATGAAGCCGCACGAGCGGCGTGCGGCCGATCATGTCGAGGACCGACGAGCTGGAACGGTTGCCGGCGACTGAAGCAGGAGGAACGGATGAAGACATCACGAGATCTGATATACGACCGAACTAGTCCGGATTATATCAACCAGAGGATGTGTGTCAAATCGGACTATACTCGCGCTGCCAGGAAATGGCGGTCGCGAAGTCTCCCCAACCTCAATTCGAGCAGTCACATGCAGACAGGATGACACGCATCGGCGCGTGGCTGTTTCGTCGTCGGACGATCCTACCCCTTCCTCTGGCGCTGGCGATCCTCTTGATCCCGGGGAGGCAGGCGCCGGGATCGGCAGCGCTTGCAGGCGTCGGTGTCGTTCTGGTGGCCCTGGGTGAAGCCATTCGACTGTGGGGCGTACGGCACATCGGCGCGATCTCGCGGACGCGCAGCGATCGACTCGGCCCCCTCATTGCGTCAGGCCCTTTCGCGCGTGTGCGCAATCCTCTCTATCTAGGCAACGTTGCGCTCTGGGTGGGATTCGCCATCAGCGCGCGTTTACTCTGGCTCGCTCCTGTTTTCGTCGCGATCCTCGCGTTCGAATATCACGCGATCGTTCGGTGGGAAGAACGGCTTCTGGAAGAGCGGCTTGGCGAACGTTACCGTGCATACGCCGCACAAGTGTCGCGGTGGATGCCAGGGTGGGCCAACCCGGCTCCCTCTGCGGCGCCCATGTTTTCGTGGCGGGAGACGTTTTACAGCGAGCGCGGCACGCTGGTTGCGATTGCGATCGGATTCGCGCTGCTGTACCTGAAACACGCGCTTTCCGGGACGGTCTAAAGACCGTCCCCTACAGCTTTCCGAGACACGCGTTTTCCGGGACGGTCTAAAGACCGTCCCCTACAGCTTTCCGGGACACACGTTTTCCGGGACGGTCTAAAGACCGTCCCCTACAGTCAACGGGTAGGGACCAGCATTCAGGCCGGTCCGTCCATTCGCAGCGTTTGCCAGAGATACCATGACGCGACCGATCGGTACGGACGCCAGAGTTCGCCCATCCTGAGAAGCCGCTTCGGATCCGGCTGCTTACGCAGGCCGTACAGCCTTTGCACCGCATTCACGATTCCCAGATCGCCGACAGGCAGTACGTCGGGCCGGTGCAGGCGAAACATCAGGAACATTTCTGCCGTCCACCGGCCAAAGCCTTTGACCGCTATGAGCCGTTCGATCACGATCTCGTCGGGCAGCTCGTCGAGTTCCTCGAGACGCAGGCGCCCATCCGCGATGCGCGCGCACAGGTCGCGCACGTAGCCGACTTTCTGGCCGCTCAAGCCCACACCACGCAGCGCCACGTCGTCCAGCGCATCGATGGCCGCCGCGCTCGGAATCTGCTTCTCGGGAAACAGTGACACGACGCGGCCGAAGATCGTCGCGGCCGCCTTTGTGGAAAGCTGTTGGCTGACAATCGCGCCGACGAGCGCCGACAGGTGATCGGTCCGCTGCCGCTCGGCCATGCCGCAGATGCCGATCCGCTTGATGGCCGCGCCGAGCACCGGATCACGGCGCATCAGCACGCGGCGGGCCCGCGCGTAACCTTTCGGCGTCAGCGGCATGGGCGCCCGGGTGACACGACTCGCCGTGCTCACGGCACGCATACCACTCTGAATCCAATGCTGTAAGCGTACGTGTCCGGCGGGACCTGGTGACGATACGCGCACCGGAGCATTTTCACGTCGTCATTCACCCAGGATCCGCCGCGCACGATGCGCATGCTGCCGGTATCGGGCCCACCGGGATCGTTCATGTCACCGCCTCCGTAGTAGTCGCTCCCGTACCAGTCGGAGACCCATTCCCACACGTTCCCCACGATGTCGCACAAGCCAAAGCCGTTTGGCGGGTACGTGCCGCTCGGCCGCGTGCCGCGCTGGGGCTTGGCTGCCGGATCCTCGAGAAAGTTGCAGCGCGACGAATCGACGTCGTCGCCCCACGGATAGCGTCGGCCTTCAACGCCACCGCGCGCCGCTTTTTCCCATTCGGCTTCGGTCGGCAGCCGGACGACGCGATCGATCGCCTTGGAGAGCCATCGACAATACGCTATCGCATCGTCGAAGCTGACAAGAACCACGGGATGGCTGCCGCGCCCGGCGGGCGGATTGTGGTCCTCCCATACGTACGGAACGGCCAGTTCCTTGAAGATCAGATCCCGACCGCCGCCGGCAACGAGCGGCAAGCCGCGCAGAGAGGGAGGGGGATGGCCGGTCGCCCCGATGAAGCGGGCGTATTCATCGTTGGTCACGGCGAACCGGCCGATGAAGAATTCGCTGACGGACACACGATGAACCGGACGCTCATCGGCGGCGACATCCGCGGCGCCCATCAGAAACTCACCCGCGGGGATTCGTGCAAGATCGGGCAGTGTGGCCTGAGTCAAAATCGTCAGTATATCCCCCCCTCGGGGGATGACGGCACCAGTACGATATGGCAACGATTATGTCGCGATCTCGTTCCCAGGGGGCCTCACATGGAAATCTCTGATATCAAGCGGCGCGTCGTGGAAACGATCGAGCGCTCAAGACGTCGGGCGGCCGAACGAAGGACACGCCACGACGAAGCGGCCCGCGAGTTCGAGTCGTTTCTCGCTCAAACGGCCATTCCCGTTTTCAAGCAGGTGTCGAACGTGCTGCGCGCCGAAGGCTTCGTCTTCACGGTCTTCACGCCGGGCGGAAGTGTTCGGCTGATGTCGGATCGCTCAAACGAGGATTACTTCGAGCTGGCGCTCGATACGAGCGGCGACGAACCGTTGGTCAGCGGACACACGAGCCGCAGCCGAGGACGGCGCGTCATCGAATCGGAACGGCCCATCGGCCCGCCCGGGACGTTGACCGAAAATGATGTCTTGTCGTTCGTCCTGAAGGCGCTGGAGCCGCTCGTCGAGCGCTGACACGACATCGAATGCAGAAACCGCGGGGTGCGCTGCGAGTTCTGCGAATTCTGCGTTGATCGTGATCACGCAAGGCGTTCGAACGCGGACGTATCGACGCCCTGGCGTTTGAGCAGCGCGAGGAACGCGGGCCGATCACTGGCGTGCCGGTACGCCTCGAGCACCTCCACTGTGCCGCTCTGCACATAGCCGACGAGGGCGTCGGTAAGCGGCACCATCCCGAGCCGGCGCCCGCCTTCGATCGCCATGGGCAGCTGCGACGTCTTGCCTTCGGCAATGACGCCAGCCACGGCCGGCGTATTCAGCAGCACCTCACGTGCGGCGACGCGGCCTCCGCCGCTCGCTTTGGGCAGCAGGACCTGCGCGATCACGCCTCGCAGGTTGTCGGCCAGGGCCAGCTGCACCTGCCTGGCATATTCCGGCGCGTACAAGTCGATGATGCGGTCAATCGTTTCCGTGGCGTTGTGGGCCGAGAATCCGCTGATGACGAGATGACCGGACGCCGCGGCTTCGAGAGCCACGTTCATCAGCAGCCCGGTGCGAATCCGCTCGAGCACGAGGACGTCGGGATCCTCGCGGAGCGCCGCGCGAGCCGCCGCCAGCACTTCGTCGTCACCGCCGCGAACCTCCCGCTGACTGACGAATGAGCTGCCGCGCTCGTGGACGATGTTGACCTCGCGCTCGATCGTAATCACGTGATCGCGTCGTGTGCGATTGATCAGATCGACGAGCGAGGAGATGAGCGTGCGCTTCCCGCTCGATCTCAATCCGCTCACGAGCACCAGCCCTTCGGGCTCGATCGCCAGTGATTGAACCTCTCGCGAGAGACTGAGCTGATCGACCGACACGGTGTGCACCGGCATCAGCCGGAACACGCCGCCGGGGCCGCGGTGATCGCTGAAGCTCATACACCGGATGCGGCCGATGTCCTCGATGTCGCAGATCCACTCGGTCGTGGCACCGGTGCGCAGCGCTTCGTGGCTGCGATCGGGCATGAGCGTCAGGAGCAGGGAGATGACGTCGCTCGATGTGTGTACCGGCTCGCCGTCCAGGCTTTGCAGTTCTCCGTCGACTCGCACCGACGGCCGCGCATCGGAGGAAAGATAGAGCGTCGCCGCGCCCCTAGAGGCAGCTGTTCGCAGCAGACGCTCGAGGCCGGACAGCGTGTCGTCGGATGGCCGGGGCGGAGGTGTCTCGACGCGAATCGGGCTGCGCGACATCTGGAGCACGACGGCCGGCTGTGGCGCCACAGGCGGCGGAGCCTGCCAGACAGGTGGCTGGGGCTTCGGCACCGGTGGGGGTGGCGGAGACGGCGGCGCCTGCCAGACCGGCGGCTCGGGCTTCGGCGCCGGTGGCAGTGGCGGAGACGGCGGCGCCTGCCAGACAGGTGGCTGTGGCTTCGGCGCTGGCGGCGGTGGCGGAGACGGCGGCGCCTGCCAGACAGGTGGCTGTGGCTTCGGCGCTGGCGGCGGTGGCGGAGACGGCGGCGCCTGCCGCACTGGCGGCTCGGGCTTCGGCGCTGGTGGCGGTGGCGGAGACGGCGGCGCCTGCCACGCGGGCGCCTCTGGTTTCGGTACTGGTGGCGCCGGTGGAGGAGGCGGAGCCGACACCGTTGGACGCGCGGGCGTCACAGGCCTTGCGGGAACCGCGGGCTTCACGGGCACCGGCGGTTTCACAGGCGCTGCCGGCTCCACGGGCGCAGGCGGCGGCGCGACCAGCGCCGGTGGTGCAGGCGGCGCAGGTGGCGCGTGCTCGATTGGAGGAGCGACTCGCTCGGCCGGTTCATCGGCGGCGTGCGAAATCGCACCCTCCTGGTGAGGCATCGTGAGCTCGATCGCGTCGTGGTCGTCAAGCTCCAAGTCAGCATCGCGTCGCGCGGTGCCCGGCCACAGATGGGTTTCCTCCGGGAGCGTCAGCGCATCATCGACGACGGTGACCTCCTGCGCGGTGAAGGGCTCCTCGAGCACGACAATATCGTCGTCAGCCGCAACCTTTGCGGCGGGCAGTGCCACAGTCGCGACCGCTGAGGCCGAGGACGCCGTGGTGTCGAATAACTCGTCGGGGACACCGTCGTCGTCGGGCACGCGCTTGCGGCGAATTTCCGCCCACACATCGTCTCCCCCGCGGGCGACGACCACCGTGAACTGCTCGTGCGGAAATTCCGCTTGTGGTGTGAGTGCATACTGAACGGCACCGAACTCGTCGAGTGCGTTCTGAAATTCGGTTGGAAGAAGCTGGGTGACGATTCCGTTGACCGCGTCGAGCGTCAGCCCCCGGCTGGCAAGTTCCACCTGGCCCGTCGGCGATACGACGTACGGCTTGTCGCCCGCGTGCATCACCAGGGCTTCACCGTCAATGTTGACGATGGCCCGGAGTAGAGAGGGAACGAGATTTACTTCATGCACGGGGTTGCACAGGCTGGCACAACCAACAAGAGCCAGATTGATGCGCCAACCAGTGTGTCGGCATGAGCCATGGTGGGCATTAGGAGCGCCGCTCCGTCCCGACTTCGTAGATGCGGACGAGCTCGACGAGTTTGTAGCCGCGCGTCTGGTACGGCGGCACGATGCGCTCGGTCCGCAGGTACTGCAGCATCCCTTCGTCAGAGTAGTCGGGCGCGCCAACGTCTGAGAGACCGGTCAGCGCCCGCTCGAGCCCGGCCACCGTCATTTCCTTCTCGGCGACCGTTCGCGATCCCGGCACGATTCCGAAGCGGCGGATCCGCTCGCGGCGGACTTTCGTCGTGAACGCCACGAACAGCTCATTGCTGATGAAGTTGTAATCGGCTTCACTCCGGCTCGCCGGCGCGTCTTCAACCCGCACCAGCGCGATCGTATCGAGAGAACGAAGACGTTCGACGAGCAGCTCCGTGAACGTCCCTTCACCGGACCATTTCGACGTATCGAGTTCCATGTGTGTGTTCGACATCACGGTCCGCCTAAAGGCGGACACTACGTACGATCTTCGGATCGATCCCGCCGCCTTGTACGTAGTGTCCGGCTTCTTGACCGCCGTAGCCCTGGCGAAGGCGGTCAGCCGGACCGTCGCGCGCAGTGTATCGCCATCAGCCCACCGAGCACCGGCAGAAAGCGGACGTCCGAGAAGCCGCGCGCTTCCATCATCCGGCCGACCGCTTCGGCGCCAGGATACCGGCGGATCGACGCTGGAATGTACCGGTAGGTGTCAGGGTCACGATGCAGAAGCCAACCCAGCGCGCCGCCCACAATCGTCAGGTACAACAAATACGCGCGCCGAACCAGTCCATTGGCCGGTCGGTTGAAGTCGAGTGACAGCGCCAGGCCCCCCGGTGTCAGCACGCGCGCGATCTCGTCGATGGCGGCGGCAAGATCCGGAACATTCCTCAATCCGTAGCCGGTGGTCACGAATTCGAACGAACGATCGGGAAACGGCAAGGCAAGCATGTCCCCTACCAGAAACGTACAGGTGCCGTCGCGACTTTCTGTCCCCTTCCCCATCGCCAGTTCGATCATCCGATGGGTGATGTCGAGGCCGACAACGCGTGCGCCCGACGATGCCAGCGAGAACGCGATGTCACCGGTGCCGGTGGCGAGATCGAGCGCACGCCGGCCCGCCACCGGCTGCGCCATCGCCACCAGGCGCCGCTTCCACCGCCGATCCTGGCCGTATGAGAGCACCACGGTGATGAAGTCGTACCGCTCGGCGATGGTCGCGAATAGCGACCGCACAAAACGACTCTTACCTTCCGGAGTTGAAAGGGCCTGGCGGAGCGGCGGACTCGTGTCAGTCGGTCGGGACGGAGGTCGGTCGGGACGCGATGACTTCAATGGTGCCACTCATCATCAACGCGTGGATGGAGCAGACGTAGCTGGCCTTGCCCGGTGTGTCCGGCGCCTGTATGACGATGGATGTGCGTCCCTTACCGTGAAGCACCGGCGTCTTGACGCCCCACGCCGTCACAACGAAATCGTGGTCGAAGCCGGGATCCGCGCCAATCAGGGTAATCCGGATTCGCTCGCCCGGCGCCATTTGGATGGTTGGGTTGGCTGTCGCCCCGTCGCCGGCGTAGAACGACATCTGGCGCGCGATGATGACCACCTCGCGTAACTCGAGCGATCGGGCCCCAAGCGGCAACAACGCAAAGAGTCCGCCCAGCGCAACGACGAGAATGGTCGTGAGAACAAGACGGGTGCGAACGGTCATCGATCGTGTCCTCTATCAGCTGTCAGCCAACCAGCATACCGGTCGCGTACATCGCGATGAAGCCGGTGAACAGCCCGGCAACCACAGGACCCCTCGTCATGTAGGAGCTCAGCCGCTCTTCTCCGGACATCTGCCCGAGAATCTGCACGACCACCTGGGCGATCGCGCCGACACCGATGGCAAGGCACAGAAGCGCCCACACCGGCGAATAGATGAAGCCGCCAAGCCACGCACCAGCGATCGTGGGAACACCGCCGATCGTCCCCAGCCACACGAGCGAGCCGACGGTCGCTGAACCGGGCTCGCCATCCGTGCGGCGTGCAAGCGGCGCCACGATCGCCAGCCCTTCCGTCGTGTTATGGAGCGCGAAGCCGACAATCAACAGACTCCCGAGTGCCGCCTCCCCGAGGGTGAAGGCCGCGCCAATCGCAAGCCCTTCTCCGAAGTTGTGCAACCCGATCCCGACCGCCACGAGAAGCGCCAGGATCCACCCGGCGGACGCGGCGCCAGGCCGGCCTGTTTCGCGACGCCGCAACCACCGGCCGAAGGCAGCAAGTGCGAGGTATGCGGCGCCCGCCGCAAACACAAACAGCACCGTCCCCTGGTAGGAGTCTGGAATCACGGCAGAGGCCTCGAGCCCTTCCGTCGTCGCATCCACCATCAGAAAGAGCAACAAGCCAACAGTGAGCGCCAGCACGAAGTCGAGGCCGCTTCGACTGAGCCTCGCGATCATTGGAAACCACAACAATCCGATCGCGACCGGGATAACGCCCACGTACAAGCCAATCAGGGCAAAGATGCCAAAGTAGCGAAGCCCTGGCTGCGGGGTTTCAACCGCCACCGCGATCTCGCGCTCGAAGGTGGTTCCGGTCGACGTGACCACTCGCACAACGTGAGCCTCGCCCTCGACCCACGGATACGGAATTCTGACGGTTGCATGCCGCAAATGCGCGATTTCAGGGTTCGGCTCGATCGTGAACTGCCAGTACGCATCGTCTACCTGCACCTGAGCGATGGTGACCGGGTCCGGTCCATCGTTGAGGACCGTAGCGATGATGCCGTCCGACGTCAGTTGGACGCGTGTGAGGTCCAACCGCTCGATGGGGGGAACGCCCTGCGGTTTCAGCGCGTCGGCCGGCCCCGTACGAATCAACAGGAGGATGAGACCGCCCAGCAGGGCCAAAGGCAGCAGCGCCATCGCCCACCAAAGTCGCGACGAGCCGACCTCGAGACCGCGCTCGGCGGGGCCCGGCATCATGTGGTGGCAGCCTCCGCGCGGAAGAGGCCCATCCAGCCAAGCTCGGCAAACTCGCTTTGATGTGCATGGAACATGAAGTCGCCTGGATAGCGCCAGGTTGCCTCGAGAATCGCGCGCTCGCCCTGGCACAACATCACGGTATCGGTGTGGTCGTGGGGCACCAGGGAGGTTCCGGTGCGAAACACGTCGAAAAACATCCCGTGAAGGTGCAGGCTGTTTACGAGGTCGAACTCGGTGACGTTCACGAGGTAGATACGCACCGGGCGTCCGACGGTGACGGGAATCGGCTGGTGAACGTAATAGTTCGCGATCGAGTTGACCGCGTAGACGTCGTTATCCGCGTCAAAATTCGTATCGAAGCCGTTCATCATCATCACGAACTCGTCGGCGGGCGGCCGCCCGCCCTTCGGATCGATGATGAACGTTCCGTACAGCCCTTTGTGGATGTGCCGCTTCAGGGGCACGGTGTGACAGTGGTAGAGATGCAGGCCGAAGGGGTCCGCGTCGAACTCATATGTAAACCTGTCGCCAGGCCGCACCTGATGGGCGTCCTGAGCGCCGTCCATCGCCGGTGGATGCCATCCGTGAAAATGCATCGTGTGGGGATGGGACCCCTGGTTGAGGAAGTTCACGCGGATTCGGTCGCCCTGGGTTGCCCGAATCGTGGGTCCAGGCACCTGACCGTTGTAGGTCCAGGCCGGATAAAAGACCCCGGGAGCGATCTCGAGCTCGCGATCGACGGCAAAAAGCTCGTACTCGCGCAGCATCGTGCCGTCCGGCCGTGGAGTCTCCCGGTAGAACTTGCTGCGTTCGGATTCGGGCAGATGGGAAAAGTTCCAGCTTTTCAGGTAAGCCATCGGGTCAAATCGCTCGGGGGATACCCGGCCGACCGTACCCATCGCGTGATCCGCATGAGCCGTATGCGCATGGCTATCCTGCTGGACTGGAACGCTTTGCGCCGATCCCGCGAGGCTCTTGGCGACGACCGCACCTCCAGCCAGGGATCCCAGACCTGCCACCTGCAGCCACGACCGGCGGGAAAGATGCCTCATAAGAGTATTTGACTCGTCAAAATATATTATCTGTGGGCTAGAAAGTCAAGTTACAGACCATCCAAGCGCTGGTACAATCCGATCCGTGCTGCCGTCCAGTACCGTTGAAAATTACCTGAAGGCGATTTATCACGGTCAGTCCGCTCTATCTGACCAACGCGGACTAGTCCCTATGGGGAGCGTCGCATCGGCGCTTGGCATCACTCCAGGCACGGCGACGACCATGGTGAAGGCCCTGGCGGAATCGGGGCTCGCCGAATACGAGCCGTACAGCGGCGTTCGTCTCACGCCGGCAGGCGAAAAACTCGCGGCACGTGTCCTCCGGCGCCATCGGCTCATCGAGCTTTTTCTCGTGCGCGTGATGGGCATGAGCTGGGACGAGGTTCATGACGAGGCTGAGCAACTCGAGCACGTGGTTTCCGAGCGGCTGATCGACCGGATCGACGACATGCTGGGCCGCCCTACCCGCGACCCGCACGGCGATCCCATCCCGACGCCGGAAGGGGCGATCACCGCGCCACCTCTCGAAAGCCTGTTGACGTGCCCGGTCAAGACGCCGTTGACGGTGACTCGGATCGCCGATCAGGATCCCGCGTTCCTTCGTTTCATTGAAAAGAACGACCTCAAGCCCGGTCAGCCGATCGAGGTCGAGACGCGCGACACGGCTGCGGATTCTGTACTGCTTCGCGGGAAAGATCGCCGGACGATCACGATTGGCGCGCGAGCCGCTTCGAAACTGCTCGTTGAGGTCGGATGAGCATGAGGCACTGCCTGGCGCTCGCTGCCGCCCTTTGCCTGGGCGTGCCCCCGCCACTGTCCGCACAGGAACTGCCACCTTCCGCAGGCGACTCCTCGCGAAAGTTTGAGATCACTGACAACTCGTTCCTTGTGGAAGAAGCGTTCAACCAGGAACGCGGCGTCTTTCAGAACATTGCGTCGTGGACGCGCGGGCGCGAGGGGGGCTGGGACGCGAACTTCACACAGGAGTGGCCAGCTCCCGGCATGACGCACCAGTTCTCGTATACGGTGCCGTTCGCGGGCGTGGGAGGAAGCCGCGGGCTCGGCGACGTACTGATCAACTATCGGTATCAGCTGACGGAAGAGCAGAACGGATATCCCGCGATTTCGCCGCGACTCAGCATGATCGTTCCAACGGGACGCGAGAGAGACGGCCTCGGCACGGGCGTCGTCGGGCTTCAGGTGAACGGACCGATCAGCAAACAATTCGGCGATATCTACCTGCACGCCAACGCCGGATGGACATGGCTCCCCGATGTGTCGCGCGTCACGCACGTGGCTGGCAGCGCGATCTGGCGCGTGACGCCGATGTTCAATCTGATGATGGAAGCGGTCGCCGAATTGGACGCGTCGACGACACTGTCGCCGGGATTCCGGCGTGCGTGGAATGTGGGCGACCGGCAGCTGGTCGTCGGCGCGGCGGTGCCGCTCACACGCGCTGGCGGCGGAACGACGGCGGCGCTCCTGACCTATTTCTCGTACGAGCTGCCGTTCCGTTGATCACAGCAACTTGCCGAGAGGGCCGAGATCGAGGTTCAGATCCTCAGGCGAGAGACCGAAGCGCGCGCCGATCTCCTTGATCGTCTTCTCGAGCCGCATCAGGGCCACGCCGACCGCTTCCACCTCCTTCGGTGTGAGCGTTTTCTGCTCCATCCGCCTGATCGCCTGCCGCTCCATCAACTTCCGCAGGAACTCTACAATCGTCAGGACCAGTTGGGCCACCGATCGCTGGACATCGTCGGTCTGAGGATTCCAGCGCATCGGCGCCGTTTTTTTTTCGATCTCGCGGCGTAGCGCCCGCAGCTCGGCGGCCGTGACGGGCGTTGCGGCAAAGGTCCGTTTCGACGCCGGACGGCGTTGCCGCTGTCGAGGCCGGGCCTTCGGGCGCTTTGTCTGAGGTCCGCGCTTCTTGACGTTCTTGGCGTTCTTGACGTTCTTGACGTTCTTGACGTTCTTCACCGGGAGCGACCGGCAGGCTGCCGATGCCGAGATTTCCGCGATTTCCGTTCGGCGCCCAGCGGACCGCGAGGAAGCACGCGATCGGACGCGCACAGGATGGATGCCAGACGGAGGTAGATGAGATCGACACCGGCCACGCCGAGCGTCACATCGCCGTTGGCCATGACACCTTTATCGAGCAGACGATCCAGAAGATCGAGGATCGAGACGTCGGGCGGGTCGAGCACCCGGTGGGCCACAGGCTGTTGTTCCCGTCGGCTGTCGCGGCGTCGCGGCATCACATCAATCCTTGACGAAGGTATACGGCGCCCAGGGGCCGCTCAAGGTGACGTGGTAACCGAGCCGCCCGAGCCGGCGTGCCTCGCGGGTCACCAGCGCTCGAAAGCTCGTGACGTGGGAGCGCGGGACCAGGAATGCCGCGTCGAGCAGAAGCGGACCGCCCTCCACAGGCAGATCGCTCGCCGGTCTGCGTCTGGCCAAACGGGAACGCGCGCCAAGACGATCGTACAATTGGGTGACGGTTTCTCGAGCCCGCCCGGCGATCTCTACGGCCGAGTCGCGTTGAGCTTTTTTTTGCGACAGATAGACTGCGCCTGAACTCTTCGCGCCGGATTTCGCCTTGTCCGGGGCACGCGGATGGGATCGATCGATGGCGATGCGAACGCCCCATTCGACGTGGTTCGTCACGCGCTTCACCATCGCGTCGACGCGCCGCCGGTCGCCACGGACCTGTTCGAGCGCTCGATCATCACTCGTGAAGATCGTAAAGAGCTTCATCGGGAGCACCGCTCGCCGGTTGATGAACGACTCGACGACGGCTTCGTGCGCAATGGCGGCACGTGACACCCAGTCGAGGTCCGACAGCTTCCGATTGATCGACTCCCCCCCGTAGCGGCTGAGAGGCGCATCGGCCACAACCAGCCACAAGCCTCGATCGACATCGAGCAGCCGGACCAGGCCCATACCAGGCAAGCGCGTGAACCGCCGACGAACCACGGGCCGGCGATCAGCGGCAATCAAACAATAGACGTAGGTTCCTGATGTGGCCATTACCTCACGCTAACCGGTCACCATCCACGAGCCAGCCCAGCGATCGAGCGCGGCTGCTCCTCGGGGCGGCGGCGCCGCGAGCGGGGTCTGGATGATAGCGCACTGCAACCCGCCAGGGCTGCCGCGCCGGGGGCGCTGCTCCGGGAGCGTTCGACGCGTCAGCAGTCCGAGCTCGCGGCGCTCGGCTGCCGCCGTCGCACGGCACAACGGACAGCGGCCGGGCGCGAGCGTCATCGCATTCACGACCACCGCCGGCGCCGCAAGCCGCAGGCGGCGAAGCCGGACGACCAACCTTTGCGTCTCCAACCGGGGTACCGCGGCCGCGCGCGTGACAACGACAAAACGTGCGTCGCGCGGATTCCGCAGCAACTCCTGCAGTCCGCGGATTGATCTTGAAAGATCGACGAGCTCCGAGGCCAGCTGCCCGGGCCGCACGAGGGATCGATACTTGAGCAGCAGTCGCAGGAGCAGCTGAACCCAATCGCGGGCGGCGTCCGGCATCTCCAGCAGCCTCAAAGCGTGCCCGGTCGGCGCCGTGTCCATGACGATGAGGGGAAACCGATCGCGCGCCTCGACAACAGAAACGAGGCCGAAGAGCTCGTCGATGCCGGGCGGTGCCAGCTCCATCAATTCGGTGGCTCGGCCGCCGGCTGCAAACCCAGAGTCGGCCGCGCCAAATGCGGTTCCAATCTCGTTCAACGCTGCCTCGAGACCCGCTCGGCGCGAGGCGAGCGCCGCCGCCGCGTCGAGCTCGCGGACGTGCAGGTTGCTGGGACCGCCGCGAATGCGCCTCGGTCTGTCCCCGATCCGCTGGCCGAACACATCGCTCAGCGAATGCGCGGGGTCGGTCGAGAGCAGCAGCACCGCCTTCCGTGGTTCGGCGCGGGCAAGCCTCACTGCGACAGCAGCCGCGACGGTGGTTTTGCCGACCCCGCCCTTGCCGCCGAAAAGGAGCAGCCGGGCCTCACGGAGAGCTTCGATGGATTCGGGTCGCGTCGTCCTCGCCTCCCTGGGCAGGCTCAACGCAGGCGGGATTCGCGGCCGCAACCGGTCCCGCGTAGGCAGCTTCGACCATTTCGGGTCCAGGGACAAACGCTTCCCAATCCGGCGGAGCGCCACAACGCCACGCGGTTCGATCCGTTGTGCAGGGACGACCTTCAGCGTTCGCTTCCGAGCCAGGCGCCGCCTGATGCGATCGATCACACGTCTTTCGCCGGCCCGGCGGCGATCGCAGATGGGACACGGCGGTCCCTCGGGCACCGCGCGGTTGACAATGACAGTGCCGACGCGAATGCCGGAACGTTTGAGCGCGCCGATGCCGTCCTCGGCTTCTGCGACGGACATTTCCTCAGGCAGGCTGACCCAGTTGAACGTCACCCTTCGCGGATCGCGCAGCAGCGCCGAAGTGTCGCGCGCCTCCTGTGTCAGCAGATCGATCAGATGATCGGACGCTTCGGGACGTCCGACCCTCGCCAGCTGGTCACGAATGAAGCGATGTTCCTCGTGCAACGCGTAGAGGGCATGCGCGAGCGTGGCGACGGTTTCGGGTGCGGCCAGGAGGCGCAAGGTGTGCCCGGTGGGCGCCGTGTCGACGACGACTTCGTCGCAGTCACGGCTCTCTGCGAGACGGATGACCTCACTCAACCCGACGAGCTCGTCGATTCCGGGAATCGACAGACTGAGCAGCGCGTCGACGTCCTGCCGATCGAGCCAGGTACCGTGCTCGACGATGTCCCCCAGCGCCTGTTGGTGGGTGTCCAGCCATCGGGCAAATGCGCGGCGCGCGTCGATTTCGGCCGCGTGCAACGTTCCAGATGACGCTGCCCGGCCCAAGAGGCGGACCCGACGGGGACGCGCTGACAGGCGCGCGCCGAGCGCATCACCAAGCGAGTGCGCGGGATCGGTGGAAACCGCCAGCACCTGGCGTCCGCTGACAGCGGCTGCCACCGCCCGAGCCGCAGCGCACGTCGTCTTGCCGACACCACCCTTGCCGCTGAAGAAAGTAAATCTAACGTTTTCCTTCTTCCTTCCAACTCTCTACATCGACACCCGTGATCTTGTCCCCGGGCGACATGCTGACGGCTCCGGACCGGGCGGCTTTCATGTCGCGGATCCGCGCAAGCAGATCACGCTCGATCCCCGCGAATTCGGCTTCGGAAATCTCGCCCAGTTCGAGCTGCATCTGCGCTTCGAGGAGCTGCTCGCGCAGCGTCGTATCGTCCTCGGCCTCAGCCTCGGTCGCGGCCGCGATCTTGTCGAGCACGAAACGGAGACTGCCGATGAGGAGGGAATCGAGAATGAACATATGGCTGGCTCAAGGCTCAGGGCTTAAGGCTCAAGCCGGCTTAAGCCAGAAGCCACAAGCCCTAAGCCCTCTCAAGCTTCAATCGGATGTTCACGAAGTTATATGGGGGCCAGGGACCCGTGTACTTGAACGTCAGCTTGTCGAATCGGCTCGCGATCGATTTGACCTTCGCGTCGAATGCCTGCTCCTGATCCCGGGAAATCAGAAACGCCGCATTCATGATCATCTTGTCGCCGATCGGCTTGTTGATGCGCGAAGCGACCGACACATCGCGCAGCTCGTCAAGCACGGCAGCGACGTATCGTTCCGATCGGGCGTGCAGCGCCGCGTCGACCAGCCGGCCGTACTGCATGCGGGCGAAGTACGTCGGCCCTTTTTGCAGGGAGATTTCCTTTTTCAGCCGGCTGATATCGTCGTCTTCCGACTCGACTTCCCGCACGGCCTGGTCGCGATCCCACAGCACCTTCAATCCGAACTCCAGCTTGTTCTGCATCTTATTGAGCACGTCACCGAACGCCGCGGCGGCCGAACGCAGCAGCTCGATGATGTCTTCCCGCGTCTTGAAGACGGTGCCAAACGACATCGGGATGACCGTATGCTCCCGCATCACCGTCTCATTGACGCGTTCATGCGCGAGGACGTTCTCTCGAGTGGAGTCAAGGACCTCAAGCGGCGCGTCCGAGACGACGGCGCCCAGGTTCTTGTAGTGCACGGTGTAGACCTCTGACGGGTCCGCGCCGATGCCCACGGGCCCGAATCGGAGATGCTCGGCCGCCTCGATAATGCAGTACACGTATTTGCCGCGGCTCGCGCTCGTCGACACGTCGACGGCCGGGGTCATCTTGCCGCCGCGCACGGCCTTCTCGGCGGCCCGCCGCTCTGCGCCGCGACCGTTACCCGACGCCGCGGCGCGCGATACGCTGACCCGCCGCCCGGCGGCGGCCTTGGCGACGCGATGGGCCCTGCCCTTTTTCGCTGAAGGTGGAAGGACCAATGCCGCCCCGCGCGGCCGGCCGGTCTTGTGGACACGAGCCGTTGGTTTACGCATGTTTACCGCTCCGGCGGCTCTTCCTGGTCGATGAGGTCGGGGCACTCAGCACTTTCTGGATTTCTTTCACGAGATCCTCGGGCAAACAGGGCTTGGTAACGAACGCGTCGCAGCCTGCGTTCTTGGCGCCTTCGTGGATCCCGGCCAGCGCATGGCCTGTCAACGCGACGATGGGAATGTCTGCCGTCGTCTTGTTGGCCTTGAGACGCCGCGTGGCTTCCCAGCCGTCCATCACCGGCAGCGACAAATCCATAAGGATGATATCCGGGGCGCTGTCCGCCGCGCGTGCCAGCGCTTCGGCGCCGTTGCCCGCTTCGATCACGTCGAACCCCGAGTAGTGAAGATACTCGGAATACATCTCGCGCGCGTCGGGATAGTCGTCGACGAGGAGGACGCGGGGGCGCGCGCTTTTGCCCTTCATCTCCGCCCCTTGATCGGCAGCACGAGAGTAAACGTCGATCCCTTGCCCACCTGGCTGCGCAAGGTGATGCTGCCTTCGAGCATTTGAGCAAGGCGCCGGCAAATCGAGAGTCCCAGACCGGTGCCGCCGTGTGCGCGGGTCGGAGAGTTATCCAGTTGCCGGAAGTCTTCAAAAATCCTTCCCTGGTCGGGCACCGCGATGCCGATGCCGGTGTCAACGACTGAGAGGGCCATCGTGCGGTCCTTGACGTTGCGGCGGGCGCTGATGGTGATGCTCCCCTGATGCGTGAACTTCAGCGCGTTGCTCAGGAGATTCAACAGAATCTGCTTGACCTTCTGCCGATCACTCACCATCTGGGGCAGATCCTTCGGCACGCCGACCGTCACCGCGAGCCTCGAGCGCAGGATGATCGGCTCGAGCTCGGATTTCACCTCGGCGATGAGCACCGGGACATCGAACCGCGACAGCTGCAGCGGCATCCGGCCCGCCTCGATGCGGGAAATATCGAGAATCTCGTTGATGATCGTCAGGAGATGCCGCCCGTTCGACGCCACGCGCTGCAGGTGCCGCTTCGCACTGGCGTCGATGGGCCCAGCGACGCCCTGCAGCAGCATCGAGGTGTAGCCGAGCATTGCGTTGAGCGGGGTCCGAAATTCGTGCGACATGTTCGCGAAGAACTGCGACTTGAGCGCCGATGCCTGTTCGAGCTCGATGGCCTGACGCCGGAGCAGTTCATTCTGATGGGCGATATCGGAGGTGGCCGCCTGAATCCTCCGCTCGAGCTCGTCCGACGCCTCCTTCAACTGCTCGTACAGCTTCCCTTTTTCAATCGCTTCGCGGCGGTCGTGAAGGATGGTGACGACGGCCGTCAATTCGCCGTAATCCGACAGGATCTTTCCCGCAATCGCCTCGACCGGCAGCGGCTCGCCGAGCTTCGGATCGATGAGGCCGATCTCACCCACACGGCGCCGATCGGCGCTGACGAGCATGCCGGCGATGAACGACGAAAAATGGGCGTCGTTGGCCTGCACCCACCGCTGCTCGGCCGCGGACGCGCGCACGGGCACGGTGAACAGGCGCTCGGCCGGCTCATTCATCAGCGACGTCGCGCCGCTGGCGTCAGTCACGACGATCGGATCCGCAACCGAGTCGATGATGAGATTGAGGCGGTCGCTCTCGGCCCGCGCCTGCACTTCGGCAATCCGCAGCCGGCGGTAATTCTCCTCGATCTCCTCACTGGCGCGCCGCAGGTCCGTGACGTTTCGCAGAATGGAGACGACGCCGCTGCCCTGCCGCGGGTCTTCCGTGATGGTGCTCAGCAGCTCGAACACGAGGTCCGACCCGTCAACGGGATTGACCAGCAGCAGCTCGCGGCGCGCGGCGCCGGCCTCTTCGATCGCCTTGCTCGCCAGCGCCGAGGACAGGAGCATGTTGTTCATGCGCACGGCGCCGCGGCGGCCTTCGCTTTCCTCTTCAGATGCCGTAAACAGCGTGAGCGCGCGCTGGTTCGCGATGAGCAGCCGTCCTTCGGTGTCCGTCAGCAGGATCGGGTCCGTCACCGCGTTGATGATGTTGTAGAGCAGCGACCGCTCGCGTCCCTGCCTCCGATCACCTTCCATCAACGACTGCTGACGAAGCACCTGCGCCAGCTTCTGCGCAAAGAGTGCCGTGAACCACCGCAATTCGTGTGGCAACGGTCCGCTACCGCCGACGAGGAGCAGCCCGAAGGCGTCGTGGCCCAGTTCGTCGGCGAACAGCGGAATGACCTGAAACGCCACGTCTTCGAAGGGGGTCGAAGGTCGGCGCTTGCGGTCCGTGGACGAATGCGCGGCACGGAAGAAGACAGGTTCGCTGTTGTTGAAAGCTGTGACGAGCGGATTGTTCCAGTCCTCGAGCGACACGGCAAATCGAGAGGCCGTGGTGCCGGGGAGCCCCAGTGCGCCGGCCGTGAAGAGCGCTTCCTCGCCTGCCGGCTTCAGCAGGCAGAGAGACGGGGTGAGGTTGAGGATCTCGCGTAGCCACTGCAGCGCGTACTGCGTGCAGTCCGTCACGTCGCTCCGGCTGACGAAGGCTTCAAGCAGCCGTACTCGTGCGGCGAGCAGTTGATCGTCGCCGACGGCCACGGCCGTGCGTGCCATCCCTCGGGACCCCGCCGACCCGTTGCGCCTAGTTGCGGGTTGATGCGCGACGACGGCGGACAAGAGCGCGCCCCGAAGAGGTGCTGGCCTTGAGCTGAGCACGAAGTGAGGCATTTTCTGCAATGACTTCCTCATAGCCCCTGCCGTCGAGCGCGGGCTTTGACACGGAGCCGACCTGGCCGACCGCCTCCGAGTACTTTAAGTAGGTATCGATCGACGCGACGACCACTCGCGCTTCAACGGTGATCAGATCAATACCAACCAGGGAGACGCGAACCCAGGCATCGATGACGATGCCCTTGTCCAGCACTCGATCGAGGACGTCGATGAGACTTGAGCCGCCTGCTGCACGTTCAACGGGCATCGCTTACTCCTTGTGTCGTCACGCTTCGACGTTTCAGAGCGCCCAGGCTTCCCAGCCTGCAGAGGAGCCCACACACTATCGTGCTCCCGGAACCGAGCGATGGCGCGTCAACGACGCCAAGCGTCGCTCGAGCGCGCGCACTTGTTTCTTCAGCTCGTCGTTTTCCGCCGACAGCGCCTGTTTCCCGGGCGACAGATGGTGATCGAATTTCCACCAGTCGAGACCAATCTGTTCGGCCTTGTCGATCGAGCAAATCAACAATCGAATCCGGATGGTGAGCAGTTCGACTTCGGCGAGGGATATCTTGATGTCACCCGCCACGACCAGTCCCTTATCGAGGACTCGATCGAGAACTTCGACCAGACCGGTCGAGCGTCCATGACCGTCAGCGCTGAGTTGCGTCGGCATAGGTCCGCATTCTAATAGGACTTCCCGACTTCCCGATGTCCGACGATCAGAGTGACAGGGACCTCAGTAGTCCAGCAACCATGGTGCCAGAACGGTCTCCATGGAACACAGGGGAACACGCTCTGGTTGCATCAAAGCCCGACAATAGAGTTTGGAAAGCCGTAGCGAAATGCTACAGATTCAAAAGATCGGTGGGGGCGTCGATAAGCCGGTCGGACGGTCCCAGTTCGTCCACAGGGAAACCCTCGAATCCGAACCCGTAGCGCGCCAGGCATACGCCCGTCGAGGCGTTTCGCGCGGCCCGCCAATCGATGATCGAATCGCCCACAAACAGCGCCGCCGACGGCGGGACGCCGGCTCGCGAAACGAGGTGGCGCAATCCGCCGGGATCAGGCTTCCGCGGGAACGGCCCATCTCCCCCCACGATTGCCTCCTTGTCGAAGTGCCGGGCAAGGCCGAGTCCGGCAAGGATCGAACGGGTCGCGGCCAGAGGCTTGTTCGTGAGGACAGCGAGCGGCGTGCGCGCACCGAGCGCCTCGAGCACCTCCGGCATCTGCGGGTACGGCCGCGTGTGTTTCAGCAGGCGGGTGTCGTAGATCGCGAGGAAGCGCTCCAGTGCATCCGCGGGGCACTCGATCCCGGCCGCCGCGAAAGCGCGCGTCACGAGCGTCGCCGCGCCGTCGCCAACCAGCCGGCCAATCCGCTCCTCTGGAAGGGGGCGGGCGCCGCAGGTTTCGAGCAGCGCATTCGCCGACTCGGCGATGTCGCGACGGGAATCGACCAGGGTGCCGTCGAGGTCAAATACGATGAGGCGATACATAAGATTTGAGGATCTGAGGATGTGAGGATCTGAGGATCTACTTCCGGAAGTAGATCCTCAATCCGATCCTCACTTCCTCAAATTCTCGGTCGGCCTGTACTCAGCAAACGAGGTGGGCGTTTCCCACACCGTGACGCGAACGACCGGGAAACCCTGCTGGCTCGTGAAATCGTAGATGAGGCGCGCAATCCGTTCAACGGTGGGGTTGCTGTCGAGCAGAAAGATCGGCTCGCCGAGCTGCTGCAGGGGTTTGACGAGCGGATCGTCGTGTCGGAGCAACATCTTGTGATCAAGTTCCCTGTCAATCCAGGCCTTCACGATCCGCTTGATGTCGCCAAAATCGCACACCATATTGCGACTGTCGAGCTCGCTGGCGCCGACTTCGACCTCCACGACGGCGTTATGACCATGCGGGTGCTGGCAGATGCCGTCGTAGTCGAGCAGCCGGTGCCCGTAACAGAACTCGATACGCTTGGTGACAGAATACATTTTGCCGAGTTGGTGAATTGGTGACTTGGTGAATTATTCTTGACAATCAAATCACCAATTCACCAATTCACCAAATCACTAAATGCGAACCGCAGTCTTGATATCCGGCGGTCTGGACAGCGCAGTCCTTCTCGCGGAAGAGGCCACGCTCCAGGGCGCTGACCTCGTGCAACCCATTTACGTGAGCGTCGGCCTCGCCTGGGAGGCCGCGGAACTGGCTGCCGTGCGCCAACTGCTGGCCGCTGAACCGTTGCACGGTCGCACGCGCCCGCTGATATCGTTGTCCGTCGACATGCGCGACGTGTACGCGGCGGGGCATTGGGCGATTGAAGGGCGCCCTCCCGGCTACCACACACCCGACGAGGATGTGTATCTGCCAGGCCGAAATGTCGTCCTGTTCGGAAAGGCGGGCGTATACTGCGCGGCCGCCGGCATCGGTCGGCTTGCGCTGGGTACGCTCGCGCACAATCCCTTCCCCGACGCGACCCACGCGTTTCGCTCGGCGATGGCGGAAGCGCTCACAATCGGTCTCGCCCATCCGCTGACGATTGACGCACCGTTTGCCGGCACCGGGAAAGCGGAAGTCATCAGGCGTGGAGCGGCGCTTGGCGTGCCGCTGCAGCTGACGCTGTCCTGCATGAAGCCCCAGGAAAGGGTTCGAGAACCTCTCGAACCTTTGTTTGTCCATTGTGGGGCCTGCAGCAAGTGTCGCGAGCGCCACGATGCATTTCTAGAGGCCGGGATTGTCGACGACACGAGGTATGTCGATCGAAAACATGTTGGGACGGTCTAAAGACCGTCCCCTACCGCACGTGTCCGTACCGGTACGCCTTGCCGGTAGGGCACGGCCTTCAGGCCGTGCCGGGATGGCGCGCGTACGCGAGCTGCCCCGCGACGTAGGTTTGAACGACCGCAAAGGAGCCGTCCAGCACGACGACATCCGCGACCGCGTCGCGCGCCAATACTCCGTGGCCGGTCAGGCCGAGCTCGCGCGCTGCCGTCGTCGAACACAGCGTGACGGCGTCGACGATCGACAGCTTCATCTTTCCGACCAGTGTCTGGAAGGCGCGATCCATCGTCAGCGCACCGCCCGCCAGCGTGCCGTCGCTCAGAAATGCCGCCGACTCGCCGCCTGTGATCGACTGGCCGCCGAGCATCGCCCGCGTGCCCACGGGAAGGCCTGAAACGGCGGTGCCATCGGTAATCGCCATGATTCGCGATGGACCCTTGGTCGCCACCGCCATGCGGACGAGCGCGGGATGCACGTGATAGCCATCGCAGATGACTTCCGCCGCAATTTCTTCGCTCTGCAGGATGGCGCCGGCCAGACCAGGTGCGCGATGCCCGAGCGGCGGCATGCGGTTGAACAGGTGGGTCGCATGTCGCGCTCCCGCCGCGATGGCCTCGAGACCTGCTTCGAACGTCGCGCCGGAATGTCCGAGAGAAACCCTGGGCCCATGCAGCCTGATCCATCGAACCAGATCCAGACCCCCCTCGAGTTCCGGGGCGAGCGTGACGATGCCGACGTCGGCGCCTGCACGTTCGATTTCGGTCAGCAATTCGGAGGCTGAAAACCCGTCCTTCCCGTCATGCTGTTCGGGGCTTCGAGGCAGCGCCTCGAGCAGCGCCACGCGGGGACTGCGCAGACACGCCAGCGGCTGTGCGCCCCGAAATTCCGGCGCTGATGAAGTTGCTTTCGAGGTGGGCCGGCAACACGCGAGCGGCGTGAGGCTGAAGCACCTTGCGCGCCTGGCGAACGTGTCGCAGCAGACGGGCGAGCGTGTCTGGCGCACATGCCACAGTCGTCGGACAGAATGCGGTGACACCGTACCGCGGCAACCGGGTCGCCATCGCGGCCACCGGGTTCCCCCCGTTATCAATGTTGACGACATCGAGCGTATCGAAGCCCTCGACGCCGTGCACGTGGACGTCGATGAAGCCGGGCACGATGTAGTGATGATCGAAGGCGAAAGCGTGAGACCCCGCGATATTCTCACCAGGCTCGCCAGGCGTGCCGGACAGAGCTCCGGCACGCACGTCGACGATGCGATCGCCGTCGATAACGAGGGTACCGGGCGTGAGGATCCGGTCAGGCAGCACCAGATGGGCGCCTGACAGAACGATCATTGCAGCGCAGCCGTGGCGAGGCGTGCGGCGCCGATGGCAGCTGCGTCGGCGCCGAGCGCCGCCGGCGCGATGGCGAGCCCGTCCATCATCGGCCGCGGCAGCCGGCGTGCCAGCTCGACGCGAACCGGCTCGAACAGCAAATCGGCGGCTGTGGCCATGATGCCGCCGAGCACGAGCCTTTCGGGATCCGAGACGATGACCAGGTTGGCCGCCGCCATCCCGAGATACTTCGCCGTGTCCCGCACGACGGAGATCGACACTCCGTCGCCATCTCGCGCCGCGTTCAGCACATCATCCGCGGTGATGCCCGAGAGATCGCCACCCACCTTGTCGGCGACGCGCGAGCGATCGCCGGCTTTGATCCGCCAGATAAGACGTCGCACGATGCCGGCCGCGGCGACTTCCGCTTCGAGACAGCCAATCTTCCGGTAGTCCTCGCGTTCCACCGGGTTGAGCGCCAGCCAGGCAATCGACGCCGCGCGGCGGCCTACGCCGAGCATCGGCGCACCGTCGCGGACGATGCCCGCAATCGCATGATCGGCCACCGCAAAAAATGCCAGGTCGAGTGCGTTCCGTGCCGCGCCGACCCACGCTTCGGCGACAGCCGCCGCTGTGCCGGACGGCGTCACACCAAACTGCACGAACGGCCCGGCGTATCGCTGTTTGAGGAGAGCGATGATCGCGGCCGGGGACGAGCCTTCTACGAGGTTGGCCGCAACTCCCAGCGGGCCGGAGCCAGCCGCCCGGGCAACGGCGTCCACGGCCTCGAGGGCCACCGCCGCGAGATTACCCTTTGTCTCGACAACGGCGCGTGCCACGACGGCGCCGGCATCGTCGACGGCGACCGCGGCAGCCGCGGAATCGCGCAATTCGAGCCCGAGGGCCGGCGTCATGGTGTTTCGCGGCCCCAGTCTGAGTTCACCTGCAGCTTGCGCCCGACGAGCGGTAGCGGGATCGGGGCGTCATCACTGAAAAGGCTCCGGTCGATCCGCTCGAGCAGTAGCGTGAGCTGCCGCTCATCCGGCGCATTGATGACGAGCACGCCGCTCCCCTCGTCTGGCGGAAAACGCTTATCGTCGAGATAGTCGCGATCCATCGTCACGAGCGTCCGCCGGAGCTGCTGCGCCAGCCGGTAGTGCTCCAGGTCGGGTGCCCGACGAAGCGTGTCTTCTTCGACGACGAACAGCACGTCCCACTGGAGCCGTAGCCGCATGTGGGCCACGAGGCCGGCCGGGACGTTGGCGTCGGCATAGATCCGCGGCCGGGCCGAAAGCCGTTGGGCGTGCAGCGCTAACTCAGTCGAGAGTGTTCCCATTGCTAACTTTTCACTTCCAACTTCTTCTCCTGAACGGCCCTGGCCTGCTTCGTCAAGTCAGCGACCATCCGGTCGCGGTGCTTGATGAGCTCCTTGCGTGGGCGGCGGCCGTTGGGTGATCCGATCGCATACTCGCAGAAAATCGGGAACGCAATCGTGGAATCGCAATACGCGACGACCGTGTCGGGCAGCACGCCGGGATTGACCTTGCCCCAGCTGACCGCCTCGGCCGGCGTCGCTCCAGAGAGACCGCCCCACACAACCGAGTCGGTCGTGATCTGGATGAAGTATTCGTTACCGCCCTTCGGAATGCCGTACACCTCCCACAGGGTCGGTTGCGCCTGCAAATAGAAGTTCTTCGGCGATCCGCCTCCCAGAATCACGCAGCCGTTGCGGGTGCCGGCCAGTACGATGGCGCAGATCTCGTTCACGTCCTTGTTGGGATCGATCATGAGCCGGCCGCCGTTCATCAGCTCGTGGTACGCAATGTTCATCCCGATGGAACTGTCCCCGGGTGACGACGTATAGATCGGCACGCCGGTTTTCGCGGCCCGCGCCACCACCGAGTGCTCCTCGCAGCCAGCGTACCGCTGTAGCAGGTCGAGGCCGAGGCGGTAATGAAACTCCGACGTCGTCGTCGGCTCGTTCAGACCCGACCGCACGATGAAGTCCCTGATGTACGCGTCGGTCTCGAGCAACACGGTGGCGGGAAAGAGGACGTCGTAGATCCGAATGACACCATCCTCGTACAGCTGCACGTCGTCGGCGAAGGGCGAGCCCCGGCGAAGGGTGAAGTTCAACGCGTAATGAAGGTCGTGGTACAGATTCGCACCAGTCGAGATGATGAAGTCGATGAGCCCGCGTTCCATCATCTCGATCACGCAGCCGCCGAGCCCCGCCGGTGTCAGCGCGCCCGCCATCGTGAGCCCGATCGTCGTGTCCTGCTCGGCAGCCAGCATCTTTTCGGAGAAGATCGCGCACGCCTCGGAAAGCCGCGCGGCGTTGAACGCCTGGAACCCTTCATCGACGAGATGCCGAAGCTCCTGGCTCCCTTTCGGCCGGTAATACCGAATCGGCTTGCCGGAGAGGATCTTGGGGCGGGGAGGCTCGGGAGCACCGGGCGCGCGGTACGGCATACGTGGGAAATAGCTTAACATCTGAACTTGTGACTGGCGAGCAGACGTGGATCGCGTGGCTCGGCGCGCATCAGACGGTCGCATGGGTGATCGCCGCGGCGGTGGCGATCCTAGCGGTCCTCATCTTCTGGGTGTGGCGGAAAGGGCAGGCGTTTGCCCCGGGCGACGTCTTCCGCGCCAGCCGTCTGAGTGCCGGCAACCATCTTTTCCCAACACAGGTGCTGATTACGCCGGCGAGCGTTGTGCACTACACGCCGCGCTGGGTCGGACGTCAGGAAGAGTCGATTCACATGGCGCACGTCTCGTCAGTGAAGATCGACACCGGCATGCTGTTCTCGAACGTGCTGATCCAGACGAGCGGCGGCTCAGACCCGATCCGCTGCCACGGCCACCACAAAGGCGATGCGAACGCGATGAAGCAGCTCGTCGAGCGGTATCAGACCGAGTACTACCAGAAAGGCAAGACGTAAGGAACAAGGCAAAACTTCTTCGAACTTCTAACTTTTGCCTTCTAACTTCTTGCACCCTGCGGGCCTGTAGGACACCCTCTTTCCGGCCGATAACGTAAGCGCCAACGATGGATGACCTGACCTTCAGCGCGCGACGCGCCAGTGCAGCGGTACCGGCACGCCCGGAACATGGGGACCTCGAGACGCGGTTCCGGGGTCTGGTCCAATCGCCGTTGCGCGCCGGCATCCTTCGATATCTGAGCGCCCGCCCGGAGGAAAGCTTCGACGTCGAGGCGCTGATGCAGACTTTCGGCCGGCTCCGGATGGACGTGGAGAACTGCGTCCGCGAGCTCGTCGACTTCGGCGTGGCGTTCGCCATCGGCGGCACGCCGGTGCGATACATCGCTGCGCGTCCGACCAGCGACGCCCTGGTCGAACTGCTCGATACCTTCCTTGAACGCCGCGCGACCGTCTCCACCGAAGACAAGTCGCCGTCGGTCCAGCGCTTCCGCGAGATGATCGGCCGCGACGAAAAGATGCTGATCGTCTTCGAGTGGATTCGGACGGCGGCCAAGTCGGACATTTCGGTATTGATCCTCGGACCCACGGGCTCGGGCAAAGAAGTCGTCGCGCGTATGATCCACGAGCTCAGCCCGCGCAGTGTCGCGAACTTCCAGGCGGTCAACTGCGCGGCGCTGCCCGATACCCTCTTCGAGTCGGAAATCTTCGGGTATGAAAAAGGGGCCTTCACGGGTGCGCACGACCGCAAGCCGGGCCGCCTCGAGCTGGCCAACGAAGGCACGCTCTTCCTCGACGAGATTGCCGACACCTCGCTCATCGCGCAGGCCAAGCTGTTGCGCGTGCTCGAAGAACGCCGGTTCGAGCGGCTGGGCGGGAACAAGGCCATCTCGGTCGATTTCCGGCTGATCTCGGCCACGAACCGACCTCTCGAACAGTTTGTCAGGGACGGCCGCTTCCGCGAGGACCTGTACTATCGCGTCAACGCCTTCGCGATCCGGCTGCCATCGCTCCGCGAGCGTCAGGTAGACATACCCGTCCTGGGCCAGCGCTTCCTCGCGCGGTACTGCGCGGCGCAGGGGATGCCGCTCGACAGCAAGGCCTTCTCGCGCGAAGCGCTCGATTTGCTCATGAATTATCACTGGCCAGGCAACATCCGCGAGCTCGAAAGCACGGTGTCGCGTGCGGCGTTGTCCGCGCCGGGCCGGATCATCCGCGGCACCGACATCGAGTTTCTGCACGCGAACACGGCCGTGCCTGCCCCGACGGGCGAGCGCATGCCGTCGCTGGCCGAGGCCGAGCGCGCGCACATCGTGCGGGTTCTCGAGGCCGTGCAGTGGAACAAGAAGGAAGCCGCGCGTGTGCTCGATATCAGCCGCGGCACGCTCTACCGGAAGATCGAGGAGTACCAGCTCGAACCCGAGCCGCGGCCGGCAGGCCGCCGCGGACGCGAGGCGGAAGCGTAGCCACCGCCAAACTGATATCATTAGGACTCACCTGCTCCCCCAGTTGGTGACAGCGGGCGGCGCCAAGAAGTCCAGTCGCGTTGTATGAAGGAACTTCCGCTCGCCGCCCGTGTGTACGTTTCCGCCGTGATCATCGCTGGCGCGGCGGTCGTGACCTTCTTCTTCCCGCATTCCATCAACCACCCGGGCATTTTCGTCGCCGTACTGCTCTGTTCGTCGCTGGCGTCAGCACTGAAGGTCAACCTGCCGCTCGCCTCGGGGGGCTCGACGATGTCGGTGTCGTATGCCGTCGACTTCGCGTCTTTACTCTTACTTGGCGCCGACGAGACGATGCTGGTCGCGGGCACCAGCGCCTGGAGCCAGTGCACGTTCAAGACGCGCGCGCGCAGTGCGCCGTTCCGGACCGCCTTCAGCATGGCGTCGCTCGTGCTCACGGTGAAAGCGGCTGGCTGGGTCTACACGCAGCTTGGCGGCCCGCCACCGTTTACGCCGTACACGTTTCTGACGATTCCCAAGCCTCTTGTGGGCGCTGCGACGATCTACTTCGTGTTCAACACGGTGCTCGTCGCCACGGCGATCGGGTTGTCGACGAAGCGATTCGATCGCGCGAGTGTGGAACCAGAACTTTCTGTGGAGCGCACCGAGCTATTTCTTCGGCGCAGGCGCGGCCGGGGTGGCGGCCGCTGTGGTCGAACGCGGCGGTTACTGGATGGCGCTGCTCACGACCGCCCCGGTATACCTGATCTACCGGACGTACAAGGTTTACATGGGCCGCATTCAGGATCAGCAGCGGCACGTGCAACAGGTGTCAGACCTCCATCTGGCCACCATCGAAGCGCTGGCGCTCGCCATCGACGCGAAGGATCAAACGGCGCAAAGCCATATCCGGCGCGTGCAGGTGTACGCGGCCGGCCTCGCAAAGGCGCTCGGCATGCCCGAGAACGAGATTCAAGGCGTCAAGACGGCGGCGCTGCTCCACGACATCGGCAAGCTGGCCGTGCCCGAGCACATCCTTTCGAAGCCGGGTCCGCTGACGCAGGAGGAGTTCCAGAAGATCCGCATTCACCCGCAGGTCGGCGCCGAAATCATCAGCGGCGTGCCGTTTCCCTATCCTGTCGCCCCACTGATCCTCAGCCATCATGAGCGCTGGGACGGAAAGGGATACCCGGGCGGCCTCAAAGCCGATGAAATCCCGCTCGGCGCGCGCATCCTGTCCGTCGTCGATTATTTCGACGCGTTGATGTCGGAGCGGCCGTACCACAAGCCGATGACCTTCGACGCCGCGATCGGCCTGCTGCACCAGGAAAGCGGCAAGGCGCTCGATCCGCGCGTCGTTCAGACCTTCGTCGAGCTCTACCCGACGCTCGCCGCCGAGGCCGATGCGAGCCGTGAACCGGCGAGAAAGCTGACGCGTGTCTCGACGCAGGCCACTGCGGCACAGCCGGCCGTCGGGCTGGTGTCCGACTCAACGCCACGAACCAACGTCTTCCAGGACATCGCCCTCGCGCACCGGGAAATTTACGCGTTATACGAGATCGCTCAGGCGCTTGGCAGCAGCCTCGGCGTGTCAGACACGATGGCGCTCATCTCGTCGAAGTTGAGCAACATCGTGCCGTTTTCGTGTTGTGCGCTGTTCCTCTATAACGACGAAACCGAGACACTGCGCTGCCGGTTCGCAACCGGCGTCGAGTCCGATGTCATTCAAACGTTGACGATCCGCAACGGTCAGGGCCTGACCGGCTGGGTGGCCCGCAACCGGCGCCCGCTCGTCAATGCCAGGCCGAGCGCCGATCTGGAAGCCGCCGGTGAGCCGTCGGATCAGACGTCCCTCCACTCGGCGCTCGTCTGTCCTCTTGTCTTCAACGAGCGTTTCATCGGGACGATCTCGGTCTACCACATCGAGCCGTCGGTGTACACCGATGATCACCGCCGGCTGCTCGACCGGATCTCCGAGCAGGCGGCGGCCGTCATCTACAACTCGATGATCTTCGAGCAGACGCAGGAGGATTCGCTGACCGACCCGTTAACCGGGCTGCCGAACACGCGCTTCATGTTCATGCATCTGACGCGCGAGCTCGCCCGTGCGGAGCGGCTGAAGTCCGAAGTCTCATTGCTCGTCATGGACCTCGACAACTTCAAGGAGATCAACGACACCTACGGCCATCACATCGGCGACCGCGCGCTCAGGGATGTCGCGGGGGTGTTGCGGACAGCCATTCGACCCTACGACATCTGCGTCCGATACGCGGGCGACGAATTCATCGTGGTTCTGTCGGGATGCGGCGGCGAAGAGGCGGAACGGAAGCGCGTGGAGCTGCAGCGCGCGGTTGACAGTCTGCCCTTCGAGCCGCGACCCGGGCGGACGCTGCCGCTGGCCATCAGCGTCGGCGCGGCAATCTTCCCGCACGACGGCGACAGCTACGAAGCGCTGCTGGCGACGGCTGACAGCCGGATGTATCGCGACAAGACGCGGCGCAAGCGGCACCCCGGACGAGGCCCATCGGAGGTGCAAAAGAGCCCGGAAAACACGAGCCTGACCGAAGGGGATGTTCATCGGTCGGCGGTTGGAATTCTGTAGGCTCCAGGCTTCGGACCTCACCCTTCCGACTTCAGACTCCAGACTCCAGACTCCAGACTTCAGACTCCAGACTTCAGACTCGAGGCCTCAGGGTCCCTAACCTCTAACACTCGTCACCCGTATCGACCCAGTCGGGCCGCGGTCCCGTCAATCCAGCCCATAGCAGTGCGACTCCCGTGGCTCCGACGACCAGGCCCAGGCCGTCGAGCCACCAAATGCCGGATCCGCCGTTGAACTCGAGCCAGCCGGCAGGCGCCGCCAGCGCCACACCGACGGCCATCGCGAGCCATCGACGCCGGACGAGCCTCAGAAGCACGCCACGAACGCGCCGCACAGCCATGCGTTTGTGTCCCGTCCCCGTGGATCGTGGCATAAGTCCCGGAGCGCGGCGCCCGGCTGGCAAGGCGCGACGACCGAGAATACCGGGAGTATTTGAGGGAGGAGCAACGCAGCCAGCCGGGATGCCCCGCCCGGGAATTATGTCGCGAACCACGGGGACGAGACACTAGCATAAACCTCCGTGCTCCTCACGCTGGCTATCCGGGAGGTGCTCCCCGCCACGCCCCGCGCGCGCATCGTCCGGATCGAACTGGGCGGCGCGCCGTTCGACTACGCCGCCGGGCAGGCGGTCCTGGTGGGCGCCACCGGAGGACCGAAGCGGCCGTATTCAGTGGCCGGCTCGCCCGAAGAGGCGCGACGCGACGGGTGTCTCGAGCTGCTGGTCGGCGTCGACGCCAGCGGCAAGCCGGGACCGCACCTGATTCTGGAGCGCGGCCGCCCGGTGAGTGTCGAAGGCCCACTTGGATCCTTCACGTTTCCGCCGGCGCCCGCCGAGCACCGGTTCGTCTTCATCGCGGGCGGCACGGGCATCGCGCCTCTGCGCGCCATGCTGCACCACGCGCTCAGAATCCCGCACGAGCAGATCGGCCTCTTCTACAGCGCCCGCACACCGGACGAGTTCGCGTACGAAGCCGAACTGCGCGCGATGGCGCAAGAGGGGCGCATCGAGCTGCGGCAGACGGTCACGCGGACGGTTGACGATGCATGGAGTGGGGCGCGAGGGAGAATCGGGCGCACAGAGCTTCAAGCGCTTGTGCACGACCCCGCCACGCTCTGTTTCATTTGCGGGCCGCCTGCGCTCGTTGCGGAGATGTCGGCGCATCTCGCGGAACTCGGAATCGGCCGGTCGCGGATTCGAGTCGAGGAATGGGGATGACCGCTTCGCGGAAGTGTCAGGCGCCGCCGGCGACATGAAATCCGGCATCGACCATGACGATTTCGCCGGTGATGCCCCGCGCGGCCGAACTCAACAGGAAGACGGCGGTGTCGGCGACTTCGCCCGCCTCTACATTGCGCCTGAGCGGAGCGCGGTCGCGATACACCTGCATGATGCCTGAGAACCCGGAGATGCCCGACGCGGCCAGCGTCTTGATCGGTCCTGCCGAAATCGCGTTGACACGGATGTTCTTCGGACCAAGATCGGCCGCCAGGTAGCGGACGGATGCTTCGAGCGCCGCCTTCGCCACACCCATGACGTTGTAGTTGGTGAACACGCGCTGACTGCCCAGATACGTCAGCGTGAGGACGCTTCCGCCACCGCGGCGTTCCATCAACGGCAGGACGGCCCGAGTCAGCGCGACGAGCGAAAAGGCGCTGACATCGAGCGCCACCCGAAATCCTTCGCGCGATGTCTCGACGAACGGATTCTTCAGCTCGGCCTGCGGGGCAAACGCGGCGCCGTTCACCAGGAAGTCGAGGCCGCCAAATTCTTTGTCGATCGCCGCCGCAACCTCGCCGATTTGCTGATCGCTCGCGACGTCGAGCGGCATGATCAGCGGCGATACGAGCGTTTCGGATAGCTCGCGAACGTTCTCTTCGAGCCGCTCGCCCTGATAGGTGACGCGAGCCTGGCGCCCGCCGCACTCGCGGCTTGCGCGATCGCCCACGAGATCGAACGCTTGTTGGCCACACCAACGATGAGGCCGTGTTTACCGGAAAGGTCGGACATGGTCGGAGTTTGGTTCGGCTAGAGCCGGACACTGCTTCTGACTTTTGACTTCTGACTTTTCACTTCTGGCGCTTGCGGCCGCCGGGACCGTGGCGGCGCGCGAGACGCGATGGTGTTGCTCCCTGGGGTGGACGGCCGCCGGGATGACGCGGTCCCGCGCTGCGTTGTCCACCTGGGCCGCCGAAACCGTTGCCGGTCGAACGGTCGCCTCGAAATGACTGGCCGCCTCCGCCTTGGTGGCCGCCCTGGTGACGCGGCCGGAAACGATTGGGCCTCCCACCCGGCTGACGGATGGTGAATTCCGGAATCGGACGCGCGGGCGGCGGCTGCCCTTCTCGCGGGAGCGACGCGCGAATGAGCGGCCGATGGACCGGCCCCTCTTCGTCCGCGCGACTGTCGACCTCGTCCTCGTCAGCCTCGACTTCCTCGACGACCCGATCGTCCTCCGCAGTGAGAGGCACCTTCACCTCGGTGTCGTCCGCGTGCTGGTCGTGGTCGACCGAGGCGTCTTCGACCGCCTCCGAACCGCTGCCAACGTCGACATCGTCACCATGTTCGTCGGCAGGCGGCGGTGGGGCTGCGTGGGCGGTCACGCGCTTGGGCGCGTTCGCAGCAACCTGCGCATACAGCGCAGCCGGCGAGTCCGATTTGCGGCGCTGGCGCGGCACCTTCGCGTGTTTGTATTCGTGCTCGGTGTCGCACGTCGTGCAGCGTGTCTGTTTCACGTCGTCGCCGACCATCGCCACGACGGCGTGATTCGTCAACCGCCGCTCGCGCGTGCAGTAGTCATCCAGAATGTCACCAAGCCGAAGCTGGCGCTGTTGCATCCAAACTCTCCAAGGATCCGATGGCGGGGGAGGTCGTGCCGAAAGGCGGTCGCCATCTTAGCAGAGCTGGTTTCTTGGAGGCAATAGCACCGACCCCCCGGTCCTACAACCCCTGCAACCAGCCCTGAACTTCCGCCAAACGGGCCTTGACCGCCGCCGGCGCCGTCGATTGCGGCGTCTTTTTGGCGGCCGTCGAGGCTCGGGGCGCCACGCGGCTGACGACGTCCTGGTCGAACAGGTCGCTGGCGGCCCGCCACTCTTCGAGCGATAGCGATTCGAAGTGGCGGCCCTCTCTGTGAAGCTTCCGCACGAGCGCGCCGACCACCTCGTGCGCCCGCCGGAACGGCACGCCGCGGCCGACCAGGTAGTCCGCCACATCGGTGGCGAGTAGCAAGCCCGATGCCGCTGACTCTGCTCGTTCGCGATTGAGCGTCAGCCCGACGACGACCGACCGGACGACCGCCAGCGATCCGGTGAGGGTATCTTCAGCGTCAAACACGCACTCTTTGTCCTCCTGCAGGTCCTTGTTGTACCCGCTGGGCAGGCCCTTCAGCGTCGTCAGGAGCGTGACGAGATGGCCGAGGGAGCGGCCCGATTTTCCGCGCACGAGCTCGAGCGGGTCCGGGTTCTTCTTCTGCGGCATCATGCTGCTCCCGGTGCTTAACGCATCCGAGAGGTCGAAGAATCGATGCTCGTCACCACAAAAGATGATCAAGTCCTCAGCCAACCGGCTGAGATGCACCATGGTGAGCGCGCACGCGTACAAGAACGAGACGGCAAAATCGCGATCCGAGGACGCGTCGATGCTGTTGGCGACGACACGGGAGAAGCCGAGGTCGCGCGCCAGCGTGTCGACGTCGATCGCGTAGCTCGTTCCCGCGATCGCGCCGGATCCGAGCGGCAGCGCATCGGCTTCGGCGCGCGCCGCCGCCAGGCGCTCGAAGTCGCGCCTGAGCGGTGCGACGTGCGCCAGAAAGAAATGGGCGACCAGGACCGGCTGCGCCGGACGGAAGTGTGTGTACGACGGCATGAGGCTGTCGCCCGCCGTCGAAGCCTGCCCTGAGAGCGCTTCGACAAGGGCGGCAATCGCCTTCTGGAGCGCCGGAATGCGTCGGCGCAGGTAGAGCCGCAGGTCGAGCGACACCTGCTCATTCCGCGATCGTCCCGTGTGCAGCCGCCGTCCGGCATCGCCAAGCCGCTCGGTGAGCAGGCGCTCGACGAAGCTGTGCACATCTTCGTCGGGACCGGCAACACAGTCCGGGTTCGCGAGACCCTGTTCGAGAATCTCGGCCAGGGCCTCATCGATCTTCCTCGCGTCGTCCCGCGAGAGCACATCCGCCTTGGCGAGCGCCCGCGCCCACGCCCGGCTGCCGGTGACATCGTCTGCAAACAGGCGGCGATCGAAGCGGAATGAGGCGCCGAATTCGAACGTGGCGGCATCCGGCGCCGTATCGAAACGTCCTGACCAAAGATTAGTCATCAGCTCTTCAGTCGGCAGTCATCAGTCGGCAGTCGACTGACAGTCATCAGCATCATGCCTTTAAGCGATCAACGCCCACGACTGGCGACCGCGGACCGCCGACTGGCGACCGCGGACTGCCGACTGTCGACTTTCGAGCGGCGGTCTCGCTCGGCAGGCCGAAGATCTTGATGAAGCCGACCGCCGCACCGTGATCGAACGCGTCGCCCGCATCGTAGGTCGCCAGGGCCCGATCATACAAAGCGAACGGAGACCTGCGGCCGACGACACGGCAGTCGCCTTTGAAGAGTTTGAGGCGAATGACGCCATTTACCCGTTCCTGCACCTTGTCGACGTAGGCGTCGAGCGCTTCACGCAGGGGCGAGAACCACAGGCCGTTGTACACGATGTCGGCGTACTGGAGGCTCACGGAGCGCGAAAAGCGATCCGCGTCTTTCGTGGTGACCATGCGTTGAAGCTCGTGGTGCGCCATGTGCAGAACGACGGCGGCCGGCGCCTCGTAGATCTCGCGCGACTTGATGCCGACGAGCCGGTTTTCAACCATGTCGATGCGGCCCACGCCGTGCGCGCCACTGATCGTGCCGAGGCTTGCGATGAGCTCGACGAGCGGCATGGCGACGCCGTTAATGGCGGTGGGAACGCCGCGCTCGAACGTCAGCTCGACATACGCCGCCTCGTCGGGGCACTCGGCTGCCGGCCTCGTCAGCGTGTAAATCTCTTCGGGCGGTTCCGTCCACGGATCCTCGAGGATGCCGCACTCAATCGATCGGCCCCACAGGTTGGCATCCGTGCTGTAGGGGCTGTCGACGGTCGCCGGGACAGGAATGCGGCGCGCCCGGGCGTATTCAATCTCTTCGGGACGCGTCATGCCCCAGTCGCGCGCGGGCGCTATCACCCTGACGGCCGGATCGATCGCGCGGACGGCCACATCGAGGCGCACCTGGTCGTTGCCCTTGCCGGTGCAGCCGTGGGCGATGGCCGTCGCCTGCTCGATCGCGGCAATGTCGACGAGCTTCCGTGCGATGAGCGGCCGGCCCAGCGCGGTGCCCATCGGATAGCGGTCTTCGTAGATCGCATCGGCTTTGAGGGCGGGGAGGACGTAAGCATGCGCGAACTCCTCGCGCACGTCGAGAACATGCGCGCGCACGGCGCCGGCGGCCAGCGCGCGGTCACGTACCTCCTCGAGCTCCCTGCCCTGCCCCAAGTCCATCGTGACCGCCACGACCTCGGCTCCGTATTTCTCGGCCAGCCAGGGGATGGCGACCGACGTGTCAAGGCCGCCCGAATATGCCAATACAATCCGTTTCATGTGTCAGCTACTTGGTCGCGTAGTCTTCGAGACGCTTTGCCAGGGCCGCCGCCCGGCGCGCGCCACGCGCGATGATGAGGATCGTGTCGTCGCCCGCGATGGTCCCTACGGCCTCTGGCAGCCGCGCACGGTCGAGCGCCTCGGCTAGCGCCTGTGCCTGGCCCCGGCCGGTCCGCACCACGAGGAGCTGCTCGACGCGTTCGACCCGGCTCAGAAACTCACCCGCCGCGCGCTCGAGCGCGGAGAGAGCCGTCTCGGGGTTCGACGTGTCGGCGCCCGGACGCTGGTAGGCGCCGTCCCCTGCGCGTTTGACCAGGCCGAGATCCGCGATGTCGCGCGAAATCGTCGCCTGCGTGGCGTCGAAGCCACGCTGGCGCAGACGGCGGCGCAGCTGCTCCTGGCTGTGGAGAGGGTCGCGGTCGATGAGTTCGAGAATCAGCGATTGGCGGCGTGCCTTCAACGTTGTCCCCAGGAATGGATGATTATACATCGATTCTTGTTGATTCTCAGCCCATGCTGTGTATAAATATTCTTTCTGATGCATACAGTTCTGCACGCCGGCTCGGAGCCGAAAGGCGGCGACAGCGGCGCGGCGACGCCGCCGCCGGCCGGAAAATCGCGGGTCGCCATTGCGGGCGCGACCGGCTACACGGGCCAGGAGTTGCTGCGGCTGCTTGGCCGGCATCCCGCCGTGGCGGTGACGGCGGCGATGTCGTCGGGCTCGGCCAGTGGATCCGCCAGGCCGCTGCCCGCCCTGGCACGCCTCTGGGACGGTCACATTACGCCGCTGTCTGCCGACACGCTCGCGCGCGATGCCGACGTCGTGTTTCTGGCCCTGCCGGATTCGGCCGCGGCAGAACTCGCCCCTTCCCTGATTGAGGCAGGCGTCCGCGTCATCGATCTCTCCGGCGCGTTCCGGCTGCGGGACGCCGCGGCGCGCGCGCGCTGGTATCCCGAGACGCACCGAATGCCGACTGGCGTGGCGTACGGGCTCACTGAACTCCAGCACGACGCGGTCGCTGCAGCCCGGCTTGTGGCCAATCCGGGCTGCTACCCGACTGCCGCACTGCTGGCGCTTCTGCCGCTCCTCTCCGCCGGAATCCTGACTCCAAACGCCGACATCATCGTCGACGCGAAATCCGGCGTGTCCGGCGCCGGCAAGACGCCGTCCGAGCGCACGCACTTTTCCGAGTGTCATGGCAACCTCTCCGCCTACGGAGTGTTCAATCACCGCCACGGCGCGGAAATCGAGCAGTGGGTCGGTGGACCTGGAGGCAATGTCACGTTTACTCCGCACCTGTTGCCGCTCGACCGCGGCCTGATGGCGACGATCTATGTGCGAGTGGCGCCTGGCACGATCCGAAGAGGCACTCGCCGGCGTGTTCGAGCGCGCGTACGCCGGCGCAACCTTTGTTCGGCTTGTCGGATCGGCGCTGCCGGAGATCAAGCATGTGGCGCACACGAATTTCTGCGATATCGGTTGGCGGGTCGACCCATCGGGACGCGCGATCCTCGTGTCGGTGATCGACAACCTGCTGAAGGGCGCATCGGGGCAGGCGGTCCAGAACATGAACGTGATGCTGGGCCTAGACGAGCGCACCGGACTGTTATGAAGGTGCGCGAGTCGATAAACAAAGCCGAACGTACGGGGTTGCTGTGAGGGTTTTCAACGCAAAGGACACAAAGGACACCAAGGGAGAACTTCTAGATCTGATCCTTTGTGTCCATCGTGTCCTTTGTGTTCAAGATCCTTGTGGTCAAGAACACTGATGTCGACGGGCCCTCTCGTCCTCAAGTTCGGGGGCGAACTCCTCGAAGGTCGGTCCTTGGCGACGGTCGTGTCGGCCATCGCCCGCGCGGCAAAGCAGGGCGTGCCGCTAGTGGTCGTCCATGGCGGGGGCAAAGAGATCGACCTGGCGCTCAAAGCGGCTGGCATCGAGAAGCGGCAGGTTGACGGCCTTCGGATCACCGACGACGCGACGCTGGAGATCGTCGTGGCGGTGCTGGCCGGCGCCGTCAATACACGATTTGTCGCGGCGCTCGTCGCGGCGGGAGTCCGGGCGGTTGGATTGACCGGCGCCGACGCCGGTTGCGGCCTTTCGGAGCTCGCACCGCCCCATCGCGCTGTGGATGGGCGGTCCGTGGACCTGGGCCGCGTCGGCATTCCGAGCGCGGCATCCGACACCACGCTGTTGACCACGCTCGTCGGCGATCGGTTCGTGCCGGTGGCGGCGTCTATCGGAATAGGCCGGGACGGTCGACTGTTGAATGTGAATGCCGACACGCTGGCGGGGCATCTGGCCGCCCGCCTCGGCGCGAAAAGGCTGACGATCGCCGGGACGACGGCCGGTGTACTGGGCGCTGACGGCCTGACGGCGCCGATCCTCGACCGCGCGGCTATCGAGGAGCTCGTCAACGGCGGGACTGCGACGGCCGGGATGATTGCCAAACTGCGCGCCTGTGAACAGGCAATCGAGGCGGGCGTCGGAGATGTCCTGATTATCGACGGCCGCGATGAATCGGCTATCGAAGCGGCAGCGGCCGGTGCAGTACCGGCCAACGCGACGCGGATTGCAGGTCTAAAGACCTGCGCCACGAGTACAGGTGAATTGCAGGTCTAAAGACCTGCGCTACAAGTACACAGGTGTAGCGCAGAACTTTAGTTCTGCCTGAGAGCTTATGGAGACAACGACCATCGACGAGATTCAGGTTCTCGAGGCACGACACGTCCTGCAGACGTACAAGCGCCTGCCGGTCACGTTCGTGCGCGGCCAGGGCGTGCGGCTGTACGACGCGGACGGGCGCGAATATCTCGATCTGCTGTCGGGAATCGGCGTCGCCTCACTCGGCCACGCGCACCCGGGATTGGCGCGTGCGATCGCGGATCAGGCGCAGACGCTCATCCACACGTCGAACCTGTTCTACCATCCGCTGCAGGGCCAGGTCGCGGAACGCCTGGCGAAGCTGTCTGGGCTGCCGCGCGCCTTCTTCTGCAACAGCGGCGCGGAGGCGGTCGAAGCATGCCTCAAGTTTGCTCGACGCTACTGGCACAGCCGCGGCGAGCCGCGGGCGGAATTCATCGCGTTCGAGAACTCGTTCCACGGACGGACGTTCGGCGCACTGTCAGTGACCTCGAACGAGCACTACCGCGCGCCGTTCGAACCGTTGCTGCCGGGCGTTCGATTCGTACCGGTCAATGAGCCGAAGGCGCTGCTGGCCGCCGTGTCGCGGTCGACGGCGGCCATTATCGCGGAGCCGATTCAGGGCGAGGGCGGCGTGCGGCCGCTGACGCCGGCATTTGCTTCGGCCATCACCGAAGCTGCGTCGACCACCGGAGCGCTCATCATCGCCGACGAAGTGCAGAGCGGACTCGGTCGCACCGGCTATCCGTTCTATTCGCCGGTGCTCGGCCTTCATCCGGATCTGATCTCGATTGGCAAGGCGCTCGGCGGCGGTGTGGCGGTTGGCGCCGCGCTGGTCAGCCAGAAGGTCGCGGACACGATCGCATTCGGGGATCACGGAAGCACCTACGGTGGCAACCTGCTCGCGTGCCGTGCGGCGCTCTGCTTCCTCGACGAACTGGACAGCGGCGGGCTCCTCGGACGCATCGCACGGGTCGGTGACCATCTCGAGCGGGGACTCCGGACGCTGGCCGCCAAACATCCGGTCATCAGGGAAGTTCGCGGGGCCGGGCTCATTTGGGGCCTGGAGCTGACGCGTGATGCAGCGCCGGTCATTCAGGAAGGACTGGCGCAAGGCGTGATCGTCAACCGCACGGCCGAAACGGTCGTACGACTGCTGCCGCCGCTCGTGATCACCGAACCGGAGATCGACGAAGCGCTCGGCCGTCTCGATGCGGCGTTCGGTGCCGTGGGAGCTGATCAATGACACCAAGGGGCCGGATGAGCCTGCGCTCGGCGAAGGACTCGGAAGCGCGGACGTTGCACGCCCTCATTGCCGCCAACCTCGAGGAGGGCCACCTTCTGCCGCGCACGCTCTCCGAGCTGACGGTGCACGCCACGCGATTCGTCGTCGCGACGCGCGGACGACGCATCGTCGGTTGCGCCGAGCTCGCGGCACTGAGCCCGCACGTGGCCGAAATCCGCTCCCTCGCCGTCGATGGACGCGAGCGCGGAAAAGGCGTCGGCACGATGATCGTCGACGAGCTGCGACGGCGCGCGCGGGGCGAAGGGTTCGAAAAGCTGTGCGCGTTCACGCACGCGCCAGCCTATTTCATCCAGATGGGATTCTCGATCATTCCCCACACCTGGCTGCTCGAGAAGCTCACGACGGATTGCGTCAAGTGCCCGCTCTTCCGCGCATGCGGCCAGTACGCGATGGTGGTCCCGCTCGAACGTCGGGGCGAGGACGTCGAACGGCCTACGACGAGCCGCCTGGCCGCGAGTCCTCACGCGTGATGTCGGGCGCCCCGGCAGCATTGTCGGCGTCGGCGGCGTGACGACGCCTCTTGGGTATCGCGCATCGGGCTCGAGCGCGGGGATCAAGGCGAACAATGGCCTGGACCTCGCGCTGCTCGTCTCGGACACACCGGCCACGGCGGCCGCCGTGTTTACAACAAACCGGGCGCAGGCGGCTCCCATCCTTGTCTCGCGCGAGCATTTGAGCGCGAGCGGCGGTGTGGCACGGGCGATCGTCGTCAACAGCGGGTGTGCGAATGCCTGCACCGGCGAGGAAGGGCTCCGCGCGGCCCGCGACATGGCGGCCGAAACGGCGCGGCTGGTGAAGTGTTCCGTAGCGGAGGTGCTCGTCGCATCGACAGGCGTGATCGGCGTTGCGCTGCCTATCGACAAGATCCGATCGGCGCTCCCGGCGGCGTTTCGTGGGCTGGCAAACGATCAGGGCTCGATGGCCGCACGCGCCATCATGACGACCGATCCGTTTCCCAAGGAGGCGGCGGCTGAAGTGCAGATTGGCGGCCACACAGTCAGGATCGGCGGCATGGCCAAGGGCTCTGGAATGATCGAGCCGATGATGGCGACGATGCTGGGCTTCATTACGACAGATGCTGACGTGCCGCAGCCGCTGCTCGCCCGCGCCTTGCGTGACGCGGTGGACGAGACCTTCAACGCGATCACCGTCGACGGTGAATGCTCGACGAACGATTCCGTCATGCTGCTTGCCAACGGCGCGAGCGGAACATCGATCGAGCCAGGCAATTACGGTCTATTCCTCCAGGGGCTGCACGCAGTGTGCCGCGAGCTGGCGCTCGGCATCGTGCGCGGCGGTGAAGGCGCAACGAAGCTGGTGACTGTCACCGTGACGGGCGCCGCTTCCGCAACCGAGGCGCGCCGCGCGGCCAAAGCCATCGCCAATTCGCTGCTCGTCAAGACCGCGATTCACGGCGGCGATCCGAACTGGGGACGGCTCATCGCGGTGGCCGGGCGCGCCAATGTCGCCTTCGAGCTGTCGCGCGCGGTGGTCATGATCGGACCGACGACGCTCTTCAGGAATGGCCGGCCGCACGATGAAGCGGCGGCCGAGGCGGCCGAGTATCTCAAGGGCACGGAGATCACCGTGTCGGTCGGCCTGGGTGCAGGGCCCGCGTCATCGACCGTGTGGACCTGCGACCTCAGCGCGGAGTACGTGCGGATCAATGCGGAATACCGGACGTAGGAACCACGACAAAAGCACTACCACGGAGGACACGGATGGCGATCAGGAACAACAGAGGACACGGATTCTTAATCTAGAAAACCGTGACCTCCGTTTGTCCTCCGTGATCTCTGTGGTAGGGCTTTCTTGGCACGGCGTGGTGGTGCTTTTGTGACGCAAGCGGCCGTCGCACGGCGAAAGCACTTCCTGTCGGTCACCGACTTCGAGGCCGTCGATCTCGAACGCTGCCTCGAACTGGCGCTTCGAATGAAGGCGGAGCGGGCCCGTGGCGCGGATGCGCCGACTGCCCATGCGCTCACGGGCCGGTACGTGGCGATGCTGTTCGAAAAGCCGTCGCTTCGGACGCGGACCACCTTCGAAATCGCCGTTCGCGAGCTGGGCGGACAGGTCATCGCGCTGCAGGCCGACGTGGCGCTGGGACGGCGCGAGCCGGTCGCCGACGTCGCCAGAAATCTCGAGCGGTGGGTCCACGCCGTCGTCATCCGGACTTTCTCGCAGCGTGCACTCGAGGAATTCGCGGCGGCGACAACATGCCTGCACGTCATCAACGCGCTGACTGACGAAGAGCATCCGTGCCAGGCGCTGGCTGATTTCATCACGCTGAAGGAACGGCTCGGATCGCTCGCCGGCCGGACGCTGGCCTTCGTCGGCGACGGCAACAACATCGCCGCGTCGCTGGCGCACGCGTCGGCGATGCTCGGCGTCAACTGCCACGTCGCGAGTCCAGCGGGCTATGAGCTGCCGGAATCGATCGTCCAGAAGGCGACGAAACTGGCGCGCCACGGCGCGCGGCTGCGGCTCTTCAGCGATCCGGCCGATGCCGTCGCCGACGCCGATGCCGTCTACACCGACACGTGGACGTCGATGGGACAGGAAGCCGAAGCGGACGTGCGCCGAAAAGTGTTCGCGCCGTACCAGGTGAACGACCGCTTGATGAGAGCCGCGAAACCAGATGCGCTGTTCATGCACTGCCTGCCGGCGCACCGCGGCGAAGAAGTGACCTCCGAAGTCTTCGAGTCGAACGTCTCGGTCGTGTTCGATCAGGCCGAGAACCGGCTCCACGGCCAGAAGGCGCTTCTGTCGATGCTCCTCGGGCGCTGATAAGACTCGCGAACTCGCCAGATCCCCCTGAGCCGATTATGTCGTAGTGTATGAGCCGCTCGAAGCGGGGCCGCTCCGGAGCGTTCCCTGAACTCGTCCATGTGGACGGCTGGAGATGAACATGAATCTGCCGCGTTCGGTGGTTCGGTGGGCGCTGATTCTGGGCTTCGTTGGCGTTTTCGCCGGCAGCGTGCAGGCACAGGCGCCGCCGACAGAGTTCAAGCCCGTCCCTGGCCAGCCTGGCAAGGATGTCGTGTGGGTGCCGACCCCACAACTGGTTGTGGACAAGATGCTGGACATGGCCGGTGTGACGCCGCAGGACTATGTCGTCGACCTCGGATCGGGCGACGGGCGCAACATCATCTCGGCGGCCAAGCGCGGCGCACGTGGTCGCGGCGTCGAGTACAACCCGGACATGGTCGCACTGTCCCGCCGCAATGCCGCCCAGGAGGGCGTCGCCGATCGAGCGACGTTCGTCGAAGGCGACATGTTCGCCGCCGAGTTCTCCGACGCCACCGTCCTCGCCTTGTTTCTGCTGCCCGACAACCTGAGGAAGCTCGGCGACAAGTTTCTCGCCCTCAAGCCCGGCACCCGGATCGTCGCGAACACGTTCTGGATCGATGGATGGACACCAGAAGAAAAAGAAGAGCTGCCGGACACGGTATGTTCGGAGTGGTGTACCGTCATGCTCTTTGTGGTGCCCGCGCGGGTGGAGGGCACTTGGCGCGACGCCCAAGGGCAGTTTGCGATTACGCAGCAGTTTCAGATGATCTCCGGCACGCTGACGGAAGGCGGACGTGTGACGCCAATCGCGAACGGCAGGATGAGAGGAGATCAAATCAGCTTCACCGCTGCCGGAGCCGAATATACAGGCCGTGTGAACGGTGCAAGGATTGAGGGCACCGTCACATCCGCCGGCCAGAAGGCAACATGGACGGCGATGCGCTCGAGCGCTCAGCCCTGATGACTGGCCCGACGACGCCGTGGCTGGCCCACTACGACGAAGGCGTCCCGGCGACGCTTGCGCCATATCCCGACTCGGACGCTGGTGGACTACCTCGCCGATGCGGCGCGCGATCGGCCGCACCAGGCGGCGCTGCTCTTCAAAGGCACGACGATCACCTACCGCGAGCTGGAGCGCCTGAGCGACACGTGCGCTGCGGCTTTCCGGTCTCTCGGCGTGCAGCGACAGCGATCGTCTCGCGTCTGTTGCTGCCCAATTGCCCGCAGTTCCTGATCGCGCAGTTCGGCGCGTGGAAGATCGGCGCGATCGTGGCGCCGCTCAATCCGCTGTACACCGAACAGGAGCTCGAAGGACCGCTCCGCGAGAACGGCATCGAGACCATCGTCACCCTGACGCGCTTCTACGGCCGCGTGAAGCGCGTGCAGCCTCGCACGCCGCTCGCTCGCGTCATCGCCACCAACATCAAGGAATATTTTCCGCCGCTGCTGCGCCTGCTGTTCACGCTGGCCCGCGAGAAGCACGAAGGCGATCGCGTCAAGCTGGAGCCTGGGGATCACGACATGGCGCGCCTCCTGAGCGAACATCGGGGGCAGCCGGTCGAGCGCGCGAAGGTGACGTCCGACGATCACGCCGTGCTGCTGATGAGCGGCGGAACGACGGGAACCGCCAAGGGCGTCCTCGGGAAGCACGGCGCGTACGTGATGGCCGGGCTGCAGGAGGCCGCGTGGTTGCGCTCGGTCCTCCATCCCGACACCGACGTGATCCTCCTGCCGTTGCCGCTCTTTCATGTCTACGGACATGTGGGCGTGCAGGCGCTCGCTCTCGTGAATCGCAACCCGCTCGCGATCGTCCCCAACCCGCGCGACATCGCCGACCTGATTCGAACGATCCGTCGGGTGAAGCCCGCGTTCTTCAATGGCGTGCCGACGCTGTACATCGCGCTCCTCAACCGTCCCGAAGTGCAACAAGGGAAGGTCGACTTCAAGTCCATCAAGATCTGTCTCTCGGGCTCCGCGCCGCTCATGGCGGAAACGAAGACCCGGTTCGAGTCGTTGACCGGCGCCCGAATCGTCGAAGGATATTCGCTGACCGAGGCGATGATGGCCGCGTGCATCAACCCGGTGAAGGGCCCGAACAAGCCTGGCTCGGTCGGTATGCCGCTGCCGGACGTCCAGGTCCGCATCTTCGACGCGCGACGAAGGCACGCGCGTGATGCCGCCCGGCGAAATCGGCGAGATCGCCGTCGCGGGTCCGCAGCTGATGATCGGCTACTGGAATCGGCCTGACGACACCGCGGACATCCTTCGCGATCACGTCGACGAAGAACCGGCAGCCGGCAATGGCTGCACACCGGCGATCTGGGTTATCTCGACGATGACGGCTATGTCTTCATCGTCGATCGCAAGAAGGACCTGATCAAGACAAGCGGATACCAGGTGTGGCCGCGCGAGGTCGAAGAGGTGCTGGCGACGCATCCCGCGGTGGCAGAGGTCGGTGTTGCCGGCGTCCTCGACGACGTCAGAGGCGAAGCCGTCAAGGCCTGGGTCGTGTTGCGTACGGCCCAGACGACGACCGACCAGGAACTGCGGGCGTTCTGCCGCGAAAAGCTGGCTCCCTACAAAGTGCCTTCACACATAGAGTTCCGAAGCGAGCTGCCCAAGACGATGGTTGGAAAAGTGTTGCGGCGGGCACTGAGAGAAAGTTCGGTCTAGAGAGCACCGTGCGAGCGACGTCGGCGAACCTTCTTTGCGGACGCGAGATATACTAGGGCACCTTACGGTCCCTTTTAAGGAGGATGTATGCGTAGATTCGGGTTGTCGATGCTGGCGATGGCAGTCGCCTTTGGTATCAATCTGCTGGCGGCCAACGAGAAGCCGTCGGACGCGATGAAGGCGGTCATGAATGGGAATACGGCCGCGAACGCGGCGGTAAGAGAGGCGGCCAAGGCGGGCAACTTCGATCAGGTTCTTGCCCAGGTTGCCGGGTACAAGACGGCCTTCGCGTGGATCGACGCATACTTCACGCATAAGAAAATGGACGCCGCAGCGACCATCGCCAAGAACGGCATGAAGGGCGCGATGGAGCTCGAGGCGGCGGCGACGGCGAAGGACCAGGCGGCAGTCGACAAGGGAGTGGCTGCCGTGACCGGCACCTGCGGAGCCTGCCACAAGCAGTTCCGCGAACAGCTGCCCGACAAGACCTACGAAATCAAAGTCCCGTAACAGTCGAGATGAGTCGTTGGTCGCTGGTCCGGGTGGACCAGCGACCGCCGACTGCCGACCGCCGACTGCCGACTGCCGACTGACCTCAGGTCAGCTCCACACTCCTCGGCTCCGGCACCCAGTACAACGCCACCGCTGCGAGAAGGAACGCGCCCCCGGCTACAGTAAAGGCCGGGCCGAAGCCACGCGACGCCGCGAGCGATCCGATCACGAATGGCGCCGCGGCGCTGGCCAGACGACCGGCGTTATAGGTGAATCCCTGCGCCGTGGCGCGGATCGCCGTCGGGTAGATCTCGGCGGTCAGCGGGCCGAAGCCGCTGTAGTGGCCGGTGCCGAAGAAAGCAATGAACGGCCCAAGCACAAGGAGCACCAGCGGGTTCCTCATGTAGCCGTACAGGGGCAGCAGCAGGCTGGCGGCGAGTATGTAGATCGCATACGCGCGCTTCCGGCCGATCGTGTCGGCCACGAACCCGAACGTCACGTAGCCGAACCACATCCCGACTTGCGTAATGAACACGACGGTCGACGATCCGATGATGCTGAGCCCCACTCCGCCCTGCTCCACCGGCAGCACAAGGTAAGCAGGCACCCACGTATTCAGACCCCACCAGCCGAACAGCGTGCAGGCGTTCATCAGGGTCAACGCCACGCTCGGCCGAACGAGGTCTCCACGGAACAGATCCCCGAACGCGGCCCGCTGGCCTGGCCGCCTGGCGCGCCGCCACAACTCCGGTTCCTCGACGTTCCGCCGGACCCACAGCGTAAAGAACGCCGGCAGGACACCGACGAAGAACACACCGCGCCAGCCCCATACCGGTAGCAGCAACCCGCTGACGATCGCCGCGAGGCCGAATCCGATCGCCCAGAAACTCTGCATGAACGCAAAGGCGCGCCCGCGCGTGGGTGCCGGCCATGATTCCGACACGAGCGCCGCGCCGCTCGCCCACTCACCACCCATCCCGAGCCCGAGGCACACGCGAAACGCCACCAGCTGCCCCAGGTTCTGGGACAAGCCACAAAGCGCGGTGAAGAGCGAATACAGGAGGACGCTCGCCATCAACGCGCGCTTGCGACCGTACCGATCGGCGAGCACGCCGAAGATCAGTCCGCCAGCCGCTGCGGCAACGAGGGTGATGGAGCCGAGCGCGCCGCCCTGCTCTTTCGTCAGAGTTCAGGTCGGCCATGATCGAGGCGAGCAGCAGCGAGAAGAGCATCACGTCGAACGCGTCGAGCATCCAGCCGAGCGAGGCGGCCATGAATGCCCGGCGCGCACGCCCATCCGCCGATCGCCACCAGCCAAAGAGCGGCACGTCAGGGCGCTCCGATCGCCTTGACGGCGATTCCCGCGGCTTCGAGCCCGGCACGAATGGCGGCCGCCAGCCGGTCCGAGCCCGGCGTGTCGCCGTGGATGCACATCGTGTCAGCGTCAACATGGAGCCGCGATCCGTCCACGGCCACCACCGTGCGGTCCGCGATCAGACCGACGGCGCGCGCCACGACGGCCTCCACGTCATGAAGCACCGCGCCCGGCTTCTGTCGTGACACGAGCTGCCCGTTCGCCTCGTACGCGCGATCGGCAAACACCTCGATGGCGATGGGCAATCCGAGCGTCCGCGCCGCGTTGACCATCTCGCGACTCCGGCGGCGCGAAGAGGCGCAGCGACCGATCGAATGCGGCGACGGCGCGCGCGAGCGCGTCGGCGAGCGGGCGATCTCTCGCCGCCATGTTGAAGAGCGCCCCGTGCGCTTTGACATGGGCGAGCCGCGCGCCTTCGGCGGCGGCGACGCCGGCGACCGCTGCGATCTGGTAGAGGATGAAATCTTCCGCTTCTCGGGAAGTCACGTGCAGCTCGCGGCGACCGAAGCCGGCCAGATCGGGAAAGCCGGGATGGGCGCCAATCGCGACGCCGTGCGCCTTCGCCAGCCGGATGGTTGCGCGCAGCACCGAGGGATCGCCGGCATGAAAGCCGGCCGCGATGTTCGCCGACGTAATCGACGCCATGAGCGCCGCGTCGTTACCGAGCGTGTACGCCCCGAACGACTCGCCGACGTCGGCGTTCAGATCGATCCGCATCTTTCCAACGCTTGTCTATCACGAAGTCACGAAGAATCGAAGGCAGGACTGAAGTCCTGCCCCACAACAATAGTGGCGGCGCAGGTCTTTAGACCTGCTCGTGTTACCGCCCTTCGTGTCTTCGTGATTGAACAGGTGGGTTGGGCGGGGGCTCCGTACAAAACAAAAGGGCACCGCGTTATTGCGATGCCCCCCTGCTCCACTGGTCTGGCTCCCCCAGCAATTCACGGCGCCCTGCCGTAATCAGACCAGCGACCTGTCCCCAGACAAGGCAATGGGCGTGCCCGCGATTTTGCTCGACAAATTGAGGAATGTGGCGAGGTCAGCCCTCGGGCGTCGAACGACTTTGTCGCGACTCTTACAGATCTGTCGAGGGACGGTCTAAAGACCGTCCCCTACAGCGACGGTCGATGCACGGGTACAGCGACGGGTCGATGGACGGGGCCAGAGACTCGGTACAACGGTAGGGAACGGCCTTTAGGCCGTTCCTCGATAGCTCGGCAGCTTGTCCGCGACTTCAGCCAGTGACGGGTTGCGCCTGTCGCGGTCGGAGAGGAGGGGGTCGGTCACGGGCCACTCTATGGCCAGCTCGGGGTCGTTCCAGGCGATGCCGAATTCGTCGGCAGGATCGTAAAGATCGCTGCACTTGTACTCGACTTCGGCCGTACCGGTCAGCACGCAGAAGCCATGCGCGAAGCCCGTCGGAATGTAGCACTGCTTGAAGTTGTCCGCGGACAGCACAACGCCCACCGACTGGCCAAAGCTGGGCGACCCGCGCCGCAAATCGACGGCGACGTCGAAAATCTCGCCGGCAACGACGCGAATCAGCTTGGCCTGGGGCCGCCGGCGCTGCATGTGGAGGCCACGGATCGTTCGCACCAGCGAACGCGTGTGATTGTCCTGAACGAAGACGGAGGCAATCCCGCTGGCGCGGTACTTCTCCGCGTGGTACGTCTCGACGAAAAAGCCGCGGCCGTCCCGATGCACGTCGGGCTCGATGATGAGAACCTCAGGAATGCTCGAGGGAGTGCACCGCACGCTTACGCCTCGTGCTCGAGCAGTTGCAGCAGATACTGTCCGTATGCGCTCGTTTCCATCGCCCGTCCCAGTCGCTCGAGGTCGGCGGCCTGGATGTATCCCATGCGGTACGCGATCTCCTCGAGGCAGGCCACCATCAGTCCCTGGCGCTCCTCGATCGCGTGAATGTAGTTCGCCGCCTGCATGAGCGACTCGTGCGTGCCCGTATCGAGCCACGCGATCCCGCGCGCCAGCTTCTCGACGTGCAGCTGTCCCCGCTCGAGATACATGCGGTTGACATCGGTGATCTCCAGTTCGCCGCGCGCTGACGGTCTGAGGCTGGCGGCCATGTCGATCACCTGGTTGTCGTAGAAGTACAAGCCGGTGACGGCATACACCGACTTCGGCTTCGCTGGCTTCTCCTCGAGGCTGATCGCGCGTCCGTTCCGATCGAGCTCGATGACCCCGTACCGTTCCGGATCCCGGACCTGGTATCCGAAGACCGTGGCGCCCGTCTCGCGCGCGGCCGCGTCCCGCAGGTAGTCGGAGAAATGCGCGCCGTAAAAAATATTGTCGCCAAGGGCCAGCACCACGCGATCGCCGCCGATGAATTCACGGCCAATCAGGAACGCCTGCGCGAGGCCGTCGGGGCTCGGCTGCGACGCGTACTCGATGCGAAGGCCGAGCTCGGAGCCGTCGCCGAGCAGCCGCCTGAATCCGTCCTGCTCGTGCGGCGTGGTGATGACCAGGATGGTGCGGACGCCGGCCAGCATCAGCGTCGACAGCGGGTAGTACACCATCGGCTTGTTGTAGACAGGTACGAGCTGCTTGCTGACGGCGCGTGTCAACGGATGCAGCCGCGATCCGGTTCCGCCCGCAAGGATGATCCCTTTCAGCGCAGACATGAAATGCAACCACGAAGACACGAAGACCCGAAGAAGAAAGCTTCTCTTTCGTGTTTTCGTGTTTTCGTGGCTATCGTGACAGGTTGTCGTGTCATTGTCCGAGTCCCAGTCGCTCGCGGCCGTAGCGGCCGGCCTGGACGGCGTCGCACCAGTCGCGGTGCGCGACGTACCACTCGACCGTCTCGCGAAGGCCGCGCTCGAAGGTGCGTGCCGGAGCCCAGCCGAGCTCACGCCGGATCTTCGTCGCGTCGATCGCGTAGCGCCGATCGTGGCCCGGGCGATCGGGAACGAAGGTCTTGAGCGAGCGATAACTCGCGCCCGCCGGGCTTCGTCTCGTTGAGCGCGTCGCAGATGCGATCGACGATCTCGAGATTGGTCCGCTCGTTGCCGCCGCCGATATTGTACTTCTCGCCCGGTTGCCCCTCGCGGAGCACGAGCAGCAGGCCGGCGCAGTGATCGGCGACGTGCAGCCAGTCGCGGACGTTTCCGCCGTCGCCGTAGATCGGCAGCGGGCGGCCGTCGAGCGCGTTCAGGATCATCAACGGAATGAGCTTCTCCGGAAACTGATGCGGCCCGTAATTGTTCGAGCAGTTCGTGATCAGCACCGGCAGCCCGTACGTATGAAAGTACGAACGGACGATGTGATCGGCCGCCGCCTTGCTCGCGGCGTACGGGGAATTCGGCGCGTACGGCGTCTCCTCGCTGAACACCCCCGTCGGACCGAGCGTGCCGTAGACCTCGTCGCTCGACACGTGCAGAAACCGGAACCGCCGGGCCTCGGCGGCCCCGAGCGCCGCAACCTGCTTCCGGGCCGTTTCAAGCAGCGTGAAGGTGCCGACGATGTTGGTCTCGATGAAGGACCGGGGGCGATCAATCGACCGATCGACATGCGTCTCGGCGGCCAGGTTGACGACCGCGTCCGGGCGCGCATCGGCGAAGACCCGGGCCATGGCATCGGCGTCCGCGATGTCGGCGCGCACGAACGTCACGCGCGGATCCTTCAGCGCCTGCTCCAGGTTGAGCAGGCTCCCCGCGTACGTCAGCTTGTCGACGACGACGAGGCGATGGGAGGTTTCGGCGAGCGCGTGGTGGACGAGATTGGAGCCGATGAAGCCGGCTCCGCCTGTGATAGGAGAGTGCCCATGCAGGCAACGCAAAGGCAAAAGTCACCAGAGACTTTTACCTTCTGCCTTCTTCTTCTGATCAACGCTAGACGCAGCACCTTCGGGATACTGGAGCGCCAGCCGCAGCTCTTTCGCCAGCGAATCGACCGTCGTCCCGCTGCGCTTCCAGGCGCCTTCGGTCTCGAACCGCACGTCGCCGATCCGGCGGCCCCACGGCCCGATGGCGCGGCCGATGGCGCGGAAGTCGGACCGATCCGCGTGCTCCTGATCGAGCCGGCGGATCACGTCGGGCGCCACGCGGATGAAGGCGCGGAGCGCCGACGCCGACTTGATGCTGTACTTCCGGCCGTTCCAGGCGCCGCCGAAGACCAGCGCGATCTGTTTGAAGTAGTTGACGAAGAATTTCCGGGCTTCCTCGTGCATGTCGCCCGACCGGCGGCCGCTGAAGACGTCGGCGGCAAACAGCTTCTTGAGCTCCTGCGCGAGCGGCGCCTGGGCCACGCGGCCGCGGCCGACGCCGAGCAGCTTGATTTCATCGTAGAGCGGCGAGTCTTCGCGATCGTTGAGCGCACGCACGACGTCGTGCGCCGTCGCGAGGTTTTCGTCGCGATACAGCTGGCGGCCCGACAGGCTGACCAGATGCGACGCGTTCAGCCGCGTGTGCTTCGCATTGATCGTGACGAACATCTGGACGACGTGATCCTCGGGCAGGCGGTCGAAGATGATCGCCGGCACCGTGAAGTCCTCGCCCTGAAAGCGATCGATGTCGGCATGGAGCGCCAGCAGACGGTGCTGTCCGTCGATCGCCCGCAGGATGCCTTCACGTTCCGGCACCTTCAGAATTCCCACGCGCGCATCGTCGCTCGCCGGCTGGAAGGAGAGCTTCTCGTCGCAGGAGATGATGACGGCGCCAGGAATCGACGGCAGATCGCGCGCCTGCCGGCACTGCTCGTAGTACTGCACGAGCTCGTCGATCTTCTTCCGGATGATTTGACGCTGATACGCCTTCTCGTTGGACGCGATGCGCCGCTCGAGCAGATCCCAGTTCACCTTCGACACCGGCGCTCCGGGCGCGACTTTCTGCTTGCCGCCGCGCACCGGGGGCTGCGCGCCTTCGGCGTAACTGAGGACTTCGAACCGGACGAGCTTATCGATATCGCTGGCGGTCAGTGAGGCCTGATAGAACTGCACGCCAAACTGCTGCATGCGGATTGCGGCGACGTTGATCATAGGTTCAGTCCCGGGCCCTCTGAGCTCGCCTTCCCGTCAACCCAAAGAGGCGAATTGTACCGAGCGTTCAGTGGGCTTCTCAACGGTTTTTTCGAGGACTTGAGGAGATGCCATGGGTGCACGCTCGAAGACCCAAGAAGGTAAGTATCACGTAATAAAGGACTTTTCACCTAACCACTCGGCTGGACCGGTTTCGGCCTTTCACCGATTTGTGTCGCTAGGTCATCTGCCCATAGCGCGATCAGGCCGTTGCGGTTTGGGGAGCAGAGCGGGCGCGCGCCTCGCGTGCGCCAGTTTTCCACGATGCGATCGCGGAAAATCACCGCGCGATACATCAGCAGGCTGAACACCGCGCAGGCGATGAGCGTGCCCCACAGCGGCAGGCGACCGCGCAGGGGCCAGCTCGCGTAGCCGTACACGAGCTCGACGTGAATCCAGTACACGAACAACGAGCTCCGCCCGAAACGCTCGAGGGATCGCCACACGAGATCCCAGTGCGCCCAGCGAGCCACCACTTCCGACATCGCGTAAACGACAGCAACGGCCGTCATCAGAATGCCGACTCGAATGGCGAACCAGGTCGGCGAGCTGGTCCAGAACTCGGACTGCTCGTAGATGCTTGGACGCCTCGACAGGTATTGGCCGAGCGCGACGAGAACGAGACCCGCCGCGGCGAACGCGAGGTGCACGCGGCGCTCCGCTCGCGCGCTGTCGGCTGTGGCGAGGATCACGCCACAGGCCGCACCGGCGAAGAGAAATCCGGCCCAGGGAAACAAGGTGAACGTGGTCAGGTCACCAGCGGGTTTCATGTACCACTGAAACCACAACGGCAGGGCGTCGACGATCGCTGCCGTCCGAACCACCGGCGTCAAGCAGCGCGATGGCGGCTGCCACGGCTCCGTACCACACGACACCAGGGCCCTGGTGCTCGCACCCGCAGCCCAGACGAGACCGGCCGCGACAATCGCCAGTCCCATCACGTTGAGGATGTCGACGCGGAATATCGTGACCGCGATAGCTGCCGGGACTGACGATGAACGCCTGCATGCGGAAGAGAAATGCGAGGATGAAAATTTCCAGACCGCGGCGGCAGATCGCGCGGACGACTGCTCCGCGACTGCCACAGGTCCGCGCCAGCCGCGCGGCCGACAGGGCAACGCCGAGCCCGGCCAGCCACAGGAACAGCGGCGCCGCGAAGCCGCCAAGCACAAGGGCCCGGCCAAAAGCGGCGGAATGCCGGTCAGCCGCGCGCGTCCACGCGTCGACTGTGTGCCACGCGATCATCAGGAGAACGGCCAGGCCGCGCGCCCAGTCGATGTAAACGCGGCGGCCCCGCGGGTTCTCCAGTGGCACGAGGTGATTCTACAGGAGTGTTACCGTGTCGCCGGCGTCTTGGCGATTGAAGATTTGATGAGCAGCCAGAACGCGGGCAGCATGACGAGCAGATAGGTCAGCAGATGGCCGAACACACTGTCGGGGCCCCACGCCTCGGTATTGGTGTGGATGACTTCGCTATAGGGGAGAAGGTTCTGCTCCGACATCTCGTGAATGCCGCGGATGAAGAGCTGCACGACGAACACGAAGAGAAAAATAGCGGTCACCTGGAAGAACAGCGACAGGTTGACGCGGTGGCCGTAGCGCGACCAGAGCCACGCGACCGCCGCGGCGCCGGCGACCCCCAGGGCTGCGCCGAGCCAGGAGATTCATGGTCTCCCGCAGCTGCATCAGCAGCAGCGCCGTTTCCATCCCTTCCCGGCTGATCATGAGAACCGTAAACAGGAAGACGCCGGCGAACGCGGCGGCGCCGGCCCGATCGGTGGACGTTCGCAGCCGTCCCTCCATGTCGCCTTTCATGTGGCGGCCGGCGCGCCACATGTGGACGGTCATCGCTGCGACCGACACGGCGGCGATGATGGCGAGCGGTCCGTCCAGCATTTCCTGGTTGGCGGCGTGATAGAGCAGGTAGCCGCCGGCGGCACTGAGCGCGACGGCGGTCGCAATGCCCCAATGAACGGCGCGGGTCAATTCCGCCCGGCCGACCTTTCGAAGGTAGGCGAGGCTGATGGCCACAATCAGGAAGGCTTCAATCCCTTCCCGCGAGGTGATGACAAACGCTTGGAACGCTTGAAGCATGACGGCGATGCCTGGAAATGAGACTCAGTCTCAGAATGTAAGTTTAGTCTACCTGCTCGAAGTCCGACCGGTCAAGTCCGCGATAGTAAACCGCCGGCTACCTGTCAGTTTTGGCATCGCCTCGGGAAGGACCCCTGGGCAGGGAGTTGAGGTAAGCTCGCAATATGTCCCTTCGGCATCGTCTTCCGCATCTGACGGCCGCGCTGGCGCCTGGCTGGCGCGGTGTCTGCCGCACTTTTCGCCCAGGAGCCGACGTTCAGATCGGGCACCGAGATTGTGTCGCTCTTCGTCACGGTCGCCGACGCGCAGGGACGCCTCGTGCCGGATCTGACGAAGGAGGACTTCGAGATCTACGACAACGACAAGCCGCAACCCATCGTCTACTTCGAGAATGTCATCCAGCCGATCAGCGTCGTGGTGATGCTCGACACGAGCGGGAGCATGACCGGCTCGATTTCGCTGCTGAAACAGGCGGCCGAACAGTTCCTTCTCCGCCTGCTGCCAGCCGACCAGGGCCGCGTCGGCGCCTTCAACGACAAGATCGAGATCAGCGCGCACTTCACGAAGAATCGCGACGAGCTCATCGGCGACGTCAAGGAGCTGGATTTCGGCAACGGCACGCGGCTGTGGGACGCGGTCCTCACGAGCATCGACGAGCTGAAAGGGATCGAAGGGCGCCGCGTGGTTCTCGTGTTCACCGACGGCGACGACACGGCAAGCCGGACGCGTTTCGGCACGGTCGTCGACAGGGCTCGTGCGGACGACGCCATGATTTACGCGATCGGGCTCGAGAGCAACTACTTCGACGGACAGCGCATGGTCCGCAGCGAGCCTGACAGCGGATTGCGGAAGATCGCGGACGAGACGGGCGGCGGCTACTTCGAGCTCAAGAAGACCGCCGATCTCGCGCCCACGTTCACGCGGGTCGCGCAGGAGCTGCACGCGCAGTATGTGATGGGGTTCACGCCGACCGAGCTCGATGGAAAGATCCACAAGCTGTCGGTACGGATCAAGAAGCCGGGCATGACGGCACGGGCACGGCGCAGCTACCTTGCGGCCGCGGACAAATACACGATCGCCAAACCGTAACGCATGGCCCTCTCCGAACAGGAATTCCGCATCAAGAGCGACGAAGCGCTGCAGCAGGCGCGGCGAGCGCTGATGAGCCTTGCCGACGACGATACCGGGTTCGAACTGGAGCTGCAGAACGGCGTGCTTGAATCTGGTCTTCGAGGAGCCCAGCGAGACGAAGTTCGTCGTGTCACCCAACGCGCCGGTCCGGCAGATCTGGGTGTCGGCGATGGGGAAAAGCTACAAGCTCGGCTGGTCGCCCGAACAGAGCGCCTTCGCAATCAACGGCGAAACGCTCGCGCAGTTGCTCGATCGCCTCACGCGAGTATTCCTCGGACGATCCTGATCACGTAAAACGCAGAAACCGCAGAACACGCAGAGCAACGTGTCTTTGCGAGCTCAGCGGGCTCTGCGACGCGGCATCCCAGTCGCGGCTGCCGCGCTGGGGACCCGGTTGATCGTCGTTACAGCGGCTCGAATGCGGCGGTGAAGTGTCGCAGGACCTTCGGCGCCGACGCGATTCGATAACCGCGCAGCTCGTCTTTCATCTTCCCTGCCGCAATCACCGCTTCGGCGACGTAGTCGATATGCGACTGTGTGTAGACGCGCCGGGGGATCGCGAGCCGCACGAGATCCATCGCCGCCGCTGTTTCCGTTCCATCGGGGTGCAGCCCGAACATGACGGTGCCGATTTCGACGCCGCGGACGCCGGCCTCCAGGTACAAGGCGTTGACGAAGGCGATGCCCGGATACTGAAGCGGCGGAATATGCGGGAGCAAGGCGCGCACGTCGATGTACACCGCGTGCCCGCCTGGGGGCTGGACGATCGGCACTCCGGCGCGCGAGATTTTCTCGGCGAGGTATTCCGTGGACCGAATCCGGTAGCGTAAGTACGGCTCCTCGAGCACCTCCACCAGCCCCTGCGCGATCGCCTCGAGGTCGTACCCGGCGAGACCGCCGTAGGTCGGAAAGCCCTCGGTGAGAATCAGCAGGTTCCGGCACGCGTCGGCCCATTCGTCGCTGTTCATCGCCAGGAAACCGCCGATGTTCGCGAGGCCGTCCTTCTTGGCCGACATCGTGCAGCCGTCGGCCAGACCGAACATCTCGCGGGCGATCTCACGCGGCGTGGACCGGCCGTGGCCTTCTTCACGCTGCTTGATGAACCAGGCGTTCTCCGCGAAGCGGCACGCGTCGAGGAACAAGGGCTTTCGATATCGATCGCACAGCGCCCGCACGGCGCGCAGGTTCGCGAGCGAGACGGGTTGTCCGCCGCCCGAGTTATTGGTCACGGTGACCATCACGAGCGGCACGCGATCGCCCTCTCGATCGAGAAGAGCAGCCAGCGCGCCGACGTCGATGTTTCCCTTGAACGGATGGATCAAGGCGGGCTGCTGCGCTTCCGGGATGACCAGGTCGCGCGCCTCGGCTTCTTCCACTTCGATGTTCGCGCGCGTCGTGTCGAAATGGTTGTTGTTCGGGACGATCTGCCCGGGCGCGAGGATGGTGTGAAACAGGATCCGCTCGGCGGCGCGGCCCTGGTGGGTCGGAATGACGTGCGTGAATCCAGTGAGATCGCGCACGACGCGCTCGAACCGGTAGAAGGAGCGGCTGCCCGCGTACGACTCGTCGCCCTGCATCAGCGCGCCCCACTGCGCGGCCGACATGGCACCGGTGCCGGAGTCGGTGAGCAGATCAATGAGCACGTCCTCGGCGTGCAGGCGGAACACGTTGTACCGGGCGGCAGCGAGGGCCGCGACCCGTTCCTCGCGGGTCGTGAACTTCAGCGCCTCGACCGATTTGATCCGGAACGGCTCGATGATCGTGCGGAAATTCATCGCCCCTCGCCGCCCTGGGTGCGTGGGGGTCCGGCGTTAGCCGGACCGGCAGGCCGACTTCACGCAAACACCGAAACCACGAACCCGGCGATCGTCACGCCGAACAGCAGCACGCCGACTACCCACTCCGCTGTATCCGAGAATGTCAGTTCACGCATTGTGCTCACCCTCCCTTCATCACGATTAGACGGGCGAGCACTCGCGAAGGTTGCCTGGCATTCTATGACGAAACGATGGCGCCGTAGTGTCCGGCTTTCCTGGCCTGAGCGTTAGCGAAGGCAGCCGGACCGTCAGACCCGAAACCCATCCTTTAGCGGATCGTCCTCGTCGATCAGAAACGTGTGGTCGCCGGTGATCCAGGCGGCGCCTTCGATCTCAGGGACGATCGCCGGATAGTCGCCGACCGTGGTTCGGGCGGCGATCCGGCCGGTGAAGCGCGTGCCGATGAGGCTTTCGTGCACGAACGGCGTCTCAGTGCCAATGAGGCCCATCGCGTCCACGACCGCCATCACCGCGGCGGTTCCCGTGCCGCCAGGCGATCGCTCCGCCTCGGCGCCAGAGAAAATCGCGACGTTTCTCAGCGCCGATCGCTCGTCGCCCGGCGGTGCGGTGAAGATCGTACCCGCGAGCCCCTGAAGACCGGCCTCGATCGGATGCGCAATCGTCTGAACCGCTTCGATCGCCCGGGCGATCGCAATCACCGGCACGTCGAAGTTCCGGCAGGTGCGCGGCATCGATCGACAGACCGACCGCTTCGCTGTCGACGATGGCGTAGAATGCGCCGCCGAAGGCGACGTCGGCGAGCACCTTCCGCTGTCCAATCGCGACCCGCAGCCCGCCGTGCAGCACGAACGACGGCACATTCACAAACGTGACGCGCTCGACTCGTAACTCTCCCGCCCTTCCTGCCTCTCCTGCCCTGAAGTGCGCCCGCGCGCGGATGACGCCAGCGGGCGTGTCATAGATCACGCTTGCGCCATCGCCGCCCGGCACGATCAGTCCACGCTCGAGCGCGATCGTCGTCACCGCGATGATGCCGTGTCCGGACATCGAGCAGTAGCCGTCGCTATGCATGAACAGCACGCCGGCGTGCGATCCGGGAGAAACGGGCTCGGTGAGGATGGCACCGCACATGTCGGCATGCCCGCGCGGTTCGAGCAGCACCGCGCGGCGCCAATGGTCCGCGTGGCGGGCCAGCCAGTCGCGTTTCTCGAGCATGGTCCGGCCGCGGGGTGAGGGAAAGCCTTCGACGATGAGCCGGAGCGGCCCGCCTGCGGCGTGCGCGTCGATGGTGCGGATCACGTGGCGGGACGGGCCCGAGGGTCTGCCCAACTTTCTTTCACTGGCGCTGGGGCCCCACCCCCAGCGCGAACTGACGCTGATGCCTCGCCTCGGCTTTGCATGGCCTCGGCTCGGCATAGCCGCAGGCGCTCCCTACCTGGCCTGTTCTGTCGCGAGTTCTTTTTCCTGCGTCGGCCATCCAGGTCTCGAAGTCGGACTGGCTCTGGATGGTCACGAAGCCGCGCATGCGGTAGTGACCGAGCCCGCACAACTGGGAGCAGGCGATCTCGTAGTCGCCGGGACGATTGGGAATGAACCAGACCGGAATTTCCATCCCGGGGATCGCGTCCTGCTTCACGCGCATTTCGTAGAGGCCGAAGCTGTGAATGACGTCCTTGCTCGACAGGTGCACGAGAATCGGCCGGTCGACCGGAAGGTTCAACTGGTTGATGGTCGCGATGTCGTCTTTCGCGTTCGGATCGGTGCGATCGAGGCCGAGCGGGTTGTCGGCCGAAACGAGCTTCGACATCGACCCGGCCGAATCTGCCGTCGCGGCCCGGATACTGCACGTTCCACGCGAACTGCTCGGCCACGACGCGGACCACGAACGCCTCGTTTTCGCTCGGGATGGTTCCGACGCGCGTCGCCCAGGCGGGAATGGCATAGAAGACGAGCAGCACGATTTCGATGATCGCGACAAGCACTTCGGTGGACTTGGCGAACTTGCCTTTCGCGCCCGCGTAGCTCGCCGTCGGATTCGCGCCCTTGCGGAACCGGACGAGGACGAACAGGAAGAACGCACCCCAGCCGACGAACAGCACGAGCATCAGCCAGTGGACGAGTGCCGTCATCTGATCGAGCTCCGCAGCGTGCGTCGACGCCTGCACCGGCAGGCCCAGCCAGTTCACCATCGAGTCGTGCCTTTCTGCGCGGGATCCGACGCGAAAAACCTGGATTCAGACGCGTGGAGGACAGGCCCTGCCGCGCGGAGCACGTACTGTCCGGTGTCGTCCGAACTCTCACTGTTGTGCGGCGAGCTTCGCGCGGCGCATCAGATAGATGAAGAAGTACGGCAAACGCCGCCAGCACGGAAACGGTGACGCCCAGCATGAAGAAGATGCCCATGTTGGTCGCCGACGCCATCGGCGAATCGCTCTGGCCGAAGCACACGGGACAGGCGAGGGCGACCCGGGGCACGGCGGCGATGGCAAGCGTGATGAGTGTCTGACGCACCTACAAGTTCCTCGTCTTCCGTTGAAACGCGACGGCGTAGACCGCGAGACCCGCGGCGCTCCCGAGCGACGCCGCGCCGGCGCCCAGGTAAGCGACGTCGTGGCCGACCCGATATTGCCCAAAGGCCCACGCGGCGAGAAACGCCGCCAGCACGATCGACAGCGCGATAAACAGCAGATGAAAGGCTCTAAGCGACATGACTACCCCCCGGCCTCACGGCGGTCCAGGGGCTGCCGATCCCGAGGCCGTCGAGCGAGGTGAACAACGGGAGGAGCAGCAGCACCGATGAAGAACACCGCCGTGAGCAACAACGTGCCGTACACCCAGCGCTTCTCGTGGCTCAGGTGCATGAACACGGCGGCAACCATCGAGCCCTTCATCGCTGCGATGATGAGCGCGACGGTAATCGCCACCGGGACGGCAAGGTGAAAGCGCGACGCTGCGACGGTGATGACCGTGAAGACCATCAGCATCGCGAACACGGTCATGTAGCTGCGAACGCTCTTCTTGATTTCGGCCGGATCCGAATCATGCGTTCTCCCGGTCCGCCTAAAGCCGGCCACTACGAACACGAGGTCCACGACGTACGTAGAGTCGGGCTTCAGCCGGCCTACAACAGATATAACACCGGGAACAGAAAGATCCACACGAGGTCGACGAAGTGCCAGTACAACCCCGTGTATTCGATCCGGTTCGCGAACCGCTCCGGCTCCCGTCTTCCACATCTTCGCGCCCGGGCCCAGGAAATAGGCCATCACGACCATGCCGCCGACGATGTGCAGTCCGTGGAGGCCGGTCAGCGTGAAGTAGATGGCCAGGAACGTGTTGTGCCACGGTCCCTCGCCCTTGCCCAGGTGTTCCGCGTACTCGAAGTACTTGTTGATCAGGAACACGAGCGCGAGGAGAAACGTCAGCGCCCAGGAACAACCGGTGCCGGCCCCAGTTGTTCATCTTGAGCGACGCCCACGCCATCACCATGGTGACCGAAGAACCGATCAGAATGATCGTGTTGACGGTGCCGAGCGGGACGCTCAGTTCGCCATGCGGCCATTCGACCGCGCCGACGCGCAGCAGGATGTAGGTGGAAAACAGCGCGCCGAACAGCATGACTTCGGACGCGAGGAACAGCCAGATCCCCAGCTTGCCGTTCGGCAGGCCCGTGTCGGGCCGAGCTTCGACTGTGTACGGAATGTCCATGTCCCCTACGCCCTCTCCGACTCGAACTGCGGCGTGAAGTCTTTCGCCGAGCCCGGCACGCTGTACTCGTACGGACCGCGATACGCGATCGGTTCGACCAGAAAGTTGCCGTGTCCGGGCGGCGACGGCGCCGACCATTCGAGCGTCGTCGCATCCCACGGGTTCTTGTCGACCAGGGCGCCCCACTTGATGCTCGAGAAGAAGTTGATGATGAACGGAAGCTGGAAGAGCCCGAGACCCCACGCCGCGAAACCAATCACGAGGTTCCACTTCAGCAGCCCCGCATTGTGCGCGTACTGCATGCCGCCGTCGTACATCCGGCGGTTCATGCCGCCCAGTCCCTGAATGAACATCGGCATGAAGACCAGGTTGATGCAGATGAACGACCCCCAGAAATGAATCTTGCCGAGCAGGTCGTTCATCTTCCGGCCGGTCGCTTTCGGGAACCAGTAGTAGATGCCCGCAAACAGCGCGAAGATGGTGCCCGGCGCGACGACGTAGTGGAAGTGACCGATGACGTAGTACGTGTCGTGCAGGTGAATATCGGCGGGCGCCAGACCCAGCGGCAGCCCCGTCAGGCCGCCGATGCCGAACATCGGCAGGAATGCCAGCGCGAAGAGCATCGGCGTCGTGAAACGGATCGATGCCCCCCACAGCGACAACAGCAGCGCGGTCAGGATGACGACCGACGGGATCGAAATGATCATCGTCGTCGTCTGGAAGAACGCGCTCATCGCCGTGCCCATGCCGGTCATGAACATGTGGTGGGCCCAGACGATGAACGACATGAACCCGAGGAAGACGATCGAGTACACCATCGCGCGATAGCCCCACAGCGGCTTGCGCGTGTTGTTGGCGATGACCTCGGACACGATGCCCATCGCCGGCAGGATGAGCACGTAGACCTCGGGATGCGCGAGAAACCAGAACAGGTGCTGCCACAGGAGCGGGTTGCCGCCGCCGGCGCGCGTGCGCGCCTTCGGCGATGCCGGACATCCCCGTCAGCACCGATTGCCGACGACGAGCCCGCTCGGCAGGAAGAAGCTGGTGCCGGCCAGACGGTCCATCAACTGCAGAACGCCGGCCGCCTCGAGCGGCGGGAACGCGAGCAGCAGCAGGAACGACGTCACGAGCTGCGCCCAGACGAAGAACGGCAGCCGCATGTAGCTGAGGCCCTTCGCGCGCAACTGCACGATGGTCGACGATGAAGTTGACCGAGCCGAGGAGCGACGACGTGATCAGGAAGATCATGCCGAACGAGCCAGCATCGTCTGGCCCGTCGTCGCGATGACGGAGAGCGGCGGGTAGGACGTCCAGCCCGACTGCGCGGCGCCGCCCGGCACGAAGAAGCTCGCCAGCATCGTCACGCCGCCGAGGAAGTACACCCAGTAGCTCATCATGTTGAGCTTGGGGAACGCCATATCGGGCGCGCCAATCTGCAGCGGCACGACGAAGTTGCCGAAGCCGCCCACGGCCAGCGGCACGACGCCCAGGAAGACCATGATCGTGCCGTGCATCGCGCCGAGCTGGTTGTAGAACTCGGGCAGCATGATGCCGCCCGGGGCTTTGTCAGGGCCGAACCAGTTGCCGATGAGCGGAATCGGCCGGCCGGGATAGGCCAGCTGAAACCGCATGAGCATCATCAAGCAGAAGCCGAACAGGAGAAAAAGGAGGCCGGTGACCGCGTACTGGAGCCCGATCACCTTGTGATCGAGCGAGAACACGTACTTCCGCCAGAACCCCAGCTCCTCGTGGTGGCCAGCATCGTGCAAGTGAGTTGTAGTGTGGCTCGTCGGCTGATCCAACGTCCGACTCCTTTTGTCCGGACTCCAGCCGGCGGCCGCAATTGTACGCAGTTACATACAAGCCGCGCAAGCGCTAGCCAGCGAGCGCGGCACGAGGCGTAAGATGAACCCTATGGAGCTCTCCCGGTGCGCGCGAAGGATTGCGCCGGCGCTGCTCGTTTTGACAGTCGTCTGCCCAGAGCCGGCGCGCGCCAACCGCGAGTCGACTGCGCTGCTGCGCCCGCGCCACGGCCGAACTGTATAACCTCAATCACGAGCGTGCCCTGGCGACCTTCCGGGAAGCCGTGGCGGCGGACCCCCAGGACGCGGCTGCGCACCGCGGGCTTGCGATCGAGCTGTGGCTGGCTATGTCTTTCCGCCGCGGCAACATGACGGTCGACGACTATCTCGGTGGCCGTCGCCAGTCGGGAGCCGCGCATTCCGGTGCCGCCCGACACCGACAACAGCCTTCCACGAGGCGCTCGATCACGCGCTCGCGCTCGCTCGCAAACAGGTCGACGGGAATCCGCGCAACGCCGAGGCGCACTACCAGATCGGCGCGGCCCTCGGGCTACGCGCCTCATACATCGCGACCGTTGAAGGCAGCACCGGACGCGCATTCCGAGCCGCGCGCGATGCGTATAACGAGCACGAAAGGGTGATGAAGCCTCGACCCGCGCCGGAAGGATGCGGGTCTCATCGTCGGCACGTATCGATACATCGTGTCGGCGCTGGCTCTACCGATGCGCCTGGCCGCATACATGGCGGGCTTCGGCGGCGACAAGACACGCGGCATCCGCATGATCGAGGACGCCGTGGCGTACGGCGGCGACAATCAGGAGGACGCCCGCTTCGCTCTTGTCCTCGTGTACAACCGCGAGAAGCGGTACGACCAGGCGCTGCAGCAGCTGGAATGGCTGCGTGCCAAGTACCCGCAAAATCGGCTTGTCTGGCTGGAGATGGGCTCGACCTCGCTGCGCGCCGGGCGTCCTGCCGATGCCGAACGTTTCCTGAACGAGGGCCTTGCGCGTTTCGCAGAGGATGACCGCCCACGGATGTTTGGCGAAAACGCGCTGTGGTTGTACAAGCGAGGCGCGGCTCGGGCCGCCCTCGGTCGCGGCGTGGAGGCGGAACAAGATCTGCGACAATCCGTATCACTAGAGGGGCGGAAATGGGTCCACGGGCGCGCGCATCTCGAGCTCGGTAAGCTGTTGATGCTCGCAGGCGATCCGGCCGCGGCGCGTGGCGAGTTCCAGACGGCCGCCACGCTCTGTGACGCCGACAACGACCGCGCGTCGGCTGAGGAAGCGCGACGCCTTCTCAAGTAGTGTTATGGCTGATACCAAGAAGACTTGGATCTCCATCCTTATCGCCGTCTTCATCATCGCCGGCCTCGCCGCCGTCGGGTTGATTGCGGGGTCGGCCTATTGGGTCTCACGCCACGTGAGCACGCAGCTGACATCGACGGAAGGCGCCAAAGCAGAGTTCGACCGCGAGCGGGCGCGGTTCGAGGGGCAGCAGCCGCTTGTCGAAATCAGCGGCAGCGAAAACAGCCCCACCGTTCGCAGACTACCCGCCGTCCCAGGCGCCGAACCCGTGCCGCTCCAGACCCTCCACGCACGTGTGTACGACCCCGACGAGGGCAAGATCGTGCGCGTGGAGATTCCTTTCTGGCTGATCCGCTTCGGAAAGAGCATCAGTTTCATGCCGGAAATGGGTTCCGTCACCATGCAGGATCTCGAACGGCACGGCCCCGGTCTGATCGTGAACGGTCGGGGCGAAGACGGTGAGCAGATTCTCGTGTGGATTGATTAGTGGACGTACTTTTTCATCCCTGCTGACTTTTCTCACAAGAATTCGGCTCTTCCTCGTGGCACGCGGTTTGAAGTTTCCTGCGTGCCAGCCTGCCCTGAGGGCCGCATGTTCACCTATCGACAGCTGCCGGCGCTGGCGCTCGCCTTCGGCTTCGGTGTCGCGACACCCGCTTGCGCGTCGCCCCTGTACCAGTCTCGCGCCGTCTACTCTCAGACATTCGAGCGGCGCGCGTACGACAACGGCCACCGCGAAGGATTCTCGCGTGGCCGCGACGACGCCCGCCGTGGCCGTGAGTTTTCGTACACGCGGTCCGACGAATATCGCGAGGCGGACAGCGGGTATCGCCGCCAGGACGGCAGCAGGGACGCGTACCGCCGCTCGTTCCGGCAAGGCTTCCAGGCCGGTTACGCTGCGGGCTTCAATCAGTTCGCCAGGACATCCCCTAGAACGACGCCGTATCCGCGCGGCCCGAGGCGGGTGATTGACGCGTCGCCTGCCGCTCAAAACGGCTATCGCGACGGCGTGGAAGTCGGACGCAATGACGCGCGCCGTCGCGGGCCGTTCAACCCCGAGCGCTCAAGCCGGTTCCGCTCGGCCGATCACAACTACGAGCGACGCTACGGATCGAAGGACGACTACAAACGAGAGTACCGCGCGGCGTTTCAGCGCGGCTACGAGGATGGCTTTACTGGCGCGCGATCGTGACGACGACGCTATATATCGAATGGCCGCACGCCACGGGAGCGTCTGAGGCGCGATAGAGGTTGCTGACGGTGACCGTGTCGCCGGTTTCGGTCTTCCTTCTGAGTTGCATCGCGGTGTACACAAGCTTGTCTGCCGCAACGAGGCCGTCGCAGTTGGCGAGGGACCACCCGGCGAGGAGGCTCGGCGCCTGAGGAGCCAGGCACTCCCAGGCGCTGCCGCCGTCGCCGCCGGCACACATGGATTGCTGAATGCGGTCGGCGGCAGATTCGTGATTCCCGTTCGACGGCGCGTTGCTGTTGTTGGGCACACGGAGAATGCTGAGCATCTCAAGAACGACCTGCACCGTGTCCGTGTCCTGAATGCGACCAGTCGAGACTTGCACAGTGCTCTCGGTTGGCGTTCCGAGCAGGTGCAAGCCTGTGACCCACACACGCCCCTCGGTCCTCGACCCGTCCCACCCCTTGCCATCCCAGATCGCGGCGCCTTTGCGCTCGCCGTTCACGAACACCGCGAGCGAGGCGTGAACCGTGTCCTCATCGCGTGAACGCGTGTCGTAGACCGTCGCGCTGGCCAGGCGAACCGTATAGCTGACCGGTATCGGCTGCGCCGATGGGCCGCTCGGAAGGCACACGACGGCCAGCCACGTCGCAACAACAAGGAGCGGCTTCTTCAGCTCAGCTTCTCCTCGCGCCACAGGCCCAGCGCTTTCTGTGCGGCGCGGTCCGAAAAGCTGAACAACACGGCGTCTTCGTCCGCCTCGTGCGAGACGGGCGCCCACGACGGCGCGACGAAGATGTCGCGTGGCGCCCAGGTGAACGTGCTCGCGCCGATGCGGCTGCGGCCGCGGCCCTCGGCGACCGAGTAGACCGTCGAGTCGGTGGAGCGCGCCATCTGCCCGCGGAATCCCGACGGGAGGAGCTGCAGAAATGCGGCGATGGTTGGCATCGGATAGCCACCGGTCACCGGGTTGATGTACTGCATCTTGACGCCGTACCACGGATCGATCGGACCGTTCCGGCGAAGCGTCTCGAGCGCTTCCCGGCTGCGAGTGTACGGATAGTTGAAGACGGGCGCCGACCGGCCTTGCGTCTCGTATTCCACCGGCAGCATATTGGCGCCGTACCGCGCCAGCGCGTCCCCTTCACTGCGACGGACGGGCTGCGCGTCGTCTTCGTAGTGCGCCGAAAAGCTCGTGTCGAACAGGTTGACGATCGGGACGTCGAGGCCGTCGAGCCACATCACCGATTCGCCGCCAGGGTTGCCGTGGTCGTGACGTGTCGCGGAAGGCGTCAGGATGAAGTCGCCCGGACGCATCGGCGTGCGCTCCCCGTCCACCGCCGTGTATGCACCTTCGCCTTCGAGCACGAACCTGATCGCCGATGCCGTGTGCGAGTGGACGGATGCCACTTCGCCCGGCGTGAGCAACTGCACGCCGGCGTAAAGACTTTGCGTGATTTGCGAAAGACCACGAAGGCCGGGGTTCTCGAGAACGGCCACCCGGCGCTCCGCCTGCCTGGCGGTGATCAGTCCTCCGGCTTCAGTCAGAAGGGGACGGATGTCGCCGTCGAAGCTCCATAACGCCGGTACGCACGCCGGGCGCGGCTCGGGGAGGACCAGGCGGCTCAGCACCTCCCAAAGGGGCGCGATGTTCTTCTGGTCCATCCGCGCGTAGAGATCCCGGAGCTCTTTCGAGACGCCGGCACCCTCGCCCGAATGCGCAGCGGCGGTTTCCATTGTCAGGATCCTGCGGCCATGCCGCTTAGAGCGGCCGCCGCGTCTGCGGCGCGCACACCAACCTCGATAGTCCCGATCCGCTCTACCGTGGCGACAATCCGGTCGCCGGCCACAATCGGGCTCACGCCCTCGGGCGTGCCGGTGAACATGACATCGCCGGGATGCAACGTATAGAAGGATGAGGCCAGCTCGATCAGCTCCGCTACGCCGAGGATCATGAACCGGGTGCTCGACTGCTGCCGCAGCTCGCCGTTCACCGAAAGGCGGAGGTCGAGATTCCCCGGATCTGGGATCTCGTCCGCCGTGACCAGCCACGGGCCGAGCACCGAATAGCCGTCGGGCGACTTGCGGAAGCTTCGATCCTCGGGTCCGCGGATCGAGACGTCCAGACCGACGGTATAGCCGGCCACGTACTTCAGCGCCTCGGCACGCGCCACGTTGCGCGCCTTTCTGCCGATCACGAATACCAACTCCACCTCGTGATCGGTGCGGCGTTCGGGCTTGCAGATGGCCACGCCCTCTCCGGACCCAACGAGAGAGCTGGTGGCCTTCAGAAACAGCCCGGCCGTGTGGATGGTCGTCGCGTGCGCAGGATTGCCCTGATGCAGCTGCGAGTCGGTGCGCACTTCGTCGAGGTGCTTCTGGTAATTCACGGGAGCAGCCACGATCTTGCCGGGATTCGCCACGGGACTGAGCAACGTGACGCTGGAAAGCGGCGCCCGCGGTGCAGTCGGCAGCACGGTTCCGATGCGCGCGACGACCGACGGCAGGTTCGCGATGAAGAGGTCGTACGGCGGAAGCGGATACGTACAGGCAGGCAGCACGTCGAGCGCCGGCGTCACGTCCCGAACGTCGGATCCCTCGACGACTCCCAGACGGCCATCACCAAACCGGCAAAGTTTCATCGTCTGCCCGGCACGAGAGGGCGAGTGTACTCGCGCCTGCGGATGGATACAATCAGGGCCCTGAAGTCCTGGAGAAGACATCCACCATGGAAATCATGCAGTTTCTGAACACTCGCGTCGTGCCCGTTGCGCTGATTCTCGTCATGGCGGGTCTGGGACTCTCATTGACGCCGGCTGACTTCAGACGGGTGATTGTCTTTCCGAAGGCGGTCGCCGTGGGGCTGGTGGCGGAGCTCATCGGTCCGCCGGTGATAGCGTTTGTGCTTGCGTACCTCCTGGCCCCGACTCCGCCTATCGCCGTAGGCGCCGTCATCGTCGCGGCGTGCGCAAGCGGCGTGACCTCGAACGCGTATACATTCGCGGCGCGAGCGGACGTGGCGTTGTGCGTGACCTTGTCTGCGCTCACGAGTATCATCACCGTCTTCACGATTCCGATCCTGACGTATCTCGCCCTCCAGGTCTTCTTCGAGCAAGGTCAGATCCCGGCGCTGCCCGTCGGCGAGATGCTGCGCAGTCTGGTCACTGTCACGATCGTTCCCATCGCCGGAGGCATGGTCGTCCGGGCGCTCGCACCCGGCTTCGCGGAGCGCGCGCTGGAACCGCTCCGACGCATGGTCATGGTGCTGCTGATCGTCGTCCTCTCGGCGGCGGCGCTGTCCAGCTACGGCGTGATCAGGGACAACCTTGCCACGGCAGGACTGCTGGTGGTCTTGATGAATGTGTTGACGATGGCGATGGGCTACGGGGTCGCGCAACTGGCCAGGCTGCCGGCGGCGCAAACCGTGACGATCATTTACGAGGTTGGCGTGCAAAACCTCGCGCTGGCGCTGCTCATTACGCTGACCATTCTGCGCTCGCCCGACCTGGCCGTGACCGCGCTGTTGTACGCGGTCGTGATGCCCGCCGCGGCGCTGGCCCTCCTGCCCGTGGCGCGCCGCATCATCGCCAATGAGGAGGCCGTCGCCGCACGTTAGCGCTTCGGCTCTTCAGGCGTGAAATGGACGATGAGCAGACCGACGATGAGCGCTGCAAGTCCGATTAACGCAGACGCGAGAAAGCCACTCATCGCTCTTCTCCTCGTCTGAGGATCACCCCTACTTCGCGACGTGCATCTCGACTGGTCATGGTGTCCTCAGAGTCCGTTCTGAATGACGTGACAACGAACTGCATGCCGTTCCAGATTCCCAACAAATCCGACCGTGCGTGCAGCACGTAGTGCACAAATTCACGCGGCCGCTGCGCCGTGTATGGCAGAATCTGCACAACTCCTCAGAAACCATGTCGCTCGGCTCCGGTACTCGCCTCGGACCGTATGAAGTCGTGGCCCCACTTGGCGCTGGCGGCATGGGAGAAGTCTACCGCGCGCGAGATACGAAGCTCGGTCGGAGCGTCGCGATTAAGGTGCTTCCCGACGAACTGGCGAACGATCCGGATCGCTCGGCCCGGTTCGAGCGCGAAGCGAAAGTACTCGCCTCGCTGAATCACCCACACATTGCCACTCTCTTCGGAATGGAGGAAGCCGCCGGACGGCACTTCCTCGTAATGGAGCTCGTCGAAGGCGAGACCTTAGCGGAGCAGATCGCGTGCGGCCCGCTGGCGATCGAGGACGTCCTGAAGGTTGCGCTCCAGATCGCCGAAGCGCTCGAAGCGGCGCATGAACAGGGCATCATTCATCGCGACCTTAAGCCCGCGAACGTGAAGATTACGCCGGACGAGAAGGTGAAAGTGCTCGACTTCGGCCTCGCGAAGCTCGTCGCTCCAGCTGACGTCGGGGCCCCCAGCAGCGGCGGATCGATGTCGATGTCGCCGACGGTGACGACGCCAGCGATGACGCGAATGGGCGTCATCATGGGAACCGCGGCCTACATGTCGCCGGAGCAGGCGAAAGGCAAGCCGGTCGACAAGCGCGCCGACATCTGGGCGTTTGGCTGCGTGCTCTACGAAATGCTGACGGGCAAGCTTGCTTTCGAAGGTACCGACGTCTCCGAGACCATAGCCAGCGTGATTAAGTCGGATGTCCTGTGGGGCGCGTTGCCGGCAGGCACTCCGAGGGCTCTTCAAGGCCTCATCGAACGGTGCCTGCGTAAAGACACCCGGCTCCGGATGCGCGACATCGGCGATGTGCGGGTGACGCTCGAGGAACTGATCGCGAGGCCGGAAATCGAAGCTCCCGCTCCTCACACGTCATTGCCCGCGAGCTCCGCGCGGGTCGGGCGCCGGAGATTGCCCTGGGTGGTGGCGGCGACAGTGGTTCTCGTCGCGGCGGGCGGAGCCGTCGGGGCTTTGTGGTCGCGGCCGCCAGCCTCACAGCCAGCCATGCAGTTCAGCGCCGAGATCGGGGTAGATGCCTCGCTGATGATTGATTTCGGATCCAGTGTCGTGTTCTCTCCTGATGGCAAGTTAGTCGCCTTTACAGCCAAGCCAAGCACCGGCGGTCCACAGCGTCTGTATCTGCGACGGCTCGATCAGTTGATCGCCACGACGCTGACGGGAACCGAAGGCGCAGGCGACGCGTTTTTTTCGCCGGATGGACAGTGGATCGGATTCTTCGCGGCTGGCAAGCTCAAGAAAATTTCCGTCGCTGGCGGAGCGGCAGTGACCGTTGCCAATGCTCCAGATGACCGAGGAGGTGCGTGGGCCGAGGACGGAACCATCGTCTTCGCTCAGGGCGCGCCAGGATCCGTGCTTCAGCGAGTGTCCTCGGATGGCGGGACCCCTGAGCCCTTAACGTCGCTCGATGGCGAGATCAACCACCGCTGGCCGCAGGTATTGCCTGGCGAGAGGGCCGTCCTGTTCACCGCTACTGTTGGGGAGGGCGCGAACATCGTCCTGCAGCCGCTCCCGACTGGTCCCAAGAAAGTTCTGCAGCGCGGCGGTCATTACGGGCGTTATGTTCCCAGCGGCCACATGTTGTATGTGCAGGACGCAACGTTGTTTGCCGCGCCCTTCGATCTTGACCGTCTGGAAGTGGTCGCACAGCCCATCCCCATTTTGAAAGGCGTAGCGAACGCTACGAACCGTGGCGCTCAATACAGTCTTTCCGAGACTGGGTCACTCGTCTATGTTCCTGGGGCAACCGGCAATGACGAGTTCGTCGTGCAGTGGATGGAACGCAGTGGCAAAACACAGCCCTTGCAAACGACCAACGCTCGCTATGGAACGTTCCGGTTTTCACCAGACGGCGACCGCATGGCGATCGACATCTATAGTCAGCTACCAGCGGACATATGGATGTACGAACTTGCACGAGACACGATGTCTCGCCTGACGTCAGATCCGGCCGAGGACAGGGAGCCGGTCTTCAGCCCAGACGGCAAGACCATCGCATTTGCATCGCGCCGCGGTGACGGTACCACGCCCAATCTTTACTGGCAGCGGTCGGACGGAACTGGTAACCCACAGCGGCTCACTGATAGCAGGAATTCGCAGTTTTCATCGTCGTGGCACGTGAGCGGAAAGTTTCTCGCGTTCGGGGAACAACGTCCCAACACAAAGACGGACATTCTGATTCTGCCTGTGGAAGGCGATGGAGCCTCAGGTTGGAAATCTGGAAAGCCTTGGGTATTTCTTGAGAGTCCGTTCAACGAGCAGGAGGCCATTTTTTCGCCAGATGGGAATTGGCTCGCGTACGAGTCCGATGAATCCGGGAGAGACGAAATCTACGTCCGTCCGTTTCCAGGGCCCGGTGGAAAGTGGCAGATCTCGACGGCCGGTGGCGAATTCCCACTTTGGTCCCGGAACGGGAAAGAACTGTTCTTTCGGACCGCCGACCAGAGGATCTGGGTCGCAACGTACGCGGCGGTCGGCAACTCGTTCCGCGCCGAAAAGCCGCGCTTGTGGTCCGAAGCCACCCTAGCAGAGCGTCGTTCACCTCGCACGCGAAACTTCGACCTCCACCCGGACGGCCAGCGGTTCGCAGTGCTGCAAACCGCCCAATCGCCGGCCGCCAGCAAGGTAGACAAGGTCGTCTTCGTCCTCAACTTCTTCGAACAGCTGCGCCGCATGGCGCCGCGCCCGCAGCGATAGGCTCACGTAGCCCCTAGAATCAACCTGCGGTGAAACCCTTGAGGGGCGAAGACTGGCCAGGCGGCCCGGCGGCGCAAACCGTCACCTGCGAAGTCAACCTTGCAGTGCCGTGTCACACGCGCGCGTCGAGTACGCCCACTCCGTACGCGTCGAAGGCCGGATCGGAGGTGAGGATGGTCAGTCCTTCCTCACGCGCCTGGGCAATGAGCAGCCGGTCGAACGGATCGTCGTGGTGATCGGGCAGCGAGGCGACTGCGACGGCATGTCCGACCGTCACGTTCAACATCAAGAATCCATTCCGCTCGAGTTCGTCAGGCATCCAGACGTGAAGCGGCTCTGCGAGCTTCAGACGTCCGGAGCGGGACTTGATTGCAATTTCCCACGCGCTGACGGCGCTGACCCGCACTGTCGCTGCGTCTCTTTCTATGGCGCGGCGCGCCCGACGCCCCAGCTTGCGACTCCCCTCCTTCCACCACAGGAGTGCCTGCGTGTCGAGGAGAAGGTTCATCGTCTGATGCCGAACGCACGCAACATGCTGTCCGGCAGCGGTCGGTCGAAGTCGTCGCTGATCCGAATCTTGCCCTTGAGCGTGCCGAATCCGGTCCGGCGCCCCCTGGCTGTGACCGGCACCAGACGCACCATCGGCTTGCCGGCCTTCGCGATCACGACCTCCTCGCCAGCCGTCGCTTCGTCAACAAGCCGAGATAGGTGCGTTTTTGCCGCGTGCAGGTTCACGGTCTTCATGGACTAAGCGTAGCTAAGTTTAAGATACCGGGTCAACCGCGGTGCCGTATTGTGCTACTGTGCGCCGCGTAAGGGGGAGAGCATGATGTCTGCGCGCACCGCGTGCGTGATCCTCGGGATCGTGGCGACGACCGGCATCGGCCTTGCCCAGCAAGGAACCGCCCAGGGCGAATGGACTCGCTACGGCGGCGACCCGGGCAGCACCAAGTACGCCCCGCTCGATCAGATCAACAAGACCAACGTCTCCGGCCTCCGCATCGCCTGGCGGCGCCCAGCCGTCGATCCCAGCATCTCGTCGCGCGTGCCGGGTTTCTCCTACTCGACCAACTTCCGGTCCACGCCGCTGATGATTGGTGGCGTCCTGTACAGCCCGAACGGCATTGGCCTGGTCGAGGCGTTCAATCCTGCGACCGGCCGAACGATCTGGGTCCAGCAGCCGTTTCCCGATGAGCCGGCGCAGGGACTACGCGGCGACAGCACACGCGGCGTCACCTACTGGACCGACGGCACTGAACGTCGCTTGTACGTGGTGCGGGGTGAGTATCTGATCGCGCTCGACCTTCGCAGCGGGCAGCCCATCCCGTCGTTCGGCGAGAAGGGCCGCGTCAATCTGCGGCCCGGCCTCGGTCCTCGTGCCGCGTTGTATTCGTGGACCGGCGCTGCCCAGGTCTGTCGCGACGTGGTGATCGTTGGCGTCGGGCTCGGCGCGATGTCGGACAGACCGCAAAACAAGGAGCAGGCCCCTGGCAACGTCCAGGCGTTCGATGTACGCACGGGCAAGCCGCGCTGGACCTTCAAAGTCATCGCCGAACCCGGCGAAGTCGGCGGCGACACCTGGGAGAGGGACTCCTGGGCGTACACAGGCGGGGCGAACCTCTGGTCGTTGATCAGCGCGGACGAGGAGCAGGGGTTCGCGTACCTTCCGTTGACGAGCGCCACCAACGACATGTACGGCGGCCATCGGCTCGGCAACAACGTATTCGCCAACACCCTGGTCTGCGTCAGCTGTCTCACAGGCGAGCGGGTCTGGCACTATCAGATCGTCCACCACGATCTCTGGGACTACGATTTGCCGGCCGCACCCATTCTCGCGGACATCACGGTCGGCGGCACGCGAATCCGCGCGGTGGTGCAGTTGACGAAACAGGCATTCGCGTTCGTCTTCGATCGCACGACGGGAAAGCCGGTGTGGCCGATCGAAGAGCGACCGGTTCCCGCCTCCGACACGCCAGGTGAACGCACGTCACCCACTCAGCCCTTCCCCACCAAGCCTCCACCGTACGATCGGCAGGGAGCCACGATCGACGACCTCATCGACTTCACGCCGGCGCTGCGCGCCGAGGCCATCGAGCTGACCAAGCAGTGGCGCATGGGACCGCTCTTCACGCCGCCGTCGATCCGAGGGGACCAACCCGGTGCGACCAAGGGGACGGTTCAACTGCCCGGCTCGGTTGGAGGTGCCGATTGGCAGGGCGGCGCGTTCGATCCGGAAACGGGGATCTTGTACGTGCAATCGATTACCGGCCCCTTCACGGCCGACCTCCTCAAGGGCGACCCGGCGAGCACCAATCTGAATTACGTACCGGGCTTGCGGGCGTGGACCCCCGGACCGCAGCGGCTGCCGCTGTTCAAGCCGCCGTACGGCCGCATCACGGCGATCGATTTGAACCTGGGCGATCACGTCTGGATGGTGCCGAACGGCGACGGCCCTCGAGACCATCCGTTGTTGAAACCGTTGAACCTCCCGCCGCTCGGACACCCGGGCCGCAGTTCGCCGCTCGTCACGAAGACGCTGTTGTTTGTGGGCGAAGGCGATCCCGTCATGTCAAATCTCGGATCGCGCCTGCTTCCCGAGATGCCCGCATCGATCGCGCCCGGTGCCGGCGGTCGAAAGTTCCGCGCATACGACAAGGCGACCGGCGCCGTGCTCTGGGAAACGGACTTGCCGGCCGGAACAACCGGTGCGCCGATGACCTACATGTTCGAGGGGAAGCAGTACATCGTCGTGGCGGTCGGGAGTGGCGAACAGCGTAGCGCGGAGCTCGTCGCGCTCAGCCTCCCGTGATCTGGCGTCCGCTAGGAAGCACGGCGACGATTTCGCACTGGATGAGGACGTTTCCCGAAAAACCGCCATACATCATGGTGTGTCGAGCCGGCCGGGAGTGCTCATCGGGAAACATCGCGAGCCATTCCTTGTTCATCGCGTCCTTGAACGACTTGTCCCTTGCCCACACCACAAGCTTGATGATGTCGCTGGGCGATCCGCCGGCGGCCTCCATCACGCGACGGACATTCGCGAACATCAGCCGGCATTGTTCGGCAACGTCATCGGGGACGCTTCTCGTCCCGGGATCCATCCCGAAGATTCCGCTGGTCATCATCAGGTTGCCGATGATACTGCCCATCGGGATCGGGTTTTCATGATGTAGTCCAGGTACTTCAAAGCTGCGTCGTCGGCTCATCGGAGGCTCCCTCATTCGCGTTTTCCAGATCGGTCCCGGCAGTGACTGTGGTCTGGGAACTCAAAAGTCGACCATCCTGGTGAGCTTGATCGCAAACGACCGCCCGACGATCTGCCCTCGCGCTCGGTCCCGCGTGTCGTTGTAGACGAGGTACAAGTCGCTCAACGGACGATACGTGATGTTAAGGCGAATGTTCGAGCTCACCTGATGCGTGTCGGCGTTGTATTGCAGGAACGCGTTGAAGAAGGCGCGTGGCGTGAACGCATACAAGAATCTTGTCCCGATGAGGTTTGTGGTGAACGCTCCGTTCGGCAGCGTCACGTGATTCCTGCTGAAAGTGCCGTCGAAGCTGAAGTGGTACTCCGGCCGCCAGCCAATCGCGCCGGACACCGCTTTGGTATTCCCGTTCCAGAACTCGCCCCAACTGAGGTTGGCGTTCCCCGTGATCTGGCGGCCATTGCCGATGTTCACGCTGCCTGCGTAGCTCGTGTATTCGTAATCGCCCGCCGGAATGGCAATATTGCTGCGGATATCGAACGGCTTGAAGAGCCTGTCGAACGTCCGCGTGGCGGTGAAGTTGGTCGACCCGTTGTTCCGAAATCGAACGCCGGCCGTTACCTCCTGGACTCGCGTCTCGAGAGTGCCGAGCGACGCGCGCTTGAAATAGTCGACAGTCGTGCCGAAGTTCAGGTTCTGGATCGTCGGGTGCTCGAGCCGGGGCGCCCACGACAGCTCGCCGGTGTACTGTGACATGTCTCCACGGCGCACGAATCCGACCTCGGGATTGAAATTCGGCTGCACGTCGTTGTATTCAATCGACGCGTTCAACTCGTCGCCTCTCCACCCTGATTGAAAGTGCCGCGCCAGGGTCTGACCTGACTTCGCCGGCGTATCGCTCCTGAGCACGTAGCTGTCGAACTCCAGCCGGTCTTTGTAGAACTGGAAGTGCGCATCCCCTCCATACACCCGGTTGTAGTCCCCGGCGATGGACGAGTCGCGGTGCGTCCCCAGTCCGCCGATCCACGAATTCGTGAGGAGATTTCGCCTGACCCGCCCGACGAGGTAGTTGTTCGCGGGCGTGGTCGTCCCGACGTTGTCTGTCCGCATCCCAAGCACACCGACGTTCAGGCTATTGGCGAGGCGGCCCGACGTGCGGGCGCCGACGAGCACCGGAACAGGAGTGCCCATCGCGCTCAAGCCGATGCGGCGGCTGAAGAACGGCACGAGATTTCCGCCGGGACCGAAGGAGAATACGTTTGCGTTCTCGAGGAAGAACTCGCGCTTTTCGGGAAAGAACAGGTTGAACCGCGTCAGGTTGACCTGCTGCTGATCCGCTTCGACCTGGGCGAAATCGGTGCGATAGGTGGTGTCGAGCGTCAACTGCGGGGTCAGGCTGTACTTGACGTCAAATCCTTTGCCGTAGTCCTTCCAGCTTCCGAATGACTTGGTGGTCTGAAGCTCGCCGCCGATCGTCGCCTGTGTCGTCTGACCGAGAATGTACGGCTTCACTTTCAGGTTCCGGCCCGGGCTGATATTTTCAAGGCCGCGTAATGTCCCTGCCATATTCGTTCGCGCCGATGAGAACCTCAACGGCAGTGGCGTCCAGTTGCTCTCTTCGTTCAGCCGGAGAATTCGCCGGGAAACCTGCAGCCCCCACTCCTGGGACGGCGCGTTGCTGAAGCGCAGCGACTTGAACGGGACCTGGTATTCGGCAATCCATCCCTCTTCGGTGCGGCGCGTCCCGACGTCCCATACTGCGTCCCAGTCGACGCCCCCGCCATTGAGACCGAGGTGATTGTCACGCCGGGCGCCCGCCGGGTTGACGGACAACGAGTATCCCCCGAGGCCGTCGTGCAGGCTGTCGATGATCACCTGCACCATGTCGGTGCCGTTCAGATCGAAATCCCTTTTCAACTCCTTCACGACGATCCGGGATGGTTGCGAGTCGTAGCAGATGACGCCGAAATAGAGGTTGTCTTTGTCGTACAGGACACGTACTTCGGTCCGCTCCCCCGACGGCATGCCGTTGGTCGGAATGCGTTGGACGAAATCCGCGGCCGGCGACGCAAGCTGCCACGCCGGTTCGTCAAGCCGCCCGTCGAGCGCGATGGCGTCAGTGATGTGGAGCGCCGTGACAATCTTCTTCAGTCTCACGGCTTCGAAGTCCGCTTCGGCAAGGCGACGTACGCCGGGTTGACCGTTCGCATTCGCCTGTGCCTCGACGGGAACGGCGCCGACCGCACCGACGACGCACACGAGGAGGATCGAGACCAAGGCGCGCAACATGCTCGACAGGCTCAACATCTCAACATCTCAACATCTCAACATCTCAACATCTCAACATCTCAACAGGGGAGGCCACCAGAAGTTATAACCGCGAACCAACCGGATTCGTTATGAAAATCCCCGTTCGCCAGGCCGACCGCTGACTTATGATGGCGCCGTATAAGTCCGCGGGGTCAGGCGATGACGATGACGAACAGATTCCTCCGATTCGGTGGCGCAGCGGTATTCCTGACGGGACTCCTTCAAGCGCAAGCGCGGCAGCCGCTGGCGGTCGACCTGTTTACGACAAAGAACTACTACCTCGATGTGGAGCGTTGGAAGGACCCGCGCTACTTCCGATGCAACACGCCGCGTCAACTCACCGATATCTGGACGCAACGCCGGATCGGCAACGATCCGCCGCGCTCGACTGAATGGGGCGACTGCAGCGTGGATTATCCGGTCGAGAACATCAAGAGTCGCCTGCTGTACAAAACCGCCAAGGAACATTACGCCGCCCTGATGGCCGAGGCGGTCGCAGCCGGCGGTCCGACCGTGCACACGCGGCAGACGCTCCCCGACTGGGATGGGAGGTACAACCGTTCGGCCCAGGACACCAACACACAATGGATTTGGGGACGCATCAACCAGACGAGCACCATCCTTTCTCTCCTGACGCCGGAATACCAGCAGCGCATGGTTCAGATGAACTACCACGAGGCGGTGAACAATGCGCCTCAGTGGAATGCCGCGTATTGCTACCCCGAAGGATTCATGCGGTGGTGGGCTCAGTTCTCGATCGGCCAGATCGAGATCATGACGACGCCGAATCAGATTCAATTCCTCTCGGGCATCGCCGACAACTTCCTGCGCCGCGTGCTCGTCGGACGAAACCACGTTCAACAGGTCCCGCAGTGGTACGGGGAAACGGTCGGATTCTGGAAAGGCGACGTGCTGGTGGCATGGACCGCTAATGTCCAGGGATGGACGCTGTCCCATTCCATGTTCGAATTCAGCAACTCCCTCGAGACGATCGAGGTCTTCACGCCTCGCAGGAACGGTGACGGGACCTTCGCCGGACTCACCGTCGACACCACCTTCTACGATCCCGAAGCATTTGTCGCGCCGCTCGGCAACACGGTCCGCTGGGATCGCATTTCTGGACTCGAGCACCCGACGCAGCGATACACGTTCATCGAGTGCTTGAGCAACATCAAGAGCCTCAACGGCCGGCCGAGCCAGCTCACGACCGCCGACGATGACTACATCGATTTTTACGGCCGGCCATGGGCCCAGAACTGGGACAAATTAGAGGCGGGTTGGGAAAAGCCTCAGCCGAAGCTTCCGGGCATATTGGGCCGCGAATAACGCGATGACGATGCAGGATTGCAGGAGAGCAATATGAAGAGATTGTCGACGAAGATCCCGGTGGCCGTGTTCGTCGGGATCTTGTCCCTGGGCTTCTTTGCGCCCGCCGTCATGGCTCACCATTCCTTCGCGATGTACGACCAGACGAAAGTCCTGACATTCACCGGTGTTGTCACCCGCTTCGTCGCCCAGCCCAATCACGCGGAGATCCATTTCGTGCCGCTCGGAAAGGACGGGAAACCGATGCGCGATGCCAACGGCAAGTTCGTTCCCTGGGGTGTCGAAATGGCTGGCGCCGCCGCCGTGGCGAACGAAGGCATCACCGTGAACAGTTTCACGCCCGGCACGATATTCAGCGTGAACCTGAATCCCCTGAGAGACGGCAAGAATTTCGGCTCGAGGACGGGACTGATCTACATGTGCCCCAAGGACACTCCGCCTGCGGCCGGGAAACACTGCAATTCCGTGACAGGCAGTACGCAACACGGGCGGGGAGATTTCCGCGAGTAATCGCAAGGTCTGTTGGGATCATGCTCGATTTCGCCCACTGGCTGGCTCAAACCAAGGTCAGCCTCGCGATCCAGACCCACCTCTGGGTCATCCCGACAGTGCAGTCCATTCATATCGTGGCCATCGGCATTGCGCTGTCATCGGTGTTGATGATGAACCTTCGCGTGTTCGGGTGGGCAGGAACGGACCAGACGGTGAGCGAGATGACGCGCCGGTTTGCACCCTGGCTGTGGGGCGCGCTCGGCGTGCTCTTCCTCACGGGCGTCCTGATGGTTGTCGGGGAACCTGTCCGGGAACTGTTAAGCCTGTCGTTCTGGTTGAAGATGTCTCTGATCATCGTCGGCGGCGCCCTGGCTGCCGGATTTCAGATGACACTGGGACGACACGAACGCGATTGGGAGGAATCGTTCGTCAACCGCTGGACAACACAGTGCCTAGCGGTGGCGACTCTTCTCGTATGGTGCACCATCGTTATTCTGGGCCGACTCATCGCGTATGACCATGTGTGGGGCAGTTGGTCCCTCGCACCAATCACCTAGTGCTGGGATGAGACCGACCGGCTAGCGAAAGGCCCAAATGGACGTCGTCGCATTTCTTCGGTCACTGGAATCCTCCGGCCTTGCCACCTGGCTTCGGGGATCACTGTACGCCTTTCCGCTGATTGAATCGTTTCACGTCATCGGTCTGACCATGGTGTTCGGCACGATCGCCGTCATCGACCTGCGCTTGCTGGGACTCGCCTCCACCGGAAGGCCGTTTGGCACACTCGCGTCGGAAATCCTGAAGTGGACATGGGCTGCCTTCGGGTTGACCGCGACGACAGGGGCACTGATGTTCAGCACCAATCCCGTGGCCTACTACCAGAACCTTCAGTTCCGCTTCAAGATGTCGCTGCTCGTCCTCTCCGGAATCAACGTGCTGATCTTCAACCTCACAGCGGGCCGAAGCGTTCGTCGCTGGGACACGGACAAGGCGGCGCCTCTCTCCGGCAAACTGGCGGGAGTTTTCTCGTTGCTGCTCTGGATCGGGGTGATATTCCTGGGGCGATGGGTCGGGTTCACCAAGCAAACGGACTTGACGCCCGATCTCGATATGCTGATCAACCTGGAACGGTTCTGATTGCGTTTCTGGTAGCGGTACGGGGATTCGAACCCCGGTTCCGTGGTTGAGAACCACGTGTCCTAACCCCTAGACGATACCGCCGCTCGTTCCGACGAAACCTCAATGTTAGCGTCCGCCCCGTATCGCGGTCAACCAGCGACGCAGCCAGTTTTGTGGTTCAATCGATAGATGCTTCGTTGGCTTATCGGCCTCGTGCTCGTTGTTCTGGTTGTCGCGGGTTGCGCGTTCTGGATCGCGGGACGCGGCGCGCCGCCCGGGATCACCATCGAACGCCCGGAGCGCGTCGTCGGCCAGGCCGGCACGGTCGACGTGGTTATCGAAGCGCCACGCGGGCGCTTGACCTCGTTGGCCATCGCGCTCGAACAGAACGGCCGGACGATTCCGTTGTTTTCGCTCGACCAGCAGCAGTCTGCGACGCTGACGCAGGTCGACGCCGACCACGTGCGCGTCTCAAGGCCCGTCGGCAAGCAAAGCGTGCCTGAGTTAGAGCAAGGTCCCGCGCGCATTGCGGTCTCTGCATCGCGACCGTCGTTCCTCAGCCTGCGCACGTTGTCGAGTTCGGCTTCGAAAGATTTTCAGGTCCGGCTCGAGCCGCCGCGCCTCACCGTCGTTTCAACCAAGCACTACCTGAACCATGGCGGCTCCGAGATGGTCGTCTACCGCGCGACACCGCCGGATGTCGTATCGGGCGTGCGCGTTGGCGACATCGAGTATGCCGGTTTCCCCCTGGCAGGCACGGAAGGCGGCACACATGTCGCGTTCTTCGCGCTTCTCTACGATCAGGATTTGAAGACGCGCATCGAGGCCTTTGCGCGCGACGAGGCGGGAAACGAAACGAAAGCGATGTTTGTCGACGACGTCTTCGACAAGCCGGTGAAGCGGAGCCGTATCGAGATCGACGACAGCTTCATCAATCGTACGGTGCCGGACATCATCACGCACTCGCCGGAGCTGAAAATGTCCGGACCGAGCGGAGACCTGCAGGCGGATTTCCTGAGGGTCAACGGTGAACTCCGCCGGTTGAATGCCGATCAGATTGCGGCGTTCGCCAAACAGACTTCATCGATGAAACTGTGGAAGGACCCGTTCGTACAGCTTGGCAACTCGAAAGTGGAGGCCGGTTTCGCCGACCACCGAACGTACATCTACAAAGGCAAAGAGGTCGATCAGCAGGTGCACCTTGGCTTCGACCTCGCGGTGACGGCGCATGTGCCGGTGGCCGCGGCAAACGACGGCACCGTGCTGAACGCCAGCTGGCTCGGCATTTACGGTAACTGCGTCATCATCGACCACGGGCTGGGCGTCCAGTCGTTGTACGGGCATCTGCAGTCGTTCGACGTAAAGGTCGGCGACAAGGTGACACGCGGGCAGACGATCGGGCGCAGCGATTCGACGGGGCTGGCCGGCGGCGACCACGTGCATTTCACGATGCTGGTGGGCGGGCGCATGGTGAACCCCGTCGAATGGTGGGATCCGCATTGGATGCAGGATCGGGTCGACCGAAAACTCAGCGATGCGGGCGCGCGGTAGCGCGAAGGATCGAGCTACAATATGGGATTGTTGTTCGATGTCTTTTTTATTCAGGAGAAGTCGATGCACTCACGAAACGTTTGGGTTAGCGGACCCCGGCTGCTGGCAGTCCTGGGCACCGTCATGCTGGCAGCCTCAGTTGTAGCGTGTGGCGGCGGAAGCAGCGGCACGTCAAGCACATCGACCGGATCGGCGGCTCCGACAGCCGCGCCGGCTGGAGCGAAAGTGGACGCCTCAACAGCCGGCGAGGTCGAAGGCACGGTGACGCTCGACGGGATGGCGCCGAAGAACGCGGGCATCAAGATGAACGCCGACCCGATCTGCCTGCGCGAAGTGAAGGGCGCCCAGTTCCAGGAAACATTCGAGGTCGGCGGCGACGGCAAGTCGCTCGCCAACGTGTTCGTTTACGTCAAGGACGGTCTTGGCAACTATGTCTATGACCCGCCGGCCGGGGCGGCACAGATCGATCAGAAGGAATGCCGGTACCATCCTCACGTTTTCGGGATGCGCGTGGGCCAGCCGCTCGAGATCGTGAACAGCGACCCGACACTGCACAACATTCACGCCCTGCCGAAAAACAACACGGAATTCAACACCGGGCAGCCGATCCAGGGCATGAAGACCACGCACACCTTCGACAAGCCAGAGGTCATGGTGCCGTTCAAGTGCGATGTTCACGGGTGGATGAACGCGTACGTGGGCGTGCTCGACCATCCCTACTTCGCGGTGACGGATAAGGACGGCAAGTTCGAAATAAAGACGCTCCCGCCGGGCACCTACACGATCGAAGCGTGGCACGAAAAGCTCGGAGCGCAGGAGCAGAAGGTCACGATCGGTGAGAAGGAAGACAAGGAGATTACCTTCAGCTTCAAGGCGCCGGCTGATGGCGCAGCAGCCAGCGACTAATGGCCACTCGCCTGTAGCGGCGGGGCTTTCAGCCCCGCCGTCACGGGCGGGCCTGAAGGCCCGCCCCTACTTGAACGATGCTCCAGCCCTGAAATGCTCCACCGCTTTGCCACGCTCGTCGCCGGCTGCACCGTGCTTCTGGTGCTTGCCGGGAGTCTCGTCACCAGTACCGGCTCGGGGCTCGCGGTTCCCGATTGGCCGACGACGTACGGCTGGAATCCGTTCACCTTTCCGCCTTCCAAGTGGGTCGGCGGCATCCTGTACGAACACGGTCATCGACTGATCGCCAGCGGCGTCGGGTTCCTCACCATCGTCCTGGCCGGCTGGCTCTGGCTGAAGGAACCGCGCCGCTGGATGGCATGGCTCGGCATCGCGGCCCTCGCGACCGTCGTCGCGCAAGGCGTGCTCGGCGGCCTGACGGTGCTGTTCTTCCTGCCAGCGGCCGTTTCAACCGCGCACGCGGGCCTTGCCGAAATCTTTTTCTGCCTCACGATTGCGATTGCGCTGTTCACCTCGCCGGGATGGATCGCCGGCTACGATAAACCAGGCACGCGAAGCGGGTCGGACATGCCAGGAACGCAAAGCGTTCCTGGTTTTAGTGACGGGATGCTAAGGCGCCTCGCGACGACGACCACTGTTCTGATCTACGCCCAGATTCTCGCAGGCGCGATCATGCGGCACACGAACGCCGGGCTCGCGATTCCCGATTTTCCCCTGATGTTCGGGCGCATGGTGCCCGACCATTGGGATCCGAAGATCGCGATTCACTTCACGCATCGCGTCGGCGCCGTGATTGTGACGCTGGCGATCATTGCGACGGCAGGGCACGCGTGGTATCACCACAGGCAGCGGCGCGAGCTGACGCGTCCCGCCGTTCTTCTCCTTGTCCTCGTGGGCCTGCAGGTGACCCTGGGCGGTCTGACCGTGCTGAGCCAGCGCGGCGTCTGGATCAACAGCCTGCATGTCGTGTGCGGCGCTCTGGTGCTGACGACCTCCCTCGTGCTGACGCTGCGAACCTGGCGCGTCAAGTTCGCGACACAGACGACGGTCCGGCTAAAGCCGGACACTACAGGCAGGTCTAAAGACCTGCGCCACAACGTTGTGGAGCAGGACTTCAGTCCTGCCTTGAGTAGTGTCCGCCTTCAGGCGGACCGTGATATTGAGGCGAAACGCGCGTGAAGGATGTTCGCGCGGACGCCGCCACGGTCTCACTCCCGGCGCCCAGCCGCGGGACTCTCGCCGACTTCGTCAGCCTCACGAAACCCCGGCTCAATCTGCTCGTCGTCGCCACGAGCGCCGCGGGGTACTACCTCGGCGCGCCTGGCGTGCCCGAACCGGGACCGATGCTGCAGGCCGTCGCTGGTACGGCCCTGGTTGCCGCCGGTGCGGCCGTGCTCAACCAGGTGGTCGAACGCGACACCGACGCGCTCATGCGGCGTACTCGGGGCCGCGCGCTTCCCGATGGGCGGGTGCTGCCAAGCGACGCGCGGCTGTTTGGCATCGTGTCGGCGGTCGGCGGTCTCGCGCTCCTGGCCGCACAGCGTCATCTCATCGCCGTCTGCCTCGCGTTCGCGACGCTCATCATCTACCTCGCGATCTACACGCCGCTCAAGCGCCGTACGTCGTTGGCGACCCTTGTGGGCGCGGTGCCGGGGGCGCTGCCGCCGCTCATCGGATGGAGCGCCTCCCACGGCAGCCTCACGCTCGGCGGTGGCGCGCTCTTCGCGATCGTGTTTCTCTGGCAGATTCCACACTTCATGGCGATCGCGTGGATGTACCGCGACGACTATGCGAAGGCGGGCTTTCCGATGTTGCCGGTCATTGATCCGGCAGGACGGCGAGCCGGACGTCAGGCCGTCGCCTACGCCGCCGCGCTCGTTCCGGTCAGCGTGTTGCCGACGCTCGCTGGTGTCAGCGGAATGGCCTACCTGATCGTGGCGGTGACACTGGGGATCGGCCTCCTCTGTCTGGCTATCAGCTTCGCCGCGACGCGCACGGACCAGTCGGCGCGTCGCCTGTTCTTCGGATCGATTACGTACCTGCCGATCCTGTGGATAGCGATGATCGCCGACCGGCTGTGACGGTTCACGATCTACCCGCGGTCAACGCCAGCCTGAACGCGCTCTCCGGCATTCTCCTGCTCGCTGGCTATGTGATGATTCGCACGCGCCGCATTCAGCAGCATCGTCTCTGCATGATCGCGGCGTTCATCACCTCGTCGGTTTTCCTCGTCTGCTACCTCGTGTATCACGCACAGGTGGGATCGGTGCCGTTCACACGGCAAGGACTTGTCAGGCCCCTGTATTTCACGGTTCTGGTCACGCACGTCACGCTGGCCGCGGCGGTCGTGCCGCTGGTGGTCGTGACCCTGACGCGCGGGCTGAAAGGCCGATATCCCCAACACGTGCGTCTCGCACGCTGGACCTTCCCGATCTGGCTCTATGTCTCAATCACGGGCGTTCTGGTGTACGTGCTGCTCTATCAACCTGCCTGGTTACTCTAAACAAGGTTCGAAGGGGACCTTTGGAACCCTTCTGTGCCGAGTTATACTGACTCCATGCGCCCATACTTCCTCGCTGCGCTGCTGTTGATAGCACTGGCCGGTCGCGCAGCCGCGCAAGTCGGTCGCGTCACCGGGATAGTCAAGGATGATCACGGGGATCTGATCAAGGGCGCAACGATCATCGCTGAAAACGTGGACGCGTCTCCCAGCAGCTTCACCGCGAGCACTGACGAAAAGGGCCGATTCAACATGATCGGCCTCAGAAGCGGCGTGTGGCAGTTCAGGGCCAGTGCCCCTGGCTACGCCACGGACAGCGGCGAGTTGAACGTGCGCACGATGCCCGGGGTCACACCGCCGGTCACCTTCACGCTGCAGAAACTGGTCGTGCCGCCGAGCGCTCTCGGCTCGACGGCGCCGAAGGATCTGCAGAGCGCCCTGGCGAGCGCCGATGCGCTGTACAACAGCCAGCAATGGGACGAAGCGATCTCCGCGTACAACGCGATCCTGCAGAAGTCGCCGTCGTTGAGCGTCATCAATCTGCAGATCGCCTCCGCGTACCGCAAGAAGAAGGCCTACGACAACGCCATCGCCGCGTATAACGCTCTCCTCAAGATCGATGGGAACAACGACAAGGCCAAGGTCGGCATCGCCATGACGAACCTTGAAAAGGGCGACCTCGACACAGCCGAGCGAACCCTTGAGAGTGCCGCACAGGCGCCGGGGGCGACCCGCGAAGTGTTCTTCGACCTTGGCGAAGTGAAGCTGGCCCGGTCTCGAGCCGACGAGGCAGTCAAGGCGTACGAGCGCGCGGCACAGGTCGACCCGACCTGGGGCAAGCCGCATCTCGCTCTGGGCCGTATCGCGCTCGGCAAAGGCGACTCCACCAGCGCGCGCAAATACTTCCAGAGCGTCGTCGACGTGGATCCCATCTCGCCCGAAGCGGCGCAGGCGACCACGATGCTCCGTCAGCTCGATCAGACCAGATAAGCGGAAATGGCGCGTCGCCCGTTTCGTCGCACGCTGATCTTCGCGAGCGTCGCGCTCGGCACGGGGCTCGCCGCGGCCGGCGGCTGGAAGTACGCACGGGCGTCCGCGCCTCTGAGCGGTCCGATCATCATCGTCTCCATCGACACGCTCAGGGCGGATCACCTGCCGGTGTACGGTTATCGGAAGGTCAAGACGCCCGCCATCGATCAGCTGGCATCGAGCGGCGTCGTGTTCGAACGCGCGTACTCGCATGCGCCACAGACCCTTCCGGCACACACCGCGCTTCTTGCCGGACGGCTTCCCTTTGAAACCGGCGTTCGCGACGACGTGGGCGGCAGGGTCAGGCCTGGCGAGCGCCTGCTGGCCGAGCTCCTGCGCGACCGCGGCTACTCGACAGGGGCAGTCGTCTCGGCCTCACTACTGCGGAAAGATACCGGCATCAGCCAGGGATTCGATTTCTTCGACGACCAGATGCCGTCCAATCCGGAAGAGCCGGTCGCAGAGGCCTGGCAGCGCGACGGCAGCGAATCGGAAAAAATCGCCGAGCACTGGCTGGACAGCGCCGGCACGTCGCGGGCGTTCCTGTTCCTTCATTTGAACGAGCCACACAAGCCTTACACGCCGCCGGAACGGTTCGCACAGTACTCGCCGTACGACGGTGAAATCGCGTACGCGGACGAGATCGTCGGCCGCCTGATTCATTACCTCAAGGCGCACCAGCTCTACGATCGGTCGACCATCGTGCTCCTTTCCGATCATGGAGAAGGCCTGGGCGATCACGGCGAGCAGGAGCACGGCCTGTTCGTCTACGACGAGGCGATTCGCGTGCCGCTGATCATCAAGCAGGAAAGCAACGCCGAAGCGGGACGCCGCGTTTCGGACCTCGTGCAACACGTCGACATGGTTCCGACGATCCTGGATCTGGTCAAGGCGCCCGTGCCCGACACATTGCGCGGCCGTTCGCTGAAGCCGCTGCTCGAGGGTACCGGCCGCCTTCGTGACCGTCTCATTTACTCGGAGGCGCTCTACGCAAGCAATCACTTCGGGTGGAGCGGGCTGACCGCCATCACCGGCGACCGCTACAGTTACATCAGCGCGCCGCGCAAAGAGCTGTACGACCTCACGCGCGATCCACGCGAACGCGAGAATCTGGCGGGACAGAACGTCGAGACGAAAAAGGCGGCAGCGAGCCTGGCCACGTTCGGGTCTGCTCCAAGCGAACCGGTGGCGTCTTTCGCCGATCCCAAGGACAAATGGCAGATTCTCGAAACCTATCGCGCCGCTGTGGAACGCGTGGCCGATCGAAAATGGCCGGAAGCGATCGCCCTGCTTCAGCGCGTCCTAGGCGATGAACCCGAGGTGGTGCAAGTCTGGAACGAGCTGGCCGACGTTTCATTGCTGGCCAACCGTTACGACACCGCGCTCGATGCGTATCGTCACATCATCGCGCTCGCACCGTCCGAGCCCGACGGCTATCTTGGGGCGGCCGAGGTGCAGCTGAAAGAGCACAAGCTCGACGACGCCCGTGCGCGCGCGGCAGACGCGGCAGACCTGGCGACAGACAGGGACGGCCGAGCGCGTGCGGCGGCGCACGCGCTGCTGGCGCGCATCGCGCTCGCGCGGCACTATCCGGACGGCGCCCGCGAGCAGGCCGCTCTCGCCCTCGAGGCCGACCCCGGATTACCGATGCCGGCATTCATCGAAGGGCGCATCCTGTACGACCAGGGAAAGTACGAAGGCGCCTTGCTGCAATTCCAGCAGGCTGTGGCCGCCGGCAGGAAGGCTGGCGCCACACCGATCGCCGAACTGCACTTCTACACAGGGGATACCCTGGCACGGCTCGATCGGCGGTCGGACGCCGAAGCCGAGTTCGCCAGCGAACTGCGATCGTTCCCGCAGAACGTTCGCGCGAGGGCTGGCCTGGCAACGCTCTATCACGCCAGCGGACAGGCCGCCGCCGCGGATACCGCCATCACCGACATGCTGCGCGCCGCTCCCACCCAGGAGTCCTACGCGCTTGCCGCGCGCCTCCTGAAATCGTTCGGCAAAACCCGCCAGGCGCAAACGATCCGCGCGGAAGCCCTGCGCCGATTTACGGCGCCTCGGCGGTAACAACGATCAGCGCAGAACCCGCAGAGAACTGTCGCTCATGTAGAGGACGGTCTTAAGACTGTCCCCTACCGATACTTCATGACGAAAAAAGGGCGGGTCCAAAAGGACCCGCCCTCAGACTGTCGTACGTAGCGTCCGGCTTCTTGACCCGCCGTAGCCTTGGCGGAGGCGGTTAGCCGGACGTGGTTAGAACCGGAACCCGACCGCCACGCGGAACGTGCGGCCCCCGGCCGGCGCGCCCTGGAACGCGATCGGGAACGTGTTGATGCCGGTCGTGGCCCCGTTCGTGGCCGTATTACCGGTCGCCTTGCCGAAGTTGGAGCCTTTGGTGAAGGTCGTCGCCAACCCGACGGTATCCTTCGCGCCTGCGGCGTTCTGGCTGAGCGTGCTGTCGAACGCGATCAGCTTGCGGTTGTTGAACAGATTGTAGATGTCGAGTTTTATCCACGGCCGCAGCGAGCGGAATACCGCGATGTTGTAGTTGATCGAGGTATCGAGTATGCCGTAGCCCGGGTACCGCTCCGTGCCGCGCTCGCCGCCAAAAAAGAGGTGCGCCGCACCCGGTTGATCCGGGTAGCCATTCGCCGTGAGAATCGTCTTCTGAGTCGCGGTCAGACCCTGGTTCCTGGCTATGAGACTGTACGCCCGCTCTCCCTCGATGCGCCATAGACCGGAGACGGACAGATCGCCCACCGGACCCATGCCGAAGTTGTAGACGCTCCACATACGCACGCGGTTGCGCTGGAAGTTCTGGAGATGTCCATTCGGCCAATAGCGCGATTCGATTAGCGCCTCCGGGAAATCACCGATCCAGGTTGTGCTGCCTGGCGTGTTCGTGCCTTCCCCTTCGTAGTTCCCTTCGTTCTTGAGCTGCAACGTGTAGTGGCCGTTGACGCTCCAGTTGTTGCGAATGCGATACCGGGACTGGAATACCAGGCTCTGGAACTCGCGATGCGCCAGGTCGGTGTTTTCGTACAGGATGTTCGTAAAAGTGCCCGCGCTGACCCCAAGCACCTTGACGTTGGTCTGACCAGTAGTTTTGTCCTGGAAGTCCTCGACCATGCTCGTCGTCTTGCGGAAGATGTAGCTCACCTCCGCGAATCCACGGCCCATGAACAGATTCGCGCCGTACGACGTCGAGAACTCGTGCACGAGAGCCGACTTCAGGCCGTCCGCGACTTTGATGTTCTGGAGCGGATCGCTGACCGACGTGTTATTTGGATTCACCGGATAGTTCGCGAGAGCGAACCCCGGCGCGAACGCGTAGCCCTGGCCGGCGGGACCCTGATAGAAGGACTCGATCGTCGCCGGATTTCCGACCGGGCTGTTGGCGCCAATCAACGCTTCGTTGTAGCGGCCGGAATACTGGCCATACGTGACGTGCCAGATGTGGTTCCCGTCGCCGTTGATGTCGTAGGCGGAGGCGAGACGCGGCACGATACGCCCTGCATCGACGCTTTTGATATTGCCGGTCGATATCGCGTTCACCTGCTCGAACCGCGCGCCAATGTCGGCCGACCACCGGTTGTTGATCGTCCAATGATCCTGCACGAACGCAGAGTGGTTATCCGTGTTCATCGTGGCGCCCCGGGTGGCCGGATAGTAGTCAAGGTACGACTCGCCAGGGACAAATATCGGAATGGGACGACCGGTTGAATCAAGCACAGGCTTGCCGCCCGCGTCGGTCACGTAATCCGCGTTGTACACGTAGCTGGTGGGCGACTGCGAATTGCCGCCCGTCCGTTGGCTGCGGTAGAACTCGTAACCGTACTTGGTTTCGTGCCTGCCGGTGCCATTCCAGAAGTTCGTGATGTTCCCGGTGAACTGCTTGTTGTTGCGCTGCTCTGGGTCGGTGGCATCGAAATACGGCGCGTTATAGACGCATGCGCAGCTCAAGGCGAAGATTGGCGACCCGGTGATGAGGGCCGTATCTGTCCCACCGTCATTCTTGAATTCAAAGCGCCGCTCGGAGTACTGGAACTCGGCGAGGGCGTTGCTCTTCATCACGCCCCTGTAGTTGACGAAGGAGTACCAATTCGGATTCTGCCGGTCGACCTCGCTGTGCGGATCGATCACGAAAGACTGAAGGCCGGAATTGTTGGTGCGCGTCCGGGGATCGTTCAACCAGCCACCCTGAAGGGTATGGTTGCTGGCGACCGTGCCGGTGATCTTGATCTCAGCCCGTTTGTTCTGGTCCGTCATCGGGAGCACGAGTCCCGTCTGCTGCAGCGTGATCTGGTTCTCTGTCGACGCATGGCGCCCTGACGCGAAGAACCAGAGACGGTCTCGCACGATCGGACCACCGAAGGTTCCTTCGTAAGTTTTGCTGAGCTTGTCGAGGTGCGTGCTCGGGGCACTGCACGTGACAATGCTCTTGTCCGCGCATTCTTCGAACGGCGTCCGCGTTGTCCAGTCGTTATTCAGGAAATTGACTCGACCGGTGCCCGAAAAGGCATTGCCACCGCTCTTGGTCACCGCGTTGACGACACCGCCCGTGAACCGGCCGTATTCGGCCGAGATGCCCGATGTGAGAACCTGCGTTTCCTCGATGGCGTCCTCGATGAAGAGGTTCTGAGGATTCGCAAACAGGTTGTCGTTGATGTCGACGCCGTTGATCATGAACACGTTGTCGGAGGCGAATGCGCCGTTGATGACCAACTGGCCGGTATTCGGCGAGTTCTCGTTGACGGCCGGCGCAAGCTGGGCGATGCCCTGAATGGTCCGGGGCGTGGCCAGTTGATTGATTTCCTCGTTCTTGAAGTTGGCGCCGACGACGGGTGTGACGATCGGCGCGGGCGCCTCAGCGGTCACCTGCACCGTTTCAGCGACATTCGCGGCGCGCATCGTGATGTTCGTCTCGACGACGAGGCCGAGAGGAACCACGGTGTTGCGTGTGATGGCGGCGAACCCGCTCAACTCGAACTTGACCTGGTAGTCGCCCGGCGGCAACGCGCGGACGGCGAACAGGCCTTCTCTGTCAGTGACGGTGCTGCGCGGCCCCTGTAATGCGGGGGACGTCACTGTGACGGTTACGCCGGGAACAGCCAGATCCTGCTGGTCCTTCACCATGCCGCGAATCGTGCCCGTCTGGACACCTTGCGCGAAGAGGCTGCCGGCCGACCCGAAGATCAACCACGCTGCTGTGAGGACGATCAAGCGTTTCATGGACTCGCGACTCCTTTTTGGAGGGATTGGGAAGGGGTAATCATTCGGACGACACATTTGAATAACCGTTCAATCATAAAGCGAAATGATCCAGTGGATTTCTCATTAATCTAGATTTCTGGGACGAATGATCCAATATCTCGTTCGGACTACCTGACTCAGGTGTCCGATAACATTCGCCTTATGTTCGTCTTAGGACTAGTCCTGCACGTCCCGGCGCACCAAGGGAGCAGTATCGGTCGGACTGGACGAAGGCGGGAGGGGCGGGAGGGGCAGGAAGGACGCGGAGAAGTCAGAAGGAAGAAGTCAAAAGGCAGAAAGCAGGACAACCCACTTTTTGCCTTTTGCCTTTTTCCTTTTGCCTTATCTCAGTGACGTAAGCCCTCGATCTGCTTCAACGCGTCGTCGATGAGCCGCTCGTTGTCTTCCTTCGAAATGCTGCGCTGGAGGATTTTCGACGCGATCATCACGGACAGTTCAGCCGCCTCTTTCCGGATTTGCTGCAGCGCCTGTCCAGTCTGGAGCTGTATCTGCCGTTGGGCGTCCCGCACAATGTAGTCCGCTTCCCCTCTGGCCTTCTGCTTCATCTCTTCTCTGAGCCGGTCGGCGTCGAGCCTGCTCCTCGAAATGATCGCGTCCGCTTCTGAGCGGGCCGTGCGGATGATTTCGGCCGACTCCTGTGTGAGTCGCTGCAACTCCCGCCCGGCCTGCTGGGCGTCGTCCAGCGACTTCTTGATCATGGCCTGGCGGCTGTCGAGCGCTTCGAGCAGCGGCCGCCACGCAAACTTGGCAAGCAACGCCAGCAGCACCAGAAAGACGACGATCGTCCAGATGAACAGTCCAGGGTCTGGCTGGACCAGTGGGTTATTCATGGCGACGGATCCTTCGACCGTTCATGACGTGCTGGATCTTCAGCTTGTCTTCAACAGCACGATCAGCAGCGCGAAAACCTCCGCGAGGATCGCGACGCCTTCGAGCAGGAAGAGCGGCAGGTTCACGGCGCCCGTAATCTGCGCTGCAGCGCTTGGCTGGCGCGCAATGCCCTCGGCAGCGGCGGCTGCCAGTTTGCCGATGCCCAGGCCCGCACCGATCACGATCATGCCGAGACCAAGGGCGGCGCCGAAAAAGCTCAGCACCACTCCGCCGGCGGCCGGCGCGGCGGCCTCCTGGGCGTGGACGACCGGGCTGAACATCATGAACGCCAGGGTGACCGCCGCAAATCCGGCCAGCCTCACGCTGAGGGAAACGCCTGCTCTACTCATTCTTGTGTCCTTTCGTGTGATGTTGTCTCAATGATGAACGTGAATCGCCATGCCGATGAACACCGCTGTCAACAGCGTGAATACGTACGCCTGAACCAGCACAACGATGATCTCGAGTGCGGAGATGCCAACGGCCAACGGCACGGAGACCACCAAGCCTACACCGACGCCGGCGAAAGCCTGCCCGAACATTTCGGCGAAGAGAAAGACGAACGACAGGATCGCCAGGATCGCGATGTGGCCTCCCGTCATGTTGGCAGCAAGTCGCATCGTCAAGGCGAACGGTCGCACGAACATCCCCATGATCTCGATCGGGATCAGCAGGATATAGATCGGCCAGGCCAGGCCGTGCGGCACCATGTTCATCCAGTGCTTGACGACGCCATGCGCCTTCGAGCCGGCCACGATGATGGCGCCAAACGTGATGGTGGCCAATGCGGCTGTCACGTTGAAGTTGGCCGTCGCCGTCGTGCCTCCGTGCAACAGGTGCTTTACGAACGAATCCTCGCCCGTATGCAGCACAAAGTGATCGACCAGCGCCACCACGTCGAAGATCGGGACCAGGCCGATCGCGTTTGCACACAGGATGAACACGAAGAACGTCAACAGCAGAGGTGTCCAGGTATTCACCCACTTCCGGCCCACGTTTGGTTCGACGATCGTGTCGCGCACGAATTCGACAATCGCTTCGAGACCATTCATGAACCCCGACGGAACACGGCGATCCTGCCTGAGATAGCGCTGGATGGTCCACGTGACGACGATGAACACGAAGGCCGCGACCAGCCAGAGCATGAATACGTGCTTGGTGACGGAGAAATCGATTCCGAGAACGCGTGGCAACCGGATGAGGGGATGGTCGTATCCACTGTTCGACACATGTTCGATGATGGTCTCGCCTGCGTCGAACCCCTTGTGGGCTTCGGCCGCAAGACCTTCCTGAACGGGCTCCTGGATGAACATCATTGGTACGTAGTGTCCGGCTTCTTGACCGCCGTAGCCTCGGCGAAGGCGGTCACCCGGACCATCTCACGACGCCCGCCCATCGGCGGAAAACAGACGCCGCAGACACAGCGCTTCCGTCATGTGCAACGCGATGAAATAGCTCGTGAAGCTCGCAACGAACGGCACGGGGGGAAGTGACAGGAGCCGCAGCATCACTGTCACATACACCCCAAAGAACACCATCTTCCCGGCGAAGCCCGCGACCATCAGCGACGTCAAGCGGTCCGGGTTGATCCGGTACGTTCTCTCCGCCAGCACCCACGTCGTGGTGGCCATCGCCAGGGGACCGATCATGCCGAAGAACACGGCAACCCCAGTCGCCGTGCCGAAAAGAGCGACGGCCGCAAGCCATGCCGTCACGCTGGCCCCGATCATCCAGGCGACGGGTCTCATCATCGATGGCGCCAGACGGTCTTCGCCAGCTCGTAGAACCCGACAATCAGACCAAGCGCCAATCCAGCGAGGAGAAACCATGGGGACGTGGCCAGCCACCGATCGACCGCGTACCCGATTCCACCGAGCAAGATGATGGCTCCGATGAGCGTATAGCTGGCACTCGCCGCCGGCCCGGCTCGTTCCGCATTTTCTTGAAGGCTTTTCGCAGCACGCGTTAAGGGGCCCTCAGGATTCTTTTGGGGCATGGCAAACGAGGCATTATCCCCGACCGAACGGGGGGAGTATAGCGTACCTTGTGAAAAAGTTCACCAGCTGGCACCAAGCGTTCAGTTCTGGCAAAAGGACTCCCGAGCCCTTTTCGGCCTGAAGAAGAATCTCTTTTCGTGTTTTCGTGTTTTCGTGGCGAGCTCTTGCTCTAGCGCAGCGCGTTGAGCGACCCGACGACACCAAGCGTGCGGGCTGACGCCTCGGCCACTTCGAACAGCAACCGCGGGTAGATGCCAAGAACAATCGTCGCCGCGACGGCGACCACGAGCGCCAGGGTCAGCGAGGGACCGGCGACCGGCTCCGATCCCATCGTCTCTTTCTTGAGATACATGAAGACGACCAGCCGGATGTAGTAATAAAGCGAGATCGCGCTGTTCAGCACCCCGATCACCGCCAGCCATACATACCCGGCGTCGATCGCGGCGCCGAAGAGCCAGAACTTGCCCATGAAGCCGGCGGTCGGAGGAATGCCGCCGAGCGACAGCATGAACAGCAGCATCGCGAAGGCGGCAAATGGATTGCGGAACGCGAGGCCGCTGAAGTCCTTCAGCTCGTCGCCGACCACGTCCCGCCGGCGCAGCAGCACGACGACCATGAAGGCGCCAAGCTGCATGAACGAGTAGACGAACATGTAGATCAGCATCGCCGCCACGCCGCGGCTCGTACCGGCGACGACGCCAATGAGAAGGTAGCCGGCATGCGCAATCGACGAATACGCGAGCATGCGCTTGATGTTCGTCTGCGTCAGCGCCGCGAGGTTCCCAACCGTCATCGTGACGATGGCGAGCATCTCGAACAGCAACCGCCAGTCGGCGCTCATCGACGGCAAACCTTCCAGGAAGATTCGCAGCAGCATCGCAAACGAGGCCGCCTTGGATCCAACCGACAGGAACGCCGTAATCGGCGTCGGCGCGCCTTCGTACACGTCCGGCGCCCACATGTGGAACGGCACCGCCGCAATCTTGAAACCCACGCCCGCGACCACCAGGATGACGGCGAGCACCAGCCGCGGGTCGCGCTCCTGGCCGACAAAGACCGGCGCCATCACGCGGAGTGCCGTCGTCCCGGACAGTCCGTACATGATCGACATGCCGTACAGCAGGATGCCCAGGGAGAACGCGCCGAGCAGAAAGTACTTGACGGCGGCTTCGTTCGACCGCTGGTTCGGCTTGATGAAGCCGGCCAGGATGTAGAACGAGATCGCCATCGTCTCGAGGCCGATGAAGATCGTGATGAGATCGATGCCACCCGCCATCACCATCATGCCGAGCGTCGCGCACAGCACGAGGAAGTAGTACTCGCCCGGCGGGGCCCCTTCCACCTCGAGATAGCGGATCGACATCAGCACCGTAATGGCGGCGGCTGTGAGGAAGACGATCTTGAAAAACAGCGCGAACCGATCGACGGCGATCAGGCCGTGCGCCACTTCCACTCGCGTACCGGTGAACGGCAGGAGCGAGACGAGCGTCGCGCCGATGACAGCCAGCGTCAGCCACGCCAGCGCGCCGTGGGGCCTTGTACCTGGCCGCGACGACCGCGGCAGGGCGACGTCCGCAACCAACACCAGGAGCGCGCCGGCGGTGAGCACCAGCTCCGGCAGGATGTAATAGAAGTCGCTCGCGGAGACTCCTGGCGGCATTAACGTCCCCCGGGTCCCCCGGGTCCCGCGGTGCCGGTCTCGGCCGCCCCGACCGGCGTGGCGTTCGTCGCTGGAACCGGCGTCGCCGCGCCCGCATTTTGCGGGTACTGCGGGCTCACGCGGGCGATGATGTGCTGCACCGACGTGTCGAGCCGCCGGAGAAAGGGCGCCGGATAGAGCCCCATCCAGACGGCGAGAATCAGGAGCGGTGCGAATGTCGCGAATTCGCGGTGGCTCAAGTCGAGAAGCCGTTCGTTCTTCGGGTTCTCGACCTTACCGAACATCGTGCGCTGATACAGGTTGAGCATGTAGGCGGCGCCCAGCACCACGCCGCTCGCGGCAAACGCCGCCCAGACCTTGTTCGCCACGAAGACGCCCTGCAGGATCAGCAGCTCGCCGATGAACCCGTTCAGCGTCGGAAGCCCGATCGACGACATCGTCATGATCAGAAACACCGCCGCGTAGACCGGCATCACCTTTGACAGGCCGCCGTATTCGGAAATTTCCCGCGTATGCCGCCGCTCGTACACGACGCCGACGAGCAGGAAGAGCGCGCCGGTCGAGATGCCGTGATTGAGCTGCTGAATGATGCTGCCGGTAATGCCCACCGGGTTCAGCGCGAACATGCCGAGCATCACAACGGCCATGTGGCTGACCGACGAATAGGCGACGAGCCGCTTCCAGTCCTTCTGCGCCAGGGCGACCAGCGCGCCATAGACGATGCCGATGATGGAGAGCAGCACGATGAACGGAACGTACGCCCGCGTCGCCTCAGGCAGAATCGGCAGGCTGAAACGGAGAAACCCGTACGTGCCCATCTTCAGCATGACGGCTGCCAGAATCACAGAGCCCGCGGTAGGCGCGTCCGTGTGCGCGTCGGGCAGCCACGTGTGGAACGGGAACATCGGCACCTTGACCGCGAAGCCGAGGAAGAACGCCAGGAAGATCCACCACTGCAGGTCGTAGGGGATCGTCAGCTTGTGGAACTGCGTGATGTCGAACGAGTACACGCCGGTCACGCTGTGGCTGTAGAAATAAAGCGCCAGGATACCCAGGAGCATGATGACGCTGCCGACCAGGGTGTACAGGAAGAACTTGATTGCCGAATACAGCCGGTTCGCGCTGCCCCAGATCCCGATCAGGAAGTACATCGGAACCAGCATGACTTCCCAGAACAGGAAGAAGAGCAGGAAGTCGAGCGACATGAACGCGCCGAGCATGCCGGTCTGCAGCACGAGGAGGAAGATGTAGTACTCCTTCGTCCGCTCGGTGATCGCCGCCCACGACGACAACACGGCAATAAAGCCCATCATCGTGGTCAGCAGGATCAGCAGCGTGCTCAACCCGTCGACGCCAAGAAAGTACTCGGCGCCGATGGAGGGAATCCACGGCGCCCGCTCGACGAACTGGAAGTCGGCGCTCTGCGGGTTGTACCAGAACCACAATGGAATCGAGATCGCGAAGCCGATGAACGCGACGATGTTGGCGATCCATCGAATGGCGTTCTCGTTCTGCTTGGGCACCACCAGCAGCAGTAGCGCCCCGGCGAGCGGAACGAACAGGATAAGGGATAGATAGTGATTCATATGTCAGGCTCTGGGCTCCAGGCTTCGGGCTCCAGGCCAGAAGCCTGAAGCCCGAAGTCCAAAGCCACTCACCGCATGAACAAGTAAATACTGACGAACGCGAAGACGCCGAACAGCATCAACAGCGCATAGGTCTGCACCAGTCCGGTCTGCAGGCGGCGGGACACATGGCTGCCCTCCTGCACAATCCGCCCGACGAGATTCACGAGTCCGTCGACGACCCTCTTATCCGTGAGGCCCGACAACCACGAACTGATGATGGTCAGCCGGCCCGTGCCGTTCACAGCGCCGTCGACGACGTTCCGATCGACCGTCCACAGCGCGCGCGCGGAATTCCACGTCGCTGAGATAACGGTCGCGCCGTACAGCTCGTCGACGTAATACTTGTGCGAGAGCAACCGGTGCGCCCCGGCAAATCGCACGGCCAGCTGTTCCGATATTTCGGGGCTCGTGACGTAGAACTTCCACGCCAGTCCGATGCCGATCGCGGCGATTAAGACGGAAAAGCCCATCAAGCCCAGTTCGACGCCTCGCGACGCCTCCGGCTCGGTTTCCCCTGTCTGGTCCGGCTGAAGCCCGACACGACGTACGCTCTCGTTGGCCGGTGTTCCCTCAGGTGTCGCCGTTCCCTCAGGCCTCGCCGCTCCCTCAGGGGCAGGCGTAGTGCCCGGCTGTAGCCGGACCTCTTCCGCCGTGAAACTCGGCTCCAGGAAATGCTCGATGGCGTTGCCGCCGCCGAGCGCGGCGGGGATCCCGACAAATCCCGCCACAATGGCGCCGACGGCCAGCGCCATCAAGGGAAAGGTCATCGCGGACGGCGATTCGTGCGGACCGTGCCAGTGTCCGTGTCCGGCGTGCGCATCGTGCGCTACCGTGGGCATCGTGGGCATCGTGCGGGTCCGCGTGATGCTTCGTCCCATGACCGGCGGCGACGCCAGCAGGCCCGTGCTCGGCGGTCTCCCATGCCGGGCCACGATACCCGCCGAAGAAGGTCATCGCCACGAGACGGAACATGTAGAACGCCGTCATCATCGCCGTGATGACCGCGAGCACCCAGACCGCCTTGTTGTGGAGAAACGCGTTGTAGAGGATTTCGTCCTTGCTGAAGAACCCGGAGAACGGCGGGATGCCCGCGATCGCGAGCGTGCCGATGAACATGGTCGCGTAAGTGACCGGCATGTATTTCTTGAGGCCGCCCATGCGGCGCATGTCCTGTTCGCCGCCCATCGCGTGGATGACCGACCCGCTTCCCAGGAACAACAGCGCTTTGAAAAACGCGTGCGTCATCAGATGGAACGCACCGGCCGAAAACGCTCCAACGCCCATGGCCGTGAACATGTACCCCAGCTGCGACACGGTCGAGTACGCCAGGACGCGCTTGATGTCGTACTGCACCAGGCCGATCGACGCAGCCATGAGAGCCGTCAGCACACCGACGATCGCGACAATCGTCATCACCATCGGCGCGTGTGAAAACAGCACGGCATTCCGGCCCAGCATATAGACGCCCGCGGTGACCATCGTCGCCGCGTGAATCAGCGCCGACACCGGCGTCGGGCCCTCCATCGCGTCCGGCAGCCAGACAAAGAGCGGGATTTGCGCGCTCTTTCCCGTCGCCCCGATGAACAGCAGCAGGCAGATGATCGACAGCACACCGAACCCGGCGGTCTCGACCGGCATCGTCGCGGCCGCATTCTGCACGGCGCGGAAGTCGAGCGTGCCGAACGTCGAGTAAATCAGAAAGATGCCGAGGATGAAGCCCCAATCGCCGATCCGGTTGGTGATGAACGCTTTCTTTCCCGCGTCCGACGCGCTCTTCTTCTCGTACCAATACCCGATGAGCAGATACGAACAGAGACCCACGCCCTCCCAGCCGACAAACATCACCAGGAAGTTGTTGCCCAGGACGAGCATGAGCATGAAGAAGCAGAAGAGATTCAGATAGCAGAAGAACCGCGCCACGCCGCCGCGCGGCTCGTCGGCGATGTAGGCCGTCGAGTACACGTGAATCAGCGTGCCGATGCCGGTGACGACGAGCAGCATCATGCCGGAGAGCGGATCGAGGCGGAAGCCCCACGGCACCTGGAAGCTGCCGACGGCGCCGCTGCCCGTCTGCAGCGGGATGGACGGGATCCACTGCGCGACGGTGACGTCGAAAGCGCGCGCGTCGGGCGCCAGCGCAAGGAGCTGCCAGAAGGCGACGAGCGACAGGCCGAGGGCGGCGAGCATCATCGTGCACGCGACGGCGCCGGCCACCTTGCGCGAGAACGAACGAATCCCGATGAGGCCGTTGATCGCGGCGCCCAGACCAGGGAGTAGCGGGATCAACCAGATGTATTTCATCCTGCTGTCACTGCCAACTTTCTCCACTGGCGCTGGGGCCCCACCCCCAGCGCGAACACGCCGATGCCTCGCCTCGGCTTTGCATGGCCTCGGCTCGGCATGGCCGCAGGCGCTTCTTCTCCATGGCGGCGGGGCCCCACCCGCGCCGCGAACTGACGCTGACGCTTCGTCGCGGCTTCACAGGCCGCTCCTCACCGTGGCCGCAGGCGCTCGCTCCTGCCCTTCCTGCCCTTCCTGCCCTCTTACCATCGCATCACGTTCATTTCGTCGATGTTCACTGTTTCCTTGTTGCGGTAGAAGGCGAGAATGATCCCGAGGCCCACCGCGGCCTCGGCCGCGGCCACGGCAATGACGAAGATGGCGAAGACCTGGCCGATCGCGTTCTGAAGCTGGTTCGAGTACGCCACCAGGTTAATGTTGACCGCGTTCAAGATCAGCTCGATCGACATGAAGATGATGATGATGTTCCTGCGCACCATCACGCCGATGACGCCAATGATGAACAGCGCGGCGGACAACACCATGTAGTGAGTAGGTGTAATCATGATTCCTGAATTGCAGATTGTAGATTGTAGATTGCAGATTGCGTGGTGAATGGCCACCAATCTGAAATCTCAATCAGCAATCTGAAATCTGAAGTCTGCAATTTCATATTCACAGCTCCCGTTTCGCCAGCAGAATGGCTCCAATCATCGCCACGAGCAGGAGCATCGAGGCAATTTCGAACGGGATCAGATAACTCGTGTACAGGAGCCACCCGACTTCCTCGGTGTTCCCCGATACCGGCATCGCCGGTAATGGAGCGACAAATGCCGGCGCCGGGCTGGCATAGCTGTACGCGCCAATCATCACGAGTTCCACCAGCATGGCCACGGCGAGGCCAAGCCCGAACTTCGTCAGGCGGTGTGGATCCTGGTGCGCCTCGGGGGGCCGCTTCAGATTCACCAGCATGACGACGAAGAGATACAGGACGACGATCCCGCCCGCGTAGACGAGCACCTGGATCGCGGCCAGAAACGGCGCGCCGAGCAGCACGTACAACGCGGCGACAAACAGGAAATCGAGCACGAGAAACAACACCGAGTGCACGGTGTCCTTCGTGCTGACGACCATCACGGCGAACGCGAGGATGAACGCCGCCAACGTGTAAAACGCGATCGCTTGACCCATACTGCGATTCAGCAGGCTTCAGGCTTCGGGCTTCGGGCTTGAGGCCGAGCCCGGAGCCTGGAGCCTAGAGCCCGGAGCCCCACACCAACAACACTTTCACGATCCCCGTGACCACCAGATTCACTATCGCGAGCGGAATGAGCACCTTCCATCCAAGCCGCATCAACTGGTCGTAGCGATACCGCGGCAGCGTCGCCCGCACCCAGATGAAGATGTAGAGGAACACGAACGACTTGATCAGAAACCAGGTCCAGCTCGGAATGATGTCCAGAAACGACAGCGCCGCGACGTTCGGGAACGGCCGCAGCCATCCTCCAAAGAACAGCGTCGTCGCGACCGAGGACACCACGATCATGTTCGCGTATTCCGCGAGGAAGAACAGCGCGAACCGCATGCCGCTGTACTCCGTGTGGAATCCGCCCGTCAGCTCCTGCTCCGCTTCCGGCAGGTCGAATGGAGCACGGTTGGTTTCCGCCAGGCCGCCGATGAAAAAGATGACGAAGGCGACCGGCTGGATGAAGGCGAACCACACGTGCGAGCTTTCCTGGGCGCGCACGATGCTGACCATACTCAGTGAGCCGGCCACCATGATCACGCTGACGAGGGTGAGCGTGACGGCGACTTCGTAGCTGATCAACTGCGCCGACGCCCGCAGACTCGCGAGCAGCGGGTACTTGCTGTTGGACGCGTAGCCGGCCAGGATCAGGCCGTACACCCCGATTGAGGCGACCGACACGATATACAGCAGCCCGACGTTGACATCGGTGATATACAGCGTGACCCGGCGGCCGAACAGATTCACCTCGGGCCCGAAGGGGATGACGGCGTACACGATGAGCGCCGGCACCATCGAGATAATCGGCGCCAGGGTGAACACCCACTTGTCCGCGCGGACCGGCGTAATGTCTTCCTTGATCATCAGCTTCACGGCATCAGCCACCGGCTGGAGGATGCCGTACGGGCCGACGCGCATCGGACCGAGGCGCGACTGCGCCCACGCGATCACTTTGCGCTCGAGCAGGACCATATACGTCACCGCAACGAGCGTCGCGTTCAGAACGATCGCGATTTTGATCAGAGGAATGACGAGGTTATCGACCATGACGGTCCTTGGTTCCTGGTCCTTGGATCTTGGTCCGTCCTTGGTCCTTGGTCGTCCTTGGTCCTGGGCTCTCGGTCCATCTTGCTGCTGCGTCTCCAGTCCGCGCCTGCGTGCTATCGCACCAAGGACCAGGGACCAGGGACGGACCAAGGACCAAGGCCGAAGGACTAAGGACCATCGACATCACCGATCGACCTCTCCAAGGACCACGTCGAGCGAGCCGATGAGCGCCACCACGTCCGCCACCAGGTGGCCCTTCACCAGGCGCCTCAACCCCTGCAGATTGCAGAACGAGGGTGGCCGTACACGGAAGCGGTACGGGTTGGTCGACTTGCCGTCGGCGACGATGAAGTACCCGAGCTCGCCTTTGGGCGATTCAATGGCGTGATACGTCTCGCCGGCCGGCGGCTTGATGAGCCGCGGTACCTTGCCGACAATCGGCCCCTCGGGGATCCCTTCCGTCGCCTGACGAATGATCCGCAGCGACTGCCGGAACTCCTCCATCCGGACCAGATACCGATCGTAGGTATCGCCGGTCGTGCCGATCGGCACGTCGAAGGCCATCTCGTCATAGGACGCGTACGGCTCGTCCTTCCGGACATCGCGCGGAACGCCCGAGCCCCGAAGGGGCGGGCCGCTCAAGCCTAGCGCGAGCGCCTCAGGCCCGGAGATCACGCCGATGCCTTTGGTTCGCTCGAGCCAGATGCGATTGTGCGTCAGCAGCTCTTCGTACTCGTCGAGCTTCACCGCCATGATCTCGCAGAACTGCAGAACCTTCTTGTCCCAGCCTGGCGGGATGTCGAGCGGCAGGCCGCCGATCCGCATGGAGTTGTACGTCAGGCGGGCGCCGCAGAACTCCTCAAACAGATCGAGAATCAGCTCGCGTTCGCGAAATGCGTACAGGAACACGGTCATCGCGCCGATGTCCATCGCGTGGGTACCCACCCATAGGCAGTGGCTCGCGATCCGCTGCAGCTCGCAAAGAATCGTGCGGACGTACCGCGCGCGGCGGGGCACCTCGAGCGACATCAGCTTCTCGACCGTCTCGCAGTACCCGACGTTGTTCGTCGCGGCCGCCACATAGTCCATGCGATCGGTCAGCAGGATGATCTGGGTCCAGTTCCGGTTCTCGCTGAGTTTCTCGATCCCGCGGTGCAGATAGCCGATGACCACGTCTGCGTCGACGACCTTCTCACCGTCGAGGCGCAGCACCACACGCAGCACGCCGTGCGTGCTCGGATGCTGGGGACCCATGTTGATCACCAGCTCGTTGGTGTCGAACATGGCGCCGTGGTGGACGGTGGGTGTTTCCATTACTTAGCTGTTTGACTCCGGGCTCATGGCTCCTGGCTCCAGGCCTGAAGACCGGAGCCTGAAGTCTGGAGCCTGACTATTCAATGTCCGCTTCTTCGCGCGCCTGACGCAGCTTCAGCCAGTCGAGCGGATTCTCCATCAGCAACTCCCCGGGCCCTTCAAGCGGGTAGTCCTTGCGCTGCGGAAACCCTTGCCAATCCTCCGGCATGAGGATGCGACGGCGATCGGGATGTCCGGTGATGTTCACCCCGAACATGTCGTACACCTCGCGCTCCAGCCAGTTGGCCGCCGGCCACACATCCGTCATCGACGGCACCGGATCGTGCTCGCCGGCCCGGGCCTTGACGCGAAGGCGGTGGTGATGCCGCGTCGAATAGAGACAGTAGACCAGATCGAAGCGCTCTGGCCGAAGCGGCCAGTCGGTGGCCGTCACATCTGAGCACGTGTCGAACGCCGCAGCCGGCGTGTCGCGCAGATGGCGCACGACCTCGAGCAGGTGCGACACCGGCACGATGATCGTCCAATCACCCACCCAGTAGCTGACCTGCGACACACTGCCCGGAAGCGCCTCCTGCAAGGCGGCGATAAAGGCGGGCTGCACGACGCCGGCCGGCGGCGGCGGATCGGGTGGCCCGACCGGCGCGGCCGCCTTCGGTACGTGAGCCTCGCCCGCAGCGGCTGGCTTTGCGGCTGCGGGTGCGGCAGGTTTTGCGGGAGGTTCAGGGGGCTTTTCCGGATCGTCAGCCATCTAGACCCATTCGAGGGCACCCTTTTGCCACGCGTAGTAGTACCCGACGACCAGGATGAAGATGAACACGATCATCTCGATGAGCCCGAAGAGCAGCAGCTTGTCGAAGATGACCGCCCACGGAAACATGAACACCGTTTCAACGTCGAAAATGACGAACAGCATCGCCACGAGGTAATACCGGATGCTGTACCGGTCGCGCGCGTCGGTGGTCGGCTCGATGCCGCATTCATACGGCTCGAGCTTCACCTGGTTGTATTTTTCCGAATGGATGAGACTCGAAAAAACCAGCGTAAAGAGCGCGAAACCGGTCGCGACCACAACGAACAACGCGATGGGTATGTAATCTGAAAGCATCTGGATGAATGAACCGCGCAAAGAGGCGCGCGATGGCGGAAAAGCCGTTGGTTTATAACATGCAATTCACGTGAGTTTCAACCTATACTGGCCTTATGAAGCGATGCATGCTGGCCGGTGTGTCCGTATTCGCCGCGCTCGTCTTGAGCCACCCTGCCACGCTCCTGTCGCAGGCGATTGAACGGTCGATGTACGTCAACGTCGTCGACCAAACAGGCACCCCGGTGCCCAGTCTGGGCCCCTCGGATTTCGTCGTCCGGGAGGACAATGTTTCACGCGAAGTGCTGCGGGTGGTTCCGGTCTCCGACCCGATGCAGATTGCCATTCTGGTCGACAACAGCACCGCCGCCGCGCCGCTGGTCCCTCACATGCGACGGGCGCTACCGGCATTCATCGAGACGCTCACCAAGCCGACCGCGTCAGGACGGCGCAACGAGGTCGCGATCGTCACGCTCGGAAGCCGGCCGACGATCCTCGCCGATTATTCCATCGACCCTGCACCACTGACCAAGGCGGTCGACCGCTTGTGGGAGGAAACCTTCAGCAGCGGTTATTACCTTCTCAACGGAATTATCGAAATCTCACAGGGTTTCAAGAGGCGCGAGTCGGCGCGCCCGGTTATCGTCGCGATTACGAGCGAAGGCGCGGAGCTCAGTAGCCGGCATCCCGACCAGGTGCTGACGCCCCTGCGCGACAGCGGAGCCGCGCTGCACGTGATCAGCATTGGTCTGCCGGCGATAGGCATCGACAACGATGTGAGGGATCGCAACAGGGTCGTCGACGAAGGGCCGCTCGCAAGCGGAGGCACGCATTCGCAGCTGCTGGTCGCGTCAGCATTACCGGTCAAACTTCAGCAGCTGGCCAACGTGCTGACAAGTACCTACCGCGTCGTCTACGCGCATCCCGATTCGCTCATTCCGCCGCAGCGCGTGACGATCACGGCGAAACGGACCGATCTCACGGCGCTCGGCACGCTGGTCAAGGATCAACAGGCACGACGGTGATTCGTCCACTTTCCGGAACGCTCCGGTTCGCAACCGTCGCGGCGCTCATCGCGGCGTCGATTGCGCTCCGTACGACTGCGACCCGAGTGGCCGGCCAGACACCACAAGCGGCACAGGGTGATCCGGCCGCGCCTCGGCAAGCGCCCTCGTTCCGCGCCGGCGTCGATGTCGTGTCGTTGAACGTGACGGTCACGGACGGAACGTCGCGCTATCTCACCGACCTGCAGGAAGAGGATTTCAGCGTGTTCGAGGACGGGGTCAAGCAGGAGGTGACGCTGTTCAGCCGCACGAACCTGCCGATCGCGCTCGCGGTGCTGCTCGACACCAGCGCCAGCATGGAAACGAAGCTGCCTGTGGCCCAGGAAGCCGCCGTCGGCTTCGCACGAGCGCCTCCGGAAGCAGGATCTCGCCGAAGTCGTCAGCTTCGACAGCCGCGTCGTCGTTCTCCAGACGTTCACCAACAGCGCAGGCGAGCTCGAGCAGGCGATCCGCAAGACCTCGGCCGGCGGCTCGACGTCGCTGCACAACGCCGTCTACATCGCGTTGAAGGATCTGAAGAAGATCGTGGCCAAGAGCGCCGACGAAGTGCGGCGCCAGGCGATCGTCGTGTTGTCGGACGGCGAAGACACGTCGAGCCTGCTGCCGTTCGAGGAAGTGCTCGACCTGGCGAAGCGCTCGGAAACCGCGATCTACACCATCGGCCTGAAAGTCGACGAGGGGGCCTCGAACGCAAGAGGGTTCAAAGAGGCCGAATTCGTCATGCGGCAGTTCGCGCAGGAGACCGGCGGCCGCGCGTTTTTCCCGACGCAGAGTCTCCGAGCTGGCCGGCATCTACGGACAAATATCCGACGAGCTGTCGAGTCAGTACACGGTCGGCTACACGTCGCGCAATCCGCGCCGTGACGGCGCCTGGCGCCGCGTCGTCGTCCGCGTCGGCCGGCCGAATACGGTCGCCCGGACCAAGCTCGGGTACTTCGCACCGGTCGTCCCTCGTCAGTCCAAATGAACTTCGTCCCCCTGGCGCTGTACGCCGTCGCCTTCATCGCCTACGCATGGCACTTCGCCCGCCGCAATCCGGCCGTCGGCCAGTCGGCGACGACGCTGCTCGTCGCCGGAGCGCTGGCTCACACCTTCGTCATCGGCATGCAGACGATGGAGGCCGGGCATGTGCCAATCACGAGCGCCTCAACGGCGATCTCGACGTTCGTGTGGCTGCTCGCGCTCGCGTATCTCTACACCGAGATGTCCACGGACGAGCGGGCGATGGGCGTGTTCATCCTGCCGCTGCTCGTGGCGCTTCAGACGATCCCGGCGATGAATCCGAGGGTCGAAGCGCGGTCGGCCGTGCTCCAGGGTCCGCTGTTCGGCATCCACGTATCGTCACTTCTCTTTGCGTACGCGAGCTTCGCGCTCGCCTGCGTCATCGGGATTACTTACGTGCTTCTCTTCAAGGAGATCAAGGCGAAGCATCTGGGATTCTTTTACGCACGGCTCCCTTCGCTGCAGGTGCTCGACCGCATGAACCAGAGAGCCATCGTGATCGGATGGATCTTTCTGACCGTCGGCATCGTCGCCGGCGTCGTGTTTGCAGCCCAGGCCCGCGCGGTGCCCTCGGCCGCTCTCGATCCGCGCGTGCAGGCGATGTCGCTCGGCGATCCCAAGATCTTCGTGGCGCTTCTCTGCTGGGCGGTGTATTCGTTCGAGCTGTTCGGCGCGCGGCGCATCGGCTGGGGCGGGCGTCGTACCGCGTACCTCTCGGCGCTCGGCTTCTCGATCGTGCTGTTGAACTTCGTGCCGATCAGCTATTTCCTGACCACGAGCCACAATTTCTGATTTGAGGATTTGAGGATCTAAGGATTTGAGGATCTTGGAAATGCCACTCCGACAACAGATCCTCACATCTTCACATCCTCACATCCTCAGATTCTGCATCTAGTATGCATATCCTCGTTGTGGGTCTCAGTCACCAGACCGCGCCCGTCGACCTGCGTGAGCGGGTCGACTTCCAGGGACGCGTAGAGGCGGCCCTGCGGGCATTGGCCGCGCGGGGGTCGACCCACGAAGCGGTCGTGCTGTCCACCTGCAATCGCGCCGAAGTGTACGCCGCGTCCGAGGATCTCGAAACAGCCCGCGCGGACCTCGCGGCCTTCATGGGCGAGTTCCACCGCGTCGATCGCAACGACCTGTCGCCGCACTTGTACGATCTCGCGGACCTCGACTCCGCCCGCCATCTGTTCCGCGTCGCGGCCGGCCTCGATTCGCTCGTCGTCGGCGAGCCGCAGATTCTCGGCCAGGTGAAGGAAGCGCATACCCTCGCCACCGGCGCGCAGACCATCGGTCCGGTCCTCAACCGGCTGTTCCATTCGTCCTTCGCGGCAGGCAAGCGCGTCCGCACGGAAACCGGACTGGGTGCGGGCGCCGTCTCCGTCAGTTTCGCGGCCGTCGCGCTTGCGCGCAAGATCTTCGGCGACCTCAAGGGCCGGAGCGTCCTGGTGATCGGCGCGGGCGAGATGGGCAAATTGACGGCCCTGCACATGAAATCGCAAGGCGTCCAGCAGGTGACGATCGTCAGCCGGACGATGGCGCACGCGGCGCGGACCGCCGAAGCGATCGGCGGCGCGAGCGCCGCGCCGTGGGAGGAAATGGACGCCGCTCTCGGCGCGAGCGATATCGTGATTACTGCCACCGGTGCAGGGACCACCGTCCTCACGAAGGGTCACATCGAAGCCGTGATGCGGCCGCGCCGCAACCGGCCGCTCTTCATCATCGACATCGCCATGCCGCGCGACGTCGAGGCGGCGGCAGGCGAAATCGAGCAGGTGTTCCTTTACAACATCGACGACCTGCAGGCGACCGTCCGCGAGAATCTCGCGCGGCGTGCGAGTGAAGTGCTGCGTGCGGAGGGCATCGTCGCCGAAGAGGTCGGCCGGTTCGGCGCGTGGCTGCGTTCGCGTGGGGCGATCCCGACAGTCGTCGCCCTCCGGCAGAAATTCGAGAATATCCGCCGCGCCGAGCTCGAGCGGCTCGACTTCAAGCTGTCCGCGCTGCCGCTCGAGGCGAGGCCGGACGCACGCGCGTGTGTCGACGAGATCACCCGGCTCATCGTCGAGAAGCTGTTGCTGACGCCCACCGAACAGCTCAAAGGACTGGGGGACCACGACACGCTGAACGCGTACTCGGAAGCGCTCACGCGACTCTTCGGGCTTGCGCCGTCGGCGGACACCGAGCAGGAGCCCGCCGACGCGGATCGCGCGACAAGCTCGACACCTTCGGCAAGCTCAGGGCAAGGTCGTGTCGAGCCGTTCCGCGCGAAGTCGAGACCATCGAATCGTGGCTGACACGAAGGCCGCGCTGCGGCTCGGCACGCGAGGCAGCCAACTGGCGTTGTGGCAGGCAAACGCGGTGGCCGCGCGTCTCCAGGAAACCAGCGGCCGTCCGTGCCACATCGTCGTCATCAAGACCTCGGGCGACCGGCTGCAGGACGCGCCGCTCTCCGAAGTTGGCGGTAAGCGCCTTTTTGTGAAAGAAATAGAGGACGCGCTCGTTCGGGACGAGATCGATCTGGCCGTGCACAGCAGCAAGGACATGCCGGCAATCCTGCCGGACGGTTTGACGATCGGCGCCGCGCTGCCTCGCGAGGACCCTTTGGATGCGATCGTGTTGCCGCCGACCGATTCGATGTCCTTCAATGATGTCGTGATCGCACTCGGCCCCTCGCCGTCGATCGGCACGAGCAGCGTGCGACGCATCGCGCAGCTGACCCGGCTGTTTCCTTACGCACGGTTCAGACCCATCCGCGGCAACCTCGACACGCGTCTGCGCAAGCTCGATGACGTCGATCGGCGGGAATACGACGCGATCGTTCTGGCGGCTGCCGGCCTGCGGCGGCTCGGGATGGCCTCGCGCATTTCAGCCAGGGTGCCTGCCTCCGCCTGCGTGCCCGCACCGGGGCAAGGCATCGTCGCCATCGAAATCCGGGAGAAGGATCCGCGAGTGAGCGCGGCAGTCCATCTGATTGACGACCGGGAAAGCCACGCTGCGCTCGATGCGGAACGCGCGGTTGTCGAGGCGCTCGGCGGCGGCTGCCAGACGCCGATCGGCGCGCTCGCATCATCGCTCTCGCCGGACGAAATGGAGCTCGTGGCGGTGGTCGTGTCGCTTGACGGGAGCCGTGCCATCACCAGCACGGGGCACGGGAAGCCGGCCGATGCGGCGGCCATTGGCGCCAGTGTGGGCGCGCAGCTGCTCGCCGACGGCGCGGGGGACATTCTCGCCGAGGCCGACCGTTCGCGTGGAGCGGTCGAAGGGATTCAGCCGTGACCCGCGCGACCGTGTATCTCATCGGCGCCGGACCCGGTGATCCCGGGCTCATCACGGTTCGCGGCCTCAAGTGCCTCGAGTCGGCGGACGTGGTGCTTTACGATCATCTCGTTCACCCGCGCCTCCTGCACCACGCACGACCGGACGCGGAGAAGATCGACGTCGGCGGGGCGGCTCCGCAACCACTCGAACAGGAAGCCATCTGCTATCTGCTGGCCGAAAAGGCGCGTGAGGGCAAGACGGTCGCCCGGCTGAAGTGGGGCGATCCGTTTGTCTTCGATCGAGGCGGCGCGGAAGCGCTGTTCCTGCACGAACAGGGCGTGCGCTTCGAGGTCGTGCCGGGAGTGCCGGCCGGCATCGGCGTGCCGACCTATGCCGGCATCCCCATCACGTATCCGGGCGGCGGCGACACACTGACGTTCGTGCGGGGGCACGAGGACGAGGGCAAGACGCGCACCTCCGTGGACTGGACCAGTCTGGCGCAGCTTGACGGCACCATCGTCTGCTACGCGGGGCCGGATCGGCTGCCGACGATTCTCAACTCGCTCCTCTCCCACGGCCGGCCGGCCGAGGATTCGGCCGCGGTGATCTACGGCGGCACGCTGCCGACGCAGGAAACGCATCTCGGAACGATTGACGAACTCCTGCGCCTGACCCGGGAGTCGACCGATCGGCGGCCCGCGATTCTCGTCGTGGGACGCGTCGCGGCGCTGCGGGAGCACCTGCGCTGGTTCGACGCACGGCCGCTGTTCGGAAAACGCGTTCTGGTGACGCGGCCACGCGAGCAGGCGGGCGAGCTCGTGGAATTGCTCGAGGCGATGGGCGCCGAAGCGATCGAGGCGCCGATGATTCGGATTCTTCCGCCGGACGACTACGCGCCGCTCGACGATGCCTGCGCGCGCGCCGGCACCTTCGACTGGATCATTTTCTCGAGCGCCAACGCCGTGAACGTCTTCATGGAGCGCCTGCTCAGAACGCCGCACGACCTGCGCGCGCTCGCCGGCGTCAAGCTGTGTGTGGTGGGCACCGCGACGGCCGAGCGGCTTCGTCACTACGGCCTCAAAGTGGACCTGACGCCGGCCGAGTTCCGCGCCGAGGGCGTCGTGCGCGCGATGGGCGACGCGGTGGACGTCCGTGGCCTCAACGTGCTCGTGCCGCGGGCGGACATCGGCCGGGAAGTGATCGCCGACGAACTGCGGAAACAGGGAGCGGAGGTCACCGAAGTCATCGCCTACCGCACCGTCGTCGCCGAGCCTGACCGCGAGGGAGAGCCCGACATCTATCGCATGCTCCTCGATCGGCGCATCGACGTCGTGACGTTCACGAGCGCGTCCGCCGTCCGTAATTTCGTCAGGGTGGTGGGTGCCGAGCCTGCGGCGGACCTGTTGCGGACGACGATCGTCGCGTCGATCGGACCGGTCACGGCCGAGGCAGCCGCCCAGTGCAACATCGAGACGACCATCCTGCCGGAGCAGTACACGATTTCATCGCTCGTCGACGCGATCGTCGAGCACTTTGAAAAGAGCCAACGCGTCGTCGCCCAACAGGCGTAGTCGTCTGACACTTGTCGTGTCCGGCGTTAGCCGGACCAGCACCAACGGGGAAGATGCCATGAGCCCGACAACCACTCACACGCCTGCGGCCTTGAAGCTCACGCGGCGATTGCGACGCCTCCGCCAGTCCGAAACGATGCGCGCGCTGGTCCGCGAGACGCGCCTGTCACCTGAGATGTTCGTGCTGCCGTTGTTCGTCTGCGAAGGCGAAGGCGTGCGTCGCGAGGTTCCGTCGATGCCGGGCGTGTGCAACCTGTCTGTGGATGAAGCGGTCAGGGAAGTCGAGGGCGCGCGTGCGGCAGGCGTGAAGAGCGTGCTGCTGTTCGGCCTGCCGGAACACAAGGACGACATCGGAAGTGTCGCGTACGATCCGGAGGCGCCCGTCCAGTCGGCCATTCGCGCGATCAAGCGAAATACTCCGGATGTGCTGGTGATCACTGATGTGTGCCTGTGCGAGTACACCGATCACGGCCACTGCGGCATCCTGATCGACAATGAAATTGCGAACGACCCGACCGTGGATCAACTGGTGCGCGCCGCAGTCTCCCATGCAACCGCCGGCGCCGACATCGTCGCGCCGTCTGACATGATGGATGGACGCGTGGGCGCCATCCGGCAGGCCCTTGATGAGCGAGGCTTCGAGAACACGGCGATCCTGTCGTACGCCGCCAAGTACTGCTCGGCGTTCTACGGGCCGTTCCGCGACGCGGCCGGGTCCGCGCCGAAGTTTGGCGACCGGCGTTCGCACCAGATGGACCCGGCGAATGTGGCCGAAGCGCTGCGCGAGGTGGCCCTCGATATCGAGGAAGGCGCGGATATGGTGATGGTGAAACCCGCGCTCCCCTATCTTGACGTCCTCACGCGGGTGAAGGAGCGCTTCGGCTACCCCACCGCGGCCTATCACGTCAGCGGAGAGTACGCGATGCTGAAGGCAGCCGCGCGTAACGGCTGGATCGACGAACCACGCGCGATGCTCGAAACGCTGACCGCGATCCGACGCGCGGGGGCCGATATCATCATCACGTACTACGCAGTGGACGCGGCCAGGGCGCTCGCATAATCCGCCGCCTCAGGCAGGACTAAAGTCCTGCGCCACAACAGAGCGATCACGGCAGGACTGAAGTAGCGCAGGTCTTTAGACCTGCCTGACAAGTAGTAGCGGAGGTCTTTAGACCTGCTAACACACAGCCATGCGCACAACACGATCGACTCGTCTCTTTTCGCGCGCCTTACAGATATTGCCAGGCGGTGTCGACAGCCCGGTCCGGGCGTTCAAGGCGGTGGGCGGCTCACCTCTCTTCATCCGCAGCGCCTCCGGCTCCCGCATCCAAGACGTCGATGGCAACACCTTCATCGACTACGTGATGTCGTGGGGGCCGTTGATTCACGGCCACGCGCCACGCGGGCTCGTCAAGGCGCTCGCGGCCGCGGCGCGCGACGGCACGAGCTTCGGCGCACCAAGTCCCCTCGAGATCGAGCTTGGCGCACGCGTCATGAAGTTCATGCATTCGATCGAGCGCGTGCGCTTCGTCAACTCGGGCACAGAGGCGACGATGAGCGCCATCCGGGTAGCGCGCGCGGCGACGGGGCGCGAGCGGATCGTGAAGTTCGAAGGTTGCTATCACGGACATGCTGATCCATTCCTGGTGAAGGCGGGCTCCGGGGCGCTCACGCTCGGCGCGCCGACCAGCCCCGGTGTCACGCGCGCGGCCGTCGCGGACACGCTGGTGGCCAGCTACAACGACCTGGGGTCTGTCGAGCGTCTGTTCGGCGCCCATCGCGGCCAGATTGCCGCGGTCATCGTGGAACCGATCGCCGGCAACATGGGCGTGGTCCCGCCCGCCGATGGTTTTCTACGCGCGCTTCGCGAGGTGTGCACGTCAGAAAAGTCGGTGCTGATCTTCGACGAGGTGATTTCGGGATTCCGCGCCGCTCCGGGCGGCGCGCAGCAGGTGGCGGGCGTCACGCCGGATCTGACGTGCCTTGGGAAGATCATCGGCGGCGGGCTGCCGGTGGGCGCCTATGGGGGACGCGCCGATCTGATGGAGCTGGTCTCTCCAGCCGGGCCCGTCTATCAGGCGGGGACGCTGAGCGGCAATCCGCTGGCGATGACCGCCGGCTTGTGGTGCCTCGGTCAACTCAAGCCCAGCACCTACACGTATCTTGCAAAGCTCGGCATTCGTCTGGGAGCCGGGTTGGCGGCGGCGGCGCGCGAGGCGGGCGTGGCGCTGCAGGTCAACGTGGTCGGATCGGTGCTGACGCCGTTCTTTACGGATCGTCCCGTGCGCGACTACCAGACCGCGACGAGCGCCAACACCGAACGCTATGCGCGGTTTTTCAGGGCGATGCTGGCGCGTGGTGTGTATCCACCGCCGTCGCAATTCGAGGCGTGGTTTCTCTCGACGGCGCACACGGCGGGGGATGTGGACAAGACCATCGCTGCCGCCCGGGAAGCGATGAAAGAGGTCGCTGGCTCACGTCCTAAGCCTTAAGCCCTGAGCCCTGAGCCCTGAGCCCTGAGCCGTTCCTAGCGCACGTTCAGCGCCGTATCCATCCTCACTCGCAGCACGGTTCCAGGCGCGAGTTCGACGTCCTTGCCCTCGGTGGCTGCAATGGTGCCGCCGCCGCCGATCAGAATACCCGCCAGCGCGCCCTTCGCGCCGCCGAGAATTGCGCCGATGACGGCACCGACGCCGGCGCCCGCGCCGATCTTGCCGGCTTCGCCCTTGATGCCTTCGCTTTCGATCGCTTGTGTGACGGTCGCGCGAATGGGATACGAACGGGTGCCGATGGTCAGACGATCAAAGGCGACAGTCAGACTGCCGGTCCGTTCGACCCGTCCCGCTTTCCTGACCGAGCTCACCACGCCGCGCATGACCGAACCGGCGGGCACGACGACGCGGTTCCCTTGTTTCAGGTCGAACATGGTCGTCGCTTCGAACCGATCTTCGACCTGCGCGGTTGCCGAGCTGAGCGCGCTCGACAATCGCACGTCGAATTCGGTGCCGACCGGCACATCGCTGGGGCTTTCTTGCGTTCTGCCGGGTGTCGGGGCCGGGGCTGCCGGCCGATCGTCGCGCGCCGCTGGGCTCGCTGGAGAACCGCCGACCGCCACATCGCCGCGCGCACGGGCGCGAATGCCGTCAATCCGATCGCGCAGGTCCAGGTACTCGTTACGATCGATCCGCTCGTTCTTCCGGAGCTTGACCTTTAAATACACCGCCTCGTCGCGTGCATCGTCGAGCTCGCCCTGGAGCTGGGCCGCCAGAATGGCGTCGCGTGAACGAAGTCCGGTCACGTCGCGTGACGCCTCAAAAACGTTGTCCTGCAGCCGCTGAATCTCGGCGCTGCTGACGCCGCTCTGCGCCGACGCCGTCCCGCTGAGACTGGCAACGAGTGCCAGCACCAGCACGGCGATTCCAGATCGTCCGGTCCGTTTGGTCGTGTTCACGCAAACCTCCGAGAGTGCAGGCCGCAAATCTAGCGCCAAGGCATGAGGTTCTCGATCCAGCTGATGCGGGCGAGATCGTTGTAGATGACCGTCACCATGAGCGTCATGAGGACCACGAAGCCGGCGAGGAGCATCTTCTCTTTCACGCGCGCGCTGAAGTCGCGGCGAGCGACGCCCTCGAGCGCCATGATGAAGATGTGGCCGCCGTCCAGGATCGGGATCGGCAGCAGGTTCAGCAAGCCGAGGTTCAGGCTGATCATGGCCATCAGACTGAAGAGCGGGATCCACCCGAGCTGCGCCGATTCGCCCGAAAGCTGCGCGATCGCCACCGGCCCCATCAACTGCTTGGGCGAAGTCTGGCGCGTGATCAAGTCCCACACCGTCTGAAAGATCAGTCCAGCGCTCTCGACGTTCCTCCGCACGCTGAGCACGACGGCTTCCATCGGACCCGGTTTGAGACTTTTGCTCTCGTCGACCAAGACGACGCCGAGAAATCCGATATCGCCGCGCTTCGCTGGCGTCACGGTGACGCTTTGCCGGGCGCCGTCGCGAAGAATCGCGATCGTGATCGGCTGCTCCGGATGTTTCGCAATGGCCTCACGCAGCTGGCCCTTGAACGTCATGGGCTGATCGTCGACGGCCAGGATGACGTCGCCTGCTTTCAGACCGGCTCGTTCGCCCGGTTCGTTGGGCGACACCGACTGCAGGTGTGGATGCACATCCGGCAGCACGCCGATATCGCCGATCTCGAACCGGCTCTGGCCCGGCGGCACGATCGGCGTGACCACCCGTTCCATCTCGCGCCCGTTCCGTTGAATCGTCAGGGACGTTTCGCGATTCGGGCGGGAGCCGATGGCGATAAAGAACTGGTCCCACGTGTCGACGTTGCGGCCCGCCACCGAGAGGATGCGATCGCCGGGCTGAAGATCACTCTTCGCGGCCGGGGAACCCATCATGACGGTGCCGACAACCGGCGGCATGTCCTGAAACGCGGGCACCTCGGCGCCCTGGTACAACACGAACGCGGTGACTACGACCGCCAGCACCAGATTCATGGCCGGGCCCATGATCAGCACCTGAAAGCGTTCCCACTTGCTCTTTGACAGGAACTCGTCCGCGCGCCCGGTCAGCGTCTCGTCCGGGCTGTCCCCGGCCATCTTGACGTAACCGCCGAGCGGCAGCGCCCCGATGGCGTATTCGGTGTCGCCGCGCTTGAAGCTCAGGATTGTCGGGTTGAACCCCAGCTGAAACTTCAGCACGCGGATTCCGACCCGCTTCGCGGCGAGAAAGTGTCCGAGCTCGTGCACGAAGATCAGCACACCGAGCACGAAGGCGAACGCCAAAAGAGTGAGTAGGCTGGTTGGCAAGCTATGACCTCAGATCTTTAATTCTACCGCGCGGGCCATGTCCTGCGCACACTCTCGAGCCCAACGGTCGACCTCGCGGACGGCCGAGAGCGTAGCCACCTCGGCCGGCCGATGCGCGTTCATGGTCCCTTCAATCACATGCGGAATGGCGGTAAATCCGAGGCGCCGATTGAGAAAATGCGCAACCGCGATCTCGTTCGCGGCATTCAACACGACCGGGAGGCTCCGTTCGGCCTCGAGCGCCCGGTACGCGAGGCGAAGGCACGGAAACGCTTCCGTGTCCGGGGCTGCGAATTCCAGTCGTCCGGCGCCGACAAGGTCGAGGCTGGGCCCCGGCCCGGCCCAGCGATCAGGATACGAGAACGCGTACTGAATCGGGAGGCGCATGTCGGTAATGCCAAGCTGTGCAATCAGGGAGCCGTCCACGAGCTCGACCATTGAGTGCACCACCGATTGGGGATGAATCACGACGTCTATTTGATCGGCGCGGACGCCGAAGAGCCAATGCGCCTCGATCACCTCGAGCCCCTTGTTCATCAGCGTCGCCGAATCGATGGTGATCTTCCGGCCCATCCGCCATGTCGGATGCCGGAGCGCATCTTCCGTCGAGACCGCCGATAACTCGGATGACGATCGGCCGCGGAACGGCCCGCCAGACGCGGTGAGGACCAGACGTTTCAGTTCGGCGACAGGACGCCCATGCAGGCACTGATGAATGGCGTTGTGCTCGCTGTCGACCGGCAGGATGGCGACGCCGCGTCGCCGCGCCGCGTCGGTGACAAGGCCACCGGCCATGACAAGGATTTCCTTGTTGGCCAGCGCGATCGTCTTGCCAAGCTCAATGGCCGCCAGGACCGCTTCGAGCGCCTCGGTCCCCGACGACGCGCACAGCACCAGTTCCGCGTCGGGGTGCGAGGCGACCGCCACCAGTCCGTCCCGCCCGGCGCCCGCCACCGTCACGTTCGCGGGAAGAGTGCTGGCCAGGCGGTCGATCGCCGCGCTGGTCGCCATCGCCACGACGCGCGGCCGGTATTGCGCAATCTGCGCCGCAAACCGCTCGGCGTTCTCGCCGGCAGCCAGCGCGACGACGCGTAAGCGCGACGGGTGCGCATCGACCACCGACAGGGCGCTTTGCCCGATGGAGCCGGTCGACCCGAGGATCGCGATGTGTTTCATGACTGGTCAAACACAAAGGACACAATGGACACAAAGGCAAAGCAGCTCACTCAAGATGCGTAGCATGATTTCCTTCGTGTCCTTTGTGTCCCTTGTGTTGAGCGTTCTCACACGTACTTCAGCACAACGTAGTACACAGGTGCGGCAAACAACAGCGCGTCGATCCGATCGAGAATGCCGCCGTGCCCAGGGATCAGCGAGGAGCTGTCCTTGACGCCCGCGCTGCGCTTGAGCATCGACTCGAAGAGATCTCCGGTGATGCCGAGCGCCACAATCATCACGCCGATCGCCGCGCGCAAGGCGAGCGGCACAACCGGCAGCCACAACGTGCCGAAGACGGCGCAGACAAGGGCGCCGAAGATGAACCCGCCGACAGCGCCTTCAACTGTCTTCTTTGGACTGATCGCCGGCGCCAGTGGTCGGCGTCCGAACGCCCGGCCCGAGTAGTACTGCGCGGTGTCGCTGGCGACGACCGTCAGCATCAGGAGGAACAGGGCGTCGCGGCCGCGCGTCTCGCGAATGGCCACCAGCGCTCCGAGCGGCAGCCCTAGATACAACGTCGGGAAGAGGCTCGCGGAGGCGAGGCCCAGTGCGTCGCGGCCGCCAGTCCAGGCGGTCAAGGTCAGTGCGCCAAGGGCGACGAGGGCCGACATCAACACGACGTCGACCGGCACCGGCACGCCCCGCGTAAAGGCGGCGCACGTCAACATCGCCGCGACACCGGCGGGGATCGCAGGCACGCCCAGGCCGCTGGCCCGAGCGAGCGCCATGTATTCGATCAGTCCGAGCAGCAGAAGCAGCTCGGCGACGGCGAAGAACATCACCGGCGGCGAAAACCAGACGACCGCGACAGCCACGACGAATAGAACGGCGCCGCTGAGGACGCGAGTCACTTGGCGCCGAGCGCCACTGGACCGACAGGCGACGGTTTAATCCCGCCGTACCGCCGATCACGCTTCTGATAGGCCACGACGGCTTCGAGGAGGTGGCGCCGGCGGAAGTCGGGCCACAACGTTTCGGTGACCCAGATTTCCGCATACGCGATCTGCCACAACAGGAAATTGCTCACGCGCATCTCGCCACTCGTGCGAATCAGCAAATCCGGATCCGGCTGGCCCGCCGTGTACAGAAATTCGCTGAACCGCCGTTCGTCGAGGTCGTCTGGAGCGATTCCGGCCGCGATCGCGCGCCGGGCGGCATCGATGATTTCCGCGCGGCCGCCGTAGTTCAGCGCGATGTTGAAGAGCATGCCGCTGTTGCCTTCGGTCTGCCGCATGCCGCTCTCGAGCTCCGACCGCACGTCGGGCGGCAGCTCGTCGGCGCGGCCGATGACGCGAAAGCGGATGTTGTTCTTGAGCAGCGTGCCGAGCTCGAGGCGCAGATAGCGCTTGAGCAGCGTCATCAGCGTGTTGACTTCTGTCCGCGGCCGCTTCCAGTTTTCCATGGAGAACGCATAGAGCGTCAGCACGTCGATGCCCAGCCGCGCCGACGTTTCGACCACGTCGCGCACCGAATCGATGCCTGCGCGGTGGCCTTCAACGCGCGGCAGGTGACGCTGCGCCGCCCACCGCCCGTTCCCGTCCATGATGATGGCGATGTGGGCGGGAAGCTGCTCGAAGTTCACCTGGCGCGCCAGCAGTTCGTCTGGAGATCCTGGCGGACCTGGAGGAAGCGACGCCAGGAGCTGCTCTAGCGGCATGCGAACATTATAAGTCGCCGTACTGGACGCCGACGAGGAACAGTCCTAAGGCGGGCGCGGTCGGACCGGCCCGCCCCCGGTCGCGCGAGATCAGTACCTCTCGCATTGCCTCGCGCGGTCGCCGCCCGCGTCCGATATCGACCAGCGTACCCACGATGGCCCGGACCATGTGCCGGAGAAATCCATCGCCGGTGATGTCGTACACGATCAGATCTCCACCACGGGGCCCCAGCGCGGCTGCTGCGCTGGGATCCCCACCACGGAGTTTTGTTCGAGTGACGCGCGATCGCGTAATGGTTCTTTCGGTCGTGCGCGTGGTGCCTGAGTTGGTTTGGAACGCCGCAAAATCGTGCCGTCCTTCGAGCGTCCGCGCCGCGGCGTCCATCGCGTCGACGTCCAGCGCGCCGAACACGTGCCACGCGTAATGCCGCTCGAACGGGCTCATGACGTCGGCGTTGTCGATGCGGTAGCGGTAGCTCTTCGCTGTGGCCGTGAAACGGGCATGAAAATCGGGCGCGACTGTTTCCGCCGACACCACACGGACGTCGGCCGGCAGCCGCGCGTTCAGTGCGCGCACGAGCACGTCGGACCGGATCGCGCGATCAAGAGCACACGAGGCGACCTGGCCCAGCGCATGGACACCTGCGTCGGTTCGGCCGGCGCCGTGGAGGGTGACGTCGCGGCCGTCCAGCTCGCGAAGGGCGCCCTCGATCAGGCCTTGAACTGACGTGCCGGTCGCCTGCCGCTGCCATCCGACGTAATTTGTACCGTCGTACGCCAGCGTGATTTTAAAAGTCGGCATCAGGCTTAATCGGGCGCCCGCAAATCACGAAGACACGAAGATCACGAAACCAAAATGGTTATCTTCGTTTGCTTCGTGACTTCGTGATGTGTTGTCGCCTCAAGCTACTACGGGCCTCGACCCGGGTTTGACGACGGCGACCCCCTGAGCGCAAAGCGGACAGACACCTGGTTCGTACGCGGGCAGCGCGATGTCCAGCAGCGACACGAACGGCACGCCAAGATCGGCCGCCGGCCCCGAGCCTGCCGACGGGCCGCTCCGATCGACGATCGAAGCGGCGCCGACGATCTGCGCGCCCGCCGCCCTGGCCACCTGCATTGTCTCGCGCGTCGAGCCGCCTGTCGTCAACACGTCTTCGATGACGAGGACGCGATCGTTGTCCGCGAGCAGGAAGCCCCGGCGAAGCATAAGCGCGCCGTCCTGGCGTTCGGCGAAGATGGCGCGGACGCCCAATGCGCGGCCGACTTCCTGGCCGATGATGACACCGCCGAGTGCCGGGGAGAGCACGACCGTCGCACCCAGGTCGCGCGTGCGGTCCGCGATGGCGCGACCGAGCGTCTCAGCGTGATCGGGATGCTGCAGCACGAGCGCGCACTGCAGGTAGCCGGAGCTGTGCAGCCCCGACGACAAACGGAAGTGGCCTTCGAGCAGCGCGCCCGAGCGGCGAAATAGATTGAGCAGTTCATCCCGTGTCATGTGTTCAGCGCGTAGTATACCGTCCGCTTTCTTTTCACTAGCGCTGGGGCCCCACCCCCAGCGCGAACTTACGCCGATGCCTCGCCTCGGATCCCCATGTCCTCGGCTCGGCATGGCCGCAGGCGCTCCCTTCCTGCCCTTCCTGCCCTCGGATACACTCCCCGTGTGGCCAAGTTGTCGGTGACGATCATCACAAAGAACGAAGCCGCCCACATCGCTGACGCGATCGACTCGATTCGCTGGGCCGACGAGATAGTCGTCGTCGATTCAGAAAGCAGCGACAGCACCGTCGCGATCGCACGCCGCTATACCGATCGCGTGATCGTTCGAGCCTGGCCGGGATACATCGCGCAGAAGAACTACGCCGCGTCGCTCGCGAGTCACGATTGGATTCTTTCGCTCGACGCCGACGAACGCGTCACGCCGGCGCTCGCGGAAGAGATTAAGGCAAAGCTGGCAGGAACTCCCGACCATGCCGCCTACAGCATGCCGCGTGTCACCTGGCATCTTGGACGCTGGATCCGCACGACCGATTGGTATCCCGACCACCAGTTGCGACTCTACGATCGAAGAACCGCAGAATGGACCGGGCGCTACGTCCACGAGGCCGTCACCGTTCGGGGCACCATCGGACAGCTTCATGCGGAGCTTCAGCATTTTGCCTTTCGCGACATCGGCGATCATCTCGAGACCATTGACCGTTACACCACCTATGCCGCGCGGCAGATGCACGAGAGCGGCCGCCACGCCAACGTCTTTCAGCTCGCCTTCCATCCCCCGCTGGCATTTCTGCGGAACTACATCCTCCGCGGCGGCCTGCGGGACGGCGTGGTCGGCTTGGTCATTTCCGTGCTCAACAGCTATTACGTCTTCTTGAAATTTGCCAAACTGTGGGAGCTTCAACATACGACGCCTGCACATCACGAAGGCACGAAGGCCACGGAGCACACGAAACAACCTTTATGATCTCCGTGTTCTTCGTGCCCTTCGTGTCTTCGTGATAAGCCGGCCTTCCGAAATGTTTTCACTGCACATCGATACCGCTAGGACCTGGCGCGGCGGGCAGAACCAGGTGCTGCTGACCGTGAACGGGCTGCGATCGATCGGCCACCGCGCTGCGCTGGTCGCGCACCCTGACGGCGAGCTCCGTCGCCGCGCTGCGGAAGGTTTGGACCTGATTCCAATCGCCCCGCGCAACGAAATGGACCTGTCCGCAGCATGGCGCCTGTCACGGGTCATTCGACGGCTCGGTCCTGACATCATCCACGCCCATGATGCGCACGGTGTCGCGATGGCCGCCCTGGCCTTGTCGATGGTCGCCGCGTCGACAAAGCGGACCGGCGGCCGGGCGCCGGCGCTCGTCGCGGCTCGTCGCGTCGATTTTCATCTTCGCGGCAATTCGCTCTCGCGGTGGAAACAGCGGCAGGTGGACTGTTTCATCGCCGCGTCAGAGGCGATCCGTCAGATGCTCGTCGTTGACGGCGTACCTGCGGAGCGGACGATCACGGTTCACGAAGGCATCGACGTCGAGCACGTGCTTGCGGCGCCGCCGGTCAACGTGCACGAGGTCTTCTGGCTGCCGCATCACGCACCGGTTGTCGGCAATGTCGCCGCCCTGGTGCCGCACAAGGGCCAGCGCCATCTCGTCGACGCCGCGCACCTGGTCGTACGCGAAGTTCCAGACGCCCGCTTCGTCATTTTCGGCGAGGGCGAACTGCGCGAGCACCTCGAGCGCCAGGTACGGGATCATCACCTGGAAAAGCATGTCCTGCTGCCGGGCTTCCGGATCGACGTGCTCGGCTGCATCAAGGGCATCGATCTCTTTGCGATGAGCTCGGTGACCGAAGGCCTCGGCACGTCGCTGCTCGACGCGATGGCCTGTTCGCGCGCCATCGTGGCCACTCGCGCGGGGGGCATTCCTGAGGTTGTCGACGATGGTGTGACCGGATTACTGGTCCCTCCACGCGATCACGTGGCGATGGCGCACGCCATCGTCCGGCTGCTCAGAGACGACGGGCTGCGAAAGCGGATGGGCGACGCCGGGCTCGCGCGCGTCAGCGAGCGCTTCACCGTCGACCGGATGGTCGCCGAGACGGCCGCCGCGTACGCCCGCGTGGCTGGCAAAGGCCACGAAGCGGGCATTGAGAATCCGGAGGAAGTGACGGCCCGCGAGCCCCTGAGGACGACGTCGATGACGTCGACGAAACCGCGCGATTGAACCCGCACGCGTTCATCATGCCGAGGTGGCACAGCGCGAAGTCGTATTTGACCGGATCATCGGCGTCGAGCCGCCGGAGTGAAGCGGTGATGTCGCGCGCCATCGGCCATCCGGGGCTGACGCGGCGCGTCAGCCGCAGGCACCGGCCGACGCGGATGACGTGCGTGTCGAGCGGCATGACGAGCTTGGCCGGCGAGACGCGGGTCCACACCCCCAAATCGAGCGCGTCCCGGCGAACCATCCATCTCAGGAACAGATTCATCCGTTTGCAGCCGCTGCCCGCGGAGGGGCGGGGAAAGAAATAGCAGACGCCGGGCCGCTTCGGCACCTTTCCGTACGCCGCACGAAGGTCCAGCGCCAGGGCACGCGCCGAAAAACTGTCGAGCGCGCCTTCAATGTCTTCTGCCTCCGGGTCGTAGCCTTCGATGAAGAAATTTTCGATCGACCCGGAGCGATCGATCATCTGCTTGATGATCCACAGGAGCGCGACCAGATCCGGTCCGCGCGTCCACCGATGGACGACATCGGCGAACACGGCGCCGTGCCGGCTGTGGATCGAAGCGGCGAAGGTAGGCGGCCGGCTCGCCGTCCATCATGCCGAGCACGCGTTCAATCGACTGCAGCACGCTCGAAACCCGTCCAAACGCCAGGGCCGCGGCGCACAAGCCGACGATCTCACGGTCCTCCGGCGTTTTCCATCGGCGGACAATCTGGATGGGATCGGTGGCCGAGTCCGGGTAGTTGAAGCTTTCGTACAGACGATCGAGCGCCGGTTTCAATTCTTCAATCTGCACTCTGGTATGCAATCCGTTCTGCAATCTGCAATCTGCAATCTGCAATCTGCAATCTGCAATGATTATGATTGTGTCATGCGCCGAACGCTCGTGAAAGCGACCGCGATCCTCGTGGCGTGCCTCGCGATCGCGTGCGGTGCGGCGTACGCGTATCTGCGCCGCTCGCTTCCGGAGATCGATGGCCAGACCTCCGTCGATGGCCTCTCCTCGTCGATCGACATCATTCGGGATGGCGACGGGATTCCGCACATTTTCGCTTCGAACGTGCCTGATGCGCTCTTTGGCCTCGGCTATGTGCACGCACAGGATCGCCTGTGGCAGATGGAATTCCAGCGCCGCGTCGGCCACGGCACCCTCTCGGAGATCTTTGGCGGCGCTGCCGTCCCGCAGGATCGCTTTCTTCGCACGGTGGGATTCGGACGTGCCGCCCGGTCAGCCTGGGACCGGATGCCGGAAGAGGCGAAGGCGCCGGTGAATGCGTACGTGGCGGGGGTGAATGCATTCATCTCGACGCATCACGGCTCGAGGCTTCCGCCCGAATTCACACTCCTCCGCTTCGAACCCGCGCCATGGTCGGGCGTCGATGTTGTCGTCTGGGTGAAGATGATGGCGTGGGATCTCAGCGCGAACTACTCGTTTGAGCTGTTGCGGGACGACCTCGTTCGCGCGGTCGGCTTGGAACGGATGCGGCAGCTGATGCCACCGTACCCGGCCGATGGTTTGAGGATCCTGTCCAAAAGCACTACCGCGTTCAAAAGCACTACCACTGAGGTCACAGAAACAAACGGAGGCCACGGCGCATCTATTAATAGGCTTTCCGTGATCTCTGTTGATCGACGTCACACCTCCATGTCCTCCGTGGTAGAGCTTTCCACTGCCGCTCTGACGAGCGCCTTGTCCGGCGGCGTACCCGCGGTCCGCGACTTTCTCCTCGGCGGCGCCAGGGTCGAATCGCTCGGATCGAACAACTGGGTTGTCGACGGCACGCTCACCGAGACCGGCAAACCGCTTCTCGCCAACGATCCGCACCTTGGCACCAACGTGCCGTCCACCTGGTATCTCGCGCATCTGTCGGCGGGCGACTCCGACGGCTTCGATGTCAGCGGCGCCACGCTGCCCGGCACGCCCGCCGTCACCCTCGGCCGAAACCGTTTCATTGCGTGGGGAATGACCAACGTCGCCGCCGATGTTGAGGACCTGTATCGAGAACGGCTCGATGACAGTGGGAAATTCGCGCTCTTCCGCGGCGTGGAGGAGCCGCTGACGATCGTTCCCGAAACCATCCGCGTGAAAGGCGGTCGCTCCGTTCAGGTCGACGTGCGCATCACGCGTCACGGGCCGCTCATTTCGGACGCGATCAACACGAACAACGCCGAACTTCCTCGAAGCCCCAAACCGACGCCGCTGGCGCCGCTCGCGCTTCGATGGACGGCGCTCGACGCCGATGACCGAACGTTGCCGGCGTTTCTGAAAGTCAACCAGGCGCGCAACTGGAGTGATTTCACTACGGCGCTCCGTGGTTTCGTCGTGCCTTCTCAGAATTTCGTGTATGGCGACGTCGACGGCCACATCGGGTACTACGCCCCAGGCCGCATCCCCGTGCGTGCGAGCGGTGACGGGTCGCTGCCGGTCGACGGCTCGAGCGGAGACAGTGAGTGGACCGGCTGGATTCCCTTCGACAAGCTTCCGAGCCTGTACGATCCCGCCGAACACTTTATCGTCACGGCCAATAACAATCCGGCGGCGAGCGACTACGCGTACACGCTCGGCGTTGACTGGCCCGAGCCATATCGAGCCACGAGGATTCGAGACCTGCTCGGTGGCAGAACGCATCTGACGTCCGAAGATTTTGCCCGCATCCAGGCCGACACCGTCTCGCTGCATGCCAAAGCGCTGCTGCCGTTGCTGATGCGCCACGCGCAACCAGAGAGCATGGTCGACAGACAGGCTCTCGAGATCCTGGGCCGGTGGGACGGCGATATGCGCGGCGCAAGCAATGCGGCTTCGATCTTCGAGGCATGGTTTCTGCGACTCATGCCGACGATCGCCGGCGACGATCTCGGTCCGCTCGCGACCACCTCGTACGCGGGCCGGTTCAGTTTCGTCACGCGGTTCCTCGTGAACACGCTCTCGGCCAGCGACTTCACCTGGTGTAACGATCGACGGACCCCGATTTCCGAGACGTGCGATCAGGCGGTGACGACAGCGCTGCACGATGCTGTTGCCGACCTCACGAGCCGGCTCGGGGTCGACATGACGCGCTGGCGATGGGACGCCGTCCACCAGGCGATCTTTCCGCACCAGGGACTTGACGGGATCGCGCTGTTCCGCGCGCTGCTCAGCCGGTCGGTGCCAAATGGCGGCGACTGGAGCACGCTGAACGTGGGGGCGGTCTCGGCCGATCGGCCGTACACCCAGCGCTCGGTCGCCGGCTACCGTCAGATCATCGATCTGTCGCCAGCCAATGACAGCCGCTTCATCATCGACGTCGGCCAGTCCGGCCACGTGCTGTCACATCACTACGACGATTTTCTGGAGGACTGGCACGCTGTCCAGCACCGAAAGATGCGAATGGAGAGAGCGGATATCGAACGCGGCGCGCTCGGGCATCTGCGGCTGGTGCCCAAAAGCGCTACCACGGAGGGCACGAAGGGAAACTGAGGGCACGGATTCCAAATGTTCTACGACTAGGACTAGAGGTGCTCGCGTTTCTGGAAACTGTGTCCTCCGTTCGCCTCCGTGTCCTCCGTGGTAGAGCTTTTGGATCAGAAGCGCGTGATCGGCACTCCGTCCTTACACAGCGGACATTCGGCGGCTCTGTAGTTGGCAGGTGCCTTGTACTCCGCCAGTGAGATGTTCGGCACACCCGAGATCTTTGATCGCCTCCAGCCGATCGTAGATTTCCGCCGTCGCGAGCACCGTCGCCCCCGCGTCGCGCGCCAGCGCCGCCGCGCGCGCGAATGTCTCGCCGGTGTTCCGCACATCGTCGACGAGCAGCACGCGTTTGCCTTGAAGGGAGGCGCGATAGAACGGCCGCAACGTCAGTCCGCCGCCAGCGTCGTGCGTGAACGGCGCGAAGCTGCACGGCGGATGCGTCAGGCTGCGGCGACTGTCAAGAAGACCGGCGATGGTGTGCGCGAGCAGCGCGCCGCCGGTGGCCGGCCCCGCCACAACTTCCGTGCGCTGGACCAGATCGCCCGGCAGGACGTCGATGAGATCCTGCGCGAACCGCCAGATCGTCGACGGATGGCGGAACAACTGGTGCGGGTTCAGGTACACGCGGCCGTGGTAACCGTTCCCATAATCGAAATGTCCCTGGATCATCAGGACCTCGAATTCCTGCAGGTCCTTCAGCGCCTTGTTCCGAATATCCGCTCGTCGGTCCACTCCGATTCCCCCACGGCTCATGGCTCAGGCTCAGGCTCAAGGCTCAAGCCCTAAGCCTGAGCCCTAAGCCTTGAGCCCTAAGCCAGTCTCCTCGTTCACATACACGTCCGGCCGCCCACGATCGTCGCCGCGACGCCGCCGCGCAGCGTCCAGCCGTCGAAGGGAGTGTTCCTTGATTTCGATCGCATGCGCGCCACCGACACGGTGACCGGAAGATCCGGCGCAAGAATCGTCAGGTCGGCCGGAGCGCCTTCGCTGAGCGATCCGCCGGGCAGGTGGAGAATCCGTGCCGGATTGACGGACAGCAGCTCGACGAGCCTGGCGATCGACACGGTGCCGGCGTGCACAAGGCGGTCGAAACACAGCGACACGGCCGTCTCGAGTCCGGTGATCCCGAACGGCGCGTGGTCGAACTCCACGCGCTTCTCGTCGTAGTGATGCGGCGCATGGTCGGTCGCGATGACGTCGACGCTGCCGTCGGCGAGTCCCTGGAGCATCGCATCGCGATCGGCCGCCTCGCGCAGCGGCGGATTCATCTTCACGTTGGTGTCGTACGGTTCGGGAGACGCGAGCATGTCGTCCGTGAGGACGAAATGATGCGGCGTGACCTCGCACGTCACGTGCGCGCCGCGCGCCTTGCCGTACCGCACCGCGTCGAGCGTCTGACGCGCACTCATGTGCGCGATGTGCACGACGCCGCCGGTCAATTCGGCCAGCGAAATATCGCGCAGCGCCATGATCGACTCGGCTTCGCCCGGGATGCCGCGCAGTCCAAGCGCCGACGCCTGGTAGCCTTCGTGCGCAACGCCCTCGCCCTTGAGCGTCTGTTCCTCGCAGTGCTCGATCACCGGCAGGTTGAACATGCTCGCGTATTCGAGCGCACGGCGCATCAGCATCGCCGTCGCCACCGGCCGTCCATCGTCGGTGAGCGCCACGCAGCCGGCCTGTTTGAGCTCCGCGATCTCGGCGAGTTGCTCGCCCTTCTGACCGCGCGAGACGGCGCCAATCGGATAGACGCGCGCCAGGTTCGCTTCGGCCGCCTTCTTCAGGATGTACTCGGTGACGCCGGCGTTGTCGTTGACCGGATCGGTGTTCGGCATGCAGGCGACGGCCGTGAATCCGCCCGCCACGGCAGCCGCTGCTCCGGTTGCCACCGTTTCCTTGTGTTCCTGTCCCGGCTCGCGCAGATGCACGTGCATGTCGATGAGTCCCGGGCACACCACGAATGCGCTCGGAATCTCCACCACCGTCGTCCCGGCGTCGACGGGCAGATCGCGCCCGACCTTGACGATCCGGTCGCCATCCATCAGCACGTCGAAGATGCCGTTTCGACCGTTCACCGGGTCGACGACGTGCCCACCTTTCAGCAGTGTTCATTCATTCCCAGAATCAGAACTTGGAGCTGAACACTTGGAAGTATCTTTCTGAACTTCTAACTTCTCTGTTCTCACTTCCCTCAATCTGTCGCCTCCGCTCCACCCGCCAGGAGGTACAGCACCGCCATGCGCACAGCGACACCGTTGGCGACCTGCTCGAGGATCACGGAGTACGGTCCGTCTGCGACGTCTGACGCGATTTCGACGCCGCGGTTCATCGGTCCTGGATGCATGATGATGACGTCGGGGCGCGCGCGCGCGACTCGCGCGGCCGTCATGCCGAACGTGTTGAAGTACTCGCGCACCGACGGAAAGAATGCGCCCTGCATTCGTTCCTGCTGAATCCTCAGCATCATGATCACGTCGGCGCCGGCCACGGCTTCGTCCACCGACGTCGAGACCGACACGCCATGACGGTCGAGGCCCGGCGGGACGAGCGTCCGCGGTCCGCAGACGCACACATCTGCCCCGAGCTTCGTCAGCAGCCCGATGTTGGAGCGCAGCACCCGGCTGTGCAGCAGGTCTCCGACGATCGCGATCTTCAGCCCTTCGATGCGTCCCTTGCGCTCGCGGATGGTGAACGCGTCGAGCAGCGCCTGCGTGGGGTGTTCGTGCATCCCGTCGCCGGCGTTGATGATGCGCGAGCGGCAGAGCCGCGCCAGCACGTGACAGGCGCCGGACGAAGGGTGGCGCAGGACGATCATGTCGGGCGCCATCGCCTCGATGTTCATGGCCGTGTCGGCCAGCGTCTCGCCCTTGAGCACGCTGGACGTCGAGACGGCGATGTTCAGCGTGTCCGCGCTCAGCCGCTTCTCCGCGATTTCGAACGACGTGCGCGTGCGCGTGCTCGGCTCGTAGAACAGGTTGACGACGGTCTTGCCGCGCAGCGTCGGGACTTTCTTGATCGGCCGCTCGCCGATCTCGCGCATCGCCTCGGCGGTGTCGAGGATCAGCGTGATCTCCTCGCCCGAGAGGTCCGAGATGGCGAGCAGGTCCTTCATCATGGTTCCTGAATCTCGACTTCGTCCCGGCCGTCGATTTCCTGCAGGTGAACCTGCACGCTCTGCGAGAGCGACGTCGGCAGATTCTTGCCGACGTAGTCGGCCTTGATGGGCAGCTCGCGATGGCCGCGGTCGACGAGCACGACCAGTTGAATCGATTTCGGCCGCCCGAAGTCGATGAGCGCGTCGAGCGCCGCCCGAATCGTGCGGCCGGTGTACAGCACATCGTCGACCAGCAGGATCTTCTTGTCGTCGATCGAGAACGGGATTTCCGTGCTGCGGACGACCGGCTGCGGTCCTACGGCGTGGCGCATCAGGTCGTCGCGGTAGAGCGTGATGTCGAGCGCGCCCGTCGGCACCTCGTGGTTGTTGATCTCGCCAATCGCGCGCGCGAGACGCCGGGCAATCGGGACGCCGCGCGTCCGGATGCCCGACCAGGCCGAGCTCTTCGACGCCGCGGTTGCGCTCGAGAATCTCGTGCGCGATGCGCGTGAGCGTCCGTCCCATGCGGTCGGCGTCCATTACGACCGCCACACGGACACCCCGAACGTGAATTGGGTAATCGGGTAATTGAGTAATCGGGTAATTGGGTGATGGCGGGCGCGGGTCGGCAGCATGTACACCTCTTCGCACTCTCGCTGGAGCGCGTTAAAGAGCGACGGTGATTATACTAGATCTCAAATCTCAGATTCAGACGCACCGTTGAGGATCTCCTTCGCCCGCTCGGCGTCCTCGGCCCTGACGAGCACTCTCACGCCTTCGCCCACCCAAAGTCCCGGCTGCAGCCCTCCCGCATCGTCGGCCGTGACCATGGCCTCGATGTCGGCCGCTTCGAGCGCGCCCTGCGCAAGCTCGGCGTCGATCTTGTTGGGATAGGTGCCAACGGTCACCAGCTTCTCGTCGTTCATCGTAAGATCCTCACTTCCTCAAATCCTCAAATCCTCAGATCCTATCAGAGTTCATCGATCGTACGTCGGAATGAACGTGATCGGCCGTTCGTCGGTGAAGGCGCGCTGAAAGAGATCCGTGCGGGCGTACCCGTCCATGTCACGACCGATCGGAAGGCCCAGGAAATACAGAATCGTGGCGTCACGTCGACGACCGACGCCCGCGTGGGCAGACGACCGCGCGCGACCGGGGCGCCGTAGGCCATCACGAATCCGTCAGGGGCAGCGTCATGCGTGCCGTTCAGATCGGGATCACCGATGACCCGCTCGACGAGCCGCTTCCACAAGCCCATCGGCTCCATCCCGAACCCGGACACGACCAGCATCACGTCGTCGGGCCCGAGCGCCGCGATGGCCCGGCCGATGGCGTCATCGATCAACTTGTAGTGCTGTTCGAGCACCGCTCCGAGCGCTCGATGCTCGTCGTCAGGCGCGTCGCCGAATTCCGACGGCATCGCATAGCGGAGAAAGTAGTGGCCAATCGGATCAAGGCTTTGATAGCGCGTCAGCGTCACCTGCGGCTGGCGAAGCTCGGCCAGCTCGCGCGCGATGCGATCGTAGGTGCGATCGGTCCGGCCGGCCGACATCGTGTCGGTCTTCGAGCGGCGCCCTGGACGCCGGCACGATGGACGGCGTTTCGGCGGACAGGTTTTCGATCGCTTGCGCCACGTCCTCCTGCACCTCGGATGGATATACCGCCGGCGAATCGACGACGCCGGACGGCGTGCCCACGAGACGAAGATAGGTGTCACTCACCACGTATCCCCGCACGGCCGGAGCCGGCTGCGTCAGCGGCCAGCCGACGGCGCCGACCGAAAAGCCGTATGTGCTCAGGATGCTCCAGAGCGCGCGCGTGCGCAGCGTCGCCGACGTATGCGGCTCGTCGACGAGAAACCCGAAGCGCACCAACTGGTACGCGAAGCAGTAGTTCGGAAGGAGCTGCAACGCGTCGCCGCCCGTCGCGAGGTGGTAGATGCCGGCGGAACGCACGCCGTTTTTCAGCGGCAGCTTCCCGGTCAGAGCGGCGGCCCAGACGGCCTCGGCCGATGTGGGATGGATCGTCGCCAGACGCATCACGGCTCCCGAGTCGAGGACCCGGCCAAAGTTCGGCAGCCGGCCCTCCGCCGTCGCGCGAACGATGAAATCGAGCGAGCCGGCGTCGATCGCAATGACGTTCACGCGCGAACCGCGCCCAGGCAGCGTGAAGTCGGTCGCGATATCGAGCGACCGCGCTTCAAGGGGCTGGATCTTGCCTGGTCCACGCAGCGCGAGAGGGACGGCGATCGACAAGCCGGCAATCAGCACGAGCGCCGATGCGCAGAACCAGCGAGCCTCGCGGCCGAAGGCGCGCCGCACCCACGCCACCAGCAGAACGCGATGGACGCCAGGATGAGAGCACCCGCACCTCGCGTCATCGCCGTCACCGTCTCGGCGTCGAGGACGCGGGCGAAGGTGTAGAGATTGGCCCACATCAACGCCGAGCCGCCGGCCGCCGCCAGCGCGCCGAGCCAGAGCAGCACGCCCACGCTGAGCCATGCGGGCGAGAACACTTCGCGCGCGGCCAGCTGCCGCACCACGAGCAGCACGTAACAGACGACCGTGAAGTGCACGGCGTAGAACAACCCCACCGTCGTCACGAGCGGCGCGAGCCGGGCCTGATCGAGCGGCAGCGCGGGATTGAGCTGCAGCACCACGATGAGCACGTAAGCCGTCGCCAGACAGCCCGCGGCGATCGAGTTGCTCAGCATCCGCAGGTAGCGCATTTCGCACGGAGTATACTGCCGCGATGCCGGTCGACGTCGCCGCCGAGGTGATCGCCAACCATCCGTTGTCGGCCGACTACAACATTCTCAGTCTTCGGGCGCCGGAGATTGCCCGGACGTCGGCGCCGGGGCAATTCGTGATGGTGAAGGCGGGACTCGGGCACGATCCGCTGCTTCGGCGCCCGTTTTCCGTCTTCGAGATCCTCCGTGACAACGCGGGCACCGCGTCGGGGCTGTCGCTGCTGAACAAACGCATCGGTCCATCGACCGCACTCGTGTACGCCGCGACGCCCGGACAACAGGTCGCCTGCCTCGGGCCGCTCGGCCGGCCGTTTTCGCTGGTCGATGCACCCGCCGAGGCGTGGATGGTCGCCGGCGGCGTCGGGCTGGCACCGTTCGTCACACTGGCCGAGTCGCTTCGCGCCCGCGGTGTCCGCTCGACGCTTTTCTACGGGGCACGGCGCGCCGACGAGCTGTTCTACCTGAATCTGTTCCGCGACCTCGGGGTCGAGCTGATGCTGACAACCGAGGACGGCAGCGCGGGCGAGCGCGGCCGCGTCACGGGGCCGCTCGAGCGCGTCTCGCCTCTCGCGCCTCCAACGCACCGGTCATGATCTACGCCTGCGGTCCCGAAGGGATGCTGGCCGCCACGGCGAAAATCGCGATGCGGTACGGACGGCCCTGTCAGGTCTCGGTCGAGCGCATCATGGGATGCGGCCTCGGCGGCTGCTACAGTTGCGTGGTGCCGATGCGCGACGAGCACGGCGGGTTCCATCATGTGCGATCGTGTCTCAGCGGGCCGGTGCTCGCGGGGGATCAGATACTGTGGGAATAGAAAAGCACTACCACGGAGGTCACGGAGGCATACCGAAGGGAACTGTTTTTCCAAAGACTGTTTCCGTGCCCTCCGTTTTTCCTCCGTGTCCTCCGTGGTAGAGCTTTGGTCATATGGATCTGAGCGTTCAAATCGGTTCGCTGACCCTCAAGAACCCGCTGATCGCGGCCAGCGGCTGCTTCGGCTACGGCGTCGAGTACGCCGACATCGTCGACCTGGCCACGCTCGGCGGCGTCGCCGTCAAGGGATTGTTCCTGAACGAACGCGAGGGGCACCCGGCTCCGCGCATCGTCGAAACCCCTGCCGGCATGTTGAACGCCATCGGCCTGCAGGGGATCGGCGTGCACCGCTTCATCGATGAAAAGCTGCCCGAGCTCCGCGCGCGCCGCGCGACCGTCATCGTCAACATCTGCGGCACAACGCTTGATGAATATGTCGAGGTCGCCCGCATCCTCTCGGATGCCGAAGGAGTGGCAGCCATCGAGCTGAACATCTCGTGTCCAAATATCAAGGAAGGCGGCATCACGTTCGGCTGCAGCCTGACTGGCACCTTCGAGGTCGTCAGCGCGGTCCGAAAGGTCACCCGGCTCCCGATCATTCCGAAGTTGACACCGAATGTCACCGACGTCGCGTCTTTCGCGCGCGCGTCCGAGGACGCCGGCGCCGACGCCGTGTCGCTCGTGAATACGTTTCTGGCGATGGTCATCGACGTCGAATCACGCCGGCCGAAGATTTCGAACATCGTCGGCGGGCTGAGCGGACCGGCCATCCGCCCGATTGCCGTGCGCATGGTGTACGAGTGCCGGCAGACAGTGAAGATTCCCATCATCGGGATGGGCGGGATTGCCGACGCCAGGGACGCGCTGGAATTCATCATTGCCGGCGCGTCGGCCGTGCAGGTCGGCACGGCAAACTTCGTCGATCCGTATGTCTGGTCCAAGCTTCTCGACGGCATCTCCGCTTACATGGAGCGACACCAGATCGCGCGGATTTCCGATCTCGTCGGCACCGTGGATATCCGAACGAAGGACAAGGAATGGATCAGCTCGTAGTTGCCCTGGATGTCGATACGGCCGCGGAGGCACGGGTGCTCGCCGACACGCTGCGCGGGATCGTCGGCGGATTCAAAATTGGCAGCCGTCTCTTCACAAGCCATGGGCCGTCGATTGTCGAAGAGTTGGCCAAGCGCGGTGACCGCATCTTCCTCGACTTGAAGTTTCACGACATTCCGAACACCGTTGCCGGCGCCGTCGCCGCCAGCACGCGTCTCGGCGCCTGGATGATCAATGTTCACGCCTCGGGAGGCTCCGCCATGATGCGCGCGGCGCGCCAGGCCGCCGACGACGAGTCGGCGCGGCAATCCCGTCCCAGACCGCTCCTCATCGCGGTGACTGTGCTGACAAGCCTGGATGACGAGGCGCTGTTCGAGGTGGGCATCAACGCCGACGCGGCCGAACAGGTCGGCCGGCTTGCCGCGCTTGCGCAGGCCGCCGGCCTCGATGGCGTTGTCGCGTCACCGCAGGAGATCGCGCTGATCCGTCGGCGCTGTGGAAAATCGTTTGCGATCGTGACGCCCGGCATTAGAAGCACCCGCGACAGCAAGGGAGACCAGATCCGGACGATGACCGCCCAGGACGCGCTGGCGGCTGGCGCGAGCTACCTCGTGGTCGGCCGGCCGATCATCGCGGCCGCGGATCCGCGGGCGGCGGCCGAACAGGTCGTCATGGAGTGCCGCGCCGCGAAAACCTCGTGATCGCGCTGACGATCTACACGCGCCAGGGCTGCCATCTCTGCCAGGAGATGAAGGTCATCGTCGAGCGCGTCGTCCGGGACACACGCACGGTGGCGGAGGTCGAAGAGATCGATATCGCCAACGACCCCGACCTCGAAGCGCGCTACGGACTGGAAATTCCGGTGCTGTTGGTAAACGGAAAGAAGGCGGCGAAGTATCGGGTGTCAGAGCAGGAACTGACACGGATCCTGGTATCGCGGGCTGGAGATGCCGGCGGGGCGGGATAGGCGGGACGGGCGTTCCACTCTTCCCTGCCCTTCCTGCCCTTCCTGCCCTTCCTGCCCTATTTCCCTGTGATCACGAAGTGTCCCCGGCGATTCTGCTGCCAGCAGGCCTCGTTCTCTTCCGCGCAGAAGGGTGCCTCTTTGCCCTTGCTGACCACCGTGACACGGGTCGCGGGCACGCCAAGGCTGACCAGATAGTCCTTCACGCTGTTGGCCCGGCGCGAGCCGAGCGCCAGGTTGTACTCGGAGCTGCCGCGCGAATCGGCGTGGCCCTCGAGCGTGATCTGTGTCCCTGTCCACTTCTTCATCCAATCCGCATTCACCTGCAGCGGCCCGCGCGCGTCGGCGCGGACTTCTGACATGTCGTAATCGAAGAAGACATCGCCCAGCGGACGCTCGGCGTTCAACTGGTCCAGCGTCTTGCGCTGGAAGATTTCCTCTTCCGTCAGTGCAGCCGGCGCCGGCGGAGGTGGTGCGGGTCGCGGCGGTGGAGGTGGCGGCGGCGGTGGTGGCGCAGCCGGCGGTGGTGGCGGCGGCGGCGCGGCCGCGACCTGCGGGACGTTTTTGTGGCAACCGGATACGGCCAGCGTCAGCACGACACCCAGAGCGACGACGGAGAAATAACGCGCACGCATCATGTAGTCACACTCCTCGGAATGGTCGGGAGCTTACTACAAAGCTATCGAACGTACAAGAGCGATACAACAGGGGCGGGCTGTTGCGAAAACGCTACAATGCGCGCCGTGGACCACCTGCTTCGCGCCACGGCCAGCGCCGAGGCGCGGCATTTCTGGTTCCGCGGCTTCCGCCGGTTCGTCACGCCGCTCATTCGCGCCGCGGTTCGCGGCAGGACGGCACCGCTCATGCTCGACTGCGGCTGTGGAACGGGCGCCAACCTCGAGCTGCTCGGACGGTTCGGCCGCGCGTACGGCTTCGACCTGTCTGAGGTTGGCCTTCGACTCGCCCGCGAGGCGGGCCGGACATCGATTGCCCGCGCCACTGTGACCGCGGCGCCTTTCCCCGGCGGGCGTATTCGACCTCGTGACCTCGTTCGACGTGTTGTATGCACTCGACGAGCCTGACGAACGAGCGGCGGTCGGCGAGCTGTTTCGCGTCCTCAAGCCGGGGGGCTTCGCCATCGTCAACGTCGCGGCGATGCCGATGCTGACCGGCGATCACTCGGTGCTCAGCCACGAACGGCGGCGCTATTCGCGGTCGTCTCTTCGCCTGCTGCTCGAGCGCGCCGGCTTCACGATCGTCCGCCTCACCTACACGAACGCGACGCTGTTCGTGCCGCTCGCAATAGTTCGCGCGTTTCACAGGTGGCGCGGACTGGCGACGGAGGCCGAGGCGCAGCAGGAGATCACGGTGCCGGCGGCGCCCGTCAACAGCGCGCTCGAGCGCGCTCCTCGGCGTCGAGAGCCTGTGGCTACGGGCGGTCGACAACCCGTTCGGCAGCTCGCTGTTGTGTCTGGCTAGGAAACCGGATGGAGCGGGAGACCTTCGTTGAGACTGCCCGTGCGATAGCCCTGCAGGTCGAGCGTGACGTACCGATAGCCGAGCGCCTTGAGCGCTCGCACCATGTGCGGCGCCGATCTCCGGATCGAGCGCACGCGCCATCTCCTCGCGGGCGATTTCGACGCGCGCCATCTCGTCGTGATGCCGGACTCGGTACACGCGAAAGCCCAGCGCGCGGATCGCCTGCTCCGCCAGTTCGATCGTGCGGAGCTTCTCGACGGTCACCTCGGAGTGATATGGAATGCGTGACGAGAGACACGCTGAGGCCGGCTCGTCCCACGTCGGCAGTCCCGCGCGGCGCGACAGCTCTCGGATTTCGTCCTTCCCGAGATTCACTTCGTCGAGCGGGCTGCGGACCCCGAACTCGCGCGCGGCCTGACGGCCGGGGCGATAGTCGCCGCGATCGTCGGCGTTGTTGCCATCGATGACGATCGCGTGACGGGCCGTGGCGATCCGCGTGAGATGCGTGTAGAGCTCGTGCTTGCAGAAATAGCAGCGGTTGGCGGGATTCGCCCGGTACTCCTGCCGATCCATTTCGTGCGTGTAGATGATTTCGTGCTGCAGGGCGAACCGCTCGGCGATGTCGATCGCGAGCCGGCGATGATGCTCCGGATAGCTTGGGCTGTCGGCGGTCACGGCGACGGCGCGATCCCCGAGCGTCCGGCTGGCCGCGTACGCCAGATACGCGCTGTCGACGCCGCCGCTGTAGGCCACGATGACTGAGCCGATCGAGGCCAACACGTCACGGAGCGCCTCGGCTTTCTCATCAGCGCGCTCGTTCGCCCGTTCCATCATTCGTCGACTTCGTCTTCCTCGTCGTCGTCTTCCTCGTCCTCTTCGTCCCCGAGGTCGTCGTCTTCCAGATCGTCGTCTTCGTCATCGTCGTCGTCATCGTCAGGGGCGATGTCGAGCTCGATCGGCGAAACGCCGGTCACTTCAAGGCTGGAGCCGCACTCCGGGCAGCTGAGTTGATCGCCCTTGTCGACATCGAATTCGTCGACCTCGATTTCGGCGTCGCATTCAGGGCAATTGGCCATATCCTCCCTCGTTCACTCCCCGGGCCCTTCGCCAGAGGCGCCGCGCATGTCTCACCGTTGGCAATTGGGTCGATGACGTGCCAGAATCCGGCTCGGCAGGCGCGATCCGCGATAAGTGTTCGAATTATAGCGGCAAGCTGAGCGCCACTCAAATACGGCCTACGGACCGTGCTGTTCCATACCGATACCTTCTGAGATGGCCACGACTTCGGTCACGACCAAGACGGTCGTCATCGCCGACGACACAGCGTTCGTCCGCGACCGTTTTCGGACCGCCATCGAGAATGCGGGCCACAAGGCCATCGCCGTCAAGAGCGCGGCGGAACTGCTCGCCCGCGTCCGCGCCGACCTCACCCAGATCGATCTCATCGTCCTCGACCTCCGTCTGCCGCACGCGCCCGGCGTGGATCTCGTGCGGTCGATCCGCAAGCTTGACGATGGGCGGCTGCCGGTGCTGATTTTCAGCGGGACGATCGCCAGTGCCGACGAAGTCCGCGACCTGGCCGCGCTCGGTGTCGCCGGCTACATCAACGAGTACAGCGCGGTGCAGCACATCCTCCCGTCGATCGCGCCGCACCTGTTCCCGGACAACTTCAACCGCCGCGCGAGCCCCCGCGTCGTCCTCGGCATCCCGATTCAGTACCGCTTCGGCAATACGATCGCCGCGGCGCTGACGCTGAATCTGAGCCACGGCGGCATCGCGATTCGCACGACGAGTCCGCTCGACAGCGCCTCGAAGGTGAAGGTCCGTTTCCGGATGCCCGGCTCCAAGCGCGATATCGACGCCGAGGGGCGCGTGGCCTGGAGCGACCGGCGCGTCGGCATGGGCATCCAGTTCGAAAAGGTCGATCCCGCCAACCAGGCCGTCATCGACACCTTCGTCGACGCCCATTTCTTCTCCAATCGAAAAGCGTAGCCAAACCAAAAAGCGCAGCCACGAAGACACGAAAACACGAAGAAAACCATATAGGCTTCGTGTCTTCGTGTTTTCGTGGTTGCATTTAGACGGAGGGTTCTGTGGACCTGACGGTTACGGCTGTCTTCTGGCGCCTGGCGGGGATGTTTGCGCTGGTGTTCGCCAACGGATTCTTCGTCGCAGCGGAATTCGCCATCGTGTCGGTGCGCAAGACGCGCGTCGACCAGCTGATCGCCGAAGGCCACCGCGGGGCGCGCGCCGTGCGGCGCGCCGTCACCGATCCCGAGAGCTACATCGCCGCCACTCAGCTCGGCATCACGATGGCGAGCCTGGGGCTCGGCTGGATCGGCGAACCGGCGCTCGCGTCGATCATTCAGCCCGCATTCGCGTTCCTGCCCGCTGGCCATCGCCGAAACGACCGCGCACAGCATCAGCGTCGCGATCGCGTTCGCCGTCGTCACGGCGCTGCACATCACCTTTGGCGAGCTGGCCCCCAAGACGATCGCGCTCGAACGCGCCGAAGCCACGGCGCTCCTCGTCGTGAAGCCCACCGAAATATTCATGAAGGTATTCTGGCCGTTCATCCGTCTGTTGAACGGCGCGGGACAGGCCATCGTGCGCCTGCTCGGCCTGCACAGCAAGGGCGGCCATGCGATGGTCCATTCCGAAGAGGAGCTCAAGATGCTGGTGACGGCCAGCCAGGAAGCGGGCGTGCTCGAAGAGAACGAAGAGCAGATGCTGCATCGCGTCTTCGGCTTCGCCGACCTCACGGCCGGACAGATCATGACGCCGCGCACCGAGATCGTCGCGGTCGCCGCCGATACGCCGCGCGAGGTCATCATCGAACACATGGTGCGCGGACGCCACACGCGGCTGCCCGTCTACCGCACGAACCTCGACGATGTGATCGGGTTTCTCTACGTGACGGACCTGGTGGGCGTGCTCGCCTCGCCAGGCGCGACCGTTGACGCCGGCGCCCTCGCCCGCGAGGCGCTGACGGTGCCCGACACGCTCGGCGCGGACGATCTGCTCGGCGAAATGCGTCGCCGGCATGTGCGCGAAGCCATCGTCATCGACGAATACGGCGGAACCGCCGGACTCGTGACGATCGAGTCGCTCGTCGAGCGGATTATCGGCGACATCGGCGGCGAGTTCGGCGGCTCGGCCCGGATCGTCTGCCGCACGGATGGATCGGCGGACATCGACGGCCTGACGCTGGTGGGCGACGTGAACACGCAGTTCGGGCTGCACATCGACGAAACCGCATACACCACCGTCGGCGGTTATGTGCTCGGCCGCCTCGGGCGCCGCGCCCGCGTCGGCGACACGATCGATATCGAGGGGCGGCGCATGCGTGTCGAGCAGCTCGATGGCCTGCGCGTGGCGCGGGTGTGGTTGTCGAAGCCTCGCAAAAGCGCCACCACGAAGGACACCGAGGAAGAACACGGAGGCACGGCTAACGAACAGGACCGTGTCCTCCGTGTCTCCGTGCCTCCGTGGTAGAGCTTTCGGGAGGTACACTGTTGTCAGTGCACACCCACACGCACGGCGACGGTCACACGCCATTCGCACGTTCACCGGCGCGCGCCGGAGCGGACGCTGCGGTCCGCGCTCGTGCTGACGCTCGTGTTCGTGACGGTGGAAGCGCTCTGCGGCTGGTTCGGACCGAGCCTGGCGCTGCTCTCCGACGCCGGCCACAACCTGGCCGATGCCGCGACGCTCGGCTTCAGCTGGTACGCGCTGTCGATGGCGACCAAGCGATCGCACCATGGGATGACCTTTGGCTATCACCGTGTCGGCGTGCTGGCGGCGCTGGCCAACGCCGTTTCGCTGGTGGTGATCGCGCTGTTGATCGGATGGGAAGCGATCGACCGAATCCGCCATCCGGCCGTCGTCAATGGACCGCTGATGATCGGCGTCGCGGCGATGGCGATCGTCGTCAACGTCGTGATCGGGCTCTGGCTGCACGAGGATTCGAAAGACGACATCAACATCCGCAGCGCCTATCTGCACCAGGTCGGCGACGCGGCCTCGGCGTTCGGCGTCGTGATCGCGGGCGTGATCGTGGCCACGACGGGACAAGCGCTCGCCGATCCCATCGTCTCGCTGCTGATCGCCGGGTTGATTCTCTTCAGCAGCTACGGCGTCCTCAGCGAGAGCGCGACCGTGCTGCTCGAAGGCACGCCGGCAGGAACCGACATGCCGGCCGTCATCGACGCGATCAAGGGCGTCGCCGGCGTGCTGGACGTTCACGACCTCCACGTCTGGATGGTCGGCCCGGGAGTGGTCGCCTGCAGCTGCCACATCGTCGTGGCCGAACAGAGTGTCCGGGAGGGCCAGCAGGTGCTCCGCGCGGTCGTCGACGATCTCAAGCGCCGCTTCCACATCACGCATACGACCGTTCAGGTGGAAGTCGAAGGCTGCGAAGACAACGACATGTACTGCATCGCCGACCGGGCGCGTCGATGAAGCGAACCAGGTCTATGACGCGGCAGCCACGGCGTCGTACACCTTCTGGTAGTCCGGCTCATTGCGCGCGTCGTCGAGCACCTCGCGGTGCCGGACGACGCCGTCCTTGTCGAGCACGAATACCGCGCGCTTGGCGATCCCCTTCAGCCCAATCATGTCTTCGTTGAACACGCCGTAGTCGCGGATGACCTGCTTGTTGAAGTCGCTCAACAGCGGAAAGGTCAGGTGTTGCTGGTCGCCGAACGCCTTGAGCGCAAAAAACGTGTCGACGCTGATGCCGTAGACCTGTGCCTTCACCTTGTTGAACTGGCCGAGCGCGTCGCGGAACGTGCAGAGCTCTTTCTGGCACACCGAACTGAACGCCGCCGGAAAAAACGCGAGGACGATCGGCCGCCCCCGCTGCTTGCTCAGCGTGACGGGCTCGCGGTCCTGGTTTGGCAACGTGAAATCGGGGGCAATCGAACCTGTTTCTGCAGCCATCGGTCCTCCTGGTGTCGGCACTACACATTTTCCTAACGTTCGGATAGCATTTTTAATGGCGCCTTTTCATCCGGCGCGTTCCTTCAGAGAGTACATGAGGAGTCCTTCGTGATTGAGGTTCAGCACCTCACCAAACAATACGGCCGCGTCACGGCCGTCAACGACGTCAGCTTCCGCGTCGAGCGCGGCGAGATTCTCGGCTTTCTTGGCCCGAACGGCGCCGGCAAGACGACCACGATGCGGATCCTGACTGGCTACATGCCCGCCACGGACGGCAAGGCCGTGGTCGCCGGGTTCGACGTGTTCGATCAGCCGATCGAAGCCAAGCGCCGAACCGGATACCTGCCCGAAACGCCGCCGCTCTATCCCGATATGACCGTCAAAGAGTATCTGGATTTCGTGGCCAAGGTGAAGGGCGTGCCGCCCGCCGGCCGGCGGGAGCGCATTCGGCAGGTGATGGAGCGCGTTCGAGTCGCCGACATGGCGGATCGGCTGTGCTCGAAGCTGTCGAAGGGCTACCGGCAGCGCGTCGGGCCTGGCGCAGGCCATCATCCACAACCCTGACGTCCTGATTCTCGACGAGCCGACCGCCGGCCTCGACCCGAAGCAGATTATTGAGACCCGGAATCTGATCAAGGAACTGGCCGGGGATCACACGATCATCCTGAGCACACACATCCTGCCGGAAGTGTCGCAAACCTGCGAGCGCGTCGTCATCATCAACAAGGGACGCGTCGTCGCCGAAGACACGCCGCACAACCTGACCGCCCGGCTGCGGGGGTCTGAAACGATGTACGTGCAGGTTGACGCCAACGGCGCCGACGCGTCGGGCGCGTTGCAGCGCGTGCCGGGCGTCACTCGCGTCGTCGAAGCGGATCGGCGGGACAGGGTCGTCGGGTACGAAGTGGAAAGCGAGAGCGGCCGCGACGTCCGCCGCGATCTCGCCCGGGCGGTGGTCAGCGGCGGATGGGGCCTGCTCGAGTTGCGGCCGATGCATCTGAGCCTCGAGGAGATCTTCCTGTCGCTGACGACGGACGAGGCTGCCGGAGAGCCGGAGACCACGGAGACGACGCCGGCCGGAGAGGAAGCCACCCATGCGTAACACGCTCGCGATCGCGCAGAAAGAACTGCGATCGTACTTCGCGTCGCCGATCGGGTACATCGTGCTCGGATTCTTCGCGCTGCTCTACGGGTGGTTCTACGTCACGATGCTCAACTACTTCGTCCGTCAGAGCATGCAGGTGGCGCAGTTCGGCGGGTCCGAGGCGATGAACGTCAACCAGGTGATGCTCCGGCCGTTGCTGCAGAACGTCACGATTCTGCTGCTCTTCCTGATGCCGATGGTCACGATGCGCTCGTACGCCGAGGAGAAACGCTCCGGGACGATCGAGCTGCTGCTGACGTCTCCGCTGAAGGACTGGGAGATCATCCTCGGCAAGTTCCTCGGCGCGCTGGCGCTCTGGGCCCTCGCGCTCGCGGTCAGCATGATCCACATCGCGATGCTGTATCGTTTCGGAAACCCGGAATGGAAGCCGATCGTGACGGCCTATCTGGGCCTGCTGCTCATGGGCGGCTGCTTCATCTCGGTGGGTCTCCTGATTTCGAGTCTCACGAGCAATCAGATCGTCGCCGGCATGGCCACCTTCGGCGTGTTCCTGCTGCTCTGGGTGATCAACTGGATCGGCAGCTTCTCGGGCCCGACGGTGGACAAGATCACGCAGTACCTTTCGATCATCGACCACTTCGACGACTTCGCGAAGGGCATCATCGACACGTCGCATCTCATTTACTACATCAGCTTCATCAGCTTCGGACTGTTCCTGACCGCCAAGTCGGTCGACAGCGAACGGTGGCGCGGATAAAGACATGATCAATCGCATTCTCAGTCTCGTCGGCTGGCTCGGCGCCGCGCTGGTCTTCATCGGCGCCGCTATCCGCTTCGGGTACCCGGCCAAGGAACAGTACGTCCCCTATCTGGTCTGGACCGGCCTTGCGGGCGTCGTCGTGTACATGGCGGGACAATGGCGCGAATTCGTGCACGTGTTCCGAGGCCGTCAGGCGCGCTACGGCACGCTGGCGACTGTCAGCGTCCTGGTGGTGCTCGGCATCCTCATCGCCGTCAACTACATCGGCGCGCGCCAGAACAAGCGGTGGGATCTGACGGCGAACAAGGCATTCAGCCTGTCGGATCAGACACGCAACGTCCTCACCAAGCTCGATGCCCCGCTGCAGATCACGGCCTTCGCGCAGGAGCCGGATTTCCCGCGCTATCAGGACAAGCTGAAGGAATACGAATACATCTCCAAACAGGTCAAGACCGAATACGTCGACCCCGACAAGAAGCCCACCATCGCCAGGCAGAATCAGGTTCAGCAGTACGGCACCATCCTCTTCAGCTACAAGGGCCGCACCGAGCGCGTGACGGCCGACACCGAGCAGGACATCACCAACGGCATCATCAAGGTGGTCACCGGCCAGCAGAAAAAGATGTACTTCGTCCAGGGCCACGGCGAGCGCGACCCGACGTCGAGCGAGCGCGACGGCTACAACGCGATCGCCGGAGCGCTCGGCAGCGAAAACTACACCGTCGAGAAACTGGTGCTCGCGCAGGCCGGCTCGGTGCCCGACGATGCGGCCGTGGTGATCGTGGCGGGTCCGAAAACCGACTTCTTTCCGCCTGAGATCGAGGCGCTCAAGAAGTATCTCGACAAGGCCGGCAAGCTGCTGCTGGAGATCGATCCGCCGGACAAGGCCGACGGCCCTCAGCCCACCAACCTGATCGCGCTCGCGCACGAATGGGGCATGGACGTCGGCAACGACGTCGTCGTCGACGCCAGCGGCATGGGCCGCCTGATCGGCACCGACGCGTCGGTTCCCGTCGTCGCCACTTATGGAACGCATCCGATCACCGAGCACTTCAACTTCGTGACGGCGTTTCCGCTGGCGCGTTCGGTCACCCCGGTGCCGGGCGGCGTCAACGGGCGCACCGCGCAGCCGTTTGCGCAGACCAGCGCGCAAAGCTGGGCCGAAGCGGATATCAAGGACATGCTGGCAACCGGCAAGGTGTCGCTCGACGAGGCGAAAGGCGACAAGAAGGGGCCCATCACGATTGCGGCCGCCGCATCCGCCGCGTCGACGTCGCCGGCGGCGCCCGGCGGCATCGAACCCGCTCGATCCTGAAGCACCAAAACCCGAGACGCGTGTGGCGGTCGTCGGCGATTCGGACTTCGCGGCGAATGCCGGTCTCGGCATTCAGGGCAATCGCGATCTGTTCATGAACACGATCGGGTGGCTCTCGCAGCAGGAGAACCTGATTGCGATTCGGCCAAAGAACCCCGAAGACCGCCGGATCACGCTGACCGCGACCGAGCAGAGCAACATCACGTGGCTCTCGCTGATCGTGATCCCGGCCTGTATTTTCGGTACCGGCGTCTACGCCTGGTCGCAGGAGACGCTAAATGCGCGGCCTGCGATCAACGATTGCGTTGCTGGTCGTCCTGGTTGGCCTCGTGCGCCTACATCTATTTCGTCACCTCGAAGAGGCCTGAAGGCGGCGACCGAGGCGGCCAAGGAACGCGTCTTCGTGTCGCTCGACGCCGACAAGATCGACGAAATCACGGTGAAGTCCGAATCGGGCGACACCACCACCGTCAAGAAGGCCAACGGGATGTGGCAGATGACGGCGCCGCTCACGGTCAAGGCCGATGAAATGCCAGTCAGCGCCATCGCCACCAATCTGAGCACCCTCGAAGTCACCCGCGTGGTCGACGAGAACCCGGCCGATCTGAAGGAATACGGCCTCGACGCGCCGCGAGTGGAGATCGAGTTCAAGGCCTCCGGCGACAAGAACTACGCGGACGCCCACCGGTTGCTCCTCGGCGGCAAGTCACCGACCGGCGGCGATCTGTTCGCCAGGCGCGATACCGACAAGCGCGTGATCCTGGTGGCCGGATATCACCGATCCGATCTTCAACCGCGCCACGTTCGATCTGCGCGACAAGACGCTGCTCGCTTTTGATCGCGAGAAGGTCGATCGAATCGACTGTCGTCGGCGGACCTGGGACAACAGCGCTCGAGTTCGCCAAAGAGGGCACCGACTGGAAGATCACCAAGCCGATCGCGGCCGTCGCCGACTACACGGCGGTCGACTCGCTGCTCAGTCGCGTGCAGAGGGCCACGATGAAGTCGATCGTCACCGAACAGGCGACGCCGGCGGATCTGAAGAAATACGGCTTCGACAAGCCGCAGGCCACGGTGGTCCTGACCGCCGGCAGCACGACCGCGACCGCTCGCTCGTGGGCGGCCGCGAACGGCAACGACGTCTACGCTCGCGATCTGTCAAAGGCGCTCGTCGCCACGGCCGATGGCGCGCTGCTCAAGGATCTGCAGAAAGGCGTCGACGATTACCGCCGAAAGGAGATCTTCGCCTTCCGCGGATACTCCACCGATCGCCTCGAGTTCACGCGCGACGGCCAGACGATCGTGTTCGAGAAAGTCAAAGCGCAGGGCCAGACTCCTGAGAAGTGGCATCGAGTCGAGTCCGAACGCCGGCGATCCTGACGCGATGGCCATGGAGAACGCTGCTCGTGAAGCTCGAAACCCTTCGCGCCGCGTCGTTCGTCGATTCGACCGCCGGAACCGGCCTCGACAAGCCGTCGCTCACCGTCTACGCGAAGTTCGAAGACGGCAAGAAGGAGGAACGCGTGTCGTTCGCCAAGGCTGGCGCCGATGCGTATGCGTCCGTGCCCGGCCAGCCGGGCGCGGTGAAGATCGCCGCGACCGATTTCGACGAGGTGATGAAGGCGCTGGACGCTGTCTCGAAGTAACCACTCGATGGCCAAGCGAAGACGTCCTCGGAAGGCGGCCGTCCCTCAAAAATCCGCTGCGTCGTCTGGTTCACCAGCACGTCTTCGACCGATTCGTGCCGGTGCTCGCGGCGCTCGCCGCGTCCTGCATGCTCGTCGCCGTCGTGGAGCTGGCGTTGAGCGCGCTGGTTTCGGATACGGCGCTGCGGAACAATCAACTGCCGCTCGGCGCCCGGATCAGCCTGGCCGCGTACGGCCTTCGCCGTTCTCATGGCGGGCGTCTGGGCCATCGGTGGACTTGTCCTGTTGCTGTCACGCCTCCGCGACCCGGAACTCATCCGGCCATTCACTGGACCGTCGCGGCCTGCAGGCTCTTGTCGTGTTCGTGGCCGTTCTCCTGTACGGCTCGAGCTGGGCGCTTTTCTGGAACACGGGAGTTTTTTTCGACCGTCAGGCGTTTGCGTTTCTGGCGCTCAACGGTCTGCAGATCTACCACTGGGTGTACCCGCCCCTGGCCGTTGCCGTCCTCGTCGCGACGCTCGTGGGCTCGGCGGTCCTGGGATGGTGGGTGCCCAGCTGGACCCCGAGCCGGCGCGCCGGCCGTGCAACGGCGACTTGTCCTGGCGGCGGGCGGCGCGCTTGGCATCTCGGTCGTCGCGGCGCTCGCCGGCAAGGTCGGCGTACGCGTCGGAAACGGCCCAACGCGATCAACCCAAAACTGACTACGACCGTGAGCCGCGACGATCGCGCGGGCCCGGTCGCCCATGCCTTCGCCGATATCGCCAGGGGGTCTGGTGCCGAAGCCCCCGCAGTGGCGTCGACCGACAACGCGAACGTGATTCGCCGGCCGATCATTTCGATGGACCAGTATCTGGCCGGCGTCCCGCGGAACGGGATCAAGCGCTGGAACGTCGTGATGGTGCAGATCGAGTCGCTGCGCTCGGACCAGCTTCGCGCTGTATGGCGGAACACGCGACGTCATGCCGACGATTGACGCGCTGGCGCGCGAATCCCGCGTGTTCACGAACGCGTACATCCAGGCCAGCCATTCCAACTACGCGGACCTCGTCCCGCTGTCGTCCCAATATCCACTCCGCTCGCCACAGATGTACGAGTACCCGCCAAATCCGACCTATCCGCGGGTCCTCATTTACGACGTGCTGAAGGCTCTCGGCTACAAGACGGCGATCTTTTCCTCTCAGAACGAGCGCTGGGGAGGAATGATCAATTTCCATCGGCAGAGCAGCCTGGATCGCTTCTTCGACGCGGAGACGTTCACCGGCGACGACCTACGCGCCGTATGGCGACACGGGATTCGCGGAGTGGGTCAAGGAAACAAATGGCGCCGGCAGCGTCGACGACCGCTACACGGTGGACGAAGCGATCAAGTGGATCGACAGCGTCGCGGGCCAGCCGTTCTTCATTCACATGAACCTTCAGAGCAGCCACCTGCCGTACGTGGTGCCCGACGACTTCCCTCGTCGTTTCAGTCCCAAGACGATCGACTTCGCGATCATGTGGGGAAAGTTTCCGATCGAGAAGATCGACATCGTCAAGGGCCGCTACGCGGACAGCCTCTACTACGAGGACACGCAGATCGCGCGTCTCTTCGAGCACCTCAAGAGCCACGGCCAATGGGACAACACGGTGTTCGTGATCGGCGGCGACAATGGCGAGGCCTTCTACGAGCACGGCTTTTCCGCGCACGCGAGCTCGCTGTTCAACGAGGTCGTGAAGGTGCCGATGATCATCCGGGCGCCGGGTCTTGCAGCCCGGACTCGACAATCGGCCGGCGATGTTCCTCGACGTGCCGCCGTCGCTGCTCCAGCTGCTGGGCCTTCCCGCCGCACCCCGGGCTTCCAGGGGATCAGCCTCTTCGAGCCTCAACCGAACCCGGATCGCAGCCTCTACACGATTGTGCAGACGCCCGCGGCTTTCCAGTCCGCGATCATCCGCTCGGGCTTCAAGCTTCTCTGTGTCGGAATGGGACGGACGATATTTCCTGTAGGATCAGGTGAACGATCCTGCGGAGTCGCCGAGGCACAACCTCGCGTCTTCCCGGCCCGACCTGGTCCAGGATCTCGATCGCCGTCTCAAGCTGTGGCGCCAGGAACAGCTCGCCTACTACGCAGATGTCCCTCGTCAGAGCCGCGAGTACCCGCCTGTCGTCAAGGACTGACACGAAGGGCGCCTTCGCCCTCGCGCTGCTGCTCGGCGTGTCCGCCTGCCACGCCACGCCGCGGCCGTTCGTCACTCCAGCACCTCCGACTGCCGGCGGCGCTTTCCAACTTCAGCGGGATATCGAGCGCATCCTGGCGGCCCCGACGCTCACGCGCAGCTACTGGGGAATCGTCGATTCGAGTCCGCGAAGAGCAATGAGCACGCTGTATTCGCTGAACGCCGGCAAGCTGCTGATGCCGGGGTCGACGATGAAGATCGTGACGCTCGCGGCGGCGGCGGAACGGCTCGGCTGGGACTACACGTTACGACACGCGCCTGATCGCGGCAGGGTCGATCGACGCCGGCGTCCTCGAACGGCGATCTTGTCATCGTCGGTACCGGCGATCCGAGCATCTGGATGGCGAAACGGCTGGCGTCGGGCAGTCTTCGCGGGCTGGGCCGAGACGTTGAAGGCGAACGGCGTGCGCACGATTACGGGCCGCATCGTCGGCAACGACAACGCGTTCGACGACGAAACGCTCGGACCGGGCTGGGCGTGGGACGATCTGCAGGGCCGCGACGCCACGGGCGTCAGCGGGCTGCAGTACAACGAGAATACCGTTCAGGCGACGATCACGCCCGGCGCCGCTATCGGCGCGGCGGCCTGGTGCGGCTCGCTGCCACCGCGGAAGCGGCATCTCGATCTCGACAACGAGCTCACCACGGCCGCCCCCGGGACGGCTCCGTCGATCGTCGCGCGGCGATCGCCTGGAAGTCGATCGACTCGAGCTGCGCGGCTCGATCCCGCTCGGCGAGCGAGCCGATCGTCGCGCATCGTCTCAGTCGACAACCCCACGCTGTTTTTCGTCACGGCGTTGCGGGACGCACTGATCAGCCACGGCATCGAGGTTCGCGGCGCCGCCGTCGACATCGACGACCTGAAGGACGCGCCGTCGCCGGCCGGCGGCACGTTGCTCGTCATCCATCACTCGCCGCCCCTGTCCACGCTGGCGGTGCGGTTGATGAAGAACAGCGTGAACCTGTATGCGGAAACCCTGTTGAAGACGATCGGCGGATCGACGGGCAGCCCGACGTTTGAAGGAGGGCGAATGGTCGCCGGCGCGACGCTTGAGCCTTGGGGCGTGTCGCCGACCGGCGTCGTCCAGGTGGATGGGTCCGGCCTGTCGCGCTACAACTACGTGACGCGCTGAGACGCTCGTCAGCGTACTCATGCACGTCGATCGCGACGATCGCATGCGCGGGCCGTTCGAAGAGTCGCTGCCCATCGCCGGACGCGACGGCACGCTGGCCGCGAGGATGAAGGGAACCGCCGCTGAAGGCAACGCGCGCGCGAAGTCCGGCACGCTTGCCAACGTCCGCTCGCTGGCCGGCTACGTGACGAGCGCCGACGGCGAGCCGCTCGTCTTCGCGATCGTCGCAAACAACTTCGGCACGATGCCCGAGGTCGCGATCGACCGCCATCGACTCGATTGTCGTCAAGCTCGCGGAATTCAGACGGTGAGAGAACGCCCGACTGCACGATGTCACGTGTGCGAAGCGTTAGAACGGTGGAGGGACGTCTTCGATCGACACTGAAAGTACAGGCGACGTGATGATCCGGTGAGCACCCACCGACAGTTCCAGACGGAGACCCATACCGACCCACCCGGCCTTCACCAAGCTGCCGCCGGCGCTCGCACCCTCGACACGCGCCATCACGGCGCTGGGAAACCTGGCACCGCCTTGCACGAATACCAGATGACGGTCACCGTTCAGCACGGTCAGACGATATTGCGAGTTACGTGTCTGCACGACTAACGTTGTGGCGGGTGCGAGAGACTGAATGGCAATCCCCTCGTCGCAACCTGGCTCGAGCGCAAAACCGGACAATGTCCGGTGCGGCGGCACGGGGGCGGTCCCAAGTTCTTTTTCCACGTCTCTTATTGGGGCAAGACGCGTGCCACGCAGGCCAGGCCGAATCGCTCGACAAATCAAGCCCGGCCGCACGTCGTTCTCGGTAGTCGCGAGCACGTGGTCGCGCTGCGTGTCCTCGTCTCATGTATGTCGGCTCGACGCGCTTCGCCATCAGAAATCCGCTCTAAGATCCGTGTCCTCCGTTTGTGGCCGTGTCCTCTGTGGTAGCGCTTGTTGTTCAGACGCTGCGAGGCGCTCGTCACAGCAACGGCCTCGCGCGGCGGTACGTTCGCCACCGGCAACTCGAAGAAGAACGTGGCGCCGTGCCACTCGTTGCCGTGGCACCCAATCGCCCCGCCGTACGAGTCGATGATCCCGTAGCTGACCGACAGTCCGAGACCGGTGCCCTTGCCGACCGGCTTGGTGGTGAAGAAGGGCTGAAACAGCTTCGGCTCGTTCTCGGGCGAAACCCCCGGCCCGTCGTCCTGAACTTCGAGCCGCACCTTCCGGCCGACCTCGTACAGGCGGATGAGGATGCGGCCGTGCCCTCTGTCGGCCGACTCGATCGACTGCTGCGCGTTGATGACGAAATTCAGCGTCACCTGCTCGAGCTCGGTGACGTTCGCCTGGACCGGTGTGGACGTGGAAGTCTCCACATCGATCGCGATCGATGATTTCTCGAGATCGTGCCGCCGGAGCTGAACCACTTCCGTGATGACGGTTCGGAGATCGACGAGCGTCGGCGGGCCGGACTGCTGGCTGCCGAACCGGGACAGGTTGCGGATGATTTCGCGCGCCCGGCCGCTCTGCGTCTTGAGCAGCGTAATTTCCTCCAGCGCCGCGGCACCGAGGTGCGGATCGCGCTCGAGGAGCTCCGCCGTGCCGAGAATGGCCTGCAGCGGATTGTTCAACTCGTGGGCGACACCGGAAACCAGCAGGCCGACCGCGGCAAGCCGCTCCTGGCGGACCACCTGCCGCTGGAGCGACTGGACCATTTCGCGCATCTTGCGTTCCTGCTCGACCTGGCGATCGAGCGCGTCGCGCGTGGCCCGCAGGTTTGCCGCCATCGTGATGAAGGCGTCCTGCAACTCGGCGATCTCCAGGTTCGGCGCGCTGGCACGCGCCGGCGGCGACAGATCGCCGCCCGCGATCCGCTGGGCCGCGGCGCGAATCCGTTCCAGGCCGGTGCTGGTGTGGTGCGACACCCAGAGCGACAGACCGAGCACGACGAGCACCGCCGCGACGCTGATCGTCAGGTTTCGCCACCAGAGCGGCGCGAGCCGATCCGCGACAACGGTTTGAGGAATGCCGACGCTCAGCGACCACGGTCCGCGATCGACCGACTCGACGCCGACGAACCGTTCGACGCCATCAACGTCCGATCGCAGGCCGATGTCCGGCGTCGGTACGGCGCGCGCGCCTGCGATCGTCTGGCCGATGTACTTTTCGCCGTCCGGGACTGCGTGCGAGGATCTGGCCGCGCTGATCGAGCAGCGTCACGACGGAGCCGTCCGGCAACGCAAGATTGTCGAACACGTGCTGGAGCTGAACCAGGTTGAGACTCAAGGCCAGCACGCCGACCACGGCGCCATCGTCTGCACGCACCGGGTACGCCTGACCGATCGTCGGCCTGCCGGTCAGAGGGCCGGCAATCAGCTCGCTCACGCCGGGCCGCCCGGTCTTGAGGACGTCCAGCATGTACGCGGGCGCAGCCGCCGACGTCCGATCGGCTGGAGCTCCCGTGGCTGACGCGACCAGCAGAGCGTTGCGGTCCCTGAGAACGACGTTCAGAAGCAGCGGCTGCTCGCTGAGGAGGCCGGCGAACAACCTGGCGCATTCCGTCGGATTGAGGGCAGGGATGGCAGGATGCCGCATGAGCGCCGACGCCATCGCATCGAGTCCGTCGAAGTACTGGCTGAGATAGGCGGCCGCAAGCCGGGCAACCGAGTGCGCTTCCTGCCGCACTTCTTCCTGGCGCTCGGCGCGCGTACGATCGGCCGACCACACGATGGCGCCGGCCAGCATGAGCAGCAGGGCGCACGTGGCGACGACGATCTGACGCCGAAGCGGCTGCGCGCTCAGAAATCGCACGGGACTCAGCGCGATTTTAGCGCAGGACCAGCGGATCGGGCACGCCCGCTTCGGCGAATCCCCTGGCCCGCAGGGCGCAGCTGTCGCACCGTCCGCAGGGCGCTCCGTCTGGCGCCGGATCGTAGCAACTGTGTGTCAATCCGTAGTCCAGACCGAGCGCGAGGCCTCGTCGAATGATCTCGGCTTTGGTCAGCGTGATGAGCGGAGTGTGCACCCGAAACCGGCCGCCCTCGACGCCCGCCCGTGTCGCCAGCGTCGCCAGCGACTCGAACGCGCGGATGAACTCCGGACGGCAGTCGGGATAGCCGGAATAGTCGAGCGCGTTGACGCCGATGACGATGTCGGATGCCTCGAGCACTTCGGCCCAGGCGAGGGCGAGCGACAGGAAGATCGTGTTGCGCGCGGGCACGTAGGTAGAAGGAATATTGTCGGGATATCGGTCGCCGCGAGATCGCGGTCCCGCGGCACGCTCGCGTCCGAGGTCAGCGACGATCCGCCGATGGCGCGCAGGTCGATGGGCAATTCGAGATGACGCGTGCAAGCCAGCGCCCGCGCCACCGCGCGCGCCGATTCGACCTCGCGCGCGTGCCGCTGGCCGTACGCAATCGTCAGCGCGTACAGCTCGAATCCCTCGCTCTTCGCAATGGCCGCGGCGGTATACGAATCAAGGCCGCCACTCAGCAGCACTACCGCTCGCATTTGGTAATTGGTAATCGGTGACTTGGTAATTCGCCAACTCACCAGTCACCAACTCACCAATTACACTCCTCTCGTGTCCGCCGGCCAGATGTACTTGTGAAGCTGCAGCTGCAGGCGCGCCGGCAGGCGGTCGGCGAGCATCCACTCGGACAGCGTGCGAGGTTCGAGCACGCCGTGGACCGGCGACATCAGTACGGCGGCGGCGCGATCCGCGAGCGCGTAGCGGGCGATCACGTCGCGCGCGAACTCGTAGTCCGCTCGATCCTTGATGACGAACTTCACTTCGTCGCCGGAGGCCAGAGCCTCGAGATTCGACCAGTCGTTCTTGTCGGCTTCGCCGCTACCCGGACACTTGACGTCGACGATCTTCAGGACGCCGGCCGGCACGCGCGCGATCGAGCGATGGCCTCCCGTCTCCAGCATGACCGTCCGGCCGCTGCCGCTCAGACGTTCCATCAGCTCGTAGACGTCTTCCTGCAGCAGCGGCTCGCCGCCCGTGATCTCGACGAGCGGACAGCCGTAGCCGTCGACGGCCGCCACGACATCGTCCACCGACATCTTCCGCCCTTCGTCGAAGGCGTAGGGCGTATCGCACCAGGAACAGCGGAGGTCGCAGGCCGTCAGACGGACGAACACACACGGCTGCCCCACGCGGGTCGACTCGCCCTGAATCGAGTAGAAGATCTCGTTGATCGTCAGCATCCACTATCATTCTACGAGTGACGCCGGCTCTCCGCATCGGAACTTCGGGATGGAACTACCCGACAGGTCGCGGCACCTGGAACGGCATCTTCTACCCGCCACTCGCGGAAGCGTCCGAAAGGGTTCGACGAGCTCGCCTTCTACGCCAGCCACTTCGACACGGTCGAGGTGAATTCGACCTTCTACGGGCAGCCGCGGCCTGACGGTGTGCCGCGCGTGGGCGGCGCGTACGCCTGCCGGCTTCGAATTCTCCGTCAAGCTGTATCAGAAATTCACGCACCCGAAGATGTACAAGGAGCGCGTGGCCGATTCGCTGGCGCCAGAGGCCGCGGCCATGGGTGACGGCGACTGGCTCGAGGCCATCACGAAGCCGAATCAGGCGGACCTCGACGAATTCCGCCGCGGAATCGATCCTCTGGCGAGCGCGGGCAAGCTGGGCGCGCTGCTGGCACAGTTCCCGCCGAGCTTCAAGGAAACGCCGGCGTCACGCGACTACCTCGCGAACCTGCTCGCCGCGCTCGCCGGATATCAGGTGGCGGTCGAGCTGCGCCATCGGAGCTGGAGCGACCGGATCGGCGAGACGCTGGCGCTGCTCAACGAATTTCAGGCCGCGTGGGTGCAGATCGACGAGCCGAAATTCACGTTCTCGATCAGGCAGAACTACCTGCCGAACGTCGACGGTTTCTATTACATGCGTTTGCACGGACGCAACGTCGCGCAGTGGTGGCGGCACGCCAAGTCAGAGGATCGCTACGACTATCTCTATTCAGCCGACGAACTGCGGGAGTTCTCGGACACGGCGGATGCCGCCCGCCGGCTCGTGAAGAAGTTGTACCTCTACACGAACAATCACTTCTCGGCGAAGTCGGTTGCGAATGCGGCGATGATCAAGCAGCAGCTCGGCGAGCCGATCGACGGCGAGTATCCTCCGGAATTTCTCGAACGCTATCCGGAGCTCGCTGGGATCGTGAAATCATCAATCAGCAATCAACAATCGACAATTCCCCTCACTCCCTCACGTACATCCTCGTAATGACGTCGCCCCGCTCAATCCTTGCGGGCACATCGACGCCGGCGATGACGCGTCCGAAGACCGTGTAGTACCCGTCCAGATCCGCCCGCTTCGCGAGCGTCACGTACATCTGGCTGTCGGCCGCGGCCGGACTGCCGGGATGGGCCATGGCCACAGCGCCGGCGACGTGGAGTCGCTGCCTTCGAGATCTCCGCAGCACCGATCGGCTGGCCGCTCGACGCCTCGGGTCCGCGTCCCCAGTCTGCTTCCTTTCCGATGTCGCGCGATTGCGGATCGCCCCACTGCACCAGAAACCCGGGAATGGCACGATGGACGCGTTGGCCGTCGTAGAACCCGCGCCGAACGAGTGCGACGCACGTGCGCAACGGTCTTCGGCGCCTCCCTCGGATAGGTCTCGAACGCGAACGTGCCTTTGGTGGTCTCGACAACGATGACGGGCCCGGCGGCGTCGCCTGCGCCGACAGCATCGCGGCCAACTGGCAGCGAGCTGAGGCATGCGCGACACGCACGCAACGGAACTCGCGAGCCACGCTCGCCGCGAATGCGAGTCGTCTGCTCATCGTCCTTCGCTCGATCGACCGTCACGCCCACCTGCGGGCAATACCGCTCGATGGCACACACTCCGCACCGCGGATAGACCGGGCCGGCACACGTTCTGGCCCCACGTCACGAGGTACAGATTGATGTAGGGCCACCAGCGGCTCGCCGTGGCGCGGTAGAGCGCCTGCTCGGTTTCGTCAGGCGTGTTCGTGCGCACCCAGCCGAGACGATTCGAGATGCGGTGCACGTGCGTATCGACGCAGATGTTCTTGAGGCTCTTGAACGCGAGAATCAGAACCAGGTTCGCGGTTTTCCGGCCGACGCCGGGCAGCGTGAGCAGTTCCTCCATCGTGGTCGGCACGCGCCCGCCGAACTGCGACACAAGAATGCCGCACGTGGCCTTCACGTGCTTCGCCTTGTGACGATAGAAGCTGACTGGATAAATCAGCCGCTCAATCTGACGTACGGACAGGCGCGCCATCGTCCGCGGCGTCCTCGCGACCCGGAACAGGCGCGTCGAAGCCGCCAGAGTCGTGGCGTCCTGCGTCCGCGCGGAGAGCAGCGTCGCGATGAGGACCTGAAACGGATCCTCTTCCTGACTGTCGGAGATCTTTTCGACCGCCGGCAGCTCCAGGCCGTCGATCTCCCGCGCGAGCGTCCGCATGACGGGTTGAAGATTCCGCGCTTTCAACTCGCATCACACTCGACGTGATCGATGATGCCCACGATCGCCGCGTCGACAGGCGCGGCCTTGCGACCGAGCGCCTCGCCGGCCGCACGTCCTTCCAGCACGACGAGCACCTTCTCGTGCACGCCGGCGCCCACGCTGTCAACGGCGAGCAACGCCACTCCGCGCGGCGTGTCGTCGAGGTTCAGCGGCTGTACGAGGAGCAGCTTCGCACCTTCGAACTTGCGGTGCTTCTGGGTCGCGACGACTGTGCCCACGACTCTAGCGATCTGCATCAATGGCTCCAGAAATTGCAGATTGCGGATTTCAGATTGCAGATTGATTGCGGAATTGCATTCTGAAATCTGAAATCTACCATCTGCAATTTCATCGCTCCACCGTCCAGTGATCGACGATACCGACAATGCCGGCATCGACCGGCGGTTGGACTGGATAGAAGGGAAAGCTCGCTTCCTTGCCGCGCACGAAGAACACGATTTCGCCGACCCCGGCTCCCACGGCGTCCGCCGCCACGAGCGTGCGGCCCGCCGGCTCGCGCTCCGGCGTCAGCGGCTGCACCACCAGCAGCTTGAGGCCCATGAGGGTCTCGTCCTTGCACGTGACAACGACGTCGCCGATCACTCGACCTAGCTGCATGCACGGAACCTCAGTCTTTGATCTCAATTTCATCGACGATGCCGACGATGGCCGCGTCGATCGGGCAGTCCTTCAGGCCGGACGCCATCCGCGCCGAGCTGCCGCTGACGACGAGCACGGTCTCGCCAATGCCGGCATCGACGGTGTCGACGGCGACGAGGTAGTTTCCTTCAGGCTTTCCGCGGGGATCCATGGGACGAACGACGAGCAGCTTGGTGCTGACAAGGCGCGGATCTTTGCGGGTCGCGACGACGGTACCGACGATCTTTCCAAGGAGCATCTATTTTTGCGCTGGAGCGCTGAGAGCCTCAGCGTCACAGCCTGGAGCCCAGCGCCAGCTGCTAGCGTTCGGGCTTCAGGCCTTAGACGTGGTGGCTTTGCCGATCGGCAACGCATCCTCGAGATTCGCGTGCGGCCGCGGAATGACGTGCACGGAGACAAGCTCGCCCACGCGGCGCGCCGCCGCGGCGCCTGCGTCGGTGGCGGCCTTGACCGCCGCGACGTCGCCGCGCACGATGGCGGTGACATAACCGGCCCCGATCTTTTCCCAGCCGACCAGCGTGACCTTCGCCGCTTTCACCATGGCATCGGCGGCCTCGATCATCGCGACCAGGCCCTTGGTTTCGATCATGCCTAGCGCCTCACCCATTTCTGTCTCCTTGAAGGGCCTATGACTTAAGGCCTAGGGCTTAAGTCGCTTAAGCCTTGAGCCGTGAGCCCTGAGTCCTCTCTAACGTAAGTTCCTAATCGCGTCCTCGATGAGCGCGGAGAGTTCGCGGTATGTTAACCGAATTTCACCGTCGCCATCGGGTCGTATCGAACCTCCCCTGCCGTCGATGAGGTCGGGCACGAGTCTCGTTCCCGACGCCGACGGCGCCTGGACAATCTGACAATCGGCCACATCGGTCGCGCCCGTCCCGCTCGCACCGATGTCGACCGATGTCGGATCGGCACAAATCGGTGCCGGGGACTTGATGCCGTACATTCCCCGCAGCTCCTGCAAACGCTCGACTTCCTGTCTGGTAATGAGGTTTTCACGCCCAAGCATCCGGGCCACCAGGCTGATCTTCGCGAAGTGCTCGATCGTCTCCATCTTGTAGTACGCGGCGAACAAGTCGGGACCGACCGTGAGCGCGCCGTGGTTCGCCAGCAGCATGCCGTCGTGCGCCTTGATGTACTTGTGGACAGCCTCCGGCAGCTCGGCGGTCGACGGTGTGGCGTACTCCGCGATCGGGATGCTTCCGAGCGTCGTCAGCACCTCGGCGAGCACGGCACGATCGAGCGGGATGCCCGCAACCGCAAAGCCGGTGGCCGTCGGCGGATGGGCGTGGACCACCGCCTGCACATCCGGCCGGTGCCGGTAGACCTCGAGGTGCATCAGCATTTCGGTCGACGGATCGCGGTCGCCCTGGAGTTTCTTGCCGTCGAGATCGGTGATGCACATCATGTCCGGCGTCATGAACCCCTTGCAGACGTTCTTCGGGGTCATCAAGAGCCGATCGGCGCCGAGACGAACACTGATGTTGCCGGCATTCGCATCGGTATATTCCCGCGCGTACATGCGGCGGCCGACTTCAACGATGTCTGCGCGAAGAGAGGATTCGATCGTCACGCCGTCCGCCCTTCGACAGGCTCATGGCGGCCCGAGCTTTTCGAGGGCCGGTCGCGATACTTGTCGCGGCAATTCGCCGAACAGAAAAACACGCGGCTCGATCCCTCCGAGAGCGCGACGGCGCGATCGGGGATCACGTACGTGCCGCACACCGGATCGCGCACCATCTGTACAGCCGCGCGCGGGAACGTTTCCGCCCGTCGTACGCGAAGCACGGCCTGATAGCCCCTCCATGACGCCGTCGATGACCCGCCACACCGCGCGCGCCACCACCATCGCGAGCACGAGCAGCAGCAGATCCAGCAAGGCCATCACGCGCCCGGTTTCTGTGTCGTTCCACCGATGGCCGGATGCGAGGATTGGAACGTATCGAGCGCGCGTTTGGCCGCCTGTCCCTCGGGGCTGTCCGGCGCGAGTTGGATAACCTGCTGCCACGCCTTCGACGCGCCCTCCAGATCCTGTTTGGCGAAGGCCTTGACAATGCCGATGTTCAACAGGGTCTTGGCGTGCTTGGGATCGATCTTGAGCGATCGGTCGAGCTGCGCGAGCGCCTTATCGGGATTGTTCGTGTAGTAGTACGACACGCCCAGATCGGTGCTCACGTTGACGTCGTTCGGATTCAGCTTGAGCGCAGCTTCGTACCACTTGATCGCGTCGTCGAATTTCTGGGCGTCGAAATACAGGTTCGCCAGCTCGACGCGAGGGGTCGGGTTGGCGGTTTCCCGCTCCGCGACCGCTTTGAGCGCGTTGACTTTCGTTTCGTCGAGAATGGCTGCGCGAGGCTCAGCGTCCGCGGCGGGCGCGGCCGACGCCACTGGCGCCGCAGCAGGTGTCCGTACCGTGGCCTGTTGGGTACCAATGACCCATCCGGCAATCAGGCCGAAGGCGATCCCGGCGATGCCGAACGCGATCGCGTCGGATTTCATAGGACGATCATAACAGCACGTTCAGGTATTCGCGCACCACGACCGGCAGACCCACAAACAGCGCCCGGGACATCAGGGCATGGCCGATGGACACTTCGGCCAGGAACGGCAGGTCGCGGAACATCACGAGATTGTCGAGGTCAAGATCGTGGCCTGCGTTGACCGCCAGGCCGAGCGCGTGCGCAAGCCGTGCACCTTCGGCATAGTGCGCAAACGAACGGCGCGCGGCCTCCGGTCCACGCTCGAACGCCCGCGCGAAGGGCTCCGTGTACAGCTCGACCCGATCGGCGCCAGCGGATGCCGCCCACCGAATGGGATCGGGGTCTCGCGTCGACAAAGAGGCTGACGCGAACGCCGAGCGCCTTGAGGCGTCCGACGACTTCGGGAAGCCGGTCGCGCTCCGGGCCGGCCAGCCAGCCGGCCTGGCTGGTCACCTCTCCTGGCACAACAGGAACGAGCGTGCACTGATCGGGGCGCACTTCCTCGACCAGATCCAGCAGTTCGGGCCGTGGATCACCTTCGATGTTGAACTCGACCGCCGGCGGCAGTGTGCGCAGCACCCGGGCAATTTCGCGAACGTCATCGGGAGTGATGTGGCGTCTGTCGGCCCGCGGATGCACAGTGATACCCGGCGCGCCGGCGGCGACCGACGCGCCGACTGCGTCGACGACGCTCGGTATCCGACCACCGCGCGAGTTGCGCAGGGTCGCGACTTTGTTCACGTTGACGGAGAGACGAACCATAAGCCATTGATGATTGTTGATTGATGATTGATGATTTGAATCAACAATCAGCAATCATCAATCAGCAATTCATCCAAGATGCTCTTTGACGACATCGACGATCTCTTGTGCCCAGGTGCGGATCTCCTGTTCGTCCCGGCCTTCGAGCATCACACGAAGCAGGGGTTCGGTGCCCGGAGTACCGCACGAGCAGACGTCCCTGACCGGCCAGGCGGGCTTCAACGCGACTGATGACGGCAGCCACCTGGCGGAACGTTCCTCAAGTCGGCCCTTTCGCGCACGCGAACGTTCACGAGCACCTGCGGGTACGCGGTCAAGTCGCCTGCGAGATCGGCGAGCGTCCGTCCCGTGAGCGCGACCGTCCTGAGGACGTTGAGGGCGGTGCACAGGCCATCGCCTGTGAAGAGATAGTCCGAGAAGATGATGTGACCCGACTGTTCTCCGCCGAGCGACAGGCCGCGCGCGAGCATTTCCTCCATCACGTACTTGTCGCCGACCGCGCAGCGGACCAGGTCGATGCCTCGCGACTGCAGCGCGAGCTCCAGGCCGATATTGCTCATGACGGTCGCCACGATCGCCCCGCCCTTCAGTCGGTTTTCACGCTGCAGCTGGTCGGCACACATGAGCAGCACGGCGTCGCCGTTCACCACCTCGCCGCGATGATCGACGAAAATGGCGCGATCGCCGTCGCCGTCAAAGGCGACGCCCATCTGCAGGCCGCGCTCGACCACGGTCCGGGCGAGTGCCTCGGGATGGGTCGATCCGCAGCGCAGGTTGATGTTCCTGCCGTCGGGGTGATTCCCGATCACGACGGTGTCAAACCCCAGGTCTCCGAGCAGCGCCGGCGCGACCGTCGTCGTCGCGCCGTTCGCGCAGTCGATCGCGAGGCCGAACGGGCGGCGTCCGGTCAGTAACGCAGCTTCCGGAAAAACGGCGCGCAGGTGATCGAGATAGGCGCCGACAAGATCCGCGCGTGCCACCTCGTCGGCCTGCCCGCCGCGGGCGCGCCAGGATGAATCGGCCACGATCGCTTCGACCTCGCGCTCCACGCGCTCGGTGAACTTCTCGCCACGGCCGGAAAACACCTTGATGCCGTTGTCCTCGAACGGATTGTGCGAGGCGGAGATCACGACGCCCGCGTCGTATCCCGCGGTCCGTGTGAGATAGGCGATCGCCGGCGTCGGCACGATACCGGCGCTCATCACCTGCGCGCCTTCGCCGCCCGCTCCGTGCGCAAGCTCCGCCTCGATCCACCCGCCCGACTCGCGTGTATCACGGCCGATCAGGAGCCGCGGCGAGCCGTCCGGCTCGGCTCCCTTCGGCAAGGCGCGGACCAGAGCCGCGCCGACACGGCGGACCGTCGGCGGATCGAGCGGATACGTCCCGGCTGTCCCGCGGATGCCATCGGTGCCGAAGAGACGAGGGACTTCGATCGAGCGCAGGTCCTCGGACCCGCCTTCAGTTTCTGGCACTGGTAATCCGTACCGCAATCGCCGCGGGTTCGATCCGCGCCACTCCTGCATCGCGCGAGCTTTCCGCATAGACGGTCAACGTGTACTCGCCCGCGCCAAGACCAGCCAAGATCGACAAACGCCGTCGCATCGTCCGGCCGAATCCGCGCGAGCGCCTCTCGATTTCCGCGAAGCGTCACGTCGACCTCGGACGGGATGACCGTGGCCGTCAGGTTCGCGGCAAGGTTCCGGAGATGGACGGGCCGATCGCGGACCGTCTGTTCGAGCGGCGCTGGGACAATCTGCACGGTGACTCTGGCCGTGCGCTGCGTCTTCACGCGAACGGCAGGATCCAGCGTGCCGACCGTCACGGTCTCCTGCACCGGACGCGACGGCGCCTTCGACCGAGACCGGCTCGGTCAGCGCTTCAGTGACACGACGGATCGCGCTTTCGGGCCCCACCACTTCGACGGTCGGCGGTTCGGCGGTGCTCTTGCCGACGACATAACCGGCCGCCGGCTTGCCGTCGATGGCCGGCCTGATCGGGACGCGTCCGTGATGCCGTCTTCTCAAACGCGACCGCGACGGTTGGCGGCGTCACCTGGATGACTTCCACACCGAATGGTGCACGCACCTGCTCCGGCGTGAGGTGAAACAATCGCTCGCCTTCACGCGCGCCGCGAAGATCGAGCACGGCGACAATGTCACCGGGCGAGACGCGGCTGAGTGTGCCGGACGCGCCACGGACGCGCACGTCGGCGGTCGTCGGAACGTCCCCGAGCAGCTCGAGGCCGGAGGGGAACTGCAGCTCGAGCGGTACGCGCAGGCCGCGCTCGACCGTCTCTTCGCCGGCGATCACCATCCACAGCAGCACGGCGATCGCCACGGACAGCAGCTTCAGGCCGAGGTGCCGGAAGGGCCAGATAGCACGACATGGTCAGATGCGACCGGCCATTTCAGGCGCGCGGAGGTCGCGCCTGGGCGCCGAAGCGCGCCGTTGGAGGACCAGTGATTGCAGCCGGAGGCGCAGCGCGTCGGGGTCGAGCCCACGCTCGACCTGACCGTCGACGACGACCGAGACGATACCTGTTTCCTCCGATATCACAATCGCCACCGCGTCGTTCTCTTCGGTGAGCCCGATGGCGGCGCGATGACGGGAACCGAGCTCCTTGCTCAGCTTCGGGTTGACCGTCAACGGCAGGAAGCACGCGGCCGCCGCAATGCGATCGGTCTGCACGATCACGGCGCCGTCGTGCAGCGGCGACGACGGCTGAAAAATGCTCACCAGGAGATCGTAGGTCAGCACCGCGTCGAGCGGAATCCCGCCCTCGATGTAGTTCCGCAGTCCGACCTGTCGCTCGATCGCGATGATCGCGCCGATGCGCTTCGCGGCCAGCAGCCCGGAGGCGACGATCAACTCCTCGATCGATTCCTCAGCCGATTCCGCTTTCGCAAAGTAGCGGAAGAACGGCGCACGGCCCAGATGTGCGAGCGCCCGGCGAATATCGGCCTGAAACAGCACGATGACGGCGAAGACGACATAGCCGACAAAATTGCGAATCAGAAAGTTGACCGTTTCGAGGTGGCTCCACCCCGAAAGGTAGAACAAGCCGAGGATCACGGCGCCGCCGAGGGCCATCTGCACGGCGCGTGTCCCGCGGATCAGCATGAGGAGCTCGTAGATGAGGATCGACACCACCGCGATGTCGGCGATGTCCCACCAGCCGATGGGGGGGCGGCGAAGAAGCGCGGTGAACCAGGTCAGCTCTCTGCCCTCTCACTGTGGCGTCGTATTTCCTCCGCCACGCGAACAACCTGCACCATTTCGCCCACCGCGTGGACACGGACGATGTGGACGCCTGCGAGCACAGCCGCCGTCACGGCCGCCGCCGTGCCCCAATCCCGCTCCGGCGCGGGCCGGCCGGCCAGCGCTTCGCGCATGAAGGACTTCCGCGACGGACCCACGAGCACGGGCCGGTCGAGCGCCGACGGCCAGCGTCGAGAGCCGTGCCAGCACACCATAACTGTGGTTCGGCTGTTTGGCAAACCCGACACCCGGATCGACGATGACCCGCCCGGATGCCACGCCCGCCGCCGCTGCGACGGCCATGCTGGCCCTGAGTTCCGCGACGACTTCCGCCATGAGGTCGTGGTACACCGCCTCTTCATACATCGTCTTCGGCCGGCCGCGCATGTGCATCAGCACCAGCGCCACCTGCGATCCAGCCGCCACCTCCGCCAGCTGCGGCTCGTACCGTAACCCGCTGATGTCGTTGATGATAGTTGCCCCCTCGGCGATGACCGCTCGGGCGACGTCGGCTCGGTAGGTGTCGACAGAAATCGGCACGCGCACGCGCCGGACCAGCGCCTTGACGACAGGAAGGACGCGCGAGAGCTCCTCGCTGGCGGTGACAGGCTCGGTGCCAGGGCGGGTCGACTCACCGCCGACATCGAGAATGTCCGCCCCTTCTTCCTCCATCTGGATCGCGCGATCGATCGCGATGGCGGAATCGAAGCTGGGTGACGCCTCGGCGAACGAATCGGGGGTGACGTTGAGGATGCCCATCACCAGAGGACGTTCCCCGAGACGGAGCTCACGATGGTCTGCGAGCGGAACGACGTAGGTACGGCGCGTGGGGAACATGTCGAGTCAGTCGGTCGTCAGTCGGCAGTCGGCAGATCGCGAATCACTGCTGACTGCCTGACTGCTGACTCGCTGCAGCCGTCATTCTTGAGGCAGCGGCTTGTTCAGCGCGGGAACGATGGGCGTGCGCTCTTTCTGCCGTGGACGCGATTCGTCTTCGTCATTCACCGGAGGGACCGCCACACGCGCGGCGGCCGGCTGAATCTCGTCGAGCAGCTGGCCGGCGGCGAGGCGCTTCACCTGCTCGGCGTCGAGGACTTCGCGCGCCAGCAGCGCCTCGGCGATCTTCACGAGCACGTCCTTCTGGCCGGTCAGGAGTTCATGGGCGCGGTGGTAGTTGCCCGTGACGAAGCGCTTCACTTCGTGATCGATCTTGAGGGCCGTGTCTTCGCTGTAGTCCTGGTGTTGGGCGATTTCGCGGCCGAGGAAGATCTGCTCTTCCTTCTTGCCGAAGGTCAGCGGCCCCATCTCGTCGCTCATGCCCCACTCGCAGACCATGCGGCGCGCAAGCTCGGTGGCGCGCTCCAGATCGTTGCCCGCACCGGTCGTGAGGCTGTTCATCGTGATCTCTTCGGCGATGCGGCCGCCGAGCAGAATCGCGATCTGATCGTTCAGATAGTCGCGCGAGTAGTTGTGCTTCTCGTCGGCCGGCAGCTGCTGCGTGAGGCCGAGCGCCATCCCGCGCGGGATGATCGTCACCTTGTGAATCGGATCGGCGTGCGGCAGCAGTACGGTGAGCAGCGCGTGGCCGGCCTCGTGGATGGCCGTCACGCGCTTCTCCGCGTCGCTGATGATCATCGAGCGGCGCTCGGATCCCATCAGCACCTTGTCCTTCGCGAACTCGAAGTCGTGCATGCGCACGACCTTCTGGTTGTAGCGGGCCGCGTTCAGCGCCGCTTCGTTGACGAGGTTCGCCAGGTCTGCGCCGGAGAAACCCGCCGAGCCCCGCGCGAGCACGGCAATCTCCACATCGTCGGCCATCGGAATCTTGCGCGTGTGGACGCCCAGAATGCCTTCGCGGCCTTTCACGTCCGGACGGTTGACCACGATGCGGCGGTCGAAGCGGCCGGGGCGCAGGAGCGCCGGATCGAGCACGTCGGGACGGTTGGTCGCCGCGACGAGGATGACACCCTCGTTCGACTCGAACCCGTCCATCTCGACGAGCAGCTGATTGAGCGTCTGCTCGCGTTCGTCGTGTCCGCCGCCGAGGCCTGCGCCGCGATGGCGGCCCACTGCGTCAATCTCGTCGATGAAGACGATGCACGGCGCGTTCTTCTTGCCCTGCTCGAACAGATCGCGGACGCGCGAGGCGCCGACGCCGACGAACATCTCGACGAAATCCGAGCCGCTGATCGAGAAAAACGGCACGTTGGCTTCGCCGGCCACGGCGCGCGCGAGCAGCGTCTTGCCCGTTCCCGGAGGGCCCATCAGGAGCACGCCCTTGGGAATGCGGCCGCCCAGCTTCTGAAACTTCTGAGGCTCCTTCAGGAACTCGATGATTTCCTGGAGCTCTTCTTTCGCTTCGTCGACGCCCGCGACGTCCTTGAACGTGACCTTCTTCTGCGAGCTCGACGAAAGCTTCGCCTTGCTCTTGCCGAACGACAGCGCCTTGTTGCCGCCGCTCTGCATCTGCCGCATGAAGAAGATCCAGAACCCGATCATCAGCAGCACGGGCGCCCACGAATAAAGCAACGACGCCCACGGGCTGGCCGTCGGCTCTTTCGCCTGCACGACGACGCCGCGGTCGATCAGCTTGTTGACGAGGCCTTCGTACTGGCTGGGGGCAAATGTTCGGAAATTGTCGCCGGCTTTTGTGACCCCGGTGATGTCCGGGCCGGTGACGACGACGCGCGCGATCGTGCCCGCGTCAACCGAAGACATGAACTCGCTGAAATTGATCAGCACGTGGACCCTGCTGGAACTTGGTCGAGAAGTTCCAGATAATGACGCCCACGACGACCAGCACGACCCAGAACACCAGACTCTTCAACGTCGAGTTCAAGCAGAGCCTCCCACAACCTTAAGTCTCAAGAGTAGCACGCTTTGCGAGGTGTCCGTCACGCGAAACGCCTCGTCAATACCATAGCCGGCTACCCAGACAATCCGATCCGATCCATCGACGACCAGCGGCACGCGATCGCGCCCCCCGAGGGCTACCTTGCGGTCGACGAAGTAGTCCTGGAGCTTTTTCCGCCCCCCTAGACCGACCGGCCGAAACTTGTCACCTGGGCGCCGATTCCGCACGGCTAACGGCCCCTGGAAGAGATCCCGTCGCACCAGGGCCAGCGGGCCCCTTCCCGACCGGGCCGGGGCTCTCATGTCGCCAGGACTAATCCCAAGCTCCGCCGCGACGATGCAACCGGCCTCTGCGAGTTGGACCTCTCCAGGAATAGACAGCGGATATTGGAAAAGGTTCACGGAGTCCGGTTCCGCGTCCCGAGCCTACTTGTTAAGACGAGCCGCGAGCCAAGACGTTCCACTCGATGTCCCGGGGCGTCGACGGCGCCGCTGTCCGCGTCCAGCAGTTGGAGCGCGGCTTCGACATGCTTGAACGACACGGATCGGCCGCCCGCAACCTCGTTCATTGCCCGCCAGAGCACAAGACGTCGAAGCGGCCGCGGCGCGGCGCTCAACCGTGCAACGTCGAGCTCGAAAAAGGGGACGGGAGTCGTTTCCTGCGAACGGCGTCGGAAACGACTCCCGTCCCTCTCTCCGTTAAAATGACTCCCGTCCCCTTTTTCGAACTCGGCGGCGGCCGATTCCAGCCAGGCCCACGTTTCGCGCGCAAGCTCCGCCTCGTTGGCCAGGACGTCGACGATGGCCGGGTTGAACCGATCCACCAGCAGCGGCAGGAGTTCCGCCCGGATGCGATTGCGCGGGATCGTCACGTCGCCATTTGTCTCGTCCTCGACGTACGTCATCCCCCGCTCGTTCAGATACGTCCGCAATTCCTCGCGACGACAGTCGAGAACGGGCCGGACAATCGTGCCGTGCCGCGGATACATGGCCGCCAGGCCGCGCGGGCCGGCGCCACGCAGCAGTCTCAACAGAAAGGTTTCGGCCTGGTCGTCTCGCGTATGGCCGAGCGCCACGACGTTCGCATCGAACTGCCGTCGAACGCGCTCGAAAAACTCGTGGCGCGCCTCCCGCGCCGCATCCTCGAGCGATCGCCGCTCGCTTCGCGCGCGCGCTCTGACGTCCTCCCGGTCAGCCACAAACGTCATGTCGAGCGAGCGTGCCACGGAGGCGGCGAACTCCTCGTCGCGTTGCGCCTCGTCCCGAAGCTGATGATTGAAATGGGCGGCTCCGACCAGACGCACCTCACCCGAGGCGTCGAGCTCGCGCAGGATCAGCGCGAGGGCGACCGAATCCGATCCCCCGGAAAGGGCCACCACCACGCGCGTCTCAGCGCGAAAGAGCGCGTGCTGGCGAACGAACTGCCGGACGCGTTGCAGCAACAACATGGTTGAAGGGGCTGGAAGGCTGGGAGGGGCTGGATGGTCCTGGAAGGCGGCCTGCCCATCCTGCCTGTCCTGCCCTTCCCGCCTATCCCGCCCAAACTGGTGCCGGAGGACGGACTCGAACCGTCGACCTGGCGCTTATGAGACGCCCGCTCTAACCACCTGAGCTACCCCGGCCGGAACCCCGGATTTTATCATTTTCACAGGATCAGCATGGCGTCGCCGTAGCTGTAAAACCGGTAGCGATCAGCGATCGCGCGGTGGTACGCGTCGAGCACGCGCTCGCGACCGGCGAAGGCTGACACCAGCATCAAGCAGCGACGATCGCGGCAGGTGAAAGTTCGTCAGCAGTCCGGAAATGACACGAAAAGGAAAGCCAGGGTAGATGAACAAGTCAGTCCATCCCGTGCCCGGCACAATGCGGCCAGCGTGCTCGCGCGCCACAGCTTCCAGCGTTCGTGTCGTCGTCGTACCCACCGCAATGATCCGCCGCCTCTCGCGCAAGGCGTTGGCGATCGTCTCCGCTGCAGTGCGCCCGATCTCATAAGCGCTCAGCCTCCACCCGGTGATCTTCGACGTGGTCGACGCGTACGGGTTGAAACGTGCCGTAGCCGACATGCAGCGTGATCTCGGCAATCTCGACGCCACGGGCGGCGCAGGCGGCAACGAGCGCGGGGGTGAAATGCAGGCCGGCCGTCGGTGCGGCGACCGAGCCGCGTGACCGCGCGAAGATCGTCTGGTAGCGTTCGCGATCCGTTTCGCGATCGCCACGCGCGATATACGGCGGCAGCGGCACGTGGCCGATGGCGTCTACGACCTCATCCACCGAGGTTCGGTCTTCGGTCCACAGCCGAATCAATCGCCGGCCGTGGAACCGGCGCTCGAGAATCTCGCCGTGCAGCGTGTGGGCACCTTCAAAGACCACGTGCGCGCCAGGTTTCAACTTCTGACCTGGGTGCACGAGAGCTTCCCACTGGTCGGTCCCGTCGGCGTCGACAGGACCGATGAGCAAACACTCCACGGCCCCGCCGCTTGGGACACGCCGGCCGATGAGCCGGGCCGGAAAGACCCGCGTGTTGTTGATGACGAGCACGTCGCCCGATTCGAGAAACTCCGGAAGCGCGGCGACCGTTGTATGGGTGATGACGCCAGTGGCGCGGTTGAGGGAAAGCATGCGCGAGCCGCTCCGCTCCGTGGCCGGCTCCTGCGCAATCAGTTCAGCGGGAAGATCGAAATCGAAGTCACGGACATTCATGACACTCATGCCCGCGACCGAGTTTAGTGCGCGAACCGAGATTAGTGAATGATCGGTGAACCCCAGACGGTCTTGGCCTGCAGCCACTCGTCCTGCAGGATCGTCCACAGCGCCTGGTCCAGATATTCGCCGTTCCGGAGGAACGACCGCCGCAGCACGCCTTCCTGCACGGCCCCGAGCTTCCGCAGCGCGCCGTTGCCGCGCCCGTTCTTCAGCGCCGCGCGCGCTTCGAGCCGGTGCACGCCGAGCACGTCGAACGCGAAGTCGACGACGAGCTTGGCGCCGTCCACGAACATTCCCGTGCCCCAGCATTCCGGCGCCAGCGCAAAGCCCCACTCTGCCGTCCCGAACGCCGGCTCGAGCGAGCGAACCTGGAAGATCCCGACCGCAGTGTCCGAGCCATGCGGCACGACGGCGAAGCACACATACTGGCCCGCCTGCCGCTGACGGATCGCCCAGCTGATGAACCGGCCGAAGCCCTCCACCGTGGCGGGCGGCGGCGAGATGAACTTGGACACCTGCTCGCTCGACAAGCGCGGCGAACAGCGCCGGCGCGTCGCTCGCGCGCAGTTCGCGGAGGCTCACCAGGTTGCCCGTCAGGCTCGGCAGCCCTGTGCGCCAGTCGTTGCTGATCGTCGCCGGCGTCTGAAGTGTCGCCGGCAACGGGGTGGCTTCGAGCTGCGACGTGATAAGGCATCTGCTCCATTAGCGGATACCTCCCCGCAGAGCATCGCCCCAGAGGATGTTGTCACCCCAAATGATGTTCTCACCCCAGATGATGTTCTCACCCCAGATGATGTTGTCACCCCAGATGATGTTTTCGCCCCAGATGATGTTCTCGCCCCAGATGATGTTGTCGCCCCAGATGATGTTGTCGCCCCAGATGATGTTGTCGCCCCAGATGATGTTATTCACCGAGGTCCTGGCCCACACGAAGTTGTCGCCCTGCCACATGCCCCAGATGATGTTGTTGCCGTGGACCGAGCCCCAGACGATGTTGCTGCGATTCAGGTCGCCCCAGACGATGTTCGCGCCGCCGAGAATGACGTCGTTCTTCAGCTGGCCGATGACCCGGTCGCCCCAGACGATGTTCTCGCCCCAGACGATGTTGTCGCCCCAGACGATGTTGTCGCCCCAGACGATGTTGTCGCCCCACACGATGTTGTCGCCCCAGACGATGTTGTCGCCCCAGACGATGTTGTCGCCCCAGACGATGTTGTTCCGGTAGACCACGTCTCCGCTGAGCAGCCTGTCGCCCCAGACGATGTTCTGGGCCCAGACGTTCGTCTGCCCACCAATCACACGTCGAAGGCGTGACGCCCGTGGCTCAGCCACCACGAGCCGACTCGCATCGACGTATCGATCGCATCGGCGAGCGCCATGGCGCCGTGCGGCGTTGATCTCGCCCGTGCCCTGCGTCAGCATAGTCCGCGCCCGGAATCGGAATCGCGGAAAACTCGAGAATCGCCTTGACCAGATTCGGCGTGAGCGCCTTCTGTCTCTGAAAGCCATTGCGATTGTGCGCGTCGACAACGAGCGCTGCGACGCCGCTCGTGACGCCGCCCCCATGCTTGTCCCGCTGAGCATCAGCAGCGGCTGACCGTTCTTCGACCAGACGCGGCTGGCCGGAAGCGTCTTGTAGAGATAGGACGACGTGCTCGTATCCGATGCGAGCTTGTGGCCAGGCGCGACCACGTCGGGCTTGGCGAAGCCGTCGAACCACGACGGCCCTCTTCCGCTGTACGGCGCCACAACGTCATCGTTGCGCTTCACGGTGTTCTGCGTGTTCACGGCGCCGACGCAGATCGCTGAGGGCGCGTTGCAGGGCGACGACACGCCGCCGTAACCGGGCAGCCCGGTCGTCTCGTTGATACCTTTGTTACCCGCCGAGGTCACGACAATGTAGCCGGCGGCGACCGCCTTCTGCACAGCCTGAACCAGCGGATCCTCGGCTGCCGGCGCGTAAATCGGGTGGCCGAGCGACAGGTTGATGATGTGAGCGTTCAGCCTCGACTTGTTCGCGACCGCGAACTCGAGCGCGTTGATGACATCGCTCGTCTTGCCCTCGCCCTTGCCGTCGAGGACCTTGATCCCGATGAGGCGAACCTCCGGGGCGATGCCCTGGAACTCGTAGTTCGACAGAACGCCGCTGCTCCCAATCAATCCGGCGATGTGCGTTCCGTGGCCGTAGTCGTCGTAAGGAGCGGTAGACCTTGCCCGTTGCCCTTGACGAAATCGTAGAAGCCGGTGATGCGCCCGCCAAAGTTGGCACTCGGCGCGATGCCAGAATCGATGATGATGACGCCGACGCCGCTCGAACCGGTCAGCGTCGAAGGAGTCGCCTTCTTGGGCAACCCGAGCGTTTCTCGCAGCGTGCTCGTCACAAGAGGAGCTCGCCGTCGCGGCGGCCTCCGTCAGGCCCGCGGTCGTCTTTGGACTTCTCGAACCGTCCGCGTAGATGATCGGCGTCGAGCGAGAGCGCGGCAACTTCGTCCCGACCCGCGAGCTCGCCGACGTCCGCGCTGTGAACTTCCGCGACCAGCGCGTCGATGGACGCGTACTCAGACTGAACCACGTCGCCGTGGTCCTGCAGGCGCTTGCGCATCTGAGCGCGATAGCCAGGCTTGAGCGTGATGATGACGTGTTGGGTTGCCGCCCCACCAGCGTTCAGCGCCTCGCTCAGCGCACGGTCAATCTTCGGAGAGTGCCGTTTCGCGCTGGTCTGTGCATGTGCCCCGGTGGCCGACACGATCAACCCGAAAGCCGTCACTCCAACTAGTAGCAGACGTCGTCGGTTCATCACGGCACCTGTAGAGCAATCTTCCCGCCACAGCTGAGCCTCAAGCTCATCCGATAGATAACTCATTCAGACTGAGTAAGTTAGACGCTAACGACGACTTCAAAGTAATCTACAGGACAATACATGCCATTACCATAACAGCACATAAGAGTTCCCATTTCGTCTGTAATACTTGAAATATGCCTGTGTTTTTGCCGAATATCGCTGGTGTTCTAAAAGTGATCTGATGTCACTTAATCGAACATCAAGTCTCTTGGAGGGTTGGTTTAACTGGAGGGGGTGCTAGTCTCGTCCCAGCGGCGTTGGGGCGTTCGTTCCCGAGAGGGATGGGGCCGGGTAGAGAGTCCCCGGCCCCATGAAATCACTTCCATCAATCAATGGATCACGCGGGACCCCCAGACCGTCTTCGCTTCAAGCCACTCGTCCTGCAGAATCGTCCACAGCGCCTGGTCCAGATACTCGCCGTTCCGGAGGAACGATCGGCGCAGCACGCCTTCCTGCACGGCCCCGAGCTTCCGCAGCGCCCCGTTCCCGCGCCCGTTCTTCAGCGCCGCGCGCGCTTCGAGCCGGTGGACGCCGAGCACTTCGAACGCAAAGTCCACAATCAGCTTCGCACCATCCACGAAAATGCCCGTGCCCCAGAATTCCGAGGCCAGCGCAAAGCCCCACTCCGCCGTCCCGAACGCCGGCTCGAGCGACCGCACCTGGAAGATCCCGATCGCGGTGTCCGACCCATGCGGCACGATCGCAAAGCACACATACTGGCCCGCCTGCCGCTGCCGGATCGCCCAGTCGATGAAGCGCCCGAATCCGTCGACCGTCGCCGGCGGCGGCGAGATGAACTTGGAGACCTGCTCGCTCGACAGCGCCGAGAACAGCGCCGGCGCGTCGCTCGCTCGCAGCTCGCGGAGGGTCACCAGGCCGCCCGTCAGGCACGGCAGCCCGGTGCGCCAGTCGCTGCTGACCGTCGACGGCGTCTGAAGAGCTGCTGCCGGCGGCAGCGTCGGCTCGAGATGTGACTGATAAGGCATCTTTTCCATTAGAAGACACCTCCATCAACCGATTCACCCCAGATGATGTTCTCGCCCCAGATGATGTTCTCACCCCAGATGATGTTCTCGCCCCAGATGATGTTCTCGCCCCAGATGATGTTCTCGCCCCAGACGATGTTCTCGCCCCAGACGATGTTCTCGCCCCAGACGATGTTCTCGCCCCAGACGATGTTTGTGCATCTCGCCCCAGACGATGTTGTTGCCGAAGGTCGTGCCCCAGACGATGTTGTTGGCGTCAACCTTCGTGCCCCAGACAGCGTTCTCCGAGCTCATCTCGCCCCAGACGATGTTCTCGCCCCAGACGATGTTCTCGCCCCACACGATGTTGTTGCCGCCGACACGCTGGCCGACGTAGCGCTCACCCCAGACGATGTTCTCGCCCCAGATGATGTTCTCGCCCCAGACGATGTTCTCGCCCAGAACGGGCACGTTCTCGCCCCAGACGATGTTCTCGCCCCAGACGATGTTCTCGCCCCAGACGATGTTCTCGCCCCAGACGATGTTGTTCGAGTAGAGGATGTCGCCGCCGAGAACCGTCTCGCCCCACACGATGTTCTGGGCCCACGAGTTGGTCTGTCCACCGATGACTGGTCGACGGCGTCACAGCCTCGGTCAGCCACCACGCGCCGACCGGTTGCGACGTGTCAATCGCACCGGCGAGCGCGATGGCGCCCGCCGCGTTGATCTCGCCGGCGCCCTGTGTCAGATAGTCGGCGTCCGACAGCCGGATGGCGGAGTACTGGAGAATCGCCTTGACCTGGTTGGCCGTCAGCGGTCCCTGTTGACCGAGGCCATTGTGATTGTGCGCGTCGAGAACGAGCGCCACCACGCCGCTGGCCACGCCGGCGGCCATGCTCGTGCCGCTCAGCGACAGCAGCGGCATGGCCGTTGCTTGCTTCGGCCTGACTGGTCAGCAGATGCGTGTACAGGTACGACGTCACGTCCGTGTCTGACTTGAGCTTGTGGCCCGGCGCGATCACGTCTGGCTTGACGGCGCCGTCGTACCATGACGGCCCTCTCGAGCTGTACGGCGCGACCACGTCATCGTCGCGCGTCACGGTGTTCTTGGTGTTCGCGGCGCCAACACAAATCGCAGACGGCGCGTTGCACGGCGACGTAATCCCGGCGTATCCGGGCAATCCCGTGACCTCGTTTCGGCCAATGTTCCCTGCTGACGTCACCACGATCAGCCCTGCCGCGGTTGCTTCCTGCACGGCCTGCACGAGCGGGTCGTCCGCCGCTGGTGCATAGATGGGATGACCGAGCGACATGTTGACGATGTGAATGTTCAGGTCGGCCTTGTTCGCGGTCACGTACTGGAGCGCAGCAATCACATCGCTCGTGCTCCCGGCGCCTGTGCCATCGAGCACCTTCAGGCCGACGAAGTGCACGGACGGTGCGATCCCCTGGAACTCGTAGTTCGACAGGATGCCGCTGCTGCCGACCAGCCCGGCGACATGCGTGCCGTGGCCGTAGTCGTCATACGGCGCGACCGCCGCGCCATTCTGACCATTCGTGAAGTCAAAGAAGCCGGTGATGCGGCCCGTCAAAGTCGGCGCTCGGCGCGATGCCTGAGTCGATGATCGCGACGCCGATGCCGGTCGGAGGCGCATTCGGGTCGGCGACTGTCGGCAGTCCGAGCGTGTCGCGCAGCGTCCACGTCTGCGCTGGTTCGCGGGCGAGGGCGGTGGCGGTGGCGGCGGTTCTGGTACCGGCGGCGCGGGCGCCGGGTCAGGTGTTGGCGCGGGCGCCGGGTCAGGTGTCGGCGCGGGCGCCGGGTCAGGTGTCGGCGGCGCGGGCGCCGGGTCAGGCGTCGGCGCGGGCGGCGCGGGATCAGGTGTCGGCGCGGGCGCGGGTCAGGTGTCGGCGCGGGGCCGGCGCCGGGTCAGGTGTCGGCGCGGGGGCCGGCGCGGGGTCAGGCGTCGGCGCGGGCGCCGGGTCAGGTGTTGGCGCGGGCGCGGGATCAGGTGTCGGCGCGGGCGCGGGGTCAGGTGTCGGCGCGGGCGCGGGGTCAGGTGTCGGCGCGGGCGCCGGGTCAGGTGTCGGCGCGGGCGCCGGGTCAGGTGTCGGCGCGGGCGCCGGCGCTGGGTCAGGCGTCGGCGCGGGCGCGGGGTCAGGCGTCGGCGCGGGCGCCGGGTCAGGTGTCGGCGCGGGCGCCGGCGCTGGGTCAGGCGTCGGCGCGGGCGCGGGGTCAGGCGTCGGCGCGGGCGCCGGGTCAGGTGTCGGCGCGGGCGCCGGCGCTGGGTCAGGCGTCGGCGCGGGCGCGGGATCAGGTGTCGGCGCGGGCGCCGGCGCGGGGTCAGGCGTCGGCGCGGGCGCGGGGTCAGGCGTCGGCGCGGGCGCCGGGTCAGGTGTCGGCGCGGGCGCCGGCGCGGGGTCAGGCGTCGGTGCGGGCGCGGGGTCAGGCGTTGGCGCGGGCGCCGGGTCAGGCGTCGGCGCGGGCGCGGGTCAGGTGTCGGCGCGGGCGCCGGGTCAGGTGTCGGCGCGGGCGCGGGATCAGGTGTCGGCGCGGGCGCCGGCGCTGGGTCAGGCGTCGGCGCGGGCGCGGGATCAGGTGTCGGCGCGGGCGCCGGCGCTGGGTCAGGCGTCGGCGCGGGCGCGGGATCAGGTGTCGGCGCGGGCGCCGGGGCTGGGTCAGGCGCTGGCGCGGGCGCCGGATCAGGTGTCGGCGCGGGCGCGGGATCAGGTGTCGGCGCGGGCGCCGGGTCAGGCGTTGGCGCGGGCGCTGGGTCAGGTGTCGGCGCGGGCGCCGGCGCTGGGTCAGGCGTCGGCGCGGGCGCGGGGTCAGGCGTCGGCGCGGGCGCCGGGTCAGGCGTTGGCGCGGGCGCCGGATCAGGTGTCGGCTCCGGGTCGTTGGGCTGCGGGTCTTCATGTGCACGAACGGGCACGTCAAGCGAGATGGCCTTGATCATCTCGTTTTCCGCGAGCTCCAAAACGTCTGCGGTGAGCACGTCGGCGACCAGCACGTTGAGCGAGCCGTGTTCGCGTTTGATCCTGCCGCCGTGTTGCTCAAGCGCCTTGCGAATCGTGGCGCGATAACCCGGCCTGACAGTGATAAGGATCTTGTGGGTTGACGCTCCGCGCTTCAGAGCGCCGGCCAACGCGCGGTCGATCTTCTTGAAGTTCTTCCCCTTCTTCGACGCCTCGGCGAGCAGCTCCTTGACTGTCTTGGTGGTCTTAACCTTGGACTTGACGGCACTGCCACTCTTCGCACCGCCAACGGCCTTCTTTGCCGCTGCCGCGAGCGTCTGGTCAACTCTTAGAAGGGTCTTGCCGCTCTTGAGCTCTCGAACCAGCAACTCATCAATAGGCGGTCTGCTGACTGCCGTCAGAGTTGGCATGGCCAACGAGAGTGCGGTAAAGACCGTGGCGAAGAAGGTGCGGCGGATAGTCATCACGCCTGACAAGGGAGCAATCTTCCGGCCATGCTCATCTCACCCACCGTCATGTCGATACAACTCCTTATAAATGAATGTGTTGTGGGAATACTGAAGTACTGGCAACGTAATCGACATGACAATACGACTTGTTCCGTTACGGAACCTCAATAACCACTTTTGGACGACAATTCCAGTAAACACTAATGTAATCGAGCAATATCGCGGCTTGTTTAATAAATAGACATATGTCCCTTAACAGACTACAGAGTCATATTGTGCGGACAAGGTCATGCTGCAGTAGGTCTTGCACCGACCCGTTCCGGTTGGAAGAGTCTTTCCGGATTGCGAGAGTGAGAAATGCTGTCCGCGCCCTGGCGGGGCGCGGCTTACAGATACTTGGCGAGATTGAACCGGCCTCGCGCCGCCAGAAGGGGCTTCCACAAGTCCCCCGACCTGGCGATTCGCGTGGCCACGTTCCTGATAGTGAAATCTTCGATGCGGACGCCTCGGTCGATCTCCCTCCAGGTCACTGGAGTCGAGACGGTCGCGTCCGCCCGCGGGCGCACCGAATAGATGGACGCGAGCGTCCGGCCCCAGGCGTTCTGGTTATAGTCGACGAGCACCCGACCCCGCGGACGCTTGTCAACGCGGTACTCGGCCGTGATGAGCGCGGGGTGACGACGCGCCAGCTCCTGCGCCAGGGCCTTCGCAAAGGTCCATACCTGTTTCTGCACCGGTCCGCGCACGATCGGCACGTACACATGCAGTCCCTTCGATCCAGTCGTCTTCACGAGCGACGGCATCTTGAGGGCGTCGAGCGCGTCGCGCACAATGCGCGAGCTCTCGAGCACGCGCTCGAAGGAGGCACCCACGCCCGGATCGAGATCGAAGTGCAGATAATCAGGACGGTCGACATCGTCGCAACGGGCGTACCACTGATTCAGATCGATGCAGCCGAGATTGACGACCCACAGCAGCGCGGCACGGTCCTGGATCATCGGAAAGTCGATGATGTTTCCCGAGTCATGCGCGATCGGGCAGATTTCAATCCAGGCGGGCCGCGGCGTCGGAGCACGCTTCATGAAGAAGAAAGAGCCCGTGGCGCCATTCGGGTACCGTTTCATCACCATGGCGCGGTCGCGGACATGAGGCAGCAACACATCCGCGACGTCGGCGTAGTACTGAAGTAGATCGCCCTTGGTCAGGCCGAGCGAGGGCCAGAACACTTTGCGCAGATTGGTAAGGCGGACGTCCTTGCGGTCGACGGTCAGCGTGACGTGATCGGTATCACGCGGGATTTTGAGCGATGCCATAGCGAGGGAGTTTCGGTGGCCGAGTGCCGTGCAGGACGGCGCCGGCCACCGGTGCGTACTCGAGTTCGACCCCCTCTCGGACCCTGCGCAGCAGGAGGCCCCCTCGGCTCATGTCGCCCCGTCCGACGAAGTCGATCGGGAATCGGAGCCGCTTGCCGAAGATGCCGCCGAGCACGTCGACATATTTTGGCGATGCCACACTACCGAGGAGCACGACCTCGCAATCGGGACCGATCTCGGCCGCCAGCGCACAGGCACTCTGTTCGAGCGGCCGTCGGTAGCGCGCGTTCGACGCATCGACCTCGCCGTCAGCGAAAGCGAGCAGGGCCTGGAGCGTGATGTACGTGTCGGGCTCCCGCAGCCCGGCGTTGGAGGTAATGATGTGCACGCCCGGATCCGGCCGGATCGTCCGGCGCGGCGAACCGCCGCGCGTAGGTCAGCTTGCCGCGAAAGTACAGTCCGCTGACGAAGCTGAATACATCACCGAGTTTCGCGCCCTGCTTGGAACGAAGCTGTTCAGCGAGTGGAAAAGTCGCCTCGGGCGACAGGATCTGCTTCGCGCGCTTGCCACCGCAGTGCGCGGGTGACAGAAGAAACACGCGGCTCACTCAGAATCCCCAGCGGAGAAGCACAGCACCCACCGTGAATCCGGCGCCCACCGAGGCGAGCAGCACCAGATCCCCCTTCTTCAGACGTCCGCTGCACACAGCGTCGTTCAGGGCCAGCGGAATGGTGGCCGCCGTTGTGTTGCCGAACCGTTCGATATTGATGATGACCTTCTCTTCGTCGACTCCGAGCTTCTCGGTCGCCGACTGAATGATCCGGCGGTTCGCCTGGTGCGACACGAACAGGTCCAGATCATTCGCCGTCAGTCCGTTTCGCTCGAGAACGCGTCGGGCGATCTCTTCTGTTTTCCGCACGGCGAACTTGAAGACAGTTGCGCCATCCTGCTTCACGTAGTGCATGCGCTGATCGACGGTTTCGTGCGACGGGGGCCGAAGGCTGCCGCCGGCTGGCATGCACAGCGCCGGCCCGCCACTGCCGTCAATTTCGTGCTCGAAATCGAGAATCCGGCCGTCGCCCTCGCCGGCCGCCGACACGACCACGGCACCTGCGCCGTCGCCGAACAGCACGCAGGTCGATCGATCCTGGTAGTCGATGATGCTCGACATGACGTCGGCGCCGACAACCAGTGCGTGGTCATGGGCGCCGGACGCCACGAACTGGCTGGCCGTCGTCAGCGAATAGGTAAAGGCCGAACAGGCGGCGCTCAGGTCGAATCCCCACGCGTGAGGCGCGCCGATCTTGTGTTGGATCAGGCACGCCGTGCTCGGGAAGAGCATGTCCGGCGTCACCGTACCGACGATCACGATGCCAATGTCGTCAGGTGTCAAGCCGGCACGCTCAATCGCCTTTGTGGCAGCCGCCTGACCGAGGTCCGAGGTGGCCACGCCGGGATCGACGATGTGCCGCTCGCGGATGCCCGTTCGCTGGAGAATCCACTCGTCGCTCGTTTCGACCATCTTTTCGAGGTCGGCGTTGGTGAGTACGCGCGGGGGGACATACGTCGCAAGCGATCGGATCGTCGTAGGCCGCCCGCCAACGCGCGAAGTCGTTCGAGCGCGCCAGGGCTTGCTGCCACCTTCGCCGTGAGTGTGCCGAACGGTCACCACAGTCGTGAATCCCTTCTTCTGTCATCAGGCGTCTCGAGGCCGAAGTATGCGTAGGCAAGCGGCGTCGCGACGCGGCCTCGCGGCGTACGATCGAGGAACCCGATCTGGATCAGAAACGGCTCGTAAATGTCTTCGATCGCGTCCTTCTCTTCGCTGATCGCGGCGGCAATCGTGTTGAGACCGACGGGGCCGCCACCGAACTTCTCGATGATCGTCCGGAGCAGCTTCCGGTCCGTTTCGTCGAAGCCATGCTCGTCGACTTCGAGAAGCTTCAGAGCGGCATGGGCGACCTCGAGCGTCACGATTCCCGCTGCACGGACCTGTGCGTAGTCGCGCACGCGGCGCAGTAGACGGTTGGCGATGCGTGGCGTACCCCGCGCGCGCCGCGCAATCTCGACGGCTGCGGCATCCTCCACCGGAATGGCGAGAATCCTCGCTGAACGGCGAATGATCTCCTCGAGGTCCGCGGCCGTGTAGAACTCCAGCCGATGGACAATGCCGAACCGCGACCGAAGGGGCGACGTCAGCAGTCCTGTCCGCGTCGTCGCGCCGATGAGCGTAAAGCGCTCCAAACGCATTTTGACGGTCCGAGCGCCCGGCCCCTGACCGATCACGATGTCGACCTCGTAGTCTTCGAGCGCTGGATACAGGATCTCTTCGACCGCCGGCGACATCCGATGAATTTCATCGATGAACAGCACTTCGCCCGCGGCAAGATTCGTGACGATCCCGACCAGATCGCCCGGCTTTTCGATCGCGGGCCCGGATGTCGCCCGGACCTGCACGCCCATCTCGTTCGCGATCACATACGCCAATGTCGTCTTTCCAAGACCGGGCGGACCGTGCAGCAGCACATGATCCAGAGGCTCCTGCCGCTGGATCGCTGCTGAGATAGCGACCTGGAGGTTCTCGCGGATGCGGTCCTGGCCGATGTACTCGTTCAGGACGCGCGGGCGGAGCCCGGCTTCGTACTGCGCGTCCTCGTCGACGCGCGCCGTCGTCACAAGTCGGCTGGCGTTATCCACTTATCTGGTCGCAGTCGCTCACCTGGCGAGTTCCCGCAATGCGTGCTTCAGCGTCCGTTCAAAGCTGCCGTCGGGCATGGCCTTGACCGCAGCATCGACAGCCTTTTCGGAGAGCGGCCGATGATACCCCAGGTTGACGAGCGCCGAGAGCACATCGTCGCGCAGCGCAGACGGCTCGTTCGCGTCGTCTTCGGTGGCCACAACCTCGGGCCGCAGCCGCGGCAACCGATCCTTCAGCTCGACGATGATGCGCTCGGAGGTTTTCTTGCCGACGCCCGGGATCGCCGTCAGTCGGGCGACGTTGGACTGCTCGATCGCGCGGACGAGTTCGTTCGGCTCGATGCCCGACATCACCGCCAACGCCAACTTGGGACCGATGCCGCTGATGCCGATCAATCGTTCGAAAAGGACCAATTCGAGTGCCGAGGCGAACCCATACAACGCCAGCGCATCTTCACGGACATGAGTATGGATACGCAGCGCCACCTCGCTGCCCTCGTCGCCGAGGCCATAGAAAGTCGAAAGAGGAACGGAAACGTCGTACCCGACGCCGTTCACGTCGAGCACGATGCGATTGGGTTGCTTGGCAGCGAGTCGTCCCCGAAGATATGCAATCACGGGCGTGCGGGGCGGTAGCGGCGCCAGTTCGTGGCCTTGCCTGAGGCGGCGACCGTCGCTGCGGCTCCAAGGCGACCGACGGCTCCTGCCATGGCGCGCGCCGGCGTCTGCGAGTGCACGTGGCAGATGGCGACCGCCAGAGCGTCGGCCGCATCGTGCGGCGACGGCACCGCGGCGAGACCGAGCAACAGCTTGACCATGTGCTGAACTTGGTGCTTTTCCGCGCGCCCGTAGCCGACAACCGCCCGTTTGATCTCGGCCGGCGTGTACTCGACCACGGTCAGCCCGGCCTGGGCGGCCGCGAGCATGGCCACGCCGCGCGCGTGGCCCAACTTCAGCGCGCTTCGTACGTTCGCCGCGTAGAAGATGTTCTCGATGGCGACCGAATCGGCGCGGCACTCGGCCAGCAACTCCACGAGGCGGCGATGAATCTCGAACAGTTTGTCGGAGAACGAGGCGGAGGCAGGCGCGCCGACGGCGCCACACATGACGATCCTGTGGCGCGATCCATCGGTCTCGACGCAGCCATAGCCGGTGCGCTCCGACCCCGGATCGATCCCAAAGACTCTCACGCGAGCGAGGCCTCGATCTCCTTCTCTTCGATGTCGAAGTTCGACCAGACGTGCTGCACGTCGTCGTGCTCATCGAGGGCTTCCATCAGCCGGACCATCTGCTGCGCGGGCTTCCCTTCGAGCTTGACGTAATTCTGCGGAATCATCGAGACCTCCGCGCTCGCCGGCTCGATCCCGAGCTGTTTCACGGCGTCGCGGACGGCGGGAAAAGCCTCCGGTGTGCTGAGCACTTCCCAATTGTCATCGTCGTCTCGCAGATCGTCGGCGCCCGCCTCGAGCACCGCGCTCATCAGCTTCTCTTCGTCAGCCTTCGATTTCTCGACGACGATGTAGCCCTTCTTGTGGAACATCCAGGCCACGGCATTCGCCGTCGCGAGATTGCCGCCGCCCTTCTCGAGCAGATGGCGAAGTTCTCCGACCGTCCGGTTCTTGTTGTCGGTCAACACGTCGATGATGACCGCTGCGCCACCCGGCCCGTAGGCCTCGTACTGCGCTTCTTCGTACGAGACACCCGGTTCCTCGCCCGTGCCTCGGCGAATGGCCCGCTTGATGTTTTCGGCGGGCATGTTCTGCGCCTTTGCGTCCGCGATTATCGTCCGCAGACGGGGATTCATGTCCGGATCACCGCCTCCGGCACGTGCCGCGACCGTCAGTTCTTTGATGAGGCGCGTGAAGATCCTGCCGCGCTTGGCGTCGAGGGCGCCCTTCTTGTGCTTGATCGAAGCCCACTTGGAATGGCCGGACATTCAAAAACTCCTCAAAATTTGGAAAATTCTACCTCTTTTTCGCAAGGATGATCCAGACATCCGCGCGTTCGTCCCACGGGCGACCGCGATAGTCGCCAAGTACACGATCGACGACGAACCCGGCCCGGCTCAGTCGGTCCGTCATGCGCTGGACAGACAACGTCCGGAAGGTCAGCTCGAACCGGTGCTCGGTGGACCTGCCGTTCCGCCGTTCCACATAGCGCTGCTCGAACGTCGTCAGCCGGCGGACACGATCCTGACGAACCGATTCGATGAGAGTCAGATGGACCCCTCGCCCGGCCGGCCCCCGCAATTGCACGCGGTTGGCGTATTCGCGCCAGTTGGGCACGTCGGGCACGAGATCGAGTCCAAACGTGCCGCCTGTTTCGATCACGCGTGCCACGGAGTCGAGCGCGGCGGCGAGATCGCGGTCGACGAGCAGCGACTGCAGGACTCCGTAGGGCGCGATGACAGTGCTGAAGGCGCGCGGGGCGAAGGGCAGCATCCGGATGTCGCCACGGACGAGATCAACAGAGTTGGTGAATTGGCGCGTTGGTGAATTGGTGAGTTTGGCAAGTCGGCGCCGCGCACGATTGAGCATCGGCGCGGAGCGATCAAGCCCGACCACGCTGACGCCTGCCCGTACGAGCGGCAGAGAAATCCGTCCCGTCCCGCATCCAAGTTCGAGGACGGGGCCGTCGGCCTCGAGCGCGATGCGGCGCCAGAACGGCACGTCGCGCCGGCCGAGCGTCCGCGCGTTCTCCCAGTCATAGAACGGCGCATAGTCGTCCCAGCCTTCCCAGCCTTCCTTCGGATTCATGGCTCAAGGCTCATGGCTAGTCCGAGACGGCGATTTCGCCAGGCACGATCGGGCGGGTGCGAGGCAGCTTGCCGAGCCTCGCGAGATTTCCGACAAAAGCCAGGATCCCGAGGAACACCACCAGCTTGATCACGTCGCTCGCTCGCGTTTGCGGTAAGACCCTCCAGAGCAGCCACGCCGCGGGTTGCGCCCAGCACACCGCCCAGACCGATCCGTAAAAATACCGCCGCTCGTGGCCCTCGCCCTTTGTCGAGGCTTTCACACGCGGTAACTGTCCGAGGGCGCCGAGCAGCCAGATCGATCCGGCGAGCGGGAAGTAGGCCACGCGGTAAATCTCGGACATCTTGAGATCCCATCCGCCGGTGACGATCGCGATCACGAGACCGGTGACGTTGAGCACGGCGAACGTGATCACCTCGCTCCAGGCGAACGTGTAGCAGACGCGGCGATACAGCGGATTCGGCCGATCCTCTGTGAAGCGGATGATGTACGGCCTCGGCTCGACGCCCGGGAGCCGCCCGCGCAGCGCCGCAATGCCGGTGCCGACGAGCACGACGCCGAGCCACACCGCCATCCGGGAGTCGAAGCCGCGGTCGAAGAGATCCAGGGTGAGCGGGCCCGGAGCGATGAAGAAGACGAAGATCCAGATCGGCCAGTGATTGAATCGGTAATAAAGCTTGTTGCGCTCCCGAATCTTGCGCTCGGACGCGTACTCGACGGGTATGGCGGGCACGTATGTCTATTCTTGGGTCTTTTGCGCGGCAAGTATACTCCGGCCGCGTACATCGCGTGTGAGTTGCTCGAGCGCAATACCGGTCGCGACAGCGAGATTGAGCGAGTCGATGTCGCGCGCAATCGGAATCCGGACTCGGTCGTCGGCCGCCGATTCGACGGCCGGCGTAAGGCCCTGTCCCTCTGCGCCGACGAGTAGCGCCAGTTTCGGCCCTCGCGGACGCGAGGCAAATGTGTCGAGCGGCTCCGATGGCTCGCGCGGCGTCAGTGCCACCAATCTGAATCCGGCCGCGCGCAGCCGCTGCAGCGCGTCCGGCCACTCGCCCAGCTGGACGAACGGTACGCGCAGAGTGGCGCCCATCGAGGTACGAATGGCCTTCCGGTAGAGCGGATCGCAACAGGTGGGACTCAGTATCACGACATCGGCATCAAACGCGGCCATGTTGCGAAACACGCCGCCGACGTTGTCGGCATTGCTGACCCCTTCGAGCACCACGACCAGACGCGCCGCGGCCAACGCCGCGTCCAGTGGGAGCGCGGGCGGACGCTCGACGAGCGCCAGGCATCCGCGGTGGATGTCATGGCCCGTGATGCCAAGGAAATGTTCGGCCTCGCACACCAGAATGGGCACACGCGCGTCGATCGTGGCCAGCATCGGCTCCAGATCGTCGTTTGGCGGCGTCGCTGACCAGCACCGAGCGGACCGACCACCGGCCGTCCTCGATGAGGCGGCTGACGACGATGCGGCCCTCCGCGATGAAGAGGTTCCGCGAACGCAATAGTTCCGGGTCGGAGACGCCGCGGTAGTCGGCCACTCGAGGATCGCCGAAGGTAAGGATTCGCTCGAACACGTCAGTACTGCCGGAACGTCAGATTGAACCGACCGTCCAGACCGAGCGCCGGCGGTGCGGTGCCTGGGACGATGCGCGACACGCCGTGATAGCGCAGCCTGGCCGGACCGCCGAAAACAAAGGCGTCCCCTGATTCGAGCAACAGCGCCTCGATTGGATCACGGCGGCGCAGTCCTCCGAACAGAAACCGCGCCGTATGACCGAGCGAGATCGACACGACAGGCACGCCGGCGGCTAGGGACTGAGGGCTTTCGTCCTTGTCCTGATGCAGACCCATGCGACCCTCGACATCGTAGTAGTTGAGGATACAAAGATCCGCGTCAAGCGTCATGCCCACCGAACCCGCAATGTCCCGCGCGAGATCGCGAAACGTCGTCGGCAGGGGCGGCACGGGGAGCTGGTCGTAATCGCTGCGCGCGTCCTCGTAACGGTACGTCCTGCCGTTCCAATGTCGGCCGAGGCACAGCATGCGCACGTGCATCTTGCCGCCGCCTCGAACGACGGGCACATAACCCGGCACCGCGCCATCAATCAGCGCTCGGCACAATTCGACGACGCGCTGCTGCTGCGCGAGGGGTAGATGGTGCTTGAGGTGAAAGGCCCCGGCCGCGACCTCCATCAGTAGGTACGTTATCATTGCGCCCCATGAAACGGCTGGGTACCGCGGCGGCGCTGGTCTTGCTGGCCTTCGCGCGCCCGGCATCAGCTCATCCCATTCCCTTCAGCTACCTCGATCTGCGCCTGCAGGGCGACGCGATCGAAGGATCGCTCATCGCGCACATCTACGACGTCGCGCACGAGTTGGACGTTCAGCCCATCGAGCGGCTCCTCGATCCGGCCGTGGTATCCGCGTATGACGAGGCGATTGTCAGAATCCTCTCACGGCGGGCTCGAGATTGCCGCGGACGGGCGCGTGCTGACAGCCACCTGGTCAGCGCCCGAGGTCGTTGCAGATCGGCAATCATTGCGGCTGCGCGTCCGCTTCAGCCTTGATCGGGCGCCCGGTACGGTCGCCGTCGCCGCATCGCTCTTTCCGTACGACCCGGTTCACCAGACCTTCGTGAACATTTACGAGGGCGACACACTCACGCAGGCCATCCTCGATCGCGGCAAAGCGCGTTTCGAATACTTCGCTGGCACTCGGCAGGGCGTTCTCGCGGTCGTCAGCAGGTTTGTGCCGGCCGGGATCCATCACATTCTGATTGGCCCAGACCATCTGCTCTTTCTCATCGGGCTGCTGCTGCTCGGCGGCACCATACGGCAGCTGGCGCTCGTCGTGACAGCGTTCACGGTCGCTCACAGCATCACGCTGTCGCTTGCCGCGCTCAACATCATCAGCCCTCCGGCCCGAGTCATCGAGCCCGCCATCGCGCTCAGCATCGTGTACGTCGGGGCGGACAACCTCCTCGTTCACGGTGGACGGGATGTGCGCGCCTGGATCGCCTTCGCGTTCGGTTTCGTCCACGGCTTCGGCTTCGCCAACGTACTGCGTGAGATGGACCTGCCGGCGCGGGCGCTGGGCTGGTCGCTGTTCTCGTTCAACTTCGGCGTCGAAATCGGCCAGCTGCTCGTTGTGCTCGTCGTGGCTTCAGCGTTTGCCTTCCTGCGTGCAAGGAGCGAAGCGGCCGGGCGCCAGCTGGTGTTTGCCGGATCGATTGTCGTGGTGGCCGCCGGCACGTTCTGGTTCGTTCAGCGAGTGTTTTTTCCAGGAGGCATGCCATGAGACGGGTGATCGTGCTCGGCGTACTGATCGCTATCGCAGGCGGATCGTTCGCGGCGCAGCAGGCGGAGGCTCCGAAAGTCATCGAAGTCGAGAAGCTCAAGGACAACCTGTTCGTCCTCAAGGGCGGAGGTGGTAACACTGCTGTATTCGTCGCCACCGGCGGCGTGGTGGTCGTCGACACGAAGAATCCGGGTTGGGGCCAGCCGATCCTCGAGAAGATCAAGGGACTGACGTCCAAGCCCGTCATGACAATCATCAACACGCATACTCATGGCGATCATGTGAGCGGCAACGTCGAGTTTCCGGCCACCGTCGATGTCGTGACACATGAAAATACCAAGGCGAACATGGAGAAAATGGTGACGGCGACAGGCATCGCGCCACCGGCCACACCCACGCCGAACATCTTCGTCGCCAACAACGGCCGCGGAAAGGCGAAGAGGACCTTCAAGGACACGATGACGCTCGGGAGCGGCAGCGATCGGATCGATCTCTACTACTTCGGGCGCGGCCACACCAACGGCGACGCGTGGGTGGTGTTCCCGGCGCTGCGCGTCGTGCACGCCGGCGACATCTTCTCGGGCAAGAACCTTCCCCTCCTCGACGCGAACAACGGCGGCAGCGGCGTCGCTATCCCCGACACGCTGGCAAAAGCCCATGGCAGCCTGAAAAACATCGACACGATCATCACCGGTCACAGCACCCAGATGACCATGAACGACCTCAGTGAATATGCCGAGTTCAACCGCGAATTTCTGGCCGCTGTGCAGACCGCGATGAAAGCCGGCAGGACCGTCGACGAGGTAGCAGGGAGTTGGACGATGCCGGCGAAGTACAAGGGGTACGCCGCGCCGCAGCCCGCACGACTCAAGGCGAACGTGCAGGTCATCTTCGACGAGTTGCAGAAGCGGTAGCAGACTACGGGAAGGCGACTCGAGTTCTGGCTCGCCGCGCTGAGTGTTGTCTCCGCTGGGGCAGGGTTCGTGGCCATTGCCCTGCACCTAAGCGGCCCAACGGCAGCCGAGGAGACCTCACGCATTCTTGGTATGTCGACCGTGCCGATCCTCGTCTCGATCGTCGGTCTGTTCGCGGCACGCTGCGAAAGGGACTGGGCGACGTGGACGGTCATCGGCGTTCTGTGGGGATTGGTGATCGCCGGAGCGTGGAGCATCGGACTGTATTTCGCACCGGCTGCGCTCCTGCTCTCGGCATCTGGGCTTGCTCGTGCCGACGCGCGCCGCACCTGGTGGAACGCCCTGCTCATCCCTTTGTGGATGATCGAAGGTGTCTCTACCACGGCGATGCTGTTCCTCACCGTTGCAGTCGCCAGAGAAATCTTCGGTGACGTTCGCCTCGTACTTCCCGGACAGACTCGTGAATTTCCCACGATGACCGGGTCGATCTCCTTCGTTCCGGAGGCCGTCACGTTTGGAGCCTGGCTGTTCGCGTCGACGAGCTGCTTTCTCACAGCATGCCGCGTCGCTCGATCGTTATGGACCGGCCGAGCCAACCGTTTGAGACCTCTAACGATCGGGCTGATCGCCGTTCTTCTCCTGACCGTTATCCTGGGAGCGACCGCCTGGCGACGTGCGATCGCGGAGCTCCAACGGGGCGGCGGGGGCGGTTGTTCGAGCGTAAACGGCCGAACAACCTGTACTGCGGCCTGAGCTAAGCCTCTGCGCCGACGCCGACGGGACAGCTGACGCCCGTGCCACCTAATCCGCAGTATCCGCCAGGGTTTTTCGCGAGGTACTGCTGGTGGTACTCCTCGGCGTAGAAGAACTCGGGCACCGGCTGGATTTCCGTCGTGATCGTGTCATGGCCCGCGGCGGTGAGCCGTTTCTGATAGGCGTCGCGCGTCGACTCGGCGAGCCGGCGCTGTGCATCGTCGTAGTAGTAGATCCCTGAACGATACTGCGTGCCGACGTCATTGCCTTGCCGCATGCCTTGCGTGGGATCGTGGCTCTCCCAAAAGACCTGCAGAAGGTCATCGTAGCGAATCACTTTGGGATCGAAGACCACCAGGACCGCTTCGGTGTGGCCCGTCATCCCGGTGCAGACCTCGCGATAGGTCGGGTTCGGCGTATGGCCGGCGGCGTAGCCGACGGCGGTCGAATAGACGCCGTTCAATTGCCAGAACTTGCGTTCCGCACCCCAGAAGCAGCCCATCCCGAACAGCGCGCACTCGAGGCCCGTGGGAAACGGCGGTGCGAGTCGATGTCCGTTGACGAAGTGCGTCGCCGGAACCGCCATGGGCTCGGTGCGTCCCGGCAATGCCTCCTCCTTCGCAGGTAAGCTGGGTGATTTTCTGAAAAACATCGCACTCCTCTGAGTATTTACGGATTTTGCGAATCGTCAGGCTTGAATCCCAGCGCGACGCCGTTCATACAGTAGCGCAGCCCTGTCGGCCGCGGACCGTCCGGAAAAACATGCCCAAGATGGCCTCCGCACTGCGCACAGTGGACTTCGGTTCGTGCCATCCCGAAGCTTCGGTCGACGGTTGTGGCGATGGCTCCCTCGACAGGCGCCCAGAAACTGGGCCATCCGGTGCCGCTTTCGAACTTGGTCTCCGAGGAGAACAATTCCTGGCCGCAGCCAGCGCAGCGGAATATTCCCGCCCGCTTCTCGGCGTTCAACGGGCTGGTTCCAGCGCGCTCTGTCCCGTGTTCACGGAGCACGTGAAACTGCTCTGGCGTCAACGTTTCCCGCCAGGTTTCCTCAGTCTTTTGCTTGACGTCGCGCTCCACCATCATTTCGAGTGTACCCGAACCCTTTTCGCGCCGGTCTCTATTTTCGTTACAGAACAGATGGCGCCCGGGCGCCGTCTAAAGTACAAGGATCACAGGAGGTCGCGATGAATTCGCCAAAGCGTTTGTATCGAAATTCGTCGGCCGGGCGCATCGCCGGTGTCTGCGCGGGCATTGCTGAGTATCTTGACGCCGACGTCACCCTCGTCCGGCTCGTATGGGTCGTGCTGTCGATCGTGCCGGGGGGCTTCGTCGGCGGCTTCGTCGCCTACATTGCCGCGTGGGCGATCATGACGGACTCGAGCACACCGACGAACGCCGAGGCTGGCACGCATCGTCTGACCCGATCGACGACCGACCGGAAGCTTGCGGGTGTGTGCGGCGGCCTCGCAGAGTATTTCAGGGTCGATTCGACCGTGGTGCGTCTGCTCTGGGCGATACTGACGATCATCCCTGGCGCCATCGTCCTTGGTATCGTGGCGTACCTCGTGGCTTGGTTCATCATGCCCGCTTCGCCGTCGCCGCACGCCGTCATCACACCTTCAACGGCGTAAAACGACGTGGGAATCTGCGCCCGACGCCTGAAGCCCCAGGCCCAAAAGCAAAAAGCCCGACGCGATTTCTCACGTCGGGCTTTTTCGTCGATTAATGCCGGCAGCGACCTACTCTCCCATACAGTTTCCCATACAGTACCATCGGCGGTATCAGGCTTAACTTCCGTGTTCGGAATGGGAACGGGTGGAACCCTGATCCTATGACCACCGGCAAACTCTCTGCCTGGGGTCCGGCGAAGTGGAGCGCGAGCTCACAAGTCGCACATAACACACCTCGTCGGTCGTCCCAGACAATCTCAATGTCAAAGAGCGCTTGAAATTGCAGATTTCAGAATTCGGATCTCAGATTGATTGCCGAAGCGAATCTGCAATCTGAAATCTACACTCTGCAATTTCGAGTGACAACTGAATATCCTGCAAACGGTAGTTTGACCGACCCTCACTCACGCAGTGTTTCTGCGTGCATTAAAAGAAAATATGGTCAAGCCTCACGGCTGATTAGTATCGGTAAGCTCAACGTGTCGCCACGCTTACACACCCGACCTATCACCTGGTCATCTTCCAGGAGCCTTTAGGAGCCTTACGGCTCGGGAGATCTCATCTTGTGGAGGGTTTCACGCTTATATGCTTTCAGCGTTTCTCCCTTCCGGACGTAGCTACCCGGCGCTACCGCTGGCGCGATAACCGGTACACTAGAGGTCCGTCCATCCCGGTCCTCTCGTACTAAGGACAGCCCCACGCAAATCTCCTGCGCCCATGGCAGATAGAGACCGAACTGTCTCGCGACGTTCTAAACCCAGCTCACGTACCACTTTAACCGGCGAACAGCCGGACCCTTGGAACCTGCTACAGCTCCAGGATGTGATGAGCCGACATCGAGGTGCCAAACCCTTGCGTCGATGTGAACTCTTGGCAAGGATCAGCCTGTTATCCCCGGCGTACCTTTTATCCGTTGAGCGATGGCCCTTCCACGCGGAACCACCGGATCACTAAAGCCTGGTTTCCCACCTGCTCGTCTTGTAGGACTCGCAGTCAAGCTCGCTTCTGCTTTTGCACTCTCTGGCTGATTTCCAAACAGCCTGAGCGAACCTTCGCGCGCCTCCGTTACACTTT
>CAWBMO010000002.1:555000-824546 GCA_963789965.1 uncultured Acidobacteriota bacterium
GACCGCGATCTGCACTCAGGCTGATCACTTTTAGGGGAACCTTTTAAGGTTACTAGAACCTTTCAATCACTGTCAACCTATAAATATCGGCGCCAGCGAAGTTTATTGCTTAGGTTCAACGCCCGAGGTCTGGATTTGCTACTCTGAATAACCCGGCAGATAGCGGACCACTCGTACCGAACGCTCAAAGAGTATCTCGTACCGGCTCGACGCGGTCAAGTCAGCCGCACAACGTGATTCTGCTTCTGGCCCTTCCGCAGCACCAACAAGCGGCCCTCGATGGCCTGACTTCGTGTCACGCGCGTCGCAGGATCTTTCACGCGTCGATTGTTGACGTACACGCCTCCTGATTCCACGAGCCGTCGCGCCTCGGCCTTCGACGCGGCCAGCTGCACACGCGCAACGAGATCCACGATCGAGATTCCCTCTCCGTCGAATAATTCTCCAGGGAGATCGGTCGACGGCACATCCTCGAAAACGGCCAGCACATCGTCTGCGCCCAGCGTCGCGATGTCCTCGCCGAACAGCACGTTCGAGGCCTGTTCCGCGCGCATCACTTGATCGGGGCCGTGCACGAGCGAGGTGACGTCCCGCGCGAGCACGCGTTGCGCCTCGCGTTTTTCTGGTGACGCCTTTGTCGCGGTTTCGAGCGCCTCAATCGTCGGCCGATCGAGAAACGTGAAGTACTTGAGGTACGTCACCACGTCTCGATCGTCGGTGTTCAGCCAGAACTGATAGAACTTGAACGGCGATGTCCGCGCAGGATCGAGCCAGATCGTGCCCGCTTCGGTCTTGCCGAACTTCACGCCCGACGCGGTCATGACCAGCGGCATCACCAGGCCGTGCGCCTTCTTTGCGCGAAGCTTGCGAATCAGCTCGATGCCGGCCGTGATGTTCCCCCACTGATCGCTGCCGCCCATCTGCAGCGTGCACCCGTACCGATCGAAGAGCTCCAGGAAGTCGCGAGCCTGCAGCAGCAGATAGCTGAACTCAGTGTACGAAATCCCGTCTTCGCTCTCGAGTCGGCGGTTGACCGACTCCTTCTGCAGCATGTAGTTGACGGTGAAGTGCTTTCCGGTATCGCGCAGGAAAGCCGAGCAGATCGAACGCGGCCAGCCAATCGGCGTTGTTGACGATGCGCGCAGGATTACCCGCTCGGATCGAAATCGAGAAACTGCGCGAGCTGCGGCTGGATGCCGTCGAGGTTCGCCTCAATCTGCTCGCGCGTCAGCAGCGACGCGCTCCTGCGATTTTCCGCTCGGATCGCCAATCATCCCGGTGCCACCGCCGACAATCGCGATGGGCGAGTGCCCGAACTCCTGCAGCCGCGCGAGCGTCACCAGGTGCAGCAGCGTTGCCAACGTGCAGGCTCGACGCCGTCGGATCGAAGCCGATGTACGCAGTCACCCGCTCTTTGGCGAGCACATCGGAAAGGCCCTCGGTGGCGTCGTACACCAGGCCGCGCCACTCGAGTTCCGACAATAAATTGTCCATGGTGAAGCTGCTACTATAACTCGGTGCCCAGCCTTCGAGCGGACCACGAGGCATGACACTCGTTACACGCCGCACGGTGCTCAAAGGGCTCGTCGCGAGCGGCATCGGCGCCGCCACGGGAATGAGTGCGTACGGGTTTCTCTACGCGCGCCATCAGCTGGAGCTGACGCGGGAGACCCTTGCCGTGTCGGGCCTCCCCCCTGCCCTCGAGCGGCCTACGAATCGGCCTCCTCACTGATATCCATCGCAGCCGATGGGTGTCGCACGATGACGTGCGAAATGCCGTGGCGATGGTCATGGCGGCACAGCCTGATCTGATCGTTCTCGGCGGCGACTACGTGACGCGGGCAGACCGGCAGTATGTCGACCCGTCCGCCCAGGCGCTGGCGTCCCTGTCGGCACCGAACGGGGTGTTTGCCATCCTCGGCAATCATGACGACGACCACGACATGCCGGCCGCGCTGATGAAGAACGGCGTGCAGGTTCTCAAGGATGCGCGCACGCATCTTGTCATCAACGGCGAGGGCATCGACCTCGCTGGGATCCGCTATTGGACGAGACGGCCGGCCGAAATCGCGGCCGTTGTGCGCGGAGCCACGTCGCCGATTTTCCTGCTGGCGCACGACCCTCGCCGCCTGACCGAAGCGGCCGCTCTCAATATTCCGCTGGTGCTATCCGGTCACACGCACGGCGGTCAGGTCGTGCTGCCCGGGCTGGGCGCCGTCGCTGCGCAGAAATTCCCAGTCGTGGCTGGCATCGGTCGGCGGGGGCAGACGGCGATGTTCGTGAGTCGCGGCGTGGGGACGGTCTATGTGCCGGTCCGGATCAATTGCCCGCCTGAGGTCGCCGTGCTGACCCTGCAAGCCTCATGTCTCGGTAGTGGGCGGATAATGAGGTCAGATTCTTAAAAAGAATTCAGGAAGTCTTCCGGCCAGATTCTCGCCGATTTGGGTACAATCCGGCACTAGAGGTTGCAACATGCGCAGATATCATTGGATTGCTCTCTTGGCTCTGTCGTCCTTCTTCGGAAGCGTGGCGATCGCGCAACAGAAGCCGGCAGCCCCGGCGACGCCAGCCGCGGCAGCCGCTCCCGCAGCCGGGGGCTACGCCACCAACTTCAGTATTCAGGAGCTGATGCTGAGCATTGTCGATCCGGTCGGAGATGCCATTTTTGACTCGGTGTCTGTGTCAATCACCGCGGCAGGATCCAAAGAAACGCGGCCGCGCACCGATGCGGAATGGCTGGCCGTTCGCGATAAGGCAGTTCAGCTGGCCGAATCCGGCAACCTCCTGAAGATTCCGGGGCGGCGCGTCGGACCCGCTACGCCCATCCGCGGCCTCAAGCCGGAGACACCTGGACCTGACGATTTGTCGCCGGCGCAGGTTGAGATTCTGCTGAAACAGAATAGGGCGCCATTTAATGCCTTCGCCCAGAAGCTCACCGATGCGGCGATGATCGCGCTGAAAGCCGTGGATTCGAGAAGCGTGGATGGTCTGTACGAGGCGGGCGATGCCATCGACCAGGCTTGCGAGAACTGCCACTTGAACTACTGGTACCCTGGCCCGAACTCCCCAGTGCGGAAAGCGTTGCAAGGGGCCAAGTAAGAGCTACGCGAGGGGCCGACGATTTGTGGCACTTCTGACAAATCGCCGGCCGTGCACAGACCAGTCTCCGTCGAGGACCATCTGAATCGCCTGCGGGTAGATTCGATGTTCCTCGACGAGAATCCGCGCCGACAACGTCTCTTCCGTATCGCCCTCCAGCACCGGAACGCCTGACTGCAGCACGATCGGCCCGCCATCCAATTCTGGGGTCACCAAATGCACGGTCGCGCCGGTTAACCGGACACCATAGTCCAGGGCCTGCCGCTGAGCGTTCAGACCTGGAAATGCCGGCAGGAGCGACGGGTGGATGTTCAATATGCGGTTGGGGAATGCCGTGAGCAGCGGGGGGCCGACGAGTCGCATGAAGCCTGCAAGGCAGACGAGATCCACCTTGTGCGCCTCGAGGAGGCCCGCCATGGCGTGATCGTAGGCATCGCGTCCCTGGTAGTCGAGAGGCCTGAGACAGACGGTCTCAATCCCCGCCTCACTCGCCCGCTTCAATCCCGCGGCGTCGTCACGGTTCGAAACGACGATGGCGATCTGGGCGTCGAGCCGACCCTGGCTGATCGCGTCGAGCATCGACTGCAGGTTGGATCCCCGTCCCGAAATAAGCACGCCGAGGCGACGGCCGGAAAAGGGGACGGGAGTCATTTCCGAGGGCACTCGATTTGCGGTGGTTTATGGACGCTCAAGGAGCTATATGCCCAGACGTCCACGCGGACCGGCAACCGATTCCGTCTATCACGTTCTCAATCGAGCGGTTAGGCGCGCGGTCTTGTTCGAAACACAAGCCGACTACGCTGTGTTCGAACGAGTGTTGTTGCAAACCGTGCAACGAGTCCCCCTTCGCTTGCTGGCATATGCCGCCATGCCCACTCACTGGCATCTCGTCGTGTGGCCGAATGCGGGCGGTCAGCTGTCTCGATTCATGCATTCTCTTGCCGGTACTCACGCCCAACGATGGCATGCCGCCCATAAGACGTCCGGCACGGGCCCAGTGTACCAGGGCCGATTTAAGGCTATCCCTGTCGAAACAGACGTCCATGTCCTTCGCGTTTGTCGGTATGTTGAGCGCAATGCGCTCCGTGCTGGCTTGGTGCCACGTGCCGAAGACTGGCGTTGGTCGAGTCTTTGGCGGCGACGCAATTTCTGCACTGATGACTTCTTGCACGATTGGCCAATACCGTGCCCGAGTGACTGGATTGATCATGTCAATCAGCCTCAATCTGAGGCGGAACTGGAAGCCGTTCGATGGGCAGTTCGACGCGGTGCACCATTTGGGAGCGACAACTGGCGTGACGAAGGAGCACGAGCATTGGGCCTCAGCCCTGAATTCCGCGGGCCAGGGCGTCCGGCGAAGGTTCAATAGCTCGTTTCGAAACGACTCCCGTCCCCTTTATAGCCCCGTCCCCTTTTTAGCCGATGTAGCGCACGGAGCGCTCGCCGGAGACAACGACACCAATCCGCCCCGCGTGCGGCTCCCCGGCTCGGGCCAGGCCGTTGATGACGCGCTCGGCCTCGCGCGCCGTGCACGCCATCACGAGTCCGATACCCATATTGAACGTCCGGTACATGTCGTCTGGGCCGACGACGCCTCGCTCTTGAATGAACCGAAAGATAGGAGGCACGGTCCACGCATTCCGCTCGATTTCCGCCGCGCAACCTTCCGGAAGCATCCGTGGAACATTCTCCGTGATCCCGCCGCCCGTAATGTGGGCCAGGCCCTTGATGTGGTCGCGCTCCAGGAGCGGACCGACAATCGGCAGGTAACAGCGGTGGGGCGCAAGCAGCGCGGCTCCCGCCGTCGCGCCGAGCTCCGGTACGAAGGTGTCAGGCTGCAGGCCAGCGACCTCGAAAAACACGCGCCGGGCGAGCGAGTACCCATTGGTATGCAAGCCGGCCGACGGTAAACCAATCAGGACATCGCCCGGAACAATCGTCCGGCCGTCGACGATCCTTGTCCGGTCGACGGCGCCGACGATAAACCCGGCGAGATCGTATTCGCCGTCGGCATAGAATCCGGGCATCTCAGCGGTCTCGCCGCCGATCAACGCGCAACCGTTCTCGCGACACGCTCGCGCGATCCCTCCGATGACTTGTTCGGCGACGTCGGGAGATAGCCGCCCCGTCGCAAGATAGTCGAGAAAGAACAACGGCTCGGCACCCTGAACGAGAATGTCATTAATGCAGTGATTCACGAGATCGGCGCCGATGGTGTCGTGACGGCCGGTCAGGAAGGCGATTTTGAGTTTCGTCCCAACGCCGTCAGCGCTCGAGACCAGCACAGGATCGTTGAACCGGTCCCGGTCGAGGCGGAACAGACCCCGAACGAGCCGATGTCGGAGAGCACGCCGGGCGTGAACGTCGCCCGCGCCAGTGACTTGATCCGCCGCACCGTCTCGTTTCCGGCGTCAATGTCGACCCCGGATTGACGGTAGTCCATCAGAAATCCAGCTTCCCGATCAGCGTCTGCATCAACTGGCGCGTCGGTGATCCCTCGGGCGCATCCCAATAGGCATGCCGCACGGTGGCGAAGAAGGTTTCCTTGTCCAGGTCTTCCTCGAGCATGTCGAAACCTTCCGCGACGAGATCGATGGCCCGATCGCGCTGAGCATGTCTTTCAAGAACAGACAGCATGAGCGGCGTGTTCCGCAAGGCAACCGCGCCGAGCGCCAGGGACATGGGCGCGCGGGCTGGATCGTGCGATGGGATGCCGATCTCGAACAAGGCATCGGCCGCTTCGTCGTGCCCGCCGGCAACGGCCAGGGCGCCCAGGCCCGCCGCGGCGCCCCGGAGCAACTCCTGGAATCCGAGGTTGGGGTTGCTGTTGGCGAACTTCAATGTCTCTATCAGGTAGTTTTGATGCGAGCCACAGTTGACACCGAGAAGACAGATCGCGGCGGCGACGGTCGGTTGTGTCTGTCGCGGCGCGGTTCTCTGCAGCGCTGCGAGCGTCTCGAGCGCGCGCTTGTCCCCGAGCTTGCCCAAAGCCAGCGCAGCATCGTCCTGCAGGGGACCATCGAGCTTCGCCACGGCCACCAGCGCGTCATAGGCATAGAGGGCCTTGTAGTCGCCGAGCGCTTCGATGACGGCGCCTCGGAAGAAATCTTCCCCGCGTCCCACATCACGCAGCAGGCTTTGACGGATTCGCGGATCGTCGAACATCGCGCCGTGGGCCGCGAGTGCGCGGACCAGTGCCGGACGGACGAACTCACCCTGCTCCCGATCGAGGGCGCTCAAGAGGTCGCCGATGAAGGCGCGGTCGGGGTGATGTTCGAAAAAGCTGTAGGCGACCGTACGGAGGCGATCGTTGGGGCTCGTGCGCGACTCACGCATGGCATCCTTCGCGCGTGGATCGTTGAATCCGGTCAGGATGACGAGAGCGCGATAGCGAACGTAGCCGTCGGCGTGCTCGGCCACCGTCTGCAGCAGCGCGGGCACCGCCTGCGCCGCGACGGTCCGGCGGACTGTACGAGCCGCGCCGGTACGGATGGCGTAATCGAAGTCGCCGAGCTTGTCGATGGCGGCCTTCAGCTGGTCGGTGGAGACGGCCTGTGGAGCGCTCGGTTCCTGGGCAGACAGAAGCGCTCCCCCACGGAGGACACTGAGGGCACAGACGATCACACCAATTCGGAACCTCGGTGTCTTCCGCGTCCTCGGTGGTGGAGAGCTCATCATCCGTTCGCGACCGGTTCGCGCGCGCCGACCGGCTCCTTGTCGCCGATCGGTTCCTTGTCGAGCTTCAGCGCGAGCTGGAGGTACGTCGCCTGGTCCTGCGGAAATGGCACCGGATAGACGCCCGTGTAGCACGAGCTGCAGTACGAGCCGCGCTGGCTGCCCACGGCCGTCATCAACCCCTCGAGGCTCAGATAACCGACGCTGTCGGCGTCGAGGTATTTCGTGATCTCCTCGAGCGTGTGCGTCGCCGCAATGAGTTCCAGCCGGCTCGGCGTATCGACGCCGTAGTAGCAGGGAGAGATCGTGGGCGGACAACTGATCCGGACGTGCACTTCCCTGGCGCCGGCGGCGCGCACCATCTTCACGATCTTGCGGCTGGTGGTACCCCGGACGATTGAGTCGTCCACGAGCACGACGCGCTGGCCATCCAGGATGCTGCGGACCGGGTTGAGCTTTACCTTCACGCCAAAGTGGCGGATCGACGACTGCGGCTGGATAAACGTGCGTCCGACGTAGTGATTGCGGATGAGACCCATTCGCAACGGGACGCCCGAGGCCTCCGCGTAGCCCATCGCCGCGCAGACACCTGAGTCGGGAACCGGCACGATGACATCGGCATGAACGGGTTGCTCCCTGGCCAGGATGCGCCCGAGGTTGGTGCGGATTTCGTTCACGCTGCGGCCGAAGACGTAGCTGTCGGGACGCGCAAAGTACACGTGCTCGAAGACGCAGTGCGCGAGCGACGCGGGCGGAAACGGCTTGATCGAGCGTACCCCCTCCGCGCTGACCACGAGCACTTCTCCCGGCTCGATGTCCCTGACATATGTGGCGCCAATCAGGTCCATCGCGCACGTTTCCGACGCAATGACCGTGGCGTTGTCGAGACGGCCGAGCGCAAGAGGCCGGAACCCGTGGGGATCGCGGACGGCAATCATACGGTCGCGGGTCATGAGCGCGAGCGAAAACGCGCCCTGCACCTGCGAAACGGATTCGACGACGGCGTCCACCGGACTGGCCGCCTTCGACCGCGCATAGAGGTGCAGTATCACTTCCGTGTCGCTGCTCGATTGGAAGATCGAACCCTGATGTACCAGCTCGTTTCGGAGCTCGCCGGCATTGACCAGGTTCCCATTGTGGCAGACGGCAATCTGCCCGTGCGCGCACTCAATCAGGATCGGCTGCGCGTTGGAAAGCTTGCTCTCGCCGGCTGTGGAATAGCGGACGTGGCCAATCGCCATCGAACCGGGTAGATGCGACAGCGCTTCACCGTTGAATACGTCGGCCACGTAGCCCATGGCCTTCGAGACGCGCACGTGCTCGCCATCCGACGCGGCAATGCCAGCGCTTTCCTGTCCACGGTGCTGCAAGGCGTACAGTCCGAGGTAGGTCATGTTGGCCGCTTCCGGATGGCCGAAGATCCCGAAAACACCGCACTCGTCTTTGAATTTGTCCATTACGCGATCTTTTTAGCGAAATACGAATCAATCGCTGTCGACCACGCCCGCTCGGCGTCGTCAGTCGCCATGTCGATCGTCATACGCCCGCCGGTTGCCACGCGCAACCGGTTCCCGCCGGTCTGCCCGATGACGCGCGCGGGCACGTTCGCCGCCGCTGCCATTTCCAGCACTCGAGTGACATCGTCGGTCGCCGCGGAGACGACGATGCGAGAGGCGGATTCGCCGAATAGCGCGGCCGCATCGTTCAGCTGCTGGTCCGTCGAGATCTCTGCGGAATCAATCGAGACTTCCACTCCCATCCCGCCACCGTCAAAGCAGCATTCGGCGAGCGTCACCGCGATGCCGCCGTCAGAGCAATCGTCGGCCGACCGAATCAGCCGTTGCTCCGCCAGGCTGACAACGAGCCCCTGAAGCGCGCGTTCACGATCGAGATCGAGCGTCGGCGGAATCCCTCGTATCTGATCGTATACGAGCTTGAGGTATTCGCTCCCGCCTAACTCGCCTCGCCCCTCGCCGAGCAGCATCACCACGTCCCCCGATTCCTTGAAACGGCCGCTGATCAACCGATCAGCGTGCTCCAGAAGACCGACGATGCCGATGACGGGCGTGGGATAGATGGCGTTGCCGTCAGTCTCGTTGTACAGGCTGACGTTGCCGCCGGTGATCGGCACGCCGAGGGCGCGGCACGCCGCACCGATGCCTTCAACGGCCTGCGCGAACTGCCACATGATGGCCGGACGCTCGGGATTGCCGAAATTCAGGCAGTTGGTCGCGCCGAGTGGACGAGCGCCCGCGCAGGCGACGTTGCGCGCGGCCTCGGCGACGGCGAGCATGGCGCCGCGCCGGGGATCGAGGTAACAGTAACGGCCATTGCCGTCGACCGACATGGCGAGCGCGCGCTCGGTCCCCTTGATGCGGACCACGCCCGCTCCGAGGCCTGGGAGATTGATCGTGTTGGTGCGCACCATGTGGTCGTACTGACGATAGACCCACCGCTTGGTGGCGATGGTCGGCGATGCAAGGAGCCTCAGCAGCACGCCGTTGCCGTCGCGGAGCCGGGGCGATGATGGCGACCCGAGGGCCGCGAGATCGAGCGTCTGCGCCTCTCTCAGGTACCCCGGCTCGGACATCGGCCGCTGGTAGAGCGGCGCCTCGTCGGTCAGCGCCCGATTCGGAATGTCCGCGACAACGGTGCCGCGATCCTTCACGCGCAGCATGCCATCGGCCGTCACCTCACCGATCCGGACGGCGTGCAAATCCCATTTGTCGAAGATGCGCTCGACTTCGGGCTCGCGTCCGCGCTTGACGACGAGCAGCATCCGCTCCTGCGATTCGGACAGCATGATCTCGTAGGGCGTCATGCCGGTTTCGCGCTGCGGAACCAGTGCCACGTCGATCTCCACACCCGCTCCGCCCCGCGATCCCATCTCTGATGTCGAGCACGTGAGGCCCGCCGCTCCCATGTCCTGAATGCCGATGAGCGCATCCGACTTCATGACCTCGAGACAGGCCTCGAGAAGCAGCTTCTCCATGAACGGATCGCCGACCTGCACAGCCGGGCGCTTCTCCGCCGATTTGTCGTCGAACTCCGCCGAGGCCATCGTCGCGCCGTGGATGCCGTCACGGCCCGTCTTGGCGCCGACGTAGTACACCGCGTTACCGACGCCCGAGGCGACGCCCTTGATGATGTCGGTGGCCCGGGCGATGCCGAGGCAGAACACGTTGACGAGCGGATTGCCGGCGTAGCACGGCTCGAACACGATCTCGCCACCGACGGTCGGGATGCCGATGCTGTTGCCGTAGCCCGCGATCCCGGCGACGACGCCCTCGAGCACGCGTCGCGTACCCGGCGCGTCGAGCGATCCGAAACGTAGCGAATTCAGCAGCGCGATCGGGCGCGCGCCCATCGTGAAGATGTCGCGGATGATCCCGCCGACGCCGGTCGCCGCGCCCTGATACGGCTCGATGAAGGACGGGTGATTGTGCGATTCAATCTTGAAGATCGCGGCGAGTCCGTCGCCGATGTCGATGGCGCCGGCGTTCTCGCCAGGGCCCTGCAACACCTGCGGTCCGTCGGTCGGCAGCGTCCTGAGATGCACCCGCGAGCTCTTGTAGCTGCAGTGCTCGGACCACATGACCGAGAAGATGCCCAGCTCGGTCAGGTTCGGCGCGCGGCCGAGCAAGGTGACAATACGTTCGTACTCGTCCTGTTTCAGGCCATGGCGTTCGAGAACCTGAGACTCAATCATGGTCGATTACGCCCGGGCAAAGAGCGCCCCCGATTTGATCGATTGCACGGCCGACTCGAAAATCACCAGACCGTCTGCGCTGCCGAGCACCGACTCGCACGCCCGTTCGGGATGCGGCATCAACCCGACCACATTCCGCCCCTCGTTGCACAAGCCGGCGATGGCGGCCGCAGACCCGTTCGGATTGGCGGCGTCGGCCACGTCACCAGCCGCGGTGGTGTAGCGGAAAATCACCTGCCGGTTGTTTTCGAGGCGCGCGATGACGTCGGGTTCGGCGAAATAGTTGCCTTCCCCATGCGCGATTGGTAGCCGGAGCACCTGGCCCTTCCGGCACGCCGACGTAAACGGTGTGTCGATCTGCTCCACACGGAGATGCACATGCCCGCAGAGGAACTTCAGGTCCCGGTTCCGCAACATCGCGCCTGGCAGCAGGCCCGCTTCGAGCAGGACCTGAAATCCGTTGCAGATGCCGAGCACGGGGCCGCCGCGTCCCGCGAACGCTTCCACTTCGCGCATGATGGGCGAGAAACGCGCCATCGCGCCGGTCCGCAGGTAGTCACCATGAGCGAACCCGCCGGGCAGGATGACCACGTCCGCACCCTTCAGGTCGGTGTCTTTGTGCCAGACATATTCGGCCTGCTCGCCCAGGACGTCCCTGGCCGCGTGATAGGCATCCTCGTCGCAGTTGCTGCCGGGAAAGACGACGACTGAAAACTTCATTCTCTACTCCTCGGCCTCGAGCGTGGACTCTCGGCCTCGGCTGTCACTCAACTTCGATGCGATAACTTTCAATCACCGGGTTGGCCAATAGCTTGTCGGCGACCTCTGCGGCGAGCGCCCTGGCTTGTACGGCTTCGGTCGTGGACAGGTCGAGTTCGAAGTACTTGCCCTGCCGCACATCGGCGACGCCGTTGTAGCCGAGTGAATGCAACGCGTCGGCAATCGTCTTGCCCTGTGGATCGAATACGGATGGCTTCAGCGTGACGAAGACGCGTGCGCGCATTCTGTTTACACCCTCGTGTGAACTGCGTGAAAGACCCGGTCGAAAATGTGACCGACGTGCTTCAGTTGCTCGTCAAGATCGAACGCGCGCTCGATGTCGGCGCGCGACAGCACGCGGGCGATGTCCGGATCGGCGAGCAGCAACAGCTTGAAATCCCGTTGCTCGGCGAACGATCGCATGGCATTCCGCTGTACCCACTCGTACGCTTCCTCACGGGTGACGCCTTTCCTGGCGAGTTCCAGCAGGACGGTCCCCGAGAACACGACCCCCCTCGAGCGATTCAGATTCTCGCGCATCCGCTCCGGATACACGAGCATGCCGCGAACGATCTTGGTAAAACGGCGCAACATGTGATCGAGCGCGATGAAGCTGTCCGGCAGGATCACCCGCTCGACCGACGAGTGAGAGATATCGCGCTCGTGCCACAGGGCGATGTTCTCGAAGGCCGCGTGGCAGTTGGCGCGAACGATGCGCGCAAGCCCGACAATCTGTTCGCAGCCAATCGGATTGCGCTTGTGGGGCATCGCCGAGGACCCCTTCTGGCCCTTCGCGAACGGCTCCTCAACCTCGCCAATCTCGGTCACCTGCAGGCCGCGAATCGCCACCGCGAACTTCTCGAGCGACGCCGCGGTAATCGCGAGCGCGGCCATGAGCTCCGCGTGCCGATCGCGCTGAATCACCTGCGATTCCGCCGGGGCCGCCTCGAGGCCAAGCTGGCGGCAGACATCGGCTTCGACCTCGGGCGGCAGGTGGGCAAACGTGCCGACTGCGCCTGAAATCTTCCCGACGCTCACCGCCGAACGGGCGCGCCGCACGCGTTCGAGATCGCGATCGAGTTCCGCGTACCAGAGCGCGAGCTTGAGGCCGAAGGTCATCGGCTCGGCGTGAACACCGTGTGTGCGCCCGATCATCGGCGTCGTTCGATGCTCGATCGCCCGATCGCGCAGCGCCTCCGACAGCGCCGCCAGGTCGCTCAGGATCACGTCGCACGCTTCCCGCATCTGCAGCGCCTGGGCCGTGTCGAGGACGTCGGACGACGTCATGCCGAAGTGAAGCCAGCGCGCCGACGGGCCGACCTTTTCAGCGACCGACGTGGTAAACGCGATCACGTCGTGCTGGGTGACCTGCTCAATCTCTTCAATGCGCGCGACGTCGAAGCCGCCGCGCTCGCGGATGTCACGTGCCGCGTCGGCCGGAATGATACCGGCGGCGGCCATCGCCTCAGCGGCGGCGGTTTCGACAAGCAGCCACGTTTCGTACCGGTGCTGGTCGCTCCAGATCCGCCCCATGTCGGGGTGTGTGTAGCGTGCGATCACAACAACTCTCCACCACGGCACCCCGGCGCGGCTGCCGCGCCGGGGACCCCGCGGAGGACACGGAGGACACCGAGGAACAAACCAGCGAGTATCCGGCACCCGGACGCGGGTGCTAACCGGTTTGAACCTCCGTGTCCTCTGTGTCCTCTGTGGTGTATAGCTTCCTCTTAGTCCAAATCGAGCCGCTCGCGCGGAACCTGCAAGCCGTTCACGTTGCCAAGGACCGTCGCCGACAGCGAGCCGTTCCGGAACAAGTCCGTGGCCACGCGCTGCACATCCGCGGCGGTCACACGCTCGATGCCCTGGAGCGTTTCGTCCAGGCCGAACTGGCGGTCGAAGTAAATCTCCTGCCGGGCCAGGTGCGACATGCGACTCGCCGTGTTCTCGAGGCTCAGCATGAGGCTGCCCTTCAGATGATCCTTCGCGCGCTGAAGCTCGGCGACTGGAACCGGCGTTTGTTTCACGCCCCGCAATTCTTCGACGACCAGGTCGATCACCTGGCCGACGGCATCGTTCGCACAGCCGGCGTACACCGTGAACGACCCGGCGTCGCGATATGCGCTCAACCCGCTGAACACCGCGTACGCCAGTCCGCGCTTTTCACGCACGTTCTGAAACAGACGCGAACTCATCGACCCGCCGAGGAGCGTGTTCAGCAGATAGCTCGAATAGCGATCGTCGTGGTTCTGCGGATAACTGCTCACACCGACGCAGAGGTGGCTCTGTTCGAGCTCCTTGTTACGAATCAGCACCTTGGGCACCACCTGGGGCGCGTGCTCGCCCAATGCCGAGCCGTTGGCCGGCAGCGACCCGAACTTCTTGTCCACGAGCTCGCGGACGCGATCGTGTTCCAGGTTGCCGACAGCCGACACAATCAGATTGCGGGCGGTGTACGCCTGCTGGAAGTAGTCACGCAGAAGGTCGGCGGTGAACGACTCGACCGTCTCGCGAGTGCCCAGAATCGGACGTCCCAACGGATGGTTTTCCCAGAAACCCTGCGTGAACAGCTCATGGACGAGATCGTCGGGCGTGTCCTCGACCATCTTGATCTCTTCGACAACGACCTTCTTTTCGCGCTCGAGGTCCTCGCCGCTGAATGCCGGGTTGCGCACGATATCCGCGAGGATGTCCAGGGCGAGCGGCAAGTGCTCGTCGAGAACCTTGATGTAGTAGCTGGCGTACTCCTTGGCCGTGAACGCGTCGAGCTGGCCACCAATCGAATCGATCGCCTGGGCGATGTCTTCCGCCGACCGTGTCGCGGTTCCCTTGAACAACATGTGCTCGACGAAATGCGCGATGCCGCTCTTGTCGGCGCTCTCGTGCCGAGAGCCGCGCGTCAGCCAGACTCCGATGCTGACCGATCGCACCTGAGTCATGCGCTCGGTGAGAATACGAAGGCCGTTACCTAGGACATCTCGAACGATTGGTGAATTCGACAAGGTGACGCTCGCAGCAGGAACCGTGTTCAACCGGCGGCCGGGCCCCGTCCGGGAATGTGCCGCAAAGCATTGAGACAGAAGGAATTACCGGCCGAGTCACACTATAACACGTGGCTGCGGTTTGGGGCAAGCGCACGTTGGAAAAAGGGGACGGGAGTCGTTTTCCATAGGAGGACGCCCGGTTTCCTGCTGAGCTGAAAAAAGACTCCCGTCCCCTTTTCCGCTAAGATCGAAAATCAGGCAAGTGGTTACGAACGTGAGAGATACCGTGACAGCGCCCGGCACCGACCTGGCCAATCTGGAGCGCCACGCCCTCGAGGAAGCCCTCGTCGCGCGCGGACATCAACGCTTTCGAGCGCGTCAGATCTTCCAATGGATCTACCGGCGCGGTATCACCGACCTGGCTGGGTTATCGGCCATGTCCGATGTGCCGCGTGCGCTGCGCGAGCAGCTGGCGGCCGATTTCGCATTGACGACGCCCGAGGTAGAACATCGCGACCGGTCGACTGACGGCACCGAAAAATTTCTGCTCCGCCTCGCTGACGGCCAACGGATCGAGTCGGTGTTCATCCCCGACACGCCATCCATGACCTTCTGCATCTCGACCCAGGTGGGCTGCGCCATGGGCTGCGCGTTCTGCCTGACGGGAAAGATGGGGCTCATACGCAACCTGACCGCGGGCGAAATCGTCGGTCAGGTACGCGTCCTCGCCGATGCGCTGGAGATGCGGGAGGCGCGGTTCAACATCGTGCTGATGGGCATGGGCGAACCGCTGCACAACTATGACGAGACGATGAAGGCGCTGCGCATCCTCGCCGACGAACACGGGTTTGCGATGTCGCCGCGCCGGGTCACACTCTCGACCGTCGGACTGTTGCCGGCGCTCGAGCGGATGGCGCGCGAGCCCATCATGCCGAACCTGGCGATCTCACTCCACGCGCCGACCGACCGAACGCGCGGTGAGCTGGTTCCCATCAACCGAAAATACGGCGTCAACGACATCATCGAAGCGTGCAAACGCTTTCCGTTGAAGCGGCGCAGCCGAATCACGTTCGAATACGTCATGCTCGCCGGCGTCAATGATTCACCCTCTGACGCGCGACGCCTCGCGAAGCTGCTGTCAGGCGTCAAGTCGAAGATCAACCTGATTCCCCTGAATGCCGCCGCGGGGATTCCGTTTGAACGCCCGTCCGACGAGGCGGTCGATCGCTTCGCGCGGATTCTGGCCGATCATCACCTCATCGTGTCGGTCCGCAAGAGCCGCGGGAGGGACATTCGAGCCGCTTGCGGCCAGCTGATCGTGGAAGGGCCGCGGAAATCACCCGCCCAGCAGCTGGCGACACTTGCATTTGGTAATTGAGTAATCTGGTAATCGGCTAATTGATGGCGAGATCTCATGTTCCATTCAGCGGCATCACGGTTTCTCTGCCTGGGCCGAAGTTGTCGAGTTGTGTACTGAACGCCCCACACCGATACGACCGTGCCCCCCTTGCCTGCCGGGACCAGCGTGCAGGACATCATGGCGGCGCTGCTGCGGACGCCTCCGCCACCTGCTGGCGACAAGAGCACGCGGAAGATGAAGCCGATGAAGAAACGAGCGGCCTGAGACGAGGCGGCAATGATGCTCTTCGAATTAATCGCTATCGCGTGGATGATGGCTACTCCACTACAAACGGGCTGGCGACTACCGGTCACAATTGAAGCCGCAAAAGACATCCCCGCTAGACAGGAGGGCCGGGCCGGACAGCAGCGCGGCACGTTGTACATATCTGGAAGCCCATTCTTGATCAGAAAGGGACAACGATTTCAGATGATCGGGATCAACTCTGAAGGCGAGTGTCGGATTCGCTTCGAGAAGAAAGAATATGACGTGAGTTCGTGTCCGTGGCTAGACGGTTTCTCGGACCATCAGACCGACATCTTCAAGGTCATCTCGTGACGCAAGCCGTCTTAACGGTTTGGGTTTGCCAACGGGATAATTACCTTACCCAATTACTCGATTACCACCTACTCGATTACCCAATTCCCCAGCTATTTCCGCCTCGTTCGCACCGGTGATTCTGACATCAACCCATTCGTTGCGGGCGCGGCCAGGCGGAATTCTCACCTTCAGATAATTTCCCGTGACGACGAGCGACCCATCCTCGAGGGTCAGGCCCCGATGCACGCTGTCAACCTGCGACGCACGAAACGCCGTGGTCAGCCTGTGGCCGATTTCGCGGATCGAACGGGCACGTTCACGAACGACGGCTCCAGGTACATGATCGACGCGCGTTGAAGCGGGCGTCCCTGGCCTGTCGGAGTAGGGAAAGACATGCACATGCGTCAGCGGTGACGATTCGAGATACGACGACAACTCCGCAAAGTCATCGTCGGTTTCACCTGGAAAGCCGACGATGATGTCAGACCCTATGGAGGCATGCGGGAGGCGTGCCCGGATCGAATCCACGAGGACTCGGTAGTACTCAATTGTGTAAGGTCTTCGCATGGCCGCCAACATGCGGTTGCTCGCATGCTGCAGCGGCAGATGGAAGTGGGGAGCAAAGCACTCAGCCGTCGCGACGAGGTCCACGATTTGTGGCGTGCAGTCCATCGGCTCGAGCGAACTGATCCGAAAAATGACTTCAGGTTCGGGACGGCCTAAAGGCCGTCCCCTACGCGAATCAGCTGAAGGCCATCCCCTACGCGAATCAGCTGAAGGCCGTCTCCCAGGCGAATCAGCTGAAGGCCGTCTTCCACGCGAATCAGCTAGAGGCCGTCCCCTACACGAATCGGCGACACAACACCAATCAGCGAGGCGATTCAGGAGGTCCACTAAAGACGACCGAGGCTGCAGATCGCGGCCGTAGGATCCGAGGTGGACGCCGGTCAGTGCGATCTCCTTGAATCCGGCAACTGTCACGCGCTCGGCTTCCGCGAGCACGTCTGCGACGGGCACGCTTCTCGGCCGGCCGCGCGTGGTTGGGATGATGCAGTACGAGCACTGCTCGGCGCATCCTGTCTGCACTCGCAGCGTAAACGCGGTCCGGCCGGCCACGCCGGGCTCGAGCGCCGCCCCGCAGCTGCCCTCTCCGTCGCCGAAACGCTCACCCGTTGTGAGGTCGCGACGGATGAGGGACATCGTCTGCGCCTTGTCGTCATTCGGAATGACACGCATGACGCCGGGCAGTTTGCCAACCTCGTCGGGCCGACGCGTGGCGTAGCAGCCGGTGACGACGATCCTCGCGTCCGGATTGACTCGCGCGATGCGCCGGATTGCCTGTCGGGCCGCCTGATCAGCGCTCGCCGTCACGGAACAGGTGTTGACCACAATGATGTCGGCCTCGTCAGCTTCGGCCGCGATCGCGCCTTTCGCTCGAAAGCCTTCTTCAACGGCTAGCGAATCGGCCTGATTGACGCGACAGCCGAAGGTGATGACCGAGTATTTCACGAGTTTCTCAACACAAAGGACACTAAGGACACGAAGGCAAAACCCTCTGATCCTTTGTGTCCATGGTGTCCTTCGTGTTGGTTAAGCTTCACGAGCCAGCGCTTTCTTCCCGATATCGCGCCGATACTGCATTCCGTCGAAAGAGATCTGCGTGACGCCCGCGTAAGCGCGGGCCGTGGCTTCAACAAAATTGGCGCCACGTCCTGCGACGGTCAGCACTCGCCCGCCAGCCGTGATCAGGTTGCCATCCCGACGCGCTGTCCCGGCGTGATACACGGACACCCCTGGAATCAGTTCGGCAGCCTCGACGCCGCTGATAATCTGGCCGGATTCCGCGGACTCTGGATAGCCGCGGGACGCGATCACCACACCGACCACGCAATCCGGTCCAATCCGAATCGAAGACTGACGAAGCTCGCCCGTCGCCCCGGCGACCAGAATCGGGAGCAGCGGCTCGTCGATGAGCGCCAACATGGCCTGCGTCTCTGGGTCACCGAGGCGCACATTGAACTCGATCACCTTCGGACCCCCTGCCGTCAACATCAAACCCGCGAACAGGAAGCCGTGAAATGGATGTCCCTCTTTCGCCATCCCGGCGATCACCGGTTCGACAATCTCTCGCATCACGCGGGCCTGCAGTGCGGAATCAACCAGGGGGCTCGGCGCAAAGGCGCCCATCCCACCCGTGTTCGGACCGCGATCATCGTCGAAGATGCGTTTGTGGTCCTGCGCCGATCCGATCGGCACTGCCCGCGTGCCGTCGGACACCACGAAGAATGACACTTCTGGACCTGAGAGACATTCCTCGACGACGACCCGATCTCCCGCCGCACCGAACCGGCGGTCTCGCATTGCCGCGACAATGGCCGCTTCGGCGGCCTCGCGATCGTCGGCGATGACCACTCCTTTGCCGGACGCCAGCCCATCAGCCTTCAGAACGACCGGCCATCCGAATTCCCCTGCTCGAACCACGCGCAGCCCGTCGTCGAGCGTTTCCGACGTGTGGAAGCGCGCGGTCGGCACACCATGGCGCGCCATGAAGGCTTTCGCGAATGCCTTGCTGGACTCAAGGCGCGCCGCCTCAGCAGTCGGTCCAAAGAGCAGCCGACCCGCCGCCGCAAACCGGTCCGCAATGCCAACGCTCAGCGGCAGTTCAGGTCCCACCACTGTGAAGTCGATGTGTTCGCGCTCGGCAAGGTCGAGAACTTTGTCCGGATTCGAAATGTCGCAGGGAATCGTTCGGGCCATCCGCGCGATGCCGGGATTCCCGGGCGAGCAGACCAGCTCGCCCACGTCCCGATCAGCGGCGAGCCGTGCTACAAGGGCATGTTCCCTTGCCCCGCCGCCGATGACGAGAACTCGCATCGCTAGAAAGACTTACGCCGTGTGGCGAGCTGCACGTGAAGAAGAGTCCGACCGGGGACTATTAAGGTTGACCTTGGCCGGGAATGCGCCTAGAATCCGCGCTGCCTGTGATAGCCTAGCATATTTGGGCTGTCCGACGAGGGGGTGCGAGAGCGTGGCTGAAGTCAAGATCCAGGATGGAGAGTCGATTGAAAGCGCCCTCCGACGCTTCAAGCGGAAGGTGCAACAGGAAGACATCATTAAGGATATCAAGAAGCATTCATTTTATTTGAAGCCAGGCGACAAACGGCGGGCCAAACAGGCTCTGGCCCGTAAACGCAATCGAAAAAAGCTCCGGCGCGAGCTGGAGTAAGACGACCGGACGCCGACGAGGTATCGAGCAATGGAGTTCCAAGACAGGATCCTGAACTGCGTAGATTGCGGCGCGGAGTTCATCTGGACGGCTGGCGAGCAGCAGTTTTTCGCCGACAAGAACTTCAAGAACGAACCGAAGCGGTGCAAGTCGTGCAAGGCCAAACGGGCGAGTCGGCCGGCCGGAGCCGGCGCTGCGCGCGAGCGGGTCGAAACGGTGACGACCTGTTCGGCATGCGGCAAGGAAACGACTGTGCCGTTCAAGCCGACCCAGGGGCGCCCGGTTTTCTGCAAGGAGTGCTTCCAGTCCCGGAAGTTCGCCGGGGTCGGCGGCGTCTAACGACTTCAGGGTCTCGTCGCGGGCGATCCACCGGTACAATTCCCGCTAGATGGCGCGCAGCACTTCCCCCCCCGCACTGATGTTGCGCGAGGCGTCGGACCACCCCCTCGCGCTCAACCTTCTGGTTTCCTTGCGCCCACGTCAGTGGGCGAAGAATCTGCTGGTCTTTGCAGGGCTGCTATTCGGCCTGCGTCTGTTCGATCTGATGGCGGTCGGCCGGGCGTTCGCCGCCTTTGGCATCTTCTGCCTGTTGTCAGGCGTCGTGTACCTGATTAACGACATCGCCGATCGCCACACCGATCGCCAGCATCCGCTCAAGGCACAGCGCCCGATTGCGTCTGGCGCGCTGTCCGTCCAGACGGCACTGACCTCTGCGATCGTGTTGGGCGTCGTGGGGCTGGCGGGTGCGCTCGCGCTCGGCCTCCGCTTCTTCATCGTCGCAGCGCTGTATCTGGCGCTTCTCGCTCTCTACTCTGGTCCGCTCAAGCACATCGTCATCATCGACGTGCTGACGATCGCTGCCGGGTTCGTCCTGCGCGCGGTGGCCGGCGCGGTCGCGGTCGACGTGGACATCAGCCATTGGCTGCTCGTCTGCACGATCCTGCTGGCGCTGTTCATCTCGCTGGCGAAACGCCGCCACGAGCTCCTGCTGCTCGCCGACGATGCGGCGAGTCATCGTCCGATTCTCGGCGAATACTCGCCGTACCTGCTCGATCAGATGATCGCAGTCGTCACGGCCTCGACACTGATCGCGTACGTGTTCTACACGATCAGCCCCGAAACGGAGCAGAAGTTCGGCACCGAGTGGCTTGGACTGACCGTTCCGTTTCCGCTCTACGGCATCTTCCGTTACTTGTATCTTGTGCACCAGCGCGAAGGCGGCGGGAGCCCTGCCGACCTGCTGCTGACCGACCGCCCCCTGCTCGTTTGTGTGATGCTGTGGGCGGTGGCGGTGGTGCTGATCATTTACCATCCCATTTGACTCCCTTGAACATGGCCGATTTCAACGTCCGCTCAGATTCGGTGAACGTCGAGCAGATCATGGAGCAGATCCGCGCGCGCATTCGCGAGAAGCGCGGCGTGGACTACACCGAGCAGCAGATTCGCGAGATGGCGGCAGTAAAGCTCGAGAAGTTCCTCGATCCGCGCGGTGTCCGATCCGATCTCCTCAACGAGTTCCGGCGGGTCGAGCCCGACTCCAATTTCGCATTCGAGGACGACACCCTGTTCCATTCGACCCGCGCGCCGTTTCTCATGTGGATTCGCCGATTGCTGCGGCCGGTGCTGAAGCTGTTCTTCAATCCGAACCCCCTGATCCACGTGCTACACATGCAGTCGCAGATCAACGCTCGCAACGCGAGCCGCCACCTGCTGTACTACGAGCTGATTCACAACCTCGTCGTTGAAACAACACGGCTGGGTATCGAGGTCAAGAACCTCAGGATGCGCGTGGAATCGCTGGATGCCCGCGTCGACTTCAGCGAGCGGCGCGCGCGGGCGCTCGAAGGGGCCGTCATGTACCGGCCTCAAGTCGAAGACGAGCGACAGGCGACCCGGCCGTCCCCGATCGCGCCACCGGAGCGCGGGCCTTCCCGCCCACCCTCTTCGACCGGTCCAGCCGCTCAAGGCGGATCTCCGGGTTTCGCAGGCACAGGAGGCCCGGCGCCGGGCGCGGAGAGTTCCGGCCAGCGCAGCAAGCGCCGTCGCCGCCGGCGCGGCCGGCGAGGCGGCGCCTCCGCCGCCTCCATCATGGGCTCGCCTGCGGGCTCACCTCAGGGAGCGACATCGCCGACGCCCGGCGCGCCGGACAGTGCCGCGCCCCCGCCACCGTCGGACTCCGGATCAGAGGGTGACGTTTCCGGGCACCCTTCGCCAGGCTCAGGGCACGGCGGCCCGTCGACGCCTTCGGCAGAGTCAGGGCCCGGCGGATTCGACGACGAGCAGTGAAGCTCGCGGTCGTCGTCCAGCGATACGGTCAGGCGATTAACGGCGGCGCGGAACTCCATGCGCGATACATCGCCGAGCACCTCGCCCGTCACGCCGAAGTGGATGTGCTGACCACGTACGCGAGCGATTACGTCACCTGGCGCAACGAGCCGGGGCCCGCGCAAGAGCGCATCAATGGCATTCCGGTGCGGCGCTTCCGCGTGGAGCACGAACGGGATCTCGTGGAGTTCAGCCGGCAATCGGCGCACGTATTTCAGAAGCCGCATTCGCTCGCCGACGAACTTCGATGGCTCGACACTGAGGGACCAGCGAGCCCGGCGCTCGTGAACCACATCGCCGCGCACGTCGACTCGTACGATTACTGGTTGTTCTTCACCTATCGGTATTACCAGGCGTATCACGGTGCGCGCGCGGCAGCCAGCCGGGCGGTCCTCGTGCCGACGGCGGAGCGCGATCCGGCGATCGGCCTGGCGCTGTTTCAGCCGCTCTTTCGAGGCGTTCGCGCCCTGATGTACAACTCGCCGGAAGAGCGGGTGATGATTCAGGCCGTCTCGAGCAACCACGATGTGCCGGGCGTTGTCGTGGGGATCGGGTCGGAAGTGCCGCGGAATCCCGAGCCGCAGCGGTTTCGGCAGAAGTACGACGTTCGCGGACAATTTGCCATTTATGTGGGCCGCATCGACGAGAACAAGGGATGCAAGGAGCTGTTCGAGTTCTTCGAGGGATACATCCGTAACGTTTATGGGCAGCTGTCGCTCTTACTTGTGGGTCAATCGCTCCTGGCGATTCCGCAGCATCCACGCATCCGTCACCTCGGCTTTCTCGACGACGCCGATAAGTTCGACGCGATGGCCGCGGCCGATCTGTTGATCATCCCGTCGTATTTCGAGAGCCTCTCGATGGTCGCGCTCGAAGCGTGGGCGCTCGGGCGGCCGGTCATGGCGAATGGCAGGTGCGACGTGTTGAAGGGTCAGTGTCTCCGGAGCAACGCCGGGTTGAGTTACGAGAGTTATTCCGAGTTTCTGGCGATGATTCAGTTGCTTGAAAAGAACCGGGGGCTCGGCAGGACCCTTGGCGAAAACGGCCGGCGTTTTTTTCGCGAACACTATGAGTGGCCGGTCATCGAACGCAAGTACCTGGATACCTTCGAACGGCTCAAGGGAGAACCGGCGCGGTCGACGCTGGAGCCGCTCCCACCGTGGTTCGAGCGGCGACGGCGTCACCTGCCTCCGGCCCAGGAGGTGATGGCGAAATTGCCCAGAGGCGCGGCCGTGATCCGGCCAGAGGCACTGGCGGCGGCCGGTTGGCGCTCGTGATCCGGATTCATCAGGTCCTCGCGACCCTCGGGTACGGCGATGCGATCGGTCACGAGGTGCTCGGCATCCAGCGCGTCCTGCGCACAGCTGGATACGAGTCGGACATCTTCGTCGAAGCGGCCGATCGCCGGCTCGAATCGATGACGCGCGACTACCGGGAGCTGATTGACGTCAGCCACACGGACAATCTGCTGTTACATCACTTCTCGCTCGCCTCCAAGGCATCGCGCACGGCCTTCGCACTGCCCGATCGGATGGCGCTCATTTATCACAACATCACGCCGCCCGAGTTTTTCGTCGGCCTGCACCGCTCGCTGAGCAGCGAATGTTTTCGCGGACGGCGCGAGCTGCGAGCTTATGCTGACCGGTGTGACCTCGCACTCGGCGATTCCGAGTTCAATCGGCAGGACCTCGAGGCGCTCGGATTCAGACGGACTGGCGTGCTGCCCGTCGTGCCGGATTTCTTCCATCTCGACGGAGTGGCCGACCGCACAGTCGCCGACCTGTTCGACGATACCTGGACCAACGTCTTGTTTGTCGGGCGGATGGTGCCGAACAAGAAGCTCGAAGATGTCATCCGGTTCTTTCACGCTTACCACACGTTCTACAACCCACGATCGCGGCTGCTCCTGGTCGGCGCGCATGGCGGGCTGGAGCGTTATACCGCGGCGCTGCACCAGCTCACGGCCTTCCTGGGCAACGGTCATGTCCACTTCGTCGGGCCGGTCTCGAACGAAGAACTGGTGGCGTTCTACGAGATCGCCGATCTCTTCCTGTGCGCTAGCGAGCACGAGGGTTTCTGCGTGCCGCTCGTCGAGGCGTTCTACAAGCAGATTCCGGTCCTGGCCTACGCCGCGACTGCGGTACCGGCAACAATGGACGGCGCGGGCGTGCTGTACCACGACAAGGATCCCTCGCACGTCGCGGCACTGATGGACGTCGTCGTGTCAAACGTCGACGTGCAGGAAGCGTTGATCCGAGGTCAGCTCGCGGCTGTCGAACGGTTGCGTGCCAGGGATTTCGCCGGCACGCTGCTCGGGCTGGTCAACGAGATCCTCTCGGGGCCCCGGTCACCGGCACCGCGGGTCACATTTGACTTCTGGTACCAGTTCGATGCGGCAGAAGCACTGGAGGAGCTGCGTCTCGACCGGCCCTCGGTTTATAAAGTCCTGCCGTCGCGATGATCGTCAACCAGTGGCTGGCGGCGGCGCACAGAGGCGACGCGGTCGGTGACAGCGCGCGACGCACGCGCCACCTGCTGCGAAGGCTCGGCCACGAGTCCGAGGTGTTTGCGTTGACGATCGACGAGGACCTCGAAAACGACGTGTGGCCATTCAGCGATCCGGCCTCCCGGCGCGGCGATGTCACGGTCCTGCACTACGGCCTTCCGTCACCGATGACCCCTGCCCTCGCTGCGCTCGATCGCGGCCGCGTACTGCACTACCACAACGTGACGCCGGCCGCCTATTTCGCGCCGTACGACGCCGGCCTTTTCCGTCTGGCCGTGCTGGCGCGGCTGGAGCTCGCGACTCTCGTGGGACATGTGGATCTGGCGCTCGGCGTATCCGAGTTCAATCGCCAGGAGCTCGAGGCGCTCGGCTTCTCGCCCACGGGCGTGCTGCCGATTGCTGTCGACACGGACCGCCTGACTACGTCCGTCCGCCGCCCTTCCATTGAACGGCTGCTGGACGACGAGCTGGTGAACTTCCTGTTCGTCGGGCGGATCGCGCCCAACAAGAAGATTGAGGATCACATCTTCTTCGCCGAGCACTACAAGCGGTATGTCGACGCGTATTACCGGTTCATCTTCGTCGGACGCTACGACGCCGTGCCCCGCTACTATGCGATGATTCGAGCGCTGATCAGCGAATTCAAGATGCTCGAGGAGCGCTTCATCTTCACCGGTCCCGTGCCAGACGAGGAATTGGCCGCCTATTACCGGCACGCGGCGGTGTACATGTCGATGAGCGAGCACGAAGGCTTTTGTGCGCCGCTGCTCGAAGCGATGGCCGCGGACGTGCCCATCCTCGCCTACGCCGCCGCAGCGGTTCCGGAAACGCTGGGAGGCGCCGGTGTACAGTTCGCTCCCAAGGATCTCGAGCAGGCCGCCGAGCTCGCCGGCGCGCTCGTCTTCGACGAGGATTTCCGGACGGGCGTGATCGCCGGACAGCGGCGCCGGCTGCAGGATTTCGGTGACGCGCGGATACTCCGCGACCTCACGCGCGTGCTCGATTCGTTTTCATGAGATTAGCCTTTATCGTTCAGCGCTACGGAACCGAGGTACTCGGCGGCTCGGAGTACCACTGTCGCCTCATCGCCGAGCGTCTCGCGCCGCAGCATGAAGTCGAAGTGCTCACGACCTGCGCGCGCGACTACATCACCTGGAAGAACGAGTATCCGGAAGGAACCGACCGTATTCGCGGCGTCACCGTACGCCGCTTTGCGAACCAGGGCACGCGCGACATCGCGGCGTTCGATCGCTATTCAGACTGGGTGTTCAATAACCCGCACACGCCAGACGACGAGGTGGAATGGCTGAAGCAGCAGGGCCCCTGGAGTCCCGCACTGATCAGCTATTTGCAGGCGAACCATCAGCGGTACGACGTCCTGATCTTCTTCACCTATCTCTACGCGACGACCGTGCTCGGAGTCGAGGTCAATCCTGCCCGCAGCGTGCTCGTCCCGACCGCCCACGACGAGCCTGCGATTCGGCTCGAGATCTATAAGGGCGTGTTCGGCAAGCCCGCCGCTATCATGTTCAACACCGAAATCGAACGACAATTCCTCAAGTCGCAGTTCGCCACGCTTCCCTCCCTCGAAGAAACGGTAGGCGTTGGCGTCGATATCCCGCAGCATCAGCCATACCCACGCATGCCGGCGCCTGTCGAGCAGGACTCGGCGGATGGCGAGGCCACGGCCGCCGACGAGGAAGGTGCTGTTCGCGACTTCCCATCGCACCTGACGGCACGAGGTACGGTCTTCCGGCGTCGCCATCGCCTCTACGGACCGTTCGCGCTGTACGGCGGCCGCATCGATCCTGGCAAGGGATGCGAGGAGCTGATCGAGTACTTCAGCCGCTACGTCAAGGGGGGCGGCGACGCGACGCTGGCGCTCATGGGTGTGAAGCTGATGGCACTGCCCGAAGAACCGTTCATCAATTTTGCCGGGTTGCTGTCCGATCGTGAGCGATTACAGGCCCTTGAAGCGGCGACCGTCGTCGTCTGCCCTTCCCCGTACGAAAGCCTGTCTCTTCTGGCCCTCGAAGCACTGTCGGTCGGCACGCCTATCCTCGTGAACGGCCGCAGCCCGGTGCTCGTCGAGCACGCCGTCCGAAGCAACGGCGGTCTGTACTATGCGGATGGCGACGAATTCGTGGAGTGCCTGAAACTGCTCATACGGGATGATCGCCTTCGCGCCGAGATGGGCCGCAACGGCCGCGAGTACGTCCGGCGGAACTACCGATGGGATGTCGTGCTCGGGAAATACGAGAGGGTGTTCGCCAAGATCAGACACGCCCGGTGATGGCCGAACCTGTCTCAATCATCCTTTCGAACGAAATACCTGTAGCCCACCCACTCTTCGCCACATCTCTCGTCAGTTTCCAGATGTAGGACTCTGGCACCGTTCTGCCGGATTAGCGTCTCAACCTCGTCGCGGTGCACTCCGTACATCGGCAAAGCTCCAACGTCCTCCAGCGAAGGATCGTCGGACAAGGCTAGCCCGCTCTCACTGAGCGTCACTTCATCCGCGACGCTCAGCGGTTCCGGGCTGGCGGCGCCGGTGACTTGCACCTGGCCCCTCCAGGTGTTGGAACCTCTATCCGCGAACCAAGAGAGACCCTCGTGCACGACATCGCATTCGAGCTGATATTCACCTGGCTCCGGCGGGACGGTGATCTTCAGGGCCAGGCGGCACGCCTCTCCCGGAGCCAAGTGGTCTGGCAGCGAAGCACGTCCGTCATCCTGAATCAGCATCTCGTCGCCCCTGCCAGTCAGCCAGTGGTTTCCAACCCGGATCGGACCGGCATCCTTCTGGGACCACCTATGAGCACTGATATTGGTGACCGACACCCCAAGCACTATTTCCGCGCCAGGCGCAGCCTCTTCCGGTACGTCATCTTCAACACAGACGGACGCGCGATATGCCTCGTGCGGCATATTCCGAGCCGCCCGTCGCTGGTCCTCGGGCGGTCGCTGGTGCGAGGGCAATTGAAATACCAAGATACCGCCGGGAGCGACAACTCTGATTAGCTCACGCAGATATCGCAGCGCCGTGGCTGGCTCGATGTGCTGAAGAACGACGCTAGAGTACATGAAGGTAAAGTCGCTGGTCGGCAGCACTACGAGATCGTCACGGCCGTTGCACAGGTACCGCAGTCGTGCAGGATGCTGATTGAGTCTGTCAGCCAGTCGAATCATCTCCGGCGAGATGTCCACGCCGACGACCCGGTCAAAGTACCTTGCGAGCGGCTGGCTTAGCCGACCGACACCGCAGCCGAAATCCAACGCGGCCTTGCGACTGACACCGATATCGAGCGCCCGCAGCTGATACATGAGCAGCGACACTTCACGCCTGCCCGTTTCAAGAAAGTCTCGTAGAGCCCAGCGGCGTCCAGCTTTCGATGGATCGGACAGGATGGCCCAGAGAGGATCACGTCTCGCATGACCGTCCCAGAATGCTTGGTCTCTGTTGACGAGATCCGCCATCGCTTCTTCCGGCTAATCGGTCGAAATTTACTGGCTAGGTTTCAGCCGCAACGGCTCATGATCGTCGGATCGTCGTACAAACAAAAAGGCGGCGATCTCCTCGACCGCCCCCCCCGGCATCAATCCCGCAATAAATGCCCCGATGACCAGATTACTCAACGACCAAGTTCGCTGCCGGCGTCGGCTCGTTTTCAGATTCCGACGACGCTCCCTCACTGCCGCTCCGCTTGCGGCGCGGCCTGATGTCGTACCGCTTGATCATCTCGTTCAGCGTTGTCGGTTTCACGTGAAGGAGCTCGGCGGCGCGCTTCTGAACCCCACCCGCCGCCTCGAGCGTCGATTCGATCAGCCGCTTTTCGAAGTCGCTGGTCACGTCCTTGAACGAAATGCCCTCGGGCGGAACCACAAAGTCCGGCACGCTGAACGTGGCCGTCTTGTGCACATGTTCGGGAATCAGCTCGGAGCCGATACGCGGGCCCGCGGTCAGCACCACGGCCCGCTCGACGACGTTTTCGAGCTCGCGCACGTTGCCAGGCCAGTCGTACTCGGTGAGGAGATCGAGGGCACCCGGCGTCAGCTCGAGGCCGATCTTTCTGTTCTCGTCGCCGTATTTCTGCAAGAAGTGCCGGGCGAGCAGCGGAATGTCGTCCCTGCGATCACGCAGGGGCGGCAGCTGCAGCGAGATGACATTCAGGCGATAGAAGAGATCCTCGCGGAAACGGCCGTCATCGGTCATCTGCTTCAGGTTCGCGTTCGTGGCCGCGATGATTCGCACGTCCACCTTGATCGTGTCCAGGCCGCCGAGGCGCATGAAGTCGCGCTCCTGGATGACGCGCAACAGCTTCGCCTGCGTTTCGAGCGGCACGTTGCCGATCTCGTCGAAGAAGATGCTGCCGGTGTCTGCAAGGTCGAACATCCCCTTCTTGGGCGACACGGCGCCGGTGAACGCGCCCTTGACGTGGCCGAAGAGCGTGGACTCGAGCAGATCCGGTGGAAGGTTTCCGGAATTGACGGTGACGAACGGGCGCTCGGCACGCGACGAATTGGCGTGAATGGCCCGCGCGACGAGCTCCTTGCCAGTGCCGCTCTCACCCTGAATGAGGATCGTCGACCGGCTCGGCGCCGCCTGAATGATCAGGTCGAACACCTGCCGCATCTGCGGGCTCTTCCCGATGATGTTGGCGAACTTGTGGTACCGCTCCTGGATGTTCTGACGCAGGTTGCGGTTCTCGTGCACCAACCGCCGCTGCTCCATCGCATTCCGGACGACGACGAGGACTTCGTCGTTCTTGAACGGCTTGGTGATGTAGTCGAAGGCGCCCGCTTTCATCGCGGAGATCGCGCTCCCAACCGACGCGTACGCCGTGATGATGAGGACGGCGAGGTCCTCATCGATCCGTTTTAGCTCGTCGAGCGTGGCGATGCCGTCGAGCCCGGGCATCATGATGTCCACAATGGCCGCGTCGAACGGCATGGCTCGGGCCAGCTCGAGGCCCTCGGCACCCGACGACGCGAGACGTACGGTGTACCCCTCGCGTGTCAGCAGCGTCTCGAGGATTTCACGCATGATTTCCTCGTCGTCGACGACGAGAATCATGCCGGTTCTGGATGTGACCATAAGGTGCTGCTACATGCGCGCGCGCGCGCGGCCGACTTCGACGACGCGCGGCAACGACAGGGTGAAGCGGGTTCCCTGGCCGACGACGCTGTCGCAGTGAATATCGCCACCGTGCTCACGCACAATCCCGTAGGAGATGGACAACCCGAGGCCCGTCCCTCGACCGATGGCTTTCGTCGTGAAAAACGGGTCGTAGATGCGCGCGAGATGTTCCGCCGGGATGCCTGACCCGGTATCCGCGATTTCAGCAATCGCCCGATCGTCTTCGAGACGGGTCGACACGAGCAGCCAGCCGCCGCTCGGCATCGCGTCCCGGGCGTTCAAGAACAGGTTCAGGAACACCTGCTGAAGCTGGTGCTCGATGCCGACGACGGGCACCGGCGATTCGGCGAGCTCGCGCCGGATCTTGATGCTGCCAACCTCGAACTGATGCTCGAGCAGCGTGAACACGTCGGTGATCACGGCGTTCAAATCGACATGGCCGGGCTCGTTTTCCTTCCCCTGGCGCGACAGATTGAGCAGCCCGTTGACAATCTTGGCTGCGCGGAACGTCTGCCGCTCGATCTTTTCGAGCAGTACCGTCTTGGGATCGGCCGGATCGGCGCCCTCGAGCAGCATTTGCGTAAAGCTGGAGATGCCGGTCAACGGCGTGTTGACTTCGTGAGCCACGCCGGCGGCCAGCAGGCCGATTGACGCCATCTTCTCGGAAATCTGGAGCTGCTCTTCGAGCCGCGCGCGGTCCGTAATGTCTTCGATCAGGAGAATGGCGCCCGCCACAACGTCGCTGTCCGAATCCTGCAGCGGCACGACCGTCGCCGTGACGAGAAGTTGCACGGACGTGAGGTCGCTCACCGGGCCGGCCTCCGCCCGCTGACGGGCCGTCAATGGTACGCGATAGAGCGTGGCGCCATAAGGGCTCTCCCGACGCGCCGCGGCGAGCGCTTGGACGAACGGCTGGTCGAACACCTCGCCGAGCGTTCGTCCGATCGCGTCTTCGCGGTCGATCCCGTAAAAACCCTCGAGCGCGCGGTTCCAGCGAACGATGCGCTCATCCAGATCGAACACGACGAGCCCGTCGTCCAGCGATTCGAGGATGTTTTCGTTGAATTCGCGCATCCGGCCGAGCTCTTCAGCCTTCAGGTGCAGCTGCCGGTACAGACGGCCGTTTTCGATGGCGGTCGCGACCTGTCCGGCAACGGCGGTGAGCAACGCGAGATCTTCGCTATTGAACGGTTCGTCGTTGTCCCCCGGGCCCTTCCGGCCAAGCGCCAGGACCGCGATGGCCCCGCCCTCGAACACGCACGGCACGAAGTAATAGATGCCGGCATCGCGCCAGAATTCGACTTCCTCGGCGGCAAAACGCGCGGCGGCGATCGGATCGTCGAGTGCCACCGTATGGCCGGCATCAAGCCGGGACATGAACGAGGACGCACGCGCCAGGGGCGGCATCCCTTCGGCGAACCCGAAGTCGCTGATCGCCGCGAAATCTCCCGACCCCACGGTGTTCCCAGGGCCCCCAGGCCCGGGGGCGAGCAGGAGCGCCATGCGCTCGAGCACCAGCGTCTCGACGATGCGCGACACGAGCCGCTGACCGAGGCGCACGACATCGAGGTCGCTGTTCAGATCGCGCGCGAACGCGACCAGTGCGCGGCGATAGTCGTACCGGTCGCGGTAGAACACGCGGTCAAGCGCGTTCTGGACCGCCACCCTGACCGGCTGCGTCAGCAGCACGATGACGGTCGTCGCCAGCACGGCGATGATCCAGTTCTGCCGGTCCGCTCCGCTCGGAAAGGCGAACGACACCAACTTGAGAAGGGCCAGCCCGAGCGCCACGGTCGCGGCCACGAACGCCGTGTAGGCAAACCCGCGCTTGATGATGACCTCGACATCTCGGAGCCGGTACCGGACGATCGCAGACGCAAACGTGAGCGGCACGAAGCCCAGCAGAATCGCGGTCAACTGCAGAGGGAGCGGCGGATCGATGCCGAGAGCCCATGGCAGCGCGTAACCGAAGGCAAAGGGACCGACACCAAACGCCGTCCCCCAGGCGATCCAACGGAGCTGACGCCGCGCCGTCGGAGACGTCATCTGCTGGAAGCCCCGGACCAGAACGACGAGCGCGGCGGTCGCACACGAGAACAAGTACACCGGTTCGAGCCGGTCGAGCGTCTGAAGGACGGTCGAAAACAGCGCGCCGTTGGACGATACTCGGGTCAGCGCGATCACCCGTGCTGCACCGAGAACCAGCGCGGGTAGATACATCACAGGCACCACGGCCGCCGACGTGGGCCGCGCACCGGCCGGCCGCTGCGGAAAGACCAGCGTAAAGTGCAGAAGCAGCGGCGGCAGCAGTGCCTGCGCCACGGCGTCTCCCCAGTAAAAGACCCAGTCGAGACGATCGAACGGCCCGTTGAACGAGAAGGTGAAGGCCCCGAAGAAGGCAACACACAACCAGAAGAAGTGCAGCGTCGCTTGATCGTGCGGCCGCTTCAGGCGCACCGACGCGCCAACCAGCAGCGTAAACAGCCCGACTGCCGCCAGCACGTAGTACATCGGAGTGCCCTGCGGCGCGGCTGCCAGCGCCACGTCGATCACCTGCTGCGTACCGAGGCGCGCGAGCGTGTAGGTCAGGCGCGTGCCGGCTTGAGCCTTGTGCTGGTAATCGATGACGTCTGCGCGCGTATGAACCGGGGCATTGTTTACGGCGAGCAACAAGTCGCCACGCTCGATGCCGGCGCGGGCACCGGCAGACTCGGGCGCCACCTCGACAGCCGTGACCCCCTCGACGCGCCCGTCCCAGTACACGCCGTCCTCAAGCTCGTGCCATTTCGCGTGGGTGACGATGTTCGCGATGCCGAGACCGGCCAGAAAAATGACCACGGCGAGGGCAAAGCCAGATCGCCCCCACGCCCGCCAGCGTGCTTCGGCGGGCTCGAGCCGCGTCGTTGTGAGTGGGCCTAGAGCCACACCCTAAGTATATGAAAGCGGATGGCTTTTTTGCCGATTGGCAGGCTGAATTCTAGAGCAAATCTGCGAGAATCCAATAAATTGGATCTATTGGGAGGCCTCAAAACCTGAGCGTGAGGCCGCCGACGATTCGCTTGGGCGGCCGAACGACCAGCAGCTCGTCGTAGACGGAAGAGTCGGCTGACGCTTCCCGGAATGTGTTCCTGACGGCGAGCAACATCTCCCACCGGGCGGTGCTGAAATCCATGAACGGTAGTGACTGGTGAACCTGAACGTCGAAGCGAGAATCGTAAGTCGGCCGCTCGGCGCCGGAGGAGAGACCGGCGTTGGTCAGCCGACAGACGACGAGTATGCGCGTCGCCGTTTCGGGCAGATTCGTCTCGACAGACGTGGACAGGTCCTGCAACCGGTCGGGACGCGACCTCACGACCGAGGGCGCCAGCTGCATGTGCGCGATGTCGCTTGTTCCCATGCCGCTCCAGCGCGCTCGGCTCATCGAGTACTCAACGGAGCCATGGACACGAGACACGAGCGTTGTGCGAAACGCGGCGCCCCAACCGGCTGCGTCGACGTCACCGGAACTGCCGACGAAGTAGTGTCCGAGCTGCGCACTGGCCGCGGCCGGCACATCGAGGCCGAACACGGTGATCAGCTGATCGTCAACGCGCTGGCGGAAGGCGCGCAATGAGAGCGTCGAGGTGCCGAAATCGCGCTCCGCCTCAACCCCGAGGTGCTCTGTGCGTTCCGGGCCGAGCGGCCGTCCCTCGACGATCGACGAAAACGTCCGCTGCGGAGGCAGCCACAGGCCTGTGTCCATCGGTGGCAGGAATTCCTCTGCGCCCGGAGCCAGGGCGTGGCTCGAAACGAGCGTGTTCAATCGGAAATGCTCCGAAGGTGACAGCGTCACCTCGAAGCGTGGACTCAAGAGCACGCTGGTCGGCAGATAGTCGTAACGGGAGACTCTGGCTCCGTACGTCACGGCAAGTTCGGGCGCCAGGGTAAACGTATCGAAGCCGTACACGGCGCCGACATTGCGGCTGCCGTCGGTCACTTCTCGAAGCGCCGCCGTGTTGCCGCCGTCGTATCGCTGCGTGCTATACGACAAGCCCAGGTCGTACCGATGACGCGCAGGCAGTCGCGTCGTGTACGCGCCGGCGATGAACCAGGACGAAATATCGCCTTGGGTCAGCGCGCCATGCATCGACCAGTCCGCTTGTCCACTGACCGGCGCCGCCAGCGAGAAATACGCGATGCCGCGCGAGAAATTGTCCGAGGTAAACAGCTCCTTCGGACTGTCGAACGATCCGGTCGTTAGCAGGTTCACTTGACCTGTGAACGGCACGCCTGCGAACAGGCTCGCTGCCGACGCCAAGGACGAGCCGGCCGATCGACTTGTCAGAGGATTGAAGATGTCGGATCCAGACGGTTGGTCGTTCCCTCCAGCCAGAAGGGCATCTGGGACGGTGACGTCCTTGAGGATGCCGCGACGCAGATGCCTCAGGCGCCACGCCGTTTCACTGTGATCGTCGTCAACCGGCGAGGGTGATGACTCGGCCACTGGTGCAACAGGGTCAGGATCCTCGATCGCAGGCGTCTGAGACTCGCTTGACCCAACGGCTTCCACCGGAATCCCAACGCCCGCAGCGAGCACGGGGAGTTTGGGGGTCGACGTGGCGGGGGTGGTCGTCGCGTTCGCGCGGCGAAGGGCGATGGCAGACGCGGTGCGAGCGCTCGCCCGGACTTCGACAAGCTGCCCGCGCGAGCCGATGTAGCCGCTCACATGGGCGCGAACCAGGTACGGTCCGGGTGACAAGGTATGGAACTCGAAGCGGCCGCCTCGGTCAGTGACCGCCACGGCGGTCCTGGCGCCGAGGGCCGAAACCATGGCCCCCGCAATCGGCGCGCCGCGCTCATCCTGGACCACGCCGCCGATCGATCCCGAGGCGAGCGATGCGACCCTTGTTACCGCCGGAGGCACAGGCACGGATTGCCCGTGGGCAGCCGGCAACTGAACGAGGAGCACCAAGCCGCCAACCGCCGCCGCGATCACCTTGGGGGAGCCTGTCATTTTTTACTCCCGGACTTTACCGGTACGTCTTGACCCCCGACTGGTACAACACGACTTCACAGCTTACGACGCGGCGACGCTGAAGATCACGTCCCGTATGACCGACTTGTTCGCGACCTTGTCGGTCACCTTGATTTCCAGCCGGTAGTCCCCTTCTGGGAATCCGGCCAATGGCACGGCTTGTCCCGTCTGGAGTTGATGGCCCATGCTGAGGTCGAAGGCCGGGGGCAGCGTCTGCGCGTTCATGACCTGCGGATCGGTCTTATTGTAGAACTTCTCGCCAGCCTTGCAGGGCTCATCCGGTTTCGGCTGGTTACCAGGCGCCGCCTGGCAGAAGTTGTACTCGACGTTGATGTCCGGCTTCTGAGCGCCGTCCGCCTTCGGGTTGTAGATCAGAAAGAAAACTGAAAGCTCCGACTTTTTCGAGAGCTTCGAGCTGGCGGTCGGAAAGATCTCCATCACACCCAACGCCGCATAGGGCCGCTCGACCAACTGCGCCTGGCTGAGAGGCGCGGCCAGCGGATCGATCCGATCCGCGATGATGACTGAACTCGTGGTCAGGTCGTTGCTCCAGAACTCCGGGACATTGACGGTCTGCTTGAGCACGACGGTCTTGGGCGCGACGTTCTTCGGCGCTTTCTCGCCCAGAATCTCTTTCACCACCACGTAGACGTCATAGCTCCCCGCGGGCGCGACGAACGAGCGGCTGAGACGTAAGGGATTCTGCGCGCCAGCCATGGGAACCAGGGTGACGCCTTCCCACACGGGCTTCACTTGCTGCTTGTCGTTCTTCTTACCCGCATCGGCAGCAGGGGCGGCGGTCGGCGTCGGCACGACGCGCCAATAGAGTGTCAGGTTCTCGGCGGTGACTTTCGTGGGATCGAGCACGACATTGAAGGGGACGAATTCCTTGTCCTTGGGTCCCTTCAGGAAATCTTCTTTGACCCAGGTGAGGGTCATGTCGTTCGGACCGCCCTGCGCTGTCAACGCGGCGTCGGCAAGCTTCGACAGCGCCTGCGCGTCTTTCTTCATCGCGTCGTCTATTTTCTTGTCAGTCTGCGCGAAAAGTCCGACGGAGAGGACCAACGCGGAAGCCAACCCGGCTGCAAATGCTCGACCACCTGCCATAACGTACTCTCCCTCGGAAAGACTTCGATGAACAGCCAATAATAGGCGGGCGGGATAAACAAGTCAAACCCTTCTTAAGCATACACTTCAGCCCATGAACGCGTGTGCTATCATCCCGGGTTTGCGGCGGCCATGAAGCTCATCGACGTCACGGTTCCCCTGGACGCCAGCCTGCCTACATACCCCGGCAACACACCGTTCGTTCTTGAAGCGGTCAAGCGGATCGCCCGTGGCGACAGCTCGAACGTGTCGACGCTGCACATGAGCGCACACACCGGCACACATGTCGATGCGCCGCGTCACTATTTCGACGAGGCGCCGGGTGCCGACGCGCTGCCCCTCGAGATGATGCTTGGCCGCACTCGTGTGATCGAGATCACTTCTCGGTCGGGCATTGGCGCCGAGCAGCTGGCGGACCTCGATCTGTCGGACGACCTCCGCATCCTGTTCAAGACCTCGAACTCCCGATTGTGGGCGTCGTCGGATTTCCACACAGACTATGTGGGCGTGACGGCGTCGGGCGCCGAACATCTGATCGCGCACGGCATCAGAGTCGTCGGCGTGGACTATCTCACCGTTGAGGAGTTCAAGAGACCGGGCGCCCCGGCCCATCACGTGCTGCTCGGCGGCGGCGCGATCATCATCGAAGGCCTGAACCTCCGCGACGTGGAGCCGGGCGTCTACGACATGCTGTGCCTGCCGTTGCGGGTCGTGGGCGCCGACGGCGCGCCGGCCCGCGTGCTGCTCCGGAGGAATTGATCCGACATGCCGGCGCTGCTCGACGACAGCCTGGTCATTGTCCTCGCGGGCGGCGCCGGAGAGCGTCTGTACCCGCTGACGAAAGACCGCGCCAAGCCGGCGGTGTATTTTGGCGGACCGTACCGCATCATCGACTTCGCGCTCAGCAACTGCATCAACTCCGGCTTACGCCGGATCTTCATCGCCACGCAGTACAAGTCCCTTTCGCTCAACCGGCACATCCGGATGGGCTGGGGGATCGTCTCCGAGGAGCTCGGCGAATTCGTGGAGATTCTGCCGCCACAGAAACGCGTCAGCGAGCACTGGTATCAGGGAACCGCGGACGCCGTCTATCAGAATCTGTATTCCATCACGGGGGAAAGTCCGCGGTACCTGATCGTCCTTTCGGGCGATCACGTGTACAAGATGGACTACGCGCGCATGCTGCGGTCCCACCAGGAGCGCGGCGCGGCGGTCACGCTCGCCACGATCGAGGTTCCCGAAGCCGAGGCGAGCCGCTTCGGCATCATCGCGATCGACGAGAACGAGCGCGTGACCGGTTTCGAGGAAAAGCCGCGACAGCCCACGCGTATCCCTGGCTCGACCGAGTTCGCGCTGGCATCCATGGGCGTGTACATCTTCGATACCGACGTCCTGGTGCGTGCGCTCGAAGCCGACGCGACACAGCCGACAGCCCACGATTTCGGCAAAGACATCATCCCGGCGCTCATTCATCAGGTGCCGGTGTACGCATACCGCTTCTATGACGAGAACAAGAAGGCGGCGAAGTACTGGCGCGACATCGGGACGCTCGACGCGTACTTCGAAGCGAACATGGATCTGTGCCAGGTCAACCCTGAGTTCAACCTGTACGATCCTGAATGGCCGCTGCGAACGTATCAACCGCAGGCTCCACCCGCGAAGTTCGTCTTCGCGGAAGTCGGCAAGCGCTGCGGCCAGGCGCTTGATTCCGTGATTTCGCCCGGCTGCATCGTCTCGGGCAGCAGCGTCTACGGCAGCGTGCTGTGTCCAAATGTTCGCGTGCACAGTTTCTCGCAGATCGAACGGTGTATCTTGATGCCCGGCGTGCGGGTGGGACGTCACGCGCGCATCAGACGGGCGATCATCGATCGCGACGTGCTCATTCCGCGCGGCGCGCTGATCGGCTACGACCTCGAAGAAGATCGCCGCCGTCACGCCGTCACCGATTCGGGCGTGGTGGTCGTCACGCCCGACGACGAGCCGCTCATCGGGCCGCTCAGCGAAGAAGCGCTCAAGTTCGAGGCCGAGGCCGATCGACGAGGTGGTGATTAGTGAAAATCACGAGGGTGCATGGCCGCGAGATTCTGGATTCGCGCGGCAATCCGACAGTGGAAGTCGACGTGAATGTCGCCGGGGGAGCCGGACGGGCGGCGGTCCCGTCGGGGGCCTCCACCGGCGAGCGCGAGGCGCTCGAACTGCGCGACGGAGATCCCCTGCGATACGGCGGCAAGGGTGTTCGGAAGGCGGTCGCCAACGTGAACGGCGAGATCGCCACCACGATCGTCGGGCGCGAATTCGACACGCAGCGCGCACTCGACGAGGCGTTGATCGCGCTCGATGGCACGGCCACGAAGAGCCGGCTCGGGGCAAATGCGCTGCTTGGAGTCTCGATGGCGGCGGCCCGCGCCGACGCGGCCTCCCGAGGCATCCCGCTGTACCGACATCTTGGCGCGCTCTGCGGCGTTGACCGGTTCACCTTGCCAACGCCGATGATGAACATCCTCAACGGAGGCGCGCACGCTGATACGAGCGTCGACGTTCAGGAAGTCATGGTGATGCCGGTCGGCGCGACGTCCTTCGACGAGGCGCTCCGCGCCGGCGCTGAAATCTTCCACGCGCTCCGCGGCATCCTCAGGGCACGCGGCCAGTCGACCGGCGTCGGCGACGAGGGCGGGTTTGCGCCGAACCTGAAATCGAACCGCGACGCGATCGAAGTCGTGCTCGAAGCCGTCGGCAAAACGAGCATGAAGGCAGGACAGAACGTCTTCATCGCGCTTGACGTGGCCTCGAGCGAGCTGTGGGCTGGTGGCGGCACGTACACGTTCAAGAAGTCCGGCGAGCCGAACCGCACTTCGGAGGAGATGGTCCGCTTGTACGAGGAATGGCTGCGGGACTACCCGATCATCTCGATCGAAGACGGCGTGGCCGAGGGCGACTGGGAAGGCTGGCAGCTGCTGACGCGCGAGCTCGGCGCCCGCGTTCAACTTGTGGGAGATGACGTGTTCGTCACGAATCCCGAGATCCTGAAGCGCGGCATCGCGGACCACGTGGCCAACGCGCTGCTCGTCAAGCTCAATCAAATCGGCACCGTCACCGAAACGCTTGACGCGGTGAAGATGGCGCGCGACGCGAACTACGGAACGATCATTTCACATCGCTCCGGCGAGACCGAGGACACGACGATTGCCGATCTCGCGGTCGGCACCTCGGCCGGTCAAATCAAGACGGGATCGGCGAGCCGCACGGATCGTGTCTGCAAGTACAACCAGCTGCTGCGCATCGAGCAGGAGCTCGGGAGCGCGGCGCGATTCGCGGGCCGGAGCGGCATCCACACGTAGTGGCCGGCCCTAGCCGGACTGACACCATGCACAAACTTGTTCTGCTGCGTCACGGCCAGAGCACCTGGAATCAAGAGAATCGATTCACCGGGTGGACCGATGTGAACCTGTCGGAGCAGGGCCGGGCCGAAGCCATGGAGGCGGGCCGACTCATGCGCCAGGAGGGTTACTCTTTCGATCTCGCGTACACGTCGGTGCTGACGCGGGCCATTCTCACGCTCTGGCTCGTGCTCGAGGAGCTCGACCTCGTGTGGATCCCCATCGTCAACGACTGGCGGCTGAACGAACGGCACTACGGGACGCTGCAGGGGCTGAACAAGGCGGAAACGACGTCGAAGTTCGGCGAGGCGCAGGTCAAGATCTGGCGCCGGAGCTACGACATCCAGCCGCCCCCTCTGACCATGGACGATCCGCGCCATCCGGCGCGCGACCGCAGATATGCCGGTCTGCCGCCGGAGGAACTGCCGCTGACCGAATCGCTCAAGGATACCGTCGCGCGCGTCGTCCCCTGTTGGCGCAACACGATCGCGCCGTCGATCCGCGGGGGCAAGCACGTCATCATCGCAGCGCACGGCAACAGCCTGCGTGCGCTGGTGAAGTACCTGGATGACGTCTCCGACCAGGCGATCGTCGAGTTGAACATCCCGACCGGCATTCCGCTTGTGTACGAGCTGGACGACGATCTGAAGCCGATCCGGCATTACTATCTGGGCGATCCCGCCGCCGCCGCCGCCGCTGCGGCGCGGGTGGCGAATCAGGCCAAGGCGTAGACTGCACTCGTCGCCATTCCCTGCAGGAGGCACCGATGATACGTTCGCCTTTCGGACGACTGGTCTCGGGGGCGCTGGCCGCGCTGGCCCTCGCCGTCTCGCTTTCCGCCGCCACCTCGCGCGTCACCTTCACGGACACGAAACTCAAGAATGGCCTGCGGGTCATCGTGTCGGAAGATCACGTGGCGCCGGTGTTCTCGGTCGCGGTGGCCTACAACGTCGGGTCCCGCGACGAGCGCGCCGGCCGGACCGGGTTCGCTCACCTGTTCGAGCACATGATGTTCAAGGGGTCGGCAAACGTCGGCAGCGGTGAGCACTTCTATACGATTTTCAGCAACGGCGGCACGATGAACGGCACGACCAACAAGGAGCGGACGATCTACTACGAGACCATGCCGTCCAACCAACTCGACGCCGCGCTGTTTCTTGAAGCGGACCGCATGCGCTCCCTCGCCATCGTGAAGGACAATCTTGACAACCAGCGGAACGCGGTGCAGGAGGAGCGCCGCCTGTCGTACGACAACCAGCCGTACGGACGCGCAGACGAAGCCATCGACGATCTCGCCTTCGATAACTTCGCGTACAAGCATTCCGTGATCGGGTCGATGACCGACTTGAACGCGGCTTCAATCGAGGATGTCGCGGCGTTCTTCAAGACCTACTACGCGCCGAACAATGCGATCCTGGCGATCGCCGGCGATGTGAATACCGCCCGCGCGCTGGATCGTGTCCGGATGTATTTCGAATCCATTCCGTCGCAGGCGCCACCGCCGTCCGTGGACGTCGCGCAGCCGCCGCAGGAAAAGGAACGTCGTCTCGACATCGACGATCCGCTGGCCCGCCTGCCTCGCATCGACATCGGTTACCGCATCCCGTCGAGCCTGTCGCCAGACGATGACACGATCGATGTGCTGACCGAAATCCTCGCGGGCGGACGGAGCTCCCGCTTCTACGAGCACATCGTTCGCGACAAACAGCTGGCCGTATCGGTTCAGGCGTTCACCCCCAACAGCCGCGGGCCGCGGCTGTTCGGCATCGAAGCCACGCCGGCCTCGAACGCGTCGCTCGACCAGCTCGAGCAGGCGATTTACGCAGAAATCGAACGCGTGAAGACCGGGCCGATTGCTGACGTGGAGATCGAGAGAGTCCGCAACGCTTCGCGGCGCCGGTTCACGGGGACCGTCAGCACGTCGTTGTCGCTCGCCCGCAATCTGGCGGAGTTTGCGCTGTACTACGGGGACCCTGGCCGGATCAACACGCGCTGGGACCAACTGGCAAAGTTCAACGCGGGCGACGTGCAGCGGGTCGCGCGCCTGTACCTCACGCCTGAAAACCGAACCGTGGTCATCAGCCATCCGAAGGCGGCGGCCGGCCGAGGAGGTGCGCAATGAGCTGGCCACAACGATCAACGCAGAGCACGCAGAGAAAACCCATTACGCTGCTACGCGTGTTGATGACCGCTTTCGCCGTGGCGTTCGTGACGTACGTAGGGTCCGGCCCTTCGACGTTGCTCAGGGCCGCCCTGAGCTTGTCGAAGGGCGGCTTCAGCCGGACCGTGTTGGCTCAAGAGGCCACGACCTCGCCGGGGCTCGTCAGAAAAGGAAAGGTTCCCGTCTCGAATGAGATTCTCAAGATCAAGCTCCCGCGCCCGGCGGAGGCCGACCTGTCGAACGGGCTGCATCTGATCGTGCTCGAAGATCACCGGCTGCCGGAGATTTCGTTTCAACTGATCATTCCGGGCGCCGGCGGTTTCTTCGACCCCGCGGAGCAGCCAGGGCTCGCGTCGTTTACGGCCTCGCTGATGCGTGAAGGGACGCCGACACGAACGTCGAATCAGATTTCCGCGCAGCTGGACCTCATGGCGGCGACGCTCAACATGAATGCGGGAAACACGTCGACCGAAGCGGCCCTCAACGGCTCATCGTTCAGCGATCAGGCCTCAACACTGTTCGATCTGGCAGCCGACCTGCTGCTGCATCCAGCTTTTGCCGAAGACGAAGTCGTACGCTTCAAGCAGCGGACCCGCACCAACCTCGCGCAGCAACGCGCCAACCCGAATTTCCTTGCCGCTGAAATGTTCTCGCGCGCCGTGTACGGATCCCATCCGGCATCGCGCGTTGCGCCCACTGTCGCATCGCTCGAGCGAACAACCCGTCAGCAACTCGTCGAGTTCCATCGGACTCATTACGTGCCTGACCGCGCGGTGCTCGCCATCGCGGGTGACATCTCCCTGGCACAGGCCAGAGTGCTGGCGGAGTCCAGGCTCGCCGCGTGGACGAAGTCGGCCAGTCCAGTCACCGGATCAATCGCTGAGCCGGCGCCCGTCGTCGGCGCAAAGGTCTACTTGGTCGCGCGTCCGAGCTCGGTGCAAACCAATCTCATCGTCGGCACACAAGCGATCGAGCGCACGAACCCGGACTACGACATGCTGCAGGTCATGAATAAGGTGATCGGCGGCGGACCCACCGGGCGGTTGTTCCTCCACTTGCGCGAGGACAAGGGGTACACCTACGGGGCCGGAAGCGTGCTCGACGCACGGCAGCACCGGGGTGACTGGGCGGCATCCACCAACGTGCGCACGGAGGTCACGGAACCCGCGCTTCGCGATCTGCTCGACGAAATCCGACAGTTGCGCGACGAGCCGGTGCCCGAGCGGGAACTGGCCGATGCGAAGCGCTCGATGATTGCCTCCTTCGCCCTGTCGCTCGAATCACCTGCTCAACTCCTGGGTCTGTCGGTCACCTCGTGGCGATACAAGCTGCCAGCGGATTATTGGGATCGTTATCCCGAGCGGGTGACGGCGGTGACGAGCGCACAGGTCCAGGCCATCGCGCGAAAATATCTCGCGACGGATCGCCTCCAGATCGTCGCCGTCGGTGACCCCGGGCCCATCGCCGGACCGTTGAAGAAGCTTGGTGTGGTGGAGTCGTACGACGCGAATGGCACACGCCTCGAGAACTGAAAGGCAAAAGTCAAAAGGAAAAAAGAAAAGGGCCGGTCCGCGCGAAGCGAACCGGCCCTCGTTGTCTTTCTGACTTCTAACTTCTGACTTCTAACTTCTAAGTTCTCCCTATTCCACCGGCTCCGCTGTCTCGTCTGCCGCGATTCTCAGCGACCGAAGGAAGCGGCGGTCATTAGCCGTGACCTCGAAAGAGCGTCTCGGTTGCACGACCCGCGCCGGCGCCGACACTTTCGTCAGCGCCGCCGTTTGTGAACGGCTCACGAAGCCGACGACGGCCTCGAGCGTCACTTTCATTTCGAACCCTGCAGCGCGAGCTTTCTCCCGGCACGCTTCGACCTGTGGATTCTCCGCGACCGCAGCGGCAATCGCGTCGGCCAGCTCTCGCGCAAACCGGTTCACGACGTCGTCCATCCTGCTTCCTCCCTCACGCCGCCGGGCTGGGTTCCGGGGCGCTTCCCGATCCGAACCTGATTACACCAGGGCGGTGAACAGGGACCGGGCGCCAGACGTGGTCATAACTGTCGGAAGACCTTGAAGAGGTATAGGTGAGTTTAGGCCCAAAGGCCTCGATTTGTCAAGTACTTACAGCCACCCAGTCGTTCGTCAATTACGGAACTGTAATTACCGACCCCCACCTTGACCCGTTCGTCTACGCGGGACGAAGGCGAATCCGCCGTTGGCCACCGTCCAGCGTCTGATGGAATTATCGGAACGTCGAGGGAAGAACCCTATGGCCGTCGCGCAGTGCGGTCTGGAGCGCTGAAGGGTGGTCGGGCCAGAGTGGACGCTGGCGCGTGGATCTAGATCGGCGAGACGAACACCAAACACGTCATGGTCAGCAAGGACTCGGCCCCGTAAGTAATTCAAACTGAAGCACTACCAGCCACTGTTTTGGTGGAGTCGAGTACAATCCTCCTTGTGCAGCACGTGCGCACACCCGAGGATCTTGCGGGCTGGATGCCCGAAGCCGAGCTCGGCGTCCCCGGAGAGTTCCCGTTCACGCGCGGAATCCACGCTGACATGTATCGCAGCCGGTTGTGGACGATGCGGCAGTATGCCGGCTTCGCGACGGCCGAGGATTCGAACGCGCGGTATCGATACCTGCTGGCGCAGGGCGTCAGCGGTCTCAGCGTCGCGTTCGATCTGCCGACGCAAATCGGATACGACCCGGACCACCCGCTGGCGGCCGGCGAGGTCGGACGCGTCGGCGTGTCGATCGATTCGATCGACGACATGGCTGCCCTCTTCGACGGTATCCCGCTCGATCGTGTTTCAACGTCAATGACCATCAACGCGACGGCGATCATCCTGCTGTCGTTGTACATCGCCGTCGCGAAGCGCCAGGGAGTCGCTCTGGCGAAGCTCTCAGGAACCATTCAGAACGACATCCTCAAGGAATACATCGCGCGCGGCACGTACATCTACCCGCCACGGCCTTCGCTCCGGCTCGTCACCGACATCCTGGCGTTCGGCGAGCGAGAGTTGCCGAACTGGAACACGATCTCGATCAGCGGCTACCACATCCGCGAAGCTGGATCGACGGCGGTACAGGAAGTGGCGTTCACGCTCGCCAACGGGATCGCGTACGTGCAGGCGGCCATCGACAGCGGGCTGGAGGTCAACCAGTTCGGCCAACGACTGTCGTTCTTTTTCAACGCGCACAACAACTTTCTCGAAGAGATCGCCAAGTTCCGCGCCGCGCGACGGCTGTGGGCGCGGATCATGCGCGATCGCTTCGGCGCCACCAATCCGCGCGCCCAACAGCTCCGGTTTCATACCCAGACGGCGGGCAGCACGCTCACGGCCCAGCAGCCGGACAACAACATCGTTCGGGTGGCGCTGCAGGCGCTGGCGGCGGTGCTCGGCGGTACCCAGTCGCTCCACTGCAACGGGCGTGACGAGGCGCTGGCGTTGCCGACGGAGGAATCCGCACGTATTGCCTTGAGGACCCAGCAGATCATCGGCGCGGAAAGCGGCGTGGTGAATACCGTCGACCCGACGGCCGGATCGTACGCCATCGAGAGTCTCACCGACGCCATCGAACAGGAAGCCAGTGAAATTCTCGCGCGTATCGAACGGACAGGGGGAACACTCGCCGCGATTGAAAGCGGCCTGATTGAGCGCGAGATCCAGGAATCCGCGTTCCAGGCGCAACAGGCCATTGATGCCGGCCGTTCGGTCGTCGTCGGCGTCAACAGGTTCGCGGAAAAAGGGTCGGGAGACTTTTCGGCCGGAGCGGGCCGAAAAGACTCGCGACCCCTTTTCCAGATCGATCCGGACGTCGAGCCGCGACAAATCGCGCGTCTCCACACGCTACGGGCGGGCCGCGATGCAGAGACATGGCGGAAGGGGCTCGCCGCCGTCTCACGAGCGGCGACCGACGGCAGCAATCTCGTGCCTCCGATTGTGGCGGCGGTGGAAGCGCGCGCAACCGTCGGGGAGATCGCGGACACGATGCGCGCCGCGTTCGGCGAATTCAACGAGGCAACGGGACCAAGGATTTGAGAACAAGTCCTTACATTCTGCAGGTCCGTAATCTCACAACCGTCATCGACCAGCCGGGCGGCCCGGTGGCGGCAGTCGACGACGTCAGCTTCGAAATTCGACCCGGAGAAACCCTCGGACTGGTGGGCGAATCGGGAAGCGGCAAATCGGTCACGGCGTTGTCCCTGATGCGCCTCGTGCAATCGCCCGGACGGATTGCGGGCGGCAGTATACGATTCAAAGACCGCGAACTGCTGACGCTGTCCGAGCCGGAAATGTGCAAGGTGCGGGGCGCCGAGATCGCGCTGATCTTTCAGGAACCAATGACGGCGCTCAACCCTGTCTTTACCATCGGCGATCAAATCGCGGAGACACTCGTCGTCCACGGCCGCGCGAACCATCGCGACGGCCTGGGCAGGGCCGCTGAACTGCTCGACGCCGTTCGCATTCCCGACGCGAGATCGCGCGTCAACGACTATCCACACCAACTGTCAGGAGGAATGCGGCAGCGCGTGCTGATTGCGATGGCGCTGGCGTGCCGTCCGTCGCTCGTCATTGCCGACGAGCCGACGACGGCGCTCGACGTGACCATTCAGGCGCAGATTCTCGACCTGCTGCGTGAGATGAAGGCCGCATTCAACCTGTCGCTGCTGCTCATCACACACGACCTCGGCGTCATCGCCGGAACCGCGGACCGCGTCGCCGTCATGTACGCAGGGCGCATCGTCGAGCAAGGACCTGTTCGCGCGATCTTTCGCGAGCCGGCGCATCCTTACACGCGCGGACTGCTGGCCTCGATGCCTGGCGGCGCGCCCGGCAAGCGACTGCGCGCCATCGACGGCAATGTGCCGATCCTGGGCGACCTGCCCCCCGGCTGCGCGTTCAATCCGCGCTGCCCCGAGCGCTTCGAGCCGTGCACCGCCGCCCCGCCGCCGGACTATCCTATCGGCGCCGATCATCAGGCGAAGTGCTATCTCCACGATCCAGTCCCGAGTCCGCAGTCGGCGGTCAGCAGTCGAGGCGGTCACCGCTGATGGCCCTCGTTGAAGTGTCTCACCTGGTCAAGCATTTCGTCCGCGACGGTGGCGTCTTCAGGAAGGGCACGCGGGTCGCCGCAGTCGACGATGTGAGCTTCTCGATTGAAGAAGGCGAAACGTTCGGCCTGGTCGGCGAGTCGGGAAGCGGCAAGACCACGACCGGCCGTTGTCTGTTGCGGCTCATCGAGCCGACCTCTGGCATCGTGAGGTTCCGCGGGGACGATGTCCTCGCCCTATCGCCATCGGGCCTGCGGGCGGCGCGACGGCAGATGCAGATCGTGTTTCAGGATCCGTATTCATCGCTCAATCCGCGGATGCGTGCGCGCGAGATTGTCGAGGAGCCGCTCATTATTCATCGGCTCGGCGACCGGTCAGCGCGCCGTGAGCGCGTTCGGGAGCTGTTCGGGCTGGTCGGCCTCGACCCGGTCCACCTCGAGCGCTATCCGCATGAGTTCAGCGGCGGTCAGCGGCAGCGGATTGGGCTGGCGCGCGCGCTGGCGCTCAACCCCTCGTTCGTCATTCTCGACGAACCGGTGTCGGCGCTCGATGTGTCCGTCCAGGCGCAAGTGGTCAATCTGCTGATGGACCTGCAGCAACGCCTTAGCCTGACCTACCTTTTTATCGCCCACGATCTGCGGCTGGTCGAGCACATCTGCAGCCGGATGGCCGTGATGTATTTGGGGAAGATTGTGGAGATGGGAACCGCAGCGTCGCTGTTCGCCGCGCCGCAGCATCCATACACGCGGGCGCTGCTATCCGCGATTCCGGTCCCGGATCCCGACACGCCGCCGCAGCGCATTTCACTGGATCCGGCGTCGTTCAACCGCGGCGCCGCGCTCAAGCAGGTCGCGGATGGGCACTGGGCCGCCGTCTGACATGGAACGCGAAACCACGCTCGTCGATCTCTTTGAGCGGCTCGACCGGGAACGCCAAGCTGCCGATCGACAGTACAACGATGCCCTGACGGCGCTCGACCGCGCTGTGAAAGATCACCAGGAATCCCAAGAGTCCCAGGCTCTCCCTTCCCCACCGGTGCTTCAGGACGCCAGTCAGGTCGAACGACTGAATCGGAGCTGGAAAATCGTGCCGGACGAGGGGCTGGCCCTCGATCGCTCGCTCAAGGGGCGGCTCCGCGGATTCATCTGGCGTGTGCTGGGGCCCACGCTGGACGCCCAGCAGCGTTTCAACGCGGCTGTCGTCGATCACGCCAATCGAAACGTCGCGGCACAGGTGAAAGCGGAACAGGCGGCCGCGGCGCTGGTCGAGGCCGCCCGGCGCGAGATGGTGGCGCTTGACCGCTTCGAATGGTTGCTTCTCCTGTTTCTTCAGACGATCACCGGGTACGTAGACACAAAGGACCGCAGTGGAGGCGGGCCTGAGATCAGGGAGCGGCTGGCGCTCGTCCAACAGCGACTCGCAATGGTCGAGCGGCAACTCTCGCGCGGGATCGAGCGACCTCATACACCCCGCGTGGCACAAACCGAGGCGGCGCCGCTTCCCTCTGCCTTCGCCGATCTTCGATCGGTCGTGTATCTCGGTTTCGAAGACCGCTTTCGTGGCACCAGCGGCAATATCCGCGAGCGGCTCACACCTTACGTCCCGGTCTTCGCGGGAGCGTCGCACGTGGTCGATATCGGCTGCGGCCGGGGTGAGCTCCTCGAGCTGCTCCGCGATGCCGGCGTGACGGCGCGCGGCATCGACGCCAACCAGGCCATGGTCGATGAGTGCCGCTCGCGAGGGCTCGAGGTCGAACGCGCGGATGCGCTGGCGTTTCTGGAAGCCCAGGCGGACGCCTCTCTGGGCGGACTGATCGCGATTCAGGTGGTCGAGCATTTTGAGCTCGCCTACCTCATGCGAGTCCTCGAACTCTCGTATCACAAGCTCCGCCCGGGTGCGCCGCTCGTGCTCGAAACGATCAACCCCGCGTGCTGGATGGCGTTTTTCGAGTGCTACATCCGCGACCTGACGCACGCGCAAGCACTCCATCCAGACACGTTGCGCTACCTGGTGCAGGCGAGCGGCTTCGCAAGCGTCAACATCGAGTACCGAGCGCCAGTGACAGAAGCCGATCGGCTCGAGCGAGTCTCCACGCCGGCCGGGGTCGACCCGGCCACAGCCGCAGTCGCCGCGGCGGTCAACGCCCACGCCGACAAACTCAACGCACGGCTGTTTTCGTCGATGGACTACGCGGTTATTGCGAGGCGCTAGCGCGACCAGATCAGTTCTTGGTCGTTGGTTCCTGGTCCGTCCTTGGTCCTTGGTCTTTCGTACGTCCCAGGCGCAGGTCTTTGATCCTCAGTCACAAGTGGAGTCTTCAGTCACCTGTCTCGATTCGTAGCGACGCACCAAGGACCAAGGACTAAGGACGGACCAAGAACTACGTACGAAGAACCAAGGACCAGCGTCAGGCGGCGCGCCGAACGTCGTTTTCGACCTGGCCGTCTCGAATGTAGATGGTGCGGTAGGCGAATGCCGCCACGTCGGCTTCGTGGGTGACGAGGATGATGGTGTTGCCGGCCTTGTGAAGCCGCTCGAACAGTCCCATGATCTCGAGTCCGGTTTTCGAATCGAGGTTGCCGGTCGGCTCGTCCGCCAGCAGAATGGACGGATTGTTGACGAGCGCGCGCGCGATCGCGACACGCTGGCGTTGACCGCCGGACAGTTCGTTCGGCCGGTGCGTCATACGCGAACCGAGCTCGACACGCTCGAGTGCGTTCCTGGCGCGCTCTTCGCGCGTTTTCGCCGGTACGCCGGCGTAGACGAGCGGCAGTTCCACGTTGTGCAGCGCCGTCGCCCGCGGCAACAGGTTGAAGGTTTGAAAGACGAAACCGATTTCCTCGTTGCGAATGCGGGCCAGCTCGTTGTCATTCATCTGGCCGACCTGCTTGTCGTTCAGCAGATATGACCCTTTGCTTGGCGTATCCAGACAGCCGATGAGATTCATCAGCGTCGACTTGCCCGAGCCGGACGGCCCCATGATAGCGACATATTCGCCGCGCTCGATCTGAACGGAGACGCCTCGCAAGGCGTGAATCTCTTCGGATCCCATCACGTAGGTTTTCCACAGATCGACGGTTTCAATCAGCGACATTCGGGCCTCTTGTAGAGGACGAGCGGAGCCAGGCGTTAGTTCCCGGCCTTGAGGCGCGTCACCAAATCCTTGCACACCATCGGGGCGTCGACCGGCATATGTGCATCCCAGGTTCGGACGTCGATGGGAACCAGCGTCACTTTTGCGCCTCGGTTCCTGCGCCGCTGCCCGGCGATCGCCTCTGCCAGCTCCCGCGGTGGTGCGACAGAGGAACCGAGCAGCAGCACGCAGACCTCGTCGCTGGTCGAGGGAATCCCCTTGATGGCCATCGACCAGGCCTCGGCCACGGCAGCACCGTCGACCGGCTCGACGAACCGGCCAAAGAGGCGGGGCCGCTTGCCGCCACCGAACATTTTGGGCTTGGGCACCAGCGCGATGTCGAAACCGTGAACGGTTTCCTCGTTGTAGTCGGCGCCGACGAGCGCCTGCCGGATACGTTGGACGGTCGCCTTGCGAACGAATTGATCGCGGCTCGCGCGCTCCTTTGTGTAGGCCGTGCTCGGCCGGGGCGCTTCGTCGGGCGGCGACGGCGCAGGTCCCGGAGTCGAGTTCTGGGCGGCGGCGGGCGGCGGAGGTGCCACAGGCGGACCTACCGAGAGCGTGCGATCGTAATCGGCGCGCTGAGCCGCGTTGGACAGCACCCGATACGCCTCGGTGAGCTCGGCGGCGCGACCCGCCGCCATCTCTTGAAACTCCTTGCCGAGGTGCTGGACCTTGTCCGGATGGTAGCGCGCGATCTGCGCACGGAACGCACGCTTGATCTCGTCAGCTGGCGCCGTAGGCGCGACCTCGAGCACATCGTAGTGGCTCTTCGTCAAGGGCACCCTGGTTTACTTCTTGAACTCGGCGATATTGGCGGGAGGAAGCTCGCGCGGTCCCTCACGACCGGGGCGTTCCTCGCCCTCGCGGAGGCGTTTGGGACGCTTGACTTCGGTGGTACTGCGCGCGCAGTACCGGGCAGAAGTTCCAGCCCGGCTGCAGGGCGCGACCGCAATGCGGACACCCGCCGCCCAGCCGTTTGCCGCAGGAGGGACACGCGTTGAAATCGACGCCCACCGCCGACCCGCATCCCGCGCACAGAGTGCGCATCTCGCGCACCTCCGTGACTACCCGGATCAGTTCCTCAGGCGTCGTGATGCCGCTCTTGACCTTGGCGAGCCCGTCTTCGCCGAGCGAGATCATCCCGCTCGAGAGCGCCGCTTCGCGAATCTGGTCTTCCGGCGCCCGCGCGGAAATCATCCGCCGCACCTTGTCGGTGACGCGCATCACTTCGTAGATGCCGATGCGTCCGCGATAGCCAGTGTGATTGCACTGGTCGCAGCCAACCGATTTATAGAAGGGAATCGTCGCGGCGTCGGCGTCCGTCATGTTCAGCGCCCGCAGCGTCTCGGGCGGCGGCGTGTACTGCCGGCGGCAATGGACGCAGAGCCTCCGCACCAACCGCTGGGCGACGACGCCGATGAGCGCGCCGGCGATGACATACGGTTCGGTGCCGATGTCCATCAATCGTGTGACGACCGATGGCGCATCGTCGGTGTGGATGGTCGACAGCACAAGGTGGCCGGTCTGTGCAGCCTGCATGGCGATCTTCGCCGTCTCGGCGTCCCGGATTTCGCCGACGAGAATGACATCGGGATCCTGCCTTAGGATTGAGCGCAGTGCGCTGGCAAACGTCAGCTTGATCTTTTCGTTGATCTGGGTCTGGTTGACGCCCGGGATCTGATATTCGACCGGATCCTCGATCGTGATGATGTTGGTCCTCTCAGATTTCACCGAGCTCAATGCGGAACTGAGCGTCGTCGATTTGCCGCTGCCAGTGGGGCCGACGACCAGAATCATCCCGTGCTGGTGCTTGAGAAACTGGCGGACTTCTTCGAGCGAGTTCGCCGACATGCCGATCTCTTCGAGCGCCGGAACCCCCTTGCGGTGGTCCAGCACACGCATGACGATTTTTTCGCCGTGGAGCGTCCGCAGTGTCGAAACGCGGAAATCGACATCCCTGCCGTCGTCGGACGTCGAGCGCAGGCGGCCATCCTGCGGCAGGCGCTTCTCGGCGATGTCCATGCCCGCCATGATCTTCAGGCGCGCGATCAATCCTTCGTGGACCCATTTGGGAAGGTCCATCACTTCCTTGAGCAATCCGTCGAGGCGGTGCCGGACGAGGACGCCTTTTTCCATCGGCTCGACGTGCACGTCGCTCGCCTTGCTCTTGATCGCGCTCTTCACGACGAGATCGACAAGGTCGATGATCGGGGCGGCTTCGCTGCTTTCCTTCAACCCCGCGACTGGCTCGAAGATCTCTTCTTCGGTGCGACGCACCAGCGACGTCTCACTCGCGGGTTCCCCTGCGCGGGCGCGCCCCGGGCTGCCGCCGGTCACGGTGAGTTCCGACCCCTGCTGCTGTGTAATCCGAGCGAGCGCCTTGTCTGGATACCCGATCTGAATCGCTTCGAGTATGTCCCCGCGTGTCGAAACGACCTGCTTGATGCGATAGCCGGTCTGAAATTCGAGATCCTGCACGAGGCTGAACAGCAGTGGGTCGGACATCGCCACGGTCAGCAGGTTCTTCTCGAGACTGACGGCAATGCACACACGCTTGAGCGAGACTTCCTTGGGAATCAGGATGACGGCGGAAGGATCGGGCGGGTTCTCTGGGAGGCTCACGTACGGGAACCCGAGCTGCATCGCGAGCGCCTTCGCGATCTGCTTTTCCGTCGCGAAGTTCATCCGCACAAGTACGACACCCAGCCGCTCGCCGGTTCGCTTGTGCTCGACGAGCGCGTTTTCGAGATCGTCCTCGCTGATGAGGCCTGCCTGGATGAGGCACTCACCGATTTTCTTGCGCAATTTGGGACCTCGCCCTAAGTCTCGAGCTGGGCTATGAGAATCAAGATCTTACGACGCGCCAGACAGCCTCACACATTAAAAACGTCACAAGAAGAATACAAATCGGTGATCGACCACAACATTCTGGGGGCGATCCGAGCCCCACCACTAAGGGGCGGACGGTGTTCGTCCTACAGCGCCCAGTGTCAGGCTTCTCAGCCGGCCCTGAGCATCTCGAAGCAGCACCGTCGTCGGCGTGATGTCGACGATTCTGGCGCCGTTGACTGCATCGCCTATCCCCACGATCCGGCCGTTGACGATGGCAAGCCTGCGATCGGGCGAATACAGAATGGTTCCGAGAACCGCGTCCAACGGTATGGGCACCGGTTCTGGCCGTCGCACAACCGGCGGCGCGGCAATCGCAGCCGGCGCCCTCACGGGCTCTTCCCGCGGCGCCGGCGTTTGAACGACAGGCGCTGCGGCCGGCGGAGTGGTTGTTGGCGCTGATTGTCCTGCAGCAGCCACAGGGGCAGCGGCGACCGGCGGCGGCGTTGTCAACGTCGACGGCGACGTCGTTGATGCCGGTGGTCGCGTTACCGAGGCCGGCGGTCGCGCCGACACCTGCGGTGGCGGTGTCGCGGACGGCGGCGTAGTCAACGCCGGGGCTCGTGGTGGTGGCGCTACCTGCGGCGGCGTTGTCAGAACCGGCTGTCGCGCTGGCGGCGCAACCGGTCGGGCCGGCGACGTCGGCGGTGGCGCTATCGACGTGGGCGTTCGGGCTGTCGACGACGCGGCCGGCGGCGTAGCCGACACCTGCGGTGGCGGTGTGGACGCTGGCGGACGGGCTGTCGACGCGGCCGGCGGCGTAGCCGAACTGCGGTGGCGGTGTGGACGCTGGCGGACGGGCTGTCGACGCGGCGGCGGCGTAGCCGACACCTGCGGTGGCGGTGTGGACGCTGGCGGACGGGCTGTCGACGCGGCCGGCGGCGTAACCGACACCTGCGGTGGCGGTGTGGACGCTGGCGGGCGCGCTGTTGACGCGGCCGGCGGCGTAGCCGACGCCTGCGGTGGTGCTGTGGACGCTGGCGGGCGGGCTGTCGACGCGGCCGGCGGCGTAACCGACACCTGCGGTGGTGGTGTGGACGCTATCGGGCGCGCCGTCGACGCGGCCGGCGGCGTAGCCGACGCCTGCGGCGGTGGTGTGGACGCCGACGGGCGCGCTGCGGTCACGGGCGGCGGCACTGCAGCAGTCGGTGCCGCAGACGCTGGCCTCGTCGCGGCCGTCGGCGCTGACTGTCGCGGCGCGGCCAATGGCGGCGCTGGTGTCGTCACCCGCGCGACCGGAGGTACCGCAACCGGCGCTGGAGTCACCGCGGGTGGGGATGCCACGGGCGGTGCCGACGTCACCTGCGGTTTCGGCGTCGTACTCGTCGTCGTACTCGCCGTACCCGACGCCACGGGCGATCCGACGGGCATCGCCGGTAGGGTGGGCGTCCTAGACGCCGTGACCGCCGACGATGCCGGCGCGGCTGACGGACCCGAAATCAGCGGCGGCACCACCGTCGGCGCCGACGGTGGTGTCAGCGGCGGTTTCGAGACCGCGACAGCCGGCCCCTGCGGCTGGGGCGGCGCAGGTGCACGTGCTCGCGCAGGTGCCGACGTTGGCGGCACGCCCGCCGGCGGCGTTCGCCGGGCGGCCGGTTCCGGCGCCGTCGACCGCCACCACTGGCTTTGTTCAATCGCCCAGCCGGCGCCCAATCCGGCGGCGACGCCGGCCACGACGGCCGCGCGCGCGAACGCGACGCGTCGGTTGCGGCGTTCACGGTGCCGCATCAGGTTGATCGGGCCGCGCCAATCCGCGGCCGCAGCCCACGCCAGCCTGAGTTCCGCGGCACGTTCACGGAACTCCTCTGCCGGTTCCGGCAGATGCTCTGCGTCGATCCCGAAGAGCGAATCGAGCGCCTCGACCTCGACGTCGAGACGTTCCATCAGCGGAATCGTCATGGTCCGCAGGTCTTCAAGGCCGCCGCAAATCGAAACCTGCGCCGCCGTGTGGTGGCCCGCGCCAACCGTCTTGAGAAAGTCCGAGAGCTCGTCGACGAGCCGCTCAGCCAGATCGTCGCGGCGCGGAAACCCTTCTGTGGTTCGTGACACGGCCAACGCGCCGGGTCCATCCTCGTACCCCCAAGGCAATTCGCGCGCGCCGAGCAACGTGCCGTTGCGTATCAGCGCGACAGACGTAATGGTGGCGTCAAGGGCTACATATGCTTCGACTCCGCCCGGCACGGCAAACTCCTGCCGCGATCGCGCCAGGCCCAAAAGGGCGTCGGCTGGCGTGACGACAGACCGAATGCGGAGACGAGCATCGATGAGCGGTCGCATCGCCGTCGTCACATCGTCCATATTGGCTAGCGCCAGCACCACCGGCTGTCGGTTCGCGCCGGCAATCGCGGTCGACGCGGACGTGATGTCGGCGATCGTGTTGCGCGTGTCCACTCCTTCGGCCCGGGCCGCCGCCAGCGCTTCGGCCCGCATCTTTTCGTAGGAGCCATTGGACACGACCACCTGCCGGTGCTCGCTTCGAATACCCCACACGACGACGGCGACGGACCGTCGGCGGAGCGACGCGAACCGCCGATCCGTCTCAGGACCCGACGGCGGCAAGACGGCATACGACCGCACCCGAGTCGCCGGCGGCCGGCCAGGCACGAGGTCCGGCCCCTCAAGCTCGACAACCCGGCACGCGACCGGCGACAGTTCAATGCCGACGCGCGTGCGCAAGTCCCGCCTTCTTGTCGGTTCGAGTCGGTTGACGCGTCAGTCGGGTGAACGGCGATTGCACGTGGCTGCTCACGAGTGCACCCCTCTCACTTGCGCCGGCCGAGTGGTTGAGTGAACATGCGTTGACGTATGCGTGCGGGAGATCCTCTTTTCGACGACGAACGCGCCAGCGGCGTCCAGGACGACCTGCGTCAGCAGATCGCCGACCTGCTGCTGCAACAAGTGGACATGATTACGACCGATACCGTCGCGATCTTCCCCTATACCGGTATCGACAGCCTCGACGCCGACTATTGTCGCCGCGTCGGGCAGCACCTGGCACAACTGTTGGCACTTGCCGTTCGAGACGGTCGTGTCGATCCGCGCGGCAATCTCATTGCCGACCTGCAACGCGTGGTCATCGACCGCGCGCTGTCGATTGAGCGACTCTTCACATTCACGTACCTGACGGAGCGCACGACGATAGACGAGCTGGCGCTGAACGATCGGTTCGGTGCCACCAGCGAATCGTGGCCGCTCGTCGCGCAGCTCGTGCGCCGAGGCTCGTTCGACTCTGCTCGCGGGCTACATCGAACGGACCCACCTGGAGCCGAGCGGGGCGGCCATCATCGACAAGCTGACTACGCTGCATACACGGCCGCTGTTCGATGCCGTCTTGGCCAAGGAGGTCGAGCGGGCGAGCCGCTTCGGGGTTCCACTCTCGTTGATTCTTTTTGACGTGGATCATCTGTCCGCGATCAACCAGGAACACGGATACGGCGTTGGCGACAAGATCCTCGAGCGTCTCGGCATTCTGATCCGCAACTATTTCCGCCAGCACGATTGGGTGGCGCGGTACTCGGAAGACTCCATCGCGGTGCTGCTGTCCCGGACCGACGCCGACCACGCGAGCGACCTGGCGGAGCGGGTCAGGAGCACTGTCGCAGAGCGACTCGGCTTCGTGGATCACCTCACTGAGAGCCCCGTCACGGTCACGGTCACCGCCGCGATCATCAACCTCACGATCGCCGTCGGCGATGTCATCGACACTGAACGGCTGATGGCTGACGCTGAGGCCGCGGTCGAACGCGCGAAGCGGCAGGGCCGCAACCGCGTGGAACGAGTTGACGGCTACTCCGGAACACAGCCGTCGCGATCAGCCGTCTAGCCGTACTCCTCCTCGTAACTTTCCTTCAGCCTGGCCACAGCCGCCGGATCGGCCAGCGTAGTCGTATCACCCAGGGCCTTGCCTTCCGCGATGTCGCGCAGCAGCCGCCGCATGATCTTTCCGGAGCGCGTCTTTGGCAGATCGGCAGTCAGCAGAATGTCATCGGGACGCGCGATCGCGCCGATCTTCCGCACGACATGCGCCTTGAGCTCGTTGATGAGATCTTCGGTCGACCGTGCTGCCCTGGCGTCTTCCTTCAATGTCACGAACGCGGTAATCGCCTGGCCCTTCAGCTCGTGCGCGCGACCGACGACCGCGGCTTCGGCGACGCTCGGGTGATCGACCAGCGCGCTTTCGACCTCCATCGTGCCGATCCGATGGCCGGCGACGTTGATGACATCGTCCACCCGGCCGAGCAGCCAGAAGTACCCGTCGGCATCGCGCTTCGCGCCGTCGCCCGTCACGTAGACGCCGCTTCCCCACTTGTTCCAATACTGTCGGACGTATCGGTCCGGGTCGCCGTATATCCCGCGCAACATCGAAGGCCACGGCCGCGTCAACGCCAGAAAGCCGCCACCGACACCCACAGTGTCACCGCGCTCGTTACGAATTTCCGCCGCGATGCCGGGAAACGGCCTCGTGGCCGATCCGGGCTTCAGGTCCGTCACGCCTGGCAGCGGAGTGATCATGATGGCGCCGGTTTCGGTCTGCCACCACGTATCGACGACCGGACAGCGGCCGCCGCCGATGACCTTGTGGTACCACATCCACGCTTCGGGGTTGATCGGCTCGCCGACCGACCCAAGAAGGCGGAGCGACGACAGGTCGCGACGCGCCGGCCATTCGGAGCCCCACTTCATGAAGGCGCGGATAGCTGTGGGCGCCGTATAGAAGATCGTCACGCCGTGTCGTTCGATGAGTGACCAGAAACGATCTTTGTCCGGCCAGTCGGGCGCACCTTCGTACATCAGCACCGTCGCCCCGTTCGCGAGCGGTCCGTACACCACATAGCTGTGGCCCGTTACCCAACCGATGTCGGCGGTGCACCAGAAGACGTCGCCGTCGCGTAGATCGAAGACCAGCTTCGTCGTGGCGTACGTGCCGACCAGGTATCCGCCGGTGGTGTGCACGATGCCCTTGGGCTTTCCAGTGGTACCAGATGTATAGAGGATGTAGAGCATGTCCTCGGAATCCATCGGTTCGGGATCGCAGTCGAGCGCCGCACTCTTCATGAGGTCGTGATACCAGCGATCCCGGCCACTCTCCATGGACGCGTTCGCGACGAGTCCCGCACCGCGCTGGATGACGACGACGTGTTCAACCGAAGGCGCGTCGGTCAACGCCTCGTCGGCGACTTGTTTCAGTGGCACGACCTGTCCGCGTCGATATCCGCCATCAGCAGTGATGAGAAGCCGCGCCTTCGCGTCGTTGATGCGATCGCGCAGCGATTCGGCGCTGAACCCACCGAAGACCACGTTGTGGACGGCTCCGACACGCGCGCAGGCGAGCATCGCGACGGCCAGCTCCGGCACGAGGGGCATGTAGATGGCGACGCGATCGCCCTTCTTGATGCCGAGCGACCTGAGAACGTTGGCAAACCTTGAGACGTCGCGAAAAAGCTCGAAGTACGTCAAGGTGCGGCGATCGCCAGGCTCGCCTTCCCAGACAATGGCCGGCTGGTCTCGACGGGCGCCCCGCACATGGCGGTCGAGGCAGTTGACCGAAACGTTCAGCTCACCTCCGACGAACCACTTTGCGTGCGGCGGCTGCCAATCGAGCACCCTGTCCCATCGACGAGACCACTCCAGCTCCTCTGCGAACTTCGCCCAGAACGCTTCCGGATCGCGATCCGCTTCAGCGTAGACCTGTTCGTCCTGAATGCGAGCCTGGCTGCGGAACGACGGTGGAGGGGGGAAGCTGCGATTTTCGTGAAGGAGATCGTCGAACTCGGCAGGCTTTGCGTCGTTGTCTTTCTTCCCGGGAGTCATTGTGGGAAGGATAGCACTTGAATAGCGTTATGCGCCGCCGAGTGTGGCCAATCTTGCCCGCACCGGGGTGACAAGAGCGGGATGCGCGACGGCACCAAACTTGAGGAACGCGCGGTAATGCTCGATCGCCGCCGCTGTGTCACCGGCTTCGTCGGCGACAACAGCGAGATTGTAGTGAGCACCCGCGTTCCTGGGCTCGACGCTGACGGCGCGTTGCAGCATGTCCCGCGCGTCCGCGGTCTGGCCCGATGCCTTCTGCACCAGCGCCATGTTGACGATCGATTCGACGTTGCGCGGTTCCGCGGCCAGCGCGACGCGCAGCTCGCCGGAAGCCGCGTCGAGCCGGCCGGCGCGCATCAGCGCGACCCCGAGGTTGTTATGGGCCCTCACGTACTTCGGATCGATGGCGATCGCCTGCTGGAACTCCCGCATCGCGTCCTCGAGCTGCCCGCGGTCCCCGTACAGCAGACCGAGGTTGTTGTGCACCTCCGAGCTCCCGTTGTTCTGCTCTAGAAGAACCCGGTAATGCAGAAACGCGTTGTCGAAGTCTCCGACCCGCTGGAAATAGAGCGCCAGACCGAAGTGATCCGTGGGTGGCGGTACGGGTGCAGGGGTTGGGGCTGGCGCAGCGGCCGGCGGCGGCGCAACCGTGGGCCGTTGCGCGGACACCGCCCGTGACGGCGTCGCGGGTGCAGCCGTTCGCGCCGGCGCGGTCGTGGTACCCGAACGCGGTGTGAGCACCGGCGGACGCGCCGGTTCGGGCTGACGCGTTAGCGGCTGTGATGGCGTGGCCGGGGGGCGCGCTGACGGCACCGGCGTGTCCCGTCCGGCAACGGCCGGCGGCCTCGTCGGCTCGGGCGGAGCTGCCGACGGCTGAATGGTCGGGTACTCAATCGGGCGCGGTGGGGCCGCCGGTCCGCGCCCTGGAACCGGGGCGACGGGAGCCGCGGCTGCCGATCGCCGGACCGGTGCGGAAGGCTGGGCGGGCGCCAGCACCATGACCACGATCGCCAGTCCAACGAAACCGACGAGGACCGCGCTGACGCCATACAGCAGGAGCGTCTTCATCGGGGACCCGCTTCGTCCCCGCCGTCGCGAATAGCCGAGCGTTTTCAGCACGGTGTCGGCACGCGCCGTCTGCGGCGCCCCATCTTCCTGAGGATTGAGCGAACGACGTCGAAGAGTATCCAGGATCACGCTCACCGTCAGGCTCCCGATCGCAGCAATTGCACGTCGACGACCTGCGCTTCCACGCCGGGCACGACAACGTTGATGCGGTCGGCTTCGCGCTCGGCCGCCTCGAGATCAGTGTAAGCCCCTGCGAGCACTCGTTGCCAGCGTCCCTTCGAGCCGAGATCCACGTTCGCATAGTAGACGCGATAGCCCGATGCCTCGAGCCGTTCAGTCAGCGCGCGAATATCCCGCTCGAAGGTGACGCTCGATGCCGGATAGGTGCCCACGAGAATCGTCATCGGCGCATCTGGCGGAAGCTCGCGAGTCATTCTCGTGGTCGGAGTCCTGGGGGAAGCATGAACCGTCGGGTCTGCAAATCGCTGATAGAGATACGTGGTCGACCCGACGGCGAACATCGACGCCGCCAGCGCGACCGCCGCCGCCGCAGCGAGCGACGCGCCCTGGCGCTCAAATCTGGGCCGTGGCGATGGCTGCACGTCGAGGCTCTCGGCCGCGTGAACCACCATGTCGGGAGTGATGCGATTCTCGCGGACCGAAAAGGCCGCCAGCAGCGCGCGATCGCAAATCAGATTGATGAGGCGCGGGATGCCACCCGAAAGCCGGTGCAGCAGGTCCAGCGCCTTGGGCGCAAACGTGACGGCCGCCGACCCGCCGGCAACCGTGAGGCGATGCGCGACGTACGCCCCGACGGTTTCGCGATCGAGCGGCTCGAGCTGATACCGAATCGACACGCGTTGATCCAGCTGCCGGAGCTCGGCGGACCGCAGCATCGTCCCCAGGTTCAACTGGCCGACAAGAATGATCTGCAGGAGTTTTTCCTTGTCGGTCTCAAGGTTCGACAGAATCCTGATCTGCTCGAGGACAGACAGGGGCAGGTTCTGCGCTTCGTCGATGATCAGGACGGCGTTGGCTTTGAGCGGGATGAGGCCAAGCAGAAACTCGTAGAGCATCTCGATGAGATCCTGTTTGGTGACGCCCGCCAGCTGTCCCGCTTTGATGTTCTCGCGCGAGACGACGCCGAAGTCCTGAAGGATGCGCTTCAGCAGGTCTTCTTCAGACAGGAACGGGTTCAGCACCAGCGCGGTGTACGTCGTGCGATCGATCTCCTCGAGCAGCGCGCGGCACAGCGTGGTCTTTCCGGTGCCGATGTCACCCGTGACCACGGCGAAGCCTTCGCGGCGCCGGATGGCGTACTGAAGCAGCTCGAACGCATTGGCGTGCGACTGGCTGCGATAGAGATATTTCGGATCCGGCGTCAGGCTGAACGGCTTTTCGGCGAACCCGTAATACGTTTCGTACATATCAGAGAATCTTTGGCGTCAGAAGAATCAGCAACTCCACGCGCTTCTGCGTGACGACCGTGCCGCGGCCGAACCAGCCGCCTCTCAACCCGACGTTCGTGCGCTCGCGTATCTCGCGATTGCGCATGAATCCCGAGATCACCAGCGTCTCGCCGTCGGCCACCCGGGCGAGCGTGTCCGATTCAGCGATGGCGGGCTCTCTCAGAATGGGCGCCAGGCTCAGCATCACGACCCCATCGGGCGTGATCTGCGGCGTGACGCTCAACGTCAGCGTCTCGCTTCGGACGATGGCCGGCTCGTTATTCAACGTCGTCATCCGGTTGTTCTGAAGCGTCGCCACTTTTCCCTGATCGCCGAGCAGACCCATGAAGCGAGACAGGTCTGTGACCCGCAGGCTGGTCAGCGGCCGCCGGCCTGGTGACGTGGGCGTGGGCGCCGGACCGCCACTCATGCCGGCGGCAATGAGAGCCCAGTCCACACCGGCCGCGGCGGAGTCCTTCATCTCGACTTCGACGATCCGCACATCGAACGCGACCTGACGTTGGACGCGACCCTCGACCGCATCAAGATAGTCGGCGATTCGATCGAGGCGCTCCGGGAAGTCGGTCACCTGCAGCAGCCCCGCCTTGCGATCGAGATTGAACGTCGCCCGGTCGGACAACAGCGTCTGGATGCCCTTGGTGAGATCCGCAAAGAGGTTCGTCGCAGTAACGGTGGACACCGATGCGGAGCTGAGCCCCGCGGGATCGACGCTGCGCCCGCCAACCGTCGACGCGGCGCTGCGCTCCGCCGCGATGTAATTGATGTCGAAGATGCGCGTCTCCCGCTCGCGGCCGAACACGCGAATGAACCCGCCGTCAACGCGATAGTCCAGACCGAGCGGTGGAAGAATCGAATCGAGCGCCTGCCGGACGGTCACGTTCTTCAGCTCGCCGATAAACGAACCCGCAATGGCCGGATCGGGAATGAGGCTCAAGTTCGTGCCGCGGACGAACATGAGCAGGAGATCTCTGACCGGAACCGGCTGGGCAAACGTGAGGGTGAACGTGCGGTTATCGAGATCAGCCGCCGGACCGCGCTCGTCGAGCTGGGTCAACGGCAGCGTCGGCAGCTGCGGCAGTTGAGCGAACGCCGGTGAGGCCACGGCGAGGGCCAAAATGAGCCAGCCGCGGGCCAGCAGTCGCCGGGGGAGCGACACACAGTCCACGTCCCAGATTTTCGGTATGAGGAAGGATTGTCTATAGATGTGAAGTTATGGCGCGTCGTGTGCAGTATTGTGCAACGGCGGCTTTTTGAAGGTCGCCGCGCCGAGCAAGCCCCCCAGCGTCGAAAAGATGGCGCCGAAAACCAGTATGAGGAGAAACCCGAACACGATTTGAAAGGCGCCGCCCATATAGGTGCCGGCGTACTGGCGAAACTCGGGTGGCATGTTGGCCGACGAACTGTTGATGATACGTTCCATCATCACGCGCATCATCGGGGCCATGAGGATCGTGATCGGAATCGACAGCACGAGATAGACGAAGGCGCCGACGATGCCGGCAAAGAGACCGGCGAGCGCCCCGTCGCCGGGCGTGATGGGTGCCTCCTGGTTCTGCTGTAGCACGTAAGCGGCGACCGCTCCCCCGCCCACCAGCCACAGACAGCAGCAGTTGCCCGCCGAGATGATGGGCAACGCCGAGAGCGTGCCCATGACCGCGCCCCCGATGAGCGCGGGCTGCAAGAAACCGGACTTAGTCGTAGTACTCACGCCCAAGATGAGTGATGAGCTCTTCACCCTTCAGGTACCGGAGCGTGTTCTTCAGCTTCATCAGCTGAATGAAGAGGTCGTGCTCCGGATACAGGCCTGGGGCGTGAACCGGACTCTTGAAGTAGAACGAGAGCCATTCCTGGATGCCGTGCATCCCGGCTCGCTTGGCGAGGTCCATGAACAGCGCGACGTCGAGCACGATCGGCGCGGCGAGAATGCTGTCGCGGCAGAGGAAGTTGATCTTGAGCTGCATTTTGTAGCCCAGCCAGCCCACGAGATCGATGTTGTCCCAGCCTTCCTTGTTGTCGCCGCGGGGCGGATAGTAGTTGATCCGGACGACGTGGCAGAGATCGTGATACAGGTCGGGATAGAGCTGCGGCTGGAGGATGTAGTCGAGAACCGACTTCTTGCTCTCTTCCTTCGTCTTGAACGACTCCGGGTCGTCGAGCACTTCGCCGTCGCGGTTACCAAGAATATTCGTCGAGTACCAGCCTTCGATGCCGATCAGCCGCGCCTTCAGGCCGGGTGCAATGATCGTCTTGATGAGCGTCTGCCCCGTCTTCAAATCCTTACCCGCCAGCGGCGTCTTCGTCCTCGCCGCAAGATCGACGAGCGCGGGAATGTCGGCCGTGAGATTCGGCGCCGCGTTCGCATACGGGATGCCCTCGCGGATGGCCGCGTAGGCGTACACCATGCTCGAGGGGATCGCCGGATCGTTCTGCTCGAGCGCACGCTCGAAGTTCTCGATGGTCTGGTGCGCGGGCGATTCGGTCGCGAAGATCTCGGTGCTGCCGCACCAGACCATCACCATCCGATCGAGGTTGTTGTCGGACTTGAATTTCCGGATATCGGCGACGACCTGCTCGGCGAGATCCTTCTTGTTCTTCCCCTTTTTGACGTTCGGGCCTTCCAACCGCTTCACGTATCGCTGGTCGAACACGGCGGGCCACGGACGGATCTTTTCGAGCTCGGGCCGCACCTGATCGAGCAGGGACGGCTCGATCACGCCGGCGGTCCTCGCCGCGGCGTAGCAGTCGTCCTCGAAAATGTCCCAGCCGCCGAAGACGATGTCGTCGAGCCCGGAGAGCGGCACAACATCGCTGATCTTCGGCGACCGCCCCTCGGTGCGCTTACCGAGACGGACGGTGCCCATCTGCGTGAGCGAGCCGATAGGTTTGGCGAGCCCTTTTCGAATCGCGAAGACTCCAGCGATCGTGGTGGTGCTGACGGCGCCGAGTCCGACGAGCAGCAAGCCGAGCTTGCCGCGGGCGGGAGCAATAGCAACAGGTGTAGGCACGGGCAAGCACTATACTAGCCCAGCCGCCGTCACAAACCCCAGTCACCAGCCCCCAGCCCCCAGCCACCGCCGCAGTAAACTGTCCCGATGGCGTTGAACCCTTTCGTCAAAAGCGGAGAGCCCTATCCGCTCGTCGTCGGCATGGTTGGAACGAAGATGGGCGAACGCTTCGTGCAAATCGGCTGTGCGCACGGAGGTCGCCTCGGCGCCGTCGCCGCCAAGGTCGGCCTGTCGGGACGGGCTGTCGCCATCACACCTGACGAGGCGTCGGCGGAACGCGCGCGCAAGGGTGCCGCGCAGGCCGGGATGCTCGTCGAAGTGGAAGTTGCGCCGATGACGGCCCTGCCAGTCGAGGATGAGGCGTTCGACGTCGCAGTCGTCGACGATACAGGCGGCCTTCTCAACGGGATGCGGCCTGAAGATCGCGGTTGTCTCGTTCGCGAACTGGTTCGGATTCTGCGGCCGGGCGGGCGCGTGGTGACCCTCGGCGCGATCCCGACGAGCGGTCTGGGCGCGCTCCTCAGGCGCGGACCCAGTGAACCGTCGTTTGCCGCTTCGGGCGCACTACACGAACTGCTGACCGCGGGCGGGTTCCGGCCGGTGCGGACGCTCGCCGAGCGTGATGGCTCGATCTTTGTGGAAGCCGTGAAACCGCGTGACGATGGGGCAGGAAGGCAGGAAAGGCAGGAAAGGCGGGATAGGGGGCCTCTCCTGCCCTTCCCGCCCTGAGGACAGCCCAGCCGTCGCCAAAAAGCGTCAAACGCGCCAGCGACATCAGTTTTCACGGAAAAAAGCCGGCGGACGTAGGCAAGGCTTTTGCCTTCGCTTCGGCAGACCCGTGTCTGTGCCTAACTCATCATCGGCCGCGGAATACTTCTCGCCTCGCGAAATCGCTGAGGCCGCCGGTGTTTCTGAGCAGCAGGTGCTGGCCGCGCTCGGGGTCCCGCTCGGGCGCCGTACGCCGCTTCGTCTCGCGGGATGACGCGGTGCGGATCGGACGCACACTCCGGCCATCACACGAAGCGCCATGCGCCCGTTTTCTCCATTTTTGACGTCATTAACAGGGGCCGCCGTCCACGTGCGACGGGCCTGCCACTCGCCGTGTCGAGCACGCTGCACGCCGGCCTCATCGCCGCGGCAGTGTTCCTGACGACGATGGGGCTGACGCCGGCTGCGGCGACGGCGATGAACGGCCGATTCGATTCCATGCCGCTCGTATTCGTGGCGTTGCCGGGTCCCGGTGGAGGCGGCGGTGGAGGCGGTTTGCGGCAGCGGACACCGCCGCCGAAGGCCGAGCGTGAAGGCGTGCGCTCGATCAGCAGCCCTCTTCCGGTACGGCGGCCACCGAAGCCAATCGAAGCGGCGCCGAACCCGCCCGAGCCCAAGCCCGAGCCGCTCAAAGCGGAACGGCTCCCGATGATCGTCGCGCCGATCATCGCGATGCCCGCCGATGCCCGCAGCCGCAGCGGCATTCTCGAGCAGACGACGGCGGAGAATGACAGTCGCGGATCCGGGAGCGGCGGCGGCGCAGGTACGGGCACCGGTACGGGAATCGGCGAGGGCGAGGGCGCGGGAGTCGGGCGAGGATCCGGCGGCGGCACGGGCGGCGGGGTCTATCGTCCCGGCAGCGGCATCGAGCCGCCGAGGCTGTTACGGGAAGTCAAGCCTGATTACACCGAGGACGCGCGCTTGCGACGGCTCGAGGGTGAAGTCGTCATGGAAATCGTGGTCCAGCGGGACGGCTCAGTCGGCGACCTGAGGATCATTCGCGGGCTGGGAGGCGGATTGAACGAACGCGCCGCGCAGGCGGTTCGCCAATGGCGCTTCTCCCCGGCGCGACGCCTGGCATCGCCGGTCGACGTCATTGTGGAAGTTTCCGTCGAGTTCAAGTTGAGGTAACGGGATGGCGCTGATCATCACGACAGTAATCTCTCTCATCATTGCCGCCGTCATGAGCGTCGTCGCGTGGCGACTGGCCCGCGACGAACGCCGTCGATCGGAGGAGCGCGTGGCGACGCTGGCCGCGGACATACGCGGCGAGGGACCGTCGCCGGTCCATGTGAGCGAGCACTTTCTTGCCGAAGCGCAATCCCGGACGCCGGGGAACCCCTTCCGCACGCTGGCTGTAGGCGTGCTGGTGGTCGGTAGCCTCATCGCGCTGGTGGTCTTTGCCAGCGGGTCTCGGGGCGGTTCGGTCGCAGCCGCACCGCCAGCTGCCGAAGAGCTGGCCGCTGCGCCTCTGGAGCTCGTGGCGCTCGGGCACCAGCGCGAAGGCGACCGTCTGATTGTTCGCGGCGTCCTGCGGCATTCGGATCGGGCCGACATGTCCGACCTCACCGCCGTCGTGTCGGTGTTCAATCACCAGGGCGACATCGAGGCGAGTGGCCAGGCAGTGGTCACGGGCGCGGTGCCGGCATCGATTCGAGGCGCGGCAGGCGTAGAATCGACGTTCGTAGTCACCGTGCCCGGCGTGCACGACGTTTCGCGCTACCGGGTCGCTTTCAAGAATAATGACCGCATCATTGCGCACCTCGATCGGCGCAACCACGGCGTGACTGCCGAATTGCCATGATCCACAAACACACCTTGTCCGCCGCCGTCATTGCATTGGCGCTCGCCGTCGCCTCGCCTCGTGCGCAACAGGACACAGGGCGATCGTCGGACGACAACGGAGCGTTTCGGTTCAAGAGCGGTGTCGAGCTCATCAACGTCACGACCACGGTGTCGGACTCAAGCGGCCGTTTCGTTCCAGGTTTGCGCAAGGAGGATTTTTCGGTCTACGAAGATGACCAGCCGGTCGAGATCAGTCACTTCAGCTCTGAGCGCGTGCCCGTCAGCCTGGGGATTGTGCTCGACACGAGCGGCAGCATGGCCGGCTCCAAGCTTCAGGAGGCGCAGAGTGCGCTGCGCCGCTTCCTGTTCGAGCTGCTCGACAAAGAGGACGAGATTTTTCTCTATCGCTTCAGCACCTACCCCGTGCTGCTGCAGGGCTGGACGAGCGATCGACAGCTTCTAGGCCGCGTCCTCGATCGGGTCACGCCAAATGGCGGCACGGCGATGTATGACGCCGTGGCGGAAGCGGTGCCTCTGGCGCAAGAGGGCCAGTTCCGGAAGAAAGCGATCGTGGTGATTTCCGACGGTAACGACACCGGAAGCCAGACGACGATCCGCGAGTTGAAACAGCAGATCCGCGAGAGCGAAGTGCTGGTGTATGCAATCGGTATCGACGGAGAGAGCGAGGCACCAACGTATCGACGTGCGCCACAACCGCAGCAGCCAAGGCGGCCGCCGATCCCGTTCCCTTTCCCGGTTCCCGGTCGGGGCGGACGGACGTTTCCGCTGCTGCTCGGCGCGCAGGGCGGCGGCTGGCGCATCAATCCCGGCGACGATCGGGTCAACGTCGCCGCGCTTCGGGACATGACTGACGACAGCGGCGGGCGGACGGAAGTGATCCGCGACGGGCGCGACCTCAATCCAGCGACCGCGTCCATCGCCGACGAATTGAGCAAGCGGTCCTATCTCGGCTACCAGGCGTCCGGAAAGAAAGACGGACGCTGGCATACCATTCGAGTCGAAGTGCGGAACGGCCGTTACACCGTCCGCGCACGCAAGGGGTACGTGGCGAGCTAGAATACCGCGTGCCTCTTCTCGGGACGGCGCTCGTCCTCAGTCTTCTTGGAAGCTGCGGCGGGTTGATCGTCGCCTCTTCCCTCCTCCTGTTCACCGATGCCGTCCGGACGCGGCTGCTGCCGTGGCTGGTCAGCTATGCGGTCGGCGCGATGCTCGGTGTGGCGCTGCTTGCGTTGCTGCCCGAGGCGCTCACACTGATGGCGCCCGCGCCGGTCTTTGCGACGCTGCTCAGCGGCATCCTCGTGTTCTTCATCCTCGAGAAGCTCGTGCTGCTGCGGCACTGCCACACCGACGAATGCCAGGTGCACGCCTCAACGGCGCCGCTCGTCATCATCGGCGACGCCTTCCATAACTTCATCGACGGGGCCATTATCTGCACGGCGGTTCTGTCCTCGGTTCCGCTCGGGATCAACACGGCACTGGCCGTTGCCGCGCACGAGATTCCTCAGGAGGTCGGCGATATCGCGGTCCTGCTCGCCGCGGGGTACACGCGGGCGCGCGCGCTGCTTCTCAACGTGGCGTCCGGCGTATCAGGTGTCGTCGGCGCGCTTGTCGCCTACGGCGCTGTCGAAGCCATTCCCGGCATACGGCCGTACGTGCTGGCGTTCTCGGCCGCCAGTCTCTTGTATATCGCCATGTCCGATCTCATTCCCGACCTGCACCGCGGTGAGGTCGACGCGAACGCCGTGCGCCAGGTGGTCCTGATTGCCGCCGGCATCGCCACGGTCGTCGGGTTCGAAAAGCTCTCGGGTCAATGACCGGCGACGCACGCAATCTCGCCACCGTCGAAACGATGTGGCGCCGCGAAGTCGAGGCGGCGCACACGTATCGGTTGCTTGCCGAACGCGAGTCCAATCCGAAGCGCCGGGAAATCCTGGTCAGGCTGGCCGACCAGGAAGATCGACACGCCGAACGCTGGTCCGAGCGCATCACCGCGGCGACCGGAAAGCGGCCGGACCGCGCCCACGTCGAACGGGGGCTGAGCTGGTTTCAACGCATCGGTGATCCGAACGTGGTGCTGCACCGGCTGGAGCAGGAAGAAAGCAAGGCGGAAGCCGAGTACGACGACCTGCTGACGAGGCTCACCGATCCACAGGATCGAAAGATCGCCGAAGAGGCGATGCTCGACGAGCGCGATCACGCCGTCATCCTGCGGACGCTGGTGGCGGGGGGCAAGATGCCCACCCCGCGATCGACGCTCGATGCCATTCTCCACCGGGAGCGCTGGCACGTGCGCGGCGCCGGCTGGATCGGTGACGCGATCTACGGCGTCAACGACGGTCTGGGTGCGGTCTTTGGGATCGTCTCCGGCATGGCGGGCTACACCGGCGGCAGTGAAGTGGTGCTGGCAGCCGGACTGGCGGGCACCGTGGCCAGCGCGCTCTCGATGGGCGCCGGTGCGTATCTGTCGTCGAAGTCCGAACGCGAGGTGTACCAGTCGGAGGTGGCACGCGAGCGGTCCGAGATCGAGGAAGACCCGCACGAGGAGATGCTGGAGCTCGAGTTGTTTTACCAGCTCAAGGGGTTATCGCCCGACGAAGCGCGGGCGATGGCCGAGCAACTCCACAAAGAGCCGAAGCAGTTTCTCCGGGCGCTCGTGCATGAGGAGCTCGGGCTCGCGGAAGAATCGTTCCCGAACCCGTGGCGCTCCACACTGTCCGCCTCCGTGTCGACGGCCATCGGCGGATTCATTCCCATCATTCCCTTCTTCTTCACGGTCGGTATGCCGGCCGTCATCGCCTCGTTCATCATCAGTACGCTCGCGCACTTTGCCGTCGGCGCGTCAAAGGCGCTCATCACCACTCGAAGCTGGTGGGCAAGCGGCAGCGAGATGACTCTGGTGGGCATCATCGAAGCGGCGATTACCTACGGGCTCGGCGTGGCGATGGCTGGACACTAGAATCGGTGTTCAGGTGTCCACCGGCCAGGACACCCGCTTCCGTCAATCCGCGCCGTAATTCTTTGATTTAACTGGGTGCTATAGCACATCCACGGTGGCATCGGCCTTGCCTTCAAACCCACCAGAATGTTTCGGTTTCACGTGGAGGTGGCCATGTTTCGAAGACTCGTTCCGTTGACTCTCGGAATCCTTCATGATCGGTGGCGTCGCGTTCGCCGACAGCGGCGAGCGAAAAGATTTGCAGGTGTTCAATGACGTCGCAGAAAGCCGTCAACCACTACACGCAGTTCACCATCTTCGACAATGTCGATGTCGAAGTGAAGGACGGCGCAGTCACGCTCACCGGAGACGTCACAATGCCCTACAAGCGCGAGGACATCGAGAAACGCGTCGCCAAGGTCGACGGCGTCCGCCAGGTGCGCAACCGACTCAAGGTGCTGCCTGTTTCACTGAGCGACGATCAGCTTCGGTACCGGATCGCCCGCGCCATCTACGACGATCCCAACTTCTGGAACTACGCGATTGGTCCCAATCCGCCGATCCACATCATCGTCGAACACGGCCGCGTCACGCTGACCGGCGTCGTCAACAACAATACGGATCGGTTGATCGCGCGGTCGCTGGCGCATCAATTTCCCGCGATGTCGGTCAAGAACGAGCTGAAAACGAACGCCGAGGTCCGGGATCTGCTTGAAACCATCAAGTGAGCTTCATGTTCCGCTGGAGACGGGCGCCGTTACCGCGCTCGTCTACCCGGCGGCCGATCGCCCGGCCGCCTCTCTGATCCTCGCGCACGGAGCCGGAGCCGGCCAGCGCAGCGCGTTCATCGTCGCGTTCGCACGCGGCATCGCCGCGCTCGGCATCGACGTCATCACCTTCGATTTTCCCTACATCACGCAGAAACGGCGGATTCCCGATCGTGGTCATGTGCTCGAAGCGTGCTATTACGCGGTGATAGAAAAGGTTCGCAGTGAGATCGAGTCGGCCCGTCACTTCCTGTTCATTGGTGGCAAGTCGATGGGCGGGCGGATTGCCACGCAGGTGGCGGCAGCCGAGCGCGGTCTACCAGTGGCGGGCCTCGTTTTGCTTGGGTATCCTCTGCATCCGCCAGGCCGTCCGACAGTGCTGCGTTCGGCACATCTTGCTCACCGTCGGCCGCCCGATGCTGTTCGTTCAGGGGAGCCGGGACAATTTTGGCAACCCTCGGAGCTCACTCCGATCCTTGCCGGACCTGTTTCCGCCACCCACTCTTCATGTTGTCGCGGCGGCGATCACTCGCTGAAGGTATCCCGCGATCCACAGGTCCAGGCGGTGATGTACGACGACCTGCAGCGCACGATCGTTTCGTGGATCCAATCCGTCGTCGACCGCTGAATGTGCCCGCGTCTATTTGGCCTCTTCGCCACTGTCGCGCACGATTAACCAGGAACCGTCGGGTTGCATCTGGTACACGGTGAGCCAGCGGCCTTGCCAGGACTGAGAAGGGGCGCCTGACTTCGGCGTTTCGACGCAGGCGTCGTCGCCCCAGACGGCGGCAAGGTTGTCCACCATACTGACGCTGTCGATGGTCCAGGTACAGGAGTAGCGAACCTTCGCAAAATTCCCGGTGTGGAAGGCTTCGATCGCACCGCGTCCGCTGAACGTCTCGCCCTGGAGAAGGAGGACGGCATCGCTCGCGTACAACTGAACGATGGCACGAACATCTCCGTCATTAAAGGCCGTGTACCATTTGGAGGTGTGATTCTTCGCCCACTCCAGAATGGCTTGCCCGGATGCCGGACGAGAGTGGCCCACGAGTGCCGATGAAGAAGGCAACGCCAACGGTGACACGCAACGACAAGACGGCGCCATGGCTTCATCGGCCTCTCCTTTCGGAATCCGTTACTCGAGCGGGTGCGCGGTAATCAGATGCTCGGTCACGACACGCCCCTCGATGAGGTGTTCGCGGATGATCCGCTCGAGAACCGGCGGGTCACATCCCTGGTACCACGCGCCCTCTGGATAGACGACGGCAATCGGTCCACCTTCGCAGATGCGAAGGCAGTTGGCTTTGGTGCGGAGAATGCCGCCCTGCTCCGAGAGGCCGAGCTCCTTCAAGCCGCCGCTTCAAGAAATTCCCACGCCGCCAGGCCTCGCTCGCGCGTCGCAGCATTTCGGCTTGGTCTGGTCGCAGCAGAGGAAGATGTGCCGCCGCGCGACCGGCACACCGATCGCCGTCCGCGATGGCCGCTGAGAGTCTCGCGCGAGTGATCAGACACCGAAATCCTCCGCGTTCCAGACCAGACCGAGCTCGTCGGGAGGCGCCATGTAGCCAAGAAGCGCCGACGCAGCGACGACCGCGGGACTCGCCAGATAGCCTTCGCCGCCGAGACCCATCCGATTCTGCCAGTTCCGGTTGAAGGAAGTGATCGCGCGCTCACCCTTCTTCAAGGCGTCCGGACCCTGGCCGAAGCACGGGCCACACCATGACTGGCGCACCTGGCCGCCGACCGATTGGAACACCGCAGCGATCGATTCGCCGCCGAGCCGCGCGTCGGGCTGCTCTATCTGCGCGCGACACCGCCCGATCCCGGAAAGACGACGAACTCCTTCGCGGCGAACGTGGCGCCCTGTTCGCGCGCCGCGCGAATCACCAGTGCAGCGGACAGCAAGTCGTCATAGCTGCCGTTGGTACACGAGCCGATGAGCGCCTTATCGAAAGTAATGCGCTCGCGGGCGACTTCGGTCGCCGGAAAGGCGTTCCCGGGACTGAACGGTTTGGCAATCATCGGCCGCACGTCGGACAGGTCGAGCGTCTCGTCGATCTCATAGCGCGCATCGACGCCGGGCCGGACTGCCGGGTACGGCAGGACATTGTATTCCAGGGATTCCCTTAGCGCGATACCACGCCAGCGTGATGTCGTCGGCCGCAAAGATGCCGTTCAGTGCTTCGGCTTCCGCCATCATGTTGGCTATGGTGTTGCGATACGCCATCGGGAGTTGCGCGTTGCGATCGACGAATTCGACCGACATGCCCTGTGACTGCGGGGCGCCCCAGCGGCGCAGCAGCTCGAGGACGATGTCCTTACCGCTGACCCACGGCTGCAGACGGCCGCCAAAAGTGACACGCCGTGCGCTCGCGACCGTGAAGTAGATGTAGCCTGTCGACCAACCGAAGCCGAGAGTGGTCGAGCCGACGCCGATGCCGACCGCGCCGTACGCGCCGTACGCGCGGCTGTGCGAGTCGGCACCGGGAATGAACTGCCCCGGCACGACGAGGCCCTGCTCCGGAAAATAGAAATGAAAGATGCCGTCGCCTGGTGTGGCGTAGTAGGGCCTCTCGATGCCGTGCAGCCGCGCGAACTCGCGGCCGATCGCGGTCTGCTTCTCGTCGTCTCGCTTGCCGGTGAAGACGAAGTGATCGTTGGCGATCGCCGCCTGACGCGGAAAGATCGTGTGGCCGCCGGTAATCTGGTTGAAGGTGTGGATGGCGAATGGCGCGGTTCCGTCCGAGGCCGGCAGCAGATCCGCATACACGCGAAGCGTCACGCCGGGAACGATATCGGCACTCTTGAGATTCTTGTCCGACGCGATGAGCCCAGACGATCTGCTCCGTCGTCGTCATGCGCCGGGCCTGATCGGGCTCGGGCCACTCAACGCGGGGGGTTGTCTCCACCGAGGCCCGGAACTCGCGGCGGCCCGCGGCGACGATGCCACCCGTCCGGCGAATCTCATCTTCTTTGACGGTCAGCGGCAGCTGGTTCGTAGTGCTTCTTCTGAGTTTCGTTTCTCAGCCGGCGCGTTTCCGGATCGAAGCTGAACTCGTCGCCATCGCGCGCGTCGGCAACCGCCTCCGGACTCTGCACGACGTGCAGGCCGAGGTTGAGGGCGTTTCTGCGAAAGATGTCGCCCATGTTACTGCCGCACACCACGACCATCTCCAGACCCACTTCTTCGGCGACGCCTTTGAGTCCCGCCGGGCTCATCTCCCGCGACGATCCGATGGCGAACCGATCGCCGGCTATCAGAAACGTCTCTCCCCGGTGCACGCGATCGCGGAAATCGGGCATGAGGTATCGGAAGGCTCCCGCCTTCCAGCGCAGTTCCAGCGTCTCCAGGCTTTCCGACACACAGTCGGCGGCCGGCGTGATCTGATCGGTGTCGATGGCATCGAGCTTCTTCTTTTTGCCAAGAACCTTCAGGTCCCAGAAGATGAGCGCCTTGCCCCGAATCGTGGCGCTGGAGCGGGCCGCCGCGGGAACGTCGGGACGTCGCCGGGCGACCGCGATCGCGTCGGGCGTCAGGCCGGGTTTCAACCGGGCGGGCATAATCGTCTGCGACATCCTCAGTCCCTTGCTTATTGGTATCATAGAGTTGACCGATGCCCGATAACCCGATCCAGGGACCAGCCGCTGCACGCCTCGACCTCGGAAGCGGTCACGAACAGCGTTCGAGTGGAAGTCGAATCCCAGTACGCAGCCGAGCACTCACAGCCTTTCCAGAGTCAGTGGTTCTTCTATTACACCGTCCGCATCACGAACGAGAGCGATGAAACAGTGCAGTTGCTGAGCCGCCACTGGATCATCACCGATGCATGCGCACATATCGAGGAAGTGCGCGGTCCGGGTGTCGTCGGCGAACAGCCGGTGCTGGCGCCGGGCGAGTCGTTTCAGTACACGTCGGGATGCCAGCTCAAGACGTCGGCCGGCGTCATGCATGGCACGTATCAAATGGTGTTCACTGAAAGCGGCGAACACTTTGACGTCGAAATCGCCCCCTTCGCATTGCACGAGCCGTACACCGTCCACTAAGCAGGCCTGAACGGCCTTTGATTCAAGCGACCGCGGCCTGGAAAAACCTGCATTTTCAACTCATCTGTTTGGTACGGTCATTGCCCCCGATACGGTAGCCGGAGGGCGCGATGGTTTGGCTACGTCGTATGGTTTGGCTACGTCGTAAGGTGGTCTGGACAGGCATTCTCGATCGTCTGCGCGGTCGTGCCGACTGCTTCACAGTTTCGCGAACCGCGAGAGGCGCGGGCCATCACCAGCCAGTCCCCCACCTGCGACGCGGAGCGGATCGATCCTGACAGCTACGCCCTCGCGACCCGCGCGCAGGCGGCCATCGTCACCGCAGGACCGTCTGAATTGGTGGGACGGTTTCAACGTGGGCAATGCGTTCGACGCGCTGCACGAGTTGAACTCCTCCTCGACATGGGCCGCCGAGCGGGCGTTGGAACTCGACCCGCACAATCTTCTGGCCCATGGCGTCCTCGCACGCCAGTACGTCGTCGATCGGCGAAGACGCCAGGCACGCCGAAGATGAATGGCGGACGACGCTGGACCACGGCGGCGCGGTCGTCTGGACCGCGACGTTGTACGACGTCGACACCAAGAGCTATTTCGTCGTGGCCTTCGATCGAGAGGCACTGCGCGTGTATCGATTCGGCGAACTGGCGGGCAGTTTCAACACACATCTCGGCATTCCGCAGTTTCCCGGCGGCGATCGCGAGCGCCTGTGGCGCGCGTGGGGCGGCTGCATTGACCGGGCGGCTCAACCTGAGGCGACGATTCCGTGGGCGGACGTCCGCGAGATCAAGGCGGGCAACTGGGTGCTGTATTTCAAGCTGACACACAAGGTCCGGATCACGTCAGACCGCGGCAAGAAGTCGGACCTCGACGAGATCAAGGTCAATCTGCACGGGGCCAGCGGATCGATCGAAGTGCATACGACGCGCGATCCGATCGATCCATGGAAGCTCGACGTGCGCACGATGGGGATCGGACCGCTCGCGTATCAGGAGCGCGTGCGACGCACGCTGGTGGGTTTCGTCGATCCAGACAAACGCATCGTCCTGCCCAAGGCGTCGCGCTCCGCTGGATGGTAGTCAGGTTAGAAAATCCGGTACTTCGTGAACGCGACCGCCAGCCCGTGCTCGCCGCCCGGCGCTGGTTCAACCCGCAGCACCACGCCCCGCGTTGCCACGCGGGCCGCCGGTCTCTCCTCCCAGGGAGCGGAGACCCGGATACCGACTGTGATATATGCACCAGGCTCGAGACGCCGCGGGATCCGCACATACAGCCCGCCCACAGACATGTTGTCGAGCACGGTGTCGATGTTCAGCGGTTCGCCCATCGCATCGACGCCCCGGACGGTCACCGGGAACGGCTGGTCGACGCGGGGCTTCCCGCGGCGCTCGCAATCGGAAAAATCCGCCACGCCCGGAACCTCACCCGTCGCAAGAACCAGTGCGCGACGAAAGGGAGGGCTCCCACGCCCCGGGCCGGCTCGCGCGCCGTCCGGGACGTGGGCAAGGACCTAACTCGAAGGGTTATGGAGTCGTCGGAGTAGCATCACAGCCTAGTCCTCGTCGCCGTCGTGGTGCCTACGCCCCTCACCTCTTCAACCGTCACAGTTCTCGCACCAATCTGGGCTTGCAGATCCGAGGTGGCAGTACCCGCCGTAGCAGGCGTAGCACCAAAAGCGTTGGCGTACAGAACTGCGCCTGCACATTCACCACGTGATGATCGTCCGGCGTGTCGGGACTGAACTCCGGTTTGAGGAAAGTAAAGCTGCGCGCGCCGCCTTCATTGACGACCAACGCAAGGCTGTCCGACCTGACCAGACCTCCGCGAGCCTGGTCTGCGTCGTCGTTCGAATCAGGTTGTCAAACACCACTACCCCGGGGTCGGCTTGCGTGCCAGCTGGGGGAGCACCCAGTGGTATTACTATCCACCAGCACGCGCACCTTGATCGCTACGTCTTCGGAAGTCGACGTCGTGCCAGCAGTGGCGTTGTTGTGTTGGGCACTCGACGTGAACAGTCCTGTCTGCGACGAAACGTTGATAATCAGATGGTGCTCGTCGTCGGCTTTGATCGGCGTAGTGAGAATGGTGGCCCACAGCCGCACAGCGGCGGGCCCGTACTCGCTGAACTGCGTGACCAGGGACACCAGGACGGTGACGGCTGACGCGGCGGCACGGTTGTTGTGGTCGTCTTCCGCGGATGCCGCGCGGACGACGCACATCACAGCGAGACACGTGAGAACCAGAACCTTCTTTGTCATACTCTCTCTCCTTCGTTTCCGACGTTTACAAGCGTTGAAAAAATCCTGGGCTTTACAGCGCTTTTCACAATGCCGTAGTACGTAGTGTCCGGCTTTAGCCGGACCTGTGGGCGGTCCGCCTGAAGGCGGACACTACAGCATTGTGAAAAGCGCTGGCGCGACCGTCGCCGCTGCCAGGAACAGAGCGGACCGGACTAATACTCTTGGCATCGGCCGCACCTTACTCACGGATGTGTGTCCGCTTCGCGACAACGGGGTCACGGCAACGCAATCTTTGCGCGACGTCAGGGAGGCAGAGAGTCGTCGAGCACCGGCGCCCGCACATCGGCCGGGGCGCCAATTCAAGGGGCTGCTGCGACTCATTTTGTAGATTGGCGAGGCGACAGTGGCACGCGTAAGGGATTTGACCGCTCGCGTATGAGGAACGCGTGCGGCGCACGCTGGTGGCGATGGTCGATCCGGAAAAACGCATCCTTCTGCCGAAGGCGTCGCGCAGCGCTGGATGGTAGTCAGGTTAGAAAATCCGGTACCTCGTGAACGCGACCGCCAGCCCGTGCTCGCCGCCCGGGCTGATTCAACCCGCAGCACCACGCCCCGCGTTGCGACGCGGGCCGCACGGTCCCTCATCCCAGGGTGCGGACACCCGAATACCGACTGTGATCTGTGCACCAGGCTCGACACGCCGCGGGATCCGCACATACAGCCCGCCCACAGACATGTTGTCGAGCACAGTGTCGATGTCCAGCGGTTCGCCCATCGCATCGACGCCCCGGACGGTCACCGGGAACGGCTGGTCGACGCGGGGCTTCCCGCGGCGCTCGCGATCGGGAAAATCCGTCACGCCCGGAACCTCACGCGTCGCAGGAACCAGTGCGCGACGAAAGGGGGGCTCCCCACGCCCCGGGCGGGCTCGCGCGCCGTCCGGGACGTGGGCAAGGAGCTAACTCGAAGGGTTATGGAGTCGGGCGAACAAGAAGGCCCCCGGACGAGGGCCTTCTTGCATCGCGCCACAATAGGTCAGCTTAGTCGTGGTCGTGGTCTCGTCGTGGTCGGGGTCCTCGCGGTCCAGAATGCCTGCCGCGACCCAGCCGTCAGGGACAGGAGGCGTAGCAGTCGACGTGAATTGCGGATAAGAAGCACTGGACTGGCACAGGTAACCGGCAGCGCCGGTGTCAACAGATCATTGATCCGGAAATCGCCGTCGGGCGTCGACCAGGACACCAGCACGGCGCGGTGTGTTGTGCAGAACAAACGTGGGGCAGCGTCGACAAATCAGCGTGGCCATCACGCTGAAAGCCGGCCGGAACGGTCCCGATGTTATTGCCGCCGGCCAGCAACAGGCCCTTGCCCCTGACCCTGATGCTCCCGTCGATTTCGATCTCGGCCTTGAGCTCGTCGATTGTCCAGAGCTGACCGGCAGGGGCGACCCCCGTACAGTGTTCGCGGTCACGGTCGTGACGGCGGGGGTGCCTGCCACGCCACGTTCGAGACGGGGTCGACTCCGATCCCTCCTTTGAACTCTAGAAACGACTCCGGGTCCGATGCCGAAAGTGAGATGCCCATGCCCAGAAATACCACGAACGCCAACGCCTTCTTCACCATGACAACTCTCCTTTGAGTTACAAACGTGGAAAAAATTTCCTGGGCTTTACCAGACTCTTTGCATCGGCCGCGCCTCAGGGAGGGAGAGAGTAAGTCGGGCGCAGCCGCCGGCACATCGGCGGCGGTGCCAATCTTGAGCCGGCTGTTGCGACCAATTTCTGTAGGAGAGGAATAGGCGGGTACGCCTATGGCGCCTACGAGCCTTGAAGGGTCGTACTACGCCGGAGGTTTAGCGAGGCGATGTTGGTACGCGTAGAGGAGCAGATCGAGACGACCCGAGAGGTGAAGCTTCGCGTAGATCGCGCCTACATGGTGGCGGACCGTGTGATCGCTGATGAAGAGGCGCTCGGCGATCTCGTGGTTCTTGAGTCCCTGAGTCATCAGATCCAGCACTGCGCGCTCCCGCTGGGTGAGCGTCGCGATCTTCGCCTCCTCGGAATCCGCCTGCCGGGGCAGACTCTTCGTCCGCATGTCCCCGAGCACACGACCCATGACCGCGCGATCGAGCCACGCCTCGCCGGCCTGAACCTTCTCGATCGCCTTGATGAGCACGTCGGCGGCCTGATCCTTGAGCACGACGCCCATCGCGCCGCGCCGTACGGCGTCCCGGTGGGCCTCGGGGTCGCGAAGACCGGTGAGGATCAGCACACGTGCCTGCCTGGCGACCGCCAGCAGGTCGGGGAGAATATCAAGGCCGTTCTGTCCTGCCATATCCAGGTCCAGAAGGACGATATCGGGCTGCTCACCTGCGGCCAACGCGACCGCCGCCATCAGGTTGCCGGCCTCGCCGACGACGTGCAGGTGGGGCTCCTGCTCGATGAGCATGCGGAGCCCGGCCCGGACCATGGCGTGGTCGTCAACGATCAGAATTCGGAGCGACGTGACAACTGCATCAGTCATTCGACGAGTCCGATGCTAGGGCCACTTCCATCTTCCATGCCTCAACACATCGCGGTGCGACATTCCAGGGCCGCGGCCTCAGAGCGGGATTCTCACCTCCACGACAGTCCGGCCGTCGCGGCGCCTATCAACTCTCAAGTGGCCGCCGAGCGCCGAGGCACGCTCGCGGATGGACCGGGGAGTGAACGACGTTGGCTTGCCTTCTGGGCGCTCCTGGTTCTCGACCTGGAGCGTGACGTGACTCTTGTCCGCCCTGAGGCGGATCTCGACGTGCGTGGCGGCCGTGTGCCGACGCACGTTGCTCAGTGCCTCCACGGCCACCTGAAACAGCTCGACCCCCAGTCGATCGCCGAGTCGAACGGCCTCTTCGCAGAAACCTCGACGGTGATGCCTGTGTCCTCCGCGAATCGGGCGGCATAGCGTCGTAAAGCGTGGAGCATACCGTCCCCGCCCAGGTCGGTCTCCGCTTTCAACCCGTCGACGCCCGCGCGCAGATCGTCGATGGTCACGCTGGTCAGGTTGAGCAGCCGGCCGACCTCGTCCTGCGCCGTGAACGAATCGCCCGACCTGAGCGCGCGCTGCACGGCGATCAGCCCCAGCTGCATACCGATATAGGGCTGGATGATGCTGTCGTGAATGTCTCGCGCAAGGCGCAGCCGTTCACGATGGGCGGCGCTCGAGGCGAGCTGATCGAGCAGGCGAATGTTCTCGATGACCAGCATGCTGTTCCCGATCACCTGAGCCACGAACCGGGCGTCGGACGCGCGAAGCGCCTGCCCGGCGGTGAGGTGGAGCCGGCCATGCCAGTGCTGCCTCGAATAGACGGGCACGCTGAGCCACGACCGCCCGCCGAATCGGGCCAGCAGCGATTCGATCGCGGCTGGACGGTACGACATCCGGTCGTCGGACGAACCTCCGTCCTTCCGAAACTCTTCCGACCAGAAGCGCGCGGGCGCCAGCCACCACTGAAGCGGCGACCGCCGCACGTAGACAGTGAGTGCGTTTTCAGGCACCCCAAGCAGCGCGTCCTCGAGCTCCGCGGGGAGGGCCTCTTCGTGCACGGCATCGGTGGGACGCTCGGGGTCGCAACGTCGCATCCGCCAGCCGCCTTCCTCGGCGCTCTTCTCCACCAGCAGGCAGACATCCGCATCGTAGAAATCTCGCAGCCGCTCGAGGAGTGTGCCGATGGTGCGGTCGACGCCAAATCGAGGGTTCGACAGAGTCCCGGCGTCACGCAGCAAGGCCAGGCGGCGGTGAAGGGTGAAGTGGTGGCCGCTCCATCGTGCCGCCACGACTCCGAGACCCACGATGTAGCTCAGGTGAAGAAAGGCGTGGGACTGCTCGAAGTTGGACATCCGCGCGCGGCCCAGCATGGCTGCGGAGAACAATCCTGCCGTGACTATCGTCAGCCGCAGCCCGGTGCCGACACCCCAGCCCAACGATGCGGTCATGGCGGCGAAGAGAAAGAGGAGAATCGCAAAGTACGAGAGCGCGTCGTCGGTTCCGCCGATGAGCGAGATGAGGAGAACGAACACCACGGCGTCGACGCGATAGTTCAGGGCCGGCACAGTTGCCGCGCTGCCGCGGCGCAGTACCAGGACGTACGCCACGCTGGCGTAAGTGATATGCGCGAGAATAACCGCCACGATGACCGAGTTGAGTTGAACGTCTTCGCGCGGTTCGACCGCCGCCACCAGCAGCGTCATCAGGCTCAGAGCAAGTCTGATGAAGGCCGTCAAATTGCCGTCAAGTGTTTCGGCCGAGAGTGGCGTCGTCGGTCGGCCGCGGATTGTGCGGGCGAGGCTTCGCCACGCCCCTCGACCCGCGTGAGACTGCAGCCACAGCCGGACACCATCGAACCACGGTCCGGGAGGTCCCACGGTCGGGAGCAGAGTTGTAGTAGGCACGGCTGGGAAAGTCACACAGTCCGGAAGAGGCGACGCGCGGAGCTTCGATGCGCAGTGGATCCGAGCGCTAAGCGACAGTCAGTTCTCGCCATCTTGTTGCGATCCCGCCCCACCCGTTGCCACCCTTCCGCACCCGGATGAGGTTGTCGAGTATATGACCTGGATCGGCGAAGTCAACTGAGATATGGGCAGACAACCAACCCTGCTCCTCAGAGCGCGATCGTCGAACCCTCCCCGGAAGCGCTCGGGTGTCACAGTATTGGGCGTTATGTCTAAAGTGCTGTCGACAAGACGGGGTGTAACGCACTTAAAGGCACATTCGGACACTCGCTGAGCCAATGGACTATGCCTAGACCACGTGGCGCCGAGGCGAAACAACGAGCGTCTTCATTCCGGGCGGCGGAACGTGCGGATCGCGTCGAGAAACGCGTCGCCGAAATCCGCCGCCTTCTTCGCACCGACGCCGTAGATCTCGTACAGGTCGTCGATGGTTTTCGGCCGCCGCTGCACCATGTCCCTCAGGGTCGTGTCGTGAAAGATGACGTACGGCGGAACGCCGCGCGCGCGCGCGAGCCGCAATCGCACGTCACGCAGGACATCGAACAGGTCCCGGTCGACGTCGGCTGGCGCGATGGCTCCGTCAACCGCTGACGGTCCGCGGCGGCGCTTCGGCGCGGCCGGAGGGCGAATTTCCCGATACAGCGTGCAGTCCGTCTGACCGCGCAGCAGCGACGTGCCGGTCGCCGTCAGGCGGAGCACGGGATACGGATCGCCTTCGCGCGCCAGGAATCCTTCCGCGACCAGTTGTTCGATGTATCCGCGCACGGCCGCGACCGACTCTTCCTTCAGCAGCCCAAACGTCGACAGCGCCTCGTGACCGCAGGCGGCGACTTTCTCCGTCGCACGGCCCAGCAGAACATCGGTCACATGTCCGGTGCCCCAGCCCTGCTTCAGCCGCGCGACCGACGAAAGGATCTTCTGCGCGACGGTCGTCGAGTCGCCGACCACGTCGAGCTCCTTCAGACACCAGTCGCACGCGCCGCAGTTCGCAGGCATGTATGTCTCTCCGAAGTACTCGACGAGCGTACGGTGCCGGCACCGCGTGCCGGCCGCATATCGCTGCATGTCGGCCAGCAGGGTCCGGACGCTCGGTGTCATCTCGCCGTTGGCCTCGAGCATCTGCCGCCAGCGGACGAAGTCGGCGCCGGAGTAGATCAGTACGCACTCGGCTGGCAGTCCGTCGCGCCCCGCGCGGCCCGATTCCTGCTGGTAATGCTCGGCCGACCGCGGTGCGCCGGCGTGCACGACGAATCGCACGTTCGATCGATCGATGCCCATGCCGAACGCCACCGTGGCGACCACGATATCGGCGCGCTCCTGGAGAAAGGCCTCCTGATGGTCGCTCCGCATGGCATCTGAAAGACCGGCGTGATAGGGCACGGCACGGTGCCCTTCTTCGACGAGCCACGACGCCAGCGATTCGACCTCGCGCCGCGACAGGCAGTACACGATTCCGGCGTCACCCTCGTGGCGCTCGAGGACCGCGCGAAGCTGATTGTGAAGATTGCCCCGGCGGAGCACGCGATAGACGAGATTCGGGCGATCGAACGATCCGACCAGCACGGTCGGGTCGTTCAGGCGCAGCTCGTTGACGATGTCGGCCCTGACGCGCTCGGTCGCCGTCGCCGTGAACGCATGCAGTGACACGCCAGGGAAATCGTCGCGCAGCCGGCCGAGCTGCCGGTACTCCGGACGGAAATCGTGGCCCCACTGGCTGATGCAGTGCGCCTCGTCGACGGCAATGAACCGCACGCCAGATTGCTGCAGCAAACGCCGCAGCGCGGGACCGCCGTCGCCGGCGATGCGCTCCGGCGACACGTAGAGCAGCCGGCAGCGATCCTCGCGCACACTGGCGATGACCGCGTCCCGTTCCTCGAGCGTTTGCGTGCTGTTCAAGTACGCGGCCTCCACGCCGTCGACACGCAGGCCATCGACCTGATCCTTCATCAGCGAGATGAGCGGCGAGACGACCACCGCGACGCCGATTCGCACGTCGCCGTCTCGTCCGTCGCCGTTTCGTACGTAGTGTCCGGCTTTAGCCGGACTTGACGTGATGACTGCAGGCGCCTGGAAGCAGAGAGACTTTCCGCCGCCGGTCGGCAGCACGACGACGCTGTCCCGCGACGCGAGAATCGCAAGCATCGCCTCGCGCTGAAGCGGACGGAACGCCGAAAAGCCCCACACGCGATGCAGCGCGTCCTTGAGGGAATGGTCGAGAAGGGCGAGACCGTCAGCGTCTGGCGTATTTGTGCTCGACGTAGTCATCGACGAGGCGCTGGAAGAGGGCGGAGAGTTCTTCGTAGGTGCCGCGCAGAGTCGTGACGTGCTCGCCATCGATGTAGATGGGACAGTTGGGCGCTTCGCCGGTCCCGGGCAGGCTGATGCCGATGTTCGCTGCCTTCGACTCGCCCGGACCGTTTACGACGCACCCCATGACGGCCAGCGTCATCGACTCAACGCCCTGATACTCGGTCTTCCACACTGGCATCTTGTCGCGCACGTAGTCCTGAATGCGTTCCGCCAGCTCCTGAAATGTCGAGCTCGTCGTCCGGCCGCACCCCGGACAGGCGGTGACGCTTGGTGAAAACGACCGCAGGCCCAGCGCCTGCAGGAGCTCGCACGCGGCGTAGACCTCTTCGCGGCGATCGCCGCCGGGACGCGGCGTGAGCGACACGCGAATGGTGTCGCCGATGCCTTCGAGCAGCAGCACCCCCATCGCGGACGCGGACCACACCAGACCCTTCGTGCCCATGCCTGCCTCGGTCAGGCCAAGGTGCAGCGGCTGGTCGGTCTGCCGCGCGAGGGCACGGTAGACGCTGATGAGATCGCGCGGCCGCGACGTCTTGCACGAGATGATGATCTGATCCTTGCGCAGCCCGCTCTCGAGGGCGAGTGCCGTCGACTCGATCGCCGAGAGCACCATGCATTCGTTGATGATCTCTTCCGAGGACTTGCCGAGATCGCGGTCGGTGTTCTCCTGCATCCTGGCAACGACGAGCTCCTGATTGAGCGAGCCGCCGTTGACGCCGATGCGCACGGGCCGGTCATGGTCGACTGCCACTTTGCAGATCGTGGAAAACTGCTCGTCGCGGCGGCGGCCGGTGCCGACGTTGCCTGGATTGATGCGATATTTATCCAGCGCGCGCGCGCAATCCGGAAATTTCGTCAGCAGCAGGTGCCCGTTGTAGTGGAAGTCGCCGATGAGCGGCGCGGCGCAGCCGGCATCGAGCATGCGCTGCTTGATTTCCGGTACGGCAGAGGCGGCCTCCGGGATGTTGACCGTAATGCGGACCATGTCCGATCCGGCCTCCGCGAGCTCGACGCACTGCTCGGCCGTCCCACGCGCGTCGGTCGTGTCGGTCATTGTCATCGACTGCACAACCACCGGCGCACCGCCGCCGACCTGCACCGCGACCACGCCATTGCGGCCGCCAACCTTCACGCCGACGGTCTTATGAAGTCTTACGAGGGTCATGTGTGGAACGATCTGTCATGATAGCATCCGAGAACGTGAAGACTTGTCCATGAACGATCCAGGCCACGTCGTCGACTGGCCGCCGCCCCGACGCCCGCAGCGCCAAAACCGCGGTCTCCTGCTCCTCGGTGCCGTCCTTCTCGCGATCATGTTTGGCGGCGGGACGGCGTTGTCGTATTACGTCGAATCGCTGTGGTTCGACTCGCTCGGGTACCTCGACGTGTTCTGGACGACGCTGAACGTGCAGGCGGTGGTGTTCTCCGTCTTCGCGGCCGTGACCTTCCTCGTGCTGTACGGCGCGTACGTGGCGCTCAAACCGCCTCGACTCGGGGAACTCACTGGCGTTCCGATTTTGATTAATGGCCAGCCGATCCAGCTGCCGGTCGAACCGGTCTTGCGCCTCATCGCGCTCGGCGGCTCGCTCGCGATCGCGTTCGTGACAGGTGCCGGGACGATGGCCAGATGGGAAACGCTGGCGCTCTACTGGTACAAGCCTTCCAGTCCGGTCACACCGCTTCTCGATCCCATCTTCGCGCGACCGATCGATTTCTATCTGTTCACGCTTCCCGCGTGGCTGATGATCACCGGTTGGCTTCTGACGCTGGGAGTCCTGGTCTGCGCCGTGGCCGGCTTCTTCATCGTGATCAGCAGCGGCTCGCGCCTCCTCAGTCGATCCCGTGCGGGCGAGAGCACCGCCGCCTGGCGCGGCCTGTCGATTGGTTTCGCCGTCGTCCTCTTGATGCTGGCGGCGCGCGTGTATCTCGGCCGCTTCGAGCAGCTCTTCGACGATCGCGGCGGTGCGATTTTCAGCGGCGTGGCGTACACCGACGACCACGTGACCCTCACCGGCATGTTGGTCGTGGCGGTCGCGCTCGCCCTTGGCGCCGCGATGGCGCTCGTGAATGCGGTGGCCGCGCCGAAGGTTCGATGGCTCATCGCCGCGGTCATACCCGCCGTCGTCTGCTACGTGGTCGTCGGCGTGCTCGCATCGTACGTCAGCGGCTTCATCGTGAAACCGAACGAGCTGGTGCGCGAAACCCCGTATATCACGCACAACATCGAGTTCACGCGACGGGCGTACGGGCTCGATCGCATCGTGCGGCAGGCGTTTCCCGCCGAAACAGGCATCGCGGCGGTCGACCTCCCGAATAACCAGGCGACGATTCAGAACATCCGTCTGTGGGACTGGCGCGCCCTGCAGGATACGTTGCGTCAGATCCAGGCCATCCGCACGTATTACGAATTTCAGGATGTCGACATCGACCGCTACATGATTGACGGTTCCCTGCGTCAGATGATGGTCGCTGCGCGCGAGCTGAACGTCGAACGGTTGCCGGAGAGCGGTCAAAACTGGATCAACACGAAGCTGATCTACACGCACGGTTACGGCGTGACGATGAATCCGGTCAACGGGTTTACGTCGGACGGGTTGCCGACGCTCGTCCTCAAGGACATGCCGGTCCAGAGCACGGTCCCGAGCCTGAAGGTGACCCGTCCGGAAATCTATTTTGGCCAGCTCACGAACACCGACGTGTACGTCAAGACGCTCCAGAAGGAATTCAACTACCCCCAGGGCGAGACGAACAATCTGACCTCATATGAAGGCACCGGCGGGATCGTGCTCGGCGCTTTCTTCAGGCGGCTGGCTATCGCCCTCGATCGCGGCGACATCACGAAGCTGCCCTTCAGCGACGACATCAACCCGGAGAGCCGGCTGCTGATGCGCCGGAACATCCGCGATCGGATTGCGGCGCTGACTGGCAACTTCATCACTCTCGATCCCGATCCGTACATCGTTGTCGGCGAAGACGGCCGGTTGTCGTGGATCGCAGACGGGTTCACGACCTCGGACACGTACCCATATGCGCGGCATACGATCCTTGGCCGCGAGCGAATCAACTACATCCGCAACAGCGTGAAAGTCGTCATCGACGCGTACGACGGCACGACGACGTTCTACGTGTTCGACAGCGACGATCCGATCATCGCGGCATACCGGGCCATTTTTCCGACCTTGTTCAAGGACGCGAGCGCGATGCCGGCCGGACTTCGCGCCCACGTCCGCTATCCCGAGCTGCTGTTGAAGGTGCAGGCCGCCGAGTACGGTCTGTACCACATGGACGCTCCGGGTGTGTTCTACAACCGCGAGGATCTCTGGACCGTCGCGAGTCAAGTCAGCCAGAGCAATCAGCGCGAGCAAGCGGCGCAGCCGATGGAACCCAACTTCGTGCTGATGACGCTCCCCGGAGAAACCAAGCCGGAGTTCATCGAGATTCTGCCGTTCACGCCCGCGAACCGGAACAACCTCATTGGCTGGATCGCGGCGCGCAGCGACGACCCGCATTACGGCGCGGCGATCGTGTACGATTTTCCAAAGACGAGGCTGGTCGACGGACCTCTACAGATCGAAGCGCGCATCGATCAGGACCCGCAGCTTTCCGCCCAGTTGTCGCTTGTGGAACCAGCAGGGCTCGAAAGTCCTGCGCGGCGCGCTGATCGTGATTCCAATGGGCCGCGCACTGCTCTACGCCGAACCGCTCTATCTGCAGGCCGAGCGCAGCCCCATGCCGCAGCTGCGTCTCGTCGTGCTCGCCCTTCAGGATCAGCTCGCGTACGGGCCGACGCTCGAAGATGCCCTGCGCAGTCTCTTCGGAAACGCCGCCTCCACGCTTCCAGGACCGTTGCCGGCGTCAGCGTCCGGCGTCGCGGCTGCGGCTGCGGCCGCGCCGGCCCAGGGACAACCCGCGCCTGCGCCCACGGCCGGCTCGAACGATCTCAACGGACTGATCAGAGAAGCGGCACGCAACCTCGCCGACTATCAACGGCTGACCGCCGAGGGGAAACTCGGCGAAGCGGGACAGAGGCTCGAAGAGCTCAAGCGCACACTCGAGCAGCTGCAGAACCAACGACCATAAGAAGCGCTACCACGGAGCTCACGGAGGCCAAACACAATCGACTGAGGACACTGATAGCAATAGTGAACTGTGTTCTCGGTTCGTGATCCGTGGCCTCCGTGGTAGTACTTTTTGTGGGTAGAATATCGGTCTTGAAAGGACTGCCATGCGCACTGTTCTCCTTGCGATGCTGTTTGCCGCAACCCTCGTCGCACAGACGCCCAGCGTGATTCCGCCGCCGCCCGACGTCGCCGCGCCACCGAAGGACGCAAAGAAAACCAGTTCCAGCCTCGCCACGAAGGTCCTGCAGCCGGGCATCGGCAAGGACCATCCGAGGGCGGACGAGACGGTCATCGTCAACTACACGGGCTGGACGACCGACGGCAAGATGTTCGACAGCTCGGTGACGCGCGGTACGCCCGCCTGCTTTCCGCTGAACCGTGTGATCAGCGGCTGGACCGAAGGCGTACAGCTCATGGTCGTCGGCGAGAAGCGCCGCTTGTGGGTTCCGGAACCGCTCGCGTACCAGGGCAAACGCGATCCGAAGGGCATGCTGGTCTTTGACGTGGAGCTGCTCGACATGCCGACGCGCCCGCCAGCTGACGTCAAGGCGCCGCCCGCCGACGCCAAACGCACCGCGAGCATGCTCGCATACAAAATGCTGAAGGAAGGAACCGCCCGGGTCCACCCCAAGGCCACCGATATGGTGATGGTGCACTATACCGGGTGGACGACCGACGGAAAGATGTTCGACACCTCGGTGTGCAAGCAGCCGCTGACGTTTCCGCTGAACGGCGTCATCGCCGGCTGGACCGAAGGCGTGCAGCTGATGGTCGAGGGGGAGAAGACGCGCTTCTGGATTCCTGAAGCGCTCGCCTACAAGGGTCAGGCAGGCGCGCCGAAGGGTATGCTCGTCTTCGACGTCGAGCTGCTCAGGATCAATTAGGGCAGGAGGGGCGGGAGGGGCAGGAGGGGCAGGAAGGTCACCTTCCTGGCTGTCCCGCCTTTCCTGCCTGTCCCGCCTTTCCTGCCTGTCCCGCCCCTCCTGCCCTTCCAGCCCCTCCCGCCGTTTCAGTAATCCGTCGGCACGCTCGCGCGAAGCGGTCGGTGAGGGCGCGGCGCACATCATCCGGCACCGGACCGATGCGCGCCCAGCTCGCCTGCGCCTGACGCACCTCCTCAGTGGCCGCGCGCATCCGGCTTTCCTCGTCGACCTTTCCGCCGATCGTGTTCGCGGCCAGGGCATCCCTCAACATCTCAGCGAGCCGGGTCGTGGGCGACAGCGCGGCGTCACCTGCCGCACCACCGGATGGCGCCGCGGAGTGTGCGAGTTCTTCCATCCGCCGCACGAGTCCTTCCATGCGCCTGCGATTCGCCTCGAGATCCAGCTCGCTGCCGGCAAATGCCGCGGGGGCGGCAGTCAGCACATGCGCGAACGCGACGGCAAACCGCTGGTCGAGCACGGCAGCCCGCTCGCGGTCGACGCCGCGCGCGGCGATCTCCTGCTGCCACCGGGCGCGGAGCGCGCGCACGGTCGCGAGCAAATCGACAGACTCGGGTCCTTGTGACGCCGTAGCCGGGTCGTTGCCAGCCGGCGGAGGCGCAAGCGCCTCGAGCTCGGCACAGATGCTTTCGCGCGCCGCCACGCGTTCGCCGCGAGCAATGTCGTGCCGTTGCGCGTAGCGCGTGAAAAAGCGATCGCACGCCCCGCGGAACCGCTGCCAGATGGCCTCCGACCGGCTCTTTTTGACCGGCCCGATCGTTTTCCATTCATTCTGCAGGCGTCTGATTTCGGAAGCCGTGGCGTCCCAGTTGGTCGAGTCGGCGAGCGCCTCGACCTGCACGCACAGGGCTTCCTTCTTCGCCATGTTCTCGGCCCACCGCTTCTTGTGTTCGGCGAGGTCCGCTTGCCGCCGCGTGAAGAAGCGGTCGCATGCGCCGCGGAACCGCTCCCAGATCTGCTTCTCCTGGCCGCGGGTGACAACGCCCACCGTCTTCCATTCGAGCTGCAGTCCTTTGATCGCTTCCGCGGTCTGAATCCAGCTGGTGGAATCGGCCAGCGCCTCGGCCTTCTCGCAGAGCGCGATCTTCCTGGCAAGATTCTCCGTGCGGACCTGGTTCTCCGCTGCAAAGTGCGCAGCGCAGCGGGCCCACACGATGTCGTGCGCCGCCTTGAAGCGGCGCCACAGCGCGTCGCCCTGCGGGCGCGGCACATCGCTGGCGTCGCGCCACTGCCCCTGCAACGCGCGGACCTGGCGCGCGATCTCCGACGGATCTTCGAGCGAGCTGAGGCCCTCCATCTTCGCGCACAGCTGCTCCTGAACGCCGAGGTTCGCCCACCGCCTCCACTCCGTCAGCTCGCGCAGCTCCTGTACTTTGGCCGCGAGCGTGGCCTGGACACTCTTGAGCCGCTCGATCATCTCGTCGTGCTCGCGCTTCGACGGAAGCGGCGGCAAATCGGCCACCGAGGCACGGATGTCGCGCAACGCGCGCTCGCCAGCCTTCAGCGTCAGGTCCGCCTTGTTGACGAGCGATTCGATGCGCGCGGCTAGATGCGTCAACTTGGCGAGCGCTTCCTGGCGCACGCGCATCTCGCGAGCCTGCGCTTCGGCCCGTTCCGCTTGCTGCTGCCGGACTTGCTCTTCTGCGCGCTCTCGCGCCGCCTGCTCCTCCTGACGACGTCGTGCCTGTTCGGCCTGTTCTTCGAGCCGCTGCTGTGCCTGCTCGGCATCTTCTCCACCGCGCTCTTCGCGCGGGGAGGTGTCGCTCTGCTCTTCCAGTTCGGCACGTTCGCGGGCGGCTTCGGCCGCGACCTGCGCCGCCGCCAGCTGTTCGGCGACGTTTTCTTCACCGCGCTCTTCGCGCGACGGTGTGGAACCGCCCTCTTCACGCGGAATTTCGGGCACGTCGGCCACGACTTGCTGCGCCGCGGCGCGCTCGTCCATCTCGCGCAGGATGGTACGTGCGCGTTTGAGCGCGCCCTTGTTCTTGCCCCGCGAGGCGACCTGCTCGAGATCTCGGCGATCGTCAAGCCGTTCGACGGCGGCCACGCCCGTGTCTTTGAAGTCGCTATTGAGGGCGACGCTCACGATTTCGCCGCGATCCTGCAGCGCCGACAGCGCCGCGAGACGGATTGGCTCCAGCTGCGCGTGCCGGGCGATCGATCCGAGCGCGTGGGCTTCGCCCACGCGGCCAAGCGAACGCAACGCGACTTCTTCGCGCAGCGCCGTCTTCGCCACCGTCGCGAGCATCCTCACGTCGGAGAGCGCTTCGACCGCGGCGAGGCTTTCCTCTTCCGCGATGCCTTCGAATGCATCAAGGGCAATATCCCGCAGCATCGTCAGCGCGGCGTCGCGGACAGCCGGATCGGAATCGCCCTCGGCCACTGCCGCCAGTGCGGACGGATCCATCAATTTGGCCACAGCCGCGCGTCGCACTCGAGCATCCACATCATCACGGGCGATCTCGGCGAGCAGGCCGCGCTCGTCGATCGGGATTTCCTGCACGTAGGCCAGGCGGACGACGGGATCCGAATGCTTCTGGGGCGGTTGTGCGCGGAATCTGTCGAGCAGTGTCATAACGCGCTCGGGCCTGACCATGTCATTCTAATAAGGACATATGACAGGTAGGCAGCGTTCCGCGTGGTCCTTTTTTGCCTTGGGGCAGGTTTCTCCAATTTCACGGATCGCTATCCTGGTCGCTGTAGGGCTGGCGGACGGCCCCAACCGGTTGGGGCTGGCCGAGGGTGGTGGCCCCACGCCCCCTGGTGGTCCCCAGGCGTCCGCTCCTATCCCGAACCCATAGCCTGCGAATGGATTTCGACGAAATCATCGCGCGCCTGGCGGCCCGGCTGAAGGCGCCGCTCCCGGGACCTGGAGCCCAGGCTGTCCTCGCCCCACGGCCCCGCCGGCAGTGGCCCAAAGGGTTCAATCCCGCTCGTATTCGTGATGCCGCCGGTCTCGTGCTGGTCTTTCCAGTCAACGATCGCTCCCACATCGTGCTCACGGTTCGAGCAGGTACGCTCGAACGCCACGGCGGGCAGGTGTCGCTGCCGGGAGGCGTCGTGGAACCGGGCGAAACCTTCGCGGAGGCAGCGCTGCGTGAGGCGCACGAGGAGGTGGGACTGCCAGTCGCTGACGCACACGTGATCGGCCTGCTCACACCGCTGGACATTCCGATCAGCGGTTTCCGCCTGCATCCCGTCGTGGCGACGATGGACCGCCGTCCGGCGCTGAAAGCGGCACACGGCGAAGTGGCCGCCATTCTCGAGGTGGCCATCAGCGACCTGCTGGATCTGAGCCAGTTGGTCACGACCGAGCAGGAACGCGAGGGACGACGGATCGTCGTCCCCGCCCTTCGCGCGGGCCAGTTCGAAATCTGGGGGGCCACCGCGATGGTGCTCGCGGAGTTTCTGACCCTCCTCGACTGGAATCCTCAGTTGTCGTAATAGAGATAGAACTCGTGTGGATGCGGCCGTAGCCGAATGGGATCGAGCTCTTTCTCGCGCTTGTAAGTAATCCAGGTCTGAATGAGGTCCTCGGTGAAGACGTTCCCGCGCAGCAGAAACGCGTGATCCTGCTCGAGCGCGTTGATCGCCTCTTCGAGCGAACCGGGCGTCGTGCGGATGCCCATGTGTTTCATCTCGTCCCGGGACATCTCGTAGATGTCGCGGTCGAGCGGCTCGCCCGGGCTGAGCTTGTTGTGGATGCCGTCGAGCATGGCCATCAGCATCGCCGGCCAGGCGAGGTACCCGTTGCACGTCGGATCGGGACACCGGAACTCCAGCCGCTTGGCCTTCGGGTTTTTCGAATACATGGGAATCCGGATCGACGCCGAACGGTTGCGCGCCGACAGCGCCAGATTGACCGGGGCCTCGAACCCCGGCACCAGACGCCGGTACGAATTGGTCGTGGGCGCGGCGAACGCGAGAATGGCCGGCGCATGTTTGAGCAGGCCGCCGGCGGCGTGGAGACCCATGTCGCTGAGCCCCGCGTATTTGTTGCCGGCAAAGAGCGGTTTCCCGCCCTTCCAGAGCGACGTGTGCGTGTGCATGCCGCTGCCGTTATCCTCGAAGATCGGCTTCGGCATGAACGTCACGGTCTTGCCGTGGCGTCGAGCCACGTTCTTGCAGATGTACTTGTACCACATGAACTGATCGGCCATCTTGAGCAGCGGCTTGAACTGCATGTCGATTTCGCTCTGTCCGGCTGTCGCCACTTCGTGGTGGTGCGCTTCGACGACGATGCCGATCTTGCGCATCTCGTGCACCATCTCGCCGCGAAGATCGTGGTAGGTGTCGGTCGGACTCACCGGGAAGTAGCCGCCCTTGAAGCTGGGTTTGTACCCGAGGTTCGGTTCTTCGATACGAGCCGTGTTCCACGCGCCCTCGGCCGAATCGATCTCGTAGTAGCCCCTGTGCTGATTCTGCTCGTAGCGAACCTCGTCGAAGATGAAGAATTCAGGTTCGGGACCGATGAAACAGGTGTCGGCGATGCCCGTTTCCTTCAGGTGGGCCTCGGCCTTTCGCGCGACGTTCCGCGGATCGCGACTGAAGTCCTTGCCGGTGACCGGATCGACGACGTTCGCGATGATGCTGACGGTGGGCTTGGCGAAAAACGGATCGATGCAGGCCGTCGCGGCATCGGGCATCGCCAGCATGTCCGATTCGTGAATGCCCATCCAGCCGCGAATCGACGACCCATCGAACCCCAATCCCTCCTTGAACGTGTCCTCATCCCAGAGGTCGATGGGGAACGAGCAGTGTTGCCAGGTCCCGAGCATGTCGACGAACTTCAAGTCGACCATGTCGGCCTGGTTCTTCTTCGCGAGCGAGAAGAAATCGACGGGCTTCATTGCGGCGGCTCCTCTTCTTCTCCACTGGCGCCGGCTAGAAAAGGCCGAAGGCGGCAGGTGAAATGACCAGCGGGAAGCGGAAGCATAGCGCCGGCCGGATCGATCGGCTCTTTTGGTACATTTTTGATTCTATTATTTGTATAGACGACATTTTTGTCAGCTTATGGCGGTCACTCTCCTATTGCACCGCTCGAAATAATCTGCACATAATTTCCATTCATCTTTCCGTCCTGGAATCCGGAATCAACAAGAGGGAGAGCGACGTCATGGGTTCTGCAGTTCTCGGCGAAGCAATCGGCGCCATCCGCGACTGGTCGGTGACCACATCCAAGGAAACACGCGCGACGAACGGCGCCACCAACGGATCCACGAGCGGATCGTTCGGCAGCCTGGTGTTCAACGACGGCGTGCAGCAGGCCCGGCTGCCGAAGCCGGTGTACCACGCGCTGCGCCGGACGATCATTCAGGGCGAAACGCTCGATCTGTCGGTCGCTGACGAAGTGGCGCGCGCGATGAAAGAGTGGGCGGTCGAGCACGGCGCGACGCACTACACGCACTGGTTTCAGCCCCTCACCGGCATCACCGCCGAGAAGCACGACTCGTTTCTGTCGCCGACGGGCGACGGCAAGGCCGTCCTCGAGTTCTCGGGCAAGGAATTGATCAAGGGCGAGCCGGACGCGTCGAGTTTTCCATCCGGCGGCATGCGCTCCACCTTCGAGGCGCGCGGCTACACGGCGTGGGATCCGACGAGCCCGCCGTGGCTCCTCTACAGCGGCGGCTCCGTGACGCTGGTCATTCCAACGGCGTTCGTGAGCTGGACCGGTGAAACGCTCGACAAGAAGACGCCGCTGCTCCGCTCGATGGAAGCGCTCTCAAAGCAGGCGGTCCGCGTCCTGAAGCTGTTCGGCTCGACCGCGACGCGCGTCATCACGACGTGCGGGCCCGAGCAGGAATACTTCCTGATCGATCAGTACTTCTACCTGTCACGGCCCGATCTGATCAACGCGGGCCGCACGCTCTTCGGCGCCAAGCCGCCGAAGGGACAGGAGCTCGAGGATCAGTACTTCGGCGCCATCGCCGACCGCGCCATGGCGTTCATGTCGGATGTCGAGACCGAGCTCTATAAAGTCGGCGTGCCCGTGAAGACACGGCACAACGAGGTCGCGCCCAGCCAGTACGAGATCGCGCCCGTGTTCGAGAACGCCAATCTCGCCACCGATCACCAGATGATGACGATGGAGACGATGAAGCGGACGGCGCCGAAATACGGGCTGGCGTGCCTGCTGCACGAGAAGCCGTTCGCGGGTGTGAATGGCTCGGGCAAGCACCTGAACTGGTCGATGGGCGACGACGAGGGGCATAACCTCCTCACTCCGGGGGCCAATACGCACGACAACCTGCAGTTCCTCGTGTTCTGCACGGCGGTTCTGCGCGCGGTCAACAAATGGCAGGGCCTGCTGCGCGCCAGCATCGCCAGCGCCGGCAACGATCACCGGCTCGGCGCCAACGAAGCGCCGCCGGCGATTCTGTCGGTCTTCCTGGGCGACATGCTGACCGACCTCTTCGAGCAGATCGAAAAGGGCGGCGCCCGGTCAACCAAGCAGGGCGGCCAGCTCGACACCGGCGTCATGGTGCTGCCGAAGCTGCCGCGCGACGCCGGCGACCGGAACCGCACGAGCCCGTTCGCCTTCACCGGCAACAAGTTCGAGTTCCGCGCCGTATCGTCGGGACAGAGCATCGCGTATCCGAACATCGCCCTCAACATGGCGGTGACCGAATCGCTCGACTACATGGCGACCGAGCTCGAGAAGTTGACGAAGGGCGGCAAGACACTCGAAAAAGCGGTCGGCGAGCTGCTGCCGAAGGTGATCAAGGAAAACAAGCGGATCATCTTCAACGGCAACAACTACGCAAAGGAATGGGAAAAGGAAGCCGCCAAGCGCGGGCCTTCTGAACCTGAAGAACACCGTCGACGCTCTTCCTCAGCTCATCACCAAGGAGGTGGTCGGCATCTTCGAAAAATACAAGGTGCTGAACGAGCGCGAGCTGCACGCGCGCTACGAGATCATGCTCGAGCAGTTCAACAAGACCATCAACGTCGAAGGCCAGCTGATGGTCCTGATGGCCAATCGGTACATTCTGCCGGCGGCCTTCGATTACCAGCGGCAGGTCGCCACGAGCGTGTCCGCCGTCAAGCAGGCCGGGGGGAAATCCATCGAAGGCAAGAAAGTGCTCGGTCGGCTGACGAAAACGATCGACGAGGTGAAGAAACGCGCCGACAAGCTCGAGCACGCGCTGGCGCACGAGGGCAATGGTGCGGCGGAGAAACACGCGAAGTACTTCCGCGACGTCGTCCGCCCGGCCATGGAATCGTTGCGCGAGTCCGCCGACGAACTCGAAGTGATGATGCCGCACGGCCTCTGGCCGCTCGCGACCTATCGCGAGATGCTCTTTATCAAATGAAGGCAGGATAGGCAGGACAGGGCGGGAGGGGCAGGACAGGCGGGAGGGGCAGGAACCGCTCTTCCCATCCCGCCCGTCCCGCCCTTCCAGCCCTCCCCGCCCATCGCGGTACAATTCCGCACGTTGGCCAAACGCACACCGCGCGCCCAATCCCTGTTCGACACCCTCGACCCGCCGTCTCCTCCGGACGCGGCGGGCGCGCGCGGCGGCCGGGCCCCCAACGCGGCAGCCGCGTTGGGGACCCCGGGCGGCGCGGGCACCACGGAAAACGTCGCGCTCCACGAGGCGGCGCAGTCGCGCTACCTCAACTACGCACTGTCGGTCATCACGGCGCGCGCGCTGCCCGATGTCCGCGACGGTCTGAAACCGGTCCAGCGCCGCATCTTGTATACGATGTGGCAGCAGAACCTGACCGCCGACGTCAAGCACCGGAAGTGCGCCAAGGTCGTCGGCGACGTCATGGGCAGCTACCACCCGCACGGGGACGCCGCGCTCTACGAGACGCTCGTGCGCATGGCGCAGCCTTTTTCGCTGCGCTATCCGCTGGTCGACGGCTCGGGCAATTTCGGCTCGCTCGACGGCGACAGCGCAGCGGCCATGCGGTACACCGAGTGCCGGCTCGCGCGCATCAGCGACGAGATGCTGACCGAGATCGAGCAGGGAACGGTGCCGTTCCGTCCGAACTACGACGGCACGAAAACCGAACCGGTCGTGCTTCCGGCGCGGCTGCCGAACCTCCTGATCAACGGCGCGACCGGCATCGCCGTCGGCATGGCGACGAACATTCCGCCGCACAACCTCGGCGAGGTCTGCACGGCGCTCATCAAGCTGCTCGACAACGACGAGATCGGCAACGCGCAGTTGTGCCGCTACGTCAAAGGGCCCGACTTCCCGACCGGCGGGCAGATCCTCAATTCGCAGGAAGAACTGAAACAAATCTACAAGACCGGGTCCGGATCGATTCGCCTCCGCGGCACCTGGGACATCGGCCCGGACACCCGATCGACCAAGACGATCTACATCGACAGCATTCCGTACACGGTGAACAAGTCGCAGCTCGTCGAACGCATCGCGGAAGTGGTGATCGGCCGCAAGCTGCCGCCGCTTCTGGACGTGAAGGATCTCTCGACGGAGGACGTGCGGATCGCCATCGAGATGAAGAAGGACGCCGACGAGAAGATGGTGATGGCGTACCTGTTCAAGCACACGCCGCTGCAGATCAATTTCGCCGTCAACCTCACCTGCCTCGAGCCCACCGAGAACGCCGAGGTCGGCCGGCCGGCACGGCTGGACCTGAAGACGATCCTGCGGCACTTCCTGCTGTTCCGGCTCGAGGTCGTCACCAAGCGGCTCGAGCACGAGCTCGCCGTTCTCAAGAAACGCGTGCACATCCTCGAGGGCTTCGAGAAGGTCTTCGACGCGCTCGACGAGATCATCCGCATCATCCGCAAGTCGGACGGGAAGGCCGACTCGGCCGAGAAGATCATGAAACGGTTCGGCCTGGACGCCGAGCAGACGGACGCGATCCTCGAACTCAAGATTTACCGGCTCGCACGGCTTGAAATTCTCATCATCAGAAACGAGCTCGAAGAGAAGCGCAAGCGCGCGCGTCAGATTGGCACGCTGCTCAAGGACGAGGACAGCCGCTGGAAGCTGGTCCGCGCCGAGCTCGAGGATATCCAGCACAAGTACGGAGACGCGAAGATCGACAAGCGCCGGACGCTCCTCGAGAGCGACACCGGCGAGCCGGAGTACACCGCCGACGACTTCATCGTCGAAGAAGACAACGTCGTGATCGTGTCACGCGACGGATGGGTGAAGCGGCAGAAGGACGTGAAGGATCTTTCGACGACGAGGCTGCGTGAGGGCGACGCGGTGCTCGCGGCCTTCGCCGGCAGTACGCGCGCGACCTGCGTGTTCTTCACCAATTTTGGCGTCGCGTACACCGCCCGGATCATCGACGTACCGGCGTCCACCGGCTATGGAGAACCGATTCAGCGGCTCTTCAAGCTGAAGGACGGCGAGAAGATCGTCGGGGCGCTCAGTCTCGATCCGCGCGCGACTGGCGACGTGAAGCCGTCGGCCAAGCATCCCGATGCCGCTCCCCCCGTTCACGGCGTCGCGGTCACGAGCGACGGCTACAGCCTGCGCTTTTCTCTTGAACCGCTCGTCGAGCCGAGCACGCGGGCCGGCCGCCGCTTCGCCCGTCCTGCCAAGGATGCGGCGGTCGTCGGCGTGGCGAAAATCACCGGCGGCGAGGTGCTCATCGCGGCGACCGCAGAGGGACGCGGCCTGCTCTGCGCGGCCGAGGAGGTGAACTACCTGTCCGGCCCGGGCAAGGGCGTGATTCTCATCAAGCTCGGCGACGAGGACCGCGTGCTGGGGTTCATCGCGTCGACCGGCGACCGCGACTTGTTGACCGTGGAGACCACTCGCGGCGCGGAACAGACGATTAGCACCGCCAAATACGAAGTGACGGGGCGCGGTGGCAAGGGGCGCGAGCTGCTGCAGCGCGGCCAGTTCACGCGTGTGATATGGCCGACACCGGACGCCCCCGCGGCGCTATCTGAAGTACAATAGACCCGCACGTCACTCTGACGCTGCTCGACGCGAGCGCTGCGAAAGACTCGGCTGGAACAACTCCGGCTGCTGTCGCTCGACGTCAGGATTCGCATTCACGGCATCTTCGCCAGGGAACACAATTTGTCTCATCAGGATCGTCTCAACATCGCGGTGTTCATCGACTTCGACAACATCGAGATCGGCGTCAAAAGCACACTCAACGAACATTTCGACGTCGGCATCGTGCTCGACGGCATCAAGGAACGCGGCGAGGTCGTCACCAAGATTGCCTACGCGGACTGGACCCGAGCCGGCGAGTACAGCCGGCATCTGACGCAGCACGCCATCCGGCTGGTGCAGCGGAACCTCACGCCCGGCGGCGACAAGAACGGCGCCGACATCAATCTGGCGCTTGACGCGCTCGAAATGGTGTTCACGCACCAGCACATCAACGCGTACGTGATCGTCGGCGGCGACAGCGACTTCCTCTCGCTCGTCGAGAAACTCAAGCAGTACGACAAGAAAGTCTTTGTCGTCGGCGGCCGCGCTTTCACGAGCGTGATTCTGCAGCGGAACTGCCACGAGTTCATCGCGTACGAGAACCTCAATCGGAGCAAGAGGCCCGCGGCCGTCCGGGCCGATCGGCCGGTCGTCGCCACGGCGGTCGCGCCCATCTCGCAGGCCTTCCCGATCGTGCGCCGCGCGCTCAAGATTCTGTCCGACCGTGAAGTGTCGCCGCAGACCGGGCTGCTCAAGAGCACGCTGCTTCAACTCGATTCCACCTTCTCAGAGCGCAACTACGGCGCGTCGTCATTCCTTGACTTCGTCGAGAAGCTCGCTCAATCGGGATTGGTCCAGCTGAAACACTCCGGCCGAAGCGTGATGGTGGAGCTGAACGGGGGCTTCTCCGGCGAAGGCGAAGCGCCGGCCGAAGGAGCCGCGGAGGCTGGCGTCGCGCAGGTCCCGAGTGCGGGTGTCGCGCAGACCTCGGGTACGGGTGTGGCGCAGGTCTTTAGACCTGCCGTCCACGGCCCTGCGACCGAGCCGCCGGCCGGCCCACAGATGGGCACGAGCGCCGACGGTGTGAGGCTCGCGGGTCAGATTCTCAGGAGCGCCACGACCGCACGGTGGCCGATGTACGTGCGCAACGTCAAGCAGCTGCTCCGCGCCTATCGCGGCGACGGCAACGGCGCGAACGGTGATGGAGCGCCTGCAGGATTCGACGAACGCCAGTACGGGTTCGGCGGACTCATGGATTTGCTTCGGGCGTGCCAGAAGGACGGGCTCCTGCGCGTCGAGCGCGATCGACGCGGCGGACTACGCGTGTTCCCGGGCCAGGCATTGCAGCGCACGGACCTGCCACCGATTCAGACACCGACAGAACCGACCGAACTTCAGCCAGTCGCGGCCGAAGCCCTCGAGGGAATGCAGGCCGAAACCGAGCAGGAAGAGATCCAGCGGATTCCGGTCGATACGACGGCGGAGCTGCTGGGTCGGGCCAATGCCAAACCGAGGCGGCCTCGGGCACAGCAGCCCCGTGTCGGCGCACCAGCAGCGAGAGGAACCCGCAAGGTTGCCTCCGCGGGGCGAAAACCGGCGGCACGCCGGGCGCCGCGCGCAGCGAAGGTGCCGCGGACGGACGTCGCGGACGAAGGCAACGAATAGTGAATTAACGTGCTTCGCGTTCGAGGACGTCAAGCCACTGCTTGACGAGCGCCTGCCGCGGGCCGTTCCCGTAGCGTGCGGCCCAGTCGCGCGCGAGGCTGAGATCCCTGGCGCCGTCGTGCACAACGCGGCCTGCTGCGTGGATCTGGTACAGCCATTCAACGCCAACGCGCGCCGCTTCGATATCGTCCGGGTTCTTTTCCAGGTACTGCTCCAGCAAGGCAGCCGCCTGCTTACCCTTTCCGAACGTCGCGTACACCGCCGCGAGCGGCCCGGTGAACCGCGAATCGGTGGGCCACTTTTCGTGGGCTTCCTCGAGAACCTCCTGTGCTTCCGGCAGGCTGTGCCGGCGCAACTGTCCCTGCGTCAACCACGCATAAAGCTGCGGGAGATCTCCGGCGCCGAAGAGCGCTGTCTGCCAGGCACCGACTGCCTGCATGTCGTCGTTGTTCGCGGCGTAAACCGCGCCGAGGTACACGAGCAGTGACGTACTGTCGATGTCAGGCCCGACGCCGCTCTTGAAACTCGCCTCCGCCTTGCGGTAGTCACCGGCTGTCAGCGCGACCATGCCTGCGTCAAACGCGGAATGCGCGGTCGCTGCAAGACGATCGCGGAACACATTCACGATCTCGGGCTTGAGCGCCTCGTCGCGCCGGAACGGTCGCACGAAGGCCTGCTCATCGACCGGGAGAAACACGTCGGCGTCGGCGTCCGAGGCGGTCGAAGGGCCGTCGGCCGACGCGGCGATCGGTGACGGAAGCCGCCACTTCAAACGGACGCGTCAGCGTCTTCAGCGGACGTGCAGCAAGAGAGACGAGCGCGCGCAGCACGTATCGACCGGGAGGCAGCTGCTGCACCGGCATCACGAGTGTGAAGATCATGCGGTCGTCGCCGAACAGCCGACCCGGTACCTCAGCCGTGATGAGCGGGGGCGCGGTGGCTCCAGCGGCAATCTCGTATTTCACGGTGACGGCTTCCGCCTGATCTCCGTAGGCCTCGAGATACCCGTGCACGCTGCCGAAGCTCACGGTATAGCCGATCGTCGGGCTCAGGAACTCGCGAACTGCCGTCGGTCCGCCCGTCATGAGCTCGCTCAGCTTCACGGCCCCGCTCTCGGTCAGGTTCGCGTGAAACCGATGCTCGACGCTGCCAACCCGCTCGCCGTCTGCCGCAGCGAGCTTCAACGTGTAGTCGCCCGGAGCCAGGCTCGTCCCCGCGACAAATTGAAGCGCCGACGGCACTCCGTTCATCACCGGCGGCAGGCGGCTGTCGAGCCGCCGCGCATCCACTTCCTGGCCGTTCTGGTCGAGGATCACATAACCCATCGACACGCGACGCGCGGCGCTGAAATTGTTGCCCACATCGGCGTGAATGAGCATCTGCACCCTGCCGGGCTCGGTCCCCTTCAGCGCGAACGTGGCGACGCGAAGGGGCATCGCCGACATCGGCAACGGAGAGCTCAGGCCCGCCATGACAGCTGCCTGCGGGTTCCGGCGATCCGCGAACGGCCCCGGGTTCGTCAGCTGACGGCGCGAACGCACGACGGCACCATTCCACGGCACCTGTATTTGGATCGAATGCCCTTTGCCGTCGCGATCGCGCGGGTCCGGCTGGATGCCGACCAGGTAGTAGCCGGAGAGCTCCGCCTGGAGACGCTCGAAGACCGGGGTGCCGGCGCCGTTGATCGTGAGCAGAGAGCCACCCGCGGCCTTCGCGAGCGCTTCCAGGCCCACGACGCCGATCCGGCGGTCCTCGATCGCCGACGGCGGTCGCCGTCCGCTGTTCGAGTCGAAGGCGGTGTCGTTGAGGTGCAGGACGTAAAGGTTGGCGCGCGCAGCCGCGGCCAGCAGGCCGAGCTGTTCGGCGAAGGTCTGCGTATCGTCGACGACGAACCCCTCGGAGATCAGGAGGACAGTCTTTGGCGCGTCAATCGTCCTGAGTTTCGTGAACACGTCGACCAGGCCGTCGATTGAATTGTTCGCCTGTTCGAGAGCTTCCCGCGCAATCTGGCCCGCGTCGTCTTTGACGCCGGTGCTGCACACTGAATACTGGTAGGTCCGCGGTGCCATGTTCGCGCATTCACGCGCGATCGCACCGTCCAGCATTCCCAGCTCGCCACGAACGATCGACAGCGACTCGCCCAGCCCGACGTTGTAGGTCGTCGGTGCCCCCGGCTGCTTGTTGCCGGTCAGGCGCGAGACAACCTGCTTGGCGCGGTTGACGTCGCCGAAGAAGCTCAGCGGTGGAGCACCGGGCCCGAACCCGACAACGGCGACACGGTCGGACGGCAGCAGCTTGTCCATGAACGCTTCCAGCGTTTTCATCATCGCGGTGCTGCCGCCGAAGCGGATGCTCACCTGATCGATCGCGACCACGATCAGCCGGCCGCCGCCGCCGTTCTCGTTGGAGGAGTAACCCTCTGGGACGGATACTTCGTCCAGCCGCGCCTTCGCGTTCTCGACAACCGGTACCCATTCGGCGGCGAGCACACGCCGTTCGTTGCCGTCGATCTTGACGTTGAAGTCGCCCGGGCCAAGACCGGTGATGGGCCGGCCGTTGCCGTCGACGACCGTGACGTCGACGAGCGACGTCACATCGACGGTCGTCTGGAACCGGGGGATTTGATCCTGAGCGGCGGCAGTCGCCGCGATGAAGACGGCAATGAGGACGGCGTTGAGGACGTTCAGCAATTTCATTTGATTGCCGTCGGTCTGTAGCCTTCGCGGGCACGGATTTCGGAGTGCCCCTCGACTTCGACCTTGATGCTGCGCCACGTTTCGCCGCGGCGTGCCCCGGGAGGAGCATAGCCGAGCAGGTACTGGTTCGACAACTCGTCGATCAGTTCGGCAAACGTCCCACGCAGCGTATCGATATTCTCCGAAAACAGCGCTCGCCCACCGGTTGGCTTCGACAGTCTATCCATCACCACCTTGAGCCTGTCCGTCGTCACGCCACGACCCTGGCCAATCATGTACAGCGTGACATCGCTCCCCTGGAGTCCGCGTTCCACGTCGCTGATCGTAGCGTGGCTTCCTTGATCTTCTCCGTCGGTAAACAAGACGAGCACTTTGCGGCCCGTCTGCCGGCCGAGCATGCCGATGCTCCGAAGAATCACGTCATAGAGGGCGGTCGACCCCCATGGGGCGAGCCCGTTGACCGCTTTGACGCGGTCGGCCGGGACCGTCGCACGGCGGGTCAGGGGAAAGACGGTATCGTTGAACCCGAGGAGCGTGACCGGCGCCCCCGAGGGTACGGCGGCCAGAAATTCCTGGACCGCCTTCTTCAGTTTCGGCATCACCGGACCCATGCTGCCGCTGATGTCGATGGCCGCAATCAACTCGAGCGGCACGTTGGTGTTCGAGAAGTAGGAAATCTTCTGCTCTTGTCCGTTCTCAAATACCCGAAACGCCGACATCGGCAGCCCGCGCACGTAACGGTTGGGCCCGTCAGTCACCGTCACGGTGACCTGCACGGCATCGACGTCCTCGTTATCGTTGAAGCTCACCCCTTTTGTGCGAAGCGTCTGCACGATGCGTCCGCCGGCCGTGAGAGTCGCGACGACGCGAATCTGGTGTTCGGTGATGGTGCGACCGGCGTCCCAGTCGCACTCGAATGGGGCGACGGGAACCACGCATCGCTGGCGTCCGTCGATGAAGAACACAACGGCGGATGCCGCGTCGGGCGGATCCAGGCTCGCGCGCAGCATCGTTTCGCCGCTGACGTACGAATCTTCCACCGGCGACAGGACGGTCAGCTTCGGGGCGGTTGGCTGCGGGGCGGGCGGTTCCTGGGCGGACAGCGATAGCGAGACGCCAGCGGCGATGGCCAGGACCCTCAGGCCATTATCTCGAAGAGTCGGGAACCAGTGGACCATCTGCAGCGGCGGCCGCCACATAGTCCTCTATCCTATCCTGCGGTATGGCGCCCGCTCCACGAACAAGTGAGAGCCAGTCGTCGGGGTCGGTGGCGCGGACCTCATCGACGAAATCCTGCACCGCGGCGCTCAGGACATACTTGGCCAGCCGGGCCGGCAGGCGCAAATGCGACAGCATTCGGGCGACGTGCAGGTTCAGGTCCGGCACAACAGCCGCCAGCAGACCGATTTGGCGGCGTCCCACAAACAGCGGCAACCGGCCTGGCGGCCGCATCCGCGTGCAGACGCACCCGGTCGACACGATCGCCGACGTGCCCCACGGATCGAGCTCGATTTGATGGGCCGGGTCGCCCAGCGCAAGCAGCTCGCTGAGCGAAAACATCGACTCGAGACGATCGGGTTCGTGCGCAACGGCCCACCGGATCGCCCGCCGCCGCCAGCCATCCATATCGAGCTCGCCCGCGACGCTTGCGGCGGCGTCGACATCCTTAATGGCAGACACTCGCCGACGGCCGCGCTCGATCGCTTCGGCGATGGCATCACGAGTCGTGTCGGTGAGTGCGAACGGATTCAGCAGCCCAAAACCGATCGCGAAGGACTCGCGCTCATTCGACGGCAGCGTCGGCGCCTCGAGCGCGTGCTCGGAGCTGAGGCGGCGCAAGGCGACGGGCGCCAGGGCGATGTCGAGGCCAAGGAGCGACCCGTCAACGTGCCACGGCACGCCAGGCGAGACATCCGGACGGGGCTGCATCCACGCCGCACGGAGGCGCTGATCGGTGTCCCTCTGGCCGAACCCGAAATCGTGCCGGCGCGACACGTCACCAGGCAGCAGCGCGGCGCCGTCTGGGTCACCCAGGTCGACGGCGTACATCAAGGACACCAGGGCTTGCGCCGCCGCTTGGTCGGCTGCGTCGACGAGCTCGACGATGGCGGGGGCTGTCCGCGGTAGATTCGAGGTGTTGGTCACCTTCGCCAGCTCGTCGATCGCTCTGGTCGCACCCTCGCGCGGGTCGGGCGGCGGCACGACGCCCGGCGGAAAACCATCGGCCTGGAGCGGTCCCTGGCTTGACCGGGCGGACAGTGCGGCGGACGCAGACTTCACCTGCGCGGCGCCTTGAACGGCGCCGAACGTCGGCGGCCCTGGAGAGGCCGAGGTAAGCCTTCGCGCGATTGAGGCGAGGTCGAGGGCCAGGTCGAGCGTGGCGCCTCCCTGTTTTTCACGCACGCGTTCCAGGCGCTGGCGCTCGGCCGCCGCGACGTCGACACGATATCGCCGCCCTTCCCATTCGATTCTTGGTTCAGCCATCGTGGCATCTGGCCCTGCGAGCGCCGACTGCACCATGGCGTCCAGAGAATCGCCAGGCGGGAGCGCCGGACGCAGCTCCTCATCAATCCATCGCAGGACGCCGCCCAGGTACTGCGAATCCGAATTCAGCGGGACGGCGAGCAGGCTGCCGACGAGCGCTTCGGTCTTGACGACATCGAGCGTGCCCACCATTCGCATGCGCTGCAGCAGCGCCAGCGCTCCCTGGAACTGCGCGATCGCGACAAACGCGCGTGCGGGATCCGGCGGCGACATGCGGCTCGCGAGACGCGCGGCTGCCGCGTACGTCGCCGGATGGCGAATGCCGATCCGTTCGAGCGTGATCATCAGCATGCGGTAACGACGGAACGCGCGCACCGCAACGAACACGTCGGACATTTCGGCCGGTGAAGCCCCCGCAAAGACCCGCTGGCCGAATGCCAACTGATCCAGGCGTTCGGCGCGAAGGCGGATGTCGCCGGTACCCGTGAGGCCAGCCAGCCATGCCGCATCGATCGGCCGTTCATCGGCGGATTCTTTGAGCAGCCTGACAGGCTCGGGCGGGAGTTCGGCGCCTTCAATGACGCTGGCCCAGAAACCTCGAGAGGACGGCGCCGCAGGACCACCTGTCGTGTCCACACGGACGCGCATCAGGACCGCCGCGAGGTCGTACGCCTGGCGCACAAACGGCTGCGTCTTCAAGACGCGCCAATCACCTGAGGCGCTCGAGGACACCGCGAGTGCGCGCATGCTGTCGAGACGTGCGGACGAATCCTTCATCCACAAGCCGAGGGCGAAACGTTGCCGTTCGCGATCGAGCTGTCCGATCGTGTCATACAGGCCCGCCATCCGGCCCTCGGCCCGCGTGAACAGGGCGACCAGAAATCGATCGGGGCGCGTGACGCTTTCGCCGACGACCGCCTCCCAGAGCGGGACCGCCTCATCGCCGCCTGGCGGCACGATACGGCCACCTTCGACGCGAACTCGCTCCGCAAAGACCGCGAACGCCTCGGCCCCAAGCGCCGAGATCTGCGTCAGGACCGCCGGGTGGTCCGCAAGATACTGCAGCGTCTCATCGTCAAGAGCAGCCAGCCCGTAACAGAGCAGCGATGCCTGTCGACTGCCAAGAATCTCGACCACGAGATCGCCTGGCGCGACGGGGCGCAGGAATACCGCCTTGCTCCACACCGCGGCAGTCAGCGGTACGGGTACGAGCTCGTTCGCTCCGGAAGCAGACGCGGCGCTCTGGCGGAGCTGTTGCCAGAGGACTTCTGGCGCCGTCGTTTTGCGATCCGAACGGCCGTGGAGGAGGCGGGCAAACTCGCTGACGAAGCGCGCGCGATCGGGGATCGGATGGATGTCGAACGTGCCGGCGAGTGCCGCCCTGCCCCCGGGAACCGGTACGTCTTCGTAAACTGTGGCGGCGAGACGTACGTGAAATGCCGCTACAATCGAGGTGGCCAGGAAGAAACGCTGCAGACGTTTCAAGGCGCAATTATATACATGGCATCCGGCAACTACACCGCCAAAGACATCACCGTTCTCGAGGGACTAGACCCCGTCCGCAAGCGCCCCGGCATGTATATCGGCGGCGTGGGCATGACCGGCCTTCACCATCTCGTCTGGGAGATTGTGGACAACGCCGTCGACGAGGCGATGAACGGCTACGCCTCGAACATCTGGGTGACGCTCCACAACGATGGGTCGTCGATCACGATCGAAGACGACGGGCGCGGCATCCCGATCGATAAACATCCGTCAACGAAGAAGAGCGCCCTCGAAGTGATCTTCACCGTGCTGCACGCCGGCGGCAAATTCGAGCACGGCAGCTACAAAACCGCCGGCGGTCTCCACGGCGTCGGCGCGAGCGTCGTCAATGCACTCTCGAAAGAATTGATCGCGACGGTCAAGCGCGACGGCGCGTCGTGGGAAATGCGCTTCAAGCAGGGGAAACCCGTCAGCGCGCTCAAGAAGCTCGGCCCGGCGCGCGGCACCGGGACGATCATTTACTTTCATCCCGATGCAGCGATCTTCCCGAAGATCGAGTTCGATCCGTCAGTCATCAAAGAACGGCTCGAGATTGCCAGCTATCTCCACAAAGGGCTGAAAGTCTCGTTCAACGACGAGGCGTCGAAGGAGAAGTCGGTCTTCGAGCACGACGAAGGCGTCGTCGACTACCTGAAGCGGATCGTCGCCGACCGCGGGTCAAAGCCGATTCACGATGTGGCGTTTGCGCTGAGCAAGGAAGACGGCCTGCGACTCGATCTCGTGCTGCAATGGACGGAAGCGACCGACGAGCACCTGCGATCGTACGTCAACGGCATTCCCACCGGGTCGGGCGGCACGCACGAGAACGGACTGCGGGCGGGACTCGGCAAGGCGGTGCGCAATTTCATCGAGACGCACAACCTCTCGCCGAAAGGCGTGACGATCGTCGCCGAAGACATCCGCGAGGGGCTCACCGCGGTGCTGAGCCTCTTCGTCCAGGAACCGCAGTTTCAAGGCCAGACCAAAGATCGCCTGAACAATCCGGAGCTCGTTTCTGCCGTGGACGCGGTTGTCCGCCCGGCGCTCGAGCATTGGTTGAACCACAACATCAGCGTCGCCGAAGCGATCGTCGCCCGCATCATCCTTTCGGCGAGGGCGCGCGAGGCCAGCCGCGCGGCACAGGCGGAGGTCTCTCGCAAGAGCGCGACGTCAAGCCGGCTCAACCTGCCCGGCAAGTTGAGCGACTGCACGAACCCGACAAGCGACGGCAGCGAGCTCTTCGTCGTCGAGGGCGATTCAGCCGGCGGCTCCGCCAAGCAGGGCCGCGATCGCGCGCGCCAGGCGATCCTGCCGCTTCGCGGGAAGGTGCTGAACACGGAAAGCGCGTCACTGAGCAAGGTGCTCGAGAACAAAGAGCTTTCCGACCTCGTCACCGCGCTCGGCTGCGGGCTTGGCAAAACCTTCGAGCTGAACAAGCTTCGGTACGGCAAGGTCATCATCCTGGCGGATGCCGATTCGGACGGCAATCACATCGCGACGCTGCTCCTGACGTTCATTTATCGCCATCTCCCGCAGCTCATGTCCCACGGCAAGGTGTTTCTCGCACAGCCGCCGCTCTACCGGATCGACATCGGCAAGGAGACGTTCTGGGCGCTCGATGACGCGCACAAGGACGTGATCCTGAAGCAGCACGCCAAAAACGGACGTGGGACTCCCGAGATCACGCGCTTCAAGGGTCTCGGCGAGATGATGCCGAAGGTGCTCTGGGAGACAACGCTGAACCCGCGGACACGGCGCCTGCTGCGCGTCGAGGTCACCGATCAGATTGTCACGGACCGGATCATGAACGAGCTGATGGGAAAGGACGCGTCCGCCAGGTTCAGGTTCATCATGGAACGCGCGGACGAGGCTGAGGAGCTGGATGTCTGAGAATCTGAGGATCTGAGGATCTGAGGATCTTGAGGATTTGAGGATCTGCCTCAAACCGGTGACCAGGCGGCCGATGCCTTCGGCGACCGTCGCCTTCTCGAGCGCGCCGTACGCCACGCGAAAATAGCAGCCGTCCGTCAGGCCGAACGCCGTGGCGGGAATGACCGCCACCTTGTGTTCGCGAATCAGCCGTTCGGCCACGCGCATCGGATCCGCCTTCACGTTCACGCGCAAACAGCAATAGAAGGCGCCCTCGGCTGGCGGGACCGTGCAGAGCGGTTCGAGCGATCGAAGCTCGGCGAGCACCACGTCCCTCACCCCGGCGAGCGCCGCGACGTGCTGCCGGCAGTACGCAGGACCGGCGTCCATGGCCGCGGCCGCCATCACCTGCGAGATGACCGGCGGGCAAATCAGCACCGTGTCCTGGACTTTCACCAGGGCCCCAGCCAGCCCTTCGGGGTACACCATGTAGCCGATGCGCCATCCGGCCATCCCGTACGTCTTCGACAACGAATAGAGAGAGATCGTGTGTCCCTCGGCATCGGCGAACGACCCCGGCGACGCGTGGCGCACCGAACCATAGGTGAAATATTCGTAGGCTTCGTCGCTGATGTGATAAATGCCGCGGTCGCGACAGAGCGCGTTGACATCGCGGAGCACCGGTTCGGGAAAGACGGCGCCAGTCGGATTGTTCGGCGAGATGGTCACCACCGCGCGCGTGCGGGGGGTCATCGCCGCCCGGATGGCGTCGATGTCCAGCTGATAGCGCGAATCGGTTGGGACCGGCACGACCCGGCAGCTGGCCATCTGAATGGCCATCTCATGGTTGAAGTAAAACGGTACCGGCAGGATGACTTCGTCGTCCGGCTCGGAAATGGCGAGCACGGCGTGGACGAAGGCCATGTTGCCGCCGGCTGTCACCATCACGCGGCTGCCCCGCGCGACCTCGATGCCATTGTCGCGTCGGAGCTTCTGTTCGATGGCGCTGATGAGCGCCGGCTGGCCGGAAGCCGACTGATACTCGTGCGTGCTCGTGTTCCCGACCGCGCCAGCCGCTGCCGTCAGCGCCGCGGGCGGCGGCCCGTAGTGCACGACGCCCTGCCCAAGGGAAATCGTCCCCGGCGTCTGCCGGATGATGTCGCCAATCACGGCGATAATCGGCGCCTGGATCGCGTCCATGCGCGAGGTGATCTTCAAGGTCTGTGGCATCGGTCGATCTACAGTGGATTATAGTTTCGAGAGCTCGATGATCCGGATTTTCGTCACCGGCGGCACGTTCGACAAGAATTACAACGAGCTGACCGGCTCCCTGGTGTTCAAGGATACCCACCTGCCCGAGATGCTGCGCCTGGGACGGAGCCGCGTCGACGTGTCCGTCCGGACGCTGATGATGATCGACAGCCTCGAGATGACCGCCGCCGACCGCTCGCTCATCGTCGAACAGTGCAGGCAGGCCACCGAGCCCCGCATCATCATCACGCATGGCACCGATACCATGATCGAGACCGCCGGCGTGCTCGCCGCGGCACTGGGGCCGGACACCGCCAAGACAGTCGTGCTGACCGGCGCGATGGTCCCCTATGCCTTCGGCAGCTCGGACGGGTTGTTCAATCTCGGAAGCGCGCTTTCGTTTGTGCAGATCCTGGCACCAGGCGTATATCTGGCCATGAACGGCCGATACTTCTTGTGGAACCGTGTGCGGAAGAATCGGGAGTCGGGTGTGTTTGAGGCGCTGTCGTAACTGCACACTTTTATATTCCAAAAACGGCACGGTCGTTATCGTTCAGCAGCGAAACGGAGCCTTGTGATCGGAACTTCTCAAAACGGCGTACACCCTGTTGCCGAGCGGCGACGTCAGCTGGAAGCACACATGAAAAACATCCTTGTCGCAGCCACTGTGTGGATCTTCGCGGCTTCCGCCGCGCTTGCCCAGCAGTCCTCCGGCGCCATCTCGGGGCGGGTACTCGATTCGCAAGGCGCTGCCATTGCGGGTGCCACCGTGACGGCCCGCAATCCTGAAACCGGATTGGTTCGGACCGGGACGACCGATAGCGCCGGCATGTATCGCCTCGCCGCCCTGCCGGTCGGTGTATACGAGGTCAGGATCGCGCGAGCAGGGTTCGACACCATCAGCCGCAAGGATGTCGACGTCAAAGTCGCGCAGACACAGTTGATCGATGGCAGGCTGCAGGTTGCCGCGATCGCCCAGGAGGTGACTGTCACGGCCGCCGCTCCGCTCGTCGACGCGACCAATTCGTCGGTCGGCCAGGTGGTCGACCCGCGGCGCGTGCAGGACCTGCCGATCAACGGCCGCCAGTTTGCGAACCTTGCGGCCACGCTGCCCGGTGTCGGACTGGCGTTTCATTCGGATCCGAGCAAGGGGACGAACTATGCGCCGTTGATCAATGGCGGCGCGGGTCGAAACATCAACTATCAAATCGACGGCGGCGACAACAACGACGACACGGTTGGCGGCCTGCTGCAACAGTTCCCGCTCGAGGCGATCGAGGAATTCCATTTCGAGACCCAGCGCTTCAAGGCGGAATACGGACGCAGCAACGGCGGCGTCATGAACGTCGTCACGAAAAGCGGCACGAACCGGTTCCAGGGGACGGTGTTCGAGCTGTTCCGCGACAAGACGATGAACGCCTTGACGGAAACCGAGAAGCTCGCGGGCGTCGCGGCCGGCACCGATCCCACAAAGGGCGACTATCGCCGCAACCAGTTCGGCGGCAGCTTTGGCGGGCCGCTCACGCTGGACCGGGTCCATTTCTTCTTTGCGGTCGAGCGCACGATGCAGGACACGACCCAAACGGTCAACACGAAGGGGTCTGTTTTCCGCTCAGGACGGCGTGTACGCGACGCCCCTTCGGGACAACCTGAGCACCGTGAAGTTATCGGCCAACATCAACCCTGAACAGTTCATTTCGGTTCGCTACGGCCGCAACACCAATACGTATGTGTTTGGCTCGAGCCCGACCTCGACGCCAGACAACTGGGGCGACGCGCAGAACCGGTTCAACTCCGTCAATTTCAATCACAACTGGGTGTTTGCCGGCGCGAGGCTGAACGAGTTCGTGTTTCAGTACTCCGACTTCAACGACCTCATCACCGAGCGGACGAAGGTGGCCAACCTGATGTTTCCAAACGGCGTCGCCACTGGCAGCAATCTCTCGACGCCGCAACGAACCGAACAGGTCAAGTACCAGATCCGGGATGACTTTTCCTGGCTCGTCGCTGGACACGGCGGCGTGGGTCATACCTTCAAGGCCGGCGTGAATTTCATCAACGAGCCGAGGTTGTTCATCGATGGCTCGAGCGGTAAGGGCGTCATCTCCTACACGATGCTAAACAGCAGCCTTTCGTCGCCGGTGGCGACCGTGATGCAGATCGACGGCGAGGCTTCGGCCAACATCCCAACGAAGCAGTATGGGTTGTACGTGCAGGACGATTGGCGAGCCAGCGACCGGCTCACGCTCAACGCCGGCGTTCGGTACGATCTCGTCACCGGCCTCAACTTCGACCAGTCGCTCAACCCGAATTTCGTGAAGGTTCAGGCCGCTGCCAGGGCGGGAGCGCTGGACGGGATTGTGGGCCTCGAGAACTTCGGCCTCGATCCGCGGTCGGACCGGAACAACATTCAGCCCCGCATCGGCGGCACATACGACGTGACGGGGACCGGCAGCAACATCGTCCGCGCGGGATGGGGCGTCTACACGGATTTCGGTTATACGAACTCGAACGTCCTGGCGGCTGCGCTCGATGCGAGCGGCAACCGGTTCGGCACAGTGTTCAGTGCTCAGAGTACGACGGGCTTGAAGAACGCGGACGGCACCGTCTACCAGGTGGGCCAACCGCTGAACCCCAACCTGACACTCCAGAATCAATCCACCGGCGCTGCGCTTGTGGGAATCTGGGTCGATCCCAGGCTCGAGCAGCCGTATCAGCTTCAGACCAACGTCGGCTGGTCTCACGAGCTGACGTCTAACACGGTGATCGGGGTCGATTACGTCAACTCGCTCGGCCGCGATCTGAACTACAAGCCGCGGCTCAATCAGCGGATTCCAGGTACCACGACGCGGCGCATCTCGACGTTGCTGTCGAGCAATCTGAGCCCGGACAACTCGTCGGATCGGCCGGCGCTCAGCCGCGGCCGGAGTGAATACAACGCGTTGATCTTGAGCGGCCGACGCCGCTTCACGAGGGGCTTCGACTTCGCCGCCTCGTACATGCTCTCGAAGGCGGTCAGCACCATCGGCAACGCCTCGGACGAGCTCAACACCGCAAATATCCAGGACGCGAGCAATCCGTTTGACAGCCCCGTGCAGCTCGGGCCGAATGTCACGACAGACGCGCGGCACCGGATCAACTTGAGCGCCGTCGTGCAGCTTCCCTACGGTGTGCAGGTCGCGCCGTTCCTTCTATACCGCTCCGCGCTGCCGATCTTTCTCGTCGATGGCCGTGACCAGAATAAAGATGGCGATCGGTTCGACATTCCCACAGACGCGTTTGCCGTCGCCAGCACCGATTCGGCGACTGGCAAGGCGACGGTCAAGACCATCGGACCGTGTGAAACGGTCAACTGCGGGCGAGGTTGGCCCCAGTCCCAAATGAATCTGCGCATCTCGAAGGTGTTCGCGATCGGCCACGCCCGGGTCGAGGCGATCGGCGAGGTGTTCAACCTGTTCAACGCCATCAATCCGAGCAACATCGTCGGCGGCGTCTCGGCGAATCGCACGGTCTTTTCGACGACCGGAGTCCCGGACCCCACCCTTCTGCAACCGGCCAGCTTCTCTGGCGACAGCCAGCGTCCGGAACAACGCGTCGGTCAGATCGGCCTGCGCTTCTCGTTCTAGGTTGTTTGTGGGTCCGCCTTCCGGCGGACCCCACAGTCGATCCCTCCGGGCCCGATGGTAGGCTTGTCATGTGAGCCTCGCAGTCGCGACGGCTGAACGAAACCACACAGCACGCCGGCCAGGGATTCCCTGGTATTTGTGGTGTTCCGCCCTCGCCGTCACTGCCGCCTACGTCGGCGGCTACTGGGACATTTCCTGGCACCGATCGATCGGCCGCGACACCTTCTGGTCGCCGCCGCACATGGCCATTTACGCGTGCGGCGTGCTCGCCGGCCTCTCCTCCGGATACCTGATCCTGACGACGACGTTCGGGCGGAACGCGCCGCTGCGGGAGGTGAGCGTCCGGATCTGGGGCTTCGTCGGGCCGCTCGGTGCGTTCCTGTCGGCGTGGGGCGGCGTCGCGATGCTCGCCTCTGCGCCGTTCGACGACTGGTGGCACAACGCGTACGGCCTCGATGTGAAAATCATCAGCCCGCCGCACATGGTGCTCGCTGCTGGATTCTTCGGCATCGAGCTCGGCACGGTGATGCTCCTGCTGGCGTTCATGAACCGTTCCGATCCGCACCTTCAGGGACCGCTTCAGAAACTCTTCTTGTACGTGGGCGGCACGGTCATCTGTGAATCGCTGCTCTTGAAGATGGAATACATCAGCCGGTCTGAAATGCACTCGGCACTGTTTTATATCGTCGTCATGTTGGGAACGCCTGGCGTTCTCGTGGGAATAGCCGTGGCGTCGCGGCAGCGTTGGGCATGCACCATCATGGCTGGCGTCTACACCGCGTTCGGGGTGGCGTTCCTCTGGATCCTGCCGCTCGTTCCCGCCCAACCGAAGCTCGGACCGGTGTACCAACAAGTCACGCACATGATCCCGTGGGAATTCCCCCTGCTGGTCATCATTCCCGCGTTGACGATCGACCTGGTCCTTCAGCGATGGAACGGTTGGCGGCCCCTCTTCCGCGGGCCAGCTATTGGATTGGTCTTCTTGATCACATTCGTCGCGGTTCAATGGCCGTTCGCGAACTTCCTGATGACTCCACTGGCGCGAAACTGGTTCTTCGGAACGGCGTACATGGACTTCAGCACCCCACCTCAATCCTTCTATGCCCGTAACGAGTTCTTCTACAACGAATCGACGACGCCGCAATTCTGGCGCGGGATGCTCGTGGCGGCCCTCATCTCGTGCTTGACGATGTGGATAGCCGTTCACGCCGGACGGATGATGCAGAAGGTCAAACGGTGAAGATGCGCCGGTCCTGGACATCGGTGGTGTTTGTCGCGGCGCTGCTGTGCGCTCGAAACGCATCGGCCCACATCGGAAGCCCAGACGTGTTCCTCGACGGCCAGGCGGGAGCGTATCGCGTGTTCGTGACCGTCAGGCCGCCCCACGCGGTACCGGGCGTCGCCGACGTCGAAGTACTGACGACGTCGTCCGACGTCCGGGACGTCCGCATCGTGCCGCTGCCGCTCACCGGCCCCGGCGCGCAGTTCGCGCCCACGCCCGACGTCGCGTCGCGATCGCCTGACGACCCACGGCTGTTCACGGGTCACCTCTGGATGATGACCGCCGGCGCGTGGCAGGTGCGCGTCGCCGTCTCTGGCGATCGCGGCACAGGGAGTCTCTCCGTCCCCGTTCCGACGATGCCGCAGGCGACGCTGGCCATGACCCGCACGCGCCGCGCGCTGCTCTTCGGCTTCATGCTCCTTCTTTGCACCGGCTTTGTCGCCATCGTCTCGGCGATCGCGCGCGAGGTGCGGCTGGAGGCGGGCGAAGCACCCGGTCGCCTTGAACGCCGGCGCGGTCGCATCGCCGGCCTGGTCGCCACCGGCATCGTCGTGGGCGCGATGTTCTTCGGAAACTCGTGGTGGACGGCGGAAGCGTCGAGTTACGCGCGTTACGTCTATAGGCCACTGGAGGCCACACCAACGCTGACCTCCGAAGGAGGTTTACGACTCGACCTGCGCGATCCAGGGTGGATCGTGAGCCGCCGTGTGGACGACTTCGTCCCTGATCACGGCCATCTGATGCACCTCTTCATCGTGTCACCCGCGCTCGACCACTTATGGCACCTGCATCCCGACGGCCTCACGACCGGCGCCTTCGAAGCGCGATTGCCCGACGTACCGCAAGGTCAGTACGAGCTGTTTGCTGATCTCGTGCACCGGACCGGCCTCTCAGAAACAGTGGCTAGTCAACTCGACACGCCCGCGATTCGCGGCATCACGCTGACAGGCGATGACAGCGAGTGGAGCGGCGCGAGCTTGTCAACGGACAACGTCAGCCTGACGCCTGACGGGGGGCGCATCGTTTGGGTACGAGATGGCCAGGCGTTCAGGACGAAGCAGTTGACGATGTTCACATTCCGCGTGGAGGATGCGGCGGGTCAGCCGGCCAGCGATCTGGAGCTCTACATGGGAATGCCTGGGCACGCCATCTTTGTACGGCGGGACCGCCGCGTGTTCGCCCATGTGCATCCTTCGGGTTCAGCACCGATGGCTGCGATGGAGATTGCGATGCCGTCCGGTCAGTCACACGCGCATCCGGGCGCCAGACTGCCTCCGACTGTTTCCTTTCCCTATGGATTTCCGGAGCCGGGAGACTACCGGATCTTTGTGCAGGTGAGGCGCGGGGGGCGCGTCGTCACTGGAGCGTTCGACGCCCACGTCGACTGAGGTCGAACAGCCCGAACACCTGGCCGAAATGGGCCCAATCCAGTCATTCACCCTTGAAGTAACGCGCGTAGGCCAGCCCCTGTCCCGTCGTCCATGGCCGATAGGAGTTGGAGAAGTCGATGCGCTCTCCAATCGGCGGATGGGTCGCCCGCCACAATTTGAACACCGGTCCTGGACGCGGCACGGCAAGGTTGTCCAGCTGCAGCTTCACGAACGCGGTCGCCATGCTGTGGTTCGCGCGGGTGATTTCGAGCGCGAAGCGATCGGCCTCATGTTCCTGATAGCGTGAGAAGGCGAGGGCCATCGGCGAAACCGCCAGCGAAAACAATCCGATCAGGAGGAGAAGCAGCGGCAGCGATGCGATGTCGCCCATGTCCGTGAAACCGAATCGCGTGCCGAATCGCGTGAGGGCGAAGCCGACCAGCCGGTGCGCGACCCACAGCGCCGCCAATAGCAGAGCGGACGAGAACGCCAGTCCTCGCACGACGTGCCCCAGCACGTAGTGACCCATTTCATGCGCCATCACGGGCACCAGCTCCTCGGGCGTGAGCTTCGCGAGGATCGTGTCCCAGAGGACGATCCGCTTGGTGCCGAACAAGCCGGCGACGTAAGCATTGACCTGGTTCGTGTCGATGCTCTTGTTGACTTCGTACACCCGCCCGCCTTCGATACCCACGCGATCGGCCAGCTGAAGCAGCCGTGCCTCGAGTGTCTTGTCGCGCATCGGCTCGAACCGGTTGTACAGCGGCGCGATCCAGATCGGCGCGATCAGGTTCACGACCACGCTGAAGGGAATCGCGACAGCGGCGGTGTACAACCACCAACGGCGCGGGCTCCTGGCGAGGAGCAGATAGGGAACCCACAGAAACGAGGACCCGATGATCCACGCGACCATGAGCGACTTCAGCGAGTCGGTCACCCACTTCGAGAGCGTCTGGTTCGAGAGGCCGTACGCGTGCGGCCGGACGAATTCCTGGTAGTACGCGAGTGGAAGCTCGATGACGGTGGTCAGCACGATGAAAATCAACAGATACGTCACGATCACGAAGAACCAGCGGCGCCCGATCGCCTGCGCCCACGTGCGGATCCGCGCAGAGACGCCGGTGAACAGCAGCGCAAGAGGAAGCACAATGCCCCACACCGTGTTCACGACCCACAGAATGTTGCCGCTCTCGTAGTAGCGAATCGCCAGCTCCGATGGCGCTGGCACCGACACCGGCTCTGACTCGTCGACGGACGCCACCGCCGACGGCTTAGGCTGAGCCGACGCCGGGGTCGACCCGATCGCGGCGAGGAGGGGGAATAGGACGATTCCGACGGTGACGATGACGCGCGAACAATGCCTGCTGATCACACGCAGCCTGGCCTATCCTCTGCGTCCTGTATCGATGATCGAGGCGGGCGTGATTTCCTTGAGCGACCGTGCGCCGCAACCAACCATCGCGAGCCTCAATTCGTTGTTGAGAATCTGGAGAACGCGATCCACGCCCTGCTGGCCAAAGGCTGAAAGCCCCCACACGTACGGTCGGCCTACGCCAACAGCGGTCGCGCCGAGCGCCAGGGCCTTGAACGCATCCGTCCCCCGACGGATTCCCCCATCCAGGAGCACAGGGACTCGGCCGGCCACTCCCTGAATGACTTCCGGCAGGGCCTCGATTGTTCCCCGCCCGCTTTCCGTCGCACGACCGCCGTGGTTCGAAACGATGATCCCGTCCGCGCCGTTTTGCACAGCGAGCGCCGCGTCTTCGCGACTTTCCAGTCCCTTGATGACGACCTTCATTTTCGTGACGTCTTTCACACGCTTGATGAAAGTCCATGTCAGAGACGGAGAATTCAGCGCAACGCCCTGGGTATTGATGCCGGCAAACATCGGTTTGGTACTGACGACTTGTCCATTGCCTCCAGGACCGCCGGCGCCGTGGCAACTCGAACAGTCACGAGTGTCCTGCCGCTGAAAACGCGACGCCGTCACCGAATTTCTTCCGCCGGGAAGATCCACGGTAATGGCCACGACCGGGCAACCAGCCCCTTCAGCGCGTTTCAACAGTTTGGTTGTGACATCGAAATTATCCGTCGTGTAAAGCTGATACCAGACGGGCCCGCCACGCGCTTTGATGACGTCTTCCACCGCCGAGGACGACTGTGTCGACAGGATCTGCAAATGCCCTCGGGCTTGCGCCGCCCTTGCCGCCGCGACTTCGCCTTCCGGGTGGAAGGCTTTCTGGCTGCCGACCGGACAAAGAAAGATCGGTGAGTTGAACGTCGTTCCAAACAGAGTGGTCGACATGTCGATGCGGCTCACATCGACAAAGCGGCGCGTCCGTAACTGGTAGCGAGTGAACCCCTCGCGATTGGCTTTCAGTGTCTCGTCGCCGTCCACGCCGGAAGCCATGTAGCCCCAATGCGCGGGTGGAAGGACTTTTCGTGCCATCGCTTCGAAATCAAACACATCGAGCCCGTCCGCGGCGCTGGCGAGTTGACCGTCCTGAGCGAAGAGTCCGGTAAGCGGAACGCCGGCGAGCAGCGGGCTGCCCGCGAGGAACTTCAAGAATTCACGGCGATGGGACATGGGCGAGCCTCCGCATGCAGAGTGTAGCCGCGGCCAATCCTTCCGCGTATGACTTTTTCTGCTCGATGCGAATCAGCGTGAGCTTTTCCGGCGGTTGCCAGACGCGGGCCCACGGCGCCCCGGTTCTCCCAGGTTCCATATTGCGTCCTGGAGACAACATCTCAGCGATAATAGATGACAGGCCGATGGCTGCAGGAACCTCGCTAAGGCGTGACGATATCTTACGAACGTTGCGCGAGAACCGATCGCTCTTGGACGCCTTCGGTGTGGCTCGCCTGTCGCTATTTGGCTCGTTTGCCCGCGATGAAGGGCGAGACGACAGCGACGTCGATCTACTCGTCGAATTCAGCCGTCCGGTTGGCCTCTTTGAGTTTGTGCGCCTTCAGCGACACCTCGGCGACCTGGTTGGGCACCGAGTGGACCTTGTCACGCCGGCAGCACTCAAGCCCCAGCTCCGCGACCGCATCCTCCACGAGGCGGTTGTTGCCGCCTAGAGACTGGCGGCTTCGCGTCGACGACATCCTGGCCGCGATCACCAACATCGAGAAGTATATCGGCGGGCTGAGCTTCGACGAGTTCCGTGCCGACCAGAAGACGGTCGATGCCGTCATTCGCAATCTCGAAGTCATCGGCGAAGCCACTCGTCATCTGTCCACGGATCACGAAGGGCTGCCGGCCGATGTTCCTTGGGCCGACATCGCCGGCATGCGCAGCATTCTGGTTCACGAGTACTTCGGAGTCGACCTCAGCATTGTCTGGCAGACTGTCACTCAGGATCTTCCTTCGCTGCGAGCACACCTCCGACGTCTGCTGGAGAGCTGACACCTGAGGGGGCATTCGTGGCGGTGCTCGGATCCTCAGCGCACGGCCGGGGGAGCGAGGCGGCGCAGCTCGTCGAAAAAGTTGAAGATGAAGACGACCTTGTCCTGCTTGGCAGCGGCCGGCGTGTCCGGGACGGGCTCGAGCGCAACACGTTCACCGTCGGGATGCAGATCGAAGTCCCAACCTGTGGGCCGCACCCCATAACGCCGGTCGGCCCACAGCCGCGGCTTTTCGGCGCGGAACGAATCGCGCTCGACCATGTAAGAGGCAACCATGATCCGATCGTCGGGTTGGAGCGTCTCGTAAAGAAGCTCATGACGGGTCCGAGACCATCTCGGAAGAAGGCCGCCGCCCGCAGAGACCTGCCACTTGCCGCCCGGCCCAGGGAAGGGCCGTACATAGACCTCATTTCGCCCTGATTCATTCGAGGTGTACGCCAACCACCGCCCGTCGGGTGAGAAAACCGGCCACGCCTCATTGAATGGGCTATTCAAGAACACCGTCGGCTTGCCAGGCTTCCACCCTGAGGCCTCGTCCCCCTCCATTGGGAGGATCATCAGATCTTGGCCAGTAGTAGTTTGAGGGCTGGTTTCATGGAACGCGAGAAACTTCCCGCTCGGGTGCCACGATGTGAGGGTTTGGTTGTTCTTGCTCTCGGTCAGCCGTTGGATCTCGCCGGCACCATCGGCGCGCTGCCAGTAGAGATTCATCGCAGACTTGTCGGCCCGAGTCGAGGCGAACGCGATCCGGCGGCCGTCCGGCGTCCACACCGGAAAGCTATCGTCTGCAGGGTCAAAGGTGAAGCGGGACGGCGTGTCTCGCGCCCAGTCGTAGACCCACACGTCCAATTGCCTGCCGTCGTTAACATTCATGGCGAGCCGGCGGCCGTCGGGCGCGAATTGCGGGTTCGCCCAGTTGGCGGGCGTGGCCCGCAACGACGTCGCCTTGCCCTCGCGGTCCATCCAGACGATGGGCGCGTCTCTGACGGCGCCCTGTCCCGCCAGGTACACCAGCGTACCGTTGTCCGTCACCGCGAACTGCGCTCCTCCGTTGACTGAGCTGGCGGCCACGCCTTCCAACACGGGCACGGACTGTCCGCTCGCCTCCAGGCGGTCGAGATCGAAGGGTGCGGCGAACAGCGTTCCGTCGTGGAGGTAGACCAGATGTCCGCTGCGCAAGTAGCGGCCATAGTACCCGCCCATTTGCAGCACCTTGCGCGTGCCGGTTGGGAGCGGCTGCACCACTAGGTTGGCGTCTTCCCACACGGGCAGGGCGTTGGCGCTCCTGACCCCACTACTCGTATAGAGCACCGCCTTGCCGCCGGGCAACACCTGCGGCCACCGCTGCGCAAATTCTCCTTCGCCGAGAGCCGTTAGTGGCTCGGGCATGCCTCCCGTCGACGACACGCGCAACAGGCTGACCCCGTCGGCGTTGCGAGGCGAGAACACGATCGTCCCATCCTCAGCCCAGGTACCGCCCCGGCCGCTCGGCGCGTCACACAGCGTGACGGCAGCACCTCCGGCCACGGCTATCTTCTTCAGCTTGCCGCCAGCGAAGAATGCGACCCACTGCCCATCGGGCGAGAAGAACGGATTGCGTGCTTCGTCGGCGCCGGCGAGCTGCGTGGCGCGCAGCTGATCGAGCCGGCGCACGTAGAGCTGCGGACCGGTTCCCGTCTTCTGTGCGACAAACGCCAGCATCGATCCATCCGGCGACAGGATCGCAGCCGCACCCTGATCAGTCACGAGGGAAGCGTCCACTCCGAGCTCAGCACTCAGACGCACCGGCGCAGGTGGCGGTACCTTGCGCCACGGCGCCCACAGCATCAGCACAACTGCAGCTCCGACGGTCAACCCGAGCCCGGTGGCGATGTCCCACGGCACCGCGCGCCGCCATCCAGTCTGGCGAACGTCAACGCTCACCCCGCCGGGAGCAACCGCAGTTGACGTTTCGGACAACTGCGCGTCGTCGAGCTCAAGCCGCGCATCGGCGATGTCCGATAGGCGGCGCTTGGGATCCTTTGCGAGGCTCCGCTTCAACAGTCTGCGAATGGCCGGAGGCGTCGTCGGAGGCAGCGCGCTCCAGTCCGGCTCGCCTTTCAGCACCGATGCCAGAGTGTCACTTACATCCTCGCCCTGGAACGCACGCTTCCCGGTCAACATCTCGTAGAGCACACAGCCGAACGCCCACACATCGCTCCGCCTGTCGGCTGGTCGCCCCTTCGCCTGCTCCGGCGCCATGTAGGCAGCCGTCCCGAGAATCACGCCCATACCCGTCGCGGCCGGCGACGTGATCGTCGGTGACTGCGATAACGCCGCCGGGCCGGTCTGAAGACCGGCCCCTACCGGATCGGCGAGCTTCGCCAGCCCGAAGTCCAGCACTTTCACCGCGCCGTCAGGGCGGACTTTAATGTTGGCCGGCTTGAGATCACGGTGAATGATCCCCTGCTCGTGGGCGGTTTCGAGGGCCCCGCAGATTTGCCGGGCAATGGGAAGAACCTCTTCGAGTGGCAGCCCGCTCGGCCCCTCAGCCAGCCTTTCCGCCAGCGTTGGGCCCTCGACCAGCTCGAGAACGAGCGCTCGCACGGCCGCCTGCCCTGAGCCTGGCGAAGGGTCCGAATGTTCCAAGCCGTATATGGCGGCGATATTGGGATGATTCAACGAGGCGAGTACTTGTGCCTCACGTTGAAATCTGGCGAGACGATCGGGATCGCTCGCGAACAGCTCCGGCAGGATCTTTAGTGCGACGTCGCGTCCGAGTGTCGTGTCGCGGGCGCGATAGACCTCGCCCATGCCGCCAGCTCCAAGCGCGCTGACGATTTCATATGGTCCGAGACGCGCACCGACGGTCAACGGCATGGGCTCGGGGTCAGCTTTCTAACACTGGCGATGGGGCCCCACGCCGGCACCCCAACGCGGCTGCCGCGTTGGGGACCCCGCCCGGAGCGCGAACTGACGCGGATGCCTCGCTGCGGCTTCCCGTCGCCGCAGCATCGGCCTGGCCGCAGGCGCTCATGCCGCCGGCTCCCAGCGCGCCGACGATCTCATACGAGCCGAGGCGGGTGCCCCGGGAAAGGGCCATAGAAGGCTTCTTGTATCACGAACTGGACTTCGCTTTTGAAGCGGCGAGAAGCAGGCGAAATGCCTTCCCTTTCGCCGTCTTATACGTTGAAAACCCACGCCGGTCCAAAGTCAGGATGTCGGTCACGCCGACTTCCTGGGCGAGCAGGACCAGAGTCGCATCAGCAAAGTCCATCGGCGTGTCGAAGTACTTGCTCATCAACTCGGCGGCCGCCAGGACTTGCTGCGGTCGCGTGGACTCCACAATCCGAACACCGGAACCGAGCAGGAATTTGGCGAAGGACAGAGGGCCGCTCGCAAGTTCGGAGACGAAGTACATGACCTCGCCGATGACGGTGCCTGTGGTGACGAGCTCGCCCTTGAACCTGTCGATAAAACTCGCCACGACTTCGTGCATGGGATCGCTTCGATTCAGGTAAGCCACGAAGGGACCAGTGTCGATCAGGCAAGCCTTCATCGCCAGTTGCGGTCCTTGATCCGGCGGCGCAATCCATCCTTCGGTTCAGGCAGATCCAGGATGCCTTTCAGGTGGCCGACGCGATGGCCCAGAGGTTGTGCCTCCAGCCCTTTCTCGATCAGCTCCCGCACGAGCTCTGATCTTGTCTTGCCCAGGACTTCGGCTCGTTCAGTCAATGCCTCGTCTTGCGCTTTGTCGAGACGTATCGTCAGTGTCTTATCCACAGGTAGATTGTAACACACTGTAAGACAGACCCGCTCTGGCTCCTACTTGAGCGGCTTCAACTCCGGCTGAGTGCCCTCCGGCAGGGGATACCGGTCGGTGTTCAGCAGCATCGACACCGTGTGGTACCAACCCATGACGCCGATGAGATCGACGATGCCTCGTTCGCCCACCGCGTCCCTGACGGCGTTGAACGTCGCGTCGCTGACCTGTTTGGTGTTGAGCAACTCCGAACAGAAGTTGTAGACGACTTCCTCGTCCTTCTGCATCCCCACGGGACGCTTGCCTTGCGCGATCGCGTCCGCGATCGCCGGGCTCAGACCGGCTTCGAGCGCCGCACGATGGTGCGCTTGCCACTCATATTGCGACGTCCAGTAGCGCGCGGTCATGATGATGGCCATCTCGTTCAACTTCCTGGACACTGAGGAATTGAACCGCACCGACGCACCGAACTGCTGCGCCAGATCGCCCATCTCCGGGCTGCGCAGCAGGACGTTGAACGGACCGTTCGCACCGGCGCGCGGGCCCGATAGCAGATGCTCCATCATGGTCTTCTGCGCCGGCGTCATTTCGTCATAGGTGAGCGGCTTGAACCGGTCGCCCCGCAGGCGGATGCTGCGAGGATCCGGACGCCCGGCGTCTGGGGCCTGGGCGACGGCGACGGCCACGACAGCGAGAGCGGCGGCGCAAGACAGCAGAAGACGAATCATGGTGCATTCCTTTCGCCACGCATGTTATTCCACTTTGGCTCAGGCCTTGAGCCCTGAGCCCTGAGCCCTGAGCCCTGAGCCAGTCTAAAGAGGATAGGCCAACGTCATCCCCAGCAGCGTTACGAGGACGAGGACGACCGGCACGAGCGCGAAGAACACCACCAGCGTATACCCCATGACGTCGCGCGCGCCGAGGCCGAACAGGCCGAGCACTGGCAACATCCAGAACGGCTGGACGAGGTTGGCGAGCGCCTCTCCAAGATCGTACGACGCGACGACCCACCCGAGGTGCACCCTGAGCGAATGTGCAGCCGCCATCACGTACGGCGCTTCGATGACCCATTTCGATCCGCCCGACGGCACGAACACGCCGAGTACTGCCGAGTAGATCGCCACGAGCGGCGGAAAGGTTGTCGCCGTCGACACGCGGACGAACGCACCGGCGAGCTGCTCGTTCAGATGTGTTGAGGTGATGACGCCGGCGATACCAGCGTAGAAGGGAAACTGCAGGATGACACCCCAGACAGCAGGCGTCGCGTGCTGGACCGCGCGCATCAGCCGGAACGGCGTGCCGTGCAGGACGAAGCCGACCAGCAGAAACGTGAAGTTGAGCGTGTTGATGGTGATCGCGCCGAGCGGCTCAGCGGCCTGGAGGAAGTAGCGGACCAGGTACGAGAAGCCGAGCGCGGCGACGAGCCAGGTCAGGACGGGTGAGTGCTCGAGCCACGCGCCAGGCCGCGAGCGAACGCTGTCAGCGGCGATCGGTCGATCGGCGTCGCCTTCGGTATCAAGCGCGATACCCAATGCCCGCGCCGAACGGCCTCGACCTGCCGGAGGCGTCGCAAGCCACATCACACCGGTCACCACAACCAGCTCGACGAGTACCGACACGACGCTTTGCCACAGAAAGATCGTGTGACGAAATGTGATCAGGCCGCCGGGCACCAGACCGCCGGCGGCAACGATGTCGCGGACCTGCGGCTGCAGCGCGCCGGGCGTCGCCATCTGCAGCGCCGCGGATCCGCTCAACCCCTGCGCCCAGACGCTGCCTGCGCCGAGCACCGCCGCCGCCGCAAGCGCCCGGTAATCAACATCGTCCATCTGCCGGGCCACCTCGCGCCCGAGCACGGCGCTGAAGATCAGGCTGAAGCCCCAGTTCAACCAGGCGCTGGCCAGCGCGAAGAAGGTGACGAGCGCGACCGCCGCGCGTGGCGATTGGGGCAAGGCGGCGAGCGCACGAATCGCCCGGCGCATCGGCGGAGAGGTCGCCAGCACATGGCCGGTGATGATGACGAGCGACATCTGCAGCGTGAACGGAATCAGCTCCCAGAAGCCGCGGCCCCACGCGTCGACGACCTGCGGCAGCGTGGAGGGCGTCGCCGTCACGCCGGCGACCACGACAACGAGGGTCCCGACGATCGCGAAGATGAACGCGTCGGGAATCCAGCGCTCGGTCCACGCGGTCAGCGCGAGCGCCAGACGCGCAAAGCCGGTGATGCTGTCGCCGGTCGTGCGGACGGTGACGTCGCCGGTGGTGTCTGAGAGGTTGTCGGAGGGGTCTGGTGCCACGCGTGTTTTCCCCGTTCGCATAGCGTATCAGGCAAGAGCCTTGGTCATGACAATGAAGTGGCAGGGACGCGTCGCGCGGTCCGTATCTGTGAATGGTCGCGTGCCGCTTTCGACATACCCAAGCCGCCGATAATATCCGGGCAGCTCTTCGCGCAGGTTGACGATATGGATGTCGACGTGGCCGCAGCCGCGCTCACGGCATCGCGTTTCAACCGCGTCGATGAGATGTCGACCGAGGCCGCTGCCCTGTCGCGACGGTTCGATGGACAGCATGCCGAAATAGCCTCGCTCGCTTTGGAAGGTGACGTACACACACCCAGCCATCGTCCCGGTCGGTTCCTCCAGTACCAGAAACTGGCCGCCGCCCATCATCTGACGAATTTCATCCACGCTCGTTCGGTCGCCGACTTTGAAAAACGCTTCGACCTTGAAGGCGTCGTTGATCAGCCTGGCGAGAGCAGGCGCATCCTGCGGCGCTGCGAGCCGGACGAGCCGGTTGACAGTTCGAACCGCTTTGCTCAACGATACGCTCGAGCCAATTGGCAAGGAGAACACAAGATGCGAGCAAGAATCTCACAGGTTTTGACAATCGTTGCGATCGGAATGTTCGTTGTCAGTCTCGGAGTGGCTGCTCAGCAACCGCCGGCAGGCGGCGCGCCGGGCGGCGGTCGGGGCGGCGCTCCAGCCGGTCCTGGTCTGACGCTTACGAGTACTGCCTGGCCGGATGGCGGTGAGATTCCAGCCAGGCATGCTGGAGGGATGGGAGTATCACCGGCGCTCTCCTGGACGAATGCGCCCATGGGGACCGTGGAATTCGTCCTCATCATGAATGATCCGGAACCGGTGCGGCCGGCGCTCTCCGTAACGGGCGACATCCTGCACTGGATGATGGTCAAGATTCCCGCAACAACGACCTCTCTTCCGGAAGGCGCCGGAGCGGCTGACTCGAAAGCGTTGCCGGCAGGGGCGCGTCAGGTCCAGCCATTCAGAGGCCCTGGCGCTCCAGCAGCGGGCCCACGTCACCACTACACGCTGACGCTCTATGCGCTTAACGCCCCGCTGGAGTTGGCTGCCAACGCCGACCGCGCGGCCGTGATGGCGGCAATGGAGGGGAAAGTGCTGGCTCGCGGCATCTTCAATGGCCGCTTCATGCAGACTGCGGCGCCGGCGGCGGCCGCTCGCTAGGTCCCAGGAAGGTCCGGCTTAGCCGGACCTTCCTGTTGTCACCAGTTACTTCACTGCAAACACCCAGATCGCCCCGCCGTCCGGTACTTCCGGATACTCGCCCGGATAGACCGCGTTCAGCCGCGCATTGACGCCGCGGGCGTCAACGCCCCAGCCGGACTGCACGGCGACGTACTGCGTGCCGTCAACGACGAAGGTCGTCGGTGTGCCGAGGACGCCGGAATTCGTGGGGAATTCCCACAGGACCTTGCCGTCCTTTGCGTCGTACGCACGGAACTTCCGGTCGTTGGTGCCGCCGCTGAACACGAGCCCGCCGCTCGTGGCGAGCATCGGGCCCCAGTTGATCGATTTCGGAAACGTGTGCGTCCAGACCCGCAGGCCGGTATCGACGTTCCACGCCTGTACCTCGCCGAAGTGGTCGGCGCCCGGCGCAAACTCGAAGGTGAGCGACGCGCCCGTGTAGTTGCGGCCCGGGACGTATTCGACTTCCCGGCCCACCGACGTTCCACAGATGTTCTCGTTGGCCGGAATGTAAATCATCCGCGTCTCCGGACTGAACGCGATGGGTGGCCAGTTCTTCCCGCCGGACAGAGACGGACAATGCTGCACCATCTTGCCGGTTCCGGGCTTGTGCGCCGGATCAACATCAGGACGGCCGGTTTTTGGATCGAGGCTCCTGAAGACGTTCTGCTTCACGAACGGCTTGCCTTCGACGAAGTTGATCTTCCCATCCGTACGCTCGAGGAACCAGAGGTAGCCGTCCCGTCCGACGTTGATCAATCCCTTAATCGTCCGGCCGTTGCGCATGAAGTCGACCAGAATCGGCGGCGAGACCTCGTCCCAGTCCCACGACTCGTTCGGCTCGTACTGATGGTGACCCTTGATCTGTCCGGTCGTGGCATCGATCGCGACCGTTGACGATGTGTACAGGTTGTCGCCGGGCCGCTGGTCGCCCATCCATGGGCCACCGTTGCCGGTGCCCCAGTAGACGAGATTGGTGTCGGCATCGTAATTCCCGGTGACCCATGTGGCCGCGCCGCCGGTCTTCCACTGGTTGCCGCCCTTCGGCCACGTCTCGCTGCCGGGCTCGCCCGGCGCCGGGACCATGAACGCCTTCCAGGCCTGACTGCCGTTGTCGACGTTATAGGCCGCGACGAAACCGCGGATGCCAAGCTCCCCGCCCGAGACGCCAACCAGTACCTTGCCGTCGGCCACGAGCGGAGCCAGCGTCATGTAGTAGCCGTTCTTGTTTTCCTCGACCTTGGTCGTCCACACCTCCTTGCCGGTTCTCGCATCGAGAGCCACGAGCACAGCGTCCGCGGCGGCGAAGAACACTTTGTCGCCGTAGAGCGCGACGCCGCGGCTGGTTCGGTGAAGGACGATGGCATCGGGTGCCAGGGTTTTTGTGTAGCGCCAGAGAATGGTGCCGGCCTTCGCGTCGATGGCAATCACCTGATTCCCTGGCGTTGCGACGAACATCACGCCGTTGTTCACGATCGGCGGCGCTTCATGTCCGCTCGGCATACCGGTCGACATCACCCACACCGGTTGCAGCCGATTCACGTTACCCGTCGTGATTTGCTTGAGGGGGCTGTGGCCCCATCCGTTGTAGGTACGGCGGATCATCAACCAATCATTGTCTTCAGGTTTCTTCAGCCGTTCGGTCGTGACGGCCTTGTAGGTTTGAAGAATCCGGGGAACTGGCGCCGGCGGTGGTGGCGGCGCCGGCGGTGCGGGAGGTTGCTGTTGCTGGGCGAACGCGACGGCGCCGACGATCAGCAGGATCGCGAAGACACTCTTCGGCAGAGACATGCGACGCCTCCTTCAGGCAGATTTGAAACCGACAGGCGCGGTAAACGGACCCGCGACGACCAGCTGTCCATCATCGAGCTTGAGTGGCAGCGCCGCCAGCGGCCGCGGCGCGGGGCCGCCAACAACCTTGGCGCTGTCTTTGGGATCGAACTTCGCGTCGTGGCAGGCGCAGTGCAGCAACTGCCCGTCCGCCAGCCAATCATCAACCTTGCAGTCCTCATGCGTGCACGTGGCGTTGTACGCCAGCACGCCATCGGCTGCACGGGATCGCGTATCGGACTCGAGTGTCTGTGGATCGAGCCGCACCAGAAGCACCTGATTGAGCGGCGAACCGTCGCGCAGGGTCTCGTCCATCGGATCCATCGCCCAGGCGATGACTGGCTTGGCGCCCCGCTTGATCTCCCCGGGAGAAAGCGGCTGCTTCGTCGCATCGCCGACCCTGACCAGCAGATCGCCCGTTTTGGGACCGCTCTGCTGCGCGATGGCGAATTCGGGGGCGAGGCTCAGTCCGAGTCCTGCACCGATTCCTGCCTTGAGTAACGTGCGCCGCTCGATCATGTTCTGCTCCTATGTCGGAATCTGGACGACGGTTCGGGCACTGCGGTGCGTGCGGATCATTTCGGCCATCAGCTTCTTGGACAAATACACCTTGGATTCGGCGTTGTCGCCCTGGTGGCGCTCGTACTTCACGACTTCAAAGCGCAGGTGATCGAGCGTGCCGCGCATATCGTAAAGCTTGTTCTTGGTTTTCACGACGATTTCGTCAAAGCCCTGTTCGATCGCCCAAAGCTCCTGCTGCTCGGTCAGCGCGCGGAAGAAGCCCTGTCCGCGCCAGTCCCGTCGCGTGCCACCAATCCAGCTGTAGAGCACTCGACGGCCGATGAACTGCACTTCGTTCTGCAGCCGGTTGACGAGATCGACAAGCTTTGGCTCGGTCTCGGGCACACGGATCTCGTGCGCCACTTTGAACGAAACGGGGACGACCGTGCCCGGATCGTCCGAGAGCGGTGCGGTCGCGAACAGAATCAGATGCGCCCGTCCGATGAGCCGGCGGACGATTTCGGAGGCGGTCTTCTTGCGGGGAAATTCACCGAAGAACTCCTCGATGTACTGAATCTCGAGCGCGCCCTGCTCCAGATCGTACTGCTTGATGTGATATTTCACTTACTGACTACCCTGTTTGCGAAATTTTTCCCAGCTGTCGCGAAGCGTCACGGTGCGATTGAAGACGAGGGCGCCCGGGCGGCTGTCAGGGTCGACGGCGAAATATCCCAGCCGCTCGAACTGCACGCGCGTCCCGGGTTCCGCCGCGCTGAGGCTCGGCTCGACGGGGCAGTCGCGGAGCACCTCGAGCGAGTGCGGATTCAAATGGTCGAGAAACGTTTTCCCTTCCCCCTCGCCTTCCGGGTCCTCAACGGAGAAAAGACGATTGTACAGCCTGACGACCGCCCGTATGGCGTGCTCGGCAGACACCCAGTGCAGCGTGGCCTTCACGCGCCGCCCGTCCGGTGAATCGCCGCCGCGGGTCGCGGGATCGTACGTGCAGCGCAGCTCGACGACTTCGCCGCGTGCGTCCTTCACGACCTCCTCACACTTGATGAAATACGCGCAGCGCAGGCGCACTTCCATGCCGGGAGAGAGGCGGAAGAACTTCTTAGGTGGATTCTCCATGAAGTCGTCGCGCTCGATGTACAGCACTCGCGAGAACGGCACCTTGCGTGTGCCGGCGGCGGCGTCTTCGGGATTGTTGATGACGTCGAGCTGTTCGACCTGCCCTTCCGGGTAGTTTGTCAGCACCACTTTCACCGGACGCAACACCGCCAGCACGCGCGGCGCGCGGACGTTCAGATCTTCACGCACGCTGTGCTCGAGCTGCGCCATATCGATGACGTTCTCCTTCTTCGCCACGCCGATGCGGGCGCAGAAGTTGCGGATCGATTCTGGCGTGTAGCCGCGACGCCGGAGGCCGCTGATCGTGGGCAGCCGGGGATCGTCCCACCCTCCAACGACTTCCTGTTGCACGAGCTGCAGCAATTTACGCTTGCTCATGACGGTGTAGTTCAAGTTCAGCCGCGCGAACTCAATCTGCTGCGGACGGTTGTCCGGATCGGCCGACACCAGGTTGCTGACCAGCCAGTCATAGAGGGGCCGGTGGTCCTCGAACTCAAGCGTGCACAGAGAATGCGTGATGTCTTCGAGCGCATCGGACAGCGGATGCGCGAAGTCGTACATCGGGTAGATACACCAGGCATCTCCCGTCCTGTGATGCGTCGCGTGGCGGATTCGAAAGAGCGTCGGGTCCCGCATGTTCAGGTTGCCCGATGCCATGTCGATCTTCGCGCGGAGCACGTGCTGGCCATCCGCGAACTCGCCGGCTCTCATCCGCGCGAACAGGTCGAGGTTCTCGTCGACTGAACGATCCCGGCAAGGACTGTTGCGGCCCGGCTCGGTCAACGTACCGCGGTACTCGCGAATCTGATCGGCCGTGAGGCTGTCAACGTACGCCTGGCCCTGCCGGATCAACTGGACGGCAAACTGGTAGATCCTCTCGAAGTAATCCGAGGCGAACAACAGCTCGGTCCACTTGAAGCCGAGCCATTTGACGTCTTCCTTGATGGCATCGACGTACTCGACGTCCTCTTTGGTGGGATTCGTGTCGTCGAAACGGAGGTTGCACGTGCCGCCGCGTTCTTCGGCCACGCCGAAATTGAGGCAGATCGACTTCGCGTGTCCAATGTGCAGGTAGCCGTTCGGTTCGGGAGGAAACCGCGTCGCGACACGACCCCCGTGCCGTCCGGCGGCCACATCTTCCTCGACGATGGAGCGAATAAAGTCGACGGGGGGCGCGGCCGTCGATGCCTGCGGATCAGCCATGGATGCCGCCTATTCTACAAGTTCGGCTTAATACGCGGCGAGGAGCCGGGCCGCCCGCTCGATTTGCGCCTCGCTGGGCAGGTGGAAATCCTCGAGCGGCGGCGAGTACGGGACGGGCGTGTCGAGGGCGCCGACAATGCGAACCGGCGCGTCGAGCCACTCGAAGGCCTCCTCCTGGATGATGGCCGCGAGGCTCTCGCCGACGCTGCCCGTGCGGGAATCCTCATGCACGATGAGTACCCGGTGGCACTGGCGCGCCACAGCCAGGAGCGCCTCGCGGTCGAGGGGAGCGAGCGTGCGGAGATCAAGGACGCTCGCCTCGATGCCGTCCGACGCCAGCGTGTCGGCGACGCGCCTCGCGACGTGCACGTATGCGCCGTACGACACGATGGCCAGGTCGTCGCCCGCCCGGCGGAGCGCTGCCCGGCCGAGTGGAATCGGGTCGGGGGGCACGGCGGCATCACCCAGAACCTGCCTGAGGCGGGGATCGCGATAGAGCGCGATGTGTTCGTAGTAGAGGACCGGGTCGGGATCGGCCACCGCTGACGCAAAGAGCGCCCGCGCGTCGTGCGGCGTCGACGGCACGACAATCTTCAATCCCGGCGTTCGATAGAACCAGGCCTCGGTGTTCTGTGAGTGATACGGACCGGCGCGGCGCAGTCCGCCCCACGGCATGCGGACGACCATCGGCACGCTCCCGCCCCATCGATACCGGATCTTGGCGGCGTTGTTGACGAGCTGATTGAATCCGGTCGCGACGAAATCGTTGAACTGCATCTCGCCGATCGGCCGCTGCCCGGCCAGTGCGGCGCCGACACACACGCCCAGGACGGCGCCCTCCGCGAGCGGCGAGTTGATAATGCGGCCGCGGAATGGTTCGAGAAGCGGACGCAGCAGCAGAAACGCGTTACCGTACGTCCCGTTCACGTCCTCGCCATATACAAACACGCGCGGATCGGCCGCGAGGGCGTCGCGGATGCCGAACGTGATCGCTTCGAGGAAGGTGTGGCCGCTCGGATCGTACGGCGGTCCCGGATCGAGCGGCGGCAGTCCGCGACCGTTCGTATCGCGAACGTCCGTAGTGTCCGGCTTCCCTGGCCTGAGCGATAGCGAAGGCTTGACCGCCGTAGCCTTGGCGGAGGCGGTTAGCCGGACCAGCGGATCAAGCACCTCGATGTGCACGCGCGGCGTCGCGCCCGCAAAGACTCCTCGGCCCGCGTCCGCGCGGTCCGGCCAGGGCGCAGCAATCACCGCGTGTGCCTGTTCGTCGACGATCGCTTCGGCCTCACTCTTGAACCGATCCACATCCGTCGACGCGATCAGGCCCTCGGCCTCCAGGCTGCGCGCATAGTTCCAAATCGGATCGCGCGCGGCCCAGTATTGATAGAGCTGGCGGTCGACGTAGCCAACACCACCGCCTGGCCCGCTTGCGCTGATCTGCGGATAGTCCCAGGAGGGATGCGGATCGCGGCCGAGGTACAGCATGTCATCGTGATGGGCGTGGCCGCACATGCGGAACGACACCAGCTCGATCAGGCACGGCCCCGCGCCCGCGCGTGCGCGCTCGGCTGCCCACGCGAACGCCGAGGCGATGGCGTCGGGCTCGTTGCCGTCAATGGTGATACCGGGAATGCCGTAGCCGACGGCCTTGTCCGCAAACACGCGCGCAGCCGATTGATCGACGAGCGGCGTCGACAGCGCGAGCTGGTTGTTCTCGATGCAGAAAATCGCCGGCAGCCGCCGCGCCGCACAGAGATTGATCGCCTCGTGCCATTCGCCGAGCGAGGATCCGCCCTCGCCGATGAACGACACGGCGACGCGGCCCGACCCTTCCCGCTCGAACGCCATCGCGATCCCGGCGATCGTCAACGTCGATATCGCAAGGGGAGCGGCCGGCGGCAGGATGCCCCAATCGAAATCGCCGACGTGGAGATCCTTGCCGCCGAACGGGGTTCCGGCCTTCCCCATCTGAGCGTTCAGCACCATCCGCACCGTTTCGGGCCCGCATCGCATGGCCAGCGTCGCGCCAAGGTCTCGAATGACCGGCGCGATGACGTCCCCATTCCACTGACCGTTGTCGCCTCGGTACGCCGGACCGCGGCGGAGCCGGATTCCCGCCGCGTAGATGGCTTCCTGTCCGAGGGATCGAAAACCCTTGCCCTGGAACGGTGTCTGGCCGTAACGCACCTCGCCGCTCGTGAAGAACGTCTTCAACCGATTGTCGGTCGCGCGCGTCAGCAACATGCCGCGGAGCATTTCAACGCGCTCGTCGCGCGTCAACGAGGCTTCTATGGCAGCGCGCCGCAGGAACCCGTCGCAGGCGTCGAGGACCTCGGCGTGTGCGAGCTCGATTCGTTGGCCCGCGGAGGTTCCCGGCGTGGTCTCCGGAAGTCCGTCAGACGAGGGCCGCGCCTGCAACCGGCGCGCAAGCTCGCGGCGAAACAGGGGACGAAACGCGTCAATCGCGTCAATCGCTCCAGGGCCGGCATCGTCCGCCGGCACGCCTGCCCCCGCGACCGCGGCGAACGCTTCGAGTGCATCGGCAAGTGCCAGCGGATGCCGCTCGGCGACGAACGCGCCAAGGCGCTTTGCCGTCAGCTGCTTCTTCACTCGTGAAACTATAATCAAGTTGACGCCGCAACCTTCATGGCATTCAGAACACTCATCTCAACCGACGCGCTGGCCACACGCCTGGCCGACCCCAACTTCGTCGTCGTGGACTGCCGTTTCAAGCTCGATGACGTGGCATGGGGCGAGCGGGAATGGAAGGCTGCGCACATCCCGGGTGCGGCGTACGCGCATCTCGATCGCGACTTGTCAGGGCCAAAGACCGGAACGAATGGACGGCACCCACTTCCCGACACCGCCGTGCTGGCCCGGACCTTCGGCCGTCTTGGCATCACCGGCGGAAAGCAGGTCGTTGCCTACGATTCCGACAGTGGCGTGTTTGCCAGCCGGCTGTGGTGGCTGTTGCGTTGGCTTGGCCATGACGGCGTCGCGGTCCTCGATGGCGGATACGCGAAATGGGTTGCGGAGGGACGTCCTGTTTCAGTCGAGGCGGCACCGCTCGACCCGGCCGAGTTTCACGCGTCGCCGCGCCAGGACATGGCGATCGGCATCGAGGACGTGTCGGCGCACGCACGCGACGCGAACTGGCGCCTGCTCGACGCCCGGGCGCCGGAGCGCTATCGAGGTGAGGTCGAGCCGATGGACCCGGTTGCCGGACATATCCCGGGCGCAGCCAGTTACTTTTTCCAGCGGAACATCGACGAACGCGGCAGACTCCGCACGCCGGAGGATCTGCGTGCGCGATTTGGCCCCTACATCAAGGGCATCGCGCCCGAGCGCATCGTCTGCTATTGCGGATCCGGAGTACAGGCGTGCCACAACCTGCTCGCCCTCGAGCATGCTGGCGTGTCAGGAGCCAGGCTCTATCCGGGATCGTGGAGTCAGTGGGTAAGCGATCGATCGAGGCCGGTCGAAACGGCGGCCGAGTCAGGACCAGACGGCTTTTCGTCGTTCACTCGATGAGAGGTCCACGTAACCGTTAACCCGCCTTGAATCAGTCATTTAGGAATCCCAAACAGCGAAGTAAAGCGCTCTATAGTCATGTTATGTCATATATACGACCGTTGTGTCAATAGAGAAGCCCGCCTCGGGATGCGCGTTGATCGATGACTTCGCGGCATTTGAGAATACGGGCTCATGAGTGCCATTCGCACGACCTTGTCACGGCACGAGTCCATTCGAAGGTATTGGCGGACCTAGCGCGGAAGCGCGATAAAGCTTCGGCGCGACCGCCCGTCGTGACTTCTGACCATGGACCGTCATTTCCCCAACGACTCCTTTCACGTTTGCCGGTTCGAGTCGGCGATTGCGCTGGAGAGCGCCTTGCTTGAATCCGGCCGTGACTCCACGCATCTCGATCGCGCTCGTCCTCATCCTCTTCAGCGGCGGAGGTATTGGTCCGCGCTACCTTGGGCTGGAGAAGGTCCCCGCTCACTGCCTGCTCGCACAGAGCACTGAACTTCCCGACGCCGGCAATCCCGGCCATCAAGAGCCCGCACCCGGCGCGAACTGCGTCCACAACGCGAAGGACGCGGCGCACAACTGCGCGTGTCACCGCGAGTGCAAGCAGAACACCGACGAGGAGGGCAACCCCGCCCAGGGCGCGTACGTGCAGGAGGATCCGAAGTGCCGCGTCTACTGCTACAAGGATCATTGCCACTGTCCGGTTGAGAACTGCGATTAGTTCAGCTGATCCACGCGACTCACCGCATTTGGTGAGGGACTGCCCTTCGGCGGCGCCTGGGTCAGTGCGTTCCCGGGTCACGCGACAGGCAGCGGACTTGCACTTTCCGATGTGTATCGGTGAGAGAGGAGGAGGTTTCCTCATGAGAACGATCTCTCGGATATTCATCGGCTTGGCCGTGTCCCTTGCTCCGCTGGTAACCACGGTCGCCCTGGCGCAGGACAGCTACGACTACCGGCGTGACGTCAACTTCGCGGGCATCAGGACATTCGCGTTCAAGGCCACACCGCCAATGGATCCGGTCGCTGCAAAAACAACCACGTACGACAGCCCGCTCGTCCGCGAGCGCACGAATGCCGCCATTGCGGCTCAACTCGAAAGTCGCGGAATGAAGCGCGACGATGAACACCCGGACATCTATATCGTCACGCACCGAACCTTCGAGATGGATTACACCTACTACGGCCCGTACGGCTACGGGTGGGGTCCGTATGCCGGGTTCGGATATGGTGCGCCTTACTATCGTTCCGGATGGGGCGGCTGGAACGGATGGAACTACGGAGTGTATGCGGAGCTTGAAGGCACGCTGACGGTTGATGTCGAAGATGCCAGGAGCGGTGCGCTGCTCTGGCGCGGCGTCGAGACAAAGCGTGTCCATGAGACGTCGAAGCCGGCGAAGCGCGACAAGCGCGTGTTCAAAGAGGTATCGGATGTCTTCAAACACTTCCCCACGGGAGTGGTGGCAACGACTGGCGAGCGCTGAAGCGGATTAAGCAGCGCTCCTCTCAGTACCCGCGTTCGTCACGGCGGTTTCGTACGCAAACCGCCGTGACGCTTCCGTCCTGGAACGACGGTCCGACCAGGCGCGAATGCGTTGCTGCACTGACGTCAGGGCTACTCCTCCGTTCAATCCCGACGGGTGGCCGTTGCCCGCACCCAGCGCCATCCATCGCGCGGCCGACTTATTTCCCATACAGGCATCAGTTCGCGTGACGTCGGATCGCGTGGCGGTGCGCCGGTTACGATCAGATGATCTCCGATTTTTAGCGTCGCCCTCGTTATGCCATCGCGTTCGACTTGGGCGGCGGCGTTCCACGTTGCGGTGTACATCGTCCGGTCCGCCGCGCGAATCGTGAGGACGACGTGGGGATTCACGAACCGCACGGATTCCAGCTCGCCCTCGATAGCCTTATTCTGGTCAAGGTAAAAGTTCGCGTACCCATGGTGCGCGTAAACCGCCGAGCCGTCAGCCAGGATCAGGGCACCGACAACCGCCAAAGCCGTGCGTCTCATGGTGGCCTCCTCCCTTAACCAACCGATGATAAGCCAAGACGAGAGGGGTCTAAGCTGGGCGCCAAAGACTCCAATCCAGCAGGCGCTCAGCAGCGTGCGGGCTCGTAGGCCAGGTTGGACCCGAGCCAGCGCTCGATCTCCTCGACGGAGCGTCCCTTCCGGCTGGCATAACTCGCGACCTGATCGTCGCCGATCCGGCCGACCGTGAAGTAGCGAGCCTGCGGATGGGCGAAATACAAGCCGCTGACGCTCGCGGCCGGCAGCATCGCGGCGCTCTCGGTTAGTGAGAGACCAACGGCGCCTGCATCGAGCAGGTCGAACAGCTTGAACTTCTCGCTGTGATCGGGACAGGCCGGATAGCCGAATCCCGGACGGATGCCGCGGTGGGCTTCCGAGATGATTTGCTCCCGAGACAGTGCCTCCTCAATTCCCGATTCCAGCCGCGCCTTCGAGTGCAGATACGCCGCAAATGCCTCGGCCAGTCGATCGGCGAGCGCTTTCACCAGAATCGCGGAGTAGTCGTCGTGTGCCGTCTCAAAAGTGCGGACGAATGTATCGGCGCCCAGACCCGCCGTCACGGCGAATGCGCCCACGGAATCGACGCGCCCGCTCGATCGTGGTGCGATGTAGTCGGCCAGCGATAGATTCGGCTTACCGTCGGCGATCGCTTCCTGCTGCCGAAGCATGTTGAACCGCGTCAGCTCGTTCGAGAGTTCAGGGTCGCGGTACACGATGATGTCGTCGCCCTCGCTGACGGCCGGCCAGAATCCGTAGACGGCGTTCGCCTGGAGCCGCTTTTCGGCCATGATGCGATCGAGAAGCGCGCGCGCCGCGTCATACAGCTCGCGTGCGGCGTCGCCGTATTGCGGATGATCGAGAATCGCGGGAAAGCGGCCTTTCAACTCCCACGCGGCAAAGAAAAACGTCCAGTCGATGTAGGGAACAAGTTCCTGGAGCGGCAGGTCAGTGAGGACGCGACGCCCGAGAAATGCCGGTGTGGCGAGCGGCGCAGCTGCCCAGTCGATCTTGAGCCGGTTGGCAAGTGCCGTTTTGTAAGGGAGCAGCGGCCGCGCACTACGGGCGCTGTGCTGATCCCTGAGACGCGATTGCCGTGCACGATTCTCTTCGTCGAAGGCCGGCCGTCGCTCGTCGCTCAGGAGGCTCGACACGACGTCGACCACGCGCGACGCGTCGAGCACGTGAACCGTCGCCCGGCTGTATTCTGGAGCGATCTTCACCGCCGTGTGCTGCGGGCTTGTCGTGGCGCCGCCAATGAGCAGCGGCAGGTGGATGTGCCGGCGCTCCATCTCGTGCGCGACGAAGACCATCTCGTCGAGCGACGGCGTGATGAGCCCGCTCAGGCCGATGATGTCGGCGTGCTCGTCGAGGGCGGCCTTCAGGATGCGATCGCAGGGCACCATGACGCCCAGGTCGATCACCTCGTAACTGTTGCAGCCCAGCACGACGCCGACGATGTTCTTGCCGATGTCGTGCACATCGCCCTTGACGGTCGCAAGCACGATCTTGCCTTTGCCGCGGTCTTCCCGCCCCTCCTGCCCTTCCTGCCCCTCCTGCCCTTTCCGCCCTTCCCGCCTTTCCTGCCTCTCCCGCTTCTCCTGTTCCATGAAGGGCTGCAGGTAAGCAACCGCCGTCTTCATTGCTCGCGCGCTCTTGACCACCTGCGGCAGGAACATCTTCCCCGCGCCGAACAGCTGGCCGACGATCTTCATGCCATCCATCAGCGGACCTTCGATGACGTCGAGCGGACGCGGATACTGTCCGCGCGCTTCCTCCACGTCGGCATCGATAAAGTCCGTGATTCCGTGGACCAGCGCGTGCGAGAGACGTTGCTGTACAGGAGCCTCCCGCCAGCTGAGATCCTGTTCCCTCTTTGTCCCGTCACCCTTCACAGTGGCTGCAAACTCGACGAGTCGTTCCGTCGCATCGGCCCGCCGGTTGAAGATGACGTCTTCGACGTGGTCGAGAAGATTCTTTGGAATGTCCTCGTACACAGCCAGCTGCCCGGCATTGACAATGCCCATGTCGAGGCCGGCCTCGATGGCGTGATAGAGAAAAGCCGAGTGCATCGCTTCACGGACGATGTCGTTTCCGCGGAACGAGAAGGACAGGTTGCTCACGCCACCGCTCACCTTCACGCCCGGGCAGGTCGCCTTGATGATCTTCGTGGCTTCGATGAAGTTGATCGCGTACGCGTTATGCTCCTCGAGGCCGGTCGCGATGGCGAGAATGTTCGGGTCGAAGATGATGTCGGAAGGGTCGAACCCGGCGCGCTCCGTCAGCAGCCTATAGGCGCGTTGACAGATCGAAACCTTCCGCTCGACTGTATCGGCCTGGCCCTTTTCGTCGAACGCCATCACGACCACGCCGGCACCGTAGCGCCTGACGAGCACCGCCTTCTGCAGAAAATCCTCTTCGCCCTCCTTCAGGCTGATGGAGTTGACCACCGGCTTCCCCTGCACGCACTTGAGGCCGGCCAGAATCACGGACCACTTGGAGCTGTCGATCATGAACGGCACGCGCGCGATCTCGGGCTCCGTCGCGATGTACTTCAGGAACTCCGACATCGCCTGCTCGGAATCGAGCATGCCTTCGTCCATGTTCACGTCGATCAGATTGGCGCCGCCGCGGACCTGGTCCACCGCCACGCGCGCCGCCTCGCCGTACTCTCCGGCCCGGATCAGGCGCGCAAATCGCGCGGAGCCGGTCACATTCGTCCGCTCGCCGATCATCTGAAAATTCGAGTCGGGACGGATCGTGAGCGTCTCGAGGCCGGCGAACTGCGTGAAGCGAGCATCCGGTTGAAAAGATCTCGGCCGCAAGCCGTCAACCGCCCTCGCAATGGCCGCGATGTGCTCCGGCGTGGTGCCGCAACAGCCGCCGACGATGTTCAGGAAACCGCTTTCGGCGAACTCGCGCAGGTACGACGCCGTTTGACCGGGTTGTTCGTCGTACAGACCGAACGCGTTCGGGAGGCCCGCGTTCGGATGGCAACTGATGTAACAGTCCGCGATCCTCGCCAGCTCGGCCAGATACGGCCGCATGTCGCGCGCTCCGAGCGCGCAGTTGATGCCGACGGAAAACGGCTTGACGTGGGCGATCGACACCCAGAACGCATCGATCGTTTGCCCGGACAGCGTGCGACCGCTGCGATCGGTCACCGTGACTGACACCATCACAAGAGGCTGGGCATCGGGGTTCGGGACGTGGGATGCCAAGACGTCCTGAATCGCGACGAGTGCCGCCTTGGCATTGAGCGTGTCGAACACCGTTTCAACCAGGAGGAGATCGACGCCCCCGTCGATCAACCCTCGCACTTCTTCGGCGTATGCCTCCCGCATCTCGTCGAACGTCGTCGCGCGAAAGGCCGGATTGCCGACGTCTGGCGAAATCGAGAGCGTACGATTCATCGGTCCGATCGCGCCCGCGACCAGCCGCGGCTTGTCGGGCGTGCGGGCCGTCCACTGGTCGCACGCGCGGCGCGCGAGGCGCGCACCCTCGAGGTTGAGCTCGTAGGCCAGCGACTCGAGTCCGTAATCGGACTGCACGATCGACGTGCTGTTGAACGTGTTCGTCTCGATGATGTCGCTGCCGGCTTCGAGGTATTGGTCGTGGATTCTGCTGATGATGTCCGGGCGCGTGAGCACGAGCAGATCGTTGTCGCCACCAAGGTCGCGCCCATGATTCCTGAACCGCTCGCCGCGAAATGCCTCTTCGGTCAGCTTCTCGCGCTGAATCATCGTGCCCATGGCGCCATCGAGCACGAGAATCCGCTTCGCCATGATGGCGTCGAGTCGAGCCCGAAGACTAGTCTTCGTGTCTTCGTGTCTTCGTGGTTGCATTTGGTTTTGTTCCGGAAGCCAAAAGGACCGTGAAGGGATCGCCGGTCTTGCGGGCGCCGACGCCTACGCGCACCTCCCGCAGTCCCGCTGATGTCAGCATGCGCTTGAGCTCGGCATCGGCGAATCCGAGCACGCGGTCGCCCAGTTTGCTGTGCACCCACGTTTCCCGATGCGCTCTCAGGTCGAGCACCAGGACGCGTCCGCCGGGCGCAGTGATGCGTGCCGCCTCTGCGACCGCGCTCGCGGGCTGCTCCGCGTGGTGCAGCGCCTGCGAGAGCATGGCGACGTCCACCTGTTCGTCGGCAATCGGCAGATGCTCCAGCTCGCCACGCTTCCAGATGACGTTCTTGACACGGCGCCGCTCGGCGAGCCCGCGCGCGCGCCGCAACACCGCCTCCGAACGATCGACCGCGATCACGCGCGCAGCCCACCTCGCCGCTTCCATCGTCAAGTACCCCTCCCCGCAGCCAAGGTCCGCGACCTTGAGCGGCGGCAGGAGCATGCCGAGGGCCCGCGACCACGCGGCCCAGCTGCGGCCCGGCACGAGCTGCCGCGCGTCGCGCGCGTCCGGTCCGGCGTGCGTTTCGAAGTTCTCCTTCCGTAGCCGCAGCACCTCATGCAGCCGCGCATCGTCGGCGCGCACCATGGGATCGTTGACGGATGCGTCGAACTGACGATCGAGCATGGCGCGCAGCGGGTTCTCGCCGGCATTGTTTCCAGGGGCCAGCGACGGAGCCAGACGGTAGTAGCTATAGCCCCCGTCCTTCTCTTCCTGGACGAGTCCGGCGTCCTTCAGGAGGCCGAGGTGGCGAGAAACGCCGGATTGCGCCAGGCCCAGCACGCCGGTCAGCTCGGTGACGTTCAACCGCTCCCGGGCAAGCACCCTCAGCAGGCGCAGGCGCCCCTCGTCGCCCAGGAGCCGGTACAGCGTCGAGGCTTCCTTCACATCTATAAATCTACATGTATGGATTAGATATCGTCAATTGATTTCGGCCAATCGTCCCTGAGCAGCCGTGACAACGAGCGATCGGCAAGCAGGCGCCCGCCGGTCTGACATGTCGCGCAGTAGTTGCACTCGTTTGCGGCGTAGACGATGCGCTGCACCGGCTTGCCGCAGACCGGGCACGGCTGCTTGAATCGGCCATGAACGGCCATGCCTCCGTGGAAGGCCGTGACCTTATCTGGAAAATGGCCGTCAAGGTCCCGGCGCAAGCGATCGATCCAGAGAAGCAGCGTCTCTCGCGTCGCGGCGTGGAGGCGTTCCGCTTCCTCGTCGGACAGCGACCTGGTGAGCTTGAGTGGCGACAGGCGGGCAGCATGGAGGATCTCGTCCGAGTAGGCATTGCCAATTCCGCTGAACAGACGCGGATCCGTCAGCGCGCGCTTCAACGTGTGGTTCTCGCGCGTCAGCGCTTCGCGAAAGAGGTCTGGTGTGGCTTCAAGCGGCTCGATGCCGCCCCGGTCCAGCGCGGCGAGTGCCGCCCGGCCACGCACCAGTTGCATCGATGCCCGTTTCCTGGAACTGGCCTCGGTAAAGAAGAGCGTCCCGTTCGACATTACTAACGATGCGAGCAGCAGCTTGGGACCAATACCGGGCTTCTGGTCTGGCTCGCGCCATCGCAGTCGGCCCGCGATCATGAGATGCAGTACGAGAAAAAGATCGTCCTCATCTGAAGGATCAAAGGCGATGACGATACGCTTCCCCAGGCGCAGGACATCTCGAACGGCCAGGCCGCCAATCGACTCGATTGGCGGATCGACAGAACGCAGCACGAACGGGCTGAGCAGGTGCAGGCGCTCGAGGCGTTGGCCAACAATGCGCGCCTTGAGCGCTTCGATGTAGAGAACAACGTCAGGAAGCTCTGGCAAGCGTGCTGACGATAATGCTACGTTCCGATGGCTCGAGTCGTGCAATCCTTATCCGCGGGGTCGGCTCAAGCCGGATCCCGCGTTGCGCGCGTCTAAGTAGGTGTTGGTGTTCGTGTTCCCTATGCGCCTCCATGCTCCACTGCTTGCCACGATTCTGACGATTTGGATGACTCTGCTTACTTTGCTTGCAGGGAGCGCCTCCGCTCAGGAACCGCCTGCCGCTGCACCGTCACCGGCGGCACCCTCTACAGAGGCCACTGTTGCGTCCCCAACCAAGGACGCGCAGGAGGCTGCACAGCCGAATCTGCCCGTGTCGCTGGACCGCATTCGGAAAGCTCTGGAACAACAGCCCGCGCAGCCTCTTCTACGGCTGCCCGAGACGCCGACCTTCAAAATCGAGGTTCGGGAACGCAACAGGATTCAGGAGCTGCTCGCGACACTCGACTTCCGAGGCGGGCCGACACCCGCCGGCGGACTGTACGCGGCTGAGATGCAGCGCGTCATGTTCCCGTCGGTCTCCAACCCTCTGACCCAGCCCTACGCCGCCTTCAACCAGCCTGAGCTGCTGACAATCATCATCGAGAACCTGGTCGGTAAGTACTTGATCGGCAAGGCCTTCGGCGCGCTCACCGGGGCGGAACGCGAGCGGGCCGAAGCCGCCGCGCGCGAAGACGTGCGCCAGACCATCGCCCAGTACTGCGCCGGCCAGCCCGACAACGGCGCTGGAATCAAAATCTGCTCGACGCCAGCCCCCTAGTTGGTATATCCTTTCATCCGGTTGAACGGATGAACTCTCGCGCCCCGGCCATTCTCGACCACCTCGCGTCGCTGGCGGACACGACCCGCAGTCGTCTCCTCCTGCTGCTCGACCGCAACGCCCTGACGGTGTCGGAGCTCTGCGGCATCACGCAACTCCCACAATCCACCGTCAGCCGTCACCTCAAAGCGCTCGTCGACGGAGGATGGATCACGTCGCGCGCCGAAGGAACCAGCCGCTTCTACACGATGACGAGAGACGACCTGGATGCAGCCCGCCGACGGCTGTGGCTCCTGGTCCGCGAGCAGGTGGGGCCGACGCCGGCCGCGGCGCAGGACCAGCGCCGTCTTCAGGCGGCGTTGGCCGAACGACGGACGACCTCGCAGGAATTCTTCTCGTCGTCGGCAGGACAGTGGGATCGTCTGCGAGACGAGCTCTTCGGAGATCGGTTCCAGCTCGCCGCATTCGCCGCGATGGCCGATGCCGACTGGACGGTCGGCGACCTTGGATGCGGAACCGGTCAGGTCAGTGCGGCGCTCGCGCCGTTCGTCGGGCATGTCGTCGCCGTCGACGCGTCGGCGGCCATGCTTCAGGCGGCGAAGAAGCGTCTGCACGGGTTCGAGAACATCGATCTTCGACGCGGCGAGCTCGAGGCGCTCCCAATTGATGATGCGCGGCTCGATGCCGCGACCTTGATGCTGGTGTTGCACCACGTGCCGGACCCGGCGCGTGCCCTCGCCGAAGTCGCGCGCGTGTTGAAGCCCGAAGGTCGCGTGATCATTGCAGACATGCTGCCGCACGACCGAGACAACTATCGTCAGCAGATGGGCCACGTATGGCTCGGTTTCTCGGGTGATCAGCTCACCGCCATGTTGCGTGAGAGCGGCTTCGAGCAGGTGCGGGTCGTGCCACTCCCGGCCGATCCCAAGGCGAAAGGCCCCGGTTTGTTCGTTGCGAGTGGGCAAAAACAAATGCAACCACGAAAACACGAAGACACGAAATAGAACTAGATCTCTTTTTCGTGTTTTCGTGCCTTCGTGGCTGCGCAGTTCTCAAAGGAGAATAAGAGCGATGGCGACTCTAGTTGAAAAGACTCATGCATTTGCCGCAGCGAAGGCGGCCGGCCGCGAACCATACAAGGTCAAGGATCTGTCGCTCGCCGATTTCGGGCGCAAGGAGATCCGCCTCGCCGAGCAGGAGATGCCGGGGCTGATGTCGCTCAGAAAGCAGTACGGCTCCAAGAAGCCGCTGGCCGGCGCGCGGGTCATGGGCAGCCTTCACATGACCATCCAAACCGCGGTGCTGATTGAAACGCTGACGGAGCTCGGCGCCGACGTCCGTTGGGTTTCGTGCAACATCTTCTCGACACAAGATCATGCGGCGTCGGCCGTCGTGGTCGGCCGCCCCGAGACCGGCGGCACGCCGCAGAACCCGAAGGGCACGCCGGTCTTCGCGTGGAAGGGCGAGAGCCTCGAAGAGGTACTGGTGGTGCACGAACGAGGCGCTCGAGTGGCCCGATGGCTCAGGCCCGACGCTGATCGTGGATGACGGGGGCGACGCGACATTGGTCGTGCACAAGGGCGTCGAGTTCGAAAAGGCCGGCCAGGTACCCGCCTTCAATCCTGACAAAGATCCCGAGGAGTGGGGCGTCATCCTCGATCTGATTCGGACGTCGATCGCGAAAGACAAGGCCCGGTGGACGCGGCTCGCCAAGACCATCCGCGGCGTCAGCGAAGAAACGACGACAGGCGTGCATCGGCTGTATCAGATGATGGAGGCGGGCACGCTGCTCTTCCCCGCCATCAACGTCAACGATTCGGTCACCAAAAGCAAGTTCGACAACATCTACGGCTGCCGTCACTCGCTGCCCGACGGCCTCGCGCGCGCGACCGACGTCATGCTCGGCGGAAAAGTCGCCGTGGTCTTCGGCTTCGGCGAAGTCGGCAAAGGCTGCGCGCAGGCGCTTCGCGGCCAGGGCTGCCGCGTCATCGTCACGGAAATCGATCCGATCTGCGCGCTTCAGGCGGCGATGGAAGGCTACGAGGTCAGCACGATCGACGATGTGATCGATACCGCCGACGTCTTCATCACGGCGACGGGCAACCACAACATCATCACCGTCGACCACATGAAGAGGATGAAGGACAAGGCCATCGTCGGGAACATCGGCCACTTCGACAACGAGATCGACATGGCCGGGCTGAAGAAGTTCGCCGGGATCGAGCGAATCAACATCAAGCCCCAGTACGACGAGTGGCGTTTCCCCGACGGGCACAGCATCCTGGTTCTTGCCGAAGGGCGCCTCTTGAACCTCGGATGCGCGACCGGCCATCCGAGCTTCGTCATGTCGGCATCATTCACGAACCAGGTGCTCGCGCAGCTCGACCTCCAGAAGAACGCCGATACGTACGAGAAAAAGGTGTTCATGCTGCCGAAGAAGCTCGACGAGGAAGTGGCCCGCCTCCACCTCGACAAGCTCGGCGTGAAGCTCACGACACTGACGAAGGAGCAGGCGGATTACATCGGGGTGCCGGTCGAGGGGCCGTACAAGCCGGACCACTATCGGTACTAGGTTCAGACTTCAGACTTCAGACTTCAGACTTCGGGCTTCGGGCTTCGGCAGGTCTAAAGACCTGCGCTACAACTGTAGATGTTGTGGTGCAGGACTTTAGTCCTGCTGTCGTCAAGGCTAGCGTGGTGCGGAGACAATGACAATCAGGGCGAAATACGCGAGGACCGATACACCTCCGGCCACCATCTTCCACGGCTTCTTGTCATCGATTCTTCGATCGAACAGAGCGGCCAGGCAAGCACTGATGAGAACGAAGTGCCCGATCCCACCGAGTAACACCATCATCGGGACAATCGGGTGCGGCCCAAGCTCTCGCATCTGGCCCGTCTGCAGGAGAGACCAAAACACTGTCACCCCCCTCTGAATGTTATGAGTTACGAAGAGATTGGCACTGTTCCAGACGACGGCGATCGTCAAGCCCGCGCCAATCGCCCACATGCTGTTGCGGCGCGCAAGGATCACGATGGCGACGTAAATGAGCGCCTGGAGAACGTGAAGGAGCCGAATTTCGGGAAGGACCACCGCCGACACAATCAGCGCGACCGTGAAGATCGCGGCTGCGATTGGAATCCAAACGCGCGTTGCCGAGATCCAGGTTGCTGAATTACGGTTCATGGATACCTATTACGGCAGCGCTGGCTGAAAGTTCCATCGTTCTGGAGCCGTGGCGAACGTCAGCGGCGGCCGCGGTGAGATCGACACCATTGCGATGGGGTACTACACCTAGCAGCCCGTGGTACAAGTGGCGTTTTCACGCACACGTGACGCAAACAGGCGACGGGAGCCTGACTGGTGTTGCGACGCGTCGCAATTCCAGATCGGGGCGATCGCCTCGTACACGAGCGTCCACAACGTGCCGAGCAAGGCCCCAAGCGCAACCGCGCGTCCCCGGAGCAATTTCCCTAATCCTCCGTGGGTCGTTCAGCGCGATCGACGACGAGGACGTCGACCGGACCTCGGGTTGATTCCAACTTGAGCCCGAGCTGTTCCTGCAGTGCGGTGAACAGAGACGGACCGACGTTCGTTTGCGGATTGATCGCGTCCTGCAGCTGGTCCGGCGCCCACTCCAATTCGATGTCGAAGGCGTCGGTGAGCGCCGTCGCATCCACGACGACGCGGCCGACGCGTGGGGCCAGGAGGCTCGCGAGGCGCGGCATCGTCATCCCCCGCGCGACAAGGCCGCGCGGACCCATTCGGAAATCACCGCACGGCGGCGGCGCGCTCGGATCCGGGACGACGGGAAAATAGTTTAGGGCTGCGGCGCCGCATTTTGCTTCCGACGGTCGCAGTCGCGGCCCACGCCGTCTATCACTCCTCGCGAGAAGCAGCGCGTAAACAGGTACAACCCGGGCTTCGTGGTGCAGCGCGACCTTGAACCGATCCGACAGAAGGGTCTGCAGCATCGCAAAGAACTGATCCGGCGAGGGGTCCCCGTCGGCTTTGGCGGCAATGTCGAACCGGTCCTTGTCCAGCCAGTCCGGCCCACCCGAAAGTTGAGAGTTCTGAAGTTGATAGGCGCCAATGATCAACGCACGAAGCGTGACATTGGTCGCGGTGAAGCGGCCGCCCGGCTGAGGATACACCAGCGACTGGATATCGCCCGATTTGTTCGGCTTGACCGAGGCGACTTCGAAGGCGGGAGCCTGTGCACCGGCTGCCGGCGCCAGAAGCGACAAGCCGACGAACAGAAAGATGATTCGGCGTGCTGCGTTCTTCATGGGACACCACCTCTATCAGGAGCCTAGTGGCGCAGGGCCGCGACAAAGGCTTGCAACTCCCTTAGGACGTCCGCCTCTCTGGTGAGAAAAACGAAGTGACCTGCGCCCGGCAGATCAACGAAGCGTGTGTCGGGCACTCCGCGCTTGAGGTCTTTCATCCACCGCTCAACATAAGCCGCAGTAGCGCGGTTGACCGCCACGATCGCCGCGCGTTCCTCGTCGTTCGTCGGCACATATCTATCCAGCTTCGGATCGTAGGTGGGCCGCGGAAACTCGAGAAAGGCCAGGACCGGCACCAGAATGTTCGAGTAGTCCCGTTTCTTCTGCCCTGCGCCGATCGCGTCATGGATACTCCCGGTCGAAGCCTGGTACGGGCCCATCGTTCCGTCGGGGTTCGCGACGAAGAGTTGGCGCAGTTCGGATTCGGGAAACGCGCCTTGCTTGTTCCGCACTTGGCTCGCCCGGTACGCGCCATATGACGTGTTGTCCAGTGAAGGAGGGTTACGCATCGGTGACGGCAGCTTTTGGAAAAGCGCCATGTATGCGGGATCGCTGGCCGGGAAATCTCGCGGATCACCAAGCGCATCCAGATACACGAGGCCAGCCAGGCGGTCGGAATGTTGGTGGCCCAGTGTCGTCAGCTCACCACCAGCCATCGAGTGGCCGACCAGCACCGGCGCATCAATCCTGACCGAGTCCAAGACCCTGAGAACGTCATCCGCGAGCCGCTGGTCGTCGTAGCCCGACGCGGGTCGACTGGAGGCGGCGTAGCCTCTGCGTGTGACGCCGTACACATGGCAGCAGGTGAGTTTCGGAGCGAATTCGTCGAAGATGTGCGCGGTGTTGCCCGAGCCTGCGAGCAGCACAATCGGCCGTCCCGATCCGCCCCAATCGAGTACCTCCAACCGGACCTCGTCCTCTACCGTGACGAACTGCACCTGGGGCTCAGATCGGACTTGCGAGGATGACCGGTCCGGGCCACACCCGGTTATGCCGGCGATCACGAGAACTGACAGGGGATATGCCAAGAACTTCAAGCAACCCCCCTCTAAGCCTCTGGACCGTCGCCGCCGGTTAGTTTCTGCTGCGCCAACGCGGCGGCGCCCATGAGGCCGCCCATCCCCATCGACTCGACGGCGCTGCTCGGAATCAACATCAACGCGCCCTTTTCCTTCAGTCCTTCGTAGAGCATGTTCATCGCGCGAAGGTGAAGCGCGACGGGGTTGTGCTGGTACGCCTTTGCCGCTTCCTGAAATGAGTGCGCGATCTCCATTTCCGCCTCGCCGAGGATGATGCGCGCTTGCTTCTCGCGCGCCGCCTGCGCTTCGCGGGACATCGCATCCTGCAGCGCGCTGGGAATGACGACGTCGCGCATCTCGACTGATTGCACGGTGATGCCCCAGGGATTCGAGCGAACGTCGATCAGTTGCTGCAGCTCGGTTTCGATCCGCTCTCGACCGCGCAACAGTTCGGTGAGTGCCGTGCGGCCGATGATGTCGCGCAGCCCGGTCTGCGCCGCCCAGCTCACCGCCTGCTGATAGTCCTGTACTTCGAGCGCCGCCTTTTGCGCGTCGTGCACCATCCAGAACAGCACCGCATCCACGTTGACCGGGACGGTGTCCGACGTCAGCGTCTGCTCGGCGGCGAAGCTTGTCGTGATGGTGCGCTGATCGATCCACGACGACACCGAGTCGACGAACGGCACGATCCAGAAGAGGCCGGGGCCCTGCAGGCCGATGAACTTTCCCAGGCGCAGGACGATGGCGCGTTCCCATTGCTGGGCGATCTTCGGCGACTGCATGGCGATCACCCCGACGACGGCCATGACGATGAGCGGAATCGGGTTGCGCACCACGAGCGAGGCCAACCCTCCGATAGCGAGCGAACCGAGCAGCACCGCGGTGGCAACGACGTTGATGTGCAGCGAATCCGGGATCCCGATGTCGAGCGTGCGTGAAGCCACAGTCATGCTCCTTTGTGTCGATGGGTCGTCAGTTCGGCGAGCACATCGGCGATGGTGAATCCAGCCGCGTCTGCGTCGGCGAGGACACGAGTGACGAACGCCCGCAGGCGACGAGTCCGTTCCTGAGTGGGTCTGGCTTCTGATGGTCCGGCGGCGCTGATGAACGACCCGACGCCTCGACGCGTTTCGAGGACGCCGGCGCGTTCGAGGTCGGCGTAGACGCGGGCAACAGTGTTGGCATTGACGCGAAGGTCGACGGCCAACTGACGGACCGTGGGAAGTTGATCGCCCGGTTGCAAACGGCCGGTCGCGATGGAGGCGCGCAACCCGCGCTCCAGCTGGGCGTAGATCGGCGTGCGGTCGCGCGGATCGACGGAGACAATGCCCGGGACGGTGCCCACGGGAGTTATACTAATGTATTAGTACAATAGTGTCAATGGCAGGCCTCAATTCTCGCGAGGGATCAGGTGGACGGCAGTGGCCTTCACGACCGCCGTGACGGCGGAGTTTTCCGTGAGGGACAGCTCGGCACAGGCCGGCCGCGTAATCAGCGCACTCAACAAGAACCCACAGTCGACGGTCACGCGCACCACCCCGCCTTCTGGTTGGATGGACGTCACGCGGCCAATCAACTGATTCCGCGCACTCACGTCGCCTCGCGGCGAGGCTTCGAGCGTCACGTCTTCGGCGCGGATGCAGGCGAAGACCGACCGCGCCACGATAGACGGTTGCGCGACGCGTATCTGTGCCGCGCCGACACGCACGGTGGCGAGGCCGTTGGAACTATCGATAATTTCGCCGCGGACGACTGTCTCGACTCCGACAGACGCTGCGACGGCCAAATCAACCGGCCGACTGAAGACCTCGTGGACTGGCCCCACCTGGCGGATGTAGCCGCCGGACAGTACGGCCATTCGATCGCCGAGCGTCAGCGCATCGACGCGGTCGTGGGTGACAACCACGCTGGGAACGTCAATCGATCTCAAGAACTGACGCAACTCCTGTCGCATCGGATCGCGTAAGGGCAGGTCGAGCGCGGCCAGCGGCTCATCGAGCAGGATCAGCCGTGGATCTCTCGCCAGCGCGCGTGCCAGGGCGACGCGCTGGCGCTCCCCTCCTGACAGTTGGGTGGGAAACCGCCCCGCCATCCCTTCGAGATGGACCGTTCGCAAGATCGTTTCGACGCGATCGGATGCGTGCAGCGCCACCGTGTCCATTCCGAATCGAATGTTCTGCTCGACGGTGAGGTGTGGAAAAAGGCCGTAATCCTGCGAGACGTACGCGAGCCGCCGCTGCTGGGGCGGGCGGTTGATCCCGGCGGCTCGGTCGAACCAGACCTCCTCGCCGAATCGAATGAACCCTTCCTGCGGTCGATCCAGTCCGGCGAGGCAGCGCAGGATGGTGGTCTTTCCAGATCCCGACGGACCGAACAACACCATGACGCGATTGTCACCAGCATCGAGCTCCAGATCCGCCCGGATGCTGACAGAGGGAGCGTGCTGCCTGAGAAACGACGCTATGAGCCGATCGGCCATGCCCGTCCTGAGCGACGTTGCAGACGGTAGGTCGTGGCCAGCACGACGAACGAGAACGCGAACAGGAGCGCCGCGGTTCGTCCGGCCCTCGCGTAGTCGAACGCCTGCACATCGTCGTAAATCGAGATGGAGACTGTGCGGGTCGATCCTGGAAGGTTGCCGCCCACCATGAGCACGACACCGAACTCGCCCACCGTGTGCGCGAAGCTCAAGACAACGCCCGCAACGATGCCTGGCCGGGCCAATGGCACCACGATGCGCATGAACGTTCGTGCCCGTGATGCGCCGAGACACCACGCCGTCTCGATCAGATTGCGATCGACGGCCGCAAAGGCTGCCGCAAACGGCTGAACGGCAAACGGCAAGCTGTACAGGACTGACGCGACCAGCAGTCCTTCAAACGAAAAGACGATGGGGCTTCCGGTGATCGCTTCGTACGCCCGTCCGACAGGACTCCGCGGCCCAAGCGCAACGAGCACGTAGAATCCGAGCACGGTCGGTGGCAGCACGAGCGGCAGCGCCACGAGCGCGTCGACAACCCATCGGCCACGCCGGTGCGAGAGCGCGAGCCAGCCCGCCAGCGGCAGTCCCACGACGAGCAGGATCAGCGTGGTCGCTGTCGCGAGGCGGAGGCTGAGGGCAATGGCTGACCAATCCACCCTTAAGGCCTTGAAGCGATCGGAACCTGCGCCATCCTGGACTGTGAATTGTAACTGGAGCACGTGGCGGACAGGCTTCGTGCTCGCATCAGAACACAAACTTCAGTGCGAACTGTACGACGCGCGGATCGAGCGCCGTCGTAATCGTCCCGAAACTCGCGACGCCCGCCACGGCTCCCGGGGCACCAAAGTTCGACGTGTTCAGGAGATTGAAGACTTCGGCCCGAACCTCGATCGCCTGACTTGGGCCCACGGGTATCCGACGCATGAGCGTGAGATCCACGTTCCGATACGAGGGGCCGCGGACCGGGTTGCGCGATGCTGAGCCGATCGTGAAGACCGGCGCAACAGCGAAGGCCGCCGTGTTGAACCATTGGCTGGGCGTCCGCTGGTCGGCCGGCAACGTCGGATCGCCGACGAGATTCGGCCGCTGGACACCAAAGCCGGCGAACGGCAGTTGAAGTTCGTGGTCTGGGTCACCGCGACGGGCACGCCCGACTGGAGCGTGACGAGGGACGCAACCGTCCAGTCGTTGGCGATCGCTCCGAGCACACCGTGCAGCTGCCGGGCGCGGCCGGCGCCGGCGGGCAGATCCCACACGACCGATGACACGAAGACGTGCGGGATGTCGCCCGTCGAGTAGTCGCGCTCGCCCGCACGGTTGAAGCTGTCAGCGACGGGATAGTTCGCGATGGGGCCGGTCAGGATCGACGCGTCGAACACCGATGACGCATCGTCCATCAGCTTGGAGCGCGTGTAGGCGATCGAGTACGACAACCCGCGCGCGAGCCGCTGCCGCAGGCTCAGCTCGAGTCCCTGATACCGCGTGGTGCCGACGTTGTTGCGATACAGGCTGACGGTCGTGTATCGGGGAAACGGCCTGCAGGAGCTGCCCCAGCGGAATCGTCGGATCGCCGAGCGAGGACGATCGCGGGATGATGCCGAAGTACGGATTCGCCACTCTCTGATTGAGCGCCGTCCCGAGCGCGAGCTGGGCGACGGATCAGCTGATTGAGGTTGGTGTCCGGGATGCCGACGTGCGTGATGTTCGATCCGACGTACGCGGCTTCGACGGTCGTGTTCGTGGTCAGCTCGCGCTGCACCGACACGTTCCACTGCTGGACGTAGCCGGAGCCGAGCGTGCCGTCGACCGCGAAAACGCCCTGGCCGAGACCCGCTCGTCGGCGTGAGCGGGATCGGTGCGACGCTCGGGCCGTTCTTCAGCACGAATGCCGGCGAGATCGTGTCGAGGGCGCGCTGCGAGACGGTCTGCAGAAAGGGAAACGTCGGCGTCGTGAACGGCGTCGTGATGCCCGCCATCTCGATCCAGACCAGGCCGTATCCGGAGCTGAGCGATCGGTCTTGTCCGTCAGCTCGATAGACGGCACCCAGGCGCGGCCCGAAGTTGTTCTTCTTCAGCGGGCGCACCGGATTGCTCCCGGGTACTCGAGCTGCTGCGTCTGCAGGTTGAAGACGGCGGTCTGGCCGTTGATCTCCGTCGACGGAAAATTCAGCGTGTAACGCAGGCCGGGATTGATGGTGAGCCGATCGGAGACCTTCCAGTCGTCCTGAATGAAGTATTCCTGGAAATGCGCCCGCTCCTGGATCTGCTCCTGCTGCAAATCGATGGAGAACATCTGGACCTGACCGAGCAGAAAGCTCGCGAGCGGCGTGCCGGTGTTGGCGGTGTTCGGCAGATCGCTGCCGAGTGCGCTGAACGTGAACGATCCCGTCGGTGACGGTGGCTGGATGACGTTCAGCCGCTCCCACCGCCAGTCGAGCCCCATCTTGAGCGTGTGGCGTCCCTTCAGCCACGTCAGTGAATCGGCGATCTCCGACACGCTGGTGTTGAAGTCCGACGCCGTGTTCTGGCGGCGAGCCGAGCTGCTGGTAGCCGCCGATGAGAAACGTCGGAAGCGTGTTGGGGAACCTGGCCGTCGAAGGAATTCCCGGGATGCTCAGGGCGGCGCCGGCCGAGGTCGAGAGCTGGGCCGCGGTTCGCCCGACGGTCCGGCGGGTGTCGCCGATGCGCAGCTCGTTCAGCAGATTGGCTGAGAACGTGTGCTGGTAGTTCGACGCAAAGGCCCACGCCGTCGTGTCCTGCGGACCCAGCGTCCCGGTGGTGACGCCGCTGCCATCGGTGAGCGGCGTCACCGGTACGAACCCGTCCCGGAAATACGAGAGACGGCCGAACACCGAATCGCGGTTCGACGAGAACCTGTGATCGATGCGCGCGTCCCACTGGTCCTGGTTGTCGATCTCGTTGTCGGTCCGGCGGTAGTTGTTGGCCGTCCCGGTCGAGGTGGGCAGCGGGTACCGCTGCAGGAGGGCCAGCGCCACCGGATCCATGCTCGTCAGCGGAATCGTGTTGCCCGGAAATGCGGAGCGCAGCGAGCCGACCGTTGTGGACGGATCGTAAATGACCGGCACACGCCCGCCGATCGCTTCGGTGAAGATCCCCTGCCGCTGCAGCAGCGTCGGGACGGTGGAGATGATGGTGCGACCAATGGACTGACGCTGACCCTGATAGTCCACAAAGAAGAAGGTGTGGTCCGTGATCACGGTCCGCCGAGCGTGCCGCCGAACTGATTCCGCCGGTAGTCCGGCTTCACCGGATTGGTGGACTGAAAGAAATTCCTCGCGTTGAGTCCTTCGTTCCGGAAGAACTCGAATCCGCTCGCCGTGAAAGGCATTCGTGCCCGACTTGGTGGTCAGGTTGATCACGCCACCGTTGAAGCGGCCGAATTCGGCGGGCGGACTGTTGCTCTCGATCTTGAACTCCTGAATCGCGTCGATCACCGGAAAGATACGCCACCTGCCCCGGCTCCGGCTGGAGCACGGAGATGCCGTCGAACAGGTACTCGTTCGTCCGCGGGCGGCCGCCGTTGATGCGGGGGAACTGCGAGTTCGGAGGGAGCGCCACACCGGGAGCGAGCGAGGCAAGCGTGATGAAGGTGCGGCCGTTCAGCGGCAGCTGCACGATCTGCTCGTGCTCCACGACGGTCCCGAGGCTGCCGGTTTCGGTGCGGAGGATCGGCGCATCCGCCGTCACGGTCACCTGCTCGCGCACATCGCCAACGGCGAGGTCGAAGTCGATCCGCGCCTTCTCGCCCGTCGAAAGCCGAATGCCGGCTCTTCGCATCGGCTTGAAGCCCGGGAGCTCGACATCGACGCGATACTCCCCTGGCGCCAGGCTCGGCGCCGTGTACACGCCCTCGCCGGTCGACAGGACGATGCGCTGCCGGTTCGTGCCGACATTGGTGACGGTGACGGTCGCACCTGGCACCGCCGCGCCGCCCTGATCCTTCAGGATCCCGGTGATTTCACCGGCCGCCACCTGGGCGAAGAGGGCCGAGCCGGTCGCGGCGACACACCACGCCGCAAGCAGAAACAGCCGCATGAAGGCGAAAGCGAGACGCGCGACGCGCAATTGTGGCCTCCTCGAGACACCAGCGCATCACTCTATATCGAATGTAAACAGTATTCAAATCGACTATAATCGCACTAGTTCGATGCGTGATTTTCGAGTCATCCTCACCGTCGGCGTATTTGATGCTGGCGTGCCGATTCGCGCTCTGCGCAGGGCCTGACGGTGGCCGCCGCGTCCGATCTGCAGTCCGCGCTCCCGGCGATTGCGTCGCAGTTCGAGAAGGACAGCGGACAGCGGGTCATCCTGACTTTTGGCTCGTCCGGCAACTTCTTCACCCAGATCCAGAACGGCGCCCCCTTCGACGTCTTTCTCTCGGCGGATATCGACTATCCGCGACGCCTCGAAGCGTCGGGCCAGGCGGAACGCGGCAGCCTGTACAAGTACGCGACCGGCCACATCGTGCTCTGGACGCGAACCGACTCCGGCATCGACGTGCGCCGTGGCCTGGCCGTGCTGGTCGACGCGCGCGTCCGTCGGATCGCCATCGCGAACCCGGAGCACGCGCCGTACGGTCGAGCCGCCGTCGCGGCCCTTCGTCACGAGGGGCTCTATGAACGAGTCCAGGGGAAGTTTGTCCTGGGCGAGAACATTTCGCAGGCCGCTCAGTTTGCCCAGTCGGGCGCTGCCGACGTCGGCACTGTTGGCGCTCTCGCTGGCGCTGTCCCCAGCCCTCAAGAGTTCCGGCACCTACGTCGAAATCCCGGAGTCCTGGTATCCGCCCATCGAGCAGGCGGCCGTCGTGCTCGCATCGTCGAGGCAGAAGGCTCTCGCGCGACAGTTCATTGACTACTTGAAGAAGCCCGACAGCGTGCGAATTCTTCAGTCCTACGGCTTCGCCGTGCCTCAGGCGATTGTTCGCTGACGTTCCTCGCAACCGTGTTCGCGCCAGTTTGTTCGGCGTCCGCGATATGATTCGAGTCGATTTTTGGAGGTTCCGGCCGACATGTCGCTATTGACCGTGCGGGCCGCCGCGGAGCGAATGGGCATCGGGTACTCGACCCTGAAGCAATGGATCTTTCAGGGCAAGATTCGAACGACGAAGACGGCCGGCGGCCATCACCGCATGTCCGAGGCGGAAGTCGACCGCCTGCTCGCCCGTCAGACGCCGTCTGCCCAGGGCCCAATCGCGTGCGAGCAAGCGGCCGACCGGGACTCATCGTGGCGTTGAGCGGACGCAATCGCCTCCGCGGCTTCGTCGAGGAGGTGCGAATCGATGGCCTGCTCGGCCAGGTCCGCCTGCGGATTGGGGATCAGACGCTGACGGCGGTCGTCACCAGTGACGCACTCAGCGAGCTGAAGCTTCGTCGAGGCGACGACGCGCTGGCGATCATCAAGTCGACAGAGGTCATGATCGCGCGCGAGGCCGAAGTTCCGGCGAGACGGCGCCGCGCCCGTCGTTGACAGCCGAATGCGCAATGCGTTACGCTGGGCGCCAATGTTCGGGACCAGCCATCACGTGCGGCATCATCACCCCGGCCACGGGCGCCGGTGGAGTTGCGCGTGATCTAGGGTCCTTCAAGAAAGACAGACGAACCCCGATAACATGTAGCCCCGCCGAAAACCGGCGGGGTTTTTGTTTTTATGGACTACTCAAAACTAGCTGGCCTGGTTCCGGCCGTGATTCAGGACGCGGAGAGCGCCGAGGTCCTGATGGTCGGTTTCATGAACGAAGACGCGCTCGCGTTGACGCGGCAGACCGGCTTCGCGACATTCTTCAGCCGCACGCGCAACAAGATATGGATGAAGGGCGAAACCTCGGGCAACCGGCTCAAGGTGGTCGACATCCTCGTGGATTGCGACGATGACACGGTGTTGGTCAAGGTCATTCGAGAGGGCGACGGCAAGGTGTGCCACACGGGCGAGCGCACGTGTTTTTTCAGAAAGCTGACAAACAAAGCAACCACGGAGGTCACGGAGTGACAAACCGAGGTCACCGTTTTATTGGCTATTGTTCCGTCTCCTCCCGTTTGTCTCCGTGTCCTCCGTGGTAGCGCTTTTAGATCGATAGGAGCGCTTATATATATGAAACTCAAACTCGGTATCCCCAAAGGCTCGCTGCAGGACGCGACGGTACAGCTCTTCGCGCGCGCCGGCTTTAGTCTGTACGTCAGCTCGCGGTCGTATTTCCCCACCGTGGACGACCCCGAGATCGAATGCATGCTGATCCGGGCGCAGGAGATGGCCCGTTACGTCTCCGACGGCGTGCTCGATGCGGGGCTCACCGGCCAGGACTGGATTGCCGAACACGAGCTCGGCGACGGCACCACCGGCGTCCTGACCAGCGTCGCGGACCTCATCTATGCCAAGCAAAGCTTCGGCAAGATTCGATGGGTGCTGGCGGCGCCCGAAGACTCAACGATGCGGTCGGCGGGCGACCTCGGCGGCAAGACCATCGCCACCGAGCTCGTGCGCGTCACGCGGGCGTATCTCCAGCGGCACGGCGTCAAGGCCAATGTCGAATTTTCCTGGGGCGCGACCGAGGTCAAGCCGCCGGTGCTGGCGGACGCGATCGTCGAGGCGACGGAAACCGGCTCGACGCTGCGCGCGAACCGGCTGCGCATCCTCGATACGGTCATGGAGTCGAACACGCAGCTCATCGCGAACCACTCGGCGCTGGCGGACGGCTGGAAGCGGACCAAGATCGAAAACATCGCGCTGCTGCTCAAGGCCGCCATCGAGGCGCAGGGGCGCGTGGGGCTGATGCTCAACGTGCGGCGTCCGGACCTGCAGACGGTGCTCGCCCTGCTCCCGGCGCTTCAACGGCCGACCATCTCATCTCTGAGCGACGAGGAATGGGTCGCCGTCAACACGATTATCGAGGAGCGCACGGTCCGCGATCTGATTCCCAGGCTCAAAGCCGCGCGCGCGCAGGGCATCGTCGAATACCCGTTGAACAAGATTGTTTTGTAGGCGGGAGGGGCGGGAAGGGCAGGATGGGCAGGACGGGAGCGCCTGCGGCCACGCTGAGCCGCGGCCATGGAACGCCGCGGCGAAGCGTCGGCGTCAGTTCGCGCCGGGGGTGGGGCCCCAGCGCCAGTGAAAGAAAGGGGAGCGTTGAGAATTATTACCGCGAGTGACAGGCGAGCGGTCGAACGGCTCGTCGCCCACGGGGCCCGCGGGGCGGCCGCGGGGATCGTGCACTCGATCGCCGGGTCCGCACGATCGTCGACCACGTGCGTTCGGACGGCGATCGCGCGCTTCTACGGTTCGCGCGACAGTTCGACGGCGTGCGGCCGCCGCTCGAAGTGACCGCCGAGGAAATGCGTGAGCAGGCGAAGCGCGTGGCGCCTGAGGTCCGTCGTGCCCTTCGGCAGGCCGCCGGCCGCATCGCGCGCATCGCGTTCCGGCAGATTCCGCGGCACTGGGATCTGGAAGTCACGCCCGGCGTCTCGATCGAGCAGCGGGTGGAGCCGATCGCACGTGTTGGCTGTTACGTGCCTGGTGGACGCTTTCCCCTGCCCTCTTCCCTGCTGATGACGGCGGTGCCGGCGAGGGTGGCGGGCGTGCCGGACATCATCGCCGTCTGCCCGCGACCGGAGCCGGTCGTGATGGCGGCAGCTCTCGAGGCCGGCGTCAGCCGCCTGTTTCGCGTCGGCGGCGCGCACGCCATTGCCGCACTCGCGTACGGGACCGCAACGATTCCGCGCGTCGACAAAATCGTCGGGCCCGGGAACAAGTACGTCGCTGTCGCGAAATCGATGGTCGCCGGCGACTGCGCGATCGATTTTTATGCGGGGCCGACGGAAATCGTCATCGTCGCCGGCACCGGCCGGCCCGCGTGGATTGCCGCCGATCTGGTGGCGCAGGGCGAGCACGATCCGGACGCCCGCGCGATCATGATCACCTGGAGTCGGGCGTTCGCCAAGCGGGTCGCCCGCGCAGTCGCCGTGCAGGCATCCGGTCGTCGCATCGTCGAGCAATCGCTTGCGGCCCACGGTGCGATTGTCGTCGTCGGTTCAGCCGACGAGGCCATGGCGCTGGCCAACCGAATTGCTCCGGAGCATCTCGTGGTCGACCGCGAGTCGCTCACGCGGGGGCCGCTGACCGCAGGCGCCGTCTTCATCGGCCCGTACACCGCGCAGGCCGCCGGCGATTACGCGACCGGATCGAACCACGTGCTGCCGACCTCCGGCGCCGCCCGCTTCCGCGGCGGCCTGAGCGCAGCAGATTTCATGCGCGTGATGTCCGTGCAGCGCGTCACAAAAGCGGGCCTCGGCCGGCTGCGGGCGACGATCGTGCCGCTCGCACGCGCGGAAGGATTGACCGCACACGCCGAATCGATCGAGGTGCGCCTGAGATGAGCGAGGTCACGACATTCAACGCAGAGCACGCTGAGTGCGCAGAGCTTCGTTTTCTCTGCGATCTCTGCGGCCTCTGCGGAGATCGTGTGAAACGATGACAGCTTACGACAAGCCTCCGGAGCTCTATGACGGATTGCGGCTCCACCAGAACGAGAACACGGGCGGCTGCTCGCCGCGCGTGCTCGAGGCGCTCGCGAAACTGCGGCCCGACGAAGTCGGGTTCTACCCTCCTTACTCGGCCGCAACGCGAGCCTGCGCTCAGTACCTGGGCGTCGCTCCCGATCTCGTTGCGCTGACCAACGGCCTTGACGAGGGAATCATGGGGCTCGCGGTGGCGTATCTGCGGCCCCCGGTCGGCGGGCCGGTTCCGGAAGCGCTCGTCCCCGAACCGGCGTTCGAAATCTTTCGCGTGGATACCGACGCGGTCGGCGGGCAGTTCGTTCAAGTGATGCCGAAGCCCGATTTCGCGTTCGCGCTCGACGACGTGCTCGCCGCGATGACTCCGCGAACGCGCGTCGTCTTCCTGACGAACCCCAACAATCCCACCGGGGTGTCGATGCCGCTCGACGCGATTCGAGCCGTCGCGCGGCGCGCCCCGAAAGGGGCGGTCGTCTTTGTCGACGAGGCGTATTCCGAGTTTGCCGGGACGACATTCATTCGGGAACTGCCGTCGTTTCCAAACGTCATCGTCGGCCGGACCTTCTCGAAGGCATTTGGCCTTGCCGGCCTGCGTATCGGCTGTCTCGTCGGAGCGCCTGAGGTGCTCGACCCCGTGCGCGCCGTCATCCCGGTGTACAGCGTGAACATCGCGGCCGTGGTGGCGGTTCAGGCTGCACTGACCGACCCCGCACACCTGCGCGACTACCTGCGGCAGGTGCAGGAGTCGAAGGCGCTGCTGTATGCGGCCTGCGACCACTTCGGGCTCCGGTACTACAGGAGCGACGCGAATTTCGTTCTCGTCTGCGCCGGCGATCGACTGCAGGCTCTCGTCAAGGGCGCCGCCGATCGTGGCGTCTACATCCGCGACCGCTCGTCAGAGCCCGGCTGCGCCGGCTGCTGCCGCATCGCCACCGGCATCGTCGAGCACACACGCCGCTTCATTGCGGCCATGGAAGAGGTCCTGTGCGCCGCGCCGTAATCGATCGACGAACGAAGGAGACGCAGATCTCGGTGCGCCTCGGTCTCGAAGGCCAGGGGCGATACGCCATCCGCACGGGCATCCGGTTCCTGGATCACATGCTCGAGCTCGTCGCGCGCCATGGGGCGTTCGATCTCCGGATCGAAGCCGACGGCGATCTCGACGTCGATCAGCACCACACGGTCGAAGATCTGGGCATCGCGTTCGGCGAGGCCGTCTCCAAAGCTGTCGGCACGCGGCGTGGCATCAACCGCGCCGGTTATTTCGTCATGCCGATGGACGAAACGCTGGCGGTGGCTGCCATCGATCTCGGGGGGCGGCCGCATGCGGTCGTCGACCTCAAGGTCCGCGTCGCACGCGTCGGCGATCTGCAGACCGAGCTCGTCCACGACTTTTTCGACGGTTTCGCGCTCGGCGCCCGCGCCAATGTGCACGTGAAGGTGTTGTACGGGCGCTCCAGCCATCATCACGTCGAAGCAGTATTCAAAGCGTTTGCGCGAGCGCTGCGCGTGGCCTGTGCCAAGGACAAACGGCTCGCCCGGATGCTGCCGAGCACCAAAGGACTGCTGTGATTGCCCTCATTGACTACAAGGCCGGAAATCTCACTTCGGTACGCAAGGCGTTCGCGGCCATCGGCGCCGAGCTGTACGACCCGGCGTCCCCGGCCGATCTCGATCACGCGGCCGCGATCGTCGTGCCAGGCGTCGGCCACTTCGGGGCCACGTCGGCGCTCGATCACGGATGGGCGGCGGCGATCCGTGCGCGCGTCGCGGCGGGACGCCCACTGCTCGGCATCTGTCTCGGACTGCAGTGGCTGTTTGCGGGCAGCGAAGAGGCACCTGACTGTCCCGGCCTGGGCCTGCTCTCTGGCACGTGCTATCGCCTGAAAGGCACGGCAGCGAGGAATCCGCCGCAGCAAGACGCTGGGAGGGACACCCCCGAAGTCATCGACCGGGGGGTAGGGGCCCCCGGAGTAATCAAAGTCCCGCACGTCGGCTGGAACAGCCTGACGATTGAGCACGCCGCGTCGATCGTCGAGGGCGTCGCAACCGGCTCGCAGGTCTACTTCACGCACAGCTTCGTGGCGCCCGTCACCGTCGACACGGTCGCGGTGACGGAACACGGGGAGCCGTTTGCGGCAATCGTGCAGCGAGGCCACATCGCGGGCGTGCAATTTCATCCGGAAAAGTCCGGCGAAGTCGGGCTGCAGATCTTGCGCAACTTCTTGCAGATGGGCAATGGCCATCGCTGATCAAACACAAAGGACACCAAGGACACTAAGGCAAGACCTGTTTTACCTTCGTGTCCTTCGTGTCCTTTGTGCTGATTGTACTCATGCTCTCTAAACGCATCATCGCCTGCCTCGATGTCCGCAACGGCCAGGTGGTCAAGGGTGTGAACTTCGAGGGCCTCCGATCGGCCGGCGATCCGGCGGAGCTGGCACGGCGCTACAACCGCGAAGGGGTCGACGAGCTCGTCATCCTCGACATCACCGCCACGATTGAGCAGCGTCGCGCGCTGGCCGACACGATTCGCGCTGTGGCGCGCGAGCTGTTCATTCCTCTTGCCGTCGGCGGCGGTATCCGAACGGAAGGCGACGCGGCAGCAGCGGTCGAGGCGGGCGCCGACAAAGTGAGCTTGAACACCGCGGCGCTTTCTGAGCCCTCGCTCATCACGACGCTCGCGCGTCGATACGGCAGCCAGGCGGTGGTTGTCGCGATCGACGCGAAGCGCGCAGCCGATCACGGTCCCGATCGATTTGCGGTCTACGCACGCAGTGGTCAAAGCGCCGCCGGACGCGATGCGGTCGAGTGGGCGCGCGAGGCGGAGGACCGCGGCGCGGGCGAGATTCTGCTGACGTCCATCGATCGCGACGGCACGAAGATCGGCTTCGACTGCCCCATGACCGCGGCCGTGTCGCAGGCCGTTTCGATTCCAGTGATCGCGTCTGGCGGGGCCGGCTCGCTGAGCGACTTCGTCGACGTGTTCACGAATGGGTGTGCCGACGCGGCGCTGGCGGCGTCGATCTTTCACTACGCGGAGACGAGCGTGAGATCTCTCAAACAACACCTCCAGCAACGGGGTATACCGGTGCGCCTATGAGGCTCGATAGCAGGACTAAAGTCCTGCGCCACAACAGTCACAGCAGTGCAGTCGTCCTGCGTCCCAACATTACGGTCGTAGCGCAGGTCTTTAGACCTGCATCTGTATGCTGATCCCCTCCATCGATCTCCAGGGCGGCGCCGTCGTGCAGCTCATCCAGGGCGAGCGCCTGGCGATCAAGGACGACGACGTCTTCCGGTGGGTGCGCCGATTCGCGAAGTTCCCGAAAGTGCAGGTGATCGATCTTGATGCCGCGACAGGCGTCGGCGATAACCTCGCGCTGGTCCGTCAAATCGCAGCTTCACTCACTTGCCGTGTCGGCGGCGGAATCCGCACCGTCGACAGGGCCACCGACGTGCTCGCCGCCGGCGCGCAGCAGATCATCGCCGGGTCCTCATTGTTCAAGGCCGGAAAGCCCGATCTCGTCTTCGCGAAAGCGCTGGCCGATCGCGTGGGGACGGATCGGGTGATCGCGGCCGTCGATAGCCGAGGCGGCCGCGTCGTCATCCATGGGTGGAAGACCACGCTGCCCCTCACCGCCGTCGAGGCGGTGAACGCCCTCGAGCCCTACTGTGGCGAGTTCCTCTATACCCATGTCGATACGGAAGGGCTGATGCGCGGCACGGACATCGAGGCGATCCGCGCGGTTCGGCAGGCCACGACACGCCGCGTCACAGCCGCAGGCGGCATCACGACCCGGCAGGAAATTGACGAGCTTGACGCGCTCGGTGTCGATTCGGTCGTCGGGATGGCGATATACACCGGAACGTTGAACCCGGAACCTTGAACCCTGAACCTTGAACCTTGAACCCGGAACCTCTTATACAATAGATAGTTGCCGCTTTTTCGTGTCGGCGGCGGCTACAGCCTATTGTGAGCACCGCAGTCCAGGCCGGTCATGCCGGTCCCGAGGTTCGTGTCCGCGCCACACTGCGTTCGGCCGCGCGCATCGTCGCGGACGGGAAATTTCTGCGCGTTCACGCCGAAGCGCCGAGCGCGGAGGCGATCGCGGGAGAACGCTTTCTCGTCAAAGGTGTGACGTACGGGACGTTCGCACCGGACGCCGACGGCTACCAGTTCCCCTCGTTGCCGCAGGTAGCCGAAGACTTCCGCCTGATGGCGGGCTTCGGCATCAACACGGTCCGCACCTACACACCGCCACGGCCGGATCTGCTGGACGAAGCGGCGCGCCAGGGGCTTCGAGTGATGGTCGGGCTCCCGTGGTCGCAGCACGTCGCGTTCCTCGACGATCGACGGCTGGCGCGGAACATCAGACAGGACATCGTCCGGCAGGTCGCAGAGTTGTCGTCGCATCCGGCCGTGCTGACCTTTGCACTGGGCAATGAAATTCCACCTGGCGTCGTTCGCTGGCACGGTCGCGTCCGGATTGAGAATTTTCTTCGCGACCTTTATCACGCGGCCAAGGCCAGCTCACCCGCCAGCCTGTTTACGTACGTCAACTTTCCACCGACCGAATTTCTCGATCTCTCGTTCTTTGATATCTGCGCATTCAACGTGTACCTGCATCGCGAGCCCGAACTGCGCGCGTACCTTGCTCGCCTTCAGCACGTCGCCGGCCACAAACCGCTGCTGCTCGCCGAGGCGGGCGCGGACAGCATTCGGGAGGGCGAATCGGGCCAGGCGGAAATCACGGCGATGCACATCCGCGCGGCGTTCGAGGAGGGCGCGTGCGGGGCGGTCGCATTCACCTGGACTGACCAATGGTGGCGCGGTGGTCATCAGGTCGAGAACTGGGCCTTCGGCCTTGTCGATCGCGAACGCAATCCAAAGCCCGCGGCGGTAGCGGTCTCGGCGGCGTTCGACGATGCGCCGTTCCCGGCCGAGGCGCAGGCCACGTGGCCGCGCGTCTCTGTTGTCGTGTGCGCCTACAACGCTGCCGACACGCTCGAGGACTGTGTCTCTTCGCTCGAGGCGCTCACCTATCCCAATTACGAAATCATCGTCGTCAACGATGGATCGAAGGATCGCACGAGCGCGATCGCGCACAGTCACCCGCGCGCCCGCGTCATCGACACCCCGAACCGGGGACTGAGCGCCGCGCGCAACGTCGGTCTGGCGGAAGCGACGGGAGACATCGTCGCGTACACCGACGCCGACGTGCGCGTCGATCAAGACTGGCTGACGTTTCTCGTCCAGCCATTCCTCACGTCCGATGTTGTCGGCTCCGGCGGACCGAACGTTGTTCCCAACGACGATCCGCCTATGGCGCAGTGCATCGCCCGAGCGCCAGGCGAACCGACCCACGTGCTGCTCGACGATCGCACCGCGGAGCACGTGCCTGGCTGCAACATGGCGTTCCGTCGAGAGGCCCTTCTCGCGGTCGGCGGTTTCAATCCAGTCTTTTTGCGCGCCGGCGACGATGTCGACGTGTGCTGGCGCATGCAGGCACGGGGCTGGAAAATCGGTTTTTCGGGGGCGGCGCTCGTCTGGCATCACCATCGCTCGTCGCTCGCGGGGTACTGGCGGCAGCAGATCGGTTACGGCGAAGGCGAGACGTGGCTGATGGCCCACCACCCGGAGAAATTCTTGGACGGGCACATGTTGTGGCGCGGACGCATTTACAGTTCGCTGCCGATCATCCGTTCGCTGGCCGGCACGAAGATCAATGCCGGCGTCTGGGGAACCGCGGCCTTCCCCTCCGTGTACCGCACCGACGTGCATCCGTTCGCGTTCCTTCCGCACTCGATCCGCTGGCAAGTCTGGTCGTTCCTGATGACGCTGGCCGGCCTCGGCATCAGTTTCCTGGGGAACCATGACTGGGCGGCGGCCCTTCTTCTCGGAACCGGCGCAATCGGCATCGCGGTGACGATCGCCAGGAACCTCACCTACGCGATTCGATCGCAAGTCGACTCCCTGCCGGGCAGCAAGTTGAAGTACCGAGCGGCGGTCGCCTATCTCCATTTCATCCAACCGCTCGCGAGGGCCCGCGGGCGGATCCGTGGGGTCTTCTCGCCACCCGAAGTCGCATTGCCGCACACGGTCGCGCAGCGAAGCCGCGGTCCCCGGCCCTCACTCGCTGAATGCTCGCGGGCGATTCTGCTGCTGTCCGGCACGGTGACGGAAGACCGTTTCTGGAGCGAGAAATGGACCTCGTCGGAGCGCGTGCTGTCGCTGCTTGCCGACTGCCTGCGCCGATCGCGCGCGGTGCGCGCGATCGAAATCGACGAAGGATGGTCAGACGATCGCGACCTCAGCATTCCAGTGGGCCGCTGGGCGTGGCTCGACACGCGTGCGCTCGTGGAGGATCACGGCGGAGGCAAGGCGATGTTGCGCGTCAGCACGCACCTGCGGCCGACCATGCTGGGCGTCGTGACGGCGCTGGCCCTCGGACTCGCCCTGTTCATTGCAGCGGTGTTCGGCGTTGCTCTCAGGTGGCCGCCGGCGGGCGCCATCACGGGCGGCTTGACGATTCTCGTCATCGTGGCGGCTCTGTGGGGAACGGCGCAGGCCACGGCGGTCCTCGGGCGGAGCCTCAAGCAGGTGACGATCGGCCAGGCCATGCAGCAGTTGCCGTCGGGACCGACGCGGGCTCCGCTCCTTGCGCCGTCGCTCCTGCGCATGTACGGGCTGCGGAGCGCCACGATTTTCGTCGTGATGATCCTGTCGCTCGGGGCGAGCACGTTCATGCTGCGCGAAGTGGCGACCGGCCCCGTCATCGGCGGCCAGAAGGGGTACGCAGGTGACTACGGTCCAGCCATCGAGGCCTGGCTGGACACACCGGGCGGCGTGGTCGTCGCACCGAATGGCGACGTCTACATCGCCGATTCCAACAACCACGTGATCCGCCGGATCGACGCGCAGAACACAACGATTGAACCGGTCGCCGGCAACCACGATTCGGGAAGCGGATTCTCGGGCGACAACGGACTTGCGATTGCAGCGCAGCTGGATACGCCGGACGGCGTCGCGATTGCTCCCGACGGGGATCTCATCGTGGCCGATTCACACAACGGACGGATCCGGCGTGTCGACCGCCCCACCGGCGTTATTACCACGATCGCCGGATCGGGCGAACAGGGCTACGACGGGGACGACCAGCCCGCCGTTCAAGGGGCGCTCAGCACTCCGAGCGCCGTCGCAGCGGCGTCAAACGGCAACATCTACATCGCCGACACGTTGAACTACCGCGTCCGCATGATCGACGCGAAAACGGGCCTCATTCATACCGTGGCGGGCAACGGCGAAGCCGGCGACGGCATCGAGGTCGGCGACGGTGGACCGGCGATGAGCGCCACGCTGAACATGCCGAGCGACGTGGCGATCGACCCGGCAACCGGCGACCTGTACATCGCCGATATGCACCACAACCGCATTCGCAAGGTCGATGCACGGACCCACATCATCACGACAGTGGCCGGTGGCGCGTGGGGATACTCGGGAGATGGCGGCCCGGCGACCAAGGCGCGGCTCGCCGGTCCTGCCGGCGTCGCGGTCGTGCCGGAGCCGGGCGGCAAGGTAACGATCTTCATCGCGGACTACTACAACGGGCACGTGCGCGCAGTCGGGCCGGACGGGATCATTCGTGACCTGAGCGACGAAGGGCGCGCGGTTTTTGGCGCTCCGTCGCGCGTGGCGTTCGCCTCGGCGGGACCGCGGCGCGGCTGGCTGTATGTCGCCGATTCGAGCCAGGACAAGATCGTCCCGCTCATCATTCCGCGCATCGCGCCGAACCTGGCGCAGGCGCCGCCAGTGCGACCGGCTCCACCTAGGCGGATAGGCGGATGAGCGAGGTCAGGGAGTCGCCATCGCTCATCAGTTGGACGCTGTCCTTCATGCGCCCCTACCGCGGGCGCATGACCCTGGTGGCGATTCTGCTGCTGCTCGAGGTCGCCCTCGTCGCGCTGCAGCCCTGGCTGCTGAAGGCCGTCATCGACTACGTGTTTGTAGGACAGCCGGTTCCTCAACCCGTTGCCGGATGGCTGCAGGCAATCCGCGTCGTCAATCCGTTCGCGCTGCTCGTCACATTGGTCATCGCGGGCGTCGTCGTTCAACTGGCCAGCCAGATTGTGTCGGTCTACAGCACGCAGGTGCAGGTCGATACCGGTCAGCGGATGGTCTATAACCTGCGGTACCGGCTTCTTCAGCACCTGCAGTCGCTTGGGCTGCTTCATCACATCAAGACGAACACGGGCGATGCCGTCTATCGGGTCGACGTCGATGCGTATGCGATCGAAAACCTGCTGATCGGCGGGTTTCCGCTCGTCACCTCCATCGCGACGCTGGTCGTCATGTTCGGAATTCTGGTGAAACTCGACCTCACAGTCGCGCTTCTGTCGCTCGCTGTCGTACCGTTCCTCTATCTCTCCATCCGGTACTACATTTCCACGCTGATGGCCCGCGAGGAACACGTGAAGGAGCTCGAGTCGAAGCTGGTCGAGCGGCTATACGAAACGTTCTCCGCGATACGACTCGTGAAGAGCTTCGCGCGCGAGACGTTCGAGACAAACAGGTACGCCACGGCGGGCAATCGGACGATGGACGCGCGCATCGCGCTCACGTGGCAACAGTCGCTGTTCTCGGCCAGCGTTACGGCCATCACGATTCTTGGCACGGCGCTCGTGCTGATCGTCGGCGGTATCCACGTAATGCGGCAGCAGATGACGATCGGCGACCTGACCGTGGTTATCGCGTATCTCGGCGCCGTATACGGACCGCTCTCGACGATCGCGCACACGACAGGACAGCTCCAAGGGGCACTGGCCGGCGCGAAACGAGTGCGGGCCATGCTGGCAGAGGTACCTGAGACCGTAAACCGGCCCGACGCGGTTGACGCATCGAACGTGGCGGGCTTCGTGCGCTTCGAAGATGTCGCCTTCACGTATCCAACCGGCACGGACGTGCTGCACGGCATCACGTTCGAGGCCAGGTCCGGGGAGATGGTCGCGCTCGTCGGCCTCACGGGCGCCGGCAAGACGACGCTGGTCGGCCTGATTCCCCGTTTCTTTGACGTCTCGGAAGGACGGGTTCTTGTTGACGGATTGGACGTTCGCCAGTACGACATCCGATCCCTGCGCGAGCGCATCGCCATCGTTCTCCAGGATCCGGTCCTGTTCTCCGGCACGATTGCCGACAACCTCCGATACGGCCGGCTCGACGCAACCCGTGAGGAGATCGAGGCCGCCGCGCGCGCGGCGCATGCGCACGATTTTATTTCCCGGCTGCCGAAAGGATACGACACGGAGGTGGCCGAAGCCGGCGGCAGCCTGTCCGGCGGCGAGCGCCAGCGCCTGAGCGTGGCGCGCGCGATCCTGAAGAACGCCCCGATCCTGATCCTCGACGAGCCCACGTCCTCGCTCGACGCCATCTCCGAGGAGATCGTCTTCTCCGCGCTGAGGCGCCTGCGGGCGGGTCGCACCACGATCGTCATCGCCCACCGTTTGTCCACCGTCCGCGATGCAGACCGCATTCTGGTCCTCGACGGCGGCCGGATTGTCGCTGAGGGCCGTCACGAGGAGCTGCTGAAGACGAGTCTGCTTTACCGGCGGATGTGCGCGCGATTGTCGGTCGGCAAGTCGCTCGACGATCCGGAAACCGTGGATGAGTTACTCCGGGCTTCTCGGTGACTCTGTCGGTCCTTCGTCCTTGGTCCCTCGGCCCTGGTCCGTTCTTGGTCCCCGGTCGTCCCTGGTCCTTTGTCCTCCGCGCGGCCGGAGGATGGACGACCAAGGACCGAGGACCACAGGACAGACCAAGAACCAAGAACTAAGGACCAAGGACTTCGATGCGCATCCTTTTCGCCGGCATCATCGCCCGTTACCCATTCGGGGGAGTGACCTGGTGTTCGCTGATGTATCTCCTCGGCCTTCGGGCTCTTGGGCATGAGGTGTTTTACATTGAGGACACTGGAGAATGTGTGTACGACCCCGTGCTGAACACACGCGCCACGGATCCGAGCTACGGGACGACCTACATCAACTCCGCGCTGGCGCCCTTCGGACTTGGCGATCGCTGGTCGTTCGTCAACTACGACGGCAGCTATCACGGCCGCAGCGCCGACCAAGTGTGTCGCTACGCGGCGGACGCCGACCTGTTCATCAATCTTTCCGGCGGGTCCTGGTTCTGGCGCGACGAGTACACGCGAATTCCCCACAAAATCTTCATCGATTCGGATCCGGCGTTCACGCAGCTCGCCATTGCCAAGGCCGAGCCGTGGTACGTGGCTTTTTTCCAGCGCTTCGATCGCCTGTTCACATTCGGCTCCAACATCGGCACCGATCTCTCACCGGTGCCGACGGGCGACTTCACGTGGCTCAAGACCTGGCAGCCGATCACGCTTGACGACTGGCGGACGGACGCGGGTCCGCGCGATCGGTTCACCAGCGTCATGACATGGCAGATCGAGAGCTTCACCGACGTCGGCGGCAACAAGGATCAAGAGTTCATCAAGTACATCGACCTGCCGTCGCGAACGGCACAGCGCTTCGAGCTGGCGATCAACGGACCGCAGAAACTACTGCGCGAGCATGGCTGGGAGACGGTGGATGCCATGGGCGTGTCGCGCACGCCGTCCGAGTATCGCGACTTCATCCATCGCTCGAAGGCCGAATTCGGCGTCGCAAAACACACATACGTGGCCACGCGGTCAGGATGGTTCAGCGATCGCACCGAGTGTTACCTCGCATCGGGCCGCCCCGCGCTGGTGCAGGACACCGGCTGGACGGCACATCTACCGTCCGGTGAAGGACTGCTCGCGTTTTCGACAATCGATGAAGCCGTTGCAGGCATCGATCGCATCAACGGCAATTATTCTCGCCACGCCGCACGCGCCGCCGAGATCGCGCATGAGCATTTCGATGCCCGAGTCGTCCTCCCACGACTGCTGGAGAGTGCGTGCACATGAGCACCAGAGACCCGGCACCTCGCACCCAGCATGGCACCCGGCACCCGGCACCAGGCATCAAGCACCCGTTGAGGATCGCTCACGTCGCCCCGGTCGCCACGTCGATTCCCCCGCCGCGATCGGGGTCGGTCGAGACGATGACCTCGCTTCTTACGGAGGGCCTGGTCGCGCGCGGGCATGATGTGACGTTGTTCGCAACGGCTGATTCGAAGACGACGGCCACACTGCACGCGATCTACCCGCACGGCTATTGCCACGACCAGCACATGTGGCCGTGGGAGCTGTATGAATTGTTGAACCTTGCCGCCGCCGTCGAGCGGGCGGGCGACTTCGACGTGGTGCACTACGAAGCGGAGTACTACCCGATGTCGCTGGCTTTCGCGAGAGTCTCGCCGACCCCGGTCTTGCAGACGCTGCATTACTCACCTGGCGAGGCCGAAATCCGGCTCTGGTCAAGATACCCGGAGGCGCCCTTCGTCGCGATTTCGAACGAACAGGCCCACCTGCTGCAGGGCCTCAACGTCGTCGGCACGGTGCTGCACGCGGTGGATACAGTGGCGCTCGAGTTTCGCGATGTTCCTGACGATTACCTGCTGTTTCTCGGACGGTTCACCCAGGGCAAGGGCGTCCTGCAGGCGATCGAGGTGGCCAGGCGCGCCGGCATGCGCCTGATTCTGGCGGCGGCGGAAAATGACTACTATCGCGAGACGGTCGCGCCGCATGTCGACGGCACCCAAGTCGTTTATGCGGGCGAAGCCGATTTCGCGGCCAAAGTGAAGCTGTTTGGCGGCGCACGGGCGCTTCTTTACCCAGTGCAGAACCGCGAGCCGTTCGGCCTGGTGCTGGCCGAAGCGATGGCTTGCGGCACACCTGTGGCGGCGCTCGATCGCGGAGCGGTGCGCGAGGTCGTTGACGATGGCGTGACCGGCATCGTCTTCGAGAGCGTGGAAGATCTCACCGCGGGGCTGGGGCGCGTGCTCGCCCTCGATCGCCGCCGCGTCCGCGAGCGCGCGGTCGCGCGGTTTGGCGTCGATCGGATGGTCTCGCAGTACGAAGCTGTCTATCGGCAGCTGGTGTCCGGTGCAGCGTCAGGTCCGGCTCAAGCCACACCCCACGATCGACAGGCAAGCCGTGCCGGACAGTAATTTGTCCGGGCGAACGGTTCTCGCGGTTTTCGCCCATCCCGATGATGAATCCCTGGCATGCGGCGGCACGCTGGCGCGACTCTCCGACGCCGGCGCCCGCGTGGTGCTGCTCTGCGCTTCACTCGGCCGAAAGGGAGCCGTGAGCGATCCCGCGCTGGTTCCAGACGGCGATCTCGGACGCGTCCGCGCGGAGGAACTGCGTCAGGCGGCCAACGTGCTTGGGGTCGCCGAAGTTATCATCCTCGATCATCCTGACGGCGACCTGCGCTGGGCGGATGCGCCTGTTCTGGACACGGAGATCAAGTCGGCGATTTGCGACTACAAGGCAGACGCCGTGATTACGTTTGACGACGACGGTTTGTACTGGCATATCGATCACATCGGCATTCACGAACGGACCTGGGACGCGGTGGAGGCGCTTGGCGCCGATGCACCATCGCTCTATTTCGTCACGATGCCGAAGGGTGTGATGCGACAGGTCGTCGACGCGGCCGTCGACAGGGGTTGGACCAGGCCCGGCGCGGGTCCCTGGGCCATCGTCCCGGACGCGTTTGGACTGCTCGCAAAACCACCGACAGTCGTGGTGGACGTCGGCGACTGGGTTCAACGCAAGCTCGCGGCTGTGCTCTGCCACCGTACCCAGATGGGGGCCGATAATCCCTTCGCGCGGCTCGATCCCACCGATGCACGGCGCCTGCTCGGCTCCGAGCAGTTCCGTCGATTGGAACCCCACACTGGCTGCTCGCTGCTCGAACAGCTGGGCGAGGGGAGATCACCAGATTTGAGGATCTAAGGATCTAAGGATTTGCACATTACTACTCTCGACATCCTGCGGTGTCCGTATTGTGGAGGCAGGCTGGACCTGGTCACGTCGCTGTTCCACCGGCGCGACGGAGACGAGATCCAGGACGGCATCCTCGGCTGCCAGTGCTGCGTCTTCGCGATCGTCGACGGCATCCCCGTCATGCACCTTGAGGGTCAGTCGACAACGGCGCGGGCGCAGATCGAGGCCGGGCATCCCGACCTCGCGCGGCGCGCGATGTTCAACCTCGACGACGAGGCGCAGGCGGAGCGTTTCAACGAGGTGGCCTCGTTGGACGTGGGCACATATCGTGACGTCGTGGACGCGCTCGGGCCGAGCTTCGAAGGCGGGTACTTTCTCTACCGCTTTTCCGACCCCACCTACATCGTCGCCGACGCGGTCGTGCGATCGGTGGCCGGTACCGTGCTCAAGCACGGCGGGCGGGCGATCGACCTCTGCGGCGGCTCGGGCCACCTGACGCGGTCGCTTCTCGAGCTGTCCTCGCCGGCGCCAGTGCTTGCAGATCTGTACTTCTCGAAGATCTGGCTCGCCCGCCGCTTTACGGCGCCTGGCTGCGAGGGCGTGTGCTGTGATGGGAATGCCCCGTTTCCGTTTGCCCGCAGCACTTTCCGATATGCCATGTGTATGGACGCATTCATGTACATCTGGACGAAACGGCAGTTTGTCGGCGAGATGACTCGCTTAGTCGACGACAGCGGCAACGACGGAGCCGTCGTGATCGGCCATACACATAACGAACGGACGTGGAGCCCCTCGCACGGCCAACCGCTGACGCAGGACGGCTACCGCAACTTGTTCGAAGCGATCGAGCCGCACCTCTTTGGCGAGGCCGGGCTCTTTGCGGATGTCGTCAGGGGCGGTCCGCTCGACCTGAGCCGCCGCGACTCTGCGGATGTCATCGATGCCGATCCCGCCCTGACGATCATCGCCAGCCGGAATCCAGATGTGTTCAAACCGCACCGCCTGGGCGGTTCTGGAACGGCGAGAGGAGCATACCGCCTGAATCCGCTGTATGCCGCCGAGCAGCAGGGCGATCGCACGGCACTCCGACTTCGATTCCCCAACGAAGATTACGCGCAGGAATACGGTGCGTGCCGGCAGTACCTCCCTGATGAGGTGATCGTGAGCAGCGCGGCACTCGCCCAGCTGGCGGAAGGCCGCCTGGCCCCGGAACTGGCGGACCTGGCGCGACGGCACGTGGTGCTCGATCTGCCGAGGCGGTACTACTGAATTTGAGGATCTAAGGATCTAAGGATCTGAGGATTTGAGGATTTGAGGATCTATTCATGGATTTGGTGATTCGACCAGCGACTGTCGCGGATGCCGGCGGGATCGTCAATATCCTGAATCCGATCATCGAGGCCGGCATGTATACGATGTTTGACACGCCTTTTACCGTCGATGCCGAACAGCGATACCTCAGGCGGCATGCGAAGGTGCGGAATATGTATATCGACGCCATCATTGTCGAGCGCCTGCTGACCGAGTAGATCCTCAAATCCTCAGATCCTCAGATTCCCGATTTCCCATTACAGGGTATTATGTAACCGTTATAGGATTTACCGTAATGCAGAATCCGTTTGTATACGGCGAAGTCGTGCCGGTGGCGGCGTTCGCCGACCGCGTCGTGGAACTGGATCGGCTGGTCACCGATCTGGCGGCGGGTCAGAAGGTGTTTCTGATCTCGCCCCGACGCTTCGGCAAGTCGTCGCTCGTCCGGCACGCGCTCGCCGCCATGACTCGCCGCGGCGCCCTTACCATCGACGTCACTGTCAGCAGCTTCAGCTCCTACGTCGCGTTTCTCGAAGGGTACGCTCGGGCCCTCGTGGCTGCGGAGACCAAAGGGCAATCGTGCGCGGACATGGCTGCGGGACATGGTGAAGTCGGCGCGGGCCGAGGTGCATTACACGGTCGAAGCCGGGCCTCTTGGCGCCCTCAGCGTGTCCTTCCCGAGCGTCCGATCCGATCGGGACATCTCGCGGCTTGCGCAGGAGGTGTTTGCCCTTCCCGCGCGGCTCGCCGACACGCGCGGGCGGACCGTGGTCGTCGCCCTCGACGAGTTTCAGGCGATCGCCGGCTTCAACGGCGGCTCGGTCGAACATGCGTTGCGCGCCGCCGTGCAGCACCAGCGGAATGTGGGGTATGTGTTCGCCGGTTCCGAGCCCAGCCTGATGGAACGGATGCTTGGGCCAAAACGGCCGTTTTACAAGGCCGGGCCGGTCATTCGTCTGGACAAGATTCCGGCCGACGAATTCGCCGGCTTCATCGACGGCCGGTTCCGGCATTCAGGCATCAAGCCGGAGGCCGGTCTCGGCGCGGCGATCGTCGAACTGGCGGGCAACCTGCCTTACGACGTGCAGCGGCTGGCGCACGAAACATGGGACGAAGTGCGGACCGGGGGCCGGCGGCGCGCGACACTCGACGATCTTCACCAGGCATTGCGCCGGCTGCTCGCCCAGCAGCATACGATCTTCGAGGCAGCGTGGCAGCGGCTGTCCTTGACGCAACGGAGCGTGCTCCGCGCGGTCGTGCTCGAAGACGGCAGCGAACTGCTGTCCGCGGAGGTTCGCGCGCGCCACCGGCTTGGCGGCGCTTCGAGCGTGCAGTACACGCTCGGCTCGCTCGTTCGCGAGGATCTCATCAGCCGCGATGTCGATCGCTACGTCGTCGTTGATTCGCTGTTACGTGAGTGGGTGGCCAGACGCACCTTCTAGAACATGCGCCATCTTGTGTCGTTCCTGATCTTCATCGCCGCCGCTCGTCCCGCGGCTGCCCAGTCAGAGGGCAGGATTGCCGTCGGGGCTTCCATCGGAACCCGGATTGCGCCCAGCTCGACGGTCGGCGGCGATCGTTTCGGCGTGGGAATGACCTGGCGCCTCGGCGTCAACAAGGAAGGGTTTGGCTGGGAGGGAGGACTCGGCTGGTTCTCCTCGAAGGTCGACCACTCGGTCGGCGACACGCCGGCGTTCGACCTCGGTAAGCTTCGCATCCGGCCGCTGATGGCCGGTTATGGTTACACCCACCTCATCGGTCCGATTGCCGTCAAAGGCAGCATCCAGGGTGGATACGCCTTCATGTCGTTCGAGGTCGCGCCGTCGGCAGCGGACGTGTACCGCGATCGGCTGGGCGCTCGCTCGTTGGCGGCAGACGTGTCGAACCCTTTCGTCGTGGGACCGCAGATCAGGGTCTCGCACGACCTCAGCCGCAAAATCGGCGTGAATGTCACGACCGGCTATATGATCGCGCGACCGACTCTCACCGTCAGCACGACGTTGGGAGAGGAACACCAACGGCTCCGGGCGGATATGTTCACGCTGAAGATGGGTGTCGTCTACTCGGTATTCTGACTTCCACAATGAAGATCGTCATCGCGGGCGGGACCGGCTTTCTGGGCCGCCCGCTCACCGAGCGCCTGGTCGCCGAGGGTCACGACGTCGTCATCCTCACGCGCAGGGCCGCGTCTCAACTTCCAGCGCGCGCCGTCGTCTGGTCGCCTGGGGGGAATGTCGGCAACGCTGGCGCGTGGGCAAGCGAAATCGATGGGGCGCACGCAGTGGTCAACCTCGCCGGCGAATCGATTGCAGGTCGCAGGTGGTCGGTCGCGCACAAGCAGCAGATCCTCGAGAGCCGGATCCGCGCCACTCGCAGTCTCGCTGCCGCCATCGTAAACGCGTCCCGGCCTCCATCAGTTCTTGTCAGCGGGTCGGCCGTCGGCTACTACGGACCGCTTGGCGATGAACTGGCGGTCGAAACGACGCCGGCTGGAACTGATTTTCTCGCGCAGGTCTGCCAGCAGTGGGAAGCCGAAGCGCATCGCGCGGCAAGCCAGCTGACGCGCGTGGTGTGCATCCGGACAGGTTTAGTCCTCGAACGTGACGGTGGTGCGCTTCCGCAGATGCTTCCACCGTTCAAGTTCGGCGTCGGTGGGCCGGTTGGTTCGGGTCGCCAGTACTGGCCCTGGATTCACCGAACGGACTGGATTGATCTTGTCCGGTTCGCGATACGGACCGATGCGGCCGCCGGGCCTTTGAACGTCACGGCACCCGAGCCCGTAAGGAACGTGGAGTTCGCGCGCACGCTCGGGTGGACCCTTCGACGTCCCTCCTTCATGCCCGCCCCCGCGTTCGCGCTGCGGCTGATACTCGGCGAAATGGCGGACGCGCTGCTTCTGTCGGGCCAGCGCGCGGTCCCGGCGAAAGCGGGAACGCTGGGCTTTTCGTTCAAGTACCCGCGGTTGGAGGAAGCGCTCGCGGCAATCTTCGGGTCGGCCTGAAGGCCGACCCCTACACAACAGAAGGGGGGGCCGGCGTTCACGCCGGCCCTTAGCACAACGGCACCGGTAGGGGCCGGCCTTCAGGCCGGCCCTTAGTACGCGGCCAGCTTGCGGAGCGCGGCGCTGATCTTGTCCGCGTCAGGCAGATTGAACGCCTCGAGGACGTTCGAAAACGGGCTATGCGTGTCCGGGTACGTGACGCGCATGACCGGCGCATCGAGCGCGTCGAACTTCTCTTCCATGATGACCGCCGAGAGCTCGGCGCCGATTCCAAGCGTCTTCACGTCTTCATGCACGATCATCGCCCGGTTCGTTTTTTCGACCGATCGCAGGATCGCATCTTTGTCGAACGGCAACAGCGTTCGTAAATCGATCACTTCCACTTCGACGCCGTCTTTGGAAAGTCGATCGGCGGCCTCGAGCGACGGCTGAACCATCGCGCCGTACGTGAGCAGCGTGATGTCATCGCCCTCTCGACGTATCGCTGCGACTCCGATCGGTACGATCTCCTCGCCCTCCGGCACGGCGCCCTTCGCCCGGCGGTAGAGATACTTGTGTTCGAAGTAGATGACGGGATTGTCGTCGCGGATGGCCGCCTTCAGCAGGCCTTTCGCGTCGAACGGCGTCGACGGCGCAACAACCTTCAGACCGGGTCGGTGGATGAACCACGCCTCTGGATTCTGTGAGTGATACAGACCCCCGCCGACATTGCCGCCGCTCGGCGCCCGCACAACGATCGGTACGCTCGCCCGGCCACCGTACCGATAGTGCAGCGTCGCGGCCTGATTGACGATCTGATCGAAGCCGCACGAGATGAAGTCGGCGAACTGCATCTCCGCCACAGGTCGATACCCGCGCAGTGAAGCTCCGATGCTGATGCCGACGATGGCCGACTCCGAGATGGGAGTATCGACGACCCGCGACTCGCCGAACTCCTCGAAGAGGCCCTGGGTCACGCCGAACGCGCCGCCGTATTCCCCGACGTCCTCACCGAGCACGAAGACCTTCGGATCCCGCCGCATTTCTTCGGCGAGCGCTTCACGGATCGCTTCGAGGTAGGTGAGCTCCTTAGGCATACAGGTCCGCGACGGCGTCCTCCGGCTTCGGATCGGGCGCGTTCATCGCAAATTCAACGGCATCGTCGATCGTCGCCGTCACGCGGCCTTCGATTTCCTTCAGCTTGTCCGCGCTGAGCACGTTGCGGGCCTGCAGATAGGTCGTGAACGTCGGAATCGGGTCGCGGCTCTTCCACATCGCCAGCTCTTCGTCGGTCCGATAGAACGCCTTGTCGTGCTCGGAGTGGCCATGCCACCGGTACGTCTTGCACTCGATAAGGGTCGGTCCCTCCCCGCTGCGGGCTCGTGCGAGCGCGCCCTGGGTCGACTGATACACCGCCAGCACGTCGTTGCCGTTGATGGAGACTCCGTCAAATCCGTAGCTCTCGGCCCTGTCCGCCACGTCGTCGATCGCCATGCTCTTTTCGACCGGCACCGAGTAGGCGTAGAGATTGTTCTCGCACACGAACACCACCGGCAGCCGCTGGACCCCGGCGAAATTCAGCGCTTCGTGAAAGTCGCCGGTGTTGCTTGCGCCTTCGCCGAAGTACGCGACCACGACGTTGTCGGTCTTCTCCATCTTGAACGTCAGACCCAGGCCGGCCGCCACCGGTAGATTCGCACCCAGCATGCTCGTGTTGCCGAAAATTCCGAGCTCGCTGACGCCGCTGTGCAGCGCCGAGTCGCGGCCCTTGGACAACCCGGTCGCCTTTCCGAACATCTGCGACATCATCACCCGCGGTTCGACACCCTTCATGAGAAAGGAGCCGAGGTCGCGGTGCAGCGGGCAGATGAAATCCGCTTTTCGAAGCGCAAAACAGGTGCCGACGATGATGGCTTCCTGGCCGATCCCGGTGTAGACGCCGCTGCGCACTTTGCCCTGCTTCACCAGGATGCTGAGCCGCAGGTCAAAGGCGCGAATCAGCTTGATCCAATAGAACATGTCGAGGAGTTGCTCGGGCGTGAGCTTGAACTTCGTGCGCTTGATGGTGGTCGTCGCCGGCATGTTCCGGAATTCTACTCAATTACCAGATACGAGTATGTGCTCGGCTGCGTCGACGGCGTCGGTGAGATCGAGCGCATAGGAAAGCCCCGAGAGAATCGACGACAGCTTCAGCGTCGGGGATGCGACCGTCGTCACCTCGGAGGTACTGCGGGCGTAGTCCCCGGCGCGGGCGTCGGCGGGCGTGCGGGCGCCGGCGGGCGCGCGGGCGGCGACGGGCGCACGGGCGGCGCGGCCACTGGCGCCAGCGGCTTTGCGCCCAGGCTGATCAGATTCGCCAGAATGGGATAGGCGCCGTCAACGCCGGCCGGCAGCTCGCGCCACAGTCCGAGCGCAATGTAGATCCACCGGCCCTTGCCGTACATGGCTTCGACAAGCGCGCCTCGCTTGTTCCCGGGATTATTCGGAAACGGATCGGCAAGCTGCACGAGATCGCGATAGCGCGAGTCCTTCTCGCCGAGAAAGTTCAGTCCCCGCTCCTGCACCCAGCCAGCCCACGCAGCATCCGTGATCCTGTTCGGCGTCGTGAACACCGGATGCGTCGGCTCGAGAATCTGCACTGGTGCATGCTCGTCGGTAATGCGATCGTTCGAGACCTTCGCAGGATAGGGCCCGTAGGCGTCGTTGATCATCGCGCGGTTGTACTGAACGATGACCGTCCCGCCGTTCTGCACGTACTCCAACAGCCGGCTGTTGTTCGCACGCAGGTCGTCCCGCCGCTCGTACGCCCGGACGCCGAGCACGATGGTGTTGTATCGCGACAGATCACCCCACGCGAGCCCTTCCGCGCCGATCATTTCGACCTTGGCGCCCAGCTGCTCGATAAAGGACGGGAGCTCATCGCCGGTGCCCATGACGTAGCCGACCGTCAGGTTCGGTGACGTCCTGACATCGATGACTTTCAGCGTCGCGTTCGCGGCCTCATAGATGTGCTGCCGGCGAATATGGGGATATTCGATGATCTCGAACCCTCGATCGAAGGTCTGCTGGCCCGCCGTCACAAGCGCGCGCACGTGGAATTCGCCGGGCGCCGTATCGGGCGCCGGCCTGATCTGAAACCGGACGGTCTGCGATTCGTCCTGGCGCGTGAACTTCACCGGTTGCGAAGCGGGCGACGCCGTCCAACCCGGCGGCAGTTCCAGCTTCACCGCGCTCTCTGCAGCGCCCTGCGTATCGTTCACGACCGTCACGCGCATTTCGCGCGACGGGCCCGCATCCGGCCGCGGCGCGGCTGCGGCGGACGCCACGCGCACCGATGCCGCGGGAATCATCGCGATCTCAGGCGAGATGGACACCGAATATGCCGGGACGACGAGCAGATCCATCCGTTTTTCGCCGCTGAAGATATCTCCCTCATACCGGTACTGAAGCGGAAGGCCGTCGAACACTTCTTCGTTTCCGGCGCGTGTGGGAAACGCCAACGTCACCTGCACGTAGAAAGGCGTCGGGCGGAACGGAAGGCCGAAGGGCGCGTCGGCATCGAAGATGTACCGGCCAGCGTCGGCGGGACGATGCCAGTACGGTTCGCTGACTCGCGCGTCGGCGGGAATCATCAGCGTGGGATCGCAGCGTCCCACCTGACCGTTCTTGAGGCTTGAAATGGTCGGCGCTGGAGCACGGGCTGCAGGCGCGCCTGCGCCTCCACCGCCACCCCCGCCACCAGCGACCGGGGCCGTCAGCGTGCACGCGGCGTCACCCTCGAGACCATCGAATTTCACCTGCTTGACGGTCACTTCCGTCGGGCCGTGATTGGCGATGATGACCGACACCTTCACCGGCTGACCGGGGACGACGACGCCGTCGTCGGCGAGCGCTTCGACACGCACGCCGGCGGCGACGAGCGTGGCCTGCTGGAACTCCCGCTCTTTTTGTCGCAGCCGGAAATCGATCTCAAATTTGGCCGCTTCATCGATCGGCATGTTACGGAGCAGAAAACGCAGGACGCGAACCGTGTGCAGACCGTCAAGCAGCGGCGTGAGCACCGCGCCATCGCCGTCGCCGTCGTACCTCCGCTGGGCATTTTGCACCGCGGCCGCCATGACGGTCAGCCCGTCCACGAGATCTTTCGGAGGGCGGGCGCCGGCGAACTTCGCGAGCCCGGCGATGCTCGTATCGACGCCATCGAACATCGTCGCCTCGTCCCTGTCCATCTGACCGGGAATGGTGGACTCGGCGAGCTGAAGCGTGGACGCCGAAGGCCCGGGCAACGCGAGGAGCTGCGCCTGCCCCTGGCACTTGTGCATGCTGCGCGCTTCGCTGCCGATCTGCGAAAACGTCTTGCCGAGCAGCGAATCGTACAGCGCCAGATCAACCCGGCACACGCGCCCGCCCGCCGGCGGGTTGCCGCCGCCCGGGCCGCCGACCGTGACATAGAACTTCCTCGGCTGCCACGCGCGCAGACCTTCCTTGATCTGTTCTGGATACTTCGCCGGGTCGCCTGCCAGCTTGTAGGCTTCGCGCGACAGGATCGCCGAGAGCGCGTGATGCGCGTGCTGGCCGGGTCCAAGCGCCGTCGGCGACATCGCGCTGACGACATCCGGACGAATGGTGCGGATCAGGCGAACGTAGTCGCCGATGATCTCGTCTCTGCCCCACTGCGCGAGTGTCTCGTTGAGGTCGATCGTGTAGCCGAAGTCGACCGCGCGCGTAAAGTATTGCTCGGCACCGTCGAACCGGTGCATGGCCGCCAGTTCTTCCGTCCTCAGCACGCCGAGCGGTTCGAACAACTCGGGACCGATCTCGTTCTGCCCGCCGTTGCCGCGCGTCGCGGTTGCGAGCGCGGTGCGGTAGCCCTGGCCGCGATTGAGCCGCACGAGCAGCCCGTTGTTCTCATCGTCGGGATGCGCGGTCGCCATCATGTAAATGCCGGCGTTGGCCAGATGACGGAGCGCCAGGCCCAGTGCGACTTGGCCCTGTTCTTCGTCGACCGGGACGACACGCATTTGTGCCTGCGGCACGATCGCGAACGCCGCCAGAAAGGCGACGGCCAGGAAGGAATAGCGTTTCATACGCGCAATCTTACAGGCAGGACGGGCGGGATGCGCGAGGCGGGGCAGGAGGGGCGGGAGGGGCGGGGGCAGGAAGGGAGGAGAGGCAGGATGAGCTGGAACGGCCATCCTGCCCTTCCTGCCTTTCCTGCCCTTCCTGCCTTTCCCGCCCTTCCTGCCTATCCTGCCTATCCTGCCCGTCCCGCCGTTCCCGCCCGTTCCACTCCTCCCGTCCTTCTCGCAAGGACCTCCTCGTAATAGGCCTCATACAGCGGAACGATCTTCTCCTCGCAGAATTTCCTGCGGACCTTCTCGTGGGCGGCTGTGGCCACCTGCCGGTGCAGGATCGGGTCGGTCATCAACGTCAGGGCGGAACGGGCCATGCCGTCCAGATCCTCCGGGGGATGAAGGAATCCGTTGCGGCCGTGATCGATCACCTCGGGCAGCCCGCCGACGTTGGATGCAACCACCGGCACCTCGCACGCCATCGCCTCGAGCGCCGCGAGGCCGAAACTTTCCTGCGCCGAGGGCAGCAGGAACACGTCGGCAATCGATAAGAGCGGCAGGATCTGATCCTGCTCGCCGAGGAAGTGGACGCGGTCCTCGAGCCCGCGCTCACTCGCCAGACGCAGGGCGGCGTCGAGCTCCGGACCGTCGCCCACCATCAACAGGTGCGCGGAGACTTCGCGACATATGCGGTCGAAGATCTCGATGACTGCGTCCACACGTTTGACGGGACGGAAGTTGGAGACGTGTATCGCTATCTTCGCCGCCTTGTCGCCAATCAACCGCTCGCGAACCGCCGACGCTTCGACCCGATGATGCACGGCGCAATTGAGAAAGTTCGGGATGACCCTGATGTCGGTCTTCACCGCGAGCTCGCGGCAGGTGTCGGCTCTCAGGCTTTCGGACACGGCCGTCACGCCGTCGGATTGCTCGATGCAGAACGCCACCGTTTCGGAATACGACCGATCGCTGCCGAGCAGCGTGATGTCGGTGCCGTGCAGGGTGGTGATGATCGACGGGACGTCGGTCGCGGGACCGTGCCCGGTCGAGGCCAGAATCTGACGCGCCAGATACGCCGCCGTGGCGTGCGGAACCGCGTAGTGCGCGTGCACGATGTCGAGATGCTCGTGCCGCGCCACCTGCACGATCTTGTTCGCGAGCGACAATAGATACTGCGGCTCGCGGAACAGCGGATACGCGGGGGTCTCCACGCGATGAAAGGTGAGCCCGGGTTGATAGCCGCCGAGCCGGAACGGCGTATCGCTGCTCAGAATGTGCACGTCGTGTCCGCGCGCCGCGAGCGTCTTCCCGAGCTCGGTCGCGATGATGCCGCTGCCCCCGACCGATGCGTAACAGACAATGCCCACTCTCATTTGCTCGTCAACTCTTTGAACAGCGTCTGGCGCACCACGGGTTCGCGGACGACGATGCCCTCGGCCCAGGTCACGCCGGCCTGTGCGCCGAACTGGGCATCGCGGCTCTCGATGAGCTGTCTGAACAACGGACTATTAAGACGCGTGCCGACGGCATTTGGTCCCGGATGGAACTGGCTGGAATGACAATCGAGCGCCTGGCGCTTCTGCAGGTAGTAGTCGGTGACGTCCACAACGAAGGTGGGCGGGGCGCTGTCGTTGATGAAGTAGTAGCAAATCCACTCGATTTTCCAGGGATCCCCGAGTGTGCCGGCCCCGTACTTTCTGAGGCCGCTGTTGAACACCGCTTCGGTCACCACCGCGCTCGCGGCCGCGTGATCCGGATGCCGATCGATTCCATACGGGACGGCAACCACCCTCGGGCGGTGCCGGCGGATAAGCCGGACGGCATCGTCGAGATGCGCGGGATCCTTTCCGATCTGCCGATCGGGCCAGCGGAGATTTTCGCGCCACGCCGCGCCGAGAATTTTCCTCGCCGCCTCCGACTCCTTCAACCGATCTTCGACGGTGCCGTTGCTGCCCAGCTCACCGGCTGTCAGATCGCACAGGCCGACGTTGAATCCGAGCGCGGCATGACGCGCCACGATGCCGCCCACGCCGATTTCGAGGTCGTCCGGGTGTGGGCCGAAGACGAGGAGATCAACCGCCATGGCGCGTGAAACTGAAATGGCGGTCAGCCGGCTCGAGCTCCTCGAGGTGGTGGCGGAGCAACATGCGGCTGGCGAGGTAGGCGCCCGTGATGCTGTGGCTCGAATCGCCAAACGCAAACAGATGATGCGGGAAATTCCGATGGGGCCCGATGTACGGCAACCCGTCCGACGTTCGCGCGTACGGCGCGTCCCATCCATATTCGGGAAGAATTCCTGAGATATCCGGATAGAGCGTGGACAGCTCGTACATCAACTGACCGGTCCGCTGCACGGCGATGCGGTCCTGTTGGCGCACTGGAGGGGACAACGTGTCCGCGCCGGCCACGAGCAGGCGCTCATCGTCGACCCACCGAACGACGTGGGGCGGCTCGGACAAGTCGCGGACCACGGCTGCACGGCGTCCGAGCTGCTGGCGGATTTTCGCCGGCACGCGTTCCGTCATCGTGAGATAGGCGGTTCGAAACCAGAAATGTCTGATGAGCGATCCGAAGAGCGGCGTCGGCACGCCCGTCGCCACGACCACGCGATCGGTGCGGATCGCGCCGCCGGCCGTGATGACGTCCGCTTTCCGGCGGCCGAACTTGATCTTCCGCACCGGCGTACGCTCGAAGATCTTCGCGCCGCGGTCGGCGGCCGCGGCCGCCAGGCCGAGGCACGCCCGATAGGGATCGACGACTGCACCAGCCGCCTCGCGGAGGGCGGCGGTCGCATCGAGCCCGAACTCGGCTTTGAGCACGCGCGCGCCGAGGAACGGCGCGTCGACGCCGGCTTCGCGCCGCATTTTGTGGTCCCGCTTCAGCCGGGCGGCCTGATCGGGCGTCAGCGCAACGATGGCCGTGCCCTGGGGCTTGAACGCACATTTGATGTCGAGACGGCGAATCAGCGCAGCAAAATCGAGAGCCGCCCGCCGCCAGGACCTGAACGCGTCTCTCGCCGCCGCCCGTCCAAGCGCCTTCTCGACGTCAGCAAAGGAAACGCCGGGATCCCCGCCGATCCATCCGCCGGCCAGTCCAGTGCTGCCGCGGCCGATGTGATCCGCTTCGACCAGCATCACGTCGATGCCGTGTGCCGCGAAGGCATACGCGGTCGTGCATCCTGTCAATCCGCCGCCGACAACGACGACCGACGTCTGCACGGAGCCGCGCTGGCGGGGGTAAGAGGGGATGCGCGCTTTCGGAAACGTGTCAACCCACGGCGATCGGCCGTACTTTGTCATGCGATCGGCATTCTACTTCGAGGACGATCGTCGGCAATCGGCGCCGGCGGCGGACTTATGGTACAGGTGACCTGCCGACCGACCTCGGCGAGGCAGAAGCCTCGGTCCTTGTATCGGCACACGAAGGAGACGTTCATGACCGGGAAGACGAGATACTTGACGGTGCTCTACCATCGCGGGGAGCCCACGTGGTTCGTTCTCGACACGCCGCCAGCCGGGCTCCCACAAACGACGACTCGTCTGAAAATTGGAGGCCATTACTACTTCTTGAGCGCCGAGCCGCCCCTCGTCGATGCCGAATCCGGGACGACGTTGATTTTCGTTCAGGCGCTGACGCATCACAGCCTGTGGTGCAACACCATCACTCCTGAGGGTGCCCCTTACGAATTGACAAAGGTGGATCCAAACGACTTTCACACGGACGCCAATTGGCGGAAGGTGGACAATCCCTTCACCAACTTGGCGTAGCGGTCCAGAATGGCGTGCGAAGCCCACCCATCGCTGCCAGATGACAATCCCGCGCTCCAGGTTTCAGGAATCCCGCTCTCGATCGAGCAGCGCCTTCTTCCGCTCGGCGCCCCACCGGTAGTTGCCGACCCCTCCCCCCGTCGGCACGACGCGATGACACGGAATGAGGATAGCGACTCTATTGACGGCGCATGCGTGACCAACCGCGCGAACGGCACGCGGCCGTCCAATCGCCGCCGCGACCTCGGCGTACGTCCGCGTCTGTCCCCGGGGGATCTTGGCGAGCGCCTTCCAGACCTGCCATTGGAACGAGGTGGCCTGCACATCGATGGGCAGATCGAGCCGCGGGCGCCGGCCGTCGAGGTGGGCCACGATTGCGCGCGTCCACTCTGCCAGCGCGCCGTCATCACGCGCGATCGACGCCGCCGGATACTCGTCGGTCAACACGCGTTCGAGATCTCGATCTGATTTCGCCATCGCCACCGAACACACGCCGCGTGAGGTCGCGGCCACGAGCAGACGGCCGAGACAGGAATCGACCACGGCGTAGTTGATGCTCATGCCCGCTCCCCCTCGCCGATACGCCGTCGGCGACATCCCGAGTCTCGGCGCCGCGCGTTCGTAGAAGCGGCTGCTCGATCCGTAACCGGCGTCGAACACCGCCCTCGTCACGGCGTCGCTATCGCGCAGCCGGCGCTTGACGGTTCGCAGGCGGCAGGCGTCCGCATACTCGCGCGGCGTGACGCCGACGATGCGCTTGAAGTTCCGCTGCAGATGATAGGGGCTGCCGCCGATCCTGCGCGCGAGCATCGCGAGCGACACGTGACCGCTTTCCACGTTCGCCAGGTACCCGCAGGCCCGGCTGATTCTCTTGGTCCACGGATCGTTCATGTGACGACTATGCCGCCAGAAGGGTGTGACACGCTATCCGGTTCTTGCGCCTGAGATTTTAGCCGCTGGGACCGAGAGAGCCAGAGAGCGAGGATTTTTCGGTAATCGGTCGACCTCGCGGCCGCGTGATAGCATGCGCGGCGCATGCGAATCGCCATCGTCGGCAGCGGCGGCCTGGGCGGCTACTTTGGCGGGCGCCTGGCGGCAGCCGGCGTCGACGTGGTCTTCGTCGCGCGCGGCGCACACCTCGCAGCGCTTCGAACCAGCGGGCTCCGAATCGAGAGCCCCAACGGCAACCTTCACCTCCCGCGTGTTTCCGCCACAGACGATACGTCGACCGTGGGCCCGGTCGACGTCGTGTTCTTCGCGGTAAAACTGTACGACACCGAATCAGCGATTCCACTGCTGCCCTCGCTCATCGGCGCCGACACCGTCGTGATCCCGTTCCAGAACGGCGTGGAAAGCGTCGAGATGTTGTCTCACGCCGTCGACCGGTCCCGGCTTGCCGGCGGGACTTCATATGTCCAGGCTGGGATTGCGGAACCCGGCCTCATCCGGCACATCGGCCTTGACCGACTCATCTTCGGCGAACTCGACGGCGCGCGGACTCCCAGGCTCGAGCGGCTCTTCGAGGCGTGTCGCCAGGCCGGCGTCACCGCGGTTCTCAGCGAACAGATCGAGGTCGAAATCTGGTCCAAGTTCGTGCACTTGTCAGTCCTGAGTGGAATGACATCGGTCACGAGATCGTCGGTCGGAGTGCTGCGCGACGATCCGGACCTCTTCGCCATGTGGCAGGCGGCGCTCGTTGAAACGATCGCCGTGGCCCGAGCGAAAGGTATCGCCCTCCCTCGCGGCCTCTTTGACGAGCTGGTCACGCTCCTGCACCAGCTGCCCGCCCAGGCGGCATCGTCGATGTGTCAGGATCTCGAACGTCACCGGCGACTCGAGCTGCCCTGGCTGAGTGGTGCTGTGGTTCGCATGGGACGGGCGCTCGACGTTGAAACCCCCATCCATCGTTTCATCACGACAGTGCTCGGTCCTCACGTCGGCGGAAAGGCTATAGGCTCTGGGCTCTAGGCTCTAGGCTTTAGCCTTTGCCTGGCCCCGAAGCCAGGGGCCTGGAGCCTGAAGCCTTTTGGTGCGCCACCTGCTACCATGGACGTGGCATGCGACGCCTTCTCCTGTTCGCCATGTGTGTGTTGGCCGCCGGGGCAGGCCTGCGGGCGCAGGATCCCGATGCCGACCGCATCTCGCTGGAGCTCCTTCTGGGCCGCGGGGGCTGGTACATCTTCGACTTCATTGAGAAGTTCTCGAACGTCGTCTCCGAAGAAACCTACATCCAGGATTCGAGCGTGCCGATGCAGAGCGCGGCGCTGATCGGCCGCGTCGGCACCACGGCGCGCAATCGCATACTCAAGGCCGATTTCCTGCTGGTCTCCGCCAGCAGCGCAAAAGACTGGGTGCCGTTTCGGGATGTTTTCGAAGTTGACCGGCAACCAATCCGGGATCGCGATTCGCGGCTCGCCAAGCTGTTCCTGAAGCCATCCGAGGATTCGTTGGAGCAGGCTAATCGAATCCAGGATGAAAGCTCGCGGTACAACCTCGGCAACATGAAGCGCACGGTCAACAGCCCTGTGCTCGGCATCGTCATCCTTCAGGCGGACTTTCAGAAGCGTTTCCGCTATTCGCTCGGCAAGATGGATCCAAAAGTGGGGCCGGGCGTGTGGATCATCGACTACAAGGAAGAAGCGCGGCCGTCGTTCGTTCGCGGCCGATCGGATCTCGATCTGTTCGCGCATGGTCGCTTGTGGGTCGAGGCCGAAACCGGGCGACTCATGAGAACCGAAGTCCTGCTGGACCAGCCCAGTCTCCGCGCGCGCATCACCACGTCGTTTCGCTTCGACGATCGGTTCGGCATCGCGGTACCGTATGAAATGCAGGAAGAATACAAATTCGACAACGGCACGAAGGTGACCGCCATCGCGACCTACGATCGGTTCAGGCGATTCGACGTCTCGACCGAGGACACGCTCAAGGATGAGAAGGCGGAAGACCCGGTCAAAGACGAGAAGGTGAAGGATTGAACGCGTACTGCAGTTGATCGGTGACGGTGCCGTTCTTGACCGCGCTCTGCCGCAGGCGACCCTCCATCACGTAACCCGCTTTCTCGAGCACTCGACACGACGCTTGATTCCAGGCAAAGGGAACCGCGTAGACGCGCGTCAACCGATGCGTCGCGATCGCGTACTCGGTGAGCGCCACGAGCGCTTCTGTCGCGATCCCCCGTCCCCAGAAGGACTCGCCCAGCCAGTAACCGATCTCGGCCGATACGCGCTCGACGTCTCCCTGCAACTGAAAACCGATGCCCCCCGCCGCCTCGCCGTTCACCACGATGGCAAACGCCGTCTCGGGTTGCTGCTCGAGCGTTCGCTTGAGGAACGCCTGTCCGTCGCGCTTCCTGTAGGGATGAGGAAACCGATCGCGCACGTTGATCCAGATGTTGCGGTTGTTCGCATGCGTGACGAGCGCGTCGAGGTCGCTCAACCGCCACGACCGAATCTCGCACATCCTCAGCATCAGGTGCATGACGATTAGGGCCTCTCGTCGGACAGCGTGAGAACGAGCAGCGGCATCACGGCGAGGACCACGCCGACGAACACCAGACCGCCCGTGAAGCTCTGAGTCCGGTCGCGAATGTATCCGATCACGTAAGGCCCGACAAATCCGCCCGTGTTGCCGATCGAGTTGATCAGGGCGATGGCCGCCGCGGCGCCGACGCCCCGGAGCCGCGACGTCGCGAACGCCCAGAACGGCCCGAACATCGAGGCCAGGCCGAGCATCGCCACCGACAGCGTCACGAGCGAAAGGGCGAGCGTCTGCACGAAGGCGCTGACGATAAACGCCAGACCGCCGGCCAGCGCGGCGCCGGCGATGTGCCATCGCCGTTCGCCGGTGCGATCGGAGTGCCGCGCCGCGATGACCATGCCGCACGCGCCGACGATATAGGGAATCGCGGCGAGCAGGCCGATTTGGAAATCCGACCCATTTGACGCGGCCCTGATGATCTGCGGCAGCCAGAATCCGAACGCATAGAGGGCGATCGGGATCGTGAAGTACACAATCGCGAGCAGCCAGATGCGTCCGCTCGCGAACGCGCCCCTGACCGTCGTGGTGCTCGACGGCTTGTCGTTCCCGTCACGGCGCAGCGCCTCGACGAGCGTGGCACGTTCCGCATCCGACAGCCATCGAGCGTCCTCCGGGTGCTCGGTCATGTAGAAGAGGACGACGACCCCCAGCACGATCGCCGGCAGACCCTCGAGAAGAAACAGCCACTGCCATCCCGCCAGTCCGCCGATGCCGTCCATCGAGAGCAGCGCCCCCGATACCGGTCCGCCGACGATGCCGGCGGTGAGCGACGCCGTCATGAACGCCGCAATCGTCCGGGCACGCTCGCGCGCGGGAAACCACTGCGTAAGGTAGAAGATCACGCCTGGAAAGAAGCCGGCCTCGGCTGCGCCCAGCAGAAAGCGCATCACGTAGAAGCTGGTCTGGCCTTGAACCAGCATCATGCCAGACGACACGAGGCCCCAGGTGATCATGATACGGGCGATCCACAATCGGGCGCCGACGCGGGCGAGGATGACGTTGCTCGGGACCTCGAAAAGCGTGTAGCTGACGAAGAAGATGCCGGCGCCGAGCCCATAGGCCGACGCGGACAGATCGAGCGCCGCGTTCATCTGCAGCGCCGCAAAGCCGACGTTGATGCGATCGAGATACGCGACGATGTAGAGCAGGAACACGAAGGGGACGAGCCGGCGGCGGACCTTCGACACGACGAGGGCAACGTCAAGTGGAGCTGGCAAAAACTACTTCTTCCAGTTCCGCAAGTTCTTCTCAATCCTCCCCGGCACATCCGCATCTTTCGGCAGCTGGAATGTTTCGCCCGTCATGCGTTCATACAAATCGATGTACTTTTGGGCGAGCATGACGCGCGCCTCGTCGGTGACGGCAGGTCGCGGGCGGCCGTCATCCACGAAGCCTTGTTCCTTGAGCCACAGACGGAAGAATTCCTTATCTAAGCTTTCAGGTTCCTTTCCTTGCGCAAACCGCTGCTCGTAGGAACTCGCGATCCAGTAGCGTGAGGAATCGGGTGTGTGGACTTCGTCTCCCACTCGGAGAACACCTTCCGAGTCATAGCCCATTTCATACTTTGTATCGACCAAGATGAGCCCGCGCTTTGCGGCGACTTCTTGCCCGCGCCGGAAGAGCGCGAAGGCGAACTCTTTCACCCGGTCGATTTCTTCGCGGTTTGTGACTCCCAATTCGATGAGTCCCTCGGGACTCGTCGAGACGTCATGGCCCGTTTCGGGCTTAGTGGACGGCGTGAAGATGATCTCGGAGAGTTTCTGATTCTTGCGCATGCCGTCGGGCAGGGGATTGCCGCAGAAGTTGCGCACGCCCTTTTCGTAATTCACCCAGGCCGACGTGGAGGTGGATCCCGTGAGGTACGCGCGGACCACCACTTCGAACTTGATCATCCGGAGTTTCTTGGCCACGGTCACGTTCGGGTCCGGCATCGAAACCACGTGGGTGGGCATCACGTCTTTCACTTGTTCAAACCACCAGTTGCTGAGTTGATTGAGCACCTGTCCCTTCAACGGAATCGTGCACCATTGGTAGTCGAACGCCGATTGGCGGTCGGTGGAAATCAACAGGATTTCCTTTCCTTGGTCGTACACATCGCGGACTTTTCCCTGGTAGCGCTTGCCCAAGAAATCGGCCGCGGTGGCGTCGAGCGTGTGCGTGAGGAAGGGGCGAAGGGTGGAAGTGTCGATCATCTCATGCAGAATACAACAATGTGTGGAGCCTGACATGACGCCCAACCCCGAGCACGAGCGCATCATGCGGATCGATACCGCGTTTCGTGTCGGCGATTTGGCCGCGCTGAAGGCGGCGGTCGAAGATGCCGACAGCGTGCCCAATGGTCCGATGCCGCTGGCGATCGGTCCGTGCCTGGAGTACGCGATCTACCACAGCCCGGTCGCGTTCATCCGCACGTTGCTCGAGATCGGCGCCAATCCCAATCCCGACCGGGGAGATCACATCGGTTTTCCACCACTGATTGCGGCGCTCTCCTGCAGCCGATCGCAACCAGGCAGCCCGGCACGTCCCGACGTCCTCGACATCATGAAGTTGCTGCTGCAGTTCGGCGCCGATCCGAATCAGCGCGGCATCAACGACTACACGCCGCTGCATATGGCGGTCGGCGAACAGAATCTGGCGGCTGTCCGACTTCTGCTCGAAGCCGGCGCGGATCCGGAGCTGCGCACGCGCATCGACGACTACGAAACGCCGCGCGAGATGGCGGTCAGCGCGGGGCTAGGCGAGATTGCGGAGGCGCTGGGGGCGAGCGGTAAGAACCGGTAGGCAGGTCTAATCGAGCGAAGCGCGACCCACGTCAGCGGCCATTTCGTCGCGATACGCCTGCAGCTTCGTGCGCAGTTCGGGCCGCGAGGTGGCGAGAATGGCGACCGCCAGCAGACCAGCGTTGGCCGCGCCCGAGGCGCCAATGGCGACAGTGGCGACCGGTACGCCTTTCGGCATCTGCACGATCGACAGCAGTGAATCGAGTCCGTTCAACGCCGCGCTCTGCATGGGAACGCCGATGACCGGCGCCACGGTGTACGCCGCGACCACACCGGCAAGATGGGCCGCGCCGCCAGCGCCCGCGATGATGACCTGCAGACCGCGGCTCAGAGCGGTAGACGCGTACTCCGCCGCCAGTTTCGGCGTGCGGTGCGCGGAGACGACTTTCGACTCGTGGGGCACGCCAAACCGCTCCAGGATTTCGGCGGCCTGCCGCATGGTGTCCCAGTCCGACTTGCTGCCCATGATGATGCCCACGAGAGGCGCTGGCTCTGCCATGGCGCTATTAAATCATGCAGTTGGTGAATTCGTGAATGGGTGGCCTGGCGAATTCAATTCACCAATTCACCAATTCACCAATTCGCCAACTCGCCAACTCACCAATTTTGCTGTGTCGTTCATGGGAGTAGAATCGACTAATGAAACCCGCTGCTGCCCTCTTCGTGTTGGCGCTGGCGGCCCCCGCCGCCGCCCAGGCGCCGGCGCCGCCCATCGAAGTGAAATACACACAGTTCACCCTGCCGAACGGCCTGCACGTGATCCTTCACGAGGATCACAGCGTCCCGATCGTGACGGTGAACACGTGGTACGGCGTCGGCTCGGCGAACGAACTGCCCGGCCGCACCGGCTTCGCGCATCTGTTCGAGCACCTGATGTTCATGGGCTCCGGCCACGCGCCGTACGGCGAATTCGACTCGCAGCTCGAGACCGTCGGCGGCGGGAACAACGCATCGACCGCCAACGACCGGACCAACTACTACATCGACGTACCGGCCAACGCCTTGGAGCTCGCCTTGTTCCTCGAATCCGACCGCATGGGCTACCTGCTCGATGCGATGAATCCGAAGACGGTCGACGCGCAGCGAGACGTGGTGAAGAACGAACGGCGGCAAAGCTACGAGAACCGGCCCTACGGCATGGCCGACATCGCGTTGAACGAGATGCTGTATCCCGAAGGCCACCCGTACCACTGGCCGGTGATTGGCTACATGCCGGACTTGACCGCGGCCAGCTACGAAGACGTCGTCAACTTCTTCAAGACGTATTACACGCCGTCGAACGCCAGCCTCGTGGTCGCCGGCGACATCGATCCGGTGCGGACGCGGCAGCTCGTCGAGAAGTGGTTCAGCGACGTGAAGCCGGGTCCCGCGTCCAAGCCGCTGTCGATTCCTGGCGTCGCGCTGACCGGCGTGCAGAAGAAGACGCTCACCGACCGCGTGCAGCTCCCGCGTCTCACGCTGGCGTGGCTGACGCCGCGGCATTTCGAGCCTGGCGACTCCGCGCTCGATGTGGTCGCCGACATCCTGGCAGGCGGCAAGAACTCGCGGCTGTACAAGCGGCTCGTGTACGAGCTGCAGATCGCCCAGGACGTCTCGGCGTTTCAGGAATCAATGGATCTGTCGTCGGCCTTCCAGATCGTCGCCACGCCGCGGCCCGGACATACGGTCGACGAACTTCAGAAGGTCATCGACGAGGAAATCGCCAGGCTGCAGAAGGAAGACCCGTCCGCGCACGAAGTGCAGCGATCCGTGAATCAGATCGAGGCGTCGTTCTACAACCGCATGGAGCGGCTCGGCGGGTTCGGCGGCACGGCCGATCAGATCAACGGCTATTTCTCGAAGGCCGGCGATCCTGACTACTTCAATGAGGATCTTGGCCGCTATCGCGCCCTGTCGGCGTCCGACATCCGTGCCGCCGCCGAGGCGTTCCTGCCGCGCGATCGGCGGGTGGAACTCATTGTTGTTCCCGAAACTGCACAACGGTAGGGGCGGGTCTTCAGGCCCGCCCGCGCGGGACGGCCTGAAGGCCGTCCCCTACAGATGATTATGAAAACACGCCATCTTTTGTTATCCGCCTTCCTGGTTTTTGCGACGACGCTCGGCGCCCAGCAGGCGCCCGATCGCACTCGCCCGCCGCAGATAGGTCCGCCGCCGGCCGTTCATCTCCCGACGCTTCAGAGGCGGCAGCTGTCCAACGGCCTGCCGGTCTGGCTCGTCGAGCTGCACGAAGTCCCGGTGGTGCAAGTCAATCTCGTCGTGCTGCGCGGCAGCGCCGACGATCCGGCGGGCAAGTTCGGCATCGCCACGCTGACCGCGGCGATGCTCCAGGAGGGCGCAGGCGCACGACGCTCCCTCGAGCTGGCCGATGCGATTGATTTCCTCGGCGCGGATCTGACGACAACCGCCGGCATCGATTCGTCGGCCGTGCGACTGCACGTGCCGGTCGCGCGTCTGGCCGATGCGCTGCCGCTCATGGCCGATGTCGCGCTCAGACCAACCTTTCCGAAGGAAGAGCTCGACCGGCTGCGCCAGGAACGGTTGACGGGTATTCTGCAGGCCCGGGATAACCCGGCGACCATCAACGCGACGGCGTTCAACAAAGTCTTGTACGGCGCCACGCACCGCTACGGCACTTCCGTGAACGGCACCGCGGCCACGCTGAGGTCATTCACCGTCGACGACCTCCGCGCGTTCTATGCGTTGGCGTTTCGACCAGCGAACTCCTCGTTGCTCGTGATTGGCGACGTGACCATGGACAGGGCGCTGCCGCTGCTCGAGGCGAGCTTCGGCGGATGGAAAGCGCAAGGGGCATCGCCGGCGCCGGCCACCATGCCCGCCGTGCCGGAAATCACCACACGTACGGTCTATCTCGTCGATAAGCCCGGCGCGCCGCAGTCCCAGGTCCGCATCGGGTGGGTGGGTGTCGCGCGCTCGACGCCGGACTACTTTCCCATTCAGGTGATGAACACGATCCTCGGCGGCTCTTTCGCGTCGCGGCTGAACATGAACCTGCGCGAGAAGAACGGCTATACGTACGGCGCCAGTTCCGGCTTCGACATGCGCGCCTCCGCCGGGCCGTTTGTCGCCACCGCCGGCGTGCAGACCGACAAGACGTCCGAGGCGCTCAAGGAATTCTTCAACGAGCTGAGCGGGATCCTGCAGCCGGTGCCGGCCGATGAGCTGAACCGCGCGAAGAACTACGTGTCGCTGCGGTTTCCCTCCGGGTTCGAGACGACGGTCGACATCTCGCGACGGCTCGAAGACGCGATCGTCTATCACCTGCCCGACGACTATTTCGCGAAGTACGTGCCAAACATCGAAGCCGTCACCGCCGCCGACGTGCAGCGCGTCGCGCAGAAGTACGTCCAGCCGAATCGCAGTGTCATCGTGATCACGGGGGACCGGAAGGTCATCGAGCCGGGAATTCAGGCGCTGAAGCTCGGGCCGATCAAGATTCTGACGATCGACGACGTGTTCGGTCCGGCGCCGGAACTCTAGCGGCACGGTCTAAAGACCGTGCCCTACACCCGACCTGGACCCTGACACCGACTTGTAGGGGACGGCTTTTGAGCCGTCCCGACCCTGCCCTTCCTGCCCCTCCTGCCCCTTCCCGCCCTTCCTGCCCTTCCCGCCCTTCCTGCCCTTCCCGCCCTTCCTGCCCTTCCCGCCCTTCCTGCCCTTCCCGCCCTTCCTGCCCTTCCTGCCCTTCCTGCCCCTCCAGCCCCTCCCGCCCTTCCAGCCGCTCCCGCCCTATCCGACGTGCACGCGCGGCCGGCGCAGCGGATCCGCCTCTGCCTGTCGTAACACCTCGCGTGTCACCGGCGCCGTGTCTCCCTCGCCGAAGGCCAGGAACTTCAGCAGGTACGTGACGGGATTACCTTCCGTCCATCCGAAGTACACATGCGGGATCTTGCTGGTCCGATCGCGGATGTGAAGAAGCAGCGCCGCGATAGCGTTCGGAATCGCCGGGCTCTTGCTGCGCAACACGCAATAGCCGTCCACGCGAGCGCCCCGCACCAGAAGCACCTCGCTGAACTCTGACGCGTCGCCCCGCTCGACCTCGAGAAACAGTACCGCGTCGTCGGGTGTCAGATGATGCGTCTCCCGTGCCTCGCGCAGCTTGTCCTCGTACTCCTTCCGGTCGCCAGCGCCCGGCCGGTTGGCGATGATATTGATCTCCCTCCCGCGGGCCGCCTCGTCTATGAACTCCTCGGCGAGCGGGTCCGGCTCGATGCCGAGGACGCGCAGCTCCGTCGATCGGAGCGTGCGGGACACGAGCGACACGATGACAATGCTGAGGATGAATACCGAGGCGATCTTGATGCCTTCCGGCCGCTCGAAAATGTTCGTGATGCTGGTGTAGAAGAACACCGTGGCAATCGACATGAACACCGCCGACCGGTGTTGCTGGCGCCACGCGGTAATCGCCACCGCGACCGCGGCAGAGGTCATGAGGACGAGCACGCCGGTCGCGTAGGCCCCGGCCTGAGCGTCCACGCTGGCCCTGAAGATGATCGTGACGAAGATTGTGATGCCGGTAAACAGCGCCACGAGCGGCCTGTTCGCCCTCGCCCATTCGGGCGCCATGCCGTACCGAGGCAGGTAGCGCGGGACAAGATTCAGCAATCCGGCCATCGCCGACGCCCCGGCAAACCAGAGAATGGCAATGGTGCTGATGTCGTAGATCGTGCCGAACCTGGTGCCGAGCAATTCGTGCGCGAGATACGCGAGCGCCCGGCCATCCGCCGGGCGGCCGGGTTGAAACATGTCCGGCGGAATCAGCAGCGTCGAAACCGTGGTGCTGGCGATCAGCAATCCGCTCATGATGAACGCCGCCGTCGAAAGCAGCTTCTTCGTGTTGCGGATTCTTCCTGCCGGATTGTCGTCTGTGTCGCTGACGTCGCCCTGCACAAGCGGCATGACGGCGACACCCGTTTCGAAACCCGAGAGTCCAAGGGCCAGCTTCGGGAAGAGAATCATCGCCATCGCGGCCATCATCGCGGGATTGCCGTGCTGGTCGAACAGCGACGCCCGCCAGTTCTCAATCAATGCCGGGTGCCGCACGATTTCGGCCATGCATCTGACCAACAACACAACGTTCAGCGCGAGATAGGTGCCGACGAGAAACACCGCGAGCGTGATGGCTTCCCTGAATCCACGGAGAAAAATGACGCCCAGGGTCAGGAGCAACACCAGGGTGACGAACATTGGATGATCGAGCCACATCGGCGTCAGGGGGTTTTCGACGATGTGCGCCGCGGCGTCGGCCGCCGACAACGTGATGGTGATCACGAAGTCCGTGGCCGCGAATCCGAGCAGACAGAGAACGACCACCTTCCCCTTCCAGCGTGGAAACAGACGCTCGAGGATGAGGATGCTGCCCTGTCCGTGCGGGCTCATGTCGGCGATGCGCCCGTACATCGGCAGCGCGCCGAAGAGCGTAATGGCAATCAGCACGAGCGTCGCCATCGGCGCCAGGGCACCGGCGGCCAGGAACGCGATGCTCGGTTGATACGCGAGCGTCGAAAAGTAGTCGACGCCCGTCAGGCACATCACCTTCCACCACGCGGTCGTGTGTGTGCTTCGCGTGTGGGGCCCCACGGCCGGCTCCGAGGACTTCTCGAAAAACCAGTGGCTGAATCGCTGCTGGAAGGAAGCGGCCGGAGAGGAGGGCACTAGGCACTCGCCTCGACAACCGCCCTCGGCCGCCAGGGATCGATCGCGCTCACGACGAGCCCCACCACGACCACCACGACGGCGCCGATGACGTTGTGCCAGAGAAAGGCAACCCTGGTGAAGCTCGCGAACCACGCCACCGAGGCCATGCCCGCGATGAGCCCGATAAAGGCGCCGTTGCCTGTGGCCGAGCGAGAGGCGATGGCGAGGATGAACACGCCGAGAATCGATCCATAGAAGAACGAACCGAACCGGTTGACGACCTCGATCAATGAACCGAGCTGGGACGCCCAGACAGCGACGAAGGAAGCAAAGAGGCCCCAGAAACCGGTGGCGGCCTTGGAGATCGCGAGGTAGTGCGCCTCGGAGGCGGTCGTTCTGAACCACCTCTTGTAGAAGTCGATCACGGTGGCCGTCGAGAGGGAGTTGAGCTCCCCCGCGATGGTGTCGGTCGCGGCCAGCATGATCGCGAGGATCAGCAGACCCACGAGGCCAGTCGGCAGCCGGGTCAGGATGAATGTCGGGATGATGTAGTTCACGTCGGTGAACGTGCTGTCGCCGGTCGCCTCCTTCACCATGGCCGCGGCCTCGGTACGAAGCCCTTGAACCGCCGCTTCACGCTCGCGGAAGACCCCCTCGGCCGCCGCGATGTGTGCCGGATCACTTCCCTCCCGGGCCAGCGCCAGGTCGCCTGCCGCTGCCCGCCGCGCTGCGAAGGCGCCATCGAATACGGCCTGCAATGCGGCGTACTCAGCCGCGCGCGGGCCCTCGCGCAGCCGTTGCTGGTGCACGCTGCTGAACAGCAGCGGTGGCTGGTTGAAGATGTAGAAGACGAACACGAAGATACCGAGCAGCAATACGAGAACCTGCAACGGAATCTTCCAGTACGCGCTCATCAGCAGCGAATGCCGGGCTTCATTCACCGATCGGGCCGTCAGAAAGCGTTGCACCTGGCTCTGATCGGTCCCGAAATACGAGCAGAAAAGAAAGAGCGCCGCGATAGTGCCCGACCAGAAGGTGTACTGATTCGTGAAATCGAAGGAGAAATCGAACGTGCGGAGCCGGCCGGCGGCAGCGGCAACCCGCAACCCGCCAACGAGGCCCACGTCGGTCGGAAATCCGACAATCGCTGTCACGATCACGGCGAAGAGGCCAAAGACGATCAGGCCCATGATCTTCACATCGGTCCACGTCACCGCCTGGACGCCGCCCCACATCGTGTAGATCACGGCCGGCACCGTGATGACAAGCGCCGTCAGCGTCACGTCCCAGCCCAGAATCAGCGACAGCACGACCGCCGGCGCCGAGACGACCGCGCCGCAGGACATGCCACGTGAGATGAGGAAGAGAAGGCTCGTGAACGTCCGGGTCTTGGCGTCGAAGCGCCGCTCCAAGTACTCGTAGGCCGTGTAGACGCCAGACCGGTAGAAGAACGGCACGAGCGTCAGTGACAGGATGATCATCGCGAGCGGCAGGCCGAAGTAGAACTGAATGAACCGCATGCCGTCGGTGTAGCCCTGTCCGGTCGTGCCAATCATCGTGATCGCGCTGAGCTGTGTCGCCATGACCGACAGCCCGGCCGCCCACCAGGGGATGCTGCGCTTCGCGAGGAAGTAGCCCTCGAGCGAATGACTGTCCTTGGTGCGCTTCAGACCGTCATAGATGATCCAGGCGAAGAACCCGATCAGGACAAACCAGTCGACAGGACGCATGTGGGATTAGAGAAAGGCGTGCTCGAGCCACCAGAGCGCCGCCAGAACGGCGACCTGGACGACCAACACTTTCCCGTAGCTGAAGGTCATCTTGTCCTCTGGACTCGTGGGCGTGGGGGGAACCATCGAGGGAGTATACAGTCTTACCTTGCGGCGTCCGGCCTGCGCATGGAGTCCGGCTTGAGCCGCACCTGGATCTCGTCGCCGAGCACGCGCGTCTCGTGCGGGGTGACGCCAACTGCGGGATCCTGCACCAGTACGCCGGTCGTGACGTCAAACTGCCAGCCGTGCCATGGACAGGTGACGATGCATTGGCTGAGCGCGCCTTCGGCCAGCGGACCTCCTCGATGGAGGCAGGTCGCATCGATCGCGTGGTACATCCCGTCGACGTTGAAGAGCGCGACCCAGCGACCATCGACTGTGACCTGCCGCCCCTGCCGGGGAGGAATCTCGTGCAGGCGGGCGACCGTCACGAAGTCATGTGCCCCATTGTCGATGCCATCGCCGGTGGCCATGCCGTCTACTATAACGCGATGCCCAACCACCGCATCGAGGCGCGGCGTCCGCGCGGCGCACCGCAGGCGCCAGCGCGCACGACCGATCCGGATCGGCTGCGATCGGTCGTCGAAGATGCGGCTCATGTGGCGGGACACGCGTCGGCGCTCGTCACACCGGCGACCGAAGCCGAGATCGCCGAGGTCCTGCAATCGTCAACGGCCGTGTTGCCGATCGGCGCGCAGTCGTCGCTGACCGGCGGCGCCACGCCGCGCGGCGACACCGTGCTGAGTACGAGCCGCCTCAATCGGATCGTCGACATAGGTACTGACCGCGTCCGCGTCGAAGCCGGCGTCACGCTCGCCGAACTCGATCGCGCCCTCGCGAGCGCAGGTCGGTACTACCCGCCCGCGCCGACTTTCGCGGGCGCGTTCGTCGGCGGCACCGTCGCGACGAACGCCGCCGGCGCTGCCACCTTCAAGTACGGCACGACGCGCGACTGGGTCGAAGCGATCACGGTCGTTCTGTCAACTGGTGACGTGCTGGACATCGAACGCGGTGCCGTCCACGCCCACGCCGATCGGTATTTCGAACTGATTCTCGGCCACGGAACGGTGCGCGTCCCTGTCCCCCGGTATCGGATGCCCGACGTGCCCAAGCTGTCGGCCGGTTACTTCGCCGCGCCCGGGATGGATCTCATCGATCTCTTCATCGGCGCCGAGGGCACACTTGGCGTTGTCGCGAACGTGACGTTACGCGTCGTCACCCGGCGGCCGGCCTGGTGTCTGGTCTTCGTGCCATTCGCAGATCGCCGTGCCGGCCTTGCGTTCGTCGGCATGCTCCGGGAGGCATCCAGAGAGACATGGCGCAGCCGTGATCCGAACGGCCTCGACATCTCTTCCATCGAGCATATGGACGCACGGTGCCTCGAACTGGCCCGCGAGGACGGACTCGATCAAAGGACGGGTGTGACGTGGCCGGATCACACGGCGATTGCGCTGCTGATCACGCTCGAACTTCCATCCACGATCGGCCGCGAAGAGGCGTTTGAGCAAATTGGGCGCGCGCGCGAGTCCAGCGCCTCTGATACGCCGCTCGCGCGCCTCTGCCGCGCACTCGACGAGGCTGCCGAGATCGACGATGTCCAGATCGCGGTGCCGGACGATCAGGCACGGATGACGCAGCTGCTCGCGTTGCGGGAAGAAGTACCTGCTTCAGTCAACTCACGAATCGGACGCGCGAAGCAGGATATCGATCGGCGAATCGAAAAAACAGCGGGCGACATGGTCGTCCCCTTCGATCATCTCGAAGAACTGATAGCCTGCTACGAACGCGAGTTCGAACGGCGGCGTCTGGATGTAGCCGTCTGGGGCCACGTGTCGGACGGGAATCTTCACCCGAACGTGCTGGCGCGTTCGTTCGCGGATGTCGAATCGGGCAGAGCCGCGATTCTCGAAGTAGGCCGCGAGGCGATTCGACTCGGAGGATCCCCGCTCGCCGAACACGGCGTCGGCCGCAACCGCGTGAAGCAGCTGCTGCTCGAAGCGCTGTACGGCCGTGCGGGGATCGACGAGATGCGGGCGGTGAAGCGGGCGCTCGACCCGGACTGGAAGCTGGCCCCTGGCGTTCTGTTTCCTCAGGCTGAGGCGGCAGAATGACCGGGTACAACCGGCGACAAGTGCTGCTAACATCCGCGGCAGCCGAGGGATGATGTATGTTGCCGGATATTGGACAGGTCGTCCTGTATTCGCTGACCGAGGAACAGGCCGAAGAAATCAACCGTCGTCGTGAGCAAAGCGCGACGCCGGGTTACGGTCCGGGCGTCATACCCGGCGAGGCCGTACCAATGCTTGTGGCCGCGTGTGCGGCCGGGTACGACGACGGGATCGCCGCGGTCGCCGGGCGACTTCTGATCGATGACGACGACGAGAACTGGTGGGTGACGTCCGTGATGGAGGGTGTCGCCCCCGGGGCCTGGCGTCCCGTGTAAGTTCGTCCCCGTCTAAGTCGTTGACACACACCCCAGGTGGTGTGTTACATCAACCCTGCCCAATCCAACTTCGTGGTCCGCTACGCCTCCCCCGCGAGCCCGGGGAGAAGGCGCGTTCGCCACCCGGCTCTATCTTGAGGGAGGCATCACGATGTCGTCACTTGTCGCACTATCAGTGAGCATTGGGGTTCTCGGCGGGATCGCCACCATCCTGTATCTCAACGTGGGTTTGCTCATCTGGGCGGGATTTCTCGCGTGGGCGTGCTACTTCCATGCCGGCGGCAACGACGCCGCGCTGAAAAACACGATCGTGTGCAACATTTTCGGTTCGCTCTGCGCCTGGGTCGCGGCGGTCGTCATCCTCTCATTCCCGCTCGCGGATTCGCTGACGTTGCCGGTCTGGGCGGGCATCGTCGTCGGGCTGACAGTGATGGGGATGTGTCTCGCCGCGCACGTGCCGGCTCTCTCTGCGATTCCGGCCAGCGTCTACGGCTACGCCGCCACGTTCGCTTATCTCCTCCAGACGCCAAACGCATTGACGCAGGAGAATCTCACGTCCGCGAGCCTTGCAAATGCGTTCCCGCTCGTCGCCGTTTCGATGGCGCTCGGCGCGATCTTCGGGATGGTCTCCGGCAAGGTAGGCGCTGCGCTCACCGCAAAGGCGCCGGTCCCGGCGAGGGTCTGAGACAGTTCGCGCGGTGCGAGGGGGCGTCGAGCCCCCTCAACCGATCAGCAGCGCAAGTCCGATCACCGCGAGCCCAATCACGATCAGCCAGGGTACGAATGCGCCTGGCGCGCCGGCCGTGAGATCGTCATGGCGCACCGTCGCAGCGAGCAGTTCGTCGATTCGAGCAAGCGCGCGCCCCACGCGCCCTTGCGCGGCGAACGAGAAGGCCAACGCAAGAAGCAACAGCAGCCACCCGGCACCGAGCATCACGCGGGCGCCCATCGAGCCGCCCACAAGGCGCGCGGCAAAGAAGAGCGTCGCGATCCAACCTCCAATCGCCGCGCCTGCCATCAGACGCAACCGTCCGATCTCGCGATCGCCCGCCTGACGCAGAAGCTCGACTTTCAGCAGGCGATCGGCGCGGAGGCGCTCACGGTCCGATTGCTCCCGTTCGAGCTCGAGTCGTCTGGCGTCGCGATCGAAGGCCTCCTTCAGCGCCGCCACCACGACGCCGGCCATCCTTCCTTCGAGGTCGCCGCCCGAACGGCCCGCGAGCGCCGACAACCGGGACTCGTCCGCAGCACGGCGCGCCTTTCTGCCGAGGGCGAGATTGGCCACGTCGAGAAGCGTATCGATCAGGGTGAGCCAGGGAAGTGGCATGTGTGATTATTTGGCACCAAGCCAGTTATCGCGAAATTGCCGTTGAGCTGCCGACAACGAGCCGCCTGCAGACTCGACCGGCACGACTTCCACGCGCCCGCGCGAGGCCGGCCTGGCGAGGAGTCCAGCCGCCATGAGCAAACGCCGGTAGTCGGCCAACTCGTGGCCCTGGATGTAGCGCGCGAAGAAATCGCGGGCAAAGCCAGGATCGCCGCTGACAGAGGCGAGCGTGGCTTCCGCGTCCGCGATCGTAAATGGACGATCGACGTACCCTTGGCGCGCGCCGCCGGGTTTGCCGTAACGGAGCCACATCCCGCGCATGAAATCGTCCAGGCTCTGTCGCCCGTCGGATCGCTCACGCAGGGAAAGGTCGAGCGCCAGCGCGATCGCGGCACCGAGCTGGTAGTACGACATCACGTCGACGACCGCACTTGGCGGGTCGGCGTCGGTGCGATCGGTGAGCACAGCCATGCGGCTGATCTCTTCAGCCGACCGCACCAGACGGCCGGCTTGCACGCCGACTCCATTCAGAATCGTCGTCAGTATCCGTGCCGTCGCGCCGAGATTCAGCAGCCCGGCGCGCTGCATCGCCAGCGGCCCATAGTACTGGGTGAAGCCCTCGGCAAACCACAACTCTCCCGATGTGTTCGTACGATCCAGGTCGAACGGCTCGAGGCTGCGGGGACGAATCCGCTCGACATTCCAGGAGTGGAAGAACTCGTGAGCCACCGTGTCCAGCAGCTCGACGCGCGCGTTCGCGATCGACCCAGGCGAAGTCATCACCGTGCTGTTGCGGTGCTCCATGCCGTCGATGCTCGCATAAGGAAGGTAGTCGGCCAGGAACGTGTAGAAGCCCGGCTCGTAGGATGGGAGTTCCCCAAAAATCGCCGCCTCCTGCTGGACGATCGCCGTCACATCCTTGATGAACCCCTCGAGCTCCATCTTCGTCCCCGTATGGTGTGCCGCGAAGCGGAACGTCTGCGGGCCGACCGTGAACGTCTCGACCGCGAGCGGGCCGAATTCGACGGGACTGTCGATCAGATACTGCAGGTTCGGCGCGGTGAACTCGTTGGCGGCCGCGCCCGGATGAAGCTGCGTCGCGATCTGCCACTGCTGGCCGGCAGGAGGAACAAACGTCAGCGTCGCGGGGCGATCGTCGAATCCGCGGGCCCATACGAGCGCGGCCGGCATGTTGATGTGCGCATGGCTCGCGTCAATCGCGAGGTACGTGCCGTCAACGCGATTGCCGTAGACCTTGTATTTCAGCGTCACGCTCTCCGCGTGCGCGGGAACCGTCCATCCGGCGTCATCCGGGCGCTCGAGTCGCAGCTCGCGACCGTCCCTGCCGTACGCGTGCACGTCGTACACGTTCTTCGCGAAGTCGTGTATCGCGTAGCGTCCTGGTGACGAGCGACTGATCCTCAGCTGGAGCGGCGCCGCCTCCAGCTCTGCGAACGTCGCGTCGACCTGCATCCAACGTTCGGAAGGCTTGGGAAAACTGAATCGATACTGGACCGGTTCGGCTGCGCTGGAGACGATGGAGGGAACAACCGCTGTTGCGGCAGCCGCCGCGAGGAGAACGAGCGCGAGGAGCCAGCGCCTCACGAGGTCTTCGTCGGAAGGTGCAGGGCCTGCTCGATGAATTCGTCCTGCGGAAGGGCCCCCAGGATTTCGATTTCGTCGTTGACAATCGTTTTAGGGACGCCGTTCACCATGTATCGTCTGACCATGTCTGGAAATTCCGTGGCCTCCACGGCGTATGCCGTGATGTTAGGGTTCGCGAAAGCCATTTCGTGCGCGAGGCTCACGGCCCGCGGACAGTGCGGTCAACTTGGCGTCGAGAATACCTGGATCCTGACCGGCTGCGCGACGCTCGCCACGCGCACGCGATTGTCGGCCGACAGGATCGACTCGCGGCCGCCGACGAGCAGGATCGCCTGCACGAGCGAAATGAACTCGTAGCCCGCCGGCGTCCCCACAAACCTGATCCGTGAGTCTTTGATCACGCCGGGAGCCCCTTCTGGCCCGGCGTCTTCGTACGCGATCGCGACCGCCGGGATGCGATCGATGCCGTACTCCCTGGCTCGATCGCCGTCGAGAACGAAGTTCACTTCCTCGATGGTGATCTTGTCTGAGAGCGGCGGCAGCTCGTCCAGAATCTGCCGCGTCAGCACGCAGGTTTCGCAGTCGAGCGTTTGCGTAAAGAACAGTAGCCGGACGGGCCGCTTCATCTCGGCCAACGATTCGCGCAAATGTTCCTGGTCGGCTGGTGAAATCAGCGCCATTGGTCCCTACTTGAAAAGATCGTCAAACGCCTGGCGCGCACTTGTCGGGCCAGGTGTGCCGGTCTGCCGCTCGACCGTGGTTCGAGGGGCGAAGAGCGCACACGCGTTACGCGCGTCTTTCGGGGACACGCGAGCGGTCAACGTTGGCTGCGAACACTCGAACCGCGCGCTGGTGTCAAACGACACGCACTGGACGCAACTGTGCAGATCGACACCGCAGCGGCTGCATCGGCCATCTTCCGCCACAGGCAGCGAAAGGAGGTTCCCGCAGCGCGAGCAGCGGCAGACCTCGTGCGACGCCATCAGATTCGGCGTCCGCGGGCCGGCCGCGTCCTGCAGCTGCCGTCCGGGCGCGCGAGGCGTCTGCTCCCTGGCGGGCGGGTTGCCCTTCGGCCCCCGTTCGCGCGGCTGGTCCTGATACCCCCGCTGCCGATACTTCCTGCCGCTGTCTTCGCTCATCCGTCCTCTCCTTATTATGAGTGAGAGACCCGCCAACAGTCGCTACTACCTCATCCGCACTAGCCTAGCCGGTTTCCCCAGATTGACTCATTGGCGAAGTCGTTCACAATAGATGTTGCGTAATCCCGCCTTCGACCGATGTCGCAAATCTTCCATCGCAGCGCCAATACAATCGCAAGGGTCAGTATTTTTGGCGCCGTCTTCTTCGTCGCCGCGCTCCTCGGTCTGTTCGAACAACTGAACCGCTCGCCGTGGATGACCGGGGCCCGCGTCGTCCGCTCGCAGCCGCTCCAATTCAGCCACGAACGCCACGTCGCCGGCAACGGCATCGACTGTCGCTACTGCCACACCTCGGTTGAAACCTCCTCGTTTGCCGGGATTCCGCCGACCAAGACGTGCATGAATTGTCACTCCCAGATCTTCTCCACGAGCGCATTTCTCGAACCGGTGCGCGAGAGTCTCCGCTCCGGGAGATCGATAGCGTGGACGCGCGTTCACGATCTGCCGGACTTCGTCTACTTCAATCACAGCATTCACATCTATAAGGGTGTCGGCTGTACTACGTGCCACGGTCAGGTCGATCGCATGCCGCTGATGTACCAGGAGCAATCGCTGCAGATGGAATGGTGTCTCGATTGCCACCGCCGGCCGGAGCAGTATGTACGGCCGCGCGACGCGGTGTTCCGGGTCGACTACGTGCCGCCAGCCGACCAGCTCGAGCTGGGTGAGCGCCTGGTGGCCGAGTATCAGATTCAGAAGCTCACGAACTGCTCGACGTGCCACCAATGAACAAGGGTTCAGGATTCAAGGTTCAGGGTTCCGGGTTCTGGAGGACCCTTGAGGAACGCGCTGGCGATCCCGCGTTTCTCGAACGTCTTCACAACGAGTTTCCGTCGCTCCTCCCAGAACCGGAGGCGATCGCAGATCCGGTTGCGCGCCGCGCCTTTCTCAAAGTGATGGGCGCGTCGCTGGCGCTCGCCGGCGTAACCGCCTGCACCCGGCAGCCGGCGGAGAACATCGTTCCCTACGTTCGTCAACCCGAGGAGATGGTTCCAGGGAAGCCGCTGTTCTTTGCGACCGCGATGTCACTCGGCGGTGTCGCGACCGGCCTTCTCGTCGAAAGCCACGAGGGACGGCCGACAAACATCGCAGGCAATCCGCAGCACCCGGGCAGCCTGGGCGCGGCCGATATCTATTCGCAAGCTGCCGTGCTCGGCCTCTACGACCCCGATCGGTCGCAAACGCTCGTGAACCTCGGCGAGATTCGGCCGTGGCCACGATTCCTCGGCGCGATCCGCGCGGTTCTCGGCGCGCAGCAGCCGCTGCAGGGCAGCGGCCTTCGCCTGCTGACCGAGTCGATCAGCTCGCCGACACTCGCCGCTCAGATTCGCGAACTCCTCAGCCGCTACCCGGCGGCTAAATGGCATCAATGGGATCCCGCGAGCCGCGACAACGCGCGTGCCGGCGCGAAGCTCGCCTTTGGCGAATACGTCGACTGCCAGTACCGATTCGAGCGCGCCGACGTGATTCTCGCACTTGACGCAGACTTCTTGACCTGCGGTCCAGGCCACCTCCGCTACGCTCGCGATTTCGCCGCGCGCCGCCGCCCCGAACAGGCGGCATCGATGAACCGGCTGTATGCGATCGAAAGCATGCCGACCGCAACAGGCGCGCGCGCGGATCACCGCCTGCCGGCCAGGCCAAGCGGGATTGAAGCCATCGCTCGAGCTATCGCCGCGGTCGGCGCACCCCCTGGCGCTCGAGGAGCGGGCGCCCCCGGCGAAGTCGTACAATCCTTCGAGCCGACCGTTCTGAAGTGGATTACCGCTGTCGCCAAAGACCTTCAGGCGCATCGCGGTTCCAGTCTCGTCCTCGCCGGCGCTGGCCAGCCGCCGAGCGTCCACGCACTCGCCCACGCCATGAACGCGGTGCTTGAAAACGTCGGCAAAACGGTCGTGTACACCGACCCGGTTGAAGCCGAGCCGGTCGATCAGCTTCAGTCGCTTCGCGATCTCGCCACTGACATGAACGCCGGCGTCGTCGACGCTCTCATCATCGTTGGCGGCAATCCTGTTTACACGGCGCCAGTCGATCTGCAGCTCGCCGACGCGATGGCCAAGGTGCCGTTCCGAGTCCATCTCAGCCTCTACGACGACGAGACGTCGGCGCTGTGCCATTGGCAGATTCCTGAAGCGCACTTCCTCGAGTCATGGAGCGACGCGCGCGGTTACGACGGGACCGTCTCGATTATTCAGCCGCTCATTGCCCCGCTCTACGGTGGGAAGTCCGCCCACGAGGTCCTTGCTGCGATGGGCGACCGGCCCGAACAGTCGCCGTACGACATCGTTCGAGAATTCTGGAGCAAAGGCGCGCTGACGCCGGCGTTTGAAACGTCGTGGCGCCGGTGGCTTCACGACGGCGTGGTGCCAAACACCAACCTGCCGCAGAAACCGGTCACGTTGCGGACGGGCCTGATGGATCCGCGGATCGACGCGACTCCTTCGGGCGGCGGGCTCGAGGTCGCCTTCCGAAACGATCCCGCGGTTCTCGACGGCCGCTTCGCCAACAACGGCTGGCTGCAGGAGCTGCCGAAACCGATCACCAAACTGACGTGGGACAACGCCGTCATCGTGAGTCCCGCGACGGCCGAACGGCTACAGGCCACCGGGGTGGCTTCGTTTCAGGGCGGCGAACACGGCCAGATCATCAGCGACATCGTCGACCTCCGGTACCGGGGACGCTCGGTTCGTGGCGCGGTGTTCGCGGTCGTCGGACACCCGGACGACTGCATCACGCTGCATCTTGGCTACGGCCGCACGCGCGGCGGCCACCTCGCCAACGGCGCGGGCTTCAACGCGTACGCGATTCGAACGGCCGAACGACCCTGGTTCGACCGCGGCGTGGAGCTCGTCAAGACTGGCGAGCAGTTCTCGCTCGCCTGTACGCAGTACCACCACCTGATGGAGGGCCGCAGCCCGGTCCGCGCGGTGACACGGGACGAGTTCGTCCGCGATCCGAATTCGGTGCACGAGGGGCCTGGAATCGAGGAGGCGCCGCCGAGGACGATCACGCTGTACCCCGAGCACAAGTACGAAGGTTACAAGTGGGGCATGGCCATCGATCTCAATTCCTGTATCGGCTGCAACGCATGCGTCGTCGGCTGCCAGTCGGAGAACAACATCCCGGTCATCGGCAAGGAGCAGGTCCTTCGCGGACGTGAGATGCACTGGATTCGTGTCGACACGTATTACCGTGGCCCCGAGGGGAATCCTGAGACCTACTTTCAGCCGGTGCCCTGCATGCAGTGCGAGAACGCACCGTGTGAGGTCGTCTGTCCGGTCGGTGCGACCGTTCACAGCAGCGAAGGCCTCAACGACATGGTGTACAACCGCTGCGTCGGCACGCGGTACTGCTCGAACAACTGCCCCTATAAAGTCCGCCGCTTCAATTTTCTGCTGTATCAGGACTGGTACACGCCGAGCCTGAGACTCGGCCGCAACCCCGACGTCACGGTCAGAAGCCGCGGCGTGATGGAAAAGTGCACCTATTGCGTGCAGCGGATCAACGCCGCGAAGATCGACACCGAAAAGGAAGACCGGCGGATTCGCGACGGCGAGCTCGTGACTGCCTGTCAGCAGGCGTGTCCCGCCGACGCCATCGTGTTCGGCGATCTCAACGATCCAGCCAGCCGTGTCGCGAAGCTGAAGGCCGACGTGCGGAACTACTCGCTGCTCGGCGAGCTGAACACAAGGCCGAGGACGACATACCTCGCGGCGGTGCGCAACGTGAATCCGGAACTGGGTGAGTAGTGTGATCGACCACGACGGCACTGCGGATCCCCTTCCCGCGATCGCCGACGCAGGCCGGCCGCCGGTCATTGCGCCCGGACATACGTTCGGGACCGTCACCGACAAGATCAGCTCGATCGTCCTGACGCGGAAGACGTCGCTCGGGTGGTACGCCGGCTTCGGCTTCGCGTTCGCGCTGACGATGATGCTCTTCGTGTCGGTGGCGTACCTGGTCATCAAGGGCATCGGGATCTGGGGGAACAACATCCCGGTCGCCTGGGCGTTTGAGATCACGAACTTCGTGTGGTGGATCGGCATCGGCCACGCCGGCACACTGATTTCCGCGATCCTGCTGCTGCTCCGGCAGACGTGGCGGACGTCCATCAACCGGTTCGCCGAAGCGATGACACTGTTCGCCGTCGCGTGCGCCGCGATCTTCCCGGCGATTCACACCGGCCGCCCGTGGCTCGATTATTGGCTGCTCCCCTACCCGAACACGATGGGTCTGTGGCCGCAGTTTCGAAGCCCGATCATGTGGGATGTGTTTGCCGTCTCGACTTACGCGACGGTCTCGCTGCTCTTCTGGTTCATCGGTCTGATTCCAGATCTCGCGACGCTGCGCGATCGCTCGCAGTCGAAGACCGGCCAGATCATCTACGGCACGCTCGCCATGGGCTGGCGCGGGTCGGCGCGTCACTGGCACCGGTACGAGATCGCGTACCTGCTCCTCGCGGGCCTCGCGACGCCGCTGGTCGTCTCGGTCCACACCGTCGTCAGCTTCGACTTCGCGATCGCGATCGTTCCCGGCTGGCACACGACGATCTTTCCGCCGTACTTCGTCGCCGGGGCCATCTACTCCGGCTTCGCGATGGTCCTTACGCTGGCGATTCCCATCCGGGCCATCTACGGGCTCGAAGATTTCATCACGCCGCGACATCTCCAGAACATGGCGAAGGTAATGCTCGTCACCGGCCTGATCGTCGCTTACGGGTACGTGACCGAGATGTTCATCGCATGGTACAGCGCCGACAAGTTCGAGATGTTCGTCCCGTGGAATCGGATAACCGGACCTTACGCCGTCGCGTACTGGGCGTTGATTCTCTGCAACGTCGTGATTCCCCAGGCCCTGTGGTTCAGGCGCATTCGTACGAGCGTCTACGCGCTGTTCGCGATCGCCATCATCGTGAACATCGGCATGTGGCTCGAGCGCTTCATCATCGTTGTCACGAGCCTTCAGCGGGATTTCCTCCCGTCCTCATGGGGCAATTACCGTCCGACGATCTGGGATTGGAGCACGTTCGTTGGCACGATCGGACTGTTTCTCACGCTGCTGTTCCTGTTCGTGCGCTTCCTGCCGATGATTTCCATCGCAGAGATGCGCGCCATCCTGCCGGAAGCCAGGGTCGATGTGGATGAGGACCTGAGGGTGATATGAGAGGCAGGTCTCCAATTTACGGCTTGATGGCGGAGTTCGACGATCCGAACGCGCTCGTTCTGGCCGCGCGGCGCGCACGACACGAGGGCTATCTGCGCATGGACGCCTACTCACCCTTCCCGATTGAGGAATTGCACGACGCGCTCGGAATGCCGGCGTCGCGGCTGCCCTTGATCGTGCTCGTCGGCGGACTGGTCGGCTGCATTGGCGGCTTCGCTCTGCAGTACTGGGTGTCAGCCATCGAAAACCCGTGGAACGTCGGCGGCAGGCCGCTCTTCAGCTGGCCGGCGTTCATTCCTATCACCTTCGAGTGCACGATTCTCGTCGCCGCGCTCTCGGCGGTACTCGGCATGCTCGCGTTGAACGGCCTGCCGATGCCGTACCACCCGGTCTTCAACGTGTCGCGGTTTGCGCTCGCGAGCCGTAACCGGTTCTTTCTCTGTATCGAGGCCAAGGACGCGCTGTTCGATCTGGAGAAGACACGGGCCTTCCTCCAGACGCTCGAGCCGCGGGAGGTGTCGACCGTTGCAGATTAGAGCTCGGATCACCAGGTTGAACGCAGAGCTCGCTGAGCCCGCAGAGCCTCTTTTCTCTGCGCACTCTGCGGTCTCTGCGTTCATCGTCGTGGCCGTGCTGGCAGGCTCGGCATGCCGGCAGGACATGCACGATCAGCCGAAGTACACCCCGCTGCGCGCGTCGACGTTTTTCGCAGACGGACGTTCGGCGCGGCCGCAGGTCGCCGGGACGGTTGCGCGCAACGAGCTGCATGAGGACACGCTTCTCTACACGGGCAAGATCGACGGCGCGGACGCATCCGTGTTTCCGTTTGTGGTGGACGAGAAGGTGATGGCGCGCGGCCGGGAGCGCTACGACATCTACTGTTCGCCGTGCCACGGCCGGACAGGCAACGGTGACGGCATGGTCGTACGCCGCGGCTATCGGCCGCCGCCGACGCTTTTTTCCGATCGGCTTCGGCTCGCGCCGGTCGGGCACTTCTTCGACGTGATGACGAGCGGCTTCGGCGCCATGCCTGATTACGCGGCGCAGGTCAACGCAGAAGATCGCTGGGCCATCGTCGCCTACATCCGCGCGCTGCAACTGAGCGCGCACGCCACGATCGAGGACGTGCCGGCCGATCGGCGTGGAGCCCTTCAGTGATCCCGTTCAAGGAAACCGCCGGCGACGCGATTCCAGAGCTCGCCCCGCTTCAGCGCAAGCTGCTCGTCGCGGGCGCCGCCGGGATGGGGCTGTCGCTCGTCGGACTCCTGGTCGACGTGACGCAGTTCCTCCAGTCGTATCTTCTTGCCTACATGTGGTGCCTTGGCGTCACGCTCGGCTGCCTCGCGTTGGGCATGATCCATCAGTTGTCTGGCGGAGCGTGGGGCGTGGTCATCCGGCGGCCGATTGGCGCCGCTGCGCGCGTGATGCCGGTGATGACGCTGCTCTTCCTGCCGATTGTTTTCGGCATGGGTCATCTCTACATCTGGACCCATGCGGACATCGTGGCGCAGGATGAGGCACTGCAGCACAAACAGCTCTATCTCAACACACCGTTCTTTCTCGTTCGCGCCGCCGTCTACTTCCTGATCTGGAACGGCTTGTCCTATGTCCTCAACGCGTGGTCGCTCGAGCAGGATCGCACGGGCGATCCGCGCATCGCGCGCAAGATGCAGCTCCTGAGCGGCGGCGGCCTTGTCGCGTACGGCATCACGATCACCTTCGCCTCGTTCGACTGGCTGATGTCGATCGAGCCCCACTGGTTCTCGACGATCTACGGCATCCTGATCATCGGCGGGCAGGGGCTGGTGGCGATGGCATTTCTCATCTCTTCGCTCGTGTGGTTGAGCCGCAGACCGCCTCTCGATCGCATCGTCGTCTCGTCCCATTTTCACGACCTCGGCAATTTGATGCTCGCCTTCGTGATGTTGTGGGCGTACTTCTCCTTCTCGCAGTACCTGATCATCTGGGCCGGCAACCTGCCGCAGGAGATCTCCTGGTACCTGCATCGCACGCAGACGAGCTGGCGCTTCGTCGGCCTCGGACTGGTCCTGTTCCATTTCGCCGTGCCGTTCGTCCTGCTGTTGTCGCGGGCGATCAAGCGGCAGGCCGAGGGGATCATCAGGGTCGCCACCCTCATCCTGGTCGTCAGGCTTGTGGATTTATGGTGGCTGATCGCTCCGGACTTCCATCGGGAGGGTGTCCACCTGAGCTGGCTTGACGTCCTACTGCCGCTGTCGATGGGCTCGATCTGGCTGGCCTGTTTCGTCTGGCAGCTCCGGGGTCGCGCCATTCTGCCGATTCACGATCCGGAGTTCGAAGAGGCGCTCGGGGAGATCATCGAGCGGGGCGGCGAACAACCGGGGACGGTTCACTGAAGATGGCGAACCTGCCTCCATCACACGTGGCGCAGGACTTTAGTCCTGCAGCGCCTGGCATCCATCACGAGACGAGCGACGCCGACGTCAACGCCGTGTTCGTGTTCGGCCTGGGACTGACGATCGCCGGCGCCATCATCTTCTTTCTCGTCTGGCTCCTGTTCGGTCATTTTGTCAGGCGAGAGGCGGGATCTGGAGCGCGGGAATTCCCGCTGGCGGCCGAACAGCAGAACCGCCTGCCGCCCGAGCCACGTCTGCAGACGAACCCGAGGCAGGACCTGATCGATTTGCGCGCAGGTGAAGACGCCGTTCTCAACACGTATGGTTGGGTGGATAAGGCCGACGGCGTTGTCCGCATTCCGATCGGTGAAGCGATGAGGCTGACGGTCGAGCGCGGGCTGCCCGCGCGACAGACGGAGAAACGATGACCCGCGTCTTTTCAACACAAAGGACACCATGGACACAAAGGATCAGATCGGTTTTGCCCTTTGTGTCCTTTGTGTCCATTGTGTTGGGCCCGCCGCAGGCGGCGGCTCAGATGACAGGAGCGCCGGCGGCGGGCTACAAACCCGCGCCTGGGCTGACGGCGTCGACGGTACCCGCGCCTCTGCGGGAAATCGGCTTCGACCAGAACCTCGATCGGCTCGTTCCCCTTGATACGTCACTCGTCGACGAGGCCGGACATGCCGTGCGGCTTGGCGACTACTTCGGCAAGCGGCCTGTCGTCCTGGTCTTTGCCTACTACGACTGCCCCATGCTGTGTACCCAGGTGATCAACGGGCTCGCGAGCGCGCTCGGCGTGCTGTCGCTCGAACCCGGACACGACTTCGAGATCGTCACCGTCAGCTTCGATCCGCGCGACACGCCGGCGACAGCCACCGCGAAGAAGGCTGTGTACCTGGACCGCTACCGGCGGACGGGCGCCGCGGGCGCCTGGCACTTTCTCACGGGCGACCTGGCATCGATCGAGAGGTTGACGAAGGCCGCCGGGTTCCGGTACGTCTGGGACGACCAGACAAAGCAGTTTGCACATCCGACTGGCGTGATCGTGCTGACGCCTGACGGCCGGCTGGCGCGGTACCTCTTCGGCATCGAATATGGGCCGCGCGATCTCCGCCTGGCGCTGGTCGAAGCCTCCGCCGGAAAGATCGGCACGCCGGTCGATGCGCTTCTGCTCTACTGCTTTCACTACGACCCGATGACCGGCCGCTACGGCCTCGTGATCATGCGCGCGATGCGCATCGCGGGCGCCGCGACGGTCCTCGCGCTCAGCGGGTTCATTTTCGTCATGCTGCGCCGCGAGCGCATCCGCCTTCGCTCGGGCGATCCCAGCCGAGCTTCGGCGGGACAAGCCCAGCACCCGGCACCCGGCACAGCACACGGCACCCAGCACCCAGCACCCGGCACGGCACCCGGCACCCAGCACCAGGCACCAGGCACCTTCTAGTTATGTGGTCCGGCACTCCTCTCTTCCCTTTCGCAGCGTCCACGATCGCCTCCCGCGTCGACGCGTTGTATCTGTTTCTGCTCGGCGTCACGGCGTTCTTCTCGCTGCTGATCGCCGGCCTGATCGTGTACTTCGCCGTGAAGTATCGCCGCCGGTCCCCCGACGCGATCGGCGAACGGATCCATGGCAGCGTGATGCTCGAGATCGGCTGGACCGTTGTGCCGTTTCTGATCACGATGGTGATCTTCGTGTGGGGCGCCAGCGTCTACTTCGCGATGGCCACTCCACCAGCCGAAACGCTGAACATCTACGTCGTCGGCAAGCAGTGGATGTGGAAGTTCCAGCACCTCGATGGCCAGCGCGAGATCAACGAGCTGCACGTGCCGGTCGGCCGCAATGTGAAGCTGATCACGACGTCGGAGGACGTCATTCATGATTTTTTCGTGCCGGCATTCCGCATCAAAGCAGACGTGCTGCCAGGACGCTATGTGAGCATCTGGTTCCACGCCACGACGCCCGGCCGCTACCAGCTGTTCTGCGCGGAGTACTGCGGCACACGCCACTCGGGAATGACCGGCGAGGTCATCGTCATGGAGGCCAACGAGTACCAGGAATGGCTGGACGGCGGCGGATCTGAAGGATCGCTCGCGTCAGCCGGAGAAAGGCTGTTTGCCGATCTGGCCTGCAACACCTGCCATCGTCCCGACTCCGGGGGCCGCGGCCCCGTGCTCAACGGTATCTTCGGCCAGACCCTGACCACCGACGCCGGCGAGATGGTCGTCGTCGACGAGGCCTACCTCCGCGAATCGATTCTGAATCCTAGCGCGAAGATTTCGGCCGGATATCAGCCGATCATGCCGACGTTCCAGGGACTGGTCAGCGAAGAGGGACTGCTCGAGCTCATCGAGTACATCAAGGCGCTCAAGACGTTGCCGCAGGGCGCCACGAGATAACCGTGCCGACCCTTCTGCGTCCACCGCATCACTATCTGAACGAGGGCTACGGCGTCAGGTCGTGGCTGCTGACCCGCGATCACAAGCGCATCGCGCTGTTGTACCTCGCCGCCGTGACCTTCTTCTTTTTTGTCGGCGGCGCGTTCGCCGTGCTGATTCGGCTCGATCTGGCGACGCCCGCTGGAGATTTCGTCTCCGACGAGACGTACAACAAGCTCTTCACGATGCACGGCGTGATGATGGTGTTCTTCTTTCTGATTCCAGCCATTCCGTCCGTGCTCGGCAACTTTCTCGTGCCGATCATGATCGGGGCGAAGGATCTGGCGTTCCCGAAGTTGAACCTTGCGAGCTGGTACATCTACATGCTGGGCGGTCTGTTCACTCTCTACGCCCTCATCACCGGCGGCGTGGATACGGGTTGGACCTTCTATGCCCCCTTCAGCACGGTGTCGTCGACGACGAACGTCATCCCGACGGCGCTCGGCATTTTCATCACCGGGTTTTCGTCCATCCTGACCGGCTTGAACTTCATCGTCACGATTCATCGGATGCGTGCGCCAGGCATGACCTGGTTCAGGCTGCCGCTGTTCATCTGGTCGACGTACGCCACCAGCCTGATCAACGTCCTCGGCACGCCCGTCATCGCGATCACCTTGCTGCTCGTTGCCGCGGAACGGGTGTTCCATTTCGGCTTCTTCAATCCCGCGGTGGGCGGCGACCCGGTCCTGTTCCAGCATCTGTTCTGGTTTTACTCGCACCCGGCGGTCTACATCATGGTGCTGCCCGCGATGGGCGTGGTGAGCGAGCTCGTGGCGGCCGGGTGCCGCAAGCCGATCTTCGGCTATCCGTTTGTCGCGTTTGCCAGCCTCGCGATTGCGGTCCTCGGATTCCTCGTGTGGGGCCACCACATGTTCGTCGCCGGCGAATCGGTGTACGCGGCGCTCGTCTTTTCGATCCTGAGCTTTCTCGTCGCGCTGCCCTCGGCGGTCAAAGTCTTCAATTGGACGGCCACGATGTACAAGGGCTCGGTGTCGTGGCAGACGCCGATGCTCTACGCCTACGGGTTCATCGGCCTCTTCACGATCGGCGGCTTGACGGGACTGTTCCTCGCCGCGCTCGGGGTCGACGTGCACGTCACCGACACGTACTTCGTGGTCGCACATTTTCACTACATCATGGTCGGCGGCACGATCATGGGTTACCTCGGGGGGCTGCACTACTGGTGGCCGAAAATCTGCGGCCGCCTGTACCACGAGGGGCTCGCGAAGCTGGCCGCCGGAATCATCTTCATCGGCTTCAACCTGACCTTCTTCCCGCAGTTCGTCCTCGGATATCTCGGCATGCCGAGGCGTTATCACGCCTATCCGCCGGAGTTCCAGGTGCTGAACGTCCTGTCGTCGGCCGGCGCATCGATTCTCGGCGTCGGGTATCTGATTCCGATGGTCTACCTGATGTGGTCGCTGCGGTACGGCCGCCTCGCCGGTTCGAACCCGTGGGGCGCGGTCGGACTCGAGTGGATGACGACGTCGCCGCCGCCGACGGAGAATTTCGCGGAAACGCCCATCGTCACCTGGGAGGCGTACGAATATCCCGCACGTGTGGAGAGCCCGGTAAACAATGTCGCCTGACGCCGCCATCGAGGTCCACCATCCGGCCGCACTGGCTCACCAGTTCGACAGCCTGGAACAGCAGCGCGGGGCCTCCACGCTCGGCATGTGGGTGTTTCTCGTCACCGAAGTGCTGTTCTTCGGTGCCCTCTTCCTGACGTATGCGATCTATCGCGCGTGGTATGCCGAGGCCTTCGCTGCAGCGAGCCGCGAGTTGCTCATCGTTGCCGGTGCCACCAACACAGCGGTGCTCATCACGAGCAGCCTGACCATGGCGCTGGCCGTGCACGCCGCACAGACCGGCGACCGGCGGCGATTGATGACGTTTCTCGTCGTGACGATGATCCTCGGCGCCGCGTTCCTCGGCATCAAGGCGTTCGAGTACTACACGGGATTCCTCGAGGGCCACGTGCCCGGCCCCGGCTTTCGCTTCGAAGCGACACATTTCCAGCATGCGCAGGTCTTCTTCTCGCTCTATTACCTGATGACCGGCCTGCACGCCCTGCACATGGTCATCGGGCTCGCCGTCATGGCCGTGATGCTGCGGCTGACGTGGCGCGGCACCATCTCGGGCGAGTACTACGCGCCGATCGAGATCAGCGGGCTGTACTGGCATTTCGTCGACATCGTGTGGATCTTCCTGTTCCCGCTTCTTTATCTCATCGGCCGACATGTCTGAACACATCGTTCCCACGCGCGTCTACTACACCATCTTCGGCGTCCTCATGCTCTGCACGTATCTCACCGTGCAGATCGCCTTCTTCGACCTTGGTGACTTCAATATTGTGGCGGCGCTCGTGATCGCCGTGTTCAAGGCAACGCTCGTCGTCCTCTTCTTCATGCACTTGAAGTACAGCCCGCGCCTGACGTGGGTCGTCGTGCTTGCGAGCGTGTTCTGGATGGGAATCCTGCTGGTGCTGACGTTCAGTGATTACCTGACCCGGGCCTGGCTCATGTTCGGCTAACCGGGGGCAGGAAAGGCGGGAAAGGCAGGAGGGGCGGGAGCGCCTGCGGCCATGCGTTGCGGGTGGCCATGAAGAGCCAGCCGCGAAGGATCAGCGTCAGTTCGCGCCGGGGATGGGGCCGCGGCGCCAGTGAGAAAGGTCCAGTTCTAGATAGGTGACGCCGTTCAGGGGATTTTCGTAGTACGCCGTCCTGTCGCGGAAGCCAAGCGATCGATACAGCGCCTGGGCGGCTTCCATCGAGTCCAGCGTGTCCAGCACCATTCCCCGGTAGCCCAAAGCGGCCGCACGGTCGATGGCCGCGACGGCAAGCTTGCGGCCGATATCGCAGCCGCGGGCTGCCGGTATCACATACAGCCGTTTCATCTCGCACAGCTCGTCATCTCGACGACGAACGCCGACACATCCGACCGTCTCGACCTCGTAACGGGCGAGGAGCAGACACGCCCCGGGAGGACCGTACATGGTCGTAAGCCGATCCAATTCGCTGGAAAAATCCTGAAAGCAGAGGTCCACACCCAGGGCGGACGCGTACTCTTCGAACAGGCGCCGGGCCGCCGCGAATTCCGATTCGGTCCGCGCCTCGACGATCGTTACCGTCTGCCTCGGGTTGTTTCTCGCGCAGGCCGCCATAGCTTCAGATCTTCTCCTGTTCGTGCCTTGGTCAAAAGGATGATCTGCCCGGTGTGCATGCCGAAGTGCTCCACAACGTGGTAGACCGCCTCGAGCACGGTCACCTCATAATCCTGTATCTGACGCATCCTCAGGAGAGCGCTGGCATCGAGACCGCGGATGATTTCGTCGGCCTCTTCGACAACCGTTCTAAGGCTTGTGAGCAACTCTTTGCCAGGTACGTGCATCCGCTCGTCGAATTCCTGCTGGCGATGCCGCTCGTACGCTTTGCCGGCAACGCCCCCGATGATCCACTGAGTGATGTTGCCGCGGAGATGCAAGAGGAGGTTGCCGACGCTGTTGCACGCCTCGTTCGGGCGTGACCACACGTCCTCGTCGGTCAGATGCTCAAGGCAGCGTTCGATCTTCGGCAGATAGTCCGAGACGAGCAAGCTGTGCGACTTCTGAAGAAACGCTTGAGTGATGTCCGTCATCTTCCTTCACTTGCGCTGGGGCCCCACCCCGGGCCCCACGCGCGGCTGCCGCGCGTGGGAGCCCGCCCCCAGCGCGAACTCACGCCGATGCCTCGCCTCGGCTTTTCAGGCCTCGGCTCGGCATGGCCGCAGGCGCTCCCCCGTCCCACCCCATCCCGTCTCTCAGGCCCCGCCGTACCTTGTGCTCAGGATGTGAAGATGATGCCTGACGTGACCGGCCATGATATAGGCAAGCGCCCGCACCGACACGGGCTTGCCGCTCGCGGTTCCCGTCCGCCGCCACCCCTCGTCGTCCAGCCGGCGCAGAACCGTGAGGTTCGCCTCCCGCAGTTGGCCGAATTCCTGGACGAGATCGGTAAGGCTGCAGCGATCGAAGCCCGAACGCGCCACGTAATCGTTTTCGTCGAAGCCCGGCAGCGGATTTTCGTCGCCACGACTGAAACAAAACGCGCGGAAGCCAAATACCCGTTCGGCGTCCGTCACGTGGCCGAGCACCTCCCGCACACTCCACTTGCCCTCGGCGTAGCGGAACTGCTCCCGCGCCGGGATAAACGCGCGGGTCCGCTGGCGAACGTCGGCCGCCTGCCCCTCGAGAACCTGGATGATGTCGGCCTCGGGGACAAGCGACACGTAGCCCGTGTAGAACGGGGCAAACTCGACTTCGCTCGGCCGTTCGCTCATCCGACCCTTCGACATCGCGCCTGGTTCGTCATTTGAGGGAGTCCGGCACACCACCGCTTGGCGGTTCAGGCGGCGGCAGCTCGACGCGGCGATGCTCCATCGTCTTGTCGTGGTTGTCGCAGAATGATTCGAGTATCTCTGTGTCCGCCTTGAAGGTTAACGCAGTCCTGACCGTCCAGGGTTTCACGAACGCCTTCGGGTCATCGATGGTAATCGCCAGATCGATGTGACCGAAGTCCCTCCGTTGAAAGCGTTCGGTGACGTGGAGGGCGTCGCTGTGCGGACGGCCTTTGAGCGTGTCGAGCCACCCACCATCCTTGAACCCGGTCGTTTCGACCACGAACGTATCGCCCTCCCAGCGGCCCACGGAGTAACCCAGCCACGTGGGTTCGGTGACCCTTGGCAGAGGCCGTCCATCCGTGAATACCTCGCGAAACATGAGGCCTGCGCCGGTCTCGTGCAAAAACGCCGTGACACCGGGCGTGGGCAGAATCCGGTAAATCCCCACAAAGTGGATGCGCGGCACGCCCGGTGGCAGGCAGTAGCCGTATGGATCGTCGACATGGTCGCGGCTCTCGCGTTGCTTCTGAATCGCGGCGGCCCACGGCGTCATTTCGACGTCCGACGGTTTCAGATCCTTCGCCAGATCGAAGAACAATCGCTCAGGGTTCGTCGGACACCCGAGCGCTTGACCACCTGCCGGACACGGAGTCTCCCAAAGTCCCGAGAGGTCCGGCCTGCCGTCTGCCGTTCGCGGCGGTGGCGCGGCGAGATTTGGCGTGCCGTCAGGGAGACGAGGAATTCCCGGTGTCGGGTAGTTCAGCCATTGCGCCTGAACAGTCCCGGCCAGGAACAGAACTGTGAGGGTGACGAGTGCCGGGAGCTGTGAGTTCATGTCAGTTTCCTGGCTCATTCAGATCATCAGCCAATCCCACGCTTTGTTAGACACTTGGCGTATCAGTTTTATCCTCGCTGAGAGGTCACACCACCGCGACCTTCACGCAGTGGATCGGCGGGAGCGAGTCGAACAGGCAGCTCCACTTCTCGCCGCCGTCCCTCCCAATCCAGAGCTGACCTGTCGTCGTCCCGAAGTAGAGGGCGGGCGACTTGAGCTCGTCGATGTCCATCGCGTCGCGCTGGACCGTGAAGAAGCTCTCCCTCTTCGGCAGCCCGCTGGCGAGCCGTCTCCACGAGCCGCCACCATCCTCGCTGCGCCAGACCGCCGGCGCGCCGCCCGGACACGTGCGTGTCTGCGGCGCGAGCGGCATGACGTAGACCGTATCGGCGTCGTGCGGATGCACGAGGATCGGGAACCCGAAGTCTGACGGCAGCCCTTTGGCGATCGAGCGCCACGTGTGGCCGTGGTCGTCGCTGCGCAGCACGCCGATGTCCGGACGCGGCCCTCCAGGCCCGTCCCATTCTGCCCAACCGCCGTGGTTCTGCATGTAGAGCCTCCCCGGCGCGTCCTTGTGTCCGACGATCTTGTGCACGCACTGGCCAAACTCGGGATAGGGATCGGGTGCGAACCCGGCGCCGACGCCCTGGTTGGAGGCCGTGAACGTGGCGCCGCCGTCTTCGCTCAGGTAGTGGCCGCCCGTCGAGATGCCGAGGTGCACCCGATTCCCGTCGCGCAGGATCGTGTGCATGCAGAGCCCGCCGTTCCCAGGTTGCCATTTCCTGGCGTGGGCGTGATTACTGATGCCCGGAACCATCTCCCAGGAATCGCCGCCATCGCGGCTCCGGAAGAGCGACGCCGGCTCGACGCCGCACCACAGGTCCTTCTTGTCCTCGCCCGCCTCGAGCGACCAGATGTTGACGAGCGCGCGCCCGTCCTCCTTCGGGAAAGCTGGGGCCGACTTCGTCTCCTTGAACGTCTTCCCGAGATCAGTCGAGCGCAGGACCTTCATGCCGAAGAAGGGGTTGCAGCTCGAGGCGTAGAGGCGCGGCGTGCCGCGCGTCTCGACGAGCGCTGAGTAGACGGGCACTCCTGGTCCCGAGGGCCCGCGCAGCGCGAAGCTGCGCCGGGTCTTCGGCGCCTCGGCGACGAAGATGCCCTTTTTGGTCCCGATGCAGACAACGACGCGTTCCGGCATGTTCAACCTCCTGAGACTGCGGGCAGTATCGTAATGACGTCCCCTGATGTCAGCACCGTCTCGAGCCCTTCCAGGTCGCGCACGTGAGACGTGTTCACGAACAGGTTCAAGTGGCGGCGCACCGCACCCGTCTCGTCGCAGACGCTGCGGTACAGCGCGGGGTGACTCCGCTCGAGCTGGTCAAGGGCGGCCCGCACGGTCGGGGCCGACAGAAAAAGTTCCGAGGCGCCCCCGCAGTAGGCGCGCAGCGCCCCTGGAACATCAATTGTGATGGTCATGGCCGAAGCCGGCGGCCGGGATATTAGCATGCTGCTCGAACACATCGATCCCGCCCCTCCTGCCCCTCCTGCCCCTCCTGCCCTTCCCGCCCCTCCCGCCCCTCCCGCCGTGAATCGTCACGCCAGTCGCTTGCTCGATCTGAGAACGGCCAGCGTCAGGATGACAACGCCCCACGCGAGTAACCCCAGCGCCTGCGGCCACAGCGTTTCGAGGCCGACGCCCTTCAGGAATATCCCGCGGAGAATAATCACGAAATACCGGAGCGGAATGAGGTACGTCAGGGGCTGAATCGCCGCCGGCATGTTCTCGATCGGAAAGATGAAGCCGGAGAGATACATCATCGGCGTCATGAAGAAGAAAGCCGAGGTCATCATCGCCTGCTGCTGCGTGTTCGAGATGGTCGACACGAACAGGCCCAGGCCGAGCGTCGTCAGCAGGTACACGCAGCTCATCGCGATGAGCAGCCAGAAGCTGCCCCGCAGCGGCACTTCGAACCAGAAGACGATCACCGCGAGCACGATGACCGCGTCGATCAGGCCGATCACGCCGTACGGCAGGAGCTTGCCAAGGATCAGCTGCACGCGCCCGAGCGGCGTCACGTTCAGCTGTTCGAGCGTGCCGACTTCGCGCTCGCGCACGATCGCCATCGACGACAGGTTCGCCGTCACGACCAGCAGCAGCAGCGCAAAGATCCCCGGCAGCATGAAGTAGCGGCTCTCGAGGGTCGGATTGAACCATACGCGCACGCGAGGATCGAAGCCTGGAATGGACGCCTGCCCGTCCGCCCCGCTCGATCGCAGCGTCTGCTCGACGAGGTCCTGCGCGTAGCCGGCGACGAGGTTGCTGGCATATCCCATCGCCACGTTCGTGGAGCTCGCGTCCGATCCATCCGCGACGATCTGGAGCGAGGCAGGCCGCCCCATCGCGAGACTCTCGGCATAGCGGGGCGGAATCGCCAGTGCCATCCACGCCCGGCCGCCCTCCAGGTACGGATCCACCTCATCGATGCTCGATACGACGTCGACGATGGTGAACGTGCGGCCCGCGCTGAAGCGGCTGACGAGCGCCTGGCTCGCAGCGCTCCGATCGGCGTCCATGATGACGATCGGCACGTTGCGGACGTCGTTGGTCGCGGCGTAGCCGAGAACCGTCAGCTGCAGGATCGGCGCGACGAAAATGATGGAGAAGATGCGCGGGTCCTGTCGCAGCTCGATCACTTCCTTCCACATCATGAAGATGACGCTTCTCATGTCCACTGCCTGTGCAGTCGTCTCGACGCCATCGTCAGCATGAATGCGGCGTAAGCGGCCAGCGCGAGCAGTTGCGGCCAGAACACCGGCAACCCGGCGCCTTTGAGCACGATGGACCGGAGCGCGACCAGGAAATACCGGGCGGGCACGACGTAAGTGACCGCGCGAACCGCCGCCGGCATGCTGGCGATCGGAAACACAAACCCGGACAGCATCATCGTCGGCAGAAACGACGCGAGGATGGCCATCTGAAACGCCGCCTGCTGCGAGTCGGCAACGGTTGAAATCATCAGCCCGAGCCCGAGTGCGCCGGCCAGGTACAACGACAAGGACACGATCAGCAACAGCCACGAGCCGTTCATCGGCAGCCCGAAGAGCACCATCGACGCCAGAATGACAGCGATCGACGTTCCCATGGAGATGCAGAAGTACGGCAGCGTCTTGCCCAGGATATAGGCCATCGTGCCGAGCGGCGCCATCCTCACCTGTTCCATCGTGCCCCGCTCCTTCTCGCGCACGACCGACAGCGCCGTCGAGATGACAGACGAGAGCATGCCGATGTAGGCAATGAGCCCAGGGACAAGGAACAACGCGCTGCGCAGCTCCGGGTTGTACCAGACGCGGGGTTCCACCGAAATCACGGGACCCGATGACCTCGCCAGGCGGGAAACCGGCTGAACCAGAGACTGCGATGAGGTCTGAAGGATGCGAAGGGCGTACCCCATGACGGTTGCGGCGGCGTTTGAGTTGTCGCCGTTGAGGATGACCTGTACGGGAACGCGCTGGCTTGTGAGGAGCCTTCGTTCCAGGCCCCGGGGGATGACGAGCACGGCACGTACTTCACCCAGATCAATCAGCCGTTCGTACTCGCGATCGTTGGTAACTGAGGCCACCAGATCGAAGTAGCCGGAGTTCACGAACGCCGAAATCAACGCGCGGCTGGCCGGCGACCGATCGTCATCTTCGACGGCCAGACGAACGTGCTGCACGTCGAAGTTCAGCGCGTATCCGTAAAGAAGAAGGAAGAACGCCGGGACGAACAGCAATACGAGTAATGACCGGCGATCTCGCACGATCTGGCGGAACTCCTTGCGCCCGACGGCCAGGACCTTTCTCATGACGCCCGCTCAACGACGTCGAGGAACACGTCTTCGAGTGACGCCATGACGGGATCGATGGCCCGGATCTGGAGGCCCTGGGCCTCAAGACGATCGTGGAGCGTCGCCACGTCGATTCGCCCCGGTTTCAGCACCGCGTGAACCGCGGTTCCGAACACCGTGGTCTTCTGGACTTCGTCCATCCGGTCGAGGACCTTCATCACGTCGACCGGCCGGCTCGAGTGAATCTCCACGATGGGACGATCGGCGAAGACCTGCTTCAACTCGTGCGACGTACCGAGGGCGGCCAGCTTTCCGGCATTGATGATCGCAATGCGATGGCAATGTTCCGCTTCGTCGAGGTAGTGCGTGGTGACGAGAATCGTGACGCCCGATCGCGAGAGATCCTCAATCAGACGCCAGAACTGGCGCCTCGAGACTGGATCGACCCCACCCGTCGGCTCGTCGAGAAACAGGAGTCGAGGCTCGTGCAGGATCGCGCAGCCGAGCGCCAGCCGCTGACGCCAGCCGCCCGCGAGCTCGCGCGCCTTCATGTGTTCCCGGCCGGCCAGACCAGCCATCTCGAGAACGAACCTGCGACGGCGGGCGATGCGATCGTTGTCGAGTCCGTAGAGGGCGCCCCAGAATCTGATGTTCTGATCGACCGTGAGCGCCTCATATAGCGAAAACTTCTGCGACATGTAACCGATGCGCCGCTTGACCGCCTCCGGGTCCCGGCCGACGTCGATCCCGCCGACGACGGCCGTTCCCGAGGTCGGCTTCAGCAACCCGCACAACATGCGGATGGTTGTCGACTTGCCGGCGCCGTTCGCACCGAGGAAGCCGAAGATCTCTCCACGCTCGACGTCAAAGGTGATGCCATCGACGGCGATAAAGCGACCAAATCGGCGGGTGAGGTCGCGGACGACAATCGCGTGTTCCCCGGTCATCGTCCTACCGCGCGATCCAGCCGTGCGGCAGCCAGATGTGTATCGGCGAAGGCCCTCGTGCGATCGAGCTCCGCCTGAAGCAGCGCAACCTGTGCATCGAGGACGTCGGTGTTCGTCGCGACTCCCGCTGAGAATCTATCGGCGAGCACCCGGCGCGCCTCTGCGGCACTTCGGACGCCGACCTCAGAGGCCGTAATCGCGGCCTCAGCGGAGGCGACATCCGCGGCGCGCTGGCGGACCTCGAGGTCGACGTTCGCATCGAAGTCCTTGAGCCGTTCTTCCGCGGCGCGCTGGTTGGCCGCGGCCTCCGCCACTTGGGCCCGCACGCGTCCACCGTCGAAAAGGAACCAGGTCAGACCGACGCCGATGTCCCACGACGGCTTCCAGATCGCCGCGCGCGGAAAGATCCTCGGATTCGGGCGGGCGAGGTCGTATCCGCCGACCGTCGCAAGGACCGGCAGGCGGCCGGCTTCGGCCGCGGCTTTCAAATCACCCAGCGCCCCGATGCGAATCTCGAGCGCCTTTCGCTCTGCGCGATTCGCCCTCGCCGCTTCGATTAACACCGCCATCGGTTGAGACACCGCGGGCGGCGCGTCAATCCGATCGGCCGGGTCGAACGGTGCATCAGGGGGCAGCCCGGTCAGGCGTCTGAAGTCGGCCGCGGCGGTCTCGGCGAGATTCTGTGCTTGGATCAACAGCATCTGCTGGCGTGCCTGCTGCGCCTCGACTGTCAGCACGTCGCTCGGCGGCACGAGTCCGACAGTCAGTCGATTTCGCACGTCGTTCAAATGCGCCGAAATTCGCTCCAGGGCCTGACGGACGACATCGATAGCCGCACGGGCGGTGACAACGGCCCAGTAGGCCCGCGTGATGTCGAGCTTGAGATCGGCGCGCACCGCATCGCGATCCCGCGCGATGGCGCTCGTTTCGGCGGTGGCTGCGCGCACCAGCGCGGAAGTCTGACCGCCGCTGTAGATGAGCCACTGCAGATCAATCCGGGAGCGAACGTTATCGGGAACGTCCGCGTAGATCAGGGGCCCACCGGGAGGCCCGAACTCGGGGACGTGGTTGGTCCGGTTGTACCCAGCCAGCAGGGCGATCTGAGGCGTCGATGCCGTCTTGCGCCGGTCTTCGATCGCCCGCGCGGCATCCTGACGCGCGTCGATCTCCGCAATGCGGTGGCTGGCGTCATAGCCGCGCGCGATCGCCTCGTCGAGCGTCAGACGGAGAGGCGTTTGCGCCCGCGTGTTCGCCATCCCCAGACAAAGCCACCCAAGAACAATCAACGACCGCTTCATATGATTCCCTCGGTCACGCGCGCGATAAACACGTCTTCGAGCGATGTCGGGACGCGCCGCACACTTTCAGGGCCTATGCCCGCCTGCTTCAACGCGGCCGTCAGGTGGTCGGGTTCGCGAAACGGCGAACCGGGCTCGAGCCTCACGTGCGCCCGCTCACCGAACAGTTGAACGTCGACCACACCGGGCAGCCGTTCCAGCGCCTGCCTGGTGCGATCGCGATCGGCGGCAATGACTTCGATCACGTCGCCCTCGAGGCCGGCCCGCAGCGTGGCTGGCGAATCGAGCGCGAGCAGCCGGCCTTCGTGCAGCAGCGCCACGCGCGAACATCGCTCGGCTTCATCGAGATACGGCGTCGCCATCAGAATCGTGATGCCCTGGCTCAGGAATTCCGACAACAGCTTCCAGAACTCGCGGCGCGAGACCGGATCGACACCGGTCGTCGGTTCGTCGAGCAGGATCACTTCGGGCTCGTGTACGAGCGTGCAGGCCAGCGCCAGCTTCTGCTTCATGCCCCCGGAAAGCGCGTCGGCCAGCCGATCGCGAAACGGCGCCAGCTGGGTCAGTTCGAGGAGGCGCATTCGCCGGGCGTTGATGGCGGGATCGTTGATGCGCAGGCCGTGAATTTCGGCAAAGAACGCGATGTTTTCGTCCACGCTCAGGTCGCCGTACAGGCTGAAGCGCTGCGAGAGATAACCGACCGATTGCGTCACACGGGCGTGGTCCCGGACCGGATCGCGGCCGAGCACCCGAAGGGTTCCCCCATCCACCTTCAGCAACCCGCACATCAGTCGGATGGTCGTCGTTTTTCCAGCACCGTCCGGGCCGATCAGACCGAACATCTCGCCGCGGTCAATCGACAGGCTGAGCCCGGCGACGGCCACGACGTCGCCGTACTTCTTCGTGACGCGATCCAGAACGAGAGCCTGTTCAGCCATAACGCGGGTCCGGCTGCCTTCGCTTTGCTCAGGCCAGGAAAGCCGGACTACTCCAACGGGATTTCGGCCTCGACCGGCATCCCCTGTTTGAGAACGCCCTCACGGTTGTCGACGGCAATCTTTACCCTGTACACGAGCTTCGAGCGGTCGTCGGCTGTCTGCACATTGCGCGGCGTGAATTCGGCTTTCGACGAGATGAAGCTGATGGTGCCCGGTATGCTCCCGCCTGCGTCGGTGAACACCGTGGCCGCCTGTCCAAGCTTCAACCGCGGCACCTGCGGCTCGTCGACGAAGACCTCGGCCCAGGCACGGTCAAGATCCGTCAGCACCACAATCGGCGCGCGCGGCGCGGCCATTTCTCCGGGCTCGAGCAGCCGTTCGCTCACGATGCCGTCGATCGGCGCGAGAACGGTCGCGTCGGTTTTGTTCTTTTCGAGCGCCGCAATCTGCGCGTCGACGGCCGCGACCCGCGCGCGCGCGCCGTCGATTTCTTCGCGACGAGCACCCGCTTTCAGCCTGGCCACGCCTTCTCTCGCCGCATCGGCGCGCGACCTCGCCGCAGCCACGCGATCTCTCGCCCCATCCCTGCGCGTCGCGGCATCGTCTCGCTCCTTCTGCGAGCCGGAGTTGCCCTGCAACAGCTGCTCAAAGCGCTGGAGATCCTTCTCTGCGGACGCGAGGTCTGTCTGGGCCACGGTCACTTCGCTTGCCGCCGCCATCGCCTGTGCTTCCGCCTGCCGGATGTCTTCAGGCCGCGATCCCGCCTGCAGAAGTCGGAGCTGCGCATCGGCAGTTGCCCGATCGGCCTCGGCGCGCTGCAACGCGAGATCCACATCGCGGGTATCGAGCCGGGCTATCACATCGCCCTGTCTTGCGCGATGGCCTTCGGTAACGAGCACGTCGAGCACCCGCCCGCCGACCTCCGGCGCCACCTGCACTTCGGTGGCTTCGACCTGACCCGACACTCTGGGGTTCGCGGTTGCCGTCTTCTCCCGACAGGCCGGCGAGACCAGCCCGCTCAGGAACGTCAGGCAGAGCAGCCAGGCGATTCGGTGTTGAGTGTCTGACATGGCTGTCCTTACTCGCGCGCCAGCATCCGGCGCGCAACCATCTGAACGTGTTTGACAACGGTCGCTGGATCGGCCTCGGGGATCACCACACCGCGTGCTGCCTCGATCCGCGCCCGAACCGGTGCCGTCGCGCGGAACATGATCACCGGAGCGATGATCGTGAAGTGCGCGAGCGCGGGGTGAATGGGCTGGAACACGTGCTGACTGGTGCCCTCGGCGATGACGCCGCGAACGGTGCCAAAGATGCCGGCGACGAGCGCGAGTTCCTCGGCGCCGAGATGCACGGCGCCGTCGGCAATCTCGCGAAGGAAGATGGGCAGAAAGGGCTTCGAGGCGTCGATCGAGGTGACGAGCGTTTCGATCAGCCGATCGAGCTGTTGATCGGCCTGGCCCGGCCGCGCCGTAATGGCCGCGAGCTTCTCGATGATCGGCGTGAAATGCTCGCGGACGATGGTGGTGTAGAGCGCGCGCTTGTTCGGGAAGTGGTAGTAGATCATCGCCTTGTTGACGCGGGCGCGGCGGGCGATGCGGTCCACGGTCGTCGCGGCGAACCCGCGCGCGCCGAACTCCTGGGCGGCGGTGGCGAGAATGCGGCTGCGGGTGCCGGGCGCGGGGGACGGTGTGCGGCGCGCCATAGTTAACTGACCGGTTAGTTAATAACGCCGCCCGGCAGCCTGTCAAGCGGAGGCGGCCGCCCTCACACGCCGAGACTCCCCTATTCCACCGCCTTGTACAAGCGCTCGTCGAGAGGGCCGCCAGACATCGGCTGCAACGTGTCGCGGTACTGCTTGGTATGCGCCGCCGCTGCGTGCGCATCGAGCGCGCTCTGGCTCGGCCAGGCCTCGACGATCGTAAAGTGATTCGCGCGCATCAGGTGTTGCAGCACGTCGAACCGCACATTGCCCTTCTCGCTCCGGCTCGTCTCCGCCAGCCGTCTGAGCAAACCCGGCGGGTCATTCTGAGGGTTCGGAACCACGTCGACGTGTGTGATGACGAAAATCGTCTGGCCGCCCGCGGCCGCCGGTACCGGGCCGACCGTCACCGTCTTGTAAGGACGTTGATCGTAGCCGCTCGAGCGGATCGGTTGGAGCGCGCTCAGAAGTTGCTGTGTGTGCGCGGCCATCCCATGCGCGTCCGAAGCCTTCTGATCTCTCCACGTTTCGAGAACGGCAAAATGACCAGGCCGGCCGATTTGCTCAAAAAACTCGATGCGCACGAAACCGTCATCCTTGCGGCTCGCGTCGCGGTACCGCTTGAGCGCCGCCGCCGCCGGCCCCCGTGACGCAGGCACCACATCGACATATGACACCGCATACAGGCTGGTATCGGGAGTAGTCTGACCGGCGCTCGCGGACGCCGCGAGAAACACCATGCTGAGCGACCACATCGTGCGTCTGAACATTGTCGTGCTCCTGATCATTAACGAGGACTTTGAGCTCTTGCAGGAGTCGCAAACCACCATCTGTGGCCTTCCGGATCACGCGCGCCGTACCTCGCGCTGGCCGTACGGCTGGTCCACCGGCTCACCGTCGATGCGAGCGTGAGTGGCGGAAATATCCTCGTAAACGAGGAGGGGGATGAGGCGATCGAACTTTGCCATGAGGTCCTCCAGTGTTTCTTTCTTCGTCCTTTTCCTTCCCGCCCTTCCCGCCCGTCCCGCCCGTCCTGCCCGTCCTGCCCGTCCTGCCCCTCCCGCCCGTCCTGCCCGTCCTGCCCGTCCTGCCCGTCCTGCCCGTGGATCAGTACTCCGCAAACGCATCGTCGGGAAAGCAGTACAGCCAGCGTTCGCCGCGCTCGGCAGACGCAACAACCGGATGACCGCTCGCCTTCGCGTGCTTTGACGCATGGCGATTCGGCGACGAGTCGCAGCAATGCGTGCCGCCGCAGCTCTGGCAGGTGCGCAAGTGCACCCACGTCGAACCGATCTTGACGCACTCGTCGCACGCGTGCTGCTTGGGCGCCAGCACGCTCTTGATGCTGCGGATGTGAGCGCAGGCTCCCTCGGCCATCTCTATGCTCTCTCCAGCTCCCCGCGATTCCAGCCCCCGAGCGTCGCTCCAGCCTCGTAGGTCGACTGAAGAAACTCCATCAGGGCGTCATGTGGCGACAGCGCCGTCCGCACGTCGTCGTACTTGAGGACGAACTCGTTGAAATCGGTGCTGTAAAAGGCCTCGCGCGGACCGACGCGGGCGGTTTTGTATCCGGACGGCTCGGGCGCGGCGTACGCGTAGAACGCCGCTTCCTGGATGCTGCCGCTGCCGGGCCAGAAACCGGCGCTGGTCACCTCGTGCGAGTACGCTTCGCGCGTCATGAGGTCAGCGCCCGGACGTTCCGGCGCGCGCCGGCCGCTGAACCGCGTGACGGCGAGATCGAAGCTCCCCCAGAAGAAGTGAACCGGGCTGCACTTCCCGAGAAACCGGCCGCGGAATTCCTTGAAGAGGGCATCGACCTGAACGAGCGCCTGCCACCACCGTTGCACCCACACCGCGTCGTACGAGTGATGCTGCAGGTCCTGGTCGAACCTGATGGGCGACGGCACCTCGACCGGCATCGGCCAGATGCGGACCGGCATCTCCAGCTCGCCGAGCGCCTGCATCACCTGGCTATAGAAGACCGCAACCGACTTCGGCTCGAGGGCGACGCTGCGCCGCCGGCCGTCGCTTGTTTCGAGCATCAGCCTGTGATCGATGAAGTCGAACGCGATCTCGAGCGTCCCTTGCCAGTACGGCATCGGAGAGGTCGTAAGCCCGCGCGCCGTCACCAGGAGCGTGACATGCCACCAGTGATTCACCGGCGCCGCCAGCGCCAGTCGAATCTTGCCGACCACTTGCGTCCACATGTGGAGCGTGGCACACGTGTCCGCCCACTCCGCAAGCGGCAGCGCCGGCCAGAACGCGTCGTTGTCTCGGAGGTCAGCCATTCGACACCTGCGGCTACGGATCATCCCGTATTTCGCCCAGAGGCGATAAATCTCTTTTACGTATGATAAGAATACTAATATTGCATTTTACTTCTGCTTGTGGCTGAGTCATAAATACGGCTTCTCGGTTCCCCCCCGTAAGCGGGGTCCCCGGTTATGGCAACACGAGATTCGACGCCCTTCAACGAAGGGCTCGCCCCCCGTATTTCTGAAGAACGGCACGGTCCGCCGCCCGCGACGGGTCTGTACGACCCCAGCCACGAGCACGACGCATGCGGTGTGGGCTTCGTCGTCGACATCAAGGGTCGTCGGTCTCACAAGATTGTCGAACAGGGGTTGCGCGTCCTGGTCAACCTGCTGCACCGCGGCGCCTGCGGCTGCGAGGCGGCAACCGGCGACGGCGCCGGCATTCTCGTGCAGATGCCAGACCGCTTCTTGCGCAAGGTGACCGCACCGCTCGGCTTCACACTGCCACCAGAGGGCTGCTATGGCGCCGGTTTCGTCTTCCTCCCGCATTCGAAGGCGGCCCGCGAACAGGTCCGCGGCGTGTTCGAAGGGATCGTCCGCGAGGAAGGCCAGCACCTCCTCGGCTGGAGGAACGTGCCGACCGACGATCGGCTCCTGGGGGCGTCGGCCGTGGCCGCGGAACCCCGGTTCGAACAGGTGTTCATCGGCTGCGGAGCCCCATTCGATCCGTCCGATGCCGACCTGCTGGCGCGTTTCGAGCGCAAGCTGTACGTCATCCGCAAGCGCGCCGAGCACGCGATCGATCGCCTGGCGGCGGAGAGTCCCGACGGGCGCGCCTTCTACATCCCGAGCCTCTCGGCCAAGACGCTCATCTACAAAGGGATGCTGATTGCGGATCAGATCGTCCCGATGTTCCCCGACCTGGCGGATCCGGACTTCGAATCCGCGCTCGCGCTGGTGCATCAGCGGTTCAGCACGAACACGTTTCCGTCCTGGCCACTCGCGCACCCGTACCGGTACATCGCGCACAACGGCGAGATCAATACGCTGCGCGGCAACATCAACTGGATGCGCGCGCGCGAAGGGCTGCTCACCTCGCCGCTCCTCGGCGACGACCTCAAGAAGATTCTACCGATCATCCGGGAGGGCGGCAGCGACACGGCGACCTTCGACAACGTCCTCGAGTTCCTCGTCATGACGGGGCGGTCGCTTCCGCACGCGATCCTGATGATGATCCCCGAGCCCTGGGCCGGGCATGAATCGATGTCCGCCGAGCTCAAGGCCTTTTACGAGTTCCACTCGTCGCTCATGGAGCCGTGGGACGGCCCGGCTTCGATCGCGTTCACCGACGGATCGGTCGTTGGCGCGGTCCTCGACCGGAACGGCCTCCGTCCGTCACGCTACTACGTGACGAAGGACGACCTCGTGATCATGGCGTCCGAGGTCGGCGTGCTCGACATTCCGCCCGAGAACATTCTGATCAAGGAACGGCTGCATCCGGGCCGCATCTTCCTGATCGACACGGCCCAGGGTCGCATCGTCTCAGACGATGAAATCAAGAATGGCCTGGCGCGGGCACACCCGTACGCCGAGTGGCTCAAAGGCAATCTGGTCGACATCGAAGATCTGCCGGCGGCGCCGTACCTGCCGCCTCCCAGCCACGAAACCGTGCTGCACCGCCAGCAGACCTTCGGCTACACCGACGAGGATCTGCGCGTGCTCCTCGCGCCGATGGCGGCCAAGGGCGAAGAAGCCGTCGGCTCGATGGGCTCCGACGCCGCTCTCGCGGTGCTCTCGGATCATCCGCGGCTGCTGTACGACTACTTCACGCAGGTCTTCGCGCAGGTGACCAACCCACCGCTCGACGCGATCCGCGAGCAGCTGGTTACGGCGATGGGATCGACCATCGGTCCGGAAGGCAACCTCCTCGACCCGCGGCCCGAGTCGTGTCACCAGATCGCCATCGAGTATCCGGTGATCGACAACGACCAGCTGGCGAAGGTCCGGCACCTCTATTACCCGGGGTTCCGATCGACGACACTGCCGATGCTGTTCGACCCGCGCGGCGCCGGCGCGGGCCTCGAGCGGGCGATGGAGCGCCTGAAAGAGCTCGCCAGCCAGGCAGTCGATGCCGGCTACAACATCCTGATCCTGTCGGATCGCGGTGTCGACCGAGATCAGGCGCCCATCCCGAGCCTTCTCGCGACCGCCGGCGTGCATCACCATCTTGTCCGCGAAGGCACGCGCACACGTTGCGCACTCGTCGTTGAATCGGGCGATGCACGCGAAGTGCATCACTGTGCGCTGCTCCTCGGCTATGGAGCCGGCGTCGTCAATCCGTATTTGGCGTTCGAGACGCTGAACGACATGATTTACCAGGGCATCCTGCCCGGCGTCACGCACCAGCAGGCGGTCAAGAACTACATCAAGGCGCTCAACAAGGGCATCCTCAAGGTGATGTCGAAAATGGGGATTTCGACGCTGCAGAGCTATTGCGGCGCGCAGATCTTCGAGGCGGTCGGACTCAATCGCCCCTTCGTCGACAAGTACTTCACCTGGACGGCGTCGCGGATCGGCGGCGTCGGCATCGACGTCATCGCCCAGGAAGAGATCGAACGGCATCGCCGCGCGTTCCAGAACAAGGCGGGCGCGCTGACCGAGCTCGACTCGGGCGGCGAGTATCAGTGGCGGCGCGACGGGGAATATCACCTGTTCAATCCCGACACCGTCTTCAAGCTCCAGCACTCGACGAGAAGCGGGCAGTACTCCGTCTTCAAGGAATACACGAAGCTCGTCGACGATCAGAGCCGGCACCGGGCGACCTTGCGTGGGCTGCTCGAGTTGAAAGTTGCACCGCGGCCGATTCCGATCGACGAAGTCGAGCCGGTCGAGTCGATCGTCAAACGGTTCGCGACCGGCGCGATGTCCTACGGGTCGATCAGCCAGGAAGCGCACGAGACGCTGGCGATTGCGATGAACCGTCTCGGCGGCAAGTCGAACACCGGCGAGGGTGGCGAAGATCCCGCACGGGACGTACCCGATCCGAACGGCGACTCACGAAACAGCGCCATCAAGCAGGTGGCGTCCGCGCGCTTCGGCGTCACGAGCGAGTACCTCGTCAACGCCCAGGATCTTCAGATCAAGATGGCGCAGGGCGCGAAGCCCGGCGAAGGCGGCCAGCTGCCCGGCCACAAGGTCTACCCGTGGATCGCGAAGGTCCGATACGCGACACCCGGCGTCGGCCTGATCTCACCGCCGCCGCATCACGACATCTATTCAATCGAGGACCTGGCGCAGCTGATTCACGACCTGAAGAACTCGAATCCGAAGGCGCGTATTCACGTGAAGCTCGTCGCGACGGCCGGCGTCGGCACGGTCGCCGCGGGCGTGTCGAAGGCACACGCCGATGTCGTGCTGATTTCGGGACACGACGGCGGCACCGGCGCGTCGCCGCTCACCAGCATCAAGCACGGCGGCATCCCCTGGGAGCTCGGTCTCGCGGAGACGCAGCAGGTGCTGATGCTCAACCGGCTTCGCGATCGCATCGTCGTCCAGGTCGACGGTCAGATCAAAACCGGCCGCGACGTCGTCGTCGCGTCGCTCCTCGGTGCTGAGGAATTCGGGTTTGCGACCGCCCCACTCGTCGTTTCCGGCTGCGTGATGATGCGCGTGTGCCATCTGAACACGTGCCCGGTCGGCGTCGCCACGCAGGATCCCGAGCTCCGCAAGAACTTCACCGGCAAGCCGGAGTTCGTCGAGAACTTCTTCCGTTTCATCGCGCAGGAAGTGCGCGAATTTATGGCGGCGCTCGGATTCCGCACGATGGCCGAGATGATCGGACGCGTGGAGCGGCTGAACTTCCGTCCGGCGGTCGATCACTGGAAGGCGAAGGGTCTCGATTACTCCGCGATCCTGTGTCAGCCCGACGCGCCGGCCGACGCGGCGCGCCACTGCGTGACGAAGCAGGATCACGGCCTTGCGGACGCACTCGACAACGAGTTGATTGCACAGTCGGCGAACGCGCTCGAGCGGGGAACGCCCGTCTCGTTGCGATTGCCCATCCGCAACGTCAACCGGACCGTCGGGACGATGCTCGGCTACGAGGTCACGCGACGATACGGCGCGGCCGGGCTGCCCGACAACACGATCTCGCTGAAATTCACGGGATCGGCCGGCCAGAGCTTCGGCGCGTTCGTGCCGCGCGGCATCACGCTCGAGCTCGAGGGCGACGCCAACGACTACGTGGCCAAGGGACTGTCAGGCGGCAGGGTCATTGTCTACCCGCCGAAACAGGCGACGTTCGTGCCTGAGGAGAACATCATCATCGGGAACGTCGCGCTCTACGGCGCCACGAGCGGTGAAGCGTATTTCCGCGGCGTCGCCGGCGAGCGCTTCGCGGTGAGAAACAGCGGCGCCCTCGCCGTCGTCGAAGGCATCGGCGATCACGGGTGCGAGTACATGACGGGCGGACGAGTTGTCGTGCTCGGCCACACCGGGCGCAATTTCGCGGCGGGGATGTCCGGGGGCATCGCGTATGTGCTCGACGTCATGGGCACGTTCAGCGCGCGCTGCAACACCGAGATGGTGGATCTGGAACCGCTCGAGTCGATGGAAGACGTCGGGCTCGTGCGCGATTTAATCCAGCGACACATCACATACACCGCGAGCGACCACGCGACCAGAATTCTGGAAAACTGGCGCAACATGTCCGCGCTCTTCGTCAAGGTCATGCCGCGCGATTACAAGCGCGTGCTCACGGCACAGGCGCTGGCCGCCGCCGAAGGGCGCCCGGTCGAGTTCGCAGAACTGGTCGGGGCCGGGTAAGCCGTACGTAGTGTCCGGCTTTAGCCGGACTGAGGTTCATGGGTAAAGTCACCGGGTTCATCGAAATCGCGCGGAAGAAGCCGCCCGCGCGCCCCATTCCCGACCGTCTTCGGGACTGGCGCGAAGTCTATCTCCCGTATCCAGAGGCCACGCTCAAGGATCAGGCGGCGCGCTGCATGGACTGCGGCATCCCGTTCTGCCATCAGGGATGTCCGCTCGGGAACCTGATCCCCGACTGGAACGATTTCGTCTATCGCGGACGCTGGGAGGCGGCCATCGAGCGGCTGCACGCCACGAACAACTTTCCGGAATTCACCGGCAGGCTGTGCCCCGCGCCGTGCGAGGGCTCGTGCGTGCTCGGCATCGTCAACGATCCGGTGACGATCAAGGCGATCGAAGTATCGATCGTCGATCGCGCGTTCGACGAAGGCTGGGTCACCCCTCGTCCGCCGATGGCCCGCACCGGCAAGCGAGTCGCGGTTGTCGGTTCCGGGCCGGCCGGTCTCGCTGCGGCCGATCAATTGAACCGGGCGGGCCACCTCGTCACCGTCCTCGAGCGCGCGGACCGTATTGGCGGTCTGCTGCGGTACGGGATTCCGGCATTCAAGATGGAAAAGCGGTTTCTCGACCGCCGCCTGACGCTGATGCGCGACGAGGGCATCGAGTTCAAGACGAATTGCCATGTTGGCATCAACGTGTCGGTCGACGACCTGCGGCGAACGTACCACGCGATCGTCCTCGCTGGTGGCGCCACCTCACCGCGGGATCTCAAAGTGCCCGGACGTGACCTCAAGGGCATCCATTTCGCGATGGAATATCTGACCGAGTCGAACCGCCGGTGCGAAGGAGACGATGTGCCCGGCGTCGATGATGCCAGGGCCATGACCGCCAAAGACAAGTACGTGATCATCATCGGCGGCGGCGATACGGGCGCCGATTGTCTCGGCACGGCACATCGCCAGGGTGCGCGCTCCGTTCACCAGCTCGAGCTGCTGTCGCGCCCGCCCGACAGTCGCGCGGAAACGAACCCCTGGCCGCTGTGGCCGAACATCTTCCGCGTCTCGTCCGCCCACGAGGAAGGCGGTGAGCGGCTGTATTCCATCTCCACCGAACACTTCAGCGGCGACGCACACGGTCACGTCAAGATTCTCCACGCGGTGCAGGTGGAAGTTGTCAGCAAGGAAGGCCGCATGAGCTTCGACCCCATCCCGGGCTCCGGGTTCGAGCTGAAGGCCGACCTTGTCTTGCTTGCGATGGGATTTCTCGGGCCAGAGCGCAACGGCATGCTCGACCAACTGGGCGTCAGGATGACCGACCGCGGCAACGTGTGGCGCGACGAAACCTGGATGACCAGCGTCCCCGGCGTCTTCACCGCCGGCGACATGCAGCGCGGTCAGTCACTGATCGTGTGGGCGATTGCGGAAGGACGAAGTGCCGCGCGCGGCGTCGATGCGTTTCTGATGGGAAAGTCGGATCTCCCGGCGCCGCTCTCGTAGGCTCAGGGCTTAGGGCTCAAGGCTCAGGGCCCATAAACACAAGGCGGCTTTGAGGAGTCCGCGACACAGCGGCGAGCGCCGTGTTGACCATCGGTAACCACTTGGCGACCACTCGTTATCTACAGAAATCAAACAGTAAAGGCGATACGGTTGTGTTCTTTACTGCCAACAAATCCGTAAGAAGTACTTAAGAACAATCGCATCTCACCACTACCATGGCGTTTGAAGCGCCAGAATCATTGGTGATTCTACGCTGGTTGAAACCCTTGAATGTCATCCTCTTTCTGACTCGCATGCCAGCGACTCCACGCGTACGAATGGTCTGGCAGTCGCGTGAACTTGATAAACGCTAGACCGTCCGGCGGGATCATTCCATCTTCACCACGAATCCGCCACCTGATCACGAAGTCCTGCAGCTGCGATGTCTGACCCGTTATCTGAAGACGCGCCACTTCGAGGCCACTGCGCGGAAATAGCTTGTGTGTGTAGTGATCATGACGTTTCTGATAATGCTCCATCTCTGACATGTGGGAGGTCTGGCTCTCCAATTCATTGCCGTCTTCGTCGACAAACTTCATCAGATGCGCGATGATCTCTGGGACCAGGATCTCCCAGTAGAAGCCGTCCGCTGATTTGTCACCGCCGTTGTGAGCGTTGAACCTGACGGTTGTTGTCTCCTCCATGTGCGAGCCGAACTGAAGGCAACGCCCGCCACGATGATCCGCAGATCCGTCTTCTTGGCTAGTTCGCTCACGAAGAAGTTGTGTTGTTCCTGCTGCATGTCCATCTGGCGTTTTGAGATTTCGACCTGACGTTTCGCTAGCCACCACGCGATTCCACCTAGACCCAGCGTGAGGAGCGCCGACACGGCCCCCAAGACGACCTGCGCCCTGGGCAAACCGAGCGTCGCAGCCCACCACCAGTGAAACCAGGCCAAAACCATAGTTTCATCATTCTACAAGCCTTAACTCGCTACATCGTGATGCAAAGCCGCTGCGAGGTGGTCGGCGTTGCCGAACGCGGCGAGAGACGGATCGTGACGAAACCCACCGACAGTAGTAGCAACGACGTGATGCCCCGGAGATACGCGGTGGCCAGTCATCGGCCGACCGTTCGAGTCGTCCGGCAGGCGCGGCCCCAATGCCGACCGTGGTCGTTCACGGCCGTCAATCGCGCCGTCAGTCGCGAACTGTTACCGCAATGGATGCGCTCCGCTCCTCCGAGTTGACATCGCCGAAGTGCAGCATCGCCACTTCGGGTTGGACGGTAAACCGCCTGCTGTGCTCATAGCCGCCAAGGTCTTCGCACGAAAGCGTCAGCGTGAGCGGTGGCCAACCATCGAACGCGCCCATGTCGAACAGATGGCGATCTGCGCCGTCGGCTCTAGCGTGCATCAACTGTGTCTCGCGCTTCGCCCGGACGTTTAATGACAACAGCAGCAACTGGAGGTATGCCGATGGGACGTGGAGCGCACATGACACGTCCGGCATGATGGCAGGCAGGCGGCCACGCAACTGGTTGGAGAGGTTGTGGGTGGTCTCCCGCTTCGCCGAATCGAAGAGCCGAAGCAGACGACCCGCGTCATACTCGGCTGATTCGACGACCGACGGATCCACCCTGCCGATTGACTCCAGAAAGTCCTGGAGATCGGTTTCCCAGGAAAACGTCACGTTCTTTGCCGGACCGAACCCGGCGTTGCGGGCGGTCAGAGACAGATCCGTCCACCTCTTCCCTTCGGGTCGCTTGCGGTCCGTGGCAATAGTTCCAAAGTGATCCCTCCCATCCGGATAGATATCGAAGCCTGTCGACTCGACGATCAGGTCAGGCTTGTAGGTGGTGCGTCGCTGCCAGCGCATCTCCAAGACCGTCAGGAACGTCGCGATGACGGCCAGGAACGTGCCGATTATGGTCAGAAGCGTGAGGGTTTCTTGCGACATCTCGGCCGGATCGTAGCCTATTGAGAACGCGACGCTATTCGCATTCAACGGAAGCGATCATGGCGACGGCAGGACGCCTAGAGGTGAGCGAATGTCGGCTGGGGTTGGTAGGTAACGAGAAACGCCGTAGTGCTTAGTGATCGAGACCCTTCGCGAGTCACTGGCTTCAAGTCCCAGGCCCACAACTCCTTACTTTTCGCGTCCGCTCGCTTGCCGAGCGAGGCCGTCTCCAGTCATCACACGTGGCGACCGGGCGGCGACTGGACCGCTATTCATATCGCAGTGCCGTTACCGGATCGAGTCTGCTGGCCTGCCACGCCGGCCACAGCGACGCGCTGATGGCGACCGCGATTAACAGCACTGTGATGGAGACGAGCGTCATCGGATCAGCCGGACCGGTCTGGAAGAGCATGCTTCGAAGCAATCGGCCTACCCCGACCGCGCCCGCCAACCCGAACGTCAGTCCGATAGCGAGGTGAACAAGTCCACGCCGCAGAATGAGCCACGATACTTGCTTTGCTTGCGCGCCGAGCGCCATCCGCACGCCGATTTCTTGCGTCCGCTGCGTCACGGAGTAAGCCGTGACCGCAAACAGTCCCACCGCCGCGAGCACGATGGCAATAGCCGCAAAGACCGAAAACATCGTTCCGAACACGCGGGAAAACCAGCGCTGCTGCGCGAGGCCTTCCTCCATCGTTTGGACATTGTTCATGGCCAGGTCGGGGTCGAGCGCGAACATTTCCTTTCGGACCAGTGCCGCCAGCTCTCCCGGATTCGATCGACCTCGTACGAGGAGGATGCCGCCGCCTTGCCACGACGGATCCTGCACCTGCGGGATGTAGACAATCGCCGGGCGCTGAGGATCCTCCTGTCCACCCGCCTGTCCAATGTTTGGTGCGACACCCACGATGGTCGCCCACGCGTATTTGAACGTTCCTGATTCGTCCTTGAGGAGAAGGCGCTGCCCGATTGGATCCGCATTGCCGAAGTACGTGGAGGCTACCCGCTGATTGATGACGGCGACCTCCCGGCCAGGCGTTCCGTCGTTCGGATCAAGCGCGCGGCCCCGAAGTATGGCGACGTCGAGCGTTTCAAAGTACCGGGGGCCAATGCTCACCATACCCACGGTCTGAGGCATCTCGCCTGCCGGTGCAGGTTTGCCGTCAATCTCAATCTGCCGTGGAATGCCGCCGAACACCGGCGGCATTGTGGCCCCGCTGGCGGCGACGATGGCGCCATTGGCATTCAATCGCTCCTGCGCGCGACGCCCGAAATCGACGCGCACCTCACGGCCGACGTACTTCCGGTTCGGCAGAATAAAGCTGGCCACCAACAGGCGGGATGTGTCGAACCCGACGTCCTGCTGGTACATGTTCACGAAGCTGCGCATCATGAACCCGGCCCCGGCGAGCAGTACCAGCGTCAGCGCGAGTTCCACAACAATGAGCGCGGTCGTCCAGCGTCGGGCACGCAGACCGCCGGAGCCCGAGCGGCCCCCTTCCTTCAACACTTCGTTGACGTTGGTCTTTGAGATATGCATGGCGGGCGCGAGCCCGAACAGAATGCCGGTCAGCAGGCAGACCGCTGCGATAAACGCGAACACGCTGGGGTCCAGCGTAAACGTCATCCAGAACGGTTTGCCGATGTTCTGCGTCTCGCCGTCGAACCAGCGAATGAGCAATATCGCAAACCCGAGGCCCACGACGCCGCTGATGAACGCCAGGAGCACACTCTCCACGAGCAGCTGTCTGACGATCCGAAATCGCGTTGCGCCGAGCGACACGCGGATCGCGATCTCACGCGTGCGATGGGCCGCGCGGGCGAGCAACAGGTTGGCGACATTCGAACACGCGATGAGCAGCACGAACGCCACGGCGCCCATCAGCGACCAGAAGATGGTCTTGATCTGCGAGCCGAGCAGGCGGTCGAGAAACGGCGTGACAACGGCGCTGATGTCCTTGTTCGCCTCGGGATACTGTTGCGCGAGCTGCTTGGAGATGTTCGACATCTCACTGCGGGCCTGTTCGAGCGTCACGCCATCCGCCAGGCGGCCGTATGCGACGTGGGGCCGCTGCTGCCGTGGGCGGTTTCGAAATGCGGGCGATATCTGCGATATCGGCATCCAGACGACGTGCTGGAACGGCCATTTGAAGCCGTCAGGCATCACACCGACGATCGTGGCCGGCAACGCGTTGATGCTAACGGCCTTTCCAATCACAGAGGGATCTGACGCGTACCGCGACTTCCAGACACTGCCGCTGATCAACACAACCGGCGGTGCGTTGGATCGATCGTCCTCGGGAAGAAGGCCTCGCCCGAGTACAGCCTGTACGCCGATGACATCAAATGCGTTGGCCGAGATGAACCCACCGGGATACGCCTCGGGCAGCCGGTCGTCTGCGCTGATGATCATGGTGCCAGTCTGAACAAGGGTCATCCCGGCAAACGTCCGGCTCGCAGAGCGCCAGTCGTCGAACTCCTCCAGTGACACGCCGGACCGTCGTCCTCGTGTGTCAGTGGTGTCCACCCACATGATGCGTTCGGGGGCATCAAACGGCAGCCCACGCAGGAGGACGGCATTCACGAGCGTGAAGACGGCGCTGTTGGCGCCAATGCCGAGCGCCAAAGCGACGATGGCCGCCAGGGTGAACCATCGATCTTTGACGAGGCGACGAAACGCGAACCGCAGGTCTTGAAAGAGGCTTTGCATATCAGCTCTCCGCCATTTCGACGGGCTGCTCGACAACACGTCCGTCGAACAGGTGAATATTGCGCTGGGCATGACGCGCATAGCGCGGGTCGTGGGTGACCATGCAGATCGTGGCGCCGGCCTGGTGCAACTCGCGAAGCAGATCCATAACGGACTCGCCACTCTTCGAATCGAGGTTGCCGGTGGGCTCGTCCGCCAGCAGCATGGCCGGCTCACCAGCGACGGCGCGCGCAACCGCGACGCGCTGCTGCTGACCGCCAGAGAGCTGGCTGGGCAAATGTTTTGCGCGGTGAGGCATTCCGACACGCTCGAGAGCAGCCGTGGCACGACTGCGCCGCTCAGTGGCGAGCATACCCCGATACGTTAGCGGTAATTCGACGTTCTCGAAGACGGTGAGATCACCAATCAGATTGAAGCTCTGAAAGATGAAGCCGATCTCGCGGTTGCGAACCCGTGCTCGATCCTTAGCTGGCAGGTCGGCAACGGCCTGGCCGTTCAGCCAATATTCTCCGCTCGTTGCCGAATCGAGGAGGCCGAGGATTGACAGGAGTGTCGACTTGCCGCAGCCTGAGGGGCCCGCGATCGAGACGTATTCGCCTTTCGCCACCTCAAGGTCGATATCGGAAAGGGCGTGCGTTTCGACTTCGTCGGTGAGAAAGACTTTGCCGACCGACTGAAGCTTGATCACGGGAGCGACCATCGCGACCTCCTGTTTCCGGGGACCGCCGACGCGTGACGGGCTTGGGTGAGGAGCGAGCTTTGGACGATTAGACACCGGTTTGGACGGGATGGCTCAGGGGAACTGTTCAAGGATCCACAGGCGCGCCAGACCTCTGATGCCGGCAGTCCGTTCCTCGTCCCGATTTGCCTGATGTGTGCGCGGGGTCTTGTCATGTCCGCAAGGGGGAACTCCGGGTTTGATCGTTTCGAAAGACGGTTTCGTGGGGACGATGTACTCAGAGCGAGCCTTGATAGCGCAACGGCATCGATTCGTTGAGTATCGCCGAGTGCGTTTGGTGACGTGTGACGCCGCTCCGTTCACGAATGCTCCTCGGCCAGAGCGACTCGCGCCAATCGCAAGTCAGTTTCGCTTTGGATTTGCCTCCGAACCTGCGGAGGGGGAGATGGCGCGAGAGGGGATGCCGGCGGCGTGCGCCGGTCGGTAGACACTTCGCGACTTATCAGGAGTAATTCGACACGGCAGACGACCCTCGCCTGCTCATTCCGCTCTCAGGGTCTCAACCGGATCGACCGCCACCGCGCGGCGCGTCGACAGATAGCTAGCAAGCACGGCAGTCGCCGCGAGCACGAGGGGCATCGCGGTGAACGTGATCGGATCGAGCGGGCTGATGCCGAAGAGCAGCGATTGCATCAATCGGGTGAAGCCTGCAGCCCCGGCGAGGCCGATCGCCAAGCCGAGGCCCACGACGACCAGACCTCGCCGCACGAACAGTCCCCGGATCTCCCACGGCTGTGCGCCGAGCGCGAGCCGGATGCCGATCTCGCGACGCCGCTGCGAAACGGCGTAGGAGAGCACGCCGTAGAGGCCCACTACTCCGAGCAGCAGCGCCATCGCGCCGGCGATCGCCAGCATCACCAACGTGAAGGACGTTCGCGCCATCGACTGATCGTACACCTCGCTCCAGCGTGCGCACCTGCGACAGCGGCAGATCGGCGTTGACCGACCTCACTACCTCGCGCACCTCATTGAGCAGACTCTCCGTGCCGGCGCGTTCGGTGCGGATGGCGACGCTCACCCGGCGCGGTTGGTATCCACGACTGCTGAAAAGCCGCGCGTGCAATCGCGCGGGCCAATACACCGTCGGCGGCGGCCGTTGATAGACGCCGTCGTCATAGACATCACCTGCCACGCCGACAATTTCGTGCCACGGTGCGTCGCGGTCGTCGTACTCACGAATCCGCTTGCCCAGCGCGGCCGCAGGCGATCCCCACAGCTCGCGCGCCAGGCTCTCCGAAACAATCGCGACGTCGCGCGCAGCATAGAGATCGGTCCAGCGTGAAGTCGCGCCCGGCGACGAGCGGAGTTCTCGAGCGTCTGAAACATTCCGGGCGAGACGAACCTGAGCGTGCCGGTTCGGCGGCGTCCGGCCATCGTCCGCCTTGCCCTCGGCGGCCAGGGCGGCGCTGAATCGGCCGCGGTCCATGGGCAGCCGCGTCGTGAACGCGGCCGATGCAACACCAGGAATCGCGGCGAGCTTGTCCAGCACTTCGTGCTGCATGCGCGTGACGCGCTCCGGTTCGGCGACCATCGGTCGGCGGAATCGAGATGCTGAACGTCTGGACGCGCTGTGGCTCCGTAAAACCGGGATCGACGCGACGAAGTGCCTGGAAACTGCGGATCATCAGTCCCGCGCTCACGAGCAGCACCAGCGCCAGCGCCATCTGGGCCGCCACCAGCGCCTGTTGCCACCGCTGGCTCTCGCGTGTCGAGTTGCGCACCGCGGCCGACCGCGTCCGCGAGCCCCGGCCGCGTGTACTTGAGGATCGGGATGAGTCCGAACAGGAGTCCCGACAGCAGAGAGATCGTCAGCGCGAAACCCAGGACCTCGAGGTCGAGCGAGATTTCGGCCAGCCTGGGCAGGTTCGAGGGCCCGATCGCCACCAGCACGCGCAGGCCGCCATACGCGAGGCCCACTCCCAGCGCGCCGCCCAACACGGCGAGCATCAGGCTCTCGACCAGAAGCTGGCGCGCTACTCGCGTCCAGCGCGCGCCCAGGGCCGCGCGAATCGCAAATTCCTGCCGGCGTGCGTCCGCGCGCACCAGCAGCAGGTTCGCGACGTTGGCGCAGGCCATCAGCAGCACGACGCCGATCGCCCCCATCAAGACCCAGAGCGTCCTGCCCACGTCGCCGACGACGTCCTGTTTCAGAGGGCGCAGCGCCGGTCTGTATCGCGCCTGGAACTCCGGATCGTTCTGTCCGGTGTTGACGCAGACCAGAACCGGAGCAGGCGAGCGACATCGGTGTTGGCCTGCGCCAGCGTGACGCCGGGCTTCAGCCTGGCCACACCCAGGAGGCGAAAGGCGGGGATCAGCCGTCCGCGGTCGATGCGCAGCGGCAGGATGAGGTCCACCTCGCCGCCGAACTGGAACGCCGCCGGCATCACGCCGACGATCTGGTGGGGACGCGCATTGATGGTGAGCACTCGCTCCAGAACGGCGCGGTCTCCTCCGAACCTGCGCCGCCAGTAGCCGTTGGTGAGCATCACCGTGTCGGGTGACCCCGGTGTATCGTCGGCCTTCGACAACCAGCGCCCGATTTCGGGCCGCACGCCGAGCGTCGTCAGGACGTCGTGGCTCGCCAGCAACGCGCGCACCTCCTCGGGATCGCCCTCGCCGGTGACGGTCGCCGTTGCCGCGCCGGGGCTCCAGACGCCCAGGTCGGCAAACGCCTGGTTGTTCTCCGCATAGGTCAGATAGATGCCGTCGGAGAAGAAGGGCTGATCGATGCCGCCGATCGAGTGGACGATTCGGACCAGCGCGTCCGAATCGGGATAGGGCAGCGGGTTGATCAGCACGCCGTTGACGACGCTGAAGATCGCCGTGGTGGCGCCGATGCCGAGCGCCAGCGTCAGGATAGCCGCGGCCGCGAAGCCAGGTTGCTTCCGTATCATGCGCAACGCGTAGGACACGTCCTGCCACACCGTTTCGAGCACCAGGATGCTGTTGTGCTCGTACACGTCCTCGCGGATGCGCGTGACGTTCCCGAGCTTCCGCATGGCCGCGAACCGCGCCTCGTCAGGACTCTTGCCCGCCGCGATCCGATCGGCGGTTTCCTGCTCGATGTGTGCGGCCAGTTCGTGCGCCAGTTCGGCGTCGCGGCGCTGGCGCTGCCAGAATCGCAACCATTTCATGGGATTAGTCCGTGGCAGGACCGAGCACCCTGCCGACCGCGCGGACCAGTACCTCCCACCGGCTGCGTTCGCGCGTGAGATGCTTTCGGCCGGCGGGCGTCAGCCGGTAGTACTTCGCCTTGCGGTTGTTGTCCGACGTCCCCCAGAAGGACGCGATCATCCCCTGGTCTTCGAGGCGGTGAAGCGCAGGATAGAGCGAACCGTGCTCAACCTGGAGAACTTCTTCTGAAGAGGCTTCAATGGCCTGGGCGATGGTGTGGCCGTGCGCGGCTCCGAACACGAGCGTCCGCAGCACGAGAATGTCGAGTGTGCCGACCAGCATGTCGCCGCCGGCCGGCTGGCTGCGCCGTCTGCCCATTGGTTGGGAAGGCTACACCAGAAGAATTTCTTTTGGAAGCGACTTCTCAGGATTGGCGGCGATTTTTACCACAGAACGTTGCCGATGAGGTTCCAACTGGCGAATAGTAGGGTCAACCCTGACAAGGTCCTCAGTAACGCCGCAGTGGCGAGTGACTGACCTGTTTAGCTCACCACTTCGCGACTACACAGGAGCGATCGTCCTCCGGCCCCGGGCCCAGGCATCGCGCGACTGGATTGATCCTACGGATGTTTTGCAGGATAGTTGCAATTGGAGGCCGCATGCAGAATTTCCGCCTCGCCTTCCATACGCTGCGCGCCAAGGCCGCGCTACGCGACAAGACCCTGCGGTTGACCGCATTGGTGGCAGGCGTCGCGTGCGCTCTCACTCTGGCCCTGGCATCAACGGCGACGGCGGATGACACCATCAGGGTCTGGCGCGTTGGCTCTCCACATAGAGGAGACATTCCAAGTTCAACAGTGCCGCCTGCCCTGGAAAAGGAATGGGCGGCACTTGGCTTCCACGTCGCGCTCGAGACGTTCCGAGCGTCAGGCTTCGCAGCGAGGTTCTCTGAGGCCGTCAGACGCAATGCCGCTCCCGACGTGCTCGTCTTCGATAATTGGGGCATCTTGGAGGGCATTACCACCGGTTTGGGGCACTTTGATGGTATCGCCCAGGACCCGGCAGTTCGGCAGCATCTCATGAAAGTCACTGGGGCATTCGACGAGCTCCGTTGGCCGGCAGGACGGGGGTGGACGTATTTGTTCGCGTTGTCGCCGAACCACTCGGCCGCCAAGACGCTCGCCGTTCAAGCACCCCGCTGTCCGAATCGATCCGGACGGCGGACGCCCTTCATGGAGATCGAACAGATTGTGCCCGCAATCACGACCGCCTACCTAGAGGGGGATATGATCGGTCGTGCAGGTGTACTCGGATCTTGAACGGCTCCCGACGTCGCAGCCACGTCGGGAGACCGTGAAGGTGCGGGCCGTTCGGACGTGCGACGTACAAGGGAACGACAAACTCGCCGTGGCATCCGTCACCGCCACGTACGAATCCGCGAACGCTCTCGGCCACGCGCCGGTACTGCTCGTGCTCCGGAACGTCTATTCGCGCTGGCATGTTACTTGTTGCGGCACGCGATCCGATCTCAAACGATGAATTCGTCAGGGAGATACGACGTGTTGCCGGTCTGTTGTCGGCCGAGACAGCTGTCCGTTCGTTCCCAGCTTCCGGCAACGCTTCTCGCGCCTGCGACAGGCAGTCGCCCTCTCGCACGCAAGGATCCACGTTTCAGAAGTTTCAGAAGTTTCACATGGCGGTCGAGTGATTCTGACAATGTGGTGGCCGAGATCGCTGAATTCGCGTATGACGATGATGCCCGCTTGTTCGTCGTTCGACCACCGCAACCGGCATCAAGTGGCGAGATTTCCGAGGGTCGGCTATGGACAACTGGCGAGCGCCTGGTACTGGCGCATCTGGTCTGTCTCGCGGTCCGGTGACATCGCATTCTCCGAAACGAGAATGTTCCAGAACTGAGCGCATTGGACCCTTCCTCAGTAGCGGAAACAGTTTCACGTCTTCATGGTGTGAACAGCCAGGCTCCTCGGTAGCGCGTACCAACGGGATCAGCATCGCGCACCGCAAAACTATCCAATGATTGAGCTTTAGCTCCTGAGTAACGCCGTAGTGGCGACCGATAGGCGCGCGCGTGAGTAAACACCTGGCGACTACGCAGGACCCAACGCCTTCGCGACGATATGCGCCGCGCTGCCTCGTGTCATACAGTTCGGCCCAATCACCGCGCTTCGTCGGAAACCTCCGCCTCTAGAAGTGCCTCCGATCTAATGAGTTGGACCCGCACTTCCGCTTGGCCGTTTTCGCGTTATGCTGCGAACCTCGGAGGGATTGCGCTGCCACATGGATTTCGATCTCCGCCGACGCATGCTTGACTACTACAACGACCGTGCTCCCGATTACGAGGAGGCGTACACCCTCGGTACAGGCACGGCCTCGATGCCAGACCCCAACGCGTTCAAGACCGAGGCGAACCAGCTGGCTGGCATCGTTGAGCGATTCGCCCATCGCCGCCTTATCGACCTCGCTTGTGGCACCGCATACTGGCTGCCTCACTATGCCGGACAGTGCTCCAGCATCACGTTATTCGACCAGTCGGAGAAGATGCTTCAGGAATGCAGGAAGAAAGTGCATGACCTCGGCATCGTCGAACGATGTTCCCTTCTGCAAGGGGACTTCTTCAACTACGAATTTGCCGCGGGCGCCCATGACTGCGCATTGGTGGGTTTTTTCCTGAGCCACCTCACCGAATCGCAGGAACGTATGCTGTTCGACGCGCTTAGGAACATGCTCACTCCGTCTGGACGGTTTCTCATCCTTGATTCTGCTTGGAGTACTCAGCGGGCGAGGTACAACGCCAAGGTCGAGCGCCAACAAAGACGATTAAATGACGGCACTCCCTTCGAGATCTACAAGCGGTATTGTGATCGTGAAGACATCTCAGCTTGGGCGAACAAGTATGACGCGATCATAAGTATCGAACATTTCGCGACCGCCTTTTACGCCGTATCTGGAAGTTTCAACATTACCAAATGAGGCCGCTAACATGACATGCACCAGACGACGCAAGGGAATCGAGAATCGTCGCTTGTGATGTATGACGTGTGCATCCGAAGAGAGGATCTAGGAACCAGAAATGGCGGCCCGCATCATCTATTTAGATCAGAACAAATGGATTGACCTCGCTCGCAGCGCCGCAGGTTCGGGAGATGAGTTCACGCCCGCCGTCGACTTCGTTCGAGCGGCGAAAGCCGCCGGCGCCGCTGTATTCCCGCTGTCGATGGCTCACTATATCGAGTCGAACAAGCAGCATGATGATGCGAGGTATGAGCGCTTGGGGCGCTTTATGCATGAGCTCTCCCGCACTGTGACGATGGCCGGGCCCGTCGCCATCGTCCAGCACGAAATCGAGAGGGCGTTTGCGCGCGCCCTGGCGGTGCGCATTGAAATGCAGCCCTTTTGTCTCCTTGGGAAGGGTGTGGGTCATGCCCTTGGCATGCCGGGAGTCCGATTCACCCTCCGCGACCCCAACGGTGTCGTAGCGGCGGAACGGCGTCAGGCTATCGAGAGAGAAGCAAATGCGGCGCTGGAGAAGTCAATTCTAACGGGCCGACTACCCTGGACCGCAACTCCAGCACCGCGTGGACGTCCAGACTTTTCACGTTATAACGAGGGCTTCGTCGCGGATCTGTACGATTTCCGTAAGCGGCTCGACAGCGACGACGAGGACCTCCGACAGCGAGCTGTTTATGCGAATGTGATGGTCGCGATGCTCGACCAGTTGAATGAGGCGCGCGAACGCCACAAAATTCCGCACGACGTGTTTGAAAAGATGGGCATAGATGGAATCACGGCCTTCCTCGAAGACATGCCATCAGTGCGGGTCAACATCCACTTACGCCGCCATTGGATCGCCAATCCACTACTGCAAGCTAAGAAGAACGACCACAACGATTGGTTTTACTTGGGAGCCGCCGTGGCTTATTGCGATGTGGTGGTGACCGAGCGTCATTTTGCGCACGTTGTTAACGCGGGCGGATTGCGGAAACGCGCGACTGTGATTACTGATGTCCGAGACCTTCCGCGCGTGTGAAGACGGAGAGACTTCGACTCTTGCGAAAGCGCCCGACCCTCTGCGATGAAGCGGTCTAGGTCGCAATAAACACCGTAGTGTTTAGCCAATCATGCAGTCGCGAAATCGGCTGGTCCCCGACGTAGGGCGATCACCGGTTTGCTGGGCCGGTCATCAAGGGGGATCTAACTATTCGCAGCGGAGCGCGCCCATCGGATCGCTGTTCGAGATACCTTGACATCCTACATGTGTTGATCCAGACTCACGTGTCGATTGGCTAGGTATACGCATGCCATCCACCAAGTCTGACCTTCTGCAAGGCACGCTCGACCTCCTGATTCTGCAGATCGTCGCGCTTGGCCCGGTTCACGGCTACGCCGTTGCGCAACGGCTTCAGCAGGTCTCCCGCGACGTCCTACAGGTTCAACAAGGCTCGCTCTATCCGGCCCTTCACCGTCTCGAAGAACACGGCTGGCTCAAAGCGGAGTGGCGCGACACCGAGACCGGTCGAGAGGCAAAGTTCTATCAGCTCACGAAAGCTGGTCGCAAACAATTGGAGCGCGAGCGATCAGACTGGCAGCGGTTGGCGAAAGCCGTCGCGCTCGTGCTCAAAACCGCGGAGTAGCACATGCCCCGCATCATGGCGTGGTTCCGCCGTCAGCGCCTCGATCGCGACCTTGAGAAGGAGCTGCGGTTCCATCTCGACCAACACGTCCGCGATTTGATGGCGGGCGGCGTGTCTCCGGATGACGCACGGCGCCAGGCGCGCATCGAGCTCGGTGGTGTCGATCAAGTGAAAGAACGGGTCCGCGAGTCCCGGTCGGGTGCCTGGTTCGACCGTCTCCGCTGCGACACTCGGGATGCGCTGCGGGGTCTGAAGCGCACGCCCGGTATCGCAGGCACCGCCATCCTGTTGATCGCCTTGGTGATCGGCGGAAATACCACCATCTTCTCCATGGTGCACGGCATCCTGACGAAGCCGGCGCGGGGTGTTCAGGCGAGCAGACTGGTCACGCTCGGATCCAGCGTCAACGGTCGACCGGAGCCGACCCACAGCTACCCGGAGTATCTCGAGTACGTGTCGAGTAGCACGACGGTTCGGTCTCTGCTGGGGCATCAGTTCGAGCGGTTCACGCTGACCCTGCCGACCGGGAGCTTCGCCTTGCGCGGCGGGTTGGTCACGAGCAACTACTTCGAGACGCTCGGCGTGCCATTGCTTCGGGGTCGGGCCTTCACGGACGAGGAGAACCGGCTGGACGCCTCCGGACTCGTCGCCGTTATCAGTTACCGGGTGTGGCAGGAGCAGTTTCACGGCGCCGAGGACGTCATCGGTCAGGCGGTGGTGCTCAACGGCCATCCGACCACGGTGATCGGTGTGGCTGCCTGCCGGCTTCCAGGGGGCGTGGCTCACCGACACCTCGCAGGTGTGGGTGCCACTGCTCGCCTACGCACGCCTGGCCGGACAGGAGGACGCATTGCGCAGTCGGTCCAACAGGCCGCTCAACGTGATTGGTCAACTGGCGGCAGGCGCGTCTTTGTCGGCCGCACAAAGCGAGTTTCGGGTCATTGCCTCACGGCTGGAGGCGGCGTATCCGGACACGAATCGGGCGAAGACCGTGGTCCTGGTGCCGTACTCGGTGACGGCCGGGGGGAACAGCGTCGTCGCGCAGCAGGGGTCGAGGTTCCTCGCGATCTTTTCCGTCATCACGATGCTCACGGTGGTCATCGTGTGCGCCAATGTGGCGAATCTGATGCTGGCGCGCGCTGCGGTCCGCCAGCGAGAAACGGCCGTGCGACACTCCCTGGGGGCGACCCGCCTCGGAATCGTCCGGACGCTGCTCATCGAAGGACTCCTCATTTCGTTCGCCGCGTGGCTGGGAGCCTGCGTCTTCGCGGTGTGGACGTCACGGGTGATCGTCGGCCTCTTTCCGCCGGCCGCCCAGGGCAGCGCGCTCCCGTTGGACTTCACGCCAGACTGGCGAGTCGTCACGTACGCGATGGGCCTCGCGCTGCTGGCCACCCTCGCCTTCACGCTCCCTCCCGCCGTGCGCGCCTGGCGTCAGGATGTGCTGCCCTGGCTCAAAGCGGGCGAGCAGGGCATCATCCAAGGTCGCTCACGGCTCTCCAGCACGCTCGTGATCGTCCAGCTCGCATTGGCGGTCTTGCTGCTCACGAGCGCGGGGCTCGCCTATCGTTCGACGTCCCTGATCAGCGGACGCAGTCTGGGATTCGATACGGAGCACCTCGTCCTCACCACCGTCAGCACCACCGGGGCGGCGGCGAACGACGATGCGAATCGCGCCCTCCTCGAAGCGACTACGAGAGCGCCTCCGATCCGCGCCAGGCGTGCGAGTCAGTCTCCTACGCGCGATCCGTGCCCAGCATGCCGGACAGAGTCTGGCGGCAGGATCCGGTCCGAAGCAGCGCCGCCGAGGCGTCTCTGCGCGCGTGGGTCAACGTCGTCGGCCCCGACTATCTGCGAGTCCTCGGTCTCTCCCCGCGTGCGGGTCGCGAGTTGGTGGCTGATGACCGTCGCACGACTGCGCGCCGTCGCGATCATCAATCAGGACCTCGCCGACGCGCTCTGGCCAGACCAATCGGCGATCGGTCACACCCTGCAGCTGCGGGCGGGACACGAGCCGGTTGAAGTCGTGGGGGTGATGCCGAATGCCTTGTTTAGCGGCTACGGCAACGAGACCCGGCCACACTTCGTCTTCCTGTCGCAGCGCCAAGAGCCCGCACCGCCGGGCGAGACGACGTTCTACATCCGTTACACGGGCACTCTCGACACGATTGCACCGGCCATCGGTCGCGCGCTGCAGGACGTCGATGCGCGTATTCCGATTGTCTACATGCGCACGCTCGACACCGAGCTGGATGCGAACACGTGGGCGATTCGGTTCATTTCGCTGTTGCTCGTCCTCTTCGCCGCCGGCTCTCTCGTCATTGCCGCGATTGGCCAGTACGCGGTCATCGCGTTCGACATGAAGCGGCGCACGCGCGATTTCGGTATCCGCATCGCGCTCGGCGCGTCGTCGCGACAGCTGCTCCGCGCCGCGATCCGAGAAGGACTGCGATGGACGGCCGTGGGTCTGCTGATGGGGTTCGCACTCAGTCTGGGTGCGGGACGAGCGTTTCGGAGCGTGCTCTTCGGGATCACGCCCACGGACGCATCGACCTACCTGGGCGTGTTCGTTGTGCTGGCGATCACCTCGCTGCTCGCCTGCTATCTGCCCGCGCGGTGCGTGTCGCAGATCGATCCGATGCAGGCGTTACGACAAGATTAGCCGTACGTTCTGCAACCGGACACGAGGTGCCTCGCTACTTGAGATAGTCGAGGCGTGCCTCATACCAGATCCCATCGATCCGCACCACCAGCGTGCCGATAGGCGCGTCGCCCTGCCGCAGACGATCAACGCGATAGCCAAGGTCGCTGCCCTGCACGACAGTGGGTAACGGCTTGCCAATTTGCAGCTGTGCGTGTGCCGAAGGGAACAACTGCTGTCCACCGAGTGAAAGCCACAGCAAACACGCCGCGATGATCGTGAGCAACACCTTCGCGTAGCGGTCGATTCCCATACGACTCTCCTTGAAGGGTGAGACCAGTTGGCCGGGGATTATGCTGTAACGGGTAGTCTAGTCCTAGTCTCGCTCGTGGCGGGGGAACCCACACGTGCTCGTCAACTAGGGACAGGCCGACATAACGCAGACGTGAACGGGAAGGAAGGAACGGTAAGGGCGGGGGGTGATGTGATTGGCCCAGTCGGCGCATGGATCGCTCAAGTGGCCTTCTGGGTGCTACTGTTGCTCGGAGTTGGCCATGGGGCATTGAGCAGGAAGTCGGTCGCGATCTTCGTGGCACTGTGGCTGGTAGGCTACGCCGGCCTTCCGCGTCTGTCTGCGCTTAGCGGAATGTTTAACACGCCTTACGTCGCAGTGCTGGATATCGTGCTCGTGTTCGTCGTCCTTAAGGGTGATGTAAGGCTGACCTAAATAGAAGCGACAGTCTTCTTGAAGGGTATCTTCAACCGTCTATTCTGCTACCTGGGGTACATGAATGGTCTACCTCAAGAGCATCCTCGTCGGCCTGCTCACCGCTGTGGTCGCATCGCTGCTATGGATCGTGGCGGTATTCGTGCTCCCGATCGCGATCCCGTTTCTGACCTCCACGGTATCGCCGTTCTGTCGACATGCTACATCGATCGTTGGATTCAGGTCTGCTAGGCGCTAGGTCGCCTGGTAGTCACCTTTGCTTGCCGAATCGCGCGGACACGCTCGACGTCTACACGCAATCGAAGCGGGGGATGATACCGGTGCGACGTCAATGAGCTTGGATGGACCGCTCTCGGATTCGGACTAGGGCAACGTGACACGATATCGAGACTTCGGGACTGCGATCTGCCAGTCTCGCGGTCAAGGTGGGTATGTCCTCAGGTGCACCAATCTCTGCAAGCGCCATTGCGGCTTCGTGGCGCACCAAGAAGCTTGTGTCGCTCTTGAGAGCCATCCTCACCGCCATCGCCTGCTTTCGGCCACCGAGACAACCGAGTACGAAAGCTGCCTCGTGTCGCACTAGCGGGCTGGGATCGACTCGAAGGACGTTCACAAGAAGTCGACGAACGAGTTCAGTCCTGGCTGATGCCAACGAGTGAACAATGTCAAAACGATCGGCGACGGGCAGCGAGGAAAACTGCTTTCTCACGATCAATTCGCGTGGAACGCAATTTCCGAAGTCTCTGCGAGCAGACGTAAGGAACGCCAATAGTCTTTTCGCGCGGCCGCGTCCAAAAGCGGCTGCCTTGTCGCCACAGCGGACCGTCATCGGGATCCGCCTTTTTTTGAGTCTGTATGAGGACGTTTGTCGGGATCCAACTGCTTGACGACCGCGGGGTGCTTACTGTTACCAAACGAACGCGAATAGTAGTTATACAGATGCAACGGTCGTCCCTTCTTCTCAAAGGCGCCAATATCGAATAGCGATAGCTTCGACGATGAATCGAGCAGTGGTTTGGCGAACATATCAGTACATAGAATATGGTTCGCGTCGCCGCACGACATCGCTCGTTCGGCGTCGATAATTCCCCATCCGGTCAAATTTAGGCGATAGTTCAAGTCCTTGTACACGAAGCAGGGACCTTTGGCTATTCCGATACGCACTGGATAGCCCTCCGATGACAGGTGCGCCGAGAGCGACGACGCCAGGTTCAGAATGGATGCGTCCTTTACTGAAGGGTCAAAACCGATTCCGTATCCATCGCCGGTCGGTAGCATTATTAATTCGTTATTGATTCCAGGGTCATCCCAGTGAAAGTCATCGGTGTCGAAGGTGTCGACAATGGCGTTTTGGAGAGTACGAACTGCACGTCTGAGCGCGGAATTGTCGCCGTATTTTGTGAACCTAACAATATCGAGAAACATCACCGTGTACGTGCCAGCCTCGAATACGCCAGGCTTTTCAACCTGGTCGTAATTAAATCTGCCTGCCATTAAGCCTCCAACTAATCAAGAAGCCCGGGGATGCGAACCGACGCAATTAGCGGCGCAATAGTTGCCCAAGCTCAGCAGTGTTGCAATCGAATTCTTAGAACACAACCTGTCCTCCGGTCTGCTTGGCAGGTCAGGTCGTCGACGCAGATTCGGTTCAGCGGGTTCTTGAAACCTCGCGTCGTCGAGAGCGGCAGGAAGCACTCCATCCATCACCATCCGTCCGACACGAGTAGGTCGACGGCACGAACATACCCGCTGTTCCAGCCGCCGGCTCCGATTCGGGCTTTTCTCGAAGCTCTGTTAACCGTCCTGAACAACTTGCGTTCCGGCGGCCGAGCCACACCGGGCACGTAAGTCGTCACCCGAGATTGCTTGAGCACCGGTGTCGTAGAACGGAGGTCAGGCGATCACTGATCTGGCAGACCGGCGACCCCTTGAAGAACCAGTCCGGCGCGCTGACGGCCGCGCCAATCGTTAGGGCGTTCATAACAGTCCACGAATAAGGGACCGGTCGATCGGATACCGGTGCACGATGGGCACTCGTGGGCTGGGCTTCTGAAGTGTCGTCCAGCCGTGGGACGGGCCGTCGGTTTGGTTGATGCTGGTCGGTCACGAACGCTACGACAAGCGGGCCGCCTCCGCTCAGAGCGTGCGCACGGGCCACAATGGCCTGCTAGGATCCGGCACGCTATGAGCGTGACCCGAGAGCAGCTGTATCGAGAAGTGTGGGCCGAGCCGATGACGACGGTCGCTGCTCGGTATAAGGTGTCGTCCAGTTTTCTCGCGCGTGTCTGCCAAAATCTGCGAGTGCCTCGGCCGGGGCGTGGGTACTGGGCCAAGCTTACCTTCGGAAAGGCGGAGCCTGTGCCCGCGCTGCCAGACCCGGAACCTGGGGACGCGTTGGAGTGGTCACGCGGAGACACGCCTGTCCGCCGTCATCGGCCACTTCCCACACCACCGGCACGTCGTCCGCGCATACGAAGCGCGCGTCCAGACGATCCCACGCATCATGCCCTGATGGATCAGTTGCCGTCGCACTTCGAGAAGGTTTATCCGGGCAGTAGTTTCTCTGGGGCCAATTTCTTGCGGCCCCTCAAGCGGTTGATCCCAGACATCTACGTCACCAAGACGAGTCTCAACCGCGCATTGGAGGTCGCCAATGCGCTGTTTCTCGCACTGGAGCGATATGGTTATCGAGTCATGCTCGCGCCATCGGACCAGGCCTATCACCGACCAGACCTAGACTATCGCGAAGAACCGACCGGGCAGTGGCTGGACTATCACAAATGGCATCCCGCGCGTCCAACGGTCACTTTCATCGGGACGGTCGCGATTGGACTCACCCTGTACGAACTCACCGAACATGTTGATGTGCGATATGTCAATGGCGAGTACGTGCGGATTGACCAAGCACCACGTAGCCGGCGCTGGCAATCAGACTGGATTCATAAGGAACACATGCCGACGGGGCGACTGGCGCTCCGTGCGTATTCGCCGTACTCGGGAACCAGCTGGCAAGAGACCTGGCTAGAAAGGACACCAGGCGATCTCGTCAACCGCTTTGCCAGTATCGTGCGCGCGTTGTCAACTGCGGCGCCGCCAATCGCCGTGCAAGTGGCCGAGGTGCGCCGAAAGGCCGAAGAGGAACACGCCCGGTGGCTGGTGCAGCACGAAGCCTGGCTGCTTGAGGAACGTGCGCGGAAGGAGAAGGAAGCGCGCGAAGAGCGCGAGCGGAAGCGAAAGGCCGCCCGCAAGACAAGCCGCGACGATCTGCTCGCTTCAATCGAACATTGGGCCTGGACGCGTCGTGTCGAAGAGTTCTTTGCCGATGTTGATCAGCGGATGAAAAGCGAATCGCCAGAAGACCTGGCAGCCCTTCAAGAACGCGTAGCGCTCGCGCGAGCGATGGTCGGCGAAAGTAACGCGCTTCAACGATTCCGTACATGGAAGAGTCCGGCGGAGCTGTACCCCCAAACCGACGAAGGGACATGAGCATTCGACGGGCGGGCCATCGCCTCGGGCCCAGAGATCAGATGAAATCCTTGAGGATGGGCTGAAGGTAATCGCCGACGCTTTTCTCAAGAAGCAGGGTGTTGGCGGCCTGATTCACGATCTGGTTGAGAGCGTGCTCGAGCTGCGCGAGGCAATAGACGGACATTGCCGACGCGAAGGCGGATGCGAAGAACGCCATCCATGTCGCCATCGGCCTTGCGATCGCAGGCCTCGAAACGCCGACCCTCGCCAACGCGCCGGCCTGACTTGGGCTGGCTGCTCGCGAAACGCTGGGGAGGACGTCGACGCGACCGGTTGTACGAAACTGCTCTGGAAACTGAACGCCACAGGAACAGGGAGAAATCGATGATCAAAGGCCGGGATTCGCGACCGACCCCTCGGCCTCATCGACGCCGCGCTCGTGCTACACCTCCGCATTTCGGCAGACGCGGTCCATGCCCTCGGCCAACGGTGGCGACGGCTGGGAGGACCTTATCGGGCGACGCCACACGAAAGGTCGTGATGCCAAACCCTAAGAACGACCCCAGAGGGTTTCGGTATCCGCAACATGGTGAATTTCCACCCGGAGTGGCGTCCGAGCCTCCGGTGAGGAACCGATGCCGAACGGACGGGCGAGGCGAGCGGGGTGGGATGACCCCCTGAAATTCAATGCGATGTCTACGTGGTAGCCCGATACGATTCAATCACTTTTTCATCACCATGCTGAAATGACCGACTTGATTCTGCGCGGATTTTGAAACCGGTGTCAGTGTGGGCACGGCTGCTGAGTGGGCTTAGACTCTAGGGCGCGTAACCATGCAGCTCACGGGGCACACGACGCGCGGCGTGGTCGGGCGAGCCCAACATCGAGAGCGGCTGCGATCGGCGTGATGCGCCTTGGCGGCAACCCGGCGCTCGCGAAACGTCCTCGCGGTCGAGACACGCGGGCGCTCGGGCTTAGGGGATGGACCGAGCAAATATCTGAAATGTCGGCGCGCAGAAGAAGGAAGCTGGACTGACACCACACGCCGCCAGAATCATCATAAAGTTGTTGACAACAAAGCAGTTACGGACGAAACTCGTGCTCGACTTCAGCAGCGTTGGTCGCCTTGGCGGGATGTGTCTCCGAGCGATCACATTTTGTCAGCCGATGAAGCAGATTCATGCGACCGACCTCTTCTGGGGCGCCGTCGGAAGTAGCCGGGGCGCTCGGCCCGCCGGCGTAAACGTTCGGGCGGCATTTGACAGGAGCTTGGCTGCAGACGTCTACAAGGCGAACTTCCCGGGCACCCTCTTCTTCTCCGAGCCTGTCAAGCTCTCTGGGGGAATTGGCCAAGTCGATCGCATCATCGGTATCGGAACTGGCGGCAGCTATGGCATTTCCCAAGCGGCATCGAATTGCTCACGGCACTCGATCGAATTCATATGATCGGTGATGCTGTCTGTCCTAAGGTGATGCGTTCGGTTCTCAGCCAGCTAACGCGCTCTGAAATACCGAATGGTCAGGCCTGACAAAGCCGCTGGGCACACGCTCAGGCCCCGCGCGCGGGTACTCCAGGCGCTGGGCTCAGAGTTGATCAGCAGTGAAGTCGTGGCTGTATCTGAGCTAGTCAAGAACAGCTATGATGCCGATGCGACGCGGGTCCTGATCAGAATCAGTACCGCTGGCGATGGGACAATCGAGGTGATTGACAACGGAGTCGGTATGTCCCTCGCGACAGTCAGATCGGCTTGGCTTGAGCCTGCGACGCCGGCCAAGCTTGAAAATCCGATATCAGCGCGCGGCAGACGTGTCTTGGGCGCCAAGGGTATCGGTCGTTTCGCGGCTGCTAAACTCGCCCAGAAATTGGAAGTAATTAGCAGGCCACCAGACTTTCAACAGGAAGTGTGGGCAACATTCGACTGGTCCGAGTTCGACGATCCAGACACCTATCTGGACCAGATCACAATTCCATGCGGTCTAAGGAAACCACTGGAAATCCTCCCAGAAGGATCCATCGCACTGCTTTGGCGCGCTACCGAGAAGCGCCCCGTCCGACGAGATCTCGAGCACGGGACGATCTTGCGAATGACTCGTCTGAAGGAGCGGTGGGACGCCACAAGAGTTCAGAACCTTCACCGCGCTTTATCGAGGCTCATTTCGCCCAAGCAGGTTGACTCTTTTCACGTTCGACTGAGTTTCGTCGCTGACGCGGAACTCGAAGAGTCCGATGAGATCGAGCCGCCGGAGCTTATTAAATATCCGCATTACCGGATCTTGGGTGCCGTGCGCTCAGATGGCCGCTACCGCTTCAAGTACGTCATTGAGGCCGACGCGCAGACAATATCTCGGAAGGGTCGATTCGTTAGGCAACTGCTTCCGCCTTTTGATCTCATCTCAGTTAATGGATCTGTGCCATTAGAGACTAGGGCGATTGCGTGTGGTCCGCTTCGCATCAATTTTCGTGTCTGGGATCGTGACGACCTCGGAAATATTGTTCAGCGCACTGCATCAACCATCCGCAACATCAGAGCCGATCTAGACGCGATCGCGGGAATTAGCGTCTATCGCGATGGGTTTCGCGTTCTTCCGTACGGAGAGCCAAATAATGATTGGCTACGGCTTGACATTCGACGCGTCCAGAAGCCCACAATGCGGCTTTCCAATAATCAGCTATTTGGTTTCATCTCGATTTCAGCAAATGAGAATCAGCAACTGTCTGACCAGTCGAATCGAGAAGGTCTAGTCGAGGGCCAAGCGCTTCATGACCTGAGAGATATTGTTCTGCACATCTTAACGGAGCTGGAGAATCTTCGGTACAAGAGTCGCCCCAGAGCCAAGCGGGTGACGACTCGAGCATCGTTGTTTAGCAGTTTCTCTCTTGACAGCGTTCGTGCAAGTCTCGGTGCGCGTGCTGAGGATCCACCAGTGCGAGACGCCCTCGCACTGGCCAATCAATCTATCGCTGCCGGGATAAAGGAAGTGCAGGAGGTCCTCGGTCGATATCACCGTTTGGCGACGCTAGGTCAGCTCATCGACGTTGTCCTGCACGACGGTCGCCAGCCTGTTGCCAGCATTACGAACCAAGCTGATCTTGGCGTTGAGGCTACAAGGCGAAGGAATGTTGATATCGCGACCGACATCGTGCCGAGATTTGTGACGATCCGGGGGCAGGCCGGAAATCTCGCCACGATGTTCAATCGCATTGCTCCATTTGGAGGCCGAAAGAAAGGTCGTCCGAAGCAGCTGTATATGGAGAACATCGTTCGCGACGCATTCGCTGTCCACGAACATGAGATTAAGTCACTCGCTGTGACAGTCGATCTTCCCACCTCCACGACTCTCGTTCGAGTTGATTCAACAGAGTTGCAGGAGATCGTAGTGAACCTGCTGCAGAACAGCCTCTACTGGCTGAGGCAGGTTCCGCAAGGCAAGCGGGCAATAGTCGTCACTCTGAATAGAACGGCAGATAACGCCCTCCAAATGGTTTTCTCCGACAGCGGACCTGGTGTCGCACCGGAGCACAAGGACTCCATTTTCGAACCATATTTTTCTACGAAGCCAGATGGAGTCGGGCTAGGGTTGTCCATCGCCGGCGAGATCGCAAATGACTACTACGACGGCTCGTTGGAACTATTAGATACAGGGCCATTGCCTGGTGCCACATTTCGGCTCACGCTGAGAAAAAGAGTCTGATCGATGCCTGACAAGCGAAAGTGGCGCGTTCTCATCGTCGAAGACGATCCGGCGATTGGTCCTGAAATCGTTGAAGGCCTTCAGTCGCCAGACTGGCTCGATGCTGACACCTCATTCGAGGCGCAGCTGGTTAGCACGTTTGTAGCAGGGATGGCCGCCCTTGGAACCGCTCGCTTCGATCTGATTGTGTTGGACCTGAAGGATGATGCCCAAGCAGGTGCGGTAGACCTTGAAGAAGACAAGGCGAAGCCTGGACTAGACATTCTCCAGCAAATAAGGAAGACACGGTTTGTCCCGGTCGTCTTCTATACGGCACTTCCGCAACAGGTCTCCGATCTGAAGTCGGTATTTGTGCGCGTTATTGAGAAGACGGAGGGAATGGTGAAGGTTCGTGAGGAGATCAAGAGCCTGCTCGAAACGAAGCTGCCATTTCTCTCTAGATACTTGGAAGAGCAGCAGCGCAAATACTTTTGGGATTTTGTCGAAACTGAATGGCGCGACGGCGAGTTGTCTGGTACCTCGGTTGATTTGGCGTACCTGATGGCCAGGCGTCTCGCGGCCGCTCTTCGCTCGGAGTTCAGTCGGGCGGCAGCGTCTGAAATTGGAGGCGCTGACGCAGCGCCCGCAGACACGCACGACATTCATCCGATGGATACGTACATCTTTCCTCCGGTCGATCGTTTTTGGAGCGCAGGCGACATCCTCAGACGAAAGGGCACGAACGACTATTTTGCGGTTGTCACGCCGACTTGTGATTTCGCGCAGGGCAAGGCGAACTATTTCGTGACTGCGAAGTGCCAATTGCTGACCGCGTTCGACGCGTACACGCGGTGGTCGGGTGCAGCGGTCCCACCGACGTTTGCTGGAAATAGTGACAGGATTACTGAACTCATGAAGGACAATCAGGGACAAAAGGACCGATACAAGTATCTGCCTGGCACCAGCGCCTTTCCTGACCTGGTGGTCGACTTGCAGCAGCTTTCAAGCGTCGAGCTCAGTCAGCAAGGCGAGTTCGACCGGATAGCCTCTATGGACAGTCCGTTTGCGGAGACGCTGTTGGCGCGGTTCGCTCGCTTCTACGGCCGCATTGCGACACCGGATCTTGATCTTGCCTTAGCCATGGCCCGGGCGAAGAGTCGCGCGACGAATGCTGCGGGCGCGCGAGAATGATCTCGGCGGAGTCAGTAGCGCGAATCGAGCCCACGTAACCAGGCCCGCATCCTCTTGTCCCAGCGGCGAACGTGAACGAAGGATTGGGGCGTTGGTTCCTTAGCGAGACAGATCTGAGTTAGGCGTCTTCGACGCCCCGGTTCTGGCGTTCTTCGGCGTACTGCGGTGGCAGATGCCCCGGGCGAGCTGTGCGGTCGGCGCTGATTGTATGCGCCGCGGTTCGATCTTCGGGCTGCGCATGGGCGACGGGGACGCCTACGTGCCCGAGCGGGAGCCCGTTCGCGGCCACCCGCGATCGGCGCTGCACAAATCGCTGGACATAGGCCACTAGTCGGGCCTGCGCGATGTTGCCCGTGATGGGACCCGTCGTCTAGGATTTGGTTCTCACACAGGAAATGGCTAAACCTTGTTGCGATACGGTGCCGGTGATAGATCTGTTCGCCGGTCCTGGCGGCCTCGGTGAGGGTTTCTCCGCCTTTCGGCCGACGAACGGCAAACAGGCGTTCAAGATTCGCCTTTCGATTGAAAAAGACGCTACCGCGCACCAAACGCTCCGCCTCCGCGCCTTCTACCGGCAATTTGCACCGGACGAAGTTCCTGATGCGTACTATGACGTTCTGCGCGGGAAGACTTCCGTCGAATCTTTGTTCGATGCGCATCCTGCGCAAGCGAAGGCGGCGCGGCGCGAGTCCTGGAAGGGGACGCTCGGCTTGATTCCTCGCAGCGTCCTTAATGGAAGGATCAAAAACGCTCTCGACGGATCAGAACGATGGGTATTGATCGGTGGGCCCCCCTGCCAGGCCTATTCGGTTGCGGGGCGTTCTCGAAACAACGGAAACAAGAACTACAAAGCGGACGCCGACCATCGGCAGTACCTCTATGTCGAATACCTCCAGGTCATCGCCGACCATTGGCCGGCGGTGTTCGTGATGGAAAACGTCAAGGGACTGCTTTCTGCGAACGTCAACGATGGCCAGTTGTTTCAGAAAATCCTTGATGACCTGAGCTCGCCGCAAGACGCCCTCCGAAGGGAAAAACGAACGGTCGAAAATGCCGGCCGGCGCCACTCTTACCGGGTGCTCCCGCTAACGGCGCGAGACTCGTCGCATGGAATCAAAGTCGGTGATTACGTGGTCTCGGCGGAAAAGCACGGCGTTCCACAAGCGCGCCATCGGGTGGTTCTCGTCGGCATTCGCGACGACTTAGGCGACGTGGCCCTCACGAGCCTGCCGGAACTCGACGAGGTTTCGGTCGGACGGGTGCTCGACGATCTTCCGCGTCTGCGCAGCGGCCTCACTAAACACGATTCCGTTGAACGCTGGCTCGACATACTTGCCACGGCTCCGGAACGACGGTGGCTTGCAAGCGCGGGACGCAACGGAGGGGCGGAGACTGAGAATGTAATTTTCCAGACTCTGCTTCATTTGACGGTGCCCAAGCGTGATCGCGGCCGGCCGTTCATCGAGGGCGAATTCACGCCTAACTATAGGGCCGACTGGTTTAGCGACCCACGCCTGGACGGCGTCTGTCATCATGAAACCCGCAGCCATCTCGATTCAGATATTCATCGCTATCTGTTTGTCTCCGGATTCGGCAGGGCGCACGGGAGGTCTCCGGTTCTGAAAGAGTTTCCAAAGGATCTGCTGCCCGCGCACGTGAACGTCGAGGCTGCATTGAAGGGCTGGGGCAACTTCAACGACAGATTTCGCGTGCAGGTCCGGAACAAGCCGGCGAGCACCATTACGAGCCATATTGCAAAGGACGGTCATTACTACATTCATCCCGACCCATCGCAATGTCGCAGTCTGACGCTCCGCGAAGCCGCGCGCGTACAGACCTTCCCCGACAACTACTACTTCTGCGGAGCTCGAACGGAAGGGTACAGGCAAGTCGGCAACGCGGTCCCGCCGCTGTTGGCGCAGCAGATCGCCCGGTCTGTTTGGCAGGTGCTGAAGAAAAGCGGTGGCGACGTCTAGAGCGGAGCCATGGATCGCATCTCGCGGGAGCATCGCAGCTGGAACATGTCACGCATTCGCGGCCGTGACACGAAACCGGAAGTCGCGGTCAGGTCCGTTCTGCACCGTCTTGGATTGAGATTCCGCCTCCACCGAAGGGATTTGCCCGGCAGGCCGGACATCGTTTTAGCACGTCATCGCACCGTCGTGTTTGGTCCACGGATGCTTCTGGCATCGGCATGCGAGATGCCGCTTTGCATACAGCCCGAAGAGCAACACGGAATTCTGGTCACAGAAGTTCAAAACGAATATCGTGCGGGACCAGCGCGACCGCCGTCGCCTCCGAGGACTCGGCTGGCGTGTCGTCGTCGTCTGGGAGTGCCAAGCCACCGACCGCGCGGCGCTTGCCAAACGTCTCGGTGCCGCCTTTCGGTCGCGGACATAAGCCCCGCTGCGATATCGGCTGCGCGACGACCGGCTATTCCAGCGCGTAGACGTCTTCGAGCAGCTCCGCCATCCAGCCCGGCTCGCGGGTCGCGGCTGTTCCCACGATCATCGCGCGGTCGAGGCCCTGGTTGACGGTCTCACAGGACGTTTCCGGCAGGAGGACGCAGGCGTGGCACGCCGCGAGGTTCGCAAGGCGTGAACCCTGGCCGCCGAGATTCTCTGAACACACGGGATCGGCAGAGCACCACGAAGCGCGGCTCAGCGCGCGTCGCACGACGGGTCCGAGGCGTTCCTGCCGCCCGAGACGCACCAGCCCTCCCAGCGTTCCTTCTGAATCGCCGGCCGCCGTGTAGATGAGAATCCCGGCCATCGGAGCATTCGCGTCCGCGGACACATAGAGACGCTCCCGCAAGGATGCGGTGCTGTAGCCGCATTCGAAGACGAATTGATTGATGAGGACGTGAGCGAGGCTGTGGACAAGGAGATAACGCGAGGCCCATGCGCGATCTGCCGCGACAAGCGGAGGAAGGGTCTGGAACACGTCCGCGAGACGCGTGACGAACTGGTCGCTGAGACGCGTTCGCAGCCAAGCCTGGTTGTCGTCCTGCCATTGCCTGACGCGATCCTCGCGCAGTTCGAGATAGATGCCCTCGCCGAAGACTTCAATCGCCGGCAGCCAGCGCTCCTGCGGCTGGTTCGGCGGATCGCGAAAAAGCTGGGTCATCGCGGAATCCGGCATGCCGGCCAGAGGACCGCGGATTGGGCTGCAAGCGATCGAAGCCGTAAAAGACTCTGGTTTCGCGCAGCCGCTCGACGAGATTGACTCTCGCGAACCATCCAGCGAGGTCGGGTGGCACTTGCGACGGGATCACGCGCAGGTTCGGAATCCGGACGGGATCGTTGACCTCGCCGCGGATAACGTTGAACTCGGCGCGCCGAAAGGCGAGCAGTTCGGACTCGGGTGCAGCCGGTGCCGGTCCGTTCGCAACGAGCGTGGCGCTCGGCGCCAGAAGGCTTTCCAGGGCGCGCTCGACCTCCGCGGCTGGCCTGCACGAAGCCGCGACCCTGAAGCGACACCTGGACCAGAGCGACCGCGCCCGCGCGGTTGTTCATGTTCCAGAGCGGTCCTCGCGATCCCGCACGTCCCGGCGTCCTGCTCGATTTCGTTCCTGATCTGCGTGACGGTGTCGTCGTGCTGTTGCAGGTCCGGCAGGAGGATGGCGGAAATCGTTTTGGGAAAGTAGATATTCGTCTGATTGATCAGCGCACCGACGAGCGGCCGGGTACACGTTTCGTTGGCACCGTCGCCCAGCCACGGACGGTCGCCGGGGCAATTGATGCCCGCGCTTTGGAAAGAGCTCCGTTCGCCCGCTGCTTCGTCGGGCTTGATGGTTGTGTTCGCGAGAGACTTTCCCTGGCGGCCGGACGATCCCTCGGGACACGTACGGCACTGAATCCGAATGCTGGTGAGTTCCGAGCCGCCGCGATCCGTCAGGTTGAGACTTCCATCGCCGGCACACGTGCAGCCGATCCATTCTTTCCACGGAAACTCGCAGAGATGTCCCGCGGGACAGACGGAGATAAAGCGTACCGGCATCCACCGGCCGCCGCCCGGCGCCGGGTCGATCCGCTGAGTGCTCAGGTTGAACCGGCGCATCTCGCCGGTTCGCGTGTTTCGATACCAGCGCGGAAATCGAAGGGCCGGCGTATAGAGTTGCGCGTTCGGCGGCGGTGTCGTACCGAAGCGTGTCGTGCGGAAGTCCGGCGGCGCGCAGAAGCGGTCGACTCTCAGCAACACGGCGAGGCGAGGCTCGAAGCGCTCGAATTCGCCGCGATCCTGACAGGGACGCAAGCCGTGCGCCTGGTCCCAGCGCTTGAACCAGTGGTCGAGACCGCAGACGACGTGAGGCGTGCCACGGCGATCGGTGTAAATGCTGCCCGGACCAAAGGGGGCGATGATCTGGCCGAGCCGGATCTGCTTGTTCGCCATGGTCTCGTTTCTATGGCTGCGCGGCTGGTGGAGCCGGCGCCGAATAACCCTGGGTGATGTTCAATTCGGCGCTGCCGTCGACCTGGCGCATGCTGCTCGGCACGACGACGCCGTGCTGTTTCTGAACGAGCGTCGCAAACTGCCCCGGCCACAGCATCAGGTATTCGCCATCGACGGAAGGCGGAAACTCCTCCCATTCCTGGGGGTTCTGTCCCCACTTGGCTTGCAGCTCCTGCCGGACGCGCTCAAGTTCCTGCAGCGATCTCGCCTGGTCCTCCGGCGCCTGAACGGCTGACGCAGCGCTGGCGCAGCAGCGTGTATCCGGTGTTAATCGATGGCTCGTACGCGGCGAAGTTCTGGACGGGCGCGTCGCTGTGCTGCCGCGCCCAGGCGATGAGCGCGCCCGGGAAGCGCGCGCTGGATCGCCGAGAGCGCGAAGGGCGTCGCTGACGTCGGTTCGACGCGCTCGTAGAGACGCCGGTGATAGCTGTGGAACTGTTCGAAGTGCGAACGGTCGCGACTCTTCGACGGGTTGTAGATCGTCAGGATGAGTCCGGGACGTTCCCACCAGCGCCGGCCGACGCGGCCGGTCACCTGAATGTACTGGGCCGTGGTCTTGGGCTGGCCGACGACACCCATCAGCGAAAGCCGGTCGATGTCGACGCCGACCTCGATGATGTTGGAGGCGAGACAGACGTCGAGCGCCTTGTTGTCGGCCTCCGCGATAGACCGTCGAGAGGCGGTCCATCATGCCCGACGATCTCGGCCTGCGAGAGTCGGCTCGTCAGCTCCTCGACGATTCGCAGGTTGCGCCGGTCCTGCGGCGTGAAATTCTCCCGGTTGAAGATGAACTTGAGACGCGACCGGATGTCGGAATCGAAGAGCGTCTTCGCGCCACCGAGCTCGCGGATGCTGTTGTAGAAGACCAGCAGCGACCACCATGGATCGCGACCGCGCAGCGGCGAATGAATACGGACGAAACAGGGCGGACGAGAACGTCCGGACCTGCGTGGTGAGAACGGAACCGTAGTCGTTCGCGTGAATACCGAGATACAGCCGCCCGGGAGACAGTCGTCCGTTCGCTCCACGGGCGTACGTGCCGAAGAACGAGTCACCCATCAGCAGTCCGGGGCTCGGGAACAGCTGCGTCTGTGTTCTGGCGTAGAGCGCCTTCACCTGGTCGGCGGCGCCGCGAATCGTCGCGGTGGACGCGATCAGCTTCGGCTTGATCCAGGTGTTCCCGACGCGCTGCGAGCACAGCCGCTCGAAGATGCCCTCGTAGAGCGCGTACATGGTTCCGAGCGGACCGGAGATCAGGTGCAGTTCGTCCTGAATGATCAATCCGGGCGGCACGCGCGCCTGCCGGGCGTCGCCGCCGACGACACTCCGACCGAACAGGGCACCCGCTGCCGGCCTGAAAGCGATCATCGCGAACTTGTCGGCCGTCGCGATCACAAGCGACGGCGGATTGTTGTAGATTCGTTCATCAATGACTTCGACGGGCAGCCAGTCGTTCCACTGCTCCGAACCGAAGGCGCAGGCGCCATCGGGCACAGCAGGAGCGGACCCTCTGTCGGATGATCGGAAATGCCCGCGGACGCGCAGCGCCTTCCATCTGGTTCTGAGCCATTCCCTGTGGTTTCGGGTCCGTCGAACCTGCCAATTTCCGCTCGACACCACGGGCACTCGGTCAGGACCAGCGGGTTGCCCGAGCCTCGCTCCATGCGGAACGCGGATAGTTCGGTCCTGGCCTGCGCGATTTTGTTGGGCGAACCGCTGCCGCCGATCCACAGGCCGAGCGAGAAGCGTCGTCCGGGAATCGTGGCGATGCCATGCGAGGCCGGCGTGTCGCCGCAGGAACTCCATCGCGCAAATCAGGCTTGCGGCGCGCTGGAACTGCTGCGTCGTCAGCATTCTCAGCGTGTAGCGCATCAGAACGTTGGTGCCGTCGCGTGCGGGCTCGGCGCGACCATCTGCCATGAGCAGGCGCTCGTGGAACATGTAGAAGGCCATGACGCCGAGATAGGCTTCGGTCTTGCCGCCGCCGGTCGGGAACCAGATCAGGTCCACGATTTCGCGGTCGGCGGAGTCGCCTCGGCTCGCGCCGTCAAGCGACATCAGAAGGAAGGCGATCTGGAAGGCGCGCCATGAGCCGAGGTCGGCGTTCTCACGGTTCTGCGCGTAAATGTTCCAGGGAGAGTCGTGATGTCCTTCCGGTGCGATGACGCCGGTCGCCTGGTTCCACTGCAACGGCCGTCTGGCGAGCTGCTTCGTTCCGATCTGCTGAAGCATACCAACCAGTAATATGCTACACAA
>CAWBMO010000003.1:0-886948 GCA_963789965.1 uncultured Acidobacteriota bacterium
TTCGCTGATTGCGGCGAACGCGGCGATTTCGCACTCCGTTTTTTCGACGGACTTCCTGGAGAAGATTCGGCACATCACCGCCGAGCATGAGGCTCAGACGGCGAGAATCAACGCCGCCGTGACGCTGGTCGCGGAGCAGTTCAAGCCGTCCGCCCTGACGGTCGGCGTGGAGCGGTTCGCCGAGCTGTTCAAGCCTGTCGAGCTGACGCGCTTCTACGACAAGCTTCAAGCACATCGAACAGATCTCGCGCGCGGCCCAGATCGCGATGGAGGACAAGACGTGCGATTCGACTTGCTCGGCGATCTGATCGGCGTGGTTGATCCGACGGCGCTGCAGCTCGACACGTATCGTTTGAACAAATCGTACGCGACCTACGCGGCCTCCATCGCCGTCGCGCCGGACGGCGCGATCGAAGCGCCGTTTATGGCGAGGGTGCCGGCGCTGTCCGTCTACTCGCACGCGCGCGTCGTGCGTTCGATCACGACGCATCGTGCGGAAGAGCCGATCGTGGAGATCTGGACCGAGGTGCGGGAGGAGACGACAGTCACCATCGAGACGGTCCTGCCGCGTGTGAACCCCGCGCTTCTCAAGTCGTGGAACGGCGGCTGGGCGACCGCGCGTCGGAAGGACGATGACTGGGTGCGGCAGGCGGCAGCGTCTTTCCGCTACGTGCTGATCACTACTCTCGACACCGTGGCGCCGAAGGATCGTGTGCTCGCTGCCGGCGTAGACAAGAAGTATCTGTCGCAGCAGGGCGAGCTGACGAGGCTCGGCCAAGTGCACTGGCTCTGCGAGTTCATTAAGAAACAGGTACCGGAAGATGGTGTTCGCCGACCTCAAGTCCGCACTCAGGATCATCGACACGATGTCGGAGGCCGTGCACCGCGAGGACTATCCTGAGATCGAGGAGGCGTTTGGCCGGATGTCCATCCGGGCCGCCGTCGCCTTGCAGCACCTCCTCGAGGTCTTCACAATCCGCAATTGAACGACTCCGGCGAGCCTGGAAGGGGGATTTCCCCGTTCCGGGCCGCCCAGCCCTGCTAGCGTCGATTGAGGCGGCCCCCACACCCATCGGCCCCGAGGGGCAAAGCAGCCGCTTTTTGTCTTACCCGGCCCGGGCTCGAACGGGCACTTGTTTGCAAACCCGCGAGAGAGGGATAGATCCTGCGTAACGCCCCAGGGTCTAGCAATGTTGAGGGTCGCTTCTGGGCTGGTATAATAGACGGCATCTCTTATATGGCACTCGGATCGTCATGGACGCTCTCGGAAGCGTCCCGAGTCCTGGGTGAGCCACAGCATCGGCTCATCCATCTCTGCGAAAAGGGAGCGGTTCGCCCAGCCGTTGAAGACGCCAGAGGAAGGGGATCGAGCCGTCGCTTCTCTCGCCGGAACATGCTTGAGTTCTCGGTGGCGCTCAAATTGAGAGAGTTGATGATTCCGGTGTCGGTTGTCACCGCGGTCTTACACGTGCTGGAGGCGACCGAGAAGGCGATATCCCGGGATGTGCCAGGGTTTCGCTTACCGGACAGCCTGACCGAAAAGGGAGCACCGGAACTTCGAGTCATCATCACCGACGGCCAGCGGCTCTTCTTTGCACTGCACACCACGGGGAAGACGCCAAAGCTGTTGGGCGGTATCAATCTGACTACCGGTGGGAGGGTCGACACGAATACACGGCGATCGCGCAAGAAGCTCCGAGGAGCTGAGACCGATGTGCCAGCCGCGATATTCACTCCCGCAGCTGGCCGTGAGCGAGGGCGAGTCGAGGTGAGCGTGACTGGGCTGGCGAAGGATCTGAGTCGGGCGCTTGGAGAGGCGTGACCCTTTTTTTGCGCCATATGATAGACAGTGTCTCTTATTATGAACGGTTCATACGATGAAGAAGAGCCGCGCTAAGACAGCAAAGACAATGCGTCAGGAGACGATGGTCCTGGATCCTAATCTCCGTGCGCTTCTCGACCACGTGGCCGAAGAATTGGCCAAGGAATACGTCAAGCTCATGAAGGACGCCGTTCGGAAGGAGAAGTAGCCATGGGCACAGCAATCTACGCACGGTATTCGTCTGAGAATCAACGCCCAGAAAGCATCGAGGACCAGATCTCGTCGTGCCGAAAGTTTGCAGGAGCACACGGCTATCAGGTGGACGAACTCCACATCTACGTTGACCGGGCCGCCTCGGGGGCCCGGCGAGATCGCGGCGGGCTGGCCGCGCTTCGCGCCGCGGCGGCTGCGGCCGCATTCGAGACGGTGCTGGTGGACGACCTGTCGCGACTGGCCAGGAACACGCTGTTGCTGCTCTCGGTGCTGGAGGAGCTCCGCTTTCACGGAATCCGAGTCTTGTCGGTCGCGGAGGGCCTGGATACGGACGACCAGGAGGCGACCTTCGGGATTCAGATGCGCGGCGTCTTCAACGAATTACAGTTGATGGATCTGAAGAAGAAGACGCTGCGTGGACAGATGGGCCAAAAGCAGCGAGGTTTCATCGTCGGAGAGGCCACGTTCGGGTACCGGTCTGTGCCGGTCGGGGAGATGCGACTCGACAAGAAGGGGCGGCCGCGACCGGACGGCTACAAGATGACGGTGGAGCCGAGGCAGGCGGCCGTCGTGCTGCGGATCTTTCGGGAATTCGCAGAAGGGAAGTCGGAAAGTCGAATCGTGAAGGCGCTGAACGCAGAAGGCGTCTCGGGTCGGCGGAAGTCGCAGCAAGGCTGGTCACCGGCGACGGTCCATCGCGTGCTCCGAAACGAGAAGTACGTCGGTCGCTGGGTGTGGAACAAGATGGAGACGAGACGGGATCCCAAGACGGGTCGGAGGCGACAGTTACCGAAGCCGGAATCGGAATGGTTCGTCATGGACGACCAGACACTTCGGATCGTGCCGCAGGTCCTCTGGGAGCAGGTTCAGCTGCGCATGACAGAGGTCCGAAAGGCCTGGCCCGGCGGGCGAGGGATCCGAGGGTTTGAAGTGCAGAAGGGCGGAAGAGCCAGACAGTACCCGACGGACTTGCTATCGGGGGCGATGAGCTGCGGCGCATGTGGTTCGGCCATGGTCAAGGTGAGTGGGAAGAGCGGGGGCTACTACGGGTGTCTCGGCGCCGTGAAGAACGCCTGCACGAATCGGTTAATGGTGCGCCGGTCGCGGGTCGAGCGAATCGTGCTCGCCGCGGTTCGGGACGCTCTGATGTCGCCGGAGAACCTCGACTACGTGCTCGAACGCGTGAAGGAAGAGGTGGAGAAGGCCTCGACCGAGGCTCCAGAGACGATCAGTCTCCGCGAAGCCGAGTACGCCGCAGAGGAGCGACGCGTGACGAACTTCGTCGAGTTCATTGCCGAGGGACGGGGGAGTCGGGCGCTGGCCGATGCGCTGTTGGTATCAGAGAAGCGGGTGGAGGTGCTTCGCGCGGAGTTGGAGGTCCTCAGGCGGAGCCGAGACGCGGTGCTCACGATGCCGCCGAGGGAGTGGATAGAGGAGCGCATCTCAAGGATTCAGCCGCTTCTCGAGCAGCGCACCGAACGGTCGGCGCTCTTGCTCCGGCAGCTATTGGGGATCATCCAGATGGAGGCGACGAGCCCCGACGTGGGACGGCCCTACTACAAGGCCCGCACGAATCTCGACGTCCTGGCGGTCCTTGACGGCGAGCCGGGGACCGAACGCGAGCGTTCGGAACCCGGTTCGATTACTTTGCATTGGTGGAGGCGGCGGGAGTCGAACCCGCGTCCGAGAGTACGCCGTCGCAGGCGTCTACATGCGTAGCCGCTCTTGATTTTTCGCAACCGCCGTCAAAGAGCGACGGAAACCGGCGATCACTAGCCCCGAATTGTCTCGTCGACACGCTTCGGAGGCCCGCGTGCCGACCAGCCTGCATTTATGACATCCAGCCCCGCCCCACAGGCGAGGACGAGGTGGACGTCGCTACTTAATTAAGCAGCGAGAGCGAGCTGCGTGTTCGCAGTTACGTTGTGTTCCATCGGATTTACGAGTCGATGGGGCTCGGCATGCATCCCGCGAGTCTTTACCCTCGTCGAAGCCGTGTCGCCCCCGTGAGGGAAGGCCGCTCTGACGTGCAAAAAGCTCGCGAACTGACTCTCCATTGTACGGCCTCTATCGTGGAGCGTCAAATGGTTCAGCCGCTTGGAGTTGTTGGGCTTTTGCGGCTTGACTCAGGTGTACAGCCGACCGCATAATTTCAACATTCACCTTTGAGCCTCGATAAGCAGCTTCAACACGTTCTGGATACATTTGCCAGCCGCCTCCGCGAGGAAGTGACCGAGCAGGTTCGTGTGGTCGGCGACGAGCTGGCGGCCGAAGCCCGCGCGGAGCGGGTTGCCGCCGAACACGCCCCGTCGACCGGACGGCTCATGGCTGGAATTCGTACGATGAGCGGTGGGCGGTCGCTCAGCGACGTGCTTGACACGCTCGTCAGTTGCGCCGGCCGCGAAGCCGCACGGGCCGGCGTCGTGCTCGTGCGCGGCGATCGTTTTCGCGGCTGGTCCCTGGTGGGCTTCGACCCATCTTTTGAAAGGGGCGATGCCCTCGACATCGCGGGCCACGATGCCGGCGTCATCGCCGAAGCGGTCCGAAGGGCAGCAGTCGCATCGTCGGAGCCCGATGGCCGCGAGGGTGCTCCGGCCTTTGCGCTTCTGCCCGCGGGACGGAGTTCGGTGGCGGTGCCTCTCTCGATCGGCGGCCAGGTGGTCGCGGTCTTGTATGCGGACGCAGGGCTGGAATCCGGAACCGTGAACGCGGAATCTTTGGAAATCCTGGCCTGCTTCGCGTCGCAGCGCCTCGAAGCGCTCACGGCCATCAAAGCCGCGCGCTCGCTGATGGGGACGACCGACCGGCCGGCTCTGCCGCCTGATCGGAGCGACGATGACGCCGACGAACATGCCGCAGCGCGACGGTATGCGCGGCTGCTGGTATCCGAGATCAAGCTGTATCACGAATCGCAGGTCACCGAGGGCCGGCGGGAGCGCGACCTTGCAACCAGACTCGGCGGGGAAATCGCGCGCGTGCGCACGCTGTACGAACAGCGTGTCTCGCCAGAGGTCCGCCAGAGCAGGGACTACGTTCACGAGGAGCTGATTCGCACGCTGGCTGACGGCGACGCGAGCCTCCTCGATATGAAGACCTAGGTCCGGTCGAAAGCCGGACACTACGCGCGAGCAAGAGCCGGATGCCACTGATGAACAGAACGCGCTGCCTCGCGATTGTCGTCGTCCTCGGGCTCGTCGCCCCTGGTGGCACCGGTCCGTCCGCGCAGCAGCTTGTCGGTACCGCATCGCCCGTCGCTGTCGTTCTGCGGCCGACCGCTCACCCGCCGTTGCCGGACGACCTGTCGCATTTCTGGTTGACGCCCACCGCGGCGAACACCACGCGGACGGCGGCGCTCAATGCCTTTGCCTCGGCCGTCAAGCTCACGGTCGACGGCCAGTTCGCGAAGGCCTTGCCGATCCTGTCGCAGCCGCTCTTGCGCGAGCATCCCTTGGGCGAATACGTCCAATATTACAAAGGTCTCGCCGAGCTCTCCGTCGGCCGCACGACCGATGCGCGCAGCACATTCCAGACGCTCGTCGCCAGCGGACCGGCCGGCTACTTGTGGGAAGCCGCGGCGCTGCGCGAGGCCGAGTCCGACGAAGCGCTGGGCGATTCCGCTGCGGCGCTGGCTATTTACGAGCGGCTGTCGAAAACGAAAATCGCGGCGCCTGACGATGTGCTGATCCGGATGGGAGTGGCTGCGGAGGCATCTGGAGACTTGGAGAAGGCGCTGGCGGCGTTTTCCCGTGCGTACTATGAATTCCCGTTCAGCGACCTGTCGCCGGCCGCGGAGCTCGCACTCGATCGCCTGCCGAATCGCCCGCCGCTGGCGACGGGCACGGACCGGTTCAAGCAGGAGCTCCGACGTGCGGAACAGCTGTTTGGCGGCAAGCGTTACACGCTGGCGCGGGCGGCCTTCGCCAAGCTGCGGGACGTTGCGCAGGATGATGACCTCGAGCTCGTCAACCTCCGCCTCGCTGAGTCAGATTACTATCTCAAGCGCTTTCGCGCTGCGCACGACGGCGTCAAGCCGTACGTCGCGAAGGCCTCGCGCCAGGGCGAAGCGCTCTTCTTTTATGCGGCGGCCCTGTACGATCTTCACAATCGCGACGAATACTTTCGCGTAGTACGTCGCATCGCTGACGATTTTCCCACCGAGACCTGGTCGGAAGAAGCCCTCAACCATCTCGCCACCCACTTCATCCTCGCCGACGAGGACACGAAAGCCGACGAGACCTTCCGGGAGATGTACGCGAGGTTTCCGATGGGGCGCTACGCCGAGCGCGCCGCATGGAAAATCGGGTGGCTCGCTTACAGGAATCAACAGTACGCGGACACCATTCGTGTGTTCGAAAGCGCGGCCGCACGGTTCCCGCGGTCCGATTACCGCCCGCCGTGGCTCTATTGGTCGGGTCGGGCCCATGAAGCGCTGAACGAAACCGACCTGGCGCGAGGGCGCTACACGCTGGCCGCAACCGATTATTTCAACAGCTACTACGGGCGGCTGGCACTCACCCGTCTCGACGGCGCCGCCACGCGGCGCCAGCTGATCGCCAGCGGCCAGGCGGCAGCAGCGGCCGCCCAGTCGAGGGGCGTTGCCGACTCCGAGGGGGAAGGCACGCCGAATGTCGCGCTCCCTCCGAATGAACAGCTGGTGCGCGCCCTGCTTGGCCTTGGCCTCTACGATCAGGCCATCAACGAGCTGCAGTACGCCCAGAAAGTGTGGGGCACCCGACCGGCGATTGAGGCGACGCTCGCCTGGATTTACCAGAAACAAGGCCAGTCGGTGAAGGGCTCGCCGCAGCTCACGTTGTACCGTGCGTCCATCAACACAATGAAGCGGGCCTACCCGCACTATCTGGCCGTGAGCGGGGAGTGGCTGCCCAAGGAAGTGTCGCGGTTTATTTTTCCGCTCCAATATTGGGAGCTGATCCGCAAGTATTCGGCCATGCACCAGCTCGATCCCTACTTCGTCGCGGCCCTGGTCGCGCAGGAGTCCACCTTTGTGGCCGACGTTCGCTCGCCGGCCAACGCCGTGGGGCTGATGCAGCTGATGCCGTCGACGGGACGGCGCTACGCGAAGAAGTTGACGATGCCGTACTCGGCCAGGCTGCTCGCGAATCCCGAGGCGAGCATCAAGATGGGAACGGCCTATCTGGCGGACACCATCAAGCAATTCGGCGAGCTGCATCTCGTGCTCGCGAGCTACAACGCAGGGGAGGGAAGGGTTCGCCGCTGGCTTGCGGAGCGGCCCGGAGTACCGCGCGACGAGTTCATCGACGACATCCCGTTCCCGGAGACGCAGAACTACGTCAAGAGGATCCTCGGCACCGCTGAAGACTACCGGCGACTGTATGCCAGTGAATCGGGTAATTGAGTAATCGGGTAATCGGGTAATCGGGTAATCGAGTTCGGGTAATCTCAAGGTCACAATTACCCAATTACTCGATTACCCAATTACCCAATTCACCATCTCTCTTATGTCCAAACTTACGGGGTCCGGAAAAGCGACGCAGTTCACCGAGTCGGTCATCCGCGAGATGACGCGGCTCAATCATCTGTACGGCGGTGTGAATCTGTCGCAGGGGTTTCCCGACTTTCCAGCGCCCCAGGCCATCAAGGATGCGGCGTGTGCGGCGATTCAGCAAGACATCAACCAGTATGCGGTGACGTGGGGTGCGCAGCCCCTTCGGCAGGCGGTCGCCCGCGAGTTTACGCGGCGGTACGGCCTGCCGGTCGTCGCCGACGAACAGGTGACCGTGTGCTGCGGAGCGACCGAGGCCATGATGTCGACGATGATGGCCATCATCGATCCGGGCGACGAGGTGGTGATTTTCGAGCCGTTTTACGAGAATTACGGCCCTGACGCGATTCTTTCGGGCGCGACGCCGCGCTACGTCACGCTGCACGAACCGCATTGGTCGTTCGATCCCGACGAGCTGGCCGCCGCGTTCAACAACCGGACGAAGGCGATCATCCTCAACACGCCGAACAATCCGACCGGCAAAGTCTTCAGCCGGGCCGAGCTCGAAGCGATCGCGGCGCTTTGCCTCAAGTGGGACGCGATCGCCATCTCGGATGAGATCTACGAGCACATCATCTATGACGGCCATCAGCACATCCCGATTGCGACGATCGACGGGATGGCGGAACGTACCGTCACGATCAATAGTTTGTCGAAGACCTACAGCGTGACCGGTTGGCGCGTGGGCTGGACGATCTCGCCGCCCTCTCTCACCGGCGCCATACGGAAAGTCCACGATTTTCTGACCGTGGGCGCTGCCGCGCCGCTGCAGGAGGCCGGAACCGTGGCGCTCGGCCTGCCGGACCGGTATTACGTCGATCTCGGGGTGCAGTACCAGCGCCGCCGCGACATGCTGCTCGAGATTCTCGGGCGGCATCAGTTCACGTGCTATCCGCCGTCCGGCGCGTACTACATCATGACCGACATCGGCGCGTTCGGGTTCAGTGACGACGTCGCCTTCGCCCGGTATCTCGTGAGGGACGTGGGTGTGGCGGCCGTGCCCGGCAGCAGCTTCTATCAGGACGCGGCGAAAGGCCGCACGAAGCTGCGCTTCTGCTTCTGCAAGCGCGATGAAACGTTGAAGGAAGCGGACCACCGGCTGGAAACGCTCGTCCCAGCCGGCCTCCGCCAGCGTTGACTCAGTACCTCGTGACGACTCCGAGGAATAGTCCCTTTTCCTTGAACGTGCCTGTATCGGTGTCGGCCAGGTAGCCGACGTCGAGCGACCGGTAACCGATCTGCGCGCCGATATTGTTGGTGAAGTTCACAGTCCCGTACAGGTCGAAGTCCACATAGTGCGCGTGCGTGCCTACCACCAGATCCTCAGGCAGCTTGAATCCGGTCACCTCGCCGGTGATGGAAATGTTCGGGACGACGTAGAAACGGCCGATGCCGCCGATAGCGGGAATGGGCGCCCTGGCGCGCGCGAACTCGGTCGCGACGCTGCTGGCCAGGTTGACCGTTACGTCCGTGTACTTGGCTTCGACGACAAACCCGGCGAAGCCCCGGTTGGTCGTGATGAAGTCAAACTCGTACGCCAAGCGGTACGCTTTCCAGTAGAGAAGGCTGGTCACCGGCAGCCCGAGATCATAGCGCTGACCGTTGAAGACGATGGTCCTCTTGAGCGTTCCCTTCGACTCGTACTTGATCGGAATGAACTCGAGGCGGAACTTGTGCCGTCTCGACGGACTCAGCACGAGCCGGAGATCCGGAAGGGTCTTGTCCTGGAGGCCGAGGTCCGGTTTGAAATCGATCGTCGAGCCGACGATCCCGAGGCTTTCACTGGACACGACCATCGTGGCCGTCGGAAACCAGAAGCCGAAGGCGGCCTCGGCGTGGTACTGTTCGCCAGTCGGCAGCTCGCTGGTCGGCCTGGGCCGGAATTGAGCCTGGGCTGGGGTGGCGATGAGAACCAAGGCCAGCGCCACAACCCAGCCTGCGTACACGCGAATAGCAGTTCTGTGCATCATAAGACAGTCGTGTCCTTGGAAATGAGTAACAGAGCCTGCTGGGAAAGGCTTTCTGAGAATAGCACAGAAGGCTCAAAGCTCACAGCTGACGCCGCGAGCCTCGAGCCCCAAGCTCAACTAGTCGATTAACGCGCGGTCTCGCGTTTCGATCATGAACGGGATGACGAGCAGTCCGACCAGTGGCACGAACCCGACGAAGAACAGCAAGTACATCGCTGTATCCAGCGCGTTGACGCCGCGCGACGCGATCGAACCGACCAGAAACGGTCCCACAGCAGCGACGATGCGGCCGGTGTTGTACGTGAAGCCCGGACCGGTCCCGCGGAGGCGTGTGGGATAGAGCTCCGGCAGATAGTACGTGAAGCTTCCGAACACGCCGAACACCGTCAGGCCGATTGGAAAATACATGTAGAGGCGCGTGTGCGGCTCGAGTGGAAGCCCGAACGCCGCCATCACGGCGATCGCTGAACCGAGAAAGTACATCGTGAACATGTGGCGGCGGCCGAGCAGCTTGGACGCCGGTATCGTGAGCAGCGTCCCGATGAGTCCGCCCAGATTGAACATATTCGTGGCCGTCGCTTTCCACTGTTCGATCAAGGTGGTGGTGTCGGCTGCTGCCAGCCCCAGCAACGAGGCCTCCCGCGCCGCCAGACCGGTCGCGATCGTTGGGATGAACGCGTTGCAGCTCCACCAAGTGACCAGAGCGACGATGGCCAGTGAAAGGCCCGTCAACGTGGCGCGGACGTACGCTGGGGCGAACAGTTCGCCCATGGTCGCCGGCTTGGCCGTCTTGGCGATGCGTGTCCACCGCTCGGGTTCTTTGATGAACAACCGCACCATGAAGGCGACGGCCGCCGGGATCAAACCGCACAGAAAGACGTAGCGCCACGCCGTTTCAGGCGTATCGCGGAAGTACACGCCCTGGATCTGGAAGGTGACGAACGTCGCCAGGAACAGGCCGAGCGGTGCCGACGTGTAGAGGAGCGCTCCGGCTTCGACGCGCCGATTCTCGGGAACGACCTCCGCAACCATCGCGGCGCCGGCCGCCCACTCGCCGCCAATCCCGAGCGCGGCCACGATCCGAAACAGCAGGAGCACCCAGATGTTGGGCGCGAAGGCGCACGCGGCTGTGCCAAGCGAGTACAGCAGCATCGTGAGCAGCAAGGTTTTGGTGCGGCCGATCCGATCGGCCACGTGGCCGAAGATAATCCCGCCCGCCGCCCAGCCGAGCAGCAGCACCGACGTCAGGATGCCGGTCCAATTGAGCGTCGCGGCGGAAGCCTCAGGCGTTCCGCGCTGCAGCCCCAGCAGCGCCGGGACCGCGTTCGGCGCGATGTAGTTGAACAGCAGGCCGTCGAAGATGTCGAACCCCCACCCGAGCCACGCCGCAAAGATCACCGTCCATTGGTACCCGTTCATGCCCATGAGTATTGGGCGTCCGCCCGCGGCTGGTTGGGACATCGCTGTGGCCAAGGATCCTCCTGATTGACGGAATGCTAACCCGCCGGGGCTGGAAACGTATACTGCGATTTGATGTCTCCGGTTCGCCGCCTGCTCGGGTATGTGCTTCGCTATCGCCGTGATTTCCTGGCCGGCCTTGTCTGCGTCCTGGTCGGCACCGCCATCACGCTGGCGGCCCCGATTGTGCTGCGCTACGCGGTCGACGATCTGACGCGAGGCGTCACGCGGACGAAGCTCTTCGAATACGGCGCGCTGCTCCTGGCCATCGGTCTCGTCGGAGGTGTCTTCCGGTTCCTCCAGCGCCGCATTCTGATTGGCGCGTCACGTCACATCGAATACGACATGCGGAACGATTTCTTCGCGCACCTGGAGAAGCTGCCGCTCACATATTTTCAGACCCATCGGACCGGCGACCTGATGTCTCGCGCCACGAACGATCTGAACGCCGTCCGCATGATGATCGGCCCGTCGGTGATGTATTCGACCACCACGCTGCTGACCTTCGCTGTCACGTTGACGATTATGGTGTCGATCGACCCGTGGCTGACGCTGCTGTCGCTGATACCGCTGCCGTTCGTGTCGTTCTCGGTGAAGTTCTTCGGCAGCGCGATTCACAAGCGCTTCGAGCAGATTCAGGCGCAGCTCTCCGAGATCAGCGCGATTGCGCAGGAAGCGCTGTCTGGAGTGCGGGTGGTGCGCGCCTATCGGCAGGAATCCGCGGAGCTGGAGCGGTTCCGCCTCGCCAACGCCGAGTACGTCGCCCGCAACCGCAGACTGATCGTGCTGCAGGGTTTCTTCTTTCCGAGCATGGCGTTCTTTCTCGGGCTCGGCGCGCTGCTCGTGTTGTGGCTCGGCAGCCGTGAAGTCATTCGGGGACGAATCACGCTCGGCGAGTTCGTTGCGTTCAACGCGTACCTGACGATGTTGGCCTGGCCGATGATCGCGTTTGGCTGGGTGACGAACATGCTGCAGCGCGGCATGGCGTCGTGGAAGCGGATGCTGGAGGTGCTCGATGCCGAGCCCGCGATAGCGGATGCGAAAAAGGAGTCGGATTCCCGACCCCTTTTTCACATCCGCGGAGAGATTGAATTCCGGGATCTCGTGTTCGCTCATGACGGCGTGACCGTTCTGGATCACGTATCGGCCCGCATCGAGGCAGGGCAGACCGTCGCCATCGTCGGTCTCACCGGCTCGGGCAAGTCCACGCTGATCAGCCTGCTGCCGCGGTTGTATGACCCGCCGCGCGGCGCGGTGTTCATCGACGGTGTCGACGTACGCGATATCCCGCTCGCAGTCCTTCGCGGCGCCATCGGCTTCGTGTCGCAGGAGCCGTTTCTGTTCTCGGACACGATTGCCGACAACGTGGCGTTCGGCTTGGACGCGCGGGAGGGGGCAGGAGGGGCAGGAAGGGCAGGAGGGGCAGGAAGGGCGGGAAGGGCAGGAGGGGAGCGCCTGCGGCCACACCGAGCCGAGGATGAGCAGATCCGAGGCGAGGTGTCGGCGTCAGTTCGCGCTGGGGGTGGGGCCCCAGCGCCAGTAGAGAACGACGTTCGTGCACGGCGCATCGCCGACGCCGCGGCGGCGGCTCGGCTCGACAAGGACCTCGCCGACTTTCCCCGTGGCTTCGACACGCTGGTCGGGGAGCGTGGCATTACGCTGTCCGGTGGCCAGAAGCAGCGCACCGCGCTCGCTCGCGCGATCGCCGTCGATCCCCGGATCCTGATTCTGGACGATGCGCTTTCGGCGGTCGACACATACACGGAGGAGGAAATCCTCTCGCGCCTGAAAATTGTCATGCGCCAGCGGACATCGATTCTCGTGTCGCACCGCATCTCGACGGTCCGTGATGCCGACCAGATTCTCGTCCTCGACAGGGGCCAGATCGTCGAGCGCGGTACCCACGATCAGCTGATCCGGAAGAACGGACCCTACGCGGAGCTTCACCGGAAGCAACTCTTAGAGGACGAGCTTGCAGCATCCTAGGGCAGGTCTAAAGACCTGCACTACACCAGTAACAGAAGACCCGCGCCACACGTCAACAGGTGTAGCGCAGGACTTTAGTCCTGCATGACGATGACCGCCCACGACGACGAAGTGCTCGGCAAAGCCTACGACGCGCGCCTCATGCGCCGGCTGGCGGTCTATCTGCGTCCGTACTGGCGTCAGGTCGCTCTCTCCTTCGTCGCCATCATCGTCGGCGCCGCGGCGCAGCTCGCACAGCCCTACCTGATGAAAGTGGCGATCGACCGCTACATCGCCACCGGCCAACTCGCGCCGCTCGACCGCCTGGCGGCCCTGTATTTCGTCATTCTCGTCGTCGCGTTCGGGGCCGACTACCTCCAGACGTGGACGATGCAACTGACCGGCCAGAAGCTGATGTTCGACTTGCGGATGGAGCTGTATGCCCACCTGCAGCGGCTCGATCTGAAGTACTACGACCGCAATCCCGTCGGCCGTCTGATGACGCGGGTCACCTCCGACGTGGACGTCCTCAACGACCTCTTCACGTCAGGCGTTGTCACCGTGTTCGGCGACGTGTTCAAGCTCGTCGGAATCATGATCGTCATGTTGTGGATGAACTGGCGGCTGGCGATGGTCGCGTTCTGCGTGCTGCCGCTCATCGTGGTCATCACGCAGTGGTTCAGGCGGAACGTCCGCGAATCGTATCGTGTTGTTCGCGGCTGGATCGCGCGGATCAACGCCTTCCTGCAGGAGAACATCACCGGCATGTCGACGGTACAGATGTTCCGGCGAGAGGCGCTGAACTTCTCGCGGTTCGACGACATCGATCGGAAGCACCGCGACGCGAACATCGAGTCTATTTTCTACTATGCGCTGTTCTACCCGGCGGTGGAAGCCGTGAGCGCGCTGGCGTCAGCACTCATCATCTGGTATGGCGGCGGCATGGTGCTGCGGAGCGTCCTGACGCTCGGCGCGCTCGTCGCATTTCTCCAGTACGCTCAAATGTTCTTCCGGCCCATCAGCGATATGTCGGAGAAGTTCAACGTGCTCCAATCGGCGATGGCCTCATCGGAGCGCATCTTCGCCCTGCTCGACGAGCCGGTCGTCGTCCGGCCTCCGGCGCAGCCGGTCGCGCGGCCCTCGCCGGCGGCCGGGCACATCGTTTTTGAGGATGTGTCGTTCGCGTACAGGTGATCAATACGTCCTGAAAGACGTGAGCTTCGAGGTCAAGCCGGGCGAGCGCGTCGGTATCGTCGGGGCGACCGGGGCAGGAAAGACCACTCTGATTAATCTGCTGTTGCGGTTCTACGATGTGAATCGCGGGCGGATTTCCATCGACGGCGTCGACGTTCGCGACATCGACCTGCCGGATTTGCGCGGCCTCTTCAGTCTCGTGCTGCAGGATGTCCATCTGTTTTCGGGAACCATCGCCGACAACATCCGGCTTGGGAACCAGTCGATCGATGACGAGCGAGTGCGTCGCGCCGCCGAGGCCGTGCATGCAGATGCCTTCATCACCCGCCTGCCGCACGGCTATGCCAGCGCGGTCGCCGAACGCGGGGCGACGCTCTCGGTCGGCCAGAAACAGCTGCTGTCGTTCGCGCGCGCTCTCGCCTTCGATCCGCGTGTGCTCATCCTGGACGAAGCCACCTCGAGCGTGGACACTGAGACGGAGCTGCTGATCCGCGATGCGCTCCATGTGCTCATGGCCGGCCGCACCACCATCGCGATCGCACACAGGCTGTCGACGATCCAGGACATGGACAAGATTCTGGTGCTGCACAAGGGCCGGCTCCGCGAGTCCGGCACCCACCAGGAACTCCTCGCGGCTCGCGGCATCTACTTTCGGCTGTTCGAGCTGCAATATAAGGGGCGGGAGAGCGACGCCACCGTAGGGGACGGTCTTCAGGCCGTCCCGCACGACGGACGGGCCTGAAGCAGAATGGCCGGGTCTAGAGCCCCGCCCCTACTCGACAAGCTTCGGTTCGGCAAGGGTCGGCGGCACACTCTGCGGGAGGGGACGGGACGGCAGCCGCGCCGGCTTCTCGGCAGGCCGCTTGAAAAGACGCTCCAGGAAGCCGGGAGTCGTCGCCTTCGGGTTCCATCCCAGGCGCAGTACGGTGAGCTGGATGGGCATGCGACCGAAGTCGAGCGCCTCGTAGCAGCTCCACATGTAGATGTCGATGAGACGGCCCTGCACGGCCGGGCCGGTGTCCATCACCGTATAAATGCCGCTGTATTTCGTGTCCGGTGCGCTGATGTCGATGACCGAGCCGACGGGCAGCACGGCCGGATCGGCGGCCGCAATGCCTGCCTGCACCGCCACGCCGGCGGCCGTCGTAACGCCTTTGCAATAGGCGGTGGCGCTGAAGGTGAGGCGGTCACCCGGGGCCGGAGGGCCAGACGGATCAGCTGGCGCGACGAGCCGCGCCACAAACTTGGAATCGAGGGCCGTGACTTCGTACAGCGAAGCAAACCCGCCCGCGGCGATGACCGTGACGAGTGCTTTTCGCCAGAACGACTGGGCAATGATCACGTCCCCGATTGTAGATTGCTGAGTGCAGATTTCAGATTACGATTCCGTAATTACGAATCTGCAATCCAATCAGCAACCTGCAATCAACAATCAGCAACCTGCAATCAACAATCAGCAATCTCAGGACTTATGGTGATGGTGGTGCTGGAGGATGTCGTGCAGCCGGCGGCGGCTCGCGATGAATGCGAGCGCCACATGGTAGGCGGCAGCCGCCAGCAGCACGGCACCGATCGTCGACCCCACCACGTAGGACAACCCTAGAGGCTTGAGGACTACACCCAGCCGCTGCCAAAACTCGCCCTGAAACAGCGACAGCTCGAAAAGATCCCTGAGCTGCATCCGGAACCCGGGCGGCAGGCGATGTCCCGTGAGCTGCGCACCCACCATCGTCGTGACCACGTAGTACGGACCCAGAAACCACGGCAGGTTCGCATACACGCCGAGCAGGACCGAGACCCGGTTGAGGTTCAGCAGGAACGCGAACAGCACGCCGAGCAGCGTGTGCAGGCCGAGAAATGGCGAGAAGCCGAAAAACACGCCGAGCGCGAAGGCCGCCGCGGTTCGTTCCGGCGTATCGTCGATATGGAGCAGCCGGTCGAGCCACCGGCGGATAAGGTCCCGCGTGAGATGAATCATCGAAAGTGATCGTACCCCGCACGCGGCAGCTCGCGTTCCGTGCTGGTGCTTCCTGTTCTGACGCGCAACAGGACCGTCCGGCCTTCGGTGCATGTGCCGATGCGCGTCAGAGGCACGTCACCGCGTTTCGCGGCCGCCAATCGCCTGCCGGTTCGCGGGCGGACGGTGACGAGGAGCTCGTAGTCGTCTCCGGCCGTCATGGCTTCGGCCACGGGATCGAGTCCGCGTTCCTCGAACCACGCGCGAACGGCCGGGTCGATCGGCAGCGCGTCCGCATCGATGACCGCGCCCACACCGCCCGCCTCGGCGATCCGATGCACACCGTCGGCGAGGCCGTCGCTGAGGTCGATGGCCGCCGATGCCGCGCGGTTTCGTGAGAGCAGAAGGCCGAGCCGCACGCGCGGCTCCGGGTAGAGATAGTGGCGTGTGCAAAGCTCTACCACGGTAGATGGTTTGGTTCCGTGACCTCTGTTTGTGTCCGTGACCTCCGTGGTAGAGCTTTTTGAGGCGGTGGTGGTGCTCTTCGCCTGGAGCATGCGCAGCCCGGCCGCGGCGGCACCGAGCATGCCGCTGACATAGATCTCGTCCCCCGGGCGGGCGCCGGCGCGTGTCAGCGCCTGCCGGCGTTTGACGGTGCCCACCACGGTGATGTCGATCATCAGCGGCCCAGGCGATCGTGTCAGGTTGCCGCCGGCCACATGAATGCGGTGCCGCGCGGCGAGGCGCGCGAGGCCGGTGATGATGGCGTCGAAGTCTTCGATCGGCAGGCCGGAGGGCAGCGCAAGGGAAAGCAGGGCGAGGCGCGGCGCCGCGCCCATTGCGGCCAAGTCGCTCAGATTGACCGCAAGCGCGCGATGGCCGATGGCCTCGGGCGGTACGAAGGCGCGATCGAAATGGATGCCTTCGACGAGCGCGTCGACGCTCAGTACTTCGACGCGGTTCCGCTCCGGCTCGACGACAGCGGCATCGTCGCCGATGCCAACGAGCAGCCAGTCGGGAGCGGGCGGCAGATGCTGCTGGATGCGCGCGATCAGGGCCGCCTCGGTGAAATCCCCGACGGCGACGCCAGAGGTTGGAGGTTGGAGGTTAGCCTCTAACCTCATTTCGCATAGTCGGTGGCGCGCGTTTCGCGGATCACCGTGACCTTGATCTGGCCGGGATACTCCAGCTCGCTCTCGATGCGCCGCGCGATATCCTTCGAGAGCCACACGGCTTCCTCGTCGGAAATTTTTTCGCTCTCGACCATGATGCGGATCTCGCGGCCCGCCTGAAGCGCGAACGATTTCGACACGCCCTTGAACGAGTCGGCAATGCCTTCGAGCTTCTCGAGCCGCTTGACGTAGCTTTCGAGGATGTCGCGCCTCGCGCCGGGCCGTGCGGCGGAAATGGCGTCGGCGGCCTGTACGATCATCGCCTCGAGGGAGGGCCAGTCGATGTCCATGTGGTGGGCCGCCATCGCCATGACGACCGCCTCGCTTTCGCCGTGCTTGCGGAGGAAGTCGATGCCGATCTGGAGGTGCGTGCCCTCCATCTCGCGATCGATGGCCTTGCCGATGTCGTGCACGAACGCCGCGCGAACGGCCACGTGCGCGTCGATGCCCAGCTCCCTCGCCATGATGCCCGCCAGGCGCGCGACCTCGGCGGAGTGATAGAGCACGTTCTGGCCGTAGCTGGTCCGGAACTTCAGGCGTCCCATCAGCCGAAGGATCTCGGGATGGAGATCGTGCAGGCCGAGCTCGAACGCGACGGCGGCGCCTTCCTTCCGCATCGCATCGTCGGTCTCATCTTTGACCTTTTGAACGACTTCCTCGATGCGCGCCGGATGGATCCGGCCGTCGGCGATCAGCCGCTCGATCGCCTGCTTGGCTATTTCGCGGCGATAGGGATCGAAAGCGGACAGGATGATCGCGCCGGGCGTGTCGTCCACGATCAGGTCGACGCCCGTCGCGAGCTCGAGCGCGCGGATGTTGCGTCCTTCACGGCCGATGATGCGACCCTTCAGATCGTCGCTCGGGAGATCGACGACTGAGACAGTGGTCTCGACCGCGTGCTCGGCCGCCGATCGCTGTATCGCTTCGGTGATGTAGTGTTTCGCGCGCTCGCCGGCCGTCTCGCGCGCCTCGGCGTCGAGCCGCTTGAGCAGGTTGGCGGCGTCGTGCCGCGCGTCGGCCTCCATGTGCTTGACGAGCAGATCCTTGGCCTCCTCCGCGGTCAGCCCGGCGACGCGTTCGAGCTCGCGCTGCTGATCGGCGACGAGCCGGTCGTACTTCGCTGCGGCCTCGAGCGAGGCCTTCTCGCGATCCTTGACCGCTCGCTCGCGGGCCGTCAGCTCCTTCTCAAGCCGCTCGGCGCCACCCTCGCGGTCGGCGAGCGCGGTGTCGCGCCGCGCGAGCGTCTGTTCGAGCGCCGCGGCCTGCTGGCGGTCCTGCCGCGCCTGGCGCTCGGCCGCCACGAGGACGTCGTGCGCCTTCTCCTTGGCTTCGAGCAGCATTTCCTTCTTGCGGGTTTCGGCGTCGCGCTCGGCGTCTTTGGTGACGCGGTGGGCCTGCTCTTCAGCGCGGCCGATGGTTTCGGCGGCGATGCGCTTGCGATTGGCCACCCACGCGGCAAAGACCGCGGCGGCCGCCACGAAGCTGACGGCGAAGTCGATAAGGAGTGCGTACGTTGAGAGCACGTGTCAGTCGGCGGAGGGACGGGAAACGAAGAGGCCCCGCTTTGCCGTGTGGGGAGGTCGATGAACCTGCGTAAGCAGGTGGAACCGCTCAAAAAAGCCGCGCTTCAGGCTTCCTCTTACAGAGGCATGCACACCACGCAGCGTCGCGACTCACTTAGATGAAACGTTGGCTCAAACGAGCCTACCGCCATCACGCGCAAAGCAGGGAACTCACACACCCTGGGGAGATCTTAGTTCGTCCGGGTGCATGGTGCAAGGTGCAGAAGTGCCTGGTGCCGTGCAGAGTGCCTCGTGCAGAGGTGCCTCGTGCTGCGTGCAGCGCGCGCGTACACGGTGCACCCGTCACGGCACCGTGGCACCTGGCACCATGCACCCGGCACCCGATTACGCCATCAAGACCCGGTCGAGCAGACGCTCCAGTTCTTCGGTGCGTTCGGCGAGCTGGCCGTCGCGCTGGTCGGTGGCATCGCGGCAGCGGAACAGTTCGTCGGCAATGTTCAGGGCGGCCAGCACGGCGAGGCGGAGGGAGTCGCCGCTCGGAGTGGATTCGGCGCCGGCGCGCATTTTCTCGTCCACAAACGCGGCGAGCTGCATCACGTAATCCGGCTCGAGCGTTGTCCGGATCGGGTACTGCTGTCCCTGAATGCTGATCGGGATGACGTTGGTGTCTGCCATGGGCTCCAGTCGGCAGTCGGCAGTCGGCAGTCGGCAGTCGCGTGTGACGATCTCCAGGACTGCTGACTGGCGACTGCTGGCCGGTGACTACAGATTAAGCGCTTCGAGCTGACCGAGCATGTCCGTTACGCGCGACCGGATGATGTCGCGTTCTTCCTTGAGCGACGACAGCTCGGTGACAAGGCTGTCGCTGGCTCCCGCGCGGGCCCGCATCGCCTCGAGCTCGCGGGCGAGACGCTGGTTCTCTTCGGCCGCGCGCGCCTGCTCCGCCTTCATCCGATCGACCATACTCACGAGCCGCTTGACCTTTTCCTCGAGGCGGTCGATCGGTTCAAGCTCCACGGTTCTCGTCGCAGTTTTCACCATACGTCATCCTCGCACGCATCATCATCATCGTTGGACCGCGCGATGTTCGTGCACCAGCGCGGTCAGAATTTTTTCTACGCTTTGTTGCACCACGGCGTCGGTCAACGTGCGATCGGCCGCCTGAAAGGTCAACCGAACCGAGATACTGACCGCACCCTCCGGCACCCCTTTGCCCTTGTAGCGATCGAAGAAGGCGACGGCGGCGAGGGGCGCGGGCGCATCGAGTCCGGCCGCCTGAATGGTGCCACGAATGATTTCCGCAGGCAAGGTGTCTGAGACGACGATCGACAGGTCGCGGACGACAAATGGATATCGCGGCAGCGGTCGGATCGCGTCGTTCGAGCCGACGCGTGAGCGATCAAGGAGATCGAGATTCAATTCGGCAACATACACGCGATCTTTGGGCGAGAGCCCGCGCGCGTCGGCCGCATCTGGCGCGATCTGACCGGCGAGGCCGACGGTCGAGCCACCGGCGGGCCCGCCGGCGCACAGGATTGCGGCCGTTTGTCCGGGAACCAGGAATGGTTCACTGGTCGGCTCGAACCGAAGGGACACGCCGAGCGCGTGAGAGAGCGCCTCGACGAGGCCTTTGACATCGAAGAAGTCGACCGGACGTCCGCCGGCGGACCAGTGGAGCGGCGCCACCGATCCCGTCCAGGCGACGGCGACCGCCCGCGTCTCGCCGTCGGTCGCAAAGCGCGTCCCGATCTCGAAGACCCGCACGTTGTCTCGTCCGTGGCGCCGATTGTGCGCGACAGCATCGACCAGGCCGGGGATGAGCGAGGGCCGAAGCGTGTCGAATTTGGCGGACAGGGGGTTGGCGAGCGCGACAGGCCGGCTGCCCGCGGCTGCGAACGCCTCCGCCGCCTTCGCCTCGATGAATCCGAACGTCACCGCCTCGGACAGACCAGCGGCGGTCAGCACTCTGCGGACCAATTGGTCGCGCGGGATGCGGGGGTCGGGGGGCGGCGCCGGCGCGGTCACGACCGGAAAGGTCGCGGCGAGCTTGTCAAATCCGTAGTGGCGGCCGACTTCCTCGATCAGGTCGACCTCGCGCACCAGATCGACGCGAACCGTCGGAATCAGGACGTCCCAACCGTCCGGCGTCGCGGTGACGGCGATTCCCAAGGCACGCAGGATCCGTGCGACGTCCGGATCGGGCACTGCAACACCCAGCAGCGCTGCAAGCCGCGACCGGCGCAGGTGAAGCGGCGTGGCCTGCCGCTGGGCGGGGTACACGTCGACAACGGGACCCACGGTCTGGCCGGCGCCGATCCGATCCATCAGGGCCGCGAGACGCTGGAGCGCGAAGACGGGTGCGCTGATGTCGGCACCGCGCTCGAAGCGGGCCGAGGCCTCGGTCTTGAGATTGAGCCGTTTGCTGGTCCGTCGGACCGATGCCGGTTTGAAGTACGCGCTTTCGAAGGCGACGCGGCGCGTGCTCGAAGAGACTTCGGAGCCTGCGCCTCCCATCACTCCGGCAATCGCCTGCGCGCGATCGCGATCGGCAATGACGAGCATGTCGGGTTCGAGTTTTCGCTGGATGCCGTCGAGCGTCGTGATGACCTCGCCCAGCTTGGCGCGCCGCACGCGGATTTCCGGCCCGGCAAGCTTCCTCAGATCGAAGGCGTGCATCGGGTGGCCGAGCTCGATGAGCACGTAGTTGGTCAGATCGACAATCGTGCTGATTGGCCTGATGCCGGCCGCTTGCAGGCGCCGGGTCATCCAGTCCGGAGACGCGCCCACGCTCACCTCAGCGACCGCGGCGGCGTACCGCGGGCACAGCTCCGCATCCTCGATTGCCACCGTCAACTGATCTGACGCGCCGGTGGCCAGCCCTTTCAGCGGGATCGTCGCTCCGGCCGCCGGCGATGGCAGCGTGAGAGGGAGGTCGTAGATCGTCGCGACCTCACGCGCGAGGCCAACGACGCTCAGGCAGTCTGGACGGTTGGCGGTCACCTCGAAATCGATGACGGCATCACCATCGCCAACCGATTCGATGGAGGCGACCTCAAATCCGCGCAGTCCCACTCTCTCGGCGATTTCTTCAGCCGGAGCGTCGATGTCGACGAAATCGCGAAGCCAGGAAACCAGAAGTCGCATCTACATCCTTACGACAACTACACGCCACGAAAGCACGAAAACACGAAGAAAACCCTTAACGCTGTCGATCGAAATCAGTACGGAAACTGCTCGAGGAACCTCAAATCGTTCTCGTAAAACAACCGGATATCCTCCACGCGGTACCGAAGAATCGCGATCCGTTCGATGCCGATCCCCCAGGCAAACCCGGTATAGCGCTCGGGGTCGTAGCCGACCGCCTCGAACACCGCCGGATGCACCATGCCGCAGCCGCCGAGCTCGATCCACCCGGTCTTCTTGCACATCGCGCAGCCGGCGCCGTCGCACTGCCAGCAGCTGAGATCGATCTCCGCGCTCGGCTCGGTGTACGGGAAAAAACTCGGACGGAACCGCACCCGCACGGTCGGCGAAAACATCTGGCGCGCGAAGGCGAGCAGGGTGCCCTTGAGATCGGTGAGCGACAGGCCTTCGCCGACGGCAAGGCCCTCAATCTGGCCGAACGCCGGCGAATGCGTCAGGTCGAGATCGTCCCGCCGATAGACGCGCCCCGGCACGACGATCCGAATGGGCGGCTTGTGCGCCTGCATGTACCGGATCTGCATCGACGAAGTGTGCGTCCGCAGGAGTGTCCGCCGATCGGTCGGCGAGTCGCCCGCGATGGACGTCTCGAGATAGAGCGTGTCCTGCATGTCGCGCGCGGGATGCTCGGCCGGCATGTTGAGCGCGTCGAAGCAGTGCCACTCGTCCTCGACCTCGGGTCCTTCGACGACGGCAAAACCCATGCGCGTGAAGATCTCCTCGAGGCGGTTGCGGACGATCGTGAGGGGATGGCGGTGGCCGAGGAGCGGCTCGCGCCCGGGCAGCGTGACGTCGACACTGCCCGGCGCCTGCGCCGGCGTCGCGGACGCCTGGTACTGCTCCCAGCGCGTCTCGATCGCCTGCTTCAGCTCGTTCGCCAGGCGCCCGATCTCCCGCTTCTGGTCAGGAGGCGCGCTGCCGATCGTCTGCATCCACGAGGCGACGACGCTGTTCTTGCGGCCGAGAAACCGATCGCGCACCGCCTGTGCGTCCCGCGCCGACTTCGTCTGCGCGAGCTCGGCTTCAAAGCGCGCGATTTCGGTCTGGACGGCGGCGGTGTCGGGGGCGCTCATGCGTGGGACTCTATATCACGAAGATACGAAGGACACGAAGAACACGAAGAGAAAATTGGCTCTTCGTGACCTTCGTGTCTTCGTGAAAAGCAGTCGCTGGTTTGAGACTATGCGCGCGCTGCGGTCTTGGCCGCGGGCTTCGCGACCGGCTTCGCCGCCGCCTTGGCCTGCGCAACCAGCTTGCCGAATGCCGCCGGACTGGCAATCGCGAGCTCAGACAGACTCTTCCGATCCAGCGTGACGCCAGCCTGTTTCAGGCCGTTGATGAACTGACCGTACGTGAGACCGTGTTCGCGCGCCGCCGCGTTGATCCGAATCACCCACAGACGACGAAAGTCGCGCTTCTTGCGGCGGCGGCCGACGAACGCATATTTGAGCGCCGTGTCGACCGACTCTTTCGCGGCACGATACAGCTTGCTCTTGTTGGCGTAGTACCCTTTCGCCAGTCCAAGCAGTTTCTTTCGCTTGGCGCGGCGGACTGTTCCTCTTTTTACACGAGGCATCTCACGAACTCCTAGGCTCCAGGCTTCCGGCTCCAGGCTCCAGGCCTGAAGCCCGGAGTCTGAAGCCTGAAGTCATTATTTGTACGGCAGCATGCGCGCGAGCTTCGGCGTGTCGACCTTGGCGACCGTCGTCGTTCCGCGCAGCCCGCGCTTCCGCTTCGTGCTCTTGCTGCTCAGGATGTGCTGCTTGAACGCCTTGCCCCGCAGAAACTTCCCGGTCTTGGTCCGCTTGAAGCGCTTCGCCGCGCCGCGGTGTGTCTTGAGCTTCAACTTTTTCGGCATCTTCTTCTCATACAAGCTCTACCACAGAGGACACGGAACAGACGGGAGGTCACTGCTCTTCGTATGTTGTGGTTCCGTGTTCCTCAGCGTGTTTTCCGTGACCTCCGTGGTGGTGCTTTACCTTGTCGCTGTCGCGGCCTTCGCCCGCCCGCCCCCCGACGGCTTGCGCGTCAGGATCGTGTGCATCTGATTGCCTTCGAGCCGCGGCATCGTCTCCGCCACCGCCACATCGGCCAGTTCCTCGATCAGCCGCTCGAGAATGCGGCGGCCGATGTCGGGATGCGCCATCTCGCGCCCGCGGAAGAAGATCGTCGCTTTCACCTTGTCGCCGTCTTCGAGAAAGCGCTCGATGTGTTTCTTCTTGAACTGGTAGTCGTGCTCGTCGACCTTCGGGCGAAACTTGATCTCTTTGACCTCGATCACCTTCTGGTGCTTCCGGGCCTCGCGCGCACGCTTCTGCTCCTGGTACTGATACTTCCCGAAATCCATGATGCGGCAGACCGGCGGGCTGGCCGTCGGCGAGATCTCGACCAGGTCGAGTCCCTTCTGCTTGGCAATCGCGACGGCCTGCGGGGGCGGCATGATGCCGAGCTGCTGGCCGGTGTCGTCGATGACGCGGATTTCGCGGACGCGGATTCGTTCGTTGACCCGCACGCGATCGTCGCGGCGGGGACTTCTGTCGAAAGCTATAAAGACCTCCTCCTAATAGTCCTTGGTCCCTGGTCCTTCGTTCTTGGTCCATCCCTGGTCCTTAGTCGTCCCTGGTGCTTGGTCCTTGGTCCACGGATGCAGCGAGACAACGCACCCGGGACTACGGACTAAGTACGGACTAAGGACCACGAACTAAGAACCAAGGACCTTTCTGGCGATTTCATCTCTTGCTTTCACGATGAAATCGCTCACTGCGCTGGCCCCCTGGTCGCCGCCCGCACGCGTCCTCACCGACACGGTGTGGTCGACGCTCTCGCGGTCGCCGACGACGAGCATATAGGGCACCTTCTGTAATTGTGCCTCCCGAATCTTATATCCGATCTTTTCCTGGCGGTCGTCGAGATCGACCCGGAGGCCGGCGGCCTTCAGCTCGTCGCGGACCGCCCCGCCATAGTCGAGATGCCGGTCGGAAATCGGCAGCACGATGGCCTGGACGGGCGCCAGCCAGAGCGGAAATGCGCCCGCATAATGCTCGATCAGCAGGGCGATGAACCGCTCGAAGCTGCCCAGAATCGCCCGGTGGATGACCACGGGCCGGTGCTCGGCGTTGTCCGCACCGGTGTACTTCAAGTCGAAGTTTTCAGGCTGCTGGTAGTCGAGTTGGATCGTCGCGCACTGCCATTTGCGGCCGATCGCGTCGCTCACGTCGAAGTCGATCTTCGGCCCGTAGAAGGCGCCGTCCCCTTCATTGATGGTGTAATCCACCGCGGCGCGCTCGAGCGCCACCTTCAGCTCCGCCTCGGCATGATCCCACGTCGCGATCTCGCCCAGAAATTCGTCTGGCCGCGTCGAGAGCTTCGCCGTGTACGACAGCCCAAAGTCCCCGTAGACCCGCTGCACGAGCCGGATGAGCCGTTCGACCTCTTCACCGATCTGTTCGCGCGTCACGAAGCAGTGCGCGTCGTCCTGCGAAAACTGGCGGACGCGCGTCAGCCCGGACAGGACGCCCGACGCTTCGTTGCGGTGCAGCGGCGTCTGTTCGTGAAAGCGGATCGGCAGCTCGCGGTAGCTGTGCGCCTGGCTGGCGTACGCCAGGAAGTGGCCCGGGCAGTTCATCGGCTTCACGCTCATCGTCTCGCCCTGGGACTCGATGAGGAACATGTTTTCACGGTAGTGCTTCCAGTGGCCGGATCGCTCCCACAGCGCCTTGTTGTAGACGAGCGGCGTCTTGACCTCGACGTACCCGGCGGGGAAGAGCACATCGCGCATGTAGTTCGCCAGCGTGTTGTACAGCGTCGTGCCGTTGCCGAGCCAGAACGCCGCGCCCGGCGCCCATTGGTGGAACGTAAACAGCCCCAGGTCCCGTCCGAGCTTGCGATGATCGCGCTTCTTCGCCTCTTCGATCTGGGTGAGGTACGCCTTCAGATCCTTTTCCGCGAGGAACGCCGTGCCGTAGATGCGCTGCATCGGCTGGTTGTGCGCGTCGCCCTTCCAGTACGCGTTCGACGCGTTCAGCACCTTGAACGCTTTGAGTCTGCCGGTCGACGGAACATGCGGGCCGACGCAGAAGTCGATGAAGGTCTCGGGATCTTTGATCGTGTAGCAGGAGACATCCTTCTGGCCGGCGGTCTTTTCGTCGATCAGCTGAACCTTGAGCGGCTCGCCTCGTTTCGCGAAGAAATCTTTCGCCTTCTCGCGCGGCCACATCTGCCGCTCGTACGGGAGATCTTCGGCCGCGAGCTCCTTCATCTTCTTTTCGATCCGCTCGAGATCCTCCGGCACGAAAGGCCTGTCGACCACGAAGTCGTAGAAGAAACCCTCGTCGGTCGCCGGGCCGATGCCGCACTGCGCGCCGGGGTAGAGACTGGTCACCGCGGCGGCCAGCAGATGGGCTGTGCTGTGCCGGAAGAGCGGCAGCGCTTCAGGGCTCCGATCCGTCACGATGCGGACGACGGCATCCTTCTCGATCGCGAAGGAGAGGTCCACGAGCTTCTCGTCGACAATGCCCGCCAGCGCGGCCTTGGCGAGGCCGGGCGAGATGTTGGCCGCCACGTCGCGGACCGGCGTGCCGGTTGGCACGTTGCGACTCGAGCCATCCGGAAGCGTGATAGTGACCTGATTCATTCGGGGATTGCGGCGAGGCCTGACTGGTAGGCACGGGTGGACTCGAACCACCGACCTCCTGCGTGTCAAGCAGGCGCTCTAACCTCTGAGCTACGCGCCTACATCTTGAAAAGACAGGCGTTACGCGAACGGACAGTATAACAAAACACAGGAAATCTGAGAGTCGCCCTTAGGCGGCCTGTTTGAGCGTGATCCGCTCGATCGCCTTGTCCAGGACGGGGTCTCCGGGCGGCGGCGCCTGACCGAACTCGACGTCCGGTTCTTCGACGGCGACCGTCGGCTCCAGGCCCTTTTCGTGCAGCGGTGTCCCAAGAGGCGTGAGGTAACGTGAGGTCGAGAGCCACAGACCGCTGCTGTCGGGCAGCTTGATCAACCGCTGGATCGCGGCACGTCCGATGGTGTGTTCGCCCACCAGGTCGGCGCGCATGTTCCCCGACAGCGCCGAGGCAAACAGCTCTGCCGCGCCTGACGTGCCGACGTCGAGCAGCACGAGCGCCGGCAGTTTGATCGCGCCGTCCCCGGCGACGGTCAGGATCGTTTCGCGCACGCCGCCGCTCTTCTCGCGGATCGCCAGCGTGGCGCCCGGGTTGACGAACAATCGCGCGAGCGCCAGGCCCTGGTCGGCCTCGCCGGTCGATGTCCGGCGGACATCGACAATGAGCTTTGCGGCTCCCTTGGCTTGCAGATCCGCGATCTGCGTCTTCGTCTGGCTGAGTGTGTTGGAGCCGATGGCCGCGACGCGCAGATAGCCCACACCCGGCGCCGCAATGCGGCTGCGAACATCGGAGGGCGGCATGGTTTCGCGCGTCAGCTCGACGATGTGCGGATCGGCGGCGCTGCCGCGAATGATCGCCAGCGTCACCTTCGAGCCCGGTGCGCCGCGCAGCGCCCGCATGCCTTCCCACACCGACATCTCGCGCGTCGGCTTATCGTTGATGGCACGCACGTAATCGCCGCTGCGAAGGCCGGCCTTCGCCGCCGGCGAGCCGTCGCGCGCCGCAATGACGCGAAGATAGTACTGACGGGTGAGCTCCAGTCCAATATCGCCCGCCGGCACCGGCTTGGGGTTCTCGATGTCTTTCACCTGTTCAGCGGTGAGATACGCGCTGTCGGGATCGAGGCCGTCGGCCAGTCCGCGCATCGCGCCGTGCATCACCTTGTCGAGCTTGACCTCTTCCACGTAGTTGCCGGTGATGAAATTCACCACATCGTCGAAGGGCTTGAGGTGCTGAAACGTCTCCTCGCGGGCCATCACTTTGCCGAGCAGGCCGCCCACGATCGCGAACGCGATCACGGGGGCAGTGAGGGAGATGACGATGGTGCGCGTGCGAGAGTTCATAGGCAGCGTTATTTCCTTCTAAACCATTGTAAGGGATCGACCGGCTGACCGTCGACGCGCAATTCGAAGTACAACCCGGCTGGTCCCGTGAGCGTGGCGCCGACGGTTCCGAGCGCCTGGCCGGCCTCGACGCTCGCCCCCTTTTTCACGCCAATATCGAGCAAATTGCCGTACAGGCTGAAGGCCTGCGCGCCGTGATCGACGATGACGAGGTTGCCGAAACCGCTGAAGGTGTCCGCAAACGCCACAACCCCTTCGTGTACGGCGGTGACGCGAGCGCCTTCCGTCGCGGCTATCTCAATCCCGTTCGATGGGGCCGTCCGACCGGCGGCGGAACTCCCGAAGCGGGTTCGAACGGTTCCCGCGATCGGCCAGTCGAGATCGCCCCGGAACGTCTTGAGGGGCAAATTGGCGGGCTCGCCAACCGGCGAGCCTGCGGCCATCGTGCGCAGCGACGCCTGCAGCCTCTGCTGGGCGACCTGCAGCTCGCCGGCGAGCTGCGCGTTGAGATCGCGCTGGCTATCGATGTCGCGAATCACATCGCTGCGGGCCTGTGCCGCTCGTGCCACTTCGGCATCGGCCCTGCGCGCCTCGGCGCGCAACCTGACGAGGCGACGGCTCCGCTCGTCGAGCGTCGCGCGTGTTGATGTGAGCTGGTCGACGGTGAGCTGATGCGCCGCCACCCGATCTCGGTCGAGTTTCGCGAGCGCGGCGGCCGTGCGTGCCGCCTGCCCGAGGCGCCGGACGTCGGACGTGGAGAGCAGCAGGCGCGCGTAGCGGGCCTGCCCGAGCTTGTACATTTCGACGAGCCGGGCCTCGAGATCAGGCCGCGTCGCCTCGTCTTCGGCCCGCAGCTTGGTCAGTCGTTCGGTGATGGCGGCCCGCTCGGTTTCGACCTGCGACGCCTCGGCATCGAGCTGGCGAAGCTCCTCGATCTTGATCTGCCGTTCGAGCTCGAGCTTACGCAAATCGCCGAGCAACGTCTTTTCCTGCAGCGCGAGCTGGTCGGCCTCGCGGTGCAGCGCGTCCATGCGCTGGCTCGCCCGGGCCGCGAGCGCTTCGGTGCGCGCGCGGTCGCCCTGCTGAGCCACGGCCACGAAGGGGAATGCCACGAGGAGAAGAGGCCACACGCGAGTGCAGAACTGTAGAAATGCAGCGATGTGCACCGGTCGATTGGCGCGCTTGTGCATTTCGAGAAGAATATAACATCTACCAATGCGCGTGCTCGGCATCGACGTTGGGCGGCGGCGCGTCGGTCTGGCGATCAGCGATCCGTCGGCGACCCTGGCGCGGCCGCTGACGACGTTGATGGTGACGAGCGCGGCGGACGCGGTCGATCGCGTGTCGGCCGAGGTGACGCGGCTCTGTTCGGAGGAGGACGGGCTGGCCGCGATCGTCGTCGGCGTGCCGGCGAGGCTGGATGGATCGCCGACCGATCAGACAGCCGAGGTGGCCGGATTCATGGCCGCTCTGACTGCGCGCGTTTCTGTCCCTGTCGTCGGCGGCGACGAGCGGTTGACGAGCCGCGAGGCGGAAAGCCGCCTGGCTGTCGGCGAACGCGACTGGCGGCGTCGGAAGAAGAAGCTGGATGCGGCCGCCGCCGCCATCGTCCTGCAGGACTATTTGGATCACCAAGGTTCGGGCAGGCCTAAAGGCCCGCCCCTACCGTCACGGTAGGGGACGGTCTTCAGACCGTCCCGCGATGACATACGGTAGGACGGTCTTTGGACCGTCCCGCGATGACAACGGTAGGGGACGGTCTTTAGACCGTCCCGCGATGACATGAAGAAACTCGTCCTGCTCGTTCTCCTTGTCGTGATCGCCGCCGCCGCGGCCGGCGCATGGATCTATCTGCGCGCGAGCGAGTCCTATCGCGGCTATCAGAGCGCGGAACAGTTCGTCGAAATCCCCGCAGGCGCGGGAAGCCGCACGATCGGCGACCGACTGGTGGAGGCGGGCATCGTCCGCGACGCGCTTTCGTTTCGGGTCGGCTTATATGTCTCGGGCAAGGCCCGTCGGCTGCAGGCCGGCGAGTATCGCTTCGATCGCGCCATGACGCCGATCGAAGTGATCGACAAGCTGTCGCGCGGTGACGTATATGTGATCAACCTCACATTTCCCGAAGGGTTGACCGTCGCCGAGATGGGGAAGATCTTCGAGACCCACCTCTTCGGTCCCGCGTCGGCGTTCGTGGCTGCTGCGCGCGATCCCTCGCCGATCGGGACGCTCGATTCCGGAGCGCGGGATCTCGAAGGCTATTTGTTCCCGGAAACATATCTGCTGCCACGGCGTACCGACGCGCCGCGACTCGTCAAGCTGATGACGGACCGGTTCGCGCACGTGTTTACGCCGGAGTTGCGCCAGGCTGCCGAAGCCCGTGGCCTGACCGTGCGACAGGCTGTGACGCTGGCATCGATTGTCGAAAAAGAAGCCTCACGCCAGGAGGAGCGTCCACTCGTGGCGGCGGTCTATGCGAACCGCCTGCGCATCGGGATGGCCCTGCAGTGCGATCCGACCGTGATCTACGCGCTCGAGCGCGCGGGTCACTACGCAGGCAATCTGCGCCGCGAGGATCTCGCGTTCGACTCGCCCTACAACACGTATCGCTATCCGGGCCTGCCGCCGGGGCCGATTGCCTCGCCAGGCCGCGCGTCGCTCGAGGCGGCGGTGCATCCGGCGCAGGTGGACTTTCTGTACTTCGTGAGCCGCAACGACGGCTCGCACGAGTTCGCGCGGACGCTGGAAGAACACAACCGGAACGTTCAGAAGTGGCAAGTTCAGTACTTCCGGGATCAGCGCGCTGCCCGAAAGTAATCAGCGTTCTCCCCACTTGAGCTTCTGGCGCAGCACCTCGAAGTAGCTGCGCGTCGATGGGTGAATCAACCGCAGCGAACGCTGGGCCCGACAGATGTTGATCTCGTCGCCGTCCTCCAGTTGAAATCCCGCCTGTCCGTCGAAGGTGATGAACACTTCGTCGCGGCTGTCCATGTGGGGCTGCACGCGCACCGTGGCGGATGCCGGAATGACGACTGGCCGATTGGTGAGCGTGTGGGGCGCGATCGGCGTGAGGACCAGCGCGTCGACGCTCGGTTGAACGATAGGCCCTCCGGCCGCCAGGTTGTAGGCCGTGGACCCGGTCGGCGTGGCGACGATGAGCCCGTCAGCTTTCACGCGGGTCACGAACTCGTCGCCCACAAATACCGAAAGGTCGATCATCCTCGACCGCGCGATTTTCGTCACGACGACGTCGTTGAGGGCCACGAACGGGGTCAACGCTTCGCGCGGCCGCCGCACCGTTGACGCCAGCATCATCCGTTCTTCGACGCGAGCCTTCCCGGCGAGCACGGTCTCGAGTGCCGTGTAGAGCTCGGGGAGCGTCACTTCGGTCAGGAATCCGAGGCCGCCGAAGTTGACGCCGAGTATCGGAATGCTCTTGCCGGCGGCAGCAATGCAATCGGCCATCGAAAGCAGCGTGCCGTCGCCGCCGAGCACGACGACCATGTCGACCATCTCCACGAGCGCGAGCTTCTCGGCGACGCGGTGGCCGTCGGCGGACGGCATGAGCGCCGCGGTCGCTGATTCAAAAATCGCTTCGATATTCCGCGCGCGCAGCCACGCTCCAATGTCGACCAGGTGCGGTACCGCGGCGCGCAGGTGCGACTTGGCGACGATGCCGACGCGCGAGATGCCGATCATAGACCGTTATCCAACCACAGAAGATAAGAGAAACCAAACTATCGGTCCGAAAGGCAACCACGAAAACACGAAGACACGAAAAACGTTTTGATTGCTCACCGCACGCGGAGGTGCAGGAAGAACTCCTGGTTGCCGGTGGCGCCGGTGATCGCCGCCGGCGCCATGGCGACTGGCTCGAACCCGGCGCGTGTGGCCGCCTCGGTCACGGCGGCGATGACCGCATTGTGGACCGCCGGGTCGGTGACGAGCCCGTGCTTGCCGACCTCGTCGCGGCCCGCTTCGAACTGCGGCTTTACGAGGGCGACGACGTCGGCGTTCGCGGCCAGGAGCGCCGGCAGTGGAGGCAGAATGTGTCGCAGCGAGATAAACGCCACGTCAATCGTCACCAGATCGGGCGCGTACGGCAGATCGTCTTTCGACAGTCCGCGCGCGTTCACGCCTTCGCGGACGATCACCCGCGGATCGGTGCGAAGGCGCCAATCGAGCTGGCCGTGTCCCACGTCGAGCGCGATGACCGACGCGGCGCCGCGCTGGAGCAAGACGTCGGTGAAGCCGCCGGTCGACGCGCCGATGTCGAGCGTGCGCCGGCCGGCGGCCTCGATGCCAAAGGCGTCGAGCGCGCCCGCGAGCTTGACGCCGCCCCGGCTCACGTATGGGTGGTCCGCCGTGGCGAGCTCGACGCGCGCATCAGCGGCGACCGGCGTGCCGGCCTTCGACGCGATCTGGCCGTCGACCGTGACGTGTCCGGCGAGAATGAGCGCGCGGGCGCGTTCGCGTGAAGGGGCGAGACCGCGATCGACCAATAGCACGTCCAGGCGCGACTTGCTAGTTCGCACGGTGAATCAACACAATGGACACAAAGGACACAAAGGACACAAAGGACACAAAGGACACAAAGGTCAAAACCTGGAGTGGATTTTCCTTTGTGTCCATCGTGTCCTTTGTGTTGAGCATGACCGCAGGCGCTGCTGCAACAGACTCAGTTTTTCCGGGACACGATCCAATCAGCAATTGCACCGAGATGTCCTTCGACGAGGCCTGCATCCTTGAGCACCGCGTGCGCCCGGGTGATACATTCGGCGGCCAACACTTTCGAGCGTGCCATGCCGTACAGCGCGGGATAGGTGGGCTTCGCTTCCGCGGCGTCCTTGCCTGCGGTCTTACCAAGTTGTTCGGCAGAGCCCTCGACATCGAGGATGTCATCAACGATCTGAAACGCCAACCCGATCTCGGACGCGTAGCGATCGACGCACTCGATCAGTCGTTCGTCGGCACCCGCCATGATCGCGCCGGCAACCGCCGAGGCCCGGATCATCGCGCCGGTCTTTCGCGCGTGCATCGCGCGAAGGCCGTCGGCGTCGAGCGTGACCGTGACCCCCTTCGCCTGGCCGACGGCTTGAAGATCGAGGGCCTGGCCGCCCACCATCCCGGCCGGTCCGGCGGCGTCGGCGATCACGCGGATGACGCGCAGTTTTCTGGCAACGAGCGCCAGGACATCGTTTCCAGGGTTTCCATCGCCTCCCGTGTCCGCCGGCTCGCGAGCGAGCAAGGCAAACGCCTCGGCCTGCAATCCGTCACCGGCGAGGACCGCGATACCGTCCCCGTAGACGACGTGCAGCGTGGGGCGCCCTCGTCGCAACGTGTCGTTGTCCATGGCCGGAAGATCGTCGTGAATGAGCGAGTAGGTGTGGATGAGCTCGACCGCGCACGCGGCCGGCACGGCGAGGTCGACAAGGGCGCCGCCCCGGGCGATCGCGTCGGCAGCGGCGAGCGTGAGAGTCGGCCGCAGGCGCTTGCCGCCGGCGAACAGACTGTAGCGCATCGCCTCGCTGACGATCGCCGGGCACGCTGGGGGTTTTGGCAGATGCCGTTCGAGCGCCTGGTCGATCCGGACTCGGGTCTGTTCGAGAAACGCGGCAAGCGAATCGGAGGCCACGGGCTTCGCCGAATCAGTCGCGGGAAGATTCGTCAGTGAGCGTCGAGGGCGCCGCCTTCAGCTCGCCCCGCTCGTTCAGAATTTCGATGCGGCGTTCCGCCTCCTCGAGTCGCGCATGGCAGAAGCGCGAGAGCTGCACGCCGCGCTCGTACAAGGCCAGCGACTGTTCGAGCGCGATGTCGCCCTCCTCGAGCCTCTTGACGATCGATTCCAGCTCGGCAATCGCCGCTTCGAAGTCCTTGATGGAGGTCGTGGATGTCTCGGTCATCGAATCGCTCTACCAAACCCCAAAGCACTACCACGGAGGCCACGGACAAAAACGAGAGGCCACTGAAAATCTAGTCTAACCGTGTTCTCTGTTTTCAGGATTTTACTTCCGTGTCCTCTGTGGTGGCGCTTTTATCACGCACTTCGCAGGTCAACTCACCGCGTGCCAGCGTGACGCGAACGTTGTCGCCTCGCGCCACGTCCGAGGCGTCACGCACGACGCGGGTGCGATCCCCGGTCCAGCAGACGGCGTAGCCGCGGGCCAGGACCGCGAGCGGGCTCAATGTCTCGAGACGCCGCGCAGAGTTTCGCAGTTGCGCGTCTGCGCGATGGCCTCGTCGTGTGATCGCTCCGGTCAAACGGCCCTCGACCGAAACCAGACGTGTCCGAATATCGGAGAGTCGCCGGCGGAGATCGAACAGGCCAAGCTGGCGGTGAAGCTGCTGCAGCCGCCGGTCGCGCGCGACGATTCCGGCGCGCATCACCCGTGCCGCCGTGTGCGTCAGGTCAGCGGCATGACGGCCGCGCATGGCGACACGGCCCGGAAAACCGGCGAACGCCGGCCGGCCGCCGATCGCATGCACCCGCCGGCTCAACCCCTGGACGCGCGCTCTCGTCACGGCGCCGAGGCGATCGTGCAGTCGGTCGATCCGGCTGACGAAGTCATCCTTGGCGGCGACGACCATCTCGGCCGCGGCCGACGGCGTCGGCGCCCTCAGATCAGCGACGAAATCGGCGATCGTGACGTCCGTCTCGTGCCCCACCGCGGAAATCACCGGAACCGGGGACAGCGCAATCGCGCGGGCGACGATTTCCTCGTTGAACGCCCACAGGTCCTCGATGGAGCCGCCGCCGCGGCCGACAATGAGGACGTCGACGCCCGGCAGTCGTCCGATCGCCCGCAGGGCGCGGGCGATTTCGAGCGCCGCCCCCTCGCCTTGCACACGCGCGGGCCGGATGATCAGATGCGCGTTCGCATACCGCCGGCGCAGTACCTTGATGATGTCGCGAATGGCGGCGCCGTCGAGTGAGGTGACGATCCCGATCTTGCGGGGCAGCGCCGGGAGCGGCCGTTTGCGACCCTGGTCGAAGAGTCCTTCCTCTTGAAGCCGCTTCTTGAGCTGATCGAAGGCCAGCTGCAGCGCGCCCAGGCCATGCGGCTCCAGGTGCTCGCAGATCAGCTGGTATTCACCCTTCGGCTCGTAAACCGAGATGCGCCCGCGCGCCACCACGCGGAGGCCATCCTCCGGCTTGAACTTCAGATATCGGAGCGCCGAGCGGAAGATCACGGCGCGGACTTGAGCGGCCGCGTCCTTCAACGTGAAGTAGAGATGGCCGGTATTCCAGACGCGGCAGTTGGACAGCTCGCCCTCGACCCACACTTCGACGAACTGCGCTTCGAGAAGATCGCGGACGCGAACGTTGAGCTCGGTGACGCTGAGGACGCGGCGCGCGGCGATGGGCGTCGGAGCGGCGTCGCCTTTCGGCTCCTCCTCAAACGGCAAATCAAAAAGATCGGACATTGCAGATTTCTGATTGCAGATTTCAGATTGAAGATTGCAGATTGGAGACTGCCGCGCCGAGGTCTTTCAACTCCTCCAATCCGTAGCTCAGGCGCTCGATGTCGGTCGCGCGGCCTGTCTGCTCGTCCGCTTCGACAATCACCGCGTTCAGACGCGGGTTCTCGGTGGCGGTGTCAAAGCGGGCGGGCAGGCCGTTGATGAACTTGCCGAGCGCCGCCTGGATCTCCACGCCGATCACCGAATCGTGCGGCCCGGTCATGCCGACGTCGGTCAGATACGCAGTCCCCTTGGGCAGGATGCGTTCGTCCGCCGTCTGCACATGCGTGTGTGTGCCGATGACGGCCGTCACCTTGCCGTCGAGGTGCCAGCCCATGGCGATCTTCTCGGACGTCGCTTCGCCGTGAAAGTCCACGAAGATGATCCGTGCGCGCGACTTCAGCGCCTCGATCTCTTTCAGCACCACCGCAAACGGATCGTCGACAAGCGGCATGAAGACGCGTCCCATCACGTTGATGACGCCAACGGTCTGCCCGCCTTTGGTCCGCGCCAGATAACTGCCGTTGCCCGGCGCGGCGGCGGGGTAGTTGGCCGGCCGCAGCAGACGCGACTCGGTGCCGATGTAGTCGAGCGCTTCCTTCTTGTCCCAGATGTGATTGCCCGACGTCAGGACATCCACGCCCCAGTCGAGGAGCTGTTCGCCAATTTCCCGCGTGATCCCGAAGCCGGCCGCGGCGTTTTCGGCGTTCGCGATGACGAGGTCGACGGCGTGGTGATCGACCAGGGCTCCGAGGCCCTGGCGGACGAGCTCGCGGCCGGGCCGACCGACGATGTCGCCAATAAAGAGGATGCGCATGGTGCGGGTCTATGATGGCCGGTTTTTGACTGATTGCCTAGCGTGACCACGCGAACGCCATCATCAAGGCGGCCTATAGGTTAGACATTAGTGTTAGACACTAAGATTAATTGCTTGACAGACACTCATATAAGGCCTATACTATTCAAGACTTCGAACGATTGGGAGGGATGGAGACCTTATGCCAGCAAAAGTGATTGGAATCGACCTCGGCACGACCAACTCGGTCGTTGCCGTCATGGAAGGTGGCCAGCCCACGGTCATCGTGAACCAGGAAGGCGCCCGCACGACGCCCTCAGTGGTGGCGGTTGCCAAAGACGGTGAGCGCCTCGTCGGCCAGGTCGCGAAGCGACAGGCGGTGACGAATCCCGAAAACACCGTTTTTTCGATCAAGCGTTTCATGGGCCGCAAGTTCGACGAGGTGCCGACTGAGGCGTCGCGCGTGCCGTACAAAGTCGCGCGCGCGCAGAACGGCGACGCCTGGGTCGAGGCCCGGGACAAGAAGTATTCGCCGCCCGAGATCTCCGCGATGATCCTGCAGAAGCTGAAGAAGGCGGCCGAGGACTACCTGGGCGAGCCCATCGCCGACGCGGTGATCACGGTGCCTGCCTATTTCAACGACTCGCAGCGCCAGGCCACGAAAGACGCCGGCAAGATCGCCGGGTTGAACGTGCTCCGCATCATCAACGAACCGACGGCGGCCGCGCTTGCGTACGGCCTCGACAAGAAGAAGGACGAAACGATCGCCGTCTACGACTTCGGCGGCGGCACCTTCGATATCTCGGTGCTCGAGGTGGGCGAGGGCGTGGTCGAGGTGAAAGCGACCAACGGCGATACGCACCTTGGCGGCGACGATCTCGACGATCGCATCATCCAGTGGCTTGCCTCCGAGTTCAAGAAGACCGACGGCATCGATCTGTCGAAGGATCGCATGGCGCTTCAGCGGCTGAAGGAAGGTGCCGAGAAGGCCAAGATCGAGCTGTCGACGGCAATGGAAACGGACATCAACCTGCCGTTCGTCACGGCGGATCAGAGCGGCCCGAAGCATCTGCAGATCAAGCTGTCGCGCGCGAAGCTCGAGCAGCTCGTCGACGACCTGCTGCAGCGCACGATGGCCCCGGTGAAGCAGGCGCTCGCCGATGCAGGCGTCGACCCGAAGAAGATCGACGAGGTCGTGCTCGTCGGCGGCTCGACCCGCATGCCGAAGGTGCAGCAGATGGTGCGCGAGTTCTTCGGGAAGGAGCCGCACAAGGGCGTCAACCCGGACGAAGTCGTCGCCGTCGGCGCGGCGGTCCAGGGCGGCGTGCTGACGGGCGACGTCAAGGACATGCTGCTGCTCGACGTGACTCCGCTGTCGCTCGGCATCGAAACGCTCGGCGGCGTGATGACGACGCTCATCAACCGGAATACGACGATTCCCACGCGGAAGAGCGAGACGTTCTCGACCGCGACCGACAACCAGACGAGCGTCGAGGTGCACGTGCTGCAGGGCGAGCGCCCGATGGCGCGCGACAACCGGACGCTCGGCCGTTTCCACCTCGTCGGCCTGCCGCCGGCGCCGCGCGGTATGCCGCAGGTGGAAGTGAGCTTCGACATCGACGCCAATGGCATCGTTAACGTCGCCGCCAAAGACATGGCGACGGGCAAAGAGCAGAAGATCACCATCAGCGGATCGAGCGGTCTGTCGAAGGACGAGGTCGACCGGATGGTGAAGGAAGCGCAGAGCCACGCGTCGGAAGATGAGGCTCGGCGCGACTTGATCGACGCGCGGAACCAGGCCGACACCCTGGCCTACCAGGTCGAGAGGACAGTCAACGAGAACCGCGGGAAGATCGCGGTCGGCGAGCTCTCGCGGATTGAAGCGGCCATCGCCGAAGCTCGGAAAGCGGCGGAGAGCGACGACCTGGCGGCGATCAAGACGTCGATGGATGGGCTGCAGCGCGCGTCGCACGCGCTCGCGGAGCAGCTTTACAAAGGTTCGAGCGGTTCGAGCGGTTCGAGCGGTTCTACAGGTTCGCAGGGTTCGAATGTCAAGGAAGGCGAAGTCGTCGACGCGGAGTACGCGGAGACGCGGTAACAACAACCGGGCTGGATTGGCTGGATAGGCAGCCCTTCCTGCCCTCAAACCAAGGAGAGCAGTGATGGCTATCGTTCGTTGGGATCCATTCCGCGATTTCGGGTTCGCGACGGCCACGACGTGGGTGCCGCCCGTGGACATTTATCAGAACACCGATCAGGAGCTCGTGCTGAAGGCCGAGCTGCCCGACATGGCGCGCGAAGACATCGACATCACTGTCGAGAATTTCGTGATGACCATCAAGGGCGAAAAGAAGTTCTCAAACGAAGTCAAGGAAGAGCAGTACCACCATGTCGAGCGGCGGTATGGGGCGTTCAGCCGCTCGTTCTCGCTTCCCCGGACGGTGGATGCCGGCAAAGTCGCAGCCGAATACAAGAACGGCGTGCTGACCGTGCGGCTTCCCCTGCGCGAGGAGGCCAAGCCGCGGCAGATCAAGGTGGACGTCGCGGCCTGACGAGACAGGGCAAGATGGGCTGGAGGGTCAGGATGGGCTCCGCCCTTCCAGCCCTCTATGTCCGCGTGCTACGCTGTAAAATCATGGAAGACGCAAACGAACTCATCGAGCAGGACTCAGGTCCGCTCGTCCCATCCGAGCCGGCGGCACCGATTACGAGCCGCTTCTTGTTTGTCGACGTGGCCGCGCTGCGCGCCAAACAGCTGCGCCGCGGCGCCCGCGTGCGTTTCCGGGAGGGCGAGGGGACGCCCGTTATCCACAAGGCCGAGCGCGTGGCGATGGAGGAAGTCCGCCGCGGACTCGTGTCCTACGACGTGCCGGCCGCCAACGCCGTCAAGGGCGAGATGGCCGATGCGGAACGGGACGCATGAGCGCGACGGATGTCCAGCAGGTCGCGTTTGGGGCGTTACAAGGGCTGGGGGCGAGCACCGTCTTCATCCTGGCGCTCTTTATCGGCTTCTGCGTGATCGTCGGCTTTACGAAGACGAAGAGAACCGCCGGCGGCACGGCGATGGTCGTCAAGAGCCTCGACGAACGCATTTCGCACCGCCCGTTCGAGTACCTCAAGCCGTCGGCGCCGCACGGGCCCGCCGATCAGCTCAAGTCCCCAGAGCTCACAGAAAAGAAGTGAAGTTGGCGAATTGGTGAGTTGGTGAGTTGGTGAATTAGGAATTCGATTCACCAAGTCACCCAAGTCACCAAGTCACCAAGTCACCAAGTTCAGGCAACACTCTCCGGTTGCCACCTCAATCCCAGGTTCAGAATCCGCTGGATGACCGCTTCGTAGCCGATCCCGATTTTTGCGGCCGAATCCGTGAAATCCTCGCCTTTGGCAATCTGCGGATTGGGATTGGCTTCGAGCAGCCACACGTTGCCGGCCTCGTCCAGCCGTAAGTCGATGCGCGCGTAGCCGCTCAGCTCGAGCGCGCGGTAGGCGCGTTTGCAGATGTGTTGAATTTTTTCAGCGACCGCTTCGGGGAGATCCTTCGCCGCGCCGCTGTCGATCCCGTACTTCTTCTGGTACTTCACGCTCCACTTGACCCGGTCGGTGGCGATTCGCTTGGAGCCCTCGGGCATGTTCGTGAAGAACAGTTCCCACACCGGCAGCGCCTGCAGCGTCTGGTTACCGAGGATGCCGACGTAGAGCTCGCGGCCGTCGATGTACCGCTCGGCAATCGCCGTCGTCCCGATGCTTTCGTGAATGAACGTGACGCGCTCCTTCAGTTTTTCGTCGTTTTCGACGACTGACGCCTGCGAGATGCCAATGGAGGCCTCCTGTGTCAGCGATTTCACGATGAGCGGGAACTCGAGCCGCTTCGAGCGGCGGATCGGCCGACCAATCCGGAACACCTCGAATTCGGGCACCGCGATGCGGTGATAGGCGAGCAGCTTCTTGGAGAGCGACTTGTCGCGGGCAAGCAGGAGGCCGCGCGGATTGCAGCCGGTGTACGAGAGCTTCAACAGTTCGAGATAAGAGATGACGTTCTGATCGAAGATCGTGACGTCGTCGAACGCTTCGAGCAGATTGAACGCGATCTGTGGCTTCCACTCGGTCACGAGCCTGCGAATCTCGCCGAGGTCGTCGTGGACGCCGAGCGGCTGCACTTCGTGGCCGAGCCCCCGCAGCGTCGAGATGACGTCGTACTCGGTGCGCCACGGTTCCGAGGTGATGTCGGTGCCCTCTTCGACCTTCTCGGGTGGGATCAGATGCCGGTGGACGAGCGCCAGGACGCGAAGCTTGCTGACCGTCACAGTGCCACCCGGTGCCGGCCGCTATGGAGATAGTTCATCGTCTGCACGGTCAGAAAGACGAGGAAGTCGGTCTTTGTTGATTCCTCAGAATCCATGAGCCGCAAATTCAGATCGCGGCAGCGTTCGATGATTTTCTCGAGCAGCTGATCGATCGTGTACTGATAGCTGTCCGTAAAGCTCGCGACGGTCATGCGCGCTTCCCTGCGAATCCGCCGGACGAATCGCGCCGCCGACGGATTCTTGGCGAACTGCGAGGCATCGGAAAACAGATTCCGCAGGTCGCTGTCATAGAAATCGGGATGGTCGAGGCCGTAGTGCTCGCGCTTCTTGCGATAGTGTTCGGCAAGCGTTTTGCGCAGCCGGCTCAGGGGATCGAGCTGGCGTTTCGAGGTCACGCTGGGACGCTGCCGCGAGAGCTCCCGCATCAGGCGGTCCATGTACTGCAGCTTGCGTTCGGCCGGCCAGCCGGCATACCGCGTCGCCCACATTGATTCGGGATCGAGCCACACCGCGAACGTTTCCGCAAAATCTTCGTCGGGGTGGCTCTGTGCATACCAGTGGTCGAGGTGCTGGACGAAGCTCTTGCTGTACGGCTTCGGCGTGTAGTACTCGGGATACGGGGTCGCGGGCGTGCCGAAGAGCCGGCGCCGCGTGGGACGGCGTCGGAGCTGATAGCCGTTGTCGATCGCGTGGCCGACCTCATGCCGCAGGATACGCATGCACGATTCGGGATCGCCGCCTTCGACCTCGAGCATCTGCGCCAGTTCCAGCTTCGCCAGGCGCGGGTGCGCCAGGTAATAGGGGATCGCCACGCCGGGGACGCCGTCGGGCGTGAACCACTCGTCGGACAACCAGTAGCGCGGCCGGAACCTCAGGCCCCGCACCTCGAGCTCGGCGTTGACCTGGGCGATGCGCGGCTCGAGCTCGGTGCCCTCGATCGAGACGCCGAGATCGCAGATTCGCATCTCGAGCAACTTCTCATCGGGCCACGCGGCCCACTCGGGATCGCTCATAGAGCCGGAGCCTGTTTCCACCATTCCGCATCGCGCTCGTACGCGTCCGCGATGCGCAGAAGAGTTGTCTCGTCAAAGCGCCGGCCGGTCAACTGCAGGCCGATCGGCAATCGCTCGGACGTGAACCCGCACGGCACGCTGATCGCCGGGAGTCCGGCCAGATTGGCGCTGACGGTGAATACGTCCGCCAGGTACATCTGCAGCGGATCGGCGACGCGCTCGCCAATCTTGAACGCCGGCGTCGGGCTGGTCGGCATGGCCACCACGTCCGCGCGTTCGAAGGCCTGCTCGTAATCGCGGAGGATGAGGGTCCGGACCTGCTGTGCCTTCAGGTAATAGGCCTCGTAGTAGCCGGCGCTGAGCACGTACGTGCCCAGCATGATGCGACGCTTCACCTCGGGGCCGAAGCCGTGTTCACGGGTGCGCGCGTACATCGCGTGCAGCGTGTCGCCCTGATCGCGAAATCCATAGCGCACTCCGTCGTACCGCGCGAGATTCGAGCTGGCCTCCGCCGTCGCGACCAGGTAGTACACCGCTGTCGCGTACTTCGCGTGCGGCAGTTCGATGTCGACGAGCGTCGCACCGCGCGATGCGAGAGCCTCGAGTGACGTCCGGAACGCGCGAGCGACCTCGGGGTCGACGCCTTGTTCGAGCAACCGTGCCGGCACGCCCACGCGGGTACCGCGAATGTCGCCGGTCAGCGCCGCAGGGTAGTCGGACACCGGCTCCTGCGCGCTTGTGGCGTCCGCGGCGTCGGCGCCGGCGATCACGCCGAGCGCAATCGCCGCATCATGGACCGTCCGGGCCAGAGGGCCGATCTGATCGAGCGAAGAGCCGAACGCAATCAGGCCGTACCGCGAGACGCGGCCGTAAGTCGGCTTCAAGCCGACCACTCCGCACATGGCGGCCGGTTGACGAATGGACCCACCGGTGTCGGATCCGAACGCCAGCGGCGTGATGCGTGCGGCGACCGTCGCGGCGGACCCGCCGCTCGTGCCGCCGGGAATGCGATCGAGAGCCCACGGATTGTGCACGGGGCCGAATGCCGAGTTCTCGTTCGACGATCCCATCGAGAACTCGTCGCAGTTGGTCTTGCCGATGACGACCGCGCCGGCGGCGTCGAGCCTCGACACGACCGTCGCGTCGTAGGGCGGGACATACGTCTCGAGCATCCGCGACGAAGCCGTCGTGCGCACCCCTTTTGTGCACAGGTTGTCCTTGAGCGCGATCGGCACGCCCACGAGCGGCCGGTCTCGCCACCGATCGAAATCGCGATCGATGTCAGCCGCGCGGGCGAGCGCCTGCTCGCGCGTGATCGTGTTGAACGCGTGCAGTGACGGCTCGACCGCCTCGAGCCGTTCGAGCGCGGCGCGGCAGGCCTCGCTCGCGGAGCGCGCGCGCTTCCGCACGCTGTCGCGTATGTCGCGAACCGTTGCCGGGTCGCTCATCCGATGACTCGCGGCACTTTGAACAACCCGGCGGCCATCGTCGAATTCGGCACGTATGCGGGATCGGGCGCGTTGGCAAGAGCCTCCCTCAGGATCGAGCGAAGGCCTCACCTGGTCGGGGCGATCGGCAGGGTACCGCGCGAGGATGCTGGCCGTTGGCGGAATGCCGCGCGTATCAACCTGCTGCACTTCGTCGGCGTAGGCGAGAATGTCGGCGAGTTGCCGAGCGAACAGCTCGATTTCGTTCTCGTCGAGCTCGAGATTGGCGAGCGCGGCGACCGCCTCGACTTCTGCGCGGGAGAACATAGGCGATTCTACAATGGACGATCGTACATGAATATCCGACATGCGGCGGTGGCGGGCAGCTGGTACCCAGGCTCGGCCCCCGAGCTCGCCGCGGCCGTCGATCGGCACCTCGCCCGCGCGGACGGCGACGATGTCGTCCTCGGCGGCGACCTCGTGGCCATCATCTCGCCTCATGCGGGACTGATGTATTCCGGTCCGGTGGCCGCGCACGCCTATCGGCTGCTGCGCGGCCGCACGTTCGACGTGGCGGTGCTCGTCGGGCCGTCCCACTTCGTCGGGTTCGAGGGCGTGGCGGTCGTGCCTTCAGGCGGCTTCGAGACGCCGTTCGGCGTGGCGCCAATCGATGCGGGCTGCGCCGCCGACCTGCGCGCGGCCACGACCATCGTACGCGAACACCCTTCAGCGCACGCCCGCGAGCACTCGCTCGAGATGCAGTTGCCCTTTCTCCAGCGTGTGGCTCCTCACGCGGCGATCGTCCCGCTCGTGATGGGTTATCAGACCGCCGATACGGCCCAGAGCCTCGCTGAGGCGCTCGCGGCGGTATTCGCGGGGCGCCGCGCGCTCCTCGTCGCCAGTACGGACCTGTCGCATTACCACGACCGGGCCGCTGCCGCTCGGCTGGACAGCACGGTCATCGACTGCGTCTCACGTTTCGATACCGATGCCCTGCAGCACGCGCTCAACGTCCAGCCCGAACACGCGTGCGGCGGCGGGCCGACCATCGCCGTCATGCGCGCGGCGGAGCTCCTCGGTGCCCGCCAATCGGCGCTGCTCGACTACGCCGATTCGGGCGATGTCTCTGGGGATCAATCAGCGGTCGTGGGGTACCTGGCGGCGGCCTTCGGCAACTTTACAGAAAGCGCTGCCACAAAGAACTCGACCACAAAAAGCTCTACCACAGAGGTCACAGACACGAACAGAGGCCACGGTTAAAGTACTTGGGAGATCCGTGTCCTCCGTTTGACCTCCGTGTCCTCGGTGGTAGTGCTTTGGACAGGCGTGGTAGTGCTTTAGACAGACGATGACCAGCGAAGTCGATCGGCAACGGCTCCTCCAGATCGCACGCGCCGCGATTATGGCTCACGTGGGCGGCACCACCGCGGCGGCGGACGTGTCGGTGTCCGACGGCCTCAAGCGGGCTTGCGGCGCATTCGTCACCATCCACCATCGCGGCGAGTTGCGCGGCTGTATCGGACATCTCGAGGCGAACCAATCGCTCCTGCGTGTCGTTCGCGAGTGCGCGGTGGCGGCCTGCAGCGCGGATCCGCGCTTCCCGCCGCTCAGCGCCGTCGAATTGGCCGGCCTGGAGATCGAGGTATCGCTCCTCGGACCGTTCGAGCCGGTCGCATCGTCCGACGACATTGAAGTGGGCCGTCACGGCCTTCTCGTCGAGCAGAACTGGCAGCGCGGGTTGCTGCTGCCCCAGGTGGCGACCGAGTGGCGGTGGGACCGTGAGACGTTTCTTGCGCAGACCTGCCACAAGGCGGGTCTGCCTCGCGACGCGTGGAAGCACGGCGCGAAGATGTGGCGATTTGAGGCGGAGGTGTTCAGTGAGGCAGGAGAGGCAGGAGGGGCGGGAACGGCTGGAGGGTAAGATCCTTCCCGCCTCTCCCGCCCTTCCTGCCTATACCGCCCTTGGTGTCCAGCCCTCCGGCTTGCCGATCAACTCGCGTATGACGTTGAGGTTCTGCTCGTCGAGCGCATCGATCGCGACGAGCGCCGGCGACCGTCCGTGCGTCTTGGGTGTTTCAAGCAGCATCGGCAGCCTGTCAAATCGCGGATCGTTGACGAGGCGCCGAAACGCCTCGAGTCCCACGCAGCCTTGACCGATGTGCTCGTGACGATCGGCGCGGCTGCCGAGCGGTCCCTGCGAATCGTTCAGATGGAAGACCTTCAGGCGGTCGAGCCCGATCACTTCCTCGAATCGGGTGAACGTCTCTGCATAACCTTCCGGTGAAGCGATGTCATAACCCGAGGCCAGGAGGTGACACGTATCGAGGCACACGCCGACGCGGTGATGATCTTTCGCTGCCGCCAGGATGTAGGCAATCTGCTCGAACGTCGCCCCGAGCGACGTGCCCTGTCCGGCCGAGTGCTCGAGGAGGATCATGGTCTTCCCGCTCTTGCGCGTGGCGAGCAGCTCGATGAGGCCCGTGGCGACGAGATCGAGGCCGGTTTCCTCACCAGCCGTCGTTGAGAAGCCCGGGTGCAGCACCACACCCAGCAGACCGAGTCCCTCGGCCCGGTCGATCTCTTCGCCCATGGCTTCGAGTGATTGCCCACGCAGCGGCGCATGTGTGGTCGCAAGATTGATCAGGTAGCTGGCATGCGAGACGACCGGATGCAGTCCGGCTGCTTTGACCTTCTCGCGGAATTCGAGGAATTCCCCCGGTGCGACCTCGCGGCCCCGCCACTGGTTCGCGTTCCGGCTGAAAATCTGAAATGCGTCGCAGCGATGGGCAATCGCGCGCTCGACAGCTCGCGGCAGCCCGCCGGCGACGGACATGTGAGCCCCCAGGCGAATCATAAAGTCATGGACCGAGCCTTTCTTCGAGAATCCTGTTGTGGGGATCGACGCTGACCGTGGCTGTGAACAAGGCGGACCGCCGCGGTTGACGCTGCCGGTTGGCGAGTCCCGCCGCGAACCGCATGTCGGTGAACTGCACGGTCACGGCGCCCGATGGCTGGGTCAATTCCCACGCGACCGGGAATCGCGAGAAGCCCAGCAGGATTTGTGCGGTTCGAGTCCGCGCGGCGGCGGTGACGTGTGGCGTCCATCGGTTCGGGATTTGCGCGGCGCTATCACCGTCGATATCCAGGTACGCATCCGGCAGTTGCGCGACGATGCGCCACGCGAATGGCGAACCGAACGACGGAATGGCTGCAGTATCCATGAGGCAGTGTGAGCCGCCAGCGTGCGCCGCGCCAGATGGCGGCCAGGAGTCGACGAGCGATCCGAATGCGGCCGATGGATCGCACGGCGCCGGCAGTGTCGGCCCGTAGACGCGGGCGGCGGTCGCCAGCGCTTCCTGGTGGGCCGCGACGCGTATCCCGTAGTTGGCCGCCATCAGCGCCAGCGCGATCACGGCGCTCCTCTGCCTGGCGCCGCGTCGCCAAGTCCCGGCCAGAAGGCCGGCCCCGAGGATCAGCCAAAGATAGACGTCGATGATGGGCATCAGATCCATCGCGAACCATCGCCAGCTGAAGGGACTCAGCAGACGGGTGCCGTACGAGGTCGGCAGATCCATGAGGATATGCAGCAGCACGCCGACGATCGAAACGACCAGCAGCGTCGCAAACGGCGCGAGGTGACCGGCTTGCCCGTCGCCCTCGGGCCTTTGCCGCCTGCCCTCAGCCCTTTCCCCTGTGAATTGCCCGCCACCCCACACGAGCACGGCCGTCACCAGCCCGAGCCCGACGACCCCGAGCGGTCCGTGCGTGGGTCCGCGGTGCCAGGCGAGGTAGTTCGCGCTGCCGCCGAACGCGGTCACGATGTCGAGGTCGGGGGCGTTCGATGCCAGGACGAGGGCCGTTGTGGCGCCGCGCCCGCCCGGACCAAGCTGCGTGCGCGCCAGCGTCAGCGCGAACAGTGTGTGCGTGAGGTTATCCATCTTCCTGAATGCCGAATCTAAGGATCTGAGGATATCCTCAAATTCAACGCCTGCTATATTACCGGGATGCTCCGGCGCATCAATTCGACCGCCGCGGTTGTCCTCGTCCTGATCGCGTGTCCCGTTGAGGCGTTCGCCTGGGGCGTGGCTGCGCATCGCTACATCATGGGCCGCGCGATCGATCTGCTGCCGGCGGAGATCAAGCCGTTTTTCGACCACTATCGCGACGAGCTGCTGCTGCGCGTCAACGATCCCGATACGTGGCGCGTCGCCGGGTGGGAGGACGGTCCCAATCACTTCGTCGAATTCGGCCGCCCGGACCTCGGCCCGTATCCGTTCGCCGCGCTTCCGCGGGACTACAACGCGGCCGTCGAGAAGTTCGGCGTCGAGACGCTGAAGCGCATCGGCATGCTGCCGTGGCGCGAAGCGGAAGAGTTCGGCAACCTTCGGCGCGCATTCGAAGGTTTCAAGCGGAGCTCCATCTACGCCCCGGGCGATACGGTCCTGTTTGCCGCGGTCGCCAGCCACTACATTCAGGATGCGCACATGCCGCTGCATGCCAGCAGCAACAACGACGGGCAGTTGACCGGCCAGACCGGCCTGCATACGCGTTTCGAGACCGCGCTGTTCGAGGAGTACCAGTCGAACCTGACGGTGAATCCCGTCGCGATCGCCCCCATCACGAACCCGCGCGACGCGGCGTTCGACACGCTGCTCGCGAGCCATCAGCTCGTCGAGCGCCTGCTGGAGGCCGACAAGCGAGCCGCAATGGGAAGAAACTCGTACGACGATGTGTACTTCGAGCGGCTCTTCGTGAATACGAGGCCGATGCTCGAGCAGCAGATTGCCGCGTCCATCTCCGCCACGGCCGCGCTCATCACCGGGGCCTGGGAGCAGGCAGGAAGACCGGCGCTCCGCACCGCGGTGGCGCCGGCCACACAGCGGATACGGTAAATCTGAGGATTTGAGGATCTCGGGATTTGAGGATCTAAGTTAGAATCAGATTCTCAAATCCTGAGATTCTCAGATCCTCAAATTCTGGATTCGAACATCCTCACATTCTTGAATCGCCAACCGATCGTTGTGGCCGCGTGTCTGGCCCTTCTTGTGACTTCACCGGCGGCGGCCCAGCAGCCTCTCGCATCGCCGCCCACGTCGCCTCAGTTCCTCCCGCGCTATGACTTCCACTTGTCCGCCGCGGCCCTCGCGAACGACGACCCGCGGTTCTCGTGGGACACACATTTCGGCGGCGACATCGATGTCGTCGACTACGTGCACGGCCGCGCGGCGACCTTCATCGACTATGAGGCGGTGCTCGGCAACGAGCTCCGGCCGTTCGACCCCAATCAAGGGAACTACATCCTCGAGGTGTCGAGCTCGTATCGGATCAAGCGTACTGAGATCGCGGGGATCTTTCATCACGTCTCGCGTCACCTGAGCGACCGCCCGAAAGTGATTCCCGTCGCGTGGAACATTCTCGGCGTCCGGGTGCTTCGTGAAATGACGCTGAAGAAGGCCACGATCGACATGGTCGCCGACTTCGGCGGGACGACGCAGAAGGTGAACGTCGATTACCGGTGGGCGAGCAACGTCGACGTGTTCGTTCGACGTCCGGTTCATCCGCGCGTCGCGGTTTTCGCCCGCGGCCTGGGGCACTTGATGAGCGTCACTCAGCAACCGCTCACGGCCCGGCATACCCAGACCGGTGGCGTCGTGGAAGGGGGCGTCCGGTTCATTGGAGAAGCGGGCGTGGGGGAGCTGTTCATGGGCTACGAGCACCGATTCGACGCCTATCCCCTCGGTTTCTCGCCAGAACGATGGTTTATGGTCGGCTTCCGCGTGCTTCGGCGATAATCGGATCATGCGCCTTGTATCCCCGCGCCTGGTCACCACGGCACTCCTGGGGGCCAGTCTGTTCGCGCTGGGCGGTCTCACGTCGTCGGCGGCCGTCCGGCCCAACAAGCTCGAGTATCAGCTCACCACGCTCCCCAACGGCCTGACGGTCGTGTTGTCCGAGGATCACTCGACGCCGATCGTGCACGTCCAGCTCTGGTATCACGTCGGCTCGAAAAATGAGAAACCGGGGCGAACCGGGTTCGCTCACCTGTTCGAGCACCTGATGTTCAAAGGCTCCAAGAACATTCAGCCTGAAGGACACACGTCGATGATTTCAGGGCGCGGCGGCCAGAGCAACGCGTACACGACCGATGACGAGACGGTCTTCTGGGAGACGCTGCCGGCGCAGGATCTGCCGCTCGCGCTGTGGCTCGAGGCCGACCGCATGGCCACGCTCAGGATCGACAAGGAAACCTTCGCCAACGAGCGGGCCGTGGTGAAGGAGGAGCGCCGGCTGCGGGTCGACAACCAGCCGTTCGGCCGGCTGAACGAGATCATTTACGACCAGGCGTTCACGGCGCATCCGTACAAACACCCGACCATCGGCAGCATGGAAGACCTCGAAGCCGCCTCGGTCGAGGACGTGCGCGATTTTTATCGCACGTACTACGTCCCGTCGAATGCGACGCTGGCGATCGTCGGCGACTTCGACTCGGCGCAGGCGCTGGCACTCGTCACCCAGTACCTGGGCCGCGTGCCGAAAGCGGAGCGCGAGGTGCCGCGCGACATTCCGCGGGAGCCGGCGCAGACCGCGGAGAAACGGGTCACGCTGCAGGAGCCGTGGCCGCTCCCTGCCGTCGTTGTGGCCTACCACATCACGTCCGACGGTACCGCGGACGCGTATCCGCTGCACGTCGCGGCCAAAGTGTTGTCCGACGGGCAGAGCTCGCGTATCTACCAGAAGCTTGTGTACGAGAAGCAGATCGCCGTCGCGGCGTTCGGACAGGCCAATCTCATCGAGGATCCGAATCTGTTTTACGCCGTCGCCATCGTCCAGCCGGGCCAGAAGACAGAAGACGCGGCCCGCGAGCTCATCGCGGAGTTCGACCGGCTCATCGCTGAACCGATCAGCGAGCACGAGCTGGAGCGGACGAAGAACCAATGGGCCCGCGACTACATTCTGACGCGCGACTCCAATCAGAACAAGGCGATGGTGCTGGCCCATGCTCTTGTCATTCACAAGGACATCACAACCGCCGACGGCGAGTTCGACATCTTCCAGAACGTCACGACCGCCGACGTGCAGCGCGTCGCGCGGACGTATTTCAAGCCTGAGAATCGACTGGTGCTGACGGTCATGCCATCGGATAGGGGTGGCCGATGACGAGCAGGTATTTCGCTGCTCTGTGTGTTCTGTGTCTCTGCGGCTACGTGAATGACGTGGCCGTCCAGGCCCAGGTGCGTGACTGGCCCTCTGAACGGCCGCCTCGTTCGCTGCCGGCACCGGAAATCAAGTTCCCGAAGTACGAAATTCAGACCTTGCCGAACGGGCTGCAGGTGGTCGCGGTGCTGCACCACGAACAGCCGGCCGTCAGCATGCGCATGATCGTCGGCACCGGCAGCGCCTCAGATCCGAAAGGGAAGCTGGGCCTCGCGCATCTGGTCGCGTCGCTGCTCGACCAGGGGACCACCAGCAAATCAGCCAAGCAGATGAACGACGCCATCGATTCCATCGGCGGCGCCATGGGCGCCGGTGCGGCGAGCGATCTCAGCTTCGTGAACATGGTCGTGATGAAGGACAGCTTCGAGCCCGGAATGCGAATGCTGGCCGACATGGTCGAGCATCCGGCGTTTTCGGCCGAAGAGATCGATCGCCAGCGCCAGCAGCAGTTGTCCTTCCTTCGTGTCAGCCTGGACGATCCTGAGTACCTCGCCAACTCCGTGTTCGACCGGCTCGTGTACGGCTTCAATGGGTACGGGATGCCCGACAGCGGTACGCCGGCGACGATGACGGGTATCACACGGAACGATCTGCTCGCGTTTCATCAGAAGTATTTCTCGCCGAACAACGCGATCCTCGCGATTGTCGGCGACGTGACGGCCGAGGAAGCGTTCGACACGGTCAAGAAGGTCTTCGGCGACTGGAAGTCGCGCGAGGTCACGCGCGAGCGGTTCGTCGAGCCGCCGAATTCGGCGCGCCGCGTGATCGTCATCGACAAGCCGGATGCGGTCCAGACGGAAATCCGCGTGGGGAACATCGGCGTCCCCCGCAACCATTCCGATTACATGGCGCTCAATCTGGCCATCCGCATCCTGGGCGGCGAGGGGAGCAATCGCCTGCATCAGGTGCTGCGGACCGATCGCGGTCTGACCTACGGGGCGCAGGCGAACATGAACACGCTCAAGGAGAGCGGCAGCTTTGTAGCCGAGACCAACACGCGCTCCGACGCCACCGGTGAAGTCGTGCGGCTCATCGTCGACGAAATGTGGCGGCTGCAGCGCGAACGGGTGTCGGAGGCGGAGCTGGCGGCGGCCAAGGCGTATCTCACCGGCAGCTTTCCGCTGACGATTGAGACGCCGGACTCGATCGCGCTGCAGGTGCTGAACGTCATGTTCTACGGCCTCCCGCTCGAACAGCTCCAGACGTTCCGGGAGCGGGTGAACCGGGTCACGGTGGATGACATCGAACGCGTGGCGCGGTTCTACCTCAAACCCGACGCGGTGTCGGTCGTGCTCGTCGGCAATGCGTCGGTCTTTGCGTCGCAGTTGCGCGGCGTTGGATTCGGGCGGTACGAAACGATCTCGGTCGACGACCTCGATCTGTTGACGACAGACTTCAAGAAGGGAGGCGCGGCGGGACGCATCGGACGTGCGGATGCTCCGGCCGGGCCCGCCTTTGCCGCCGCCCGTCCTGCCCCTCCCGCCCCTCGTGCCTTTCCCGCCCGTCCCGCCTCTCCGGCCCTGGTATTCGCCAGCTATCAGCAGCCGGAACGAGGCGTTGCGGACGAGAGTGCCAAGGCGAAGGCGCTGCTTGACCGGGTCATTGCGGCGAAGGGCGGGTTGGCCGCGCTTCGGGGTATCAGGAGCATTAAGGCGGTCACGGCGGCCACGATGAGCCAAGGGGATGGCCCTGGAGCCAATGTCGGTAATCTCGAGGCGGAAACCACAACCTACCTCCAATATCCCGACCACGTGCGCATCGAAACGAAAGCGCCGCAGGGCGTCCAGATTCAGGTCTATGACGGCGAGCGCGGATGGGTTCGCGATCCGGGCGGTGTTCAAGAGGTGCCAGACGCGGCGCTGGAGGACATGGCCGCGAGCCTGAAGCGGGACACGGTGGCGGCGTTGCTGGCTGCGGACCGCGGCGAGTTACGCGCGCGGCTTCTGCCCGACGCCAAGGATGCCGACGGCGTCGTTCGCCATGCGCTGGAGCTGTCCAGCCCGTCGTTCGAGCCGCTCGTGCTGTACGTCGATCCGCGAACCAGCCTGATCAGCAAACAGGCGTACGTGGTTCGGGCGCCGGGTCAGCCGCTGATCGAGGAGCTGTTCTCCGATTATCGGCTGGTCGACGGCGTCAACGTGGCGTTCACGGCGGAAGTGCGCGCCGCCGGCAAGTCCATCGTCAAGCGCCGCCTGAACCAAATCACGTTCAACGCCACACTCGATCCCAGGCTCTTTACACGCCCAGCCAGTTAGCGTCCTCAGGGTCCCGGTAATTGAGATCCGCACGACTCCTGATCTCCTGCGGTGAGCCGTCGGGCGATCTGTACGCCGGCGCGCTGGTGCGCGCGCTGCGCGCGATCGATCCGCAGATTGCCGTCAGCGGCATGGGTGGCCCCGCATTCGCCGCCGCGGGCGGTACATTGCTCGAGGACTATCGCGGCGTGGCGGTTACGGGCCTGACCGAGGCGATTCGGAAAATCCCGAGATCGTATGGCGCGCTCCGCCGGCTCGTCGCCTGGGCCCGCGCGAACCGTCCGGATGCGCTGGTCGTCATCGACTTCCCGGATTTCAATTTCAGCCTGGCCCGCCGCGTCAAGGCGCTCGGGATTCCGGTCGTGTATTACATCGGCCCACAGATCTGGGCGTGGCGCCCGAAGCGGCTCGAGACGATCCGACGGTTTGCCGATCTCGTCCTGGTCATCTTTCCATTCGAGGAAGCGATCTATCGGGAGGGTGGCGTACCGGTCCAGTTCGTCGGCCATCCGCTCATCGATCTCGCGCGCCCGTCGGCGCCGCGTACAGCGTTCCTGACGTCGCAGGGATTTTCGCTGTCCGCGCCGACCGTTGCGATTCTCCCGGGCAGCCGGCCGAACGAAGTCTCGCGCATCCTTCCGGACCTGATGGTGGCGGCGAAGAAGATTCGCATGCGCCTGCCAAGCGCGCAGTTTCTGGTCGCGCGGGCGCCGAACCTCGACGACTATCATTTCGAGGCGCTCTCCGCGGGAGGGCAGACCTTGTTCCGAGTCCTCGAGCACGACACCGACGCGATTCTCGCCGCGGCGAACGTGGTGCTGACCGCTTCGGGCACGGCCACCGTGCAGACGGCGCTGCACGGGACGCCGATGGTCATTGTCTACCGCGTGTCTCCGCTGACGTATCGGCTGTTGCGACGTCTTGTCACCGTCGAGACCATCGGCATGGTCAATCTGATTGCCGGCGAGCGAATCGTGCCGGAGCTGATTCAGGAAGCGTTCACGCCCGCCACGGTCGCGGGAGAAGCCATTTCGATGCTGACCGACCAGGAGCGCGTCGGGCGCATCCGTGCCGGCCTTGCGCGGGTGCGCGAGAAGCTCGGAGGTCCCGGAGCCAGCCGCCGCGCCGCGGAAGCGATTCTCAAGGTCACAGAAGCACGACGCTAAACGCGGAGCCCGCGGAGACCGCAGAGAAGGTTTTGTCTCTGCGAGCTCTGCGAGCCCTGCGTGCTCTGCGTGCTCTGCGTTGAATGTCGTGGTACTGTCCCAGGGCACATGCCCGCCCCCGCCATCGAGTATCGCAACGTCGACTTCAGCCGGAACGGCAGCGCTCCGGTGCTCGACCATTTCAGTCTGACAGTCGACACCGGCGACGTGCTCGCGCTCGTTGGACGCAGCGGCGCGGGAAAGACGACGCTGCTGAAGCTGGTGAATCGATTGCTGCTGCCGGAGCGAGGCGCGGTGCTGGTTGAGGGACGCGACACGCGGGAGTGGGAGCCGATCGCGCTGCGCCGCCGGGTCGGGTACGTCCTGCAGGACGTCGGGCTGTTTCCACACATGAGCGTCGCGGAGAACATCGCGGTCGTACCCCGGTTGAGCGGATGGGAAGCCGAGCGCGTGACGGCACGCGTGCGCGAACTGCTCGACCTGATCGGTCTGCCGGCCGAGCCATTCGGGTCGCGGTGGCCCGACGAGCTTTCGGGCGGGCAGCGCCAGCGCGTCGGCGTGGCGCGCGCGCTCGCGCTCGATCCGCCGATCCTGCTGATGGACGAGCCGTTTGGTGCGCTCGACCCGATCACGCGAGCCGAGCTGCATACCGAGTTTCACCGGATCCAGGATCGTCTGAAGAAAACCGTGATCGTCGTGACGCACGACATGGGCGAGGCGTTCGCGCTCGGCACGAGGCTCGGCGTGCTCGACGAGGGCGCGCTCGTCGCATGCGGTCCCCCTGCGGCGATCGCGGCGTCCCGCGATCCGCGGGTGCGCCGCTTGCTGGACGCGGTGCCGGCGGTCCCCCGAGCGTGAGATTGATGATGACGATCGATCAGAAATCGCCATCGCTAGGGGACGGTCTTAAGACCGTCCCCTACAGGACTCTTTCAGCGGTGGACGGTCTGTGAGTCGGCTGTTCACATTCTGGCTAACGCACCGCGGCGAGCTGGCGGTGCTGCTGTCGCAGCACGTGCTCCTGGTCGCGATTTCCACGCTGGTTGCGATCGCCATCGGATTGCCGCTCGGGATATTCGCGGCCCGGCGCCCGCGTCTGGCCTCGCCCCTTGTTGGCCTGGCGAACGTCGTACAGACGGTGCCGAGCCTGGCGATGTTCGGCTTCCTGCTCCCCGTGCCGTTCATCGGCGGCGTCGGCGCGCGCGCCGCGATCATGGTGCTGATCCTCTATGGTCTCCTGCCGATCGTGCGGACCACGATTGCGGGGCTGAACGGCATCGATCCGTCGATCCGCGAAGCCGGCGTCGCCATGGGCATGACCTCGCGCGACCTTTTGAAGATTGTCGAGTTGCCGCTCGCCTTGCCGTCGATCGTCGCCGGCATTCGCGTGGCGGCGGTCGTCGGCGTCGGATCCGCGACGATTGCCGCGGCGATCGGCGCCGGGGGCCTTGGCGAATACATCTACCGCGGTCTGTCGATGGTCGACTCGACAGTGATTCTGGCGGGTGCCATTCCGGCAGCGCTGCTCGCGCTGGCTGTCGACGGCGGTCTGCTCTGGCTGGAGCGGCGGCTGCTGTCGCGCAGCCACAGGCGGCCGCAACCAGCCGCCCGCGCGGCGATCGCCATCGCGGCGATCGTGGTGCTCTCGAGCGCGCTCGTGGCGCGCCGCGCCCCGTCGACGATCGTGGTCGGCTCGAAGAATTTCACCGAGCAGAACATCCTTGGCGAGCTGGTCGCGCAGACAATCGAGCGGGGGACCGGTCTGCCGGTCGATCGCCGGTTGAATCTCGGCGGCACCCTGATCTGCGATGGCGCGCTGCGGTCGGGCGACATCGACGTGTACGTCGAGTACACCGGGACCGCGTTGACCGCGATCTTCCATCAACCCGTGGTCAACGATCCCCAGGCAGTCTTCGCCACTGTGCGAGACCTCTACGCACGCACGGGCCGTACACTGTTGCCCGCACTGGGCTTCAACAACACGTTTGCGATTCTCGTCCGCGGCAAGGACGCGCGGGCGCGCGGCCTCAAGACGATCGACGATGTGGCGCGTGAGGCACCGCGATGGCGGGCCGGCTTCGGCTACGAGTTTCTCGAGCGCCCGGATGGCTATCCGGGCCTGGCTGCCGCCTACGGTTTGCGGTTCGCGGATCCGCCGCACGTCATGGACCTCAGCCTGAGTTATCGGGCGCTGGCGTCAGGGCAGGTCGATCTGATTGCGGGCGATGCGACGGCCGGCTTGATTAGAGGTCTGGATCTCGTCCAGTTAGAAGATACCCGTCATTACTTTCCGCCCTACGATGCCGCCGTGGTCGCACGAGCGGAGACGCTCCTGCGCTATCCACGTGTGCGGCTGGCGCTCGAGCAGCTGTCCGGCCGGATTTCGGCCGACGACATGCGGGCGATGAACTACGCGGCCGATGTCGAGCATAAAGACGTCGTGCAGATCGTCAAAGAGTTTCTCAACCGTCAGCCTGGGTAGCCACGAAAACACGAAAACAAAGGTTACGGTAGGTACCGACCGGCACGCACGGTGACGCCGCGGCGGCTGATGTCGATCCTCAGCGAATGCGGCTTGCCATCACCGTCGGCGGCAGCTGACTCGAGGGCGAGGAGATAGTAGCCTGCCAACTCGGACTCGATCCGTGCCAGAGCGGCGTCAGCGCTCATCACGACGTTGAACATCGCCCCGCCGGTTGCGGCAGCGACCTCATATAGCTCCCCAGCCGTTTCAATTCCCGCGGCTCCGCGGTCGCCCGCAGGCCCAGGCGGAAAGGGAAGGTCAGGCAACGTCCGCGAGAAAGCGCCGCCTTGATCTTCGGTCGCCGGTGGCGGCGATGGGCCGGTGGCCGTGTCCGGTTGTCTCCGCGTGATGTCCGAGACTCGCTCATCGAGCCGCAGCGAATAAATCACTGTCCTAGCCGCTGCGGCCGCGCGCTCGAGGATCGCGACCGAAGGCCGCGCGTCTTCGTTGAACACCAGACCCTGGGATACAAGGAGCAGTGTTTTGGGAGCGTCGATCGCCCGCAGGTCGTTCATCACAGCTCGGAGGGTGTCGAGTGTCTGTTCGCCAGGCGACTTGCGAGAAGGAGGGTACGGCACGCCTCCAACCGACCTCGACACGATCTGTTTCATCTGATCCCGGTCTGTCGTGAATTCCACCGCCTGTGCACCCGCGCCGAGGTTGACGACCGAGACGCGGTCGGGCGGCTGCAGACGATCGATAAACCTGTTGATTGCAGCCTGATGGCCGACCATTCCACCGAAGCGGATACTGGGTTGATCGATGACGATGAGAATGAGTCGGCTGCTGCCGCCGTACTCGAATCTCACCAAGAGCTTTCGCTGTTGCGAAACCCGCACGGTTCGGCATAGTGTTCACGCGGAGACGCGGCTAATCCGCGCTGTCGGAGAAGGCGAGCGGGGGTCCGATAAGGGATCTTCGGTCAATCCCGGATGGGCACACGGCCCTAATGCGTCCTATCCTCAACCCGAACGCGGCTGGAAGGGCAAGGGGATCTTCACGACGTACTCGACGCGGGCGCCGTTCCACGCCGAGGGGGGCAAAGGGAACACGAGTAAGCTCGTGAAAGTCCAGATGCGACCCGACCCGATCTCGAAGTAGACCCGCCTAAGAGATTGGATAGAGGCGGGCCGGGGAGGTCCGCCTCTACTTCTTTTTCGCGATCGACCTCAGATAGTTCACCACACTCCAGACGTCCGGATCCTTCAGCTTGTCCTTCCACGGGATCATGTTGAAGTCCGGTGCCACGCCGTTCTTGATGACGTTGAAGACCTCACCCTCTGTCGAACCGTGGTCCCATTTGTCGTCGGTGAGATCCGGCGCGGCACGCGAGTGCTCCTGCTCAGGAATGGAAGGCGCTCATTCTAACCCACTGCGCACGATCGCATTTCCCGCCGCGGCCCCCGGACGTCTAGCGCTTAGTGCTGGAGGGCGATGTTTGCGGATGCAGGATCAGCTTCTGCACGCGCCAGTTGGAGGTTTCTGCCGCGTACACCTCGTTTTCCGAGGGGCAGGCCAACTGGTGAGCGCCGGAGAACTGTCCAAGGTTGCGTCCGGAGCGGCCGATGACCCCGAGCACCTTGCCATCGAGTGAAACCTTGAAGATCCGCCCGGGGAACGTACTCTCCCCGACGAACAGCACCTGGTTAGGGCCGGGCGTGATGCAGATCGAATTGGGCGCCCCGATCATCCCGGCCAGCGCGTCGCCGGTCGGAGTGGCGCCATTGACCGCCTTGGTTCCTGGAACAGGAGGCACGTCAATGGTGAACATCCGCTGAAACTTGCCTTTGGCATCGAACACTTGAATACGTCTATTGGAGCGATCGCCGACGTAAAGATTGTCGCTACGGTCGATCACAATGGCATGCGGAAGGCGGAACTGCCCTGGCCCCGCTCCCGGATCGCCAAACGAAGCCTCCCAGTCGCCGTTCTTGTCAAATTTTGCAACTCGGGAGTTGACGTATCCGTCGGTGACGTAGATGTTGCCTTCCGAGTCCCAAGCCACATCGGTCGGTTGGCGGAAGCGCCCCTCCTGCGGAGGAAGGGGAGGGTTCGGATGCCCCAAGGGCTCCGCGCCGTCGGCCGCTTCCTGCTTGCGTCCGAAGACCCACGTGACGCGACCCGCCTGGTTGAACCTGATCACCATGTCTGAGCCTTTGTCGATGACCCAGATGTTGTCGTTCTTGTCGATGCGCACGGAATGAGCTTCGGACCAGGCATAGAGGCCCTTGCCGATTTCGCGCAGGAACTCGCCCTTGGGACCGAACTCGAATAACTGCGCCGCCGCGGCACCAAAGGCCGGACCGCCGGCGCTGTTGGAGCGCGTGAAGACATAGATGTTGCCCTTGGAATCGACGGCCACGCCTGGGACCTCGCCGAAATTCATGCCGGTCGGAAGCTTGAAGAAGTCAGGCACCGATTCGAACGGAATCTCAGGCACGCTTTGCTGAGCGAACGACGGCGCAGCCAGCAGGGCGAAAAGTGCGAACAGACACGCTTTCATTGTGGTCTCCCGGTTGTTTGCACGACGACTGTCTGAAAAGCGCAGCCAGCTACTGACCAACCGGCACCGAAATGCCGATGAGGTCGGTGGCGCCAGAACCGAGCAGCGGTCTTTCCCACTTCACGATTCCCCGCGGGATTCCCGCGTTCGCGCCCTTTCCCGACAGCGTGATCGTGTATGTCTTCTTTTCGCCAGGCGCCAGCTTGACGATCTCAAACTCCGCGGCCTGGGAATTCGAAATCGGATCGCGGTGGACACCGGTATAACCGCCGCCGGTGGTTGCCACGACCACGGTCGTAGTTTCTTCCGGGTCCCTGCCTTTTAGCAGTGGAAGCGTCACGGTGAGGTAGTCCGCGGTCAGACCCTTGCCGGGCACGCCGCCATTACCGACATTGATCGTATAGGTGGTGCCATTCGCGCCGGGAACTCCCGCACTGACGTCTGCATTGATGGGAACGCGAAGCCCTTGCTCGACGGCGATGAACCGCCAGATCTCAAGCAGCGTTCCCTCGGAGACCTGCTGTCTGGTGAAGTTGCCCATGCGGAGATGACGGGCGTTGGCATGGCCCGGAGCCGAGGTATGCTCCCACACTTCCTCTTTGAACCATTCGAAGTCCGCCCCTCTGCCGCCCGCGGTTCTGCGCGGATTCGCCATGATGGGGCCGTGACATTGCCCGCAGCCGGTGGAAATCATCAGCCTTTGCGCCGGTGTGGCGAGAGGCGGAATCGGCGTTTGCCACAAGGTGGATGGCTGGGCGACCTTTGGCAAACTCGCCAGGTAGGCGGACACCTGGCTGAGCTGCTGGTCATTGAGATTCTTGTCGGGCACAAAGGCCGGCATCATTCCCGGGCCCTTGCGAACGGCGGCGATAAACTGCGCGGGGGTCAGTTGATGGCCCGCGAGAGGCTTCGCAAATCCACCTTCTCCTTGGGCGCCGTGGCACAGTTTGCAGTCGTTCTCCAAAGTGAAATACCCCTGCCAAATCTCCTTCCCCGCCTGAATATCCGAGCCGCCGGGGGCCTGAGCGTGCGCCTGGATTGGGGTCAACGAAAGCAGAAGCAACGCGATCAGAATCGGTCTCATGGATTCTCCTTCGCTTTCGGCAGCATCCTACGCCTATGCATCGCGCTCGAGACGAAATTCTGTTGCTTGGGAAGACGCAGCCTTCAGGGGGCGATGTCCTCCAGCCGCTGGTTGCGTGTCTCGAGCATGAAAGCGGCCGCAAAAGCGCCAATCACGCCCACACCGGCGAACATCAGAAAGACGGACCCGATACCTCCCGCCGCGACGACGTATCCGACCAGCAGCGGGGCGACCGCGGACGCGAGACGAAGCCAGCAGGTCGCCGCCCCTGTGCCGATTGCGCGCAGGCGCGTCGGATAGATCTCGGGCGTGTAGAGATACAGCACGGCATTGGTCGATCCGACGATGCCGTAGCTGAGGGTCACCAGCGTAATCACCGCGACGACCGAATGTGCGCCGAAGAACCCCAGCATCCCGAGCATCAGCGCGCCCGCGGCGAAGGAGGCGACCGTCCAGAGCCGGCGTCCGGTCCGATCGATCACGAAGGCACAGCCTAACAGCACGATCACCTGCATGACGTTCGTCAGCGTTCCGGCTCGGAGCGATTGCTGAAGGTCGAGCGCATAGACCCGGTTGTAGAGCGTCGGCATCCAGTTGTTCAGGCCGTTGGTGATGAAGTACGCACACCACCATAACGTCCAGGCCACGATGGTGCGGCGGCGAGACGCACGGCCCAGGAGCTCGGTCCACGCGACCCCAGCGCGGCTGTGCTGGGGACCCCGGGACGCCTCGCGTGGCGCGAGCCCTACCGCCGATGACGACGTGCCGGTCGCGAACGCGCCGGCCGGCGCCGGCAGCGCTGCCGGGTGACGGGAGTGCGCTTCCATCTCTCGGACGATCGCCTCGGCTTCCGCGAAGCGGCCCTTCGAAATCAGCCAGCGCGGCGACTCGGGCAGCCGCAGGAGCAGCCACGAGATGACCAGTCCCGGAATGCCGCCGATGAGGAACATCACCTGCCAGCCGAACATCGGCACCAGAACAGCGCCGATCTGTCCTGTCATCATCAGCCCGATCGGGAAGAGCATCTCGTAGAGCAGGAAGAACCGCCCGCGTCCCCGCGCCTTCGACAGTTCGTTGATGTAGACAGCAGCCACCGGCATCTCGCCGCCCACGCCCACGCCCTGTACGAACCGGCAGACGAGCAGAATCGCGAAACCGGAAGCCATCACGCAGCCAAGGCTCATCACCGACATGATCGCGACGGCGGCGGCCGCCGCGCGTACGCGTCCGATCGCTTCCGCGAGCGACCCGAAAATCAATGCGCCGAGGAACTGCCCCAGGTACCCGATCGAGATGAGCGAGCCGATTTGACCAGGCGAGAGGCCCCAGAGGGGAACGAGAACCGGGAGCACGAACGCCAGCGACAGGGCATCGAAGGCGTCGAAGAAGGTCGCGCTGCCCATGACGACGCGCGGGCGGAGATGCCAGCGGGAGAACGCCACGCTTTCGAGTCTGGCGATGAGGGCCGTCGCGTCGCCGACACTCGCGATCCGGCTCTCTCCCGTCGAGGCCTGGAACGCGCCATCGCGAGCATGTGACGCCATCACGTCGTGCCATTGGCGCCGACCGCCGTCGCATCGGCTGTCAGCGGGACGGTCCAGGCGTCGTAGCCGTAGAGCCAGGCGGTGTCTTCGTTGCCGCCTTTCATCCACGTATTGGCGCTGGAGATCGCCTGAATCCTCGACGTGCGAGGTTTTCGATGCGCTTCGTACCGCCTGAACGCGCTCTCGACATCGTCTCCGTCCACGTCGGCGAGACAGCGCGCGAGGACGGCCGCGTCCTCGATGGCGGTCGCGGCGCCCTGCGCCATGTAGGGCGTCATCGGATGACAGGCATCGCCGAGAAGTGCCACACGTCCGGCGCTCCAGCGAGGCAGCGGATCGCGCTCGAGGATGGCCCACTTGTGGCACTCGGGGCAGCCGTCCAGCACGGCGCGCACGTCGGGGTGAAATCCCTCGTACGCCTGACGAAGCTCATTGACGTCCCCTTTGGCCGACCACGACTCGCGGGTCAGCCATTCGGCGGGCTCCGGCACGCTCGTGACGAAGTAGATCTCGCTCCGATCGCGCCGCGTGTAATAGATGACGATGTGCCGGTCGATCCCCCACCACTTCGTCCTCGAGCGGCCAACGTCTCGGCCGACAAGCGCCGATGGAAAGATGGCTCGATAGGCGATCCGCCCTTTGTGAATTGGCATATCGGGCCCGACGATGACGTCGCGCACCAGCGAGTGCACGCCGTCGGCGCCAATCAACGCGTCGGCGCGTGCGCGTGAACCATCCTCGAACGCGAGCGTCACCTCGACGCCGGTCTGGTCCAGGCCGACAAGCTTCTTGCCAGGATGAACGAGCTCGGCCGGGACCACCGAGGCGAGAGCCGCGTGGAGATCGCCGCGGTGCATGCAGAGATACGGGGCGCCGAAGAGGGTTTCCGGCATCGGCAACTCGCGCATGACCTCGCCCGAGTCCCACGCGCGGTTGAGGTGCGAGTATGGCTCGAAGGACGTGCCTCGGACCCGCTCCTCGACACCAAGCGCGCGGAGCACTTTCATCGAGTTGGGCATCATCTGGATGCCCGCCCCGATGCGCGCGAAGCGATGGGCCTGCTCATAGACGTGCACACCGAACCCTGCCCGGCGGAGCGTCGCCGCCACGGCAAGGCCACCCATGCCGGCCCCGACAATCGCAAAGGAGGGTTTGCTGCGGGTCATTCGCAATGGAGTTTTTAGGCCTGGCTCCGGAGGAATTCCACGAGCAGCATGCTCACCTGTTCCGGCTGCTCCTGCTGCGCCCAGTGGCCGGCTCCGTCCAGAAGATGGAAGCCCACCATGTGTGTGCAGGCACTTGTCTGCATCTTCTCCGCGGCACCTGGCGTCTGGTAGACGCCCCAATCGCTCTTGCCCGCGATGAACATCGACGGCACGTCGATCGTGCGGCCCGAGAAGGTGAGGAGTTCGGCAAGGCTCTTGGGATTGGAGCCGCGCCGCACGCGGTAGCCCTGAAGGGCGCCGGTGAAGCCGGTTCTGGCGTACTCCGTCGCGTACACCTCGACCTCGGCCTCGGTCAGCCACTTGTTGGCCGCGATCTCGGCGGCCGACGGCATCATCGGCGCGACCGTCTCCGCCATGCCCTTGTTCCGCTCCATCACGTAGTAGGTGGGGATTTGCGCCATCTCTTCGGCGGTGCGCGCCTTCAGCGGATGAGGGTTGTTCCCCTTGTAGTCGGCGCTCTTGTAGTGGTAGTAGGCGCGGAAGAAATTGTGCAGGCCTTGCGGCGCATGGAGCATGTTGTCGTTCGCCCCCGGCGTGCGCTGGTAGTTCTGATAATACTTCCGCGGCGGGTTGAGCTTCGCGAGCTCCGCATCGAGCTCGTCGTCGGTGGGGGCCCGTGGCGGCGGCACGGCACCGTTGTCGGTATGGAAGGGGAGCGACGGCGCGCCTTCGAACGGCGAACTCAGGATCGTCACGGAACGGAAGATGTCAGGCCGGATGAGCGCCGCCCACGACGCGATCGGCGCACCGGCATCGTGTCCCACCACCATGGCCACCGAACGGTGGCCGAGCGCGTAGAGGAGCCCGACCGCGTCCCGCACCATGTTGAGAATGCGGAAGGGATCGGGGTCGGCGTCGTACGAGTCGTCCCAGCCGGTGGTGCGCCCGTAGCCGCGCTGATCGGGCGCGATGACGTGAAAGCCTGCCGCCGACAAAGGCAGCATCACCTTACGCCAGCTGTAGGCGAGTTCCGGAAATCCGTGAAGAAGCAGCACGGCAGGCCGCCCCGGAGTCTCGAAGCCCGCCTCCAGCATGTGCACATTGAGGCCGTTGACGTTGCTGACCGCTCGGGCGCGGATGCTCGAGGGAATCGTGCCATTGCCGTAGGGCGGAAGGCTCGCGATGTCGGCGCGGACGATGGCGGCGCGCGCCGGTCCTTGCGCCAGCGCAGATCGACTGGCGGCGAGCGCGGCCGCTGTCCCGAGGAAGGCGCGACGCGAAAGGCCAGCCAGCTTTGCTTGTTCCGGCATGTCGGATCTCCAGAAATCGAACGGCCACCGGGGGTTGGACGATCCTCCTTGGCAAGTTCGGGCGAAGTCAAGGGTCATGCCCTTGCCAGGGTGTAGGATCGGGCCGGTTCCGGCCACCCAGACTGGAAATCTCGGTCAATGAGGAGGATGAGCAAATGGAGCACATCATCGGCAATCTGCTTCAGGACTACGAACATGGAAAGATGACACGCCGTCAACTCATTCAGACGCTCGCGTTCACGGCGACGGCCGCGTCCACCGTGGGTACTGTGGAGGCGGCGGCCCCAGCCAACGCCATCTACATCAACCACGTTTCCATGCAGGTAGCCGATTACAAGAAGACGCGGGATTTCTATTCGGGTCTATTCGGGATGAGCGTGACGGAAGACGACGGAAAGACACAGTGCCGTCTGACGTTTGGCGACAACATTGTCATTGCTCGCAATGCCAGCAGCCGGCCTGGCGGCAAAGTCGGGGTCGATCACATTGCGTACACGCTTGCCAACTGGGACACGGATAAGACGGTCAAGCCGGCAGTTGAAGCGGAGTTGAAGCGTCGCGGGTTGATGATCCGAACGACTGAAGGAAGCTTCCACGTCCAGGATCCGGACGGCTTTGAGGTGCAGATGGGCGGCAAGAACCAATAAAGGGTCGAGACATCGCCAGCAGATCACGCGCGCGACGGTCACCAACCTCTCGTGGCCGTAGGCCCTGAGCCGTGAGCCATGTTGCCTGTCGCGGCCGACGATGCTACCGTCGTCCCACGGCATGCGGCTCGCTACTGGTCTTCCGACTGCGGACGTTCCGATTCAGCGGATCGTCCCGGCAGACTGGAGATCCAAATGCCGCAAACGCTTGCTCATCGCGTAGATAGCCTGGAGCGCAAGGTGGAGTCCCTCGAACAACTTCCGGATCGTGTCGCCTCCCTGGAATCGCAGATTGTGCAACTCCGCGACGAGATGCGCGCTGGATTTTCTTCCACTCGGGCGGAGATCAAGGCGGGGGATGAAGAGACGCGTCGCGAGATTCGCGCGCTGGAAGAGACGCTTCGTCGGGAAATGCGCGAGATGAACACGCAAATGCGCGTGTTGCACGAAGACGTCATCTTCCGCATCGCGCTGCTCGGAGAGAGCAACAGCCGCCGCAAGTCGGTCGCTCCGCTTCGACCAGACAAGCCACGCCGTCCGAAGCGTTGAAGCAACTCTAAACTCCTCCTCCCTGCGAAGGAGTCATGCGGGAGTACGGATTTACTAATGACGGAGAAGAGCACTAGATGAAACGAGGATGGGAAGGTTTGTTGTTCCTACCGTTTCTGTTGTGGGTTTGCGCCCGCGTCTATAACGGAATCACATTTGATATCGACTGCACAGATCGATTGAAGCGTGCTGCGGATGCAAACACCATTGAACTCGCAAGAATGGAGCTGCAGCACGTTGTACAGTCTCTCGAGCGGCGAGGATTAACGACAGGCTACACTTCGGTGCTCTACCAGACACCCAGTGAAGATATCGGCTTCTGGTACACCAATCTCAAGGCATCGTTGGGTGTTCTGGAATCTGTCCGTCCCGATGCGCCCCTGCTCGAGCGGAGCAATCTGTTGATAAAACTGCGGGAGACCCTGTTAGATGAAGGACAGGGGACGAGAGTGACTGAGCCCAGGGGCATCAGCATATATCCGCACAATGTGCTCTATGCGGTGTGGGGATGGCCTTCGGTTGTTCTGCTCGCTCTCGGGATATTGTCGATAGCAAGAAGAATACGCGAGTCCCGTCCGAGAAAAACGTAGACTGAAATCACAGACAAATCCCAACTCGTCTTCTCGCCGGCCTGTTGCGCGCCGTGGCCGACGATGCTACCGTCGTCCCACGGCATACGATTCGCTAGTGGTCTTCCGACTGCGGGACGTTCCGATTCGCGGATCGTCCCGGCAGACAGGAGATCCTAAATGCCGCAAACGCTTGCTCATCGCGTAGATAGCCTGGAGCACAAGGTGGAGTCCCTCGCCCAACTTCCCGAGCGTGTCGCCTCGCTGGAATCGCAGATTGTGCAACTCCGCGACGAGATGCGCGCTGGATTTTCTTCCACGCGGGCGGAGATCAAGGCGGGGGACGAGGAGACGCGCCGCGAAATGCGCGAGATGAACGCAAGGACTCTCGCGAGGATGGACGAACTGATCAAGGAGACCAATACCCAAATGCGGGTGCTGCACGAAGACGTCATCTCTCGCATCGCGCTGCTCGGCGACGGGAACAGCCGCCGCAAGCGCTCCAATCGAGGCTGAATCCCTTGATCACAGAGGGAGCGACCAACGGTCAGAATTTCGGCAACAGGACATGCACGCCGATGCTCCAGGTCATCGTCGTGGCCTCCGGTCCCTCGGGTCCTTTCACGCGATGGGCGATACCGATGCTCGGCCGAACGTGGACGAATCGGTTGCGGACCCCATAGACAGGAAACGCGAATCCCCCCTCGACACCTACGTAGGTCGAGTCTGGGCTGGCGCCACGAGGCATTGCCGACGTGCCTGTCACCGTCGCCAGCACGTCTAACCAAAAGGGAAATGCCATGCCCACGGGACCACCAGCGACTCGCCACCCGCCCGCGCCGGCCGTGGCCTGGACTTCGATCCCCGTTCCGCCGCACAAACCGTCTTCGCAATGCCACTTTTCTACCGGTAAGAAGAGCTCGACCCCACCGGCGGCACGCAGCGGCGCGCCATACTTCCCTTCGACTCCGAGTACAAAGGCCGGCTGATCATTCACAGGCCTCGTCGGAGGGGTCTTCGACTGTGCGAGCGTCGACGTCGAATGTGCCAGGCCTGCCAGTACGAGGAACGTCATCCGCACGAGCGGACTCCGGTTTCGAGCGTGCGCTCGTCTCCACGCCTGCGCGCCCTGCGATCCGCCCATGAGGTTCTCCTGTTTGCGCTCCATATCGCCTCTCGGCTGAACGTCCTGGCGGGCCGCCGGTGTGCGGCCATCATGGGGGAATGCGTCAAAGGGCGCAGAACCGGCTCATTGGGAGCCGTCCGGTCGTGGAATCTCAGTTCGGCGGCGCCCGAACCCTATCTCGAAGCGGCGCCAGCGTTTCTGTGGAGCTTGAGCGCTTCGTCGATCAGGAACAGATCCGTCAGCAGCGCGCGCAGGTGAATCGAGGCGTTGAGGTTGTCGATGAGCTGCGATCCGATGGCCGGCTGCGCGAGCACGAGCCGGATGGCCGCGCTCGCGTCCCGCGCGTCGCGCTCGATCACGTCCGCGAACGCGCGATAGGGCGCGGGGTCGAGGCCGGCCCGCTCGACAAAGCCGATGATGATCTCGGCGATTCCGGTGAGCGCGCCGTCGCAGCGATGCAGGTACTCGCGAATCTCCCGGCCTCGTTCGCTGCCGTGATCTGAGGGAAGGCCTTGAGAGGCGTACGCGAGGAAGAACTCGTACGCCCCCTCGATGGTGTCGCAGCGCGCGTCGAAGTCAGACGCCGTCGCGCTGTCGGAAGGGCCGGGCGTGCCGGACGTTGACGAGCTCACGCGCGCTCGGACGATTTCGCGGGCGTCTCCGCCCCGGCGACCACCCAGCGGCTTGGCTCGTGGTGCTCGAGATACTCCCGCCGCGTGACCCAGCCGAAGAACATGGACTTCGTGATCCACCACTTCTCCGGGCGGATCGCGAAGTACACGTGCGCGATGACGAGGCCCACGAGCCCGACGCCGGCCAGGCCGTGCGCCACATAGACGCCGCCCCACATGGCATCGCCGAACAGATACGGATTGCGGGTGAAGATCGGGGTCCGCACGCGACTCATCATGAACAGGCCGGTCGCGACAACCCCCACGCCGGCGACGGCGCTGGCGAGGTGATAGAGCCGGTGGCCAAGCGGGTACTTGGCAGGCTTCGGCCCCGGGACATCCTTACCAAGCTCGCGCCGAATCTCCGCCTTGAGCTCGGGGATGTCCTTCGGGCCCACCCAGATCGACCAGAAGTCGAGCCAGAACGACGCATGGATGATATGGAAAAGAATGGACGCAGTCAGGACGAGCCCCGCCATCCAGTGCCACGTCACCCACGCGAACCTGATCCCGACGATCGGCAGGAACGCCGTGAAGAGGAGCGTGAACATCGACGCCGCCATCACCCAGTGGAAAGCGCGCGCGACGAGCGAGTGTCGTTCGATCTTGGCCGGCAGGTTCGTGTACTTCGCTTCGAGCGCGTCGGTCTCGTGGGCCGCGCGCTTGCGGTGCGCCGACAGGAGCATGTAGCTCGCGTGCGCCAGGAAGAACAGGATGCCGGCGAAGAACGAACCCCAGAACAGGTTCCACGAGATGTGCGTGAGAACCCATTCCCCCCACGGATTGCGTCCCCAGGTTAGGAGGTCCATGACCCCCCCTCCGACCCTCGGATCGCACGCTTCACCAGGTTTCTCATCAGCGGCACTTTGTAGGCGTTGTATCGCAGCGCCTGCGCACCGGCGATCGCCATCTTGCCGGCCATGTCCGCGGTCTCTTCATTCCGCGGCTTGCCCACGAGCGCCGCCTCCACTGTTTTCAACCGCTTCGGCACGCAGGACACGGCCCCCACGACCACTCGAGCGCTTTCGATGCTGCCGTTCGAGAACTTCATCGCCGACGCGACGTTGACAAGCGGGAAATCCCACACCTGCCGATCGCGCACCTTCTCGAAGTAGAACCCGGCGCCCGCCCAGGTGGCGGGAATACGGATCGCCGTCAGCAGATCGCCGGGTTGAAGCACCGTCATGCGCGTGATGTCGATGCCCGGACCGATGAAAAAGTCCTCCGCGTTGACGACGCGCTCGCCGCCGCTCCTGTTGATGACCATCTGCGCATCGAGCGCCACGAGTGCCGGCGCCGTGTCCGAGGGGCTGACCGCCACGCAGCGATCGGCATCGAAGATGGCGTGCTCGCGGTTCACGGCGACCGGCGTGTCGGCATAGCAGATGTTCCCGCCCGCGCGGTAGCAGTCCCAGCCGCCCCGGTAGTACCAGCAGCGCGTATCCTGCGACACGTTGCCGCCGATCGTCCCCTGATTGCGTATCTGCGGCGAGGCGACCAGCTCCGCGGCCTGCATCAACAGACCGAACTTCTCTCTCACCGCAGGATGGTGCACCACCTCGGTGAGCGGCGTCATCGCGCCGATCTCGATCCCGCCGTTGATTTCACGGATGCCCTTCAGCTCCGTGACCTGGCTGAGATCGACGACCACCTTCGGCCGCTTGATGCGATCCTTCAACCAGTCCATGCTGTCGAGCCCGCCCGCCAGCACCCACGCATCGGCGCCGTGCTGATCGAGCAGCCTCACGGCATCGGCGATAGTTGCCGGCTGGAACAGCTCGAACGCCGGTATGACGTCGCGCATCACCGTCATGTCAGTTCTCCCTTATGTCTGACTCTCTCGCGCACTTTTTTCACCGGCGCCGGGGCCCCACCCCCGGCGCGAACTGCCGCTGATGCCTCGCCTCGGCTTTACATGGCCTCGGCTCGGCACGCCACCCCAGCGCGGCTGCCGCGCCGGGGACCCCGGCATGGCCGCAGGCGCTACACGTGTGCTCTGATCGAATCGTGCACCCAATGGCCACCGTTCTCGATCGACGTCAGGATGATGTCCGCCGTCACCGGCGAGCGCCTGAAGATGTCGTCGCCCACCGCGTCGGCAATGGCGTTCATGACCGCGGCGTAGCCCGCGCCCACCGGCGGCTCGCCGACTCCGCGCACGCCCGTCGGCGTTTCCGGGTCCGCGATATTGACGGCGTCGGAGGTGAAGTCTCCCGGGATATCGAGAATCGTCGGCGGCCGGTTGTGATGGAACCGTCTGGCCAGCGCTTTTCCGTACTGCTGGTCGTAGGCCCACCGCTGCGTGAGCGCGTGACCCAGCCCGAGCATGACGCCGCCGAAGATCTGGCCCTTCAGGCCGCGAGGATTCAGCACCGTGCCGACGTCGCCGATCGCCGTATAGTCGAGCACCTTGACTGCACCGGTCTCGGTGTCGACTTCGACGAGCGCGAAGCCGACGATGGTGGATCGTGATTGTCCGTCGCGGGGATAGGCATCCTTCGCCACGGCCATCAGACCCTGACCGGCGAGCGCCGTCGCTGACGCCTTCGTCATGGCGTTGATGTCGCCGGGCAATTCGTGACCGTCGTACTTACCGCCGAGCGCGATCGCCTTCTGCGCGGCCTGCGCGAGCGTCATGCTCCCGCCGGCGCCCGACACGCGCCCGCCCGCCACCTTGTAGCTGGCGGGAGCGCCGCCGAGCGATTTTGCGGCAATCTCCTGCAGCTTCAGGATGGCGTCCTTCGCCGCCGCGTGCGCGGCGCGCGTCATCGCATGCGCCGTCTGGCTGCCCGCCGAGACGCAGGTCCACGGCAGATTCTTCGCCGTGTTCCCGAAGACCACGTCGCACTGCTCCCAGGGCACGTCGAGCATGTCCGCCGCCACGCGGTGTACGTCGAAGAGCGAATGCGTGCCGTGATTGCCGATGCCTGTCTGGAAGGTGAGACGGCCGTCGGGCTTGATGATGAACAGGCCGTCGAAGCCGATCGACCCGGCGGCGAACGGGCTCACCGCGACGCCGATGCCGCGCGCCTTGGTGCCTTGGCGCTTGCCGCTGTACAGCGCCTTCTTCTCGTCCCACTTGAAGATCTCGCGCCCTTTGTCGAGCGCTTCCTTGACGAACGCGCTCGTCACGTAGTTCTGCCGGCCGTTCGCGAGCGGCGCTCCAAATGGCGCCTTGCCGGCGGGTGCGTTGATCTTGCGCACGTCGACCTGATCGAGGCCGAGCATTTTCGCGGCTTTCGAGATAACCGGTTCCATGATGCCGTTGGCCTGCATCCCGCCCGGCGAGCGCTGCGAGACTTTCGGCGGCGTGTTGGTGAGGACGGCCAGGCCGTTGTAGCGCATCGTCTCTGGCTGGTAGGCGAACGACGCGATGGCCGCCGCGGTATTGGCGTCGCCCTGCGCGTCGTACGGACCGTTGTCCATGACCGCGTACATGTCGAGCGCGGTGATGCGGCCATCCTTGCGGAAACCGACCTTCACGCGAGCGAGAATCCCGGGGCGCGCGCGACCGATGAAATGCTCTTCTTCGCGCGTGATGCGCATCATGACCGGCGCGTTGGCCTTCTTCGACAGCAGCGCCGGAATGGCCGTGAAGATTGAGCTCGGAATCTTGCTGCCGAATCCGCCACCGGTATATTCGCTGATGAACACGATCTGGTCGGCCGGGATGCCAACCCACCGCGCGACCGACGCGATCGATTGCACGGTACTCTGTGTCGACGCGTGCATGTACAGCTTGCCGTTCTGCCAGTAAGCCATCGCCGAGCGCGTTTCGAGCGGTTGGTGGCCGGTCGACTGCGTCATGAACGTTTCGTCGAGCACGAGATCGGCCTTCTTGAAACCTTCATCGACGTCGCCGACCACAAACGTGTCGGCGAACTTGCCGATCGGCATCTGGCCTGGGCCCGCCTTGTCGAAGTCTTCTTCGGTCCATTTCCAGACGACGATCTTTGGTGCCGCCGGCGGTGCCGGGGCCGCGGCCGGCGCACCAGGAACGGGGGCCGGAGGCGGAGGAGGCGTGAGCGGCGGACGCACCCAGACGTTGCCCTGCGCCCGGGCGTTCGGCCCGTTCGGCCGGAGGCTTTCGATCGGATCGACGACGAAGGGGAGCGGCTCGAATTCGATCACGATCTTTTCGATCGCTTCCGCCGCGGTGAGCTCGTCGACGGCGGCGACCGCCAGAATCGGCTCGCCTTCATAGAGTGGCTCGTTCGTCAGGCCGCGTTCCGCCTGCGCGGTCGCCTGGACGTTTTCTCCAAGCGTCGCGCCCGTCGCCGCGCCGGGCATATCGTCGGCGGTGAGGATCGCCTTGACGCCGGGCATCGCGAGCGCGGCGCTCGTGTCGAGCCGCGTGACGCGCGCGTGCGGCATCGGGCTCGAGAGGAGCTTGCAGAACAACATGCCGTCGACCCGGAAATCCTCGGCGTACTTGGACCGTCCAGTGACCTTCGCGACGAGATCCGGTGTCGAGTAGTTCTCGCCGACGCTTTTGTTCGCCATGGTTTCAGCCTTTCCTTGCGTATTCGGCGCCGCGCATCATGGCCGTCAGAATCTTGTCGTAGTCCTGGCATCGGCACAGGTTGCCGGAGATGCCGTGGGCCAGCTGCTGCCGTGTCGGACTCGGATTCGTCTTGAGAAACCCGACGGTCGCCATGATGAATCCGGACATGCAGAACGCGCACTGGAAGCCCTGCTCGTCGACCACACCCTGCTGCACGGGATGGAGCTTCCCGGTGGCCGCATCGGCGAGGCCTTCGACCGTGACGATCTTCTTGCCGCGCACCGTGTGCGCGAGGACCGAACACGCATAGCGCGGCACATCGTCGATGAGCACGGTGCAGGCGCCGCACTCCGCGCGATCGCAGCCAAGCTTGGTGCCCGTGAGCCCCAGCTTGTAGCGGAGCGTCCACGCGAGCGTGTCCTGCGGCATCACGTCGATGCGCCGGTCCTGCCCGTTGACGCCGAGCGTGATCAACCGCTCGACGGCGCCGGCGGCCGCCGGCTGGCCCTGGAGCGTCGCCGCCCGGAACAGGTACGCGGACGACGAGGCCACCGCGCCGGCAGCAATCACCCCTTTGATGAAATTTCGTCGAGTCACGGAAGGCGAGGTTTCGTCCGTCAACTTCATGTCGTCCATTGCTGGATCACCTCGTTGGGCAGAACGCCAACCGATGGGAGGAGAAATTTATACGGTAGACAATAACTTGTACGGGCCTCAATTCAAAGATATTCGTTCAAATCAGCAATCCCCATAAGTGACTGGAGTTTAAGGGTTTTCAGTCAGCCTCCCTAGTTGCCGTGGCCGGTCATCGTCGTGACACCGCCCAGATGCCCGTAGGCCTCTTCGCCGTGCAGGGTTTCGTCGAGGCCCGTGCTTTCGTCTTTGGCGTCAGCCCGCAGCGGCACAATGAACCCGATCAGCTTCAAGAGCACGAAGGTCATCGTTCCGCTGTACACGATCGCCGCCACCACCGCCGTCGCCTGAATCCCGAGTTGAGCGGGATTGCCGAACAGCGCGCCGTCCGCCACGCCGTTCAGGGCCTTTTGCGCAAACACTCCGGTGAGCAGTGCGCCGACGGTGCCGCCGACGCCGTGCGCCGCGACGACGTCGAGCGAATCGTCAAGCGATGTGCGTGCGCGGATCTGCAGACCGAAGTAACTGGGGACGGCGGCAATGCCGCCAAGAATGAGCGCACTCATGGGGCCGATGAAGCCGGCGGCCGGCGTGACGGCCACGAGTCCCACGACAATCGCCGTCGCCGCGCCCACTGCCGTCGGCTTTTGCGTTCGAGCCGCATCAAGAAGCGTCCACACCGCGAGCGTTCCGGCCGGTGCGAGCAGCGTCGTGGTGAATGCGAGTGCGGCGATGCCGTTTGCCGCGAGCGCGCTGCCCGAGTTGAATCCGAACCAGCCGAACCACAGAAGGCCGGCGCCAAGCAGCGTGAACGGCACGTTGTGCGGCAGCGTGGGAACCTTTGGATAGCCGCGCCGCGGGCCGAGGGTCCAGGCCGCGACGAATGCCGCGATGCCGGCATTCACGTGCACCACCGTTCCACCGGCGAAATCGAGTGCGCCCATCTTGGCCAGCCATCCGCCGCCCCACACCCAGTGAGCGATCGGACTGTAGACGACGATGGCCCACAGGCTGATGAAGAGGACGTACGCCGAGAAGCGCATCCGTCCGATGATGGCGCCCGAGATCAACGCCGCGGTGATGATCGCGAACGTCGCCTGATACGACATGAAGAGCAGATGCGGAATCGTGCCTTTCGCGTCGAGGCCGACGCCCCGCAGGAAAAGGAACGATGTGTCGCCGACCCAGTCGTTGCCCGTGGCGAACGCGAGCGAATAACCGAGGACGGCCCAGAGCACGCCGATGAAGGCGAGCGCGATGAAGCTCATCATCATCGTATTCAGGACGTTCTTCGCGCCGACGAGGCCTCCGTAGAAGAACGCCAGGGCGGGGGTCATCAGCAGCACGAGCGCCGTGGAGGTGAGCATCCACGCCGTGTCCGCCTGGTTGATCGCTGGCGCGCCGCCGCTTCCCTGAGCGAGGAGGAGCGCCGGCAGACAGGCGGCCACGAGTATCGCGATCAGCACAGGACGGAGCCTGCCCATAATCTCTGTCTCCTTAAGTATTGGGACGCTGCGCAGTTCAGGAACTGGCGGGCGGATATTACTACCAAAACTGACAAAAGTGGCGTCCGAGCCACAAAAGTGCTCGTTACCAGTGTGGTACGATCAGGATTTCGTAAGGACGTTCTTCATGTCGACTGTGAACAGCTTTGGTACGCGGACCGCCCTTCAGGTCGGCCGGCCTGGCACGACGGTCCAGATCTACAGCCTCCCCGCCCTCGAAGCCGCCGGATTTCCCGAAATCGCCAGCCTGCCCTACTCGATGAAGATCCTGCTGGAGAACCTGTTGCGGCAGGAGGACGGCCGGTTCGTGAAGAAGGCTGACATCGAGGCGCTGGCGCGCTGGGATCTGAAGAGCGCTGCGCAGCGCGAAATCTCGTTTGCCCCGGCGCGCGTGCTTCTGCAGGATTTCACCGGTGTGCCGGCCGTGGTCGATCTCGCGGCCATGCGCGACGGCATCGCGCGGCTCGGCGGCGACCCGGACCGTGTGAATCCGCTCCAGCCCGTGGAGCTTGTCATCGATCACTCGGTGCAGGTCGACTATTTCGGCCGGCCCGACGCGTTCCAGTTGAACGCCGAGCTCGAGTTCTCGCGCAACAAGGAGCGCTATGCGTTCCTGCGGTGGGGGCAGAACGCCTTCCGCAACTTCCGCGTGGTCCCGCCCGATACCGGCATCGTGCATCAGGTGAACATCGAATACCTCGCGCGCGTGGTCGTGTCAGACGAGAGACCCGACGGCACCTTCGCGTATCCCGACACGCTCGTCGGCACCGACTCGCATACGACGATGGTGAACGGCCTCGGCGTGATGGGGTGGGGCGTGGGAGGCATCGAGGCCGAGGCCGCGATGCTCGGTCAGCCGATCTCGATGCTCATCCCGCAGGTCCTCGGCGTCCGCCTGTCCGGCGCGATGCTCGAGGGTGCGACGGCAACCGATCTCGTGCTGACGGTCACGGAAAAGCTGCGCAAGCACGGCGTCGTCGGCAAGTTCGTCGAGTTCTTCGGGGCCGGGCTCGAGCACCTGACGATCGCTGACCGTGCGACGCTCGGCAACATGTGTCCCGAGTACGGCGCGACGATCGCGATCTTCCCAATTGACGCGATGACGCTCGATTACCTGCGGCTGACGTCGCGCGACGCGTCGCGCGTGGAACTGGTCGAAGCGTACGCCCGGGCGCAGAGGATTTTCCGCAACCCCGGCGATCCCGATCCCGAAGTACTCCGAAACGATCGATATCGATCTCGCGACGATTGAGCCCAGCCTCGCCGGGCCGAAGCGGCCCCAGGATCGCGTCTCGCTCAAGCACGCCAAGAGTGGATTTCAGACGGCGCTGGGGTCGATGCTGGGCGCGTCGTCGTCGACGCAGGAAGGCGCGGAAGCCGGCGGGTCAGCTCAGGTCTCGGCGGTCAGCGGCGCGGCGGCGATGACGAGTGAGGGCGGGGTTGCCGTCGCCGAGCCGCCTCTGGCGGCGCGCATGGCGCAGACGATTGACCACGGCGCGGTGGTCATCGCGGCGATCACGAGCTGCACGAATACGTCGAACCCGAGCGTGATGATTGGCGCGGGTCTCGTGGCAAAGAAAGCGGTCGAGCGCGGGCTGAAGTCCAGGCCGTGGGTGAAGACAAGCCTGGCCCCCGGATCGAAGGTCGTGACCGAGTACCTTCGGAGGGCCGGCCTCCAGACGTACCTCGATCAGCTTGGCTTCAACCTCGTGGGTTACGGCTGCACGACCTGCATCGGCAACAGCGGCCCGCTGCCCGACGAGGTCAGCGCCGAAGTCGAAAGGCGCAACCTCGTCGTCGCCTCGGTGCTGAGCGGCAATCGCAATTTCGAGGGGCGCATTCAGCAGCAGGTGCGCGCGAACTATCTCGCGTCGCCGCCTCTCGTCGTGGCATACGCGCTCGCCGGGCGAATGACCATCGATCTGACCACCGAACCGATCGGAACGGATCCGGTCGGGGCGCCGGTGTTCCTCCGCGAGCTGTGGCCGACCGAGCGAGAAATTCAAGAAACGATGCTGAGCGCTGTCACGTCGGAGATGTTCCGTACGCAGTACCGCGATGTCTTCAGCGGAGACGAGCGATGGAAGACGCTCGGCGTGCCGACCGGCAACCGGTTCGCCTGGGAGCCCGACTCGACCTACATCCGCAACCCCCCGTTTTTTGACGGGCTCACGCTGCAGACAACTCCGCTCAAGGACATGACCGGGGCTCGCGTTCTCGCGAAGCTCGGCGACAGCATCACGACCGACCATATCTCGCCCGCGGGATCGATCAAGAAGGACAGCCCCGCTGGGAAGTATCTGATGGCCCACGGCGTCGATCCGCGCGACTTCAACTCGTACGGCGCGCGCCGCGGCAATCACGAAGTGATGATGCGCGGCACGTTCGCCAACATCCGCCTGCGGAACCAGATGGCGCCAGGCACCGAGGGCGGCTGGACGACGTATCAGCCCGACGGTGAGGTGATGACGATCTACGACGCGGCGATGAAATACAAAGACGCGGGCGTTCCGCTGGTCGTGCTCGCTGGCAAGGAGTACGGCTCGGGCTCGTCCCGGGACTGGGCGGCGAAGGGCACGCTGCTGCTCGGTGTGAAGGTGGTCATCGCCGAAAGCTACGAACGGATTCATCGCAGCAACCTGGTGAACATGGGTGTGCTGCCGCTTCAGTACCAGGCGGGTCAGTCTGCATCATCGCTGCGCCTCGGCGGGCAGGAGCGCTACGAGGTGACCGGAATCGCCGACGGGTTGCGTCCCGCAGGGGCGGTCACCGTTCGCGCCGTTGATGGCGACAATGTCAGCGAGTTCCAGGCGCTCGTGCGGATCGATACACCGGAGGAGCTCGTGGCATTCAAGCACGGCGGGATTCTGCCGTACGTTCTGCGGCAGCTCGTGGGTAAGAATTAGGTGACCTCGCTCGACATCAAGAAGAAGGCGCGCACTCTCGGGTTCGATCTGTGCGGCGTCGCGCCTGCCGGCGATCTGCCCGAGCTGACTTTCTTTGAGACCTGGCTCGCGCGCGGGTACGCAGGCGAGATGGCGTACCTCAATCGCTCGGCGGCCGAGCGCGCCGACGTTCGCCGCATTCTTCCGTCCGCGCAATCGGTGATCGTCACCGGCACCCTCTACAACACGGCCGTCCCGTACTCGACAGAGAGCGCCGATCCCGGCCGCGCGCAGATCGCCCGATACGCCTGGGGCGACGATTACCACGACGTCATCGGCGCCCGCCTCGGCGCGCTCCTCGCATGGATGCGCGACGAGAGTCCGCAGCCGTTCGATGCGCGCGCGTACGTCGATACCGGCCCGGTGCAGGAGCGCGTGTACGCGCAGCATGCGGGCGTCGGCTGGATTGGGAAGAATACCTGTGTGATCAGTCCCGCCGTTGGCTCCTGGATCTTTCTCGCGGAAATCATCTGCAGCTTGCCGCTCGAGGTGGACGGGCCCGCGCTCGACCAGTGCGGCACGTGCACGCTGTGCATCGAGGCCTGTCCCACGCGCGCGCTCGTGGCGCCCGGCGTCCTGGACTCGACGCGATGTATTTCCTATCTGACGATTGAGCAGCGCGGGCCCATCCCCGACGAGTTCGCTGCGGCGGTTGGTTCCCATGTCTACGGCTGCGACGTGTGCCAGGAAGTCTGTCCGTGGAATCAGGCCGCCCCGAGCTCCAGCGATCCGGTCTGGCAGCCCCGGCCGGCGTGGACGAACGCGAGCGTGTCGACGCTTGCGTGTCTTGATGATGCAGAGCTTCGGAACGCCATGCGGGGCAGCGCCATGAGACGCACAAAAGTGGCGGGGCTCCGTCGCAACCTGCGGGTCGCGCTCGCGAACACGGAGAACTAGGCCGGGTCCTCCCGGACCCGACTAGGACTTGCGCCAGACGCGGCCCGCGTTGAAACTATAGTTAGGGTGTAGGGGGATCCCTCAGGCGGTCCCGAACCATCATGTCCCGATCACTGGCCCCGTCGCTTCTTCTGTCGATGCCGCAGTTGCTGGACCAGAATTTCTGCCACACCGTCGTGCTGCTCTGCAAACACAGCGACGAGGGGGCGTTCGGCCTGGTCGTCAACCGGCCGCTCGTGACGACCGGGCGCGAGATCGAGTTCTGGGTTGGCGGGCCGGTCGAGCCGGAACGCAGCTGGATTCTCGTTGGTGGCGACGAGTACCGCGATCTTCCGGGGATGCGGGTCGCCGACGGGCTCTCGCTGTCGACGTCGCCCGATCTGCTCCAACGTCTCCTCGAGCCAAATCCACCTGCGAATGCACGGCTGATCGCGGGCTATGCCGGATGGGGTCCCGGCCAGCTCGAAGCGGAGCTCAATGCGTCGGCGTGGCTCATCGGTGACGTCGACCGCGAGCTGATTTTCAACACGCCGCCCGATCGCATGTGGGAGACGGCGATCCGCCGCCTCGGTGCCGATCCCGCCGCCCTGCAAATGTCACGCGGCGTTCATTAAAACGCCAAGCACTACCACAGAGGACACGGAAACGAACGGAGGTCACGGTCTTCTTTTTTGGCCGATCCGTGCGCTCCGTCCACGGTGGTCGCGTTTTTTCAGATGTAGACTAATCGAATGGAACGACAACGCTCGAAATGGCCGCTTCCAGCCGCGATGTCGCTGTTGGTGGTGATTTGCGGGTGTGCCCGGGAGGCTCCTGTGTCCAAAACCGCGACTGAGACGCAACCGGCAACGTCGAATGAGGCGGCGAGGCTGAACAAGATGGCCGAGCGCTTCGCGCCGACCGAGATCACGGCCGATGTCTCGCGACTGTCTCTGTCCGATCGCCAGGTGCTCGCCAAACTCGTGCAGGCGTCGAAGATCATGGACGCGCTGTTCATGCGCCAGGTGTGGGCGGGGAACGGCGCGATGCTGCTGGATCTGATGCGCGACGAGACGCCGGAGGGACGGGCGCGACAGCACTACTTCCTCATCAACAAGGGTCCGTGGTCGCGCCTCGATCACAACGAGCCGTTCGTGCCAGGCGCGCCGGCCAAGCCTGAGGCGGCGAACTTCTATCCGGCCGGTGCCACCAAGGCGGAGATCGAACGCTGGATCGCGTCGCTCTCCGCTGCGGAACGCGCGCGCGCCAGCGGATTCTTCACCGTCGTTCGGCGCACCGACCAGGGCTTCACGCTTGTCCCCTACAACGTGGAGTACGAGAACGAGCTGGCGCAGGCGGCAGCGCTCCTGCGCGAGGCGGCGATGCTCACGAGCGAGCCGACGCTCCGGGCGTTTCTGACCAAGCGCGCCGACGCGTTTCTCTCGAACGACTATTACGAGAGCGACGTGGCGTGGATGGACCTGAAGGGGACGATCGAGCCGACGATCGGCCCGTACGAGGTGTACGAGGACGAGTGGTTCAACGCCAAGGCGGCGTTCGAATCCTTCATCACCGTCCAGGACGAAGCCGAGAGCGCGAAGCTGCAGAAGTTCGCCGGCGAGCTGCAGGACATCGAAGATCACTTGCCAATCGATCCGAAGTTCAGAAACCCGAAGCTCGGAAGCTCGGCGCCAATCGTCGTCGTCAACGAAATCTACGCCGCAGGCGACGGCAACCACGGCGTGCAGACGGCCGCGTTCAACCTGCCGAACGACGAGCGCGTGGTGAGCGAAAAAGGCAGCAAGCGCGTCATGCTGAAGAACGTGCAGGACGCGAAGTTTGCCAAGACGCTGACGCCGATCTCGAAAGTGGTGCTCGCCGCCCCCGATCAGAACGACCTTTCTTTTGAGGCGTTTTTCACCCATATCCTCGTCCACGAGCTGATGCACGGGCTGGGTCCGCACAACATCACGGTCGGTGGCCGGAAGACGACGGTCCGGCAGGAGCTGAAGGAGACGTACAGCGCGATCGAGGAAGCGAAGGCGGATATCTCCAGTCTCTTCGCCATCCAATACATGATCGACAAAGGGACCCTTCCGAAATCTCTGGAGCGCCCGTTGTACACGACGTTCCTGGCCTCCACGTTCCGTTCGATCCGGTTCGGCATCAACGAAGCCCACGGACGGGGCATCGCCATTCAGCTCAACTACCTCATGGACAAAGGCGCGGTGACCGTTCGCGCGGACGGCACGTTTGCCGTGGACACCGTCAAAGCGAAGGAAGCCGTGACCGGCCTGACGCACGACATCATGACGATTCAGGCGGAAGGGAATTACGCCGCGGCGAAGGACCTCCGCGACCGGATGGGCGTCGTGCGGCCGCCGGTGCAGAAGGCGCTCGACAGCCTGCTCGCCGTGCCGACCGACATCGAACCGCGGTTCACGACCGCCGACCAGCTCGTCGCCGAAGCCAACGCGTCGCGCGGTCGCTAAACGGGACTGCGCGCTGTAGGGACAGCGCCCTTAGGCCGGTCCTTCCTGCATCGGCACTTCCGCCGCCGGTCCCGTCATTTCGGCGGGCGGATCGCCGCCGGCCATCGACTGCGCCACGATCAGTTCGCGCGTCTCGCCGCGCTGCGCTGGCAGCCGCGCGGCGAACACAGCCGCCGCGGCGACGCAGATCAAGCCTCCGATAGCCACCGTCGTCGGCGCGCCAAGACGCTCCGCGACCCACCCGGCAATCAAGGCGCCCACAGGCGCCATTCCCATGAACATGATTGAGTAGACGCCCATCACGCGTCCGCGCAGCGCATTGGGCACCATCGACTGGATCAAGGTGTTGGAGGACGCCATCTCCACCATCATCGAACCGCCCACAGGGACCAGCAGCAACACGGACAGCCAGAACGTGCGCGACAACGAAAACAGTATCAGCGACACGCCGAACGTGGCCGCCGACATCGCGACCCAACGGTTGAGGCCGCGCACACCCGAGCGCACCGCCAGGCTGAGCGCGCCGCACAAGGCGCCGAATCCGGTCGCGCCCATCAGCAGTCCCAGGCCGCGCGGCCCGCCGTGCAGAATCTGATCGGCGAAGATCGGCATCAGCACCGCGTAGGGCATGCCGGCGAGGCTGACGAGGCCGAGCAGCAGGAGCAGCGCGCGCACCGGTGCCGTCTCGGCGACGAAGCGGAATCCCGCTACCGTGTCGCGGAGGACGGACCGCTGGTCCATGGCCTTCGGCCGCTTCGGCACATCCATCAGCAGCAGGCCGGCGATGACGGCGAGATAACTGATGCCGTTCAACAGAAAACACCAGCCTTCGCCGACCTCCGCGACGAGCAATCCCGCCACGGCCGGTCCAACGACGCGCGCGCCGTTGACCATCGACGAATTGAGCGCGATCGCGTTCATCAGATCGTCGCGTCCGACCATGTCGACGACGAAGGCCTGGCGTGCCGGCACGTCGAAGGCGTTCACGACGCCCAGGCATGCGGCGAGGGCGAGGACGTGCCACACGCGAACCGTGCCCGTCAGGGTCAGCGCGGCAAGCACCACCGGCAGAATCATCGACACCGTCTGCGTGACGACGACGATGCGGTGACGGTCGACGCGATCGGCCACGGCACCGCCGACCGTGGCGAACAGCAGAACCGGCGCCTGGCTGGCAAACGCCGCCACGCCGAGCATCGCCGACGATCCGGTCAGCCGGTAGACGAGCCACGACTGGGCCACCGACTGCATCCAGGTGCCGATGAGCGAAATGAGCTGGCCGCCGAAGAAGAGTCTGTAGTTGCGGTGGCGGAACGCGCGGAGCAGGTGAGGCAACGACCCTAATTCATCGAACAGGATCCCGGCCCGCGCGGATCGCCGCACGAACCGCACGCGCCGCCGGCCGCGGGGAACGGCGCGGGGTCGCTGCTCCCGCCGTTCGTGCTGACGGCGAACACCGACAGAAGCTTCTGCAGGTTCGCGCTCTGGCACGACGGGCAGCTGGGCGTCTGGCCCGCGCGGGTCAGGTACTCAAACCGCTGGCCGCAGCCGCCGCATTCGTATTCGAAAAGAGGCATGGAAGCATTTTACTAGAAGCCCTCTTCGCATGCGCGCCACTGCATGGTTCAACACAGCGGCCGCGTGTTTCAACCTGTCGCGTTACATGGAGGCGAGGCAGGCCGTCGCGGCTTCCTGCAGGCACTGCGGGCACGCCCTGAAGGGCGTGCCCTACACGGAAACACCACGAAGTGCCCACAGTGGAAATCTGTAGGGGCCGGCCTTTAGGCCGGTCCGCTGTCGCGCAGATGTGACAACTGTAGGGACCGGCCTTTAGGCCGGTCCGCGAGCCTGCCGGTATACTGGTAGGATGCTATCGCCCGCAGAGAAGGTCTCTACCGGTCCCGACCGTCCCGACATCGCCAACCCGCTGCGGCGAAACGTCGCGATCATCGCTCACGTCGATCATGGGAAAACGACGCTCGTCGACGCGCTGCTGCACCAGAGCGGCGTGTTCCGCTCGAACGAGCGGGTCGCCGAACGGGCCATGGACAACACCGAACTGGAACGCGAGCGGGGCATCACCATTCTCGCGAAGAACACCGCCGTCCACTATCGCGACGTTCTGATCAATATCGTCGACACGCCGGGACACGCCGACTTCGGCGGCGAGGTGGAGCGGACGCTGTCGATGGTCGACGGTGTGATGCTACTCGTCGACGCGTCCGAGGGGCCGCTGCCGCAGACGCGGTTCGTGCTGCGCAAGGCGCTCGAGCGGCGGCTGACGCCGATCGTCGTCATCAACAAGATCGACCGGCCCGATGCCCGTGCACAGGAAGTGCTGAACGAGATCTACGACCTGTTCATCGACCTCGACGCGCTCGAGGACCAGCTCGATTTTCCCGTGCTGTACACCAACGCGCGAACGGGCACGGCGACGATCGATCCGAACATTCCCGGAGAGGATCTGCGTCCGCTGTTCGACGCGGTTGTCGAGCACGTGCCGCCGCCGCGTGGCAACCCCGACGCCCCGCTGCAGCTTCTGGTCGCCAATCTTGATTCGAGCGACTATCTCGGGCGGATTGCGATCGGCCGAATCTTCAACGGCCGCGTGAAAATCGGCGACGCGGTCGCCGTCTGCAAGCTGGACGGCGCCGTCCAGCCGACGAAGGTGACCAAGCTGTTCGCCTTCGACGGTTTGAAGCGCATCGACATCGACGAAGCCGCCGCCGGCGACATCGTCTGCCTCGCCGGCATCGAGGACATCACGATCGGCGAGACAATTGCCGACGTCGAACAGCAGATTCCCATTCCGCCGATTGCGATCGACGAGCCGACGGTGTCGATGATCTTCGGCGTCAACACGTCGCCGGTGGCGGGACGCGACGGCCAATACGTCACGTCGCGCCAGATCAAGGACCGCCTGGACCGCGAGCTGCTCGGCAACGTGTCGATCCGCCTCGAGCCGACCGACACGCCGGAACAGATGAAGGTCGTCGGCCGGGGCGAGCTGCAACTGTCGATTCTCATCGAGATGATGCGCCGCGAAGGGTTCGAGCTGCAGGTCTCGCGTCCCGACATCGTCACCAAGCAGGTGGGCGGCAAGCTCGTCGAGCCGGTCGAGGAACTCGTGATTGATGTCCCCGAGGATCATCAGGGCATCGTCATCGCGCAGGTCGGCGAGCGCAAAGGCGTGATGACCAAGATGGTCAACAACGGCAGCGGCCGCGTCCGGCTCGAGTTCAGGATTCCGGCGCGCGGGCTGATCGGGTTCAGGTCGCAGTTCATGACCGACACGAAGGGCACCGGGATCATGAACCACATCTTTTCGAGCTGGGAGCCGTGGCACGGGGCGATTCCGTCCCGGGCGAATGGCGCGCTCGTCGCGGACCGTGCGGGAGTGGCCACCTCGTATGCCATCTTCAACCTGCAGGAACGCGGCGAGATCTTCATCGATCCTGGCGTGCAGGTCTACGAGGGCATGTTGATCGGCGAGAACTCCCGTCCCACGGACATGGACGTCAACGTCACGAAAGAAAAGAAGCAGACGAACATGCGCGCGTCGAGCGCCGACGAAGCCATCCGGCTCATCCCGCCGCGCAGACTCGGGCTGGAGCAGGCGGTCGAATTCATCAATGATGACGAACTGGTCGAGGTGACACCTGTCAGCATTCGGCTGCGGAAGAAGATTCTCTCCTCCAATCAGCGTCCCAAACCCGCCAGGGATTAGCGGAGCAGCGGTCAGCCACTGACTGTTGTGGCGCAGGACTTTAGTCCTGCCCGGTGCTTCGCGGATATGATTGGTGTCCGTGTTTCAGCGTAGGACCACCGGGTCGGTCGTCTGCCCTTCGTGCGGTTCGCTCGTCGGCGTCCGTGACGACAAATGCTATTCGTGCGGCCGATCGAATCCAGGTTTGTGGGGATACGGGCCGCTCATCCGCAAGATCGGCGCCGACTTCGGGTTCGCTCCCCTTGTCATCGGCTTGTGCACGGTACTGTACGCGTTGACGCTGGTTACCTCGGGTCGCGATCTTCAACCGATCCGCGGAACGTTCAACATTCTCGTGCCCAGCTCCAGTTCGCTGCTGCTTTTCGGGATGTCCGGGACAGTCCCCGTCTTTCGATTTGGCTGGTGGTGGACGCTGCTCACCGCGTCTTGGCTACACGGCAGCCTGCTGCATATCGTTTTCAATATGTACTGGGTGCGAATTCTGGTGCCGGAGACGGTGGAGCTCTTCGGGCCCGCTAGAACGGTCATCATCTATATCGTCGCCGGCGCCTGCGGTTTTCTTCTGAGCTGCGTCGGCGGCCTCTTTCCTATTCCCATCCTCGGCGGCGCCGGCTTCACGTTGGGCGCGTCAGCGTCAATCCTCGGGCTGGTCGGCGCACTCGTGCATTACGGCAGTAAGAGCGGCAGCAGCCTGATTCGGACTGAGGCCACACGTCTGGCCATCATGTTCATCGTCATGGGTCTGATCATGTCCGGCACGGACAACTTCGCGCACCTCGGCGGATTCGCCGGCGGCTACGGCGTGTCGGCGCTTCTCAACCCGCTGGCGCGCGAACGCGGCGATCACATGATTGCGGCCGCCGCGTGCGTGGCCGCCACCCTGATCGCGCTCGTGTACAACGTGATCCACGCACTGCCGCTGTTTCTGCGATAATGAATTGCAGATTGCAGAATTCAGATTTCAGATTGAATTCCAGAATTAATCTGCAATCTGAAATCTACAATCCGCAATTTCACCGTTTTTGAGCCAGTTCCTCGTCAATGATGCGCTTGAACGCTTCGAATGGCTGCGCACCGCTCAGCATGCGGCCGTTGATGTAGAAGGCAGGTGTGCCTGAGACGCCGGCTTCGTCGCCGGCATGGATGTCCACGTCGATCTCGGCCTTGTACTTCTGAGAGTCGACGCACGCGCTAAACTGCGCGAGGTCGAGACCGAGCTGGGCCGCGGCCTGTTTGAAATCCTCATCGCTCAGCCGCGACTGATCCCCGAACAGCCTGTCGTGAAACTGCCAGAACTTCCCCTGCTCGGCGGCGCACTGCGACGCCTCGGCGGCCGGGCGCGCTCGGGGGTGAATGGCCAGCGGGTAGTGGCGGTAGATGAAATGAATCCGGTCGCCGTAGGTGTTGAGCACCTGGTTCACCGTCGGAAACGCGCTTTCGCAGTACGGGCACTGGAAATCCGAAAACTCAATCATCTCGATGGGCGCGTTCTCCGGACCCTTGGCCGGGCGGTCCGCTTTCGCGATGGTCTGCCGCGGGGGATCCAGCATGATGCGCGTGGCGACCTTCGCCCTGAGGCCGTCCATGTACTGCTGGCGTGCGGTCAGCGTCCGCTGCTGCACGAGGAAGGCCTTGATCGCCTGGCGGGCCTGATCGAGCGTCGCGCCCTGAAGGCGCGATTGGTTCTGCTGATACCACTGCGCCGCCTCGGCATCGGTGGGCTCGACGACCTTCGCGGTGATTTCCTGGTCGATCACCTTCGCTGGGTCGAGTTTCCGGGCCTTTGCGTCCTGCGCGAGCAGGGCGTCCTCGATCAACTCTTCGATGGCGAGGCGCCGCGCTTCGAACAGTGCCTGCGCCAGCTTCATGCCACCAAAATTCCCCGTCGACTGCTGCAGTGCTTTCTCGTCGACCTGCGCCAGCGTGATGGAGGCCGATCCGACCGTCGCGACGACGTCGCTGGGCGCAGGCATGCGGGCCTGCTGCGCCGCCGACCGCGCGCATCCGGTCAGCAACATGACGACGACGCCGGCGAGCGCAGTCGCGGAAAAGCGGGGCTTCAGCATGTCCATATCATAGCGAAAAGAATGATCTCATACGAAAGCGCTACCACAGAGGTCACGGAGGAGGAACACGAGGACACTGTCTCTCAAATCCAAGGAAGCCGTGACCTCCGGTTTGTTTCTGTGTCCTCCGTGGTAGGGCTTGCTGGGTTTTCAGAGGGCCGTATCCGACCGCGCGGCTCGGGTCACGACGACTTCCGGCTCCGGCGTAAAGTCCTCACCGGGGTTGATGAAGCGGTCCCGCTCGAAGCGATATTGCTTGTCGTACAGCTGCCGGTACCGGCCGTTCACGGCCAGCAGTTGATCGTGCGTTCCCCGTTCCACAATCTCGCCGCCTTCGAGCACCAGAATCTGATCCGCGCTTTGAATCGTCGACAGCCTGTGGGCGATGACGAATGTCGTCCGTCCCGCGCGCAGCGACCGGAGGCCGTCCTGGATAAGCGCCTCGCTTTCGCTGTCGAGGCTCGATGTCGCCTCGTCGAGGATGAGGATGCGCGGGTTCGCCAGGATGGCGCGCGCGATGGCGACGCGCTGCCGCTGGCCGCCAGACAGGCGTACGCCGCGTTCGCCGACGATCGTGTCGTACTTGTTCTCGAAGGCTTCGACGAACTCGTCGCAGTGGGCGATGCGGCTGACCACCCTGATGTCGTCACGGCTGGCGTGCGGCCGCGCGTACGCGATGTTTTCCGCGATCGTGCCGTCAAAGAGGAAATTGTCCTGCAGGACGACGCCGAGGTTCCCCCGGTAGTCGCGGAGCGGGATCGTGGTGAGGCTGCGGCCATCAACGAGCACTCGTCCCTGCTGTGGCCGGTTGAACGCCATCACCAGGCTGATCAGCGTGCTCTTGCCCGATCCGCTCGATCCGACGAGCGCGGTCGTCGATCCCGCCGGCGCGTGAAACGACACGTGCTTCAGGACCGGCACCCCCGCGTTGTACTCGAACGTCACATCGTCGAACTCCACCTCGCCGCGCACGTCAGGCAGCGGGGCCAGACCGGCATCCTCCTGATCCTCGGTCGTCATGCGGCGGATCTCGCGGATGCGATCGAGCCCGGCGAACGCCTCGCTGATCTGCGTGCCGATGTTGGCGAGCTGCACCACCGGCATGGCCATCAGCGCGGTGAACGAGAGATACATGACGAAATCGCCGATCGTCATCTCGCCCGAGCGAATGGACGTGCCGCCGATCAACATCATCGCGATGAGGCTGAATCCGAGGACCAGAGACGACGAGGCACCAACCGCTGAGACGCCGGTCATCGACTGTGCGACATTTCTGAACAGTCGGTGGGCACCCTTGGCGAACACGACCTCTTCCCGTTTTTCGGCCGTGTAGGCCTTGACGATGCGGACGCCGCCGAGCGATTCGGCAAGCCGGCCGGTCACCTCGGCGTTGATCTTGCCGCGGTCGCGGAAGAGCGGGCGGAGCTTCTTGAACGCCATCGCCATGCCGCCGCCGAAAGTGCCGAGGATCAGGACCGTCACCGCGGTCAGTTTCCAGTTGATATAGATGAGGACGACGAACGCGATGGCCGCCGAGACGATCGACCCGGTCAGCTGCACGATGCCGGTGCCGACGAGGTTCCGGATGCCTTCCGCGTCGGTCATGATGCGCGAGATGAGGACGCCCGTTTTGGTCGAGTCGAAGTACCGGATGGGCAGCCGCATCACGTGCGCCTCGACGTCTTTGCGCATCTCCGTGATGGCGCGCTGGCCGGCAACGCCGAGGACCTGCGAATTCGCAAACGAGCAAGCGGCGTCGACAACCGCCGCGAGCCCGACCGCCATCGCGAGCCGCGGCAGCAGCTCCCAATGTTGCTGGGCGATGACATCGTCCATCAGATATTTCGTTGAAAATGGCGCGACGAGGCCGGCCACGCGGCTGACGAGCATCAGGCCGAGGCCGAGTGCCAGGCGTTTCCGATGCGTCCAGATGAGCGCGCGGGCTTCTTCCCAGGCACCGGGGGAGATCTTCTTTTTCGCCGGAGTCCCCGCCGCGGCAACGCTTGGATGCACAGATCGGGGAGTTCGTTCGGGATGTGGCGGCACAGAGAGATCATATGGCAGATTGGGGAAGGCATTGAAGGTACGTAGTGTCCGGCTTTAGCCGGACCGTGAGGTCCTATGAAATCTGTAACTGCGTTAGCGCTGGTGGTCGTCGCGTTGTCCATCGCCGGCTCGGCGGGCGGGCGCGCGCAGGGCGTGGACCAGAGTGCGGCGGCGGCAATCATGAAGGCCGACGCCGACTTCAACCAGGCGGTGGCGGATCGCGATCTGAAGCGGTTCCTGTCGTTCGTCGGCGAGCCCGCGACGTTCAACGGTGGAACGCCGGACGAAATTCACGGCCGCGAGGCGGTCGCCAAGGAGTGGGCGCCGTACTTTCAAACGAACGGCCCGCGGCTGACGTGGAAGCCGACGAAGGCCGAAATCCTCGGGCATGGCGATCTTGGCTACACCGTCGGCTCGTGGGAACGGCGGGCGGCGCCGGCCGGCGGGCAGGCCCCGGCCACGGCGGTCACTCGCGGAAACTATTTGACGGTGTGGAAGAAGCAGTCTGACGGCGCGTGGCGGATCGCGTTCGACACCGGGTCAAGTTTCTAGCTCTTCCTTGAGCCTTGAGCCTTGAGCCTTGAGCCCTAAGCTCTGAGCCTGAAGCCCGGTCACGTGTACTGCGCTCGCGCCTCCTCGATTTGCCTGGCGATGTCGCGTGCCAGGCTCTCGGGCGAGACGACCCGGGCAAACGGACCGAAGCTCAGGATCCATCCCTGAAGCGCGCGGTCGATGCAGACGTCGAGCGTCACGCGCAGGCCGCCGGCGGTTGTGTCCACGACGTGCTGCGAGGGATGCCACTGCCGCGCCCGAACGTAATCGGCGACCCCCGGTTGGAAGTCGATCTCGACGCGTTCGGGCGGGCCGGAATGGACGCCGAGCGAGTGCGGAAACGCCGTCTCCGGCAGTTCCTCCATTGGCGTGAACCGGTCTTCGAGAAGCGAGATCTCCTGGATTCGCTCCGTCGCAAACGTCCGCACTTCGCCATACTCCGGCACATACGCCAGCAGATACAGGCCGCCCTGCGCGTACGCGAGGCGATACGGATGCACGAGGTACGATTTCGTCCGGTCACTTGATTTCGAGTAATACAGGATGGTGGCCTGCCGCAGGTGGAGGGTCGCTTCGAGCGCCCGCGCGGCAATCTGTTGCTGCCGCAGCCCGGCGTCATCATCCGGGTCGGCCTTTGTCGCCGCCTTGGTGATGATGACGCGCGGCAGCTGATCGAGGAACTGCCGCATGTGCGGCGTCAGCGCCGAGGCGAGCTTTTCAAAAGCGCGCTCCACCTCGTCCCGGAACGGCGTGCCCGAGAGCGATTCGAGCAGCGTGCGGCTGAAATACAGCGCGCACAGCTCGGCGAGCGTCAACCCGGCAGCGAGACCCTTGAACGCCTGGCCGTTAATCTGCCATCGCGTCCGCCCGTCATCTGCCGACTTGTCGTCGAAGAGCGGAAACCCTGCCTCCTCGAGCGCCTGCAGATCGCGGCGGATCGTGCGAGTCGTGACCCCGCACAACGAGGCGAGCTCGTCGATCGTGACACCCGCAGCCCGCGCCCGCTCGATCTCGCGAAGGATCGTCCACTGCCGTATGACTTCCGCGTTCCTGGGCACGATCGGATTTTACACGCCTGCTGAGACGCTTCGTGTAGTACCGGTCTCGGCCTCCGTCTTCGCTCGCCGGGAAGTCGTTCTCCGCTCGGACTCTTCCGATCCCGCGGCGACTATGGGGTCATCCGATCGACGGTTAGGGCCGGCACGCACCGCTTCGGGTCACTCGCGAGATATGGATCACCCGGAACGAAGTCGCCGCGACGAATCGCTTCGCCCGACTTCCAGTTTCGCATTGAAATCGGCGAGCTCAGAAGTCGGACCGAGCCCGGCACTACCCGAAGCGTTCAAGGGCCAGTCATGCCAGGGTTAGTCGTCACGGGATTGCGGCCGACGATCCCTTGGACCTCGCGTGCGCACGCGACAGATGGTAAACGTGTCCGGAAGCGTCCAGTCGCACGTCGCCGCCGTTTCGTCATTGGCGTTCGGATAAGCGGGGTGCCCAACCGATTGGGGCTGTCGCGCGGACCAGGTAAGGTGACGTGCGTATCGGAAGCACACCCGCTGAAGGATACGTTTACCACGCGAGCCGTCCAGGGATCGACGGACGCAATCCCGTGACGGCTCGCGTGGTAAGGGTAAAGGCTACTTCGCGGCGGCGGTGAGGTCAGCGTAGAACGCATCCAGGCGCATGTCGTTGACGAGGCCGGTCATCATCCAGTTGCCGAGATCAGCCGCGAGAGCCGTTTGAATCTCGGCGCGGATCTGTTCCTTCGCCACGCCCTTCTTCCTCAGCTCGATGCCCTTCTTGGCGATCAGGTCGAACTTCTTCTGAAACGCCTGGACGTCGGCCTTGGTCATCGGGTCGTTGCCGTGTCCCGGAATCGCCGTGTCGAAATCGAGTTTGAGCACCTCGCCGAGGACCTTCGACCATTCGAGCGCGCTGCCGCCCATCGGATAATCCGCGTTCGGTGGCTGCGCGACGAACTCGTCGCCGAGCGAGACGACTTTGAGGTCGGGGAAGTACACAACGGAGTCGCCGCCCGTATGGGCTCTTCCGAAGTGGTAGATCTCAGCCTTGCCCTTGCCGAGCGAGATCTTCTTTTCCTTGCCGTTGTACGTCTCGTTTGGCGGGTCGGGTTTCCCCGCGGCCGACGTGTAACCCTTGCCGTCCGCGCCGCCGGTTTCAAGATTCCTCTTCAAACCCTCGTGGGTGATGACCGTGGCGCCGGCCTTCACGAACCGGCCGATATTGCCGGAGTGATCCTGGTGCACGTGAGTGATGACGACGAACTTCACCGGCTGAGGGGTGACTGTCTTGATCTGCGCCACCAGGTCGTTGAACGGCCCGTCGCCCAGGTTCTTGGTGTCGACGAGGATGACGCCCTGATCCGTCACGCGAACGGTGCTGTTGCCGCCGAACCCGGTCACCATATAAAGCTCGGGCTTGATCTGTTTGATCGCCATCGGCGGCGGCGGCGCCGCCGGGCCCCGACCCTGGCCCGCGCCGGCCCCTGCACCTTGACCGCCACCGGCCGGAGCCTGGGCGTAAACATGAAACGTCGCCGCCAGTACGGTCGCCGGAATCACCGCGAGCGAAGTCCTTCTTAACATGCAGCCTCCCAAGAAATTGCCCAAACGCGCCGATTCTATCACTCGCGACTTTGTGGTCTATTGTGACTTTTTCACATACGAGGCATTAACCAGCGCTACGGTGCGCTTCGGACAGTACCGGTCTCGCCCTCCGTCTTCGCTCGCCGGGAAGTCGGCCGCCGCTCGAACTCTCCCGCTCCCGCCGGCGACTATCGGGTCATCCGATCGACGGTTAGGGCTGGCATGCACCGCCTCGGGTTACTCGGGAGGCACGGATCACCCGGCATGAAGTCGCGGCGATGAATCGCGTTGCCCGACTTCCGGCTTCGCACTGAAGTCGGCGAGCTCAGAAGTCGGCGCGAGCCCGGCACTGTCCAAAGCGCTTGGTGGTCGCGCTGCTGTTTAGCCGTGACGAGATTGCGTCCGACGATCCCTTGGACCTCGCGTGCGCACGCGACAGACGGCAAACGTGTCCGGAAGCGGTCCGTCGCGCTGGTTAGTGCCTGGTTAGTCGAGCGAGATGCGTCGCAGGAGGTTGAAGTCCGACAGCATCTTGCCGGCGCCGAGAACGACAGAGGACAGCGGATCCTCGGCGAGCTGCACCGGCAGGCCGGTTTCCTCGCGCAGACGCCGGTCGAGATTCTTCAGCATCGACCCGCCCCCCGTGAGGATGACGCCACGATCGAGGATGTCGGCGGAAAGCTCGGGCGGAATCCGCTCGAGCGCGTCGTGCACCGCCTGCACAATCGCGCGGACCGGCTCGGCCAGCGCCTTGCGAATCTCCTCGTCGTCCATGACGATCGTCTTCGGCCGTCCTTCGCCGAGATGCCGGCCTTTGACTTCTATCGTGGCCCGCTGCTCGAGCGGGTACGCGGATCCGATCTCGATCTTGATCTGCTCGGCCGTGCGCTCGCCGATGAGCAGGTTGTGGGCCTTGCGCGCGTGCGTGATGATGGCCTCGTCGAGCTCGTTGCCGGCGATGCGGACCGACTTGCCGTAGACGACGCCTGCGAGCGAGATGACCGCGATGTCCGTCGTGCCGCCGCCGACGTCGATCACCATGTTGCCGGCCGCTTCGGTAATCGGCATGCCCGCGCCGATGGCGGCCGCCATCGCTTCTTCGATGAGATGCACCTCGCTGGCCTTGGCCCGCATGGCGCTGTCTTTCACCGCGCGGCGCTCGACCTGTGTGATTTCGGAAGGCACCCCGATGACGACCCGCGGCCGTAGCCAGCCGCTGCGCTTGTGCGCCTTCCGGATGAAATGCGTCAGCATGCGTTCCGCCGCTTCGAAGTCGGCGATGACGCCGTCCTTCATCGGCCGGATCGCCGTCATGTTCCCGGGGGTCCGCCCGAGCATCTCCTTCGCATCGTGTCCGACGGCTTCGATGCGTCCGTTGATGTTGTTGAATGCGACGATCGACGGCTCGCTGACCACGATGCCCTTACCCCGCGCGTAGATGCAGGTGTTGGCGGTCCCGAGATCGATGGCCAGATCATGGGAAAATCGGGAGAGGAACGACGAGATCACGTGGCCCGTTGGTCCGCAACGTTGATGCCAATTCTGTGATCGGAAAAGGGGCCGGATTTCCTAGGGAATCCGGCCCACGCCTGAGACGCAAAAAGGGAACGATTACAGTCTTGCAAGCGTCTAACGGAATTGACACGCTGGTTTGGCCCCCCTGTAAGTGATGTAGCGTGTTGGGGTACACTGCATGTTCGGCCCCGGGGGTTTCGCCCCTTTTCTTCAAGCGAGTCATTCCGCATGCAGACATACCGGGCGGCGGCAGCCGCAGCATTTCTCACTTTCGCAATAGTTCTGGCGAGCGCGTGCAGCGGCGGGGGTGGCCAGGCCGGTCAGGGTGGGCCGCCTGTATTCCCGCCGACGCCGGTCAAGCTCGTTGACGCGCGATTGACCCCCATCGAAGACGCGACCGAATACGTCGCGACGCTCAAATCGCTGCAGTCGACCACGATCAAGCCGCAGATTGACGGCCAAATCACGCAGATCTTCGTGAAATCTGGCGATCGCGTGGCCCAGGGCGCCCGGTTGATGCAGATCGACCCGCAGCGTCAGCAGGCGGCGGTGTCGAGCCAGGAAGCCGAGCGTGCGGCGAGGGAAGCCAACGTCGCCTACGCGCAGCAGCAGCAGCAGCGCGCCAACGAGCTGTTCGCGGCCGGCGCCATCAGCAAACAGGAGCTCGAGCAGTCGCAGACCGCGCTGCGGACCGCCGAGGCCAGTCTGCAGGCGCTCCAGGCGCAGGTCCAGCAGCAGCAGGTGCAGCTGCGCTACTACACGATCAGCGCGCCGACCTCCGGCGTCGTGGCCGACGTGCCGGCCCGTGTCGGCATGCAGGTGTCGACCTCGACCCTGCTGACGACGATCGAGCAGAACGACACGTTGGAAGTGTACGTGTCGGTGCCGGTCGAACGGTCCAGCGATCTGAAGATCGGCCTGCCGCTCAAAGTGATGAGCAGCGACGGCAGCGCCACGCTGGGGGCCACGACCATCGGGTTCATTTCGCCGAGCGTGGATGAGGCGACGCAATCGATTCTCGTGAAGGGCACGGTGCGGAATCCCGGCGGCAAGCTGCGATCGTCGCAGTTCGTGCGGGCGCGCATCGTGTGGAAGACGGCCGACGGGCTCGTCGTGCCGGTCACGGCCGTCGCGCGCGTCAGCGGTCAGTACTTCGCGTTCGTCGCCGAGAGCGCCGAAGGAAAGCTTGTGGCGCACCAGCGCGCGATCAAGGTCGGACCGATCGTGGGCGACGACTATCCCGTCCTCGAGGGAATCAAAACGGGAGAGAAAGTTGTCATCTCCGGCTCGCAGAAACTCGTGGATGGCGCGCCGGTCGCGCCAGCCCCTGAAGGCCCTAAGCCTTGAGCCCTAAGCCTTGAAACCTGAGCCCTAAGCCATGCTTGTAGACATATTTATCAAGCGCCCCATTCTGGCCAGCGTGTGCTCGCTGGTGATCATCCTCGCCGGCGCCATGGCGATCCCGACGCTCCCGATCGCGCAGTTCCCGGAACTGACGCCGCCAACCGTCAGCGTCAACGCGTTCTACCAGGGCGCGAGCGCCGAAGTCGTCGAAACGGCGGTGACGCAGCCGATCGAACAGGCGCTCAACGGCGTCGAGGGGATGAAGTACATCACCTCGTCGAGCGCCAGCAACGGATCATCCAGCGTCACGGTCACCTTCGACGTCAACCGCAACATCGACATCGCCGCCGTCGACGTGCAGAACCGCGTCTCGCAGGTCGAAGGCCGCCTGCCGAACGAGGTGAAGGCCGTCGGCATTTCCGTCACGAAATCGGGACAGAACTTCGTTCTCGCCGCCGGCGTGTACGCCGAGAACGATCAGTACGATCCGCTGTTCATCAGCAATTATCTCGATCGCTTCGTTCGCGACGACCTGCAGCGTGTCCCAGGCGTCGGCAGCATCCAGATCTTCGGCGAGCGCAAGTACGCGATGCGGTTGTGGCTGGATCCCGACCGGCTCGCGGGGCGCGGCATCACCGCCGGCGAAGTCGTCAGCGCGCTGCGCGAGCAGAACGTGCAGGTGGCTGCCGGTCAGATTGGCTCGCAGCCCGCGCGCGCCGGCCAGCAGTACCAGATCAGCGTCCGCGCGGTCGGCCGCCTGAGCGAGGCGGGCGAGTTCGATAACATCATCCTGAAGCGCACGTCCGATGGGACGCTCGTCCGTCTGAAGGACGTCGGCCGGACGGAGCTAGGCGCGGAAGACTACAACACCGCTCTGCGTTATAAGGGCAAGGATGGCATCGCCGTCGGCGTCACGCAGCTTCCGACCGCGAACTCGCTGCAAGTGTACCGCGACGTCAGCGCCGAGATCGAGCGTCTGTCCAAGCAGTTTCCGCCGGGCCTGAAGTTCGAGTTGGCGTTCGACACGACGCGCGTCATTTCCCAGTCGATCACGGAGGTCGTCACCACGCTGCTCGAAGCAATCGTGCTCGTCATCCTGGTCATGTTCCTGTTCCTCCAGAACTGGAAGACGACATTGATTCCGGCGATCACGATTCCCGTGTCGCTCATCGGCACGTTTGCCTTCGTAAAGCTGTTCGGCTTCTCGATCAACACGCTGACGCTCTTCGGCATCACGCTCGCGACGGGACTCGTCGTGGACGATGCGATCGTCGTTATCGAGAACATCGAGCGGCACATTCACGATCATCATCTGCCGGCGCGCGAGGCCGCGTCGGAGGCGATGGGCGAAGTGACCGGCGCCGTCATCGCCACGGCGCTCGTCCTTGGCGCGGTGTTCGTGCCCGTCGCCTTCTTCCCAGGCACGACCGGCAAGCTGTTTCAGCAGTTCGCGCTGACGATCGCGTTCTCGATGGCGATTTCCGCGTTCAACGCGCTGACGTTGACGCCCGCGCTTGCCGGCATTCTGCTCAGCCGGGTGGAGAAGCCGAAAGGGATGTTCTTCAACGGCGTCAACCGCGTGATCAACGGCGGGACCGCGGCGATGGTCTCCGGCCTCAAAGGCCTTATCCGTATGCGCGCGGTTGTCGCGCTCGTGTTCGTCGCGATGCTTGGCGCGACCTACTGGGTGTACACGCGCGTGCCGACCGGATTCGTGCCCGATGAAGATCAGGGGTACATCTTCATCATCATTCAGGCGCCGCAGGGGGCGTCGCTCGACTACACGATGGGCATCGAGAAGCAGGTCGAGCAAATCGTGAGCAGGATGCCCGAGATTCAGGAAGTGTTTGGCGTCGGCGGCTTTGGCTTCGCGGGATCGGGGCCGAACCAGGGGATCCTGTTCTGCATGCTCAAGGACTTCGCGAACGGCCTGGCGAGCAGCATTCGGCGAAGGCGGTCGTCGGGCCAGTTGTTCGGTCAGTTCAGCGAGATTACCGGCGCGCAGGTCTTTCCGTTTCTGCCGCCGTCGGTCAGCATCGGCAACTTCGGCGGATTCCAGTACGAGCTGCTCGATCAGACCGGCGGTCCGATCGAAAATCTCGCCAACGCCGCGCGTCGTCTGGCGGCCGAAGCCAACCGCACGCCAGGCGTCACCGGTGTGTTCACGCAGTTCACCGCCGACGATCCGCAGCTGATCGTGACGATCGATCGCGAGCAGGCGAAGAGCCTCGGGATTTCGCTCAGCGACATCACGCAGACGATGCAGATTCTGCTGGGCTCGGCGTATGTGAACGACTTCGACTTCAATAACCGCTCGTATCGCGTCTACGTGCAGGCGGACAGCCAGTTCCGCACCAATCCACGCGACATCGAGCGCTACTCGGTGCGGAGCAGTTCAGGGCAGATGATGCCGCTCAGCAATGTCGTGTCGATTCGCGAGGGCACGGCACCTCAGAGCATCGGCCACTACAACCTGTTCCGATCCGTGACCATCAACGGGTCGCCGGCGCCTGGTTACAGCTCGGGCGAGGCGATTGCGGCCATGGAGGCGTTGTCGGCGCGCGTACTCCCGCAGGGCATGACGTTCGCGTGGGCGGGCCTCTCGCGAGAGGAAATCGAAGCCGGCGCGCAGTCGACGGTCATCTTCGGGCTTGGCCTGCTGCTCGTCTACCTGACGCTGGCCGCGCAGTACGAAAGCCTCACGCTGCCGTTCATCATTCTGTTGTCGGTGCCGCTGGCGATCATGGGCGCGTTGCTTGCGCAGTGGGGCCGCGGACTCATCGACGACGTGTTCTGCCAGATCGGTCTCGTGATGTTGATCGGCCTGTCGGCGAAGAACGGCATTCTGATCGTCGAGTTCGCCGAGCAGCTCCGTCATCGAGGGCTGTCGATTGCCGAAGCCGCTGTCGAAGCGGCGCGCATCCGGCTGCGGCCCATTCTGATGACGTCGCTCGCGTTCATCCTTGGCGTCATGCCGCTCGTGTTCGCGAGCGGCGCCGGCCAGGCCGCGCGGCACTCGGTCGGCACGGCTGTGGCTGGCGGCATGCTCGCGTCCACATTCCTCAACCTCGCCTTTATCCCGGTCCTCTATGTCGTTGTCAAAAGCCTCACAGAGCGCAAGCGTGCATAGGCACGGTGCCGCGGTGCCGCGGTGCCGCGGTGCCAGGGTGCCGTGCCGGGTGCTGGGACCCGTCTCTGTCGTTGTGGCGCAGGTCTTTAGACCTGCCGTGATTGTGCTGTTCGCCGTCGGTGCGTACGCGCAGACGCCCGTCGTCGAACGCGTGACGTTCCAGCAGGCGATCGATCGTGCGATCGCGAACAATCCCTCTGCCACCATCGCCGCTGCCGGCATTCTCCGCGCTGAAGGCCTTCTCGCCCAGGCGCGGTCGGTTTCGAAGCTGCAGCTCACCGGCAACGTCACGTCGACGACTTTGAATCAAGGCGTCGAATTCGAGGGCACGACGGTGTCGCCCCGCAGCACGGCCAGCGCGTCGCTGACCTTCGATCAGCCTGTCGTCGCGGCCGTCGCCTGGGCGCGGCGGGCCCAGGCCAGAGACAACGTGCAGATTGCCGAGTTGAGCGCGGTCGAAACGCGCCGTCAGATCGCGCTGGCGACGGCGGACGTGTACTTGAGCATCATCACGCGGAAGCGGGTCCTCGAAGGGGACGTCCGCGCGCGTGACACCTCGAGGGCGCATTTCGATCTCGCCACCCAACTCGAGCAGCAGGGAACGGGCAGCCGCCTGAACGCGCTGCGGGCGCAGCAGCAGTTGTCCAGTTTCGAGCGGGAGATCGAGTTCGCCTCGCTGGCGGTGTATCTCGCGCAGGAAGCGCTCGGCGTGCTCCTCGTCGCCACTGGTCCGGTCGATGCGGCCGACGAACCATCATTCGCGCTTCCAGCGGACGCCGCAGCGCTCGCCAGCACGGTCACGGACCTCACGCCCGTTCTTCTGCAGTCCCGTCCAGATTTGAGACTGTTTTCCAGCCAGCGCCAGGCTGCCCAGCGCGTGCTGAGCGACAGCTCGAAGGATCGCTGGCCTTCGCTTGACGCGATCTTCGTGCCGCAGAGGATCAGCCCCGCGCAGTTTTTCACCCAGGCGAACAGCTGGCGGTTCCTGCTGCAGGCGAACATTCCGGTGTTCGACAGCGGGCTGCGATCGAGCCTGAAGACGCAGCGGCAGGCTGAGCTGAACGTCACGCAGGCGACCCTCGCCGGCGCCATCACACAGGCCTCGTCGGAGGTGCGCGCGGCGCGCGAGGCAGTGGCGAGCGGCGAGCGCGGCGTGGCGCGCGCGCGGGAAGCCGCCGACCAGGCGCAACAGGTGTTGGACATCGTCAACGTCAGCTTCCGCGCCGGCGCCAGCACCAACATCGAAGTCACTGACGCCGCGCGCATCGCGGGCGACACGGACACCGCCGCCGCGGTGGCCGAGGCCATCCTCCGCCGCGCGCGTCTGGACCTTCTTCTGGCGCTTGGCCGATTCCCATAACGCTTGACCTTCCTGCTCTTCAGCGTCGCCGCAGTGGCCGGCGCGCTCAATTCGGTCGCGGGTGGCGGGTCGTTCCTGACCTTGCCCACGCTTCTCTACGCCGGCGTCACGCCTGTCGTCGCGAACGCCACGAGCACGATGGCGATGCTGCCCGGGTCGGTCTCGAGCGCCGTGGCCTATCGCCGCGAGCTGCAGAGCAGGGCGGGATGGCTCGTGCCGCTCGGCGTCGTCAGCCTCCTGGGCGGGTTCATCGGCGCAGTCCTGCTGGTCCGCACGTCAGACACCAGCTTCCTGCGGCTGCTGCCCTGGCTGATGCTCCTTGCGGCGGTGACGTTCACGTTCGGCGATTACATCCGCCGCCTGTTGTCGCTGGATCGCCTGCACGGCAACGTGCTGCTTATCTGCGTCCTGCAGTTCGTCATCTCCATCTACGGCGGCTACTTCGGCGGCGGCATGGGGATGATGATGCTCGCGTCGTTCGCGCTCGGCGGCATGCTCGACATCCACGAGATGAACGGGCTCAAAACGTTCCTCGGCGTCGCCGTCAACCTGCTGGCACTCGCCGAATTCATCGTCAAAGGGATCGTCGCGTGGGGGCCCGGCCTCACTATGGTGGCTGGCGCCATCATCGGCGGCTATTTCGGCGCCGTGCTCGCCCGCCGGACCGATCCCACACGGGTCCGCGGTGCTGTCGTCGCGATCGGCTGGGTCATGACGGTTTACTTCTTCATTCGCTAGGCCCCATGAAATTGCAGATTGCGGAATTCAGATTGCAGATTGACTGAGGACATTTCCATCTGAATTGCAATCTGCAATCTGCAATCTGCAATCGATCAATAATAGGGGCCTGATGCGAGCCATGGTGCTGACCCGTGCAGGAGCCGGCGAGCTTGAAGCGATTGAGCGCGAGCTGCCGATTGCGCTGCCGGGCGAGCTGTTGATCAAGGTGAACGCGTGCGGCGTCTGCCGGACCGATCTCCACGTCGTCGACGGCGAGCTGCCAGACGCGGAGATCCCGCTGATCCCCGGCCACGAGATCGTCGGCGTCGTCGAGCAGATCGGCGACAGCGTGGACGGTTTCAAGGTTGGCGATCGCGTCGGCGTCCCGTGGCTCGGCTACTCCTGCGGCCAGTGCAGCGCGTGCAAGAGGGGCCATGAAAACCTGTGCCCGAACGCGCGCTTCGTCGGCTACCACTCCGACGGCGGCTATGCCGACTACACCGTCGTCGACGCCGGCTATACCTTCAAGCTGCCGGATTCGTACAGCGACGTCGACGCGGCGCCGCTGCTCTGCGCCGGACTCATCGGTTATCGCGCGTATCGGATGACCGCCATGGGAGATGTGGGAAACGGCGTTCGCCGGCTCGGGTTGTACGGCTTCGGCGCGGCGGCGCACATCGTGGCGCAGCTCGCGCTCCACGACAAATGTGAAGTCTACGCGTTTACGTCGCCAGACGACGAGAAGAAGCAGGCGTTCGCGCGCGAGATTGGCGTCACCTGGGCCGGGGGGTCGAATGAGCCGCCGCCAGAGCCGCTCGACGCTGCGATTATTTTCGCGCCGGTCGGCCGCCTGATTCCCGAAGCGCTATCCCACGTCCTGCCCGCGGGCGTGGTGGTCTGCGCCGGCATCCACATGAGCGACGTGCCGTCGTTTCCGTATCACCTGCTCTGGGAAGAGCGCATCGTCCGCTCGGTCGCGAATCTGACGCGGCAGGACGCGCGCGACTTTCTCGCGCTCGCCGCCAAGGTGCCGATCAAGATGCACACCGAGCGCTACGATCTCGCCGACGCGAACCGGGCCCTGACCGACCTGCGCGAAGGTCGCATCCGCGGCGCCGCCGTGCTGGTGCCAGCTGCCGCAGAGGACAAGGCGGTTGATATGACCGCGGAGGGCAAGGCGGTTGAGCATGACGGCGGAGGCAGAGTGATCCGGTGGGCGTCATCGGAGCCGCCGAACTTCCCGTCTACGCACGGCTCGACGAGCTCGGCATCGCGTACACGCGCTACGAGCATCCGCCCATCGCGAGCGCGGAGGCCGGCGAGCAGTACTGGTCCGGTATCGACGCCGCGCATTGCAAGAACCTCTTCATGCGAAATCAGAAGGGGACGCGCCACTACATCGTCATCCTTCAGTATCAGAAGCGGGCGGACCTGCGGGCGGTGGCCGATCAGATTGGCGACGGGAAGCTCAGTTTCGGATCGCCGGAGCGGCTGATGAAGCATCTCGGCCTGGAGCCCGGTTCAGTCTCGCCATTCGGCCTGATTCACGATGCAGAGCACGCCGTCCGTCTTGCGATCGATCGGGATCTGAAGTCCGCCGCGAAGATTTCGTTTCATCCGAACGTCAACACGGCGACCATCGTGCTCGCATTCGCCGATTTCCAGCGGTTTCTCGAAAGCTGCGGCAATCCAGTACAGTACGTCCAGGTAAGTGGCGGAGTTTAGAGGTTAGAGGCTAGAGGTTGAAGTCGCCCAGAGCCCGTTGATATATGCCGATTGAAGTAGAAGTCAACCTGGCGATCCCCAGGATCAAGAATCCCATCCTGGGTGAGAACGGTTATCCGATCGACAACGGATCGATCCGCTTCACGAAGATGATCCAGGTGCCCGCCATTCCGCAGCCAGGCACGGTGCTGCAGATGTCGACCAGCGCCGGCCACAAATTCGGGTGCACCGTCACGCGGGCCGAGTGGAGCGAGCAACGATCGTTGTTCGTCGTTTCCTGCAAGTATTCCAATCGATCGATTCCCGCCGAGGAATGCGCCGCGCTGTTCGCCGACCGCGAATGGAAGATGAAGCAGTTGCTGGAGTAAGAGGCTAAGGCTAGAAGTTAGAGGTCAGAGGGACTGGGGACTGAGGGCTTGGAGCCCGAAGCCCGGAGCCCGAAGCCTGGGGCCGGTGTGTCCGTGGCCCCAAGCCTGGCCGAAGGCCCGTGACCTCCCCTGTCACACCCACCCGTTATCCTGCCCGGGTATGCAGAACATCACCCAAGCGCCGGCTCAATTTGCTAAGGATCTCAAGGATTCAGACTGGGTAGGCTTTCCAGGCGGGGAGCTCGAAGGCAAACGCCCTAAGGCCCTTTGCCCTGCCTGCCGTGAGGCCCTACAGCACCGGGCCGACGGGCAACCGGCCCCACCCCGTCGCGCCCTGTGTTTCCAGTGCTACCGCGCCGAAATCGACCGCGATCGCGCCCTCAAGGCGGCGGGCCAGTTGGACACCGCGTCGACGGAGCGGTTCCAGACCGCGCTGCCGTTCGAGCCGGTCAACCGGCCGCGGCTCGAGATGCTGAAAGCGGAGCGATCGACCGCGCGCGCATCGATGCTGGCAACGAGTTCGGGAAAGTTTGCCGACCGCAGGCGTCAGGCGCAGATCGCCGCGCGCCACGCGCTGCAGCGGATCGCTCAGGGCCTCGCCGGCAACAGCGCGCAGAAGCTGACGTCCTGGAGACGATGTCCGCGAACGCGAGATGGCCGCTGCCATCCACGCCGCGGAGCTGCAGCTTCCGGAATCGTGGCTTCCGTTCGTTGTCTCTCGCTAGTCCTTGGTTCTTGGTGCTTGGTCCTTAGTCCGTCCTTGGTCCTTGGTCGTCCTTGGTGCGTGGTCCTTGGTTCTCCTCACGGTGCGTCGAGACTAGGGACTATGGACCCTAAGGACGGACTAAGAACCAAGAACTAAGGCCCAAGGACCAGAAGAAGTCCGTGCGATACTAATGTCCATAGACCCCATTGTTCTGATCAGTGTCCTGCTCGTTGGCATCGCGATAGGCGCGCTGATCGGATTGCTTTCCTCGCGTCCTGCCCAAACCCGTCTCCAATCTGAGCTCGACCGCGATCGCGCCGTCCATGCCGAGCGGCTCAAGGCCTATCAGGAGGCCGAAGGTCGTCTTCGCGAATCGTTCCAGGCGCTCAGCTCCGAGGCGTTGGGCGCCAACAATCAGGCGTTCCTGCATCTCGCCGAAACGCGCCTGCAGCAGTCGCGGGCCGAAGCCACCGCGGACATCGACGCGCGCAAGAAGGCCATCGAAGAGCTGCTGGCGCCGATGGCGAAGACGCTGGACCAGGTGGACCGCGAGATCAAGGACGCCGAGCGGCGCCGCACGAAAGACGGCGCGGAGCTCATCGAGCGGCTGCGCACGCTGGACACGGCGGGGCAGGACCTCCGCTCGCAGACCGCGCGCCTGGTCGACGCGCTCAAGCGGCCCGGTGTCCGCGGCCGCTGGGGCGAGCTCCAGTTGAAGCGCGTCGTCGAGCTCGCCGGCATGCTCGATCGCTGCGACTTCGAAGAGCAGAGCACGATCGCGGCAGACGACGATCGCCGGCTGCGGCCCGACGTCATCGTCACGCTCCCCGGCGGCAAGCACGTCGTCATCGACGCGAAGGTGCCGCTCGATGCGTACCTCAAGGCGCTCGAGGCGCCAGACGAGGCTGCGCGTCAGCTTCTGCTCGCCGATCACGCGCGCCAGGTGCGCGTGCATCTCATGCAGCTTTCGTCCAAAGGCTACGCCGTCGCACGTGCATCCCAGCCCGGACTTCGTCGTGATGTTTCTGCCCGGCGAGATGTTCTTCAGCGCGGCGCTCGAGCAGGATCCGTCGCTCATCGAGTTCGGCATCGGGCTCGAGCAGCGGGTCATCCCGGCGAGTCCGACGACGCTGATTGCGCTGCTGCGGGCGGTGGCGTACGGGTGGCAGCAGCAGGCGATGGAGGAGAACGCGCGGAAAATCAGCGAGCTCGGGAGGAATCTCTACGAGGCGACGCGCAAGCTGGGCGAGCATTTCGAGAATCTCGGATCGAAGCTGAAGGGCGCGCTCGACGCGTACAACAGCGCCGTCGGGTCGCTCGAGGGCAACGTGCTCGTCAAGGCGCGGAAGTTCAAGGAGTATCAGGCGGCGAACGGCGGCGAGGAGATCAAGGCGCTCGAGCCCATCGACCGCGTGCCGCGGATGCTGCAGGCCGCCGAGATCACCGACGGCCTGCCGTTCCAGACCGACGAGGTCGAGCTGCTCGAGGGTGTGAAGGAAGTCGAGTCGGTGTAAGTGAAGTGTAGGGGCGGGCCTTTAGTGAACAGCTGTAGGGGCCGGCCTTTAGGCCGGCCCATTTACGCCGCGTCGCCGAATCCACCGCCGCACCGCGACGATGGTCCAGGCGATCTCGACGAGCCCAAACGGCCACGCACCCTGCAGAAACCCGTAGACCGACGACGCGAGGCACCCGCCCGCGAACGCGAGGACGAACGCCGGCGAGCGATCTTCGAGCGCATAAAACACGAGCGTGGCGGTGACAGCGAAGAGACCAAATAAGTCCAGCATCGGAACGGCTAAGCATACTCAAGGAAACAAACCCGGTCCTTCCAGGGCCAAGGGCCACCACTCCGTCTACGTCGTGTATCTCCGCAACCCCCGCGGCGACGGCAAGGCCGCCTACTACGTCGGCATGACCGGCCTCACGCCGGAGCAGCGGTTCCAGAATCACAAGCAGGGAACCAAGGCCGCCCGCATTGTCCGCCGCTTCGGCGAGCGCCTCGTGCCGCGCCTTTACGCGCACCTGAATCCCATGCCGTACGCCAAGGCACTGACCATGGAAGGCGTTCTCGCCGAGAGCCTCCGCAAACGCGGCTTCGTCGTCTATGGCGGACATTAACGTCAAAAGGGCAGCAGCCACGAAGGCACGAAAACACGAAAACCAGATTGGTTTCGTGTCTTCGTGTTTTCGTGGTTGCATTCGTTCTCGTTAGCGATGCAACCGTCGCTGCCCTTTGACGCCGATTTTGTCTTCGTCCGTCATCCCCGTGCCCGACGGTACCTGATTCGCGTGGCCGACGATGGGACCGTGCGCGTGACCATCCCGCGCTGGGGTTCGAAGCGCGAGGCCGAGGCGTTTGCCGAGCGTGAACGCTCGTGGATCGAGAAGCAGCATCGCCGGAACGAGGCCGACCGCCAGCGTCCGAAGCCAGCCGCGTTGTCTCCCGAAGTTCGAGCGCGAATTCCGCGACCGCGCAAAGCGCGAATTGCCGGCGCGCCTTTTCGAGCTCGCTGCCGAACATGGTCTGACCGTCGCGCGCGTCAGCGTCCGTAATCAGCGCTGGCGCTGGGGATCGTGCTCGCGGAAGGGGCACATCTGCCTGAACTGGCGCCTGGTGCAGATGCCGGACTCGGTCCGCGACTACGTGATGATCCACGAGCTGATGCATCTGAAGCGGATGGACCACTCGCCGAAGTTCTGGAAGCTCGTGGGGCAGGCGTGTCCGGATTTCAAGTCCGCGCGCGCCTGGCTCCGAGTTGCGAGTAAGAATAGTGAGGCGGGAATGTCGCGAGAGATGGTTACGGCTGCGCGTCCGACGCTCGACCCCGCTCCTCCAGCGCGCGCAGCCGGCGGTCCACGAGCTGGTTCGTCTGGAGCTGCACGTCGATAAACTGATCCAGCTTGCGCTCGACCCGGCCGAATCCAGCGTCCATCTTCGCTTCGAGCCGCGAGTAGGCGAACTCGATATACTGCCGCTGTTCGAGGAACGCCGCATCGACCTGGTCGAACCGTCGATCGACCTGCTCGAACCGCCGATCGACTTGCTCGAACCGCTGATCCACCGAGGCGGAAAGGTGGGTCACCGACGCTGATAGTCGGTCCAGCTTCTCCTCGACTGCCTGAACACGCTCCGTGAGGTCGTCAATCCGGTCGGCCATCGCGCTGCCTTTCCGGGAGTCTACCATCGTCTCCCCGCCATCAGAAACCTCGTTACTTCCACAACGTGCAATCACCGCGCCGCGCGAAATGTCTGGTGTTGTGAAGAGAATGAGGTCCGAAGTACGCGATTCTCGCCGCGTCAGCGCGATGCGGAGGTGCAGAACCTGCGAAGGAGGGAGCGCAGCTATTACGCCAGCGAACTGGTGTGCTCTTCGTAGCTGCCCTTGAAGTCGACGATGCGTCCGTGGTCGACGTGCCACACGCGCGTGCCGACTTCTTCCAGCAGATCCTCGTCGTGGGTGACGAGGAAGATCGTCCCTTCGTACTTCTGTAGCGCGACGTTCAGCGCGTTGATCGATTCCAGATCGAGGTGGTTCGTTGGCTCGTCGAGCACGAGCAGGTTGGGTTTCTGCAGCATGATGCGGCAGAAGAGCAGCCGTGCAGTCTCGCCGCCCGAGAGCGCCTCGGTCGGCTTGAGGCCTTCCTCGCCGCTGAACAGCATCTGCCCCAGAAGGCCGTGGATGTCCTGGCGCGCCGCGTCGGGATCGAACTGGTGCAGCCACTCGACAGCGGTCAGCCCCTTTTGGATTTCGCCCGTGTGGTCCTGTGGAAAATAGCCGACCGACACCTCGTGACCCCATCGCAGCGTGCCGCCATCGCGGTCCGCGCGACAGACGGGCATGTCGGGCGCATCCGCCAGCAGCGCCTTGACGAGCGTTGTCTTGCCGGCGCCGTTTCGTCCGACGATCACGATCTTCTCACCGCGGTTGACGACTGCGGTGAAGCTGGACACGACGGCCGTTCGGCCAAACGACTTGGCGAGGCCGTCGAACTCGACCGGGACCTTGCCTGACGGCCGCTTCGTCGTGAACTTGATGTACGGCCGCTGAATGTTCGACCGCGCCAGCTCGGTCGTCTGCAGCCGCTCCACTTCCTTCCGGCGCGACGTCGTCTGGCTCGCGCGCGTGCCGGCGCCGAAGCGCGCGATGAAGTCGTTCAGCTGCGCGATCTTCTTCTCGCGCTGCTCGTTTTCTGACTCGATCTTCGACCGGATCTGCGTCTTGGCCATCACCATGTCGTCGTAGCCGCCGGTATACGTGATGATGGTCTGGTAGTCGATGTCGGCGATGTGCGTGCAGACTCGGTTCAGAAAGTGCCGATCGTGCGAGATGACGATCAGCGTCCCGTGATAGCGATCGAGAAATTCCTCCAGCCAATGGATCGACTCGAGGTCGAGGTGGTTCGTCGGCTCGTCGAGCAGCAGCGCCTCGGGCTGGCCGAACAGCGCCTGCGCGAGCAGTACCCGCATCTTCTGCCCGCCCTGCAACTCGCCCATCTTGCGCTTGTGCAGCGAGTCGGCGATGTCGAGGCCCTGGAGCAGCACCGCGGCGTCGCTTTCCGCCGAGTAGCCGTTCTCTTCACCGACGATCCCTTCGAGCTCGCCGAGGCGCATGCCGTCCTCGTTCGTCATCTCGGGACGCTCGTAGATGGCGTCGCGTTCGGACAGGGCATTCCAAAGGCGCTGGTTTCCCATGATCACGGCGTCGACAACTCGGTAGGTGTCGAAGGCGAACTGATCCTGGCGGAGGACGCCGAGCTTCTTCGGACCAACGACGGTCCCGCGCTGCGGCTCGGATTCGCCGGTGAGCAGCTTCATGAACGTCGACTTGCCGGCGCCGTTCGGGCCCGTCAACCCGTACCGACGGTCCGCCGAAAACGTCGTCGTCACATCATCGAAGAGAATCTTCGACCCGAACCGCATAGAGACGCTGCTGACTGAAATCATGAACCTTCTATTCTAGCAGCTCCCCGAGTGCCACTCACTTCCAGGCCGACAGACCGGTTTTCGACTGTGACGCTCTACTTCCGCAGCAACACGTAGACCGCCCCAGCTCCGCCGTCGGATCGCGGGGCGTCGGCGTAGGCGAGCACCGCTGGGAGCGTTCTAAGGCATTCGCGCACGCGCGCTTTGAGAATCGATAGGTTGCCTTCCGAGTGTAGGCCGCGGCCGTGGACGATGCAGATGCAGCGATGGCCGTTGTGGCGGCTGTTGTCGACGAAGCGCCGCACACTCGCGCACGCCTCCGTCGCCGTCCGTCCGTGCAGGTCGCGCCTGGCCGTGGCTGGATATTCTCCACGCTTCAGCTTTCTGATTTCGCGCCGGTCGATGCCCGACGCCGCGAAGTCGTCGTCTGATTCATCGAGGTTGCCAGGGCGGCCGGCCCGCGGCGCCTCGGGCTCCGGTAGCTTGACTGGCGGACGCTCGTTGACCCGACCGCGGAAATCTCTGGGCAAAGGGACGACGTCCGCCATCTCGCGCGCGAACGCGTCGGCGTCCGATGCGTCATCTCTCCCCGATTTCCCAGCGCCCTTCTTCACCTGACAATTGTATTGAGCTATGCGGCGGTAGTCCGCAGTCTGGCGAACATTGGGCGTAGTGCCATCGAGGTGTCGCCCGTAGACTCACTCCCACAAACGAAAGCCGCCGACAAACGCGTTCGCATTGGCCCCAAGCCGTACCCCAGGGGGCAACTTGCGGAGAAGCTTGGCGTTCCCTCCCCCCACCACTACATCGTCGACCTCGAACGCGGCCTGGAACCGCATCACGACGTCCTCGACGTAGCGCCGCCATTTCCGATTTCCAAGCCGTTTGCGCCCCGCGTTCCCCACACACTCCTCGTAGGTCCATCCGTTCTTGTACGGAAGGTGGGCGATCTCCATCGGCACAAGAACGCCGTCGGCGATGAGCGCCGTGCCGAGTCCGGTGCCCAGGCCGAGGAACAGCATGATGCCGCCCCGATAACTGCCAAGGGCTTGCATCGCGGCATCGTTGATCACCTTGACGGGACAGCCGAATGCCCTCTCAAAATCGAAGCCGATCCACCCGCGTCCGATATTAATTGGCTCGGCCACCGGCTTTCCGTGCTTCACGATTCCGGGATATCCGATCGACACGGCGGAGTACTTCCAGCCGGCCACCGCTTTTCGCACTGAACGAACCATCTCCTTTGCCGTGAGTTCCGGGCCTGACGGAATCTTCACGGGCAGCTTGTGCCCGGTGGCCAGGGCTTTGATGTTTGAACCGCCGACGTCGATCACCAGGATTTTCATGGCGGGTTCAGTGTAACGTCGAAGGGTTGCCTGACATTACCTATCCGAATGCGCCAGGCTGGCCGGGGATTCCCGCGCGATGGACCTCCAGCGTCAAGAACGGCGTCGGCACCGCACTCACCACGGCCAGCAGAGTGTGGTTCACCATCAGCCACGGGATCCTGAACGAAATCTACTATCCGCGCGTGGACTCGGCCTGCACGCGCGATCTCGGCCTGATCGTGACGGACGGCGGGTCATATTTTTCGGAGGAAAAACGCCACGCGCAGTCGGAGGTGTCGCTCGTCGCGCCGGGCGTGCCGGCGTTTCACCTTCGCAACACGGCCCGCGATGGGCGATATCTCATTGAAAAAGACGTCCTGACCGACACGTCCACGCATGTCGTTCTTCAACGCATCCGCTTCGTGCCGCTCTCGGGGTCGCTGTCTGACTATCACCTCTACGCGCTGCTGGCTCCACACTTGAACAACCGTGGCGCGGGAAATACAGCATGGGTAGGCGACTACAAAGGCGTGCCGATGCTGTTCGCCGAACGCAACGGCTATGCCCTCGCGCTGGCGTGCTCCGCGCCGTGGCGCGCGCGATCGGTGGGCTTCGTCGGGTACTCCGATGGATGGCAGGAACTGCGCGCCAATGGACGATTGGCGCGGAGGTACGAGCGAGCCGAATACGGCAACGTCGCGCTGACGGGGGAGATTGATCTCACCTCTTCGTCCGCCGAATTTGTGCTCGCGCTGGCGTTTGGCGGGACGGCGGCTGCGGCGGGCCAGCACGCCGTCGCGAGCCTCATCAGGGGATTCGATGTCTCAAAGGGTAAATATCTCGACGGCTGGATCGAATGGCATCGCTCGCGCACGGCGCCGCCGGCGGCGGAGATCAACGCCCGATGCCTGATTGATTTCAGCGTCGCCATGCTCAAAGTCCACGAGTCGAAAGACTTCGGCGGCGGCGTGATCGCGAGTCTTTCGATTCCCTGGGGCTTCCAGAAGGGCGACGACGACCTGGGCGGCTATCACCTGGTCTGGCCGCGCGATCTCGTGGAGACGGCGGGCGGCTTCCTGGCAGCCGGCGCGCTCGACGACGCCCGGCGCGTCCTCCACTTCCTGCAACTGACGCAGGACGCGGACGGTCACTGGTCCCAGAACATGTGGCTGGACGGCTCCCCATACTGGGACGGCATCCAGATGGACGAGGCGGCGCTGCCGGTGCTGCTGCTCGATCTGGCGATGCGCAACGGCGCGCTCAAGCCTGCCGAGTGCGATCGCTACTGGCCGATGATTCGGCGTGCCATCGGCTACATCGCCCGCAACGGTCCCGTCAGCCCGCAGGATCGATGGGAAGAGGATGCGGGCTATTCGCCGTTCACGATCGGCGCCGAGATCGCCGCGCTTCTCGTCGCGGCCGATCATGCCGACCTAAACCGTCTTCCTGACATGGCGACGTATCTCCGGGAAACGGCCGACGCCTGGAACGCGTCGCTCGAAGATTGGATGTACGTGACCGGCACGTCTCTAGCGCATGAATGCGGCGTGGACGGCTACTACGTCCGCGTGGCGGAAGCGGACGCGGCCGACGCCGCCTCGCCGAAGGACGGTTTTGTCCCGATCAAGAACCGGCCGCCATCCGAGAGCTACGCGCGCGAGGAGCTGACTGTCAGCGTGGATGCGCTCGCGCTCGTCCGCTTCGGACTGCGGGCCGCGGATGACCCGCGCATCGTGAACACTGTGAAGGTCATCGACGCGCTGCTGAAGGTGATGACGCCGCGCGGTCCGGCGTGGCATCGCTACAACGGCGACGGGTACGGGGAGCACGACGATGGCAGCCCGTTCGACGGGACGGGTGTGGGTCGCGCGTGGCCCCTGCTGACTGGTGAGCGGGGACACTACGAGCTGGCGGCGGGACGTCTCGATGCGGCGGAGCAGCTGGCTCGTGCGATGCAGTCGTTTGCCGGCAACAGCCAGCTGTTGGCGGAACAGATCTGGGACAGTCCGGACATTCCCGAACGCGAGCTCTTCATGGGCCAGGCGTCGGGCTCGGCGCGCCCGCTGGTTTGGGCGCACGCGGAGTTCTTGAAGCTCCGCCGATCGATTGAAGACGGCGTCGTGTTTGATCAGCCCCCTCAGGCCTTCGCCCGCTACGTGATAGCGGGAACGAGGACCACGCCGTATGCGGTGTGGAAATTCAACAACAAGATCCGCACGATGGCGGCGAGGAAGGTGTTGCGCATCGAGACGCTCGGGCCTGCAATCGTTCACTGGCGCACGGAGGGCCCCGAAGGAACTGTCGGAGGGCAGGACACCAGGGAAACCACGAGTGTCGATACCGGGCTCGGCGTGTTCGTCGCGGATCTGCCAACGACGGAACTCAGCCGGGGCAGCCGTGTGGACTTTACGTTCTACTGGCCCGAGGCCACTCGATGGGAGGGCAACGACTTCCGAGTCGTCGTCACGTAAATGCCGCTGCGCGTCTAGTGAATCGCGCCGCTGTGCTGGTCCGCGCACGCCTGGCACACGCCTTCGTCGTGCAGCCATTCGGGCGCGGTGCGCTGGCCGCAGTACTGGCAGGTCTGAAACGACGCCAGCCGCCCCTCGCGCGCGCCTTTGACGAGCGCGGCGATCGCGGCAAGAAGGGCATTCTCGGGTAACCGCCGCCACCTCACGACGCCGACCCGTCGCGGTCTTGCCGAGAACGTGAACGGCGACTCCCAGAAGCCGGAAAACTGCGACACGATGACGTTCGAGTCGGTCAGGATGACGACGACTTCGGGTGGGTCGCCGCCGGTGAACCGGATAGAACCGTCGACGTCTTCCTGCCGATCCACCGGCGTCGGCAGGTTCGAGCCGAGGAAAGCGATCAGCTGCTCGTAGCGTTCTGGTGTGTCTCGTCTATTCATGCCCAATACTTAATGTACCGCATTCCAGATTCGTTCGGATTCCCGAAGCACAGCCGACACATCTTCAACGCGCATGAAGCGCTGGCGGACAAGATCTTCCACGGCCTGCTTGACCCGGTCAAGATAATCTTGGCGCCCAGCGTAGCGCTCGGCAATCGAGAGACGAGCGTCGCCGTTTTTTTCGCGCTGTTCTTTCGTCAATGCAAAGGGTTCGAACCCGCCAACCAGGCCGCTGAGATACCCCAGGTCGCTCAACAAGCCGCTCAACGGCGGAACGGTCATGTTCCAACCAGTGTATGTGCCGAGCGGGACCGCCACTTCCGGCAGACGAATGCCCGACACGTCGTTTCCATCTGCGTTCACCTGAGGTACCAGCACTCGATAGGGCGCGCCCAACTGTGGCGGCTCCTTCGTGATCACTTTCGTTGTGGCGTAGCGGGATCCGTAATCCATCCGCCACACCTGGGGCATGTAGCTGACAAACGGAAACGACGGCGCGGCGGGGAAGTGGACGTCCTCGCGCGCCACCAATTCGCCTCTCGAGATCGAGGGGTACTGCGACGCCGGTGGTTCGCTCTCGTTGCGGGTCCACGCGTCGAGATCCAGAAGAAGGGCACGTTGGGCCCATCGCTGCTGCGCGAAGTTGGCAAAGTGCTGAAACGTCTGATCTCTGATCAACGGGAGCGCTCCGGCCGCATGCGGCGTCCCCGCGAGGAAATACAGGCGCGAGGTGGCCGCAAGCGGGGCGTCACGAACGACACCGTTCACCCCATCGTCGCTCGTGGTCAGCGAGCCGGCGCGTGCCCAGTACTCGGTCGACGAGAATGTGTAGAAGATTTTCGGCGTGACCTTGGCGGCGCGAGCCCTGGCGAGCAACCCGTCGTCCGTAAACGGCGGCAAGTCGACCGGACGGAGCACCGAGAGCACCGAGTTGCCGGCCTGTCCGGGCATCGCAAAGCGATGGTTGAAACTGCCGCCGCCGGCCCCGGCCGACGCAATCATCAACCCATCGAACACCACCCGGCCGCGCTCGTCAGCATTGAAGCCGTCGCGAACGAATTCGCGGAGCAGGCGTGCGCTCTGCGAATAGCCGTATCCGATGACCCTTTGGAGGGCGGCGGGATTTTCGCGGAGCGCGGCGCCCGCCTTGCCGTGTCTGAGATACGACGCGAAGTCGCGGATGGCTGCCAGCCCGAGCCCGGCCACCGGGGATCCCTTTGCCTGGTAGATGACCTCGTATAGACCGATATCGAGTCCAGAAACTCCTGTTCCCAGGTGCACAGAGCATCCGTCGGCGGAAAACTGCCAGGTGTCGCGCGGCAGCGGTCGAGGCGTTTCATCTATCTTCGTACGGAACGTCAGTGTGGCGTTCTTCTGACCAGGACCAGACGCGCAGTACGCGAGAGCGAAGTCAGCGCTGCGGTTACCGCGATTCGACTCAATGTAGGTTCCGCGCACGACGCCTTCAACGGGGGCGATGGGTGCCTGGAAGGTGAGTCCCTGGGATGGCTGAACGTCGAACTGCCAGCCGAGGAACGCCACGGTGAATCCCTGTTCCAACAGAAAGCGGTCTCCGAGATTCCACGACGCCGGCGACAGGTCACGCTGCCCGGCGCCGCTCATGATCGCGAGCGACTGATCGCGGCCGCGGTTGACCACTTCAAGAAACACCGTGCCTCGCACGCGGCCGGCCTCCTTCGGCCTGAAGAACAGCACATCGGCTGTGAACTCGACCAACCCCCTGCTGTTCGTCTGAACCAGATCGAGGTCCGTGATGCCGCGGTTGGCGGGGAGCGCGGGGTCGATCGCAAAATGCACGCGGCCGATCAGCCGTTCGTGCGTCCCCGCGTCGTCTCTGCGCCGGATGTCGATCTTGACGACTTCCGCGGATGCGACCTGAGCGAGCAGTAGCGCGACAAGCGCAAAAGGCGCAGCAGCCACGAAAGCACGAAAACACGAAGAAGAACAATTCATTCGCTTGTGCGCGCGTAATGTCTGTCGTTACAATGCGCGGTTACCTCAAAGGGCCTCATGGTGAAGCGACCGGCATTTTACCTCGCGCTGCTGCTCTGCGGCATGGTCGCGGTGCACGCGTGCACAGGCAGCCCGCAGGAGGCCGACGACGCGTTCAAGATCGGCATCATTACTTCACTGACCGGGTCGGCGGCGGCGTTCGGACAGGCCCACAAGAACGGTTACACCATTGCGCTGAACGAGCTGAATGGCGCGGGCGGCGTGCTGGGCAAGAAGATCGAGCTGGTCTACTACGACGACCAGAGCCGTCCCGATCAGGCGGTGCAAGGCGTCAACAAGCTCGTGGACCAGGACCACGTGCCGATCATCCTCGGAGCGTACTCCAGCGAAAACACACGGGCCATCGTGCCCGCCGTGACGCAGAAGCAGATTCCGCTGGTGATGCCGACGGCGACGGCGGACAACGTGCTCGAGACCGGTTCGCCATGGGTGTTCCGGATCTGCGCCGGTTCCAGCGCGTACGCCACAGCGACCGTCGAGTTTCTTGAAGGCGATGAACGCGCCAAAGAGCGTGGCGATCGTCTACGAAAACACGAACTTCGGTCAGTCGAACGCCGAGGCGATGGACAAGGCCGCCAGGGCGGCCGGCTTCGATGTCGTCGACAGCGAGGCCTACCAGGCCAGCTCTCCCGATTACAAGGCGCTGCTGCAGCGGGTGAAGTCCAGGAACCCGAGCGTCATCTATTTTGCGTCGTACCTGCTGGACGCCAGCACGCTCATGCGTCAGGCGTCGCAGACGAACTTGAACCCGCAGTACTACACGTCGGCCGGGACCGGTTTCGCCGCAGCCGAGTTCCCCACCAAAGACAAGGGCGCGGGACCGTATGCCGAATACACGTTCTCGGTGTCGCAGTGGCTGCCGACGGCGCGGTGGAAGGGCTCCAAGGAATTCGACGATGCGTTCTTCAAACTGACGGGAACGCACCCGGCCTATCATGCGATGCAAGCCTACGCGGCACTCCTCACGGCGACGGCCGCGATCAAGCAGGCGAACTCTGCGCAACCGGCCGCAATCCGCGACAGCCTGAAAGCGATCGACCTGCCGGAGACACCGTTCGGGCCGATCAAATTCGACGAGCGCGGACAGAACCCTCACCAGGTCCTGATTACGCAGGTGCTGGGGGGCGAATACAAGGTGGTGTATCCGCCGGAGGCCGCCGAAACCAAACCGGTCGTTCCCACCCCGCCCTGGGATCGCGTCGTCCGTAGGCTCGTGACTGTCGTGGACGTCTACGCAGCTCTCCAGGCAGTCGATCAACGGCCTGCTGACCGGCGCGCTCTACGCGCTGGTCGGCATGGGGCTGGCGCTGATCTTCGGCGTGATGCGCATCGTCAACTTCGCCCACGGCGCGTTCATGATGCTGGGCATGTACGTCACGTACGTGCTCTTCACCCGCACCGGGATCAGCCCGTACGTCCTGTTCATCGTGACGGGCATCGTGCTGTTCGCGTTCGGGTACGGCGTCTACTTCGCCCTGCTGAAGCCCATCCACGGGCAGTCGCACTTCATGCAGATCCTGCTCACGATGGGCATCGGGCTGATTTGCACCGATGCCGTGCTGCTGATTTTCGGCGCCGACTACCACCAGATCAACATCCCGCTGCAGGACAGGAACTTTCGCTTCGGGCCGCAGATCAGCGTCAACGCGCCCTGGGTCGTCTCGTTCGCGATCGCCGCGATGCTGGCCGTGGCGCTCTACCTCTTTGTGATGCACACGATGACCGGCCGCGCCGCCCGCGCCATCGCGCAGAACCGCTACGCCGCGCCGCTGATGGGCATCAACGTCTTCCGCGTGCAGGCCATCTCGTTCGCGGTGGGAAGCGCGGCAGCGGGCATTGCCGGTGCGCTGCTGTTGCCGGTCTTCTATCTCTATCCAAGCGTTGGCGACCAATTCACGCTGAAAGCGTTTGTGATGGTGGTGCTGGGCGGGATGGAGTCGATCGTCGGCGCCGCGCTGGCCGGGCTCGTGCTCGGAGTGGTCGAGAATCTCACCAGCCTCTACTGGGGCAACGAGTGGGCGCTGGCCGTGGACTTCGCGATCTTTCTGCTGGTGTTGTCCCTGAAGCCGAGCGGGATCTTCGGCAAGCAGACGGCATGAAACGCTCCCATCTCGTCGGCGCCGTTGTGCTCGTGGTGCTGTCGCTGCTCGTTCCGCTCGTTGTGCAGACCGACTACGTGCTGCAGGTGCTGTTTCGCATCTATTTGTTCGCGTCGCTGGGACTGGCGTGGAACCTGGTCGGCGGATACGCGGGCCAGCTCTCGCTCGGGCACGCGGCATACTTCGGCGCCGGGGCATACGGGTTGGCGCTCTTCTCCGGGAAGCTCGGGATGTCGCCCTGGCTGGCGGTGCTGATGGGCGTCGTCGCGGCGCTGGCCTGCGCGCTGCTGATCGGCGGCGTCTCCTTCCGCCTGAGGGGCCCATACTTCGCCCTGTCGACCATCGCGTTTGCCGAAATACTGCGGCTCGCCGCGAAAAATCTGCCCGGGGTGACCGGTGGTGATGTCGGCGTGCAGGTGCCGGCGCTCTTCCACGGCAACGTCAACCGCAGCTTCTACTGGGCGGCGGTCATGCTGGTGTCGCTGGCGTTCGCGCTGACCATCATCATCTCGCGCGCGAAGTTCGGCTACTACCTGATGGCCATCCGCGAAGACGAGGACACGGCGCTCTCGGTCGGCATCGACGCGACCCGGAACAAGCTGGCGGCCCTGCTCGTCAGCGCCGCCCTGACCGCACTGGCCGGATCCCTCTATGCCAGCATCTTCCTGTTCATTGTTCCCGATCAGGTGTTCGCGCTCGACGTGTCAAACGAGATCGCGATCGTCGCGATGCTGGGCGGCGCAGGGACGGTGCTCGGACCGATCGTCGGCTCGGTCGTGCTCGAAACCGCATCAGAGGTATTCAAGAACACCTTCAAGGAGGCCCATCAGTTGATCTTCGGCGTGTTGCTGGTGGTTGTTGTTCTGTTCCTGCCTGGAGGGATCATGGGCACCATCACGGGGTTCCTGCGCCGGGGCGAGAGTCGGTGATGGCGCTGCTCGAGATCGATCATGTCACCAAGCGGTTCGGCGGGTTACGCGCCATCGATGACGTGACGTTCTCCATCGAACAGAACACGATCACGTTCATCGTCGGGCCGAACGGCGCGGGCAAGACGACCCTGTTCAATCTGATCACAGGCGTGGTCCATCCCGACCAGGGACGCATCCGGTTTGATGGCGCGGATATCACGCAGGTCAGCCCAAACCGGGCGGCGCGCATCGGCATCGGCCGCACGTTCCAGATCGTCAAACCGCTCGGCAGTCTCACGGTTCTGGAAAACGTGATGCTGGGGGCCTTCATGCATACCTCCAGCCCGTCGAAAGCCGCCGGCGAGGCGCGCGAGGTCCTCAAATATCTGCAGATGGAAAAGGCTGCGCACGTCACGGCCAGAGGGCTGCCGCTCGCCATGCTCAAGCGTCTGGAGATCGCACGCGCGCTGGCCACCAGACCGAAGCTCATCCTGCTCGACGAGGTCGTGGCCGGGCTGTCGACTGCGGAGGCACTGAGGCTGGCCGAGCTGCTCCAGAAGCTGCCCGAGCGGGGTATCTCGGCCGTGGGCGGCGTCGAGCACGTGATGCGCGTCGTGATGAGCATCGCCGACCGCGTGATCGTGCTGGACCACGGCGCGCAGATCGCCGAGGGCAAGCCACAGGAAGTCGTCCGCATGCCGGTGGTCATCGAAGCCTACCTTGGCACCAAGTACAAGGAGCTCGGGCTATGACGCGTGAGCCCCTGCTGGTCATGGACGGTGTGCAGGCCAGCTACGGCGAGTTCAAGGCGCTGTTCAACATCACGCTGCACGTCGATGCCGGGGAGATCGTGACGCTCTTGGGGGCGAACGGCGCCGGCAAGACCACGACGCTGCGCGTCATCTCCGGCCTGATTCACCCGACCGAGGGTGCGGTCCGCTTCGACGGCAAGGACATCTCCAGGCTGCAGCCGCATCGGATCGTGGAGCTCGGCATCAGCCACGTGCCGGAAGGGCGCCAGCTTTTCCCCCACATGAGCGTCGAGGAGAACCTCGCGCTCGGCGCCTACATCGCCCGCGCCAGGCAGCGCGGCATCAAAGGGACTGATGGAAGAGCAGTTCACGCTGTTCCCACGCCTGAAGGAACGGCGCAAGCAGCTTGCCGGAACGCTTTCGGGCGGCGAGCAGCAGATGGTGGCGATCGCCCGCGGCCTGATGACGCAGCCCAAGCTGCTCATCCTCGATGAGCCTTCGCTCGGCCTCGGGCCGAAAATCGTTGAGGAGGTGTTCGCGAAGGTGCAGGAGATCGGGAAACGCGGACTGACCGTGCTGATCGTCGAGCAGAACGTCGTGGATGCGCCTCAGCATCTCGCACCGTGCTTACGTCGTCGAAAACGGCGCGGTCGATGTCGGGGTTGGCACATCGGCAAAAGAGTTACTGCGTAACGAGCGACTAAGATCGGCCTACCTGGGGCTCTAAAGCTGGCGTAGAATCGGCGAGAAAGGGGAGCGACATGACGAACGAGAGCGCGCGACGGGAGATTCTCAAGGCGAGCCTGGCGGCCGCGGCCCTCGGGGCGTTACCGGAATGGGTGCTTCCGGCGCTCGCCCAAGGCGAGACGCAGGTGCCCTTCAGCGACTTCCCTGCGAACGCCAACTTCGCGCCAGCGGCGGACAGGCGAGTGGTCGACATTCGCCGCATCGACGGTCCATTCACACCGGCGGATCAGTTCTACACGATCCAGCACTACAACCAGCCGGATTTCAACCCCGCGACATATCGTTTGAGCGTGTCCGGCCTCGTGGACCGGCCGATCTCTCTCTCCCTCGATGATCTTCGGCGGATGCGCGCCGCGGAACTGATCGCCGGCTTCGAGTGTTCGGGCAATCGCCGTCCGCTGCAGGGCTTGTGCGGCAACGGCCGATGGACCGGCGTGCCGCTGCGCGCGGTGCTCGATCGCGCGGGCGTGAAGAGCGAGGCGCGCGAGTTCGTCTTCTTCGGCGCCGATCGCGGGAAAGAGGAAGTGGAATTCCGGACGCAGAAATTCGAGGTCGAACAACAGTTCGGCCGGAGCCTGTCGCGCGAACAGGCGCTTTCTGGCGAACCATTTCTCGCTTACGCGCTGAACGGCGAGCCACTGACGAAACACCAGGGCGCCCCGCTCCGGCTGCTCAATCCGGGATGGTACGGCGTTTCGAACGTCAAGTGGCTTTCGCAGATCCACGTCCAAGCCGAACAGTACCTCGGCAAATTCCAGGCGCGCTGGTACCGGACGCTAAAAGGCGAGATGATCGACGGCGAGATGAAATGGACGGAGACGGCCATCACCCGGCTGAAGCTGAAGTCGTTCATCGCGCGCGTCACTCGCGACGCCAGCGGGCACAAGATCCTCGGCGTCGTGCTGCACGACGGGACGCCACTCAGATCGGTGGAAGTGCGCGTGGACGATGGTCCGTGGCAGCGGGCGACGATGGATGCGGCGACGAACAGTAAGTATTCGTGGAAGTTGTTTACTTACTCATGGAGTGGGGCGACGCCAGGCGAGCACACGCTCGTCTCGCGCGTGACTGACGTGAACGGGACGGTGCAGCCGACTGCGGAGGCGCTCGAGGTCAAGAAAACGTTTCTCGAGGACAATTCGCAGTTTCCGCGGAAGGTGATGATTTCGTAATCGAACTCTTGTTCCTCCTGGCACCCCTGGTGCTTGTTCCACTGGGCTTCAGGGTCGTGCAACGTCAGGTCGGCGAATCCTCGCCACCTGGGCGAGTGGCGCGCTCTCTGCTGCCGTTCGCCGCAATCCTGGCTGCGGCATCGTTCTGGCCGCCCGCTGGGCGCACCGCGGCCATCCTCGCGAGGGGCTGGCTCGTGGTGTGTGGGCTGGCGGCGGTCGACGGCGTCTGGCGGCTCGTTCGAGGGGGATATCGATCCGCCGAGGGCGTCTGCAACTCTGTGAGCTTCCTCTACCTGGCGGTCGGAGCCGAGTGGTTGGTTCTCTCCCGGCTTGGGATCAGGCCGTTCAATCTTCCGGGACAAACGGTACTCCTGGCCGCCGTCCACTTTCATTTCACAGGTTTCGTGCTGCCGATCGTCGCCGGCGCCACAGCGCACGCATTGCGCACTCGAAGGCCGGTTGCGGATTCGAGGGCCGGGTGCGCCGTCTTTCCGTTTGTGGCGGCGGGGATCATCAGCGGTCCGCCGCTCCTGGCTGCCGGCAATATCCTCGTCACCCCGTTCTTGAAACTCGCCGGCGCACTGGTCCTGGTGGTGGCGTCAATTGCACTAGCGGGCCTGCTTGCGGCGCTGCTGCCTGCGATCGAGCCCCAACGAGCGAGAGTGTTGCTCGGTATCTCAGCACTGTCGCTGGTTGCAGGAATGATGTTCGTGGGAGTCTACGCCGTCGGTGAGTTTACCGGGCGTTACTGGTTGCTCGTTCCCGAGATGGCGCGCTTTCACGGAACAGCGAATGCGCTCGGCTTCGCGCTCTGCGGGTTGTTGGGGTGGACGTTCGCTTCGAGGTAATGCGCAAGACTACTTGGAAGATTGTTCCCGGCGGACCTTCTCAATTTTCGCGTCGCGCTCGGACGAGAGCCGTTCGCGGTCACGCCGGTACTCTTCGTCGCGTTTGACGCGCTCGGCAGGATCCAGCGTCGTGAGCATCTTGTCCTGGTGCAGCAGATCCGCCTCGGCGAGCTTGGCCTCGTAGAAGTTCCGGATCTCGGCAATCGCCGCCTTCTGCTGGTCGGTCAGCGGTGTCCGCTCGATGCCCGCTTCCTTGTCCTGCTTCTTGAAGCGCTCCATCGCCAGCTCATAGGCAGATTTCACCGCCTTGTCGTCAGCCATACCTCTATTTTAGGTTGAGAAACGTCGCAAGCCGCCGAAGCTCTTCCTTGTAGAGCGGCTGCAACACTCTCGTTGTCACCAACCGCTCGACAAGCCCCAGCGGTCCCGTTCGAACCGGCAGATCGGCTGCGATGCTCACATCTGAGGACTGCCCGGCGTCCGCCGGCGTGACGGTGAACGTCGTGACCGCCAGATTGCTGTCGAGGTCCGTTTCGACGAGCACGCGCCCGGGGTCAGGCTCGGTAATCGCCGCGCGGAACGCCTGTGTTCGCCCGGCGATGCGCATCTTGAAGCGGATGATCGTGCCGGCGCCGAATCCACCGCGCTCGACCGTCAAGTCGGAAAACTGCCTTGGCAGGATGCGGGGATGTCCCTGGCGATAGTCCGCAATCAGGTCGTAGACCCGCTTGGGCGCGGCGGCGATCCGCGCCGAAGCAGTGATGCGATGGGACGCCATCTCTATTCGTTTGTGGTGACCTGGAATTGTAGAATAGCCATCGGCTCTCTGGAAGATCCGCAATGAACGTCTTGCTGCTTTCGATGCCGGACTCGTTCGAGCACATGCCGACGGTCGCCATCCGCATGCCGAACGGCGCCCTGGCGTCTCTGGCTGGCAATGTCGATCCCCACCATCGTGTCGCGATTGCCGATTTGGTTCTCGCCCAATCGAATGTCTCCCGGACGATCGAACGGTTGATGCGGGAGCTCCAGCCCGAGGTCGTCGGCCTCTCGATCATGACGTTTCAGCGCGCGACGGCGTTCAAGATTGCGCGGCTCGTGCGCACACTGAAGCCGGACGTCCGCATCGTCGTGGGCGGCTACGATCCCAGCCTCGCGCCAGACGCCTATGAGGCATGTGCAGATGTCGACTTCATGATCCGCGGAGAGGGCGAGCAGCCGCTGTGCGACCTGCTCCGGGCCTTGGAGGGCGGCACCCGCATGGAGACTGTCTGCGGCCTGTCACACCGGACACGACAGGGGCCGAGGCAGGCCGCCAGATTCGTCCACAATCCCACGCGTCCGATTGCGGCATCGGGCTCGATCGATCTTCGGCTGCCGAATCGCGCCTCGCGTGTGCTGACCGGCTACACGCTGCTCGGCCGCCCGGTCGACGTCGTGGAGACGTCTCGGGGATGCACGTTCGACTGCACGTTCTGCTCGATCATTGAGATGCGCGGCCGAAACTTCCACACGTATCCGATCGAGCGGGTACTCGCGGACATTGCGGACGCGCGCGGGCGAGGGGCGCGCGCGATCTTCCTGGTCGATGACAACATCACGCTCGACATCCGACGGTTCGAACAACTCTGTCAGGCGATCATCGACAGCGGATTCAACGACGTCGATTACACCGTTCAGGCGATGACGTCGCCCCTTGCTCAGCATGGCGCGACGCTCGCGCCGTTGATGCGGCGGGCCGGATTCCGATACGTGTTCCTGGGCATCGAGAACATTCTGGATGGCGATCTGGCGTTTCTGAAGGCGCGCGCGAAGAACACGCGGCGGGACAAGGGACGAACGCTCGGCAATGCCACGATCGAAGCGATCCAGCACCTGCATCGGCACGGCATGTTCGTGGTCGGCGGCCTCATCGTCGGCAACCCGGACGACACGCGCGAATCGATCGAGACGAACCTCGAATTCGCGCGCCGATACGTCGACTGGCCGTACATTCAACATCCGACGCCGTATCCCGGCACGCCGATGACAAAGGACTTCCGCGATCGCGGCCTCATCGTCGACGAGGACGTGGGCCACTACGACGGGACGACGGCCGTGGTCAGGAGCCAGCATCTCTCCGCGCTCGACATCGAGTTCCTGCGGTGGCGGGCGGAGCGATGGATGAAGGTGCGCCATCTGCCGGCCGTGTTCGCGCACAGCTCGATGTTCGTGCTGCGGCACGCCCACCAGATGCTGGCGCACACCTTCACGGGCACGACGATGCGATCGATGCTCGGTCTGGAACCGGAGCAGGCGGTGTTCGAGCGGTTCCGCAGCGCGCGGCGCAAAGAGCGAGAGTGCCGCTTGTAGGGGCACGGCCTTAAGGCCGGCCTCTACCGTAACACTTAAGGCGGCAGCGCTTCTGTAGGGGCACGGTCTTAAGACCGTGCCCTACCGTAACACGAGCCGCGCGTAGACGTCGCCGGCGCGGCGTTGCGCTTCGGGCGTGCGCAAGGCCGTGAGCACCTCGCGGCCGCTCAGCCAGACGCTCGAGGCGAACTGGAACGTTTCGCCAACCGACCAGTTGAACTGATAGGGTCCGAGCGCCAGCAGGCGCGACACGCACGATTCGGCCTCGTCGGGCGTCCAGGGCAGGTACTCGAAAGAGACACCGGGGACAGCCTGGGTCAGGCCTTCGAGGATCGTCGCTTCGCTGCCTTCACAGTCAATCTTGACGAACTTCGGCGCGCCGAATCGATTGATCAAACGATCGAGAGTGGTCGTCTCGACCTCGATACGCCGGTTCCACTGTACGCCCTTGAAGCCGGGCTCGCGCGCGCGCGCGTCGCGCCATTCTGGCGCGAGCGTCGTCACGGTCGGCGTGCGCTCGCTGAGCGACAACGTCGCTCTGCCAGGCGCGTTGCTCACGGCCGCCTCGACGACGGTCACCTTGGGAGTCCGCGCGAAGAGCGTCCGCAGCACCCGCGCGAAGTCGGGCTGGGGCTCGAGCGCGACGACCGCGCAGCCCAGCGAGGCGAAGGCGCGGGTGCGGTTGCCGGCGTGCGCGCCGATGTCGAACACGAGGTCGCCTGGGCGCAGGAGGCTGGTATACAGCTTCCGCATGCGGCGCTGGCGGCCGGCGATGCCGTGATAGATTGCGATCGAGCGGGCGAGACCGAGGAAGCGATCGAACCGCGACATTGGATCGGAGTTTATCCCGGGCGTCGATTCGTTTGTGCCATGACCGATTGGTTGTCGAGACCCGAGCCCGCTGGCACGACGCGCTGGGCATTTCCTCCACCGTCAGCGTGGCCAGACGGCGACGTCATCGCCATCGGCGGCGACCTCGAGCCGGGGACACTCATCGCCGCCTATCGCGCCGGCATCTTCCCAATGGTCGTCGAGACGCCCGAGACGGTGCTGGCCTGGTGGTCACCCGATCCGCACGGCATTCTGCCGCTCGACAACTTGCGCGTAACGCGGTCGATGCGGCAGAGCGCCAAGCGATACGACGTGCGTGTCGACACCTGCTTCGGCGACGTGATTCGGCGGTGTGCCGATCCGTCGCGCGACAAGGCGTGGATCACAGAGGACTTCGTCAACGCCTACACGAAGCTCCATCAACTCGGTTGGGCGCACAGCGTAGAGGTGTTCGATCGGAAGGGACATCTTGCCGGCGGGCTTTACGGCGTGCGCATCAACGGACTCTTCGCGGGCGAGTCGATGTTTCACACCGAGCGCGACGCATCGAAGGTGGCGCTGATGGCGCTCGTGCACCTGATGCGCGAGACCGGCATGACGCTGCTCGATGTGCAATGGCACACCGAACACCTCGGGTCGCTCGGAGCCACGGAAATCAGCCGCCGGCAGTATCTGGCCCTTCTCGCCGATGCACTCGGCTGACTTGTGGGAGCCGGCCTCGGTGCGGCACGGCCTAAAGGCCGTGCCCTACGCGAGAAATAGCCGGGTCCAAAGGGACCCAGCCCAAATCCCAGCGATCGGCGTCCTGGGGTGTTCCAGGTTCTCCGACGGGCCGATAAGAATCGTGAGTATGCCCAGCGAATTCATCGACATCATCGAGTGGACCGACGACTCGCGCGAGACTTTATCCTACAGGTTCCCGGACGATGACCGCGCCATCAAGCGGGGCGCGCAGCTCATCGTCCGCGAATCGCAGGCGGCGCAGTTCGTGTACCTGGGGCAATACGGCGACACGTTCGCCCCTGGCAAACATCGGCTGACCACAGACAACATCCCCATCCTGAGCCGCATCAAGGGATGGAAATACGGCTTCGAGTCGCCGTTCAAAGCCGATGTCTACTTCGTCACGACGCGTCTGTTCGCCGGCAACCGGTGGGGCACGGCGAATCCGATCATGCTCCGCGATCCGGATCTGGACGTCGTGCGCGTCCGCGCTTTCGGCACGTACGATTTTCGCGTCCGCGATGCGAAACGCTTTCTCGGCGAGGTCGCCGGCACCGACGATCGATTCAGCGTCGACGACTTCTCGACCGCGATGCGCTCGCGCATCGTCAGCGCCTTTACCGATGCGCTGGCGAACAGCAAGATCCCGGTGCTCGATGTGGCGACCCGCTATGCCGAGCTGGGCAAGGCGCTGCTGCCGCTCATCAATCCCGCACTGCTTGACAAGTACGGCGTGGAGATGCCCAGCTTCGTCGTCGAGAACGTGTCTGTCCCTCCGGAGGTGGAGCAGGCCATCGACAAGCGGGCGAGCATGTCGGCTGTGAAAGATCTGAACGACTACGTCAAGTATCAGATGGCGCAGGGATTCGAGAAGGGGTCGGTCGGCGCCGGCGGAGTCGGAGCGGAAATGGCGGTCGGCATGTCGGTCGCGCAGCAGATGCTGAACCAGCAGGCGGCGTCTGCGCAGCCTGGAATCACTGTTGTCCTGGGTCCCGACGAGGTGGCGAAGATGCTCAAGGTCGCCGAAGCCGACGTGATCGCGAGCCTGGAGTCGGGGGACCTCAAAGGGAAGAAAATCGGCAGCCAGTGGCGCGTGACACGGGCTGCCGTGGATCAATTCCTCCGCTAGGCGGCAGGCAGCGGGAACGTCGGCATGCCTGGCGCCCCGAACGAGATGTCGGTGATCGCCTTGATGCTGCGCGCGCCATACCGGAACGGGACCACCAGCCTGATGGGTGCGCCGTGCTGCGCGGACAACGGCTGATCGTTCATCATCCACACCAGCATCACCTGCGGATGCATCATCGTTTTCATGTCCTCGTCGATCCAGTACTTGTCGGAGGCGACGAGACGGCAGTAATGCGCGAACGGCTGCACGCCGAGCAGGTTTGCGACGTCAGAAAACCGCACGCCTGTCCACTTGACGATGCCGTGCGGATTGACGGCGCCGCACTGCAACAACGTCACGTATGAATGGCGCGGCAGCGGCTCGAAGTCCGCGAACGACATCGTGCCCGAGCGCTTCGCCATCCCTCGCGCGTCAACCTTGATCTTCAGCTTGCGATAGTCGTACTCGATTTCTGGAGCCTTCGCATTCGTGTACCGCCACATGTAGGGCTCGGTGATCGTTCCGGCCTCGCTCGCGGCGTGCTCGGGCGCGGACCCGTCGGGATTGAGCGGCAGCGGCGCGATGTTCCGCAGCGTCGAATCGACGAGCTTGTCGGGGACAGGCGGCGGCGTCTGCGCCGGCGGCGCCTGGGCGAGCAGCGACTCGGGCCGAAGGCCTAGAGACATGCCGGCCAGGGTCGTACCGGATACCTGCAGCGCCTGACGTCGAGAAAGAGTCATGGATGGCCTCCCACGGTCAGGGATTGATCTTGTTGGCGGACGATGGCATCGTCTCATGATGGGTCGTAAGACTCAACTCTCGTACGAGGACTATGCGGCGCTGCCCGACGACGGGAAGCACTACGAGCTGCTGGCAGGAGTCCTGTATGTGAATCCGTCTCCCGGCTTGCCGCATCAGCACACCGCCAAACGAGCCTTCTTTCAGATTTGCGAATATTTCGAAGGAAACGGCCTGGGCGAGGTCTTCTTTGCGCCGTTCGATGTGATTCTCAGCGAGCACGACGTGGCAGAACCTGACATCCTCGTCGTGGCTGGAACAGCGCAGTTTTCGCGACGTGGCGTGGAGGGGCCGCCGGCGCTCGTCGTCGAAATCATCTCGCCTTCCAGTCAAAAGTACGATCGTGTCACAAAGTCTGCGCGCTATCTGGTGCTCGGCGTCGAGCATTATTGGATCATCGATCCAAAGGCGAAGCATGTTGTTTGTCAGCGCTCCGAACGTGGCGAGTGGGTCGTCGTGGCGGAAGGACGCGGGAGCGACGCGGTCTGCGATCCGACGTGGCCGGATTTCACGCTCAGGTTGGAAGACTTGTGGCGCGTGGGCTAGATGCGATTCGCGCGCATCTGCGATAACGGATACGCGGTTCCCCGCCAGGTGATCTTCCCGCTCAGCACCGCAATCAGCGCCGACCGCCACATGATGTAGATGAACAAGAGCGCCGCCGCAGGGAAGCCCAGCACATAGGCCACCCGCCTGCCGTTGACGGTCCAGAAGACAAGCACGAGCAGCAGGACGCTGATAGCGTTGAGCACGCGTGTGGTGCCGCTCGTGAGAAAGAGCGCAGCCACCGGCCAGACATCCATGAGAAACAACGCGACCGACGAGCCCGCGACCTTCCAGAGGCTGTAGTCGACGCCTGCAAACGCGTTCTTCATCAGGCCGTCAATGAGCTCGCCGACCGATGCGTACCACTCCACAACGATCACGTCGTGCCCGACCGCCACATCCTGGCGGAACCCGTGCTTCTTGACGAGCTTTCCGAGCTTCATGTCATCGTCTGGCCGCATCGCGATGGGGCGGTGCCCGCCAATCGCACGATAGACCTCGGCGCGAAGCAGGTTGAACGCGCCGACGCCGATGTGCGCGCTGCTCTTCGGATCGCGGACCTTCCAGGGCCGCGAATACATCGAGAAGAAGACGCCAAACGCGGACACGAACGCGTTCAGCGCCAGACCCGGCACGTCGATGTCGGGAATCACAGCGAGGTGATCAGTGTGCTGCTCCTCCATGAGCGTGACGGCCCTGCGCAGCGTGCTCGGCTCGAACAAGATGTCGGCATCCGTAAACAGAAGAAGTTCGCCCTTGGCTGACCTAGCGCCGGTGTGCAGCGCGTAGTTCTTGCCGAGCCAGCCGTCAGGCAGTTCGCTGATGTCGACGATCGTGAGGCGAGGAAAGGTTTTTCCGAGACGACGCAATATGGCGCCCGTTTCGTCGGTCGAACGGTCGTTGACGACGACGATTTCGAGGGCGGGATAGTCCAGACGAAGCAGGGAAGAGACGGCGGCTTCGATCCCGCGGGCCTCGTTGCGGGCGGCGACGACGATCGAAAGCGGAGGCCCGATCCTCGCCGGCGTCACGTCTTTCAGGAAACGCAGGCGTCGGTGCCCGACCGCGAAGTCGATGAACAGACCGCCGAGCAGCAGCGCGGTGAGCGCCGCGAGAACCAGCAGCGTGACGTCCACGGCGGCCGTCAGAGCCTCTTCCTCAACAGGTCCCCGAGCAGGCCGAGTCCAGTCTCGATCAGGTTGGGCGCAGAGCTCGCGCGCTCTTCAGCTCTCAGTGCCAACACGAGTGCGTCGATGTCCGTCGGCTCCCGCGCGGGCGGAGCCACAGGATTGGTATCGGCCGGATAACCGGCGGCGGCCGTCTGCAGCTGACCAATCGTGCGCGCCATCTGCGGCAGATCGAGCATCGACACCGCCGATCCACAATGCGCGCACACGGAATCCTTCGCCAGATCGATGGCGGCGCCGCAGTTCGAGCAGTTGATGATCTGAACGTTCTGCCGCAGCTCGTCGAGCTGTTGCGGCGTCAGCGGCCGGATGAAATCCTTCTCACGCAGGAAGTCGATATACGCCATCAGGCGGCCGTGGCCGGTGTCGCAACGCCAGTAGCGAAACGGGGTCGTTCGCTGAATGTCGTGCGTCAAAAGCAGCCGGCCCTGGCAGCGCGGGCAGCGCAGGGCGCCGGTCAGCGGCGTGGCGGCCGCGCTGGATTGTTCGCTGATGATCCCGAACACCTTCAGGGTCGCCGCCGGCGCCATCTGCAGGTCTTCGTAACGATCGAACCAGATCGCGCGGCACGAGGCGCACAAATCGATGTCGAGCGTCGAGCCGAGTCTCGCCCCGAGGGCGAGGGGCGTCATTTCCGCGGCACAGCTGGGACAGATCATGTGAATCACGGTCCGGCTGAAGCCGGACACTGACGTACGACAGATTACGTGCGAGACGTACGACAGATCACGTGCGAGCGACCTGGACACCACGTTCCTGTTGCGCCTTGGCGAACTGCTCGAGCAGCGGCTCGGTCTGCGCCAGCGAGAGGCACGCGTCGGTGATGCTCTGGCCGTATGTCGCGTGCTGACCGGGCACGTAGTCCTGCCGTCCCTCCACGAGATGGCTCTCCATCATCGTGCCGAAAATCCGCCAGCTCCCTGACGCCACCTGCTCGCAGATCGCGGCGGCGACGTCCGCCTGCTTCGCGTGATCCTTCAGGCTGTTGCCGTGCGAACAGTCGACCATCACCGTTTCGCGAAGTTCCTTGGCCGCCAGCCGTGCGCAGACCTTGCCGATGTGTTCGGCGTCGTAGTTCGGTCCGGTCCGCGTACCGCCGCGCAGAATCACATGACACGAGTCGTTGCCGGTAGTCTGGAAAATGGCCGACACGCCCTGCTTGGTCACCGATGGAAACCAGTGCGGCGAGCGCGCCGCCACCACGGCATCGACGGCGGTCTGCACGTTGCCGTCGGTGCTGTTCTTGAATCCGACCGGCATCGACAGGCCCGACGCCAGCTCGCGATGCACCTGGCTCTCCGTCGTGCGCGCACCGATGGCGACCCACGACGTCAGGTCCGCGATGTGCTGCGGGATCTGCGTGTCGAGAAACTCCGACGCGGTGGGCAGTCCCATGTCGTTGACGTCGAGCAGGAGTTGCCGAGCCAGGCGCAATCCCTTGTTGATGTGATAGCTCTCGTCGAGGTCGGGATCGTTGATGAGCCCCTTCCAGCCGACCGACGTGCGCGGCTTTTCGAAGTAGCTTCGCATCACGAGGATCAGATGGTCCTTGTAGCGCTCGGCCAGCTTCACAAGACGGCCGGCGTATTCGAGCGCGGCCTTCGTGTCGTGAATTGAACAAGGTCCGGCGATGACCACGAGCCGAGGATCGCGCCCATGGAGCGCGTTGACGATCGCCTGCCGCGCATCGGAGACCACATTGCTCACGCGTTCGGTGATCGGAATTTCTTCGAGAAGAATCGCCGGCGGGATGAGTGGGCGCACCTCCGTGATGCGGAGGTCGTCGGTCCGTTTGAACATGGGTGTGGATAATTATGCCTCACGGCACGACGTTACGCGTTGGCGTCGCGCCGCACGGAGACCTTCTTGCCGCGGATCGTCGTGGCTTTGAGCGCCGCGATGATGTCGTCGGCGAGCGTTTCCGGGACCTCTACATAACTTGACCGATCGCCGATCTCAATGGCGCCGAGCGACCTCGACTGGATGCCCGCTTCGCCGGTGATCGCGCCGACGAGATCGCCAGGCCGGATGCCGGCCTGCCGGCCGGCGCCGATGTAGAGGCGGATCGTTCGACCACCGGTCGGCACTGGACGGTCGCCCTTCCCGACGGGCCAGCGCCGCGGCGCTCTTGCTTCGCGCGGTGCTGGTCTTCCTGGTGACGCTGGAAACTTCTCCGACCTGGAAGGCGCCTGCGGGGCGGCGGCAGCTGGAATCTCACGGTCTGCGCTTCCTGCGCCGTCGCCGGCAGCGGCGTGCGCCAACTTGACCGCGGCTGCCGCAATATCCACGATATCGAATTCCTCCGCGAGCGATTCGACGACGACCCTGACGTCGTCATAGTCCTTGGCCAGCAGGCGCTCGCGCAGGGAAGCGCGGGTCAGATCGAGCTGCCGCGCCCGAAGATCCGCGACCGTCGGCACCGTGGCGACCTCGATCCTGGTCCGCGTGAAATTCTCGATGGCGCGCAGCAGCCGATGCTCGCGCGCCTCCGCGAGCGTGATGGCGACGCCTTCGCGTCCAGCGCGGCCGGTCCGGCCGATGCGGTGCAGGTACACCTCTGGCGATGCGGGGACATCGTAGTTGACGACATGTGAGATGTGGGTGATGTCGAGGCCCCGGGCAGCGACATCGGTCGCGATCAACAGGTCCGCTTTCTGCGACCGGAAGAGTCCCATGACGTGATCGCGCTGCCGCTGCAGCATGCCGCCATGCAGCGCCTCGCTGCGATGCCCGTGCGCGTTGAACGTTTCGACGAGCGCGTCGACTTCCATCCGCGTGCGGCAGAACACGAGCGTGGCGACCGGATCCTCCATGTCGAGGATGCGCGCAAGCGTCGCCGGTTTATGCGCGCGATTCACCGTATACGCGACCTGCCGGACCCGCGGCACCTTCCCGGCGGCCGGTCTCTCCCGCTCGATCGTCACGCGCGCGGGATTCTTGAGATGCCGTCCCGCAATCGACAAAATCCTGGCCGGCATCGTCGCCGAAAACAGCGCCGTCTGCCGGGCCACTGGCGTGGCCTTCAGAATGGCATCGAGATCGTCGGCGAATCCCATGTCGAGCATTTCGTCGGCTTCATCGAGGATGAGGACCTGCAGCGCATCGAGTCGCAGGGTCGTGCGCTTGAGATGATCCAGCGCGCGGCCCGGGGTGGCGACGACGATGTGGGCGCCGCGTTCGAGCGCGCGGATCTGCTGATGCATCGGCGCGCCGCCGTACAGCGGCAACACGGTGAGCCCCACGCCCTTGGCGTATTTGTGGACCGCTTCGGACACCTGCATCGCCAGCTCGCGGGTCGGCACGAGCACCAGGCCGCAGGTCTGGCGCGGGCCCGGGTGTCCCTCGCCAATCCGCTGCAGCATCGGCAGCGCGAACGCGGCGGTCTTTCCCGTGCCGGTGCCGGCCTGGCCGAGGAGATCCCGCCCTTTCAAGAGCAGCGGAATGGCCTCGCGCTGAACTGGAGTGGGTTCCTCGTATCCGAGCGCCGCCACGCCGTCGACGAGCGCGCGCTGCAATCCGAGAGACGAAAACGTGGCAGGGGACCCGGAAGCGCTCATATCGTGATCAACTCATCTCCCGAGAAAGTATTCTTGAGCCACGTGCTGCACGTCACCAACGGCGACTCGGTCATCGAGGGCTTCAAGGCAGGACAGATTCCCGGCGTTTATCTCGCGTGGATCGACCCGCTGCACGACGGACCCGTTCCTGACACGCCCTCGCTCGAGGAGTTGTCAGATGTCCGAGCCCGTGCGCTGTCGGACTTCGGGTGGGGAAACTACAGCCAGATCCGGCAGCGGTTGTCGGAGCGCGACCGCACGCTCGAGGGATTCCGCAAGCACAATGAAATCGTACTCTGGTTCGAGCACGATTTGTACGACCAGTTGCAGCTCGTTCAGCTGCTGGACTGGTTTTCACACCAGAATCTCGGCAGCACACGCCTCACGCTCATCCAGATCGGCGAACATCCAGAAAAAAGGCCGTTCTATGGCCTGGGCGAGCTGAGCGGCGCACAGCTGGCACGCCTGCTGCCGGCACGAGTGCCGATCACGGCACGACACTTCGAGCTCGGACGTGCGGCGTGGAGGGCGGTCCGCGCGACCGATCCGGCGTCGCTCCTTGACATCGCCCGCACCAGCGATGCGGCGCTCCCGCTTCTTGGAGCGGCGCTGCATCGATTTCTCGAAGAGTACCCGTGGGTCCAGAACGGGCTGTCGCGCAGCGAGCAGCAGCTGCTGGTCGCTGCCGGTCTCGGCGCGCGTCAACGGCAGGCGCTTTATCTGCAGACCCAATCGTTCGAAAGCTGCCCCTGGGGCGACGCGTCGGTGTTCCTCCGCCTCGACGGATTGGCAGCCGGCCCGAATCCCGCGTTGACGCGCGTGAGCGACGACGAATTTGTGATCAACGACCACGGAAAATGCCTGCTGGCCGGCGACGACGACTGGGTGCGTTCGTCGGGTGGACTCGACAGGTGGATTGGCGGCGTGCATCTGTTGGGAAGCGAGGTGCCGTGGAAGTGGAACGACGCAAGCGGGACGATTACGGTGAAGGGCAAAGACTAGAGGCTGGGGCCGAAGGACCAGGGGCTGGGGAATGAGTCGCTTCAGTGCGGCGGAGATTCGGCGCTACTACGATCGCAACACGTCCGCCTTTGTCGGGTTAGGGCAGGGTGGAAGCGTTGGCGCGATCCACCGCGCCGTCTGGGCGCCTGGTGTTCGCAGCCGCGAAGAGGCGTTCCGGTACGTCGAGGATCAGATCGCCGATCGCATCCGTCGTCTGCCGCTCGAGGTAGACACGCCGCACGTCGTCGATCTCGGCTGCGGAGTGGGTGCGAGCCTGTGTTATCTGGCTGGGCAGCTGCCGAGCATTCGCTGCACCGGCATCACATTGAGCCCGGTGCAGGCGCGATTTGCGGAGGAGCGAATCCAACAGGCGGGACTTTCGGATCGAGTGACGTGCTTCGAGGGAGACTACGGTGATTTGCCAGCCAGCGTCGGGCCGGCCGATCTTGCGTACGCGATCGAGTCGTTCGTGCATGGGCCCGATCCCGCCCGCTTTTTCGCGCAGTGTCGCCACCTTATCCCGCCAGGCGGGCTGCTCTTGATTTGCGACGATTTCAAGCGCCCGGTGGACGCCCCGGCCGCACGGCGGGCGATCGAACGATTCATACGCGGATGGCATGTCAACACGCTGCTCGATCGCGGCCAGTTGCAGACGCTTGCGCGCGAGGCCGGGTTCGAACACGACTCCACTATCGATCTCTCGTCGTATCTCGAGCTGAATCGACCGCGCGATCGCGCGATCAAGATGCTCATTGCTCTCGCTGGATGGGTGCAGTGGTCCCGACTCGATCACCTTGTGGGCGGCAGCGCCCTGCAGGAGTGCCTTGAACGCGGATGGATCGGCTACGATCTCGCCTTGTTCGAGCGCGTCGGCTGATGCAGGTCTAAAGACCTGCGCTACACCTGTTGTCGTAGCGCAGGACTTTAGTCCTGCCTTCTTCCTTCTTTACTTCGCCAGCGGGTCAGGCCGCATCTGGAAATGCGCGACCTTGCTCGTCGTGCCTTTTCCCGTTTCCATGTGGAACGGCGTGCGGGTCGAGACCGTCGCGTACAGGCCCCGGCCCTTCCAGCCGCCCTTTGGATCGTCGATCCGCCCGTCCATCCACTTCGTGTAGAACCCCGTCGGATATGGCACGCGCAGCACAACCCACTTGCCGTCTTTGAGCGCCAGCAATCCCTCGGACGCGTTACCCGTATCGATCGGAGTGTTCGCGCCCAATCCGAGCGAGTCGAACTGATCGACCCAGGTGTAATAGCTGGCCTCCGAGCTGCCCTTGAGCGAGGTGTTCTTCATTTGCGGCAGCGGCTCGGCATAAAAGCTCCACCCTTCGGGGCAGTGCTGGCCGGTCGCGTTTGGCCCGTTCAGCGGACCTTTGCATTTGCGCCGATCGAAGCTCGCCATATGTCCGCTCGATAACGCGGTCCAGACGACGCCGTTTCTATCGATGTCCATGCCGCGAGGCGAGAATCCTTCAACAGGCTGACCGTTTCTGAGTGGCAGCTCATACACCTCGGCCAGCGCCGTCTCCGTCGGGTTCGAGCCGGGGTTGAGGCGGACGACGGCGCCGGGGAACCCAAGAACCGAGCCCCAGACCGATCCGTCTGTCGCGGGCGAAACGGCGTAGAACCCGCCGCCGAATCGTTTGTCCTTCGTCGGATCGACCGGCTGATCCGGTTCGACCCACGCATCTCTCTTACCGTTGCCGTTCGTGTCGAGGATCAACGGCGTCCAGCCCTGTGCCTTCACTTCGTCGCCCGTCTCTTCGAACACCTTCGTATTCAGCCAGCCGACCGCACCGCCGCCGCCGCCGCTGCTTGTCCAGAGCGTGTTGTTCGCGTCCTCGGCAAACATCAGATGGTGCGTACCGAAGCAGGTGCTGATGTGCGTCAGCTTCTTCGTCTTGGGGTCGTACATCGCGAGCTGCCGGCCGGAATTGGCCAGCGGGAACACCTTCGCCGATGGATGGCTCCCACCCTCTTTGCAATAGTCCGGGTTTGCCGAGGGCCGAACGACCGACGTCAGCCACACGCGCCCCTTCTCGTCCATCATCGGATTGTGGACGTTGTTCTTGCTCGTCCAGACCACTTCGTTGCCCCAGTACGGAGACGGCTGCGGCATGTTGGGCGATGTCGCCGGCGTGGCGGGATCGCGCACGGTCAGCGGAACGCGGCCGATCGTGTTGGTCGCGGGCGTCAGCGTGGGGAGGTAATCCTGGCTCAGCTCGGTCGATCCGTAGAGCGTGCCGTTCGCATTGAGCGTCGGGTGGCGTCTGTCAGTCGACACCTGATCATGCAGATACGTCTTGGTGTCGGCCCAGTCCCACATCGTGACGACGACGTTGCGCTCGAGCCCCTGAGGACGGGGCGGCGCCGGCGGCACTTCACCCGCGGCGATGCGATCGGTCCAGTCGGCGAACATCTTCAAGGCGGCGGTCCGGCCCATCTGATTGAGGCTGTTGCTCATTCCAGCGCCGGCCTGCCCTGACTGAACCCGCCGATCCCACGCCGCAATCGACGACGGGAAGCGGCCGAGACCTTCCGGAATCTCCCGTGTGCCTTTCGTACCCAGTTGATGACAGGCCGTGCAGCCGCCGCTCTTGAGCTGGCGCATGTAGTCGGCCTGGGTCTTGATGTTCGCGGAGATGCCGTTGCCTTCGGGACCGGTTCCCGGAAACTCCTTCGCGTCCGGCAGCCGCATCAGCGACCACCAGTAGCCCGCCGGGTAGATCTGCGCCGCGGCCAGATCGTTTGGCGCGATGACCGCCGTCAGGTTCAGGCTCTTTCCGACTGTGCCCGGAACTTTCTTTGAATCGACGAGCCCGTATCCGCGGACCCAGACGTTGTAATTCGCCTTCGGCAGATCCGGCAGCAAATAGCGGCCCCGATCATCGGTGACGACGATCTTGGCGAACTTCGTCGGTAAATCGGCCGTCTCGGCAATCACCCAGACACCGGCCTCCGGTCCTTTGGGGCCGGTGACGACGCCACCGATGTCGTCGGTGTCGATGGCGACGGTTTGCGCCGCGGCCTGCTGGGCGCGCAGATTGGCGCGAGGAGTGACGGCGATGGCGGCAACGGCAACGACAAGCCCGAAGGCAACGTAACCTGCATTCCTGGTCATAGTCATCCTCACTGAACTAATTCACTAATCCGCGAATTATACGCCTCGTGACAGGGTCGTGGTACGGTGAGGAGATGCCCCTGGTTTCCCTGGACCGTGTGTCGATCGCGTTCGGCTATCTGCCCCTGCTGGATGAGGTTGCGCTGCAAATCGAGCCGCGCGAGCGGGTGGCCGTGCTCGGACGCAACGGCACCGGCAAGTCGACCCTCCTGAAGATCATCAGCGGCGAGCTGCCGGCGGATGCCGGCCCCGGCAGCAAGATCTGGCGCCAGCCCGGGCTGCGGATCGCGCGGCTCGAACAGGACGTGCCGTTGTCGGCCAGCCGGACCGTCTTCGAGGTCGTGGCCGAAGGCCATACGCACCATCTCGAAGAAGACGAGGCGTGGCTGAAGGAACACCACGTCGACGTGGTGTTGTCGCGGCTGGCGCTGCCGGCCGACGCGATCGTCGACACGCTGTCTGGGCGGATGGCGCCGGCGCGTGCTGCTCGCGCGTGCGCTCGTCGGCCAGCCGGACCTGCTTCTCCTCGACGAGCCGACCAATCACCTGGACATCGATGCCATCATCTGGCTCGAGGATTTCCTCGCGTCTTACGCAGGCGCAGTCATGTTCGTCACGCACGACCGCGCGTTCCTCCAGCGCCTCGCCACGCGCATCGTCGAGCTCGATCGCGGCACAGCTGACGTCGTGGCCGGGCGACTACGCGACGTATCTGCGACGCAAGGAAGAAGCACTCGCCGCCGAAGCGGCGGAACAGAGCCGCTTCGACAAGAAGCTCGCGGAAGAAGAGGTGTGGCTGCGGCAGGGCATCAAGGCGCGGCGAACGAGGAACGAAGGCCGCGTGCGCGCGCTGATGGCGATGCGCGCGGAACGCGCTGCGAGACGTGAGCAGCTGGGCGATGTCCGCATGCAGGTGGAGCGCGCCGACGCGTCCGGCAAGCTGGTCTTCGAAGCGAAGCATGTCAGTAAGTCTTACGCCTTGGCATCGGTAGGGGACAGCCTTCAGGCTGTCCCAGTGATTCGCGACTTCTCGACCCGCATCATGCGGGGCGACCGGATCGGTCTCATCGGCCCGAACGGAGCGGGGAAGACGACGCTCCTGCGGCTGCTGCTGGGGGAGCTGCAGCCGGACGAGGGCGAAGTCCGGCACGGCGCGAACGTCCAGATCGCGTACTACGACCAGCAGCGCGAGCAACTCGATCCGGAGCGAACGGTCTTCGACACGATCGGCGAAGGCAACGACACGGTCACGGCGAACGGACGGACGCGGCACGTCAATGCCTATCTCAGCGACTTCTTGTTTTCGAAGGCGCGTGCGAGCTCGCCGGTCAAGGCGCTGTCGGGAGGCGAGCGCAACCGGCTGCTGCTGGCGCGCCTGTTCACGCGGCCGGCCAACGTGCTGGTGCTCGACGAGCCCACCAACGATCTCGATCTCGAAACGCTGGAGCTGCTCGAGGAGGAGCTCGTCGAGTGGCCGGGGACGCTGCTGCTCGTCAGCCACGACCGCGCGTTCCTCGACAACGTCGTCACGAGCACGATCGTGTTCGAGGGCGGCGGGCGGGTGCAGGAATATGTCGGGGGGTATGAAGATTGGCTACGCCAGCGTGATGCCGCAACGTCTGATCGGGCGGGTCTGAAGACCCGCCCTCGTACCGATCAGACTACCGGGCACACTTGTAGGGGACGGCCTTCAGGCCGTCCCGATCGCGACGATCACACAAAAGAAACTGTCATACAAGGAACAGCGAGAACTCGACGCGCTGCCATCGCGCATCGACGCGCTCGAAGCGGAACAGCGCAGCTTGACGGCCCGGATTGTCGCCCCGGATTTCTACAAGGCGCCGCGCGCGGAAATCGAAGCTGCCCTCGCGCGCGTTGATCCCTTGGTGCAGGAGCTCACCGACGCGTACGCCCGGTGGCACGATCTGGAATCGCGCAAGCCCTAGCCCTAGACCCTAGGCCCTAGACCCTAAGCCCTAGACCCTAAGTCCTGAGCCTACCGGCAGCCCTGGTGGTGACACTCACAATGGAGTTCGGTCTGGTCGCTCTTTTCTTTGCAGCTTTCGCTACAGTACTTGCCCCAGTCGCCCCCCTTTGCCACCACGCAGTCGCAGATCGGATGCGCGCATTTCTTGGTGTCTGCCATCGCAACCTCCCCTTTTCAATATGAGCCTCACTTGACAGCATCGCAAGCTCGACGACACTCCACACCGTCGAGCTTCGGACGCTGATACCATCCCTTCCATGCGAATCCTCAACCGTACCGCCGTCAGCGTCGTCGGCAAACAGCCGTACATCGACTGGACGAGACGGCACGACGCCGATACCAGCAAGGGGATGCTGACGGTGCCCCGCGTGAAACCGTACGGCACCGCCGTCCTGCTGCCCGAATTCGAGCTCGAAGAAGACGTTCAGGAATGGATCGAAGAAAACGCCTCGTGGCTGTTCGAGCTTCAGCTGTCCGAGTGGACGGAAGAGGAATCCACCTGGCCGCAAACGCGTGATATCAAGACGTTTCGGGAGTGGTTCCGAGTCGACATCCACAGCACGGTGATCGACGAGGGCGAAGACGATATCGAAGGAGAAGAGCTGTAGATTTGCGCAGTGTTCTACTCGTACATGGAGGATGACATGCGTAAGCTGACAGTTCTAGTCATTTTAGACCGTCCCCCGTTTGATGAACGTCTCGTGCAACAACCTCACCGCGTCGTCCAGGCGTGCGCGATCGATCATCCACGTAATCCTGAAAGACGACGTCGCGACCTGCTCGGCGACGATGCCGCTTGCGGCGAGCGCATCGGAGCCGCGGCGCAGGTTCTCGAACGAGGCGTTGATGCCCGCCCCAATCACGCTGATGGCGCCGAGCGTGTCAATCAGACGAACGCGGTCCCCGAAGTGCGTGGAAAGCGCCGCGCGAAGACGATTCTCCTCGTGCAGGTTCTCGCGGGAGATCACCAGCGTCAGCGAATTGCCGACGCGATGCAGTTGTTTGCCGGCGACCTTGTGCTCGTCGAGGAGCGCGAGAATCTCGCCGGCGTGCAGCAGGGCGGGCCCTGTGGACTCGCCGTCACAATGGAGCACCAGGATGTCGCGTTCGCTCGCCACTCCGACGACCGTCCGGGCAGGCCGCACGGCGTCGCGGCTGGCGTGCTGGATGACGGTTCCGTCTTCAGATGGGTCCGCTCCAGGCAGCGCCGACGCCGTCGCGCGCGCGTAGATCGCGATCCCTTTCTCTTTCGCGAACTCGACGGCCTGCGCGTTCAGCACCTTGGCGCCGGATTCGGCAAGCTCCTGTGTTTCTTCGTAGGACAGCCTCGCGATTCGCTGCGCGCCGGCGACGACGCGCGGATCCGCCGTATACACGCCGTCAACATCAGAACAAATCTCACAATACTCGGCGCCGAGCGCCGCCGCCATCGCGATGGCCGTCGTGTCGCTGCCTCCGCGGCCGAGCGTCGTGACCTCGCGTCGATATGACACGCCCTGGTAGCCGGCGATGACGACGATCTTGCCGCGTGCCAGCTCGTCCTGCACACGATACGGGCGGACCTCGATGATGCGCGCGTCCACATGCCGATCGTTGGTGATGATGCCGGATTGGCTGCCGGTGAAGCTGATGGCTTCGCCGCCCAGTTCGCGGATGGCGATCGAGAGGAGCGCCATCGAGATGCGCTCGCCGGCGCTGAGCAGCATGTCGAGCTCCCGTCGATCGGGGTTGGGTGATACCTGCTTGGCGAGCGCGAGAAGATCGTCGGTGGTATCGCCCATCGCCGAAACCACGACGACGACGGCGTGGCCCTGGCGCCGAGTCTGCATGACGCGCTCGGCGACTTGTTTCATGCGGGCGATGTCCGCGACGCTCGACCCGCCGTACTTCTGTACTACGATCGCCATCAATTCTCGGCCACGAAATCACGAAAGCACGAAAAACAATCTTTAGCTTAATGCTCTTCGTGTTTTCGTGTCTTCGTGGCTAAGCTCTTCTTAAGAGAAGACTGCCATTACTGGTGCGTGATCGCTGGTGCCCACGTCCTTCTGTACCGGACATGCAGTCGCCGCTGATGCAAGAGCCGTGCTCGCGAAGACGTAGTCAAGCCGCCACCCGATATTGCGCTGCCGCATATTCCGCCACGGCGGCCACCAGGTAAACAGGGCGTCGTTATCGGGGTCGAGCGCCCGGCCCACGTCGACCAGGCCGCGGCCGATGATCCGCTCGAGCAGGGCTCGCTCCTCGGGTAGCTGACCGATCCCGCGCGGTTTGCGCTCTTTCGGATGCACGTCCCGTTCGGTCCGCGCCACGTTCATGTCACCGCACAGGACAAGCCGGCGGCCAGAGGATTGACCTGGCATGAACGTCGAGGCGTACTCATCGAGCGCCTCGAGGAACTTCATCTTGGCGGGGAAGTCTTTGCCGCCGTTCGGCACGTAGACCGACGCGACCGTCACGTCCCCGTCCACCGTCTTCAGCTCGACAGCCGCGATCCGGTTTTCGTAGTTGAACTCAGGATGCGAAAAGGTGGGCCGCTCGGGCGCGATCGACTTGCTGACGTGGAGGGCGACACCGGAGTAGCCCTTCCCGCCGTGCCAGTAACACCAGTAACCCTGCATCTCGCAAAGGACTTCCGGCACCTGGTCGGATGTGGCTTTGATTTCCTGCAGGCAGACGACGTCCGGGCGCTCGCGCTCGATCCATTCCTGGACCTGCGCCTGCCGCGCCCGGATGCCGTTCACGTTCCAGGTCGCAATCCGCATTCGATTGCAGAATTCAGATGTCAGATTTCAGATTGGATTGGATTCAATCTGCAATCTTCAATCTGCAATCTGCAATTTCACGAGAAGTTGGGGTGCGCCGCCGCTCGTTCCGCTGCCGGGACCGCCATGATGTCCGGCCGCGCCGCCACGTGCGCCTTCACGATCGCTTCGGCCTTCGCCATCAGGTCGGCGTCGCCAAGCCGGTAGATCGCGTTCGCTTCGATCAGGTCCTTCTGATGCGACGGCGTTGCGTCGATGCTTTCGTAGATGGCCGCAACGGGGCACGCAGGTACGCACGCGCCACAGTCGATGCACTCCTCCGGATGAATGTAGAGCATCGTCGCTTCCGCGAACTGAGGCTCGTCCTTGCGCGGATGAATGCAGTCGACGGGACACACGTCCACGCAGGCGGTGTCCTTGGTTTCAATGCAGGGGTCCGTGATGATGAAGGGCATACTTGCGCGTCTCCGTATACGAAAGTCTTGGGGCGTCCGTCCGCCTCAGCCTGACGCTTCAGCGCAACGAACCGGGCTCGCCTCTCGCAAAGCCGACGGATTATATCTTACTGGTGGCCGTTGGCTAGTGCCTAGGGGTGGCTGGTGATCCGGGCCTTGAGCCTGGTGGCTGGATGCCGCAAACCATCATGGGCGCGGGCATCTGCTGATAACCCAGCGACTCGTAGAGACGCTGCGCCTGACCGCTCGCATTGAGACCCGCCACTCCAATCCCGTCATCTCGGCACCACGTGTGGATTGCCTCCATGATCATCCGGGCCAGGCCCCGGCGCCTGTGCTCGGGTTCGGTGTAGACGTTGTAGACGAACGCCATCCGTCCGCCGACATACCAGGGCCCGGGCGGCCAGGGAAGGACCGTCATGCCCCCGCCAGCCACGATATTGCCGCCTGGCCCTTCCACGACCCATCCCCGATAGGTGCCGGCCGGCAACAATCTTGTCACCCAGTCGCGAAAGGCCTGTGCGACTGAGTCGACATCGACGGACACGCCCATTTCGCTGAACATTGCGACCCGATGGTGAACGAGCACGTCGATGTCGTCGAGCGTGGCCGGACGGATTCGATAGTCAGGCATAGTTGCGATACGATTCTATCCGTGAGCACACCAAGGCACCCCAGCGCGGCTGCCGCGCCGGGGACCCCACCAGCCGCCCAGACCAGACGAGGACCAGAGCCGCCGGACATCAGCGAGAAGGGTGGCATGAAGGATGGCCAGCCGCAACGCTCGGACACGCGGCTGTTCATGCAGTTTCTCGCCTTCGGCGGCTGCCCGGACGTCGGCCCGCTGCGGGCGGCGCTGTCGAAAGCGGACATCGCCGGCGTGTTGTACGAGGACGTCAACGATCCGCGCGGCGTCGCACTCCTGACCTTCGACCAGGACCCCGCGTTCTTCGTCGATCGCGTCCGGCCGCTCATCAACGCCGGCCCGTTCGCGGGTCTTGCGCAGAAACCCGAATACACGATGCTCGGGCGGACGTATTCGCTCGGCTACGAGCCCGACCTCGTTGACGTCCTCATGCATCGACCGCGGCGGACGGTACTCAATCGGGACTGGCCGTGGGCGGTCTGGTATCCGCTGCGGCGCAGCGGCCGGTTTGCGCAGCTTCCGGCCGACGAGCAACGGACGATTCTGGCCGAGCACGGCGCCATCGGCATGGCGTACGGCGCCGGCGACTACGCCCACGACGTCCGCCTGGCGTGCCACGGCCTCGACAAGGTCGACAACGACTTCGTGGTCGGCCTCATCGGCAAGGACTTGTATCCGCTCTCGTCGATCGTCCAGACGATGAGGAAGACGCAGCAAACCGCGCTGTACCTCGAACGCCTCGGCCCGTTCTTCGTGGGGCGGGCGGTTTGGCAATCGCCTCTCTAGGTCAACACCTTTTATCTGTAGGGGCGGGCCTTCAGGCCCGCCCGCGCGGGCCGGTCTGAGGACCGGCCCCTACAGTCAGCGCTCTGACGCAGTTGGCGCAAATGTCGGCGGGCGACGATGCTTGGTCGCCTGCTCGTACGCGTACGCGAGCTTGATGAGCGTCGGCTCGCTCCATGCGCGGCCGACGAACGAAATCCCAACCGGTAGTCCACGAATGTACCCGGCGGGCACGGTGATGTGAGGGTATCCGGCGACGGCAGCGATACCTGACAGCCCGGGGATGAACGCGCTCCGATTGTCGCCTTTGCCGAGATCGATGGGAACTGCAGGCCCGCCGGTCAGAGCGACGAGCGCGTCAAGTTGGTACTTGGCCATGACGCCGTCGATGCCGTACGTGCCGGCGTAGCCCCAGGCATCCACTCGAGCGCGTGTGTAGGTCGTGTCCGTCAGCGGACCCTTTGCCTCGGCCATCATGAAGAGCTCCTGACCGAAATAGGGAAGCTCCTCGTCGCGATGCGCGATGTTGAACGCGATGATGTCCTTCAGCGAATGCACCGGGGAAGCCGGCCCGAGCCACGCCAGGTACTTGTTCAAGTCCGACTTGAACTCGTACAGCAGCACATCCAATGTCGCATCGTCGAACGTTCCAAGCGTCGGGATGTCCGTCGGATCGACGATGACCGCGCCGCGGCCTTTCATGTCGGCGATCGCCGCTTCGGCCACGCGGTCAGTATCAGCGCTGTTACCGAACAGACGCTTGCGGACTATACCGATGCGTGCGCCCTTGAGTCCCCCTGGATCGAGAAACGTCGCGTAGCTGTCGGCGCCCTGCCGCGGAATTGTCGCCTCATCGTCCGGATCCGCTCCCGTCATCGCGTCGAGCAGCGCGGCGGCATCGGCGACGGTTCGCGCGATGGGGCCGGGTGTGTCCTGCGTGTGGGCGATTGGGATGATACCGGTCCGGCTCAGAAGGCCGACGGTCGGCTTGATGCCCACGACAGAGTTGGCCTGCGCAGGCGACACGATTGACCCGCTGGTTTCCGTTCCGACCGCCGCGGCCGCGAGGTTTGCCGCCACGGCCACCGCCGAGCCGGAGCTCGAACCTGAAGGGCTGCGATCGAGCGCGTACGGATTTCTGGTCTGGCCGCCGCGCGCGCTCCAGCCGCTCGAGGAGTGCGACGACCGGAAGTTGGCCCATTCGCTGAGGTTCGTCTTGCCGAGGATGACGGCGCCGGCGTTTCGGAGGCGCATCACGATGAAGGCTTCCTTGGGCGGCTTGACGCCGACGAGTGCGAGCGATCCTGCCGTCGTCATCATGCGATCGGTGGTGGCGATGTTGTCTTTGATGACGATCGGAATGCCGTGCAGGGGACCGCGCGGGCCGCGCGTCTTGCGCTCGGCATCGAGCTGGTCGGCGATGGTCAGCGCGTCAGGATTGATCTCCAGGATGCTGCGGAGCGAGGGGCCCTGTCGATCCAGGGCGTCGATGCGCGCCAGATATTTTTCAGCGAGCGACCGCGCGGTGTCCTGTCCGGTCTCCATCCGGCGCCGCAGGTCGGCGATCGTCGCTTCCTCGAGATCGAACGTTCGCAGCTGCTGAGCCGCCGGCAGCAGCGAAGCACCGGCCGCGAGCACCAGCGCGCAGGCAAACGCGCTCCCACGGGAGACACGGAGGCGAACGGAGGTCACGTCAAGATGATACGTTCGAATCGATGAACGCTTCGATATCCTGAGCAGGACGCGCGCCGGCGCTTCGTGCCACCTCGCGCCCCTGCTCGAACACGGCGAGCATCGGGATCGACCGGATGCCGAAGCGCTCGCCCAGGTCGGGAAGCGCTTCGGTGTTGACTTTCACGACCAGGACACGGCCTGCCCGGCGCGCCGCGACTTTCTGGATCTCGGGCGCCACCATGCGGCAGGGGCCGCACCACGGCGCCCAGTAGTCGACCACGACCGGCACCGACGCGCTGGCGATGACGCGATCGAAGTCGGCCGACGTGGCCATCTCGATCGGAACAGACGGAGGGCTCAGTTCCTGCTTGCATTGTCCGCATCGCGAGGAGTCGCTCAACCGCGCGTAGAGCACACGGTTCCTCTTTCCGCAATTCGAACACGACAGGATCACGCCGCGGTCATCGAGCTCGGCAGTAGACATCGCGATTCCGTGCCCGGGCCCTACCGGATGCGCTCCGAAAGCAGCGCGACGCTGATCGCGTACGAATGCGCGCAGTTGTACTCGAGCAGGGCGTCGTAGTTGTCGTAGACCAGGAAGCTTCTGGACGAACCAGACACAAGGGACGCGGTGAGATCCGTCTTCGGCAACGCCGCCCCAGTGGTGAGGCGGACGCCAAGCTCCTGCCAGCGGGCCATCGGCAGCGCGACCGTCATGGCGCGCCGCGCGACGCACGGTCCAGTTCGCCGCTCGACGTCGCGCGCGATCGTCGCCGCCACGGCGCCCGAGACCTTCACCTCGCGTCCCCAGTTCTGTCCTGTGATCCAGCCGTGCGCCTTCATGTAATTCGCAATCGATCCGAACACATCGGCGGGCGACGACCAGATGTCGGCGCGTCCATCTTCGTCGAAGTCCTCGGCCCACTTCAGGTAGCTCGAGGGCATGAACTGCGGCTGGCCCATCGCGCCGGCCCACGACCCGCGCATGTGCGCGACGTCGATGTCTCCGCGATCGAGAATCGCGAGCGCGTTCAGCAACTCGGCGCGGAAGAACGTCGAACGCCGCGGATCCCACGCCAGCGTCGCCAACGCCCCAATGGTCGGGCGGACGCCGCTGAACTGCCCGAAGTTCGATTCGAGGCCCCAGATGGCGACGATGATGCGCGGAGAGACGCCGTAGCGCTGGGCCGCTTCGTCGAGGGTTTTGCGGTGCCGCGCGTACATCTCCTGAGCGGTCCGAATGACCTTCGGCTTCAGCTGACGGGAAATGTAAGTCTCGAGCGACAGGATCGTTTCGGCTTGCGCCCGATCGCGCTCGATGACGGATGGCTCTGGCTCTTCGACGGTCGCGAGCGCCCGGTCAACGGTCTCAGGTCGAATCCCTCGCTGCAGCGCGTCGGCGCGAACGCCGGCGAGCCATTCAGGAAAGGACGGGCGGGCAGCAGGCTGATCTGATGGTGCCTGCGCAGACAGGGACGCAATTCTGTAAAGGCACAATGCGGACAGAACCCCGATCAATAGTGCCGTCCGTGGCGCTCTGGCTAACATCGGCTTCGCACTTCCAGTTTACGCCCTTCAGTGCGCCCCAGCTACTGGCCCGCGCTTCGGGCGCTTCATGAGCAACACGAGCGGAATCAGCACCAGAAACAGGACTCCGAGAAGCTGGAAGATCCCGACAAACGACACCATCGCGGCCTGACGCTGGACCATCCCGAAGAGCGCCGCGTACGTGCGGCTGGTCGCGGTTGTCACATCGGCGCCCGCGGCCATGAAGGCCGCGCGCATGCGCGCAATCGTCGCCTGCGTGGCCGGATCGTACGCCGACACATGCGATCCAAGCATCGATGTGGTCGTCTGCTGATTGCGCACCAGCATCGTGCCGGTCATCGCGATGCCGATGCTGCCGCCGATATTGCGCATCAGGTTGAACAGGCTCGTCGCGTTGCCCATCCGTTCGCGCGGAATCGCGTCCATCGCGACCGTCGTCAGCGGAACGAAGAGCAGCGCCATGCCGGCCCCCTGGGCGAGCTGCGGCCAGAAGATGTCCCAGTACCCGGCCTGCAGGTTCAGCTTCGACAGCCAGAGCAGCGTAATGCCGCCCGCGAACAAACCGCCGGACAACAGCTTCCGCGCGTCGAACCGGCCGGTCATCACGCCGACGATCGGCATCATGAAAAACGATCCGATGCCGCGCGGCGCCATCGCGATACCGGCCTGCAGCGGCGGATAGCCGAACACCGTCTGCAGCATCACCGGCAGCAGCACCATGCTGCCGTACAGCACGAAGCCCACCATCGTCATCAGGAAGACGCCAACCGCGTAGCTGCGCTCCTTGAAGACGCGCAGGTCGACCACCGGGTCGTCCGTCGTCAGCTCATGGATGATGAGGACGAGCAGCGTGACCGCCGACAGAATCGCGAGCATCGTGATGACGTTCGACGAGAACCAGTCCTCTTCCTGTCCCTTGTCGAGCACGATCTGGAGCGCGCCGATGCCGACGGCCAGCATGCCGATGCCCCAGTAGTCGATCCTGCGCGACTCCTGCCGGAGGTACGGCGGGTCGAAGATGAACATCTTCGTCATCACGAGCGACGCGATGCCCACGGGAATATTGATGTAGAAGACCCATCGCCAGCTGTAGTTGTCGGTCAGCCAGCCGCCCACCACCGGTCCGAGAATCGGCGCAACGACGATGCCGAGCGCCCAGAAGGCCATGGCTTTGCCGCGATCGTGCGGCGGGAACGCTTCAAGAAGGACCGCCTGCGACAGCGGCTGCAGGGCGCCGCCGGTGGCGCCCTGCATGACACGGAACACGATCAGCGTGCCGAGCGTTGGCGCGAGCCCGCAGAGAAACGACGACAACGTGAAACCGACGACCGACAGCATCAGCAGCCGCTTGCGCCCGAACCGCGTCGCGAGCCAGCCGGTCATCGGCAGGATGATCGCGTTGGCCACGAGGTACGACGTCAGCGCCCATGTGGATTCGTCGATCGTGGCCGACAGACTGCCCGCGATGTGCGGCAGGGAGACGTTGACCACCGTCGTGTCGAGCACCTCCATGAAGGTGGCGAACATCACGGAGACGGCGATGAGCCAGGGGTTGATATGGCGATGCTGGTCGGTCATAAAAGGGCGGCAACAAAAAGCGCTACCACGGAGGGCACGGCTTCTCTTCTTGTGTGTTTGTTGTATCCGTGTCCTCGGTTCTGTACTTCCGTGTCCTCTGTGGTGGCTATCTTGTGTAGACCGTCGGCACTACCGACATCCCTGGTCGCAGCAGATGCTCGGCGTCCTGTCCGCCATCCAGCACGATCTTCACTGGCACCCGCTGCACCACCTTGACGTAGTTGCCGGTCGCGTTCTCCGGCGGCAGCAGGCTGAACCGCGCACCGGTGGCGGCGGCGATGCTCTCGACGTGCCCGGCGAATCGGCGGCCACCGTACGCGTCGACCGTCACGACCGCCTTCTGTCCCGACCGCAGGTCCGACAGCTGCGTCTCCTTGAAATTCGCCGTCACCCAGATGGCGTCGAGCGGAACAATGGCCATCAGCGGTTGTCCGGATTGCACGATCTGACCGACCTCCACCGACTTGCGGCTGACGATCCCTCCGACCGGGGCTTTCACGGTCGCGTACTCCAGGTTGAGCTCGGCCTGCGCGAGCGCCGCCTTGGCCTGCTGCACGTGCGCCTCGGCCGCCGCCGCCCGCGCTTTCGTCGCCGTCACCTGTTGCGGACCGGTCTGCGCGGTCTGCAGTTCGGCATGGGCCTGTTGTTCGCCGGCTCGCGCCTGAACGAGCCTGCTGTCGGCGACGCGGATGCCCGCTTCGGCCTCGGCGATCTGCGAGCGCGCCGAATCGGCCGCCGCCTTCTGCGCGTCGGCCGCGCCAGCAGCGCTGTCGAACTGCTGCTGCGAGACCTCGTCCTTGGCCAGCAAGCCTCGCAGCCGCTCCACGTCGCGGGCTGCCTTGGTCGCGTTGGCCTCCGCTTCGCGCAGCCGCGCCTGTGCCGTCGTCAGCCGCGCACGCGCGGCGTCGAGCTCGCGTTCGGCGCCCGACACACCGCCCTGGGCTTGCTCCACGCCGCCGCGGGCGGTCACGACGTTGCTCGTGGTCGCCGTCGACGTAATCGGCACGTTGCTCTGGGCCGCGAGCGCACTCGCGACGGCATCGGCCAGCTCGGCGCGCGCCTTTTCGAGAGCGACTTGGTAATCTCGCGGGTCGATTTCGACCAGCACGTGCACCGGCGCTGACCTGCTGGTTGTCGGCGACCGGCACGCGAAGCACGGTGCCGCCAATGCGCGCGGCAATCTGCGTCACATGCGCATCCACCTGCGCATCGTCTGTCGACTCGCGTCCCGCGGCGATCCAGTACCAGATCGCGGCTCCGATGACGACGAGGATGAGGACGCCAGCGGCGATCCGTACACGTGGCTGTTGCGTGAGAGCAGCCTGTTCGGCCATCAGCGAGTGCCTCCGAGGAACTGTCGCAATGTGGCTTCCGCAGTGCCCACGCCGCGGAGCAGCGCGCCCTTTGCGAGGTCGTAACCGTATAAGGCCGAGATGTATTGCTCGTTGGCGATCGCGACGGCTTCCTGCGCCTGGATGATTTCAATGTTACTGGCGACGCCGGCGGCGAATCGATCGCGCGACTGCGTGAGCTGCTGGGCGGCCAGGTCGCGCGCCTTCGTCGCGACCTGCAGCTGGTCGGCTGTCGCCTGCAGGTCGAGATACGCCGTGCGCACCTCGTAGTAGATCGACGCCTTGACGTCTTCGGCCTCGTTGCGCCGGCTGCGCACGTCCGCGTCGGCCTCGAGGAGCCGCCCTCGAGTGCGTCCGCCCTGAAAGATCGGAATCTGCACCGCGCCCGTCACGCTGAATGTTCCGTGCGAGTCGCTCGGCGAGAGGCCGATGTCGCCGAAATCGGCGTTGAGGCGGACAGCCGGAAGGGCCTCGCCGACAACCGCCTGACGTGCCGCTTCGGCCGCCCGCACGCGCTCGAGAGCCGCCTGGTAGTCCGCCCGCGTCTGATAGGCGCGCTCAGTCGCCTGCTCGACCGTCATATCAGGGGCCGGCAGTTCGGGCAGCGCTGAATCGAGCACGAAGTTCTGGCCGAGCGGAAGACCGATGACCCGCGCCAGTTGCAGCTTGGCCTTTTCCGCGTCGTTGGCGGCCGTCGTCGCCCGGTTGATCTGGACGTTGAGCTCCACTTCGGACCGCAGCACGTCGATGCCGGCGACGAGCCCGGTCTGTTTCAGATCGAGTGCCTGGTTGTAAAGCGCCTGCGCGGTCTGCCGCTGCGCGCGGGCCGACTCCACACGGGCGTCTGCCGCGAGCGCCTGGAGATACAGCGTGCCGGCCACCCACACGACGAGATTGCGCGCGCCCTGATACGTGAATTGCGCGGCGTTGACGTTATGCGACTCGGACCGCGTGTTGTTCATCGCTTCGAGGTCGAGGACCGCCTGCGACAAATACACGCGCGCGTCGAACACGTTAAAGGGCCCAACGACGGGCGGGACGTCGGCGAAGGCCGAGCCGAAGGAGGATCCGAAGCCGAATGCCTGCAGGTTGATCTCCTGGCGCGTTTCTGAAACACGCGCACCGAGGTTCGGCAGCAGCGCGCTCAGCTCCCGCCACCGCGTCCCGCGGGCATGGCCGAGCTGCGCTTCGGCTGTGAGCACGCCGAGATTGTGCTCGAGCGCCCGGGTCATGGCCTCGAGCAGCGTGATCCTCGCGACCTCGTTGGTGCGCGGTCCAGAAGGCACGCCTCCAAGAAAGATGCTCGACGTCACCGGCGGCGTCACGCGCCGCGGCGGCGACTGGTCTTGCGCCGCGACGTGAGGTACGGCGACCAGCGAACCGGCCACCAGGAACACGAACAGCCGCAGAGCCTTCACGAGGATCCCTTTCTTGCGATCAGCGTGGACCGCGAAACTTCTAGCGTACTACGACCTCTTGGGTCCTTTGTCCCTGGTGCTTGGTTCTTGGTCCGTCCATGGTCCTTGGTCCGTTTTTGGTCCTGAGTGCTTCGTCCTTTCCTCGTTCGTTGGCGCGTCCTCGTTCGTTGGCGCGCACCAAGGACCATGGACCAGGGACGGACCAAGGACCAAGGCCCAGGAACCAAGGACCTCGTATGATCAAGTCATGCGGGCGTTGCTCGTCGAGGACGATGCCTCGATCGCGGACTTTGTCGTCCGCGGACTGAAGGAGGCCGGCTTCGCGGTCGATCATGCGGCAGACGGTGAAGCCGGGCTGAAGGCCGCCGTCGATCAGCCGTACGACGTGGCTATCGTGGACTTGATGCTGCCCAGGCGCGATGGCCTCTCGCTCATCGAGGAGCTTCGGCGCCGCGGCATTGCCACTCCCGTGCTCATCCTGAGCGCGCGGCGGACGGTCGATGACCGCGTGCGCGGTCTCCAGACCGGCGGTGACGACTACCTGACCAAGCCGTTCGCATTTGCGGAACTGCTGGCCCGCGTCCAGGCGCTGGTCCGCCGCGCCACACGCGCGCCGGAGCCGACGACGCTGACGGTTGACGATGTCGTGCTCGACCTGCTGTCACGCCGTGTGATTCGGTCTGGCACGGTGCTCGACTTGCGTCCGCGCGAGTTCGCGCTGCTCGAGTATCTGATGCGCAACGTGGGCCATGTCGTGTCGAAGACGATGATCCTGTCGCACGTGTGGGACTACAGTTTCGACCCGCAGACCAACGTCGTCGACGTGTTGGTGAGCCGTTTGCGCGAGAAGATCGATCGACCGTTCGAAAAGAAGCTGCTGCACACCGTTCGAGGGGTGGGGTATGTCCTTAGGCCGTAAAAAGGGGACGGGTCTAATTCGCGATCCTTTCGCCCACGAAACGCGCCATGTTTGACTGGTCGACAAGTTGAATCCCGAAACTGAAAAAGACTCCCGTCCCCTTTTTACCCGCGCGTTCGGACTGCGCATTGCGCTCTGGTACGCGACGCTGTTCATCGCGGGCTCTATCGTCATCGTGCTGCTGACCTATGTCCTGACCGCGACCTCGCTCGCGCAACGCGACCAGCAACTGATCAACCAGAAGCTGGGCGACTATGCCGCGGCATACCGGCGCGGGGGGCTCAATCAGCTCGCCGACACCGTACGGGCGGAGCAGCGGACCGCCCCGGAACGGCTGTTCGTGCGGGTCGTCGACCGCGGAAGGGAAGCGGTCGTCCTCAGCAACCCTGAAGGGTGGGATCCAGCTCAGCTCGAAACCGGCTCGCTGCGTCTTGCCGACGGCACCCTGGTCCAGGTCGGCAAAAGCACGGAGGCGCGCGAAGACCTGCTCGCGCGATTCCGCGCGGTGCTTGGCATCGTGACGCTCTCGATCGTGGTCATCGCGCTCACGGGCGGCTTTCTCGTCACGCGCACGGCGGTCGCGCCGATTCGGCGATTGACCCAGACGGTCCGTCGCATCATCCGAACCGGCCGCACCGACGCGCGCGTGCCGCTGCTGCCAGGCAGTCCTGGAGGTGACGACGCCATCGACGAGCTGACCACGCTCTTCAACGCGATGCTCGACAAGATCGAAGGCCTCGTGACGGCGATGCGCGGATCGCTCGACAACGTCTCCCACGACTTGCGAACGCCACTGACGCATCTGCGCGGCGCGGCGGAGATGGCGCTCGCCGGGCCGCCCGACCTCGATCGCTACCGGGAGGCGCTCGCTGACTGCGTGGAAGAAGCGGACCGCGTGCTCGTGATGCTCAACACGCTGATGGACATCTCCGAGGCCGAGAGCGGTGCGATGCAGTTGCGGCGCGAGCCCGTGCGGCTCGCAGAGGTTGTCGCGCGAGCGGTCGAGTTGTACCGCGATGTGGCAGAAGCGAAGGGTCTGACCCTTGAGGTCCGGCTCAAGCCGGACACTACTCCTGCGGCCGTGGCGTCCGCCCTTGACTGGACCCCGGAAGACGTTGTCGTGATGGGAGATCGTACGAGACTGGAGCAGGTCGCCGCGAATCTCATCGACAACGCTGTGAAATACACGCCTTCTGGCGGACGCGTCGAAGTGACCGTTGGGCGCGAGGATGGCCACGCCGTGCTGTCTGTCCACGACACCGGCGTTGGGATTCTTCCTGATGAGCTGCCGCGCATCTGGGACCGTCTGTTCCGGGGCGACGCCAGCCGCACCGAACGCGGCCTCGGCCTCGGGTTGAGCCTGGTCCGGGCCATCGTCGAGGCCCATGGCGGAACGGTCGAGGTCCAAAGTGAACCGGGACACGGGGCACGGTTCACAGTACATCTGGTCATCTAGTCATCTGGTTATCTGGTCATTGATTGGCCAATTGAACCAATCAATGACCAGATGACCAGATAACCAGATGACCCAATTTACCTTTCATATTTGTAATGTTCCTGCAACGGCCTGGAAAGGAGGTATCCCGTCTAATAAGAAAGAGCCGTATTCACCGAAAGGAACATTTCATATGGACAACTCCCGTTTCAGCCTCGGCCAATGGTTCGCCCGCACTGGGCTTGCCGTTGGGGCCGCTGCTCTTCTGGTGACCGGCGCGGCGTGGAGCATCTCAGCCGCGCACACCACTCTCGCGGCCCAGGTGGCAAATACCCCTGCCCCGATTACGCGCGCGATTGCCGGCGGCCGGGACTCGTACGCCGACGTGGTCAAAGTGGTCGCACCCTCCGTCGTCACGATTCGGGTCGAAGGAAGATCAAGCGTCTCGCCCACACAATTCCAGTTTCCGAATGATCCTAACGACCCGAACGGTGACTTCTTCCGGCGGTTTTTCGGCGATCCGGGCGATCGAGACAATCAAGCGCCGTCACAGCGGCAGCGCTCGCCCAGGGAGCGTGGCCTCGGGTCAGGTGTCATCTTCAGTGATGACGGTTACATCCTGACGAACAACCACGTTGTGGAAGGTGCGGACGACATTCGAGTCGAGTTGACGGATGGCAGAACGGTCACGGCCAAACTCATCGGCACGGACAAGCCGAGCGACCTGGCCGTCATCAAAATCAACACCACCGGTCTCCATGCTGTTGCGCTCGGCAACTCCGACAACGTGCAGGTGGGCGACGTCGTCCTGGCGGTCGGTAATCCGCTCGGCGTCGGGCAGACGGTGACGATGGGCATCATCAGCGCGAAGGGCCGGTCGACCGGTGCCGGCAGCGGCAGCTACGAGGACTTCCTGCAGACCGACGCGCCCATCAACCGAGGGAACTCCGGCGGCGCGCTCGTGAACCTCAAAGGCGAGCTGGTCGGGATCAACTCGCAGATCCTCTCTCCTGACGGCGCCAACATCGGGATCGGCTTTGCCATTCCGTCGAACATGGCGAAGCACGTGATGGACGAGCTCCGTACCACCGGCAAGGTGACGCGAGCGCAACTCGGCGTGATGGTCCAAGGCGTTACTTCCGACCTGGCGGAGAGCCTCGGCCTCAAGGAAGTCGGTGGCGCCCTCATCGGGTCCGTGACGCCGGGCAGCGCGGCGGATCGCGCCGGGCTGATGCGCGGCGACGTCATCATGTCGTTCAACGGCCAGCCGGTGCACGACACCAACACGCTGCGCAACCGCGTAGCGGAGACAGCTCCGGGGTCGACCGCGGACGTCACGATTGTGCGCGATGGTAAGGAGAAGCACGTCAGCGTGAAGCTCGAGGAAGCGTCGGTCAACAAGATCGCGCGGAGCGAAGCCGACTCGGGCAGCGTCGATCAGACTTCGCTCGGCGTCTCGGTCGCACCGCTGACACCGGAGCTGGCCTCACGCTACCGGCTGCCGCGCGACACGCGAGGTGTCATCGTTCAGGAGGTTGATCCGGATGGACGCGCGGCCGACGCCGGCATCCAGGCGGGCGACGTCATCGAGGAAGTGAACCGTCAGCCGGTACGGAACGTCGATGACCTGCGTGCGGCGCTGGGGAAGAACGCGAACCGACCGGTGCTGTTGCTGGTCAATCGGCAGGGCAGCGGACTGTTTGTTACGGTTCGACCGAACAACGGATAACCACAAACGCAACCACGAAGACACGAAGGCACGAAGAAGAGAATATTGCTCTTCTTCGTGCTTTCGTGTTTTCGTGGCCAGCTCTTGTCAGTCGACCCCAAGCAATCGACTGAAATCGCCTTTCTTCATCTTCGAGAAGTCGGGGTCGCGATCTCGGGGCAGGCTCAAGAAGTACTCGACCAGCGGTCGATCGTCGGTCAGGACGGGGCCAAGGCCGACGAACTCGCGCAATTCGTCCGATCCTGTCGTATAGAACCTCGCCAGCTTGTCGAAGCTGTCCGCGCCAAGGTCCCGCGCTCCCTGCGCACGACCGGCCACTTGAAGCTTCCAGTCGAAATCCTGGCGGGTGAGACGCAGCGGCTCGACGCTGCCGATGAGCACGCTGCCTTCCCGCCACACCGTGGTGTTCGGAAAGACGCTCAGGAACGTGCGAGCGATCATGTTGTACTCCGCCTCCGTCCCCGCGACCCACTGCACCACCATGCCGCCCGGCTTCAGCACGCTCCGCGTGAGGCGGAAGTACTCCTCTGAATACAGATTGCCGGAGCCTGCATAAATCGGGTGGATGACATCAGCGGTCACGACGTCGTACTTACGCCGTGTCAGCAGCATGAAATTGCGGCCATCGTCGATGTGCAGGTGCACGTTCGGCCGTGAGAGCACGCTGTAGTTGATGCTGTCAAGGAACCGCGAGGCGCTCGCCACCGATCCCGAAAGCTCGACGACGTCCACGTCGACCCCGTCGTGGATGCTGACCGCGCCCGCAGTCGCCCCACCGCCCAGGCCGATGACCAGCGCGTCGCGCGCCTCAGGATGCAAGACCATCGGCAGGTGGCCGATGCTGCGGTGAATGAAGGTCTGGACCGGCCCGGTGCTGGCCTGGTGATTCCCGTTGACCGTCAACGACACTTCGCCGTCGCGCGCGACGAGCACGACCGGCGTGGCGTCCACGCCTTCGTCGCGCCACACGATGCGCTGTCCGCGATAGCGCTGCTCGACGAATTGCTCGAATGGATCACCCGACGTAGCCACGCACCCGACGAAAACGGCCGTCGCGAGAATGCCGATGGCCGCCTGCGCCGGGCGCCGTAACTCCGACGCGGCCAGGAGCAGCAATCCACCTGCGAAACTGACGATCCCGAGCGCGATGAGCGACGACCGGCCGCCAAGCAACGGCAACAGGAAGAAGCCGGCTCCGATGGCACCGAGGATGCCGCCGCCCACGTTCAGCGAGTAGAACGTGCCAAGGCGCCTCGCCAGCGTACGCGCGCCGGAGGTTCCGCAGACGGTCCACAGCCGCAAGCCGATTGGAAAGGCGAGGCCCATCAACAGCGCCGTCGGGAAGATGGCCAGCAGACTGCCGACGGCGGGGTAGACGAGCCACTCGGCCATCACCTGCGAGAGCGCGGGCGTGAGGCTGGCGGCGACAGGGCCCATCTGCGCCAGGGGACCAAACGACAGCACCGCTGCGACCCCAATCGCGAGCTCGAGACCTGCGAGAATCGCGATCCACGGCCGACGACGATCGAGAAACGGTGTGACGAGGTAGCTGCCGATGGCGATGCCGGCAAGAACGGCCGCGAGCATCAGGGCGAAGCCGTAAACCGTCGGCCGCAGAAACAGCGTCAGCACGCGGGACCACACAACCTCGAGCGCGAGCGACGTAAAGCCCGAGACGGCAAAGATCCAGAGGACGAGGCGGCCACGACCCGTGTCGAGTTGCGCGGGTGCCACCGGCACGTCGGAGCTGACACGTTCATCGCCGGCGTCCTGCGACGCGATGACGACGGTTCCAAGAGCCAGCGCTGCGAGTCCGATAACCAGATTGAGACTCGCCGCAGCGAGGAAGGTGCCATGGATGCCACGGCCTGGAATCAGATACAGGCCGGCCGCAAGAGCGCCGACGATGGCGCCCGTGGTGTTCATGCCGTACAGAAGCGCCATGCGCTCGCCGATTCTGGCGCTGCGGACGACCGACGACTTGATGACGAGCGGCAGCGTCGCGCCCATCAGCGCGGTCGGGAAAAGAAGCATCGCAAATGCGATGGCGAACCGCGCCAGCGTCATCACCGTCAGCGAAGGTGGCAGTGAAGGATAAATGCGCACGTACGCCTGCTGCAGCAGCTCGAGCCCTTTCGGCGTGGCGAGGGCCGTTGCGCCAATCAGCAGTTCGCAGGCGCCGAACCACATCAGCGGCCGGCGCACACGGTCGGCGATTCGCCCCGCGCCGAAGCTGCCCAGAGCGAGCCCGGCCATGAAGCTCGCCCAGACGGTGCTGGCCGCGTAGGTGGTGACGCCGAATATCAGTCCCAACAGGCGCAGCCACAGCACCTGATAGATCAGGGCGCTGATACCAGAACAGAGAAACAGCATCGCCAGCGCGGGCAGCAGCCAGGGCTGTCGAGAGCTTTGATTGGTTGAGGTTGTTACAGGAATAACGCGAAAAGCATACCATGCAGCGTGACCCGAACGGCCGCCTGTTGCGTCGCGGGCTGCGGACCAGCGGGCGCACTCGTGGGCTACCTGCTCGCCCGCGCCGGCGTCCCAGTCGTCGTGCTCGAGAAGCACGGCGACTTTCTGCGCGACTTCCGCGGCGACACGATCCATCCGTCAACGCTGGAGATTCTCGACGAGCTCGGTCTCGCGGACCGTTTCCTCGAGCTTCCGCACAGCAAGGTGTCGAAGGTCAGCGTCCGAACGACGACAGGTCAGAAGATTGTCATCAGCCTTGAACGACTGCCCACGAAATTCCGCTTCATCGCGATGGTGCCGCAATGGGACTTTCTCGAGTTCCTGACGAAGGAGGCCACGCGATTTCCCACATTCTGCCTCGTCAGGAATGCCGAAGTCATCGGACTGCTCGAGGCGGATGGGGTGATCCGCGGCGTTCGCTATCGAGACGACGCGGGAGAGCACGAGATCGAAGCGCCGCTGACGATCGGCGCCGACGGTCGAGCGTCGGTTACGCGTCAGGCCGCGAATCTGCCGCAGGTCCAGACGGCGCCGCCGATGGATGTCCTGTGGTTCCGCTTGTCGCGCCACCCTGGGGAATTAACGGAAATCGGATTGCGTCTCGGCGCGGGCCTTGGGCTGGTGCTGCTCGATCGAGCCGACTACTGGCAGGTGGCGTACATCATCCCCAAGGGCGCAGCCGATCGCATCCGAGCCCAGGGTCTCGACGCGTTCAGAAGAGCCATCCTCACCGTCGCACCGGAACTGCAGGATCGCGTCGCCGAAATCCGCGACTGGGATCACGTGAAGCTGCTGACCGTTCGCGCCGATCGACTGACGCGCTGGCACCGGCCGGGGTATCTGGCGATCGGCGATGCCGCGCACGCGATGTCGCCCGTCGGCGGCGTCGGCATCAATATCGCGATTCATGACGCGACGGCCGCCGCCAATATCCTGTGGAAGCCGCTCGTGGCTGGAAATATCACCGAGTCGGACCTGGCCGATGTGCAGCGAGCGCGCGAGTTCCCGGTGCGCGTGATCCAGGCGTTTCAATCCGTGATGCAGTCGCAAATCATCAAGCCGATGCTCGAAGCGAACAGACCGCCGTCACTCCCGTGGGTGCTGCGCGCTGTCCTTCGAGTGCCGTTTCTGCGTGATCTTCCTCCGCGTCTCGTCGCGTTCGGCATCCGCCGGCCCCACGTGCAGAGTCCGGCCATGGACAATAGAATCTGAGGATTTGAGGATCTATGGATTTGAGGATCTGAGCCGATTTTCCCTCTCAGTGCGCATGTCTCTGTGGACCCGCAAGACAGCCGGTCTAAGGAGTCATCAATGCCGAGTCAGTTATCTGCCGCCGCGGTAGGCATCTCCGTAGTTCTAAGTGCCCCTGCGGCCGCACAGACTTCCTCCACGCCGAAGCTGCCACCTGTTGAGTTCGGCGTTGGAGTCGATGCCACGTGGTTGAGGGCTGGTTTGTTCCTCGATGAAGCCGTGGTGACCGAGCCAATGGTGCATTTCCGCGCCACACAGCCGGTGACACGCAATCTCGCGATCGAAGGCATCTTCGCTGTGGGTAAGTGGTTCAACACCAACAGTTTCGATTACCGGACCGAGGCGCTGTACGCGATCCAAATCAAACAGAATGTTTGGCGGCGGGCGCGCGGGAGCCTGTTCGCCACGTATGGTGCCGTGGGCTCCTGGACGCGCGTTCTTACGTACGACACATTTCACCCGCCGTTCTATCTCATGGCTGGTGGGGGATTTCAGTGGGAATTCGCTCGTCGCGCCGCGCTGCGCGTTGAGACGCAAGGTGTGCTATTCGGGGGTTTCGCGCCGATGGGAGGCCGCCTGTCAACGGGCGTGACGATTCCGCTCGGCCGCTATCGATGAGGCTAGATCCTCAAATCCTCAGATCCTGACATCCTCAAATTCATTTTCGCGCGGCAGGCGTCAGCATGGTCTCCTTGCGCTCCCCGTTGCGGACGTAGATCACCTTGGCCGGTTGGCCGATCTTCAGCACGTCGAGGGCGTACGTGTAATCGTAGATGTTCGCGATTGTCTGCCCGGCGATTTCCACGACGACGTCGCCCTTCTGCAGGCCCGCCTGTTCGGCAGGCCCGCCGCCGATCACGCCGCTCAGGAGCAACCCTTTCGCGTCGCTCGAGTAGTCGGGAATCGTTCCGGTGAAGACGCGAGCCCCGGCGCGGCCGCCGCCCGGCTGCATCACCTGGTCGACCTTGGTGAACTCAGGCGCCGACTGTCCGCCTTCGACCCGACTGATAATCGCGACAGCGAAATCGGCAACGCGATCGAGGTCCTCGTAGTCGATCTTGTCGGGCGTGTCGGTCGGCCGATGGTAATCGGTATGCACGCCGGTGAAGAACGTCAGGCAGGGCACACTCGCCGCGTTAAAGTTCGAGACGTCCGTTGGTTGATATGGATCGGCCTGGAGCAGCAGATCGAACCCGGCGAGGACGTTCGTCTGCTCGATGATCTTTCCCCAGGAAGGGCTCGTGCCAACCGCCTGAATGGTGAGCTTGTTGTTCTGCATCCGGCCGACCATGTCGAAGTTGAGATACGCGGCGAGCTGATCGAGCGGCACGGGTGGCCGTGCGACAAACGCCGCCGAGCCGAGCAGGCCCAGCTCCTCACCAGACCAGAACGCCAGCAGCACGTTTCGATGCCTCGGTCTGGCGGCCAGCGAAGCGCCGGCGGCGAGAACCGCTGCGGACCCTGACGCGTTGTCGTCAGCGCCAAAGTGGATCATCCCAGCCTCATCCTTGCCCGCGAGTGAATTGCCATTGTCGCCGTGGCCCAGGTGGTCGTAGTGGGCGCCGAGGGCCACCCAGGGCTTCGCCACGGTGGCAGTCTGTTCCGTGGCCGGTAAGTACGCGATGACGTTATGGCCGGTCTTCTTTTCGCGGACGACGTCGGTGTGAACCGTGACCGTCAGATTCGGCAGCGCGAACCCCGTGGCATGTGGATTCGCATCGTCGAGCGACTGCTGCGCCGACTGAATGGTCTTGTCGGGGACGCTGGCGAAGAGCGCATCGGCGACGGCTGCGCTGATGCTGGCCGCGACGATGCCGGAGCCCGCGATGGCGGTGTCAAAGCTCATGGGCACGGTCACCCCCGCGTTCGGCGATCGCGGTCCCGTCACGATGAGCATCGCCTTCGCGCCACGCTGACGCGCGGCGAGCGCTTTGTACCGAAGATCCGCATACCGAGCGAGAATCGCTTTCGTCTTCGGCTCGGCGTCTTCCGGGAAATAGCGCAGCACGAGGACGACCTTGTCCTTGACGTCGAGCGTGGCGTAGCTGTCGTACGCGAACTCCTGCCCCTCGGGAACGATGATGCCGTAGCCGGCGAAGACGACTTCGCCAGTCACGTCACCGTTGTCGGAGAAGGACAAGGCCTGTACGTTGCTGCGGCCGACGAGCGTGCGAGTGCCCACGCCCGGCTGCGGGCCGGATACGGTGACGGTCGAGCCCCCGTCGCGTGTGCCTGCCGTAAAGTCGAAGGCGACCCGATAGTCGGCCTGCCCGGGCAGCGGCTTCGCGCCCATCTTTCGGAGCTCCAACACCAGGTAGTCGCTCGCGAGCTGCTCGCCGGCCGATCCGGTCAGGCGGCCTTCGAGGCGTGGCGAGGCGAGCGCCTCGACGTGGGCGCGGGTTTTGGACGGCGTCGCCTGCGGAACGCCCTGAAGGGCGTTCCCTACCGCGATCGCGGTTATCGCGATCGTCGCGACGAGCGCAATTCGTTTCATCATGGTTTCTTCCTGAGGGGCGCGTTGCGGACCGCCTCGAGCGCCTTCTCGTGGTTCCACTGGGCGAGGAACAACTGGCCGGCGGCGCCGCCTGAGCGGCTCGACGTCCACGCCAGCGTCTTCCCGTCGGGCGACGGCACGGGCAGGCCGTCGAAGCCATCGGAATACGTGACCCGGACGGGTTCTTTGGTGCCAGCCGCGTCGACGAGGTAGAGCTCGAAGTTTTCGAAGCCGAGCTTATTGGACGAGAAGATGATGTACTCGCCCGAGGGATGCATATACGGCGCCCAGCTCATCGATCCGAAGTCGGTGATCCTCTTCTGATCGCTCCCGTCCGGCTTCATGGTCCAGACGTCGGCGAGCAGGCCCTGCTCATCAAAGCGGCGCCAGACGATGCGCGATCCGTCTGGGGTGAAGAAGGGACCGCCGTCGTACCCGGGAACGTTCGTGAGTCGCTTCTGCTCCGACCCGTCGGCTCGCATGATATAGATGTCGGCGAAGTAGCTCGGATTTTCTTCGAGCATCTTCGCTTCCTTCTCGTTCAGCAGCCGGGTGTAGGGATCGCGCATCGACGTGAACACGAGCCACTGCCCGTCCGGCGAATAGCTGCCCTCCGCGTCGTAGCCGCGCGCCGTGGTCAGCCGCCGCGTTGTTCCAGTCTTTTCGTTGTAGGCGTAGATGTCCATCTCGGGGTCGTAGTCCCACGAGTAGCGTCGTTCTTTGCCCGACGCGCGAAAGGCGAGCTCTTCGTCCTGGAACTGCCTGGATTTCGGATCGGCGTGCGTGGAGGCAAACTCGATCTCGACACTTCCACCAGGCGCAGGACGGAAAAACGCGCACGTGGTCTTGCCGATTCCGGGAGAAATGCGTGTGGTTTCGCCGGTCGCGAGATCGAGCGAGTAAATTTGATAAAAGGGATTGCCCGGCTCGCGCTCGCTCTGGAAAACGAGCCGCTTGCCATCAGGGGACCAATAGCCCTCGCCCGCGCGCTTGCCGTCGACGGTCAGCCGCCGGATGCGCGAGAGGAAGTTACTTTCCTGATTCGGTGCCTGCGCTTGCGACGCGAGCGTGGAAATCCCGGGCAGCAGCCCCAGTGCCACCGCGACCAGCGCGGCAGGCGCCAGGCCTCGAACAGTCGTTCCGCGGCGATTCATGGGATGACATTATCGCATCTGTAACTCACGCCGCGGATCATGGTCGGCACTCCGCACGGGCATGAACATATAGGACATAGACTGACATTATGTTCATATGAGGTCGTGTTTGTACCTAGATAAGCCATATTCAAATAAAGTCAATATTACAAGACAGTTAAGCTCTATTAGTATGGTACTTTACTAAGAATATGCCTATTTACGTGACACGCAGACAATATTCGACAGTCCCTCGAGTTTGAACTAACTCCCGTTGAGTCAATACCTTAACCAAACACGTTGGCGTGGCCGGCCATTTGCTCCCCTATTTCACGGCATGGAACGGATCCCCCGCGTCGCAAGCGTCACCGAGTCGACGATGGCTGGCAGCGCCGCCGGCGCTATCGGTCACGCGGATCCAGGAGGTCCTGACTGGCGCGATCGCCTTCCGGTGCTCCGGTCGGGAAAAATCACGCTGCGCGAGCTGCAGTCCTCCGATGCCCAGGCGCTGTGGGCGTTCGTGAGCTGCGCGGAGGTCACAAAGTTTCTCTCGCCGCCGCCGCCCACGGTCGACGGCTTTGAGCGGTTCATCGCCTGGACTCAGCGGCAGCGTGCGGTTGGCACGCAGGCGACCCTAGCGGTCGTCGTTGATGGATTCGATACTCCTGTTGGCCTGTTTCAGTTGCGGCAGCTCGAACCGGCGTTTGGCACGGCCGAGTGGGGCTTTGCGATCGGATCGGCATTCTGGGGTACAGGCGTGTTTCGAGCAGGAGCTGAACTCATGATGCACCTTGCATTCGACATCATCGGCGTACATCGACTGGAAGCCCGCGCGTGCCTCACGAATGCTCGCGGGAACGCGGCACTCAAGAAGATCGGCGCGGTCCAGGAAGGCGTGCTTCGACGCTCGTTCCTGCGCGACGGTGAATACCTCGATCAGGTTCTCTGGACGGTGCTCGAAGAAGACTGGCGCCAGGCCAAAGTGATCTGGGGAGGCGAGGTCACTCTCAACTGACGCGGCCGGCAGTACTTACAGGACTCCACACGGACTCGTTACGTGGCGGCGAGGCCGCGATCGACCGATAACCTGCCGTATGGCCTGGGCGATGCGCCTCCAGCTGACGCTCGCAGTATTTCTGGCATCGCTCCTCGTCAGATGTCTCCTTCTTCCCATCACCTACGGTCCGGACTTTCTTGTCTGGGATCTGGCGTCGCGGGCAACGCTCAGCGGCATCAACATCTACGCGCACCATCCTGCGGGATATCTGGGCGGTCCCTACACATACCCTCCGCTGTTCCTTTACGCTGAGCTCCCGTTCCAGTGGCTCGCGATACACACCGGCCTGCCGTTCACGGTCCTGGGCAAACTGCCGATCGTCGCCGGCGATCTGCTAACCGGATACCTGATCGCGCTTTTTCTGGCGGAGCGGCATCACGGCGATCGACGGATCGCCCTCGCGTGCGCGGCCTACCTCTTCAATCCGTTGGTGCTCTACAACGGCGCTTTTTATGGAAGGTTCGATGCGGTCTGCGTGAGCCTGTTTCTGCTCGCTCTGCGCATTCAAGGCGAGGAGGGTCGTTCGTGGCGGTTTCTTAGTGTCTATGCCGCCGCCATTGCGACGAAAATCTATCCCGTGTTCCTGTTGCCGTGGCTCTCTATGACGGACCGGACAACCCGCGCCCGGCTTGCGGCTGCGCTTGCCCTGGTTGTCGGTGGCTTGTCGCTTCCTTACCTTGCGACGAGTCCGCGGGCATTCATTTCCGATATCCTTTTCTACAATCTCAACCGGACGCCATCGAACCTGTCATGGCAGATTGTGTTCCTTGACTATCTGCCGCCCCAGGCGCTCTGGATCGTGGGCGTGCTGTTTCTCGTCATTTTCGGCGCCGTACTTTGCCGGCTGACCGAGCTCGACATTTACTCCGCGGCGCTCGTCGGCATTCTCGCGTTCTTCCTGCTCAGCAAGCTTGTGATCGAGCAGTACTTGTTGTGGACATTTCCCTTCCTCATCCAGAATGCCGCAGACGGGCAGTCCCGCTCTGATCTCGCGCTGCTCACGCTGTTCTCCGCCGCAGGCATGCTGTCCAACCATTACATTCATCCATTCGGCGAGCGTGTCGTCGTCTTGAACGTCATCCTGGCCGTCGCCACCCTGGTTTACATCGTGAGAACCTCGAGGCACATCGTCAGCACCTCGAACCACCGAGTCGCCACAACATGATTCCCGCGGCTTCACACCAGATCCCCGACCGAACGGAACGTCACGCCGGCGTGGCGCTCGCGCTCGGCATTGCGACGCTGGTGGCCATTTACCTCTGGTTGTTTGTGAGCGGCGATCGCTTCTTCATCAGGAAGACGGGTGTCCTGCCGGTCTTCGTGCTCTACGGACTGTTACAGCGTCGCCGGGTCGCCTTTCTCACGGACTGGCTGCCGCTTCTTACCGGCACCGTGCTGTTCGATGCGATGCGAGGGGCGATCTACCTGGCTGAGCAGTACGTATCTTTCCCCCGGTTCGCGACATACGTCATTGCGCTGGAGCGCCTCGTGGTGTGGACACCGGCTGCGCCACTCGTGCTGCAGCAGTGGCGAACCCATACGCTCGATCTGATAGCGGTGCTGATTCACGGCTCCCATTTCGCTTTCTTCCTGCTCTTTGGTCTGGTCCTCTGGCATTCGCGACGCGCACACTTCAGCCAGTTTCGGTACGCGCTTCTACTCGTGATGGGTTTGGGCCTTATCGGCTATGCGGTCGTGCCCACGGTTCCGCCGTGGATGGCCTTCGAACAGCTGCATCTCCTCCCGCCGATCACTCACGTGGCCAAGTACGTTTACACGTCCTACTCGCAGGAGTTGTACGGCACGTTTGACAGCAACCCGGTTGCGGCGATGCCGTCCCTGCATGCGGCCTTCCCGGTGACGTGCGCGATAGTGGGCTGGCAGGCGTACGGCCGTCGGGTGGGAATCGGAATCGTGCTCTACACGTTCGCCGTGATGCTGGCGGTCGTCTATCTTGGCGAACACTACGTCGTCGATGTCATTGCCGGGGCGGGGCTGGCGGTCGCCGCCGTGTATATCAGCCGCCGACGCGCGATTGAAGAGTGGTCCTTCAGGCAGTCGTTGGCGATAAGCGGATCGGCGTTGGCTCTGACGTTCGTCCTCTTGTGGGCGTATCGCTAGCGCGCCCTCGCAGACCGTTCAGCCAGACGCTCAACAAGCCCCAGAAATAGAACGATCCGAGAGTCGCCGTCACGAAGCGGTTGGGACTGAAGGCCACGTACATCAGCGGCAACCACAGCATCGGGCTCTGGAAGAGCAATCGCGCCGGTCGCGAGCCTGGCAGCACCCACCACACGTAGTAGATCCAGCCAAGCGGCGAGGCGAGCAACGAGGCGGCCATGAGCGTCGTCCAACTTTCGTCGATCGTTCGCGTTCGCGTCCGCAGAAGGGTGACGATGATGATGAGGATCTCGCCGATGAGGGCGAGCGGGGCGACGAGCGGCGGCAGTGTGACGAGCTGGCGGCCGGTGCCGTTGAAGAGCCGGGCCAGCCATCCCTCCAGCGAGCCATTCATCGGGGACCACCACCACTGGACATTCCCGAGCGCCAGGAGCCATGCACGAAAAACGTCGACGCCGTAGAAAAGAAGACCGATCGCCCACCCGATCGCCGCCGTGCCCGCCGCAACGCCGGCCGCTTTCCAGCGCCGCGTCGCGAGCAGCCAAAGGAGAAAGACGCCAAGGAACGGTTTCAGACTGAATGCGAGACCGTAGGCGATCGATCCGGGCGTCCACCGATCCTGACGCCAGCACCACCAGGCGCAGAGCAGAAGGGGCCACAGGATCCACGTCACCTGATTCAGGCTCAGCACGGTCGCCATGGGCGCCCATGCGAGGACCGCGCCCAGATCGAGCAGGTCCCACTGGTGACCCGGTGTGCGCGCGAGCCACCAGACGCACACGCACAGACTCACGATGCTGATCGCGCGAAAGATCGCGCTCGCGACAGGCAGCGGGAATAACGTGAGCGGCTCGAGGAGCATCTGGAACTGGGGCGGATTCATGTTCGGCCGTGCACTCGGCAGCGGGACGAACATCCGCGCCGGCGGCTGCTCGGCCGACGTGTAGAGAATCTTGAAGTCAGACGTCCCGAGCGGCTGACGATATTTCCAGGCGTACGCCGTCGCGAGTATGCCGGCAATCAGCAGGGTCCAGACGACGAGCGGGGAGTGGACGGCGCCTCGAGAGGTCACGCCGACTATATCGGCTTCAAAGGCTCGACGCCTTGAGCGCGTCGGGATGGGAGATGAAGGGAAATGGCGCGGGGCGCCATCCCCCTTCGAGAGAAGAGACTAGCGCGGGACGGTCTTGCCGTAGAGCTCAATCTTCCCGACGTCCGACCAACCGCCCTGGCCGTGGCCGCTGGAGGTCATGAAATCGCTCCAGCCGAATTCGTCCACCTTGCTCAGATCCGCTTTCTCGAGAAATGCGCCGGTCGTAACGACACGGGCCGGATCCACTTTGACCCAGCGCATTTCTGCGAAATAGGCTTCGGTTTCTTTCCAATCGCCCGTCGACCCATCGGCCCAGTCGCCGGCGAGGAACGTGCCGTCGGCAAGCTTCACGATCGGGTGGATTCTCTGGAAGCCCGAGACCTTCGTCACCCATCGCACCTTCGCCTGGCCGGTGAGATCGAAGAAGTTGTTCTTGTCCCTCAGTGTGAGCGCGCTGTTCGCCGTCGTCATGCCGGTCCATACGTGCGTCGGATTCTGAGGATTCGCTGCCGATCCGGTGATCATCAACCCCTTCAAGCCGGGCCCGTAAAGCTTGAGTTCCAGGTTGGGATTGGCGACAAACTGCTGCGAGACAGGGATGTCGCCAGTTTCCGTCGTCTCCTTCCACTCTTCGCGGAGGACGAGCGTGGGCCGGGCCCGAGGTGGTGCGGGAGCCGCGGCAGCTGCCCGGTCCCGTGCGGCGGGTGCCGCCGCAGCCTGCTGTGCACGAATCGTGGAAAACGACGTGGCGGCGAGCGCCGAAGCGAGGGCCACCATAAGGAGGGTTGTGTGTTTCATGCAGGCATTCTAGCGCCCGGCCCTTCGGAATTTCAAGAATGAACGGATGCTATGATCGCGGGCATGACGGCATCCGACAGCATCCTGTTCAGCGGCGGCGCGCCAGGCGCCGAGGCGGCGTTCGGCGGTTCGGCCGAGCGACGCGGCATCGAAGAAGTCAACTTCACGTTCGAGGGCCACAAAATCGAGCGCCACCGCGGTGTTCGCGTGCTCAATCACGAGGAGCTGCAGTCCGGCGACGTCAGCCTCGCGTATCTCGGACGGCTCATGCACCGCACCTATACCGACAGCCCGACGCTTCGAAAGGTTCTGCAGACGCTGTGGTATCAGGTCAACAACGGCCAGGAGGTCTACGTCATCGGGAGCATCCTCGGCGACAACACCGTGCGGGGCGGGACCGGCTGGGGCGCGGAGTTTGCCAAGTTGTGCAACAAGCCGTTGCATGTCTTCGATCAGGACAAGGACGCGTGGTTCTGGTGGGATGCCGACGATTGGAAGCCCGTTCACGATCGAGCGGCAGCGCCCGTCATCAGGCATCCGCATTTTACGGGCACGGGCACGCGATCGCTGCAGCCGAATGGCAAGCGGGCGATCGAAGAACTCTTCACCCGATCCTTCAGCTAGTGCCCCACTGAGACCGGTGTCTAGAGCCTGAACAGGCGATTGATCTTCACGACAAACCCCCGGTTCGCGAGGGCCGGAAACTGGGGTGCGCGCGTGTCGCGCTGCTCGTTGTAGACCACGAACAGCTCGCTGCCTGGCTGATATTCCCAGCGCAGCCGCACGTTGGTCGTGATCGAATTGTTGCTGGAGTTGTATTGCAGCAGGGCACTCGCAAACATCAGCGGCGTCATGGTGTAGGTCACGCGCGATCCGACCAGATGGGTCGTAAACGTCCCCTGCGGCAGCTCCGCATGATTGATGGAGTAGGTGGGCTCGACCGAGAGCTGCGGCGCCAGGTTCATGCGACCTTGACTGATGCCCACAGTCGTCTTGTGGCCCGCGTAGAACGTGCCGTACTCGGCCAGGATGCTGGCCGACACCTTGCGCTGTCGACCAAGAGTGAATCCGACGCGCGTCGTTGCTGAATCATAGCTCCCGACTGGAACGGTAATGGACCCGACGCGAAAGGACACCGGCAGGAATTCGTAGCTGCCGCCATAGCTGACGGTGAACCGATCGCTGTTCTGAAACTCGACCCCGAACTCGCCGTTCCAGTCTCGCGTCTCCAGCCGACCGGCGCCATTCTCGGTGTAGTTCAGCGAGCCGATCCCGGAGAACTTGCGCACCGACTTGATCGATGGCGGGCGGGGGCTGAACCGCACCTGGCCGAATGTGCGCCGCATGTCGTCGCGCCGCACGAACCCGACCTCCGGATTGAAGTGATCGCCCACAACGAGGCGCTCGAGTTGGAGCCCATAGCGGTCGCCTGTGTAATCCAGTTGTGCGCGATAGCTCTTGTCCTGGCCTGACAGACTCTCCGTCTCTGTCCGCGCCCAGTACGTATTGATGGCCAGGTTGTCGAAAAACGCAAAAGTGCCGTCAACGCCGTACGCGTAGTTGGCCCCGGTGCCGACCTGCCGGGCCGATCGTCCCGTCAGGATGAGGCCGACACTGCTTCGCCGCAGAAGGTCGCGCTTCACCCGCACGACTGAGAAATTCGTGGAACGCGAACCCGACACCGCATCGTCACCCGTCTGGATGTTCAGCGTCCCGAAACTGTATCGCCCCAAGCGTCCGCTCAAACGGCCGCCGGCCACAATCGGCGTCTCGAAGGTCTGGTCGTTCTCCTGATGGAGACCAATGCGGCGGCTGTAGAAGAGCACAGGCGTGTCGCCGGCGCCGGTGTTATTGGTCTGGACGCCGCCAAACGAAAAGGTCCCCTGGTTTTCGAGAAAGAACTCACGCTTTTCGGGAAAGAACAAATTGAATCGCGTGAGGTTGACCTGTTGCTCGTCGGCCTCAACCTGCGCAAAATCGGTGTTGTACGTGAAGTTGGCCGTCATGCTCTGCGAAATGCCATATCTCGCGTCGACGCCGACGTCGCCTTTCACATCGTTTGAGATTCTCGGCGTGGCGTTGACGTCGCTCGTGACCTCCGAGATGGCGTACGGCTTGACCTCCAGGTTCCTCGAGCTCGCCGGCGCTTCCAGGCCGACGACCGTGGCGGACAGTGACACCTTGAGGAGATTCTGCTGCCCGTTCCCAGCCGGCGTGGGCGTGAGAAACGAGAGCTCATTCTTCCAACGGTTGGCTCGGAGTACGTTGAACCCCCAGGTCTGTGCCTGACCTGGCCGATAGCGGAGCGACTTGAACGGGATGGCCGCCTCGATCGTCCAGCCGCCTTCGAACCGGCCGGTCTTGACCTCCCAAATCCCGTTCCAGTCACCGTTCCACTGCCGTTCGTTGGTCACCTGTCCGTCCGACCGGCCACCAATCGCGTTGACGTTGAACTGGAAGGAATTCCGACGGTCGTAAAAAGTATCGAACATGAAGGCGACGATGTCGTTGCCCTGCCAGATGGCGCCATTGTCGCGGCGCATCTCGTTGGCGATCAGCCGCTCCATATGGGTTTCCCAACACCGGACGGACACATTGACGTGGTCGCGATCGAACGTCAGCCAGACCTCGGTCTTCTCCGTCGCCGGCGCCCCCGCCTGCGGCTCGTTCTGGATGAAATCCGACATCGGTCGCTCGTTGGTGTAGACCGCTTCGTCAAGCTTGCCGTCGACCCGAAGGGGCTCCGCCAGGCGCACGGCTCGAATGGTCATCTGGCTGGATTGGCCAGCTTCGCCCACTCGCGCCACGAGCAGACCTGCGATCACAAGACCGGGAACGCCGCGAATCATCATGCCCTTCTAATTACCGACAGCCTGGAAATAGGTCGGCAGATCCTTCTTGGTGTCGTGCAGGATCTCGACGATGGTACGGCGGTCGGCGAGTGACAGGCGGGTGTACGACTGGCCCTTGTCCTGGCCCGACAGGACCTCCCACATCCGGCGGTAGATGGCTTCCCTGGCGGAGGCCGGCAGCGCGTCGAACAGCGGCGAGTAGATCATGTAGCTGCATGGATAGCGCATCAACCGCCGCTCGAGATCGATCTGCCGAAGCGAACGGCCGCGCGAGTCGCGGGGTCCCTGGGCCGAAAACATCTGTGTGAATCCCGACGTCCCCTCGATCTTCCCGGCAAGCGGCGCTTCGTCGACGAACAACATGTAGTCGACGAGGTCGCGAGCAATATCCCGCATGAGCGCGGCGTTTTTCGCGGACCGGTCGAATTCCTGCACGCGGCTCTCCCAACCGATGTACGTCAAGAGATTGGTCATGTGCGTCTGATGCTCGAAGACCATCAACGCCGCGATGTCGCTGTAAGGCGTGGAGTAGCCCTTCAGATCGATTCGACCATCGAGCGAATCGAGCATCACCGGCGCGCTGGTGTCCGCCTGGCTCGGCATCGGCTTGTTGCCCTGATGACGGTTCGGACCGGGCCGGCCCGTGACGTACCAGCTGGCCCACCGTTGGAACAACGGCGTCCGGTGATCGGTGACGCCGCCGCTCGCGTACCCATTTCTGGTCGTCGCTGGAAAGGTGCTCAACACCATCAGGCCGGGGACCGCGAGCGTTTCCCAGGAGCGGTGGCACTCGAGGCAGTCGGCGGACCGTTTGAACTGCGGGTGTTCAGCAGGACGCTGTTCGAGCGCGTAGAAGACAGGACCAAGCCGCGGATCCTCGGCGGCGACTTCCAGCAGTCCGCCACGGACCCATCCCACCGCGACGCTGTCGTTGTAGTAAATGGCGCGCGGATTCTGCAGGTTGATCTTGTCTGCCTGGAGGCTGGTCGCCGAAAACACCGCGATCTGCGATTCCTTCGGGACCTGCAGCGCTTGAAGCACTGACGTCAGGTAGCCTTTGTCGCGGTCGAAGGCGAGCTGCACGGCGCCGGTCTCAATGCGGCGATTCAGAACCGACACGGCGTCGGTCAGCGGCGCCGTGGAGTATTTGATCGCCGGATGGTCGGGCGACTCTCGAAATGCCAGAGCGCCCTGAGCGGCCAGGGAAGGCCCTGCGGCCGGCCAGATGAGCGCGGCCGCCAGGGACGCGAGGGCCGCCAGAAGGATCGCGGCCCGCGACATTATTTCGTCGGCGCCAGCTCGATCTTCGTGATCGTGATCGTGTCGCCCTTCAGCTCGCCCGTGAGTGTGACCGGGACCGCGGGGTGCTTTTTCAGATCCTCGAAATCCTGATTCGCGATCTGGAGCGTCTTCTCGTCTTTGTCGACGAACACGAACTTGCCGCCTGCCTTCGCGCACTCCAGGACGCATTGTGGATCCTCGAAGGGAGGAAACACGCTGGTCGCCATCTTGGTGTGCGACTCGTTACAGAGGTTGTCGCTGACCCGGCCGGTCCAGGTCTGCTCGGCGGCGAAGTTCACGCCGGTAGTCGTCCATGCGATGGCAAGCGCCGCCGCAAGAGTTTTCGTCATTTTGCGTCTCCTTCCCCAATAGAACGATAGCGAGGAGGAAATCCATTGTATCCCGCCTCTTCTATAAAATATAGCCGCATTGCCCAGGACATTTCCCGCTTTCGTCAAGAGCCGCGGGTTTCTGCTCGCCGCTTATTTCCTGCTCGCGTGGATCGCTTCAATTCAGCAATGGTCGTTGAAACGTCCAGGCGATCCGTACACGCACTACAACAACTACGTCATCTTCCGCCAGGCGTTCTTTCATCTCGTCGGGCATCAGGAGCTCTACACCCAGTATCTCGCTGAGCATTGGGACTACTTCCGGTACAGCCCCTCGTTTGCCCTGGCCTTTGGCGCCTTCGCGTGGATGCCGGATCTCGCCGGTCTCCTTCTGTGGAATACGCTCAATGCCGGCGTTCTGTTTCTCGGCTGGATGGCGTTGCCCGTTCGGGACGATCGGGTCCGGCTCGCGGCCGCGTGGTTTGCCGCTGTGGAGGTGATGACGGCGCTGCAGAACGCCCAGAGCAATGTGCTGATCGCCGGGCTGCTGCTGCTCGCATTCAGCTTCCTTGAGCGACGACGGATGGCGATGGCATCGTTGATGATCGTCGCGGCGGCATTCATCAAGCCGTTCGGGTTGGTCGCGTTCAGCCTCTTCCTTTTTTATCCAGAGAAGAAGAGATTCATTGTGTCTGCAGCGCTGTGGGGGAGCGTGGCGGCGCTCGTCCCGTTGATCGTCGTGGCGCCGGCCGAATTGATGCGCCTCTATGCGAGCTGGTGGAGTCTCTTGTCGATGGATTACACAGACTCGGCTGGTCTGTCGGTCATGGGCTGGCTGCAATCGTGGTTTCATCTCACCCCGCCCAAGGCCATCGTCACGCTCGTCGGCATGGCGCTGTTCTGCTGGCCGCTGACGCGTGTCCAACGCTATCGCGACGCCGACTTCCGGCTCCTCTTCCTCTGCAATGTGCTCATCTGGGTGGTGATCTTCAATCACAAGGCCGAGTCGTCCACGTATGCCATCGCCATCTGCGGCGTGGCCGTGTGGTACTTCTTTCGGACCAGGAGCGGGCTCGACCTCGCCCTGGTGTCGCTCGCCTTTGTATTCACGTGTCTTTCGCCTACCGACATATTCCCGTCTTCGCTCAGCGCGACATTCTTTGTGCCGTACACGGTCAAGGCGGTCCCCTGCATTTTGATTTGGGGGAGGATCATCTACGAACTAATGGCCTTAGAATTGAAAGTCCCATGAAGCAGATACTTGGCAGCGCACTCGTGGTGCTCGCTTGGACGTTTTGTCCATCGACAGCCGCCGCGCAACAGCCGCCGGGCGGGCGACCGACGACGCGCAACCTGCTGGCCGACATGCAGAGCTACGCCCAGGCCCTTGGCGTCACCTGCGAGTACTGCCACGTGGCGCCGGCGAACAGCGGGCTGCCGCAACCGAAGAAGGACATCGCGCGCACGATGATTGCGATGACGCGCGACTTGAACACCCAGGTGCAGCTGGCAACCGGGAAAGCGGCGGTCGAGGCCACGCGTGTGGAATGTGCGACGTGCCACCGAGGCGTTACCATTCCCAGGCCGCTCGGTCAGGTCATTGCCCAGACGCTTCAATACAAAGGCGCCGATGCGGCGGTCGCCCAGTATCGCGAGTTGCGCACCCGCTACTACGGCCGCGGGAGCTACGACTTCGGCGAAGACGAGCTCGTCACCGTCGCGCGGGCGATCGCGTCGGTGCGACCTGACGACGCGATTACGCTCTTGGAGCTGAACATCGAGTTCAATCCACGGTCGGCCAAGAGTTACGCGCTCATGGGCTTCGCGTACACGCGGAAGTTCGACGACGAGTCGGCGATCGCCAACGTGCAGAAAGCGGTGGATCTCGAGCCGGAGAACGGGGAATTCCAGGGCCAGCTCGCGCAACTGAAAATGTTTCAGCGGCGACGGTAGGTGCTTCGGAAGTTCATTGAAAGGAGTCAGCAGATGAGCCAGTCATATCGGTACGCCTGGGTCGCTGTGTTCACGGGAATACTCTTGTCCACCGCCGGCCTTCTGGCCGGGGCCGATGCCAGCCGATTTGTCGGGAAACCGACCTTCTCCGAAGGCAACGCGCTCGGGTACTTCGTGTGGAAGGACGGCGACACGTGGAAGGTGCGCTGGACGACCTTCGGTGCGGAGCACCGGTTCACCGGCCGCATCACCGTGGAGGGTGGCGAGATTCGGTCGTTCAAACGGATCGACGTGGATACCGAGCGCAAGGTGATCGCTCCGGGCCGCGCGCCGCGCGTCGTGCGCGGGCCGCGCGGTCGCGCGCGCGCGGTGGCCCCTGGCCGCGCGCCGGTGGTGGCGACACGCGAGGAAGATCACATCGAACAGGAAAGCGAGCACGTCATCCGCTTCGTCAGCATCGCAGACGACGACCTCGATGGGTGCGAGTTCAAAGTGACCGATGACACACAAGTCATCCGCATGGTGCTCGAGATCGACGGCGTGCCGCGACCCGAGGAAGTCGAGGTCGGGCGTACCAACTTCAAGCCGAACGAAAGCCCGCTCTTGGTACGGATTCGCTAGTCTCACTGCCGATGAGGAGAAACGACGTCATGCGCTCAGGTCTCGCTTCGCTCCTCGCGCTCCTCTTGGTCGTCCTTGCGGGCGCGGTGTTGTCCGCCCAGTTTCAGTTCGATCCCGACCGAGTCATCCCCGGCGGCGGCGTGTTCGTCCAGGGTTGGACCGGCAAGATCGATGCGTCGTCGGTTCGGCAGGGACGCAACCTGAATGACTCGAAGCTGGTGCAGGAGGGCAGTGCGCTGCACGTGACCGCCGGCCCGGCCACGACGTACTGGAATCCGGCGAACACGGCCAGCGGTGACTACACCGTCAAGGCCACGTTCACCGAACCTCGGTTCATGGAGCTGAACAGCCACCCGCATTCGTACGGGATTTTCATCGGCGGGAGCAACATGGGGACCGAACAGATGACCCTCGTGTACTGCGTCGCGTATGGCGACGGCAGTGCCCTGGTTCGTGGGTTCAGCGGCCCGGCGGTCTTTACGCTGCTCGGAACCTCGCCGCATCCGGCCGTTCACAAGGCGGCCGGAGTGGGCAAACCTGTGACGCAGGAGATCCAGTGGCGCGTCAGGGGCGGCCGCGCCGAATGCTCGATCAACGGTACGGTCGTGGCGGGTTATGACAAGACGGAACTGGTCACCGCGGGCAAGCTACGTTCGACCGACGGCGTGTTCGGGATTCGCTTCACACACAACGTCGAAGCGGTGATTGCCGGCTTCGGCGTGACGAAGGGCTAGCGGGCAGGTCTAAAGACCTGCGCTACGACAGAGATGTTGCGGCGCAGGACTTTAGTCCTGCATTCACGACAGAGATGTTGTGGCGCAGGACTTCAGTCCTGCATTCACGACAGAGATGTTGTGGCGCAGGACTTCAGTCCTGCGCTACTCAGGTCCGTAGCGCGAGTCCTGGCAGATGTACTCGAACATCTCGCCGCCAGGAATCCACTTCGATGCGGTCTTCTCGGTGATCGTCCATTTGCCGGACCAGGGCTTGGTATACGCCCCGGGATCGTCCACCGTGACTTCGTAGCTGAGCGTGGCAACATCGGGACGGGAGATTTTTTCGATCAGGTGCAGCTTCTGGGTGCTCGGAAACCCACCGCCGCCGGCCCACATCTTCTCGTTGAAGCCCACCGAATCGATCACGAGCGTGTCGCCTTCCCAGTGCCCGACGGAGTGCCCGAGATAGGTCGGCCTCAGATCGTCGCCCGTCGGATGCGGGCGGCCATCCATATAGATCGCGCGCCAGGAGTGCGGGCCGGCGATGTTGAGGATGAAGATGGTCTTCAACTCCGGCACGTCGATGATCTCGAACCCCGGGGCGTTGAAGAAGCCGGCTCCGGGAGAAGGCTTGCAATTGACCGCCGGAGGATAGAGGTCGACCCTCGAACTTCGATAGTCGCTGAGCGCCTTCGCCCACGGTTGAAACGGCACATCGGCCGCGCGCGGAAAACCACCGAGGCCGGGCCTGACTTCCCAATAACCCTTCTTGTCGGGCGATGACCCGAGGTTGATGTGGCCGTCGGGAAAGCGTGGCGCCGGCTGCGCCGCAGCGCTGGGGGCCGGCGCTGCGGTTTGGGCGGACAGGGAGGCCGGGGAGACAACCACGGCGCAGAGCGCCAACGCGGCCGCGCCGGTTACCAGCAGTCCACCTCGGGCGTTCATCGCATGACCAGCTTCTGTCCGCTTGCCAGGACCATGCGGGTCGGCTGATCGGATCCGGCGGTGTCGCTGCCGTTCTTGGCGAGTGCCGCGCCTTCAACGGTCACCTTGTCCCCGACTTTCAGCGTGTCCCGTTTCCAGCCGCCGCGGACCAACGCGTAGGGTGGACCCATTTCAACCCGGTAGTTCCTGACGGCGCCGCTTTCGTCTTTCGAGTCGATGAAGACATAGGCGTGCGGATTGACCCAGTCCACCTTCGTGACGTAACCCGTGATGTTTGCCGTCTTCTTTGTGTCGTACTCCGCATCAAAGGAGTGATGCGCCGTTGCGGTTCTGGCAGTCAGCACCAGGAGACTCGCCGCCGCGATTAAACCGACCTTCGAAGGGTTCATGGTTATGCCTCGTCTTTCCATCAGCGGATTAGCGAATGAACGTTGATTCCGCATTCTCCTCACAGAAGTATTCCTGGAGCTCCTGGTCGGGCACCCACTGCATCGTCCAGCCGCCTGTCCAGGGCCTCGTATACGTCTGCGGGTCGTCCACGGTCACTTCGTATTTTAGCGTGTTTAGGTCCGGTCTGGAAAAGCGTTCGGTCAGGTGGAGGGCCTCGGTATGGGGAAGCCCTCCGCTGGTCATCCAGAACTTCTCGTTATATCCGGCCGAATCGACGACCAGCGTGTCGCCCTGCCACTTACCCACGGAGCTGCCGTAATAGGTGGGCACGAGTTCCGCCGGTGGCGTGGGTGGCCGCCCATCGGTAAAGATCATCCGCCAATTCCGGTCGCCGCCACCTAACAGCACCAGGATGCGGCCCAGCTCGCGCTGCTCGATCAGCTGAAATCCATTGGACATCAGGAATTGGCGGGGTCCGCCCGGTGGGATACAGCGCGCCATCGGGTCGCCCTGCAGCAAGGTTCGTTGCCGCAGTTCGTAGAGAGCCTTGGCCCACGGCTTGAACGGCGCGACCTTGTCCGCATCCGCCAGGTTGAGCAACAGGCCATCGTCGGTCATCGGGATATTCGCGGCGGACGTTTCGACCAACGCTTTGGCGCTCGCTGTTCCCCAGTATCCCTTCTTGCCAACCGGGGGGCCGAGCCGAACCTGGCCATCGGGCCATTTGGGCGTCGGCTGCTTTGCGGCGGCCGCGCGGCGCGCAGGCGGCGTAAACAGCCGCTTGCCGCCGACGACCACGGTTTTGGCAAACGCCTGCCTGGTTCCCGCGCGGGTCGGCAAGCCTTCGACCGTCGCGACATCGCCGATCTTCAGCGTGCTCCGTTTCCATCCATCACGTTCGAGGTCGAGCGGGGACGCGAGTTCGACAGCCCAGTTGGTGACCGTACCAGTGGCGTCGCGGACGTCCACGAAGAAGAACGCGTGAGGATTGACCCAGTCGATTCTCGTGACCGGCCCTTGAAACTTCACTTGCCTGCCGCTGTCGTACGTAGCGCTGAACGGAGGCTGCGAGGAAACCGGCGCTGTGGCCAGGAACATGGCCACCGTCACAGTCACGGCCGAAACGGCGAAGCCAGTACGCGACATTGTCATCATTCTCAGGTTACTAATCTCTGCTGATCCGGAAGTCGCCCTTGGCCGTTCCCTGACGCCACGTGCCAGCGAGCCTCCGATGGGGGGACGCGATGTCTTCCAGGCGGCCCTCCGCCGAAATGTGCCCGTCCTTCGCGTCGGCCTCGATGCGCACGGTCCAGTTCGTGACATCCACGAAGACGCTGGCGATCGGAACCGAATCCGGGCCGGGGTTAATCGTGCCGGTGACGTTCGAACCGTCCCAGTTCATCACGACCGTGAGGTGATTCCGCTGGGTGGCGCTTGGACCCCAGTCGCCGGTCCATGTGCCGGTCAACGGGTGACCTTCCTGGGCGAACCCCAGCATCGCCACGCTGAGACACGCGCAAGAGCAAGCCAGCACGAAGAGTCTTCTACGCATGGGCGCAATATAGCCCGATGGGGTTCGGAGCGCAACGGGAATGGAAGGAGGGCGAGACGGACTTGAGACTTGGGTTATAGAACCCAGCCGTGCGGTCCGGTCCAGCCTTCCCGCGTGATTTCATCGATGACGTCGTGCTGGCGCTTCGTCAGGTCGTGCGAATCGTCGAAATGCTCGACGTGCTCCGACCCGTCAGGTCCGACGATCCGGAGCTCGTACCCACCGGTCGCCATTTGTTGCGCTTCGCAGCGGAGGTAGCGTCCTCCGCGCTCGAACCACCAAAACACGATCGCCTCCTGTTCTCTCAGTCCGGCTTACCGCCTCCGCCGACGTACCTATTGCGGCGGCGCCGATGCCTGATCGGCCGTGCTGCCTGCGGTCTGGTCGTCCCCGAGACGCTGCTCGTCGCGCTCGATGGCGAGCAGCAGCTGATGAAACTGCCGGCGGACGCGTCGCTCCGCCCAGCCATCGTTCAAGTTCTGGAGCGCCCGCTCGAGGCTGCGCAGCGCCCACTGCAGCGTGACCTTGGTGTCTTGGTCCATGTGTATCCCGGACTCCCGTACCACCAAGTTCCATGCCTGACTACTGTTGCACGGGACTGCACACGGAGGCGCAGTGCGGATGTATGTGGATGGTACACGGCCGACAAATTGGGTAGTCGACCTTACGAAGCCGCGCGCCCGCGCACGTAGTCGCGATCGATTCGGAACGCCAGCGCGCTCAGCCCGATCATGAACATGCCGAAGGCGATAAGCGCGATCGGCCACCCGACTGAGCTCGCAAAGTGCTGCCCGGTGAACCAGGCTGTGTAGGCGAGGATGGCCAGCGTCGCGACGAAGAGCAGCGTCCGAGTATGCAGAACGACACTGAGATAGACGAACGCGGCTGCCGCCATCACGAAGGCGATCTCGAATGGTGTGCGCTCGACCATGTCGAAAAAGCCATAGAGGAAGGCCGCCGCGCCGAACAGGTACCACACCGGGGTGATCTTGCGATGGGCGGTGCGATCGATGCCGACCGCGCTCAGTAACATGCTGGAGCCGACAACCAGAGCGATCACCGTGTTGTCCAGATCCAGCAGGTCCAGCGCCGTCCACCAGAAGAACGTGGTGAACAACACCGCCATGAAGAGCGGCGTCGAACGTCGGAGGACGCCGAAGGTTGCGCCGAACTGAACAGCCATGGCGCCGGCCGTGATCAAACCGGCGACGCGCCAGTCACCGCCGGAGCCGAGTTCCTTGAACGCGACAAGCATCCCAGTGGGCTCGAGCGCCGCCGCAACGAGTAGCAGCGGCGTCGCGACTTTCTCGACGCGCACGTCCTTACTCGCGATCGTCGCGAGCGCGAACGCGGCCAGGCCCGAGCCCAGCGTGACCACGATGCGGGCGGCGGAGTTCATCTCGGACCACTGGAGCGCGATGAACACGCCGATACCGGCGAAGACAAACGTGCCGCCGAGAAATCCCAGTACTCGGACGAGTACGACACGCCCGCGATTGTCGTGCGCGACGGCGGGTGATCCGCCAAGGGCCGCCGCGATCTCGGCCACGGAAAGCTCGTGCTGCCGCGCCAGCGCGGTGATGTCCTCGAGCGCGCGGGTCCTGGCGCTCATCTCAGGCATGTCAGCGCTGCCCGTCGCCTGCTCCGGGCACGGCAGGAACGAGCCACCCGACCGTGTATACACGGGAATAGTTTTCTTGGAATGGAGCGGGCAAAGCGATTCGAATGACTCGTCCCCTGTTCACCAATGACGCGCTTGAATCGTACCGACCCATTCCGAACAGGTCGCCGATGAGACCGGGGCCACGCTGACCGCGCTCCTCGACTCGATACCCGTCAGGCGCGATCGGCGGCGCGAGCGCCTCCCGCCCGGCGAGCGCCTCGATGACGATGGTACGAGGAGGATCGCCTTCGACGAAGTTATCGGGCAGCTCGATGGGAACCTCCCGGACCGTCAGCGTCGTGTGGTCGAAGAGGAACAGCACAGACCGCAGCTGATAGGTATTGGCTGGGGCCACCCGGAAGGTTGCTTCAACCTTCTCGCCGCGCACGTTGAACTCCGCGTGGATCCGGGGATTCGCCTGGGACAGATCATCAGTGCGGACGAGCAGATCGTAGGCTGGCGGTGGCACGATAAAGCGGGGGATGGCGGACGCCGCGAGGAAGAATGCGACGACGATGAGGGGAAGCGATACCGCCGCGACGAGGAAGATATTCTCGCGCAGGAAACCGCGTCCCGGCGTCATGGGGTGATTCTACCAACCCACGACGCCGGGGACTGCACAGGATGACACGCTAACGCGCGGCGACTGTTGAGCCCTTGTCCGGGCGCAAGAGCAGCTTCTGCACCCGCCAGTTGATCACTTCCGCCACGTACAACTCGTTCTCCGACGGACACGCAATCTCGTGAATCCAGCCGAACTGTTTGAGCTGCCGGCCGGCCCGGCCGAGCATGCCGAGCACGCGTCCGTCGAGAGTGAGTTTGTAGATACGCCCCGGAAACGCGTCCGCTGCGTACAGCACCTGATTCGGCGCCGGCGTGATGCAGATCGCCCACGGCGTGCCCGGCGCCTGGTTGGTCGGTGCGGCTTCAGGATCGGCGGGATTGCCGATGATCGGCTGCAAGCCGGGAGGAGGCGGGACATTGATCTTCATCTCCCGAAGCGCCTTGCCGTCGCCGTCGAAGACCTGGATGCGGTTGTTGCCGCGATCGGCGACGTAGATGTTGCCGGCCGCATCGCTCGCGATGCTGTGCGGCACGTTGAGTTGACCAAGACCTTTACCGGGCTGGCCAAAGGACTTCACCCAGTCGCCGTTCTTGTCGTACTTGGCGACACGCGCGTTGACGTAGCCGTCGCTGATGAAAATGTCGCCTTGCGCGTTCCACGTGACGTCAGTCGGCTGCCTGAACATGCCGTTGATCGGTGGCAGCGGCGGAGTCAGCGTCCGGCTCCACGGGACGGCTTCGTCCGACGCTTCCTTCTTTCGGCCGAAGGTCATCACGACATGGCCCTCGGGATTGAACTTGACGACCATGTCCGAACCCTTGTCGATGGTCCAGATGTTGTCATCCTTGTCGACCCGAACCGTGTGCGCGTACGCAAAGGCGTACAGCCCTTTGCCGATTTCTCTGATGAACTTCCCGTCGGCGGCGAACTCGAGGAGTTGAGCGGCGGTCGCGCCGAATGCGGGACCCGAGACGTTGCCTCGAGTGAAAACGAAGATGTGGCCCTTGGAGTTCACCGCCACGCCGGCGCCTTCGCCGAAGTTCATGTCCGGCGGGAGCTTGAGCGCGTTGGCGACAGAGTCGAACGGTATCTCGGGCGGCGTCGCTTGCTGAGCGCCGGGTGCGGCGGTGAGCAGAAGCACAAGAACAAGAGACAAGCGTTTCATCGTCCCTCCTGGGTGGTCCGAGGATACTACAGGACAGCATCAGGAAGCGGCAGTCCAGCGAGGTCTTCCTCGAGCAGCGGCCCATCGGGCCGAATGCCGTATCGTTCGAGCAGGTAGATCAGCTGCCGCGCGTGCTGCGCTGAATGCCACGTCGAACGTTCCAACAATTGGTGCACCGTCTGTGCACCGTAGAAAGTCCGCACGCTCTGCCGGCAGGATTCATCGGGAAGGTTGTCGCCCCAATCCTTCAACCGCTCAATCACACCGTCGCCGTAGCGCGCAATCTCATCTCCTGTGGTGCACGTACCGGCGCGCGGCGTGCGATCGGTGAGTTCGATGCTGTACTCAACGCCGCCGATCACAGACTCGAGAAACGCTTCCGCGATCCGGAACAGGTGATGGCTCAATATTCGGACCGAGCGGTCCCGGTTTTCTATCGCGCGCTCGTTCATCCGTTCGGTTGGCATCTGCCGCACATAGCGCTGCGCAGCCCGAAGCAGGTGAATCCATTTCCGAATCAACGCGTCGGGCGGAAGGGGTGTGTGTCCCGTGCCTCGCAGCCCGACAAATGCTGCGACGGCTTCGAGGTCCTGGCCGAATACAAACTGCTCGCCCCTGGCCACGACCGGCACCCGGCGGACCCCCAGCTTGAGGAGCCGTTCGAATCCCTGGTGGTCGTTGAGGACGTCGACGGCAACAAAGTCGACGGCGTTCCGCGAAAGAAACTCTTTCGCTCGAAGGCAGCTGCTTCAGCCGGGTTTGGTGTAGAGGACGAACGTGTTGACGATCGCGTCCATTTCAATCGCCTGTGCGCCCACCAGTATATGCGCGCGATCGCGCCATTTCGCCTCGTTTTCGCCTCTGAGCACTGGCGCGTCCGGTGACAGTGCCCGCGGCCAACGTGCCCCCGACCAATGGTGGCCTGACAGAGACCTTTGTCTACCATTCAAGAGGCCTTGGGTCCCCCGATCACGCGTGATCAGGCGTGATCGGTCGTTTTCCAGTCGTCGGGCCCGCGGATAACGAGAGACGGGACCGCAAACGGCTACAAGGCGCCAGCTGGCCGCATGGCCGGCCCTTTGCTCCTCCCTGCGAAACAGGGGTTGGTTTCGGGCTTCGATCTGCCTGGGCTTCCCCGGGCTCGACAATACAGGCCGACTGGGCCGTCCCACAGTGCCGGGCGACTGGATATTGAAATGAACGAGCCGCGCGCTCTGGACATTGCGTCAGGCACGATGAGAGCGTTCGAGGCGGCTCACCAGAGTGTGGCCGCCGACCTCGAACGGATCAGTGGACTCAACCGCTGCTACCGCGAGGGTCGCATCCACGTCCATGTGCCCGAGGCGCTCTATGCAGACGACGGGCCATTGGACGACCTGGTTCAGGAATACCTGCCCACTTCCAACGCCGCGCTCGAGGCGGCATCCAGGAACCTGTTCTACTCGCTGCCGGTGGCCTTCGATCCGGCCCATTCGATTGGCCCGTTCCTCGCCACCCTCGATCGCGATGCCGAGGGCCGGCCGTACCGCTTTCTCGACATGGGCGCGCTGATCGCCACGCAAGCCTTCGGGGAGAACGAGCCCGCCGTCGTCGAAGCGGTGATGAAACATCTGCCGTACGCGTTCACGCGCTATGCGCACTCGGAGTACCAGACCGAAGTGTCCCTGCGCCTGAAAGCCGAGCTGAACCGCATCGCGCCGGCAGGCACGCCGCGTCATTTTGTGGTGAACACGGGTGCCGAAGCCGTGGAGAATGCGATCAAGTCTGTCCTTCTCAATCGCGTGAAAACGACCGGCGACCCGGACGGGGGCTTCATCATCTCATTCGAAGGTGCGTTCCACGGTCGCACGCTCGGCAGCCTCGCTGTCACGCATCGGAAGAAGGCCCGGCTCGGATTTCCCACGTTCGACTGGCCCCAGGTCTCGTTTCCCGTCCTCGACGGTCACGCGAAAGAGATGGCGCGCCGCGAGGAGAGGAGCCTCAAGCAGGTCTGGGACCTGCTCGTCTCGGGCCGTCTGCCACACGCCGAGAAGAACAAGGAGACCTTCCGTCGCGAGCTGGACGCGATCGACGCGTTCCTGGCGACGCCGGGACAGGACGCGGCCTCGTTCGTTCTCGCCCAGCGTGCGGCGATTACTGCCGATACTCTCAGACGCAGCCGCCGGGTCGCGGCGGTGCTGGTCGAGCCGATCCAAGGGGAGGGAGGCGTTCGGTTCACGAGCCCGGGATTCATGCGAAGGCTGCGCCTGCTCACCAGTATTTACGATGTTCCGCTCATGTTCGACGAGATCCAGACCGGCTGGGGCGCCACTGGACGCATGTGGGCGCATGAACTGTTCGATCTGCCTCTGCCGCCCGACGTCGTGGTCTGGGCCAAGAAGGCGCAGAACGGCGTGCTGTTTGTGAGCGAAGAGCTGGCGACATTCTTCCAGGAAGAGAAGAAGTTCAACACCACCTGGGAGGGCGAAGCCGTTGGCATGGTGCGTCTGCTGGCGACGCTCCATATGATCGATCTGGAGCAGGTGCGTTCGACCGGCGAGCGCGCCCGCCGGGGACTGGAGACGCTCGCCGAAGAGTACACCGGGCTGATTCAGAACGTGCGGGGGGCCGGCGTGATGCTCGCGTTCGATGTCGCACGCGCCGACTGGCGGGATGCGCTGCGCGACCGCGCCTTCCGGCGCGGCTTGGTGCTCCTGCCGGCAGGCGAGCGGGCGCTGAGATTCTACCCGCGCTACGACACCGAGCCGTACGCCATCGACGAGGCTCTGACAATTCTGAAAAGTTCCGTGGAGGACATCGTCGGCGGGCGCGCGGAGCCGTTGACAACCGGACCGAACATCCGGGTCGGGGCGCTCGAGTGCTCGCTCGACGCGATCGAAGTACTCGACGTCACGTCGGCGAACTTCCAGGAGCACAAAGCCCAGATCATGGAAGTCGAGGTCGAGCACTACGGCGCCTTCAAACAGTATCCGCCCGATGTGCTGCGCGCCGGCGGGCGGCCGCTGCTCCAGTTGCCTTCCGAGGTGCTCGAGTCGACGCTTTCAGACAACCGGGCCATCGGCGTGGCGCTGCGCGACGGCGTCAGCGGACGCATCGTCGCCTATGCGCTCGGAAGCCCACTCGAGGAGCACAACGAAGAAGGGGTCGGATCGGATCCCTGCTTTGGCGAGAACAACACATTTTACCTGCAGGCAATAGCCACGCTGCCGTCGGTACAGAATCAGGCCGAGATCGAGAACAAGTTGCTCGATCTCATCCGCGTCCGGGCGCTGGCGGCTGGTTTCGAATATATCTCGACACTCATCGAGGAGCGCATTCACCAGACCGGACCGGAATGGCTGCACCAGGCGCAGGTGATCCAACTGGTCAACAACTATCTGCGCAGCAGCATCCGCTTCGTGTATCTGCAGTTGCCGCTTGAAAGACGACGAGAGCCGCGCCCGCGCGTCGACGCGGAGCTGCCCCAGCGGAGGGCTTCATGATTGACGTCGGCATGTGGATCGATCACCAACATGACGACGCGCGTGGGGGCGAGACCATGCGTGTCGAGAACCCGGCCACCGAGGAAACCATTGGGTCGGTCCCGCGGGCGCAGGCTGCTGACGTCGCTGTTGCCGTGGAGCGGGCCCGGAGCGCGCAGCGCGCGTGGCGACGCGTCCCGGGACTCGAGAAGGCGAGACTGCTGCACGAGGTGGCTGCCCGCATGCGCACCATGCATCGGGAACTCGCCGAGACGATGACGCTCGAGGGCGGCAAGCCCATGATCGAGAACCTGGATGAGATTGAGTGGACGACCGCCTGCTTTGATTACTACGCGGAACTCGGGCGCCACTCGCGAGGAACCTCGATCCCGCCCAGCTTCGAGCACCAGGTGAACTTCACCGTGAAGGAGCCTTTCGGCGTGGTGGCCGCGATCGTGCCGTTCAACTACCCGCTGTTGCTCATGGCGTGGAAAGTGGCGCCGGCGCTGGCCGCCGGCAACACCGTCGTCATCAAGCCGGCCGAAGAGACGCCGCTTGCCACGCTCAAGCTGGCACAGGCCTTCGAGGTCCTGCCGCCGGGAGTCGTGTCGATTGTCACCGGGACCGGGGAGGAGGCGGGAGAGGCGCTCGTCCGTCACCCGCACGTCGATATGATCGCGTTCACCGGCTCGACCGCCACCGGCAAGCACATCATGCGCATCGCTGCCGACTCGCTCAAGAAGGTGAACCTCGAGACGAGCGGCATCGATCCATTTATTGTCTGCGAGGACGCCGACCTCGACGTGGCCGCCCGTGGCGCGGTCTGGGCCCGCTATCTCAACACCGGCCAGGTGTGCACTTCGCCCAAGCGGTTCTATGTCGTCGACGCGGTCGCCGATCCTTTCGTCGATCGCTTTGTGCAACTGGCCCGACAGATCAGAGTAGGTGACCCTCGGCGGCCCGAGACCGACATGGGGCCGCTCATCTCGAGCCGGGCATTGGGGGCGGTAAAGCGGTCGATCGAGAACACGACCCGCGAGGGAGCGCGCCTCGTGACCGGGGGTGGACGGCCCGAGGGCTGCACGCGCGGTCACTTCCTGGAGCCCACCGTGCTCGACCACGTCCGTCACGGCGGCTGTGCGACGCGGGAGGAGGTGTTCGGTCCGGTCGCGGCGATCGTACGGGTGCGCGATGTTGAAGAGGCGATCGCACTGGCGAACGACAGCGAGTACGGCTTGGGCGCGAGCATTTACACGAACAACCTGCGCTACGTCATGACGGCGATGGAGGAGATCAAGGCGGGCACATTCTGGGCGAACGACCCTCTCACAGACAACGAGGCGGGCCCGTTCGGCGGCATGCGCCAGAGCGGCATCGGCCGCGAGTTGGGCGAAGAGGGGCTCGATGCATTCCGCGAGCCCAAGCACGTGCACATCGACTACATCCAGGAGCGCAAGAGCTACTGGTTCCCTTACGCCGATCGGCAGTGGTGAGCCGCATGGACCCATTGCCGCTCTACATCGGCGGTCGCTTCACGAACGGCGCCGAACCGACGCAAGAGATCATCAACCCCGCAACCGGATCGCTGATCGCACGGGCGGCGCGGGCCACGCGCGAGGAGGCGCAGGCCGCGATTCAGGCCGCTCGCGACGCGTTCGATTCCGGCGCGTGGTCGGGCGTCACGGCGACCAAGCGCGGTCAGGTGCTGCTCGACATCGCACGGAGGCTCCGGGAGTCTGCGCCGGAGCTTGCACGACTCGAAACGGAAAACATGGGGAAGCCGATCTTCGAGTCCGAGTTCGACGTAGCTGACGCGGCCACCTGCTTCGAGTACTACGGGGGCCTCGCCAACAAGATCACCGGCGAGGTCAACCCGGTTCCCGACGAAGCGCTCAGCCTGACGCTCAAAGAGCCGGTCGGCGTCTGCGGGCAGATCATCCCGTGGAACTACCCGTTGCTGATGGCCGCCTGGAAGATCGCACCGGCGCTCTGCGCAGGGTGCACGGTCGTCCTGAAGCCGGCCGAGGCCACACCGGTTACAGCGCTTGCGCTCGCTCGCATCCTGGACAGCATCTCGGACCTGCCCAAGGGCGTCGTGAACGTAGTCACTGGTGATGGTCCAGTGGTGGGGGCGCTGCTGGCCGAAAGCGACCTCGTCGACAAGGTCGCTTTCACCGGATCGACGCGCACCGGTCGCGCCATCCTGCACGCCGCCGCCGACTCGAACCTGAAGCGCGTCACGCTCGAGCTGGGCGGCAAGTCCCCGAACATCTTCTTCGCGGACGCGGAGTGGGAATCGGCGGTTGAAGGCGCGGTGTTCGGCGTGTTCGTGAATCAGGGTGAGGTGTGCTCGGCCGGGTCGCGCATCCTCGTCGAAAAAGCGATCCATGCGAAGTTTCTCGACGCCGTCATCGCCAAAGCGAGGACCATCCGGCTCGGCGATCCGCTGGACCGCGACACGCGGATGGGGCCGCTCGTCACCGCGGCCCATCGTGATCGTGTGATGGGCTTCGTCGAGCAGGGGAAGCACGAAGGCGCGCGACTGGTGCTCGGCGGGGGGAAGCCGAGCGGCGCGCTCGAGCGCGGTCTGTACGTCGAGCCCACGATTTTCGACCGCGTGGACCCGAACATGCGGATTGCGCAGGAGGAGATCTTCGGTCCGGTGGTTTCCGTGATTCCGTTCGAAGGCGAGCGGCAGGCGATCGAGATTGCCAACGCCACGCCTTACGGCCTGGCTGGCGCAGTGTGGACGCGCGACATCTTCCGCGCCTTCCGCGTCGTCCGGAAGCTGAGGGCCGGCATCGTCTGGGTGAATCACATGCAACCCACCTATGTCGAGGCCCCCTGGGGAGGGATGAAGATGAGCGGCGGTGGCCGCGAGCTCGGGCTGCACGGCGTCGACAACTATCTCGAGATGAAGCAGGTGCACGTCAACCTGAACGAAAACCCGATGGGCTGGTACTGAGCGTTCGAGATGACATGCCAAGCGATATGCCTCCGGACGACGCTACCCGGGCCGCGCAGCCGGGCTCTGGTCGAGGAGCGCCGACGTTTCGTCGCCGCCGGAGTTGCCGAGGCGCGGCACGGCCTTTTCTTCGAGCGCGCCGAGGGGGCACGTCTTATCGACGTCGACGGCAATGTGTTCCTCGATTTCAGCGGCGGGATTGGGTGCCTCAATGCCGGCCACGGGGCGCCGCGCGTCATCGCTCGCGTGCGTGAGCAGCTCGACAAGCTTCAGCACGCGTGTTTCATGGTGGCGCCTTACGAGCCTTATGTCGCACTGGCGCGCAAGCTGTGCTCAATCGTCCCGATCCCGGGGCCGACAAAAGCGGCGCTCTTCAACAGCGGGGCCGAGGCGGTCGAGAACGCGGTAAAAATCGCACGCTCCGCCACCGGCCGCCCCGCCGTGCTGGCGTTTGACCCGGGATTTCACGGTCGCACATTGCTTGCCCTGTCGCTCACCAGCAAGGCCTTCCCGTACCGACGGGGCTTCGGGCCGTTCGCACCTGAGGTGTACCGGCTTCCGATCCCGGACGTGCTGCGCAGACCGCCCGGCATGTCGGTTGAGGCTTGTGTGGGGCAGGCCATTGGCGAGCTTCACCGTTGTCTGAAAAGCACGGTTCATCCCGACTCGATCGCATGCGCCATCATCGAGCCGGTGATGGGCGAAGGCGGCTTCATCGTTCCGCCGCGCGAGTTTCTGGCAGATCTGGCAAACACGTGCAAGGAGCACGGCATCCTCCTCATTGCCGACGAGGTACAAACCGGCTTCGGACGCACCGGCCGGATGTTCGCCTGCGAGCGGTCTGGCATCGAGCCGGACCTCATCTGCCTCGCGAAGTCGCTGTCCAACGGATTCCCGCTCTCGGCAGTGGTAGGGCGCGCGGCGATCATGGACGCGCCGCAGCCGGGAGGCCTGGGCGGGACTTTCGGAGGCAACCCCGTTTCGTGCGCCGCGGCACTCGGGGCCATTGAAACGCTCGAGCAAGATGGACTGGTGGAGCGCGCGGAAGCCATCGGCACGGTGGTGGCCAGGCGCTTCGAGGCCATGGTGGCGCGTTATCCCTTCATCGCCGAGACGCGCGGAGTGGGAGCCATGCGCGCGCTCGAGCTCGTTGAAGATCGCGCCTCTCTCAAGCCTGACCAGGCCCGCACCGAACGAATCCTCGCGCTCGCCGCGACGCGCGGCCTGCTGCTTCTATCAGCCGGCCTCTATGGCAACGTGATCCGTACCCTCATGCCGCTGACCGTGACCGACGCCGAGCTCGAGGAGGGGCTCGACGTGCTCGAGTCATGCCTCGCCGATACCGTGTGATGCGACCGAAACGCGGAACCGGAACGAAACCGCGCATCGTCATCCTGGGAGGGGCGGGCGCCATGGGCCGGATCACTGCGCGGGACCTCCAGCGCACGAGCCGTGGCAACGTGCAGGTCGTTGTCGCCGACCGCGACGTCTCCGCAGCACGTCGTCTTCCGGTCGAGACGACTGAGGTCGACGTCACGGATCCCAAGAGCCTCCGACAGGCACTGGACGGCGCCTACGCCACCATCGTCTCGCTGCCGTACCGCTACAACCTCGCGGCGATGCACGGAGCCCTCGAAGCAGGGACACATTACGTCGATCTCGGCGGGCTCTTCCACGTGACTCGCCGGCAGCTCGAGCTGGCCCCCGAATTCGAGCGCCGCGGCGTCATGGCCATCCTTGGCATGGGCTCGGCGCCTGGAATTGTGAACGTCCTCGCCGCGCTCGCGGCGCGCGATCTCGACACCGTGCGGGAGATCCATTGCCTGGTGGGCGGGATCGATCGGACCCGCTACCGCGACCTGTCTCCATTGCGGTTCGGCTACTCGGCGGACACGTTGCTCGACGAGTTCACGATGCCCTCGCCCGTCTTTCGCGCTGGCAGATTCGCGACGGTCCCACCGCTCGATCCCGGCGAGCGCATTGCTGTCCGCTTTCCGCCTCCTATCGGAACGATCCACGTCGACACCACCATCCATTCGGAAGTCGCGACGCTGCCGCTCTCGTTCCGCGACCGCGGCATCCGCGAGGTGACCTTCCGCCAGGGCTTTGAGACGGAGTTCAGGGACAGACTGAGCTTCTTGGTGCAGCTTGGTCTTGCAGAGGCGACGACGCTCGGCTCCTCCGTCCCGCACGGATCGAACTGCTCCGGCGTCGTGCCCCGCGATGTGCTTCTCGCGCTCGTTGGTCGCTTTCCGCCGGCACGACTGATCGGGAAGCCGGTCCGCTACGAAGTGCTGCGCACAGTTGTCGGTGGGACGCACCGTGGCCGCCGAGTGACCGTGACCGCCGACTGCCACGCCGGCGGAAACGCTGGATGGGGAATTGGGCCGGACATCGATACCGGCGCCCCGCCGTCGATCGCGGTGCAGCTCATGCTCTCCGGGGAAATCGAGCTCCGCCCGGGCGTCTGGGCACCAGAACAGGTCGTACCCGCCGAGCCGTTCGTGCGCGAGCTCGGTCGTCGCGGCATGTCAGTCACGTGCCGCAAGCGCGAGCGAAGACGCGCGCGTTGACGGTTCCATTTTCAAACCTCTACGTAGGGCGATGGTGGCGCGGTGTGTTCGCGACCCAGGGGGGCGGATGCCACCGGACCGGGCGAAGCGCTGCCAAGCCCCACCAGGACCGAACGCCACGTCGCGACCAGTTCGTGCGCGGCGCAGCACATCAGGTACGCCATGAAGGCGAGGACGGCTGGAATGACCGCCGGGGTCATGAGGCCGGCCAGTCGCGGTGTGACGCCGGTCAGCCAGGCCGCCGCCACCACCGGAAGCAACATCGCCGCGACCGTCGGAAGGAATGACGGGACGCTGGCCAGCCGTCGTCTGAAGTTGCCCGGACCTGGCGCGAGCGGATCGACGTCGGGGCGGAGGCCGAAGGTGCGCCTCGTCTCTCGCCGGAGGCGGTAGGGAAACGAGACGCGGTCGAACCATCTCAGCTTGCGCAAGCGACGATCGGCGATCCGCTTGGTCGGTCCGCCAAAGAAGAGGCGCTGGAAGAAGGCCAGGCCGGCAACAGTAGCCGCCGGCCACGTGAAAAGTGCCACCACGGCCATCGTCCTCCAGTCCCCGAACGACCATGCGACGATGGCGCAGTAAAGAACGATGGCGGCCATCGCGGCGCCCCACGCCGCCACCTGCACGCGCAGAAGCACCGCCGAGGTGACGGTCCAGTGTTCTCCCGGCGATCGGCCGCCAGACAGATCTGCAGGTTTGCCCGACCGGAGCCCGATCGCGCGGAGCAGGATCTGTAGAAAGTCCCGTCGGTCGTTCAGATATTCCGTGTGTGCGCTTCCAACCGCCCCGGCGGCGGTACGTCCGACAAATCGGTGGACGATGTCGCCGCCATCCAGCGCGGCCATCACATCGGCGGGCGCGGACGACAGGTCGACGACCGCAGGCGGAAATGCTGTGGCGATGGGGTCGAGGCAGTTCACGATGTTGAGCCAGGCCAGCCTCTTCCGAGAGCCGGAAATGGACCCGTTGCTGACAGGGCTCCAGCAGAAGTAATTGTCGCCCGTGGCCTTCGACGTGTCGAAGCGCAGGCCCGGGTAATCGAGGAAGAGCCACACCCAGGACAACAGGCCAATGGGCGACCCGAAGGTCAACACGGTATCCGGTACTTTGTCAGGCCTCTCGCACCAGTGGCGGACGATGAAATTGTGCACCACCACGCTGCCGAGCGAATGTGCGGCGACGACGAATCGATCGCCACGATTGGTGGCGAACCGCGACGGCTGGAGGATGCTTTCGACTGTGCGATCAAGGTGCGCGGAGATGAGCTGCTCGCCATTCTTGTCGAGGGCAAACGTCGCGACGTCTTCGAAGAAGCGCGTAAACGTCGACACGAACGTCTCGGTATAGTTGCGGAGCACCAGTGACGGCAGGCCGAGGACCGGCACTGTCGCGGCGGCCAACACGCCGGAGAAGCGCTGCAGGCATCTGGCCAGCTTGACCGAGTCTCCGCCAATCACCGACGGGCCTGTCGTCGTCAACTCCTGGCGAGCCGCGCAGACGGCCAAGTCGAAGCCCACGAGCAATGTGGTCAGGTCAATCGGGTGGTTCTCGCGAACCACACCCGCCAGAGTGGAGTAGTTCACCTCATACAGGAGGACCGCACCGACCCCGCCCGGCGGCGGTGGCACTCGGGGGACCAGCTTCAGGAATGGAGGCGACGCGCTCTCTTCAAACTCGGCCAGGCGCCAACCGGGAATCTCATCTTCCCAGTTGATCGGGGCTTCGGCGCTGGTGAGGTTGGATCGGAAGCTCTGATAGACCTTGAGGAGCGACGAGAGCGGAGCATGGCGGCCGACGCCGTGCACCATGAGCAGGTGCACTGACACGGGCGGTGGCGGAGTAGCGACGCCGTTGGGGCCTGGCGCAACGGCCATGCGGGGCTACGAGACGCCGATCAGTCCCTTCGATTCGATCTGCACGACGCGCTGGACGTAGTCCTTCAGCCCGTCCTGCTCGACGACATTGGTGGAGGGCACCACGGCGCGAACCACAGCGGCCTGCTGGTCCTCGTCGAGATACCAGACCACGCTGTAGCGATTGTCGGCCACGGGCGTGAGATAACCCTTGTGTTCGGGATCGAACACGATGGCCCGCTCGCGCGGATCGCGAGCGAACTCCTCCGTGATGGCCTGCCGCGTGAACCGATCCCTTTGCAGGAGCAGTCGCTCAGCCGGTTCTTCCCACGTGACACCCAGCTTGGACACGACGCACCTCCTGATGCCAGTGTAGCAGAACGGGTTCGCCCGAGGTGCCTGGAGGAGCGATCGCTTAGCGAACCACGAATTGCTCTTCGTGCAGCAGAATGCCATCCCTGGATCTGAGCTCGACTCTCCAGTTCCCCGCGCTTTGGCTGTTCATAGTGTACCGAGTGTACGTGCGGTACCCGTCAGCCTCGTTTGGTCGAACGCGCAGGTTCACAGCCCGGTACAGGCGATCACCACGATACCAACGATGTTGAACCCGTGTGTCGTTTGGCGACTTGAGGCGCGTATAGAAGAAGAGCGCGCCTGAATCGACCTGACGGCTCGCGGGATCGCATCGCCAACCACTCGGCCCGCCAGTTGAGAGATTGCTGCAAAGCGTCGCGGACACCACCGTCAGTCCGGCCGCCGCCGCTGCTCTCGCTTCAATCAGCTCGACGGGATCAGGTGTTGGTGCCGAGCTCTCCAGCGGTGGTGTCAACGCAACCGGCGAGGAATCAGCCTGCCCGTTCGAGTGGAGCCGAAGGCCGATCGCCATGAGCACCATCAACATGACTCCGCAGAGGCTCAGGGCGACGATCGGAAATCTGGAAGAGAGTCCTCTGATCGCCAACCATCGCGACTCGGCGTGCAATGGCCCGACGTGCGGCTCAACTGAGCTCACGACCTCCGGCCCAACGGAACTCACAACCTGCGGCCAAACGGAACCGGCGACCTGCGGGTCTTGTTCAGCCGCATCTGCTGGCAGCGGCAACGGAAATTCGACCAGCAGTCCGTGAGCCTGACAGAAGTCCTTCAGATTTTTTCGACTCGTTACCGCGAACGGATGGTCGGGGTCAAGAACCGCCGTGGCGATCGCGTGAGCCTTTCGATAGCAGTGCTCCGCATCCGCCGGCTTGTTTGTGAATTCGCAGACGATGCCGAGATTGTTCAGGGTGTTGGCGAGGTCAGGATTGAGCGGGCCGAAGTCGGTTTCCTGGAGACGGGCCGCATCGCGAAGAAGTTCTTCTGCCGAAGCGTAGTCACCGGCAGCAGCCGCCTGTTCCGCCGCATCGATGACGGATCGAGGTTCGCACGAATTGGGCATGGCGTCTCCTGAGCTGCAGAGCTGGGGGAGCCCCGATCAGCCGAACGCACACCGCATCCATTGTAGGCGGGACCTTCATTGTGGGACAGCTCAACAGGACCAATCGCTGCGCTTCGGCCAAGGCGACGCCGGCGTGCGCGAGCACGGCGAGGGCGGCGACGTTGTAGAACGTCATCGCCAGAACCAGGTCCTTCGTGGCGCGGCTTTGCGCGTCAACGCGCGCAAGCCAGCAGGCAACACCCAGCGCGAGCATCGCTCTCCAGTCGACTCTGAGCCGGCCGTCGGCTGTTGGTGATTGTAACGACCATGTGACGACCAGTTGTCAGCGGACCGCGATCAAGGGCCATCGAGGATATGAGAGAATGCCGTTCGCGTGTCGAGCGATCGGCGGAGGAATTGTGCCGATTCACAAGCGGCTCCGGTCGAAGGGAACAAGCACATGAAGAACAACGACATCGTCGCCGCCGCACGGAAGGCGAAGGGTCTGGCGCAGACGGCCGAGCGCGCACACCTAGATGCCGTGCAGAAAGCCAGTGCCGCCGAGGACGCACGCCGGCAGTTGAGACTGAACTTCAAGGGGGCCAAGAAGGCATTCAAGGCCGCGCGCAAAGCTGCACGTCGGGCGGGCAAGGATGCGGAGGCTGCCCGCAAGGCCTTCGAGAAGGCCGTCGCCCGCTCTGACGAGGCCGACGCTAAGGTAGCCAAGGCGAAGAAGAAAACCGCGCCGAAGCAGAAGGCCGCGCCGAAGCAGAAAGCCGCGCCGAAGCAGAAAGCCGCGCCGAAGCAGAAAGCCGCGCCGAAGCAGAAAGCCGCGCCGAAGACAGTCGCGCCGAAGAAGAGGGCCGCGCGGAAGAAGAAAGCGGCAGCGTCGGCGTCGAAGAAACAGGCCGCTCGCGCGAGCGCTGCGCCGCGCAAGGCCGGGGTGGCTCCAATAGCCAAGCCGCGGAGACAGGTGGTACAGAGCGCAGCCCCGGCTGCGGAGGCGAGCACGGTTCAGGAGGACAGCTTCATCCTGGGCGAATCGAACTCTGAACTTCAGTAGCGTCGAACGTCTAGTAGGGGTAACCTCGAAGCCTTCGGGTCTTGGGCTTCCACTCAGGCAGGGAAGCATAGGCATCACCAATTGGCATCTTGACCTTCGGCAGACTCTGAGCGTCCATGACCTCATCTTCGCTCTTGATCACATCGTTCTTGTAGAGCAGAAACGCAGTCAGCGCGTATACCTCGTCGGCCGTCAGCGTCCCCTCTCGACCGAGAGGCATACCGCGATTGATGAAATCCCATACCGTCGTCGCGAACGGCGAGCGGATCGGCAGTATTCGCCCCCGTTCCCAGGTGTCAACTTTTGGGTCAGCTTTGCCTACCAAGGGGGGAGCCGTGCCCTCCGTTCCCGTCTTCCCGTGGCATCCCGCGCACCCCTTCTGCACGTAGAGCTGCGCGCCGTCTTTGGCGGTTCCGCGCCCCGGCGGGAGTTCCGCTCCGGTCGGACCGATCGAGATATCCCAGGCACGGATTTCCTCTGCGCTCGGCGTGCGTCCGACACCATACGTGGGCGACTGCGCCACCGCGACGACCCCCATGAACAACACAAACGGGAGAACCCTAAGCATTCCCATTGCGCACGCTCCCATCGCTCGCGATCCTCCACGGCTGAATCGTGTTATCCAGCCCAGGCACGCTGTATGACGGATCCAGGGGCACATTCCAGTGCGCGGCGACCTGGGCACGCGAGGGTTGAACCTGGCCCAGCTCGTCGGTGCAGCGCGAAAGGAGCTCGGTCTCTTTTCCGTCCCAATTCCACTGGTAGCTGAACCGGGTATGCGACATGCGATGCGCCGTCCCCCGAATCTCGGCGTTCATCCAGTGCTTGCCGGCGTCGGTTGAGACCTCCACCTTGCGAATCGCACCCCCACCGGACCAGGCCAAGCCGCTGACCTCGTAGAATCCACGGCCGGGCAACTGCTGTCCCCCGGAAGGGAAAGTGATAACCGATTTCGGTCCGATCTGGTAACCCAACGCGGTCTCTTTCTCGTCCTGACGGAGATGCCCGTAGTCGTTGTAGTTCATGTAGTACCGGTCCACCAGTTTGATTCGCCGCAGATACTTGGTCGAAAAGATTCCTTCGAAGCCTGGAACCAGCAGCCGCAAGGGAAAACCTTGCTGGGGCCGCACCGCCTCGCCGTTCATGCCGTAGCACACCAGAACGTCGTCCATGGCCTTGGCCAGCGGCATGCTCGACGCGCCCTTCACTTCCTCCGCCCCTTCTGCAACGAACCAGGATGCCCCGCCTTTTACGCCGGCCTCCTTGAGCAGCACAGAGAGGAGCACTCCGGTCCATTCGGCGCAACTGGTCATGCCGTGCGATTCCTGAACGGTCTTGGCCCTGGGCGTCGACCGGTTCCCCGCGCACTCGATGAAATGAAGGCGGGTGACGGAAGGGAGGCGCTTCAAGTCTTCGAGGGTGAAGGTCAGCGGACGGTCCACCATGCCGTGGATCATCAGACGATGCTCCCGGGGATCGATGTCCGGGATGAAGGAGCCACGGGTCGTCGCCACGTAGTGGAGCGAGGATGGCGTGATCACCCCCACCGAATCCTGAAGCGGGGTCGCCACATGAAATACGAGCCCGAAGGCATCGGGCGAAGGCCTGCCGCCGTGGGGTATGCGCACCGAGGTCACGAAACGGGAGCGCTCGCCATAGGCGATCAGCTCCTTGTTGCCCTTGATGAACGCGCCGGATGCTGGTGCTTGGCCGACCGCGGGCGCGACTGCTCCCAAGGTCAAACCACCGGCCAACGCGGCGCCGCTCTTTAGGAATCCCCTTCGATCAGGTCGTTTCGAACCCATGGGTCTCTCCTTCTCAGCTGAGGCTGCAAGGGAATCGCTTCCCCGCGGTCGAAAGTATACGCCCATCTCGGGTCCAATCGACCTCTCGCGTGTCAGCCGGAAGCAGGTTGATCGAGCGGCTAAGCTACGGGGCCGAGGCTCACATCGCGGTCAGGTGACGCTGCTGCTTCGCGCGCTGGGCCACGTGCCGGGCAACGTCGACATCCTCTTCTACTACGCTGATAGAAGCGCGCTCGCGTAGTGGAATCGATCCGGACGTGCGGCGTTGCCGGAGCGGAACGTGTCAGCCCGTTCATCGACCTGACCGTCCCGCTGCAAGGAATGCGATCGTGTTGCCGACCAGTAATGCCCACCATGCCCAACCGCTTCCACATGGGCCCGTTCGAGTGGATCTGGCGCGCGCTCACCTACGGGACGCGGCCGCCATTCCGCCGGGGGGCTTCGGCGGACTTCCAGCCGGCGGCGGGGTAAAGAGGCTGCAGGCCGTGAATTGCCCTTTACCTAGATCCCCTTCGAGATTGGAATCCTTGTTGACGGGAGAATGCTACGGTTCGCGCGCGGCCGCGCGCACCAGCCGCTCGATCGCCTGGTACTCGCGCCAGTGGCGCACGCTGACCGAGAGGAATCCGGCGAACGGAATCGCCAGCACCACTCCCGCCGCGCCGTTCAGCGTCGCGCCGCACCAGACCGCCAGAATCACCGCCACGGGCGAGAGGTGCATGCGATGCCGAATCAGCCGCGGATACACGACGAGATCCTGAACCAGGCGGATTGCGAAGAGAACGATCACGACCGCGAGGGCGTGCTGCTCCGCCTGCCCGGCCGCCATCAGCATCACCGTTAAGGGGCCGATCACCGGCACGAGCTCGAGGACGCCCGCCACGATGCCCATGGACATCGCGTTCGGCAAATGGAACAGCGAAAACGCCAGGGTGCACTCGACGCTGACAATAGCGCCGGCGGCGAGCTGCGCGCGGACGTAGCCCGCCAGCGCGCTATTGACGTCGCGCAGATACTCATCGCCGCGCCAGCGCAGGTGGCCGTGGGGCAGTGTGCGGAGGGCCGATCGCCGAAAGCCAGGCGCGTAAGTGAGCAAGAGGAACGTGACGACCGGCGCCACCGCCACCCACCGCACGTACCGGGCGGCGTCGACGACGTCGTTGAGCGCCCCCCGCACTTCGCCCTCGATGTACGCCAGCAGCGTGGCCGTCGTCCGAGCCCCCACCTGCTTCACGCGTCCAGGCAAGGGAAGTCGGAAATAGAGGCGGTCGACGACAGTCGTTTGATTGGCGCCGGTGAACACGCGATCGAGCACGGCGGGCGCGGTGACGCGAACCCAACGCTGAACGACTGGCGCCGTCACGCGCCAGGCGATCGCACCGGACGTGAACAGCACGATATAGATGAGGACAATGGCCGCGGGGCGCGACAGCGGACGCCGGCGTCGGCCGAGGCGGACGCGGCGGCTCACCGCGTCAACGGCGGGTGCGACCACGTAGGCAAAGTATGTCCCCAGCAGCAGCAGAATGCAGCCACCTTCGATGATCCGCAGCACGTCGGTTACTCGACCTCCCGAATTCTACGTCGGGGCCGCCGCGGGTCGCCCTGCAACATCTGCTGGACCTCACGGTTCACGTGACCAACGAGCCGAAGGGGATCGCGCGGGAACGCCCGGATCGACATCCGACCGCAAAATGCGGGCTCGGCTATACTGATCGGTCGCTACGTGCTGTAGACGTCGAAGCAAAAACGCTCATGGTCCTGGGCGGTGAGCAATGAATGGGCCGACGACTAACTCGAACTCTGCGAGACGACGTTTCGATTCTCGTCCGGCGGCCGCTTTCTGCCCGATCGTTCCTTCCTGCTCATCACCAAGTGTTCTCAGCGGCTCCTGGTCACTGAAGTGGGCGGCCGTGGCGCTGGCGCTGCTCTCGGTTGTCGCACATGTCGGCGCGCAAACCGAGGCGGTTGTGCAGGGACGCGTGTTCGATGTGTCCGGTGGGGTGCTTCCAGGCGCCACGGTCAGCCTACACAACGATTCGACCGGCTTCTCCGTTTCAGTCAGTGCCGGGCCCGACGGGCGCTACTACATTGCCGCTATCCCCGCCGCGACGTACACGATCATGGTGGACGCGCCCGGTTTTCGCGCGGAGATCATCGAGGAACTGATTGTCGAGGTCGGACGCACGGTGGTGCGCGACTTTCGCCTGGCCGTCGGCTCGCAAAACGAAACGGTCGTCGTTCGTGCCGAAGTCCCGCTCGTCGATCGCGCCACGACCACCCTCGGCCATGTCGTCACTGAACAGACGGTGCAACAGATTCCGCTGAACGGGCGTCACTTCACTGATCTCGGCCTGCTCGTGCCGGGGTCGGTGGCGCCGTCCCAGACTGGGTTCTCCTCCAGACCGACTCGTGGAACTGGCGCGGTCGCCATCAATACAGCCGGCAATCGGGAGGAGGCTGTCGCGTTCGTGGTCAACGGCGTCACGACCAACAACCTGACGTTCGGCTCGCTTATATTCGAACCGCCGCTCGGGAGCATCCAGGAGCTCAAGGTCGAAAACTCAGCGTTCGGTCCCGAGCAGGGTCACGTGTCAGGGGCCATCATCAACGTCGTCACCAGATCGGGCACCAACCAGTTCCACGGCGACGTCTTCGACTACGAGCGGAACGACGCGCTCGATGCGCGCAACTTCTTCGAGCTCACGACATCGGATCCGGCGCCCGTTCGTGAAGCATCAGTTCGGCGGATCGCTCGGCGGCCCCATCATGCGCGGACGAACCTTCTTCTTTGCCGCCGTCGAGAGCTTCAGACAGCGGCAGGGCATCGCCATGAACAGCCTCGTGCTCAGCGACGAGCAGCGCGCGGCAGCGACCGATCCGGTCATTCGGAAGTTGATTCCGCTGATCCCTCGCGCGAACTGCTTTCGATGCGGACGGGACCCCGCGATTCGTCGGTTCGGCCCCGGCTGTCGTCGATTCGAATCGCTGGACGGTCGATTTCCGGCACAACGCCGGCCGCAAACGATCGCTTCCACGCGTTCTACGGAGCTCAGCGGCTCCGCATGATTGAGCCCGGCTCGCAGGGCAACAGCATTCCCGGCTTCGGGCACGTCCGCCAGCCGTCCCACGAGCATGCTGACCATCAACGAAACGCACCTGTTCGGAGCCGGTCTCTTGAACGAAGCACGGTTCGGTCGAAACCATCTGAGCGGGGGGATGTTTCCGGCTGCGCCGCTGAATCCCGCTGACTACGGAATCGCGAACGGGGTGTCCCGACCGATCGGATTGCCGCAGATCATTGTCGCGGGCGACCTGAACTTCGGTGGTCCGGCAATTCTTCCTCAGGGCCGGTACGACACGCTGTACGTCTTCGCCGACACGTTGAGCCGTACCAGAGGCCGGCACTCGATCAGGCTCGGCGGCGAGTATCGGCACTTCATCAACGAGAACTTCGCCGAAGGCACGGGCCTGTTCAACTTCCCGAGTGTCGAAGCCTTCCTGGCCGCAACGGCAAACGCGTTCAACATCACGCTCGGCGAGCGGAGGAGTCTCATCGACCAGCGGGCTGTCTCACTGTTCGCTCAGGACCGCGTCACCCTCGGAGACGCACTCAGCCTCGAGCTCGGAATGCGATATGAGTCGCATGTCACGCCGACGGAGCGGGATAACAAGTTCATCGTTTTCGACGCCGCCCGTCGGTCGCTGTTGCGTGTTGGCGCCGACGTCGACAAGGTCTATCAGCAGAACGACACGAACTTCGAACCACGCGTCGGCATCGCATGGGCTGTCTCGCCCGACGGCCGCAACGTCGTGCGAGCGGCCTACGCGCGGGCCGTGGACCAACCGAGCACGACAGTCGTCAGGGATACGGCCGGCAACCCGCCGTTTGCGTCGCCGCTGACAGCATCTGGTTCGATTTCCCTCGTCAACGCGATCGAGACGACGCGACCGGTCGGGCTCTCACCGATGACGGTAGATCCTGGATTCCAGAATGCCTCGTTGCAGTCGTGGAACGTCAGCCTGCAACGGCAGGTCGCCCGGGAAATGGCCGTGACGCTGGGATATCTCGGCTCACGCGGAACGCATCTGCGGATCTCGCGCAACATCAATCAGCCGGTGAACGGGGTCCGCCCCTTCGCCTCCCTGTCAACCTCCAGTCCGATTCTGCCCGGCGCTCCGCTCGGAAACATGACGCAAGTCGAGAGCAGCGCCTTTTCGAGCTACAAGGCCGCCTTCGTGTCGGTCGCGAAGCGGATGTCGCGCGGGCTGCAATTCGATGCGTCGTACACCTTGTCGAAGTCGCTCGACACCAATTCTCTCAACTCCTCCGGCTTCGCCGTCCAGAACAGTTATGACATTCCCGGCGAATACGGGTTGTCGGACTTCGACGCCCGCCACCGATTCGTCCTCAGTGTCATATACGGCTTGCCGTTGACGGGCCACGCGCTGATTCGGGGGTGGCAGGTCGCCGCGATTGTCCAGTCCCAGAGCGGCAATCCTGTCAACATCGTGACGAGCGACAGCAGCCTCAACGGCATGCCGAACACCGTGCGTCCAGACGTCACCGGACCCATCCGCATCATCGGCTCGCCCGACCGGTGGTTCGATCCGTCGGTATTCGGGGCGGTCGATCGCTTCGGCAACCTTGGCAGGAACGTGGTCATCGGCCCGGCGTTCCACAACACGGATGTGTCGCTGATCAAGAGCGCGCGGCCGGGGGGGCGCATCGGCGTGGAGTTCCGGGTTGACGCATTCAATCTGTTCAACCATCCCAACTTCGGCCCGCCGGGCAACATCGTCGGCAGCCCGACGTTCGGCAAGATCACACGAACCCGACTTCCCACCGGCGAAGCGGGCTCATCCCGCCAGATTCAGCTCGCCTTCAGGGTGTCGTTCTGAGATGACGCGGCCAGCTCTTGCGCGCCTGCGGCCTGCCATCGCGCTCGTGTTCCTCGCGTCAGCGTGGACGCCGCCAGTGGTCTCGGCTCAGGAGCGTGCTCATCGAACCGTGCTGGCGATTCATTGGGGTTCGGAAGACTTTCCGACCGCCCCGGTGGTGAACGCGTCCATTCAGGCTGCCCTGGCGTCGGATCCCGGCATTCAGATCGACTACTTCGTGGAGTACCTCGAATCCGACGTCTTTCTCCACGGACGTGGCCACGGCAGCGCTCGCCGATTACATCCGAGCGAAATATCGAGGCCGGCGCATCGACGTCGTGATCGCGATCGCCGACCCGGCGCTGCGGTTCGCACTGGACTACGGCGACACGCTGTTTCCCGGCGCGCCGATCGTCTATTCGGGAGTCGCCGTTCCGGAAGGAAGCAGCCGCAGCGCGGCTGGCGGTTTCACCGGCGTGCTGCGCGGTGTCGCCTACGCTGAAACGTTGAAGCTGGCGCTGGTGCTGCATCCGTCAACGGAACAGGTGTTCGTCATCGCCAGCAGCCCGGGATCGACAGGTCGTCGAGTCGGTGCGAGCCGAGCTCCGCGAGTTCTCGCAAAGATTGCGACTCACGTATCTCGACGGGGAAACGGTGCCTCGCTTGATCGACGCCGTCAAGGCCATCCCGCCGCGAAGCCTGATTCTCTACATCTTCTTCTCCGAACGCATTGCTGGTCCCCCGAGGTATGACGACGAACAGATCGCGCGTCTGGTGGCGTCGTCCGCGGCGGTGCCGGTGTATGGGACCAACGAGCGTTATGTCGGGACCGGCGTAGTCGGCGGGGTGATGCGCGGGACCAGCGAGACTGGTGTTCGGGTGGGCGAACTGGCGCGCGACATTCTTCGAGGCGCACGGGCCGAGGACATTCCAATCGAAAACGCACGGCTCGTTCCGACGTTCGACTGGCGCCAGCTGCAGCGCTGGAGCATCGACGTGTCGCGGCTTCCCCCCGGATCGGCCGTCCGGTTCAGGACGCCCACGGCGTGGGAATCCTACAAGGAATACATCATCGGGACCGTCATCGTTGTTTCAGCGCAGTTGCTGCTCATCGCGGGACTCCTCGCCCAGCGAAGCAGACGGCGGCGCGCCGAGGAAACGATCCGGGCGAGGGAGTCTGCGCTTCGAATCAGCTATGAACGCAGTCGGCTGCTGGCCGGCAAACTCATCAATGCAGAAGAGGCGACGCGGGCGGGCATCGCTCGCGATTTGCACGACGGCGTCTGCCAGGACCTCGCTGGCGTCTCGATCGCGGTCGCCAGCCTCAAAGGCTCATCCGGTCAGATTCAGAACGCGCGAACCCAGCAGGCCCTGACGATGCTCCAGGACGAAACGCGGGCCGCGTGTGACACGCTTCGGCGTCTCTCACACGATTTGCACCCGGCGACGTTGGAGCTGCTCGGCCTCGCCACGGCTTTGGAGGCGCACTGCACCGAAGTCGGGCAACGGCACAGCGTTCAGGTGAGGTTCCGGGCCGACGGCGACTTCGGAGACATCCGGCCCGACGTCGCGGTGTGTCTGTTCAGAATCGCTCAGGAGTCGCTGCGAAACGCGGTCGAACGTGGCGACGCCAAACGACTGGACGTGTCGCTTGCGAGGTCTGGCGAGCACATCGAGCTGACGGTTACCGACGACGGGCGAGGATTCGATGTCGAGGCGGTGCGCCGTACCAGCGGTGGTCTAGGACTTGTGAGCATGGAGGAGCGGGCGCACGCGGTCGGCGCGGAAGTGCAAATCGTAAGTGGCGTCCGACAGGGAACCACGGTTCGCGTCCGAGGACCGGTAGACCCGGGAACGATATCGACGCTGTTGATGGAATCATCGAGGATCGTCGGATCCTAGTCCCTATTCCTTGGCGATCCTGATGTTGCTCACAAAGAACTTGTCCTTCAGTTCAGAGGGGCTGCCCGGCACAAAGAACGACACCGCATTGAATAACAGGCCTGATGGAATGGCCTTTTCGTATTCGGCGATCTTGTTCTTATCAATAAACACCTGCAACATCTCGCCTGTTTTTCTGATCGACACTGTAATACGGTTGTTCGTTTTGTTGTTGGAGAAGCCTGTGGCAGGCAGATTGGAACCGCTCAGATAGCCTGCGGGGAATTGCGTTTCTATCGTGGCGTCTCCATCTTTCCCATCGAAACCTGGCCGCAGCTTCAGCCGCAGGTACGACACCGGATTGCCTGCTGGTTTCTCGTTGGCCAGTTGGAGCGTCAACCCTTTCGCTCCCCATGCGAAATTCTGAACGGCGACCAGCTCATAGCTCAATGTGAAATCCTGCGGCAATGGTGTTTTCAGCAGCTTCGGCGTCAGCCTGGCGTCACCGGCCATCACCGCCCAGTTGCCGGGCAACCCATCAAGATTCGCAATCACGCTGACATTGAGTCCAAACGACCATCCACTCGGTCGTTGACCGATGCCAGTGGTGGAAAAATCCTCGAAGAAATGAACCGTTGGATCGGATGCGTTGAGTTTGGCGGCTTCCGATGCGGGCTTGACGACGACCGTTTCCTTGTAATCAGGAGAACGCAGCGGCTTGTAGGGCTGCCCTTTGACTTTTTCGGGGTCGAAAAAGAAGTCATAGAGGTAGCCGAAATTGAAATTGTTGATGATGGCGTCAGCTTGTTGCTTGCCGACCGGGTCAAGGAAGTCTCCATCCCAATAGACAAGGATCCATTGCGGCTTATCTGCTTTTGCCAGTTCTGCCATCGCCGGATCAATTTTGTACACCGGATATCTGCCTCTCGCGGCGCCATTGCCTTCAAACACATCCGCCTGGTTTTCCAGCAACTCATTGGGCTGCAAAGTAGACACCTCGGCGGTTGTCTGCAAGAGGCTGCCATACTTCTGTCGGTTGCTGTTCAAAACGCTGAGTCGTTTTTGATATTTGGTGTCGGCATCCTTAAGCGCGCTGGCTCTGGCGTTACCTTCCGGCCAGCCTTGAATGGCAGCCGCCTTGTCTTTCGCGTACTTTCTGTCAATCGCGCCCGCCAGCTTGTCGAGGTATTCACCCTTGGTGATTGTGACAAAAGGTAGTTTGTTGTTCTTGGACAGCAAGACATTCGTCGCGTTGTTGTTGATGCTCGTCGCTGCATTATTGAAATAGGTGATGTAAGGCTTCAACGCAGGGTGATTGGAAAGGTCATACCGTTGTGTCTCCGGTGTCACCGGCGGAGCGGGGCGACTGAAGTTGGGCATCAGGAAGTAGTACTGGGTGGGCGTATTCAGCGCCATGAGAGGCTCGCCCATGACCCCATTGGCCGTAATCGACCACGTCAGGTGGCTGGCGTCGTAAAGCACAATCTTCCCGCTACTGTCATATTTGAGTTGGAAATATGTCTTGGCGGTGGCTCCATAGGTTTGCGGCAGGGCGGCATCATTCTGGTTATATAAACCCAGTTTGGCAGAAACAGTTCTTACGACATCGCCCAATGCGCCTTTGGGAACATAGCTGGCCTGTATCCAGTTGGCAAAAGAATCGGCGATGGCCAGTTGGGCTGCGGAATAATGTTTGGCATCAACGGTGATCGGCGGCCTGGCGCCCGTGAAGTTATAAACCTTCATCCAGCCAAGCACTTTGTCTTCAAGGGATTGCCTGGGGATCTGCTGGGCAAACGATGTGGCAGCGTGAAGAACGATCACGACAAACAGGATGTATCTGGACGCTTTCATTTGCTGAGCTCCCTCGAAGTTGCGGGTTGTTGCCCTGCGCTCGCCTGAGCCACTGCGATAATCGACGTCTTAGGACGTTACAAAACTAGTTTAGCGTCCCAAAGCACTCCGAATTGGAACCAAATCGCTAGCTTTCTGGAATCGATGCAGCGATTGCGGGACTCCGTCGGATTTGCGGGGGGATGGCTCGGCGAGATCGTCCAAAATGCGGATCTGAGCTATCCCTCTCCGGATTGGAACAGCGCAGATTGCGGATTGGGTACAGCGTCGAAATGAATACGCGCGCCGGATTTGGCTGATTGCTGTACGAAGTAAGAGAGCCCCCGGGCACAGCCGGGGGCGTTTGCTCGTGCAGCCGGGGTTGCTGCTTACCGGCTGGCCTGGAGGCTGGCTCCGCCGCTAGGGCCGTTAGCAGGGCCGCTGCCAAGGATGTCACCGGTGGAGACGAGCTTGACCCAAAGCGAGCCGTTGCCCTTGTAGTACGAGGTGGTGTTGGCCTTGCGCAGCGCATCCAGGCTGTCCTGCGCCGTACCCGAGGCTGCAGTGGTGAATCCCGGCAGCTCGAACATTACCCACGAACCGGCATCCAGTTCCGTCACGCTGAGGGACAGGGACGGCCTTTCGGTGGTTACCTTGTACTCGGTGCCCGCTCGTACGTTGGTTGCACCGTTGGCGGTGAACTCCTTGCCATTGCGGCTGAGAACGACTGGCGGCCCTGAAGGTGCAGCGGTACCTCTGATTCGACCACCACCTGGGGCAATAGCAACGGCAGCAGGTGCAGCAGCACCGCCTCCGGGGGCACCTGCGCCAGGACCAGCCCCCCCAGCCCTGGTGGCACCTGCACCAGGACCGGGAGCTCCGCCTCGTGCGGGACCGGCACCAGGACCGCCGCCGCGGCCGAAGCCAACAGCACCACCACCACCGCCAACATTCATGCGCCCGACATCGCCCTTGCACACGACAGCGTTCCAGGTGGGCTTGCTCTCGCAGGCTTCGTCGATGTCGATTCCGCCGTTCATGACGATGTAGGAATTGGGGACACCGGTGATGGAGCCGTCCTTGTCGTTGAACACCGAGGTCTTGTAGACCGTATTGCCGTAATCGTCGTTGCTCCACCTGTTATCAATCGGCGGGAAGTACACCGGCTTGGCGTTGATGAATTTCGCGCGCTGTACGGTGTTGTTGGAGCTCATTCCGAAGCTGGTAAACAGCAGGTAGGAGATCGCTCCCGTCTTGCGGGTGGCGTTGTCCTGGTAATTCACGAAGGTGTTGTTGTCCAGTTCATGATGGTAGTCATAGAACTCGTAGGCGCGGATCGGGAAATCCGCGACTTCGGGATGCGGCAAGCTGCGGCCGTAAGGCGTTTCCGCCGGCGCCCTGGGGTTGCCGATGTTCTCGGTCTCACCCACGAACAGCGACTCAACCACCCGTGACGTATAGAGGGAACGACCGGAGTTGCCGGACGCATGCGTGAAGCCGATTCCGTTATCGGCCATTTTCAGGTTCTTGTAGAGGTGCAACTCGCCGCGGGCCCAGATGCCGCTATTGCGGTTCTTGTAGCTGGTGAAATCCTCGACCACGGACTCCACTTGAGCGCTGTTCGCGTCAGCGGGATTGACAAGGGAAATATACCCGCCGACGGCGAAATGGCCATCGGCCCTGGGGGCGCGGTCACCCATGAAACCGTCAAAGTTCGAATGGGCGACGTTGCCCTTGAACTCGCGGAGCTTCGTGCGACGCGGCCAGGTGGCCTTGCTGATCTCCGTGCCTTCGAACTTACCCGTCGGATGCTCCGGGAAGGCGAACCAGAAACCTGTCGCGTCGGAACCCGCGGCCACGTTGTCGCGGTAGGTGTTTTCCGGATTGGTGATCCAGAAAGACGACACCGTGTTATCCGAAGGGATCAGGACGTCCTTGGAGTCCTGGCCGGTCGTATTGAAGTTCGTACCGGCCGTCGCTCCGAACGGGGCGAGGTTGGTCGGGTCGCAGGGCTTCGACGTATGACACTTGGTCTGGATCGCCAGGTTGCGGATGTACTGGTTGCCGGTCTCGATGCCGTCTTCGAGGAAGAAGCAGTGACCGACGGTGTTGTAGGTCACATTGTTCTCAACCTGCAGATTGTTCGTGCCGTGCACGGTCACGCAGCGGTTGTAGGTGTCGTGGATCGCGGCGTTCTTGATGTACTGCCCCTTGGCATCGCCGGTCAGATGCCAGTGGATCGGATACCGGGCCAGCGTCAGGTTCTGGCCCATCCGATTGAACTCGACGCCCTCGACAAACATCTTGCTGGCGCCCATGGCCATCACATGGCCGCCCTGGAATGACGTTTCTGCGTCAGCGGACGCCTGGATCTTGATATTGCGCGACAGCATGCCGACTTCGCCGCGTTCATCCACATCGAACGTGATCTTGCCGAAGTGCATGTACTCCAGCTTTCGATCGAGCGTGACCGTGTTCCCCTTGATAGCCGAAATGGTTCGCCTCTCGGCCTGCCGGGGATCGAAATCCGTGGACGCGAGGACAATCTCGTCACCGGCCCGCCAGCCAGCAGCGTCCAGGACCTGTATGGAGGTACTGCCTGCCGCGGCTGTTTGTGCCAGCTTGGTCCAGGTGTGCTTCCGATCGCCGTGCAGGTTCAGGGTTCCGCCCATGATCATGATTCCGCGGTCACCCATATCCTTCATGGGCTCTTCATCACGGACGTTATTGGTGAGGGTAATGGTCGCCTTGCGCGTGTGGGGGCTGGCCGCGGTGCCGATTTCCAGTTCCCCATGCAACACGACCCACTCGGTGGTCAGTTCAAGGTCGCGATTATTTGCGAAGCTGAGTTTGCCTTCGATCGTCAGACTGCCCAGCGCCGGCGGAGTGACGTCGAGGACGACGTGCTGGCCCGCGGGAATGGTGACCTTGTCACCTGCGCGGGGCACGCGTCGGTCTGGCCAGGTGGCAGCATCAGACCAGCGCGCCTGCCCGGCCGACGGCGATTTCCCTTCCTGGGCGTGAACGACAGCGAATACGCTGACGAGCAGGAATGCTGGAAGGAGCGAAGCAAGAAGGAACGAGCGATGTTGCTTACTCACGGAATCAACTCCTTGTTTTCGAAGATGACCAAGAACCGCCGCGGCAAAACATAGCGCGATAATCCGGCGCCCAGCAAACATCAGGTAAACGTGCTATCCGAGACTCTCGAACCCAAAGAGAATAGCCGAATTCCGAAAATCCCTGGAAGGCGCTTCAGCAGCAGCTTTCGGGGAAAGGCCTGCTAGCCCAGAACGTCCCTATCGCTCGCCAGATTTTCCCCAAGGTGCTCGAAGGCCGCCTCCTGTTCGTGCCGCGGCACGAGGGCGACGAGCATTGGTCGAGTTCAGCGGGGAGGGGTCGCTGACCAAGTTTTTCAGAAGCGTCGAACCGCTATCAAATGCGATGGCGTCCCCACCAAGACCCGCCAGCTTCCCGCATCGAATGGGTGCGGGTCGGTGGGTGGCTCGCGGCGTGAGCCTGAGCTGTGGTTACGTCTCCAGCGGGAAATACACGGCAGCCGTGAGCCGTTCTTGTCTCTCTTTACGCACTCGTAATGGGAGGGGCACGCAGTGATTTCCAAAAAGGGACGACGGTCTACTTCGTTGATACACAGTCACGGTCGAGGAAGCGCGGAAACGGCGGGTCAACTCGTCTTCAAGGTTGCGCGGAAACTGGTTGTCGTCATTGTTGCCGCTGCGCTTTGCTTCGAATCCACACTGGGAGCGGCGGCGGCACAAGCTCCAATCCCGGAAGCGACAAGAGCGCGCGTACGCGCGCTACAGGCAAGTGGTGACCGGATTGAGATCACGTTGGTGGACCGGACCATACTTCGGGGCCGCATTATCGAAACCGCCAACGATTCCTTCACCATTGGCGAAGAGAAAACAAACCGGGAAGTAGCCTTGCAGTATGGGCAGGTAATGGACGTCAAGAAGTGGGAGGGCACTGGGCTCTCAGACAGCGCAAGAGCGGCGATAGTGTTGGGAGTTGTCGGAGCCGTGCTGCTTGTTTTTTGTGCCGCGCCTTTTCCTCTCGGCTTTCTGTGTAAGCAGGATCCCTCTTAGTTCGGGGGCCTTCGACGGCGCGTGCGTTTGTCCGGCTGAAGCCGGACACTACGAGAGCAAATCAATCGGGCGATAAATCATCAATCTGAAATTTGCAATCTGCAATTTCAGCGTGGTCGGAATTTGGCGTCCCCACCGGGATTCGAACCCGGGTCTTGGCCTTGAAAGGGCCACGTCCTAGGCCTCTGGACGATGGGGACAGGTGGCAGGTCACGAACCTGAAATCATACCACGCGTGATCTCGCGTGATCGTCAGCGGCCCTTGCCGCTGTCGGCCGCAGGCCACACTGCACATCGATCGCGATCACGTCGGAGAGGGACTGGAGCGCATCGAGCGCGCACGACTGACGCCGCATGGCGTCCGGATCGCCCTGGTAGGAATTCGTGACCACAGGACCAGGCTCACCAGGGGCTCACCAGTCGATCACACGCGGAAGAGCGGGCGTCCGCTGGCCATGCCCGGCCACGGCATGCCAAGAAGCATCAGCAGCACGGCGAGCCCGAAGCAGATGAGGAGCCGCTTCCGCTTCTTGTCCACGTCGTCGGTCTTCCGTGCGAGCACGCGTCCCACGTGAACGAGCACGACGGCCGCGAGCATCATCGTGAGGTGCTCGACCGCCCAGAAGCGGAGCACCGGGTCGCGCATCGCGGCACCGAAATCGTTCATCGCCGCGGCCGTGTAGGGGCTGAGCATGCCGTAAAGCAGCAGGCCGAGCAGCATCTGCACATCGAGCGCGATCATGAAGATCAGGCCCCAGCGCTCGGCGCCCGGTAACGCCTGATTGTGTGCGCGCCGGAGCCCTTGCCGAAGCGCGGCGAAGGTGGCGCCGACGCCGGCGATGAGCGCAAGCCACCGAAGCCAGGAATGGAGGAGAAGAACAGTTAGGTACATCGAAGTGCGGATTCTCGCACACTTCGATGTGCGAGGTGCCGCGGTGTTGGGTGCCGCGTGTCGTGCCGGGTGCGAGGTGCCGGCCGCTTGTCGAGGTGCCCGCGGCTTGTCGGAGTTGAGTCGGGAACTGGCCGCTTTTGCGTCCCGACGTTCCAGCTGACGGAGGCCGGCGACCATCAGCCGATCGGCCTGGCTCGCAAGCGACGCCGACAGAATCGCGTGGCGCTCGGCGTCGCGAGCCAGCCTCTGCGCGAGGGAGATCAGCTCCTCGCCGCGAAGCGGCAGTATGACCACTTTCTTGCTTGTCCATCTCGCCATGATTGCGTGATCATCGGGCGGTTGGCAACCTCAACGATGCTGGACTAGTCCGGCTTAAAGCTCGACACCACGTATCAATCACGCGGCGTGGAGACGGGATCCGTGGGGTGGACGTAAAATCGACTCATGGCGACAACCGATTCCACCTCCGCCGTTCCCACCGGGGTGACGTTGACGGACCCGAGGGCTGTTTCGACAGTCGTGTTACGTCGACGGCGCGTGGGTCGGCGCACGCTCGGGCGCCACGATTCCAGTCGACGATCCGGCCACGGGCGCCATCATCGGCACCGTCCCTCGTCTCGGTGGTATCGAAACGCGCGAGGCCATCGACGCCGCGGCGCGCGCCTTTCCCGCGTGGCGCAAGAAAACCGCGAAGGAACGCGCCGCGGTTCTGCGGCGCTGGTACGAGTTGATGATCGCCAATCAGGACGATCTGGCTCGCCTGATGACGAGCGAGCAGGGCAAGCCGCTCACGGAGGCACGCGCCGAGGTGACCTACGCGGCGGCGTTTCTGGAATGGTTCGGCGAGGAAGCCAAGCGCGTCTACGGCGACACGATTCCCGGCCATCAGCCCGACAAGCGCATCGTCGTCCTCAAACAGCCGGTCGGCGTCGCGGCGTGCATCACGCCCTGGAATTTTCCGCTCGCGATGATCACGCGGAAGGCCGGGCCGGCGCTCGCGGCCGGCTGCACCGTCGTCCTGAAACCCGCGTCGCAGACGCCGTTCTCGGCGCTGGCGCTCGCCGAGCTTGCCGGGCGCGCGGGCGTTCCCAAGGGCGTGTTCAACGTCGTGACCGGATCTGCCGCCGACATCGGCGGCCGAGCTGACGTCGAATCCGACGGTGCGGAAGCTGTCGTTCACGGGCTCGACCGAGGTCGGCAAGGCGCTGATGGCGCAGTGCGCGAGCACGATGAAGAAACTGTCGCTCGAGCTCGGCGGCAACGCGCCGTTCATCGTGTTCGACGATGCGGATCTTGATGCGGCGGTGGAAGGGGCGATCGCGTCGAAGTATCGCAACACCGGGCAGACGTGCGTGTGCGCGAACCGGTTGCTCGTGCAGGACCGCGTGTACGACGCGTTCGCGGCGAAGCTGATTGAAGCCGTGAAGCAGCTGAAGCCGGCGCCGGGTCTCGAACCGGGTTCCACGCAGGGCCCGCTCATCGACGACCGCGCGGTCGAGAAGGTGGAGCAGCACATCAACGACGCGCTCACCAAAGGCGCCCGTCTCGCCGCCGGCGGTCACCGCCATGCGCTGGGCGGCCGCTTTTTCGAGCCGACGGTGTTGACCGATGTGACGCCCGAGATGATGCTGGCGCGCGAGGAAACGTTTGGTCCGGTGGCGCCGCTCTTCCGGTTTGCGAGCGATGAGGAGGCCATCCGGCTGGCGAACGACACGGAGTTCGGCCTGGCCTCGTACTTTTACGGCCGCGACGTCGGGCGCGTCTGGCGCGTCGCCGAGGCGCTCGAGTACGGGATGGTGGGGATTAACACCGGCATGATCTCCACCGAGGTGGCCCCCTTCGGCGGAATGAAGGAATCGGGCCTCGGTCGCGAAGGGTCGAAGTACGGGATCGAGGAATTCCTCGAAATCAAGTACTTGTGCCTCGGAGGCATCTGAGGCGATTAAGATAGAGGTATGGCCCGCTGGACAAGGTCGACGAAGTCGCGTTGGAGATGGGCCGGCGCCGGCCTGATCCTCGCCACCGTCTTCTGCGTTCCAGGCGATGCCCAGCAGGCGACCCCCGCCGAAGCGCAGAGTGCCCCCCAGGGCGCGCAGCCGCCGGTCTTCCGGACCGGCATCAACGTCGTCCGCGTCGACGTCATCGTCACCGACAGCAAGACCGGTCAGCCGGTCGCGGATCTGAAACAGAGCGACTTCCAGGTCACCGAAGACAACAAGCCGCAGGCGCTCGAAACCTTCAAGCTGATCAAGCTCGACGGCGGACGGGTGCCCGGCGCCGACGGCCCGCCGCAGGCCATCCGGTCCGACGCGGACGAGGCGATCGAAGCGGCGCGTGACGACGTCCGGCTGTTTGGCATTTTCCTCGACGACTACCACACGCGCCGCGGCGCCAGCGTGTCGGTCCGCGAGCCGATCGCCAAATTCATCTCCACCCAGCTCGGCCCGTCGGACATGGTCGGCCTGATGTATCCGCTGCAGCCGGTGTCGACGCTGCGGATGACCCGCGATCACGACCTCATCATGCGGGGACTCGGGAGCTTCGTCGGGCGGAAAGTGCGACTACACGCCGCGGAACCCGATGGAGGAGCAGTACGCGAACTATCCGGCCGAGACGGTCGAGCTGATCCGGAATCAGGTGTCGTTGTCGGCGCTGAAGGGCTTCATCACGCACATGGGGTCGCTCAAGGAAGGGCGCAAGGCGCTGATCCTGGTCAGCGAAGGCTACAGCAACACGCTGCCGCCGCAGCTGCGCGATCCGGTTGCGTCGCTGCCCGGGCTCGACAATCCCGTGCGGAACGATCCGCAGGCGGGCCTCAACGACCCCAGGGAAGACAGCCGGCAATTCTTCGACAGCAGCACCATGACGTTGACGCTGCGCGAAGTGTGGGATCTCGCGAACAAGAACAACGTCGCGATCTATGCGGTCGATCCGCGCGGGCTTCCGGTCTCGGAGTTCGATTTGAGCCAGCCGGCGATGGCCGCGCAGATGGACCGCCAGTACCTCAACGCCACGATGGACACGCTGAGAACGCTGGCCTTGCAGACCGACGGCCGTGCCATCGTCAATCGCAACGATCTGGCCACCGGCATGACGCAGATCGTTCGCGACTCGAGCGCGTATTACCTGCTCGGGTACAACTCGACGCAGGCGCCGTCGGATGGAAAGTTCCACGAGATCAAAGTGACGGTGAAGCGGCCCGGCGTTCAGGTGCGGGCGCGCAAGGGTTACTGGGCGCTGACGACCGAGGACATCGCGCGCGCGCTGGCGCCGAGGGTCGAGCCGCCGCCGAAGGCCGTGGACACGGCGCTCGCCTCGATCAGTGCGCCGGCCGCCGCGCACAACTCGATTCGGACCTGGATCGGCACGTCGCGCGGCGCAAACGGCAAGACCAAGGTGACGTTCGTCTGGGAACCGACGCCGAGAGTCGCAGGCGACCGCGACGGGCGAAGCGAGACTCCGGCACGCGTGATGGTGACGGCCGTCGGTCCCGATGGCTCCCCGTACTTCCGCGGACGTATCACCGATCCGCGCCTGACGTTCGAGGCGGATCCCGGCAAGCTGCAGCTGCGTCTGTCGGTCGAAGGCAGCGCGTCGCAGGTGCTCGACACGGAAACGCGCGAGATTGCGGTTCCGGATCTGACCGGGGCGGAGGTCATTTTTGGAACGCCGCAGGTGCTGCGCGCGCGGACGGCGCGCGATTATCAGCAGATCAAGGGCGACCTCGATGCCTTGCCGCTTCCCGTGCGCGAGTTTTCGCGGACCGATCGTCTGTTGATCCGCGTGCCGGCGTACGGCCCGGGCAACACGGCGCCTGCTCTCAGCGCACACCTGCTCAATCGAGGCGGCCAGGCCATGAGCGAGCTGCAGATCAGTCCGTCTACGGCGCCCGACGTTCAGCAGATCGACCTGCCGCTGGCCGGGCTCGCGGTCGGTGAGTATCTCCTCGAAATCAAGGCGGGCGATCTCAAAGAGCTCGTCGGCTTCCGTGTCACCCCTTAAGCTGCTCTCTGCCGCCCTCGCCGCGACGGTCATGAATGTCGCGGCCGTCGCCTTCCAGCAGCCGGAAGCGGTCGGCGATACCGTGATCCACACTGTCAGCATCGATGCGATTGCGGTGGACCCCCGCGGCGCGGCGATTAGTACGCTGACGCCTCGCGACTTCGAGCTGCGCGAGGACGGACGGCTGCACGCGATCGAGGAAGCGCGATTCGTGACGAACAGCCCTCGTCTCGTCGCGATTTATCTGGACGAGTATCACATCACCGCCGGCGCCAGCGCCGATCGGGCGCGCGAAGCGTTGACCGCCTTCGTCGATCGAGAGCCTCGGCCCTGCGCGATCTCATCGCGGTGATGAAGCCGCTCGATTCGCTGTACTCGATCCGCCTGACCGACAACCTGCAGGACGCCCGCCGCATCATCGCCGGCCTCGAGGGGCGGAAGGGCGATTACGCGCCGCGGACCCCACACGAGCGAAGTTTGATGGGGGGAGCCGACGCGCGTATCGAGACAGAGCGCACACAGATCGCCATCTCGGCGCTTGGAGCGCTGGCGGAACAGATGGGCGGCCTGAACAACCTGCGCAAGACGCTGCTCGTCGTCACCGAAGGGTTCGAAGCACCGGCGCGGCGTCGCGGACAGGAATACCTGACGACGATCGATTCCGCCATTCGGTCGGCCAATCGTGCGAACGTCTCGATTTATCCAATCGACCCGCGGCCGGCATCGGCCGCTCACGACACGTCGAACCAGACCATACCGTCGCTTGCAGACGAGACCATGCGGTCGCTTGCCGACGAGACCGATGGACGTCTGACGGCGAACGCGCTCGGGAGCGAACAACTGGCCGGCGCGATCCTTGCCGCCGTGGCCGACGCTGACGCTTACTACATGCTCACGTACCGCAGCGCGCACAGAGAAGACGGGAAATTCCATCAGGTGGAGGTGCGGGTGAAGCGCGCGAGGGTGCAGGTGCGCGCGCGGAGCGGGTATTGGGCGCCGCCAGCCAACGATCGGCTGGGCGCGGAGCTGCTGGCCAGAGGCAGTGGACCGCCGGTGATCCGCCTCGCCCCGCCTCGCCGCATCAGTCCGCTGATTCAGCCGTGGTTCGGGCTGTCGCTTGGCGACGATGGCAAGACACGCGTGACGTTCGTGTGGGAACCCTCTGCCGCGGTACCGGGAGACCGAGTTCGCACCACGGCGGCGCGGCTCGAGCTGACCGTCCTCGGCACCGGGGACGAGGTGGTCTTCCAGGGCCCCGTGCTGCCGACTGGCCCCGGGATGGTGGTGGCACCGGGAAGCGAGCCGCCGCGGGCGGTCTTTGACACCGAGCCGGGGCCGCTGCGCTTGCGCATGAAGATTCAGGACGCGAGCGCGTCTGGAGGTCGATTCCGACGTGCGCGAGATCACCGTCCGCGATTTGAGCGGGAAGGTCGCGATCGGCACGCCCGAATTTCTTCGAGCGCGCAACGCGCGCGAGTTCCGCACGCTCGACAACGATCCGGAAGCGGTGCCGGTCTCCTCGCGCCAGTTCAGCCGGACCGAGCGCCTGCTGGTCCGGTTCCCCGCGTATTCGCCAGACGGCCAGCAGCCATCGGTCTCGGCGCGGCTGCTGAACCGCATGGGACAGCCGATGCGGACGCTCGAAGTCCGGCCGGCGGCCAACGGCGAACACGAGATCGATATCACGCTCGCAGGCCTGGCGACCGGCGACTATCAGCTGGAGCTCGCGGCCACGAGCCCTGCGGGGAAGATCACGGAAGTGCTCGCTTTTCGGGTGACGAGCTAGACAGGCTCAGGGCTCAAGGCTTACGCCTTTACGCGTACATCCCGCGGATTCGTGTCACCGTCGCCACGCGATTGATCGCGACGATGTAGGCGGCGGTGCGCATGTCGACGGCGTATTTCACCGAGGTCTCGGAAACCGCCCCGAAGGCTTCGCACATCTTGGATTCGAGCCGCTCGTTCACTTCCTTCTCCGTCCAGAAGTACCCGTAGCGGTCCTGAACCCATTCGAAATACGACGCGGTCACGCCGCCGCTGTTGGCCAGGATGTCCGGCACCACAAAGATGCCGCGGGCGTGAAGGAGATTGTTCGCGTCCGGCGTCGTGGGGCCATTCGCGCCTTCGACAATGACCTTCGCGCGAATCCTCGGCGCGTTCTCGATCGTGATCTGGTTTTCGAGCGCCGCGGGGATCAGAATGTCCACGTCGAGCTCGAAAAGCTGGTCGTTGGTCAACGGCTCGCCGCCCGGGAAGCCGTCGACTGTCTTTTCTTCGGCGGCGTAGACGAGAAGCTTGTCGACGTCCAACCCCTTGGGATTGTAGACGCCGCCTTTCCAGTCTGTGACCCCGACGATCTTCGCGCCGATTCGGAAAGGAGCGTCGCGGAGACGGAGCCGACGTTGCCGAACCCCTGGATGGCGACCGTCGCCCCCTTGATGTCGAAGCCGACGTGTTTGGCCGATTCCCTCGCGACGATCATGACGCCGCGGCCGGTGGCCTCGCGGCGGCCGAGCGAGCCGCCCATTTCGAGCGGCTTGCCGGTGACGACTGCCGTCTCCGTGTGGCCGACGTGCATGGAGTAGGTGTCCATGATCCACGCCATCACCTGTTCGTTCGTGTTGACGTCTGGGGCGGGGACGTCTTTTTCGGGCCCGATCGAATCGATGATTTCGGCCACGTAGCGCCGCGTGAGCGCCTCGAGCTCGCGCGGCGACATCTTCGTCGGGTCGCAGATGACGCCGCCCTTGCCGCCGCCGAACGGAATGTGCGCGACGGCGCATTTCCACGTCATCCAGGCGGCCAGCGCGGTGACCTCGTCGAGCGAGACGTTCGGGTGGTAGCGGATGCCGCCCTTCGCCGGTCCGAGGGTGATGTTGTATTGCACGCGGTAGCCGGTGAAGACCTGGATGGCGCCGTTGTCCATCTGCACGGGACACGAGACGATGATTTGACGTTTGGGATGCGTGAGGATTTCCCAGATGCCGCGATCGAGGTTCAGCTTGTGCGCGGCTTCGTCGAACTCCTCGAGCATGGCGGCGAAGAGCGGGCCGTGATCAGCCATCGTGCACCTAATATATCCCGTACGTCGCGTCCGGTCGGCCGGACCGTATAATCGGAAAAGACGTATGAAGGCCGCCGCAGAGACAGAGCGCTTCACGACCATCTCGGGCCGCCCGATCAATCGCCTCTACACCCAGGACGATCTTCAGGGGATCGACTACCGCCGCGACATCAACGATCCCGGCGCCTTTCCCTACACCCGCGGCATTCATCCGACCGGCTATCACGGCAAGCTGTGGACGATGCGGCAGTTCGCGGGATTCGGGACGCCCGAGGACACCAACCGGCGCTACAAAGCGCTGCTCGCCGCCGGCGGAACTGGACTGAGCGTCGCCTTCGACCTGCCGACGCTCATGGGCCGCGACCCCGACCACGAGCTCTCGCTCGGGGAAGTGGGGAAGTGCGGGGTCAACGTCACCTCGCTCGCCGACATGGAAACGCTGTTCGACGGGATCGCGGTCGGCGACATCACGACGTCGATGACGATCAACTCACCGGCCGCGATGATCTTCGCGATGTATCTCGTCGTGGCGGAACAGCAGGGCGCCGACTGGACGACGCTGTCGGGCACGATTCAGAACGACATCCTCAAGGAGTTCATCGCCCAGAAGGAGTACATCTTCCCGCCGCGGCCGTCGATGCGGCTCATCACCGATATCTTCGCCTTTTGCTCGCGCGAGGTTCCGGCGTGGAACACGATCTCGGTCAGCGGATACCACATTCGCGAAGCGGGTGCGACCGCGGCGCAGGAACTGGCATTCACGCTGCGGGACGGGATCGAGTACGTGCAGTGGGGCGATGGACGCCGGCCTCGCCGTCGATTCGTTCGTGCCGCGCATGTCCTTCTTCTTCAATGCCCACAGCGATTTCTTCGAGGAGATTGCGAAGTACCGCGCCGCCCGGGCGCTCTGGGCGCAGGCGATGCGCGATCGCTTCGGGGCCCGCAGCGAGCGCTCGTGGAAGCTCCGGTTCCATGCACAGACGGCGGGAGTTTCGTTGACCTCGCAGCAGCCGTACAACAACGTCGTCCGCACGGCGCTCCAGGCGATGGCGGCGGTACTCGGCGGCGCCAATTCGCTCCACACCAACTCCCTGGACGAAGCGCTGGCGCTGCCGACCGAGGACGCTGCGACCCTCGCGCTGAGGACGCAGCAAATCATTGCGTATGAAAGCGGCGTCACGGAGAGCGTGGACCCGCTCGGCGGTTCCTACTTCGTCGAGAAGCTGACGAAAGACCTGGAAGAGGAATCGAGGTCGTACTTCGACGCGATCGATCGAATGGGCGGCATGGTCGGGGCGATCGAGCGCGGGTTTCCACAGCAGGAAATTGCGGAGAGCGCGTATCGTTTTCAGCAGGCCGTCGAACGCAAGGAGAAGGTCATCGTCGGCGTCAACGACTTTGTCCAGGGAGATGAGCCGCCGATCAAGACGCTCTACATCGACGAGCGCGCGGGTGACCGACAACTCGCGAAGCTCGAAGAGATGAAGCGGACGCGAGACGGCGATCGCGTGAGGCGCGCCCTCGATCGGATGCGGGAAATGGCTGCGAGCGGCGGCAATCTGATGCCGCCGATTCTCGATGCGGTCCGCGCGTATGCGACGGTGGGCGAAATGTGTGACGTGCTCCGCGACGTGTGGGGGGAGTACGAGGAGATCCCTGTTATCTGACGATGAATTGCTGATTGCTGATTGCTGATTGCTGATTGTTGATTGCTTATTGAAATGCGAAAGCTCAGAGTGGTGATTGCGAAACCCGGCCTCGACGGCCACGACCGCGGCGCGAAGGTCATTGCGCGCGCGCTCCGCGATGCCGGGATGGAGGTGATCTACACGGGCCTCCGTCAAACGCCCGAGCAGATCGTCTCCGCTGCGCTGCAGGAGGATGCCGACGTCATCGGACTCTCGATCCTGTCCGGCGCACACAATCACATCGCCCCGAAACTGATGGCGCTGTTGAAGGAAAAGGAACTCGACGATGTGCTGGTCCTGATCGGAGGGATTATTCCTGAGGTGGATATCCCCAGGCTCGAGGCCATCGGGGTCAAGGGGATCTTCCTGCCGGGCACGCCCATGCAGGCGATCATCGATTTTATTAACGTCAATGCCCGAAAAGGCTCTAATGGTTCTTGAACCTCTGTTCATTTGACCCCCTGTGACCGATAAGACCAAGGTGCCACAGACTCTTCTTCTAGCCGACGACAGCGTGACCATTCAGCGCGTCATCGAGCTGACGTTCGCCGACGAGGCCATCAAGGTCGTCGCGGTCAGCGACGGCGACCAGGCGATCGAACGGATCGAACAGGACCCGCCCGACATCGTGCTGGTCGATATCGGCATGCCCGGCCGGACCGGGTATGAAGTGGCGCAGCACATCAAGCAGTCGCCGCGGTTGAAGCACATTCCCGTTCTGCTGTTGACGGGCGCCTTCGAGCCTGTGGACCAGGCGAAGGCGGTCGCCGTGGGGTGTGACGGTGTGCTCGCGAAACCGTTCGAGCCGCAGCTTGTGATCGCTCGGGTCAAGGAGCTGCTGGGGCATAGTGAACAGGGTGCGGCGCCCGAAGCGCCGGTTGCGCCGAGCCCGGTGTCGTCGTTCGCACCCGAGCTGCCAGGGCCACACGAAAACTGGGGACCTCCCCGCGCCGAACCGACGGCCGACACGTCCCGGCCCGCGCAAGTTGTGCGTCTCGATGACTATTTCGAACAGCTCGACGCCGCGTTCAAGACGCTCGACAGCCCGCCGGTCGAACAACCGAAGAGCCCCGCCGCCGCGGTGCCGATTACGGACATCATCGACTGGTTTGGCCGAACGCCTTCCGCGCCGGAATCGCGCCCCGACCTGCCGATTTCGTCACGCGCGCCGGTGCAGCCCGCCGAGGCGGAGCCTCCTCCGCTCGGCTGGGCGCGCCCTGAGCCTGTCGCCCCTCCACCGGAGCCGGAGTTACCGCCGGTGATTGAGCCGCAGCCGGCGATGACGCTGCAGCCACCGGTGATTCAGCCGCCGCCCGAGATGGAGGCGCCGCCGGATATGGAGCCGCCGCCAGCGATGGAGCTGCCGCCAGCGACGGAGCCGCCGCCGGCGATGACGCTACCGCCACTGGTGATTCAGCCGCCGCCACCGATGGAGCCGACGCCCCTGATGACGCTACCGCCACCGGTGATTCAGCCGCCGCCCGAGATGGAGCCACCGCCAGCGACGGAGTTGCCGCCGGTGATGCAGCCACCGTCAGCCATGCTGCGGCCTCCAGCCATGCTGCCGCCCTCAGCGATGCTGAGGCCGCCAGTGATGCAGTCGCCGCTCGCGACGGAGCCGCCGCTTGCGACGCTGCCGCCGATCGCCGACGCCTTTGCGGCGATTCTCGCTATCGAGCAGCACGAACCGATGCCGGCGTTCGCACCGGCGTGGCCGACCGCGCCCGCCTCCTCGAACGGCGGCGGTTCGCCGGGCGAAGACGCGATCGAAGAAATCACCCGCCGTGTGCTCGGTCGGCTCTCCGATGACGTCGTGCGCCACACGGTCGCCGACCTCATCTCCGGGATGGCCGAACGACTCATCAGGGAAGAGATCGAGCGGATCAAATCCTCGATCAAATAGTTGGTGAGTTGGTGAGTTAGTGAGTTGGTGATTGAATTCACCAAGTCACCAATTCACTAACTCGCCAACTCACGAATTTGTTGTACGCTTCCCTGATGTCGCCCCCGCGGATCCCCGATAAACCGGCCCTTGAAGGTCTCGAGGCGAAATGGACGCCCACCTGGGAATCGTCCGGTGTGTATCGCTTCGACCGCCGCCGCCAACGTGCCGACGTGTATTCGATCGACACGCCTCCGCCGACCGTCAGCGGCTCGCTGCACGTCGGTCACGTGTTTTCGTTCACGCACACCGATGTGGTCGCGCGGTTTCAGCGGATGCGCGGCAAGGCGGTGTTCTATCCGATGGGATGGGACGACAACGGACTGGCGACCGAGCGCCGGGTGCAGAACTACTACGGCGTGCGCTGCGACCCGTCGCTGCCGTACGACCCGGCGTTCGTTCCGCCGGAGAAACCGGACAAGCATGCCGTCTCGGTGTCGCGCCCCAATTTCGTCGAGCTCTGTAATCGCTTGACGGGCGAAGACGAGAAGGCCTTCGAGCATCTCTGGAAGCACCTCGGCCTGTCCGTCGATTGGTCGAGGACCTACGCCACCGTGGGCAAGACCGCGCAGCGCGTGTCGCAGCTCGCCTTCCTGCATCTGGCGCGTCGCGGCCTCGCCTATCAGGTCGAAGCCCCCACGCTGTGGGACATTGATTTCAAGACGGCGGTCGCACAGGCCGAGCTCGAGGACCGCGAGCGGCCAGGCGCGTACCATCGCATCAGGTTCGCGATTGCCGATGGCGAGTCTAAAGACCTGCCCCACAACAGCACGGGTGTGGCGCAGGACTTTGGTCCTGCCTGTGTCGAGATCGAAACCACGCGCCCCGAGCTCATTCCCGCCTGCGTGGCACTCGTCGCGCATCCCGATGACGAGCGCTATCGTCCGCTGTTCGGGCGTGAAGTGACCACGCCGCTCTTTGGCGTCCGCGTGCCGGTCAGGCCGCATCCGCTGGCCGACCCGGAAAAAGGCAGCGGCATCGCGATGATTTGTACCTTCGGCGACACCACGGACGTGACGTGGTGGCGCGAGCTGAATCTCCCGGTCCGCGCCGTCCTCCAGCCTGACGGCACCCTTGGTCCGATCAGGTGGGGCGCGCCCGGCTGGGAATCGGTCGACGCCTCGCGCGCACAACAGTTCTATGATCCGCTCACGCGGCTTTCCGCGGCGAAGGCCCAGGCTGTCATCGTGGGCCAGCTTCGTGAGTCCGGCGATCTCGTGGGCGAGCCGCGTCCCATCACGCACGCCGTGAAGTTTTACGAAAAAGGCGATCGTCCGCTCGAGATCCTCTCCAGCCGGCAGTGGTTCATCAAGACGATGGATTTTCGAGAGAAGCTGCTCGAACGCGCGCGCGAGCTCGAGTGGCACCCACCCTACATGCGGGCGCGCTTCGAGAACTGGACGAACGGCCTGAACGGCGACTGGTGCATCAGCCGGCAGCGGTTCTTCGGTGTCCCGTTTCCGGTCTGGTACTCCCTCGACGCAGAAGGCCGCGTCGATTACGGACATCCGCTGATGCCGGGCGACGATCAGCTGCCGCTCGATCCGTCGACCGACACGCCGCCGGGCTACCGCTCGGACCAGCGGGGCGCAGCGAATGGATTCGTGGGCGATCCTGACATCATGGATACCTGGGCGACCTCGTCACTCACGCCGCAAGTCGTGTGCGGCTGGCTGGACGATCCGGATCTGTTCGCGAAGACGTTTCCGATGGATCTTCGTCCGCAGGCGCACGACATCATCCGCACGTGGCTGTTCGACACGGTCCTCCGCTCCGAGCTCGAACACGGGCAACTGCCGTGGAAGCACGCGGCGATTTCCGGATGGGTGCTCGATCCCGACCGGAAGAAGATGTCGAAGTCGAAGGGCAACGTCGTGACGCCGATGGCGCTGCTCGAGGAGCACGGCTCGGACGGCGTCCGCTACTGGGCGGCGAGCGGCCGACCCGGCACCGACACGGCCTTCGACCCGAAACAGATGGGCGTCGGACGCCGGCTCGCGATCAAGATCCTGAATGCCTCGAAGTTCGCGCTGTCAAGCCACCCGGGGCCTGCCGCGCCGACGCCGGAGGCGAAGCCGGGCGCCATCATCGCGCCGGTTGATCGCGCGATGCTCCGGACCCTGGCGGCGCTCGTCACGGAGGCGACCGACGCCTTCGAGGCGTACGACTACGCGCGTGTTCTCCAGCGGACGGAGTCGTTTTTCTGGCACTTCTGCGACGACTACCTCGAGCTTGTCAAAGGCCGGCGTTACGGCGAGCAGGGAAGCGAGGGTGCACGGTCGGCGAACGCCGCGTTGACGTCCGCGCTTTCCGTGATGCTGCGTCTGTTCGCGCCGTTCCTGCCGTTCGTCACGGAGGAAGTGTGGTCGTGGTGGCAGGACGGTTCGATTCACGTCGCACCCTGGCCGAGGGCCGGTGAAATCGAATCGCTCGTGGCCGACAACTCCGAGGCGACCAGACAATCGGATCAGACGGCCTACGACTTCGCTACCGAGGTGCTGTTCGACGTGCGGAAGCAGCGGTCCGAGGCGAAGCAGCCGCTGAAGGTCCCCATCACCAAGGTGAGGGTCCAAGCCGGGCGCGCGCAGCTCGACCTCATGCGTCTCGTCGAGGCCGACCTGCGCTCCGCTCTGCGCGTCCAGGCGTTCGAGCTGTCGGTCGGGGAGTCGCGAGAGATTGTCGTGCAGGGCTACGAACGGAATCCGGAACCGGCGGCGTCGTGATCGAGCCGCTCGATCCCTGCCTGTACCGCGATATCGTCCGCCGGGCCCTCGACGAGGACGTCGGCACCGGCGACGTGACGACGGCCGCGACCGTGTCAGTGTCGCAGCGCGCCCGGGGAGTCTTTCTCGTCAAGGCCGACTGCGTCCTCGCCGGCCTTGACGTCGCGTTTGAGACGTTCCGCCAGTCCGCAGAAATGGGGACGGGAGTCATTTCCGGCCGTGGGCCGTGTGGAGCCTTTCCCGCCCGGGATTCGGCGGAAATGAGACCCGTCCCCTTTTTCACGGCGCACAAGCAGGACGGCGACTTGTGTCGGGCAGGCGAAGAAATCGCGGAAGTGACGGGGTCGGCCGCCGCGCTCCTGGCCGCCGAGCGCACGGCCCTCAATTTTCTTCAGCGGCTGTCCGGCATCGCGACGCGCGCGCAGGCAGTTTGTCGACGCCGCCGGCGGTCGGATTACGGTGCTCGACACCCGCAAGACGACACCCACGCTTCGTGTGCTCGAAAAGTACGCCGTTCGAGCAGGGGGCGCGACCAACCATCGCCGAGGACTGTATGACGCCGTGCTGATCAAGGACAACCACATCAGGCTCGCTGGAGGCGTCAAGGCGGCCGTCGATCGGACCAGGCGCGACCGCCCGGGACTGCCAATCGAGATCGAGGCGCAAAGCCTCGCGCAAGTCGATGAGGCGCTCGCGGCCGGTGCGGACACGATCCTGCTCGACAATCTGTCGCTCGAAGAGATCCGCGAAGCGGTGGCCCGCACGCATGGGCGCGCGGTCACGGAAATCTCCGGCGGCGTCACTCTCGAACGCATTCCGGACCTTGCGGCCACCGGCGCCGACTTTGTCTCCGTCGGTGCACTGACGCACTCGGCGCCCGCTATCGACATCAGCTTTGAGCTTGAACCGATCTAAGGTCGACGATCACGGGTCGGCTCCGCTGCCGGAGGATTTCGCGGAGGCGTTCGCGTCCGGACGCTCGCGGCTCGGTCGCCTCGGCACGTCGATCACGTATTTTCCGGTCATCGGCTCGACGAACGACGTGGCGGCGAAGGTAGCGATCCACAGCGCGGACGAAGGCGCGGTCGTCATCGCCGACGCACAGACCTCCGGCCGCGGGCGCCGCGGACGCGAATGGTTTTCGCCGCCAGGCTGCGGACTGTACGTCTCGGTCGTCTTGAGACCTGGCCGCTCGCTCGGCGGCAGCGGTGACCGTGCGACGAGGCTGTTGACGCTCGCGGCGGGCGTGGCGCTGGTTGAGGCGGTCGAGACCGCAACGGGCCTCGCGGTCGACCTGAAGTGGCCGAACGACCTGTACGTCGCTCGGCGCAAACTGGCCGGTGTTCTGGCGGAGGCGGCCGGCGGACCGGACGAGCCGATCGTGCTCGGCTACGGCATCAACGTAGGTCCGGTGGCGTATCCGCCCGAGCTTCGTGATCGCGCGACATCACTCGAATCCGAACTCGGGCGACATGTGGACCGCGCTCGGTTGTTCATCGAGTCGCTGGCGAGTCTGGCGCGGCGGTACGACGACCTGCTCACAGGACGCTTCGATGCTATCCTCGACGCCTGGCGCGCACGCGCGCCTGGCAGCATCGGCGCGCGCGTGACCTGGATGGCAGGGGCGACCGCGTCGGGCACCGCGTCAGGCGTGACGGCCGGCATCGATGATGAGGGTGCGTTGCTCGTCGTGATCGGTGATCGGACGGAGCGGATCGTGGCTGGCGAAGTGACATGGCTGTGAAAAGCGCTACCACGGAGGTCACGGATACGGACCGAGGACACGGCAAAGGTTTTCCGAGAGCGTTTTCCGCGGCCTCCGTTTGACCTCCGTGGCCTCCGTGGTGGCCTTCTTTTTATGCTGCTAGCGATCGACGTCGGCAACACCAACATCGTCCTAGGCGTCTTCGACGGCGCCAAGCTGGTCGTGACGTGGCGATTGTTGACGCTGCGCGAGCGGACGGCCGACGAGGTGGGTCTGATGATTGCGGGTTTGTTCGCGCACCACCAGCTCGACATGGGTCGCATCGATGCCGTGGTCATGGGGTCGGTGGTCCCGGTGTTGACGCCCATCCTGCGACAGATGTCCGCGGGGTATCTCGGGCGCGATCCGTTCGTGGTCGATCCCGTGACGAACGCCGGCATGCCCATTCTGTACGAGCGGCCAGCCGAAGTCGGCGCCGACCGCATTGCAAACAGCGTGGCGGCTTACGAACAGCACGGGCGGCGTTCCGGCCTGCCGTCGATCATCGCAGACCTCGGCACGGCGACCACTTTCGATGCGGTCACGGCGAAGGGAGAGTATCTCGGCGGTGTCATCTGCCCTGGCCCGCAGATCGCCGCCGACGCCCTTTTTCAGCGGGCCGCGCGACTTCCGCGTGTCGATGTTCGCAAGCCGCCGAGCGTCATCGGACACACGACGGTCGGCGCCATCGAGTCGGGCCTGTTCTACGGATACCTCGGAATGGTCGAGGGCTTGATGACACGAATGACTGCGGAGCTTGGCGGCCGTGCGACTCGCATTGCCACCGGCGGTCTCGCGCCCCTCGTCATGCCTGAAACCAAGATGTTCGACGCGCACGAACCGGATATCACGCTTCACGGGCTGAGAATCGTGTGGGAACGGAACCAGTAGACTACTGCCGCGAAATCGAGAGCTATCTCTGCCGGAAGAACGACGGGCACCTGATTCGGATCGCCGGGCCGTCCTTCGACCTCGTCTCGTCGTGGGCGGCCGAGGGCGTGCCGCTCAAGGTGGCGTTCCGCGGAATCGACAGATATTTCGAGCGCTATTACGCGCCCCGGGCGGCAAGACCGCGGCGGCGACCCGTACGCATCGATTTCTGCGAAGCTGATGTGCTCGATGTGTTCGACGAGTGGCGTCGTGCGACGGGGCTGACTGCGGCGGGAGGAGGGCAGTGCGCCGACGAGGACGGGCAAGCCGGGCATCGCGGTCCGTCGTTGCCGGCCCACATGGAACGGGTGCTCCAGCGTCTGACATCGGCGAGGGTCGCGGGCAGGCTCGACGCCGCGTTCGACGATCTTCTTGATCGCGTGTCGCGCGAAATGGATGCCGCCCGCGGAGTGCGAGGGGCGAAACGGCAGGCGCTCGTCGAACGGTTGGCCGTTCTCGATCGTGAGTTGCTCGAAGCGGCACGCGCCCGCCTTGACGAGGCCTCGCGCGCTGAGCTCGCCCGCGAGGCCGACGAAGAGCTGGCGGGCTTCCGATCCGGGATGAGCCCCGAAGCCTTCGCACGCGCACGTGAAGCGGCCGTGGACCGGCTGGTTCGCGAACGATCCAATCTCCCCACGATTGCGTTCTACTGAGCCCACTCAGGTCGCGGTCCGGCTAATGCCCGACACTGCGTAACGCACCACTATTCTCTCCGAGCAAACACCGCGACGGTCTCGACGTGGGGCGTGTTGGGAAACAAATCGAACCCGTCCACTTGCGCGAGCGTGTACCCGCTGTCGACGAGGCGGCGGGCGTCTCGCGCAAGTGTGGCGACGTCGCACGACACGTAGATGATTCGCGGGGCCTGAAGACTACAGATGCCGTCGAGCGCGTCGCGCGACATCCCGGTGCGCGGCGGATCGACGATGAGTGTGTGCGCGAGCCGATCACGGTCCGGCGACCTTCGGTGTCGCGCAGGCCGGGTCAGGAAGGCCTCCACGGACTGATGGACCGCGACAACCGCGCCGTCTGTCACGGCGGCATTCGTCGTCAGATCGGTCGCAGCGATGCGATCGCCTTCGACCGCTGTGACGCGCGCACCGCAGACGGCCGCCGCCGTGATGGCGAATAGCCCGACGCCCGCATACAAGTCGGTCACGTCGCTGCCAGGCGACACCTGTGCGATGACGTGGGCGACGAGCTTGTTGATGAGGTACCGGTTTCCCTGAAAGAACGCCAGCACGTGGCGACGAAGCGCGATGGGAGGATGTCCATCAATGGTCATCGTATCGGTCACGTGCACATCGCCGTGAACCGCGCCTGGCGATGCCAGGCCGGTCAGGCCGTCGGTCGCGGCGAGCCGTTCGAGCCACCGCGCGGCATTGACTCCAGGGACCCCAGGGACCTCAGGGGCGTCATGCGCCGTTGCGACGTCGAGATAAACGACCCGATGTGTCGCATCGAGATTTTCTGCCAGCTCGATCTCGCGGACGCCGGCCTGGTCTCCTGGGCCGAGCGAATGCATCGCCGCCACCAGGCGATCGAGCGTGTCAGAGGTCGCCGGCAGCAGCTGACGCGTCTGCCTCGCGTCGCAGACCTCGTGCGTACCCTCGCGAAAAAATCCGACCACGCGGCCGCGCACGTGCAGTCGCGCGCGCATCCGATAGCCTTCTTCGGGTGAGGGTGCGACGTGGACGGCCGCTGGCAGCTCGATCCTTCCGATGCGGGCAAAGGCATCGGCGATCACAAGCGCCTTCAGTTCGAGCTGACGCGGATAGGCGACGTGAGCGTACAGGCATCCGCCGCAGAGAAGATCGCCGGCGACCCGCCGATCGCTCGAAGGCTGCTCGATGTCGATCGCCGCGGCGTAGGCGACGCCCTTCCCCACGCGCTCGACCCTGGCACGCACCCGTTCGCCGGGAATGGCGCCGGAGACGAGGACGACGAGGCCGTTTGCGCGCGCGATCATCCGGCCGCCTGCCGCCGGTTTGTCGATCGTGAGCGATAGCAGGTCTCCAGCAGAAAGCATGATCAGCACTACAGAGAGCGTCGCGGTCCGGCTGACCGCCTTCGCCAAGGCTACCGCGGGTCAAGCCTTCGCTGACGCTCAGGCCAGGGAAGCCGGACACTCCGTACGGGAGGATTCCGAGGCCCGGCTGCCTTCGCTGTCGCTCGGGCCAGGGAAGCCGGACCCTATTTCGGTTTTGAGGCGGCCTCGAGAAATCCTTCATACAGCGCGCGGAACTCGCCGGTGCGCCAGAAGTTCTCAGGGTGCCACTGGACGCCGAGACAGAAACGCGCGGCGGGATCCTCGATCGCTTCGATGACGCCGTCCGGCGCCGTGGCCGACGCCCGGTAGCCTGGGGCGACCGTCTTGACCGCCTGATGGTGCCGGCTGTTGACCTCACAGGTGTCGCTGCCGACGAGGCGTTCGCCCAGCAACTTCGCCAGCAGGGAATCCTTTTCGACCCAGACTTCGTGCGCCAGTTCGTAGGGCGGATGCGGCGGGACCAGGCTGTGTTTCAGCGCCCCCGGCACCTGCGATGGGATGTCCTGCACGAGCGTGCCGCCGGCGGCGACGTTCAGCACCTGCACGCCGCGGCAGATCGCGAAGACGGGCAAATCGCGCTCGCGAGCGGCGGCGATGAGCGCGATCTCGAAGGCGTCGCGCGCCGGGTCCACATCCTCGGTCCTCTCATGCGGTGATTCGCCATACCTCGCGGGCTCGACATCGCCGCCGCCGGTGAGCAGCAGGCCGTCGATGCCGGCCAGCGCATCCGTGACAGGCATCGACGGGTCGATGATGCGGACCTCGCCACCGGTGTGGAGAATCGACTGCCGGTAATCTTCGATCTTCCGGCACGAGGAAATGGCGATGAGCGGCGGCATACCTACATTCGCGATGGTACTTCAATCCCCATCAACCCGAGGGCGCAGGTCATTTGCGTCCGGAAGTACGCCACGCCGGCCGCGCGCCAGCGTTTCCGGTCGATCTGCTCCTCGCTGAGGATCTGGTGCCGATGGTAGAACGCATTGAACAGCTGCGCGAGGCCGAAGGCGTACTTCGCCAGCACCGAGAATTCGAGCGTTCGCACGACCTGTTCCACCACTTCGTCGAGCCGCGCCGCCTCGAGCACGAGCGCCCACAGGTCGCTTGACGCGTCGGTCACCTCGTCGGCCCGCGCCCCATCCAGCGTGGAGAGGATGTCCGCATCGGTGAGGCCTTCGCGCTCGCGCAGCTTGTGGAGGATATTGTTGGCGCGGACGACGGCGTACTGAAGGTATGGCCCCGTTTCCCCTTCGAAGCTGAGCGCCTCCTCCATGTCGAACACGATCAGCTTTCCGCGCGAGTATTTCAGCATGAAGTACCGAATCGCCGAAACGGCGATCTGCATGGCCACGTGGCGGCACTCGTCGGGGGTGAATTCCGTGTTGCGTTTGGCGACTTCAGCCGACGCCTTGTTCGTCAGGACATCGAGCAGATCGTCAATCTTCACGCCGAGGCCTTTCCGGCCTGATACTTCGACGAACGGCTTCTTGGCCTCCTCGCTCTCCGACTCGGTCTCGTAGCCGAGCTCGCGCGCGGTGGCGTGCGACAGCGCCACCATCTCATAGGAAAAATGAATCGAGTTCTCGGCCTCGCGTGCGTGGCCGAGCGCGCGGAGCGCCTGGCTCAGGAGCGCCTGCAAGTACATCTGCCGCGAGTCGATCACGTTGTAGATGCGACCGGCCTTTCCGAAGGGCGGCGCCGCCGGCTCGCCATTCTCAGACGTCGTCGACCACAGAGCGCGGCCATCAGCCTGCGTGGCGAACCGGCGATAGAGGAAGTCGCGGCCGAGGAGGCCAAACTTCCAGAACTGGTTCGCGATGTCCTTGCCGACGTACGTCACGACACCGTTCGAGCGCACGATGACTTTCTCGCGGGCCTCGCCGGCAAGTGTTATCGGCTCGATTGACTCGCCGACGTGCTCGATTGACTCGCCGGCGTCCTCGCTGGCGTCCTCGTCGCCTTCCTCGATGCGCATCACCCAGCATCCGGCCAGACGTCCTTCGCTCTGCAGAAACACGGCGCCCTGCGCCTTGAGAATGTCGAACGCGTGCGCCCAGAAGCGCAGCCGGAGGATGTCGCCTTCAAAAGTGAGCAGGTCGTAACTGACATTCAATCGACGCATGGTGGCCAGATGCGCGCGCACGATGCGGTCGACGATGAACGCGCCAATCGCTGCGGTGTCGTCACTTCCAGGGCCGCCATGCTCCAGATCGTGCAGCGCTGCCGCGCGGATGGCCAGCCGATCCTTGTCGCCCGCGTACCACTCGGTGACGCGCGAATACAGGTCCCAGCAGTAGTAATCGAAGCGTGTCGTGTCGGCGATGTGCCGCACATCGTCCAGACTGCGGTGTTCCAGCTCGCGGAAGCCGACGATGACGTCGGCCACCTGCACGCCGGTGTCGTCGATGTAGTTCTGCACTTCGACCGGCGTTCCCTGGAACGCAAGCGCGCGGACCAGCGTGTCACCGAGCGCCGCATTTCGCAGGTGGCCGATGTGGGCCGCCTTGTTCGGATTGATCGCCGTGTGCTCGACGATGGTCTTGTCGGCCGGACCGGGAACCGATGCGACCTCGCCGCGGAGGCGCGCGAGAAAAAATCGCGGCCGGTCGAGAAACACATTCAGGTAGCCGTTGGGCGCGGCATCCACCCGCACGACCCCGGGCACGGACTGGACGACCGGTGCGAGCTGCTGCGCGATCGCGCGCGGCGGCTTCTTCAGGATGCGCGCCAGCTGGAAGGCGACCGTGATGGCCAGGTCTCCCATCGCACGGTTGGGCGGCACCTCCACGGAAAAGTCCGGGACCCCGTCGACGCCAAGCTCATCGCGGACCGCGCCCGCGATTGCGTCGTGCAGTTGGCGTTCCAGGCTCAGCATCATGTACGAATCGCGTTCCGAGTATGGATGAGTCTCGGTAACTTCGTGATACGATTACAGTTCGTGATTGTGAAGCGCCTCGAGGTTTTTGGGCTCGGCCGGCGTGTTCACGTTGGCCAATCAAGGTTCAGTTCCATGAACCACAGGCGATTCTAGCGCACTGACGATGCGCGAAGCCGGCATCGGTCGCGTCCTTGTCGCCAGCCTTCACCAGGGCATCGCGGACATTCTCCCGACACGGTTGGGCTTTTACGAGAACTGGCTGAACGCGGAAGGGCTTCGCGAAGGGACCATCGGACTCGCGCCGCTGTACGCGGTGCTCAGTTTCCTCCGGCAGGAAGGCGACGCGTATCAGATGATCACGACGCGCGCGGGCGAGTACGCGGCGGAATGGACGGTCCAGTCGATGTCGCCCATCCAGCGATCCATCATCAGAGCCGCGCCCGCGTGGATACGCCGCCGCATGCTGCTGCGGCTGGCGCGGGCCCTCGTCCGCAGCAGCTACAGCGGCAGCCGCGTGATCTCGCGGCTGCGGCGCGGCACGGCCAGTGTCGATGTACGCGCGTCGATCTTCTGCACCGTGCGCGAGCCGCTGGCGTATCCGCTGTGCGGGTTTTACGCGGCGGCCTTCACGCGGTTGCTCGCCCTGTTCAATCTCCACGTGCGCGCAGAAGTCGTCGCCTGCCGGGGCACCGGCAAGCCGACCTGCGTTCTGCAAATCGCAATGGCCGACGCGCACCGGCCGGAGCCGGCATGAAACGGTTCGCGCTGGCGGCCAGCCTGCTTGCGGTCAGCCTCGCGCCCCGGCCATGCCTCGCCCAGGCCGCCGGCGATGTCGCGCGGCCAGGCCGCATCCTCGTCATGCCATTCGAGAACGTGAAGCGCGACGGGAGCATCTTCTGGTTGGGGGAAGCGTCTTCCGTGCTGCTCGCCGACGATCTCAACGCGTTCGGCCTCAATGCGATCGCACGGTCGGAGCGGCAGCAGGCATTCGAACGGCTGCAGGTCCCCTCGTCCGCGGTTCTCACCGACGCGACGGTGATTCGCATTGCGCAGCTGGTCGGCGCGGCGCAGGTGATCGTCGGATCGCTGCAGCGTGACGCCGACGGGCTGATCGTGCGCGCGCGAAGCCTCGCGCTCGACGCCGGTCGTGTCCAGGCCGACGTAACGGAGCGTGGTCCGATCCCCGATCTCTTTGCGATTTTCGACCGAATCGCGCGGCGAATCACGCCCCTTTCATCCGGGGCGTCGGCCACAACGGGACCCGAGCGGGACAGGGAGCGTCCGCCTATTGCGGCGTTCGAAAGTTTCATCAAAGGGTTGCTCGCTGAGACGCCGGCGACGGCCATCACGTATCTGAACGCGGCGTTGACGAGTTTTCCGCGGTACGACCTCGCACGGCTGGCGTTGTGGGATGTGTATGCGGAGCGCGGCGATCACCAGCGCGCACTCGGGGCCGTCCAGCCGGTACTGTCGGCGTCGCCATGGGCGCGCCGCGCACGCTTCTTGAGCGGGATCTCGCAACTGAACCTGAAGAAGCTCGACGATGCGTTTGGGACATACAAGGCGCTCGCCGACGAGGAGCCGACGCCGACCGTGCTCAATAATCTCGGCATCGTTCAGCTCCGACGCGGCGGCAACCTGCAGAGCGGCGCGCCGACGTCCTACTTCGACCAAGCCGCGAAGGCCGACCCCGACGATCCCGACTACTTTTTCAACCTCGGCTACGCGTACTGGGCAGCGCGCGTCTATCCGGAGGCGATGCACTGGCTGCGTGAAGCCGTTCGGCGGAATCCCGCCGACGGGGACGCCCATTTTGTCCTCGGCGCCGCGCTGGCGGCATCCGGCAATGCCACCGAGTCCATGCGCGAGAAGGAGCTCGCGCGCCGGCTGTCATCGACCTACGAAGCATGGGAGAAGCGTCCGACCGCCGATCAGGTGCCCAAGGGTCTGGAGCGTGTCAAGAACAGCGAAGTCGAGCTGCCACATGCCCGGCGGATTGACACGAAGATCACCGAGACCGGCCAGCGGGATCAACAGGAGCTCGCCACGTTTTATCTCGATCACGCGCGGCGCCTGTTCCAGCAGGAGAGCGATCGGGAAGCGGTCACCGAGCTCGATCGCGCGCTGTACCTGTCGCCGTACCTCCCTGACGCCCATCTGTTGCTCGGGCGGATTCACCTGCGGAACGGGCGGGCGCGCGAGGCCGTCGACGCGCTGAAGATTTCCCTCTGGAGCGCGGAAACGGCGGAGGCTCATGCGGTCCTCGCCGATGCCTACATCCAGTCGAAGGACCTCGCTCAGGCGCGCGTCGAGCTCGAGCGTGCGCTGAAGCTCGATCCTTCGTCGAGCGAGGCCAGACGGCTCCTCGACATGATAAAATCGCCGTAATTTGGCCGCTCATACTCAGGACGACGGCTTCCACGAGATCCAGCTGAACGGTAAGCAGCTGGTGTTCCTCTTCATGGCCGCGACCGTGGTGTCGGTGGTCATCTTCCTCTGTGGAGTGCTCGTCGGCCGAGGCGTGCGCGCCCAGCGCGGAACCGAAGCGGAGGTCGCCGAGCTGAGCGTGGCCGAACCGGCGCCGCAACAAGCGGCGGTTCCCGCGACACCGACGCCTGCCGGATCGGACCCGACTACTGCCGCCGCTCCTCAGGCCGTTGACGATCTCACCTACTTCAATCGTCTCGAGGGGTCGAATCCGCCGCCCGAGCAGCTGAAGGCGTCGGCACCTCCTCCGGTTCCGGCACCTCCTGCTCCAGCTCCGTCAGCGCCGGCGGCAAAGCCTGGCGCGGAGCGGACCGCCACGCCTCCACCCGCCGCAAAGGAGCCGGCCCGCGGGGCGGCGTCGAACCCGTCTCCGCCCGCCGCCAAAGAGGCGGCCCGCACCACGGCTGCGGCGAGCGCGCCTCAGGGAACAGGCTACGTCGTGCAGATTGCGGCGCTCAACATCCGCAGCGAGGCTGATGCGATTGCGAAGCGTCTCTCTGCCAAAGGCTATGCGGCGTTCGTGCTGAACCCCGTGGCCGGCGCGCCGCAGATTTATCGAGTGCGCATCGTGGGCAAGTCTGGGTCGCGTCGCGAAGCGGAGACCATCGCGACGAAGCTGGAGAAAGAAGAGCAGTTCAAGCCCTGGATTACGCGCTAGCGCTCGCGTCCGGCGTCCTTCTGGCGCTCAGTTTCCCTCAATTCGGACATCCCGCCTTCGGCTGGATCGCGCTCGCGCCGCTCCTGGTGGCGCTCGCCGGTTCCGCCAGCACGCGTCACGCATTCCTGCTCGGCCTGACCACCGGGGTGGTTTACTTCACGGGCACGTTGTACTGGATCACGTTGGTGATGGGTGTCTACGGTGGTCTGCCGATGTGGGTCGCCGCGATTCTCAACGGCGCGCTCATCGCCTACCTCGCGCTCTTTCCTGCGCTGTTCGCGGTCGTGATGCGGCGCGCGCTCGCCGGACTTCGGCGCCCGCGCACTGGCCGCGGCGCCGCTGGTGTGGGTCGCCACCGAGTTGGGGCGCACGTATATCCTGACCGGTTTTCCGTGGGTCCTGCTCGGGTACAGCCAGGTCGAGGTGTTACCGATCGCGCAACTGGCGAGCCTCGTTGGCGTGTACGGCGTTTCGGCGCTCGTCGCAGCGGTCAGCGCCGCGGCGGCGAATCTGGTCGTCGCGAAGTCGGGCGATCGGCTGCGGCCGGCGGTGGTTGTCGCTGGTCTTCTCCTCCTCGTTGGCGTGTGGGGCCAGTCGTCGCGTCGAAGCGGCGGAGTGGACGCGAGCGGGCCAGCCGATTCGAGTGGGGCTTGTGCAGGGAAATGTCGATCAGGGTCAGAAGTGGGATCCGGCGCGTGCGGCGTCCATTTTCACCAACTATCTGGACATGACGCGGCAGGCGGTCGATCGCGGCGCCCAATTCGTCCTGTGGCCCGAGTCGTCGACGCCGTTCTATTTCGAAGAGCCGCGGGATCGGGCCGACGCCGACCGTCTGCGCGCGCTCGCCCGGCAGGCGGGTGTTCCGATTCTCGTGGGCAGCGACCAAATCGAGCAAGACGACCCGCCCAAGTACTTCAACTCAGCGTTTCTCGTCCGCGAGGACGGATCGACCGGCGGCGTGTATCGGAAGATGCACCTGGTGCCGTTCGGCGAGTACGTCCCGTTCAAGCGGATGCTCTTTTTCGCGGCGCCGCTGGTCGAAGCGGTCTCGGATTTTTCGGAAGGCGACCAGCCGGTGCTGCTGCCGCTCGGCGGGCACCTGATCAGCACGTCAATCTGCTACGAAATCGTCTATCCGCACCTTGTCCGTCAATTCGTCGCTGGCGGCAGCGAGCTGCTCACCACCATCACGAACGATGCATGGTTCGGCAGAACGTCGGCGCCGTACCAGCATTTCGCGCAGGCCTCGATGCGCGCGATTGAAACCGGACGGTATCTGGTCCGGTCCGCGAACACGGGCATCAGCGGCATTGTGGACCCGTATGGGCGCGTGCTCGATCGCACCCCAATCTATCAGCCGGCCGTGGTCGTGGGCGAAGTGCGGTTTCTGCGCACGACCACGGTGTATACGCGCATCGGGGACGTCGTCCCGTACGCCTCGGTAGTCGTCACGCTCGCGCTCGTCGTGCTCTCAAGACGGCGTGTACAATGATCAGGCTCTAGGCTCCGGGCTTTAGGCTTCGGGCCCAGGGCCAAGAGCCTCAAGTCTGGAGCCTGTGAAATGCCGACCGTTGACGAGTTGATGCACCGCTACGAGGATTTGAGCCAGCGCGCCTCCAGTCTGCGGAGTCATCTTTGAAGCCGCCCGTCCTGCAGAAGAACTAGCCCGCCTCGAGGCGCGCGCCTCGGCGCCCGATTTCTGGAAGGATCAGGCTGAAGCGCAGAAGGTCCTGCAGCGCCGCCGGCGTCTGGAGCAGGACCTCGAGCTGGTGGCATCGCTCAAGAAGAAGAGCGACGACCTTGCCGTGCTCGTCGAATGGGCCGAAGCTGGCGAAATGGTCGACGCCGAGTTCGGTCAGGCGCTCGACGCGCTCGAGCAGGAAGTGCAGGCCGGCGAGATCAAGAAGATGCTCGGCGGCGAGCACGATCGCAAGAACGCGATCCTGACGATCCATCCGGGCGCCGGCGGGACCGAGTCGCAGGATTGGGCGGAGATGCTCCTCCGGATGTACCTCCGCTGGATGGAGCGCCGCGGCTTCAAGCGCGACATGATCGACTATCAACCCGGCGACGAAGCCGGGCTCAAGAGCGTCACGCTTCTGGTCGTCGGCGAGTATGCCTACGGCCTGCTGTCGGCCGAAGCGGGCGTGCACCGGCTGGTGCGCATCTCGCCCTTCGATCAGGCCGCGCGGCGCCACACCTCGTTCGCATCGGTTTACGTGTGGCCGGAGTTGTCCGAAGACATCGATGTCGAGATCGACGAGAACGACCTGCGGATCGACACGTACCGCTCGAGCGGCGCCGGCGGTCAGCACGTCAACGTGACCGATTCCGCCGTTCGTCTCACGCACATCCCGACGGGAATTGTCGTCTCCTGCCAGAACGAGCGCTCCCAGCACCGCAACCGCGATTCGGCGATGAAGGTGCTGAAGGCGCGGCTCTACGATCTCAGGACGAAGGAGCAGCAGGCCAAGCTCAGTCAGATCAGCGGCGTGAAGAAGGACATCGCGTTCGGCCACCAGATTCGCAGCTACGTGCTGGCCCCGTATCGCATGGTGAAGGACCACCGCACCAAGGAGCAGGTCGGCGATCCCGACCGTGTACTCGAAGGCGACCTCGATCCGTTCATCAAGTCCTATCTGATGAAGAAATCGAGCGGGACGCTGGGCGAACCGGTACCGGACGAAGATGTCTAAGCGCTACCACCGTGCCCCCAGCAGGTAAGCCTCGAACGTCCGTGTCCTCCGTGGTTCCGGCGTTCCTCGTGGCGACCGGCATTCTGCTGACGCGGTTGACCGGCCTCGTCAGGCAGCGGGTGTTCGCGCACTACTTCGGCCTCGGCGCCGAAGCCGACGCGTTCAGCGCCGCGTTTCGCATTCCCAATTTCCTGCAGAACCTCTTCGGCGAAGGCGCGCTCTCGGCGTCTTTCATACCCGTGTATGCGTCGTTGCTTGCGCGCGGCGAAAGGCGTGATGCCGACCGCGTGGCGGGCGCGGTCGCCTCGCTCCTCTCGCTCGTGGTGAGCGTCATTGTTCTCGCCGGCGTGTTGGGCACCCCGCTCCTGATCGACGTGATCGCGCCCGGGTTCGGCGGCGAGCAGCGCGAGCTCACGATTCGGCTCGTGCGCATTCTGTTTCCCGGCGCCGGCCTGCTGGTGCTGTCCGCGTGGTGCCTGGGCGTGCTCAACAGCCATCGCCGCTTCCTGCTCTCGTACACCGCGCCGGTCATGTGGAACGCCGCGATGATCGGCACGCTCGTCATCTTTGGCAGTCAGACACCACTGCCGCGCCTGGCCGAACTTCTCGCAATGGGATCGGTTGCCGGCAGTGCGCTGCAGTTTGTCGTCCAGTTGCCGGTGGTGCTGCGCGTGGCGCCCAACGTGCGACTGACGCTCGCGACCGGTGCGGTGCAGACGGACGTAGACGTGCGCACGCAGGCGGACATGCACGCTCAAGCGGACAATCTCACCCACGTGGACATGCGCACACACGTGCGTGAAGTTATCCGGAACTTCGTGCCGGTGTTCTTCAGTCGCGGCGTTGTGCAGGTCAGCGCCTACATCGACACGCTGCTCGCCAGTCTGCTGCCGACGGGCGCCGTCGCCGGACTGACGAGCGCGCAGCTTCTGTATACGCTACCCATCAGTCTTTTCGGGATGTCGGTGTCGGCCGCGGAACTGCCGGCCCTGTCAGCCATATCAGCCATATCCATATCCGGAGCAGCCGGCGGGGATCTTTCCGGCACCGATCTCATGCGCCGCCGGCTCGACGGGGGACTCCGGCAGATCGCGTTCTTTGTCGTGCCGTCGGCGATGGGCTTTCTCGCGCTCGGTGACGTAATAGCGGCGGCGTTGCTCGAAACCGGACGATTCGGTCATGCCGACTCCGTCTACGTGTGGGGCATTCTGGCGGGCTCGGCCGTCGGACTTCTGGCTTCGACCCTTGGCCGGCTGTACTCATCGACGTATTACGCGCTGCGCGACACACGGACGCCGCTGCGGTACGCGATCGTGCGCGTCGCCCTGACGACGGTGCTCGGGTACGTCTTTGCGATCCCGCTGCCGCGATGGCTTGGGATTTCGAGCGTGTGGGGCGCGGCCGGGCTCACCGCCTCGGCCGGGCTGGCCGGCTGGGTGGAAATGCTCCTGCTGCGCCGCGCGTTGAACGACAGGATCGGAAGAACGGGACTGCCGGCCGAGTACGTCGCGAAGTTGTGGGGGTCAGCCATTGCCGGGGCGGCCGTCGCGTGGACGGTGAAGCTCATTCTTCCGGCGCTGCACCCCGCGATGACAGCGGTTGTTGTGCTCGGATCTTACGGCCTCACGTTCCTGACGGCTACGCTCGTCCTTCGCGTTGCCGAAGCGTCGGCCGCGGTGGAGCGCGTGATCCGTCTTCGGTCCCAGGGACGATGAGAGTTAGAATCCAAACGAGAGGTGCACGATGCGGCCGAAACATCTGATGAGCATGCCATGGTGGTCAGCGATCGTTCTTTGCCTCGTGGCGGTCGTTGCCGTAGGTCCGGCCGCGGCCCCTCTTTCGGACACCGTCGAGATCAAGTTCGATGAGTGGATGACACCAAGCGTCCGCCCGTTCCCGCATGACCCGGCCGCTGCTCGCGACGGTTCGGCGTGGTACACCGCCCAGCTGTCGAACGCGGTCGGCCGGCTCGACCCGACGACCGGTCAGTTCCGGGAATTCTCCCTGCCGACGCCCAACTCCGGGCCGCACGGCCTGGTCGAAGATCCTGACGGGAATATTTGGTACACGGGCAACGCCGCTGGTCTCATTGGCAAGATCGAGCCGAAAACCGGGAAAGTAACGGAGTACAGGATGCCGGATCCCGGGGCCCGCGACCCGCACAGCCTCGTGTTTTCGCGAAGCGGACTCATCATCTTCACCGTGCAGGGCGGCAGCTTCGTCGGGACGCTCGACCCCCGAACCGGCAAGGTCTCGCTCGCCAAGCTGTCCGGCGGCGCCGCGCCATACGGCATCGCGCTGAACTCGAAGGACGTTCCGTTCTTCGACGAATTCGGCACCAACAAGATCGGCAGTCTGGATCCGAAGACGCTCAAGGTCACTGAGTACCCGTTGCCCGCAGCCGGTGCGCGGCCACGCCGCATCACGGTGGGGCGTGACGACACGATCTACTACACCGACTATGCGCGCGGGTACCTCGGTCATCTCGATCCCGCCACGGGGAAGGTCCAGGAATATCAGTCGCCTGGCGGCGCCGACGCCAGACCGTACGCGGTGACGACGACCTCGGACGGCGCGATCTGGTACTGCGAGACCGGCGTCGGCAGTCGTAACGTGCTGGTGCGATTCAATCCAGAGACAAAAAAGATGTTGTCGTGGCCGATTCCGAGCGGGGGCGGTACGGTCCGCAACATGGACGTCTGGAAGGGACCGGCGGGCGAGGTGCTGTGGCTGGCCGAAAGCGGCGTCGGCAAGCTGGCGCGCGTGGCGATCAAAACCGCCGCTTAACAACGATCAACGCAGAGCACGCCGAGCACACAGAGCAAAACCTCGTCTCAAGACAGATTTCTTCTCTGCGGTCTCTGCGGTCTCTGCGAGTTCTGCGTTGATCGTCGTGTCACGATTCCAATAACTGATTTTCAATCGCGTACCGCATCAGCTCGGCGTTGGTTCGCATGCCGAGCTTCTCGAGCACGCGCGTCCGATAGGTGCTGACGGTCTTTACGCTCAACCCGAGCGCCCGTGCGATATCGGATACCGTCCGCCCCGATCCGAGGAGCCGCAGGACCTGATATTCCCGATCCGAAAGGGAGTCGTGCGGCGGCGCAGGTGTATTTGTCGGCCAGCGCAGCAGCCCCTCGCTCGGATCGGGCCCCGCATACCGGCGTCCGCGCCGCGCGTTTTCGATGGCGGCGACGAAGTCCTCGGGTGCGCTGTCCTTCGTCAAGTAGCCGAGGGCGCCCGCGCTCAGCGCGCGCCGGGCGAACTGGGCGGCCGGATGCATGCTGACGACGAGCAGCGGCAGCGCGGGACGCTCCCGGTGCAGCTGCTTGATCAGGTCGAGGCCGCTTGGACCCGGCATTGAAATGTCGAGCAGGACGACATCCCATTCGGCCTTGTCCACCTCGCGCAGCGCCGACGGGGCATCGCCCGCTTCGGCGACGACGGCATCGCGGAACCGATCGGTCAGGATCGATCGGATGCCATGCCGCACAACCGGATGATCGTCAACCAGGAGGATGCGAATCATCGTGCGCGCCGCCCTTTCGCTTTTACACGCCGTGTGGCCCGCGGCCGTTTCGCCCGGGAGGGAAGTGGCACGCTGACGGTGACCACCGTGCCCTTGCCGCGGAGCCCGGCGATCTCGAGCGTCGCGCCGGCCTGTGCGGCGCGCTCCCGCATGCCCAGCAGGCCGATCGACCCGGCGGCGGCGATTTCTGCCTGCGTAATGCCCCGGCCGTTGTCGCTGACGCGCAGCTTGAAGGCGCCGCGCTCTTTGTTGAGACGCACGCGCACCGCACTGGCATGCGCGTGGCGCACGACGTTGGTGAGCGCTTCCTGAAAGATCCGGAAGAGCGCCGTCTGCTGGGCCGACGTCAGTGGCGTCTCGTCCTCCTCGGCGACGACATGGCAGCGCAGGCCGCTGCGCGACTGAAACGCCGCGGCCTCCCACCGGATCGCCTCCGCCAGACCCAGGTGGTCGAGCGCCGGGGGCCTCAGCTTCGTCGCGATGCGTTTGACCATCGCCACGCCGATCTCGACCAGACCCACGAGCGATTGCAGCCGATCCATGACGGGCGATTCGAAGTGCGTGCCCTTGAGCGCATCGGCCGTGCGGCCAAGCTCGAGCTTGATCGCCGTCAGCGTCTGGCCCAGCTCGTCGTGCAATTCACGGGCGAGATCGGCGCGCTCCTCTTCGCGGGCGGCCTGCAGGCTCGCGGCGAGACGCCGCATCTGTTCCTGCGACGACGGCAGGAGCTCGGACCGGGGAGCGTCGAGGCCTGGCGCCTGGTACGGCATTGCGCGAAGTGTAGCAGGACCGGCTAACGGGTGAGTCCACCCGGCTGGGTGCCGGCGATGAAAGCTTCGTAGACGCTGCCGGCGCTGTTGGACGGCAGGACGTTGCCCGTCGCCCCATCCACCGACAGAAAGACGATGTTGGCGGGCGCGTCGAAGTCCGGCGGGTCGTCCTTGTCGGGCCGGCCATTGATATACGCCTTCATGAAGTCCATCCACATCGGCAGCGCCGCGAGTGACCCCTGTTCGGCGGCGCCCAGCGACTTCTTTTCATCAAACCCGATCCACACACCCACCGTAATATCGGGATCGAAACCGATGAACCAGGCATCCGTATTGTCGTCGACGGTGCCCGTCTTGCCGGCGAGCGGCCACATGGCCGCCATACCGGCCGCGCGCTGCGCGGTTCCCCGTACGAGCACGCCGCGCAACAGGTTCGTCATCACGTAGGCTGTGTCGGCCCGAATGACGCCAACCGGCTCCGATCGGTTCTCCTCGAGCAGGTTGCCTTCGCGATCCTGCACCTTGAGCACTTCAAGCGGCTTCAGTCGGACGCCCTGGTTCGGAAAAACGGTATAGGCGCTCGTAATTTCGAGCAGCGTGGCGTCGCCCGCGCCGAGCGCGATCGACAGAAACGGAGGGAAGTTCTCCTCGAATCCGAACCGCCTCGCGTAGTCCAGCACGTTCTTGGGCTCGAGCTCCGCCATCATCTTGATGGCCGGAATGTTGCGCGATTCCTCGAGCGCATGACGGAGCGTGATCGGTCCCTCGTATTTGTGGTCGTAGTTCTGCGGGATGTAGATCTGGTCGACACCCGTCACATACTCCACCGGCGCGTCGAGGAGGATGGACGCGGGCGTGAAACCACGATCGATAGCCGTTGTATATACGATCGGCTTGAAGGTCGAGCCAAGCTGCCGGTATGCCTGCACGGCGCGATTGAACTTGCTGCGGCTGAAGCTCCATCCGCCGACCATCGCGCGAATCTGGCCGGTGCGGTTGTCGATGGCCACAAGCGCGGCCTCCGCGAGCGGCGTCTGCTCCAGTCCGACCGACGCGGTCGCGCTGGCGTCGTCGATTTTGAGCACACGAACGTCGATAACATCGCCCGGCTTGAACAGATCGGCCGCGGACGTCCGCCGCGTCCAGGCATAGGCTTCCCGGCCCAGATCCGCTGCAAAGCGGCCGATTCGCACCCGCGCGGGTCCCGTCTTCGGGGCGGTGACTACGACGGCGGGCACGATATTCCCTGCCGCGATCGGCCGGTTCCAGCGATCGTCCTTGAAGGTACTGATGGTCTGACGCTCCGCAATCACGTTGCGCGCCGGCCGCCGCCAGCCGTGGCGCTTGTCGTAGGTCCGCAGTCCGGTTTCGATCGCCTGGTTGGCGGCCTCCTGGAGCTTCACGTCGAGCGTCGTCGTCACCGAGAGACCGTTCTCGTACAACACTTTCGCGCCGTACTGCTGTTCGAGGTGCTTGCGGATCTCCTCGACGAAGAACGGTGCGATGCCCGGCGCCTGGTTGGGCTGTCCGCGCGTGACGATCGGGTTCGCCTTCGCCGCGTCCGCCTGCATTTGTGTGATGTAACGTTCATCGGCCATGCGCTGCAGCACGATGTTACGGCGGGTCGTGGCGCGCTTCATGTCGACGAAGGGACTCTGACGCTCGGGCGTCTGGAAAATACCCGCGATGAGCGCCGCCTCCTCGAGCGTCAGCTCCTTGTTGGTCTTGCCGAAATACAGACGGGACGCCGCCTCAACGCCGTACGCGCCGTGGCCCAGATACATCTGGTTGCAGTAGATCGTGAAGATCTCGCGCTTGGTGTAGCGCTTCTCGATCTGGACCGCGAGAATCAGCTCCTTCACCTTCCGCTCGAGGGAGTCGGCAAAGGTCTCTTCGCTTTTTGAGGTGAGACCGAACTGCTCCTTGAGATTGCGCGCGAGCTGCTGCGTGAGCGTGCTGGCTCCCTGGGCGCGCCGCATCTGGACGATGTCGGTCAACGCCGCCGCGCCGATACGCCAGACGTTGATCCCGAAATGGCGGTCGAACTCGGTGTCTTCAGTCGCAATGATCGCCTGGCGCAGCAGCGGGTTGATGTCGTCGTAGCCGACGACGACGCGGCGCTGCGTGGCGAATTCGCCGATTAGCTGGTTGTTGACCGAATAGACCCGGGTGATGGTGCTGGGGGTGTAGTTGTCGAGGGCGGAGATTTGCGGAAGGTCGCCGGCGTAAGCGAAGAGCACTCCGCTCAGGATGCCGGCGAGGGCGACAACGACGAAAAGGGCGACGATCCCCGCGTGGCGTGCGAATCGGATGACAACGTGCGTCACGTGTCCTATCTTAACGCGCCTGCCAAGGGTCGCGGGATGGTCATTTGTAGTAACTTTGACTGCTTCGGACTCAAGTTTTATACTCAAACCGGCATCAGGCCCGTCAGTTTCACCCGCGCGAGGACTCAATGAGCAAAATTATCGGCATCGATCTCGGTACGACGAACTCGGTTGTCGCGGTCATGGAAGGTGGAGAACCGGTCGTGATCACCAACCCCGAAGGGGGGCGGCTGACGCCGTCGGTCGTCGCCTTCACGAAAGCCGGCGAACGGCTGGTGGGCCAGGTCGCGAAGCGCCAGGCGGTCACCAATCCCGAGAACACCGTCTTTTCGATCAAGCGCTTCATGGGCCGGAAGTTCGACGAGGTCAATGAAGAGATGAAGATGGTGCCGTACCAGGTGGTCCGCGCCAGCAACGGCGATGCCCGCGTGAACGCGCTCGGCAAGGAATACTCGCCGCCGGAAATCTCCGCGATGATCCTGCAGAAGCTGAAGCAGGCGGCGGAGGAGTACCTCGGGCAGTCGGTCACCAAAGCGGTCATCACCGTGCCGGCGTACTTCAACGATGCGCAGCGGCAGGCGACGAAGGACGCCGGGCAGATTGCGGGCCTCGAAGTATCGCGCATCGTCAACGAGCCGACGGCGGCCGCGCTCGCGTACGGCCTGGACAAGAAGAAGGACGAGACGATCGCCGTCTACGACTTCGGGGGCGGCACGTTCGACATCTCGATTCTTGAAGTCGGCGAAGGCGTCGTCGAGGTCAAGGCGACCAACGGCGACACGCACCTGGGCGGCGACAACCTCGATCAGCGCGTCATCGACTGGATCATCGCCGAGTTCAAGAAGACCGACACCATCGATCTGAGCAAAGACCGGATGGCGCTTCAGCGGCTGAAGGAGGCGGCGGAGAAGGCGAAGATGGAGCTCTCCACGGTCATGGAGACCGACATCAACCTGCCGTTCATCACCGCCGACCAGACCGGTCCCAAGCACCTGCAGATGAAGTTGACGCGCGCGAAGTTCGAGCAGCTCGTTGACGACCTGCTGCAGAAGACGGTCGGCCCGACCAAGCAGGCGCTCGCCGATGCGGGCCTCGATCTGTCGAAGATCGACGAGGTCGTGCTCGTCGGCGGGTCGACGCGCATCCCGAAAGTCCAGGCGATCGTCAAGGAACTGTTCGGCAAGGAGCCACACAAAGGGGTCAATCCCGACGAAGTGGTTGCGGTCGGCGCGGCAGTGCAGGCCGGCGTCCTGGCGGGCGAGGTGAAGGATCTGCTGCTGCTCGACGTGACCCCGCTCTCGCTCGGCATCGAGACCCTCGGCGGCGTGATGACCACGCTCATCAACCGGAATACAACGATTCCGACCCGCAAGAGCGAGATTTTCTCGACGGCGGCCGACAACCAGACGAGCGTCGAAGTGCACGTGCTGCAGGGCGAGCGCCCGCTCGCGCGCGACAACCGCACGCTCGGCCGGTTCCATCTGATCGGCCTGCCGCCTGCTCCACGTGGTGTGCCTCAGGTCGAGGTGACTTTCGACATCGACGCCAACGGCATCGTCAACGTGTCGGCCAAGGATCTCGGAACCGGGAAGGAACAGAAGATCACGATCACCGCCTCAAGCGGCCTCGGCAAGGACGAAGTCGATCGCATGATGAAGGAGGCCGAGGCGCACGCCGAAGAGGATCGGAAGCGGCGCGAGGAAATCGAGACGCGCAACAAGGCCGATCAGGCGGTGTACGGTGCGGAGCGCCTGCTCAAAGACATGGGCGACAAGATCAGCTCGGCCGATCGTTCGGCGATCGAAAGCGCGATGGAAGCGGTGAAAAAGGCCAGCGAGGGAACCGACGCGGGCGCGATCGAGAAGGCGTTGGAGCAGCTGATGGCGGCGCAGCACAAGGCGGCCGAAGCGATGTATCGGCAGCAGGGACAGTCAGGCGGCGGCCCTTCGGCCGGTTCGGAACAGGCAGGCGGAGGAGCCGGGGCAAGCGCGCCGGACTCGAAGAGCGACGTGATCGACGCGGAGGTGGTGGACGAGGGGAAACAATGACGATGAAATTTCAGATTGCAGATTTCAGATTGCAGATTGAATCTGAAATTGCAATCTGAAATCAGCAATCTGAAATCTGCAATTCATGGACTTCTACATTGTCCTGGGTCTGGAACGGGCAGCCAGCGTGGGCGACATCAAGCGCGCCTACAAACGGCTGGCCCGCAGGTTCCACCCGGATATCAATCCGGGCGATCGGCTGGCGGCCGCGCAGTTCCGCCAGATCGCGGAAGCGTACGAAACGCTCGTCGATCCGGATCGCCGTCGCCGCTACGACGCAACCGGATCGGCGGCGCCGCCACCTGAGCCTTCGCCCTTCGGTTTCGAGGGGTTCGACTTTTCCGTCAGCGTCAGCGGATCCGCGGCGTCGACCTTCGGCGATCTGTTCGCGGATGTGCTCGACCAGCGCGATGCGCGGTACCACGAAGGCGCACCCGAGCGGGGCAGCGATCTCCATCAGACGATCACGATCGCGTTTGAAGATGCCATCCGCGGAGGACAGCACCTGTTGATCGTCACGCGCCAGGAGCACTGCCGGACATGCCGTGGCGAGGGCTGGCAGCAGATCTCCGAGACGCGCTGCGGGTCCTGCCAGGGTGTTGGGACGGTCAAGACCGCGCGCGGCCACATGGTGTTCTCGAGAACCTGTGCGCAGTGCGGCGGCACGGGGCGTCAGCGCAAATCACGCTGTCCGACATGCTCGGGGCAACAGGTCGAAATGCGGACCGAACCGCTGACGATGAACATCCCGGCAGGTCTGGCTGACGGGGCGCGAATCCGGGTCCCCGGCAAGGGCCACGTCGGCCGCAACGGTGGCGAGAACGGCGATCTTTACATCGCGGTGCAGGTTGAGCCGCATCCGCTGTTTCATCGAGAAGGCGACGATCTGCACGTCACGATGCCGATTGCGGTGCATGAGGCGGCGCTCGGCGCGAAAATCGACGTGCCGTCGTTCGATGGCCCTGTGCGGCTGCGCGTACCGCCCGGCACGCAGTCCGGCCAGCGGTTCCGGCTGCGCGACCGGGGCGTTCCCTCAGTGCGCGACGACCGCCGCGGCGATCTCGTCGTCGAAGTGAGGCTCGTGCTGCCGAAGGTGCTCGACGAACGATCGAAGGAGCTGCTGCGGGAGTTCGGGCGGATCAACCAGGAAGACGTGCGGAAAGAGCTGACGAAAAGCTGAAACCAGCGAAAAGCGCACGAAAAGCTGAAACGACGAAAAGCTACACCACGGAGGACACAGACACAAACGGAGGACACGGAACAACTATTTGGTTCATACGGTGTCCTCCGTTTACCTCCGTTACCTCCGTGGTAGGGCTTTTACACCATGAAGAAACCCGGCAAGGCGTACTACATGATCAGCGCGGTGGCTCAGAAGTACAACATCCACCCGCAGACCTTGCGCCTGTACGAGCGTGAAGGGCTTCTGAAGCCGTCGCGTACGGAAGGGAACACCAGGCTCTACTCTGAAGAGGATCTCGAGCAGCTCGAGACGATTCTGTCACTTACCCGAGATCTGGGCGTCAACCTCGCTGGCGTCGAGATCATCCTCAACATGCGCCGCAAGATCGAGCAGATGCAGCACGAAGTCAACGAGTTCATGCAGTACGTCAAGCACGAGATGGCGCGCGGGCTCGACGACTGGGAGCAGCGCCTGTCGACCGCGCTCGTCAAATCGTCGCCGACCGATCTCGTCCGGTCACCGAGGCAGCCGACCGCTCCGACGGCGTCAACCTCGCCAGCGGACGCCGCGAAAGATACCGAGCAGCCGGCGCGCAAACGATCATAAAATTACGCAGTGCCGCCTGAATCATCGACGACGTGTCCTTTGTGTGAAGGCACGGGCTGGAAACCCATCGAAGACGCAGGCGGCCGCCGGGTGGTTCGCTGCGACTGCTGGCGCGATCAGGTCGGCCACAAGCGTCTCGCCGAAGCGAACATCCCGAAACGCTATCAACACTGCACGTTCGGCAACTTCACCGCGTACAACGAATCGCTCGAGCGTGCCGTGGCGCAGGCTCGCCGCATTGCCGAGGCGTATCCGGTCGTCAGCAGCGGCCTGTTCCTCGAAGGGCAGCCTGGCGTCGGCAAGACGCACCTTGCGGCCGCCGTCCTGAAGCAGGTGATTCAGACGACCGGCGCGCGCGGGTTGTTCTACGACACCCGCGACCTGCTGCGCGTCATCCGCAGCACCTACGATCCATCAATTCGCACGACGGAGCTCGAAATTCTCCGGCCGGTGATGACTGCGGATCTTCTCGTCCTCGACGATCTCGGCGCCGAGAAGACGTCCGAGTGGGTCGAAGAGACGATGAACCTCATCGTCAACACGCGGTACAACGAGCGGCGTCTCACGATGTTCACGTCAAACTACGCGGACATTCCCGACGACACCGACCCGAACGCGCTCTTGTTCCGTATCGGGCACCGGATGCGGTCCCGCCTGCACGAGATGTGCGAATTCATCGTCATGGATGGCGCCGATTACCGCGAGATGCCGACCAACGGCGGCGTCGACGATCTCCTGGCCATGTGGAAGATGCGCAAGAAGGGCCCGCTTCCTTCGCCGGGCCGTGGCGGCCGCCAGGCGCGCGCACAGCTCCGTGACGGCAAGGGCGATCTTAAGTGGACCGGGGGAAGGGCAGGATCCTAATCAACAATGCTCGGTCTGTATGTCCATATCCCGTTCTGCTCGGCCATCTGCAACTACTGCAATTTCAATCGCGGCCTGTTCGATGGGCCGCTGAAGCAGCGTTACGTCGAGGCGATGATTCTCGAGATCCAGAGGGCGGGAAATCCTGCCCCTCCTGCCCTTCCCGCCCATCCCGCCGACACGATCTACTTCGGCGGCGGGACCCCCTCGTTGCTCGAGCCAGACGAAATCGCCCGCATCATCGCCGCGTGCCGTGTGGCCTTCGATGTGCCCGGCGACGCCGAAATCACCCTTGAGGCGAATCCCGAAAGCGTAGACGAGGGGCGGCTCGCCCGATTCCGCGCCGCCGGTGTCAATCGGCTCAGTTTCGGTGTCCAATCATTTCGTGAGCCGGAGCTGCGACGGCTCTCCAGGCTGCACACGGCCGACCGCGCGCGGGCGGCGGTCGGCGAAGCGCGCGCCGCCGGTTTCGACAACCTCAGTCTCGACCTGATGATGTGGCTGCCGGAACAGCAGGTGACCGAGTGGCTGGAGTCGGTGGATGCGGCGATCGCCCTCGCCCCGGAGCATCTCTCGCTCTACCTGCTTGAGGTGTATCCGAACGCGCCGCTCAAGGACGAAATGGCCCGCGCCCGATGGTCGCAGGCACCTGACGATGACGCGGCCGTGATGTATCTGACGGCGATGGAACGCCTGGACGCGTCGGGGTACGAGCAGTACGAAATCTCCAACGTGGCGCGTCCCGGACGGCGCTCGCGTCACAACATCAAATACTGGAGCGACGGAGAATGGCTCGGTTTCGGCTGCGGCGCCCACTCAACCTACAGAAGTGTCCGCTGGAAGAATGTCGCGTCCACGGAGGAGTACGTTCGGCGCCTGGAGCAGCTGGAGTCGCCCGCCATCGATCGCCGGCCGTTGTCACCAGATGAGCACCTGGGGGACGTGCTGTTCACGGGACTGCGGTTGACGGAGGGCGTAAATCTTGACGCGATTCGTGAGGTTCACGGCGTCGACGTCTGGGACCGCCACGGCGCGGGCCTGGAACCGTTCCTCCAGGCCGGGATTCTTCGGCGAGAAGGCGCGCGACTTTGGCTCACGCGTCAGGGTATGCTTCTTGCTCACGAGGTGATGACTACTTTCGTCTAGCTCTAGGCTATGCTTTGGGCTAGAGTATCAGTCATTTTTGTTTAAGGAGGCCGTGATGTTTCGATCGCTCATGAGGCCGGCATTTGTCCGTCGGCCCGGTTGGATGGTCTTGGGAATTGTCGTCGGCGTGCTCGCTTCTGATGTCGTGGGTGCGGCGCAACCTGCCCCAGCGGCACAGGCAGAGCCCGCCAAGAACCCGTTCATGTTCATGAGCGATGGGTCGTTGCTGATCAATTACGTGAAGCCGGACAAGACCGCCGACTTCGAAATGGTGATGGGGAAGGTCAAAGAAGCGCTGGCGAAGAGCGACAAGCCGGAGCGCAAGGCGCAAGCGGAAGGGTGGAAGGTCTTCAAGACCGATCTGCCAGGCCCGAGCGGCGCTGTGACCTACTTCGCGATTGTCGACCCCGTGATCAAGGGCAACGACTACAACATGCGACAGATCCTCACTGAGGCGTTCGGCGTGGGCGACACCAATACGATCTACAAGATGTTAGCGGAGAGCGTCGCCGGCCAGCAGCTTGTTGCCATGACGCTCACGCTGAACATGAAGTAGTCGCGTCAGAATTTCAGATTCAGCCCTGCGTAGAGGCGGTGCGCTGGCGAGTTCAGCGCACCGTCTCCCAGTTTGAACACCCGGTAGTCCACGCGCAGCCGCAGCGGTCCCGCCAGCGACATCTTCACGCCAGCCCCGACATTGGTTCCGATCCCGGTTTCCTGGTGCAGGCCGAGTGTTTCGCGGTAGAGCCCGCCCCCGGTCGTCACATACGGCTGGAACCCGAAGATCGGCAGCGGTGATTGCAGCAGCACGTCGCCCATGAAGGTTTTCAGCGACGGCGCCGCCGCCGCCACGTCGTCGCTGGTCGTGGCGTACTCGAACTCGAACGCGACAATGAGCAGCCCCATGCCGGCGGCGAATCCCTTGACCGGCCGGTTGGAAGGCGTGGTATTGGCGCCGAGGAAGGCTGTGGCGTCGGCGCGCGCGGGCGCCGCAGCGATCGCGAGGAGGACGACAACGATCGCAACGATCCCGAGCGTTCGCGTGAGTCTCATGAATCGCATGATAGTAGAATCTGAACGCCGATGGACTTTCGTCTGACCGCGGAGCAGCTGCTGCTCCGTCGCAGCGTCCGCGAGTTCGCCGAGGCCGAGATCCGCCCGTACGTGCGTGAGTGGGATCACGCGCAGCAGTTTCCGGCGAACCTGATCCCGCAACTTGCCGCCCTCGGACTGATGGGCATCCAGTTTCCCGAAGCGTACGGCGGCGCCGGTATGTCCGCCATCGACTACTGCATTTGCATTGAAGAACTGGCCCGCGTCGATCCGGCGGTAGCCTTGTCGGTCGCGGCCCACAACGGGCTCTGTGCCGCACACATCGCGCTCGCTGGAACCGAACAACAGAAACAGCAGTATCTGGTGCCGCTGGCGCGGGGCGAGAAGATCGGGGCGTGGGGACTGACCGAGTCGACCTCCGGCAGCGACGCCGCGGCGATGCGGACGATGGCGGCGAAATCCGATGGCGGCTGGTTGCTGAATGGATCGAAAACGTTCACGACGCACGGCCGCGTTGGCGACATCCTCGTCGTCATGGCCGTCACCTCGACTCGCGCCTCTCGCAGCAAGGGCATCTCGGCGTTCATCGTCGACAAAGGGACCCCCGGCTTTTCACCGGGCAAGAAGGAAGACAAGCTCGGCATGCGGGCGAGCGACACGAGCGAGGTGCGGTTCGAGAACTGCCGGGTTCCGGCCGATCACCTGCTCGGGAAGGAAGGCCACGGGTTCATCGACGCGATGCAGGTGCTCGACGCGGGCCGCATCGGGATCGCGGCGCTCGCCGTCGGCCTCGCGCAGGGGGCGTACGAGGCTGCGCTCCATTACGCGCGCGAGCGCCAGGCGTTCGGCAAGGCGATCGGCAGCTTCCAGGCGATTCAGTGGAAGCTGGCCGACAACGCCACGCGCATCGAGGCGGCGCGGCTCCTCACGTACCGCGCGGCGTACCTGAAAGATCGCGCCGAGCGGACGACGCTCGAGTCGGCGATGGCCAAACTGTATGCGAGCGAGATGGCCGTCAAGGCAGCCGACGACTGCGTGCAGATCTTTGGCGGGTACGGTTTCGTCAAAGATTATCCGGCCGAAAAGTACTTCCGTGACGTCAAGCTGACCACAATCGGCGAAGGCACGAGTGAGATACAGCGGCTCGTGATTGCGCGGCAGCTGCTGGCACGATGAACGCGCCTGAGACCCACCTCGCGGAGCGCGTGCTGGCGGGCGACTCGCGGGCCATCGCCCGCGCGATCTCCCTCATCGAGAACGAGGATCCGCAGGCCGGGGCGCTCGTGCGGGCGATCTTCAGGAAGACGGGCCGCGCCTACATTATCGGCGTCACCGGTCCGCCTGGCGCCGGTAAGAGCACTCTCGTCGATCGCATGACAGCCGACATCCGTCATCGAGGCCACACCGTCGGAGTGCTGACCGTCGATCCAACCAGCCCCTTCAGCGGCGGCGCGGTGCTGGGCGACCGCTTGCGCATGCAGGGGCACGCAGCCGACGAGGGTGTCTTCATCCGCAGCATGGCGACGCGGGGGCATCTCGGTGGGCTCGCGCGTGCGAGCGGAGATGCGGTCCTCGTGCTCGATGCTGCAGGCAAGGACATCATCGTCATCGAGACCGTGGGGGTCGGGCAGGACGAAGTCGACATCATCCGAACGGCCGATGTCTCCATCGTGACGCTGGTGCCCGGCATGGGCGACGATGTGCAGGCGCTCAAGGCGGGCATCATGGAGATCGCGGATATCTTCGTCGTCAACAAAGCCGATCGGGAGGGGGCGGATCGCCTGGTGGCGACGATCGAATCGAATCTGTCGCTGCAGACGCTCGGGCCTGGGGACGAGGGCCTGTGGCGGCCGCCAATTCTCAAGACCATTGCCACAAATGGCACGGGCGTGCCGGAGCTGGTGGACGCCGTCTGGCGTTTCCGAAGCCATTCTGAGGCGACGCACTCGGTGCGTCGGCAGAAGCGCAGCGAGTTCGGGCTCCGGGAGCTCGTCTCGAAGCGTTTCATGCAACGCCTGGAGCAGGGCGTGCTGCAGCCAGGCGAGTTCGAGGCGATCGCGAACCGCGTGGCCGCGCGGGAAGTGGATCCGTACACGGCCGCAGACGAACTCGTGTCCCGGGCCGGCCTGAAGGCCGGCCCCTACAAATGAAACTATCAAACGACGTACGTCGTACGTAGGGAACGGCCTTTAGGCCGTTCCAAATCGCATGAGGCCCGTTCCGAATCATATGAAGGCTGTCCTCGATCACGTCGGCATCGCGGTGCAGGATCTCGCCGCCGCCCTCCAGTTTTATCGCGACGCCCTCGGGCTCGAAGTCGAGGCGCCCGAGGAGGTGCCGAGCCAGCAGGTGCGGGCGCAGTTCGTGCCGGTCGGCCAGTCGAGTGACCGGGCGGCAGGGCCCTCCGGAGTGAGCTTGGAATTGCTCCTGGCGACTGCGCCCGAGTCGCCGATTGCCAGATTCATTGAAAAGCGCGGCCCCGGCCTCCATCACATCACGCTTCGCGTCGACGACATTCGCGCCGCGCTGGCCCAGCTCAAGGCGCGGGGTGTCAGACTGGTCGACCACGAACCGCGTCCCGGCGCCGAAGGCGCGCTCGTGGCGTTCATCCACCCGTCGAGCGCACAGGGTGTCTTGATCGAGCTGAAGCAATCAGCAATCCGCGATCAATCAGCAATCCGCAATCAATCAGCAATCCGCAATCAATCAGCAATCAGCAATCAGCAATCAGCAATCAGCAATCAACAATCAGCAATTGAGCGACATGCCCTCGGCGACATCGAGCTCATCTCCCTGAGCGATGGTTTCTTTCGCTTGGACGGCGGATCCATGTTCGGCGTGGTGCCGAAGACGATGTGGTCGAAGCAGGCGCCGCCCGACGAACGGAACCGCATTCTTCTCGCCATGCGTCCGCTGCTCGTTCGAGGCGCCAGGACCATGATTATCGACGCCGGGATGGGCGACAAGGAGAACGAGAAGTTCCACGAAATCTACGGCGTGGAACGCAGCCGGCATCTCGACCACACGCTCGCAGAGGCCGGTCTGTCGCCTGAAGACATCGACATCGTGCTCGCCTCGCATCTCCACTTCGATCACGCCGGCGGGTTTACCGTCCGCGACGCCACCGGTCGCGTTCGCCCGCGCTTTCCCCGCGCGCAGTACGTCGTCCGGCGTGGCGAATGGGAGGACGCCACCCATCCGAGCGCCCGGACGCGCGCCAGCTACTTGCTGGATAATTACGTGCCGCTCGCCGAGGCCGGCGTGCTGCAGCTCGTCGACGACGATGTGACGATCATGCCGGGCGTGCGGGTGCGGCGGACGGGGGGCCACACGCCGCATCATCAGATGATCCTGATCGAATCCGGCGGAAAGACCGCGGCGTTCGTCGCGGACTTGATCCCGACGACGGCGCATGTGCCGGACGTCTGGGTGATGGGCTACGACCTGTATCCGCTGGACACCATGGCCGCGAAGGAGCGGTTCGCGAAGGAAGCGATCGAGAAGAAGATCCTCGTCTTCTTTGAGCATGATCCAGTGCTGGCGGCGGGCTATCTCAGCGAGGAAAACAAGAAACGCACGGTGGTGGTGAAGAAACCAATATGAGCGTTCAAATCGGCATCATCGGCGGCAGCGGGCTCTACGACATGGCGGAGCTGACCGGCCGCGAGGAGAAGAGCCTCAGTACGCCGTTCGGCGATCCATCGGGCCCGTACGTGATCGGCACGCTGGGCGGAAAGACCGTCGCGTTCCTTGCCCGGCATGGGATCGGCCATCGCATCCTGCCGTCGGAGCTGAACTTCCGCGCGAACATCTACGGGTTCAAGGTGCTTGGCGTGGAGCGAATCCTGTCGGCGAGCGCCGTCGGCAGCCTGAAGGAAGAATACAAACCGCTCGACATCTTGATCCCGGATCAGTTCTTCGACCGCACAAAGGGACGCATCAGCACGTTTTTCGGCCGGGGGCTCGTCGCGCACATCGCGTTCTCCCATCCACTGTGCGGCGAGCTCTCAAAGATCGCGGCGGAGTCGGCCGAGGCCGTCGGCGCGACGGTGCACCGCGGCGGCACGTACGTCAACATGGAAGGTCCGCAATTCTCGACGCTGGCCGAGTCGAAGCTGTACCGATCGTGGGGGATGGACGTGATCGGGATGACAAATCTGCAGGAGGCGAAGCTGGCCCGCGAAGCGGAGATCTGTTACGCCACCCTGGCGCTGGTAACCGATTACGACTGCTGGCATCCCGATCACGATTCGGTGACGGTCGACATGATCATCAGGAACCTGACCGAGAACGCGCGAACCGCGCAGCAGGCGATTGCGACCGCGGTCGGGCGCCTGCCGGCGGGGCGAACATGCTCCTGCAAAGATGCGCTGGCCACGGCTATCATTACGAGGCCGGAGGCGGTGCCGGCTCAGACCAGGAAGGATCTGGCGCCGATAATCGGAAAATACATGAAGTAAGAAAGGAGACCGAGGTGAAACGCACCACGCCCGCGATCCTCTTCGGCGTCATGGCGGCTTTCCTGATCGGGCCGCAGCCGGCCCACGCGTCGGTGAAGAAAATCGTTGTCGAAAAGAAAGTGTCACCCGCGTTCGAGGGTGCGTCCTTCGGCGACGCGGGCCAATACGAGACGCTGGCCGGTCGGGCCTATGGAGAGCTCGATCCGAACGATCCACACAACGCCATCATCACCGACATCCGCCTCGCGCCGAGGAATGCGAACGGGAAGGTCGAGTACGTCGCCAGTTTCTTCCTGGTGAAGCCGATCGACATGTCGAAAAGCAGCCACCTGATGTGGCACGACGTGCCGAATCGGGGCGGCCGCGTGACCATCGCCCCCGCCGAACGAAATTTTGGTGACATCGGCCTCAGCAGCGGCTGGCAGGGCGACAACTCCGGCGGTACGGCTCCCGGCGCGAACAACGACTACGTCGTGGTGCCGATCGCGAAAAATCCTGACGGATCGCCTGTGACGGGACTCGTCATGGGCCGCATCATGAACGTGCGCGGGTCGGATTCTCAGCCGATGTTCGTGCAGGGCGCTCCGTTGCCGTACAAGCCGGCCAGTCTGGACACAACGAAGGCGACTCTGACGACGCACGCCTCCGAAAACCTCGATGGCGTGATCGGCGATCCGAAGACGATCCCGAGCACTGACTGGGCCTGGGCGAAATGCAGCGCGACGACCCCCTTTCCCGGCACGCCCGATCCCACGCAGATTTGCGTGAAGAACGGCTTCGATCCCAAGCTGCTGTATCAGGTCGTGTTCACGGCGAAGGATCCGTACGTGCTTGGGATCGGCTTTGCCGCCTTCCGTGATGTGGCCGCCTTCTTCAGGAACGCGAAGCAGGACGCCGATGGCACCCCTAACCCGGTCGCCGGGAACGTCTCCTGGGTGATCAGCAGGGGTCGCTCGCAATCGGGTAACTTTCTCCGCGCGTTCATTCAGCTCGGCTTCACGCAAACTGAGGACAACCGGCTGGTGTACGAAGGCGCGTGGCCGATTATTGCCGGCCGGCGAGTCACCTTGAATGCGCGGTTTGCCATGCCGGATGGCGCGCTGATGATGTACCAAGCTGGCGGGGAAGGTCCTCTTTGGTGGGCGGACTGGCCGGACCCGGTTCGCGGCCTGCCAGCGGCGGGGATTCTCGATCGCTGCACCGTGACCAGGACGTGCCCGAAGATCATCGAGCATTTCGGCTCTGCGGAAGTCTGGGGTCTCCAGCTCAGTCCCGGTTTCGTTGGCACGTCGACGGACAGGGACATTCCCGTCCCGGCCAATGTTCGGCGGTACTACATCCCGGCCACGGCGCATGGAGGCGGCCCTGGAGGCTTTAATGTCGTGCCCGCCGCTGCACCAGCCTGCCCCGGCACCAACTTCGGCAGAGGGATTTTCGCAGCCAATCCGGTGCCGCACAACGAAACCATGAACGCGCTTCGGGTGCATTTCCGCAACTGGGTGATGAAGAACACGCCGCCGCCCGCGAGCGTCTGGCCAACGCTGGCCGGCGGGTACCTCGTCGATCCAACGAAACAAGCGTTGGGATTCCCCACGATTCCCGGCGTGCCGGCCACTGCGCCGACCGGCTTGATCAACCCCCTTCGCGACTATGACTGGGGACCCGACTTCAACTACGTCGACGGGTCCGGCGTGGCGTCCAGAATGCCGCCCGCCGTGAAACATGTAATCAAGATGAAGGCGGTTCGTGTGGACAGCGACGGCAACGAGCTTGGCGGAGTGCCGGTCGTGCTGCGCGACGCGCCGCTTGGCACGTATCTCGGATGGAACATCGTCGCGGACGGGTTCTTCAAGGGGCAGATTTGCAACTACGCGGGCGGCATGATTCCGTTCGCCACGACCAGGGCCGAGCGTCTGGCGAAGGACGACCCGCGGCTGTCGCTCGAGGAGCGCTACAAGAACCACGAAGGCTACGTCGAGGCCGTGAAGAAGGCCGCCGCGAAAGCCGCCAGCGAGGGGTTCCTGCTGAAGTCCGACGCGGATGCGCTCATCGCGCAGGCGGCGGCGAGCAATGTCTTAAAGTAAAAAAGGGGACGGGAGTCGTTTTGCTGAACGAGCAGATACGGTTCTTGCTGTTCTCGAAAACGACTCCCGTCCCCTTTTTCGCCTTTCTTGGGGTCATAGCGGTTGACTAGACTGACATGTCAGTCTATCATAGCGTTATGCCTGTGGGCACTTCCCCTAACGTCACGCGCCGGTCTGTCGTACGCCGACAGCAGCTTCTCGACGCGGCCGCGTGGACCTTCGCCCGCAAGGGCTATCGAGCGGCCGCCGTCAGCGACATCATCGATCGCGCGAAAGTCGCCCGCGGGACCTTCTACCTGTACTTCGACAGCAAAGAGCAGGTCTTTCTCGCGATCGTCGAGGACTTTCACGATCGCATCAAGCGGATGCTCGAGGAGCCGGAGGCCCCGGTCCGATTAGCCGAACACCACGGGCAGGCGATGCTGCAGCGCAGTTTTCGCCGCTGGCTCGAGTTGTTCGCGGCGCACCGCGATGCGGCGGCCGTGATCCTCAAGGAGGCCACATCGATTGACGCGCGCTTTGAAGGGGAGGCGGCGCGCCTGCGCGGGCTCGCACTCAGCTACTTCGCGGAGCGCTTCAAGCGGTTTCAGCTTCGCGGCCTGGTGAATCCGTTGGTGTCGCCGGAGCTCGTCGCGCATCTCCAGATGGCGATGGTCGAGGAGCTGGTGAGCGCCTTCGTCTTGCCCGGCACCTCGATCGATCTCGACGATCTCGCAGCGCAGCTCGCCGCGTTCGAGTGGAACGGCATCCGGCCGGATAGTACACTCGGGCGGGTCTGAAGACCCGCCCCTACAGAAGAGGCTGAAGGCTCGCCCCGACAAACAATATGAGAATCGTTGTCACCGGCTCCATCGCATTCGATTACCTGATGTCGTTTCCCGGAAAGTTCACCGAACACTTTCTGCCGGAACACATGAACCGTGTCAGCCTCAGCTTTCTGGTCGACACGATGGACAAGCGCCGGGGCGGCTGCGCGCCGAATATCGCGTACACGCTGGCGCTGCTCGGCGAGCGCCCGCGCCTGATGGCCGCAGCCGGAGAAGACTTCGGTGAATATCGGCACTGGCTCGAGGCGGCCGGTGTCGACACGTCGCTTGTCGTGCAGATCCAGGGGAAATTCACGGCGTCGTTCTTCTGCAGCACCGATCAGGAAAACAACCAGATCGCGTCGTTCTATACGGGCGCGATGGCCGATGCCGGGCAGCTCTCGTTTCGCACGGCAGGGGAGTGCGGGCTGGCGATTATTTCACCAAACGATCCCGAGGCGATGATGCAGTACGCCGAAGAATGCCGCACGCTCGGCATTGCGTACATCTTCGACCCGGGCCAGCAGTGCACGCGCATGTCCGGCGCCGAATTGAAGGACGGCATCGTCGGCGCGCACCTGGTGATCTGCAACGACTACGAATTCGAGCTGGTCCGGCAGAAGACCGGATTGAGCGAGGGTGACGTGCTCACGCAGGCAAAGGCGCTCGTCATCACTCGCGGCGAGGACGGTTCGTCCGTGTACCTTTCAAGCGGCGAGCGCATCGACGTCGCCGCGGTTCGTCCCCATCGCATCGTCGATCCCACCGGCGTCGGCGATGCGTACCGTGGGGGGCTGATGAAAGGCATGGCCCTCAGACTGCCGTATGAGGCCTGCGCGCGGATGGGGAGCGTGGCGGCCACCTACGCGCTCGAACATCTGGGGGGGCAGAGCCATTCGTATACGTTTGACGAATTCAGCCGCCGGTACGAACAGCACTTCGAGCCGATCCCGTCAATGCGAGGCACGGCCTGAAGGCCGTGCCCTACCGAAGACCGCGTACGTGGGGGACTGAAGTACGTAGGGGACGGCCTTAAGGCCGTCCCTCTCCGGTTGCCAACAGGAATCCGCCCAATCCGATCACATACGTCGCCGACGCCGCGAGAAGCGTGGCGCTGAACCCCCAGTTCATCGCGATGAAAATCGCCAGCGTGGCGCCCACGACGGACAGCGCCCCGTTGATCCCCCATGCCCACGGAATCATCTGCGGCGCCTTCGTGCTGAGGATCCGCAACCCTGTGGGCATCGGCAGGCCGAGCGCGACGCCGAGCGGCACGAGGGTGGCGACAGCGATGGCCATTCGCGTCGCGCGCGCAAAGGGAATCGCCCAGGCTACGAGCGGCGTGACGACGACGATGATGACGCAACCGAGGACGGCGATGAGCGCCAGCGAGATGCCTCCCGTCCGCCGCAGGCCGTTGTCGGGGAACCGCCGGCTCCACGCGGCGCCCAGGCCCGTGCCCAGGAGCAGCGAGAAGAGCGTGACGGTCAATGAATACACCGGGTGGCCGAGCAGCAGCACGAACCGCTGCAGCACCGCGACCTCGATCAGCATGAAACCGGCGCCAAGGGCGCCGAAGAACGCAAGCCAGGCCATCCACGCGCGCGGAAGCTGCGAACCGACGTGACGTACGGAGTGTCCGGCTTCCGCCTCCGCTCGCGCAAGTTGCTCGCGAGCTCCCGCCAGACTCGCCGAAGCGCCGGAGGCGCGAAGGCGGTCAGCCGGACCGATCCAGGCGGCGAGCATCAGCGGGCCGACGACGAACAGGATGACGAGCGAGGCGGAAATCGCCATCAGCGTGAGCAGCGCGCTCAGGCCGTTGCCGAAGAGCATCGAGCGTCCGAACGCCGTGTGAAACTGATCGCCGACCTTCGTCGTGTGAAAAAAGAACGGGCGGTCGTCGGTGGTCGGCGTGATGTCCTGCGGATACGACGCGTAGAACGCGTGGCGATCAGTGGCTCGAATCAGCCGCGCGTAGTCGCCGAGCTGCGAGCCGGCGCCCCAGTCGTCGTGAATCTCGGCGCCTCCACCCGGCGCATACAGCACGTCGAACTGCAGGCGCGCGGCAATGGCCCGGAGCTGGTCGATTTCTTCAGTGGTGAAGGGCGTCTTCTTCAACAGAAACGTGGCGACGTCTCTCTGCCGCACAATCGCGAGTCGATCCGCGGAGGACCAGCCGCGAGCGTCCAACGCCTCCTGCGCCAGCGACACGAGCCGGAGGCCGTCGAAGACCCATCGGGTGATGGTCAGGATGCCGCGATCGTTCAGGTGGTCGAGGTAGTCGTTGAACGCCTCGACGGTGTACAGCGAGTTCTCAGTCAACGTGTAGGCGCCGGCGGCCGTGGCGGCCCAGGTGTCGACGAGCGAGGCCTGAATGACGTCGTACCGGTCCGGCGCCCTTCGCACAAAACTGCGGCCATCGTCGACCGTGATCCGAACCCGCGGGTTCGTGTAGATCCCGCCGGAGAACTCGCGGAAGCCATCGCGCATGACATCGTCGGCGATGATCGGGTTGATTTCGACGCCGTCCACGTGCCCGGCGCCGAACACGAGCGCGGACACGAGGTCGCGCCCGCCGCCCGGGCCGATCACCAGAGCCTTGAATCCAGAGGTTGGCGGTTGGAGGTTAGAGGTTGGGTCTAACCTCTGCTCTACGAGGTGATACGCGATCGCTGTCAGTTCGTACCGCAGGTACTGAGCGTTCGCCAGGTCGGGCGTGACGCCGAGAATCGGTGTCGACGCGGCCGAGTCGATGTCCATGAACCTCGAGTCGGGCAGCGGGCCTTTGTAGGTCGGGCTCAGCGACCAGTCGCCAAACGAACGGTCGTAGACGCCGATCCGCGAGAAAGAATTCCATTTACTGAACAGGACGCGGTCGCCTTTGTGGCCCTTGGTGTCGACGACATCGAAGCCCGCCAGTCCAGAGAGCTGACCCGCGAAGGGGAGGGCAAGAATAATGGCGCCCGCAGCGGCCGTGGCCGGTCGCCTCGCGGCGGGTGCAAACAGCAGCGCGGCGACGATCGACATCGCCGCGGCAGCCAGCACGACGCCCGGCGCGCCAAGCCGATCGAGCAGCGGAATGAGCACCAGACAGCCGCAGGCGGCCCCGATGAGGTCTGCGGCGTAGACGGCATTGATGCGTGCGGTCAGTCGTGAGATACCGAGCGTGATGACGAGGCCGCCGGTGAAGAAGGGCAGCGCGGCCAGCGCATAGATGGTCAGCATGAGCCTGAGATTGTCCGGCGAGTAATTCAAGCCGACGCGAAGCCGCACGAGGAAAAAGAGCGCGATGAGGGTGGCGACGGCGTACACACACGACTCGATCGCCAGCAACGCGTCGGTCGAATAGCGACTGAGCCAGCCGCGCGCCACGTACGCGAAGACGCCGCTGGCGCTCAGACCGAAGAGCGCGATCGAGATCGCCAGAAACGCGAAGTGGTAGTACATGGTGACCGAGAAGATTCGCGTGAGCGCCAGCTCGGTCATGAGTAAAGTGGCCGACACGAGGGCGATGCCGGCGAGATGGCGTTCGGCGCTCGCTGTCGCGTCACCTGTGATATCTGTCATTGGCGAGAGTGTAGTTCATGGCCATTCTTCGTCGCGGATTTGTCGCGCTCTCGGTGGCGTGGGCGGTGTTGCTGCCGATCGCGCCCTTCGCGGCGTCGCAACCGGCGCCGGCGCCCTTCTGGTACGGGCTGGCGTTCGTCGTGTACGGCGCGGGCAGCTTCATCTGCCATCAGCTGCCCGCCCGATCGTTCCACCTGTGGTCGGCGCAGTGGCCCGTGTGCGCGCGGTGCACTGGGATCTATTTCGGGGCGGCTGTTGCGGCGATTCTGGCGACGGTCACGGTCCGGCTAAAGCCGGACACTACGTCGGGTATCCCAGAGTACGTAGTGTCCGGCTTTAGCCGGACCGTCGGGCGCGCGGGTCGGGCGCGCGTGCTGCTGGCCGTCGCCGCTTTTCCGACCGCGGCAACGCTCGTCTATGAGTGGACGACGGGAGATACGCCGTCGAACGCGATTCGGGCGCTCGCGGGTGCACCACTCGGAGCGGCGGTCGCCTTCATCGTGGTCGAAGCCTTGCGTACCCAGAGTGCGGGGGGGCATCACATCGTGGGGTCCGGGTTCCGTCGCTGAAGCTTCGGCGGACACGCCAGCCGGACCTGAGGACGTAAGGTAAACTAACGACCGTGCGTGCAACCGCTGCCGACGAGACGCAGTCCGGCGCTCTGGTGCTGCTCTGTGTGGCGGCGTGGGCCATTCCGGGCGCGGGACATCTGTGGCTGGGCCGCCGGAACAAGGGGCTCGTGTTCCTCGTCGCGCTGCCGTTGATGTTTGCGATAGGCCTTGCGCTTCGCGGCCGCATCTTTCCCTTCGATCTCTCCGATCCGCTCGTTGCCCTTGCCGCCCTCGCTGATCTCGGAATCGGCCTGACCTACTTCGTCGCAAGCGGACTGGGCTACGGTGTTGGCGACGTGCGCGCGGTGACGTACGAATACGGCAATGCGTTCCTGATCGTCGCGGGCCTGCTCAACCTGCTGGTCGTCATCGACGCGTACGATGTCGCCCTGGGAAGGAAGTAGCGGAAGTGATGGCCGTCATGCAGAGCCATCTGGTCCTGATGGTGCTCTTCGCCTTTTTCGTGTCCCTTGTCTTCGCCGTCATTGCCAGAGACGATGCGAGGGAGCAGATCAAGCTGGGCGGGCTGATGTTCGCCGGCTTCGTCGCGTCGGCCATCGTGCTCAGCTGGTTGATGTACCCGTTTCCGCTTTAGGTCGCCCATGCACACCATTGAAGGCGACGGGCGTGCGGCAGGCTACCGGTTTGCGCTGGTCGTCTCGAAGTACCACGGGTTCGTGACCGATCGGCTGCAGGCTGGTGCGCTCGCGGCGCTTTTTGCGGCCGGCGCCCCGTCCGAGGACGTCACCGTTGTTCGGGTTCCGGGTGCGTTCGAGATCCCGTTGGCTGCGCAGCACCTGGCGGAAAGCGGCCGCTACGACGCCGTCATCTGCCTCGGGTGCCTCATTCAGGGCGAAACGCCGCACATGGGTTTCATCGCGACGGCCGTGGCCGAGGGGCTGCGGGCGGCGGCCGGCGCGACCGGCGTGCCGATCGCCTTCGGCGTGCTCACGACGAATTCGGTGGAGGAGGCGATAGCGCGCGCCGGGGAGGGGCCGACGAACAAGGGGCACGAAGCGGCCGTTGCCGCGATCGAGATGGCGTCGATTGCCGCGCAGCTGACGCGGCCGCCGTCGGCGACCCCAACGTGACGCGCCCGCGGAAAAAAGACCAGCGCCATCGCGCGCGGGAGGCGGCCCTGCAGATCCTGTATCAGTGGGAGATCGGGGGCGATGGGGTCGAGCGGGCGGCCGAAACATTTTTCGGGCTGCAGTGGCCGGACGCCGATCCCCCGGCCGACTCGCTCCGCGACTTCGCCTCGGCCCTGGCCTGTGACACGGCGGCGCGCATCGCGACGATCGACCCGCTGATTGCGGAGACCGCCGAGCGGTGGCGCCCGGAGCGGATGGCCATCCTCGACCGACTGATTCTCCGCATGGCGATCTGCGAGATGTTGCGCGATCGGGACACGCCGGGCGCGGTCGTCATCAACGAAGCACTCGAGCTCGCGCGGACGTTCAGCACGGAGGAGTCGGTCAAGTTCATTAATGGGATGCTGGATGCGATCAGAAAGAAGATTGCGGCTCAGTAAAAAGCACTACCACAGAGGACACGGACAAGAACGGAGGTCACGGTTACTTCATAGGTTTTGAAAATGTGTTCCCGTGTTCTCTGTTTGTTTCCGTGTCCTCCGTGGTAGCGCTTTTTGTTATGTCGTCACAAGAAGAACAGATCCAACAACGCCGATCGAACCTCGAGGAGCTCGCGAAGCTCGGGGTGGAGATCTATCCGCGGCGCTTCGATCGGCGTCACACGATCTCGGAGCTGGTCGGACAGCACGGCGAGCGGACGCATGACGAGCTCGAAGCCGATCGGATCGAGACCAGGACGAGCGGCCGCATCCTCGCGATTCGCTCGTTCGGGAAGGCGAACTTCCTCGTCCTCTCCGATGGCATCGCCAGGATTCAGGTGTACATCCGCCAGGACGCGCTGCCGCCGCTCGAGTTCCAGACCTTCAAGCTGCTCGATTTCGGCGACTGGGTCGGTGTCGAAGGCCGTCTGTTCCGGACGAAGACCAACGAGCTCACGATCTGGGCATCGCGGCTGCACTTCCTCTCGAAGTGTCTGCTGCCGCTCCCGGAGAAGTGGCACGGGCTGACCGACATCGAGATCCGGTACCGCCAGCGTTACCTCGATCTCATCGTCAATCCGGACGCGCGTCGCGTCTTCGAGACGCGGAGCCGCGTGGTCGCCTCGATCCGCGCCTTCATGACCGCGCGCGGGTACCTCGAAGTCGAAACGCCGATGATGCAGCCGATAGCCGGCGGCGCGCTGGCGCGGCCCTTCAAGACGCATCACAACACGCTCGACATGGACCTGTACTTGCGGATCGCACCCGAGCTGTATCTGAAGCGGCTGACGGTCGGAGGGATCGAAAAGGTCTTTGAGATCAACCGCAACTTCCGGAACGAAGGGATCTCGACCCAGCACAACCCCGAGTTCACGATGATGGAGTTCTACGAGACGTACGCGGACTATGAGCTTCTGATGGCCATGACGGAGGAACTGTTCGAGACGGTCGCGCGCGAGTCGATCGGCACCAATGAGATCACGTTCGGCGAGCATAAAATCTCGCTCAAGGCGCCGTTCGCGCGCCTGTCGCTTCGCGACACCGCGCGAGAGGCCGCCTCGAAGCGGCTGCGCCGGGAGGTGACCGACGCCGATCTGCGGCAGCGCGAGACGGCCGCCGCCATCGCACGGCAGATCGGCCTCGAGGTGGACGCCGAAGCCGGCGCGGGCAAGATCGCGACGGAGATCTTCGAGCGGCTCTGCGAGGAGCGATTAATCCAACCGACCTTCATTTATGACTTTCCGACCGAGGTGTCGCCGCTGTCGAAGCAGAAACCGGACGATCCGGATACCGTCGAGCGGTTCGAGCTTTACATCGGCGGCTTCGAAGTGGCCAATGCCTTCAGCGAGCTGAACGATCCCGTCGAGCAGCGTCGGCGCTTCGAGGCGCAGATCAAGAACCGCGCGCGCGGCGATCTCGAAGCCCACGAGATGGACGAGGACTACATTCGAGCGCTCGAGTATGGGCTCCCTCCCACAGGCGGGGAGGGCGTGGGCATCGACCGGCTCGTCATGCTGTTGACGAACAGTCCATCCATCAGGGACGTGATTCTGTTCCCGCTCATGAGGAAGAGGGAGTGAATATCCCCTTCGAGCTGCACGTCGCGCTGAGATACTTGCTCGCCAAGCGGAAGCAAGCGTTCATCTCGGTCATCTCGCTCATCTCGACGCTCGGCGTGACCGTCGGCGTCATGGCGCTCGTCATCGCGCTTGCGCTCATGACGGGGCTGCAGGACTACATTCGGGACCGCATCGTTGACAGCAACCCGCACGTGTATGTCTGGAATACAAAGGGCATCGCCGACTACCGCGTCGAGGCTGACAAGCTGCGTCAGATTCCCCACGTCGTCGGCGCGGCGCCGGCGATTCTCGGACAGGGCCTTGTCTCCGCTTCGCGTGATAACGGCCCGCTCGTCATCAAGGGGATCGACCCCGAGCTCGAGCAGCAGGTCACCGATATCCGGAGCGCGATGCTGAGCGGCAGCGTCGAAGCGCTCGCGCCGGCCGCTGGGGCCGGCGGCGAGGGCAGTACCCGTGACGGGATTCTCATCGGAAAGGATCTGGCGAAGAAGCTTGGCGTCGACGTGGGCGACACCGTATCGGTGTTGACGCCGCAGGAGATGTTGACGCCGAACGGAATCACGCTTCGCCCGGCCCGCCTCCTGCGCGTCGCCGGTATCTTCTCGCTCGGGCTGTACGAATTCGATTCCTCCTACGGATACGTCACGATCGATGTCGCAGAACGGTTGTTGGGGAGAGATCAGGCAGAGCTCATCCAGTTGCGAGTGGACGACCCGTACCGGGCGCCGGAAGTCGCACGATCTGTTCTTGCGGTTGGTGACGAGTACACCGCCCAGGATTGGTCGGTCATGAACAAGACTCTTTTCAGCGCGCTGACGTTCGAAAAGATCGCCATCTCGCTGACGATTGGTCTCATCGTCATGGTTGCCGCGCTGAACATTGTCGCCTCCCTCGTCCTGTTGGTGATGGAAAAGCATCGCGACATCGCGATCCTCAAGACGATGGGCGCGAGCGCGAGGAGCGTGATGTCGATCTTCATGGTGCAGGGGCTGATTATCGGCATCGTGGGCACAACGGTGGGAGCGGCCGCGGGCTACGCCGCGTCGTACGTACTCGACCGCTACAAGGTCATCCGTTTGCCAGTGGACGTTTACCAGGTGGAGTACCTTCCGTTCAAGCTGTTGGCGCTCGATCTTGGCCTCGTGGTCGTGGGCGCCGTGGTCATCTGTTTTGTCGCGACGATTTACCCCTCGCGCCAGGCGGCGAAGCTGGATCCGGCACAGGCACTGCGATACGAATGAGGGCCGGCCTGAAGGCCGGCCCCTACAGCTGTAGAGTCGGGTCTTTAGACCCGACCAAACCATATGTCGTTTCTTGAGGCGCGCGGAATCGTCAAAAGCTACCCGGTGGGCGGGACGTTGCTCACCGTGCTCCGCGATCTCGATCTGCAGGTCGAGGCGGGCGAAATGGTGGCGATCGTTGGAGCGTCAGGTGTGGGAAAGAGCACGCTGCTCCACGTGCTGGGCGGACTCGATCGGGCCAACGAAGGCCACATCGTCATCGACAGCGTGCCGCTCGGCGGGCTCGACGATGCCGCGCTCGTCCGCTTCCGGAACCGGCGGGTGGGGTTCGTCTTCCAGTTTCACCACCTGTTGCCGGAGTTCAGCGCGCTCGAAAATGCCGAGATGCCGATGCGCATCGCGCGTATTTCGATGACCGAAACCCGGCCGCGGGCCGAGGAACTGCTGGGTCGCGTCGGCCTCGCGGAGCGGCTGTCGCACCGTCCGGGGATGCTTTCGGGCGGCGAGCAACAGCGGGTCGCGGTCGCGCGGGCGCTGATCATGCGCCCGGCCCTGTTGCTGGCTGACGAGCCGACGGGCGACCTCGACGAACAGACGGCCGACTCACTGCACGCGCTGCTGCGCGACATGCATCAGCGGTACGGGCTCACGTCAATCATCGCCACGCATAATCCCCGGCTCGCGGCCGCCTGCGACCGCATCCTGCGTCTCGAGGGTGGCCGGCTCATCGCAGCCAGCAATCACTAGGTCCGGGCTCCCTCCGGGCTCGGGGCTCCGGGCTGAACTCAACCACTAGCCCCCGGCAACCGAAGTGACGATACAAGCGTCATAAGGCTGGTTCGAGAACCCTAACGGTGACAGGCACTTATGTCAAATTAGCCGTTGGGATGGGGGGTCCCATGCCGTATAATGAGGTCATCGTTTCCGTAACCAAACACAGTCTGTTTTCACCTAGGTAGGCCGGATGTTCGAACGGTACACCGAAAGGGCTAGGAGAGTTCTCTTCTTCGCCCGTTACGAGGCAAGTCAGCTCGGAAGCATCTCAATTGAGACCGAGCACCTCCTCCTTGGCCTGATTCGCGAGGGCAAGGGGCTGACCAGCCGGATTTTTGCCCGCTCCCATCTCTCTCTCGAAAACATCCGGAAGGAAATCGAAGGCCGGACTGTTTTCCGCGAAAAGGTCTCGACCTCGGTCGAGCTCCCGTTCAGCGCCGAAACCAAACGTGTGCTGCAGTTTGCCGCCGAAGAGGCTGACCGCCTGCTGCACAACTACATCGGCACGGAACATCTTCTGCTCGGGATCTTGCGCGAAGAGCGCTCGGTGGCCGCGTCCATCCTGCTCGAAAAGGGGATGCGCCTCAATACCGTGCGCGAGGACATCGTGTCGCTCCTCAATGAGAAGACGACGCTGACGCGTGTCAAGGAAACGCCGCTGCTGGCCGAATTCAGCCGGGATCTGACCGAGTCGGCGATGAAAAACCAACTCGACCCGCTCGTCGGCCGCGAGCACGAGCTCGAACGTGTGCAGCAGGTCCTCTGCCGCCGGACGAAGAACAATGCCGTCCTCATCGGCGAGCCTGGCGTCGGCAAGACGGCCATCGTGGAAGGCCTGGCGCAGAAGATCGTGTTCGGCGACGTGCCGCACTTCCTGGCCGACAAGCGAATCCTCGCCCTCGACATCTCCCTGATCGTCGCCGGCACGAAATACCGCGGTCAGTTCGAAGAGCGCCTCAAGGCGATCATGAAGGAGCTGACCGACAACCCGAACATCATCGTGTTCATCGACGAGTTGCATACGCTGGTGGGGGCCGGTTCGGCCGAGGGGTCGCTCGACGCGGCGAACATTCTCAAGCCGGCGTTGAGCCGCGGCGAGATCCGCTGCATCGGCGCCACGACGCCCGCCGAGTACCCGGAAGTACATCGAAAAGGATCGCTCGCTCGAGCGCCGCTTCCAGGCCATCAAGGTGGATCCGCCGGCCGAGAGCGAGACGATCGAGATCCTCATGGGCGTGAAGGATCGCTACGAAAACTTCCATCACGTCGAGTACACGCGGGAAGCGCTCGAAGCCGCCGTCTATCAATCGAGCCGGTACATCACGGACCGGTTCCTGCCCGACAAGGCGATCGACCTCGTCGACGAGGCCGGCGCACGTGCGAAACTGCGCGAGGCGGGCTACAGCGAGGAGTTCGGCGAGATCAACAAGAGCATCCGCGTTGCGGTCGAGCAGATGGAAAGCGCGGTTTCTCAAAAAGACTTCGAGAAGGCGCAGTTCTACCGCGAGCAGGAAGTCACGGCACGCGAGAACCTCCAATTCGTGCGCGAGAAGTTCGACGTCAAGTCTTCGGCTCGCAAGGTGATTGTCGGCAAGCAGGAGATCGACGAGGTCGTGTCCAAGTGGACCGGCGTCCCGATGACGTCGATCAACCAGGACGAAGGCGACAAGCTGCTGCGGATGGAGTTCGAACTCCACAAGCGGGTCATCAGCCAGGAGAAAGCGATCTCGGCGATCTCGCGAGCCATCAGGCGCTCGCGCGCGGGCCTCAAGAATCCCAACCGGCCGGTCGGCAGTTTTGTGTTCCTCGGGCCCACCGGCGTCGGCAAGACCGAGCTCGCGCGGGCGCTCGCCAACTTCCTGTTCGGCAGCGATCACGCACTGATTCGGTTCGACATGTCCGAATACATGGAGAAGCACTCGGTCTCCAAGCTGATCGGATCGCCTCCGGGCTATGTCGGCCATGAAGAGGGCGGTCAGCTGACCGAGAAGGTCAAGCGGAACCCGTACTCGGTCATCCTGCTCGACGAAATCGAGAAAGCGCATCCGGACATCTTCAACATCCTGCTGCAGGTGTTCGAAGACGGGCACCTCACCGACGGTCTGGGGAATCGTGTGAACTTCAAGAACACGATCATCATCATGACGTCGAACATCGGGGCGCGCTTCATACAAAAGAAGTCCTCGATGGGCTTCCAGTCGTCGGACACGGGCGAGATCGCCAAGAGCGTGACCGACATGGTCCTGGGCGAAGTGCGGCGCACGTTCAATCCCGAGTTCATCAACCGCATCGACGAAATCATCGTCTTCGAGGCGCTGACTGACGACGACCTGCGGATGATCATGGCGCTGCTGGTGACCCAGCTGAACGCGAACCTCGTCGACCGCCGGCTGAAGATCGCGTTGACGACCGAGGCGGTCGACTGGATCATCGAAATCACGTGCAAGGACCGTTCGTATGGCGCCCGGCCGCTCCGGCGCGCGATTCAGCGATATGTCGAGGACCCGCTATCCGAAGAGCTCATCCGTGGGCACCTGAGCGGCGGTGACATCGAGGTGTACCTCGATACCGGCCAACTGGCGTACAGGCCTGCCGGGGAGCTCGAAACAGGACGCAAGCTCGCCTAACGAATTGAATAATTGGGTAATCGGGTAATGGATTGGCTCATTGAAATGCCCCAATCCAATTGCCCGATTAGCCAATCCAATTACTCGATTACCCGATTACTCGATTACCCGATTCAGGCCGTGGGCACCGCCTGAACGTCTAAAATTGGGTAAAATAGCGGGTTGAGCGCCTGAAGAAAGAGCCCTTGATTACCATGCGTTTGCGTCCTTTCGCGGTTTGGCTGGCGATGATCGCGGCCCCCCCGATGTCGGCGGCTGCTCAACAGGTGGCCGCGCCGCCGGGCCAGCCCGCCTTTCCCTCCGTGACGGTCTGTGGCCAGCAGCGAGCGCCTCTGGGCCAGCCCCCGGCGGGTTCAGCCCCGGTCGTGCTGTTCATCGCGCCGTGCTTCACCGCCCAGGGCGGGACGTCGGTGATTGAACCCCAGACCTACGTCTTTTACATGCAGGTGGTGGGGAAGGCGAGCACGCCGTCGCAAGGCATCTGGGTCCCGTACGACGAGAGCATCGAGCAGATCATGCGCCAGGATTTCACGCGCCTCCTGGCGACCGGCTTCCTCGACAACCTGTCCATCGAGATCGCACCCGACTACGTGTTCCCCAACGGCACGATTGGGAAAGTCATCCTCTACAACATGGAGGAGCGGCAGCGTATCAAGATCGGCCCTGACTTCGTCGGGAGCAAGAAGCTCGAGCTGTCGAAGATTGACGAAGCGCTCAAGGGCAACATGGCCGAAATCCGGCTCGATACCTTCATCGACCCCGGGCTGGTGCGCAAGGTCGAAGGCATCGTCCGCGACATGATGAAGGAAAAGGGGTACACGGACGCGGAGGTCACCCACGAGATCAAGGAAATCGCCGGTGGACCCAAGCTGGTGCATCTGACCTTCAACATCAACGAGGGCCCGAGCGTCAAGATCCGGAAGATTGACTTCATCGGCAACAACGCGATCAGCGACGGCACGCTGAAGGGCCAGATGAAGGCCACCAAGCAGCAATGGTTCCTGTCCTTCATCAACGGGCGCGGCACGTATCAGGAGACCAGGTTCGACGACGACGCGGGGAAGATCGTGGAGTTCTATCAGAACCGCGGGTACATCAAGGCGAACGTCGGCGCTCCCGAGGCGAAAGTGGTCGGCGAGTCGAAAGACAAGAAGACGCGGTTCATCGAGCTGCGGATTCCCGTGACGGAGGGGCCGCGCTACAAGGTGGGCACCTTCGACTTCTCGGGCAATACGGTCGTGAAGACCGAGGCGCTGAAGCCGTTCTTCAATTTGAAGGAGGGCGACTACTACAGCCTGGACAAGGTGCGCAAAGGGCTCGACAAGGCGCGCGAAGGGTACGGCGCCGGCGGGTACTTCGAATTCACCGGTTTCCCCGACTACAAATTCCGGGACGAGCCGGATCCTGCCGCTGACGCAGCCGTGCCGGATGCGCTGAGGGCCGCGTCGGGCCCGTCCGCGACGCCAGGCGAAACCGGCCCGCCGATCGTCGATGTCACGATGCGGCTTGTCGAAGGGGAGCAGTACTTCGTCAACCGCATCACGTTCCTCGGCAACACGACGACGCACGACAACGTCATTCGCCGCGAGTTGCGGCTTGTCGAAAACGGCGTGTTCAACACGGAGGCGCTCAAGTACAGCGTCCGGCGGCTCAATCAGCTGGGATACTTCAAGGCGCTCGAGACCGGCAAGGACATCTCCGTCGACAAGACACCGGGCGAGAAGGGTAAGGTCGACGTCAAGGTGAAGCTCGAGGAGCAGAACCGCAACCAGATCAGCTTCGGCGCCGGAATCTCCGAGTTTGAAGGCTTCTTCGGCCAGGCCTCGTTCCAGACGTCGAACTTCCTCGGCCGCGGCGAGAGCCTGACCGTGTCACTTTCGGCCGGGTCGCGCGCGCAGAACTACACGGTGGCCTTCACCGAGCCGTTCCTGTTCGACCGGAACATGACCGGCAGCGTCAATCTGTACCGGAACGATATCCGCTACATCGGCCAGTTCACGCAGCGCTCGGCCGGCGGCGTCATCGGATTCGGATATCCGCTCGGTGGCTTCACGCGTCTGTTCACCAACTACAGTTACGAGCGGGTGCGTGTGACCGAGATCAACGCGGCGTACACCGACCCGCTGGTGCTCGCGCGCAATCCATTCCTGCAGGATTCGCTGCTCATCGGCGCCAACGGCGAGCGGATCATCAGCAAATTCACGCCGAGCGTCGTCCACAACACGGTCGATCAGCCGATTTTCCCGAACCAGGGCGTGCGTTACACGAGCTCGATCGATCTGGCTGGTCTGGGCGGCAACACCAAGTTCTACAAGCCGTCGCTCGAAGGGATCTGGTACTGGCGGCAGCACGCGCGGCTGTCGCTCGGTATGCGCGCGCTCGGCGAATACATCCGTGCCATAGGCAACACGAGGGATCTGCCGATCTTCCAGAAGCTCTTCCTCGGCGGCGAATATTCCGTCCGCGGGTACGACATCCGAAGCATCGGCCCCCAGGATCCGGTCACGGGCCTCGTACTCGGGGGCAACAAGGATCTATTGTTCAACGTCGAGCAGAACATCAACATCATGAGCCAGCTGCGGGTCATCCTGTTTTACGACGCCGGGCAGGTGCGCGACGTCGGGCAGTCCTTTGCGTTCAAGGAGACGCTCACGCGGCGGGTCGTGCCCGCCTTGCCGATCCTGTCGGACCCCGCCATCGACCCACGGGTGCTCAGTCCCGCGGACATTCAGACCATCAGCAGCCGCGTGAGTGCGTTCAAGACATCGACCGGCGTGGAAATGCGGTTCTTCATGCCGGTGATCAACGTGCCGTTCCGGCTCATTTTTGCCTACAACCCTCAGCGCGCCGGTGTACTGGCTTCCAACACGCTGCAGCCACAGAAGGCGTTCCAGTTCCGGTTTGCCGTCGGCACGACATTCTGATCTGGGCCCAAGGACACACATGCACTGTTTCATGTCTCGTCTGGTTCCGCTCGTGGCGTTGTCGCTCATCGTCAGCGCCTGCGGCGGCAGCAACGATCCCGTCACGCCACCGCCCGTGACCGCGGGTGTGACCGAGTCCTTTGCCGGCACGCTCACTCTGAACGGCGCGGTCACGCACCCCTTCACCGTCGCGGGAACCGGCGGGATCACCGTGCAGCTGGTCTCGTTGCAGCCGGACTTCACCAAGCCGGTTGGCGTCAGTCTGGGTACCTGGAACGGCAGCATCTGTCAAATCGTGCTCGCCAACGACGCGTCGATTCAGGGATCGCTGGTCGTCGGCTCGGCATCAGCGGTCGGCGATTTCTGCGTTCGCATTTACGATGCCAGTGGCACCGTTGTCCAGCCGCAGACATACACCCTCGAGGTGGACCACCAGTAACCGTCCGCTCGATCTGGGGTAAAATTAAGGGCTTCCGGGTAGTCGATCTCGTCGACGTCTTTAGGAAAGGATCTTCTGTAATGAAAAGCGTTGTCATAGTCCGGTCGGCCCGGGTGGTGTTGTTCGTGCTGCTGCTTGCGTTCGTGTTGAGCGCCGCGCCGGGCTTCGCCCAGGCCGCGCCCCAGCAGCCAGCTGCGCCGCCGCCGGCACAAGCGGCTCCGGCGCCCCAGCCGCCGGCTGTGTTCCCGCAAGGCGCGAAGGTCGCCCTCGTGAACCTGCAGCAGATCGCGCAGCTCTCCGTCGATGGCAAGGCGTCGACGGCGAAAGTTCAGGCGCTCATTACCAAGAAGCAGGCGGAGGCCGCGGCGAAGGCCAAACAGCTCCAGGACAATCAGAGCAAGCTGCAGCAGAGCGGCGCGCTCATGAATGACGCCGCTCGCGCGCAGCTCGAGAAAGACATTGAGCGCCAGACGGTGGATCAGCAGCGCTTCGAGCAGGATGCCCAGGCCGAAGTGACCGAGCTGCAGACCCAGCTTCAGGGTGCCTTCCAGGAGAAGCTGTTCCCGATTCTCAACCAGATGGTGCTTGAAAAAGGGCTGCAGGTGCTCTTCAGCGCAGCGGACGCCGGCATCATTGCGGCTGATCCCGGCATCGATCTGACGCTCGAAGCGATCAAGCGCTTCGACGCGGCCACGGCGTCCGCGGGGGCCAAGCCCGCGGCGACGGTGTCCCCCGGAGCCAAGCCGGCTGCTCCGGCGTCGCCAGCGCCCAAACCGTAGGGCGCGTGATCAACATCCCTATCCTCCTGGACCGGCTGTGCTACCGGTATCCGTCGATGCTTGTCGACGCGATCACGGAGCACGAGCCGGGCCGTCGTCTCGTTGCCGTCAAGAACGTCACCGTCAACGAGGAATTCTTTCAAGGGCACTTCCCGGGCGCGCCGACCCTGCCGGGGGTACTGATGCTCGAATCGCTGTCACAGGTGGCGGCGATTCTGCTGCTGCAGCGCGAAGGGTCGCCACCCGACACCCGCATCTACCTGCGCGGCGTCAACGACGCGAAGTTCCGCCGCCAGGTTGTGCCGGGCGACCGGCTGCGGCTGGAAATTTCGCTCGGCCGGCGGCGTTCGTCGCTCGCGCGCGCACAGGCGACGGCGTACGTCGGCGATCAAGTCGTCGCTGAAGCCGAGCTCCTGCTTGGCCTGGTGCACGACCGCACCGAGATCGATCCGGCGGCCATCGTACATCCCAAGGCGCAGATCGGCGCCGGGACGAAGATCGGGCCGCTCGCCGTGATTGGCGCGAACGTCCGCCTCGGCGCGAACTGCGTGGTGGGCGCGTCGGCCGTCGTGGACGGCTGGACCGACATCGGCGACGGCACGGAGATTTTCCCCTTGGCCTCGATCGGCCTCATCCCCCAGGATCTCAAGTTCAAAGGCGAGGAGACGCGACTGGTCATCGGACGCGGCAACATCTTCCGCGAATTCGTCACGATCCATCGCGGTACGCGCGGCGGCGGCGGCGTGACGACGATCGGCGACCGGAACGTCTTCATGGCCTACGTGCACGTCGCGCACGACTGCCACGTCGGAAACGACACGATTTTCGGCAACATGGCCACGCTCGGCGGCCACGTCACGGTGGAAGACTTCGCCAACGTGAGCGCCGGGTCGGGCGTGCATCAGTTCTGCCGCGTAGGTCGCTATGCCTTCATCGGCGGCTACTCGGTTGTGACCAAGGATGCGCTGCCGTTCGCGCGGACCGTCGGCAGTCGGCCGGCGCGGATCTTCGGGACGAATACGATCGGCCTGATGCGCCGCGGTGTGCCGAATGACGTGATCGAAAAGCTCAAAGGGTCGTTCCGATACCTGCTGCAGTCGAAGCTGAATACGACCAAGGCGATGCAGCAGATCCGGCGGGATCGGACGCTGGCCTGTCCGGAAGTGGAATACCTCCTCGACTTTATCGGCAGCTCTCAGCGCGGCGTCATCCTGCGCCGGGCCACGAGGCGCGCGGAAGTGCTGGCGGACGAGTAAGCCACCGCACATGGCAGTCCTTGGTCCTTCGGCCTTGGTCCTTTGTCCGGCCCTAGTCCTTCGTCCTTCGTCCACAGACCAAGGACCAGGGACGGACCAAGGACCAGGGACGGACCGAGGCCCAGGGACCAAGGCCCAAGGACCAGCGTGCATCTAGGCCTGATCGCAGGTAACGGCCGCTTTCCCTTCCTCGTCCTCGAGGCCGCCCGAGCGCAGGGTCACGACGTCACGATCGTGGCCGCCAAGGAGGAAACGTTTCCCGAGATCAACGAGGCCGCGGCCCGGCTGAAGAGCGATATTCATTGGATTTCGCTCGGACAGCTGGGGACGTGCATCAAGGTGCTGAAACAGGCGGGCGTCACTCAGGCCGTCATGGCGGGCCAGGTGAAGCACGCCAAGATATTTTCGTCCGGCATCATCCCGGACACGACGCTCCTTTCCGTTCTGGCCAGACTCCCGTGGAGGAATACGGACGGTCTCATCGGCGGGATTGCGGCCGTGCTGCGTGACCACGGCATCGAGCTCATCGACTCCACCGCGTTCATTACGCCGCTGCTCGCCAAGCCAGGGGTGCTGACGACACGGTCGCCTGTCGAGGAGGAGCGGAAGGATTTCGAGTTCGGCTACCGGATGGCGGACGCGATCGCCGCGCTCGATATCGGGCAGACCATCGCGGTCAAGCATCAGGCGGTCGTGGCGGTCGAAGCGATGGAGGGCACCGACGAAGTGATCGGCCGCGCCGGCTACCTGGCCGGTCCGGGCGTCCGGATCGTCAAGGTCGCGAAACCGAAGCAGGACATGCGGTTCGATGTGCCGGTCATCGGTCTGGCGACGATCCAGGCAATGCGGGTGGCAGGCGCCTCGGCGCTGTCGGTGGATGCAGGCAAGACGCTCGTCCTCGACGGCGACGCGGTCCGTGCCTCGGCGGACGAGGCGGGTATCTGCATCGTCGGTCGGAATCCTAGCCAGTAACATGGCCACGAAGACAGAAGCACGGTCAAAGATCTGCGCCGACAACCGCTGAGACGCAGAGCAAACCAATCTCTGCGGTCTCTGCGAGTTCTGCGTTGAATGTTGTGTCTTCGTGCTCTTGTGGTTGCATTTATGAGCGTGCGGATCGCCGTGGTCGGCGTGGGTTATCTCGGGCGCCATCATGCGCGGATTCTGGCCTCGCTGCCTGGCGCGGAGCTGGTGGCGGCGGTCGACACCAACGCCGCGCGCGCCCACGAGGTCGCGGCCGCGAGCCGGACGCGTCCTCTCACTGATTTCCGCGACGTCATCGGAAGCGTTGACGCCGTGACGCTCGCGGTGCCGACCGAGCTCCATCGCGAGATCGCGCTGCCGTTTCTCGCTGCCGGCGTCCACGTGCTGGTCGAGAAGCCGATGGCGCGCAGTCTCGCCGAAGCCGATGAGATGATTCAGGCGGCCGCGAAGGCGGGCGTGATCCTCGCCGTCGGCCAGACCGAGCGATTCAATCCGGCCGTGGCCGCGGCGCGTCCGATCTTGAGCAATCCGCGGTTCATCGAAGTCCATCGCCTGGGTACGTTTCCCGAACGAAGCCTCGATATCGACGTCGTCTTCGACCTGATGATTCATGACGTCGACATCGTCTTGTCGCTCGTCAAATCGGAAGTCGAGGCGATCGAGGCGGTCGGAGTCCCGGTGCTGACCGGACGCGTCGATATCGCCAATGCCCGCCTCAAATTCAGCAACGGGTGCATCGCCAATCTCACGGCGAGCCGCATCAGCCGCGATCGTGTTCGAAAGATCCGCTTTTTTCAGCCCATGGCCTACGTGTCGATCGACTACGCCGCCCAGAAGCTGGAGGTATTCCGGTTGGTGAAGGGGAACGGCCCCGTGCCGGCCATCGAAGGCGGCGAAGTGCCGGTCGAGAACGAAGAGCCGCTCAAGCGCGAGCTCGCCGACTTCGTTGACGCGATCGGCACGCGCCGCCCCCCGATGGTGACCGGCGAGGATGGTCGCCGCGCCCTCGCACTGGCCCAGCGGATCGCGGATAGAATGACCAGCTAAATGCAACCACCAAAACGGCAGGACTGAAGTCCTGCGCCACACCAGTAGGAGTGCAGGTCTTTGTACCTGCATTGTTGAAACTGTCGTGGCGCAGGTCTTTAGACCTGCTTTGTGTCTTCGTGGCTGCGCCCTTGATATGTATTCCGATCTCAACGACTTTCTCGCTGATCTGGAGCGCCGCAAGTTGCTGGCGCGCGTGGCCGAACCGGTGAACCCTCACCTGGAAGTCGCGGCCGTGATCGACCGCGCGTGCAAGTCGCCAGGCGGCGGCCCAGCGCTCCTGTTTGAGAAGCCCTCCGGCTTTGACATTCCCGTCGCAGCGAACGTGTACGGATCGATGGAGCGCATGTGCCTCGCGCTCGGCGTGAAGACGCTTGACGATCTCGCGAGAGAGATCGACGAGCTCATGACGCCCCAGATGCCAGAAGGGATCATGGACGCCCTCAAGATGCTGCCCATGGTCGGGCGGCTGCGCGATCTGGTGCCCAAGACGGTGAAGGACGCGCCGTGCCATGAAATCGTCCAGCGTGGCGGCACGCTCGACGAGCTGCCGATCCTGACGTGCTGGCCGGAAGACGGCGGTCCGTACATCACCTTTCCGCTCGTGTTCACGAAAGATCCGGAGTCCGGTGAGCGCAATATCGGGACCTATCGCATGCAGGTGTTCGATGCACGGACGACCGGCATGCACTGGCAGCGGCACAAGGGTGGGGCGCAGCACCACCGCGTGGCCGAGCGGCTCGGCAAGCGGCTCGAGGTGGCCGTGGCCCTCGGTCCCGAGCCGGTGCTGCCGTATTGCGCGACTGCGCCGATGCCCGAAGGACTCGACGAGCTGCTGCTCGCCGGGTTTCTCGCTCGGCGACGGATCGAGCTCGTGAAGTGCGTCACCGTCGACCTGGAAGTGCCGGCCAGCTCACACATTGTGCTGGAGGGGTACGTGGAGCCCGGAGAGCGCCGCCGCGAGGGGCCGTTCGGCGACCACACCGGCTTGTATTCACAGCCAGACGACTATCCGGTGTTTCACCTGACCTGCGTGACCCGGCGCAAGCGTCCGACATATCTGACCACCATCGTGGGCGTGCCGCCGATGGAGGACTATTACCTCGGCCTTGCGAGCGAGCGGATCTTTCTGCCGATCATCCGTAAGACGTTGCCCGAGATCGTGGACATGCATTTCCCGGCCGAAGGCATCTTCCACAACCTGGTCATCGTCTCGATTGACAAGCGGTTCCCCGGCCACGCGCGCAAGATCATGAACGCGTTCTGGGGCCTCGGCCAGCTCATGTTCTCCAAGACGATCATCGTCGTGGACAAGGACGTGAACGTGCAGGACGTGCGTGAAGTGGCGTGGATTGTCGGCACACACATGGATCCGTTGCGAGACGTGCAGATGACCCGCGGTCCGGTGGACGATTTGGATGATGCCGCGGACCTGCCGGCATATGGCGGAAAGATGGGCATCGATGCGACGCGCAAGTGGGCGTCCGAAGGCTACACGCGATCGTGGCCTGCGAGGGTCAGGACGACCGAAGCCGCCGGACGGCGCGCGACCGAAATCTGGAGCAAGATCGGAAGGACCTGATGCTACAAGCCCTATTGCGAAATCACTATCGCCTCATGTTGCCAGCCGAAATAATTCGCGAGCAAAACGATCAGGACCGCCACAAGCAACGAGACCACCAATAGCCGCAGCTTCATGATTTGCGACGCCATGATACGACGAAAACGACGTGGCGGCAGCTGTCTCCGCTCACGCGGCCCGCGCGACGTGACTAATCACAACGGTATAGCCGTGCTAGCAGAACAGCACACGAAATTTTGGATTCCTGCCTGCGATTCATTGAACCTCGAAGAAATACTCCTGAAAAATTATGGTTTGGTTCAGGATCCCGGTGTATAAGAAGTTGCCATGCGAAACGACTTCTCCTTGAAGACACACGATCCGCCTCCGTGGCCTCGATGAGAACACAGGGCATCCGTTAATTCCGTTCTTCGTTCCACGTTTCAATCGACTGTTCAGCAACCTGACCGAAGACTTGAGGAGTCATCATGAAGATCGTGACACGGCTTGGGACGATCGCGTTGATGTGGGTGGTGCTGATTCCGGCGGTCGCCAGCGCGCAGGCATCGGGATCGATCACTGGTGTTGTTCGAGACTCTTCTGGAGCAGTACTGCCCGGGGTCACCGTTGCGGCGTCGAGCCCGGCGTTGATCGAGCAGACGCGCTCCGTGGTGAGCGACGCCACGGGCCAGTACCGGATCGTGGATCTCAGACCCGGAACCTACACGGTGACGTTCACGCTGTCGGGATTCTCCACCGTTCGGCGCGAAGGCATTGAGCTGACCGCCACGTTCGTGGCGACGGTGAACGCCGACTTGCGCGTCGGGGCCGTCGCAGAAACGGTCACGGTGACTGGCGAGAGTCCGGTCGTCGACGTGCAAAGTTCACAGACCGTGCGGACGCTCAGCAACGACGTGATGGCCGCGATCCCGAGCAGCCGTTTGTATTCCAACGTCACCGTGATGATGCCCGGGGTCAACGTGCAGGGTGCAGATGTCGGAGGGATCACCGGCTCCCTCTTCAGTGTGTTTCAGGCGCACGGCGGCCGGCGCAACGAGGGTCAGGTTCAGGTCAACGGCCTCAGCATGGGGTGGCAGGGAATGGGAGTCTCGGGGTACGTGCCGGAGGTGAACGCCGCCCAGGAAGTTTCGTTCCAGGTGACCGGTGGCCTCGGCGAGGCGGGGACTGGCGGCCCCCAGATGAACCTCATCCCTAAAGAAGGGGGCAACACGAGGAGCGGCACGTTCTACACCAACTGGGCCGGCGGGGCATGGCAGGGGAGCAATCTCAGTGCCGACCTGGTGGCCCTGGGCCTTCGCCAGTCCGACAAGCTCGTCAAGTTATGGGAGGTCAACGGTCAGTTCGGCGGTCCCATCATGCGCGACCGGCTCTGGTTCTTCGCGACCGGTCGGCACCTCGGGACGAGAAACAAGGTGGCCGGGATCTTCATCAACAAGAATGCGGGCGATCTCTCCAAGTGGACGTATGACCCTGACTACAGCCAGCAGGCGGTGGCAGACAACACGACAAAGAACGGAAGCATCCGTCTGACGTGGCAGGCTTCCCCCCGCAACAAGGTGCAGGGCTGGTGGGACGAGCAGGTCACCTGCCAGCGATGCATCGGCGGCGGCGTGGCGGGCGCGTCACCGTTGACGGGAGGGTCGCGGACGGTGGAGGGGGATACCGGCAACGACAACCCGATCCGGATGGGGCAGTTCGCATGGACCTCGCCCGTATCCCACAACGTCCTCCTCGAAGCCCAGTTCGGCATTGGGCCGAACGCCTTGTTTGGCGGCAATGAAAGACCTGAAAACAATCGGGAGATGATCCCCGTCGTCGAGGCGGCGGGGTTGGTCCCGGGTCTCACATATCGAGCAAACAGCTGGGCACGGAATCCCGGCAAGATGTACACCTACAACGGCTCGTTGTCGTATGTCACGGGCGCCCATCGCTTCAAAGCCGGCGTCCGGCACCAGCGCGCCATTGCCGCGTTCGTCACGTTCTACAACAACCCTCGGCTGCAGTACAACTTCACAAACGGCGCGCCGACACAGCTGACGATGTACGGGAACCATGCGGCCAATAACTCGTTCGAGATGTACACGACGGCGCTCTACGCGCAGGACCAATGGACCTCCGGGCGCCTGACGCTGCAAGGGGGGCTGCGCTTCGAGCACATCGGCAGCTACTATCCCGAAGGGCGTTTCGACGTGGACCGTTTCATCCCGGTTGCCCTGACGTTCGCGGCGCAGGATGCCGGCGTCGGCCCGAAGGACATCGACCCGCGGTTCGGCGCGGCGTACGACCTGTTTGGCAATGGCAAGACGTCCTTGAAGATGAGCTTGGGACGATATCCGACCGCCGACAACTCGTATGGGGCCTACGGCCAGTTGCAGCAGCCCGCCAACCGCGTCGCCACGACGACAAACCGGGCGTGGACCGATAACGGGAACTTCAGGCCGGATTGCGACTTGTTGAACCCGGGAGCTCAGGACAACCGGGCGTCGGGCGGCGACCTCTGCGGACCCTGGAGCAACCAGAACTTCGGCAAATACGTCGTCTCCACCACGTACGATCCCAGCGTGCTCAACGGCTGGAACATCCGGGAGTACAGCTGGGACCTGAGCGCTGGAATCCAGCAGGAGCTGGCGCCGCGCGTGTCGGCCGAGGTCACGTACGTCCGACGGAGCTGGGGCAACCAAACGGTGACCGATAACCGCGCGGTGAGCCGGGCGGACTTCGATCGGTTCAATCTAACGGCCCCGTCCGATCCCCGGCTGCCGAACGGCGGCGGCAACCGAGTGGAGGGCATATACGAAGTCAAACCGGCGAAGTTCGGGTTGGTCGACAACTACGTGACCTTTGCCAAGAATTTCGGCAGTGGCCGGAAGGAGACCTTCAACGGCGTGGATATCAACCTGAACGCACGGCTGCGGGCCGGACTCACGGTGCAAGGGGGGCTCAGCATCGGACAGAGCGCCCTGAACTTCTGCGACGTGGTGTCGCAGGTTCCGGAATCGCTGACGGCCCCCATCATCGGGTTCCGGACGCCCGAGAGCTTCTGCGATCAATCATCAGGATGGCTGAAGGGGGTCGGCGCTCTGGCCACGTACGTCGTCCCGAAGATCGACGTGCAGATTGCCAGCACCATCCAGAGTCGCGCCTTCTCGGGCGCGAACTTCCCGGGCATCGACACCCAGAGCCTGGTGGCGAACTGGCTCATCTTCAACGCGCAGGTCGCGCCGGAACTGGGGCGCAACCTGTCCGGCAACGCCACCACGGCCTTCGTGAACGTGGTGAAGCCGGGCACGCTCTACGGCGATCGGATCAATCAGGTCGACTTGAGGGTGTCGAAGATTCTGCGGTACGGACGCTCCCGATCGAACGTCGGCGTCGACATATTCAACCTGTTCAACGCGAACGCCATCTCTCAGTATTTGCAGACTTACACCGGGACGGGCGCCACGTGGTTGCAGCCCAGCGGGCTCGTCTCGGCGCGCTTCGCCAAGCTGAGCGTGCAGATCGATTTTTAGGAACAGAGGTTAGAGGTTAGACCAGAGAGCCCGCCCTTCAGCGTGAGCTTGAGGGCGGGTTTCTTTGTGCGGTCAATTTGCGGCGAGCGTAAACGCCATCCACGCATTATCCGCGCCCGCGCCGTCTCATTTCAGATTTCAGCACGTCGATTTCAGATTCAATTCAGCAATCAATCTGCAATCCGAAGTCTGAAATCTGCAATTGTCCTATCGTCTGATATGATCCTCGGTCGCCATGGCCGTGTCAGACGTCGAGCTCGCCACGCTCGCAACCACTCACGACATCATCAACCTCGGGATGCTCGCCGACGGCGAGCGCCGGCGGCGCCACGGCACGCGCACGACGTTCGTGCGCGTCGCGACGGTCTCGGCCGAATTGGGTGCTCCGGTGCGGGTGCCGGCTGCGGCCGGCGAGCTGCGGATCGACGGCGTGCCGTCGAGTCGCGCGACGGCCACCGAACGAGTCAGGGAGGTCGCGGCGGCGGCTGGCAATGTGCCGATTTCCGGGTACTCGCTTGCGGACCTGGAGCAGATGGCCGCTCGCGAGGCGGTGACACTGCGTTCGCTCCTCGAGGAGCTTCGGGCGGCGGGACTCGAGCTGGTCGCCGAGGCGCCGATCGACCTTCTGCAGTCGGCTCGCCGATCGATTGAGGAAGTCAACATTGGCGGCCTGACGGTGGGCCGCGTCACCGTGCATCGTCTGCAGGATCCAAACGTCATCCCGCTCTTCAAAGCCGTGGTCGAACTGCAGCGCCAGGTCGGCGTCGTGCGGGTGTTCGCGCCGCTGCCGCGTGCGATGAACCCCGTCGTCCCGACGACCGGCTACGACGACGTGAAGCGGATCGCCCTGGCGCGTCTCGTCGTCGACAACGTGGCGTCCATTCAGGTGGACTGGTCGCTCTACGGACCCAAGCTCGCGCAGGTCGCGCTCACGGTCGGTGCCGACGATGTGGACGCCGTGTCGGCGGAAGACGACATGAGCGAGGGCCGCCGCCGCGCGCCGCTCGAGGAGATTCGGCGCAACATCGTCGCGGCCGGGCAGGAACCCATCGAGCGCAACGGCCGCTTCGATCTCGTCTCCTCATGACGCCGGTCCGTCTGGGTGCCGTCGGGTATCTCAACGCCCGCCCGTTAGTGTTCGGTCTCGACCGCTCGCCGCGGTTCAACCTCCGCTTTGACCTGCCGTCGGAATGCGCACGGCTGCTTCACGCCGGCGACGTCGACCTCGGACTCGTTCCCTCGATTGAATACTTGCGGGGTGATTCATACCGGATCGTCCCGGATCTGGCGATTGCGTCACGAGGCCCGGTCGCGTCCGTCGCGCTTTTCACCAGGCGCCCGATGCCGGATGTGCGGTCCATCGTGATGGACACCAGTTCCCGGACATCGGTCGCCCTGGTGCGCGTGCTGTGCGCGCGGCTGTTCAAGATCGAGCCGGCCATCGAGGCCCGCAGCCCCGACCTGAACGCCATGCTCGAGCGTGGCGATGCGGCACTCATCATCGGCGACAAGGCGCTGGTATGGGAGCCGGATCCGCTGATCCAGAAGATCGATCTCGGCGAAGCATGGACCTCGATGACCGGACTTCCTTTTGTGTGGGCGTTCTGGGCAGGTCGAGCCGGGCTGCTGGCCGCTGACGATGTCACAGCGCTCCAGGCAGCGCGTGATGCGGGCGTGAGCCACAGCGATGCCGTCGCGCGCGAGTATTTCCGTGACGCGCCTCAGCATCACGACCTCGGCGCGCGGTACCTGCGCGATAATATCAAGTACTATCTGGGCGCCGACGAACGCGCCGGTCTCGAGCTGTTCTATCGTTACGCCGCCGAAATCGGCGTCGTCGCCGACGACGGGCGATTTGCGTTTCTACGGGCAGGTCTAAAGACCTGCGCTACACACGCAGGTGTCAGGACCCGCACTACGATCGCCACAGGTGTGGCGCAGGTCTTTAGACCTGCCAGAATCATGATGATCGAACACATCGCGTCGAAGGTTCGAGCGGGCGGACGCGTCGATGCCGCCGAGGCGCTCGAGCTGTATCGTCACGCGTCGACACCGTTGCTCGGCCGGTTGGCCGATGGCATCCGCGCCCGCAAGCACCCCGAACGGATCGTCACCTACATCATCGATCGCAACGTCAACTACACCAACGTCTGCGTGGCGAAGTGCAACTTCTGCGCGTTCTATCGACCGGTCGGCTCGCCCGAGGGGTACGTGCTCGGGTTCGAGGAGCTGTTTCGGAAGATCGACGAGACGGTCGCTGTCGGCGGCGTGCAGCTGCTGCTGCAGGGCGGACACAATCCCGACCTGCCGCTGACGTGGTACGAAGATCTATTTCGTGCCATCAAGGAGCGCTATCCCGCCTTCAAGCTCCATGCGTTGTCGCCGCCCGAAGTGATTCACCTTTCTCGCCTGTCGCAGCTGCCGGTGCCAGCCATCATCAATCGTCTGATGGCGGCCGGCCTGGACAGCATTCCCGGCGGCGGCGCCGAAATTCTGGTGGACCGGGTCCGCAGACGGCTGCACTGCGACGGGAAGGCCACCTCCGACGAGTGGCTCGACGTCATGCGGCACGCGCATCGAGCCGGCCTGCGGACGACGGCGACGATGATGTACGGGACGGTGGAGACCGACCAGGAGCGGATCGAACATCTGCTGCGGTTGCGCGCGCTGCAGGACGAGACCGGCGGTTTCACCGCGTTCATCACGTGGAGCTATCAGCCTGAACACACCGAGCTCGCGGGCACGGAGGCGACCGGCCTCGATTACCTGCGCACGCTCGCGATCGCGCGCATCGTCCTCGACAACTTCGACAACCTGCAGGCGTCGTGGGTGACGCAGGGCGGCAAGGTCGGACAGTTGAGTCTGGCCTACGGGGCCAACGACATGGGCAGCGTGATGATCGAGGAAAACGTCGTGCGGGCCGCCGGCGCGAGCTACTGCATGGACGAAGCCGAGATCGTCCGCAACATCGAGGACGCCGGATTCACGGCGAAGCGGCGGAACATGCATTACGCGATCCTGGGGGATCCGATGTTCCGCGAGCGCGACGTGCCGCGGATGCTCGAGCTCGCGAAAGCCCGCGAAGAAGGGGATACCAGCGTGCCTGACGAACTCGGGAACTATCCGGCCCGCAGCCGATCTGGCAAACAGCTTCGCGTGGTGCCATCCAGCCCGGCAAATCCCCCAGGCCCTTCCAGCCGTTCCCGCCCCAATTGATCCGGTACCACGCCTCCTGGATCCTGCCCATCGCTGAACCGCCGATCGCGGACGGCTGGTTTGCTGCCGATCGCGGACGCATCGTGGCGTATGGCGCGTACGGCGCCGTGACCCGCCGAGCGCCGTCGCACGCAGAGACGGGCGAAGTGGACCTCGGCCACGTGGCCGTGCTTCCAGGCCTGGTCAATGCCCACACCCATCTGGAGCTCTCTTATCTGCGGGACGAGGTTCCGCCGGTGCCGGCATTCGTCGGGTGGATTCGGGCCGTGATGGCGGCACGGCGACGGCAGCCGCCGAGGGCGCCGCACATCCTCGAGGCCATGGATGTGGCCATCACGGAGTCCACGGCCTTCGGCACCGCTCTCGTCGGCGATATCAGCAACACGCTCGTGTCGTTCGCGGCGCTTGCGCGCAGCCCTCTGGCGGCCGTGGTGTTTTTGGAGGTCTTGGGCTTCAACGTGAGCGACGCCGACGCGCTTGTCGACCACGCCTGTCGAGAAATCGACGCCCTCGGTCCGACCGAGCGCGTCCGCGCCAGCCTGGCAGCGCATGCGCCGTATTCGGTCGCACCGCTCGTCTTCCGCGCGATCCGCAAAGCCGTCGACCGCGCTCCGTTTGCGCCCTATAGCGTCCATCTCTCGGAATCGGTCGAGGAAGTTGATTTCATTCGCAACGGCGGCGGCCCGTGGCGCCAGTTACTAGAGGAGGTCGGAACCTGGAACGCGGCATGGACCGCGCCGGGCGTCAGTCCCGTGCAGTTTCTTGACGACAGCGGCTTTCTCGGCTCACGGTTGCTCGCCGTGCACGGCGTGCAGATGACGCGCGCGGATCTGTCGCGGCTGGCGTCGCGCGGCGCGACGCTCGTCACCTGTCCGCGGAGCAACGGCCATACGGGCGCAGGCGCGCCGCCGATCGAGGACTTCTACGCATCCGGCGCGCACATTGCCATCGGCACCGACAGCCTCGCGAGCGCACCGGATTTGAGTGTCTTCGCGGAGCTCGCGACCTTGCGCGCGCTGGCGCCGTCGGTGCCGGCGTCGAGCCTGCTGGCGAGCGCCACGATCGAAGGGGCGCGGGCGCTCGGCTTCGACGCCGACTACGGCACCATCGAGCCGGGAAAGTCCGCGCGACTCGTGGCTGTCGACGTTCCAGCCGGCACGGCCGATGTGGAAGAATACCTGGTGTCGGGGGTCCGCCGGGATCAGATCCGTTGGATAGAGACGTGAATTGCAGATTGCAGAATTCAGATTGCAGATTGATTGAGCAATTGAATCTGCTATCCAATCTGCAATCCAATCTGCAATCCAATCTGAAATCTGCAATCTGAAATCTGCAATGCTGCTGAAACGCCTAGCCGTCTACCTGTCGTTTGTCCGCTTCAGCCATTCCGTGTTCGCGCTGCCGTTTGCGCTGGCCGGCGCGCTGCTCGCGGCGCGGCACGTACCGGGAAGCAACATCGGCTGGGGGACGATTAGCTGGATCCTTGTGGCGATGGTGGCGGCACGCAGCGCGGCGATGGGGTTCAATCGCCTGGTCGACGCCAGGCTCGACGCGCTCAATCCGCGGACGGTGAATCGGGAGTTGCCGCGGGGCGCGATGTCGCGCGGGGAGGCGGTCGCGTTCGTCGTCCTCGCGTCGGCGTTGTTCGTGTTTGCCGCGTCGCGCCTGAATCCGCTGTGTTTGATGTTGTCGCCGGTGGCGCTCGCGATCGTGTTCTGGTACTCGCTGGCGAAGCGCTTTACGTCGTGGACGCAGCTGTTCCTGGGTCTGGCCATGGCCGTCGCGCCGGTCGGCGGATGGCTGGCCGTCGGTGGGGGCGGGGGATGGGAGCCGTGGCTGCTCGCGCTCGCGATTGGCACGTGGGTCGGCGGATTCGACGTTCTCTATGCGTGCCAGGACCTCGACTTCGATCGCGCGCACCGTCTCCGCTCGATTCCAGTCCGCTACGGCATTCGAGCGGCGCTGGCGATCTCGCGCGCCATGCACGTCGTCACGATCACGTGCCTGGTGGCGTTGTCGTTCGTGACACCGCTCGGCCGCCTCTACCTGACTGGCGTGGCGGCGGTCGCGGCGCTGCTCGCGTATGAGCAATCGCTCGTCCGGGCCGACGATCTTTCACAGGTCAAACGCGCCTTCGATTTGAACGGGTATGTCGGGATCCTCTACCTGCTTGTCCTGGCCGCCTCGCTCTACGGTCAGTGACACCGTGAAAGACGACGATTGACAGATCTCTCCAAGTCTCCCACTCGCATCGCGGGGATGTTCGATGCGATTGCGGCCCGGTACGATCTCCTCAACCATTTGTTGAGCGCGGGCATCGACCGTCGCTGGCGGAAGCGCGCGATTCAGGCGTTGTCGCTGACCGGCCGCGAACGCGTGCTGGACCTCTGTACCGGGACGGCGGACCTGGCCATCGCTGCGGTTGAGGCACGGCCGCCGGCCGCTCGCGTTGTCGGCGTCGATTTCGCGCAGACGATGCTGCACGTCGGGCATGAAAAAATCAGGCGGGGGCGGCTGGTTGATCGGATTGCCCTCGTGCGCGGCGATGCGACGCGCATCCCGCTCCGGGATGGCGTCGTCGACGCGATCACGATCGGATTTGGGATTCGGAACGTGGAACACACGGCTTCGGCGTGCGAAGAGATGCGCCGCGTGCTGGTGCCGGGCGGGCGTATTGCGATTCTCGAATTTGCGATTCCCGCGACGCCAGGCGTGCGAACGGTGTATTTGTGGTACTTCAACCACGTGCTGCCGCTCATCGGACGGCTGATTTCGCGTGACACGGCAGCGTACGGTTACCTCCCGGCATCCGTCGGCGCCTTCGCATCCCCGGACGAGCTTGTGACAATCCTGCGGCAACACGGATTCATCGATGTCGCGGCCACCAGGCTGAGCTTTGGTATCGTCGTTCTGTACACTGGCAGAAGAGGTTAGAACCTCGAACCTCTAGTCCCTGACTGATATACTGCTGTAAGTCCCTCATGTATTTCGATTTCGACGATTACCGGCCGGACACCCCTCGGGTGGTGACCGCCATCTCGTGGCGCGAGGGTGTCCTGCTGTCGATCATCTTTCACCTGCTGATGGTGATCGTGCTGATCGTCTCGCCGAAGCTGTTCCCCGTCGACGAGGCGGCGCGCGCTCGTGCGCTTGCGCTCGCCGAGCAGCGCGCTCAGGAGAGAACGCAGTTCGTCTTCGTGCAGCCACGCCTGGACACGGAGGCGCCCAAGCCGCCCGATCGCGCCGACGCCTCGGACAAGGATCGCATCGCACGTGCGCCCGAACAGGCGCCCAAGCCCGAAAACGAGTCGCCCTTTGCGCGCGGCAATACGCCGGAACGAGTCGAGGAGGAGCCATCTCCGGCCGCGCGCGGCGAAGGTCCGACCCCCGACCCGGCGGCAGGTCAGCAGGCGCAAAACACACCACCGCCACCACCGCCGGATTCACCATCGGCGCTGCAGCTCCCCATGCCGCCGCCACAAAACACGCCAAACGGCGCCAACGGGCGCGCGGCGGCGTCGGGCGGATCGCTCGGCGATGCGCTCAGAAATCTTCAGCGCTACGTGCAGATGTACGACAACCAGGAGGGCGGGGGCGGGCAGTTTGGCCCGGAGATTCAATTCGACACCAAAGGCGTCGAGTTCGGCCCGTGGATTCGCCGCTTTGTCGCGCAGGTCAAGCGGAACTGGTTCGTGCCGTATTCGATGATGTCTGACCACGGCCACGTCGTGATTCAGTTCAACGTGCACAAGAACGGCACGATCACCGACCTGGTCATTGTCGCGCCCTGCCCGATCCCGGCCTTCAACACCGCCGCGTTCGGCGCGTTGTCTTCGTCGAACCCGACACAGCCGCTTCCTGCGGCATATCCAGCCGACAAGGCGTTCTTTACGGTTACGTTCTTCTATAACGAGTCACCACAGTAGGCCGGGTCCTTTTTGGACCTGTTGACGCCGGCCTTGCGGACCTGCCGACGACGATGATCACGCGATCGCAGCAATCTGGCCTCCTCATCATCATGTTCGCGTTCATCGTGTACGTCCTCTTTCGCGTTCGCTGATCTGATGCCCAGACCTCTGGTCGTGGCCGTCCTCGGATCGACCGCTACGGGAAAGAGCGCTCTCGCGTTGGCGCTCGCCGAACGGCTCGGCGGCGAGATCATCAACTGCGATTCAACGGCGGTCTATCGAGGCTTCGACATCGGCACGGACAAGGTGAGCCTCGCGGATCGACGTGGCATCCCACATCACCTGATTGACGTGGCCGACCCGACCGAGGAATACACGGCCGCCCGATACGCGCGCGAAGCGGCCGCGGCCATTCGCGACATTGGCGCGCGCGGACGGCTGCCAATTCTCGCGGGCGGCACCGGCTTCTACTATCGGGCTCTGACGCGTGGTTTGTTTCCGGGTCCGGGGCGATGCGCACCCTTGCGGCAACGTCTCGAAGACCTTGCCGAGAAGCGCGGCGTGCGGTTTCTGCACCGGATGCTGGCCCGCGTGGATCGCCCGTCGGCCAGTCGCATCCAGCCGAACGATCTAAAGCGAATGGTGCGGGCGCTGGAAGTCTTTTACCTGACCGGCCGGCCGTTGACCGAACATTTCGCCGAGACCGCGTCGCCGATTCCCGACGCGGACGTGATGGGCATCGCCGTCCGCCTTCCGGCCGCCGCGATCTCGGAGCGCGTGACGCGGCGGGTCGACGAACAGTTCGAGCGCGGGTTGTTGGACGAGATACGCGCGTTGCTGTCGCGCGGTATTCCCGAAACCGCGCGGCCATTTGGCGGACTGGTGTACCGGCAGGCGCTCGAGCACCTGCACGGTGTCCGTGACGAGGCGGCAACGCGGGCGCTGATCGCTCAGGAAAACCGCCACTACGCGCGCCGCCAGCTGATCTGGTTCCGCAAGGAGCCTGACCTGGTGTGGCTCGACGGCCCCGGCGAGTCTCCCGCGACGATCGCGGCGGCGACGCGCCTGGTTGAGTCCTTGCGTACAATCCGCACGTAGTGTCCGGCTTCCCTGGCCTGAGCGACAGCGAAGGCTTGACCGCCGTAGCCTTGGCGAAGGCGGTTAGCCGGACCGCGATCGCGGTGCCCGGACTACGATGCCATCTCCCACATCCGCGACATTCAAGCGAGCCATCGTCATCGTGCTCGACGGGGTCGGGATCGGCGAGCTGCCGGACGCGGCGCAGTACGGCGACGAGGGTAGCGACACGCTCGGCCACGTCGCGGCCCGGGTGCCCCTGAGCGTGCCCACGCTGCGCGCGCTCGGTCTCGGTCGGGTCGCGATGTTGAGCGGAGCGGCGCCACCCACGCCCACAGGCGCTGTCGGACGAATGGCGGAAGCCTCGGCCGGCAAAGACTCGGTCACCGGCCATTGGGAGATGATGGGCATCATCCTCCCGCGGCCGTTTCCGGTTTTCCCGAATGGATTCTCACCAGCCCTCATCGCCGATTTCTCGAAGCTGACGGGCCGCGGCGCGATTGGCAACAAGGCGGCGTCGGGGACCGCGATCATCGACGAGCTCGGCGCCGAGCACGTGCGCACCGGATCGTTCATCGTTTACACGTCGGCTGACAGCGTGTTTCAGATCGCCGCGCACGAAGCCGTCGTGCCGCTTCCGGAGCTCTATCGCGCGTGCAGGATTGCCTACGAGCTGGTGTGCGAGGGGCTTGGGGTCGGACGCGTGATCGCCAGGCCATTCGTCGGCCAGCCAGGCTGCTTCAAACGGACGGCGAATCGACGCGACTATGCACTGCCGCCGGCGGGCGAAACCCTGCTCGATCGGCTGATAGCCGCATCGATACCGGTCGTGGCTATCGGCAAGATCGAGGATCTCTTCGCAGGGCGAGGTATCAGCGTCCCCGTTCACACGGCAAGCGACGATGAAGGGATGGACCAGCTCGAACGGCACCTGGCCGATCTCGATCGCGGCCTGATCTTCGCCAATCTCGTCGACTTCGACACACAATATGGGCACCGGAACGATGTCAACGGCTTCGCGCACAATCTGGAACAGTTCGATCGGCGGTTGTCGGCGATCATGCCGCGTCTGCGCGACGATGACCTGCTGATGATGACCGCCGACCACGGAAACGATCCGACCACGCCCGGCACCGACCATACGCGCGAGTACGTTCCGTTGCTCGCGGCCGGCCAGGGGGTGCGGGCCGGCGTGGACCTGGGGACTCGAGGCACGTTCGCGGATCTCGGCCAGACGTTGGCGGCAGTCTTCGGCGTGGGCCCGCTCGCCAACGGCACGAGTTTCCTGCGTGAAATCGCCGTGTAAAACCAGAGAGCTCGCAGAGATCGCAGAGTATGATTTCTCTGCGTGCTCTGCGGTCTCTGCGACGGGGCCCAAACGCGGCTGCCGCGCTGGGGACCCTGCTGATCGTCGGGTCGCCCTCATCGTATGGCCACTATCCGTGAAGAACTCGAGCAGCGCGAACGCGAAATCCTTGCGCCCCAGGGGGCTAAGAGCGCCGACTCCCGGGGCCGGCTGCGCCCCGAGACCGAAGACGACGTCCGGCCGGCGTTTCAACGCGATCGCGATCGCATCATTCACAGCAAGGCGTTCCGCCGTCTCAAGCATAAGACGCAGGTGTTCTTCGCACCGACGGGCGATCATTACCGGACGCGGCTGACGCACACCCTCGAGGTCTCCCAAATCGCCCGCACGATCGCCAAGGTTCTCCGCCTGCACGAGGAGCTCACCGAGGCCATTACGCTCGGCCACGATCTCGGGCACACACCGTTCGGGCACGCCGGCGAGCGCATCATCGATCAGCTGATGCCGGGCGGCTTCAACCACTACATCCAGAGCCTCCGCATCGTCGATCTGCTCGAGAACGACGGTCGCGGCCTCAACCTCACGTGGGAGGTCCGCGACGGCATCGCGAAGCATTCAAAAGGGAAGTCTGGCGCGCCGGTCGGGATGGCGGAGGCGCAGCGCGCGGCCACGATCGAGGGGCAGATCATGCGCGTGGCCGACATCATCGCCTACGTCAACCACGATATAGACGATGCGACGAGAGCGGGGTTGTTGAAGCCGGAAGATCTGCCACGAGAGCCCGTGCGCATTCTCGGGTCGACTTCTTCGGCCCGAATCGCGACGCTCGTCAAGGATGTGGTGACCGAGACGCTGGCGGGCAAGCTGACGGAAATCCGCATGAGCGATACGGTGCTCGAGGCGGTACTGGCGCTGCGTGGATTCCTGTTCGACGCCGTTTACGAAAACACGATCGCGACGGCGGAGTTCAGGAAGGCCACCGACATCCTCAGCGGCCTGTGGGAAAAAGTGCGCGAGCGGCCAGCCCAGTTCCTCGATCCGCGCACGCTCGAGAAGGAGGGACTCGATGCGGCCGCCCGCGATTTCCTCGCGGGCATGACCGACCGCTACGCCGTCCGCCTCTTCGAGCAGCTCTTCATTCCGAAACCGTGGGCGATCGAGTAGGGAATTGGGTGATCGGGTAATCGGGCAATCGAGTAATTGTCGGCCTGTGGACCTCACCGCGCGGGCCAACTCACTGGCACATTTGTCGCAAAGACGAAACGCTGACCGTCGCGGCTGACGTTTTCCCGTCGAGGATTTCCGACCAAGGTGAGGAATATAGGTGCGCCCGGCGTGTACCTAAACAGCAGTTCCTCGCTGCCCGATCTATCCCAGGCTCCCGATCTATCCCAGGCTCCCGATCTATCCCAGGCTTTCGATAGATGCCGGCGTAGGTCCCGCGTCGTGGAAACATACAGAACCTGCGGCGCATCGTTAGTGATCGGTGCGCCCTGTCGGCACGTCACTTGATCTTTTCGCTGCCGAGTAACACGCGACGTGACAACCGCATGCGCTCGAACGCGTGCCCGCTGATCACGTAATACCAGGGGGCATAGCGCGCCTGGAGCGCGGCTGCGCGCTGCTCCGCGGCAGCTCGAGCAGGACCAGCAGGCACTCCAGTCGGATCGAATGTCGCGGTGATTGTGAGGTACCGGTTCGGCGAGCCTGGAGTGGGAGTCGCGGGCTTCGCCCCCGGCGCAGGGACCTGAGGAGTGCCCGGTTTTTGCCCGGCGCCCGCCGCGGGCTGTGTGCTCGCCGCCTTCGTGGTGGTCGGCGTGATATCCCCGATATCGCCGTATGCGATCTCGCCGAACCGCAGCGTGTAGAACAGCCCTGACTTGGTGTGGACGAGGACCTCGCCCTCGTTCGAGAATTGTCCCTTCGGTGTCAGATAGAATCCTTTGCTTGCAAGCTCCTTCAAGCTGTCGTCCGAAAGCCTGATTGTCGAGGTCATCTGGGTGAGGCTGGCGGCAATCCCGGGCGGCTTGGGACGCACACCCATGATCTCGAGCTGATCGAGCGTCGTCACCATCAGGTTCATGTTGAAGGTGTTCACCTTCTGACCCGGCGTGATGTCGCTCAAGGTCCACAGGGGCGGCTCGTCCTGGATTTTCCGGACGATGACCGTGTCGCGATTGTTGATCGTCTGGGCCGCCTCATTCAGGGAGTAGTCGTGGATGATGACCTCATCGACGTCATCCCATACGATTTTCAGAAGGTCGCGATCCACCCAGTCGCCGAAATTCGTCGAGATGTCGAGGTCGCCGACCTCGGCGACGTAAATGCGCCGCTGATCGGAGAGGCGGACGTAGCGGAACGCCGGACGTTCCTGGAGCGGTTTGCCGATGATGATGTCGGCCAGGAGCCGGTCGTTGCCACCCTTGATGATGACGCGGGTCCCGCGATCGCGAACGGCGGGGATGGTCTCGTCCAGCGGGTCGAGCGTGCCGGTGCGCTCCTGCTCGGACACGTTTTCGGTCGCGACGACGTCTTTTTTCAGCGCGATGATCGCGGCCGAGATTTTCGACAGTTGCTCCTCGGCGTCTGCGGGGTAGTTGTAGTGCGACGGAATGCTCCACAACCCATTCTGCACCTGCACTTTGAATGGGTGGGCGGTGGCTGTGTCCGCGTCGAAATCGACCACCTCGAGCGACTGCGCCATCGTCGGGTCGTTAAAGCCGGGAAAAAAGGACGTTCCGCGATCTTCGAACGCGTCAGGCGTGCTGTTCCTCGGCACGGTTGCCCAGGCCAGCAACGTCATTACGAGCGCAACACCGATGGTGACGGCTGTCTTTCGGCTATCGTTCACGCGACTTCCCTCAACCGCCTGAGCGCTGCCGCTCCTTCGCGTTCGCGGCGCCGTCTTCGGATGAAGATTAGTACGCCGAGCGCGAACACGGGAATCGGCGGGGCAGCCACCGCAATCGTTCGAATCGTCCCCTGGATACGCTGGATCTGCGATTCCATGCTCTCGCGGCTGGCCTGGATTTTCGACTGCTTTGCCAGGTCGATATTCGCAGCCAGGACTTCGAGTTTGCGACGTTCCGTCTCCTCGACATTGCGCGCCATGATTCCTTTGGCCTGCGCGTCGAGATCGCCGCGGCCGCGAATGTCCTGAGTTCGCTGCTTCTGGCGTTCTTCGGCGTCGGCCAGCGCCTTTTGCGCGTCCTGCTCCGCCTGCTGTTCCCCGGCGGTTCGCTGTTCGACGAACGTTCGGGTTTGCGCTTCGACGCGCTCGAGCGTGCGGTGGCGTACCCGCCGTCTCCGCAGGCCGACAAACGATTCGTCACCGGCAAGCACGTCGATGCTGTTGAGGAAAAATGTGATGTTGTCGAACGTCACGTTCGCGACGCCCTGGGCGCGAATATCGAAGAACTGGTCGGAAACAAAATCGAGATCGGCGACAACGATGGCGTTCACCTTGTGATCGGCCGTCTTCGATTTCACGTGCGCGGCGATGACATATTCCTGCTTGTCCGCGTCGGGCTCGTGAAGCAGTTGGGTGTTGACGACTGCGCCCTCGGGTTGGGGCACCAGCAACTGGAAATAAGAGACTGTGCCGGAAATACTGCCCGTCCGAAGGAGAGGCTCGAATGTGAACGCCTCGGCATTCGAGGGCGTCAGGAATCCGCTGTAGAGCACCATGACTTCCTGCAGCCCGGCCGTGACCGGATCAGCGGCATTAAACGGCTGGGAACTCCCGCTGCCGGCGCCGACAAAGACGACCTCGCGCGGCAGCTGCGCCATGTCGGGATGTGGATTGTAGCTGTCCCAGACGATTCGGGCCGGCGGCCAGGTGACGCCGATATCCGCCATCATTTTCTGGATGTCCCCGTAGTTCTTGCGAAGGACATACTCCTGGCGCTGATAGGGGTTGACCCGTTCGAACATGGGGGCGGCGGGCGACAGTCGCATATCGACCGAAAACGCCGGGTCGATGACCACCATCGTCGGGATTCCTGCGAGAATCGCCGCCTTGACGTTATCCATTTCGCGCTGGAGCAGCGTCGAAGGGAGTGTGACCAGCAGCGCATCGACTTTTTCGGTGATTGGCTGGGATGGTGACAGCGCGACGACATTGTATTGCTTCGCCAGTTCGTCGACGATGGTCCACGGCTTTGTGGGCCGTCCTGTATCCGGGTCGGTGCCGCCGAGGAGCTTCGCGTCCGTTGTGACCACGCCAATGCGCTTCCGCTCGGTGCGCGCCACGACCCGCATCGCCCGGGCGATCTCGTACTCCGGCGATAGGCCGCGGTCGATGAACGGAATCACCTGCTCCTCGGCGCCCGAGGTCAGCGCGACAGCGAGAAAAATGCCGTCGGCTCCGGCCTGAGGATCGTTGGGGTCCCGTACCGGCACGGGTGTGATGCCGTAGCGCTCGCGTGCGGTCCGCGCTTCAGCGGAATATGGCGCGGTCTCGGTGATCAGCACTTGTACTCTGCTCGCCGCGCGCGAGTCGATTTCCCGAAGCACGCTCAGCAGATTCTCCCGGACCTGCACGTACAGCTGCGGCACGTCAGAGCTGACGAACGCCTGGATGAAAACCGGCCGGTCGGGTGAAAGATCACCGAGAAGCTGCCGGGTTTCGGCACTCAGCGAGTGGAGGCGCTCCGCCGTCGCGTCCAGACGTATCGGAATACGCGACACAAGCACGTTGGCCGCGATGAGCGCAACGAGCGTTGCAGCGGCTCGCCCGGCGACGTGCACCGCGTACGGTGCGCCCTGAGCTAGACGCGGCCAGTGACGCCGGCTGATCAGCATGACGTTCAGATAAAGAAAGAAACCGGCGAGGCTGAGGAAATACAACACGCCAGACAATGAAATCACGCCGCTCGAGAAATCGAGGAAGTGATAGTTGACGCCGAGCGGCGCCACCCATCCGCCGACGCGTTCGGAGAACAAATCGGCTGCTGTCGTCGTGAGGATCGGGATTGAGCAGACCACCGCTCCGAGGACGAACGCGACCGTCACATTCGCCGTCAGGAGCGACGCCAACATGCCGACGGCTATCAACGCGATGCCCACCAGCCAGTAGCCGACATAGTTCGCAAACATCAGCCCCGGATCCGGACTGCCCAGCCATACGAGGACGAGGACGTGGCTGAGAGACAACAGCAACGATACCGAATACACGCCCACGGTCGCGAGATACTTGCCGACGACGATGTCCAGATCCGACGCCGGCAGTGTCAACAGCAGTTCGTCCGTGCCCTGCTTCCGCTCATCCGCCCACACACCCATCGTGAGCGCCGGGATAAACAGGAGCAGGAGGTACGGGAAATAGTTATTGAGCTGATCCAGGTTCGCGAGATTGTTCAGGAAAAAGCGTCGCTGCCAGAACGCGGCAGCGGCGCTCATGAAGATGAACAGGGTAACGAAGACATACCCGCTCGGGTTGCTGAAGTACAGGCGTAGATCGCGTTTGGCGAGTGCGCGAACAACCGGAGGATGAAGCAGAGTGTCTGTCACGTCATGTCCTCAAGTCGGTATCGATCGAGCGGCCTCATCCCGCGTCCAGCGGTAGAACGTGTCCTCCGGCGACCCTCCGGCCTTCAAGTCGGCCGGCGTGCCATCGAAGATCAGACGGCCGTTGTTGATGAGGATGACGCGATCCGCAACGGCCATCACCTCGGAAAGGATGTGCGTCGAGATCAGCATCGTCTTGGTCTTTCTGAGGTCGGCAATCTGTTCTCTGAAGTGGCGTACCTGATTTGGATCGAGGCCGGCGGTCGGCTCGTCGACGATAAGCACGTCCGGGTCATGCAGCAACGCTACCGAGAGCCCGACACGCTGGCGCAATCCCTTCGACAGCTTGCCAACCGGTTTCTCGAGGATGTACGTGATACTGCACTGCTCGGAGACGGCCTCGATGCGATCCTTCAGTCGATCTGGCGACAAGCCACGGGCTTCGCCGAAAAACCGAAGTAGTTCCAGCGCCGTCATGTCCGAGTACAAGGGGCCATTCTCCGGCAGGTAGCCAACGTGCGCAGCCGCCGCCAGGCGATCACGCTGAACATCGTGACCCGCGATTGCCGCCGTTCCGCCACTCGGCGCGAGGTAGCCTGTCAGGATTTTCATCAACGTCGACTTACCGGCCCCATTCGGACCGAGCATCGCGACGACCTGACCCGAGGGTATGCTGAAGGTAATATCCTGGACGGCCACGAAAGGACCGTAGAACTTGCTAATCCCCTGGGCGTGGATCATCGTGCTCATACGTTCTCCGGCCTCGCGCCGTGGCAAAGGCCAGGACGGGGATTCGCGCGGATGCCCGTTAGTCATACTGAGGCGTGAGCCCCGATTTCGGGGCCGGACAGCAGCCGAAACGTCCTCTGCGTCAACAGGTTAGGCTAATTTGCTTCGATAGCCGCGCGATGTCAACACGAAAGTGTCGGTCCCCGTGGTCATCCGATCGCCGCCTTCACGATGTATAGAGTCCCGGCGATGCTCGCGGCGTAGAGCCAGAGTTCGGCCGGGCCGCGTTGAAAAAGCATCCCAATACCGAGCAGGACGGCCGCCGCGAACAGGCAGGGCCAATAAAGGTCGCGCGTTGTCGACTCCATGCCCTTTACCGCCGCCCGACGCTGGGCCGCGACGACGATCCGTGCGGCAATGTCTCGATCGGTCGATCGATTGAGGTCGAAGTACTCGCCGTCCCCTGCACTGGCGATGGATATCAACGAATCGCGGTCAAGACTCGAGAAAATGGGCGGCGTCGGCTGCCGGTAAATGTTGATCGGTTTTGGGGGCTCCGGAATCGGGCCGCCGGTGACCGAACCGACCCCGACGACGAAAATGGGAATTCCTCGCGCACGCGCGAGTGCAATCGATTCCGCCACGGCACCTGTCCACGCCTGACCATCCGAGATCAACACGAAGACCTGCCCATTGGGTGATTTGCCGTGAATTTCTCGATCTCTGTCGATCAGCCGGATTCCCCAATAGAGGCCGAGCTCGATGTTCGTATCCCAGGTCGTGTCGTCTTCGAGCCGGAACGGCGGCTCGCGATCCAAATGGTCGAGAAAGAAAAAAAGCGTGTTCGGGTCTTTCGTGAGCCTGATTTGCGGTTCGGCGACCGTCGCGAACAGCGCCAGCGCAACCCGATCCTCTTCCCACCGCAGCGATTCGCCCAGCGCCCGCAGGAAGCGCATCGAGCGTTGCCAGCGATCGCCGGCGACGTCCCGTACTCGCATCGACGCCGATCCATCCTGGAGGACGACGATGTCCACACCGGCCGCAGCCGGGAACGGGACTCTTGCTGCGGGCCGCGCGATCGCCACAATGAGCAGCGCTGCTGCCGTAATGAGGAACAGCCACGACACGAGGCCGCCGAGCGTCAGTCGTTCGCGAACCGGCAAAATGCGACGGCGCCGGAACGCGCGCCGATCGCGCAGTCGCGCGACCAAGTGCCAGCTCCAAAAGACGAGCAGAATCGCCGGAGCGACGAGCAGCGTCAGGAATTGCGGCTCGATAAATGTCAAGCCTTCAATCGCGGTCGACATGTCACCCTTTTCGGACTCTCGGCTCGTCTTTGCTGCCTTCAGGACTATCCGTCCGTTCGTTGCCTTGCTTTGGCACGATGATGTTGATGTTGCTATCGTCCTGCGTTCGTGGCACCACTCCGGGCTGCCCGTGGATGGCCGGCTGATTCTTCTTGGCGGCCGCTAACATCGTCGCGCCGGGGCGGCCCTGGGCCAGCGCACTTGCCAGACGGGCGGCGAATTCGAAGTTGTACGCGGCGTCGACGAAATCGGGGTTGCTCCGCAGAACGTCGGCGTAACCGCCAGTAATGATCTCCAGACGGCGGATCGATGTGTCGCGATCGGCGATGTCGAACGTGCTGGCGCGATAGGCCGCATTCGCTGCCTGGAACAGAAGTTCCGGATCGTGCTGCAGGAGGGCCCCGGACCTGTCACGCTCTGGAGTCAGGGCCGCATATCGGCGCAGCCAGTAGTCAGCCGTGGCTTGATCCAGTGCGGTACTCGCGACCACCGGCGCGGCCAACCGCGCCGCGAACGGCGCGGTATCGATGCCCCCGGCCGGCGGATTCGCCACGGCAGCGAAATCCATCGTCGCGACCTGCTCGCGTAGTCGGGCCGCGCGTTCGTGAACGCCGCTGAGCTGCCAAGACACTCCTGCGGCTGCAAGAAACAGCAGGCTGAGGGCGACGGCCGGCAGGGTGGTTTTCATGTCGTGCTCTCCGTCAAGGGAATGTGCGGAAATAGCGAATACTGAGCTGCAGTGCGACAGCAATCAGCCAGAAGGTCGCCGCAACAGCAGCGAACCGCGAGAACTCCGGTTGGCCGGTGCCGTAGCGTTTGGTCGCGATCGCGCCGACGGACCTCCGGTCGATTTCGCTAATCGCCTGAAAGATGACGGACTCGTCAGATGCGGCGTAAAACTTTCCACCGGTCGACTCGATGGCTGGTTTCCACACGTGGTCGGGCAGCACATCGCCGACGCCTTTGTTGAAGCTCACGCGAATGAAATAGACCGGAATCTTGGCCTTGCGGGCGTCGGCGAGAATCTCCGTCACGGTCGTGCCGCCAATGATGGCATTACTGTCCTGGCCATCGCTGATGATCAGCATCAAATTGCCGGCAGCGTCGAGGAAGTCAAACGTACGGAACAGGGCGACGCTCTGCTGGACAGCCTTCCCGATTGTGGTTCCACGACTCGGAAACTTCGTGAATTCGGTCCAGTCATTCACGAGCGACAGGCTGAGGAGAACGTTGTCGTAATCGGCCGTGAACGGCGTCACGACGTACGCTTCGTCGCCGAACTCGATCAACGCGATGAGGTCGTGGTACCGCCCCTGGATGCGCTGTCGGATGAATGTTTCGGCGGCTGCAACAGTGGTAAAAAAAGTCGCCTGATTGGGTGCCCCGGCGCTGAGGCGGGGTGCCTGAAACTTGGCGACCATGCTGGAAGAGGCATCAATCATGATCGCGATCCGCCGCCCCGGAAACGTCACTTCCTCCCGCTGCAATGTGGTGAAAGGGTCGCCGAGTGCCAGCATGAGAAAGGGCAGGCCAGCCAACGCGAACAGCAATGGAACGTGGCGTACGAACGAACACGTCGCTGGCGTCGCCCACGACAAGAGTGCCGGTAAAGCGATCTGCGTTCGACCAGGCTGGCGGCCGAGTGCCGTACGAGCCAGCGCGGCGACGATGGCGAGACCGCACAGCGCAACCATTGTCAGCGTCACATCATCGATGCGGCTGAACAGAAGGGTCCCGCTGCCCTGGATTTCGGCAAGTCCGCGAAGGACGAGACCGCGGAATTCGCTGAGAGGGTTCACGCGCGCCAGCCTGACGGCGTCGTCAGCTTGGCGGCGGCTCGAACCTGCTTGACGAGCCAGAGATTTTCGATCTTCAGTCCCCGCAACACACGCCTGGCAACCGTCAGCGTCTCATCGAAAACGGCGTCGGCCGCCCCGGGTGCGCGACCGTATCGCGCCTCCGTGACTCGCGTCAGCATCGATTCGAGTTCTTCGAGGTCGTCGAAGTTTCTGGTCCCGCTGGAGCGGCGCGCCCGTTCCTCGGCCACACGAAGGGGGGTGACCCAGGCCGGCACGATGACCGGTGTGCGCCGCCAACCACGCCGCACAGCGAGTTGTCCCGCCGTCGCCTCGGTGGCCATCGTTGACCGAAGCTGCCGCACGGGCAACCCGAGCGCGTACGCGCTGATGATGCGCAGGGTGGTGGTGAGCCGTAGTATCAGGTCGTCACTCCATCCGGTCTCGTCGCGCGCACGCGCGATGGTGGCGAGCTCGCGCCCGGCTTGACGCAGGATCGCAACGTCGTCGACGGCCACTCGGGTCTGGGCCGCCCCCCCGGATCGGCGCCGCTCCCGAAGCCGCACCACCGCGAACAACGCGGGTAGCGCAGCGAACGCGAGGAAGACCACGCTCAATATACGCCAGACTCCCGCCAATGACCGCTCCCGCTCGACGTCCTCGAACGTGTGCCGCGTCGCATCGCGGATATCGACCGCGTTGGCTGGCACGAGCGACAGCACGCGTATCGTCATCGGTGTCAGGCGGTAGGTCTGCTCGCGCCCTTCCAGTGAACGTGGATTGGCCTCGACCCGCTGCCGCACGCTATAAGTGATCTTCAGCTCCGGCAGGCTCGCGTCTTTGTCGAACTGGTTTTCGCTGATCAAGCGCGCACGATACTCGGTACTGGATGAATCGTTGATCGTTGGTCACCAGATCCTGGCGTCGGGCTCCGCCGGTGATCTCGAACGGTGGCAATCTTATCGCGCTCGGCTCGAGCTCCTCGGTCTTCGCGACCACCGTCACGTCGGGTGTCTCGACGAGCGCGCAGGTGAGCACGATCGAAAACACCTCACCGATTCGCACAGCCCCCGTGCTCGTGCGCCACCAGCACAGCAGCGGTTGTGTCAGTGTCGGCCTCTCCGTCTTCGCGCCGTCACTCTGCCAGGCGAATGCCGCCGTGGAGAGGACGACCAGGCACACCAGCCACAGGGCGCCCCACTGTTTTCCTGCACTCATTTTCGTCAAGCCACCTGCGGTCCCATCCAGAAGCGCCCGGCCGTTGTCGATCCCGCGATTCGCGTGGTTATGGTACGGCTACCAGCTCAATTATGTCTTGGATGACCGTGTCCACGGTGAGCCCGTGGCTGGCCGCGTGCGGCCCGAGCCAGATCCGGTGACGCAATACGTGCAGTGCGAGCTCTTGAATATCGTCGGGATAAACCTCGTCCCGATGCCGCACCAAGAGGGCGTAGACCTTGGCCAACCGTGCCCAAACGATGATGGCGCGTGGCGAGGCGCCAAGATCGACGCTGTGTTCCACCATTTCAGACGGCGAGTGCTCGAGCCAGTCAGTCTCCGGGTTGTGCGGCCGTGTCGCGGCGACCAGCTGCTGAATATAGTCGCCCAGTCGCTCGTGCAAAAAGACGTGTTCGCTGATCGCGGAGCGCAGCTGGATAATACGCTCCTTCGTCATCAAGGGATTCAGACGTACCTTCTTGAAATCGAAGTGCGCCAGCTTGGCTTCGTCCGCCCGCGGAAGGTATCCGATGTTAACCATGATGGCGAATCGATCGGTCGCCGCTTCCGACAGTGGGAAGGTGCCTTGGCCCAGCTCCACCGGGTTCATCGTGGCGATCGCGAAACTGAACGCCGGCAGTTCGTAGGTCACGCTCCCGACGGTTACCGTGCGGTCTTGCAAACCCTCCAGAAATGCGCTTTGAGATTTGAGCGGAATCCGGTTGATCTCGTCGAGGAGGATCACTTCCGCCGACGCCAGCGGGCCAAATTCCGTCTGGAGGACACCGGTCGCAGGATTGATCATCTGAAACCCGACAACCTCGGTGGGCTGCAAATCGGCTCGGCCCTGCAGGCGCGCGAACTTGGCGTCGCTGATCGCGGCGAGAATTACCCCAAAGAAGGTCTTGCCAACGCCCGGCACGCCGCGGAGGAGCAGATTGCCGGCATTGACCTGGCGTTGCTCCTTCTTGTCATAGGTAGTCGGAATTTCCGACAGCAAGACAACGTTGGCGAGCATCTTCGCCGTTTCGTATCCGACGAGGGCCTTGCCGCCTTCGGCAATAATCGAGTCGTGAAACGCAATCGCTTCCTCAAGGTCCGGATGCACGGCCATACTCTATCGGAAAACCGTCGGTTGGTGCCTTGACGTTCGTCGTGCACGTCTTACGGCGTACAGGGAGAGACGATCACAGGTTTCGTCTGACCGTCGCTTTCTTGACGGTAGCCATGGCGGCGCATATTCTTGGGCGACTCGCCGGACGGACTAACTGTACAGACGAGGGGGTGGACAGTGACTCGTGGGATCTCGATTGGTTTCGGCATCATGTCGATATTCGCCATGGGGCTGACAGTCGGTGCACGGCAGGCGCCAGGACAGGCTGGAAGATCGGCGGCCGAGACCGCGGCGGCGAAGGCTCTGAAGAACCCGGTTGCAGCCGACGCAGCGTCGGTCGGCGCTGGCCGCGCAACGTACCAGAAATTTTGCTTTAGCTGCCACGGGCCGGAGGGTAAGGGAGATGGGCCTGGTGCAGGGGGGTTGAAGGACTCCAAGCCGGCGAACTTTACGGATGCGAAATGGGATCACGGCGCCAGCGACGGCGAGATTTTTACCACGATCAAGAACGGCGTTGGACCGAAGTTCGATATGGACTCGTGGGATGGACGCATTCAGGACCGCGAAATCTGGAATGTGGTTAACTTCATCAAAACCCTTTCAAAGAGTGCCGCCCCCGCGGCGAGATAGTCGGGAAGAGGCGCGTGTGATCGATACTGTGGTGCGCCTTGTGATTGTGGTCCCTTCGGTCACGCCGTAACTGACGATCGCGCTGCGGCGATCGACAGAGGTTGCCTGCCCCGTGTCCACCACGAGCGTGTCGCCCTCCCATCGTCCGACAAGCGACGATTGGCTACTGTCGAAGGTGAAGACGGGCTAACCAGGGACCGAAAACAAGCGTCATGCTAACCGCGAGACGGCCCTAGTGCCTATCGTCCGCATAAGGCTTGTGTCGATAGTTCATAAGGCTGGTATCGAGATGCATACACCGCTCCGTTTGTCTGCCGCTGCCTTCCGCGCCGGACGCCGCAGTACCCTGCTCGTCCTCGCGGCGATCTTCGCGACGGCGCCGCCCGCCCTGCAGGCGCAGGTTCGTCCGCAGCCCGCGGCCGCGCAGCGCCAGGAATTGCACGTGGTCGCGTTCCGGACGTCGGCGCCGATCAAGGTGGATGGCGTGCTCGACGAAGCGGATTGGGAACGGACGGCCGTTGCGACAGGGTTCATCCAGAACGAGCCGCGCGAAGGGCAGCCGGCTTCCGAGGAAACCGAAGTTCGCGTGATGTATGACGACGCGATGCTCTATGTCGGCGTGTTCGCGCACGACCGCGATCCAGGCGCCATCGCCGTCACCGACCTGAGAGAAGATTTCGCCGGAGGCATCTCCAACGCGAGCACCGACACCGACCTGTTCGAGTTGGTGCTCGATACCTTCGGCGACAAACGCAACGGCTATCAGTTCGCCGTCAACGCGGCCGGCGCAAAGGCGGACGCGCAGATGGCCAATGAGGGACGCGAAACGAACTGGAGCTGGGACGGCGTCTGGACGGCGCGAGCGCGCATCACGGACGCGGGATGGTACGCGGAGATCGCCGTCCCCTTCAAGACGCTGAAATTCGCCAGCACCGATCGGCAGACATGGGGTGTGAATTTTCACCGGAAGATCCGACGCCGGAACGAAGACAGCTTCTGGTCGCCGCTGCCGCGCATCTTCAACCTGTCCCGCGTGTCGCTGGCCGGCTCGCTCGACGGGTTGCAGAACCTGCAGCCGGGAAGAGACCTGCGTCTCAAACCGTACGGGCTGACGAGTTATAGCAAGACCTTAGGGAGCGGAACGAAGGACGCCAACGCCGGCTTTGACGTGAAGTATGGAGTCGGGAGCGGCCTGACGTGGGACTTCACGGTCAGGACCGATTTCGCGCAGGTCGAAGCCGACGAGCAGGTGGTCAATCTCAGCCGCTTCAGCGTGTTTTTTCCGGAGAAGCGCGATTTCTTCCTCGAGAATTCCGGGGTATTCGGATTCGGCGTCGCTCAGACGCAGGCGGCAGGCGGCGGTGGGGGCAACGGGCGTTCGGACACCGCGGCGCGCAACGACGTGATTCTGTTTTACAGCCGGCAGATTGGACTCTCGCAGGCCTTCGATGCCATACCGATTGTGGCGGGCACCCGGCTGACGGGCCGGGTCGGCCGTTATTCCGTGGGAGCGCTCAACATCCAGCAGGAGGCGCTGGGCGTGACGCCCGCGACGAATTTCACGGCGCTCCGCCTGCGCCGCGACGTGTTCGCCAACTCCGACGTCGGCGTGATGGTGCTCAGCAAGGAGGCGAACGGGCCCAACTTCAACCGTGTCGTGGGCGGCGATGCAAATTTTCGGTTCTTTCAGAATCTCAACATCAACGGCAACCTGACGAAGACGTTCGCTCCGGCAGGCGCGCTGGTGGCCGGGAGCGGCGGCGACACAATGGTGAACGCCAAGTCCACTTATCGGGGACGGATCTGGGATTTCCGGGGTTCCTACACCAACGTCGGCCCGCGCTTCCGTGACGAGATGGGTTACGTACCCCGCATCGGGATCACCAAAACGCAGGCCTTCATCTCACCGCACATGAGGTTTCAGCGCACATCGAGCTGGTTGCGGGACTTCTGGCCGCACTGGGAATTCAGCGACGTCAAACGAGCGGACGGGGCGACCGATTCGCGCTACTACGACTACCACGTGCCCTTTTCGTTCCAGAACGGCGGCTTCCTGGAGCTCGGCGTGAACCGGAGTATCGAGGGGCCTGCGACCCCGTTTCGGATCAACGCGCGCACCGGGGTCGTCATCCCCGCCGGCGAATACGCCTTCACGGACTACCTCGTGACGGCCCGCACGAATCAGGGCGCGCGGTTTTTCGCAAGCGGCACGTACAACGTAGGCGATTTCTACGACGGCTATCGGCATGTCTACCAGGCCGGCCTCGGCACGCGAGTCGACGAGCATTTGAATGTGTCGGGGACCTATTCGAGGAACGTCGTCTCCCTTCCCGGGGGCGCGTTCACGACCAATCTCCTGTCCACTCGCGTGATCTACGGCTTTTCCACCCGCATGTTCGTCAACGCGCTGATCCAGTACAACACCGACGCCCGCCAGTGGACATCCAACATCCGTTTCAACCTCATACATCGTCCGCTCAGCGACTTCTTTCTCGTGTACAACGAGCAGCGGGACACGCTGAGCCAGGCGCTGCTCGGCCGGACGCTGATCGCGAAGGTCACCTACATGATGGCGTTCTGAGGCACGGCGCCGCCTGAACTGACACCTGTCGGACCGCCCGGCCAGACGCCGCACGCGCCGGGTCGGGCCCGATCGCCCCGCCCGAAGGACCCCTGGAATCCAACGAGTCGAATTCTTGTCGGGCTGGGCGGAAGACTCACCGTTCTGGTGTACATTCTCCCTCGGCCGATAGGGCTTTCTCGAGGACATTTGCCGGCCGCACCAGATCCACGAAGGAACAGTAGAGGAGAGAAGCGATGAAGCGATTCATTTTGGTCAAGTTTGCCGCGATCGCGCTGGTGGCCTTCGCCGTCATCGGACAGGGCGCGCGCGGCTCGTCAGCGGCCGCGCAATCCGCCGGGCAGGTTCCCCTCTTCCAGGTTGACGCGACGTGGCCGCAGTTGCCCAACAATATGGCCACCGGTTTGGTGTCTTCGGTGGCGGTCGACAAGGACGATCACGTCTGGATCCTGCACCGTCCGCGCGTGAGCGTGCCGGCCGGCAAGACACCCGCGCCGCCGGTTCTGGAGTTCGATGCGAACGGGAAGTACCTCCAGGGATGGGGAGGGCAACAGTCGGACGCGTATGAGTGGTTCGATTCCGAGCACGGCATCTACGTGGCCGACAACGGCGATATCTGGCTTGGCGGATCGTCGCGCCCTGGGGCCACGGTGTGTGCCGATTCGCTGAAGAACATGTGCACGCGAGGAGACGACATGCTCCTCAAGTTCACGAAGCCGGGCAAGTTCCTGCTGCAGATCGGCAAGCGCAATGCGAGCACGGGAGGCCATGACACGAAGAACGTCCACTCGGCCACCGACGTGTTCGTCTACAAGAACGAGCTGTACGTCTCGGACGGATACGAAGGTCCGGGTGCACAGGGCGATCGTCGTGTGATCGTGTTCGACGCCAATACGGGCGCGTACAAGCGCATGTGGGGCGCCTTCGGTAACGCCATCAAGGATGCGAAGGAAGAGCCTGCGCCCCCGGCGCCGGAAGGTGGCAGAGGCGCGAGAGGCAGCCAGCCGCAAGCGCCGCTCGAGCCGGGACCGCAGCAATTCACCGGTGTCGTGCACTCAATCGAGATCTCGAAGGACGGATTCGTTTACGTGGCCGACCGCGCGAACCAGCGCATCCAGGTGTTCACGCCGGACGGCAAGTATGTGAACCAGGTGATCATCAACCGGCCTGGACCGGGCAAGTCGTCGGCGGCCGGCCTCGCCTTCTCGACCGATCCGGAGCAGAAGTACATCTACGTCGCCGACATGGGCAACTCGCACATCGTCGTGGTCGATCGCAAGACCCGCCAGTCGCTGTACCACTTTGGAAACAGAGGAGCGGCTCCTGGCGACTTCCAGGGTCTTCACAACATGGCGGTTGATTCGAAGGGCAATATCTACACCGCAGAGGTGGCGCCGGGCGCGCGGGCGCAGAGATTCGTGGCCAAAGGGATGGGTGCGCCGCCGGCGCAGTAATCCGCTAGACGGCGGTTCGAAATGGACGCGCCCCAGTCAGAGGTGTGAGTGACTATTCGGATTTGCATTTCTCTGGGAATGATCCTGGCGGCCGCGACGTTCGCGGCCGCCCAACAGCCGGACGCTCGCGACGTGTCGCGGCCGGCGGCGGACAGCCCGCCGGAGATCTCGGTGCGACCACGAGGTCGCTGATTATGCAGCTCGCATCCGCAGCAGGCGGAGCGGTCGTGATCGTGTGGCTGGCAACCAATTCGGCGTTGGCTCAAACCGAAACGATTGGGCGCGGTCCAGACGTCAACCCAGGCGTCAACAGAGGAGTGCCCACCATCCAGGATCCGGTGACAACTGGGAAGCCGGCAGCACCAACGACGGGCGGTGTCCCCGGACGCCCCACGGTGACAGTGATCCGGCTCAAACAAGCGCCGCGTATCGATGGACGATTGGACGACGCGATGTGGCTCGACGCGGCGCATATCAGCAATTTCGTGCAGCAGGCTCCCGTCGAAGGCGCCGCCGCGACGCAACCGACCGATGTATATGTCGCCTACGATAGTGAGCGACTGTATTTTGGCATTTACGCACACTATTCCGATCCGACACTGGTTCGCGCCAACCGGGCTGATCGCGACCAGACCGAGAACGATGACACCGTGACCGTCTCGTTCGATCCATTTCGCGATCAACAACTCGGCTATTCGTTTTCGGTGAACGGATACGGCGTTCAGGGTGACTCTGTCCTCAAGGGCAACACCGGCCCGGGCGGCACAGGGGCCGCTTCCGGCACCGGCGGCGCCGTCGGCGGCGGTGCTTCGACTACGGCAACGGGGGACACGACGTGGAACGCGCTGTTTGCGTCGGCAGGACAGCTGGTCGACGATGGGTGGACCGCCGAGATGAGCATTCCGTTCAAAAGCCTGCGCTACCCCGCGCGCGGAGGCGGCGAGCCGCACCGGTGGGGCCTTCAGATCGAGCGCCAGATTCACGCGAACAACGAAGTAGCGCATTGGGCCCCAATGACGCGCGGAGTGGCCGGGTTCCTGCGACAGATGGGGACGCTTGATGGCATCACGGGGCTTTCGACGAGTCGGAACTTCGAGGTTCTACCCACGTTTACGGCCGTGCAGGGGAGCACGCTCAATCGAATCACGGGTGCGTACGGCACGAGCGATGTGGAAGAAGGCGGCGTCAATGTGAAATACGGTCTCACCTCGAACCTCACGTTTGATTTCACTTACAATCCCGACTTTTCGCAGATCGAATCAGACCGGCAGCAGATCCAAGTCAACCTGCGCTTTCCCATTTCGTTCCCGGAGCTGCGCCCATTCTTCCTGGAAGGCATCGACAATTTTCGAGTTGGCGGTCCAGCCACGATCATCCATACGCGGACCATCGTGGATCCGCAGTATGGGGCGAAGCTGACAGGCAAGGTGGGCAAGACCACCTTAGGTTTCCAGGTCGCGAACGACGAAGCCCCCGGGAAGGTGGACGATTTCCGGGACCCCGCATTCGGGCAGGACGCGCAAGTCGTGCTGGCGCGTGCCCGGTACGACTTCCGCCCGCAGTCATGGGTCGGTGCGGTGTTCACAGATCGCGAGTTCCTCGATACCTACAGTCGTCTGGCCGGTGTGGACGCGCCATTACAGTTTGGTCAGAACACGTTGTTGCGGTTGCTATGGAACTATTCCGATCAACAGGGCACTGACGGTGTGAAGAAAACGGGCTACAGCTCCGAAGTGTGACTTCCGTAAAGACGGCCGCAACCTCACCATCACCTCATATCACTACAGGTTTTCTCCGGGCTACGGCACGGCCCTGGGATTCGTTTCTCGCGTCGACCAACAGCAGACCGGCGGGAACGTCTCGTACAAATGGTGGCCCGAGAGCTGGGTCGTGAACTGGGGACCGCAGTTCTCGTACTCGAGAAACTACGATTTCCGCGGAAATCTCCAGAATGAGAACAGAGATACAACCCTCAACGTGCAGTTCGCCAGAAACATCAGCGCCAGCGCCGTCTTCAACGACCGAATGGAACGGTATCGGGAAATTCAATTCAACAAAAATCGATTCTCAGTGTCTGGAAACGTGAACGCAAGCCGTCGAATTCTGTTCACCGGAAAAATCGACAAAGGTGACGAAATTCGTTTCACCGTGAATCCCTACCTCGGTAGAAACACGATCTACGGCGTCACTGCGACGTTCCGGCCGTTCTCGCGTCTGCAGTCAGTGATCAACGTCGACACGACCAATTTTGTGGACGTGCGCAGCGATACGCACGTATTCAACGTCAAGATCTTCAGAGCTCAAACGACGTATCAATTCACGCCACGCCTGCTGCTGCGGAACATCATGGAGCGCAATACCTTCGACCAGACGCTGGGTGCCAACCTACTGGTGACGTATCGCGTGAACTCGGGGACTGCCTTTTATGTGGGATATGACGATCACTATGCGCAGGGAAACGTCATCAACCCGCAGGTGTTCGCGTGGTCGGAGTTTCGACGTACCAATCGTGCGATCTTCACTAAAGTTCAATATCTGTTCAGGAGCGGCGGTAGTAATTAAGGCTTCGGACGCGGACGCCAGATGCGAGGCATCGAGGCGGTCTCGCGTCGAATGAAGGAACACAAGAAATGATCATAGTGCTTCTTATTCTGCATGGGCTGCTGGCCGTCGTTCTGCTGGGGGCGCTAACGCACCAGGCCTTCAGCGTCGCATCCGTGGCCGGAGGCGGAGCCCCTCGATCGTTCCTCGATCGATTTCAGCGGGTCAATGGTGCGGCGTATACGAAGCCGATCGTTGTACTCTTCGGTCTGACGGCCATCGGCGGGGCTCTGCTCTACCCTCAATATCGCATCGACGTCCGGACGACGCTCGAGGATCTGCAGCTCCAGGCCGCGAACGGTGTCTTCGAAATCAAGGAGCACCTGGTAGCCATTGGACTGGGCCTCCTGCCCAGCTATTGGTGGGTCTGGCAGCAGCCGCTCACCGCCGACCATGCATCCTCACGCCGCTACCTTACTTGGCTGCTCAGCATTATCGTGTGGTGGAGCTTCCTGGTAGGCCATGTGCTCAACAACATCAAAGGACTTCTGCCCTGAAAAGTCCCTCCACATGGATTGAGCGCAGCTTCGCTACGTCCCGAAGGTGGGGAATTGACTTGAGCGTAGAACTCAGCGGGCTGTGGACTGGGGGCGAACCAATGCACGCCGCGCGACTCCGGCAGTGGCCATCGCGACGGCTCCCCCTAGCGCGATCCAGAACCACAGGCGGCCCGTCGAATCGCTCGACGAATCCTCTGTCGGCGCACCCGATGCGTTGCTCGACTCTGGCTCCAGCTTGAAGTTCACCTCGACGATGCCAGTGGTCTTGCGTGGAACCTTCGTGAGGGTGACGGGCTTGTAGCCCATCGCCGTCACTTCGAACTGCAGCTCGCGTGCATCCACCTTCGTTCCGGCAAGATCCTTGATCGCGGCGCCCAAATCGGGGCTGCGGAAGTGGCCCGGAGAGTCGTTCTCGAACGGAAAGAGCAAGCCACTACGTTTGTCCGTGATCGTGATGGACACTCCTTGGATGGAGCGACCCGTCTGTTTGTCCCTGATTCGACCCACGTAGACGAGATCGACCGGCCGACCGGACCGCGCCGGCATGAAGAACATCTCGCCGTTGCCCCAGGAGGTGGCAGCGAAGGCCAGCGTGCACACCAGCACGCCCGCCGAACGCACTGCAAGGTTCCGCTTCATTGTGCCCTCACATTTCTACCGCTGGCGCCCTTCAGAGTCCAGCCGAGGCTCGTCCTTAGAAGCCCATACTACCAAAGAATCAAGGTCCGTCGCCAGGATGCGCCGTCGGGCAGAAGGCAAGGGTCACCGGGTATTCAGGATGGTCCCAAAGTCGGAGCGAAATCGATGAGGCTCTGCGCGGGCGCTTGTGGAACGATCGGACGGAGATACGGCTTCCCCGATGCTTTGTGGCACGCATAGCATCCGTCGAGCGCCAGCTTGTAAGCGGTTACGAACTTCGCGCCATCCTTTTGCGCGATGGCAATTTTGACGGCCGCAAAGCTGCTCACTTCAACAGCGTCGAAAATGGATTTCAGATCGACATCAAGTCCATCCAGGTCTTTTCGGATCGGGCGGATGCGAATGGTCCACTGAATGTGCTGTCGTGCCTCTTCAAAGTAAAACTCGGCCAGGGGCCAGTTCTTCTGGTCGGCCGCGAACCAAAGATTGGTCCAGTGGTAGCCGACGTCGGCCATCGAGTGGGATTGAGAGGGGACGAGCGCCTTCAGTCGCTCGATGTCAGCGTCGCCTCCGTCAGTCTGGGCGGCCGCTGGGGTCGGGAGTCGGCTGCTCCGCCAGTACTCCACCGCGGCTCCGCCAATCACCGCTCCGGAACCGAGGAGCGCAATGACGACGAAACGCGGAATACGCTGCCGTGGCTCCACGAATCAATCTCCCTATGATCCAGTGCGGGATTCGACCGTAACTCTACTATGGGATCGGGATTACGGGTCAAGCCCCATTCCCGATGCTGATTGACATCGACAAGAGTGTGATGGCGGCATCGAGATGTTCGGTACAGCTGCTGTCCTCTGGGATCAGTCAGCAGCGCAACTATGACCGAGCGCGAGGACGTTGTACACTCGCTTCGAGCGCGCCTCGATGCGCGCCTTTACCATCATGCGGCGGTCCGTGTCGACGCTCCTCATCGCAGCCGTGTTGTCCGGATCGTGTGGCGGCGGTACCGCTACATCGCGCGTGTCGCGTATCCGCCAGCGCGGCTTTCTCGTCTGCGGCGTGTTTCCAGGGATCGCTGGGTTCGCCCAGGTGGACCGTGAAGGTCACTACACTGGCTTTGATGTCGACATGTGCCGCGCCGTGGCGGCGGCGATCGTTGGGTCCGCCGATCGGATTCGGTACGAGCCCATCGCCTCGATCGATCTCTTTCAGCAGTCGAACGACATCGACATCGTGTCGCGCCGCCTGACCTGGTCGCTGCGTCGCGAAGGAATGCACGTCCTGTTCGGTCCGGTCACATTTTACGACGGACAGGGCTTTCTCGTCCCCGAGGGTCTTCAGATCGATCACGCAGCGGCGCTGGCCGGCGTCCCTGTGTGCGTTGCTGAGGGTTCTGAACACGATGCTACGCTGACCGACTACTTTCGGCGGCACCAGATCGCCTTGGACAGAATCCGCGTCGCCGATGGCGCGGCGGCCGGACGTGCGCTGGCGGAAGGACGGTGTCAGGCCTTCAGCGCCGACGTGTCCGAGCTGGCGTCGGTTCGTAGCACGATGGGGAATCCGCGAGGCTTTCGCATTCTTGCCGATCGGATCTCACAGGAGCCGCTGGCGCAGCTCGTGCGCCAGGAAGACGTCGACCTGTTTAACGTCCTGCGCTGGACCGTGTTCGCGATGATCGCCGCTGAAGACTTCGGCGTCTCGTCGGTCAATGTCTCGGAGATGGCGGCACGCGATGACCCCGAGATCGCACGGCTGCTGGGAACGATCCTTGGGAATGGTCCCGCCTTGGGGCTCGACGATGGGTGGGCCCGGCGTGTGATCGCGGACGTCGGCAACTACGGTGAAGTGTTCGAGCGCAACCTCGGGATGTCCACGCCCATCGCCATGGAGCGCGGGCTCAATGCCCTCTGGAGTCGGGGCGGCCTACTGTTCGCGCCACCGCTGCGATAGCGGCGAGACCGAAGCAGGTCGCCAGAAGAAAGATTGTGGGCTTGGCCGAGTCCGTGGCGAGGACAAGAGCCGAGGCGATCGCAACGATGGATGACTGCGTTTGCCGTTTCTGAATGTGCTCCCCTCGCTAGACGAACCACCGACGCTCGTAAATCAGCATGACCACTACCACCGCCGTCGGAATGATCCATAGCCAGCCGGGCCGGAGGCGTTCTGCCATCTGTCTCGGCACCGCGAATGCAATGGCCGCGCTGGCGAGCGCCGTCGTGGCGATCCAGCCGTACCAGAGTATTACCGGGCCGAGGTTGTCAGTGCGCATCCAGTGGAACTCCCTCACCTCTGGGTAGTATCGGAATAGCGCCACGTCAAAATAGAATGCGGGAAGATAGATTACGCCGAACAAGATCGAGAAAATCTTCAGCCTGGGATCGTTCATGGAATCAGCCCCCTGATGTTGTTGAGCAGCAGGAACACAATCAACGCGTCGGACCTGTCTGCTCCGGCCACGGCTGGCCAGTAGCGTTCAGCACTTCCCGAGCGGCGCGCTCGCCCGACTCGAGCGCCCCTTCCATCCATCCGGTCCAGACGGAGGTGTGTTCCCCGGCGAAATGAAGGCCATCTTCGGCGGACGCGAGCTCTGGCATCAGCGTCGTCATCTCACCCGGCCGATACACAGCGAACGCGCCACGCGCCCAGGGCTCGGCACTCCAATGGTGGACAACGCCTTTTTCGAACTCTGATCGGATGGCGGGAAACGCGTCCGCTACCAGATCGACGCCCAGGGAGAGGCTCGCCTCGGGTGTCATGCCTCGCGCGCGGCGGCCGATTTCGCCTCCAGCCGTGGCGGCGAGGATCCCCCGCGACGGCGCGGCCTGGTTGTCGGCGGCATCCCAGATTTCCGTGGCTCGATCTGTTCTGGCCGAGCCGCTCAAGCCCGCCGTCCTCCAGAAAGGGCGTCTCGCCTGGAGCACGAACCGCACGCCATCGTAGTACGAGAGCCGCTCGATAGCTTGCTCCTTCGAGCGAGACAATGGGGGCTTCATTTCAATCTGCCGCATCGTGCCTGCCGGAACGGCAAACACCACGCGAGCGGCCACGACATTCCGCACCGCCGCACCCTCACGATAGCTCACACGGAAACGCGTCGATTGACGTTCGACTCGAACCACCGCCGCGTTGTACCGGATGATTCCTCCTAGTGATGCTGCCATCGCGCCCGGCAAACGGTCCATGCCGCCGCCGATCTTGTAGCGCTGCGCCGATGCGCGAAGCATCGCGTACTGCCGCAGGACGTAGAGAGCCGACACTTCACTCGAGTCACCGCCCACCGTCATCAGCTTAACGGCGTCTGGAGAGGCACCTCGTGATCGCAGCCACTCCGGCCAAGTAAGCCGCTCGTATGCCTGCCACCCGGCGAAGGCCGATCGGGATGCGCCTGGCTCGCCAAGTTCAGGCGGCAGTTCACCGACATATTGGTTGAGCAGCGCGGCCGGTATCTTCGCCTGTTCGTTCGGCTTCAAATCCAACATCCACGCGCGCTGGCCGTCCAGCGTGCTCGATGGCCGACCCTTCACGGCTGTCACGTCCGCGCCGGACGCCTCGAAGAACAGAAGCGGCAGCTTGTAGGCGCGGGCGGCTCGCAACACTGCACGGTGGACGCTCGCGATCCGAGTCGGCCCAGCCTCGGCACGTAACCCCTCGTCGAACGGGCCTCGAAGGGTCAGGACACGGCCGCCAGAACGTGCCTGGGCTTCCAGGACGACAACGGGCGTGCCGGCCTTCTGAAGAAGATCGGCCGTGCGTAAACCGGCAAGGCCAGCGCCTACGATGACAACGGACCGACCCGCATCGAGTTGAGGCGTGGAAACGCCCCGGAGGGCAGCTGCGGCAAGAGGAACCACACCCGCGGACTGCTGAAGAAATCGTCTGCGGTTCACGTCAGTGTCGCGCCACGGCGCGCTGCCATTTGGGACCGAGGTCTAGGCATCATCGCAAGTACCTCGCGCACCGTCAAGGATGCGGCTGACGTCGGGAAGCGGAAAGCAGGAGACCAGAAAAAAAGGAGGCCGCCCGAAATGGGCGACCTCCTTTGTGCGAGCGAGTGCGGGCTGCGCGACAGCCTTACTTTGCCAGCGGGTCGGGCCGAAGCTGGAAGTGCACGGCCTTGCTCGTCGTGCCCTTGCCACCTTCGTAGTGCCAAGGGGTGTAGGCGCCGTACGTGGCCCAGAGCCCCTTGCCTTTCCAACCGGTCTTCGCGTCGTCGATCCGGCCGTCCACCCCGCGGTGATAGAACCCTATGGGATACGGCACGCGCAAGACGACCATCTTCCCATTGGCGTAGGCCACGATCGAATCCGAGTACGAGCCGGTGGCCATCGGCACGTTCGCGCCCAGCCCGAACGTGTCGAATTGATCCACATAGTTGTAGTAGAGCATGTCGGTGTTGACCTCGTCGGTCGCGCTCACGCCCTTGAATTTCGGCCCAGGCGTGAGGTGCAGCGTCCAGCCTTCCACGCAGTGCTGTCCGATCGCGGTGGGACCGCTCAAGGTGCCCTTGCACTTGCGCCGGTCGAAACTGGCCAGATGTCCGCTGCCGGCCAGCGCGGTCCAGACGACGCCGTTCCGATCGATGTCGATCCCCCGCGGGGTATACCCGTTGATGGGGACTTCGGGTTATTGAACGGGGGCTCGTAATATTCCGTCAGCGTGGTCAACGGCGGGTTCGAGCCCAGCACGGTCCGCATGAGGCCTCCCGGGGGGCCGCTGTCCACGCCCTCGTCCGCGGTCTGAATCCCACCGGCCACCGACTGCCAGATCGACCCATCGACCGGGGAGATGATGACGCCGTAACTGCCGCCGCTGATGCGCTTGTCCTTGGTGCGATCGTTCGGCTGATTGGGCTCGGTGTACGCATCCCGCTTGCCGTTGCCGTTGGTAGTCGATCACGTACGAGGCCCAGCCCTGCGCCTTCTGTGCATCCTCCGTCTCGTCGAACACTCTCGTGTTGAACCAGGCCACCACGGGTCCGCTTCCGCTGAAATACAGCGTGTTGTTGGCGTCTTCGGCAAACTGCAGGTGATGCGTGCCGAAGCACGTGTCGATCATCGTGACCTTCTTGGTCTTCGGATCGTACATGGAGAGCTGACGTCCGCTGTTGCGGAGTGGGAACGCCTGGGCGAACGGGTTGCTCGATCCCTGCTTTGCACCAGGCCGGATTGTTGGCGGACGCACGAATCGCATGCGTGAGCCAGACCCGCCCGGTGGCATCGAGCATCGGGTTGTGCAGGCTGGCTTGGCCATGCCAGATGACGTCCTCACCCCAGTAAGCCGACGGCTCCAATATCTTCTGTGGGTTGGTGTAGTTCGTATCCTTGTCACGAACCCCCACATCCACCCCCGTGACCGCGTTACGCACCGTGTCGAGGATGTTGACGTCGGGCGTGCTGAACCTCGAAATACTGTAGACGGGGCCGTTGGCGTTGAGCGTCGGCTTTCGCTTGTCGGTCGAAACGAGGTCGTGGACAAATCCTACGGGAGTGGACCAGTCCCGAAGGGTCACGACGAGGTTCCGTTCAACGCCTTGCGGCCGGGGCGGCGCCTCTGGCACTTCGCCCGCTGCGATGCGATCGGTCCAGTCCGCGTACATCGCCATTCCCCGAGGGCCGAACCCCGCGAGCATGGCGGACATGGCGGGACCCATCTGCCCCGACTTCGTGCGTCGCTGCCAGGCGGCCACCGAGTTGGGGAACACCCCGAGAGCTCTCGGGGATCTCCCGCGTGGCCTTGGTGCCGATGGTGTGGCAGGCGCCGCAGCGCATTTGGTTGAGCCACTCGGCCTGGCTCTGCATTTTTTCCGAAATGCCATTGCCGTTGGCGCCGGTCCCGGGGAACTCGCTCTTGTCCGGCACCTTGGCCAGCGAATACCAGTAGCTGGGCGGATAGTACTCGCGCCGCCGCGAGCGCGTTCGGCGCCGTCACCGCTCTCAGGTTGAGCGTTTTGCCGGGGGAGGTCTGCACCTTCGGCGAATCGACCAGCCCGTAGCCGCGCACCCACACGCTGTAGGTCCCATTCGGAAGATCCGGCACCACGTAGCGGCCGCGATCGTCGGTGACGACGACCTTGGCGTACTTGGTGGGCGTACTGGTGGTTTCCGCGATGACCCATACGCCTGCCTCGGGCCCCTTCGGGCCGCTCACGACACCACCGATGTCGTCGTTGTCGATGGCGACCGCTGGGGCCGTCTGCGCGGCCGGGGTCCCACTGAGCGACGTCGCCAGGGCGATGGCGAGGCCAACACCTACGATTCCAAGAGACTGGTTTCTTCTGGTCATACTGTCCCGCTCCCTATCTGTTGCGAAAAGCCGACCACGGACGATAGAAATGTGAAACGCCAGCACGGGTGCTGGGATGCCGTTTTCGCCTTGAGCAGTGTCAGGGAACCCATGCGCATCTGTCAACAACGATCTCGGGGGCCCAGATGAAATTGCCCGCTGGGCGCGGGGCCTGGCGATATTGGAGGTTCGCGCCCATCCTGTGGCCTCTTACGGCGACATTCTCACGCCTGAGGCCCTGACCGCCCTGGAGGCGCTGGCAGATTTCGACGACGACCGGAAGGCGATCCTGGCTGCCCGACTCGAGCGGCGGGCGACCCGGGCTCGAAACAGATTGCCGATTCACCTACTTCGTAACGTTCCCGAAGTACGAGGGCAGACCCGGCTTCGTATCGCGCAGGATTTCGACGATTGCCCGCCGATCCGCGAGCGACAGCGCCGATTGGTAGCGCGGCAGTCGTTCGCTTCCAGACAGGATCTGCCACATCCGCCGGTAGATTGGATCCTTGGCGGCTGGCGGCAGTTGATCGAAGGCGGGCGAGTAGATCAAATAGCTGCAGGGGTATTTCATCAGGCGGCGGGTGAGATCGAGCTCGTGCAACGAGCGTCCCTTCTTGTCCCGGGGGCCCGCTGCCGAGAACGTTTCGGCGAAGCCTGACGCGCCCCGGACCTGATTGGGCAACGGCGCTTCATCGATGAACAGCAGGTAGTCGACGACCTCGTTGGCGACGCCGCTCATGAAAGTGGTGACCCTGGCGTCCTCATCGGGCGCGGCGACAAACGGCGGGTGCAGTCTCGGATCGGCAGCGCGCGCCTCCCATCCTGCGCGCGTGATCAAGTTGGTCATGTAGGTCTGATGCGAGAACACCATGAGCGCGGCGATGTCGCTCGTCGTGGCGCGGAAGCCCTCAGGATCGAATAGTCCGGTCGCCGAGTCGAGCTCGCGCCTCGACTGGCCGTCGAGCGCCGGCACCGTGTTGCCGACATGCTCAGTGCCGCCGCTGCTGCCGGTGACAAACCAACCACCCCAACGGTCGTTGAGCGACATCCGGTGATCCATGAAGACCGACCGGGCCGGCCGGACGTCGGAGGCCGGTGTCGTGCTGAACATGAGCAGACCCGGCACGCCCAGCGTGTCGGCATTCAGATGACAGCCGAGGCAGGTGGTGACCCGCTGAAACTGCGGCGCGTCGGTCGCCTTCTGCTCCAGCGTGTAAAAGACGATGCCCTCGGTCGCGTCCTGCGTGGCCACTTCAAGAATTTCGCCGTTGCGGACGTAACCAAGCACGACGCGGTCGTTGAAGAAGAGTGCCCGTGGATTGTTCGGATTGATCAGCCGGGCCTGCAGGCTGGTCGGCGAGAACACGAGCATCTGCGATTCGACCGGAATCTCGAGTGCCTGGAGCACGGACTGCAGATACCCGCCGCGGCCATCGAGCCTGAGACGGATCGTGCCGTCCTTCAGTTTCTGATTGACGGCAAGAACGGGATTGTCGAGTGGCGCCGTTCGGTACTTGATGGCGATGTCGTCGGTCGTTCCCAAAAACACCCCGCCGCCCTGAGCGCTCAGGGGCGCTGGAACCCGCGCCGCCAGGCACACGAGACCGACGCCGAGCGCAAATGTGACTCGGAACTGCATGGGTATGAGGCTAATGCTGTGTGCGTGCGTATGTTGAAGTCAAGCCCGCAGGATGAAACGCCAGTCGCGCAGCCGTCACACGGCGAAGCAGCTGGCGCCGTGAAACGGCTCGCGCGGCCTCTTGACGGGACTGCCTCGCCTAATTGGGATTGAGTTACTATAGGCGCCTCGTCCCGGACTGCAATGGAGGTCGGCGCGTCCGATCGCTACCGATCGGCTGGAGCGAACATGCCTAGAGGTGAGATGTTAGGCGTTTGGACTCGCGAGAGGCTCGCTTTCTGCTTCGGACTGTTTGCCATTGCCGTCTTGACGTCCGCTTGTTCCTCACCGAAACCGACTCCGGCTCCACCGGGCGGACCCCAGTCGTGGGGAGACATCACGCCGGTCGTCTCCGTCAAGGAGTTGATGCGCGACATGCTCGATCCGGCCTCCGACTTCATCTTCAACGCGGTTGGTACCCGGAGCATCAAGAGCGGTACTGAGGAATGGGAGCCGAAGACGGACGCGGACTGGGACAAGGTCCGAGTGGGAGCGGTCACGATCGCGGAAGGAGTCTCGCTGCTCAAGATTCCGCGACCGTTCGCCCCGCCCGGGGACGAGAACAACAGCACAGGCCCGGATGCGCCGGAATTGTCGCCGGCTCAAATCACGGCCAAGCTGCAAGCCGACCCGGTGCTATGGGAGGCCAAGATCCAGGCGCTTCGAAACGTCGGGCTCGAAGTTCTCGAGATTGTAAAGAAGAAGGACGCGAAAGCGATGTGGGACGCCTCCGAGGATCTCGATAACGCATGCGAGGCCTGTCACCTCATCTACTGGTATCCCGGCGAAACGGCCCTCAAGCGGAAGCTCGATAAAAAGTTAGAGGGACTGTACGGGCCGCGTCCTCCCAGAACGGTTGCACCGGGGTAAACGCGTCTCGGAAAATGGAGGGGTGCTCACAATGAGACTCGTACCGAGGCAGACGATTCTTGCTGCCGCTGTCATCTTCGTCGCATCGTTGATGAGGGTCGTCTTGAACGGCCAGGCCGCGGCCCAGGCGAAACCGATGATAGTGGACGACGTCTTCAAGAACGTCACCGCCCTCAAGGGCCTTTCTGTGGACGATTTCATGTCGACGATGGGCTTCATCACGGCCGCGACCGGCTCGGACTGCATCTCGTGCCATGTGAATGCCGGAAGCGACAAAGTCGATTGGGCGTTCGACACGCCGAGAAAGATCGCCGCGCGAAGGATGATCCTCATGGTGGGCACCATCAATCGCGACAACTTCGGCGGCCGACAGGTCGTGACCTGCTGGACCTGTCATCGGGGCCGCGATCGCCCCGTGGTCACCATGGCTCTCGATTACGTGTACGGCGAGCCGATCCTGGAATACGACGACATCCTCGGGCCGTCGCCCGGAGAGCCATCCGTCGATCAGGTCCTGGACAAGTATCTGCAGGCGATCGGTGGGGCCCAGAAGGTCGCGAGCATCACCAGCTTTGTCGCCAGTGGGAAGAGTGTCGCGTACAGGGGTTTTGGGGGCGGCGGTGTCGTGCAAGTCTCGGCGCAAGCGCCGGATAAGCGCTCCGTTTATATGAAGTTCCCTGAGTACCCGGATAGAGGCGACAGCATCAGGACCTTCAACGGTCAAACCGGTTGGATCGCGACGCCGCTCGCGGTGGTCCGGAAATACACGCTCGACGGAAGCGAGCGGGATGGGGCCAGGCTCGATGCGCAGCTGTCGTTTCCGGCGCAGATCAAACAGGTCCTGACCGGCTTGCGCGTCGGTCCACCGACGACCATCAACGATCAGGACGTTCGGGTTCTTCAGGGAAACGGTCCGAACGGCACGTTCGCGACGCTGTATTTCGATCAGACCTCTGGCTTGCTCGTGCGGATGGTACGTCTTGGCCGATCGCCGATCGGTCGCATTCCGACCCAGGTCGACTACTCCGACTACCGCGACGTGAACGGAATGAAGTTCCCCTTCAAGTGGACGTTCACCTGGCTGGACGGGAAGGATAGCTTCGAGTTCACTGATGTGCAGCTGAATGTCCCGATTGACGCAGCCAGATTCGGCGAGCCGCTGTTGCCGCAAAAGTAAGTGACTGTTCGTGCCCGGTCCGTCGTTCTCGCTTTGCTTGCATCGGTAGCGGCCGTCGGAGCGCTGGCTGCTCAACCCGCAAGCGTTGACGCCGCGTTTGCGACCCTCTGGCAGGCGCGCACTCCCCGAGAGGCCGCTGCCGTTGTCGATCGGATCGTCGAGAGCGGGGTTGCCTTCGACGAGGCATTCAGGCGTCTCAGGCAAGGGACGAGTCTACTCACGCGACGTGCCGCGCGGCGTCGTGCAAGGGAGCTATCGCAGCGACGCGGGCGAGTACTTCTATACCCTGGAGGTGCCGGCCACGTATGACCCCGGCCGCCCGTACCAGGTACGTGTGCAGCTCCACGGCGGAGTCGGCCGCTACGAAGACAACACGCCTCATGGTTCCGGACCAGCCGGCCGCCTGTCGGGGGCGGAGCAGATTTACGTCATGCCGTACGCCTGGAGGGACGCGCCGTGGTGGAGCGGCCGCCAGACGGAAAACCTGCACGCGATTATCGATTTGGTGAAGCGTGCCTATAACGTCGACGAGAACCGCGTCGTGCTCTCTGGCGTCTCCGATGGTGGGACCGGGGTGTACTACACCGCCATGCGGGACACGACACCGTTTGCGAGCTTCCTGCCGCTCAACGGTTTCATGATGGTTCTCAGGAACGAGATGTCCGAGGCCGAGGGCGATCTCTTTCCGAACAACCTGCTGAACAAGCCGCTGTTCGTCGTGAACGGCGGCCGCGATCCGCTGTATCCCACGAGCGTTGTCGGGCCCTATATCGAGCAGCTGAAGAAGGGCGGAGTCGATCTCGAGTATCGGCCACAAGCCAGCGCGGGGCACGACACGTCGTGGTGGCCTGAAATCAAAGATTCGTTCGAAGCGTTCGTGGCCGCGCACCCACGCCGGCCGCTGCCCGATACGCTGACCTGGGAAGGCGGACCACCAGCCATGCCAGGCCGCGCGCATTGGCTTGTCGTCGACCGGCTCGCCGCCAGACGGCCGGACGATCCGGTGCTGCCTGACCTCAACAGAAGGCCTACGGCTCCCGTCCCGGATTTCGGAATTGGAAGCAGCGGAACGCAAATCAACCGCGTGTGGACCGGATCGAACGCCGCGCAGATCGGCCTCGAGAGCGGTGACGTCGTCGTCAAGATCAACAGTCAACCGACGCCTCCCGGGACCGATCTCGCGGAAGTCCTCGGAAGCTATCCGCCCGGACGGCCGCTCCTGATCACCGTCGCGCGCGGCGGCAAATCGGTCGCGTTGACCGGCAAGTACGCCCCGACCGTGCTCCCCGGCCAGGCCGCATCGATGTTCCCGCCCCAGCGCGATTCCGGGCGCGTCGATCTGACTCGTGCGGGCAATACGGTGAACGCGACGTGCACTGGCGTGGGCGCGTTCACGCTGCTGATCTCGCCGGATCAGTTCGACCTGAATCGGGCGATCACAGTGGTGGTGAATGGCCGGAAGGCGTTCGAAGGGCCCGTACAGAAGAACGTCCGATCGCTCCTCGAGTGGGCGGCTCGAGATAACGATCGGACGATGCTGTTTGCCGCGGAACTAGCGGTCGAAGTCCCGCACTAACGACTGTCCCAAGCGCGCCTTACTGGCGCGGCGTGTCGGAGGCGGCGAAGACCTTGGTCCCGTCGGGCAGCGTGATGTCGTTGGCGCTGGCGAACTCTTTCCCGTTCTTCGCGGCGAACCCCTCGATCGTGATTTGGGCACCGACCGGCATCGAGCTTTTCTTCCACCCGCGGCGCAGCAGCGCGTTCGGCGGGCCCAGCTCAATCGACCAGTTCAACACCTTGCCGTCGGTGCCCTTCACGTCGAGGTACACCCAGGCGTGTGGGTTCACCCATTCCGTCTTCGTAATCGTTCCAACCAGCTTGACCGGCTTGTCCGCATCGAATTCCTGAGAAAACGCATGATGCGCCGTCGCCGACCCGGCGGCGAGGATGACTCCAAGACCTGTAATGGCGACAACTCGCTTCATTCCCATCGACTCTACTCCTGCGTGAAGGCGCAGACCGTGCTGCGCCTGTCGTTACGGTACGTTGACGCGAACGTGGCTGATGTCGGTGTCGGTCATGAGTAGCAGGTTCTTTGCGTTTCCTTCAAAACATGCGTACTCAATTGGCACGTAGTCCTTCGGCGCCCGCGTCATCGCGTAGTAGGCGACCTTCCACGGCTGCGTAAACACCTTGGGATCTTCGATCGTCGCTTCGTAATGAATGATGTCTTTGTCGATCGGCGTGAACCGTTCGGTGACCTTGTAGAGTTCGCTATGCGGAATTCCATGACCCGTTGTCAGCTGGTCCGCGGTGAAAGCCGGATTCGCTGAAACAGCGCCGATGACCCAGTCATTTTCGAGGGTCGTCGTGTTGTTGGTCACCTCGACCACCAGCGTATTCCCCTCCCAGTGGCCCCGCGAGACTCCCATCGCCTTTTGAATACGAGGATCGAGCGGCGGGCGCCCGTCCACCGGAATCGCGCGATAGAGATGGCTCTGCTCGTAGAAGATGACGACGTATCCCGGCTTCTGCATGATCTGATAACCCACGACAGGCGCCGGGATGATTGTGCGAATAATGCCTGGCGGCAGGCAGAGCACGCGCCCATCGAGGTGCTCGATCTGGTCCTGGTGGGCAATGATCTCCCGGCGCCTCGCCAATGCCTGGGGCGTCAGAGGGATGATGCCGTCTGCGGGGTCAACGACCATTGGCCGGTCCTCGGCCCCCGGGGGCAGCTTCGGGCGTTCGTTGAGGTTGAACGAGTATTCCCCGACGCCCCGTCCGCCTGCCTCGCGCAGGCGCTGGCGCACGCGGCGTCTCTACGCTCCGAGGCAGCGGAATCGCGAGATACAGGCCCGAGATGTCCGGCTGGCCATCAGGCGTCCGGGGTGGCACATACGTCGATACCGGCCGCTTGTAAGGCGGGTAAGCCTTCGGAGTTGCAGGCGCGGCGGGCGGAGCGCCGCCACTGGCCGGGGCAGCACCGGCTCCATTCTGAGCGCTGATCGTCCGCGGCATCGGGAGCAGGAAAGCGATCAACATCGCCATGGCGATTGAAGCAAAGAGTCGAAATCTCACTCGAGAGCCTCCTTTTCCCATCACGCGAATCGGCGCCTTACTGCTTGCCGGCTCGTTCCTTGAAGAGTTTGAGGTACAGGTGCTCCGTGCATTCGTATTCCAGTAGCTCGAGGTTCTTTTCGAGACGACGATAGATGATCATGTTCATCTTCCAGGGCCGCGAGTACACCTTGGGATCCTCGAGAGTGACCTCGTAGTTGATGTGGCTCGCATCCACGGGAGTAAAGCGCTCGACCACGTGGAGATCGTAGCCGTGGAAGTTGCCCGCCTGGTCCAGCCAGGTCTGATCGCCGAGGCTGACCGTGTCCACGACCAGCGTATCACCCTCCCACTTTCCGCGCCCGTCGCCCATCCAGAATTCAAGATCGTCGAGATGTGGAGTGCCGTCCAGGAAAATCGTGCGCGTCGCATGGGCGAACTCGTAGGCGAAGCCGATGTGCTGGGGCGTCTGGGTGATTTCGAACGGGAAAGGAAGGTACGTGGCGCGCGGAACGCCGGGCATGTAACACTTCCTGAGCGGATCGGCCGTCATCCGGTTTTGAAAGTTCTCGTTCCGCTTCGCCAACGCCGCCGGCAGGTACGGAATTTCACCGCCCTCGACGACGCCCATCCCGGCGGGAACACCCTCGATCGCGGAGTGCGGCTCGAGATTCCAGTGAGCGGTGCCGAGGACCTGCCAGATGCCGTTCAGATCGGGTTTGCGATCAGGAGTCCGCGGTCCGTTATAGGCGGAGGCCGCCGGGGTCCCGCGCGCCGGCGCGGCGGGTGTGCCGCGTGCGGGCGGAGCGGGCGTACCGCGGGCCGGTGCGGCAGGCGCCCCCTGTGTCGGCGGGGAGGTCGCGCCCCGCTGAGCCATAGGCGCCGTCAACCCGATGGTGAGCAAAGCCACGGCGGTCGCGCTGCCGGTCGCTATCACCATTTTCATATTTGTACAGGCTCCCAGCCGAAGCGGACGAAAACGCCTCGTAGGATATAACAGAGTCGCGGAAAGCGCTAGGTTTGCGAGGGGCCGCGCCCACGCTCCCAGAGACGAGTCTCTGTCGGTTCCGACCTTATGGCAACGGCGGAGTCTCCGCTGAATAGCCGTTCGGATAGAAGTGCACTGCCACGATGTTCGGGACGCCGCGACTGCCGAACCAGATCGTGTTGTCGGCTGCGACTTCGAACTTGGGAAGACTCTGGTTCGCTTGAGGCATCGGGTACAGCGTCCAGCGGTTGGTCCGTTGATCCAGCTTCACGATGGCGCCGTGAACGTGATCGGCAGTCCAGATATTGTCTTGCTTGTCCGGCCACGCGTCGTACGGCTCGGCCCCGACGAGGGGAACTGTGAAATCGGTCATCTCGCCCGACTTGGGATCGAGTCTGACCAGGATTCCAGTGTTGAAGCCAGCTCCCCAGACAATGCCTTTCGAGTCTACGCCGACGCGGCGAATCTGTCCCCACGCGCTCGGCACCTTGTACTCAGTCACCGCTTCAGTCTGAACGTCCCACTTGCTGATGGTGCCTTTCTGCCAGCCCGCGCCCCACATGTTGCCCGCCTGGTCGAAGTCCAGTCCGTAAATGCCATTGTCGGGCGTCGGTGTCGGATACATGTGAATTCGTCGGGAATTCGCCTCCATCCTTCCGAAGAAGGCGCCCCAGATGAGGCTGAACCCGATGTTCTCATCCTTGTCCACAATCACCTGGAGCATGGCGCCGGCCTGCGCGGGCAGCGCGTAGCGGATCTGCTTTCCAGTGACAGGATCCAACTCGCCGAGGCGCGAGCCTCTCGCTTCCGCCCAATACACGTGCCCCCTCTTGTCCACGGCGATACCCGTCGGATGTACATACGGCTCGCCCTTGATGGGGTGGTTCTTCCAGCGCTTGGCGGGATCGAGCTCTTTCGGGTCGAGTCCGATGACCGAGCTCGAGGCGCGAGAGCTGTACCAGACGTGGCCATCGACCGGCGAGATCGCGGCCGCCTGCAGGTGGTGGCGGGTCTCCGGCGCCAGTTGCGCAATGATCCCGTCTACCATGTTGCCGCCGATCGTGTTGCCCATCGAGGGGAACGGCAGGTCGTCAGGAAGGTCATAGGACACGTAGATCGCTTTCGACGCGACCTCTTCGTCGACAACGTACGGTTCAACTTTGAGCTTCTTATCGGGCTTCCCCGGTCCGAAGTGTGCGACCAGGTAATCGGCCAGCATTTCTTTTTGCTGCTTGGAGATTGGCGTCCTGCCCAGCGCCAGCGAGTAGTGATTGTTCGCCGGACCCGTTTCGCTCATCTTCTCGATGCCGCGGACAAAGGCCTCCTTGGTGTAGTGCATGGATGCCAGATCGTCGCGATGACAACCGATGCAGTTTGCCCTCAACAGAGCCTTGGCCGGCCCCTCGGGGTAAAGCTCGTCGAGTGTGTTGAAGTAGACGGTGCTGGCAGCGGTCCCGCCTCGGGGAGCCGGCCCTTCGTCGCCACCAGCGAGCGGGGCCTTCGACTCGGTCGCGCGCTTCTTCAGCGCAACATCGGCCGTCCGGCTCGCGCCGGGCTCCAGCTGCACGGACACGCGCGCGGAGTCATACCCTGGTTCGACCGCCGTCATTTCATAGCGACCCGGGAGTGCCTGCGGAACCGTGTACTGACCGTTCTTGGTGAACACGGTGTACCAAATCCGGCGGTCCATATTGTGAGCAGCAACGCGGATGCCCCGCAGTTGCCCTTGATCCGTCGTCACCTTTCCCGTGATGGTGCCTCGTACAGGTGACTGGGCAGCCACGACGAGGCCAAACCACAGGATCGCTGAACCGATCACCAGCGTCGTCATCTTCTTCGTCATGTCTGTTGCCTCCCGCGCGGGACACATTAACATCCGTCGTGGGCGTTGTGGTGGAAAACTCATCAGGAGGGCCGGAGCGCGTGCCCCCCAGCCTACAGCTCGTAGATTCCCAGGGCTACGTGACGGGAACGGCGAGGCGTGTCGCTTGACTCTCGCAAACGGCCGGGCTAGCCTACGACGGGAGCAACGGCGTCACCCGAATCGATCCGAACCCCAAACAAACGAGGGGCTATGCAGCATGCGCGGACCTCATGGAGAGTGCTCCTCTTCGCCGCAATCGGCCTCGTGACGATCGGTCTGACTGGATCGGAACTCCGCTCCCAATCTCTGCCACCGACTCGTAGCGAAGGCGGCCCGCGGCTTGACGTTGCGTCCATCAAGTTGAATACATCGGGGCGCGCGCGAATTACCTTCGGCATCGAACCGGATGGGCAGTTCACAGCGACGAATATCCCGCTGAGGGATTTGATCCGCGTCGCGTATGGGTATCAGAACTTCCAAATCGTGGGCGGGCCGGATTGGATCCAGCGCGATCGATTCGACATCGTCGCAAGGGTTGTCGAGCCGCCTTCATCGCGGCTTCCGGGTCGCCCTCCGATCCAGTTGGTCGCGCGAGCCCTTTTGGCGGAACGATTTCAGCTCAAGACCCATCTGGAGACCCGGGAGCTTTCTGGATACCTTCTGGTGGTCGCGACGGAAGACGGTCGGCTCGGCCCACAACTCCGCCCTGTCAAGACCGACTGTTCCATACCGAGAGCAGTCGCGCCGGTGGCCGGCGGCCCTGCGCCGCCGGGATCGGCGACCGCGCCTGTCCCTCTCCCTCGACCGACGTGCGGCATCAGGTACTCGACCGACGCCATCACCGCTGGTGCGACGACCATGTGGCAACTGGCGACCGCTTTGGCAAGATCACTGAATACCTTCGTGATGGATCGAACAGAGATCAAGGGAGTCTTTGATTTCGATCTCCGATGGACAGCGGAGGGCGTGCCGCCCGCGGCGGCTGCTATCGCCGGATCGTCAAACGATCGTCCGTCAATTTTCCGGGCGGTCGAGGAACAACTCGGGCTCAAGCTGTTGTCGCAGTGGGGTCCTGTCAGCATGCTCGTCATCGACACCGCGGAACGACCAGAGGCGTAGACGGGCCTAACGTCCCGCGCTAGCTTCCGGCAGTCACGTGACATTCATAAAGGAGTCAGTGATGGCACGTCCACGCCTGACGCGCGGCATCGCAATCTGTGCAGGGTTGCTCGTGGTAGGCCTCGGGCTCGGAGCGGGTCTCCATCTGCTGCGTCCGAATGTGGCCGCTCAAACGCGCGGTGGAGTGCAGGCCCCGATATTTGAGGTTGACCCCTTCTGGCCGAAGCCGCTGCCGAATCATTGGAACCTTGGCGCGTCGGTAGGCGTCTGGGTCGACGCCCAGGACCACATCTGGATGATTCACCGAGGGAACAATGCGGATACCCTGAAGGGCCTTGAAATGAAGCCGCCCTTCAGCGAGATTTGCTGCGCGACCGCGCCACCGGTCCTGGAGTTCGACCGCGCCGGTAACCTGCTCCGGCATTGGGGACCCGGACCGAACGATCCGTGGATGGACAGCGAGCACGGCATCCACGTCGACCATAAGAATAATGTGTGGCTGGCAGGAGGCGGTGGCGGCGATGCCCAGATCCTGAAGTACACGGCCGACGGAAAGTTCATGATGGAAATCGGGAAGAAGAACGCACGCCGCCGTGCGGGAGCCGCCCCCCCGATCAACGATCCCAACAGCCTGGACATGGAGAGCTTCGGGCAGCCGACAAAGGTCGTCGTCGATCCGAAGACCAACGAAGTCTATGTGTCTGATGGATACGTCAACCATCGCGTCGTCGTGCTGGACGGCGATACCGGCAAGTTCAAACGCGTATGGGGCGCGTACGGCAGCAAACCGGACGACACTCCGGTTGTCGGCCCGTTGAACCCGCATCGCGGCAGCCCAACCGCCGGGCAGCCTGCCGATAGAGGAGCGGCTCACGATCCGAACGCCCCGCCGCAGCAGCAGTTTCGCAACCCGGTGCATTGCGTCGTTGTTTCGAAGGACGACCTGGTGTATGTGTGCGACCGGCAGGGCGATCGCTTACAGGTGTTCACGAAGGACGGCAAGTTCGTGAAGGAGAAGCTGATCGAGCCAAAGACCATGAACGCCGGTTCCGTCTGGGACATGGCGCTGTCGAGCGATCCTCAGCAGACGTTCTTATACGTTGCAGACGGCGAGAATGCGCTCATTCACATTTTGCGGCGGGATACGCTCGACATCCTGACGTCATTCGGCGAGGGCGGTAACCAGCCGGGTCAGTGGCACGGCGTGCACAACATCGCGACCGATTCGCAGGGCAACATCTACACGACCGAAACCTACGAAGGGAAGCGCATCCAGAAGTTCACGTACAAGGGCTTGGGACCGGTGACGAAGCGGTATCAAGGCACGCCCTGGCCGGCGTCCGCGAGGTAGACCGCAGCATACGACGGCGCTCCCGGCCGGCGTCCCAGCGCTTACTTAACCGCGCCTTGAAAGTATCGCGGAAGGTCCTTCTTGGTATCGCGCAGAATTTCGACGATGGCCCGGCGGTCGGCGAGCGACAGCGCGGTCTGGTAGCGCGCGTCGCGCTCCTGTCCTGACAGCACCTCCCACATGCGTTTGTAGATGGGCTCTTTGGCGGCGGGTGGAAGTGCATCGAACGGCGGCGAGTAGATCAAGTAGCTGCACGGGTACTTCATCAGCCGCCGGTTCAGATCGAGCTCGTGCAGCGAACGACCTTTTTGATCTCGCGGTCCGATCGACGCGAATCGCTCGGCGAAGCCCGATCCGCCGCGCACCGGCTCGGTCAGCTTCGCTTCGTCGACGAACAACAAATAATCGACAACATCCCTCGCGAGCGCATCCATCATCACCGCGATGCTTGCCTGCTGTTCGGATGTCGCCTTGAACGGTGGGTGCAGCGTGGGGTCTGAGGCGCGCGCTTCCCAGCCGGCTCGCGTCAGCAGGTTGGTCATTCGCGTCTGGTGCGAGAACACGAGATGCGCCACGATGTCGCTCGAACTCGCGGGATAGCCCTCCGGATCGAACAGTCCCTGAACCGTCGTCAAAGTCCGCGTTGCCCGCCCATCGAGAGACGACGCGTTGTTCCCCATGTGCTGCGGCAAGGCGGCGCTGCCAGTGACGAACCAGCCGCCAAACCGCTCACGGAGCGGATTGTTCTGGTTGACGAAACGTGCCATCTCCAGCCCGGTTTCTTCCGCCGGGCGCGCCGTGCTGAACAACAGCAGACCGGGCACGCCGAGTGTATCGGCTGCCTGGTGGCAGCCGAGGCACTCCAGCGCCCGCTTGAACTGCGGCGGGCCTGCTGCAGCGTCGGTGCGCTGTTCGAGCGTGTAGAACACGACGCCTGCCGATGCGTCGTGGGCAGCCACCTCGATGAGCTCGCCGTCGCGGACCCATCCCAATACGACGCGATCGTTGAAGAACAGCGCGCGCGGATTCTGCTCGCTAATTCGCTTACCCTGCAGGCTGGCGCGCGTGAACACCAGCAGCTGCGAGTCGACGGGAAGCTGCAGCGCCTCGAGCGCCGCCCGCAGAAACCCGCTGCGCCCCTCGGACGCCATCCGAATCGATCCTTCCTGCAGCTTCCGGTTCGCGTCGATGACGACGTTGTTCAGCGGCGCGCTGGAATACCGAATGGCCGGATCGTCTTTCGAGCCCATGAACGGGCCGGCGCGCTGGGCGGCGCTCGGCGCCCACATGCCGCTCAGTACACACAGGCAGACTCCGACGACGAGAAGAATTCCTTTGAAACGCATCACGGGTCACTCGATCCTGTAGCGCTTCGCCGACCGCCGTCAAGCGACGTGACGTTATCGGTTTTGAATTGACCGCGGAGTTCGCGATGATTGCGCCGGAATTTCTTGTCTGCCATGGGCTTGTATGTCAGAGTCGGCAGAACGCGCGTTCGCTCGAGAAATCAGTTTCACTGCCGCAGCGGCCAGGCTGCCTTACGCTCAAGGAAACGGTATGAAGAACCGTCTAGTCTGTTTCACCTTGATACTGGTGCTCACGGCCATCGCGGTGCCATTCGCCCGTCAAGCCGTCCTGGCGCCACCGGGGGTTCATCCCGTCAGCGGCCGGGTATTCGCCCAGGTGATGTCGGCGGCCGGCGCTGCCTGGCTTGAGCGCCCCGAGCGGATTCGCGAGGAGGAGCCCGATCGCGCGCTCGATGTCCTGAAGATTCCACCAGGAGCGGTTGTTGCTGATGTTGGCGCGGGGTCCGGCTATTTCACGTCGAAGTTGTCGGCACGCGTGGGCCCGGCGGGGCGGGTGTATGCGGTCGACATTCAGTCTGAGATGCTGCGGCTGATCAGCGAAAGGATGAAAACGGAGGGGCTCACCAACGTGGTCTTGGTTCAGGGAGACGTGGACAATCCGCGATTGCCCGCCTCGTCACTCGACCTGGAGCTGCTCGTCGATGTGTATCATGAGTTCGCCTCGCCTCAGACTCAGCTCCGCCTCCTTCGCGAGGCATTGAATCCGACCGGTCGCCTGGTCCTTCTCGAGTACCGCAAGGAGGATCCTAGAATCCCGATTCGTCCGGAGCATAAGATGAGCGTCGCGGAGGCCAAGCTCGAAGTGGAGGCCGAGGGATTCACGCTGTCACAGGTTGACGAATCGCTGCCGTGGCAACACATTCTCGTGTTCACCAAAAAGTAACGGCTTTCGCGTCTTAATCAGCTCGCGGTGACGACCCGCTCGCGACGACATCGAACATCACCCGCACCGGCGCGCCGTTGAGTTGTTGCGGCGGAAGTGGCGTGCCTGCCGGTGGCAGCAACCTGTCGGCGCCATCGATCACGGCTCTGACTTCGATCCGCGTCCCTTTTTGCAGCGTGACTGGCTGATCGAACCAATAGCGACGCGACCAGTTCGGCCGAACCGCGAGCCGAACCAACGGCGTTCGGACACCGCCTGGAGTGACGGTATCGACCTGCAGGTCGACGTTCGACAGCGAGGGGTCCGGCCTGAAAGCCAGTGCCTGCAAATCCTGGTCGACGGCCGCACTGAAGGACACCGGACCCTGAGCGGTTTTGACCGGCCCGGATCCGACGGTCAGACTCTTGATTTCGCTCATCGGCCCCGGGGCGAAGTAGAGCCCGACGGTGCTCTGGTCCTTCATTTCGCGTCCGACGTAGCCGAACGTTTTTCGGTAGTGCACGCGCACGGTCAACTCAGCTTTGGCCGGCAGTCGGAATGCGCCGCCATCCGCGCCAACCGGATCCTCTCCGGGGATCCATGCGGCGAGCACCTCGGCTTCGGCCACACGTGACGCGCTACCGGTCGGTTGCCGCTTGATGGACACGATGGCGTCGCGGACGATGGCGGCCGTGCCGGGCAGGAGATCGACGGCTCTGACCCATTTGGTTTCCGTGCTGCCGGTTGCGACGGTGAACTCCTTGGTGACCTCGTCGGTGTCTGGATCGAGCGTCATCTCGCTCAGCTGGAGGACCAAGTCGGGCTTACCGATCGACCAATCCTTTTGGACAGTCACAGGCGGTGGTACGTACCTGGAGATTCCCCCGCGGATAACTGCCACTGACCCATACCAGGATCTTGTCGATCTCGGTTGATGTAATCGTCGGCTGGTTCTTGAACCGAACAGACCCCTCCTCCACATGCCATGGCGGCATGTGCTTCGCGATGACTTCCGCGCGCACCGACTCGCCCCAGGGGAACGCCTCCTGATAGGTCATCAGCGACATCGGCGCAACGCCGTCCGGAACGTGACAGCGTCCGCAGCGCTCGCGAAGGATCGGGAAGATGTCCTCGCTGTAGGTGTACTTGGAGGTGATGGGTTTATGAGTTTCCCCACGCTCCACGTTCAGGCCAACGGCGGCGGTGACAACGCCGATCATCACAATTCCGCGCGTACGACGCGTCATGGTTACCGCCCTCCTTTTAGCAGTGTTTCGAGTGCCGTCACAGCCGATGCAAAATCCGCGTAGGCAGCGGTGATCTGCTCGCGATTTCCGACATCGCCAAACGCGTCAAGCATCCATGCCGCGCGCACCAGCCGATTGATCGCCGGATCGAGGTCCCGCCGCTTGTAAGTGGGCATCGCGGGGCCGTAACCGTTTATTGCGAGCGACAGATCTTTCGCTTCGAAGGCGGGAAGCCAGATGTCAGCGAAGCGTCCGGCATCGACGAGCTCGCTGATATGTCGATTGCGCACGGCGATTTCTGTGAGGATTTCCTCGAGCGTGCCCGGAATCGGCACGTTGATGAGCGCCTGATTAATCAACACAGTGGGATCAACTGTCCCTGCAGCAGGCGCAGGGGAGCGCTGCGCAGCCGCCGGTGGGGCATCGGCCGCGGGCGCAATTGCGGGTGATTGCGACGAAGTCGGGGCGGCACTCTCACGGGCTGCGGGAGCCGGCGCAGGTGTTCCCGCTGGCGCCGCTACGGTACCGCTCGGTGCTGCCGCGGCGGTGCGTACACCCGCGGCCGGCGCGGCAGCTGGTTTCGCAGCGGTCGATGTGGACGCGGCCGGCGGGGGTTCCTTTGTGAGTTCTTTGAACGTGAAATCGAAATGATGCTCGGGCCCGCCGGGCTTCAACGTGACCTTTGCGACGATCGCGGCGGGAAGAGCCGTATCAACCTTGGCTTCGAAGTACTGGCCGTTGCGGGCTGCAACGAGCGGAAACGACGTTTCCTTCGTCGTGCCGCCGGTGGTTACCTTGGTAATGACGTGCCCGCTGATCGCCGCGAACTTTTCGGGGGGCAGCGGCTTCGTGTAGTCATCGTAGGCATAAATCCGCACCAGCCGATCCTTCGGAAACGTCCCTTCGACATGCGTCCAGTTGTCGGGCGCCATGAAGAACTGTCCGCCGTGCTGCGGGTTGTGGTTCCCGTGCGGACGTTGCGTGTACTTGGCAACCATCGCCGAACCGTCGGGGCATTTGGCGGGGGTGATCTGATCGATCTCCGGGTTCGCTGCACAGGTCCACGAGAGGGCGACGGTAATTTGGACGAGCTCGCGCTTGTCGATCGGGCACAGGCCGGCCTTTTTCTCGTGGATCACCGAATGGACCGGGCAGGTCCATATGGAGTCGAGCCGCGCAGCCGCCAGAGCCATCTTGCAGATCGCGCAGGTCCCCGCCTTGTCTTCGTAAACATCGGCGTGAATCGTCCCGTCGGGCATCAGCGAGCCGTTCATGGGACATAGGTAGGTGATCGGCGGCAGCTCGATATCACCGACGCGCTGAGCGGCCGTCGCGGCAGCCACGAACTCCATCGCAGACCCAAGCGCGAGGAGAACGGCCGCCAAAACGATCAACCGGAACCTGGAAGTCATACATCCCTCCTAAACGGCTCAGCCGCAGTATGTTATCACTAAGTCGGTGCACGAGACGGCAGTTACTGTCGCGGCTCGGTCCCCTGTAGCCGCTGCTCGATCTCGGGCCGCTCAGAAGATGGCGGAATCAGGCCTTTCATTCGCATATAGGTGGCCATGTTTCCGTAGTGTTCGTAATTGTGTCCCGCGTTCCAGACGAGCGGCTGAAGACGGACCGTCACGCGCCGCTCCAGCACGCTCTGGGCGAGCTGCTCGTCCGTCATCCCGTAGGCACGGCTGCAGTACGCGATCGCTACCTGCAGCGCGTGCTGCAAATCTGCTTTCGCCGTTTTGTCCGAACCCAGATCGGCGGTCGGGGGTGGAATCGCCTCACCGAGCGCGGCGGAGCACATTATCAGGTTGTTCGAGACGACGTGTGCGACCAGCTCTCCAAAGGAGCGCACATCGGGCGTTGGCTTGAAGCCGTAATTGGCTTCCGGCATCTTCTCGGCCGCCCGGACGACGAGCTCGATCACCCCTTCGTACTGCCCTCGCAAGACCGTGGATAGCGGGTTGGCGGGACGTTTAACCTGGGCCTGGGCGGCCGCTACGCCCACCGCGCATATCAACGCCATGACGGCGCGCGATGCCATCCAGCCTCTCCCTACCGCCGTCGCCGAGCGTTGGCGTCCATGATCAGACGCCCGTCCGGTTCTTGTATAGTGTGTCGACGTACCGGCAAGATAGCGCAACCGGAGCCTCGAAGCCACCAGAAGTATTCACCGACAGAAAGGCGGACAGCGGCTGTGACCCATCGCAACCTCGGGCAGCGTTTGGAATATTTCCTTGGGCTCCTGGTGACCGCGGCGGCAATCGGCCTCGCGGCAGGTGACGCGGCGGCGCCTCTGTATGCCGCCGGACAACAGGCCCCGAGCGAGGATGTCCTCGAATACGGCAACATCGTCAACGAAGCGGCGCTCAAGGGAGATCCGACGATGTTGGCCGCGGCGCGGCTGAACCTGAAGTCGATGATGTCGGCCGCCGAAGGGCCAACCGATTTACGGCTCCTCTATTACACGGCCGCATATGCCAGCTGGGAATTCTCGTTGCAGGCTGGCGATGACGACAACGCCCGGGGCGCCATTTTCGATGCGGCGGCACAACTCAAGGAATCGCTGCTGTTCGATTCTCGATACGCCGAAGCGCACATCCTCCGGGCGATCGTGCACGCGCAATTGCTGAAGCTGACCGGAGGGTCCGTTCCTTACGACCCCGCCATCGGAGCGTCGCTCGCCCAATTGGCGTCGCGCGAGCCCCGGAATCCACGGGCGGTTCTCGCAACCGGCATTGTCGCCTTTCTTGCGCCCGTGGCGTTTTCGAAAACGGCCGCCGATGCAGAACAGGCGCTGAAGAGTGCGCAGATTCTGTTCGCTGCTGAACCGAACAACAGGCCGTGGCCCAGTTGGGGAAAAGCGCAAACGGAAGCCTGGCTTGGGCAGGTCCTCGCGAAAAAAGGTGACATGGCCGGTGCGCGGCAGGCGTACCAGCGGGCACTTGCGCTGCGAGCCGAGTACGCGTGGGTCACCGACGTCCTGATGCCGGCGCTGAAGTAACGATACGCGAACCTATCGCAGCTCGACGCCGCCGTGCAGGCTGGTGTTGTCGGGAATCTTCTCGAAAATTTCGTCTGAGCTGGTCGTGACGGTGCCGCGGGCTGCGACGCGATCCATCATCATCGTGTTGCGCCCCACCGTGAAAGTTTCGACAAGGCTCGGCCGGTTTGGATCTGCCGCGGTCGGCTGCGTGCGGACGACGAGGAGCGAGCCCTCGAGCGCCGCAGTCGCATCAACCGGCCGGCCGTCGCGAACAGTGCGGGCCGACTGGCCGTCGAGTCGATATCGCGAGGTTTCCGCTGCGCCCGACTCGAGATTACGCCGCTCGATCGTCAGCTCGTCGCCGGCGACTCTGATGTTCAGCAGGATGGGTGGCGTTGGCGTTCCAACGGCAGAGCCGCCGGTGACTCGCCAGAACCCGATGAACTTCGCCATCTCCAGACTGGGCGCCGATGGCAGGAGTTGGAGACCGATAGACGCGCTCAGAACGGCGATCGTCATCACCAGAGTATTCATGTGATTGCTCCCCGGCGTTGAACCGATATTCGGCTACGGGTCAGAATACACGCTTTCGAGCATCGTCGATCATGCGGACACGGTACATCATCGTCCTTGTCGTACTAGCGGCCGCGGCCGTCGCCGGCACCACCGCGATCACCCGCATGAACGGGCTCAGTACTCGTGCCGCGCCGACCTTTGTCGAACAGGCGATCGCCCGTGCCGCACGACGCTGGGCGACGCCGCGCCGGGCGCGCAGCGCCGCCAATCCGGTTCCGTTCAGCGAAGCGGGTTGGGCCGAGGCGCGGGCTCACTTTGCTGATCATTGCGCAACCTGTCACGCGAACGACGGCAGCGGCGCGACGGAGATGGGCCAGAATCTGTATCCGCGGGCGCCTGACATGCGTCTGGCCGATACCCAAAACCTGACCGATGGGGAGCTGTACTGGATCATCGAAAATGGCGTCCGGCTGACAGGAATGCCGGCCTGGGGGAGCGGCGGGGCGGACGACGCCGAGACATGGAACCTGGTTCATTTCATCCGCAAGCTGAAGGACCTCTCGTCCGAACAGCTGCAACAAATGGAGGGAATGAATCCGAGGAATCCACTAGAATTGCAGGAAGAGCTCGACGATCGACGGTTCCTTGCAGGGGAGGACGTCGACGCCGCGTCACCAGGGGTGCACCACCACAAGGAGGCTCCATGAAACGCCTCGTTCCGTTCGCCGTCGCCTTCGCGCTGATAACCGGAGTGGCCTTCGGCCATGAAGGTAACGATCATGTTCGCGGCGTGGTGACCGACGTGTCCGCGACGGCTGTTACTGTCGAGACCGCGCCGGCGGCACGTAAGACACTCAAACTCACTTCCAAGACCACCTATCAAATGCAGGGGAAACCGGCGCATCTGGCCGATCTCAAAGTGGGGCAGCGGGTGGTGATTGATGTGCCACAGAAAACGTCGGACGCACTGCTGATCCAGATCGGGGTGGCGGTGCAGACGGCTGCTCCCAAGAAACCGGCAGCGACGAAAGGCTAACGAGCGAGACTGCCGTGAGCGCGCTGACGACGCGGATCGCCGCCGGTCTCGTTGCCGTCCTCATGGTGGGCGGCGGGATCGAGCCGTTGCGCAGCCAGTCGCCGAACGGCCTCGACGAAGCCGCTCTTGCCCGCTTCCTGAACGCGCCGAGTCGCGAAGCCGCCGAAGAAGCCGCGCGGGCGATTGCCGGTTCAACCGTGGGCTTCGATACCCTCTTGTCTCGACTCAGGTCGGGGCGCGTGTATCAGACGAGTCCTGCCGGGAGGATTTTCGGTTCGCGTACCAACAGCGCGCGAATCGTGCATCCGTATTTCTTCGTGATTCCCGCGAATTACGACGCCGCCAAAAAGTATCCGGTCCGCTTTTACCTTCACGGCGGAGTCGCTCGATCGGCGTGGCCGGACAACCAGCCGGCGTGGTTTCCAAATTACACGTCGTTGGTGCGTGACGATGCGATTGTCGTCTTTCCGGCCGCATGGAACGAGTCACGCTGGTGGGAACCACGACAAGTCGAGAACATCGCGGACATTCTTGATCGTCTCAAGCGCACCTACAACGTCGACGAGAACCGCGCGTCTCTTCTCGGAATTTCGGACGGCGCAACCGGAATTTTCTATCACGCGATGCTCGCCTCCACGTCATGGTCAGCGATGCTGCCGTTCAACGGTCAGCCGGCGGTACTCGCGAACGTCGCCTCGCCGACCGGCGCAGCTCTCTTCGCAGGCAACGCCGCGTCGACGCCGTTCTACATCGTCCACGGAGCGCTCGATCTCCTGTATCCGTTGGCGTCCGTGAAGCCGTGGTGGACGCTGTTCGAGGCCGCGGGCATGCGACCCGTCACACACGTCAAGAATCAGAATGGCCATGACATCCGATGGTGGCCCGAGGAAGCGCCGGCAATCGATGCCTTCATCCAGGAGCATCCGCGCGATCCGTTGCCGGATCGCGTGGATTGGGAGACAGGCCAGACCGATCAGTTCAATCGATCGCGCTGGGTCCTTATCGACGAACTCGGCGGCGCCGCGAACGAGGCGGTACTGGAATCAGTGAATCAGGTAACCCCGCGGCCGCTGGCGCTCGGTATCGGCGTCCGCGTGTGGACCGACGCCGCGGGAGGCGGCGTGAACGTCGTGTCGATCCAGCCGGGTTCGCTCGCCGACTCGTCCGGCATGTGGGAGGACGATGTCGTTCGAGGCCTCGGCGCCGAATCGGTGGCAGGCGTTGAGCAGCTACAGAAGGCGTTGGAGGCGAACGCCGGCGCCAGCATCCGTCTCGAGATCGAGCGTGGGGGCCAGAAGTTCCCGTTGACACTACGTCTCCCCCCTGCCCCGACACCCGCACCGCGCACCGCCTTTGCCCGCCCGGCGCTTTCCGGTCGGGTCCAGGTCGAGCGCACCGGCAACTCGGTCGCGGTGCGTACCCGGGGCGTCAGGAAGTACACGCTGCTGCTCTCACCTGACCGATTCGATTTCTCTCAGGCCATTAGAGTCGTGACCAATGGCGCCCTTTCGTTCGAAGGACGTGTCACCCCGGCGGTCGAGACGCTGTTGAAATGGGCCGCCCGCGACAATGACCGCACCATGTTGTTCGGGCACGAGTTAACGGTTACTCTTCCCCCGCATCAGTAGACTCTCCGTCTCGGGGGAGGCCCTCGCATCGCCCGATCGCTCCTCTTGGCTTCCTACGCGATAAGTAGTATCTTCCCAGCAGATTTTGCCAATGTTTCCGACGCGGTCCGGGGCAGCCAGGCGATGCGTCAGGGAGTTTAATCGGAGCTGAGGAGGGCGTATGCGAAGGTTAGTCTTGGCGACGACGGCAATTCTTGCGATAGTCACCGGCCCGACGCCCCAGGCGCAGGACGCGCAGGCGATTGTTCGTGCTGTCGCGGACGCGATGGGTTCAGCGAAGGTTACGGCAGTCCAGTACTCAGGCACCGGGACGATTGCCACGTTTGGCCAGAGCTGGAAAAATGAAGTCCCCTGGCCTGAGTTCAAGTTGACCAGCTATACGGCAACGATCGATTACGGCATCCCGGCGATGCGCGTCGAGTCCGCGCGCGACAATCCTGACGAGGGCAGGCCGATGCAGGGCGGTGGATTTCCACTGCCGGGGGTCCAGCGCGCCAATCAGGCGGTGAACGGGAAGGTCGCCTGGAACGTGAACGGCGAGAACGCAACCCCCGCGCTGGCGACAGTCAACGACCGGATGCTGGAGCTCTGGAGCACGCCGCACGGGGTCGTGAAAGCGGCCCAGGCGGCCGCCGGAAAGCTGACAGTCGAAGAGCAGAAAACCGCTCGCGGCGAGCCCACCGGGGTGACGATTCTGACGTTCCCGGTCGGCAACACGACGTTCAAGGCCAACGTCTCGAAGGAGAATATCGTAACCCGCGTCGAGTACACCATCGACACACCGATGATCGGCGACACGCAGGTTGTGGTGCTGTTCTCGCAGTACACCGATCGCGGCGATGGCGTGAAATTTCCGGGCCGAATAGTTCGAATCCAGGGTGCGAGCCCAACGATCAAGATGGATGGCTACCCGATCCTCACGCTCGCCGTCGACAAGTTCGCGGCCAATCCAAAACCAGCCCTCGACGTCCCTGAGGCAGTTCAGAAAGCCGCTCCCACGCCACCGGCGGTTGCCGCGGTGACCACGCAGAAAATTGCTGAGGGTGTGGTGTTCTTGAGCGGCCAGGGAGCGAACAGTGTCGCCGTCGAATTTGCCGACCACATCGTGTTGATCGAAGCTCCCCAGGGCGATGCGTTGACGGCGGCGCGTTTCGACGCGGCCCGAAAGGCGTTTGCCAACAAGCCGGTGCGGTATCTCGTCAACACCCACCATCATTTCGATCATGCGGGTGGTCTTCGTGCGGCCGTGGCCGAGGACGCCACCATCGTGACCAACGGGTGGAACAGGTTGTATTACGAAAAACTCGTCGCCGCGCCGCACACGTTGAACCCCGACAGGCTCGCCAAGACGCCGAAGAAGGCGACGATGGAATTCGTCGGGACCGATTTCGGCCAGGGCCGTGAAGTGCACGAGATGACCGACGGCAAACGGAAGCTGCAGATCTTTCGCGTCGCGGGCAGCCAGCACGCCGATGCGATGCTGATCGCATATCTGCCGGCTGAAAAAATACTCATCGAGGCCGACATGTATACGCCGCCAGCCGAAGGCGCCGCCGCTGCGGCGCTGGCGACGACGTCCGGGTCGCGGATCATCATCAACCCCGAACCGAGAATTCTCTACAACAACATCAAGCGCCAGAACCTGCAGGTCGAGACGATTGCGCCACTCCACGGCCGTGTCGTCAAGATGGCCGAATTGTTGAAAGAGCTCGGAGAAGCAGGCAATTAGCAGAAGACAGCGTCCGGCAGGCGTCGCCAAGGGTGACGCCTGCGACCACACTCGCCCTCTAGTCGAACCTCAAGAATTCATCGCGCGCTCGCCGGCCCTCCCGGGGATTCGGGTTGAGTGGCGTTATCGCTCACGGCGAGGGTCGTCCCGTCGGCGAAGGTGATTCGTTGAAGGAGGCCCCATCGCGATCCGTCTTTGGCGCGAACGGCTTGAATCGTCACGGCATGGCCGATCGCGTTTTCGAACGTCCCGCGGCTGATGTTCCGGGTACGGAACCAGGTCGGCCCATTGCTCTCGATCTTCCATGCCCCCACCGGCTCCTTGTCAACGGCCGACTCGAACGAGAACTCGATGTGAGGGTTTCGCCAGTCGAGACTGGTCAGCGTCCCGGTGAGTACGATCTTCTGCGACAAGTCGAAAACGGCGGCGGAATAATGGTGCGCCAGAAGCGCCGGCGTCGCGGTGAGAAGAGCAATCGATACGACGATTGAACCGGTTCTCGATATCATCAACGAACCTCTACTTTCGCATCGCCCGCGTTACCCGTCCGTCCTGATACAGCATGAAATGCGTTACCCGGCCGGCCTGGTCGCGAACGAAATCGATCTCCGGTTCGGCGGTCTGGAAGAAAAAGCTCGTCTCGGACGAAGCGTAGAGCCGAAACGTCCCGGAGCCTGGAGACGGTTGGATGACGAGATGATCGTCGTCGAGCGTGACCACGACATCGTTGCCTCCTGGCCCGGCGTAAGTGCCCTCGTATTGCCGAAGGATGTCGACTGCGACAGCTGTTTCGACGCGGCGCGGCGGCGTCGGCACGGCGAAAACAAACCGTTCGCCATCGGCACTGATCGCGGCGAGACCGCCCGGCGTACCCGTCAAGGGAATGGTGCCCGGCGCCTTGAACAAGAGCGTGGGCTGTCCGGCCTTGAATTCCGGAACGAGCGAAACCGACACCCCCATGACGCCGCCGTTTGCGGCGAGATAGTAGAGCTCCTGGCCGTCCCGCCTCCACGAGATCAACCCCAGCCCGCCTTCGTCTGATATCCGCCATTTCCGATCGCCGGCCACGACGCCCGCGGAGGGATCGAAGCTGCGGACGTAAATCTCATTGCGGCCCGATTCGTCGGAGCGGTAGGCGATGTAGCGGCGATCCGGTGAGATGCGCGCGCCGACATTGGTGAACTCGTCGCGCAGCAGTTCGGTTGGCCTGCTGTCGACACCGACGCGAACGGAGAACAACACTCCGCCCGAGGTGTAGGTCATCAAACGCCCGTCCGATGACCAATCGGTGAGTCCGAGCGTCGTACCGTCGGCGTCGCGATAGACGAGGGTTTCGTTTCCCGAGCCCGCCGACGGCTGCCGATAGAGCGCGCCGTATCCGCCGTACCAGGAATAGGCGATCTCCTGCCCGTCGCTGGACCACGCCGGCGCACTATCCAGCGCGCGGCCAGAGGTGAGCGGCCGACCACTGCCGCTTGCAAGATCCAGGATCCAGATGTCCTGCTCGCGCGTCGGACGATTCATCTTGACGACGGCCAGTCGTGTCCCGTCGGGAGAAAAGGCAGGCTGCTGGTAGATTCCGGCGTCGCCCACGGTTTTGACGACATTTCCGCGACGGTCGAAAATCGTCAGCTGGCGAGGAAACAGGCCGCCTCGAATCGCGTCACCCGCTGGGACAGGGGCGCGTTGGGCCGCGACCCGGACGGGCGCGTGCACCGCAAGGGACATCGCTAGGCAACCGACTATTGCGACGGTATAGTGATGCATCGAGCGTCCCTTCGTTTCTTCCTGGGAGAACGACATGAGGCTACACGAGGGGGGCAGCCGACGTCCACCCTCATGCAGGAGGACAGCATGAACGCGAGACAGCTCTGCGGCATCGTTGGGATGTGTGCCGTTTTGCTTCTTCCGGCCACTGGTTGGACGCAGTCCCCGCGACTGCCGGCGACGATCCCGATCTTTCCGCTGCCGGAGCTGGTCTTGTTTCCTCACGTCTCGGTCCCGCTGACGATCTTCGAGCCGCGGTATCGAACGATGCTCATGGATGCAGTCCAGGGCGATCGCATCATCGGCATCGTCTTGCTGAAGCCCGGTTATGAGGACAACTACGAAGGGCGCCCGCCGGTTTACGCGATCGGGTGCGCGGCGGCAATTACCGACGTGATCGGCGGACGGCCCGATGGACGCATCGGCGTCGTGCTTCGCGGCCTGGTCAAGTTCCGCATCACCGGCGAGGACGAGAGCCGGAGCTATCGGCTCGCGCACGTCGAACAGATCGACGAGCCCGTTGACGCCGACGTGAGAGCCGTCTTGCGAAGACAGCGCCGCCAGCTCGAAGCGCTGTTGACCCAACCCGGGTCGACATTCGAATTGGCTCGCATGTTTCCGTCCGTTTCAGACGAGGTGCTGTTCAACTCTCTTGCCCACAACATGAAAGTCGACGTTGAACAGCGCCAGATGCTCCTCGAGAGAGAGGGCGTGCTGGCGCGGTCGCAAGCGATGCTGGACCTGCTCGCCGACTTGATCCCGCCGCCGAAGGACTCCGATCGGCAGTGATCGACGATCGGGCTACCGCACTTTTCTGACAAACTCCCGGATGTCGTCAACCCACAAGGTGGGTTGCTCGAATGCCGGGAAGTGGCCGCCGTGGGGCATCGTGGTGAACTGCACGATGTTGAAGCGGGTCTCCGCGCCCTTGCGCGCGGCGTCCGTGTTCGGGTTCGGCGGCGTCGTGCGGCGGTCGTACTGATAGGGAAACGCCCCGCACCCGGTTGGAACGGTGACGCGCCCCGCCGGCTGGACGAACGGCGATTGCGGCAGGGGACCGCCCAGCATGTGACGGCTCTCGTAGTAGATGCGCGCGGATGAGGCGCCGCTGTTCGTCACCCAGTAGATCATCACGTTGGTCAGGAGCTCGTCCTTCGTAAAAACCTGGTCGAGATTGCCCTCGTGGTCGCTCCATCCGTACCACTTTTCCACGATCCACGAGGCGAGGCCGACCGGGGAATCGCTCAAGCCGTGGCCCAGTGTCTGCGGTTTTGTCGACTGAATCTCTTGATAGCCGAGGTTGTGGGCGCCATTCACGTTGGCGTTCGTTGTCGGGGATGGCGGTGCCGGTGCCGCCGACGGCGTCGACGGATTCGCGGCGGCGGCCGCGGGCGCAGCGCCACCCCCGCACCCTGCCAGGTGCAGGCCGACGACATGTGCGGAATCGGCGAGCGCGACGCGCGTGGCGATTCCAGAGCCCCAGTCGCTGCCGTGAACCGCGTAGCGGCTGTAACCCAGACGCGCCATGAGCTGGACCCAGATCTTGGCGATCCGCTCGGGATCGTATCCGCGCTCCCGCGGTTTGCCTGAAAAGCCGAATCCGGGCATCGACGGAATAATCACGTGGAAGCTGTCTTCGGCGCGGCCGGCGGACGCCGCCGGTTCGGTAAGGGGCTTGATCACTTTCGCGTATTCGACGATCGAGCTCGGCCAGCCGTTCAGGAGCAACAGCGGAATGGCATTCGGGTTGGTCGATCGCTGGTGGATGAAATGAATCTCGACGCCGTCGATCGTCGTCTTGAACTGGTCGAACGCGTTGAGCTTCCTTTCCTGCGCGCGCCAGTCGTACTTGTCGCGCCAATAATCGATCAGCGTCTTGAGATACGTCAGGTTCATGCCGTAGTCCCAGTTCGCGTCGGGGAACTCATCGGCATAGCGTGCATTCGCGAGCCGTTGTTTCAGGTCGGTCAGCACGCTGTTCGGTACCTGGATCTTGAACGGCACGATCGCCCGGTCGGCCCGCGGAGGTGCTGACGCCGATGCCGCGGGCGGCACCGATTCGTTGGTTCGCTGTGTGTGCGCCGTCTGCGCGGAGGCCAGGAGGGCGGCCGCCGCCAATCCAGCCGAAATGCGCCGTATCTGATAGACACTCATGAATAGCCTCCGTCATGCGGACCGTACACCCGGAACCACATCGCTTCAAGCACAAAGGTCGCGGTCTGGAAGGCTGGCGAACAACACATCGGCGCCAGCGTTGCGGCGTGAAACACACGATTGTGATTTGGTCGCCGCGAGTGGTGGTGAATGGATTATGCTGACCGCTGAGCGAGTTGTGAGATTGTTGCCCCTCGGGATTGCCGTGCTCGCTTTGTTCCCGGCCGCGGGTTCGGTGTTCGCCGTTCGCACACTCGGCTCGAACGCGTTCTGGCCTGGTGCTGCAGCCGCGGGGCGGCAGGCGGATCCGACCAGCCTCGGCTGGAACGAGTACTTCGGATACTGGCGGCTCGATCCGGGCATCGCGATTGGTCCGAAGGAGCCGTTCCGGTTGCAAATCAGCGTTGATGGCGAGGAGCTGCACATCGAACGCCACGGTTTCAGCATCACCGAAATCTCCCGCTACCGACTGGACGGCGCTCTGTCGACGACCGTTCAGAATGGACTGGCCATCGAGGCGGCCGCCGTGCTCGAGCCGAGGGGAATGGTCATCAGGACTCGCATGCCGCTTCCCGACGGCCGCGTGTCGAACGTAACCGAAGTCTTTTCAGTCCAGCGGCGGTTCGTTGCGCTTCTGACAATCGAGCGCACGACGATAGTCGGAACGCGCACGACCGTGACGACCGATCTGCTCCGGCGTCTCCCGATGCCGCGACCTCTCCATCCCGACGACCGGCCGTAAAGGCTCGGGTCGAATTCAGCGACCGACAGTGAACGCGGCCGAGGCGCGAGTCATCTCCCGAAACGTAATCATCGGTGCCTGGCGTCTTGAGGAGCAACAGCTTACTTATGAACGGCGTTCACCCGCGTGAATCGACGCGTGTCAGGGGGCGGGCCGCGCTGGTCCTTTGGTCGGTCAGCACTCAACCCACGGATGCGCAAATGTTGAGCAATTCAGCGGCACACCCGCGCTGGCGACTACGGAATTGCTGAGTTCAGCCGTTGTCGCGCTATACTGGTGAACGACTGCGTGGGGACAGCCTTGCTTGAACCGGAGGGAGAGGAATGAGAAGGACCCTTCTAGTTGTCTTGGGGAGCGCGTGCCTTTGGGTGAGCCCCGTCGGCGCTCAGAGTCGGGCGGCGGCCGCGGCCGCGCCGACGTTTAATAAGGACGTCGCGCCGATTTTGTATGCCAACTGTATTACGTGCCATCGGCCGGGGGAAATCGCCCCGATGTCGCTGCTGACCTATCAGGAGGCCCGGCCGTGGGCGCGGGGGATCAAGGCGAAGGTGACCGCGCGGGAGATGCCGCCGTGGTTTGCGGACCCGCGCTACGGGAAGTTCAGGAACGCGCGCGGGCTGACGCAGGCGCAGATCGACACGCTGGTGGCGTGGGTGGACGCCGGGTCGCCGCAGGGGACCGGGCCGGCGCCGACGGCGCCCAATGTGATCAACGATTCGGCGGCGGGGACGCTGGCTGGCTTCATGGATCGGCCGGCGGATGCGGTCATCGAGGCGCCGTTTGAGGCGGAAATTCCCCCGGTCGGCGACTTCACGGGCCTCGACTTGTGGCAGAAACCGCCGTTCACGGAAGACAAGGCGCTGGAAGCAGCGGAAATCCGGCCGACCAACCGGGCGGTGACGCACCATTCGCAGGTGGGCGCCTCGGTGCTGCCGCGCGGGGCGCATCACATCGGCCTGGGGCCGGCGTGGAAAGGCGGGCCGGTCGTCAACGCGATTCCGGTGCAAGAAGACGGGTCGCCGCTCGGGAACGTCGACCCCAATACGGTCGGCCAGGAAACGGAAGAGGCGACGGCCAATACGGAGGGCTTCAATTTCGCGACGCGGTTGCTGTTTTACGCGCCGGGGGCCGGCACCCTGCGGTACGCGCCGGGTCTGGTGAAGACGATCCCGCGGGACGACTACATCGTGTGGAACATTCACTACAACGCGACCGGCCGGCCCGAGAAGGATCGGCACTCGCTCCGCCTCTGGTTCTCCCAGGTGCCGACGACGCACATTCTCAAGTCGGCGACCATCAATCACGTGAACCTCTACGAGGGCAAGGAAATCATCGGGCGCGGCGTCCAGCGGGCGAATATTCCCGCCCACGCGGAGAACTATCGCGTCGCGAGCGTGTTTTCGGTCGGCTTCGATTCGGAGCTCAACAGCCTGTGGGCCCATATGCACATGCGGGGCAAGGACATGACGTTCTCGGTGACGTATCCGGACGGGCGGGAAGAGATTCTGCTCGACGTGCCGAAATACAGCTTCAACTGGCAGGTCATGTACGCGTTGGACAAGCCGAAAGAGATCCCGGCGGGCAGCGTGCTGCGCGCGGTCGCCCACTACGACAACTCGGCGAACAATAAGTTCAATCCGACCCCCGACCAGGAATTACCGTGGGGCGGGCAGAGCTGGCACGAAATGTATTTCCCGTATTTCGACCTCGCGGTGACCCCGGAAGTCGAAAAGCTCCGCGGCAAGATCGATTGCGTGAACGGCGGGGGCGCGCGAAGCGCCTGTAATCAATAGGCGCCGATCCTCACGACGCGTAAGGTCTCGACGGCAGGGCCGAACCCCCGGGGTTCGGCCCTGTTGTTTTGTACGGGTTCGTTTGCGCGTGCGACGTCATCAAGTGAAGCCGTGGGCAGGCTGCCGCGGGGTACGCGCTCATGCAGCGTGACCGGCAGTGATCCTCAAATTGTGATAAGACTCGCGACGGTTGACGGTACGCGGCAGCCCGTCTCAGGAGGATTGTGATGCGCGTAATGACGGCGTTTCTGTTCGGTCTCAGTTTGATCGCCGCTCCGTCGGCTGCTCAGACGCGCAAGACACTGGACATCTACTTGATCCATGTCGAAGGGGGTGGCGCCACGCTCTTCGTCGCGCCTTCCGGGGAGACGGTTCTCATCGACACCGGAAACGGCGGCGGCGGCCGGAGCGAGATTGCCACTCGCGACGCTGATCGGATTCTGGCAGCCGCTCGCGACGCAGGAGTCAAGCAGATCGACCACTTGATCACCACGCACTGGCACGGCGACCACTTCGGGGCGATGACGGAAGTTGCAGACCGTTTGCCCATCAAGGAGTTCATCGATCACGGCGCCACGATTCAACCCCAACCAGCCTCTCTTCGGGGGCAGACGCGGTCCTTCTATCGCCTTTCGACGCGGAAATCCCTCCGACGGGCGAGTTCACGAATTGGCTCATCTGGAGTCCGCCGCCGTTTACGGAAGACAAACAGATTGAGGCGGCGGAATTGCGGCCGAGCAACCGCGTCGTCACACACCATTCGCAGGTCGGCGCATCACCGCTCCCACGCGGCGCCCATCACATCGGTATGGGACCGGCATGGAAAGATGGCCCGCTGATCAACGCCATTCCGGTACGCGAGGACGGGAGTCTGCTTAACGCCAGCGGCGCCCCAACTTCAGGGGACGTGGAAGTGGAAGAAGCCACCGCCAATGTCGAAGGCTTTAACTTCGCAACGCGGCTGCTGTTCTATGCACCGGGCGCCGGATCACTCAAGTACGCACCCGGCCTGGTCAAGACGATCCGCAAAGAAGATTCCATGTCGTGGAACATCCACTACAATCCGACCGGGCGTCCGGAGCGTGATCGTCACAGCCTCAAACTCTGGTTCTCCAGGACCGAGTTCCAGAACACGCCGAGAAAGTCTACGCGCCCTTCTTTGGCATGAGCGGCACCGGGGGGCCAATCAGCCGCGCCTTGTCTGCTCCCGCGCGCGGCACGAACTTCTGCGTTCGCCCGCCGAAGGTCTCCGCGATGTACAGGTTTCCTTCCGAATCGGTGTGGAATCCGTGGATGCCGTCGGTCGCTCCCGGCAGCTGGCCCGCTGTGCCCCAGGACGTGATCATCTTCCCGTTGAGATCGAACTTGTACATCTTGTTTGTGTTCAGCGTCCCCACGATCAAATGCTGATCGGCCGTCATCATGATATGGGCCGGGCCGATGATGTTCGGCCACGTGTCGAGGTGTTTTCCGTTCGCATCGTGGACAAAGATCCTGTTGTTCCCGCGGTCGGCGACATACACGCGACCGTTCTTGTCGGTGGCAATCGAGTGAGGGACGTTCATCCGCGGAGGCAGGGGTCCCTCCCATGAGGTGAGGTACTTCCCGTTCTTATCGAACTTCACGACACGGCTGTTGTCGTACCCGTCGCTCACCACAAAGCTTTCGTCAGGCAGCCAGGCGATGTCGGTCGAGCCGCCGAGATGCGTCTGATCGTTGCCCGGAACTTGAGCGACGCCAACCGTCATGACGAGTTTCTTGCCGTCGTTCGTGAACTTGAAGATCTGCTGTCCCTTGTCGTCGATGATCCAGACGTGGTGCTCTGGATCGAACGGACTGATGGCGGCTGAATGCGGTCCGTGCTGTCGTCCCGGCCTTTCAGGGTGACCGCTGCCTGTCTCGAACAAGCGGTCCCACTGCGTCCAGGCCTCTACCACCTTTCCGTTGCGGTCGACGATGGTGATGGCGTTGTGCATCAGCGGCCGCTGGTTGTTCGCCTGACCCATGTTGAGTGAGCCCCAGAAATTGGCAAAGCCCTCGGGCAATTTGTCCGGCAGCTTCAGCTCACCGCGTTGCACAAGAAAGACACGATCCGGGGTCTCGGCGAACACGCCGGCCTGCGAGCCGCGAATGTATCCGGGCGTTTGAACTGACTGCGGCGACCAGCCGGCCACGACATCGTATGGGCCGCTGAGATCGGACCCGCCCTTGTCTTGAAGGGACAGGGGTGCTGAGAGTGTGCCGACAACAACAACGACAGCTAGCGTAAGGAAGGGCATTCGCATCTGAGCCTCCTTCGTCCGGGTGGGCGCAGGGTAACAGCGGGAGGCCACAATTACAACGCCGATGGGACGTCGCGTCGGTATAATCAGCGTCGCTTAGCCGGCCGTTCCTGTTCGGCTGAAATCTGGTGTGGGCTTCCTACTAACCGCGAGGCTGACAATGAAAAGGCTTGGCATCTGTCTTTTGCTCACCTCCGGGCTCGGGTTAGCGGACCCGGCGGCGCAAGCTCCCGCTCCGGCGCAAGGCGCGCAGCAAGGGCAAGGCGGCCCCCCAGCGCCAACGCCCCCGCCACTCGAAAAGCCGGTTCTGAGACTCGACCCGGCGCTCGACAAGATCATCTCGCCCGACGCAAAGCTGGAGATCCTCAAAGACGACTCTTTCAACTTCACGGAGGGGCCGGCCTGGATGCCGCAGGGATTCCTCGTATTCAGCGACATCCCCGAAAACAAGATCTACAAGTGGGATCCAAAGTCGGGATTGTCCGTCTTTCTCGAGAAGGCGGGTCTGACCACTGCCACGCCCGAGGAGTTCAAAGCCCATGGCGGCGGCCGGCTGCTCGGAACCAATGGCCTCGCGGTCGACCCGCAGGGCCGGTTGATCGTCTGCTCGCACGGCGACCGCGTTCTCTGGCGACTCGAGAAAGACGGCAAGCGCACCATACTGGCCGACAAGTTCGAAGGAAAGACAGCTGAACGGCCCCAACGATCTCACCGTGAAGTCGGACGGTTCGATCTACTTCACTGATCGAGGCAGCGGCCTGGAAGGCGGGCAGAGCAGCCCGCTGAAATTATTGCCGACCGCCGTTATGAGGTGGAAGGACGGGAAACTCGACAGGCTCGCGGTGGACGATGGGGCAAACGGTATCTCCCTGTCACCCGACGAAAAGTATCTGTACGTGATCTCACTGGCGGCCAGGAAGATCGACCGCTATCCCGTCAAGCCGGATGGCACACTCGGCGAGCGTCAAGTCGGGTTCATCGACATGTCCCAGGATAAGGCGCGCGGCGGCCCGGATGGTATGGAGGTCGACCGCAGCGGGAATATCTTCAGCGTGGGACCCGGCGGCATCTGGATCGTATCTCCGGCGGGCAAACTCCTAGGGAAGGTACTGCTCCCGAAAAATGCACCCAATCTCACCTTTGGTGATGCGGATGGTAAAGGCCTGTACATTACGGCTGGCACTTCGCTGTATCGGATCCAACTGGCTGCGCGCGCGTCGCGCTACTAGTGGACTCAGACTCGCGACCCGGTGAAATTTGGAGTCGTAGAAAAAGCACCCCCCTAAGAGGTCGTCGATGCATCGAGTAACGGCTGCGCGCCGGAAGCGTCTGTTGACCGTGGGGGCACTGTTCGCGAGCGTCTTCGCTCCGTTCGCCACGCGAGCCCAGGCACCTGGAACTCCTTCATCAGCCATCGTCAGCACACCACTGCTTGCGAACGATCGCGTCAGTGCGATAAAACTGTCGTTTCCGCCCGGCGCTCGAGAAACCTCGCACCGACATCCGTTTGACATCATCGTCATCCAGTTGACGCCAGGTGACGTCGAGCTGATGCTGGACGGGAAGGAGAGTGCCGGGGCCATCGAGCCGGGTCGCACCACTTTCATTTCGGCGCAGACGCTGCATTCAGCAGGTAACGCGGGGACCGTACCTTTTGACATGGTCGTGGTCGCGCTCAGGTGATGCGGACTCGTGCCGGATTGTTCCACATTCAGGACGGGAAGATTCAAAAGTGGACCGACTATATTTGGCGATGAGCTGCAGACTCGGTCTTCGCTTGTTGGCGGTGGTTGTCTTGACGCAGCCCGCCGTCGCGCAGCGGGGCGCGCCGGCGGCGAGTCCCGTGGTCGTTCAATCCGACGGCCACGTCACCTTCAGCGTCTCGGCTCCCACAGCGGGCGTGGTCGGCGTTTTCGGCGATTTCCTCAAAACGCCAGAACGTCTCCAACGAGACGATCAGGGGATCTGGAGCATTACGCTCGGACCGCTGGAACCCGACGTCTACAATTACGAGCTCGCGATCAACAGCACAGTCGCGGCCCGGGGGAGCTTCGAGGTGCGCGGGGCCAAGCCAGCGTTTTTTGAGCTGCGGCCGGTCCCACATGGAGCAGTCGAGCAACGCTGGTATTCGTCAAAATCGCTACGGACCGAGCGTCGCGTATTCGTCTATACCCCCCCGAATTACAGCCGTTCGTCCGATCGCTACCCGGTCTTGTTTCTGCTTCATGGTGGAGGCATGAACGAAAGCCTCTGGACGGAGAGTGGTCGCGCGAACTTGATCCTGGATAACCTGATCGCGGACGGCAGGATGAAGCCGCTCGTGGTGGTGATGCCGAATGGCTATGCTGATCCGGCGGGAATCGCAGAAGGCACGGACCGAGCGACGAACCAACGCGATGGGTTCAGCCGGGATCTGCTCGAGGATCTCATTCCATTTGTCCAGGACAACTATCGCGTGTATCGGGATCGTGACCATCGAGCGATCGGCGGACTGTCAATGGGGGGAGGTCAGGCGTTAGCGATCGGATTGGGCCATCTCGATCTGTTCAGCCGGATCGCGGCCTTCAGTTCAGCGGTGGGCGACGTCAAGCCGCTCGTCCAAGAACCCCAACGGCTGAACGAGCGACTCGCGCTCCTTTGGGTGGCCTGTGGTACGGAAGATTCATTGTTTCCTTCGAACAATCAATTCGTCGAATTTCTCACTTCTATCGGGGTGAGACACACGTTTCGCGCCACGGAGGGGACCCACATTTGGCGGGTGTGGCGTCGCTATCTGAACGAGGTCGCACCGTTGTTGTTCCCCTAGTCGCGGTGCGTTCGGTCGCTTCTCGCACGAGTAGCCAAATCTAGGGGGACCCCGAATGCCATACTGGCCGACCATTTCGGGGATAAGAAACTGAACGGCCCGAACGATCTCGCCATCAAGAAGGACGGTGCGATCTACTTCACCGATCGAGGCAGCGGTCTGGAAGGCGCCATCAACAGCGCGAACCCCAGCCCGTTGAGGGAATATCCGATCGGCATCATGAGGTTGAAGGACGGCAAGCTCGACCAGTTGGCGAAGGACGACGGGGTCAACGGCATTGCCTTTTCACCGGACGAGAAATATCTGTACGGCATCTCCCAATTCAAGAAGATCATCAACCGCTACCCCGTCAAACCGGACGGGACGCTCGGCGAACCTGAAATCGGTTTCATCGACATGTCGAAGGATACGTCGCGCGGCAACCCGGATGGGATGAAGGTCGATCGCAACGGGAACATCTTCAGCACCGGCCCCGGCGGCGTCTGGATCGTCTCGCCGGCGGGCAAGCTCCTTGGAAAGATCCTTCTCCCCAGAAACTGCCCCAACCTCACCTTCGGCGATAAGGATGGTAAAGGCCTGTACATGGTCGGCGTCTCGCTGTACCACATTCGACTGGCCGCCAAGGCGGCGCACTGACAGTCTGGTGAATAACGGTGCGTGAGGCTCCGAGGAGAGCGAGGCGAATCATGACGACCGAGCACTGGATCTGTCTTCTGCTCGGCGCGGGGTGACATAGGAAGCACTAAGGCCGTCTCGGGCGAGCCCTTCGACCGAGTTCGTGCGCGACCGCAGAGATAGTCTTGGATTCGGGAGGAGTCGGATCGAGCAGGGGAGTCGCTCAATCACATCCTATTCAACGGCGGCAGAACATTGCGGCCCATGCGGAGAACCAACGCGTCGCGACCGTCGGTCTCGACGGCAGGGCCGAACCCCCGGGGGTTCGGCCCTGTTGTTGTGTACGGGTGGTTCGGCCTACTTGGCGGCGGGCGCCGGCTTGGCGGCGGGCGCCGGCGTCAGGACTTTTTCGAGCTGCGGATTGCCGAGGCGCTGATTGACCCCATCCACCGACATCATGATGTTCTGGAGCGTCCGGTCCGGCGAGGCGGTGAAGAGCGTGCCCGCCATCCGGATCACCTTGCCCTTGTAGGTGAACGGCAGCGATTCCCACTTCCACGTCAGTTGCCCGCCCATGCCGACGATATCGCCGGCCTTCACGATGGTGAAGCCGCGGCTGTCGGTTTCGATCCACACCAGATACCGCGCCAGCTCGTGGTAGAGCATCTGAATTTTGGCGGTGTATTTGCCGCCCGGCCCGGCGGCTTGCAGCTGCCCTTCGTAATAGCAGTTCTCGATGTACTTGAAGGTCACCGTCCCCGTAATTTCGCCGCCCTCACTCCACGGCGCGTCGGCCGCGAGAAAACTGAGTTTCCAGGTGCCGAGCAGCGCATCCGGGTTGAAGCTGGGACTTTCGGCCGCCGTCGTCGCGCGTTTGAGCGTCTTCAGCGCGTTCATGCGATCGATTTCCGCCTGGCTCAGACACTGCGAGCGGACTTGCACCGGCGTGGCGCCCGACGTGTATTGGGCCCAGGCCGGCAGCGCCGCACCGAACACGATCCCAAACGCCACCACTCTCGAAATCCATTTCCCCATGTCAATCCTTGTCATGAATAGTCGGCACCTGCGGGTCCAGAGCTGAGGTTGGTACCGAGCCGTAGCCTACTCTTTTCTCCGCCAACTTTCCACCGCTTTCCTCGATAAGACGCCGGAGGTTTGGACTCTCCGAACGCCGGGCATCCCCCGCAACCGACCTGACGCATGAAATGAAAGAAGTGCAAGTATTTGATGATGGGAAGGACTGCCAGCTGGTAGAGTAGCGCGTTCGTGCGATCGGTTTTCGGGAATCCGGCAAGGGAAGCGCTTCGTGTATCTCATTGAAACTCCCGTTTGCCGGATAAGGGTCAGGCTCGCCACGCCCTCTTCGGTGGCGACTGCCGCGATTGCCGCCTTTATGTGGCTGACCGCGTCGCCGCTCTCGGCTCAGACGGAAACCGCGTCGGCCCCTCCTCGGCTCATTCCACCTCAGGCACCGCGCACCGTGCGTCCGACGGTCGGTGCGGTGAGGTTCACCGAAGCGCCGATCATCGATGGGCGGGTGGATGATTCGATGTGGCGCACAGCAGCGCACCTCACTGAGTTCGTCCAGCAGGATCCTGTCGAAGGAGCCCCCGCTTCCGAGCGGATGGACGTGTACATTGGCTACGATAGCCAGAAGCTCTACTTCGCCATCTACGCGCACTACTCGGACATCGGACTCATGCGCGCCAACCGCGTCGAGCGCGACAAGACCGATAACGACGACATCGTGACGATCTCCTTTGATCCATTTCTCGATTCGCAATTGGGTTATTCGTTCTCGGTCAACGGCTACGGGGTGCAGGGCGATTCCACTCTGAGAGGCAATACCGGCGGTGGCGGCGGGGTCGTCACGTCCACCGACGCCACAGGTGATATCACCTGGGACGCGCTGTTCACCACGGCAGGGCAGCTCGTGGAAGATGGGTGGACCGCGGAGATGGCCATACCCCTCAAGAGTCTGCGGTACCCTGCGCGGGCCGGCAACGAAGCTCACCGTTGGGGATTTCAGATCGAGCGGCAGATCCGCTCGACCAACGAAACCGATGTCTGGGCGCCGATGTCGCGCGACGTGGCCGGGTTCCTGCGCCAGATGGGTGTGCTCGACGGTATTTCAAATCTCTCAACCAGCCGCAACTTCGAGATATTGCCGACCTTCACGGCGGGGCATCAAGAGACGTTGAACAGAACCAGCGGAACGTCCGTCAGCTATACGAGCAAGGACGTCGGCGTCAATCTGAAGTACGGCTTCACGCCGAACCTCACGCTCGATTTCACGCTGAATCCCGACTTCTCGCAAATTGAATCAGACCGGGATCAGATCGAAGTCAACCAGCGCTTTCCGATCCAGTATCCGGAGCTGCGTCCGTTCTTTCTCGAGGGTATTGACACGTTTCGCGTCCAGGGCCCGGCCACCTTCATCCACACGCGGACCATCGTCGACCCTCAGTACGCCGCGAAGCTTACGGGAAAGGTCGGCAAGGCGACCGTGGGTCTGCTGATCGCGAACGACGAGGCCCCCGGGCGGCTGGTGGAGAGTCCCGACGATCCCACATACGGGAAAGTCGCGAACATCGTCATTGGCCGCGCGCGGTGGGATTTCGCGCCGCAGCAGTGGGTCGGCGGTATTTACAGCGATCGCGAATTCCTCGGCAGCTACAGTCGCTTCGGTGGGGTCGATGCACCGCTTCAGTTCCGGAACAACCTCCTGTTTCGGCCGGTTGCATACTTTTCCGATCGCCGCGATCTGGCGGGTGTCCGGACGACGGGCTACGTGTTCAATCCGTTCCTGGTCAAGAGTGGCCGGAACTTTGGCATGACGTTGTATCACTTCCGAATCTCGCCCGACTTCGCGACGGATCTTGGCTTCATTCGACAGACCGATCAGAAGAGCACCGGCCTCACCCTCTCCTACAAATGGTGGCCCGAGAGCTGGATCGTCAATTGGGGTCCTGAATACATGACGCGGCGCATCTACGACTTCGAGAGTGTCCTGCAGAACGCCGATCAGAGCGCGAAGTTCAGCATCCAATTCGCGAGGAACATGAGCGTGACCACCACCGTCACGCACAACATGGAGCGCTATCGCGAAGTCGATTTCGTGAAAGATCGAATTCTCGTCTCGGGGACCGTGAACGCGAACCGTCGAATCCTGTTCACGGGCACGATGAGCCGAGGTGACGAAATCCGGTTCACCGTGAATCCGTACCTGGGGCACAACACCATCTACGGCGTGGCCGCGACCATCAGGCCAATATCGCGCTGGCAATCGATCCTCAACTTAGATACGACACGTTTCGTGGACGTACGAACCAATACGGAGGTGTTTGACATCAAGATCCTACGCGTCCTGACGACCTATCAGTTCACACCGCGCTTGGCCGTTCGGAACATCATGCAGCGCAATACCTTCAACAGGACGTTGGATGCCAACCTGCTGCTGACGTACCGGGTGAACTCCGGGACAGCCTTCTACCTGGGCTATGACGATCACTACATACAGGAAGAGGCCATTGGGCAGGGCGATTCGACTAGCGCCAAGCTCTCCCCGGGGACGGCGCTCGAGCGGACGAATCGAGCAGTTTTTATGAAAATTCAATATTTATTTCGAGGAAATTGATACCAGGCTCTCCCACGAGTCTTTGCGGTCGCATTTCCATGCGCTGCACGCTTTTGCACGTTGACATTCCTGCCCAGCTTGTCTCATGCTACAGGTGCCTTGTTCCGGCTTGTAGGCGGGGGGGCCTCCCGCCGCGGTTCCGCAGGTTTGTGGAGGATAACGATGAGGACGCGACTTTTCTGGGATGAGGACGCGACTTTTCTGGATTTTGAGTAGCGCCTGTCTAGTGGCGGCGCCTGTTGGCGCGCAAGGCGCGCGACCGGCGGCAACACCGACATTCAACAAAGAAGTGGCGCCGATTGTCTATGCCAACTGTATTACGTGCCACAGACCTGGTGAAATCGCGCCGATGTCGCTATTGAGTTACCAGGAAGTCCGGCCGTGGGCCAGGGGCATCAAGGCCAAGGTGGTCGCGCATGAGATGCCGCCATGGTTTGCCGACCCGCGCTACGGGAAATTCAAGAACGCGCGTGGTTTGACGCAGGAGCAGATCGACACCCTCGTGGCGTGGGTCGACGCCGGGGCGCCGCAGGGGACAGGGACGCCGCCAGTCCCGCCTGTGATCGACGACACGGCCGCGGGGACGACCAAAGGGTTCATGGATCGGCCAGCGGACGCAGTCATCGAGGGCCCGTTTGAGGCCGAGATTCCCGCCGTCGGCGACTTCACCGGCATCGACGTGTGGCAAAAACACCCCTTCACGGAAGACAAATTTATTGAAGCCGCGGAGCTCCGCCCGAGAAATCGCGCAGTGACCCACCACATGCAGGCTGGGGCGGCCCCGCTGCCCAAGGGTGCCCATCACATCGGCCTCGGGCCGGCGTGGCGCAATGGCCCGATGGTGAATGCCATTCCGGTGCGAGAGGATGGCACACCGCTCCTCGATCCGAATAGCAACCTGACGCCGCAGCAGCAAGTGGCGGCCGCGCAGGAAGTTGGCCAGGAGTCCGAGGAAGCGACGGCTAACACCGAGGGCTTCAATTTCTCGACCCGGTTGCTGTTTTACGCGCCGGGCGCCGGCGCCCTGCGGTACTCGCCGGGTCTCGTGAAGACGATCCACCAGGACGACTACATTTCCTGGAATATTCACTACAACGCGACTGGCCGGCCCGAGAAGGATCGTCCGTCGCTCAGACTCTGGTTCTCCCAGGTGCCGGCGACGCACATTCTCAAGTCGGCGACCGTCAATCACGTCAACATCTACGAGGGCAAGGAAATCATCGGGCGCGGCGTCCAGCGTGCGAATATTCCCGCCCACGCGGAGAACTATCGCGTCGCGAGCGTGTTTTCGGTCGGCTTCGACTCCACGCTCAACAGCCTCTGGCCCCACATGCACATGCGTGGCAAGGACATGATGTTCTCGGTGACGTATCCGGACGGCCGCGAAGAGATTCTGCTCAACGTCCCGAAGTACAGCTTCAACTGGCAGGTTATCTACGCGTTGGAAAAGCCGATCGACATCCCGGCGGGCAGCGTGATTCGCGCCGTCTCCCACTACGACAACTCGGCGAACAATAAGTTCAACCCAACGCCCGACCAGGAACTGCCTTGGGGCGGCCAGAGCTGGCACGAGATGTACTTCCCGTACTTCGACCTTGCGGTGAGCAACGAAGTCGAGAAAATCAGGGGAGACAAGCAGGATTGCGAAAACCAGGCGCGGACCGCGTGCCTGTCCGAGCGCTTCAACGCACGGTAATCGGTAAGACGTCTCGAGTCTCAGGAGGGCCGAACCCAGGCGGGTTCGGCCCTTTTTTTGCGTCTTTCGTTGACATCTGCGCGGTCTTGATCCTACGAATGCTTTCATAGGCGTTGCCGGCAGGGGTGCCTCCGTTCAGAGTGGTGTGGCTTAACTGGGGGAGTATCGATGACGAAGCGATTGCTGTGGATCATCGGCAGTGCGTGTCTGATCGCGGCTCCTGCCAGCGCGCAAAGCGGCCGCGCTGCCGACGCGGCCGCCCGACGCAGTGGTTGACTCGCCGGTCGAGATACATATTCCGGCCGAGGGTGGCAACTCGACCGGAGGGAATTACATCTGGGGCAAGCCGCCATTCAGCGAAGACAAGTACATTGAAGCGGCCGAATTGAGGCCGAGCAACCGCGCCGTGACGCACCACTCACAGGTCGGCGCCTCGCCGCTGCCAAGGGGTGCTCACCATCTCGGCATCGGACCGGCATGGCCGGGCGGCCCGCTCGTCAACGCTATTCCAGTCCAAGAGGACGGCAGTCCACTTCCTGAGGGACCGGCCGTGGCCGCCGAAAGCGAAGAAGCGACGGCAAACACCGAAGGGTTCAGCCTCGAAACCCGGTTGCTGTTCTACGCGCCCGGCGCGGGTACCACGACGTACGCTCCCGGCCTTGTGAAGGTGTTCCACCGCGACGACTACACGAATTGGAGTCTCCACTACAACGCGACCGGAAGACCCGAGACCGACCGGCACACGCTCAGACTCTGGTTCGCCACGACGCCTCCGAAGAATCTCATCAAGTCTGGGACGGTGAACCAGGTGAATATCTACGAAGGCAAAGAACTGATCGGGCGAAACGTGCAGCGTGCGAATATCCCCGCCCACGCGGAGAATTATCGGGTGTCGAGTGTCTGGGGGCTGCCGTACGATGCCACGCTCAACAGCCTGTGGCCACATATGCATCTGCGCGGCAAGGACATGACCTTCTACGTCACGTATCCCGACGGCCGGGAGGAGATTCTCCTGAGCGTGCCGAAGTACAGCTTCAACTGGCAGGTCAACTATCAGTTCGAAGAAGCGGTCAAGCTGCCTCAGGGGAGCGTGATTCGCGCAGTCGCCCATTTCGACAACTCGGCGAACAACAAGTTCAATCCCTTGCCGGATCAGGAACTGCCGTGGGGTGCACAAAGCTGGCACGAGATGTACTTCCCGTACATGGATCTCGCCATCGACAAGCAGGTGATAGATCTCTCGAAGGAAACCAAGTAGCCGGCGCGGCAGGCCAGAAGCTGGCGTGATATGAAAAGAGCCGGGCCCGGGCCCGGCTCTTTTTTTCCACGTTCGAGGCGCGGTGGGGCCGCGGCTCGAACGAAGAGACCGGTTACTTACAGGTATCGCCGACCTTGTTGAAGGAGGTGACGTTCACCCGATTTTCGCTGACGTCCTTGATCACGAAACCGCGCACGGCCACTTTCTCGCCATTGTGACTCGGCACATTCCATTCGCTCGCTCCGATGAGCACGTAGCGCGCTGTCCCGAGGGCCTTCGTTTCGGCTGCCTTCAAGGCCTCCACCGTTTGCGCGGACGTACCACTCTTGAGCGGGTTCGTCCCGTTTGTCACAACCCATTTCTTGTCGGGGGCCTGTGACACGCAGCCCACCACCTCGACAACGTCGAGCACAATTGGTGTGGCGCTCTTCGGCTTGGTCAGATCCAGGATGACAGGCTCGCCGGCTAGCGGACCCTCCCCCGGCAATGGCGCTGGCTTCGCTGGCGGCGGCGCTGGCGGCGTCGCTTGCTGGGCCGTGATCCCCGCCCCGAGCCCCACGTACATGACACACACTGTCACCAATACCATAGCCCGTTTCATGGTCAATCCCTCACTATGAACGATGGTCCACCGAGTTCGCCTATCCTAATCTTTTTTCGACATACTTTTTCGGCATTCTCGATGCTTCCTCACTGGATATCCCTTTTCGAAGTACCTATGACCGTCGGACCAATGCGGCGTGGGGAAGCGTTCCGAGCGTCCACTATTTTGGACGGCAATGACGGTAATGATGGTTCCACCGAAACCTGCCTTCCCGCGACGGAAAGTGCGTTCCTGCGAGAAAAGTCCTTGACCATAACGTAGCTCGGGCGTACTGTCCAACTGGATTGCAGTCAGGAATTTGCGCGCCCGCTCAGCCCAACGCGAATACGCCGGGCGCACCGTCGCAGAAGATGATGACACTCCCGCACACGCTCAGCCCGGACAGGCTGTCGACCTCGAAAGCAAAGCCGTCCTTCGAGACGATGACGGAGAAGAAGGTGCTCACCGACGGCAATCATGTCATCGAGCTGCACCACGATCTCGATAATCAGCACAACGACGCGATCGTTTTCGCATGGCTGCCCAAGGAGAAGATCGTGGTGGTGGCCGACACCTGGAGCGCGCCGCAGCAACCCGACGCGCCGCCACCCGCGTATATCAATGAGTTCTTTATCCAGTTCGCCGCCAACCTCGACCGGCTGAAGATCGATCCCGAAACGCTCGTCGGCATTCACTATCCGAATGACGGACGACGATCGGGCAAGGCGGGACTGCTGAAATCGCTTGGAAAAGTGGCGAGCAGCGCCAACTAGGATCGCGTCGAGCACATGTCAGGAATCAACCTATTGTGTAAATTGGCAGCCCGCAAGCCGGTTGCTCAACTGGAGGCGAGTATGTGGAAGCAGGGGATGACGGCCGTCGTGCTCGTGGCGGGCCTGTCATGGGCCGTCTCGGCGCAGGACGCACAAACCGTGATTGCCAACGCGTCGAAGGCGATCGGTGCCGACACGCTCAAGACGGTCGAGTATTCGGCTACCGGTTTTGACATGGCGCTTGGCGAATCGGACAGTCCGACCACGCCGTGGCCGAAGTGGATCAACAAGACCTATACGCGGCAGCTCGACTTCGAGCGCTCCGCGTCGAAGGTCGACAGAATCCGCATGCAAGGTGAGAAGCCGATGCGCGGCGGCAGCACCCAGCCGATGGTCGGCGAGGTGCCGGCGACCCAGACGATCATCGTCGGTCCCAGTACCCCGTGGGTTCAGCAGCTCGAAATCGTGATGCTGCCGCAGGGTTTCCTCCGCGCGGCCAAAGCGAACAATGCGACGTTGTCCCGTGAGAGCCTTGCCGGAAAACAGTACCAGGTGCTGACCTTCACGGGTCAGAACAAGGCCGCTGTAAAGGGTTACATCAACGATCAGAATATGGTGGAGCGCGTCTCCACGTTGATCGACAACCCCTTCCTGGGTGACATGCCGTTCTTCGCGACCTACACGAACTACAAGGATTTCGGCGGCACGAAGTTCCCGACGAAAATCATCGTGGAACAGGGCGGATGGCCGATCTGGGACCTCGACGTGTCCGACGTAAAACCGAACGCGGCCGTCAACATTCAGGCGCCTCCGCCTCCCGCGACCCCCGCGCCGGCGGGGCCGCCGCCAGGCACCGTGGCAACGTCGGTGAAGGTCGATGAGGGCATCTGGCGTCTCTACGCTCAGCCCTACGCCTCGCTGGTGCTCGATTTCAAGGACTACCTCGTGGTGCTCGAAGCGCCACAGCAGGAGTTCCGCGCCATCGCGATGCTCAACGAAATCCACCGGATCCTGCCGAACAAACGGATCGGCTACGTCGTCAACACACACAACCATTTCGATCACATCATGGGCGCTCGAGCCTTCGTCGACGAGGGCGCCACGGTGATCACCCATGAGGCTCACAAGGCGTACTACGAGAAGTCCTTCCCGTTGCCGCACACGCTGAACCCGGATCGCCTGTGGAAGTCGAAGAAGCCGCTCAAGCTCGAAACGATGACCGAAAAGAAGGTGCTGACCGACGGCAACCACGTCGTCGAGCTGTACCACGACGCGGGCAGCCGGCACGACACCGGGCTGATCTTCGCGTACCTCCCGAAGCAGAAGATTCTGCTCGAGGCCGACGTCTTCAGCCCGCCGCAGGACCCGAACTTCAAGACGCCGGCCGTCGTCAGCGAGTTCGCGGTCAACATGGTCAACAACATCGAGCGGCTGAAGCTCGATGTGAAAACCGTCGTGCCGGTTCACTATCCGACCGACGGCCGCACCATCTCGGTGGCCGAACTCTACAGGTGGGTCGGCCGCCCAACGCCTGGTGCCGCCGCTAACTAAAGTTCCCGCCAACTAAGATTGGGCGGTGTTTCGGGAACTGGCTCAGGCCGGGCAGATCTGAAGCAGGCGCGACGGTGAACTTCATCGTCGCGCCTGCTTTTGCGTTCTGCGAGAATAGACAAGCGCGGAGTCGGAAGCGAAAAACTACACGGGACGGAGGAGGTTGGCTGTGCGGGTGTCGTTGTCACGGGGGATTTCTCGTCGGGTTCGTGCTGGTGTCGGTGGCGAACGTCATGATGGCGGCGGTTCAAGGCGATCCGGAAGCTGCCAAGTTGAAAAATCCAGTCGCGTCAGCGACGGAGTCGTTGGCGTCGGGCAAGGCGACGTTTACGCGGTTCTGCGCGAGCTGTCACGGGATCAACGCCGAAGGCGGACTCGGCAACGATATTACGCCGCCGGCCCCGGATCTGACCGACCGCGAGTGGAGCCATGGCTCAACCGATGGCGAGATCTTCGGCGTGATCAAGAACGGTGTGCCGCCCGACCTCAACATGGAACCGTGGGGCGACCGCCTCAAGGAAGCAGAGATCTGGAACATCGTGAACTACCTACGTTCCCTGGCCAAGGACAAGAAATAGCAGCCCTCATACGCAAGCAACGAGGTTCACATGATGAGAAAAATCTGGAATCTACGACTCGCCGCAGCGGTGATGACGATGGGCGTCGTCGCGGTGTTGACCGTACGGCCCGCGGGACAAGGCGCAGGGCTCCTCCGATCGACGCCGACGACATCGGTGGTGTCGTCACGGGCGCGCGCGGCCCCGAAGCCGGCGTGTGGGTGGTCGCGGAAACGACCGACCTGCCGACCCGGTTGATCACGACCGTGGTTACGGACGATCAGGGGCGCTACCTCGTGCCTGACTTGCCAAAAGCGAACTACAACGTGTGGGTTCGTGGCTACGGCCTCGTCGATTCTCCCAAAGTGCAGGCAGTCCCGGGCAAAGCGCTGAACCTCAAGGCGGTGGCCGCGCCAAATGCAACCGCAGCGGCGCAGTACTACCCCGCGCAGTACTGGCTGGCGTTGCTGCAGGTCCCGGACAAGAGCAACTTCCCTGGGACCGGTCCCACGGGCAACGGGTATTCACCGAACATTCGGAGCCAGGGCGAATGGATTCGTCAGGTCATCAACACCGATGGCTGCACGAGCTGCCATCAAATGGGCAACAAAGCCACACGGGAGCTGCCGGCCGGCCTGGGCACGTTCGAACATTCGAAGGCTGCCTGGGATCGCCGCGTACAGTCGGGCCAGGCCGGCGGCGGGATGAGCGCCCGCTTCACGCAGGTCGGACGCGACCGCGCCTTGTCCATGTGGGCCGATTGGACCGACCGTATCGCCGCCGGTGAGATACCGACACAGGCGCCACCCCGGCCGCAGGGCGTCGAGCGGAACGTCGTCATCTCGATGTGGGACTGGGCGGATCCCAAGGCCTACATGCACGACGAGATCGCGACCGACAAGCGCAACCCGACGATAAATGCCAACGGTCCGATCTACGGAGCGCTCGAAGAGAGCGGCGACTACTTCCCCGTTGTCGATATCAGCAAGCACACGGCCAGCCAGGTCAAGATCGGCCCGCGCGATGCCGATACGCCCAGTTCCGCCAATCAGGCGCCTGCCGCGCCGTCCCCATACTGGGGCGACGAAGTGATCTGGAAGAGCCAGACCACGGTACACAGCTTCGCCATGGACAAGCAGGGCCGCATCTGGGCCGCCGGGCGCGTCCGCAAGGCCGACACCGGGGCGTGGTGCAAAGCCGGTTCGGAGCACCCATCCGCCAAGGCCTTCCCGATTAACCAAAGCGGGCGCGGCCTGATCATGTACGACCCGAAGACGAAGCAGGTCACGCCGATCGACACCTGTTTCAGCTGGGGCCACATCAACTTCGACGATAACGATGTCCTCTGGTCGTCCTTCGGCCCCAACGGCGTCGAGGGATGGTTCGACACGCGGATCTGGGACAAGACGCACGACGAGAAAGCCGCACAGGGGTGGAGCGCGTTCGTTCTCGACAACAACGGCAACGGCAAGCGCGACGCGTACACCGAGCCCACCGAGCCCGCCGATCCGACCAAGGACAGGCGTCTCGCGATCCAGTACTACGGCGACTCGCCGGCATCGGACGGGTCGGTGTGGGGGACGGTCCAGGGGATGCCTGGCGCGCTCGTCCGCTTCGTTCCCGGCGCGAATCCACCGGTGACCGCGCTGAGCGAGTACTACGAGGTGCCGTGGAACAACCCGAAGGCGTCCGCGCAGGGCTTCTCTCCTCGTGGGATGGACATCGACAGCAACAACGTCGTCTGGACGGTACTGTCGAGCGGACACCTGGCGAGCTTCGACCGCCGCCTCTGCAAAGGGACCCTGAATGGGCCGACGGCGACCGGCCAGCATTGCCCCGAAGGCTGGAAGCTGTTCCCGATGCCGGGTCCGAACTACAAGGGCGCATCAGACAGCGCGAGCGCCGACACCGTTTACTACGACTTCGTCGATCGGTTCAACCTGCTCGGCGTCGGAAAGGACATCCCGCTCGTGACCGGCAATGGGTCGGAAGGGCTCGTCGCGCTGGTCGACGGGAAGCTGGTGACGTTCCGCGTGCCGTACCCGTTGGGGTTCTTTTCAAAGGGAATGGACGGCCGGATCGATAACCCAGCGGCGGGTTGGAAAGGAAAGGCCATCTACACGACCTTCGCGACCCGCGCGCCGTTTCATCTCGAAGGTGGCAAGGGCACGACCAGCAAGCTCGTCAGGTTCCAGGTGCGTCCTAACCCGATAGCGAAGTAGACGCGGCTGCCCACGTGAGACAAGGAGTCCGATTTATGAAGTGCAATCTGCTCGTCGGTGTCGCCGCGGTCGTGCTGCTCTCCGCTGCATGCGCGGATCAGCAAGCGAAAAGTGAGGGTGCGCCAGCGGCGACGGCAGCGCCTGCGGCTGCTGCGGCAGACACGGTGCCGTTGTTCGAGGTGGATGCCTCGTGGCCGCAACTTCCCAACAACTGGGTGATGGGACTCGTCTCATCGGTGGCGGTGGATTCGCGCGATCACGTGTGGATCCTCCATCGTCCCCGGGTCGTTCCGGCGGAGAAGCGGAAGAACGCGGCCCCGGCGGTACTGGAGTTCGATGCGGACGGAAAGTTCGTCCAGGCGTGGGGAGGACCGGCCGACGGGATCGAATGGCCCGATTCGGAGCATGGCATTTACGTGGACGACAAGGACGGCATCTGGATCGGTGGGTCGTCCCGGAAGGGTGCCGGCGTTTGTGAAGGAGGCAAGTGCGCGCGAAACGACGACATGCTGAGCAAGTTCACCGCGCAGGGGAAGCTTGTGATGCAGATCGGTCACCGCGATCAGAGCAGCGGCGCGAACGACATGAAGAACGTGCATGCGGCCACCGACGTCTACGTGTATCGCCAGACGAACGAGCTGTTTGTATCCGATGGCTATGAAGGCCCGGGTGTTCAGGGCAATTGTCGCGTCGTTGTTTTTGATGCCGGCACCGGCGCGTTCAAGCGAATGTGGGGCGCCTTCGCCAATACTCCGAAGTGTGAACCAGATGCACCGGACCCGCCAGCCGGGTCGCCTGAGCCGGCGCTGGAGACTACCGGTCAGGGTCCTGCGCAATACGGGTCGGTGCACGGCATCGAGCTGTCGAACGACGGGTTGGTCTATGTCGCCGATCGGGGTAACCGGCGCATCCAGATATTCGATCTGAGCGGCAAGTACATCGACCAGGTGTTCATCAACAGGGCGGGGCCCAACGCGCAGTCGGCGGCCGGACTCGCCTTCTCAACCGATCCGGATCAGAAGTTCATGTACGTTGCCGATTACGGCAATTCGCACGTCGTGGTCGTCGATCGCAAGACACTGAAGGTCCTCTATCAGTTCGGCGCCCGCAGCGCCAAACCGGGTGACTTCCAGGGAATCCATAACATTGCGGTCGACTCGAAGGGGAACATGTACACCGCCGAAGTCGCCCCGGGCGCCAGGGCCCAGCGATTCGTGTTCAAAGGATTGGGAGCCGTACCGGCAGCAACGAACTAGCGTGCCTGGCGGGCGGTAACTTATCGTCCTCGCGGCGGCAATGGCTTTCGCCAACGCCATTGTCGCCGTTATTCCGCGTCTCCATTCGCACAGCAGGCTTCCGGGCACGCCGGGGAATGTGGTCGTCGGCTCGGGCAGTGCGCCGCCAGAGAGCAACCCAACTCACTCGCCGATCTCATCGGTCTCAAGGTGCACAAGTGCGGTTGAGTGTGGGCGAGATTCCCGGATCGGCGATGCCCTGAATTCATCGAAGTAGGGGCGTCGATCGGACGCCGGTTCGCCGCTGTCCTCAGACCCCCCGCTCAGCCCCTTTGTAGTCGGCAGACCAGCCCGGATACTCTCGCCTTAAACGCACGATCGTGGCTTCAAGCGGCGTCGGCAGCCGATTCGCCTGCCGGTGCGCTCGGTGGCTCCGATCGCTGGAAGGCCTGGACAATCGCTAAGAACACGAACGCCCGCCCGGCGATGCCGGGCGGGCGGGATGTCGATGGTGAACGGTTGCCAGGACGCGCAGCCGTTCACCAGGTGAGACGCGTAGATTAGAAGTCGAGCTGCATGCTGAGCTTGATGAATCTGGGCGTCAGGATGGTCTGCGGCACGCGCCAGCCATTGACTGCCGAACTTACATACGTCGTGCCTTCGGTCAGGACCGCGTTCGAATTGGTGGTGTTGTAGAGCTCGAAGTTCGCCCCGATTCTTGTCCTGTTCATCGTGAACAGCTTGGTGAAACGCAAGTCGAGCTGATTGCGCCGATCGCCGACATAGGAATTTGGCGCGATGAGGTTAAGGGTAATATTCTGGCGCACTTGCGGACAAATCGCGGCCGAGCGACGCCTTTACGTCGTTGTTTGTGTACACCTTCTGGGCCTGAAGATTGGGTCCAGGATTGCTGAAGAACAGCGCGCTGATCTGCACGCCCCTGGATTTCGGAATGCGGTACGTCGCCGTCACCTTCCCGCTTGTCAACCACGGATCGTGCTGATCGCAGAATGGCGTATTGATCAGAGTAGTGGCGGCCGGGTAGACGGCCGTGGGGACGCCAGCTTCCGGCACCTTAGCCGTGACTTCGCAGCTGTTCTGCGACTGAGCACCGGTACTGAGGCCAGCGTTGATGGTCAACCCACCGCGCGGCTCTCGAATTGACGTTGAAGTCGAATCCATTCCACTGCTGGGTCCAGCTGCCGTAGTTGCTGGCCAGCCGGAACTGGTTGTTCTGCCCAAGCGACGTCTTGCGTGGGATTGAGATTCACGAATCCGTCGATTTTGTAACCGCCACCGTCCGGAAGCCGCGGATCGAGCGGCGCCACCACGCTGAACTTATCGTAGTCGTCGGCGGTGAGGTTCAGATTGTCGGCGACGCCGAAGTTCCCGTACCAGCGACGGAAGAAGCCGACGTCGACTGACAGACCCTGCCTGAGCTCGCGCTGCACGGCGGTCGAGAACTCCCACTGGAACGGGCGGTTGCCCCAGCCAGTGAGCGTGTCGGGATCGTAGTTCAAGCTGGTAATCGGCTTGCCGAAGTTCGTATCCGATACGACGCCGCACAGGTCGCCGCCCTTCGCGCGGTTGTCCTGGGACTGCGACGTTCGTGAGATCGCAGTCAGGCGTCCAGTTCCCGTTATCGATCCAGGTCCGCGTCACGAAGTTCGCGAGGCGGTTGACCGGATTGCCGGTGTCACCGTAGATGCCCTGGAGTCCCGCGGCGTTCACGTATTTGTTAATCGAGACCTTGACCGCCGTTTTCCCGTCGCCGGTTAGGTCGTAGGACGACCCAAAGCGCGGGACGATGTCGGACCAGCTGAGCATGCTCGTCTTGGGGAACGTCAAGTCCCGGGTAGGCACGTACAACCCAGGTCCCAGGTGCTGCTCGGGGAAGTAGCTGCCGTAGTGGTCATAGCGCAGTCCAGCACTCAGCGTCAGACGGTTGACGGTCCACTTGTCCTGCGCGAAGATCCCCAGGTCCAGCTTCTGTCTTTCGACACGGTCAATCGGAGTGGCGTTCTCGGTGAGCTGATTCGGGAACGTCCCGTTGGCCTGGGGTGCGCTCGTGTTGATCCGGTACCGCAACTGGGTGGCGCTGTCCTGGATCGAGGTGGTGCGCTTGGCCGTGACGTTGTACACGCCGAACTTTGCCGTGTGGCTGCCCGTCACGTACGTCAGGGTCGCGTTGGACGGAAAGCTATCCCCAAGCGTCCGTCCGTACGGGCTGGTGAGCGCTGATTGCCCGCCGCCTTTGTACTGGAGGCCGGGAATCAGTCCGCCCTGATCGATGACGGGAATCTGCAACTTATGCGGGTCAAACTCGTTTTGGTTGGTCCCGTAGTACGCATACTGTTCACGGCGGTTGCCGAAACGGGCTTCAAACAGCACCCGGTTCGTCAGCGTCGCCGACCAGGCCACCGTCCAGAAGTCGCTGATGGGATATTGCAGGCTGTTCGCCGACTCCTCCGACAACGTCGGCGTGGTCACGTTGCACTGACAACGCCAGTGTGTGTCGTAGAACATGTTGAGCTTGTTGATCGGCATTCAGCTGCCAGGTCACGCGGGTGTTGACGCTTTCCTCCGTCGCGTTGTTGACCGCCTTATTGCCTTCGTCGGGCACGTACAGCCATTTTGAATTGTCGTACGCGTTCTTGTTGCGGAAGAGGCCGCCGACGTAGTTGGCTTGTGTCGTAAAGCGTGCCGATGTGTAGAACCACAGCTTGTCCTGCTTTATCGGTCCGCCAAAGCCGGGATTGATGTCCGATTGGTGCTTGAGGCTGTTCGGTGTGCGCAAGCCGCGCGCCTGGAGTTCAGTCGTTGTTGTTTGATGCGCCCTCGAACGATTCGTTCGTTCCCGTGGCAAATAGAGAGCCCGAGAAGGTGTTGCCGCCTGACTTCCCGATCATATTGATCAGCGAGTCCGCCGGTGATGTTTTCGGCGGTGCCCGACGACGTGTCCACGGCCACTTCCTGCGTGCTGGTCATATTGGGCAGCATGTTGGCCGACCAGCCAGTGCCCTCGGTATTGGCGATGGTGACGCCGTCAATCAGCAGGCGTGTGTCCGCATTGCTTCCGCCGTGCACGGACAGCGATCCGCCGGTCGTGTTGATGACGTTGGTGCCTCCGACGTCCACGTTGTTGATGTTGACTCCCGGGATGAGGAAGGCTGCCACCTGAGGCGTCCGGCCTGTGGGAATCGCGGTGAGCGTCGCCTGGTCAATCACTTTCTGTATCCGGGCGCTCTGCACGTCCACGATCGGCGTCTCGCCGGTCACGGTAATCGATTCCTCGACTGCTCCAATCTGCATGTCGGCATTCACCGTCGCCGCGAAGGATCCGGTCAGCTCGATGCCTTCCCGTCTGATCGTCCTGAAGCCGGCCAACGTGAACGTGACCGTGTAGACGCCGCCATTCAGGCGCTCGACTCTGGTACTGACCCGCCGCGTCGCTGACAACCGATCTGGACTTCTCGATCAGCGCCGGGCTCGATGCTTCGACTGTCACACCAGGCAAGATCGCCCCGGATGTGTCCTTAACGATCCCGACGATCGATGCAGCCTGCGCGAAAACCGCGACCGGCATGACCAATACGATCGCCGCGACCACCGCGAGCAGACTAAGAATCCTCAAAACTGGACGCATTGCTTCGCTCATGAAGAGCTCCTTTTCGGGTGACTGATCGACTCTCGCTTGGCTGCGACCTCCTCTAGGTCACCTACGCGCGGAATACTCCGACTGCCCAGCTGACGCCGGACTCGACGATTCGTTCGTGAACAAGTTGCCGATAGCGGACGAATAACGCGAAACCTGGCTCCCGTCTGACTTATGTGGAGGGAGGGTATTCTTCCAGCCGAGCCTGGTCAAGAACTTTCGGGGCGGTTTGAGGCCTATCGCACCTGACAAAACGGTTTCTTGAATCGAGACGCGATTGCGCTATACTGCCCGGGAAATTGTGGGGGACAGCCTTGCGTGAACCGGAGGGAGAGGAATGAGAAGGACTCTTCTGATTGTCTTGGGGAGCGCGTGCCTCTGGGGGAGCCCGGTCAGCGCGCAGAGTCGAGCGGTGGCGGCGACCGCACCGACGTTTAATAAGGACGTCGCGCCAATTTTGTATGCCAACTGTATCACGTGCCATCGGCCGGGGGAAATCGCCCCGATGTCGTTGCTGACCTACCAGGAGGCCCGGCCGTGGGCGCGGGGGATCAAGGCGAAGGTGACCGCGCGGGAGATGCCGCCGTGGTTTGCGGACCCGCGCTACGGGAAGTTCAAGAACGCGCGCGGGCTGACGCAGGCGCAGATCGACACGCTGGTGGCGTGGGTGGACGCCGGGTCGCCGCAGGGGACCGGGCCGGCGCCGACGGCGCCGAATGTGATCAACGATTCGGCGGCGGGGACGCTGACCGGCTTCATGGATCGGCCGGCGGATGCGGTCATCGAGGCGCCGTTTGAGGCGGAGATTCCGCCCGTCGGGGACTTCACGGGCCTCGACCTGTGGCAAAAGCCGCCGTTCACGGAAGACAAGGCGCTGGAAGCGGCGGAAATCCGGCCGACCAACCGGGCGGTGACGCACCATTCGCAGGTGGGCGCGTCGGTGCTGCCGCGCGGGGCGCATCACATCGGCCTGGGGCCGGCGTGGAAAGGCGGGCCGGTCGTCAACGCGATTCCGGTGCAAGAAGACGGGTCGCCGCTCGGGAACGTCGACCCCAATACGGTCGGCCAGGAAACCGAAGAGGCGACGGCGAATACGGAGGGCTTCAACTTCTCGACGCGGTTGCTGTTTTACGCGCCGGGGGCCGGCGCCCTGCGGTACGCGCCGGGGCTGGTGAAGACGATCCCGCGGGACGATTACATCGTGTGGAACATTCACTACAACGCGACCGGCCGGCCCGAGAAGGATCGGCACTCGCTCCGCCTCTGGTTCTCCCAGGTGCCGGCGACGCACATTCTCAAGTCGGCGACCATCAATCACGTGAACCTCTACGAGGGCAAGGAAATCATCGGGCGCGGCGTGCAGCGGGCGAATATTCCCGCCCACGCGGAGAACTATCGCGTCGCGAGCGTGTTTTCGGTCGGCTTCGATTCGGAGCTGAACAGCCTGTGGCCCCATATGCACATGCGGGGCAAGGACATGACGTTCTCGGTGACGTATCCGGACGGGCGGGAAGAGGTGCTGCTCGACGTGCCGAAATACAGCTTCAACTGGCAGGTCATCTACGCGTTGGACCAGCCGAAAGCGATCCCGGCGGGCAGCGTGCTGCGCGCGGTCGCCCACTACGACAACTCGGCGAACAACAAGTTCAATCCGACCCCCGACCAGGAATTACCGTGGGGCGGGCAGAGCTGGCATGAGATGTATTTCCCGTACTTCGACCTCGCGGTGACCCCGGAAGTCGAAAAGCTGCGGGGCAAAATCGATTGCGTGAACGGCGGGGGCGCGCGAAGCGCTTGTAATCAATAGGCGCCGAATCCCCACGACGCACAGTGTCGACGGCAGGGCCGACCCCCTCGGGGTTCGGCCCTGTTGTTGTGTACGGGCGGTTCGGCCTACTTGGCGGCGGGCGCCGGCTTGGCGGCTTGCAGCTGCCCTTCGTAATAGCAGTTCTCGATGTACTTGAAGGTCACCGTCCCTGTCACTTCGCCGCCCTCACTCCACGGCGCGTCGGCCGCGAGAAAACTGAGTTTCCAGGTGCCGAGCAGCGCATCCGGGTTGACGCTGGGACTTTCGGCCGCCGTCCTCGCGCGTATCTTCGCGCCGCCCCATAGGCACTTTGGCAGCGCGGCCGCACAACGCGGCCGTGCCACATGCCCGGCACGCGCACGTGTTGGATGTAGACGTGCTTGGCACGGACTCTGTCAGGGATGTCGTTCCGGGAGACCGGCGTGCCGACCACCTTGTATTGGCTGGGCGTCTTGACAGGCGCTGACCCGGTAACCGGCAGGTTGAATGGCTTATCGCCAACGAGCTCGCCGTATTTGGCCGAACGGCCCAAGCCCGCAACCAAACCGCGGTCCCTGAAGGTGGAGTTCATTCATCAGCACGTACAGGAGCGGCGTATCGGACAGAGCGGTGATCGTCCGCACCTGTCCGTTTCGCTGAGCTTCAGTTCGGCTGCCACTTCCTGCGGGCGGGTCCGACCGCTTCCTGCGGGTTGTGCTTCGATCGACTAGGGATTCGCCTTCAGCTCGTCGTAGAAGTTGCCAAAAAATCCGGCGTTGAAGTTCCAGCCCAGGTCGTCCTGCTTGACGTTGGCCATGAACTCCTCCTTCGACACGCCCTTCTTGATCGCCTCTCTGGCGCGAGCCATGAACGTATCCCATTTAGTTTTGTAGGCCTGGACGTCGGCCTTGGTCATGGGCTCGCCGCGACCCGCTATGGCGGTGTCGAAATCCAACTTCAAGATACTCTCGAGCAACTTCGGCACCTGCACGGCGCTTCCGTTGTTGGGCGAAGGATTGACCCCCGGGGTCGCGTTGGGAAGGGGCATCGTGTCGGAGACCATCACGACTTTCGAGTCGACGAAGAAGACGACGGTATCCCCGCCAGTATGGCTGGAGCCATAGTAGTGGGCGTCAACCTGAGCGCCGCCGAACTTGAGGGTGTAATCCTGCGCGAAGGTGACAGTCGCCACGCCTGGTATGTCTTTCGTTCTGGCATCGGTGGTCATCAGGTTCTTCAACCGCTCGAGACCAATCACCGTCGCGCCCATATCGACGAATTTCTGATTGTTGCCGACGTGGTCCGGATGGTGGTGCGTGTTGAAGATGTACTTGACCGGCAGGTTCGAGATCGAGCGGATCTGCGCGAACAGGTCGTTGAAGATTTGATCGCCGGGATTCTTCGTATCCGCCACGATCAATCCTTCCGGGGTCACCCGAACGAGCGTGTTCGCTCCGGCGCCGGTGACGAAGTACAGATTCGGCTTGAGCTGCCGGATCTTTTCCACCGGATCCGGGGCACCACCACGTCCGCCGGCGCCACGAGCCCCGGCTCCGCCTCCGCGCTGGCCCGGGTTCTCCGGCGCCTGTGCCAGACCAACGAGGGTCGCGAGTGCCGCCACCGCCATGAACGCCGAAACAAAAGTCTTCTTCATGCGGGTGATTATTCGCTGTTCGAGCGCTGGTTTCAATACCTTTCGGCGGAATGGTATATTGAGAGGTTCGATGCTGCTCGATCTCAACACGATTCACGCGCCACGCGAGCGTTACGAGAAGGTCTACCCGCCCGAGGCGTTTTCGGCAGAGGGGGAAGCGTTCCGCGTCATCGGGCCCGTGTCGCTTGCCTTCGACATCGTCACGGACAAGCAGCACTTTCAGCTGATCGGCACCGTCACCACGGCGCTGGAGCTGCCGTGCAGCCGGTGTCTGGAGCCGTTCACCTCACCCGTCGCGGCCGAATTCGATTTGCGGTATCAGCCGCGCACGCAGAATGTAGGCGAGGGCGAGCGCGAGATTGAAGAAGACGATCTCACGACGGCGTTCTACGAGAATGAGGAGATCGATCTCGGTCACCTGATGCGGGAGCAGTTTTATCTCTCACTGCCGATGAAGCCGCTGTGCCGTACCGAGTGCCGCGGGCTGTGCCCGATCTGCGGGACGAATCTGAACCGCGGGACATGTGATTGCAAGCGCGACTGGGACGATCCTCGCTTGGCGGTACTAAAAACATTGAAGAAGGAGTAAATCACTACCACAGAGGTCACGGAAACCAGACGGAGGTCACTGTCCATTGGGATTGGTTTCGGTGTCCTTCGTTTTCCTCCGTTTCCTCCGTGGTAGAGTTTTCGACGAGTGACACCATGCCCAATCCAAAACGACGACATTCCAAGACACGGACGGCCAAACGCCGCACGCACGACGCCTTGAAACCAGTGGGGCTGAGCGAGTGTCCGCATTGCCACGAGCCGAAGCCGCCGCATCGGGTCTGCTCGAATTGCGGCTACTACCGCGGACGCCAGGCCCGGGCGGTGAAGGAAGACTAGCGCCAGCAGGTGCCGCGTGCCTGGGGCCTAGGTGCCTGGTGCCGTGCCGGGTGCTCAGGTGCCGCACGGCACAGGCGCCCTGTTCTTGGCACCCAGCACCTGGCACTCAGCACGGCACCTTGGCACCAAGCACCATGACACCTGGCACTCGAAGATGATTTGGATTGCAGTCGATGCCATGGGCGGCGACTTCGCGCCCCGGCACGTCGTCGACGGCGCCCTGGCTGCCGCGCGGCATTTCGACCTTGGCGTGATGCTCGCGGGGCCGACTGAGCTCGTCGAGGCGGAGCTCGCCCGGCACGGCGATGTCGATCGCAGCCGCGTGCGCGTCGTCGAGGCGGCCGATGTGATCGCCATGACCGATCCCCCCGCGGCCGCGCTGCGCCGGAAACCGCGGGCGTCGATTGCCGTCGCGGCCGAGACAGTGGCGCGCGGCGAGGCGGCGGCGCTCTTCAGCGCCGGCCACACGGGCGCGACGGTCGTCGCCGCGCACAGCGCGTTCGGGATGCTGCCGGGTGTCGACCGTCCAGCGCTGGCGGTGACGATTCCCACGCTCCGTCATCCCGCCATCCTGCTCGACGTCGGCGCGACGGTCGAATGCCGGCCGCACCATCTGCTGCAATTCGCGGTGATGGGGAGCGTCTACGCGCGCGTCAGCCTCGGCCTGTCGTCGCCGCGGGTCGGCCTGTTGTCGATTGGCGAAGAGGAAACCAAGGGCAACGAGCTCACGCGCGAGGCGCATCGCCTGCTCAAAGCGTCGCCGCTCGGCTTCATCGGCAACGTCGAGGCGCGTGATGTCTACAGCGGCGGGGCGGACGTCATCGTGTGCGACGGGTTCACAGGGAACGTGGCGCTGAAGATCAGCGAAGGCCTGGTGGACACGGTTGAAGCGCTCCTCAGCCAGGAGCTCTCGAGCACATTTACGAGGCGTGTCGGATCGTTGCTGACGCGCCGCGCGCTGAGGCATTTCCGCCGCCGCCTGGACTATTCGGAATACGGTGGCGCGCCGCTGCTCGGCGTGACGGGTGTGGCCATCGTCGGCCACGGCCGCTCGAGCGTCCTGGCGGTTCGCAACGCGGTCGCGATGGCATACCGCTTCGCGTCCGATCACTTCATTGAACGCGTCGAGCGGGAGATCGCCGCCGCGACGGTATCTCACCGATGATCGCATTCATCTTTCCAGGACAAGGATCGCAACAGGTCGGCATGGGAAAGGCGCTGGCCGACGCATTTCCCATTTGCCGCGACACGTTCGCCGAAGCCGACGAGGCGCTCGGCGAATCGCTCAGCCGTGTCATTTTCGAAGGACCCGAGGACCGGCTCATGCTGACGGAGAACACGCAGCCGGCGATTTTGGCCGTCAGCACCGCGGCCTGCCGCCTGTTGGCGTCGCACGGCCTGACTCCCGCCTACGTCGCGGGCCATAGCGTCGGCGAGTATTCGGCGAACGTCGCCGCGGGCACCTTCAGTTTCGGCGACGCGCTTCGGATCGTGCGGCGCCGCGGCCGCTATATGCAGGAAGCCGTCCCGGTGGGCGAAGGCGCGATGGCGGCGATTCTTGGCCTTGATGCGGAGAAGGTCGCGCAGGCGTGTGCCGAATCAGCCGGTGGTGAAATCGTCAGCCCCGCGAATCTGAATGGCGGCGGCCAGGTCGTGATCGCGGGGGCGCGCGAAGCCGTCTGGCGGGCGATCGAACGGGCCAAGGCGCTTGGTGCGAGGCGGATCGTGCGGCTGCCTGTGAGCGCGCCCTTTCACTGCGCGTTGATGAAGCCTGCTGAAGAACGTCTGGCTCCAGATCTCCGCGCGCTGTCGGTTCATGACCCTTTGGTGCCGGTCGTCGCCAATCTGGATGGCGAACTGAAACGCGACGCGGGCGCCGCGATTGAGGCACTCGTGCAGCAGGTCTCGGCGCCGGTCCGATGGGAAGCCGTGGTCGGGCGCCTTGCGTCTGAAGGCGTCACAACGTATGTTGAGGTGGGTCCGGGCACCGTGCTGAGCGGACTGGTGCGCAAGATTCATCGCGAGGCGACGTGCGTCAGCTTCGGGAGCCCTGCCGATCTCGCGGCGGTCGAATCGGCCATCGATGTTTAACCTTTCAGGAAAAGTGGCGCTTGTGACCGGTGCGTCGCGCGGTATCGGTCGTGCGATTGCCAGGCGCCTCGGCGAGCAGGGCGCGACTGTGGTGGCCGCCGCGCGCGGCGATCACGCGGATGAAACCGCGCGGGAGCTTGCAGCCGCCGGCCATCCCGCCCAGGCGGTGACGCTGGATGTGACGGATCAGGCGGCAATCGAGAAGTTACCGGGCGACATCATTGCCCGCCACGGCCGGCTCGATATCGTCGTCAGCAACGCCGGCATCGCCCGCGATCAGCTCGTGATGCGGATGAAGCGCGAAGACTGGGACGCCGTCCTGGCCACGAACCTGACGGCGACGTTCCTGCTCGCGCAGGCGGCGATCCGGCCCATGATCAAGCAGCGCGGCGGGCGCATTATCGCGGTCAGCTCGGTGGTAGGGCAGACGGGCAACGCCGGGCAGACCAACTATGCGGCGTCGAAGGCCGGGCTGATGGGTTTTGCCAAGGCGCTGGCGCGCGAGGTCGCCTCGCGCGGGATCACCGTCAACGTGGTGGCGCCGGGATTGATTGAGACGGATATGACGAAGGCGATTGCGGAAAAGGCGCAGGCCAGCTGGGCCGACCAGATTCCGCTCGCCCGTCTCGGGACCGTGGACGATGTGGCGGCGGCGGTGTGCTTCCTTGCATCCGACGAGGCATCGTATATTACAGGGCACGTTCTGGCCGTGAACGGCGGGATGTACATGTGAGGAGGGGTGAATGGCGGTAGCCGACAAAGTGAAGAGCATCATCGTGGAGCAGCTCGGGGTCGACGAGGAAGAAGTGACGGCGGATGCCTCGTTTGTGGACGACCTGGGAGCCGATTCGCTCGACACCGTCGAGCTCGTCATGGCGTTCGAGGAAGAGTTCGGGATCGAGATTCCCGACGAGGACGCCGAGAAGATCACGCGCGTGAAGGAAGCGGTCGAGTACATCGAGTCGCACGCCAAGACCAAAAAGTAAAACCAAGAGCGCCTGCGGCCAGCGCGAGGCGCTGGAGCCGAGCGCGTATAAAAAGATGACAAGACGGGTCGTCGTGACAGGTATTGGTCTGGTGTCGTCGCTCGGCATCGGAACCGACACGAACTGGGACGCGCTCTGCAAGGGCTGCAGCGGCATCGGGCCTATTACGAAATTCGACACGACGGATTTCTCGGCGCGCATCGCGGGCGAGGTGAAGAACTTCGATCCGCTGCGCTTCATCGAGAAGAAAGACGTCAAGAAGATGGACGTCTTCATTCAGTACGCCATCGCGGCGTCGCAGTTTGCCGTCACCGATGCCGGGCTGGAAGTGACGCCGGACATGGCCCCGCGCGTGGGGGTGTTCATTGCGTCGGGGATCGGGGGATTCACGACGATCGAGCGGGAGCACAAGGCGCTCCTCGAAGGCGGCCCCCGCAAGATCTCGCCGTTTTTCATTCCGTCGGCGATCATCAATCTGGCGGCCGGCCAGGTGTCCATCCGCCTCGGCGCGAAAGGGCCCAACTCCGCCACCTGCACCGCCTGCTCCGCCTCGGCGCACGCCATCGGCGATGCCTACGAGATCATCCTGCGGAGCGCCGCGGACGTGATGATTGCCGGCGGGTCCGAGGCCGCGATCACGCCCATGGGAGTCGGGGGGTTCGCCGCCATGCGGGCGCTCTCGACGCGCAATGACGAGCCGCAGGTCGCGAGCCGGCCGTTCGACAAGGATCGCGACGGCTTCATCGTCGGCGAAGGCTCCGGGGTACTGGTGCTGGAGGAGCTCGAGCATGCGCGACGACGCGGCGCGCGCGTGTACGCCGAGCTCGTCGGCTACGGGATGTCGGCCGACGCGTATCACATCACGGCGCCGTCTGAAGACGGCGACGGTCCGTTCCGGGTGATGAACGCGGCACTCGCGAGCGCCGGCGTGAAGCCAGAGCAGGTGGACTACATCAACGCCCACGGCACTTCGACGCCGCATGGGGACAAGATCGAGACGCTGGCCATCAAGCGGTGCTTCGGCGATCACGCGCGGAAGCTGGCCGTGTCCTCGACCAAATCGATGACGGGGCACCTGCTCGGCGCCGCGGGGGGCCTCGAAGCCGGCATCACCGCGCTCGCCGTCCATCACCAGATCGCGCCGCCGACCACCAATCAGGAAAGTCCGGACGAGGACTGCGACCTCGACTACATTCCCAACGTCAAGCGTGCCTTCCCCATTCAGTACGCGCTGTCGAACTCGTTCGGGTTCGGCGGGACCAATGCGGCGTTGCTCTTCAAACGCTATGAACAACGTTAGACGCGCAGCTGTAGGGCACCTTCTTCAGACCGTGCCTCGGCGGACCGGCCTGAAGGCCGGTCCCTACATGAATCCGTCATGAAAATTGCCGTCTGTATCAAACAGGTCCCCAGCCGGGACTGGCAGCCGCGCCTGAACGACACGAAAACCTGGATTCGCGAGCAGGACGCCGTGTTCGAGATGAACGAGCCGGACGCGTACGCCCTCGAAGAAGCGTTGCGGCTCAAAGAGCAGCACGGCGGCGAGGTCGTCGTCTGCTCGGCGGGGCCCGCACGCGTGGCCCAGGTGATCCGCGAAGCGCTCGCCCGTGGCGCCGATCGGGCGATTCACGTCGAGGACGACGGGCTGGCGAGCGCGGATGCGTTTGTGGTGGCGGATTCGCTGGCGTCGGCGATGAAGGGGGAAGCGTTCGATCTCATTCTCACCGGTCTTCAGTCCGACGACATGGGGTTCGCGCAGGTCGGGGTGATTCTGGCCCAGCGGCTTGGCCATCCCCACGCCACGATCGTGATGGATGTGAAGGTCGATGCGTCCACCGGCTCAGGGCAAACGGGCGCCTTGCGCGTGAAGCGCGAGCTCGAAGGCGGCTGGTTCCAGTGGGTGGGCATGCCGCTGCCGGCCGTGCTCACGATCCAGAGCGGCATCAACCAGCTTCGCTATGCCACGCTCAAGGGCATCATGGCGGCGAAGAAGAAAGAGATCAAGAAGGTCGGGGCTGGATCGTCCGGCGCACGCCTGAAAATCGTGAGCCTCTACGCGCCAGAGAAGACCAAGAAGACGCAGATGATCGCCGGTTCGGCGGCCGAGGCGGCCAAAGAGCTCGTGCGCCGGCTGCGGGAAGAAGCACGAGTCATATGACGCGCTCCCTGGCAGGACTAAAGTCCTGCGCCACAACAGTCACACCAGTAGCGCAGGTCTTTAGACCTGCCGTGGTGATGGGATGATCCTCGTCGTTGCCGAGCAGCGGGACGGCAAGCTCAATCGCGCTACGTGGGAAACTATCGCAGCGGCCCAAGAGTTGTGCAGGGTCGGGTCAGACCCGGCCATCACCATCGTCGTGCTGGGCTCGAAGGTGGACGCCGTCGCGTCCGATGTCGCTGCCGCCCGCGTTGAGAAAATCGTCGTCATCGATGATCGGGCGCTCGAGGCCTACACGCCCGATGGATTCTCCGCCGCGCTCGAGCAGCTCATCGCCACGGTGTCTCCGTCGCATGTGCTGTTGCCGCATACCTATCAGACACGCGATTTTGCTCCGGCGCTCGCCGCGCGGCTTGACCGAGCGCTTGTCACGGATGTGACCGGCATCAAGGCGGTCGGCGGCGGCATCGCCTTCGTCCGTCCGATGTTTCAAGGCAAGCTGACCGCGAACGTGGTGGCGCAGGGCCCCGCGCCGCACGTCGTCACCTTCCAGATCGGCGCGCTGCGGGCGGATCAGGCGGCGAGGGGCGATGGGCCGGCGCCAATCGAGGCGTTTGCGGTCCGTCTCGACGCGTCCGCGATTCGTGAGCATCCCGAGCCGCCGTTTCAGGAAGCAAAACAATCGGTCGACCTGTCCCAGTCCGAGCGGATCGTCGCCGTGGGTCGAGGCATCAAAGGGCAGGAACATCTGCCCGTGGCGCAGAAGCTCGCCACGGCGCTTGGCGCCGAGCTCGCGGCGTCGCGTCCCATCTGCGACGCGGGGTGGCTGCCGATGGATCGCCAGGTGGGCAGCTCCGGACAGACGGTCGCGCCAAAGTTGTACCTCGCGCTCGGTATTTCCGGGGCGATTCAACATCTCGTCGGGATGAAGGGGTCGGGCACCATCGCGGCGATCAACAAGGATCCGGATGCGCCCATCTTCGAAGTGGCCGACTACGGGATCGTCGGCGATCTGTTTGAAATCGTCCCGGCGCTCCTCGACGCGCTGAAAGAGTAAGACCGCAGAGCACGCAAAGCACGATGTAGGGCACGGTCTTCAGACCGTGCCTTCGCGATCTGTGGACCGGCCTGAAGGCCGGTCCCTACACGAACGGTGAGTGGGCGTGGCAACGCTGACGTTTTGGGTGCTGTTCCTGCTGTTTGTTGGCGCGTTCGCGGCGCAGGTGGCGACTCGTGTCCGCCTCATTGCCGCCGGGACGGGCAGGTTCACGTTCGATCATCCCGCCCTCCGCATCAAACGTTTCATCGTCGACGTCCTCCTTCAACGCCAGACGATACGTGAACGGCCGGCTGCCGGCCTCGCTCACGCGTTTGTATTCTGGGGCTTTGTCGCGTTTGCCGGATACACGCTCGTCGAGTTTTTGTTCGGCCTCGGAGTGATTGACCTCACGCGCACGACCGCGTTCCACATGTACCGAGTCGCGCTCGTACCGTTTGCGACGGCGGTCCTGATCGGCATCCTCTTCCTGCTCATCCGGCGCGTTGTGGCTCGTCCCGTCGGGCTCGGCGCGACGGTTTCCATGGAATCAGTGGTCATCGCGCTGTTCATCGCGACGCTGATGGCGACGTTTCTGCTGGCGTTTTCTCTTGACGAGGGGAGTCTGGCCGGCCGCGTGACCTGGTGGGCGCACATGCTCGTCATCCTCGCGTTCCTCGCGCTCATTCCGGCGTCGAAGCACTTCCATCTCGTCCTGTCACCGGTGACCGTGCTCTTGAAGTCTCACGAGCTGGGCCGTGTCGAGAATCTGGATTTTGAGAAGGAGCAGGTCGGTCTCGAAGTCGTTGGCGACCTCGGGAAGAAGACCGTGCTCGACGCGTTCACGTGTGTGGAATGCGGGCGATGCCAGGTGAATTGTCCCGCGTGGGGCGCCGGCAAGGAACTGAATCCGAAGGCGCTGATTCTGCAGACCCAGGACGCCCTCCTGGCCGGACAGCGCGACAGGAAGCTTGGCGAAGTCTACAGCGAGGAGGTGTTGTGGCAATGCACGACCTGCGGCGCCTGCGAGAACCAGTGCCCCGTGGGAATCGAGCACGTGCCGCTCATCGTTGGCGCGCGCCGCGGGCTGGTTTCGAACGGTGACGCACCGGCCTATCTCGCCGGCATGTACAACAACCTCGAGCGCCGGCACAACATCTGGGGTCTCGGCTACGAGCAGCGTCAGAAATTCATCGAATCGGCTGGCCTCGAGACCTTCGATCCCGCCCGGCACGAATGGCTCGTGTGGCTCGGATGCGCGGGCGCATTCGAGGCCGACTATCAGAAATCGCTGCGCGCCCTGTTCGACATCCTGCGCAAACGCGGTTTGACCTTCGGCGTGCTGGAGAAGGAAGGCTGTAACGGGGATCCGGCGAAGCGCACCGGAAACGAGTACATGTTTCAGGAGCTGGCCAACGCGAACGTCGAGGCACTCAGGGCAGGGAGCGTGAAGAAAATCCTGACGTCGTGCCCGCACTGCCTGAAGACGCTCGGCGAGGACTATCGGCGCTTTGGGTATGACGCTGAGGTCGTGCATTCCTCGGTCCTGGTCGCCTCGCTGCTGCGCGACGTGCAGCCCGGCAATGGGTCGGGAACGCCGACCACGGCGGTGACGTTCCACGATCCGTGCTACCTGGGACGGTACGCCGGCCACGTCGACGAGCCTCGCGAGCTGCTCGCGCGGTTTGGCGCCGACATCAAGGAGCCGGTGCGCAACCGTGAGAACCCGTTCTGTTGCGGCGCGGGCGGCGGCTTGCTCTTCGCGGACAAAGAAGAAGAGCCGGGTACGCGTATCAGCGACGTGCGTTTCAAGCAGCTGCAGGACACCGGTGCTTCGACGGTCGTGACCGCCTGCCCGTTCTGTTCCATCATGCTGAAGGGCGCCCAGGCGACCGCGCAGGCCGACACACAGTTTGTCGATCTCATGAGCTTTATTAAAGACAGACTGTGAGAATTGGTAAGTTGGTAAATTGGTGAATTGGTAACTTCTGATTCGATACGTCGCGAGCCTTGATTTACCAATTTACCAATCTACCAACTTGCCGATTGCGATGAGCGAAGCTCCGGCCTGGCGAGCGTCCGCGGCGAAACGGTTCGAGGCGAAGCTCATCGCGATGGCGGGATATCGACTGATCGCGGCCCTCGGGTCGACGCTGCGTTGGCGAACGGAAGGACTCGAGCATCTCGAGACGATCGCGAGAAGCGGCCGGCAGCCGGTGATGGCGTTTTGGCACGGACGCATTCTGTCGGCCACCTACTTCTTCCGCCGACGTGGCATCGTGGTGATGACGAGCGAGAACTTCGATGGCGAATGGATCGCCGGGATCATCGAGCGCTTCGGCTACGCCGCGGCGCGCGGCTCGACGTCGCGGGGCGCCAGGAAGGCGCTCCTCCAGCTGACGCGTGAGATGGCGGCGGGGCGGCCCGCCGGCTTTACCGTCGACGGCCCGCGCGGCCCCGCAGGAATCGCGCAGCCGGGCGCGGTATGGTTGGCGCAGGCAACGGGAAACCCGGTGCTGCCATTCCACCTTGAAGCCGACCGTCATTGGTCCCTTCGAAGCTGGGACCGCACGCAGATTCCGAAGCCGTTCGCCACGGTGGCGTTGGCCGTGGGCGAGCCGTTCGACGTGCTTCCCGGCGCCGACGTTGGGGCGATTGAAAGAGCGCGCGTGGAGCTCGAAGGACGGCTGCGCGCACTGGAGACGCGAGCGCGCGAGATGCTGTCAGGGTCTAGACTGCAGGCTCCGGGCTCCAGACTCTAGGCTCCGGGCTCCAGGCTCTAGGCTCCGGGCTCCAGGCTCCTGCGAAAAAGGACACATGGACACCAAGGTAAACGTTGTTCTCGAAACGGCCCGCCTCAGGCTCCGGGAACTCGGTCCCGAGGACCTGAACTTCATGGCCGAGATGCTCGCCGACGCGGAGGTGATGCGCTACTACCCTAAGCGCCTCACGCGCGAATTGTCGACTGATTGGATCGATCGGCAGATCGCGCGGTACAAAACCGACGGCTACGGCTTGTGGCTGGCCGAGGAGCGCGAGAGCGGTAAGCCGGTGGGCCAGGTCGGCCTGGTTCGGCAGCACGTCAACGGAGCCGACGAATGCGAGGTCGGTTACCTGATTCATCGACCCTACTGGCGTCACGGATTCGCGACCGAGGGCGCCCTGGCGTGCCGCGACTACGCCTTCACGACGCTTCACCTGCCGCGCGTGATCTCGCTCGTCCGGCCTGAGAACACGCCGTCGCAGGGAGTGGCCCACAAGCTCGGCATGGAAGTCATCGGCCGCGCACCGCACGGCGGCTACGAGCACTTGGTGTTTGCAGCTACGAACCCTGAGGGCTCTCGGCTCCAGGCTTCGGGCTCCGGGCTCTAGGCGGACCAGCTCCAGGCTCTAGGCTTCGGGCTTCAGGCTCTGGGCTCGACTCGGATGGGACCGCTTCAGCAACGCGACTGACAACACGGCGAACACCACGTTCGGCAACCAGGCCCCGATGAATGCTGGCACGGTGTCCTGTAGCGCGGCTGCGCGCCCGATCCACAGGAGGCAGTAATAGCTGAAACATGCGCCGAATGCGGCAAGCGCGACGATCCATCGGGCCACGATCCGTCGTGTCACGGACACCGCGAACAGAGCGAGGACGAGTGTCGCGCACGAAAGAGCCCACCGCATGTGATAGGTGTACCAAAGCTCAGTGTCCGAACTCGACTCGATCAGGCCGACGCGCCGGTATGAATCGATTTGCTGCCTGAGTTCGCCGAGCGTCAGCTCGTTGAATCCCTTCGAGAAGGTTGAACCCTTCTGTCCAAAGGCCAACTGACGAAATTCCTGGTTGGCCAGCGGCCCAATCCACGCCAGCATCGCCAGGCACAGGAGCGAACAGAAGATCGCGGAGGCCAGAACTGCACCAGTCGATCGACGTGAAACAATGCGTCCTCGTAAGCCCAGGAGAATGCCGAGCGTGACTCCAATCGGAACCGCGAGCACGAGCGCCTGCGGAATCAGATAGACGAGCAGCCTCGGATCAAGAGGTACAAAACGTGCGTTGAACAAAGTAGGTACGAAACGTGCGTTGAACAAAGGCGCAATTACCAGCATGACGGTCACTGCTGCTATCGCGGCGACCGAGACCCCGAGGGTGCGGCTCATCGCCGAGCGATCATCAACGGTCCAGACACCTAGTGATCGGATCGCTCCCTCCGCTCCGCACACAGCACTGGTCTTCAGAAAGACGAGATACCCGGCCGCCAGAATCCAACGACTCCTCCACACCCGACCGCGTCGAATCGCCTCGGCATACTCCACCTGAAGGTCAGCCACCAGCGGATCGACAACCCGCGCCATTGTCCGCTGGTCGAATATTCGTGCGGCCGTCGCGCGGAGCCGATCACCTGGGCGGATCATCGGGCGAACTCCGGCATGAGGTGCTCGGCGGCCTCGGTCCACGCGCTCAAGACGCGACGACCGAGCGCGGTCGGCTGGTACACTCGACGAGGTAGACCGCCGGTGTCAGGCGGCCGGTCCTCGAGCCGCGACGTGATGTATCCCTTCTCTTCCATGCGCCCGAGCGTGACATACACGGTTCCGCGTTTCAGGCGACGCTTCGACGTGGTAACCAGCTGCAGGCCGTACATCTCGCGCTCGCGGACGAGCAGTTCGAGGATGAGCGACTCCTTGGCGGACAGAGTGAGCATTCGAGGGCGGCGGCGCATGGGCCTCAGTCTTACATAGGTGTAAGACTGAGGTCAAGCTGACCGTCCTTTCCACTTGTGCGGCTGTCTGCTATCCTTCAGCCCAAAGCCCAAAGCCCAAAGCCTGAAGTCTGAAGTCTGAAGCCATGTCCGTGATTCTGATCGCCTCCGACCGCTTCGCCGAGCACCAGATGCCGCCCGGGCACCCGGAGCGGTCCGAGCGTGCCGAGGTCATGGAGCTCGTCGCCTCCCGCTGGCGGCAGCGGGGAGGCGAAGTCACTGCGCCGCACGTCGCCACGACGGAGCAGCTCGCTCGTGTCCACACGGCCGAGTACATCGCGTTCATCGCGGAGACGGCCGGCCGTGCCATCGCACTCGATCCCGATACCTACACGTCACCCGAGTCACACGGAGTAGCGCTGCTGGCGGCTGGTGCGGGGATCGATGCAGTGGAACTGGTGATGAATCCGGAACGGTCTAAAGACCGTTCCCTACAGGAGTCCGGAGCGGGACAGGATTCCGGTAGGGGACGGCCTAACCACCCCAACGCGGCTGCCGCGTTGGGGGCCCCGGCTTCAGGCCGTCCCGAACTGAACGCCGTCTTCGCCATGGTGCGTCCGCCAGGTCACCATGCCGAACGCAGCCGGGCCATGGGGTTTTGCCTGTTCAACAACATCGCGGTGGCCGCGGCGCACGCGCGCGCCAAGGGCGCCTCACGCGTCGCGATCGTGGACTACGACGTGCATCACGGCAACGGCACGCAGCATATGTTCGATGCCGATCCGAGCGTGATGTACGTGTCGCTGCATCAGTTCCCGTTTTATCCTGGCACAGGCGCGGTCGACGAAATCGGCAGCGGCGCGGGAAAGGGCTTTACCGTCAACCTGCCGCTCGAAGTCGGATCGGTCGACGATGACTATCGTGAGGCGTTCACGAACGTGGTGGTCCCCGTCCTTCGTCAGTACAACCCCGACGTGTTGCTCGTGTCGGCTGGTTTCGACGCGCACGAGCGCGATCCGCTGGCCGGCATGCGCCTGACGAGCGCCGCGTTCGGGGCGATGACGATGGAGTTGCGGAAAGTGGCGGAAGAGTGCTGCGATGGGCGCATGGTGCTCATGACGGAAGGCGGTTACGACCTCCGTGCGCTGACCGAGTCGCTCGAGGCGGTCCTCGATTCGCTTGCTGCTCCATCACCGGAGCCGAAGTGGCCCGAAAGCGGCGTCGCGTCCGATCGTGGCCGCACCGCGGTCAGCGCGGCAAAGCGGATGCTGGCCCCGTACTGGAAGCTGGGGTAGTCGTCGCCACGTTGCCCGCGCCTTCCATCAAGCGGTTGGCGACCGTGACGCATTCGTCGCAGATATAGATCCGGGGTCCCGCTCCATAGACTCGAGGGCCCGCCACGAGCTTGGCCACGTCGTCGTCCTTCTTTCCGCAAAAAGAACACGCCAGTCGATGCATTCCGAACATGGTTGGCCTCCACACCTCATTTTACAAAAGCTCTACCACGGAGGTCACGGAAACGAACGCGCCTCCGTTTGCCTCCGTGTCCTCCGTGGTAGCGTTTTCTAGATACCGCAATCGATCGGTGGATCGGGGTAGTCGCCCCGGATGATGTCAGTGATGAGCTCGCCCAGACGCTGCGGGGCGAACTCTTCGCTCGAGCACAGGAGCTGCGAAAAAGTCCACCATCGATAGGCGACCACATGGCTGTCCTGCTTTTGTGGATGAATCCGGGTGTCCGCCGTTCGGGCGAGAAAGAACCGCTCATATTGGTCGTTCGGACGGCCGTTCCAGGTGTACTGGTGCCGTCGCGTCCATACCCAGCGCTCGACGGGTAGTTCGAGGCCCGTTTCCTCGCGCAGTTCCCGGCGCGCCGCATCTTCAAATGATTCGCGCGGTTCAAGCCCTCCTCCAGGCGCCGTCCAGAATGTATAGCCGTCGGCGGCGTGCACCGCCTGCAAGAGGAGCAGTCGATCCTGCGTGTCGAGCAGGAGGATACGCGCGACCGGACGCGCGCCTGCCGGGATGTCATCGTTCATGCAAGCCCTGAAGAACGCGTGCGAGCCGTTTCTTGACTATTGGACATCCAGCTCAATTCCGCCCACGACTCCGGCGATGACGTTGTAAAGCCAGGCGGCGATGAGAGTCCCGATGAATCCGAAAACGCCGTACAGAATCGGCAGAAAGATGATCGCTCCGACGCCAACGATTGCCCCGAAGCCTGCGGCGCGCGAGGTCCCGGCGCCGAACCCGCCTGCCATCGCGACCAGCGAGAAAATACATCCGAGGACAAGTCCCATGACCGCATACAAGGCGCCGGCGACTTTCGCGAACGAGAGCGGCGCAATCCCTTTGATGACCATCGATTCATCTCCTTGCTGATGCGAGCAGTGACGTTACGGCAGTCGTTGAATAATTCGTCCAGCCGCGTCGCGCACTTCGAGCTGTCCACTCCCGTCGGCAGCGGTTTCCAGGACGGCTATCCCGGCCCCGGTCGGGCCTCGGACCACCACGCTGCCGCCACCACCGGGCGAGGAAAGGAGTTCCGCGCCGGTCTTGCCCTCCTCGTTCAAGACTTCGACGCGCCCGCGCGCGGGGGCGCCGCCCGACAGGCGAACGCCGCCGCGATCGCCAACGCGCAGTTCGGCACCCGCCGGTCCGGCGACCAGACTTGCCGCCAGTAGGTCGCCTGTGCCCCCGAAGATCCCGAGGGCGGGCACGGGGCGGTTGTTGTCTGCGCCGATCGTCGACATGGCATCGATGCTCCGCAGCGTCACCCCTCCGTTGGGACCGTCGAAGTGAATGCGCTCCACCGTCAGGCTGTTGGGCGGCTGCCGCCCAGCCTGGCTTGTCGCCGCGAGCAACCACGGTGCGAGGGCGATCAGGGCCACCAGAACAAGGACCGCGCGAGTGCGCCGGTTTTGCTGACGAAGGCTGGCGATGTCTGCTTCGAGTCGAGCGACTACATCAGGAGTGTCCATATGTTCTCCTACTCTGTCCGAGCTTATCGGGGCCACAGCCACCCGAAGGTGCCCGCGGTCAGAAGCGAATAGATCAACCCGTCCATGGTGGATTTGATCGTGTGGCTCCAGGCGCGGCTGTACCAAATCGACATCTGCCAGAGCGCCACTGAGTATCCAATGAACGCGGTCGCGCCGATGAGCTGAAATACACGCAGGTAGTCAGTGCCGGGCTGCAGCGCACGGCCAGCGACGTACGCGGCAAGAAATCCAACCGCTGTGCAGTAGACAAACCAGAGGCCGAGGTTTCTGGCCATTGACGGCATCATGTTCGGCATGACCGTGACGATCATGACCGGGCCTCTCTTGATCTTTTCCGCAAATTCCGGCGACCGCATTTCAGCCTGAGACGAGCGGGGGACCATGTAGTCGCCCGGCGGGATGGCGAGCGGGACGCACGGCGTCCATCAGCCGGTCTTCGTTCGGCGATCTTGGGATAGTCGTCCTTATGCCAGAGCGGAGCCATGTGGATGATCGAACTCGCGACGAAGACGATGACCGACGACAGCAGGATTGGGAGCCACAGCGATGAGAGCCCTGTCACATTCGCCTCCAGTACCGCGGCAGCCTAACACGTGACGGGCTAGAATAGTTGTCAGCATTCATGACCGAATTCAAGCCGACCGAACTCGACAAGAAGTGGCAGCAACAGTGGGCGGTCTCCGACGCCTTCGAAGTCACCACCGACCCGATGCGGCCCAAGTTCTACTGCCTGGATATGTTCGCGTATCCCTCCGGACACGCGCACATGGGACACGTTCGCAACTACACGATCGGCGACGTCATGGCGCGGATGAAGCGAATGCGTGGCTTCAACGTGCTTCACCCGTTCGGGTGGGACGCGTTCGGACTGCCTGCGGAGAATGCCGCGATCAAGACCGGCATGCACCCCGAGAAGTCGACGCTCGACAACATCGCCCATATGAAAGGGCAGCTCCAGCGGCTGGGCATCAGCTATGCCTGGGGCCGCGAGATCGCGACCTGCCTGCCCGAGTACTACAAGTTCAACCAGTGGATCTTCCTCAAGATGTTCGAGCGGGGGATCGCGTACCGGAAGCGCTCGACGGTCAACTGGTGCCCGAGTTGCCAGACGGTGCTCGCGAACGAACAGGTCCTCGATGGTGCATGCTGGCGCTGCGGGACTTCTATTACTTTGCGCGACCTGGAGCAGTGGTTTTTCAAGATTACGGCGTACGCGGATGAGTTGCTGAAAGGACTCGACACGCTGACCGAGTGGCCCGAAAAGGTCGTCCTGATGCAGCGGAACTGGATCGGCCGATCGGAAGGGGCTCGCGTGACGTTTCCGGTCGCCGGCGCAAGCCACGGAATAGAAATCTTCACGACGCGGATCGACACCATCTACGGCGCGACGTTCGTTCTGCTGGCGCCGGAACACTCGATGGTGGACCGATTCGCCGCCGAGGCTCCAGATCCTGCCGCGTTCCGCGAGCGCGTCGCGAAGTTCCGCGCGCTCGACCGCGAGGCGCGGCTGACCGGGGCGATCGAGAAGGAAGGCTTCGATACCGGACGGAAGGCGCTCAATCCGTTTACGAAAGAAGAAGTCCCGATCTGGATCGCGAACTTCGTACTGGCCGAGTACGGCACCGGCGCGATCATGGCGGTGCCGGCGCACGACCAGCGCGACTTCGAGTTCGCGCGGAAGTACGGCCTGCCGATAAGGGTTGTCGTGCAGGCTGGCCAGGAGTTGCCGTCCGGCGCCAGCATGCCCGAAGCCTCGACAAATTACGGCCGGCTCGTGGATTCAGGCGAATACACCGGTCAGGAAGCGCCAGCTGTCATCACCCGGATGATTGCCGACGCTGAAAAACGCGAGATTGGCAAGGGCGAGATTCAATATCGCCTCAAGGACTGGGGCATCTCCCGGCAGCGGTACTGGGGCACGCCGATTCCCATCATCTACTGCGACAAGGACGGCGTCGTGCCGGTGCCGTTCGACCAGTTGCCAGTGACGCTACCCCAATTGGCAGCGTTCAGCGGCCGCGGCGATTCGCCGCTGGCGCAAGTGCCGGAGTTCGTGAACGTCAAGTGCCCGACGTGCGGCGGTCCCGCCAGGCGCGAGACCGACACGATGGACACGTTCGTTGATTCATCATGGTATTTCCTTCGGTTCTGCGATCCCGTGAACGCCGAGTTACCCTTCGCTCCGGCGGCAGCCGCGTCTTGGATGCCGGTTGATTTCTACGTCGGGGGTGTCGAACACGCGATTCTGCATCTGCTGTATTCGCGTTTCTTCACGCAGTTCTTGCGCGACATCGGCCTGATCGACTTCGACGAGCCGTTCAAGCGGCTCCTCACACAGGGGATGGTGCTCAAGGAGGGCGCCGTCATGTCCAAGTCCAAGGGCAACGTCGTCGACCCCGACGTGATGGTGGCGAAGTATGGCGCCGACGCGCTGCGGCTGTACATGACCTTTGTCGCCCCTCCCGAAAAGGAGCTCGAGTGGAGCGACGCCGGCCTTGCTGGCAGCGCCAAGTTCTTGTTCCGCGTCTGGACACTTGTCGATCACTGGGCCGAGACGATCGGCGGCGAAGGGATCCCGGAGTGCGGCAAAGACTGCTCCGATGCCGAACGCGCGCTGCGGCGCAAGACCCACGACACGATTCGGCGCGTGACGAGCGACATCGAGGAGCGGATGCACCTCAACACCGCCGTGTCGTCGCTGATGGAGCTGGTCAACGAGCTGTACTCGTTCAGCGAAGGCACGGCCCACGGCGCACCGACCCGTGGCGAGCCGCCGGCGGCGCCGGTCGAGCGCCCTCAGACGATTGCCGTGCTGCGCGAAGCCATCGATGCGCTGGTCGTGATGATCTCGCCCTTCGCGCCCCATATGGCGGAGGAACTGTGGCAGATGCTCGGCCACGCCGACGGGCTCGCGAAAGCCCAGTGGCCGTCGTTCGATCCCGAAGTAGCCAAAGCGGATGAGGTCGTCGTCCCCGTCCAGATCAACGGCAAGATCCGCGCGCGCCTCACGGTGCCGGCCGACACTTCCGACGACCGGCTGCGCGAGCTGGTGCTGGCGGACGGGGCGGTCAAGAGCCATACGGCGGGGAAGACCGTGCGCAAATTCTTGGTGGCGAAGGGGCCCCTCGTGAGCCTGGTGGTGCAATGAAAAGCACTACCACGGAGGTCACGGTGGAAAAACACGGAGTCCACGGCTTTCCTTATGCCAGAGGCCCCGTGTCCTCTGTTTGCCTCCGTGCCCTCTGTGGCAGTGCTTTTGCGCCGCTTCTGGTGCTGGCGACGCTCTCGACAGGCTGCGGCTACACCCTCGCCGGTCGCGGCGCCTTTCTTCCCGCGAACATCCGCACGATTGGCGTGCCGATCTTCGCGAACCACACGACCGTCTTCAACCTGGAAACGCTGTTGACGCAGAAGGTCCGCGGCGAGTTGATCGGCCGCGGCAAGTACCAGGTTCTGCCGCAGGACACCGGTGTCGACGCTCTCCTCACCGGCGACGTGACGACCGTGTCGCTCACTCCGGCCACCTTCAATACCCAGCAGCTTGCGTCGCGTTACACCATCACCATCGTCGCGGGCATTCAGCTGCGCGACGTGCGCGAGAACAAGGTGCTGTGGGAGAATCCCAGCATGGTCTTCCGGCAGGACTACGACAACACGAGCGGAACGACCGCGCTGTCCCCTGATGCGTTCTTCGGCCAGGAACAGAACGCGCTCGACCGCGTCAGCAGCGACTTCGCCCGGACCATCGTCAGCGCGATTCTCGAAGCGTTCTGATGTTCACGCCTGCAGACGACGAAGACACGAAGGTCATGAAGACAACGTTCAGCGCAGAGCGCGCTGAGCTCGCAGAATTGTCTGATCTCTGCGTGTTCTGCGGTTTCTGCGTTGATCGGCGTTTTTCGTGTCTTCGTGTTTTCGTGGCGAGCCGATGCCCGTAGCCACCCCAGCCGCTGTCAGAAAGCAGATCAAATCCGGCAGCACGGATCCGCTCTATCTGCTCCTCGGCGAAGACGACGTCGAGAAAGCCGCGCTGGCGGCGGAATTCGCCGAGATCGTCGACGAAGGGCTGCGCGCCTTCAACGTCGAACGCATCCACGCGGGAGACATGACGAGCGGCGACAAGCTGGCCGACGGCGTGGCGGAGCTCATGTCGGCCGTTCGCACGATGCCCATGATGGTGCCGCGTCGCGTCGTCCTGGTCACGCAGGCGGAGATCCTGCTCGTGCCCAAACGCGAAAGCGATGCCGCGACGCGCGCGCTCGACCATCTCGAAGCGCTTCTCAAGCAGCCCGAGCCCCAGACGACCCTCGTGTTCGTTGCGGGGGCCGGCGATCGACAAGCGCAGCCGGATGTACAAACTGCTGACAAAACACGCCACGGTCGTCGAGTGCGGCGCCATCGAAGATCAGGCCGACGCCGAGCGATGGGTCAAGAACCGCATCGCCGCAGCGGGAGTGGAAATCGAGCCGTCGGCCGCGCACCGCCTTGCCGAACGGGCCGGCCCGGACGTGAAGCGCTTGCGCGGCGAGGTGGACCGGTTGCTGCTCTACGCGATGGGGCAGCCGCGGATCACCCTCGACGACGTGCGCGAAGTGGCTGGGCCGGCATCGCTGCAGGATGACTGGGCGATGACCAACGCCATCGAAGCAGGGCAGGGCGCCGATGCGCTGCAGGCAGCTGGCGCTGATGCTCGACGCGGGTGCACCACCGGAGAAAGTTCTCGGACAGCTGGGCTGGCTGGTGAGAACGAAATTTCCGAATCTCGCGCCGGACGATCTGCCGTCCGCCGTGCAGGGCGTGTTCCGGACCGATCTCGCGCTGAAGCGGTCGGCCGGCGATCCGCGCGTGCTCCTCGAGCGGCTGGTCGTCGAATTGTGTGGCGGGAAGCGGGCGCGAAGCGCTGGTCCGCGCCGCTACTAGGCGCTGCGCGACGAGAGCCGGCTCGAGAGACGCGACTTGTAGCGGCCGGCGGCGTTCCGGTGAATGACGCCCTTGCTCGTCATCTTGTCGATGAGCGAAATCGTTTCCTTCAGGGCGTCCTTCGCGGCCTTCACGTTGTTGCCGTCGACGGCGGAGCGGATGTCCCTGAGCGCGTTGCGCAGGCGCGACCGATACTGGCGGTTGCGCTCGCGGTTCTTCAGACTCTGACGATGCGCCTTGAGCGCAGATGCATGACTGGCCACGTCCGTAACTACCTCCGAAATCCAGAATCCACGATCTAGAATCAACAAGTCTAACACATGGCACTCACTGTCGAGCATCTCACCAGGACGTACGCCGGGCCTGCCGCGTCGGTGTTCACGGCGGTCGACGACTTCACATTTAGCGCCGCCGGCGGCGAGATCATCGGCCTGATCGGTCCGAACGGCGCCGGGAAGACGACCACGCTGCGGACGCTCGCGGGCATTCTGCGGCCGACCTCAGGCCGTGTGGCGATCGACGGTCACGACATCGTCTCAGATTCGATTGCGGCCAAGAGGCAGCTGGCGTTCATGCCGGACGAGCCGCACCTCTTCGAGTACCTCACCATCGAGGAGCATCTTCGGCTCGTGGGGCGGCTGTACACCGTCGGGGACTTCGAGCGGCGCGCGCGGGCGTTGATTGAGGAACTGGAGCTGACCGGGAAGGAGCGTTCGCTGCCAGGCGAACTGTCGCGCGGCATGCGGCAGAAGGTCGTCATCGCCTGCGGCCTTGTCCGCGATGCGACGACGCTGCTCTTCGACGAGCCGCTTACCGGGCTCGACCCGGTCGGCATTCACCGGATGCGCGAAACGATCGTCGCGCGCGGCAGGGCCGGCGCCTGCGTGCTGGTCTCGTCCCATCTTCTGCACATGGTCGAGGAAATCTGCACGCGAGTCATCATCATGGATCGCGGGCGCAAGGTGGCCGACGGCACGGTCGCCGAGCTGGCGTCGAGCGCCGACTGGCCGGCGCGGACTCGAATCTCGAAGAGATTTTCCTGCGCGTGACCGGCCGCGCCACCGCGCCGCCATCATCGTAGATGGTTGTCGCCAGCCTCTACATTCTCGTCCGAAGCACCAGGAACCGGATCGCCGTGCGCCTGCGTCGACTGCGCGAGCCGCGTTACGCGGTGGGCGCCGTGCTCGGCGCGGCGTACCTTTACTTCGCGCTCGTTCGGCCACGGCGCTCAGCGCGCAGACGCGGAGACCGGCCCATTCCCGGAGAGGCGGCGGCGCTCGTCGGCCGGTTCGGCGCGTCGCTGGGCGGTGCGGCGGTGTTGCTGATGGCCGCCCTCGCCTGGATTTCTCCTGGGGCGAGCAGCCTGCTCAATTTCACAGAAGCTGAAACCGACTTTCTGCTGCCCGCGCCGGTGTCGCGTCGCCAGTTGTTGATTCATCGCATCATCCGGTCGCAGTTCGGCCTGCTCTTTGCGGCGATGGTCCCGGCGTTCCTGTTCACGACGCCGGGAACGACGTCCATTTCCGCAATGGCGCTTCGCGCCATCGCCTTGTGGATCACGTTCGTGACCGTCCGCGTGTATTTTGCCGGCGTGACGATGGCCCGCGCACGCTTCGGTTCGGCCGACCCGCGCGCGCGGCGTGTGGCCTGGATGCCGCTCCTCCTCACAGTCGCGGCGCTCGTCGCGATCGGCGTGCCGCTCGAGCGCGCGATACCGGCGTTCCAGACGTCGTCGTTTGAAGACGCGGTCACGCAGATCGGGACCGCGACGGCAACGGGATTGCCGCGCATCGTGTTGTGGCCGTTCCGAGCGCTGTTAGGTCCGCTGTTTGCGGACGGGGCCCTCGCGTATCTCGCGGCGATCCCGGGTGCTCTGCTCGTCCTCCTGATGACCATCGGCTGGGTGCTGAAAAGCGACGAAGTGTTCCAGGAGGCGGGCGAAGGCCCGATGATACAGAAGCCTGCGACAGAGAGACGGCGGCGACGCGTCGCCCCTCCGCGCGCCCGCACGACCAACTGGCCGCTTGCGCTTTCAGGGCGTACGGAAATGGCGTTCATGTGGAAGAACGGGATGCAGACCCTGCGCAGCATCAACATCAGCTCGTTGTGGGGTCCGCTGCTCGGTCTGGGTTTCGGCGTGGGCGGCTTCACCGTCGCGATGTCCCGGACGCGAGGCCTCGCGTCGGCGGCGTGTCTCGCGGCCCTCGTTCTTGCAGCCGCGACCACGCTGTTCGGGCCGTTGAGCGTGATGAGCGACCTCCGGGGCGACCTCCGGCACCTGGAAGTGCTCAAGACCTGGCCCGTCCAGGGCAGCGCCCTCATTCGTGGGGAGATGCTCTGGCCGGCCTGCCTGCTGACCGTGCTGGCCTGGGTGGCGCTCGCGTGCGGAACCATTCTGTCGGTGGTGGCATTTCCGCAATTGACCATCGCATGCGCGTCTCTCTGTGGGCCGCGGCAAGCGTCGTGTTGCCCGGCGCTCGTCTTCGCGCAGTACACGATCCACCACACCGCAGCCGTCATGTTCCCTGCGTGGATCCCATCCGACAACGAGATGCGCGGATTCGACTCGATGGGGCAGCGGCTGATCCTCTTCGGGGGCGTGGTGCTGGGGCTCATTGCGATGGTCCTCCCAGGCGCCGTCGCGGCCGGCCTGGTCGGATTCGGGTTCTACCGGCTGACCGGCAGTCCGTTCGCGTTCGTGCCCGCGGCCGCGGTGTGTTTCGCGATCGTGGCCACGGAAGTGCTGGTGGCCACCGAAGCACTCGGCCCTCTGTACGACCGGATCGATCTGTCAGGAGTGGAACGCGCTGAGTAGTCCTTCGTCCTTCGTTCTTGGTGCTTAGTCCGTCCTCGGTCCCTGGTCCCGGGTTCTCTCTGCTACGCACTGAGGACCAAGAACCAAGGACGGACCAAGGACTGAAGGACGAAGAACCAGGGACTGATGATGTAAGGGGGCTAGCGGCCGACGACTGTACGACCCTGGCGGGGCGCTTATCCGTGTACCGAACGACTTCGCGGCCGTTGACGATCTCGGTGACCTTGTAGATGACGTTGCTGGCGCGGCGTTCGATCGGCGGTGTCGAGATGCCGTTGATGCGGGAGACGTAGTTCCGCGTCTCGGCGTACGGCGGTACGGTCTCGCCGTACTTGTCCACGGCCTTCGGGCCCGCGTTGTAAGCGGCGAGCGCCAGTTCTTCGTTGTTCTCGTAGCGGTTCAGGAGCTGCCGAAGGTACGCCACGCCGGCGCGAACGTTTTCCTCGGGATTGAACGCGTTCTTCACGCCGAAGAGCTGCGCCGTGGCCGGCATCAGCTGCATCAACCCGGCTGCGCCTTTCGGCGAGCGCGCGTACGGGTTGTACGCCGATTCCACCTGCACGACGGCGCGAACGAGATCGGGGCGGACGTCGTTCAGCCGCGCATGCTCGGTGATGAGGCCTTCGTACATCCGGACACGATCGCTCGTGGTCCGACTCGTCGTTCGGATGAGGTTGGATTTCGGTACCGGATACGGCCGGACGAGGTTGACCTTTCCCGCTTCGGCTCCCGAGCGGGGCAAGTTGCCGAGGACCAGATGGCCGTTCGCGTCGCGCCACGAATAGATCTGCGCGCTCGCGAAGCTCGGCAGGAGCGTGAGCCACACGACCGCCAGCCCGGCGTGGAACAGCAGGCGCCGCGTCCTAAAATGGAACATCTCCAGCAGAGTCAACAGTTTAGCACCCCAAGTATTCGAGACACCAGCCGTTGGGCTTATCGGCAGCTCGTGTGCCGAACGGTAGGGGTTCCGGGAGCGAACCGGGTTGAGGCACCTAAGGTGCTGCTGAGAAGAACCTTAGGGTTCTGTTACTGCTAACATCGACTGCCGAGCCATGAAGCCAACTCTGCCCGCCGTTGCACGCATCTTCAAGGAAATTGGCCGCGACTTTCACACGCGAGGATGGGTCCTGGGGACGAGCGGGAACTTCAGCACGGTGATGTCGCGAAAACCGCTCAAGCTGATCATCACCGCCAGCTCTGTGTCAAAAGGCGATATCCGGCCCGCTGATGTGCTGTTGATCGGCGCGAACGGGACACCGGTTGGCAAGCCTGGCGCACGGCCGTCGGCGGAAACGGCGCTGCACGTGGCGGTCGTGCAATCGCGGGACGCTGGCGCCGTGCTCCACACGCACTCGGTCTGGAGCACCATCCTGTCCGAGCTCTACGGCCGAGAGCGCGGCCTGCGGTTGAGCGGATTCGAAATGCTGAAGGGGCTCGAAGGTGTGCGCACGCACGAACACAGCGAGTGGGTGCCGATCCTCGAGAACGACCAGGACATCGCCGCGCTCGCACGCCGCGTCGAAACGGTGCTGGAACAGTCGCCGGCGGTCCACGGCTTTCTGCTGCGCGGGCATGGGTTGTACACTTGGGGCGACGATCTGGCGCAGGCGCGACGCCACGTGGAGATTCTCGAATTTCTGCTCGAAGTGACTGGACGGATGTATGGCCTTAGTAAGAATTCCTGAACGCCAGCAGACCATCGACGGTTACGAGGCGGTCTCGAGCTTCCTCGCCACGTACGGCATCACGTACGAGCGATGGGAGGCGAAGCGCAGCGTGCCCGCGGATGCCACTGCCGACATGGTGCTTCAGACCTACGGCGACAAGATTGACGAACTGAAAGCGCGCGGCGGGTACACCACGGCCGACGTGGTCGACGTGACGCCGACGACGCCAAACCTCGACGCCATGCTCGCGAAGTTCAGCATCGAGCACTGGCACGACGAAGACGAAGTCCGCTTCATCGTCGAAGGCCGAGGCCTGTTTCATGTGCATCCACCGGACGGGCCTGTCTTCGCGATCGAGGTCCAGGCTGGTGATCTAATCAGCGTCCCGCGCGGGACGCATCCACTGGTTCGATCTCTGCTCCGATCGCCGGATCCGCGCGATTCGACTCTTTCAGGACGCCTCCGGCTGGACGCCGCATTACACCGACAGCGGCGTAGACGCCCACTTCCAGCCGATCTGCTTCGGTCCTTCGTTTGTCTCGGGAGAGGCGTCGCGGACATCGATCTAGGCGGGGTGCAGTCGAGCGTGACCGTTCGTCTCTCGGCCCTTCATACGCGCGCGCTGCTTCTCGACATCGAAGGGACCACGACGCCCATCGCGTTCGTGTACGAGATCTTGTTTCCGTATGCGCGCGCCCACGCGGCAGCGTACCTCGCGCGCAATCAGGACTCGGCCGCGTGTCGCGCGGCCGTTGCGCTGTTGCGCAGAGAGGAGCTGCAGCGAAGGACTTAGTCCTGCCAGGAATCAGATGTGGCGCAGGACTTCAGTCCTGCCGGGATTCTCGAATACGTCTTCTGGCTGATGGATCGCGACCGAAAATCGCCAGGTCTGAAAGCCCTTGCAGGGCCTCATCTGGCAGGACGGCTACAAGAGCGGCGAATTGCAGGGGCAGGTCTATCCCGACGTGCCTCCGGCATTCGAGCGATGGCGGGCGCGCGGCCTCGACATCTACATCTACTCGTCGGGCAGCGTGCTGGCGCAGCAACTGCTGTTTGGATCGACGGAGGCCGGCGACCTGACGGAGTCTCTGAAGGGATACTTCGATACGGCGGTCGGACCAAAGACGTCACCAGACAGCTATCGCGTCATCGCTGAACAGATCCATGTCGCTCCTGGCGAAGTGCTCTTCGTGTCGGACGTCGTCGAGGAGCTCGATGCGGCACGAAACAGCCGGCATGCAGACGGCGCTCTGCGTCCGCGGCGCGACGTGCCCTCAGGATCCGAATCGCACCCGGTCATTCGAAGCTTCGACGAGATCGTGGATTGACCCGCCCGCGGATGGTTCTCGGCGCGGTCGCTGCCGTCATTGTGGTGGCCATTCCGCTTGTGGCGAGCTCTTGCGAGAGGGCTCGCGAAGCGGCCGAGGGGGCCAGCCAGGAGTTCCGGAGGCGGATCACCAGCGGGGCGTACGGCGAGATTGTCCGATCGGCAACGCCGGATTTCCGGAGTGCGACGACGGAGCCGGACTTTGCGAACGCGATGGAGGGCGTCAAGGAGCGTCTCGGCGTCTGGAAGTCGTCCGAGGAGCCAACCTGGAAGGTCTTCGCGGGCACCGGCGGACAAACGGTGACCTTGGTGTACAACTCGCACTTCGAGCGAGGCACGGCGACTGAGGAATTTGTCTGGCGGGTCCAGCGAGGACGGCCGGCGCTGGCGGGCTACCACGTGAAATCGTCCACCACAGTGAATCACGCGCAGAACGCCTGGCGCACGTTATAGTAGGCGCGCGTTCTCGTAAGTGTTCGTGCCGGCGACCGATCTCCAACAACAACTCGAGGCTTACGGCGAGCTCGCCGTCAAGGTGGCCCTCAATCTGCAGCCCGGGCAGCGGCTGATCATCCTTGGACCGCTCGCCACCGGCGTGTCGTTCGAGGCGGCGCCGCTCGTCAGGCATATCGCGGCGAGCGCGTATCGGGCAGGCGCTCCGCTCGTTGAAGTCATCTGGGGCGACGAAGCGCTGCTGCTGACGCGGTTCGCACACGCGCCGCACGAGTCGTTGAGGAGTTCTCGACCTGGCTGCCGAAAGCGCTGACCGAGCACGTCGAGGCTGGCCACGCGGTGCTGTCCATCTACGCGAACGACCCGGACCTGCTGAAGAACGAGCCGCCGGAGGTCGTGGGCGCCCTTCAACAGGCGACATCGCGCGCGATGCAGCCGTTCCGCGAGCTCATCTCGAGGAATCAGACCAACTGGGCGGTCATCGCCGCGGCCGGTTCAGGCTGGGCCGCCAAGGTCTTTCCGGATCGCCGGCCCGACGAACGGATCGCGCGGCCTGTGGGACGAAATCAATCGCCTGTGCCGCCTGGATCGACCCGATCCGGTCGCCGCCTGGCAGAAGCACATCGACGAGCTCGCGGCGCGCGCGGACTATCTCAATCGGCAGCACTACGACGCGTTGCGATATTCAGGTCCCGGCACCGAGCTGACGATCGGCCTGCCGCCGGCCCACGTCTGGGTGAGCGGCCACACGATCAGCCGATCCGGGATTCAATTCACGGCGAACCTGCCGACCGAAGAGGTGTTTACCATCCCTCACAAGGATCGTGTGGACGGCACAGTCCGCTCGACGAAGCCGCTCAGCTACGGAGGCACGCTGATCGAGGATTTCAGCCTCCGCTTCAGCGAAGGGCGCGTCGTCGACGTCAAGGCCTCGCGCGGGGAGACCGTGCTGCGCCAACTGGTCGAGACCGATGCCGGCGCGGGAAGGCTGGGCGAAATCGCCCTCGTCCCGCACAGCTCGCCGGTGTCGCAGTCCGGGCGGCTCTTCTACAACACGCTGTTCGACGAAAACGCCGCCACGCACGTCGCGCTCGGCGCCGCGTACAAGTTCACGCTGCGCGGGGCGGAATCCATGGATGAAGACGCGTTCGGACGCGCCGGCGGCAATCGCAGCGTCGTTCATGTCGATTTCATGATCGGCTCGGCCGAGCTCGACATCGACGGTGTGCAGGAGAACGGCACGAGCGAGCCGCTCATGCGCCGCGGCGAATGGTCGACGGCGGTGTAGACACGTGGGCTCCGGGGTCACGACTTCGGGCAGAGTCGTCAGAGTACCGTGACCTCGGCTCTAGGCTCCTGGGAGAGCTCTTCAGATTGCAAGCAGCGCTTCGACGACGCGGCGGCTCTCGTCGAGCATCTCGTCGATCTTTTCCGGGTTACTTGCCGCCGGCTTCGGCGAAATCGGGCCGCCCGCCGCCCTCGCCGCCGACGATGGGCGCAATCTCCTTGACGATCTGCCCGGCCTTGATGCGACTCGTCAGATCTGGCGTGACCGCGACGACGATCTGCACCTTGCCGTCGCTTGCTCGACGCGAGGACGACGACGCCGCTCTTGATCTGCGCCTTGAGCGAGTCGGCGAGGCCGCGCAGTGCGTCCTTGTCGAGGTCCGCGACTTTTCGCCGCACGAGCTTCACCCCGGCGACATCTATCGTGGCATCGTTCGCCGCGCCGCCGCGGCGCCTGCGCCGCTCCTCCGCCCATCGCCAGCTTCGTTTCGCCTGCGTGAGCTCGCGCGCGAGACGTTTCGTCTCGGTCTGCAGCCGCTCGATCGCCTCGACCGCCTGCTCGGGATTGACCTTGAGCGCGTCGATCGTGCGGTCGTAGGCCGCACGCAGCTCCTGCGCCCACTGGACCGCGTCGGCGCCGGTCAGCGCCTCGATGCGGCGCGTGCCGGCGGCCACGCCGCTTTCCGCCACGATGACGAAGAACCCGATGTCGCCGGTGGCGCTGACGTGCGTCCCGCCGCACAGCTCCATGCTGAAGCCCGGTACGCTCACGACGCGAACCCGGTCGCCGTACTTCTCGCCGAAGAGTGCCATCGCCCCGGCCGCCATGGCTTCCTGCGTCGAGCGTTCCTCGGTCGTGACCGGCGTGTTCCGGTAGATCTGCTCGTTGACGATCCGCTCGATGCGATCGAGCTCGTCGCGGGTGACCGGCTGGAAATGGACGAAATCGAATCGCAGGCGATCGGGCGCGACGAGCGATCCGGCCTGTTTGACGTGGCGTGCCAAGGACCTCGCGCAGCGCGGCGTGGAGCAGGTGAGTCGCGGTGTGATTCCGGCGCGTCGCGTTGCGCACCTCCGCATCGACCTCGGCGGTCACCAGATCGCGGACGCGCAGCGTTCCTGATGTCGACGCGCACACGATGCGCGCGGGGCAGTCCCGGCCGGATGCGGGCAAGTCCCTTCGACAGTCGCCGACGCGTCGCCGGCTTCGTTGTAGATCCGGCCGGAGTCGGACACCTGACCGCCGGCTTCGAGATAGAACGGCGTTCTGGCGATCGCGACGTAGCCGGTCTGACCCGCCGCGAGGCTGGCGGCCGGCTGGCGCTGCTCGTCGAACAGCACCAGCACCGGCACGCCGGTCACGCGCGTGGTCGTGTAGCCCTCGAATTGGTCGCCGGCGCGTTGCAACTCGTCGGCCAACATCCCGGCGCCGATGGCGAATTCGCTCGCCCTTCTTCCCGTCTCCGAACGTGCTGCCCGCGCGCGCCTTGTCGCGCTGCGTCTTCATGGCGCGCTCGTAACCCTCGAGGTCGACCGTCACACCCTGCGTCGCGGCCGTGTCCTCGATGAAATCGAACGGCACGCCGAACGTGTCGTACAGCCTGAACGCCGCATCGCCGGGAAGGACCGTGCTGTCCGGTGCCGACCACTTTCGCGATCTCGGCCTCGAGACGCGGCAGTCCTTCGGTGAGGACCGCTTCGAACCGGTTCTCTTCGGCGAGAATCGTCTTCTCAATCATCGCGCGGTTCGTCCGGATTTCCGGATACGCGTCGCCCATCTCGCGTCGCGAGCACCTCGACCGAGGCGGTGCAGGAATGGCTCGGTCAGGCCGAGGTGCTTGCCGTGGCGCATCGCCCGCCGCATGATCTTGCGCAGCACGTAGCCGCGTCCTTCGTTTGAAGGAATGACGCCGTCGTTGATCAGGAACGTGGTGGAGCGCGAGTGATCGCAGATGACGCGCGCGGAAGTATCCAGCTCGTCGTTCATGTCGCCGCCGTAGCGGTGTCCGCTGAGGCCGGTGACGGCCTTCATGATCGTGCCTGAAGGAATCGATGTCGTAGACGGTCGATACCTTCTGGAGAACGCTCGTCAGGCGCTCGAGGCCTGCGCCGGTATCGACGGACGGCGACGGCAGCGGAGTGAGGCGTGCCGTTGCTGTCGCGATCGTACTGCATGAACACGAGGTTCCAGATCTCCATCGTGTCGTCGCCGGGACCGTTGACCAGCGCCGGGACGTTCTGCGACATGTCGTCGCCGCGGAAGTAGTGAATCTCCGAGCACGGCCCGCACGGACCCGTGTCGCCCATCGACCAGAAGTTGTCCTTCTTGCCGAAGCGCAGCACGCGATCGGGCGATGCGCCGGTCTTCACCCACAGCTCTGCCGCTTCGTCGTCGGCCGGAACCGCGCTGTCGCCCTCGAACACGGTGAACCAGAGGCGGTTCGCGTCCAGCTTGTAGACGTTCACGAGCAGGTCCCAGGCGAACCGAATCGCGTCTTTCTTGAAATAGTCGCCAAACGAAAAATTACCGAGCATCTCGAAGAAGGTGAGATGGCGCGCGGTGCGACCGACGTTCTCGAGATCGTTGTGCTTGCCGCCGGCTCGGACGCATTTCTGCGAGCTCGTGGCGCGCGCGTAGTCGCGCTTCTCGCGGCCGAGAAAGACGTCCTTGAACTGGTTCATCCCGGCGTTCGTGAAGAGCAGCGTCGGATCGTCGTGCGGCACGAGCGGCGAGCTGGGGACGATGCGGTGGCCGTTCTGCTCGAAATACTTCAGGAAAGACGCGCGGATCTCGTTCGATGTCATTCGCCTCATTGAACCACGAAGTGAACAGGGGCGGGAAGGGCGGGACGGGCGGGAAGGGCAGGAAGGGCGGGAAGGTGCACAATATCGTGGAGCGGTTGCTGGAGGACAGCGTGAACGCGGCGATTGAAGGGTACCAGGACCAGTTGTTGTCGATTCGCCAGCAAGTGCCCGGACTTGTGGCGAACCTGTCCGAAGAACAGTTCGGGTGGTCGCCCGGCCCGAAGCGCTGGTCGATGGCCCAGTGCTTCGATCACCTGAACGTCACGGCGCGCGAGTTCGTGCCCGCGATCGACAAGGCCATCGCCGACGGGCGTGCGCGCGGTCTCACCGGTTCAGGTCCATTCACGTACTCGTTGTTCGAGCGGCTCTTTCTCCGATCGACCGAGCCGCCTCCCGGGCTGCGATTTCCGGCGCCCAGGGTGTTGCGTCCGGCGCCCGGCAAGCCGATGGCCGCGATTCTCAGCGAGTTCACGGACTGGCAGGATCGGCTCGAGGCACGTCTTCGTCTGGCTGATGGGCTCGATCTGCGGCGGGCGCGGGCGCGATCGCCGGCGTTCCCGCTGTTCGTCTGGAGCCTCGGCTCGCTCTTCGCCATCACGCTGGCTCACGAGCGGCGTCATCTCTGGCAGGCGCGGCAGATCAGGAATGGGCTTGAGCTCGGTTCAGGCTCTGGGCTCAGGCCTAGGCTCTGACTTCAGCTCGGGCTTAGACTCAGGCCCGCCGGCGTCTCTTGCAGATGCTGCGCGGTCCGGCTCGAAGCCCTGACCGACGAGAATCGTAGCGTCGGTGGAATTCCATGACGGATCCGGCCGGCTCGACATCGCTTCCGAGCCGTCGAGATCGCCGGTCGATCGACGAGCCCTGGCCGACGCGATCGAACTCGGCTTCACGGCGATCGTCAGCCGCCAGCGTTGCGAGCGCCGCTTCCAGATCGCGCCGTCGTCGACGACCGAAATCGTCGACGGCGCGTCGTGCCGATTGCGGGCGCGATGCCGGCCTGCTCAATCTGCGCCTGACGCGCAGCTTCGCCGCGGCGCGCACCGTGCGTCTCGGTATGCGCAATGGCCTCGGCCACCGCGCATCGTCGATCGCCCGTTCGGCGCGGGGCTCTAGGCACATCTTCGACCTCGTTCAGGCCTGGGCTTCGTGCAGGCGTTGCCGGACCCGCATTTTGCACGCAGTCCTCGCGGCCCAGCATCACTTCAGGCCGTCGCGTAGGCACTAGCTCTGGGGCTCTCGAAGCTTCGGGCTTCGCAGGCAGCACGCGCTCGTCGTGCATCGAGAGTGCTCGATGGCCGTCGCGCGACGGCCGCGATGTCCGCTTGCTCGAAGCAACGCTACGTTCTGCAGGCGCAGATTCGGCAGGGCGCAATACCTGCGTCGACAAACATTGTCGAACGGTGTGCTCGGCGGACCACTGCGAGTATGTGCAGTTATCTCAACGTGTGCCACGGTTCGACGGCCGAGGCGCTGCGGTACTCTCGTTGGCGTCTCACGTCGTTTGGGTTTCGTGTCCGGTGCGGTAGAAGCTGATCTGGTAGAACGCTATACAGCACTGATGAAGGGTCTGCAGAACCTGATCACGTCCCTGAAGGACGAACCGTAAATCAGGCCCAAAGTCTAAAGCCCAAAGCCCAAAGCCAAAGCCTGACGAGTCTACGACTCCGAACCGTGTGATTTGAGGTGTGCCCAGGGTGGCACTCGCCATCTGATCGCGGCTCATGTCGGAGGTGGTCGAGATGCCCTGGACTTTGAGCTTGAACTCGTCCACGTTCGACGCCCAGCGCAGCGCTTCCTCGTAGGAGATGAGGCCCTGCGAGAAGAGGCTGAAGATCGACTGATCGAAGGTTTGCATCCCGTACTGTGACGTGCCCGCGGCGATCGCGCCGTGGATCAGGTGAGTCTTCTCCTTGTCGACGATACAGTCGCGGATGAACGGCGTGCTGACCATGACCTCGACCGCCGGCGCGCGGCCCTTGCCGTCCTTCCGCGGGATGAGGCGCTGCGAGATGACGGCCTTGAGCACGCTGGCGATCTGCAGGCGGACCTGTTTCTGCTGATGCGGCGCGAATACCGCGACGATGCGGTTGATCGTTTCGGTGGCGTCGAGCGTGTGCAAGGTGGAGAACACCAGATGGCCTGTTTCGGCGGCGAGCAGGCCGGTCTCGATCGTTTCGAAGTCGCGCATCTCGCCGACGAGAATGACGTCGGGATCCTGCCGCAGGGCGCTGCGGAGGGCATGGGCGAACGACTTGGTGTCGACCGCGACCTCGCGCTGGTTGATGATCGATTTCGAGTCGCGGTGAAGGAACTCGATCGGATCTTCTACCGTCATCACGTGCGCCTCGCGCGTGTTGTTGACGTGGTCGATCATGGCGGCAAGCGACGTGCTCTTGCCGCTGCCGGTGGTGCCGGTCACCAGGACGAGTCCGCGTTCTTCCTCGGCGATGGTCTTGAGCACCTTCGGCAGACCCAGCTCGTCGATCGTGCGGATCTGCATCGGGATGACGCGAAGCACCAGGCCGACGGTGCCGCGCTGCTGGAACACGTTACAGCGGAACCGGCCGAGCCCAGGCACGCTGTACGCCAGGTCGACTTCCTGCGAGTCCTTGAACTTCTCGCGCTGCTGCGTCGACATGATGGACGTGCTCATCGTGACGACGTCTTCGTGGTCGAGCTTCTTGTCCCGGGAGACCGGCATCAGCAGGCCGCCCAGCCGCATCATCGGGTAGCTGCCGACCTTCAGGTGAAGGTCCGACGCCCCCTGTTCGACGGCGAGTTTCAGCAAGTCGTTGACATGCATTGGACAGGCTCTGGGCTCTGGGCTTCAGGCTGCAGGCCTTGTCAAAAAGCCTAGAGCCTGAAGCCTGGAGCCGAAAGCCTTCTTATCGGCCCTTGCCGCCCGCAGCTTTGAGGGGAGGCGTCCGGAGGGCGGCTTCCTCCGGGTAGACGTAGGTCAGCCAGCCATGTGTGTCGGGCACTTCGCCGTTGATGACGGCGAAAAACGCGCGCTGGAGGGCGTCGGTGATCTTGCCTTTGCGTCCATTGCCGATCTGGATCTTGTCGACCGACCGGACCGGCGTCACTTCAGCAGCCGTGCCGACGAAGAACAGCTCGTCGGCGAGGTACAGCGCCTCGCGCGGGATGACGGATTCCGTCACCGTATGTCCCAGCCCGCGGGCGAGCGTGATGATAGAGTCTCGCGTAATCCCGCCGAGGATCGAGGATCCGAGTGACGGGGTGTAGATCGTGTCGTCGCGCACGAGGAAGATGTTCTGTCCGCTGCCTTCGCTGACGTGGCCTGCCACGTCGAGCACGATGCCTTCGGAGTAGCCGTCAGCGATGGCCTCCATCTTGACCAGCTGGGAATTGGCGTAATTCGCTGTGCTCTTGGCCATCGCGGGCAGCGTGTTCGGCGCGATGCGGGTCCACGAGCTGACCTTCACATCGACGCCCTGCTCGAGCGCCTCGTGGCCCAGGTAGGCGCCCCATTCCCAGACCATGATCGCCGCGTCCAGGGGGTTTCCCTCCGGGTTGACGCCGAGTGTGCCGTAGCCGCGGTACAGCAGCGGACGGATGTAGCACGCCTTCATCTTGTTGGCGCGGATCGTGTCGAGAACGGCGTTCATCCACCCGGCCAGATCCAGCGGATATTCCATCCGGTAAATCTTCCCGGAGTTCTGCAGCCGCCGCATGTGCGCGTCGAGACGGAAACAGGCCGACCCCTTCGGCGTCTCGTAGCACCGCGCGCCTTCGAAGACGCCGCTGCCGTAGTGGACGACGTGCGACGCGATGTGAATCGTCGCGTCCTTCCAGTCGACGAGTTTGCCGTTCATCCAGATCGTGCCGGTACCGGGGAAAGCAGCCATCATCCGCTCCTTACAGCGATTCTAGCCCATCGCCAGAAGGGCCAGGACAGCCAAGTCTGAATTGGACTGGTTGCCAAACCGTGAACTCACCAATTCGCCAAGTCACCAACTCGCTAATTCTTATTGCGCTTCTCCGCAAAACGGGCAGCGATCCGATCGGGCGTGGAGCGGCTTGCGGCAGTGCCAGCAGAACCGCGGCTGCGGCGCCTCGCGCGCCTTGAGGCGATTGTGGATCTCCTGGACCTCGTCGTCGGCGGCGGCCACGACCGGTTCACCCGCCGGCGTCAGTCGCGGCGTCCGCCTCGGGCTGGCACCGCGCGCGGCCAGTACGTCGTCCATCAGATCGCTCGCGCGCTGGTAGCGCGCATGGATTTCTGGCGCCAGCGCCTTGACGACGATGTCGCTGATCGCTTTTGGAATCTTCGGATTCTTGAGCCGTGGCGCGGTCACGAGCTCGCCGCGCATCAGTCGATCGAGGTCGGCGGGGGAGGGCGTGTCGTACGGCAGGACGCCGGTCATCATCTGATACATGGTGACGCCGAGCGAATAGATGTCGGAGGCGAAGACCGCCTTGCCGTGGAATTGCTCCGGCGCCATGTAAGGCGGGCTGCCGATCACCGTCGTGCCGTGCGCGGCAATCTCCAGAAAGCGCGACGTGCCGAAGTCGGCGACCTTCAGCATGCCGCTCTCGGCGACGAGGACGTTGGCCGGCCGCAGGTCGCGATGCAGTACGCCGTGCCGGTGGGCGTGATCGACCGCGTTGCAGATCTGGCAGGTGTAGTCGAGTGCGCGCGAGACCTCCAGCGCGCCGTCGCGGGCGATGACCGTCTCGAGCGTCTCCCCAGGCACGAACTCCATGACGATGAAGAAGATGTTTTCCTGCTTCTCGGCGGTCAGGATCGTGACGATGTTGGGATGATTGAGGCTGGCGAGCAGCCGCGGCTCGCGGAGCAGCTCGCCGAAATCGACCCCCTGTTTGTGCGGGACTTTCAGGGCGACTTTCTTGTCGATCCAGGTGTCTTCGGCCAGGTAGACCGTCCCGAATCCACCGCTGCCAATCGTCGACAGAATCTTGTATTTGCCAATGATCTGACCGCGGAAAAACACGCGGCGAGTATAACAGCACAGCTGGCCACGAAGGCACGAAGGTCACGAAGAAGACCAATGTTGTTTTCGTGCTTTCGTGTTTTCGTGGCTTGTTGTTAGTGCAGATGAGGATCTGATGTCGCTCGTATAATCTCGCTGTGCATCGCTTTTTCGCACCTGCGCTCGATGCCGGCGACGAGACGGCCGTTCTCCCCAAGGACGAAGCGGAGCACCTGACGCGCGTCCTGCGCCTCGGACCGGGCGACACGGTGGCGGTCTTCGACGGCCGCGGACGGGAATTCCTGGCCAAGGTCGTCACGGCCGAGCGCCGCGACGTCCGCGTGCAGGTGCTGTCGCGCATCGAGCCGGCGACGGAGGCGGCGGTCCCACTGACGCTGGTGCAGGCGGTGCTCAAGGCGGACAAGATGGATGACATTGTCCGCGACGGCGTGATGCTGGGCGTTGCGGCCGTCCAGCCGCTCATCACGGCGCGAACGGAAACGACGGTTGCCGCGCTCGTCCGCGGGGGCCGGGTTGACCGGTGGAAGCGCGTGGCGCTCGCGTCCGTGAAGCAATCGCGCCGCGCCGTCGTGCCCGATATTCGCGGGCCGTTGACCTTCGAGAGCTGGCTCGACGAGCCCCAGCCGGCGATGACCCTGATGCTCGTGGAACCGGGCGGGTCCACGCCAGCCGAGCCGTTGTCGAGCCTAAGGGAACAGAAGATCCCGGTCGATGCGGCGATCGTCGTCGGGCCGGAAGGCGGCTGGACGGATGGGGAGCGGTCGGCCGCGCGTCAACGTGGCGTCCGCCTCGTCACGCTGGGCCATCGCACCTTGCGCGCGGACGCGGTGCCCGTTGCCGCCGTCAGCGTGCTGCAATTCCTTTGGGGTGATCTCTAGGGCGGGCCTGAAGGCCCGCCCCTACCGATTGTAGGGATCGGTCTTCGGACCGGTCCGCACGAGTTCTGCTGTAGGGACCGGTCTTCGGACCGGTCCGCATGAGTCCTGCTGTAGGGACCGGTCTTCAGACCGGTCCGCTAGCGAGCGCGGTTCGCGCTAAAGTTAAATGAGAAGGGCGCCGCCACATTCGGTCCAACATGCTTCTGAAACGGTCCTACCTGAACTGTCTTGCCCACGCGTCGTACCTTATCGGCGACGCGACAAGCCGGACCGCGGTCGTTGTCGATCCCCAACGTGACATCGAACGCTACGTGGAGGACGCGGAACGCGAAGGGCTGCAGATACGCCACGTGTTTCTCACCCACTTCCACGCGGACTTCGTGGCCGGACACCTCGAGCTTCGCGATCGTACGGGCGCCACCATCCATCTCGGGGCCCGTGCGAAAGCCGAGTACGCCTTCGTCCCGATGGCCGACGGCGACAGCCTCGAGTTTGGCCGCGTGCGCCTGACTGTGCTCGAGACCCCTGGGCACACGGCGGAATCGATCTCGATCCTCGTCTTTGATCTGGACCGTGACGCCCGCAATCCACAGGCGATTCTCACGGGCGATACGCTGTTTGTCGGCGATGTCGGCCGCCCGGATCTGCGGGCCTCGCTTGGATGGTCCGCGACGGAACTGGGACGACTTCTCTACCAATCGCTTCAGACGAAAATCCTCCCGCTCCCGGACGCGACGCTCGTATATCCAGCGCACGGAGCCGGCTCGCTCTGCGGCAAGAGCCTGAGCAAGGAGACGGTATCGACGATCGGTGACCAACGGCGATTCAACTACGCGCTGCAACCGATGACCGAGGACGAATTCATCGGCCTGGTCACGGCGGATCAACCGGATGCGCCGCCCTACTTCACGTACGACGCGATCCTGAACACGAGGGAGCGGCCGACGCTCCAGACAGTACTGGAGCGAGAGCTGCAGCCTCTGAGCGTTGACCACGTCCTTGCTCTCAGGGATGTCGGTGCCCAGGTGGTCGACGTGCGAGATTCGGCGGAGTACGCCCGCGCTCACCTCGTCGGCGCGATCAATATCGGGTTGGGCGGTTCATACGCGACGTGGGCTGGCACGATCCTGGACCGAAACAAGCCGATCGTCATCGTTGCCGAACCGAATCGCGAGCAGGAAGCGGCGATGCGACTGGGCCGGATCGGTTTTGACATGGTTGTCGGCTATCTGCAGGACGGCATCACCGTGCTCGAGACGCGGCCGGATCTCGTCACCGGTACTGAGCGGGTGACTCCGGCGGACGCCGCGAAGGCGATCGCGTCGCAGCCGTCACCGGTGATCCTCGACGTGCGCACCCAGAAAGAATGGGAGCAGGTGCGGATCGACGGGAGCGTCAATATCCCGTTGAACCATCTGCCGGAACGGCTCGGGGACCTGCCTCGCGACAGACCTATTCTTGTGCACTGTGCGGGCGGCTATCGCTCGTCGATTGCCGCCAGCCTGCTTCAGCGAGACGGAGTGACCAACGTCATCGAGCTTGGGGGCGGCATCACGGCGTGGGAGCGGGCAGGCCTGCCGGTCGGACGAACCGCCCACGGCGCGGATGCGGGCGGGCCTGAAGGCCCGCCCCTACCGTTGTAGGGACCGGTCTTCGGACCGGTCCGGGCCCGCCCCTACCGTTGTAGGGACCGGTCTTCAGACCGGTCCGAACCTACTGCGATCTGATTTTGAAGTCCTGTGTCTTCGTATCCCCGTCGCCAAGCGTGACGCTGGCGGCACCGATACGGTGTTCTTCGAGATACGCCGGCTCGTACCATTCGCCCTGCTGCGCGGGGTCTACGGTCGCGAGGTAGTACCCGCCTGCAGGCAGTCCGCGGATTCTGAAATGCCCGGTCTGATCGGGCCGGGCCGTCGCGATGTGGCGCGACTGCGGTTGCCAGAACGTCGAGTCGGTCGAGAAGGCGAGGACCGTGTATTCGGTGACGGCCGTGCCCGCATCCGTCGTCAGAGTCCCGTTGATTTCGTTGGTCTTGTCGGTGAGCGTCAGCTCCACGCGCTCTAGAAGCTGACCGATGCGGAGCTCGACCGCTGTATCGGTGACGTCGCGACCATCGATTGTGACCGCCTTCAAGGTCCACCCACGCAGCTGCCCGCCTGGCCGGATGAGATGCATGCCGGCCTGCACGCCGCTGATCGTGAACTTGCCGTCTTTGTCGACGCGCCCCTGCGCCTGCCCGCCGATGGAATTGCCAGTGGAGGGGGCCGAGACGCGCATGTTGGAGAAATCGGGAAGTTGTGTCTGGCTTGGCGGAAACACGATCGTGCCGGTAATCGTCGCGCTGTTGCCGAGAAGCACGCTGACATCGATGTCGCTGTCGCCCACGGTGAGCGGCTGACTGGCGAATTGCGGCGCGTCGTTGTCGTTGCCCCGCGCCTGCAGCGTGTACCGTCCTGGCGGCACGTTCGAGATCTCAAACGTACCGTCCCATTGAATGCGGCTGCCGTAGTTCATGCCGAAGCCGCCGCGCCCCCCGGCGGTGTTTTCGGCGACCAGTGACACATTGCCGCTCCAGGTCGTCGTGCCGTCGGGGTCGGTCACGTGGCCTGTGACACGCGCGACGTGCACGAGCTGCAGGCCGAAATCGATGTCGGCCGCCGTCTGGCTCAACGCGAGCGTGACCGGCTGCGCTTCGTTGATCGATGTGACGCCGGGGAAATAGGTCGGCGCGTACGATTTCTGATTCTCGTCCTCGGGCTGAAAAAGGAGCGCGGCGTTGCCGCCCGCGACGGCGCCGACCAGTCCGGCAATCGCCGCGGCGGCGCCACCGCCTCGTCCGCCAGGGCCGCCACCGCGGCCGCCAGCCCCGCCACCGCGGCCGGCCGGGCCGCCGAACGGCAGATTGATCCGCGATTGCGCATCGACGTAGTAATCACCAGGCATCAGGCCCCAGATGCGGTACTGGCCCTGATCGTCGGTCTGGGCGGTTCCTGCGGGCGCGAGCCGTCGATCGCCCTGCTGATACTGATAGCGCAGCACGCGGACCATCACGCCCGGCATCGGGTCGCCGGTTTCGTCATAGACATGCCCGGCGATGACGCTCCCGCGCGGCAGACGGAAATCGATGTCCTTCATCTCCTGTCCATCGGCCAGTTGCAGAGGTGTGCCCGCCTGGAGCGGGCGACGCTGGCCATAGGAGAGCGACACAAAACCTGATTTGGAGACTGAGAGCGTGTATCGACCGGCTGGCAGCTCGACGAGCTGGAACACGCCCATGTCGTCCGTGAGGACGCCCCGGCCGCCGGGCAGTTCTGCCGCCGAGGCGAACACACGCGCGCGCTTGACCGGGCGCCCTGTATCCGCCGCCAGAACACGGCCGGCAATCAGGCCGGTCACGGGCGTGTCGTCCTGTTTTTGTGCGGGTGTATCTCGCGAAGGCTGCTGCGGCCCCGGACGCTGCGTTTGTTGGGCCTCAGGGTGCGGTCCGGCAGCCATCGCTACAACCGTCGCGACTGTGGCAGCCGAGAGCAGGGCACGCAGGGAGGTTGTTCGAACCATCATTCCTTTATAGACCTATTACAGCAAAAATCAGTCGACCTGGCGACGTGTCACGATCTTTTCATGGCCAGCGCCACCCAGCCCTCTTCATGCTGTTCCCAGACGAGCGTCGGGTCACCGAACGCGCCTGCGACATCGTCCCGTTCGTCCTCGAGCAACCCGCTGACGATGAGCATTCCACCCGGCCGTGTGAGGTCCAGCAGCCGCGCCGCCGAATGGATCAGCACGGCACCGGTCAGATTGGCGGTCACAACATCGGCTGCCGGCAGGCGTGCCCCTGACAGATCCGCCACCAGGAACCCGACCGCCCCTGCGGCCTGATTCAGCTTCAGGTTTTCGTTGGCTGCCTGGATGGCGTCGGCGTCGTGATCGATGCCGACCGCTCGCGCCGCGCCAAGCCGCACGGCGGCGATGGCCAGCACACCGGATCCGGTGCCGACGTCGAGTACGAAACGGCCGGTCAGGTCCACCGCCTGCAACGCACGCAGGCATAACCGCGTCGTGGCGTGGTGTCCGGTTCCAAAGCCCATGGAGGCTCGAATGACGACCGTAGCGCAGGACTTCAGTCCTGCCGCGGCTGGGGCAGGTCTAAAGACCTGCGCTACATCTTCTTCGGCTTCTTCGGCCGGTGGCGCGACGGTGATCCAACCGACAGTGACAGGCTTGAGATTCTCCTGCGATCGCCTTGCCCAGTCCTCGTCGTCCACATCGACCGGTTCAGCGCGATATCGGGCCGCGGCGAGCGCGGCGCATGCCGCATCGCGCGCCGTGGAGGTCTGGAAGAAAATCCGTAAATTGTTGCCGCGAGATTCAGCCGCGGTGGGTGCGAAGTCGTCGACAGTGGCGAGGATCAGATCGGAATCGCCCCCGGGTGTGACATCGACGGCCGGCCAGTTCCCCAATTACCCGATTACCCGATTACCCAATTACCCGATTACCCAATTCATCTATCCGAACATGTCTTTGACGCGGTCGAACAGGTTGCGCTCGTCCTGTTCGTCGGTGTGCGGGCGCGGCTGGAAATGTTCCTTCGGTAATTCACCGGCAAGCTGCTCGAGCAGGCGCTTCTGATCCTTCGTCAGCTTGCGCGGTGTCTGCACCTGCACGGTCGCGAACAGATCGCCGCGTCCGTGGCCGTTGACATCCGGCATCCCTTTCCCGCGCAGTCGCAGTGTGGTGCCCGTCTGCGTGCCCTCTGGCACTTTGAGGATCTCCGCCCCATCAAGCGTTGGTACTTGAATCTCGCCGCCGAGCGCGACCGTCGTGAAGTGCACGGGGATCTCGCAGAACAGGTTGTTCCCGTCCCGGCGGAAAAACTCGTGCTCCAGCACGTGAATGACCACGAAGAGGTGGCCGGAGGGACCGCCGCCCGCGCCGGCTTCGCCTTCGTCCTGCAGGCGCAGCTGCTGTCCGTTCGAAATTCCCGGCGGAATCTTGACCGTGATCTTGCGTTCGCGCGTGACGGTGCCCGCACCCTGGCAGGTGGCGCACGGTTTCGTGATGATGCGCCCCGCGCCGCGGCACTGCGGACAGGTCCGCGCGACGGTAAAAAAGCCCTGCTGAAACCGGACCTGGCCCTGGCCTTTGCACTGGGGGCAGGAACTTGGTGACGAGCCCGCTGCTGCGCCTGAGCCTTTGCAAGTCCCGCAATGTTCCTGGCGGGGAATCTGAATCGTGGTCTCGGCGCCGTGCGCGGATTCCAGAAAAGTGATCTCGAGATCGTACCGCAGGTCCGCCCCGCGCTGCGGGCCGCCACGGCGGCGACCGCCGAACACATCCCCGAACCCGAACATGCTGCCGAGGATGTCGCCAAAGTCGCCGAACTCGGCGAACACGCTGGGATCGAATCCTCCGGCGCCCGCCGCCGAGCCGACACCGGCGTGGCCAAACCGGTCGTACAGGCTGCGCTTCTCGGAGTCGGCGAGTATCGAGTACGCTTCGGCCGCGATCTTGAACTGTTCTTCGGACTTCGCGTCGCCCGGATTGCGATCCGGGTGGTGCTTCATGGCCAGCTTGCGATAGGCGGCCTTAATCTCGGCATCGGTCGCCGAGCGGGAGACGCCGAGCACGTCGTAGTAGTCCCGCTTGCTCACGCTTTTGCCACCTTGACCATCGCCGGACGGAGTAGTTTGTCGCCGATGAGGTACCCACGACGAAGCTCGCCAATCACTTCGCCTTCGCGGTGATCGGGGCTGGACTCATGGATCACGGCCTGATGCAGATTCGGGTCGAAGTCGGCGCCGAGCGTTTCGAGGGGCCGGATGCCACGCTTTCGCAAGATGTCGTTCAGCTTGGTATGAATGAGCTCGATGCCCCTCTGATAGGCGGCGCCGCCTTCGCCTGCGTCAACCGTCAAGGCGCGGTCGAAATCGTCGACGACGAGCAGCAGTTCTTCCAGTAGATCGGTCGTCGCCTGGTCGGCCTGTTCGCGGCGTTCGCGGTCGACTCGCTTGCGGTAGTTGTCGAACTCGGCGGATTTCCGCAACCAGCGGTCGTGGTAGTCGTCCCGCTCGCGCTGAAGCTCGGCGAGGGCGTCAAGGGGCGCTTCGTTGGACGATTCGACCGGCGAGCCGTCGGCCGGCTCCGTGAGAGGTTTGTCAGCCATGCTCTTAGTTCTGTTCGCGAAGAACCCGCGACACCGCTTCCGCCGCGTCATCCACCATCGCAATGGCCCGCGAGTAGTGCATGCGCGTGGGGCCGATGATGCCCACCGTCCCGATGCCGCTCCCATCGTCGTAGGTCGAGGCAATCAGGCTGAGAGGCCGCAGGTTCGGCTCCGGATGTTCCGCCCCGATGACGACCGTCATGCCGGGACCATCGATGTACTCGTTCAGCAGGCGTACGAGCTTTTGTTTTTCCTCAATCATCTGCACGAGCGCCTGCAGCGTCTCCAGCGTCAGCCCCTGATGAGCTTCGACGAGCGATGCCGCGCCTTCGACGTAGACCTCCTGGGCTTCGGGCAGATCAGAAAAGGTCGAGGTGGCGAGACGCATGGCGCGTGCGAGCAGCGCGTCGTAGAGCAGCCGTTCTTCTTTGATGCGCTCGAGCACCGCTTCGCGCGCCCGGTTGAGCGGCATGCCGGAAAATTCCGCGTTCAGATAATTCGCCGCCTCGCGAAGGTCGTCCGCCTGAAGTGATTCGCTGACCGTAATGGCTTTCTGGATCACATGCCCGCCGCGCGCGACGATGATGACGAGCACACGCTCCGAACTGAGCGGCACGAACTCAACGCGTTCGAACACAGCCGCCTCGTGCGCGGGCATGACGGCAAAGCCGACGCTGCGCGACGCCTGCGACAACACGTGCGAGACCTGAGGCAGCAGCGAATCGATCATCGGCGCCGAATTGTCGCGGCGCAGCCGAGCTTCCAGCCGGCTTGCCGACCGCCGCGGACGCCGCTGCTCGAGAAGGAGATCCACGTAGAACCGATAGCCCAAGTCCGTCGGCACTCGCCCCGCCGACGTGTGGGGCTGGTGCAAATACCCTTCGTCCTCCAGCCGCACAAGCAAATGACGCACCGTCGCGGACGACACCCCGAGCCCGGCTGAGGTGACGAGCACCGACGACGCAATCGGCTCGCCGCTGTCGATGTATTGACGCACAAGCGCGGCAAGAACGCGCTTCGAGCGGTCATTTCCGTCCATAGCGTTCACAGGACCGTTAGCAATTGGTGGTTGAGACTGCTAAACATTATAGCAAGGCTTAAGGCTTAGGGCTCAAGACCTAGGCTCGGTGCCGGTTCACGGGGCTCAAGTCTCAGGGCTTAGGCCTGCGGGTGAAGGCGCGGAGCTTGAGCCCTGAGCCTTAGGTCTTAAGCCTTGTCGGTGTCCATTTCATCGAAAGCTCCGCGGCATCGCGGGACGCGAACTTCCCGTGCTTGACCGCGATGAGCTCGGCCAGGATGCTGACAGCAATCTCCTGTGGCGTGACGGCGCCGATGTCGAGGCCGATCGGCGCATGAACGCGCCGCAGATGCTCATCCGGCATGTTATCGGTCTGAAGGGCATCAAAAATGCGCGCGACCTTCGCGCGGCTGCCGATAAGACCCAGGTACCGCAGCTCGTTGGGCGCGAGCGCCCGCAGCGCTTCGAGGTCGTTGGTGTGGCCGCGCGTGACGATCACCACGTACGCATGCGGCGGCAGGCGGGCGCCCGCCACCCAGGCCGGGATGTCGTCGACGACCACATTCTCGGCCGTCGGAAAGCGTTCCGCGTTGGCGAATTTTTCGCGATCGTCGACGACCGTCACGCGAAAACCAACCTCGTGCGCAAGCCGAGCGAGATGAAAGCCGACGTGGCCGGCGCCGATGATGTAGAGCGCGGGGGACGGCTCGACCGGTTCGATGTAGACATCCATCTGGCCGCCGCAGATGAGCCCCGTTTCCTGCGCGAAGTCGTCCGACAGTTCGTAGTGCAGAAGTTGCGGGCGTCTGTTGGTGATGGCCTCGCGCGCCTTCCAGAACGCGTCGTTCTCGTAGCAGCCGCCGCCAATGGTGCCGACGATGCGGCCGTCGGCGTAGACGAGCATCTTCGCGCCGACGCGCTGGGGCGTCGAGCCGTGCGTCGCGACGATCGTGACGAGCGCGACCGGTTCGCCCCGTTCGAGTGCGTCAGCGACGGCTGCGAACACTTCTCGGTTCACAGTGCGATTATAGATTGGGCAGGGCCTATTCGTGTCCCGCGCAGAAGAGGGTGGGCTCCGTGCCGTCGAGGAACGCCTCGGTGACGACGCGAGGGCAGTCAGGGGTCGCCAGCTTGCCGGTATCCCGGTCGACGTCGGCGAAGACGATCCCGTCCGGCACCTTGAAGCTCACGCTCGAGTGGCCGGCGAGCGCGCGCTTCATGAATTCGGTCCAGATCGGCAACGCCGCCTGCGCACCGCTCAATCCGACCGGCTGGTTGTCGTCGAAGCCGACCCAGACAACCGTGAGCAGCTCGGGCGTGAACCCGACGAACCACGCGTCGCGGAGATCGTTGGTCGTGCCGGTCTTTCCAGCGGCGTCGAGCGTGAACCCTGCGGCGCGCACACCATTGCCGGTGCCTTCATTGATCACGCTGCGCATCATGTTGGTGACGAGAAAAGTCGTGTCTGGCCGTGCCACTTCACGCGGCAATTCCGCTGGAGACGTCGCGGCCTTCGTGATGTCCCTGCCGCCGCGCGAGATTTTCAGCACGTGATTGAGCGGGCGGAGGACCCCCAGGTTCGGAAATATCGTGTAAGCGGTCGCGATCTCGAACGGCGTCGCCTCGAAGACCCCGAGCGCGATGGACGGGTAGGGTTTCGGCACGGTCCCGACCCCCATCTTTTTCCAGAGGTTGGAGATGTGGTCGTACCCCGCCGCCTGCGCCACATGGATGGTCGCGAGGTTGCGTGACATGGCGAGCGCGCGCCGCATCGTGATCGGCCCTTCGTACTCGTCCTGGTAGTTCGCTGGCGTCCAGACCTGATCGTCGAACTCGATCGTCTCGGGTTCGTCCTGCACGATCGTTGCGGGGGTGATGTCGGTGCGGCCCTCCGCGGCCGCCTGCTCGAACGCCGTCAGGTAGACGAACGGCTTGAACACCGATCCGGGCTGCCGGCGTGAGGCGATCGCGCGGTTGTATTGCGACTGGTTGTACGACCGGCCGCCGACAAACGCCAGAATCTCGCCGTTCTTGGGATCGACGGCAATGAGTGCGGCCTCGGCCCGCCCCTTCCGCTTGCGGCGCGACAGCAGCTTGTCGACCTGTGTCAGCCCGTTCCGCACGGCATCCTGCGCGAACCGCTGCAGGTGCAGATCGAGCGTTGTGTACACATCGACGGCTTCGGTCGTCGTCGTCGTCAAACCCGGATACCGTTCGTCGAGCGACTGATCGACGAAGTCGACGAAGTGCGGCGCTTCAGCTTCGAGCGCACGCTCGACGACCCGGAGCGGCTCGCTCGCGGCGCGATCGGCGGCTTCCTGGTCGACGAACCCCGCGTCGACCATGGCCTGCAGCACGACGTTGCGCCGCTCCTTGGATCGCGCGGCGTTGCTGAACGGCGAAAGCGCGGAAGGCGACTGGATGACGCCGGCGATGGTCGCCGCTTCGGCGAGCGACACGTTGCTGACGTCTTTACCGAAGAACAGACGCGACGCTTCCGCGATGCCGAAAATGGCAAACGACCCGCGCTGACCGAGCGGGACGTCGTTCAGATACATCTCGAGGATGTCGTCCTTCGACGCGCGGCTGGTCAGGACTACGGCCAGAAACTGCTCGAGCAGCTTGCGCTTGATGGATCGCACGCGCGCGCTCTGCAAGGACATGCCTTCGAATTTCGGCAGGAATACGTTGCGAATCAGCTGCTGCGTGATCGTGCTTCCGCCCGCCAGGACCGCCCGCCGGCCGGTCGCATACGAAAGCAAGGCGCCGGCGATCCCGATCGGGTCGACTCCAGGATGCTGGTAGTACCGGCGATCCTCGATCGCCAGAACCGCCTGCGTCATGCGGCCGGGAATCGCGGCAAGCGCCACCGGCCGCCGCTTTTCGCGTTCGCCGTTGATGAGCGCGGTGAGGACCGGCGCATCGAGGGTCAATCGTTCAGTTGGACGCGAATCGCGTTCGAGTGCGAGCACTCGATCGGCGGGCGGCGCCGGCCGCGCAGGCCGTGCCGGGCGACCCCTGGCGACAGGCGGCGTTGACCGCTGAAAAACCACGCGGACCGACCGGCCTTTGAATTCCGCGCCGCGGGGAATGATCGTCACGTCGCCGCTGCCGATTACGAACTCGCCTGGCTTCTCGAACATGGTGCGCTGCGCGTAGCCGAGGTCGTTCAGCCGGTCGATGAGCTGCGCTTCCGTCAGCGACTGGCCGCGCCGCAACTCGAGCGGCCGAGCGAACACTTGCGGGAAGACGGTGGCACGCTCGCCGTGAAGCCGCGCATCGAGGAGTCGCCCGAAGCTGACGTAGTAATAGCCAGTCGCAAAGGCAAGGAGGACAAGGGGAACGGCCAGGGCGAGCGCCGTCAGGCGTACCCATCGGAGGTTCCACAACACGGTCACACGAACCTTCACGTCACTCCAAGCCGCTTTGACGTCGTTCCAGTTATTGATCACGTTTTTCAGCGGGCCTACAGGGTCTGTCCTACACCCATACAGGACGGGGTCCTGTGGCCCCGCCGATCATACCGCGACAATCCAGTGGTGCCCGAGATCCAGAGGCAACTCGTCCTCTAGGCGTTCGACGAGAGCTGGACCGTATTGGTTGAGGAACGATACAAACCCGATGGTGCGTTCCTGGGGATGGCCGTGCGGAAAAGCGAGCGCCCGGACGCGGACGAATTGGCGCCGCAGCGTGTCGTTCCGGCGTTTTGCCGCCTGGATGGTTTTCGCGTGCAGCGTTTCAAGGTCGTGTGCCATACGGCTCCCGGTGGAGCGGGCCGCGCCCTCCAGCGTGGGATCGAGCAGCGGCATCGCGGCCGTGACGCGCCCCATCGCGCGCTCGATCGTCGCCGTCGCTTCAGCGAACGCCGCTTCGATCTCGCCGGGGATCTGCGACTTCAGGAGAGTGTTCAGCGCCGCTTCGTCCTGGGCCTGCAGCGCCTCGAGCGGCACGTCGTACTTTGTCAGGAATCGCAACGCAGCGGAATCGACGAGGGTGGCCGAGGCACGCGGGTACATCAACGGCATCGGCACACCGAAGTGCTCGTACACGCTGCGGAGTTGACCGAGGTAGGCGAGCTCGCTCGGGCCCGCTACATAACAGATCGTTGGAAAGAGCGAGTCCTGCACCACGGGCCGCAGAAGGACGTTCGGGCTGAAGGCGAAAGGCTGGTCGGTTACCTCCTTCACGAGCGCACCGGGCGTGTACTGGCGCTCGCCGACGACGAAATGACCTTCCTGCTGGCGGATGGGCTTACGGCTTCCGTCCAGATGAAACAGCGCCAGGCTGTCGTCCGCTAGCTGCACCTGCGAGTGGTATCCGCGCTCCGTGAGGGTCGCGCCGGCTGCTCCCGCGAGCCGCACCGTCTGTCCCGGCAGCGACAGCTCGCGCAAAAAGAGCTGGCTGACGAACCCCTTCGACGCGGGATCGGCCGAGTTGTAGACCACCAGCCCGCGATCGCCGAGCACCCGTTCGAGCCATCGGCCGAACGCGTCAGCCATCCCCGCGCCGGGCGCATACGACTGCCGCAAGCTGGCGAGCACCCAGGCTTTGAACTCTGTCGGTGGAAGGGCCTGGTCGAGCTCGCCGAGAGCGGCGAGAACGGAGTCGTCGAGCGTGACAGTCGCGACAGGCGCATCCTGTGACGTGCGGGGCGGCAGCGACACCGTGCGGGGCTCGAGGTTGTCATCGAAGACGGCGACGGATCGGACTTCTTCCCAGTCGTGATCTTCGCTGTCAATCCAGAAGATCGGGACCACGGGTACCTGATGGTCGCCCGACACCTGTTCTGCCACCTTGATGGCCGTCAGCGCCTTGAGCAGGGTGTATAACGGACCGCCGAACAGTCCAGCCTGCTGGCCGGTGACGACCGCGACGGCGCGCGGATCGGCGAGCTGACGCGCGGCCTCGATCGCCCGAACTGGCGCCTCGCGCCGCCGCTGCTGCGCCGCGATCACGTCCGCCATTTGCGCGTGCGGCCGCGGATAGGTCCGCGTGCGGGCGATGGCTTCGGCCCACGAGGCGTACGACGACGGATCGCCGGAATAAAATGGCGCGACGGATGAAAAGTCGTAGGCGTAGTCGGCCGCGAGCCGTTTCACCCAGGGGAAGCGGCGGACATCGACCGGAATCCGAACGGGTGAGTCGCCTGGCGACGCGGAAGAGCCTGCAGAATGAACCGCCACCGGTTGCTTACTGTACAAGTTTTTTCGTTCTCGCGCATTGAAGCTTCGCCGCTTCGGTGTTACGATTTACCCGCCTTCCCCTGAGGAGTTTTCACTGCACACGGACGCTGCGGGTCATGCGTTTCCAGAAGCCTTCGGTCCATTCCGAGTTCTCCATCAAATTGGCGCCGGCGCACTGGGACCGGTGTTTCGGGCGTTCGATCCTGATCGCGACCGTCTCGTAGCCGTCAAACTCTTTCGACTCGACCTGCCGCCCGAGCGCGTCCATCTGCTCGTCGCCGAGTTCGAGCGCCTGATCGCCGCCGGCGTGACGCATCCCTCTGTTGTGGCACCGGTGGCCACCGGCATCGAAGGAGTGAATGCGTATCTGGCGCAGGACTACGTCGCCGCCGAGTCGCTCGATATCACGCTCCGGCACGGACCGTTGTCGGTCGCCGACGCGCTGCGCGTCGCCACGCAACTGGCCGGCGCGCTGGACGCCGCTGCGGCGGTCCAGATCGGACACGGCGTGCTGCACCCCCGCGACGTCCTGCTGTCGGCCGACGAGGCCAGGCTCACGGGCCTGGGAATTGCGCAGGCGGTCGAGCAGGTGGGTGTGCCGCCACAGGTGCGTCGGCCCTACACGGCGCCCGAGCGGACCGTCGGGTCCGACTGGGGCCGGCGAGCCGATGTCTTCGGACTCGCTGCGCTCGTGCACGAGATGCTCTGGGCGCGACGCGTGGCCGGCGCCGGTAATGAAGCGGCGGACTCGCTGACTGAAATCGCCGGCGGCGACATGCCGCGGCTCCGCGCGGCGTTCGGGCGTGCTCTCGCGGACGATCCCGCCGAGCGGTTCGGCACGGCGATCGAGTTCGCCGGGGCGCTCAACGAAGCGTTCAGCAGTCAGCAGTCTGCAGTTAGCAGTCCGCAGTCCGCAGTTAGCAGTCCGCGGCCAGCGACATCACGACTGCCCACTGGTCACCGCCGACTGCCGACTGCCGACCGCCGACTGCCGACTGAACCGCGGCTGCCGCTCGAGCCGCCGACTGGAGCTTCAGGAGAGAATGCCGAGAGCGACGAGCCCGCGATGGTCGTGATGGCCCCGGTGGAAAATACGGAGGAAGCCGTGGAAAAAGAACCCGAGCCGGTTGCCACGCCCGCCGACCTCGATCTCCGGCTCCCCGTGCTGCCGCCCGAATTGATCGATTCGTATAACACGGCGCCTGACGGCGTCCTCGCGGAAGAGCGCTCGCGGTCGGCGATCGCGCCGCTCGCCTTTGCGCTGGTGATTGGCGCCGCGTTGGGGTTCGCCGCAGGCTTCGGGGTCGGAACCTGGGGACGCTCGACCGACCAGAGCGACCTGGCGTCGGCGGACCCGAGGGTTGCGTCGAATACTTCGAATGCAGGGGGCGTGGCAGCGACCGGAAAGGCCCGCGAGTTCACTGAGGCCGAAGTCCGGTTAGGGCCGGACGTCAGCGCTGGCACGCCGGAAGGTCGCGGGAGCCGCCCGTCGACCAGCTCAGGGCGTCCCGAGCTCGAGGGACGGCCTCAGCCGGATCGTGCAGCGGCCGCGCCGAAAGCGCCGCCCGCCGCACCCATTGTCGGGAGCTTGCTTGTGCGTTCAACGCCGCTCGGCGCGCGCGTCGTCGTTGACGGCCGCGAATACGGTCGGACACCCGTCACGGTTGGCAGCCTCTCCCGTGGCGCGCACAAAGTGCGCGTCACCCGTGACGGATACGTCGCCGACGAGCGGGTGGTGACGATCACGCCGGCTCAGCGAGCGCACTCGGTGACCGCTCGTCTCTCGCCGGAGCGCGCCGCACCGGCCGCGAAAGCCGTGAATGCCGCGAAGACGACCGCCGCGTCGGGCGCGACAAACCCGATAAACCCGACAGGCCCGACAGGCCCGACCAAACCACCAGGCGCCGCGCCTCTCACCGTCGAGTCGCGTCCCGCCGGCGCGAAAGTATTTATCGACGGACGACTCGTCGGCACCACGCCGCTCGTGGTACCCGGCGTGGCGGTCGGCGAGCACGCCATCCACCTCGATCATGACGGCTACCGGCGTTGGTCGTCGGCCATCCGCATTGTCACATCGGACAAAAACAGAGTGACGGCTTCGTTGGACCGATGAGTTCCGTTGAGAGGTCCTTTGTTCTTGGTTCTTAGTCCTTCGTCCAAGGTGGCGCGCCGCGAGCACGACGCGCAGCTTTCTTACACTTCACTGCGGACCAAGGACCAGGGACCAAGGACGCCCAAGGACCAAGGACGGACCAAGGACCAGGAACAAAGGACCAAGGACTAGCCGTGGAAGCCATCCTCGCACTCGAAGACGGGACCTGGTTCAAGGGCGCGGCCGCCGGCGCAGACGGCGAAGCGCGCGGCGAGGTCGTGTTCAACACGAGCATGACCGGCTACCAGGAAGTGCTCACCGACCCGTCGTACTCAGGGCAGATCGTCACGATGACGTGCCCGGAGATCGGCAACTACGGCGTCTCTCCGGAAGACGTCGAGTCGCGCGCGCCGCAGGTGGCCGGCTTCATCGTGCGCCAGGAATCACCGATTGCGAGCAACTGGCGGTCGGAGGGGACACTGCGCGACTATCTCGTCGCCAACCACATCGTCGCGATTTCCGACATCGACACCCGCGCACTCACGAGAAAACTGCGTTCGGGCGGCGTGATGCGCGGCGTCATCGCGACGGGCAAGGCCCTCGATCCCCTTGCGCTCGTCGAGCGGGCGCGGTCGCTGCCGACGATGGAAGGATCGGACCTGGTGCGGGACGTGACGTGCCAGAAGGCGTTCGACTGGCCACCGGAGGATCCTGACGAATTCGGGATCGCCATCGCTCGAAGGTCAAAGCGCCGCCTGAAAGTGGCCGCGTACGACTTCGGCATGAAGTGGAACATCCTGCGCCGGCTGAGCGCGCACGGCTGTGACGTTCGCGTGTACCCGGCGACGACGCCGGCGGCGGATTTGCTGGCGACAAAGCCCGACGGCGTCTTCTTGAGCAACGGCCCGGGCGATCCTGCGCCGCTGACCTACGCGATCGAGAACGCGAAATCGCTCGTCGCCTCTAATGTGCCCACGTTCGGTATCTGCCTGGGGCATCAAATCCTCGGCCTCGCCATGGGCGGCGAGACCTTCAAGCTGAAGTTCGGCCATCGGGGGGCGAATCACCCGGTGAAGAAGCTCGACACAGGAAAAGTGGAGATCACGTCGCAGAATCACGGCTTTGCCGTCGATCCGAAGTCGTTGCCTGAGGATGTCGCGGTCACGCATGTGAATCTGTACGACGGGACCGTTGAAGGCCTGCGGCACAAGAACAAGCCGGTGTTCTGCGTGCAGTACCATCCTGAAGCGTCGCCCGGGCCGCACGACGCGGATTATCTGTTTGACGACTTTCTGGAACTCATGGAGGAGAAGCGACCCTAGGCTTTAGGCTTTTGGCTCTAGGCTCAGCACACGCCTTCCGCCCAAAGCCCAAAGCCCAAAGCCCAAAAGAGATGCCCCGTCGCACAGATCTCAAGCGCGTCCTCATCATCGGCTCCGGACCAATCGTGATCGGTCAGGCGTGCGAGTTCGACTATTCGGGCAGCCAGGCGTGCAAGGCGCTGCGCGCCGAGGGGCTCGAGGTCGTGCTCGTGAACAGCAATCCCGCGACGATCATGACCGACCCAGAGCTGGCGGATCGCACCTACGTCGAGCCGCTGACGGTCGAAGTCCTGGAAGCGATCATCGAGCGCGAGCGCCCCGATGCGCTGCTGCCGACCGTTGGCGGCCAGACCGCCCTGAACCTGGCGGTCGATCTCGCGAAGGCCGGTGTCCTCGAGAAGTACAACGTCGAGATGATCGGCGCGTCCATTCAGGCGATCAAGGTCGCCGAAGATCGTCAACTGTTCAAGGACGCGATGCGAGAAATTGGCCTTGATGTCCCGCAGAGCGGCCTCGCGCGCTCGCTGCCGGAAGCGGTCGAGCTCGTGAAGACCCTCGGCTTCCCGATCGTGATCCGCCCTTCGTTCACTCTTGGCGGCATCGGCGGCGGCATCGCCTACAACATCGAGGAGTTTCGTGACCTGGCCGAGCGCGGCCTCGAGCTCAGCCCGGTTCACGAGGTGCTCATCGAAGAGTCCGTCATCGGCTGGAAGGAATTCGAGCTCGAGGTCATGCGCGACGTCGCGGACAACTTCGTCGTCATCTGCTCCATCGAGAACATCGATCCGATGGGCGTGCACACGGGCGACAGCATCACGGTCGCGCCGATCCTGACGCTCACCGACAAGGAATATCAGCGGATGCGCGACGCCGCGCGCCGCATCATCCGCCGCGTCGGAGTCGAGACCGGCGGGTCCAACATTCAATTCGCGGTCAATCCGGCCAACGGCCGGATGGTCGTCATCGAGATGAACCCGCGCGTGTCGAGGTCGTCGGCGCTGGCGTCGAAGGCGACCGGTTTCCCCATCGCGAAGATTGCGGCCAAGCTGGCGCTCGGCTATCACCTGGACGAGATCCCCAACGACATTACGCGCCTGACGCCGGCCTCCTTCGAGCCCACCATCGATTACGTCGTCGTCAAGATCCCGCGATGGAATTTTGAGAAGTTCCCGCAGGCCGACCGTACGCTCACGACCCAGATGAAGTCGGTGGGCGAGGCCATGGCCATCGGCCGGACGTTCAAGGAAGCGTTCATGAAGGGCGTGCGGTCGCTGGAGCTCGGCCGCAGCGGTTTGTTGTTTGCGCAGGCTGACGCGGACCGTGCGGCGAGGGCGGCTGGCGAAAAAGACGACGACACCGCGCTCAGAAAGCGGCTGGCGATTCCGAGCGATCGGCGGATGTGGGATCTGTTCCGCGCGATCGATCGCGGATGGCCGATCGAGCAGATCCACGAGCTGACGAAGATTGACCGGTGGTTCCTGCGCCAGTTCGCCGAAATCGCCGAGATGCGGCGCGCTGTCGCGGCCGGCGGGGCGGAAGGCCTGGAGAGGCATATCGGCGGAGACGATGCTTCGGATGAAGCGCAGCGGGTTCGGCGATCAGGAACTGGCGCTCGCCCTCAAGACCACGGAAGCGGCGGTCCACGATCGCCGTGTGTCGCAGTCGATCAAGCCGGTCTACAAGCGCGTCGATACGTGCGCCGCCGAATTCGAATCGTTCACGCCGTATCTCTACAGTTCGTACGAGCCGACCTGTGAGGCCAATCCCAACGCGCGACCGAAGGTGGTCATCCTCGGAAGCGGGCCGAACCGGATCGGCCAGGGCATCGAGTTCGATTATTGCTGCTGTCACGCGGCCTTCGCGCTCAGGGAAGAGGGCCTCGAGACGGTGATGATCAACTGCAATCCCGAAACGGTTTCGACCGACTACGACACGGCCGACCGTCTCTATTTCCAGCCGCTCACGTTCGAGGACGTCATGGCCGTCATCGAAACCGAAGCGTCCGCCGGCGGCGATGTGTCGTGCCTCGTCCAGTTCGGCGGGCAGACGCCGCTCAAGCTGTCACTCGCGCTTCAGGCCGCGGGCGTACGGATTCTGGGCACCTCGCCGGACTCGATCGATCTGGCAGAGGATCGGAAGCGCTTTGCCGCGCTGCTGTCGAGCCTCGACATCACGCAGCCGGCGAGCGGCACGGCGACCTCGCGGGACGAAGCGCGCGAAGTGGCGGCAAAAATCGGCTTCCCGGTCGTCGTCCGGCCATCCTACGTGCTCGGCGGGCGAGGGATGGCGATCGTGTACGACGTGGCCACTCTCGACCGGTACATGACGCACGCGGTCGACGCGTCGCCCGAACATCCGGTTCTCGTGGACAAGTTTCTCGAAGATGCGTTCGAGTTCGATGTCGATGCGATCGCCGACGAGACCGGCGCGGTCGTCATCGGCGGCATCATGGAACACATCGAAGAGGCTGGCATCCATTCCGGCGACAGCTCGTGCGTCGTGCCGCCGTTCATCTGCCCCGAGCGCCACCTCGCGACGATTCGCGACTACACGCGGCGCATCGCGCGCGCTCTCAAGGTCGTCGGCCTGATGAACGTGCAGTACGCGACCAAGGACGACGTCGTCTACGTGCTCGAGGTCAACCCCCGCGCGTCGCGCACGGTGCCGTATCTTTCCAAAGCGAGCGGTGTGCCGCTCGCCAAGGTTGCGGCGCGGGTGATGGCCGGACGCACGCTTGCGGAACTGGGGTTCACCAAGGACATCGAGGTGTCAGGCGTCTTCGTCAAGAGCCCGGTGTTCCCGTTCGTACGCTTCCCAGGCGTTGACACGATTCTCGGCCCCGAGATGAAGTCGACGGGAGAGGTCATGGGCGGCTCGAGCAACTTTGGCGTCGCCTTTGCGAAAGCACAGCTCTCGGTCGGCCAGCGGCTGCCTGAAAGCGGCACGGCGTTCGTCAGCGTGAACAACGACGACAAGGCGAATCTGCTGCCGATCGCCCGCGATCTCGCCGAGCTCGGCTTCCGCCTGATTGCGACGCGCGGGACCGCCGCGTACCTCCGCGCCTACGGGCTCGATGTCGACGTCGTCTTCAAGGTCAACGAGGGCCGTCCGAATATCGCCGACGAGATCGTCAACCGCAAGGTCGATCTCGTCATCAACACGCCGCTCGGACGCGAGTCGTTCTTCGACGATCGCGCGGTCCGCCGCGCCGCGATGATGCACGAAGTGCCGTGCATCACGACTCTGACCGGCGCCGCCGCGGCGGTGCAGGCCATCCGCGCACTTGGCCAGCAGGGTCTCGGCGTGCGCGCGCTGCAGGACTATTACGCGGGGATCACAGCTGACAAGTTTTAGGCTCTAGGCTTCAGGCCGGCCTGGAGCCCAGGAGTCCGGAGCCTGGAGAGCCCGTCCGGCAGGCGATATACTCCTGGCGCGATTGAAAGACAGATGACCCCGAGCCCATGCCTCTAAACTGTGGTGCGCGCCTCGGCCCGTATGAAATTCTCAGGCGCCGCTTGGCGCAGGCGGCATGGGCGAAGTCTATCGTGCCCGAGACTCGCGGCTCGGGCGCGACGTCGCGATCAAGGTTCTTCCGTCCGCGTTCTCCGCCGATCCTGAGCGCCTTCATCGCTTCGAGCAGGAGGCGCGCGCCGCCGCCGCCCTGAATCACCCGAACATTTTGGCGGTCTTCGATCTGGGGCAGCATGAAGGCGCGCCCTTCATCGTGTCGGAGCTGCTCGAAGGCGGCACGCTGCGCGAGCGATTCGCCGAGGCTTCGGGACGGTCTGAAGACCGTCCCCTACACGAGAAGGGGAGTCCCCTACACGAGAACGGTAGCGGCCGGGCTTCAGCCCGGCCGACGCCGCTCCCAGTTCGCAAGGCGATCGAGTACGCGATTCAGATCGCCCACGGCCTGGCCGCCGCGCACGAGAAGGGCATCGTCCATCGTGACCTGAAGCCAGAGAACGTCTTCGTCACCAGTGACGGCCGCGTCAAGATCCTCGACTTCGGTCTCGCCAAGCTGACCGAGGTGGAACGGGCGCCGGCAGGCGCGAGCCAGGCGGCCACGCAGTCGAACACCCATCCCGGAGTGATACTCGGCACGCTCGGCTACATGGCGCCCGAGCAGGTGCGCGGCCTGGCCGCCGACCATCGCGCGGACATCTTCGCGTTCGGCGTCGTGTTGTACGAAATGCTGGCGGGACGGCGGGCATTTCTGCGCGACACCCCAGCCGACACGATGACGGCGATTCTCAAGGACGATCCGCCGGACCTGCCGGCTGACGATCGCCAGATTCCGCCCACGCTCACACGCATCGTCAATCGCTGCCTGGACAAGTCGCCGGCGGCGCGGTTCCAGTCGGCTGGCGATCTGGCTTTTGCCCTCGAGGCGCTCTCGTCACAGAGCGGCCCGGCGCCCGTGCTGACGGCCCAGATACCGGAACCGCGGGCCGCAAAGACGCGCGACCGCCTCGTGTGGACGCTCGTCGTGGCGCTCACGGTTGTTTCGGTTGCCGCGTTGACGATGTACTTCAGACGCCCGTCCGGTCCGGTGGAGGCAACACGCTTCTTCGTGTCGCCGCCCGAGGGATGGACCCTCGCGAGGCAGATGCTGAGCGGGACGGTCGCGGCGGCGGGCCCACTCGCGGTCGCGCCCGACGGGCGTCAGGTGGCCTTCGTGGCTCAGAATGCGTCGGGCGGGACGCTCATCTGGGTCCGGTCATTGGACACGCTGGCCGCGAAGGGGCTCGTCGGCACCGAAAGGGGCGGGTCGCCTTTCTGGTCGCCCGACAGCCGGTCGGTCGGCTTCTTTGCCGACGGCAAGCTGAAGAAGATCGACATCGCCGGCGGTCCACCGGTGACGCTGTGCGACGCGGCGGCCGGCATCAGCGGCTCCTGGAGTCGCGACAATGTGATTGTCTTCTCTCCAGCCCCCGGCACGGCCTTACAAAAAGTGTCCGCGTCGGGAGGGGCGCCGACCGTCGCCACGGTGAACCAAGAGGGTGACAGCGGCCATGCGCGGCCTTTCTTCCTACCTGATGGTCGGCATTTTCTGTATCGCGCCGTCACCGGCGGAGGGTCGGCGACCCGAGGCCCGGCCTTCGTGGGTTCGTTGGACTCGACCGAGCGCACGCCCTTGATAGACGTTGATTCAACCAACGTCATTTATTCGCAGCGGCATTTGCTCTTTCTGCGAGGGGCCACACTGATGGCGCAGCCGTTCGATCCCGATCGGCTCGCCTCGACCGGCGAGGCATTTCCGGTTGCGGAACAAGTTCAGGTCGTCGGCGCAGTGCCATATGGTTTCTTTTCTGCGTCCGACAGCGGCGTGTTGGCGTATCAGACCGGGACTGCGGCAGGCCCACCACAGGTCACATGGTTCGACCGCGCTGGCCAGGTTCTGGCGACCGTCGGCAAGCCGGCCGCCTATGGAGATCTTGCGCTGGCGCCGGATGGTCGGCGGGCGATGGTCTCTCTCGCGGGCGGACAGGGGAGCTCTGACCTGTGGCTTCTCGATCTGGGCCGCGACGGGCTGGCGACCCGCTTCACGTTCGACGCCACGCACGAGAACTTCTTTCCTGTCTGGTCGCCGGATGGCACTCAAGTCGCCTTCAGCTCAAACCGAAACGGGCGCTACGATCTGTACCGGAAAGCATCGAGCGGAGCCAGCAGCGAAAGCCTGTTGCTGACGACCAACGAAGAAAAGGGCGTGACGAGTTGGTCCCGCGACGGCCGCTTTCTTCTGTACTACATCAACTTAAACACGCCCAGTAACATGTGGGTTCTGCCGCTGTCTGGCGACCAGAAACCGGTGCCCTTTCTTCAGACGCCAGCGGATGAATTCAACGGTCAATTCTCGCCCGACGGTCGGTGGGTCGCGTACCAATCGGGCGAATCGGGGCGGTACGAGGTATACGTGGTTCCGTCCAACACCTCGGGTGGCGCTTCCGGAGGCAAGTGGCAGATCTCGACTGGTGGCGGCACCTCGCCAAGCTGGCGCTCTGATGGCAAAGAGATGTTCTATGTGTCGCTGGCTCCGGACACGAGGTTGATGGCCGCGGCAGTCAGAGCGCAGGGCGCTGCGTTTGACGTGGGGACTGTTGTGCCGCTGTTTGCCGTACGACCGCCTGCGGCGCGCTCTTACTATCAGGTCTCGTCCGACGGCAAACGATTTCTAGTCAACATGGCGCCACCCGAGGAAGCCACTACGACCCCGATCACCGTCGTCGTCAACTGGACGGCGGGACTGAAAAAATAGGCTTCAGGCTCCGGGCTCCGGACTTCAGGCCTGGCGCCGTGAGTCAGAAGTCAGAAGTCAGAAGTCAGAAGTCTGGAGCAGCCATGCATTCAACAAGACGCGGTTTCGTGAAAGGCCTGGCAGGACTTGGTGTCGCCGGTGCCGCATCCTCGGCCTTCGCGCAAGGGGCGCAAGTCCCTGCAGCCGGACCACGCTCGACAGCAGCGGCTCGCCGGCTTCCTGCGCGTGGCGAGTTCGTCATTCGCAGAGGCCATCTCATCACGATGGAAGAGAGCGTCGGAGATATCCCGGACGGCGATGTGCACGTCCGGAACGGCGAGATTCTCGCCGTCGGCAGGAACCTCCGGGCGCCCGGCGCGACGGTGCTCGAGGGGCGAAACATGATCGTCATGCCGGGCTTCGTTGACACGCACTGGCACATGTGGACGACGTATCTGCGCTGCATGGCTGGCGACAGGACAGAGGACGGATATTTTCCGGTGACGACGGCGTACGGCCAGGTGATGAGGCCAGAAGACATGTACTACGGCACTCGGCTGGCCGCTGCCGAGGCCATCTACTCGGGAATCACCACGGTCAACGACGATTGCCACAATGTCCGCACGCACGAACACGCGGAGCAGGATATTCGTGCGCTCGCAGAAACGGGGCTGCGAGCCAACTGGTCGTATGGATCGTATCGTGGCGTGCCGCCGGGCGAGCTCAGGAATCTAGCGAGCGTTGAGCGGCTGCACCAGGACTGGGCGAAGTATTCGAACGGCGGATTGATCACCTTGGGCTATTCGTGGGGAGGTCTTCCGATTGCTACCGGCGCCAACCCACCTCAAGCGCTCGCGGTGGAGAACGCCAAGAAGGAGATCGACACGGCGCGTCGGCTTGGCTTGCGAATCTCGATGCATCTGGCTTCAAGAGAAGGCTTGCCTCCCGGACAGGTGTTGGCGCAGCGACAGTACCTAGGGAAAGACATGGTGCTGATCCACATGCTGGCTGCGACTCCCGAGGAGACCAAGTTGGTGGCTGCGTCAGGAGCGTCGATCAGCGCCTCCCCGGGTTCCGAGCTGCGCATCGGCTACGGTTTGACCAAGGCCTCCGATTTCATGGATGCCGGGATCAACGTGTGCGTGTCGGTGGACACCGCGCCTCTGACAGGCAACTGCCACATGTTCGGCATTCTGAAGCTCCTGAGGAACGCGGAGAATGCCAAGGCCTTGAATGAGTTCAAGCTGTCCACGCGTCGGGCGCTCAAGATGGGCACGATCGACGGGGCCCGCGCCCTGGGCATCGAAGACAAAGTCGGGTCGCTCAAGCCCGGAAAGCGGGCCGACCTCATCATGATTCAGACCAACGTCATCACCATGGGTGTGTTTACCGACCCGACGCGCGTGGTGGTCGAAGCTGCCGAGCCCTCGAACGTCGATACCGTGGTGATCGATGGACGTATCCTCAAGCGCGGTGGCAAGTTCACCACGCTCGTCCCAGAGGAAATCATCAGTGACGCTGCCTTGACCCGCGACACGGTTCGCAAACGAATAGGCTGATCTGCAGCTCAGCCGTATGTATAATGGCCGACCCGTTCCTTGGGGGTTAGGCCATGGATGTGAAAGACCCGGGTAAGAGAATCGTCGTTGCCGGGATATTCATGTTGGCCGCGGCTGCCCTGACCGGTTGTGCGAGCGACAATCCTGCGGCCCCACCTGCTGCCGCTCCCCCGACCGCCAGTTCAAAACTCGGAACCATCGAGGCCAACGTCACGTACTGCTTGCCCGCGGGCGTCGACCACACTCTGGATCTCTACTATCCGACGCAGGCTCCTGCGGGACTCTACCCGGTCGTTGTCTATATCCACGGTGGACAGCTTATTAAGGGCAATAAGGGTGCTGGCGCGGGAACGCCGGCGGCCATGTGGAGATCAACGCTGACCCCGCAGGGGTACGTCTTCGTCTCGATCAACTATCGCCTTGGGCCCGCGGACAGGTTTCCCGCGATGATCGAAGACGCGAAGTGCGCGATTCGCTTCCTTCGCGCGAATGCCGCGACCTACAACATCGATCCGAATCGCATCGGTGTCACGGGAACGAGTTCGGGCGGCTACCTGGCAGCGCTCGTCGCCCTGTCGAACACCAACGTCCTGGAAGGCACCGGCGGCTGGCTCGGCGTCTCGAGCCGCGTGCGCGCTGCCGTTGTCGAGTACGGCGCCGATATGGACCTGCGGCAGCCGAATTACAGTGCGGCAGAAGTGGAAGGCCGCACCAACGCGTTTCCCCAGCCGCTACCGGCTGACCTCATGGCTGCCGGAACACCGATCCTTCACGTCTCCTCTGACGATCCACCGTTCATGTTTTTTCACGGCGAGAAAGACATGTTGGTCGACAGGCAGGACAACATCGACATTAACAACGCGCTGAAGGCCGTCGGTGTGCAATCGAGTTTTACGCTCGTGCTCAATGGTGTCCACGGCTGGGATAGCGAGCCCGCGGGGCCAATCGATCCGAGCTGGCCTCAGATATTGCAATTGGAGCTCAACTTCTTCAATACGTACCTGAAGAACTGAGCGCACTTCAGACTTCAGACTTCAGACTTCAGGCTTCGGGCTTTGGCGGGCCCGGAGTCTGGAGCCCGGAGCTCGGAGCCCGGAGCCAGTATAATCCGGCCCACTCCGCATGTTGCTCAGGGTGGGCGATCGCCTTGGCCCCTATGAAATCCAGGCCCAGATTGGCGCCGGTGGAATGGGCGAGGTCTATCGCGCACGGGATCCACGGCTCGGGCGCGACGTCGCGGTCAGTCGAACGAGTCCGGGCGAACCGAAACTTACGTTGCCCACTTTACCGGTTCCGGCGGTGTATCGGGAGGCAAGTGGCAGGTGTCCACGAATGGCTCTGACCTGCCACGCTGGCGGGCCGACGGCAAGGAGCTCTATTACGTGTCGGCGCTTCCGACCCCGACGCTGATGGCGGCGGCCGTCAGCGCCCGCGGTACCACGTTTGACGTGGGAGCCGTCACGCCGCTGTTTCGTGTCGTCGCCCCCGGTACGCCAGGGTCTTTCTATCAGCCTTCACCCGACGGCAAGCAATTCCTGGTCAACATGGCGCCCGTCAACACCACACCGACCCCGATCACCGTCGTCGTCAACTGGACGGCGGGGCTGAAGAAATAGGCTTTGGACTTCGGGCTAGGTCTAAAGACCTGCGCTACAGGCGTCGTGGCGCAGGACTTGAGTCCTGCGTCGGCGTCAGAACGTCAGTAGTCGCGTGACTTTGAGAATGAACGCCCGTTCGAGCGGCTGGTTGCCGGTATCGCGGCGATCGTTGTACACGAGGTAAAGATCGCTGAGCGGCCTGTACATGATGTTGAAGCGGATGTTCGTGCTGACCTCTCGCGTCGCGCTGTTGTATTGAACGAACGCGTTGAAGAACGAGCGCGGACTGAATCCGTAGATCACGCGCGTGCCGAACAGGTGCGTCCTCGACGTGCCGTTCTGGAGCTCCAGGTTGTTGCGGGTGTAGTTCAGTGACACGTTCAGGTGGTAGTCGGGCTTGACGCTGATGGCGCCGGTGAACGATCGACGGTCTCCATCCCAGAACTCTCCCCAGTTCACCGAGCCGCTGCCGCTGATTCTCCGGCTGTTGTTGGTGTTGAAGCTGGCGGAATAGTCGAGGTATTCGTAGTCGCCGGAGCAAGAGCGATCCCTTGTATGCGGTCGGCGTTGACCAGTCGATCGAACGTGTTCCTGATTGTGAAATTCGTGCCGGCGCCGGTCTCGAACTCGATGCCGGTCGTGGCTTCCTGGACGCGCGTCTCGATTTGCCCGCTGCTCGCGCCTTTCAAGTAGTCCACGCTCGTCGAGAAATTCAGGTTGCGGATCTTGTCGCTGTTCCTGAGCTGGGGTTGCCAGGAGGCCTCGCCTGAATACTGTGCGTTGTTCCGGCGTCGGATGAAGCCCACCTCGGGATTGAAATTGGTCTGAACCTCGTTGTACTGCCCGCTGACCGCCCACTCATCGTCGCGCCATTCGCTCTGAAATCGCCGCGCCTGATTCTTGCCGAAGAGGTCCGGCGTGTCGCTTTTCAGCAGGTACGAGTCGAATTCAAGCTTCTGATAGAACTGGAAATGCGCGTCGGCGCCGTACACGCGATTGAAGTTGGCACCTGGGGACCCTGGAGACGATATCGAGTTGCGATTCGTCATGAGCGCGCCGATCCACGAGCTTCTGAAGAGATTTCGCTTCACGCGTCCGACGACGTAGTTGTTGGACGGCGTGGTGCCAAGGCGCTCGGTTTTCATGGCCAGGAAACCGACGTCGTATCTGTCGATGTGCCCTGAAACGCGCCCGCCGCCGATGATCGGGATGGGCGTGCCGGCGGCACTGAGGCCGATGCGGCGGCTGAAGAAGGGCACGAGGTTCCCACCGGGTCCGAACGCGAACGTGCTCGAGTTCTCCAGAAAGAAGTCGCGCTTCTCGGGAAAGAACAGATTGAACCGCGTCAGGTTGACCTGCTGCTGGTCGGCCTCCACCTGCGCGAAGTCGGTCCGGTACGTGGCGTCGAGCGTCAACGACGGTGTCAGGCTGTATTTCGTGTCGACGCCGCCATCGTAGTCCTTCACCTGCCCGAGCGAGCGAGTTGTCTCCATGCGATCGCCGACCAGCGTCTGGCTGGCGCCGGCCACGATGAAGGGCTTCACGTTGATGTTCCGGCCCTGCTTGATGTTTTCAAGTCCGCGCAGCGTCCCCGCCAGCGAGACCCGGGTGCCGCTGAAGCGGATGGGGACGGGCGACCAGTTGCTCGTTTCGCTCAGGCGTCGAACGGCCCTGGTCATGTTGAATCCCCACTCCTGCGACGGCGAGTTGGTGAAACGCACCGTCTTGAACGGGATCTCGTATTCCGCGATCCATCCGTCGGCGAACCGGCCCACTTTGACGTCCCACACGCTGTCCCAGTCGGTGTTCCCGCCGCCGCCGTCGTTGGTCTGGGCGTCCCGTTTGGCGCCCCCGGGATTGACCATGAACATGAAACCGGAGTGCCGATCGTGAAGCGTGTCGAGCACGAGGTTGAGCGCGTCGGACTGGCCGAAATTGAAGTCCTCGACGAGGTCGTTGATGACGAGCGGCGCGTCCGCTGACTGGAAGCAGGTGACGCCGACGTACAGGTTCGTGTCGTCAAACAGGAAACGAACCTCGGTGCGTTGGCGCGCGGGTTCGCCAGGCCGCGGCGCCATCTGGATGAAATCGGTGGCCGGGCTCGCCAGCTTCCAGACCGCCTCATCGAGACGTCCATCGAGCGATATCTGCTCTTTCTCAATCCGAACGGCGGAGACAATCTTGCTGAGCCGGACAGCCTCATAGTCAATCGGCGCAGACGAACCCGGTCGCGCCGGCGCGGTTTGCTGTGAAAATGCGGTCTGGCTGACGGCGAGCGAAGACACCAAACCAAGGACGAGTTCCTTCATGAGGTGCTGTATGGTACCAAAAACCCCGGCGTGAACCGCTGGACGGACGGAGGCCAGAGGCTGATGGCACAGGCAAATTCCAACCCGATGGAGGTGATCCTCCGCGGATGGCAGGACAGGGGCGTGACGGTGGCCGTTTCAGCGGTGGGACCCGGTATGCGCGTGGTGCTGTCGGGCAAGATCCGCGCGTCCAAGCAGGGCACGTGGGTGATCGGCAATGGACGGGCGGGCATCGTGTTCGACGCGCGCTACGCGACCGGACGCGTGGGCGATCCGGCCGTCATTCCCGAGTCAGTACGGGAGTGCCTCGCGGCGCAGTTCGTGAGCGTGGTCGAACTGTCTCTGGAGAGCGGCGACGAATGCTGGCTTGGAGAAATTGCCACGAGAGGCGCGTAGTGCCAGTGCATTTTCTTCTACCAGCGCCTGCCTATCACGAAGACACGAAGAACACGAAGCTCACGAAGTAACTTGATTCAAAGAGCTTCGTGTCCTTCGTGACCTTCGTGGCTTCGTGATGCGCCGTCGCATCGAAACTTGCACGACCGCCGGGCGTGCGCACGGTTGCGGCGATCCCCGCCATCGGTCTTCTCGCCGGCTCCCTCGTCGGATTTCTCGTTCCTGAAATCATCCAGCCGCTCGCCTCCACGCTCTTGATGTGTGCCGCGGCCGCTGCACTGTGGGCGTGGTGGACCTCGAGCGCCAGAGCCGTCGCGATAACCGTGGCGGCCGGATTCGCTGCCGGTGGCGCCCTCCTCGCCGCCGACGCGTGGCAGAAGGCGTGGCGTCCCACACTGCGCGTTGCCTTCGAGGAGCTGGCGCGAGACCAACGCGCCCAGGCCGCGCTCGAACGGCGGGCACTGCCCGAAGACGACGAAGCCTTTGCGACGATCAGCGGTGTCCTCCGCTCCGACGCGTCGCGCACCTTGTCCGGCGTTGCGCTCAGCGTCGAAGTGGAGGGGATTCATGGGCAGGAAGGGCGGGAGGGGCGGGAGGGGCAGGAGGGGCGGGAAGGGCCGGAGGGGCGGGAGGGGCGCGGAAAGTCGGTGGCCGGAGGCCTTCTCGTCACCGTGGTCGGATCCCTGGCACCGTCGTCGATTGACGAGTGGCGAGCCGGTCGTCGCGTACGGATGCCGGTGCAACTTCACAGACCCAGCCGCTATCTCGATCCAGGCGTGCCCGATCACGAACGCATGCTGGCGCGAAGCGGCACGACGCTCGTCGGCACGGTCAAGAGCGGCGCGCTCGTCGAGATGATGGGACATGGACGGTGGTGGTCGGAGTGGGCAGGTCGCGTCCGTCTCGCGGCCCGCACCACAATCGGACGCTTCGTGGGCCGATGGAGCCAGCAGTCCGCTGCGATCGTGACGGCGATCCTCATCGGCGACCGTGCAGGGCTGGACGACGATGTGCAGAGGCGGCTGCAGGAAGCGGGGACCTATCACGTCATCGCGATCTCGGGCGGCAACGTCGCGATCCTTGCCGGTCTGCTTCTCGGTGCGTTCCGGTTTGCCGGGTGCCTCGGCCGCGGAGCGATGATCGCGGCCATTGGTCTGCTCGTCGCCTATGCGAGCCTGGTCGGCGGTGGCGCGTCGGTCGACCGCGCGACGCTGATGGCGGTCGTGTACTTCGGCGCCCGCGCCTTCGATCAGCGGAGCCCGCCGTTGAACGTGTTGTGCGTCGTGGCCGCCATCCTCGTTGCGACCGACCCGTTGTCGATAGCCGACCCCGCCTTCGGTCTGACGTGTGGCGCAACGCTTGGCATTCTCATCGTCGGCCCCCTCGCGGCAAAACAATCAACGCAGAAACCGCAGAAATCGCAGAGCTCCATTTTCTCTGCGTGTTCTGCGTGTTCTGCGTTGTACGTCGTCTTCAGGACCATGTTCATCGCATCGCTCGCCGCGGAAACGATGTTGTTTCCGGTTGGCGCGCTGGTGTTCTCGCGAGTGACCTTCGCGGGTCTCGCGCTCAACTTTCTGGCGATACCGCTGATGGCGGTGGCTCAGCTGGCCGGCATGGCCGTCGTGCCGTTGGCACTCGTGTCCACGCGTCTGGCCATCGCGGCGGGATGGGTCGCTCACATCGGTGCCGGTGGGCTCGTGTGGTCGGCCGACCTGGTCCGGTTTGCGCCGGTGCTCAATTATCGGGTCGCACCGCCGGCGTGGGTCGCGGTGAACATCTATTACATGTCGCTCGCGGTGTGTTGGGCGCTTTGGCGCCACAGGGCGCTCATGTCCGGCAGCGCGGAGCCGCGGCTTGCCGCGCGCGTTCGACGCGCCGCGATCGGGACCGCATTGCTCGCGGCGGTGTGGATTCTCGCCCAACCGTGGGTGCTGCTGGCTGCGCGGGGCGATGGCTTGCTGCATGTGACCTTCCTGGACGTTGGACAGGGCGACAGCATTCTGCTGCGATTTCCGCGTGGGTCGACAATGCTCGTCGATGCGGGCGGGCTCGTCGGATCGCCCAGCTTCGACATCGGCGACCGCGTCGTCGCCCCTGTTCTACGCGACCGAGGCATTCGACGTCTCGACTACGTCGTGCTCACGCACGGCGACCCGGATCACATCGGCGGCGCGTCAGCGGTCGTGCGCGAGTTTCGTCCGCGTGAAGTGTGGGAGGGGATTCCGGTGCCGCGGTTCGAGCCGCTGACGGCGCTAGGGGTTGAGGCGCAGGTGGTCGGGGCGCACAGGAGGAACGTCTATCGCTGGGATCGTCTGTCGGTCGATGGTGTCGACATCGAGACGAAGCACCCGGAGCGGGCCGATTGGGAGCGGCAGAAGGTGCGGAACGACGACTCGGTCGTGCTCGACGTGCGCTGGCGCGAGGTTTCGATGCTCCTGACCGGCGACATTGGCAGGGAAGTCGAGCGCGCCTTGGTGGAGGAGACCCCGCCCGCGCGGCTCAGGGTGCTGAAGGCGCCCCATCATGGGAGCCTGACGTCGAGCAGCCCGGAGTTCCTGCGGAGGATCGAGCCGCAGGTCGTCGTCTTCAGCGCCGGCCGAGCGAACCATTTTGGTCACCCCGCGCCGGCGGTGTTGCAGCGGTATCGCGACATCGGCGCCGCCATTTTTCGCACCGACAAGGACGGCGCCGTCACGCTCGACACCGATGGGCACTCGATTGATGTGCAGACGTTCACCGGCCGGCAGCTCTCGATTCAACGACGGTAAGTCACGAAGACACGAAGAGCACGAAGGACACGAAGTAATGACAATTCTCAGGATCAACTCAACGCTACCACCCGAACTCGACGCGCTCGTACAACAGACCATTGGCGCACTTCTAGCGGTCCATCGCGAGCTTGGTTCTGGAATGAGCGAAGGGGTGTATGCCGCGGCGATTCGGCTCGAACTAACCGAACGAGGCATTCCGTTCGAAACCGAAAGACGTTGTCCAGTGCGATATCGCGGCAAGCTGTTGTGCCATCAGCGGCTCGATCTGTTCGTTGACCAAAGGCTAGTAGTAGAAATCAAGTCTGTCGAACGCCTCCATCCTGTGCATGCGGCTCAGGTCGTCAGTTATCTCCGGCTCACTGGAGCGCGTGTTGGGTTGCTGGTCAATTTCAATGTGCCGCTGTTGAAGCAGGGAATCCGACGAATCGTCTTGTAGGTGTATTTGTAAGAAGAGTCTACGTGTTCTTCGTGTCCTTCGTGTCTTCGTGATGTAACGTCGCCGCTAGCCGGCTTGTGTTGCGGACTTGGCTCGTTGCCACTCTATTTCAAGCTCCTCCAGGCTCATCTCGCGCATCGTGCGGCCGGAGTCGGCGACCGTTCGTTCCAGGGTCCCGAACCTCCTTGTGAACTTGTCGTTGGCCTTCCTCAGGGCCGTCTCGGGTTCGATGCCGAGCTTCCGCGACAGGTTCGCAATCGAAAAAAGGAGATCGCCCATTTCTTCCTCGGCCCGCGCCCGATCGGCGCCGGCCTCGACGACGTCGCGCAGCTCGTCGACCTCTTCCTGAATCTTCGCGACCACATCCTCGGCGCGCGCCCAATCGAAGCCGACCGACGCCGCGCGGCTGCCGATGTGATACGCCCGGAGGAGAGCGGGCAGCGCCGCGGCGATTCCGCTGAGGAGCGTCTGTGGTTTGCCGCTGTCGCCGCGCGTCGTCTTCTCGAGCGCCTTGATCTCTTCCCACCGCGTTCTCACCTGGCCCGCCGAATCGAGTTTCGGCTCGCCCGTGTCCCTCGCGAACACGTGCGGATGACGCCGCACCAGCTTGTCGGCGACGAGTTTCAGCGAATCGGCGATCGCGAAGTGTCCGGCCTCCGACTCGAGCTGAGCGAGAAACACCGCCTCGAACACGAAATCTCCGAGCTCCTCGCACAGCTCAGCATGATCGTGCCGGTCGATCGCCTCGAGCACCTCGTACGTTTCTTCGAGGACGAACGGCTTGAGCGAGTCGATCGTCTGCTCCCGGTCCCACGGGCAGCCATCGGGCCCGCGGAGCGTGGCCATGATGTCGATTAGTCGAGTGAGTTCTTCTGCCGCAGGGTTTGTCATGGAATTGGGTAATCGGGTAATCGAGTAATCGCGTAATTTGATAGTCTTGAGTGTTCTTTACGATTACCAGATTACCCGATTATCCAATTACTCGATTGCCATGCCGGAGCAACCTGAAGGATCGGCCCTCACGTTCATGGGATTCGTGCTGTCGCTGGCGAGCACGGCCGCGATTCACTTCGGCGACATCCCCGATCCGATTACGGGTGAGCGGGCGGAGGCCAATCTCGATGGCGCGGCCCAGATGATCGAGATCCTCGCGCTCCTCGACCAGAAGACCCGCGGCAACCTCACGGCCGAGGAGCGCCAGATCCTCGAGCAGGTTCTCTACGAGCTGCGCCTGCGCTTCGTTGAGGCGTCCGGGGCCTCGCGGGGCCCCGCCGGCGGAAAGCGCATTATTGAGCCTTAAGAGGCAGCGCCTCTGACGTCAGCAGAGATCAATTCCCCTAATCTGCGACTCACGAATTGCCTGCCCTGAATGACGGCTTCCACAGCTCGTAACAGGTCCTTGCCCGCGTCCGACTTGACGACATAACCGCTCGCCCCCGTGCTCAAGGCTTCTTCGACAGTCTCCGGAGAGGTGTGTTCGGACAAGAAGAGGATTTTCGATTTCGGGACGAGCTTGCGAATTTGTCGAGCGGCGGCGATCCCATTCAGTTTCGGAAGGCTGATATCAAGGAGAATCAAATCCGGTTGCAGCTCTTCGGCCTTCTGAATGGTTTCGAGTCCATCTGCCGCTTGTCCGATGACCTGCAACTCGGTCCTTTGCTCCAGCGCGGAACAGACGAACCGCCGGATGGGCTCAAAGTCATCGACGACGAGAACTGTGGCACGTGGCATAGGTCGTCCTACACTTGCTAAACGTCGTTTGAGTTACCCGGCCGCTCCCATAACAGCGCCCCCCGAAATGAGTGGCACGCGAACGCTGACCGTGGTGCCACGGCGGGGCCGCGATTCGATGGACAACGTGCCCTTGACCATGTTGACTCGCTCCAGCATGCTGACGAGCCCCAGTCCTCGATTGTCCGTCACCCCTCCGGGGTCAAAGCCGACTCCCGCATCGCGCACGGTGAGATGAATCCCTTCCACTCCGCCACGCAGTTCCACGTCGAAGCGCCGCGCCCCGCTATGCTTGACCGCATTGCGCAGGGCTTCTTGCAGAACCCGAAAAAGACAGAGTGAGATGTCCTCCGGCACAGCCGGTGGAATGTCAGCGTGGGTAAAGTCAATCTCCACGTCGTGTTGCTCAGAGAGCTCCTGGCACAAGCTCCGGGCTGCAGCCACGATGCCCTGGTATAGCAGCTTCGATGAATGCAATCGGTGCGACAGCGCTTGGACATCGTTTCCCAGTTCCGAGGCCTGTCTTCTTGCTACCCCGATGCCCTGTTTCAGATCAGTCGCCGAGGCGGGAAGATCTTGCGTCATGCGATCGAGCTGCATCGCGAGCAGCGCGAGCCGCTGGCTGACGTCGTCGTGCAGCTCTCTGGCAATTCGGGTCCGCTCCTCCTCCTGTGCCAAGATCAACTTGGCCCCCATTTGTGACAGCGCCTCCTCCGCCACCTTGCGCGCGGTCACATCCGCCACCATGCCGATGATTCGCAGCATCCTGCCTTGCTCGTCGAAGTACGCACGACTGCTCCTCTCGAGCCAAATTGGAGTGCCGTCGAGACGCATCATGCGATAGCTGATTCGAAGCAAGGGCTTCTCAGGGCTCAGGGCGGCCATTGCGGCCAACAGTCTTCCTCGGTCTTCTGGGAGAACCCTCGCCAATATCTGCTGACCAGTAGTGGGCCCTGTCTCATGAAACCCGAGAATCTCCTCGCACTCTCCTGAGCGTGAGATCACATCGGTTGCCGCATCCCATTCATAAGCGAACATCCTCCCGGCTTGGGCCGCCAGATGAAGCAGTTCATCGCTCTCGCGTACTGCCTCTTCCGCACGCTTTCGTCCAGTTACATCGACAGTCGACCCGATGTATCCGGCAAAGGAACGATCGGCGTTGAACCTCGGTACGCCCACATCGTAGACCCAACGATATTCGCCGTCATGACGTCGGAGTCGATACTCGATCCGGAACTCTTCTCGCCGATCGAACGCTTGCGTGTACGCGTCAAGACACCTTTGACGATCATCTGGATGAAGGCCCTCGGTCCATCCGAGTCCACTCTCCTGACTCAAAGACTGTCCGGTGAAGTCGAGCCAGGGCTTGTTGAAGTAGGTGCAGAGCTTGTCCGTACCCGACATCCAGATCATCACGGGGGCGAAATCACCCATCAACCGGAAGCGGTCTTCGCTTTCGCGGGTTTCGCGCAGAATCGCTTCTGCCATCTTCAGTTCTTCCGCGCGCCGGAGTTCGGTCGCGTTTCGAATGGCGGCGACGGTGAGAGTGCCAGAGTCGGTGGTTAAGGGACTGAGGTTGATGTCGACGGGAACTTCGGTACCATCAGAGCACACTGCGAAGAGATCCAGCCCTGATCCCATCGGTCGCACGCGTGGATCGCGGAAATAGTTCACGCGATCATGGAGATGCCGGTCGCGAACCCTTGAACGGATGAGCGATTCGACGGCCTTGCCAATCAGCTGCTCACGGCTGTGTCCGAACAGCTTCTCTGCTTGCGTATTGGCGGCAACAATCTCCCCGACCTCGTTGACCACCAGCATGGCGTCAGGGGCGGCATCAATCGGAAAGTGACTGTTAATGTCAGCGCACATCGTCGATCCGGATCAGATGGGACGTCCAGTCTGGACGTCAAGAATGGCGCACGATACTACAACACCCGGCGCCGATTGCATCCACTTCTGTACCCGCCTCTGCCATGGGTTGCCTACGTGGAAACGCCAACAAAATGACGCGGACTTCACGGGGCCCGCCTATTCTGCAAGACTAGATTGGAATTGAGCCTGAAGGTCACCGTGCTGGGCAGCGGCACGTCGCACGGCGTGCCGGCCATTGGATGCGACTGCGCAGTGTGCCGCTCGACCGATCCCCGCGATCGCCGAACCCGGACATCGATTCTCATGGAGCTGCAGACGGAAGGGCCCGAGCCGCCGTTGGCCCGGGCGGTCCGTTCGATTCTCGTCGACACGTCGACCGACCTGCGCGCGCAGGCGCTCGCCAACAATGTCCGTCGCGTGGACGCAATCCTGTTCACGCACAGCCACGCCGACCATGTGTTCGGCCTCGACGAGACGCGCGCCTTCAACCGGATACAGGAGAAGACGATCGGCTGCTACGCCAGCCCGAAGACCGAGTCCGATCTGCGGCGGATCTTCGAGTACATCTTCACCGGGTCGAGGCAGGACGGCGGCGGCGTCCCGCAACTGCGGCTCTTCTCAATCGCAGGACCGTTCACGATGGGCGGTGTCGAGATCGTTCCGGTCCCGCTCTTTCACGGCGAGCTGCCGGTCCTGGGATTCCGCGTCGGGCGATTCGCGTACCTGACCGACTGCAGCCGCATCCCCGACACGTCGTGGCCCCTGCTCGACGGCGTTCGGGTCCTCATCCTCGACGCGCTGCGCGAAAGCCCGCATCCGACGCACTTCAACCTGTCCGAAGCGCTCGAGGTCGTTTCACGGCTCGCGCCCGAGCGCGCGTACTTCACTCACATCTGCCACGAGCTCCCGCACGAAGCCACCTGCGCCCGCATGCCCGCCGGTGTGGAGTTGGCCTATGATGGGCTCGTGCTGGAGATCTAGTGGTGTTCACTGTGGTTTTCAACACGAAGGACACTATGGACACAAAGGGCAAAGCCATTAAGACGAACGCACTCGGGCAAAACTATTCCGACCTTTGTGTCCTCTGTGTCCTTTGTGTTGGAGAACGCAGAGTCGAAGGGCGCGCCTAGGCAACCGTGGACATCATTCATTTCCCTGACGACGCGCGGCCCGCGCACTGGGTGCAGCCGGTGCTGGCGCTCGGCAACTTCGATGGCGTCCATCGCGGCCATCGCAAGATTCTCGAGCGCGTCCGCCGCGTCGCCGGCGAGCACGGCGCCACCTCCGTCGTGATGACCTTCGACCCGCATCCGTCGCGCGTCGTGCGGCCGGACAAAGCACCGCCGCTCTTGATGACCACGGCGCAAAAGCTCGAAGCGCTTGCGGCCGCGGGCCTGCAGGGGGCGGCCATCGTGCGTTTTACGCCGGCGCTGTCGCATTGGGATCCGGAGATGTTCGTGCGCACGGTCCTCGTGGACTGGTTGCGCGTCGCGGAAGTCTGGGTCGGCGCGAACTTCCTCTTCGGCCACGACCGGAGCGGCAACTTTTCGATGCTGCGGGCTCTCGGAGGTCGCTACGGCTTCAAAGCCGAGAAGATCGACGCGGTGCGTTACAAGGACTTCGTAGTCAGCAGCACGAGAATTCGCCGGCTGATCAGCGAGGGGCGCGTCGACGAGGCCGCGGCCCTGCTCGGCCACGAGTACTACCTTGACGGCACGGTCGTCAAAGGCGATCGCCGTGGGACGCAGATCGGGTTTCCCACCGCGAATCTGTGCACCGACAACGAGCTGTTGCCGCCCAATGGCGTGTATGCGACGACGACGAGAGTCGGCGAGATCGTTCATCCATCGATTACGAACATCGGCGTCCGCCCCACCGTCGACGAGTCCGGAAGGATGACCGTTGAATCGCACATCTTCAACTTCGACCGCGATATCTATGGCGCGCCGATTCAGATCGGTTTCGTGCAGCGGCTGCGCGACGAGCGGGCCTTCGAGTCGCTCGACCTCCTGAAGGCCCAAATCACCGCCGACTGCGCCCGCGCGCGCGGCCTCTTCGATCACCTGTCGCTGTAGGAACCCGCGTGCCCGATCATCAGTTCTTCTTCGCCTTCAAAGTGTCCGACGACCCTCGATTCGACGCCCTGCTCGGCGAGGTCGCCGAGTGTGTGCTGAAGCAAGTCGGATACGCTCCACCGGCAATCGCCGATATCCTCGCGGCGCTTCGCGAGGAGCTCGATCGTGACGGCACCGGAGAGCGCCGAGGGGGCCACGTCCAGTTCCGCTCCGGGGCCGGCCAGCTGATCATCGTCGTCTCGGACGCGGCCGGCCGGGAGCGGCGCGTGACGCGCGCCGTCCCAGACTAAGATAGAGGGCCCGCCATTCCGATGCGTCTATACAACACCCTCACTCGATCCGAAGAGACTTTCGCGCCGGCGAACGGCAACACGGTGCGGATGTACACATGCGGCCCGACCGTGTACGCCCGGGGCCACATCGGCAACTTTCGCACCTTCGTCTGCATCGACGTGCTGCGCCGGACGCTGAAGTACCTCCTCGGCCACAACGTTCGTCATGTGATGAACTTCACCGACGTGGACGACCAAACGATTGTCGGTTCCCAGAAGGCCGGAATGGATCTGCGAACGTATACCGAACAGTACATCGCCGCGTTTCGCGAGGATGCGCGCGCCCTTGGCCTCGAGGACGTCGAGGAAAATCCGCGGGCGACCGACGAGGCGAATCTTCGCGCGATGGCGGATCTCGTCACGGCGCTCACCCGGAACGGCCACACCTACGTCAGCGACGGATCGATCTATTTCAAGATCTCCACGATGCCCGGCTACGGGCGGTTGGCGCATCTGGACAAGGAGGGGATGAAGGACGGCGCCCGCATCGACTCGGACAACTACGCCAAGGACGACGCCCGCGACTTCGTGTTGTGGAAGGCGAGCAAGCCCGGCGAGCCGAGCTGGGACGTGGTCGATCCGCCAGGACGCCCGGGGTGGCATCTGGAATGCTCGGCAATGGCGCTGCGGCTGCTGGGCGAGCCGCCGATCGATATTCACTCGGGCGGCATCGATCTGATTTTCCCGCATCACGAAAACGAGATTGCGCAGAGCGAAGGAGCCACGAAAAAGCCCTTTTCACGGTTCTGGGTACACGTCGAACATCTCCTCGTCGACGACGAGAAGATGTCCAAGTCGCTCAAGAACACCTACACCATTCCGGACATCGTCGCGCGCGGCTACCGGGCGTCCGCCCTTCGGTACCTGCTGCTCTCGTCGCACTACCGCAAACAGCTGAACTTCACGTGGGAAGGTCTGGCCCAGGCGGAGGAGGCGCTGCGCCGGCTGACCGATTTTCTCGCGAGGCTCGGCACCGTGACCGCCACCGGATCGCATCCCGACATTGCGGCCCGCGTCGAGGAAGGGCGGAAGGCGTTCACTGCCGCGATGAAGGACGATCTGAATACCGCGGCGGCCCTTGGCGCGATCTTCGAGCTGGTGCGCCCGCTCAATGCCGCGGCCGATGCCGGCGAGCTTGGGACGGGCGACGTGCCGGCCATCCGCGACGCGTTCGCGGACTTCGATCGGGTGCTGGGTGTCCTCGGCCTGCGCCGCGCGGAAGACGAGCGGCCGCCGGTCCCCGTCGAGGAGATCGACCGGCTGATTGAAGCACGGCACGCGGCGCGGCGGCGCCGCGATTTCGGCGAGGCGGACCGGATTCGCGACGGGTTGCTGGAACGGGGCGTGATTCTGGAAGACAGCGCCGCGGGCACTCGGTGGAAGAAGAAGTAGGCCGCGATGACGAATTCACCTGAGATCAAGACCGCGTTGCCGGGACCACGCGCGAAGGCGATCATCGAGCGCGATCGCGCGGTCGTGTCACCGTCATACACGCGCGGATATCCGCTGGTCATCGAACGTGGCGCGGGCGCGATGGTCGAGGACGTGGACGGCAACGTCTTCCTCGACTGCTCGGCCGGCATCGCCGTCACCGCCACCGGCCATTCCCATCCCGACGTCGTCGCGGCCATCTGCAGGCAGGCCGAACGGTTCGTGCACATGTCGGGCACGGACTTCTATTACGACGTGCAGGTGCGGCTGGCCGAGGAACTGGCGGCAATCGTGCCGATTCGCGGCGGCGTGAAATCGTTCTTCGGCAACTCCGGCACCGAAGCGATCGAAGCGTGCCTCAAGCTGGCGCGGTACGCGACCGGCCGCCAGGGGCTCATCGCGTTTCAGGGCGGATTTCATGGCAGGACGATGGGATCGCTCGCGCTGACCGGCAGCAAGGCGGTGCAGCGGCGCGGCTTCGGGCCGCTCATGCCAGGCGTCTACCACGCGCCGTATCCTTACTGTTATCGCACCCCGGCAGGCCTGACGACCGAGGCCTACGTCGCGGAGTGTCTGGGCTATATCGAGAACCAGCTCTTCACGCAGCTTGTGTCGCCAGACGAAATCGCGGCGATGGTCGTCGAGCCCATTCAGGGCGAAGGCGGCTACGTCGTCGCCCCCGATCAATTCCTCCAGGGGCTGCGCGAGCTGTCACAGAAGCACGGCATTCTGCTCGTGGTCGACGAGGTTCAGTCAGGAATGGGGCGTACCGGAAAGATGTTCGCCATCGAGCATACCGGCGTGGAGCCGGATATCGTGGCGATGGCCAAGGGCATCGCGTCGGGGATGCCGATCGGCGTCGCGTCGGCGCGGGCGGACCTGATGACATGGCCTCCCGGCGCGCATGCCAGCACGTTTGGCGGGAACCCCGTGTCGTGCGCCGCGGCTCTTGCGACGATCGCGCTGTTGAAAAAGCAGCTCGTGGCGAACGCTGCGGAAGTTGGCGGCCATCTCATGACCAGGTTGAAGGGGTTGGCCGACAAGCACCGGCTGATCGGAGACGTGCGCGGCCGCGGCCTGATGATCGGCGTGGAGCTGGTGCGCGATCGCCAGACGAAGGAGCGCGCCACCGACGAGCGTAACGCGGTTGTTCTGGCCGCGTTCAGCCGCGGGCTTCTGATTCTCGGAGCGGGGAAGAACTCGATCCGTTTTTCGCCGCCTTTGATCCTCACCCGCGAGCAGGCGGACACTGCGGTGAGGATCCTCGACGAGGCGCTGACTGAAGTAGAAGAGACTCACGGAGGACGGTCGAAACGCCGTAGACCGGAGGACACGGAAACAATTAGTTATGCGGTGACCTCCGTTTGTGTCCGTGCCCTCCGTGGCAGTGCTTTTTGGCGGTGGCGCTGTTGACGTGCTAGAGCTTTGCAATCGGCGCGTATCATGAGTCGCGCCCGAATCGCTCTTGGGAAAGACTGGCGAAGATCTCGCGTGCCGCGAGCTTGAACGCCGGGGGTACGCAATTATTGCCAGGCGGCATCGTTGCCGTAGTGGCGAATTGGACATCGTCGCCCGTGACGGACCGACGCTGGTGTTCGTCGAGGTGAAGGCGCGCGACAGCCGCCAATTCGGCGACGCGGCGGAAGCGGTCACCTGGCAGAAGCAGCAGCGAATTGTCCGTCTGGCGTCTGAATATGTGATGCGACATCATCTGAGCGATTCTCCCTGCCGTTTCGACGTCGTTTCGGTTCAGTTCGACGATGGGCGGCCGGTGATCGAGGTGTTTCAGAATGCGTTTTCCGCTGTCGGCTGACGACCAACGACCAACGACTAACGACTAACGACTAAAGTGCCTGAACTTCGCAAAGATCCTGTCACCGGCCGGTGGGTCATCATCTCGACGGAGCGGCGGAAACGTCCGAACGATTTCCGGTTCGAGCGTCCGGTCGTCATCGGGCGCCAGCACTGCCCGTTTTGTCCAGGCCGCGAAGAGCTGACGCCGCCCGAAGTGTTCGCGTACCGGCACAATGGCGGCGCGCCGAACTCGCCTGAGTGGGACCTGCGGGTCGTGCCCAACAAGTTTCCTGCGCTGCAGGTGGAGGGCGGGCTCGATCGCGAAGGCGACGGGATGTTCGATCGGATGAACGGCGTCGGCGCGCACGAAGTGATTATCGAGACGCCCGATCACGACAAGACATTCGCCTCGATGTCCGAGCAGGAGATCGAGCGCGTGCTGTCGGCCTTCCGCGAGCGGGTGCGGGATCTCAAACAGGATCACCGGCTGCGCTACATTCTGTTCTTCAAGAACCAGGGCGCGACCGCCGGCGCGACGCTCGAGCACGCACACTCGCAGCTCATCGCCCTGCCGGTGGTGCCGGATTTCGTGCGCGAGGAGATCGAAGGCGCGCGGCGCCATTTCGCGGCGAAGGAGCGGTGCGTGTTCTGCGATATCGTCCATCAGGAGATGACGGCCGGCGTCCGGGTCATTCAGGAAGGCGCCGACATCATCGCGATCGCGCCCTACGCACCGCGGTTTCCGTTCGAGACATGGTTGCTGCCGCGGCGGCACGCGTCGAGGTTCGAGGATGCGCCGCAGCGCGACTACGAGAGCCTCGCGCGCCTCTTGAAGTTGGTGCTGATTCGCATCGATCGGGCGCTCGAGTCCCCGGCGTACAACCTGATCATCCACAGCGCGCCGTTCAACGACGCGAATCATGGGGGAGGCGACGGGTATCATTGGCACGTCGAGATTCTGCCGAAGCTCGCGCGAACGGCCGGCTTCGAGTGGGGCACCGGGTTCTACATCAATCCGACGTCGCCCGAAGAGGCCACGCGCGTGCTTCGCGCCGTGAAGTTGTAGTGAAGTTGTAGGGGACGGCCTTTAGGCCGTCCCGCGCCGTCCCGCGATCGTCCCGCGGCCGTCCCGAACCTGGAAGAGGTACCTGTAGGGGACGGCCTTCAGGCCGTCCCGGGCCGGCCCGAACCTTGAAGGCAACGCAACCGTGTGGTACGGTACTGTTTCGGGACGAGCGGGAATAACTCAGTGGTAGAGTGCGACCTTGCCAAGGTCGAAGTCGCGGGTTCGAATCCCGTTTCCCGCTCCAATATTACTCGCGGGGGCCCCTCGCCCCGCTCGGCACGCTCCGCTACGTGGGGCCCCAACGCCCACTCCGCTCCGCGTGCTGACGATGAGGAGTGCTAGGTTGACTGAACGTGCTCACCTTGTCGAACGCTGTTGTTCCGGCCATGAGGGCCGCTGACCGGTTCCTCGGTCTTCTCCCAATCAGCTCAGAGGGCGCCGTCGCCAAGTGGTAAGGCAGAGGTCTGCAAAACCTCCACCCCCGGTTCAAATCCGGGCGGCGCCTCCAATCTTTTTCAATGAGTTGCCGACGCCCGCGGGGCGCGAACGTCGGCGATGTTAACAAAAGTAACAGATCTGGCGGTCGCGGCGTCGAGGCGTTCGGCCGCGATGCGGAGGTCGTCGGGCGACACGATGTCGTAGCGACGGAACACGCGGTCCGTCTTGTGTCCGGTCATCTTCATTGCCACACTCCCACGATCGGCGCTCATCCGCGACGAAGCATTGAAGAAACCGCCTCCGACTGGCTATCCGCGCAGCGATCTGAAGCCCGCCCGAACTTCTTCTGAAAACAGTTGCGGCTGTTCCCAGGCGGCAAAGTGCCCGCCTTTGGCGAGGGCGTTGAAATGGATGAGATTGTGGTAGGCGCGCTCGGTCCAACTCCGCGGAGCTTGGTAGACCTCTTCAGGGAAGACGCTTACGGCGGCCGGAACGGAGATGTTGTAGTCGTTGAAGAAGGCGCCCTTGTATTCCACATAGAGACGAGCGCTGGACACGCCCGTGTTCGTCAACCAGGAAAGGGTGATGTTGTCGAGGATGTCGTCCCGTGTGAGGTCGCCGTAGGGCTCCCCATCGACAAAGAGTTTCACGATGTGCCCGTAGCTGGCCACGTCGTGGTCGATCATCCAGGCGGCAAGGGCGACGGGTGAGTCCGCCAACCCGTACAGGGTCTGCGGGTGTGCGGCCATCATCAGTTGCGTAGGGACGTGCCGGTAAAGGAACGCCATCTGGTCGTATGCCCGCTGCTCCTCAGCCGACAGACCGGCCGGCGCCGGCTTGCCGGACGCAAGCGCATTGGCAATGTCAGGGGGCGCGGCACCGGAGAAGTTCACATGGATGCCGATCAATTCCGGGGGTGCCTGTTGCGCCATCAGGTTCGTGACGAACCCACCCCAATCACCACCTTGCGCGGCGAATCGGCTGTACCCGAGGCGCTTCATCAGCTCCACCCACGCCCGCGCCATGCGAGCGGGGTCCCAACCCGGCGTAGTGGGCTTGCCTGAAAACCCGTAGCCGGCCATCGACGGGATCACCATGTGGAAGGCGTCCGACGCGCTGGCGCCGTGAGCCGTGGGGTTGGTCAGCGGATCGATGATCTTCAGCTGCTCGATGGGCGAGCCAGGCCAGCCGTGGGTGACGATGAGCGGCACGGCATCTTCATGTCTCGACCGGACGTGAATGAAGTGGATATCCAACCCGTCGATCTCGGTGATGAATTGGGGATGAGAGTTCAGTTGCGCCTCGCACCTCCGCCAGTTGTAATCGGTCGCCCAATACCGCGCGAGCGCTTGAATGAAGGCGAGTTGCACACCTTGCGACTGATCGGCGACGGTTTCCCGGTCAGGCCATCTGGTTGCGTTGATGCGCCTGCGCAATTCGGTGAGTTCCGCTTCCGGAACATTCACCTGAAATGGACGAACAGCGGTCTTGTCAGCTGCCCGCTCGCTGCTTCGTTCTGTAGCAATGGTTGGCGTCATGGTGTGCTCCTTTTGGGTTTGAAAAGTGCGAGTGTCTGCACTCCTGCCCGCTACTCGTCGCGGCGGTCACCAAATACTGTGACGGCGACATGCGAATGACACGTTCGCCTCAAGGATTCCGCAGGCTCGGAATCAGTGGAACTCATCGAGCACGTACCGTGCCCGGCTGGTGTGCGCTCAGTTCAGCGATGGCAAGTGAAGGGGCCCAGGCGGTGTCGCTCGTTACGAACGCCACTTCACGATGACGGTCTGCTGGGTCAGCTGGTGAAATGTGTTTGGTTCTCGAGAATCTGCTCCCCACCACGCGGGAAGGTCCTCTGTAACGTTCAAAGGGGATTGCAGCTCCGGAGTGGCGAGCGGTCCGCTCGCGCCCGAGGCCAGACTCGGCGCGAGAGGCGATGTCCGTCCCCGCCGGGGGTCACGCGCTCTTGATGTTCCGTCGCGACGCGCCGTGGGCGATCGCGTTGGCCAGCCGCCCGGCGACCGCGCCGGTTGCTCCGGTAATGAATCCGATCGGAACGAGCAGCATCGGAACGCCCCACAGCGCCTCGGCGAGACCGCCGCTGCCCTCGACCGCCCGCAGCGTTTCAGGATCGTGCCATATCGCCAGACAGGCGACGGTGCCGGCCGCGCTGAGCGCTCCGCCGAGCACCGCCGTTGCGAGGGCCACCAGCACGCCGCTTCGAAGGTGTCCCGATCGCCACGCCTGCCAGCCCGAGCCCAACGCGAACGTAGCCATCAGCGCGTAGCTCATGATCGCGCTCCGTGGGTGGATGACGCCCGGCGTGTACTGAACCGGGGCGAGCGTGTCGAAGAGGTAACGCGTGACTAGTATGGCGCCGACGACGGCACCCCATATCCGCGCCTTGCGCAGCACGTAACCCGCGACCTGGCGGATGTACCATCCGTCGGCCTTGCGACCGAGCGCCGGCACGATCGATTCACGGTACTCCTCGAGGAGATCGCCCGAGACGCTGTCGCGATCCTCAGACGGGAGGAGCATCCGGAGGAGGGACTCGGCCCAGCGGGGTGGCAGCCTGGTTGAGCTTTCGCTGGTCATGCGTTGCTCCTTGCCTTGACGAGCGGCCACTTGAGACCGCTCCAGATGTTGTCTACTGCAGCGCGCGCGTCGTTCAGCGCGCGCAGGCCGGAGGGCAGCAGCCGATAGTAGCGGCGCGCCCGTCCAGCACGAACTGGTGTCCCCGATCCGAGCTTTGAGGACAGCAGTTTCTTCCGTTCCAGACGACCGAGTGTCGCGTGAACAGCGCCGGGCGCGACGTCGCGATCGAGTCTCGCCTGCACGTCTTTGAGGATGGCGCGGCCGTAGGCGTCGGCTTGCAGCCGCATGACGGCAATGAGCACCGCCTGCTCAAACGATCCCAACACATCCGCCATGTAGACTACATTGTAGGTATATAGACGTGGATGTCAAGCCCGAAAGTCACGGACTGTTGCCGGCCCATCACGGGCTCTCTACCGAGCGAGGTCAGTTCCTCACCCATCTCCGCCCGGACATGAGGTGAAGAAGCGCCACGAAAAGGGCAGCACCGATCACCGACCACAGGATCGGAAACGACTGGCCGCTTACGTGGAGCACGAACGGCTCTGAGAGGTGCAGCTGACCCGCGACCCACGGACCAAGGAGCGCGCCGATGAAGCCAAGGGCGAGGGACACGATGAGCCCGCCCTGCGCGCCGCCGCCGAGAGCCTTGCCGACCGAGCCGCAGATGGCGGCGATGACGACCAGCACGAGGAGTCCTGGCAATGTGAGCGTCATGACTTGACGACCTCCTCGCTGAGGGTCGGCTTCCCAGAGGAAACCGACAGCATGATCCCCGCGCCGACGGCGACAAGGGTGCCGATGCCGATCCAGATCGGTGCGACGCGGCTGAGCATGCCGGTCTGCCACAAGGCGAGCCCGCCCCCGAAAACCAGCGTGAAGTACCCGACGAGAAACAAATGGATGAATCGCATGGTGATCCCTTCTGGCGGCGACTAGTAGCTCAACGCTCGAGCAACGAGCCGATTCCGCACGCCCCGCATCATGGCGGAAGCCAGTGACGCCACGCTGTACCCTTGTGCACACGCGATCTGCGGAGGTGCAACCCCGGCGGCGAGCTATCCGCATCTGCCTCATTCTCGATTCTGCATGGCGGTCGTCACGCGTTCGGCGTATCTTGTCTCTTACGGAGGTGCCAGCTGATGAAGTCGGTTTTGATGTTCACGCTTGCTGCAAGTCTGGTCGCTGGGTGTTCGCAAACGAGTTCGCCGCAGTCGGCCGCTGGAGGCCAGGAGGCGGCGTCCACGACTCCCGCAACGGCCGAAGCGCAGCCAACACCTGCAGCCCGCGCGCCGGAGCCTGCCAGTGCACCCACAGCCCAGCAGTCCACTTCGCCCGCGTCAGCGCCATCCAGTCCGGCTGCGGCAGCACCATCCAGTCCGGCTGCGGCAGCACCATCCAGTCCGGCTGCGGCAGCACCATCCAGCCCCGCTCCGGCAGCGTCGTCCAGTCCCGCTCCGCCACGGCCGGTCGCACCGCCTGCACCACCAGCACCAAGATTCCGCGAGGTCACCATCCCGGCGGGAACATCGCTCAGTGTGACGGTGCTGAGTACGCTCGCATCGAACAACAGCAAAGTCGAAGATCCAGTCAGAGGAACGCTGGCCAGACCCATCGTCGTCTCCGGCACGACCGCCGTGCCGAGTGGCGCCGAGTTCAGCGGATCGGTCATGGATGTGAACCAGTCAGGACGCGTAAAAGGCAAAGCCTCGATCGCGTTTCGCTTCGACCGCTTCGTCGTCCGTGGCGAGACGTATCGGATTCAGACTGCCCGTGTAACGCGCGAGGCGGAGCAGAACAAAGGCGACGACCTCAAGAAGGGCGGCATCGGCGCCGGACTGGGCGCCATCGTCGGGGGAGTCGTCGGCGGAGGCAAGGGTGCGGCGATCGGCGCGGTAGCCGGCGGGACCGGTGGCGTGCTGGCCACGAAAGGCGATGAAGTCGAGTTGGCGCCTGGCACCGTGGTGAACGTGTTGTTACAGCAATCGGTGACAGGTGACGGTGCCGATTGAGTAGCGGGGCTGGAAAGCTCGCCACGCGCTACGGTCGCTCACCCGGGTTCTGACCAATGCGCGCGAGTTCCGAGGGCGCCGCAGCCGTGTCCAACGCCTCAGACTCTTGATGCTGCGCTCGGGCAGATGTGCGCGGGCAAGAGGAGAGAACCGAGTGAGTTATCGCAGACTACGAGGTGAGTGCAAGGTCGTCATGCGCACCGTGACCTCCGGACGGTAGAAGAGCTCGGAAGAGAATCGACCTAGACTCCAGGCCCCGACTCGTAGCCCCACGAGTTGCTGACCGGTCCCACGCCCGTCCGCGATTGCGGCAAGAGGATCCCAGGATTCCATGACGACGGGTGACAGCAAGAATCCTTGGCGAGTCATCGACGGCATGATGTCGCGACCGAACGTCGTCCCATCTTTCTCGAAGGCGTACAAGGTGACGGGGGCGGGCTTGAGAAACATCCGCACGATCTTGCCGAGGAACGTTTCCCTCACGGCGATCTCAGCCCACACTATTGAGCCATCCACGGCGTCGATCGGTAGAACCTGATCGAAGCCAAGTTGGCGCAGATCAGTGCTCTCGCTACTCCATTCAGAGCCGGATACGCGATCCAACAGCGCACAATTTCCCACTTGGCTTCGATACTGAAAATGAGTTGCGAGGTATACGAGAGCTTGGCTGCCGGCCTCAGTAGGATAGCGCCAATCAGCAGTTGCCTTACCGCACCAGAGCACCCATCCCACTGGCCGACGTTCCAGCCAACTCGTATTCAATTCTTCGAGTCGCCTGGTGTATGCCGCAAAGGAGGAGATCGTCGGCTGCAGACTGAACACTGCAGAGTTGGCCTCCAGGATGCCAATGTCGCCCGACAAGATGGCTCCCATCGCGGTAGTCGGCTGAGGAGGCAGCGGATAGCTCGCCCTCAGTTGCGCGAGCAAGCGTTCGCGCGTTGCGTCGAGCACCGAAGAACCGTCCGACAAGAGCGCTAGCAAACTGCGTCGTTCGTTTTGGGGCCGCGAATAGTTCGGTGAACCCGGCGCGGCCTGGAACAGGAGCATCGCGGTGGTGACAATGGCTGCAGCTGGCAGCACCGAACGCCATTTGCGGTCCGATAACGCAGCGGCTACAAAGAGCGGGGTGACAGCGCACATCCCCAGCACATTTGAAACGATGTGTTGAGTGTCTGCGCGAACGAAGGCTGCTTGAAAGAGCTGGCCGAAAACTGCGCCTGGTACCAGGAGTGCCAACCACCGTCCCGAAGGGCGTCTGGAGAACCGCAGAAGAAGTACGGCCAATGGGGTGACAGCGGCAGCAAGAAACAGAATCGCCACACGATCTGAAGGGTCCCACAGAGCGAGACCATTCTTGAAGCCTCCGATGACATCCAGCCCGAGTCGCAGAAAGGAAGACAAATGCATCAGCGACTGCCTCGCAGCCAGCCATGCACTGAGTGCCCCAAACATGAAACATGTGGTAAACGCGAAGCTATGTCTTCGGGACTGGAACCATGACGCGACTATCAGAACCGGCGCGATAGACCATGCGCTAACTTTCACCAGCGCGAGAAACCCGAGCGCGAACGCCGATATCGCGTCCATAGGCGCGAACTTCGTCCCTTTCCCCAAAAACCATTCCACGCTGATAGCGATCGCTATGACATGGAAACAGAAAAGGACAGGAGACCATTCCGCCACCGGAATCACCGTCAGCGGAAGAAGAACCACTGCAGTCCAAAGACCCGGCATCAAGTCGCCTGGCGGGCGAATTCTCTGAACAAAGACGAAAACCCGGCACGCGGTTATTGCCAGAACCAGCGTGTTCACGAGCAGCATCCACCGGAAAGTAGCGGGATGGAACAGCGGTAGCCCAACGAACCCCCAGGGCCCGTAGGTGGAGACGACGTCAACGCCCCATTGCAGACGGCGGACGAATGTCAGGTGGATCTGATACTCGTAGTAACCCGTCGAGACAATGGGGTCAAACGGTACGGCACCCGCGACTACGAACGCCACAGCGAGCGCATTTGCCAGGCCGAGCCAGGCGTTCAAATACCATGTGGCTGCGAGCACAGTGAGAATCGCAAAGCCCCAGCGACTCAGGTCGACGATACGAGCGGCGAGCACAGTAGCGTATCCGGCCCGCCGCCGCGACAAGGCCCACGATGGCACCGGGCCGTAGCGCCCGTCCTCGCCCGCCCAGGACCACGCCATCTGGAAGTCGCCGCCAAATTGGACGTATTCGAGGCGGACACGGTGTGGACCGCGCGCGAGCTGCAGTCGTTGTGACCGTGTCTCGACGCTGTGACTCCCACCGTTGTCGACAACAAGCTGACCGTCAACGTACAGCCGTGAACCATCGTCGGATGTGGTGGCGAAGTTGTAGACGCCGGGACGGCCGACCGTCAGGTAACCCGTCCAGTCGACGCTGAAGGCCGGAGGCACCGTGTCGCCCCATCGCCGCCCGATCAACGCTGTCGACGGTGTTGGATCGACGCCGGAATAAACGGGTACACCTGTCAATGTCGGATTGTCGTAGTAGTTCGCAGCCAACCCGTCGCCCGCCCGCAGTGTCGGACGCACGCCCCACACCAACATGCAGACGAGAGCGGCAACCGACACAGAAACCAGCCGGCGCTTTTGGCGGGCGTCCTGGAGTGTTGGGTGGGGGATCAAACGGTCCTGGCGATTGTACTCAACATGGTACTATTCGACCGTCCGCACTCGCTGCGCCAATCCGGTGCCGCAATCGCAAACGATGACTATTCACGACTCCGAAGACCTCCAACGCATCTACGCAGCCCGGTTCTCAGCGAACCTCGAGTACCGCAAGAAAGTCTGGTCTGTGCTGATCACCGAGTGGTTTGGCCAGTATGTCCAGGCGACTGACTCGGTGCTCGACCTTGGTTGCGGCTATGGCGAATTCATTAACACCATCGAATGCCGGAACAAGTACGCGATGGATCTCAACCCTGACGCATCGCGGTTCCTTGCGAAGGAGATCACGTTTCTCCTGCAGGATTGCTCCGCGCGCTGGCCGCTTTCCGATGCCTCACTCGACGTGGTCTTCACCAGCAACTTTCTCGAGCATCTGTCAGACAAGGGCGCCGTGGGCCGCACGCTGGATGAGATCGGCCGCTGCCTGCGTCCCGGTGGTCATTTCGTCGCGATGGGGCCAAACATCAAGTACCTGCCTGGTGAGTACTGGGATTTCTGGGATCATTACGTGCCGCTCAGCGAGGCCTCGCTCAAGGAAGCCTTGACGACGCGGGGGTTTCTTATTGACACGTGTCTCGGCAAGTTCCTGCCCTACACGATGACTTCAGGGCGCCGCTACCCAGTCGCCTTCTTAAGCGCGTACTTGAAGTTGCCGCTCGTCTGGCGCATGTTCGGCAAGCAGTTCCTTGTAGTCGGCACGAGGGCCCAGAACGGCGCGGCGGGTTCACTTTGAACCTTGGACCGCGCAGAAAGCGCACTAAGATATTGGCTGCCCGTCGGCCGATCACGGCGTGGGCGTTGTGCGGTCAGGTCCACTGCTCATGTCAGTCCGTAACCTGGTTCTTGTCACAGGCGCCTCCGGGCTCATCGGCAGCGAGGTCTGCACCTACTTCGCCCAGATGGGACGCGAGGTCCACGGCGTCGATAACAACCAGCGCGCGGTGTTTTTCGGACCGCAGGGAGACACCCGCTGGAACCAGCAGCGGCTCGAGCGCGATCTCCCAACGTTCCAGCACCATGAGCTCGATATCCGCGACCGTCAGGGCGTGCTAGATCTTGTGGCGGCCCTGCGCCCGTCGATCATCGTTCATGCGGCGGCCCAACCGTCCCACGACCGCGCGGCCGCTATTCCCTTCGACGATTTCGACACCAACGCCGTCGGCACGTTGAACTTCCTCGAGGCGGCCCGCCGCAGTTGTCCGGAGAGCCCGTTCGTCTACATGAGCACGAACAAAGTGTATGGCGACGGCCCGAACCGAATCGCGCTTGTCGAACAAGAGTACTCGTTGGGAGTACGCCGACGCTCAATATGTCAACGGTATTCCGGAGACCTTCTCGATCGACCAGAGCCTGCACAGCTTGTTCGGCGCGAGCAAGGTGGCGGCCGATGTGATGGTGCAGGAGTACGGCCGCTACTTCGGGATGCCCACCTGCTGCTTGAGGGGTGGCTGTCTGACCGGCCCCAATCACAGCGGGGTCGAGCTGCACGGGTTCCTCAGTTATGTGGTGCGGTGCAATCTCGAGGGCCGCGAATATAAGGTCTTTGGTTACAAGGGCAAGCAGGTCCGTGACAACATTCATAGCCTCGACGTCGCCAGCTTCATCTGTGCATTCGCCGACGCGCCACGAGCTGGCGAAGTGTACAACCTCGGTGGTGGCAAGGCCAATTCTTGTAGCGTTCTGGAAGCCTTTGCGCTAGTGGAGCAGGTCTCTGGCCAGCGGCAACGATACACGTACGTTGAGACGAATCGAGTAGGCGACCACATCTGCTACTACAGCGACCTCAGAAAGATCCGCGACCACTATCCTGGGTGGAGCCTCACGGTCAGCCTCAACCAGACGATCGCTCAGATCGTCGAGGCCTGGCAGCACAAGCTCGTTTCGTGAAGATTCTTGTCACCGGCGCCTGCGGTTTCGTCGGATCGACTGTGATTCGACAGTGGGTTGAGCGTGGCGCCCACGAGATCGTAGGCCTCGACAACTTTGTGCGTCCTGGCAGCGAACAGAATCGTGGTGCCCTTCGCGTACTGGGTGTCGCGGTCCATCACGCCGACATCCGTCTGGCATCGGACTTCGAGACCCTACCGGAGGTCGACGTCGTGGTGGACGCGGCGGCGAGTCCGAGTGTTCTCGCGGGCATCGACGGAAACACATCGAGCCGTCAACTGGTCGAGCACAACCTGATCGGCACGGTGAACGTCCTTGAGTACTGTCGTGCTCACCGAGCGACTCTGGTGATGCTCAGCACAAGCCGGGTGTACGCGTGGACGCCCCTGGCTGATTTGCCGGTTCGAGTCGTGAACGACGCGTTCGAGCCGGATGCGAGCGGCCCGCTGCCGGCGGGCCTGACGGTACAGGGCGTTGACGAAACGTTCTCAACCGCTTCGCCCGTGTCACTGTACGGCGCGACCAAGCTCGCAAGCGAGCAGCTGGCGCTTGAGTACGGATCGACTTACGGATTTCCCGTATGGGTGAATCGTTGTGGTGTTCTCGCAGGCGCTGGGCAGTTCGGGCGAGCCGACCAGGGCATCTTTACCTTTTGGGTGAACAGTTGGTTGCGCAAGCACCAGTTGCGTTACATCGGTTTCGGAGGCCGCGGGCACCAGGTTCGGGACTGCCTACACCCGGCGGACATCGTTCCGCTGATTGAGAGCCAGATCGCGACACCGGATCGCGCCGTCCCCCGCATCGTGAATGTCAGCGGTGGCGTTGAGTCGGCCCGGTCGTTGGCCCAGATGAGCGCGTGGTGTCGCGGTCGTCTAGGTGACCGTCGAGTGGAGTCCATCCTGGACGTGCGTCCGTTCGATGTCCCATGGATGGTTCTAGATCCGTCGCTCGCTCGAAATCATTGGAACTGGACGCCGTCGCGGACCACAGAGGACATCTTGGAAGAGATCTTGAGCCACGCCCGCCAGCACCCCGATTGGCTTGATCTAACTGGGCACACCCCGCGTCATGGATGAACCGCGAGCACCTCGTGCGCTTCCGCCCCTGGGCATGCTTTCAGTCGTGATTCCGGCGCGGGATGAAGCGGGTTGCATCGCCTCCACGGTGGAGCATTTGCACGTCGAGCTTCGCCTACGCGACGTACCGCACGAGATCGTCGTCGTGGACGATGGGAGTCAGGATGGGACGTGGGAAATTCTGGAACGCCTGAAGGCACGCATCCCCGAGTTGGCGCCAATGCAGAACCCCTGGCCCCACGGCTTCGGTCGGGCGATCGTGCACGGGCTGAACCACATGACCGGTGACGCGGCGGTGGTGATGATGGCGGACGAGAGCGACGACTGTCGCGACGTGGTCCGCTACTGGCAGGTGCTCAATCAGGGGTGGGAGTGCGTGTTTGGAAGCCGGTTCGTCGCAGGGGGCCGAGCAATCGATTACCCGCGCGTAAAGCTTGTGCTCAATCGCCTTGTGAACTTTGTCATTCGCATTCTGTTTCGCACACCGCTCAATGACACAACCAACGCCTTCAAAGCGTATCGCCGGACCGTCATCGAAGGCTGCCGCCCGCTTATCGCTCCTCACTTCAATCTCACCGTCGAACTGCCTCTCAAGGCTATCGTTCGGGGCTATTCCTGGACGGTGGTCCCGATCACCTGGCGCAACCGTCGCACTGGAGAAGCGAAGCTGAACTTGAGAGAGATGGGCAGCCGGTATCTGTTCATCGTTCTCTACGTCTGGCTGGAGAAGTATTTCAGTCGGGGTGACTACCGGAAGCCAGGCGACCGACGATAGGCCCGTTGAAGCAAACAAGACCACGCCAGGCGATTGGTCGTCGAAAAGGAATCTAGAAGAGGAGATCTAATGCGACCGGTCAACGTGTTGGCGACAGTGTTCCTGGCCCTGTCCGTGACTTCTGCCTCGGCGCAAGAAGTCTTCACTCCAGGCGAGGGCGTATCGGCGCCCACCGCGGTGACGGTGGTGCGGCCCGACTACACCGAAGCGGCGATAGCGGCTCGCATCGAAGGCGAGGTCGTCATGACGGCTGTCGTTCTTGCTGATGGCACAGTCGGAGACGTGACCGTCACGAAATCCCTCGATTCAGTAAACGGCCTCGACGAGCAGGCGGTCAACGCGCTGAAGCAATGGAGGTTTGAGCCAGGCATGAAGGACGGCAAGCCTGTGGCGGTGCAGGTCTACGTCCAATCGAGATTCGCATTGAAGTAGCCGACTTCGGTGACCACACGGTCAGGAGGCACTTCGCACCGCCCACGGCGGGCATAGTCCACGGCGGCGACCACGTCCGCCGCATCGCTGCCATGGACATGCACCTCGAACGCTACCGCTTGGTCAGCGGCTTTTGCGGGTTGTCGGCCGGATTGACATAAAAGATGTCGAATGGCCCTTCCAAGTTGATCTGAACGACGGTCGGGGTCGCGGTCCATCCGAAGTGACGCATGTTCGCCGGGAGCAGCACGAACCCACCCGGCTCAAGCGTCTGGCTGGCGTGACGGTCGAGCTTGTCGCCCATTCCGACGTGGAACGCCCCGGAAATGACCGTGACCCGCTCGGTCATGCTGTGCCAGTGCGCCGGGATGTTGTAATTGGCGGGAAATCGAAGGCGCAGCGTGACCGGGCCTTTTTCTGAAGGGTTGCCCTCAAGCACCGCAATTTGCGCTCCGGCCGGCAGGACCGGCGGCGCGGGCCCCCACTGCACCTTGTCCGCGGGGACCAGGACGTGGGCGGACTGGGCGAAGACGGGCCCGGCCGTAATCGTCAGGCTGAGGGCGAGGGACGCGAGTTGGACGGTCAAACAACGTGTGATGCTCATAAGCTTCCTCCTGAGCGATAGCCTATGAGGCCGGGCGTTCCCAAAACGTTCGCGAAAGCGTTCCGCTGCTAAGTCGACGCCGCGAGAATCCGCTGCTCCAGCCCCCGGCTGTTCTGCGTGCGAGCCAGCACGAGCCCGCGCCGAAGCGTCGCTTCGCAAGCCGGCGCTGGCTCGAGCTCGCTCTTCTGCAGATACAGCGCCGGCAGCCACCACATGTCGCCTCGATCCTGCGCCATGGTGATTGCCGCATCCAGAATCGACGCGGTGCGTTCCCGGTTCCCAAGCCGACAGTACGTTTCGGCAAGCAAGGACAAGTAGTACGGCCGTCGCGCCTGCGCGCGGTTTCGGTCGAGCCGCTCGAGTGCTGACTCGATGATCTCGACTCCTTCGGCGGGTCGCTCCTGCCCGCGGGCCCACCCGATGAGGGCGTGGGCCCAGTCTCCGTAGTAGGCGAATCCGTACCGCTCACACAGCGCCACGACTTCTTCCGCGCAAGCGAGCACACGCCCGGTGTCGAGGCGCATCTGGTGCAGGAGTGCGGCGTAGGCGAGCGCGAGGGTCTGGCTATACATGTGATCCAGCCGCCGCGCGAGCGCGACAGCCTCGTCGGCGTGCGCCACCGCCGCGCTCTCATCGCCAAGCACCCAGAGCGTGTGCGCGTACCAGGCATGCGCGAAGACGCCGAGGTCGGAGCCGAGAGCGGAGCGCTGCGGATGCGCTTCGTCGTATGCCGCCAGAGCCATTTCGAAGTGATGTTTCGAGGCGTCGAGCTCGCCAAGGCTCAACAAGGTGCCGCCCATCGCGTGATGCGCTTCGCAGCGGCACGACGCATCGGATACGCTGCACGCGAGCGCCTGCTCGGATACCTCACGCGTGCCTTTCAAATCGCCGAGCATGAAGCGCATCGTAAATGCCACCCACAGCCAGCGCACGGGCACCTGTCCGCGTCCGGCGATGGATAACATGAACACGCGATCCAGGTTCTGCTCGACTTCCGGCGCCGCATAGCCGCGCCCGGAGTTCAGCGCAATCGACAGGCTCGAGCGCAGCGCCAGCTCCTGCTCGTCGCGATCGCGTCCGGGCGGCAGTATCTGGACGAGCGACAACGCGTGCGTCAAACAGTGGATCGCTTCCTCATTCGCCGACACGCGCGTGGCGACTGCGGCGGCACGTTCCAGAAACGGTACCGCACGCGCCGGCTGACCTCCACGTTCCAGGTGCGTGGCGATTGACGCGCTCACGTCGTCAAGATGATCGGCGAACAGGAGCTCCATCCCCTGCGCGATCCGCCGGTGGATGAGGCGCCGGCGTGCCGGTCCGATTCCGCTGTAGGCGACTTCGCGGATGCGGTCGTGGCTGAAATCCCACCGCTCGTCCGCCTGAACGCGGACGATCAGACGCTGCCAGAGCTCGTCGAGCGCGCGGACGAGCGCGTCTTCCTCGAGGTCGCTGGCCTGGGCGAGAATGTCGAACTGGAAATCGCGCCCCACGGCTGCCGCGACCTCAGCGGTCGCGCGTGCGTCCTCCGAAAGAAGCGCCAGCCGCGCGGCAACAACCGACTGCACTTGCGGCAGTGCCTGGTCACCTGAGGAGCCCGGCTGCTTCGCCAGCTCCATGCGTCCACGTTCGACAATGAACAGGGGATGACCTTCGGTTTCGAGGAATGTGCGCGCCAGCGCCGTCTCGTCCAGCGGATGCTCGGCCACTTCGCCGGCCAGTTGCGCCGTCGCCGTGCGGTCGAGCGGTCCGAGTGCGATCGTCGTCAGCAGATTGTCGCGCTCGAGGCGGCCGAGCAGCCGTCCGAGCGGGAGATTATCCTGCTCTTCCTCCGCGCGCACGGTGCCGACAACGAGGCAGCGCGTGTCGGATGCCGAACGCACGAAATACTGAATCCAGTCGATCGTGTCGCCGTCGGCCCATTGCAGATCGTCGACGACGAGCACAAGGGGAGCCGCCGACCGGAACGCCTGGGCCAGCGCCTCGAAGAAGCGCAGGCGTTGCCAGCTCTCGAGCTGCCGGTCCGGTGCAGGGACCTCGGGGCGCCCCGCGAGCAACTCCGGACGAAGCCTGGCGACGTCGGTCATCCAGGACGGGTCCAGTTTCATCAGCGCCGGCCGCAGCGCATCACTCTTCAGCCATGCGGCGATTGGCGCGTATGCCAGACGTCCTTCGCCGGCATAGCATCGCGTGGTCACCGAGGTGATGCCATTGAGGCCGGACCAGTCCACCAGTTCTTCGGCGAGCCTGGTCTTGCCGATGCCCGCTTCACCGCGGATCAAGAACAGTCGCGTCCCGCCTGCCGCCGCGACCCGCCAAGCGTTCTGCAGCGTCTGCCATTCTGATTGGCGGCCGACGAGCGGATAGACAGCGGTGCGCGGCGGCGAGGGGATCACAGGCGCCTCAGCATCCAGGTCGAGAATCTCGCGGTACGTGATCCGCGTCGCCGCGCTCGGCTGGATCCCAAGCTCCTTCTTCAACACCGCGGCGCACTGCTGATAGAGGTGCAGCGCTGTGGCGCGCTCGCCGCGGCGCGCGTGGCAACGCATGAGCGCGCACCAGGCCTGTTCGTCGAGCGGATCGAGCCGAAGCAGCTGCTGCGCATGCTCGATCGCATCCCCGAAGGCGCGATCGCGTTCGAGGAGGCCGACAAGACACGCCAGAACCTTCCTCGCCCGCTGACGGAGACGTTCGCGGTCGGCGTCAATCCACTCGCCCGCGCACTCGGGCAGCAGGTCGCCCTTATATAGACCTGCCGCTTCCTGCAGGGCAGCGCGGTCTCCCTCCAGACCGCGTTCGGCGGCGGCCTCGAAAGCTTCCACGTCCACAATTGCGCCGGCCTCTCCACGCCACGCCAGTGAGCGCGAGCTGCCATCGACGAGGGCGTCCAGCCTCGGCCAGCCTTCCCGCAGGTGGTGCAGTTCACGGCGGAGGTTGGTCAGTGCCTGGCCGTCGCTCGATTCCGGCCAGAGGGAGCCGCCGACGCGCTGACGTTGGATAGGAGCGCTGCGGGCATGGAGGACGAGAAAGGCAATGAGCTCCTGCTGCCGCGCGCTTGGCGGGCGGGCAGGCGAACGGCCGTCGGCGAAGAGCCGGAACCCTCCAAGCAGCTCGATGCGCAACGGGGGCGGAACCGCCACCGCTCAAGATTACACGCGAAAAGGAGGCAACAGACGGCTTCGCCTCAGCCTCCTCCGCCAGGGCCTTTCATCGACGTGTAATTCACCATCTCGTCTTTACTCGAGCGCGAACACCCACACGGCGCCGCCTTCCGGCACTTCCGGATACTCGCCTGGAAAGAGGCGATTGAGCGTCGCCTGCATCCCGCGCGAGTCTCCGCCCCAACCAGACTCGATGGCAATGTACTGTTTCCCGTCGATCGCGAACGAGGTCGGTGGCGCAAGAATGCCGGAGTTGACCGGGGCTTCCCAGAGGAGTTTGCCGGTGGACGCGTCGAAGGCGTGCAGTTTGCGATCGTTCGTCCCTCCGGTGAACACCAACCCGCCGCTCGTCGCGAGCATCGAACCCCAGTTCGGCGATTTGGAATATTTGTGCGTCCACACCTTCTGGCCGGTGTCGACGTTCCAGGCTTGCACTTCGCCGAAGTGATCCGCGCCCGGTGCCGCCCACGGACGGCTGCCGCTCACTCCGACGAAGGCCCTGCCCGGCGTATACGTGGGCATCACACCGCTGTTTGATCCGCACAGGTTGTTGTTGACGGGCACGTAAATCATCCGCGTCTTGGGACTGAACGCAATCGGCGGCCAGTTCTTGCCGCCGTGCGCGTTCGGACAGAAATCCGCGCGCTTTCCGGTTCCAGGCTTGCGCTCGGGATCGACGTCGGGCCGTCCGGTTACCGGGTCCAGACTTCGGAACACGTTCTGATAGACGTACGGCTTGCCCTCGACGAACCGGATCGGCCCGGCGCTTCGTTCGAGAAACCAGAGATACCCATCGCGCGCGACGTCAATCAATCCTTTGATGGTGCGCCCGTTGCGCCGGTAGTCCACGAGGATGGGCGGCGATACCTCGTCCCAATCCCACGAATCGTTCGGGTGATATTGGAAATGGCCCTTGATCGCGCCGGTCGCGACGTCGAGCGCGATCGTCGACGTCGAGTAGAGATTGTCGCCCGGGCGCTGGTCACCGATCGTCGGGCCACCGTTCCCCGTGCCCCAGAATGCCAGGTTGGTGTCGGGATCGTAGTTGCCCGTGACCCAAATCGGCGCGCCGCCGGTTTTCCACGTGTCGCCGGTCCACGTCTCGCTGCCGGGCTCTCCTGGGGCCGGCACGGTAAACGTCCGCCACAGCTCCTTCCCGGTGTCAGGATCCAAAGCCGCCACGAAACCGCGAATGCCAAATTCGCCGCCCGAGGCGCCGACCATGACCTTTCCACCAGCGACGAGCGGCGCGAGCGTGATGTAGTACGCAGACTTGTTGTCAGCCACCGTGCTCGTCCACACCTGGCGGCCGCTCTTCGCGTCAAGCGCGACGACGATGGCCTCGCCGCCAGCGAAGTAGACCTTGTCGCCATACAGCGCCACGCCGCGGTTGGTGTCGTGAGGCACCAACGCGCCCTCCGCTCGCGGCCGGCGGTAGCGCCACAACACGTTGCCGCTTTTTGCGTCGATCGCGATCACCTGGTTGTTCGGCGTGGTGACGAACATCACGCCGTTGTTGACGATCGGCGCGGACTCGTGCGGTTTAGGCTCGCCCGTCGAGAAGCCCCAGACCGGGCGCAAACGGCTGACATTGGCGGGCGTGATTTGATCGAGCGGGCTGTACCCCCAGCCGTCGTACGTGCGCCGGATCATCAGCCAGTTGGTGTCTTCGGGATTCTTGAGCCGCTCGGCGGTCACTGGTCGATAGTTCTGGAGGACCGCCGGAACCGGCACCGGCTCCGCCGCTGGCGCGGCCGGCGGCTGCTGGCTTGCCCCGGCGAGGAGCGCCAAACCTGGCCACAAAAACACGAAAACACGAAGAAGACCCATGTTTCCTTTTCGTGTCTTCGTGCTTTCGTGGCTGTTTGTCGCTGCGATGCTCAGCGTGCTCCGCGTTGTTTGTGGTGAGATCATTTTGCTACCTCGGGCCGTAGTGCGACTGCGGGCGGCCCACTTCGTACGCGCCCAGGTCCGGCGCGCGGCCGGTAAACTCGTCGTTCACGCCAGGCAGCCGAACACCTGCATCGACTGGAGCCGAACCCGGACGAAGCGCGAAGTCGAAGTCAGCAGGCTTGTACAGCGTTCGCGGATCGGGCCCCGGTGGCGTGACGTGTACGAACACGTCGTAGTCGACGCTGATGCTGTGCCCGTCCTGGCTGGTCGCCTGGGCATACTCCTTCAGGGTCTTGAACCGCCGCCGCTCTCTTGCCTTCAGTTCGAACTGCGTCTGCTCCTGCGTCGAGCGAATTCCCGGCTCGCCCAGGAAGTTGGCGCGCATCGTCATCGGCGGCGTGCTCCACTCGAAGGAAAACTCCGCGCCCTCATTCGGGCGGAATCCGTTATAGTCCGAGCTCGAATAGTTCGTGTTGGTCTCGACCGCGAAGGTCTCGAGCGTCTCGCTCTTGCCCAGGATCAGGTTATTGCGGTAGTGCACGTTCGACGCCGCGAGCAGCATCGGTTTGATCGGGGCGATAAACGTGTTGTGGTACACGACAATTCCGGCGGCTGAGGCGGTGAATTTCACGGCGCCGCCTTCGGGCGCGTGGTAGACAAGGTTCCGGATGAAGTAGACCGGTCCGCCGAACATCGTCTGCACGCTCAGCGCACGATGACCGTGATTGAAGCACCGGTTCCGGAAGATGCGGATGTTGTGGGCGCCGCCGTCGGCCTCGATGCAATTGTCCTCGACGTTGGTGATGTCGTTTCCATAGAAGTCGATCGACACCGGCATCCGATCGCGGATCGGATTCGGGCTGCCGTCAGGGTTGCCGTAGGTCGCCACATCCACTCCATCATGGAAGTTCGCGATGGCGTTGTAGGCCACCACATGGCCTGCGCCGTAGACCTTCACCGCGTACTCGGAGACGAGCCTTGGGTTGAACTCGGGCAGGTTCTGCCAGGTGCGCCCCGTGAAGCCCATCAGGTAGTTCGGGTTGAAACGCCCGATCATCACGTTGTCGGCGATGTAGTAGTTCTTCGAGCCTGACCAGTCCGTGTAGATCGCCCGCCCGACGTTTTCGAAACGGCATCTCTTGATGGTCAGGCCGCTCGATCCGGCGATGTTCTTCAGACCGGCCTGGAACGCGAGATCCGTGTTGCGGACGGTCAAACCCTCGAAGTAGTTGTAGTTCGCCGCCATCACGTTGAAAAGGTTGTATGCCCCGTCCCCGTCGAAGATGGCCTCGCCGTCGCCCGCTGCTTTCATGACGATCGGTTTCTCGGCGGTTCCGCTCTGCGTCAGAAAATAGGTTCCACTCGCGACCGTGCCAAGGCCGCCGCCGCCGTAGCGGTATCGGTCATCCTTGTACAGACCGGCGTGGATCAGGATGGTGTCGCCTGGCTGAACGCGAGGCGGGTACGTATTGAAGTTGTCGGAGCTCGAATACCCCGTGTAGTACGCGCCGAGCAGTCCAGTGAACGCCGGGTCCTGCTTCTGACCCTTAAAGTCCGGCGGATACACGTGATAGACCTTGCCGCCCGCAGCCGGTTGCGGCTCAGCGCGAGTGCGGACGGTGACGATGGTGTCGGCCTTGCCTGTGATGCCGTCGGGATCGGACATGACAAGCCGGGCTTCGTAAAGGGTGTCGGGATCGAGTTCAAAGATGCTTCCGGCAAACCCATTCGGCGTCATGTATTGGAGCGCGTTCTCGTTGATGCGCTCGTTTCCAATGCGCAGCAGCGGCAGACCGTCTTTCCACGCTGTCTCGCCCTTCTTGCGGTAGGACACGGCGACCGTGGCGTTGCGGTTGTCATCGCCGTCGATACGCCACTCGAATCCCAGCGAGAGGAGCGTCGGCGGCTCCGTGATGAATTCCTTGATAATCGTCTTGTCCGCCGCGGAGAGTGGCAGCGTCCAGAGCAGCGAGAACAGCACGATAGCGAATCGGCGGGCCGTCGAATTATTCACGATGGAACCCCTCCTCGAGCCGGGCATCGGTCACCCGCATCTTAGACCTGCCGGGTCAGATTTTCGTTAGACAAATTTCGCCGCCTGCGGTGTCTAAGGAGTAGTCATTAGTCGACCAACGACCAAGGAGAACGGCGGTGTGATCACGGGGACGCTGGATCACCAGCAGGTCAAGACGCTGTACGAGCAGCACGGGCGCGTCCTCCTGGCCTATGCGGTATCGCTTCTGCCCGACCGCGCGGCATCCGAGGACGTCCTCCACCAGGTCTTCGTGAAGCTGTTGCAGGGCAACGTCGGCATCAACGGCTCGCCGGTCCGTTACCTGTATCGCGCCATTCGAAATGCCGCTTTCAACTATCGGCGTAACCAGTCACGCGAAGTCGAGCTCGAAGCGGATTGCCGCTGGCTCGAAAGTCCACCGGGAATGGAAGCGGTCGGCCTCGCGCTGGAGTCCGCGCTGCGGGAACTGCCCGACGAGCAACGCGAAATTATCGTCCTTCGCGTGTGGGGCCAGATGACCTTTGAAGAAGCCGCGGCGGCGCTCGAAATCTCGCCCAATACGGCGGCGTCACGGTATCGATATGGACTGGCGAAACTGAAAGAACGGCTGGAGCCGTTGCCGAAGGAGTAAACGTGGACCGGCAACAAGACGAGCACGATGCGGAATTTGAATCCTTCCTGCGGCAGTTTCAGCCGCGAACGCCACCTGCGCTGAAAGCGAACCGCCGCATGATGCTGGCGCAGCTGGCGGTGGCGGCGGGTCTGATGCTGGCGGTCGCGCTTCCGGTCTTATGGCTGCGCGATAGATCTGCGGCGCCGAATTCGCCAGGCGTCACGGATGTCGGTCTGCCGCCGCAGCCAGCCGCCGCAAACAAGATTGCCGCTCCGTCAGCCCCGGCCGCAGCCAGCACGACGGTGATCATCCCGAGGCTGGGACCGGTTGCGCAGAACGGACCGCTGCGTGTGGGTGGCGCAATCAAGCCACCAGTCAGAATCCTCAGTGTGAACGCGATTTATCCCGAAGCGGCCCAGGCGGCCGGAATCGAAGGCGCCGTGGTGATGCGGATCACGATCGGTGAGGACGGGTCGGTCACAAACGTCGTGGTGTTGCGCTCGATCCCGATGCTCGACGAGGCGGCGATCGAGTCGGTACTTCAGTGGCAATACGAGCCGACGCTGCTCAATGGCGTACCCGTTGAAGTCGAGATGAACGCGACCGTGAACTTCACACTGCGCTAAGTCTTAACAAGCCCCGCTAGCCCCCAGGCCGCTAGTGCCTATTCCGTTTTTCGTTCGTCCGTAGTCGGCGCCTGAGTCGCAGCGGTCGTGCCGGCCGACGGCGTCCGTGATCGCGCGCCGGGAAGTCGGTCTCTTCTCGTACCCTTCCAGTCCCACGGCGACTATCGGGTCATCCGATCGACGGTTAGGACCGGCATGTACCGCCTCGGGTTACTCGGGAGCTATGGATCACCCGGAACGAAGTCGCCGTGACGAATCGCGTCGCCCGACTTCCGGACACGGAGTACGTCGGCACGCTTAACGGCCGCCGTCGTCCGGCACGACCGCCGCGTTTACGGGCTGGACGGCATCGGCCGCAGCCAGCCGTAGAGGCCGGCCGGTCTCACATTTCACGAACTGCGCGGTGAAGGTTCTCATCGCGGCGATCACGGTGACCACGATCCGTGACGATCGAATGAGCAATGGCGGTGCCGTGAGCGGACCAAGCTCGAATCAGCTGGTGATCGCCGCGGGAGCGGAAGCGTACGAACCGGAAGCGATGGGATGGACTCCTCCCGGTCCGTTCGCGGCATGATGGCCGCGGATGGAATGTGGGTAGCACCACGAAACCAGGAGGAGGCCGTTATGGATGTTACGACCGTCGCGGTAGATCTCGCAAAGGACTCGTTCGAGGTGGTGATGGCAACGGCGACGAGACGGATCGTCCGTCGACGACGGCTGACACGCGCACAGTTCGAGCGATTTCTCGCGGAGCTTACGCCGGGCACCGAGCTCGTGATGGAAGCCTGCGGGACGGCTCACCATTGGGCGCGCTACGGTCAGGCGCGCGGCCTGCGGGCCCGGCTGTTGCCGAGTCAATATGTGCGTCCGTACGTTCGGCGGAATAAAACGGACCGGTGTGATGCCGAAGCACTCCTCGAGGCCGCCAGCTGTGGAGGCATTCAGCCCGTGCCGGTCAAGACACCCGCGCAGCAATCGATCCAGGCGCTTCATCGCGTGCGAGCGCAGTGGCAAGGGGCCCGCACCGCGCGCATCAATGTCGTCCGAAGTTTGCTGGCCGAACACGGCATCGCCATCCGTCGGGGTGCCGCCGCCGCCCTGCACGCCATTCCCGCGCTGCTCGACGAGACCGACAGGATTCCGAGTTACCTGCGGGAAGTGCTGCGCCGAGTGTATGAAGAAATTCGCGCGCTCGAAATGCGAGTCCGTGAGGTCGAACGCCTCCTCCGAGGGATCGCGGCACAACACCCCATCGCCCCGCGCCTGCAACAAGTGCCCGGCATCGGGGTGCTCACCGCCACCGCCTGCGTGGGCAGCGTCGGGCACATTCACGCGTTTCGCCGCAGCCGCCAGTTTGCGAGCTGGGTCGGCTTGACCCCGCGGGAATTTTCCAGCGGCCGACGACGTCATTTAGGCCGGATCAGCAAATGCGGCGACGCCTATTTGCGGTGCTTGCTCGTCCATGGCGCACGCTCGGTGATTGTCGCGGCCCAACGCACCGCCCGGACACGGCCCGAACGTCTCTCGCGCTTGCAGCAGTGGGCCATCGCGCTCGTCCAGCGTCGGGGTCATAACACCGCCACGGTCGCGTTAGCCAATAAACTCGCGCGCATCCTCTGGGCGGTGTGGCACCACGATGTTGATTTCGCGCCCACGGCTGCGGTGACGCAATAAACGGAGGCCTGTAGACACGTACTTCAGGGGAAAGCGAGTGATCGACGTCATGCGGTAACCGGTCGACCGGTACCGAGCCAGGCCGTGAACTGCGCTGACCGTGAGAGGTCGCGGCAAAGCGATTGGCCCTCGGTCCTGCGGATGCACCATGATGGCCGTTGCCGTGCGCAACAGGCCGAATATACGACTGCACCCGATCTTGGTTACGGCGTCGACGTCGGTCCTTGCAAACCGGGAGGAGTCCATATACGCGCAGTTCCGGCGGCCGACACGGCTGGCAGCGGCCGATGCCGTTCAGCCGTCCGGGAGCGACCGTCTCGCCACTACGACCTAATGAAAATTGGTCTACTGGCCCCTGCCCCCAAGTCCCCAGCCCCCGCCTGTCTTGTAACCCTACACAGGCATGTTGCGTGCAAACCTCGCCTTGCACTGTGACTACCATGCGCCTGTTCGGGCGCACGAGCCAAGGCGTCCCCTGTGTTCGTTAACGAGAGGCGGATTTTGTAATGAATCGCACCTGGTTCGGCCTGACGATCTCGTTCGCGGTTGGCGCCGTTCTCCTTCTGGCGCCGGCGCCTGGCGAGGGGCAGCGCTTCTCTCGTCTGGAGCGCCAGATAGTCAACGGCCGAGACGTCGTGGCGCGTGAAGTGCTCGTGAAGTTCCGCCCGGGTGTTCAGCCTGCGGACCTTACGGAGATCGCGGCGGAAACCGACGTTCAGGACGCCAGGCGTATCGGCCGCGCCGGCACGTTTCGCCTTCGCTCGAAGTCGCTGAGCGCCGCCGCGCTGCTCGAGAGGCTCGCCCGGCGAGACGACGTCGTGTACGTCGAGCCGAACTTCATCATCCAAATCACCGCGGCGCCGAATGACCCCGGTTTTGCCGAACTGTGGGGACTCGAGAACATACACGCCACACCGGCCTGGGACCTTTCCCTCGGCTCCAACTCGAACGTCGTCGCTGTCATCGACACGGGGATCGACTACACGCACGAGGATCTGGCCGCCAACGTGTGGTCGGCGCCGACGGCATTCACGGTCAACGTCGACGGGCAGTCGATCACGTGCGCGGCGGGAACGCACGGCTTCAACGCCATCAACCACACGTGCAATCCGATGGACGATCACAATCACGGGACGCATGTCTCCGGCACCATCGGGGCGGTAGGGAACAATGGAATCGGGGTCACAGGCGTCAACTGGACGACCCAGTTGATGGGTATCAAGTTTCTCGACGCGCAGGGGAGCGGTACCACGGCTGACGCGATCGCGTCCGTGGAGTTTGCCATTGCGGTGAAGCAGGCCTTTGCCTCCAGCGGCGGTGCAAACATTCGTGTCCTTTCGAACAGTTGGGGCGGGCCGGAGTTTTCGCAGGCGCTGCTCGATCAGGTGAACGCGGCGAACGATGCGGACATGCTGTTTGTCGCCGGCGCAGGCAATGACGGCTTCGACAACGATATTCTGCCGTTCTACCCGGCCAGTTTCAGCGCGCCAAACATCGTCTCTGTCGCGTCGACCGGGTATTTCGACGACCTCTCATGGTTCTCGAACTACGGCGCCTTGTCGGTTCACCTCGGTGCGCCGGGCGAGGACATCCTGTCGACGACGATCGGCGACACCTATGACTACGCGAGCGGTACCTCGATGGCGACGCCTCACGTGTCCGGAGCCGCTGCGCTCGTGCTGTCGTACTGCGACCTCGAGCACCGCGGCCCTGAAAGAAACCCTGCTCGGATCGGTCGATTCGCTCCCTGCGCTCGAGGGTTACACCGTCAGCGGCGGACGCTTGAATGTGAACAACGCCCTGCACGCCTGCGCGGCGCCGCCGGATACGCCAGCCGGGCTGGATGCGCACGGTGCCGATACGAAGGTGACTCTCTCGTGGTCCGCCGCCCTCGGCGCGATGCGGTACAACGTCAAACGCAGCCTCACACCAGGTGGTCCGTACTCGCCGCTGGCATCTGACATCAAAGGGACCGGTTACACCGACACGGCGGTCGTGAACGGAACCATCTACTACTACGTCGTCTCAGCGGAGAACACGCTGGGCGAGAGCGGCGACTCGAACGAGGCCTCGGCGACTCCGAACATTCCGCCTGACCTCTCCGTGACGTCTTTCACAGTTCCCGCCGTCGCCGCGGCCGATTCGACGATTGTCGTTTCCGTGACGACGAAGAATTCCGGCGCCGGAACGGCGCAGCTTTCCACCACTCGATTCTATCTGTCGGACAATTCCGCTCTCGATGCGTCCGACGTCCGGCTCGACGGCGAACAGGGCGTTCCCGAGCTCATGGCTGGCGCGCTGAGCTCGGCGTCAGTGGCGGTCGCGATTCCAGCGGGCGCGACCGTCGGGAAGCACTATGTCATCGCCAATGCCGACGATGACGATGTGCTCGACGAAAGCAAGGAGAACAACAACGCGCTGGCGCGTCAGGTGCTCATCGGCCCAGACCTTCTCATCTCGTCCTTCACATCGCCCGCGGCAGGCGCGGCGGGCGGGACGATTTCCGTCACAGACACCGTGAAGAATCAGGGCGGTGGCGCCGCCGCCGCTTCGACCACGAGGTTCTACCTGTCGACGAACAGCACGATCGGTGCGGGCGATGTGCTGCTCGCCGACGGTCGCGACGTGCCGGGTCTCGCTGCTGGCGCGACGAGCGTTGGCGCGACGGTCTTGACCATCCCACCGGCGACTCAGGTGGGTTCGTACTACATCGTGGCAAAAGCCGACGGCAACGATGGCGTTGCCGAGACGACCGAAACGAACAACACCTTGTCGCGTGCGATCCTGATTGGCAGCGACCTGGTCGTTTCAGGGTTGAGGGTTCCCGGAAACGGCGCGGCCGACTCGACGATCGTGGTGACGGATACGACGAAGAACCAGGGCGGCGCCATGGCAGCGGCTTCGGTCACGAGGTTCTATCTCTCCGTGAATTCGGTGCTCGACTCAGCTGACACGCTGCTGGGGAGCAGCCGCGACGTGCCGCCCCTTGCTGCGGGAATCAGCAGCTCCGGGTCGACGACGATGGTGATTCCGGCTGCGACGGCGCCGGGCACGTACTACATCGTGGCGAAAGCCGATGCGGACGGCACACTGCCAGAGACGTCTGAAACGAACAATACGTACTCGCGCGCCATTCAAATTGGCAGCGACCTTGTCGTCTCAGCAATCACCATGCCCGCGACGGCCGGCGCCGGCGCCACGATTACGGTGGGTGACACCACGGCCAATCAGGGCGGCGATGGGGCAGCGGCATCGGTCACCAGGTTCTATCTTTCCGTCAACAGCACACTGGACGGCGGTGACGTGCTGCTCTCGAACACGCACGTCGTGCCCGATCTGGCCGCGGGCGCGACCGATGTCGGGTCAACCACACTGACCATTCCCTCGAACACCGCGACCGGCATGCACTACATCATCGCGAAGGCCGACGCCGACAACGTCGTGCTCGAGACGAAGGAAACCAACAACTCGCTCGGACATTCGATTTACATTGGCGCCGACCTCACCGTGCCCGCGTTCACGGCACCCACCAAGGGCGGCGCTGGTGTGTCGCTGACGGTCGGCGACACCACGCTGAATCAGGGAGGCGGTGCGGCCGGGCCGACGATGACGAAGTTCTACCTGTCGGTCAACGCGGCGTTCGATGTCAGCGACACGCTGATCGGCAGCCGTGCCGTTCCCGACCTCGCGGCGGGAACGGCGAGCGCCGGGTCGACGACCGTCACGATCCCGCCGGCCACGGCATCCGGTGCGTACTACGTCGTTGCGAGGGCCGATGCGGACACCGTCGTAACCGAGACGCTCGAAACGAACAATACCGCCGCTCGGCCCATTCAGATCGGCAGCGACTTGCTGGTCTCAGTCATCGGGGCGCCGGCCAAGGGCGCGGCAGGGTCGTCGATCGTCGTGACCGAGACGGTCACCAACCAGGGCGGAGGCGGCGCAATCGCTTCGATCACCAGGTTCTATCTGTCGGCAGATGGGACTCTCGACGCGGGGGACGTGCCGCTTGACGGGACCCGCGTCGTGCCGGACCTTGCCCCTGGAGCCTCGAGCGCGGGATCGACGAGTGTGACGATTCCGGCTGGAAGCGTCGGCACACTCTACGTGATCGCAAAGGCCGACGCCGACAACGAGGTCGGCGAACTCGTCGAAACGAATAACACGAAGTCACGTTCGATCAGCATCGGTCCCGATCTGATGGTCTCGACTGTGACGGTGTCGTCGGCCAGCGTGCCGGCTGGCGCTCTCGTCAACGTGACCGATACCGTGTTGAATCAGGGCGCCGAGATGGCCGCGCCATCGACCACGCGATTCTACTTGTCCAAGAACACCACGCTCGATGCCAGTGACGTCGCCCTCGCGCCTGGCCGATCGGTTCCGAACGTCGCGGGCAGCGCGTCACACGCGGGCACGACGCCGGTGACCATTCCGCTCGGCACGGTCCCGGGAAGCTACTACGTGCTTGCCAAGGCGGACGGTGACGGCGTTGTGGGCGAGAGCGTGGAGACGAACAACGTGACGGCGCGGGCGATGCAGGTGACCCTCGCGCCGTAGTCTTGCGGGCGCCCGGTTCGAGCGGCCGATGTTACCTGGCGAGCCGGATCGATCCCAGGATTCGATTGAACACGCTTCGGTAGCTGGCGAACTCGTTGCTGGGGGCCACGCCAATCGAATAGAGCAACTCACTGTTACTCAAGTCGACCGTCACCAGCTGGATCGTCTCCGGAAGGCCCGTGACCTCGTTTCGGTTCGATAGCGTGGTCCGCAGGCTCCGGTGACCGTCGACCGACACCTGCTCGTAGCGTGATGGCCGGCCCATGTCGGGATTGCCCCGCGCGAACGCGTTGATGAGATCATCGGTCGCTGTCTTCAGGTCGTGCGCCTCGTTGCGCGTCACGCCGATCTGAATGCCGTGCGTGTAGACGGTCTGTCCGTTGTAGGTGCCGTAGCCACCGTTCGGCGCGAACGTGACCGTGTCGTTGTCGGGGAGCTCACGCCAGTTCGACGGAACACTGACACGAAAGAGGTTCCCCTCGTCGTACGCCGTATAGCGTGACGAAGGCGGTTCGACGCGGCCCGTCGGTACGTCGGCGCGTCCGCTGGGTCCGGTGTCCGTGCGCGGCCGGCGCCCCGCGTTTTTCGTCGCTTCTTCCGTGGTCGGCGCACGCGGCATCTGCTTGAGACGGGCCTGGACGCGCTCGAATCCAGGCGTGTCGCGGATGGGATTGTCCACCGGCAGCAGCTGCGCTTCCTTCGTGATGTACTCGTAACGATTGCCCGGGTTCGGGTGATCGCTCAGCCACTGCGGTCCATTGGATCCGCCTTGCTTCTCAATGGTCTTGAACATGCCGGCCATGTCGCGAGCGTCGTAGCCGGCGCGCGCCATGATCTGCGTGCCCTGTATGTCGGCCTGGCGCTCGAACTCACGGCTGAAGCGCAGGAAGGCGGTCCCAATCCCGAACTGCGTGCCCGCCGAGACAACCTGGCCCAGTCCACCGCCGATGATCGAGCCCAGGATGGCGCCAGCAATCTGGCCGATTTCGTACTTCGTCGCCTTGCTCGCCTGCGCGGTGCCATGACGCAACACGACGTGACTCAGCTCGTGCGCCATGACGCCCGCGATTTCACCTTCATTTTTTGCCGCCTCGATCATGCCCCGGTTGACGTACATCGGTCCGCCCGGGAGCGCGAAGGCATTGATCTCGCGGACATTGACGACCTTGAAGTAGTACTTGAACTCCGAATGGCGCAACTCGGGCGGAATCACCCCGACGAGTCGCTGGCCGATATCTTCCACATATGAGGTCACTGCATCGTCCTGCATCAGGGGCAGCTGCTTTTCGGCTTCGGCGGCGGCCTCGCGGCCGAGCTGAACGTCCTGAGCGGGCGTGTACTTGTTGTCCGGAGGCGTAATCCGGGTCTGCGCCGTCAGCAGCCCGACCGACAGCGCTACTGCGACAACGGTGGATGCGGCACGGCGTTGTTGCCTCATGCGCCGATGATAGTGCAAGAAGAAGTCCCCGCAAGCGGTCGGATGACTCTCCTGCTGAGCATGCTGGAGGTAGGCCCTTCGACCGAAACAACTGTCAACAATTGTCAGGCGCCTGGGGTGTTGACAGAAAACGTCACCAGATGTCAGGCGTTCTGATACCGTAAGCAGCTTATTATCATGTACTTAGCACTGAACAGTTTCCGGCATGAGCCCTGCAGTTGGGTGTCAGAGGTTTTGTTCGCGTGAAGATTCGTAAAGCGTGTGGTTTCGCACTCCTGGATCTGATCTTTGTGTGCGGCATCATGGGGCTGCTCACCAGCATCGCGATTCCGTCTTTGCTGGGCGCCAAGGAAGCGGCTGGCGCGGCATCCGCCATCGGCACGCTGCGCTCGATTACCAGCGCCCAGCTGACGTACGCGCTGACGTGCGGCAGCGGGTTTTATGCACCAGACCTGGAAACGCTCGGCACCGCCCCGGCCGGCAGCAACGAGCCGTTTATCGGGGGCGGAATGGGCGACAACAACGTCGTTGTGAAGAGCACGTATCGTTTTGTTCTCGAGGGGACGCCGTACCCGGGCTCGCCGCCGACCTGCAACGGACTGGGTACGGGTCAGGCGGCGCAAGGTTACAGAGCCTCCGCGGATCCGACGGTCCCGACCAATTTACGCTTCTTCGGCACCAACGCAAACGCCCAGATCTACGAAGACGTTACAGCCATGTTCGACGACCTGCCGGAAGTCGGCGACCCGCCGACCGGCACGGTTCTTCACTGATTCCGTTATAATTCTCCTGTGTGGACCAAGATGATGTCGGGGCCGCGCAAGAAGGCTCCCAAGACGATCGCCGTCATCGATCCCGATCGCTGCTTCGGCGCGTTTGCGTGTTCGATCTGTCAGGCGGCCTGTCCAGTCGCCGACTGCATCATCGAGGAACCCGATCAGGACGGCCGGATGGTGTGCGCGGTCCGCGTGGATCTCTGCATCGGATGCGGTCTGTGCGTCACGCTCGGCAATCCCACTGCGCCCCAGCAGCGCGAGTTCGGCTGCCCGCCCGACTACGACGCCATCAACATGCACCCGTACGAAGAGGTCGTCAGGGTGATGCAGGAGAGCGAACCGCCTGCGCATAGCGCGACGGCAGGGGATGGTCCAGCCGCGAAGCCATAAACGCTGACGCTTCACTTAGTGCCGGCAGCAAGACGCCGGTTTCGACGCCCAACCCGTTCAACATATAAACGAGATCGTCGGTTGCCAGGTTGCCGGCCGCGCCCGGTGCGTACGGACAGCCGCCCAGACCGCCGGCCGAGGCGTCGAACGTCGTGATCCCGAAGGGCAGGGCGGTGAGGACGTTGGCCAGCGCCGTTCCTCGCGTGTCGTGGAAATGGAGCGCGAGCTGCGCGGCTGGCACGCGCGCCAACACCGCCTCGAGCACGACCGGCACCTGCCCTGGATGCGCGATCCCGATGGTGTCGCTGATCGCGATCTCATAGACGCCCAGCGCGAGCAGACGAGCCGCGACGTCGGCGACCTGCTGCGGCGGGACCGCCCCTTCGTACGGACAGCCAAACGCCGTCGAGAGATATCCGCGAACGCGGAGCCCTGCCTCGTGGGCACGAAGGCAGACCTCTTTGTAAGTCGCGAGCGACTCGCCGATGCTCTGGTTGATGTTCTTCCGGCTGAACGTCTCGGTCGACGCCGCGAAGACGGCGACCTCCGCGACGCGCGCGGCGAGGGCGCGGTCGAGACCTTGGACGTTCGGGACGAGGGCGGTGTAGCGGGTACCCGGAGATCGCGTGATGCCTGCGAAGACCTGTTCGGCGTCGGCCATCTGGGGCACCCACTTCGGGCTCACGAAGGCCGAGACTTCGATGACCGGCAGGTGTGCGGCGCTCAGACGATTGACGAACTCAATCTTATCGGCCGTCGACACGGCGGCGTGTTCGTTCTGCAGCCCGTCGCGCGGTCCGACCTCGACGATGGTCACGTGTTTGGTCATATGCGAAGGGCGGCCTATACGAAGGGCGGCCCTAAAGGGCCGCCCCTACCGAACTGCTACCGAATCGCCCTACCGGTAGGGGCCGCCCTTTAGGGCGGCCCGAGCGGCCCGAGCTCCAACAGCGCTTCGTCCGCCTCGACGAGCGCTCCCTCACGACAGTGTACCGCCGTCACCACGGCGTCCGCGGGTGCGCGGACGGGGAGCTCCATCTTCATCGCTTCGAGGACGACCAGCGTATCGCCCTTGTTCACCGCCGAGCCAGGCTGAATCAGAATCCTGCTGACGCGGGCCGGCATCGGTGCCGTCAACGAACTGGGCCAGACCTTGTGAGGTCCGGCTCGTTGCGCCTCGCCTGCGCGAAAGTCGCCCCGAAAAACCTGTCCGTTCCAGAAGATCCACCGGTCGGCGATCGGCCCCGCCACGTAGATGATGTCGTTTCGGTCGTCATGTTCGATCAAAAACATGCCGTCGGCGATTTGCGTGATGGTCACGCCCGCCATCCTCGGAGGGTCGACCACGGATCTTCGCGGGCTTCAGGCTTCAGGCTCCGGGCTTCAGGCGCGCGAACGTCGTCGCCCATCTGCAGGAGCGCTGCGCGGATAAAGTCGGGAGCGTCAGCAGCTTCGCCTCCGCTGAGGGCATAACCCTCCCTGTCAAGAAATCCGGTATCAACCTCCGCGGCGCGGAACTGCCGATGCTCGAGAACACTGATCAGAAATGGAATGTTGGTGCGGACGCCGAGGATGGGATAATCGCGCAGCGCGGCGACGAGCCGCGCAATCGCGACTTCCCGGTTCTCGCCGAGCGCGATCACTTTGGCCAGCATCGGATCGTAGTACACCGGCACCTCACCGCCTTCCGCAACTCCGGCATCCACCCGGACTCCCGGCAACCGCGGCTCTCGATACAGCAGGAGGCGACCTGCCTGCGGAAGGAAGTCACGAGCCGGATCTTCTGCGTAGATGCGCGCTTCGATGGCGTGGCCACGCTGCATCAGCGATCCGTCGCGCCACGGCAGAGGCTCGCCCGATGCGACGAGCAGCTGCGCCTGCACGAGATCGACGCCGACGACCGCTTCGGTGACGGCATGTTCAACCTGCAGGCGAGTATTCATTTCGAGGAAATAGAATGTGGCGGCGTCACCGCTGCCTTCGAGGAGGAATTCGATCGTTCCCGCGTTGCGATAGCCCACGGCCCTGGCAGCCGCCACGGCCGCTTCAGTCATCCGCGCGCGCAGCGCGGGCGTCAGCGCCGGCGAGGGGCTCTCTTCGATGACTTTCTGGTGGCGACGCTGCGTCGAGCACTCGCGTTCGAACAGGTGGGTCACGGCCCCATGATGATCCGCAAATATCTGCACCTCGACATGCCGGGGGCGATCGATGAGCCGTTCGACATACAGCGTGCCGTCGCCGAATGCGGCCATCCCCTCGCGCCGCGCCGACTGAATGGCCTCGAGCGCCTCCGCCCAATCGCGGACCTCGCGCATCCCCTTGCCGCCGCCGCCGGCCGAAGCTTTGACGACGGCGGGGAGGCCTACACGCGCCAAAGCCTTCTCCAAACCGCGATCTGACTGATCGTCGGACGTCTCGCCGGGCACGACCGGCACGCCTGCCGACATCATGAGCCGCCGCGCCTCGATCTTCGATCCCATGCGTGCGATGACGTCTGAAGGCGGCCCGATAAAAATCAGACCCGCCTGCTCGCAAGCCTCCGCAAACGCCGCGTTCTCCGACAGGAACCCGTAGCCGGGATGGACCGCGTCCGCGCCCTGTGCCTGCGCCGCGGCCATGAGCTTGGGAATGGAGAGATAACTCGCCGAGGCCTCGGCCGGCCCGAGCGCCACGGCGCGATCGGCCGCGGCCACGTGCGGCGCTTTCGCATCGGCGTCCGAGAACACCGCGATGGATTCGACGTGCAGCTCGCGACACGCGCGGATGATGCGGAGGGCGATTTCGCCGCGGTTGGCGATGAGGAGACGCTTGATCACGACGCTTATTGGTCCCTGGTCCTTGGTTCTTCGGGCTTGGTCCGTCCCTGGTCCCTGGTTCTTAGGGCGCACCAAGGCCCAAGGACCAAGGACGGACCAGGGCCCAAGGCCCAAGAACCAGGGACTGTCAGGAGCTCCACGAGGGCTTCCGTTTCTCGAGAAATGCCGTGAGCCCCTCCTGGCCTTCGGGCGAAACCCGGAGCTTCGCAATAACGCTTGCCGCAGCCGCCGCGGCGTCGGCGCGCGGACGTCCCTGCACGTCGCGGATGAGCGCCTTGGCGGCGCCGACGGCGCCCGGCGCGTTCGTGAGGATCTCGCGGACGTACTCGGCCACTTTCGCGTCGAGCGCGTCCGCCGGCACGACTGCGTGGACCAGGCCGATTTCCTTCGCGCGCGAGGCAGGGAAACGCGCACCCGTAAGAAACAGTTCGCGCGCGGCGGCCTGACCGATCTTGGCGAGGATGAAGGGGCCGATGACTCCAGGCACGATCCCCAGCTTCACTTCGGGGAAGCCGAAGGTGGCGCGGTCCTCGGCGACCACGATGTCGCTGACCGCCGCAAAGCCGGCGCCGCCGCCGAGGGCGGCGCCATGAATCCGGCAGATGAGAGGCACGGGCAGCGTATCGAGCGCCGTGAACATCTCGGCCATGGCTCGCGCATCGCGGAGGTTCTCCGCCTCCGTGTACCGGATCGTGCTGGCCATCCATTTCGCATCGCCGCCGGCACAAAAGATGGCTCCGGCGCCCGCGAGCACGACGGCTCGCACGTCGTGGCGTCGGCCGGACTCGGATACCGCAGACGCCCAATCCGACAGCTCCGCGATCATCTGCTCGTTGAAGGCGTTGCGCACGTCGGGACGGTTCAGCGTCAGGTACTCGACCGCGTCCTCCCGCCTGGTTGTCAAGAACTTGTATGCCATCGCCTGTTCATCACGAAGTCACGAAGGACACGAAGGACACAAAACACGTTTTGTAAAGAATACTCTTCGTGTGCTTCGTGATCTTCGTGTCTTCGTGATAGGCCGTTGTTCACATCCGAAAGACGCCAAATTTCACCACGGGAATCGGCGCATTGAACGAGGCGGACAGTCCAAGCGCGAGCGCCTGGCGGGTCTTCGCCGGATCGAGGATGCCGTCGTCCCACAGCCTCGCGGTCGAGTAGTACGGCGAGCCCTCAAGTTCGTACTGATCGAGGATGGGCTGTCGGATCGCCTGCTCGTCCTCATCGGTCAGCGGCTTGCCTTCGCGTCCGAGCTGGTCGCGTTTGATCGTGGCGAGAACGGATGCCGCCTGCATTGCACCCATGACCGAAATACGCGCGTTCGGCCACATCCACAGCATTCGTGGCTCGTAGGCCCGCCCGCACATGGCATAGTTGCCGGCGCCGAACGACCCGCCGATGACGACCGTGAACTTCGGCACGACCGAATTGGCGACGGCGTGGACCATCTTGGCCCCATCCTTCGCGATGCCCGCGCGCTCGTATTGGCGCCCGACCATGAAGCCGGTAATGTTCTGCAGAAACACGAGGGGGATGCCGCGCAGATTGCAGAGCTCGATGAAATGGGTCGCCTTCAGCGCCGACTCCGAAAACAGGACGCCGTTGTTGGCAATGATGCCCACCAGGAAACCGTGGAGACGCGCAAATCCGGTCACGAGCGTCGTGGCGTAACGCTCCTTGAACTCGTCGAAGCGCGAGCCGTCCGTCAGTCGCGCGATGATCTCATGCACATCGTACGGCTTGCGAGGGTCCGCGTTGACGATCCCGTAGATTTCAGCCGGGTCATACTTCGGATCTTCCGGCGTCGTCACGTCCGCGGGCAGCGGCTTGACGGTATTCAGTGTTGAAACCACCGTCCGGCACAGGGCGAGCGCGTGCTCGTCATCCTCGGCAAAATAATCAGCGACGCCCGAGAACCGCGTGTGCACGTCGGCGCCGCCCAGATCTTCCGCAGTCACTTCCTCGCCCGTAGCGGCCTTCACGAGCGGCGGGCCGCCCAGGAAAATGGTCCCGGTGCCCTTGACGATGATGGTTTCGTCGGACATCGCAGGCACATACGCGCCGCCCGCCGTGCACGAACCCATGACAACGGCGATCTGCGGAATCCGCTCGGCCGACATGCGAGCCTGGTTGAAAAAGATGCGGCCGAAATGCTCGCGGTCGGGAAAGACGTCAGCCTGAAGCGGCAGAAACGCTCCACCTGAGTCGACGAGATACACGCAGGGCAGGCGATTGTCGAGCGCGACCTGCTGCGCGCGGACGTGTTTCTTGACGGTGATCGGGTAATAGGTGCCGCCCTTGACCGTGGCGTCGTTTGCGACAATCAGCACCTCGCGTCCAGACACGCGGCCGATGCCGGTCACGATGCCGGCCGCCGGCGCCTCGTCGTCATACATCCCGGTGGCCGCGAGGGAGGAGAGCTCGAGAAACGGGGAGCCGGCGTCGAGCAGGCGATCGATGCGCTCCCGCGCCGGGAGCTTTCCCTGGTCGCGATGGCGCTGGAGATATTTCGCGCCGCCACCTTCGCGTGCCCGGGCCACGCGCCCGCTGAGCTCGGTGACAAGCTGCTGCATCCGATCACGGTTGGTTAGAAAGATGGGGTCGGACGGATTGACGCGGGTCTCGAGGACTACCATCCGCAACAATCAGTCTTGAAGCCTATGGCGGAATCCGACATGCCGCCGATTATAAGCAACGTCTATCTGTCAGAGGCTGCTCGTCAGTAGCCTGTGCTCAGCCGCAGTTAGCGGGACCGTGGAGTTCCCAACGGGCTGAGGGAGTGTAGGATACGCGTGACCTCAACCGACCTAAAGTCGTCACAGCATGTAGTCTTTGCGAACGCATCAACTCTTTGTGTATTGACATAGTGCGCTTTTTCGCTACAAACTCGCGTTCATGAGTCTGAAACGTAAGAGACGCGTCCTGGCCATCGACGATGAGCCGGCAATGACCGAGTGGTTGAAGATCCTGCTCGAGCACGCGGGCTTCGAGGTGCGAACCGCGCTGATTGGCACGCGCGGTGAAGAGATTTTCAGGGCCTGGCATCCCGACGCGGTCGTGACGGACATGTTGCTGCCCGACGTCGACGGCATCGAGCTCGTCCGCAAGTTCAAGCAGCTCGATCCAGAGGCCGAGGTCATCGTCATTACCGGCCAGGGCAACATTCCACGATCGGTCGACGCGGTGAAAGCCGGCGCGTTCGATTTTCTCGAGAAGCCGGTGGACGCCGACCGTCTCCTGGACAAGCTCGAGAAGGCCATCAAGCGGAAGTCGCTGATGGACGAGAACGAGCAGCTCAAGGCGAGGCTGCAGGACCGATACAAGTTTGGGAATGTCATCGGCAAGGGCAAGAAGATGCATGAGCTGTTCGACCTGGTCGAGAGCGTCGCGGCCAGCGAGGCCAACATCCTCATCCAGGGCGAAAACGGAACCGGCAAGGAACTGATTGCCAACGCCATCCACTACAACAGCAAGCGATCCAAAGGTCCGTTCATCAAGATCAATTGCGCGGCGATTCCCAAAGACCTGATTGAGTCCGAGCTGTTCGGCTACAAGAAAGGCGCCTTCACGGGCGCGACCATGGACAAGGAAGGCCTGTTCGAGATGGCCGAGGGCGGTTCGCTGCTGCTCGATGAGATTGGCGAGATGCCGGCGTACCTGCAGACGAAGCTGCTGCGCGTGCTGCAGGAACGCGAGTACCGGCCCATCGGCAGCGACCGCATCGTGCACGTGGACTTCCGCCTGATTTGCGCGACCAACATCGACCTCGACGCCGCCCTGCGCGACGGAAAGCTGCGCGAGGATCTGTACTTCCGCATCAACACCATCACGCTGCGCGTGCCGCCGCTCCGGGAGCGCACCGAAGACATCCCGTTGCTCTGCGATCACTTCCTAGATAAGTTCCGGCAGCGGTATCAGAAAAACGTGAAGTCGCTGGCGCCCTCGGTGTACCACCTGCTCATCCGGAACCGGTGGCCGGGGAATGTGCGGGAGCTCGAGAACGCCATCGAGCGCGCGGTACTGGTGGCGAAGGGGACCGAAATTACCGTCGCGGACCTGCCCGAGTCGATTCGCGAGGAATCGACCGGCTCAACCGACTTCGTCGTGCCGCCGCACCGCACGCTGGCCGAAATCGAAAAGATGGCGATTCTCCAGACGCTGCAGCGCACGAACTGGAACAAGCAGGAGGCCGCGCAGATCCTGGGTTTGTACCGCCCGACTCTTTACAGCAAGATGAAGAAGCACGACATCCGGGACGCCGGAAAATCCGCGCGAGCCGCCTCCCAACCTCCCGCACCCGTCACCACCTAGGGCCGGCTCTTCCGTTCGAAGCCCGAGCGGAGCGTGGCACACAACTTGAAGCGACTGTTCCCACGGAGGCGTGCGTGACCGACAACAGCTCGCGGGCGATGGTGGTGACGATCGCAGGGGCGGTGATCGGCGGCGTCACGGCGTACCTCGTTCTTACTAAACGTGGGCGGGAGCTCTGCCGGCAGATCGGACCGGCGCTCGACGATTTCGCGCGGGAGCTCAACAGTTTCCGCTTGACGGCCCAGAAGGCGGCCGGCGTCGCGAAGCAGGGCTGGAGGCTGGTGAACGAGGCGCTGGACCAACATCAGAACAAACGGTACCCGACCGTTCACTAGATGTCACCGTTCGGAAGGCATTCGTCATGCAAACAGATCTCGGCACGACCAACCTGCTGCTCGGCATTATGGCCGCCGTCAGCATCCTCCAGGCGATCGTGGTGGTCGGGATCGGTGTGGCGGGCTGGAAGATGTATCGGCAGGTCATGGAACTGGTCCATGGCCTCGAACAGCGGCACGTCGTACCGCTCCGGGCGCGCGTCGACGCCATTCTGGACGACGTGAAGGGTGTGACGGGGACGGTGAAAGACGAAACCCGTCGGGTCGAACACGCGATCAGGGCAACGATGGACCGTGTTGACGATACGGCCGACCGCGTACGGGCCAACGTGCGGGCGAAGACGAACCATCTCGTCGGTGTTGGCCGCGGAATTCGAGCAGCCCTCCAGGCGATGCTGCACTCGCGGCATCAGATGCCGGCGGGCAGGGCCCAGGCGCGGCTGCCACGCTGGGAAACCCGGGTGCAGCAGGCAGAGTCTGATTGAACAGGAGGCGATCAATGGCAAACGGACATGATGGTTTTGACAGGGCCTTCGAGGACCGTGAGGGCCGCGGCGGCGGCGGCTTCGTGCTGGGGCTTCTCGCCGGCACGGTGTTCGGCGCAGGTCTCGGCATGCTGTTCGCTCCGAAGGTCGGGTCCGAGCTGCGCAGTCAGCTTTCGGACCAGGCCGGCAACATCGCGAACCAGGCCTCTGAAGGTTATCGCCGCGCCACGGAATCCGCGGGTCAGTGGGCGGAAAAGGGGCGCGAGGTTTACAACAGGGCCAGCGAGGCCGTGGCGAAGGGCACCGAGGAAGCGCAGAAGTACCTCAGGGAGACGGCGCGCTCATGAATGACACGTTCGGCCGGACGTGCGGTCCGGCCGAACGCCCTGACATAATGGCGGCGTGAAACGGCTCGGTGCGATTGGCCGGCGGGTGCGGGCAGGCCTGCGGCTCACCGGCCTGTCGGCCTGGCGGGGATTCCTAGGCTTCTACAACAGCGACGATCTGACCCACGCGGCGTCGATTTCGTACTACGCCCTCCTCTCGCTTTTTCCCTTCTTCCTGCTGGCGCTCACGATCCTTGGTGGCGCCACGGCCGACGACACCGAGCGAAGGGCCGTGATGGTGTTTGTGCTTCGGTACTTTCCCGCGCAGTTCGAATTCATCACCAGGCAGCTCGACAGCTTTCGTGCGGACCGGTTGTCGATCGGGGTGATGGGCACCATCGCTCTCGTGTGGGGTGCGCTCGGCGTCTTCGGCGCCGTGAGCACGGCCGTGAACCACGCCTGGGGTGTCGAGAAGCAGCGCAGCTTCTGGAAGCACAAACTCTTTTCCTTTCTCATGCTGACCGTCGCCGGCACGATGTTCATCGTTGCGCTGCTGCTCATCAGCGCGACGCGCGTCGTCAGCGCCAGCTGGTTCGCCGGCGTGCTGGCGAACTTTCCCGGGCTGGTTGTGCTGCGCAGTCTGACCATTCGTAACGCGACAACGCTGCTGTTTATCGCCGTCGTCGGATTCGTCTACTACTGGGTGCCGAACGCGAAGGTGCGGTTTCGCGACGTGTGGATTGGGGCGGTGGTGACGGGACTGTTGTGGAAGGGGACACTAGAGGGCTTTGCGTGGTTCGTACGGGACATGTCCCGGTTCACGCGCATCAACGGCTCGATTGCGGCCGTTGTGGTGTTCTTGATGTGGGTTTACGTCCAGGCGGTCATTCTGCTGTACGGCGTGGAGTTCACTGCGGCTTATGCCCGGCTGCGGCGCGGCAGGCCGGATGAGGCGTCGGCGGCACCATCGCCACGAACGTGAAATTGCAGATTGCAGATTGTCGATTGCAGATTACAGCCTTAGACCTGCACGACGCTTGAGAGCGCGCGGATGATGGCCTCGCTGAACGCGGGCACGTCGTCGGGTTTGCGGGACGTGATGAGGTTGCCGTCTTCGACCACCGGCTTGTCGACGTAGAGGCCGCCTGCATTTTTCACGTCGATGGCAATGGACGGCCAGCAGGTCAGCGTGCGGCCGCGGATGGCGTCGGCCGAAATCAGCAACTGCGGGCCGTGACAGATCGCGGCAACCGGTTTGCCCGCGTCCATCGCGTCGCGCGCCAGGTCCACCATGGCGTGGCGCATCCGCATCTTGTCGGGCGCGTTGCCACCTGGAATGACGAGCGCGTCGAATGCGTCCATGCGGGCGGCGCCGGCGGCGAGATCGGAAGCGACGATGGCTTCACCGCGCTTGCCTCGATAGGTGGCGCCCTGGGTGGGGCCGACGAGCGTGACGACGGCGCCGGCAGCCTGCAGCGCTTCGAGCGGCCCCGTCAACTCGAGATCTTCGAATTCATCTTCCACGAGAATCGCGACACGCTTCCCGGACAGGTCAGTCATGCGGGGGATTCTACCTGAATTGCAGATTGCGGAATTCAGATTGCAGATTGGAGTGCAGAATTCGGATTGCAGAATTCGGCCTGCCGTTTGTATTGCAAATTGGTTCCGTCAACCTCGCTCGGATCGCGCCAGGGCTGTCTTCGCGGTGATGCTTGATGCCGCGAAGATGGCGCTGAGCTCATCCGATTCCTGGAGCAGTCGAAACGCCTCGCCTGTGCGGCTGATCGACGACTCGGTCAAAATCTCGAACCACAACGCCGATTCGTCGGCCTCCTCAAGGGCGACACCAATCCGAGCAACGAACTCGGCGCGCGAACGCGCCCGGCACGCGCTCCGATAGTTCGCCGCAACGCCGGGCCCGGAACGAAGGAGTTGGCGGCCGATCGCTCTTGCTTCATCTGTGTTCGGAAGCGTACGAACGCAACGGATCACGTCCAGTGCGAATTGCTTCGCACGCTTCTTCAGATCATCAGCCTGTTGTGTCATGCTCTCTGCGGTGCACGGAGCGGGCCATTCAAGAAATCTGAAAATGTCGAGCTCATTTGAGGTAGGCATTATTCAGTGCTTCGAAATCTGCAATCCTGCCAATCAATCTACAATCTGAATTCTGCAATCTGCAGTGTCATAATCACCCCGTGAATCGCTTAGCGAACGAGAGCAGCCCCTATTTGCTTCAGCACTCGCAGAACCCTGTGGACTGGTTTCCATGGGGCGACGAGGCGTTTGCCAAGGCCCGCGCCGAGGACAAGCCGATCTTCCTGTCCATCGGCTACTCGACGTGTCACTGGTGCCACGTGATGGAGCACGAGTCGTTTGAGCACGACGCGGTTGCAGCCCTGCTGAACGAGCATTTCGTGCCTATTAAAGTGGACCGCGAGGAGCGGCCCGACATCGATCGCGTGTACATGACGTTTGTTCAGGCGACGACCGGCTCAGGCGGATGGCCGATGAGTGTGTGGCTGACACCGGATCTCAAACCGTTTTATGGCGGCACCTATTTTCCGCCGTCGGCGCGCTGGGGGCGGCCGGGATTCACCGAGATCCTGCAACACGTCGCACGGGTCTGGCGGGCGGACCGCGCGAAGGTGTTGCAGTCGGCAGAGGCGCTGACCGCGCAGCTCGGCGCCGATGCGCGATCCGCGGCGACGAGCCGGATCGTGCCGGGGAGCGAGGCGCTCGAACGTACGGTCCGGGCATTCGAGGCTTCCTTTGACACGCGCTACGGCGGGTTTGGTGACGCGCCAAAATTTCCGCGTCCGTCCGAGTTGCTGTTCCTGCTGCGCGAGCACGCGCGAGCCTCCGACAACCGCGTCGGAAGCGCTGGCGACCGTGGAGAACATCTCGCGCTGGACATGACCCTTCGCACCTTGCGGGCGATGGCGCTTGGCGGCATGCGCGATCACATCGGCGGGGGATTTCACCGCTACTCGGTTGATGCCGCGTGGCGCGTACCGCATTTCGAGAAGATGTTGTACGACCAGGCGCAACTCGTGCTGGCCTACGTCGAAGGGGCGCAGGCCTCCGGCGATCCGTTCTACCTCGAGATTGCCGAAGACACGCTGCTGTACGTGCTTCGCGAGATGACCGACGCCGACGGCGGTTTCTACTGCGCCGAAGACGCCGACAGCGTTGTGCTGGAGGGGGACAGGCCTCCGCAGAATGCGCAGAGCGCTGTCCCCGACACGCGCGCGCACAAATCGGAGGGAGCGTTTTATCTGTGGCGCGCCGACGAAGTCGACGCGCTGCTGGGAGAGGACGCGCCCATCGTCAAGCGGCGCTTCGGGATGGAGCCCGGCGGCAACGCCCCTTCAGATCCGCAGCAGGAATTCACCGGCAAGAACCTCCTTTACGTCGCCCGTTCGATTGAGGAGCTGGCCGTCGAGTTCGGGAGGTCGCCTGATGACATCGTCGAGACCCTGAACCGCACCCGCGTCGCCATGTTTCAACACCGCTTGCAGCGTCCACGGCCGGATCGTGACGACAAGATCCTCACCGTCTGGAACGGTCTCATGATTGGGGCCTTTGCGCGCACGGCGCGCGTCCTGGTGGCGTCGAGCCGCGATGGGGACCCCGGTGGCGACGGTGCCCGGGCGTCAGCCGCCACGTATCTGACCGCCGCCCGTCGAGCGGCCGCCTTCCTGCGCGAGCGAATGTGGAACGCGGACAGCCGGCGGTTGTTGCGTCGTTACCGGCAGGGCCACGCGGACATCGACGCGTATGCCGAAGACTACGGGTGCCTGATTTTCGGACTGCTCGAGCTGTTTCAAGCCGATCCCGATCCGGCGTGGCTCGAGTGGGCGATCGCCCTGCAGCACCGACAGGACGAGCTGTTCTGGGACGAAGCCGGGGCGGGCTGGTTCAGCACCACCGGCCGCGATCCGAGCGTCCTGCTCCGGATGAAGGACGAATACGACGGCGCCGAGCCGACCGCCAGCTCGATGGCGGTGATGAATCTGCTGATGCTGTCGCATCTGATAGGTGAAAGCGTCGAGGACGGCGGGCCTGTCTGGAGCGACCGCATCGAGCGGACCCTTGGCGCCTTCCGGGAGCGCCTCGAGCAGCTCGGAAGAGGCGTGCCGATGATGGCGGCCGCCTTGTCCACGTACGTCGCGGGCGTGCAGCAGATCGTGATCATTCGGGAGGAAGGGCAGGAAGGGCAGGAAGGGCGGGAAGGGCAGGAGGGGCGGGAAGGGCAGGAGGGGCAGGAAGGGCGGGAGGGGCAGGAAGGGTTGGAACGAGCGCTTGGCCGCCGATACTTGCCATTTGCGATTCAACTCCGTCTGACGAGCGAGCAGCAGCGCCGGCTGAGCGGCATCCTGCCGTTCATCGCGGCCATGACGCCCGTTGAGGGGAAAACATCCGTTTACGTGTGTCGTGATCGGACCTGTCGTGCGCCAGCGATCGCGGTCGACGACCTTGAAGGAGCGCTGGCATCATGACCATTCCGGTCGACGTGTGGCTGCGGGGCACTGACTTCGCGCAGACAAGTAGCTTCGACGGACCAGCGCGGCCGCCAGCCGAGTGGACCGACGAGGACGTTCAGCGGGTGCTCGGCGGCATGCTGCGCGCGATGCATCGCCAGAAGCATCCGGATGCGGACGAGGGCACGATCACGCTCCGAGGCCTCAGCTGGATCGTCAACCCATACGAAGAAGGCGGCGTCGTGATCGCAATCGAGATCACGCTCGGCGCCGCGATCGCCGGTCCCTTTGACGTCGACCAGGCCTCGCTCGAGGCGCTGATCACTCGGGCCCTTGCACCGCGGGGCGCCCCGACGTCGACGAGTGTGCATTAGCGTTCTTAAACGCCTGTCAAGAGCGTAGCCACGAAAGCACGAAAACAAGAAAAAACAATAGTCCAAAAGTTTTCGTGTCTTCGCGTCTTCGTGGTTGCATTCGTGTGGGTAGGATCCCTCCATGGAAGTTCGGCTGTTTCCCAACTCGATGCGTCCAGGCACCGGCTTGAAGCCGCGCCGCGAAAGCCAGCGGCCGCTCCTCCCGCAGCATGCTCGTCATTGCCCGGTGCTCGAAGCCGGCAGCGCGCTCGGGTTTCTGGTCTATCCCCCGCTCGAGCGGGTCGAGTCGTTCTATATCGCCTATCAAGGAGACGGACGGTACGCGCTGACGTATTTTCTGAACGCGACCCAATCGCAGGGCGAGCCGATCTTCTCCGTATCCATGCAGCTTCCGATGGGAAGCATCGGCATGCTCAGGGAACAGGTCGCGTTCATGAGCAAGCAGCACCCGATACCAACAGAAACCGCGCTGGCCTTGACGCGAACGTTTATCGTTCCCGAGGATCTCGGCTCGCCGGCGGGCGGTATCTCCCTGCGCGGCGCGACCAATTTTCAGACCCCGTCGGGCTGGGACACAGTCTACACCCCGGTCTTCAACATGGTCGAGCGGCCGATTCCACCGATGCTGATCATCCGGGTCGAGACCGATTGGTATGCGCACGAGTCGGAGTTTCGGTACGTCCTGCAGCCGGGGGAGGGCATCAACTGCGCGCACAATCTCCCGATCGGACAGGTGTTTTTCGTTCCGCGCGAAGAGATCACACTGCGCGATTGCACAGAGGAGGAACTGGCCGCGATCGCGCGGTCGAAGGAGGAGTTCTTCCACGAAAAGTCCGCTCTGAAGCAGGCAACGGGCTACGGTCTTGAATACAGCCCGCACTATCTTCGCAAGAGCCGATCGCTGAAGACTTGACAGGGCTTATAATTGTCTATACATGGCCATTCCTGCGGCGGAACCGCGCGCGCCGGACTCGGGCGTCATCAACTGTGCCGCCTACACGAGTGGAATCCGCGAAGACCTCGACATCGATGGCATCGGAGAAACGTTGTGCCGGCCAGGACAGTTCGTCTGGATGGGGCTGTACGAGCCTGACGAGGCGCTCCTTAGGAGAGTCCAGCACAAGTTCCACTTGCACGATCTGGCAGTTGAAGACGCGTACTCCGCACATCAACGTCCAAAGCTCGAACTGTACGAGGATTCGCTGTTCGTCGTGCTGCAGACCGCCCAGCGCAGCGGCTCACCGCCGCACCTCGAGTTCGGCGAAACGCACGTCTTCCTCGGGCGCGACTACGTCGTCACCGTGCGGCACGGTTCGCTGCGGTCGCACGTGGGTGTCCGCGCGCGCTGCGAATCGACGCCGCAGCTGCTGGCCAAGGGACCGGGATACGTCCTGTATGCCCTGATGGACTTCGTGATCGATCAGTACTTTCCCATCGTCCGTGCCTTCGAAGACGAGGTGCAGGAACTGGAGGAACTGATCCTCGGCGACGAGCCAGGCAGCGGCGCCACCGCCAAGATCTACCGGCTGAAGCGCGACCTGCTCGCCCTTCGCCGTGCCGTGTCACCGCTCGTCGACGTCTGCAATCGCCTGATGCGCTTCGAGACGCCCCACGTGCCGGACGAGACGCGCGTGTACTTCCGCGATGTCTACGACCACGTCGTACGGCTCAACGAGACGATTGACGCCCAGCGCGAACTGCTGACCACTGCGCTCGAGGCGCACCTGTCGATGATGTCAGTCGCACAAAACGAGCACATGAAGCGGCTGGCGGCCTGGGCGGCGATGATCGCTGTGCCGACGATGATCGCCGGCATCTACGGCATGAACTTTTCGAACATGCCCGAGCTGAGCTGGCACTACGGCTACCACACGTCGCTTGGCATCATGGCCCTGGCAGTCGGCGCACTCTATGTGTCGTTCAAGCGATCCGGCTGGTTGTAAGGAGGTCCCCTACGGCGTCTGCGCGTCGGCGACCATGCCTTTGATGCGAGTGATGTTGCCCTCGCGCAGCGGGCACGTGCTGTCGGTGGCGACGCATTGGGCCAGCGTCATGCCGCACCCGCAGGTGCAGCGTGCCGAGTTGGCCGCCTCGAGCGCGGTTCGCTTCTCTTTCGCGCTCAAGTCGGAAAAATTGACGACGGCAATGTCCTGGTCGTCGTAGGCGATGCTCGACATCTGGGAGAGGCCGTAGACGACCAGAGCCACCGCGCCCACGCCCACGATCCACGTGACCATTCTTGAGGATCTGCGAGTAGCCCGTCGCTTTGCGCTGGCTTGCTTTTTCGCTTCTCGCTTCACGTAACCACCTTGCGCGGATCCTACTGCGCATGTCGACCCCACGCAAACCGGCGATTTTGACGCGCCGTTGGACAAGTGCTATACCTCCGCGAGGGACGGCCAAACATGAAGATGCGACACATCATTCGATTGACGCTGCTCATGACGACAGCCGGCGGGCTCGGTCTCGCCGCGCAGCAGTCCCTGCCGCCCTCGCCACCGATGACCGTACGGTCTGTCACAGACCAGGACCTGCTTGCGGGGTTGAAGGATCAGGCTCGATGGCTGACCTTCTCGGGCGATTACACCGGGCAACGCCACAGCCCCTTGGCACAACTGACATCTCAAAACATCGCCGGACTGGCCCCGCAGTGGATCTTCCAGACCGACGTCCCTGGCTTTCCCGGCCGGGGGATTGAAACGACGCCGCTCGTCGTCGATGGCGTCATGTACGTCACCGGAAACAACAATCAGGCGTGGGCGCTCGACGCTCGGACGGGTGCTCGGATCTGGCAGTACCGTCGAACGCTGCCGGCGGACTTCTCGGCCTACGTGTGTTGCGGACCGGTGAACCGTGGCTTCGGGATTCTGGGCGATCGCCTGTTCATGGGAACGCTGGACGCGCATCTGGTGGCGCTCGACAGGAAAACCGGCTCTGTGATCTGGGACGTCGCAGTCGGCGATCTCACGAAGGCCAACGCGATTACCCACGCGCCTCTTGTCGTCAAGGGGAAGGTGATTGTGGGAGTCGCCGGCGGAGACTTCTCGAGCCGGGGCTTCATCGACGCGTACGATGCGCAGACTGGCGAGCGCGCCTGGCGGTTCTACACCATCCCCATGCCAGGTGAACCAGGCGGCAACTCGTGGCCAAACGAAGAAGTGGCCTTGCGTGGCGGTGGAGCCGTCTGGAACACCGGCACCTACGATCCCGCGCTCAATCTCGTATTTTTCGGCACGGGGAATCCGAACCCTGATTACTATGGCGACGACCGTGAGGGCGACAACCTGTACACGTGCGCGCTCGTGGCGCTCGATGCGGACACCGGGAAGCTGCGGTGGCACTACCAGTTCACTCCCCACGATGTGCACGACTGGGATTCGGCGCACGTGCCGGTCCTCTCAGATCTGACGATGGGCGGTCAGGCCCGAAAAGTGATCATGGTGGCCAACCGGAACGGCTTCTTCTACACGCTCGACCGTGAGACCGGCAAGCTCCTGGTTGGTAAGCCGTACATCAACACGAACTGGGCCAGGGAGCTCGACAAGGCCGGTCGGCCCATCGTCCTCGACAATCTCGGCACGGCGGAGAACTGCCTTCCGGACAATCACGGCGGCACGAACTTTCAGCCGCCGTCGTTCGACGCGAGTCGACGCCTCTTTTTCGTGACCGCGCACGAGACCTGCGCGGTATGGGAGCCGAGGAAACCGACACCGCCGATCAAGCTGGGTGTCCGTGTGCCGAGTGGCGGCCGGCGACTCGTCGAAGGGCACGATCAATATGCCGCGCTCCGAGCCATCGACCCGACGACCGGCGAGATTCGGTGGGAACACAAGTACCGACCGTATCCGTCTACCGTTTCTCTGGACCTCTGCGGTGGGATTCTGTCGACCGGATCAGGGCTGGTGTTTACCGGCGACAACGATGGCTTCTTCTACGCCTTCGACGCGACAACGGGGAAGGAGTTCTGGCGCTATCAGACAGGAGCGCCGATTTGGGGGTCGGCTCCCATCAGTTACATGCTCGACGGCCGACAGTGGGTCGTGACGACTTCCGGGTTGTCGCTCGTCGCCTTCGCGCTGCCGGCTGCGCCTCGACCATCACGCTAATTGCCAGACGAGGACAGATATATGAAACACGTCACCTTCCTTGCCGCGGCCATGCTGTGGGTCACACCCGCGCTCGCACAGCTTGTCGGGCCGAACCAGGTCGGCGTCACGATGGGACACGTTCATCTTGCCGTGAAGGACGTGGACGCCCAGAAGCAATTCTGGATTTCCGTCATGGGCGGCACGCTGGTGAAGAACGGCCCGCTGGAACTCATCCAGTTCCCGGGCGTGTTCATCATGCTGCGCAAGGCGGAGGCTCCGGCGCCTCCCGCCGGCAGCATCGTCGATCACTTCGGCTTCATCGTGAAGGACATGCCCGGCGCGCTGGCCAGATGGAAGGCCGCCAACATCAAGATCGAGCCGACCGAGAATCCCAACGAGGTGTACGTCATCGCGCCCGACGGCATCCGGCTCGAAGTGTACGGCGAACCGGCGCTGCCCACTCCGGTGAGCATGAACCACATTCATTTCTATCCCGCTGACATACCGGCCATCAAAGCCTGGTACGTGAAGGCGTTCGGGGCGAACCCCGGCCGGCGCCCGTGTATCGCGTGTCTGTCCAATCCGCGCATGATCGAGGCGGACGACCTTCCCGGCGTGAACCTGTCGTTTTCGCCGGGCACCAAGCCGCCGCTCCCCACCAAGGGGCGCTCGCTCGATCACATCGGCTTCGAGGTGAAGCAATCTCGAAGCGTTCGTCAGCAGCCTCGAGGCGAAGGGGATAAACATCGAAGCGCCCATCCGACAGGTTCCCAACACCAAGGTGAAGATCGCGTTTCTGACCGATCCCTGGGGAACCTATATCGAACTGACCGAAGGCCTCGCGCCCGAGTGATCACGCCCCCGGGCGGCCCCAGCGCCTGACCGCTAGAACCGAACGTTGCGCACGCCGAACGCGTTGCGAATGACGAAGCGCGCCACCCGGCGACCCTGCTCGATGCCCTGCGTCTTGTCGAACGACCAGTGGATGCCGAGGTAGATGCGGCTCTGCCCGTTTTCTTCCTCGGCCTGCGAGAGCGACGTGAAGCTGCGCGGGCGCAGCGGCCGCACGCCGTCATGGCCGCGCGTCATGTCGTTGAACTCGTCCGACGTGAAGGTGAACGCGATGTCGTCGGTGTGATAGAACTGCCGCAGCACCTCGAAGAGCGCCCCGCCGAATCCCGCATGACCGGAGGGATAGGCGGGGAAGGGCGGCGTGAAGTCGGGTCCAGCCAGGTTGCTGGCGGGTGCACCAAGAGGCCTGAACGTCGGGTCCCCCACCGTGGCACGATTGCCGTCCCCCAGCCCCGTGGGCCCGGTTCCTGGGTCCGCTTCGCGAATGCCGGTCACGGGCCGCCACAGCTGGTAGTAGTACTTTGATTCCCAGATGGCGATGCCGGAATCGGCCATCGCGACGTTCACCAGGGCGAGCAGCCGCGTCAGCTCGAAGAAGTCGGATCCCATCTGGTCCGCGATCGTCATCGTGATCTGGTTGTAGAGCCGCGGCGGCGCGCACAGGCTGGGCGTGCCGTCGTAGGCCCAGTAAATGCCGGCAAACGTCTGGTCGTCCGGTACGCTCAGTCGGCGTCGTCGTGCCGTCACCGCCGAGCCGCTTCACTTCCTCGAATGCGGCAGCGTAGGCACGGCTCGTCAACGCGGGCGGCGGCGGCACCCGAAATCGCCGGCCCGACTCGATGACGAACGGCCGGACCTGGCCCCAGTACGCGCCGAGCGCGATCGGGATCTGGCTCACCGGATCCTGTCGCCACTTGCCCGGATCGTTGCTGGGAATAAAGTCGACGCCAATCCGTGGTTCGGGCCTCTCCGATCCATCGTGCCTGCGCAGCGCGAGGATCGCTGCGGCGGCGCGCCGGCCAACCCTTCGTCCCGCTTCCAGCCGTCCCCCGTCCTGACCGCGAAACATCAATCGTGCGAGGTCGTCGTTCAACGCGGCTTTGAGTGCTTTTCCCTGCGACGGGAACAGACTCGCCAACGTGTCGTGCGCCGCTTGAGCGATCGCGGCGTCGACCGATGCGCCCGGCGGCGCGGGTTCGAGGTCCGTGTAGCTTTGCCACTCGTGGTAGATCGCGTTGACGGCGTCGAAGATCGCAATGTGGACGATCGCCATCGCCCGGCTGGCGCGGCCCGGCCCGAGTTGCTCGCCGAAGATCCGATCCTCGCCGGGCGCCACGGGCGTGTGATCGACGCCGGACGCATCGATAGCGATGCCGTTCCAGTGAACCAGCCGGCTGCGCGCATCGAACGGAACGGGCCGATCCGGCCGCGTTCTGTTGGCGAGCGTGGCCGCGTCGGGCGAGGGTTCTACGGAACGCGCTGTTGCGGAAGCTCCCGTGCCAGTGGCGCCGGTCGTCACAGCCGCGTACTTGGCGCCCCAGAAACCCTCGAAGGTTCCGGTGGCGCTTTGAGCCGCGGCGAGCGCACCAAGGCCCGATGCGGTCAGTGCGAGCGCGGCGATCGTCGTGCGGGGCGTGCGGCGAAGATGCATGTCGATCTCCCCAGTGTGTTGCGTGTAGTTGTCAGTGCTTCGTCCTTCGGCGCTGGTCCTTGGTCCGGGCTTAGTCCTCAGTCCTTGGTGCGCACTCAGAACCAGGAACAAAGGACGGACTAGGAACCAAGAACTGAGGACTGAGTGCTACACCTAACTGAAAATGGCCCTAATGGCTCAGTTGAGGGGGCAGGGAGGTAGGAGGCAAGATCGCCGCCAATGTGTTCTGGAAGAATCGCGTCGGAGAACTCCGCAACGAGCAACCACCGGCGCCGACCGAGGTACACGCTGGCCGGCCGCTGTGTACCAAAAGCCTGCGTCCAGTGAATCACCCGGTTCTCGGTGTGCTGCCCCAACGCACTCGCCGCCACACCCGCAAACAATCGGGCGCCGATGATGAGCTCGTCGCGTCGAATCTGTAATGTCGAATGTGTAATGAGGTTGGGCGCTCTACTTGTGGCGGGATCTGCGAAGGCCCCACTGATCTATCCCGGCGGGTCACGATCGGTCAGATGCGCTCCGAGCGCCGATCGTGTACTGCCGAGTTACCCCACTGAAAACTCTTCGCGTGGAATGCTACGCTTCACGAAGGAGAGGGCCAATGCTCGCGGGCGTGGCGATTGTCAGCGCGATGGTTGGTGCGTTCATCGCCGGCCTGCTGTTCAAACTCTTCCTGCCGTCCTACCTGTCGGAGAAGGGAAAGAACCTCGCGACCAAAGAAGACATTCGGGAGATCACGGTAAAGATCGAAAGCGTCAAGGCGGCGCTTGGTTCGCGGCAGCATATTCGACAGGTTCGCTACGAGCACGAATTCAATATCCTGTCGGAGTTGAGCGAGAAGCTCGTTGCCGTCCGCGACACGGCGATGGCCCTTCGGCCCGAGATCGGGTACGACGACCCTGATGATCCCGAAATGAAGAACAAGCGGATGGACCGCTTCAATGCCGCCGCTCGTGAACTCTACACGTTCGTGGAGACGAGACAGCCTTTCTTTCCAGAAGACATCTACGACATGATGAAGCTTTTCGATCAGGCGACGTGGAGAGAGTTCGTTCAATACAAACACCAGACGCCCAAGGACGTGGTGGCGTATTGGGACGAGGCTTTCAAGAACGGTGCCGAGATCGGTGAGCTGGCGTCTCAAGCGCTCGTGAGAATCAGAGAGCGCGTTCGTCGATGGGAAGCATTCGATCCCCGGCCTTAGTCACCCTGGTCTCTGAGCTCAATACCAAGACGTCTTCTCTGTCAATCGTGTTGCGAGACTAGAATGGGGGCGCTCGAAGACACTGCTATGCCGAGGTGGCGGAACTGGCAGACGCACAGGACTTAAAATCCTGGGTCCCGAAAGGGGCGTGTGGGTTCGATTCCCACCCTCGGCACTTTTATCAATAACGAACTACGAGAAGGCAATCGGCAAAGCAGTCCTCCTGAAAGGCTTGGATGGAAGTCTCCGCGCAGGTCGGGAATCGACATGACTCGAAGCTCACGTTCGTGACGATGGTCGTGAAAATTGGCGAGGGTCCGGCGCGGTATGACCCTTCGAGGAACTAATCTGGCTTCGTAACCGGCTGCCTCTGCAATGCCAGATTTCAATCCCAACCTGCCGACGTGCCCTCAGTGCCAAGCGCAGATGCGGTTGGTGACCACGATGAAGTTGTGGGGGGCCCTGTCACGGCCCTGTGGGCGGAGAGATGGAAATCCTCGTCAACATGCTGCTGCAGTCCGTGGCGTCACGCACGCCGCGTGGCGGGCGCATGCCGGACCTTCATATCTATGAACGTCCGACATGTGGGCCGATATACCTGACTCACGACAAGTCAGCCCACGACGAGGCCGCGATTCACTTAGCAAAAAGAAAGGGCGGCTCCAGTGAACACCGCCCTTTCACCGTTGGCGCTCTACTCAAGGCGCGTATACGTTCTCCGCGTTTCGGTCTTCCCATCGGCCGACTTCACAATGCGCACCATCGTGTTATTGCCGTTTGAGAATACAAGTTCCGAGTTGGGAGCGACAGTCCCGAGATTCCCAGTTTGGTTTCGCGTGATGATGTCGGCGCTCTGACCTTTCGCCACCAGAGCATATTGATAAAGACTTGTTCCCTTGACTTCGTATCGTCCTGCTTGAGCCACACCCGGTGCCCAGTGTTCGTATCGAGCCAGCTTCTCGGCATCAGTCAGTTTGTTTGGGTCTTTCGGTGGCGCAAGAACCGGTCGTGCTGGTGCTGGCACAGCGCCACCGTCCTGAGTCATGATGCTGTAATACCCACTCGTGTAGATGTAGATATTGGGCTGTGGAGTGTTCGGGCTCGAAGCATTTGCGCCTGTCACGACGACCGATGTGCCTTTCCACACGCCTTCGATCGGATGAGGCTTTGTCCCCGCGGCGCGGGGTTGGTCAAGGCGCGTATATGTTCGGCGCGTCATGGTTTTCCCATCAGCCGAAGGCGGAATCTGCACCATCGTGTTATTGCCTTGAAATGTGATTTCCGAGTTGGGTGTAACTGTTCCCATACTTCCGGTTTGATTTCTTGAGACGATTTCGGCGGACTGGTTCTTCGCAACGAGGGGATACTGATAGAGGGTTGTCCCCTTGACTTCATACCGTCCTGATGTCGCTCCAAGCGGTAACCAGTGTTCGTATCGTGCGAGTTTCTCGGCGTCGGTGAGCTTGGCCGGGTCTTTCGGGGGTGCGAGGACGGGCCGCGGCGCGGTGCCGCCCATCGTTATCATCGTGTAATACCCTTTCGTGTAAATGAAAATGTTGGGCTGCCGTTTAGGAACGCTGTTAGCAGCATTCGCGCCCGTGACGATAGTTGACGTGCCCATCCACACACCCTCGATGGACGGAGTCGCTGATGGTTTCGCCTGACTAAACCCGACGCTCGTAGCCGACGCTACGATTCCAACCGCAGCCGCCGCGATGAGAAACGTTCGCATTCCGCACCTCCTTCTGATGCAGCCGATTTCGCCCAAGGGAACGCTGAGATGAACGCTGGGGAACGAACTGGGGTCGGGGTAACGAGCGCAGTCTAGTTCACGACGGAGCGCAGCCGAGAGTTATTTTGAGTGCTACTACTTTGTTGCTTGGCTCGAGCCGGCTCGTAAGAAAGCCTACCGATTTAGGCGGCCTCACTGTGCCGGTTCTTGTGCCGAGTGCTCAGCCAGCACGCGAACCGCCTTGGCCATTTCGTAGCCGGTCGGATGGGCAGCGTTACGGAAAGTGGCCGGGTGGCGAAATTGGCAGACGCTGCGGGCTTAAAACTCGCTGACCGGAGACGGTCGTCTGGGTTCGATTCCCAGCCCGGCCACCAAATTGATGGCGGTAGGCTTCGCGGGGCCTACCGTTCCTTTCCAGCAACACGCTGATACTGGACTTCGACAATCGACGCGCTGCGGGCCGTCGTCCTGACGGATAACAAGGCGACCGCGGCGAGCATGCGCGTCACATGAAGTCGTGATCGACGAGGAATGCCTCGACACGCTGACGAATGTCGTCGCGAATCTGACGTACGCGCTCCAACGGCTGACCTTTCGGATCGTCCAGGGGCCAATCGTCCCGACGGACACCGGGCACCACCGGGCACGCGTCTCCGCAGCCCATCGTGATCAGCCACGCAGCGTCCTTCGCCAGTTCTGGCGTCAGCAGGCGCGGCACCGCCGCATGAAGATCCATGCCGACTTCGCGCATCGCGGCCACGACCTCAGGGTGAACTTGCGGACCGGGGTTGGTACCCGCAGACACCGCCCGTGCTTTACTGGAGTCGGCCAGCGCGTTGAAGAAGGCCGCCGCCATCTGCGACCGTCCGGCGTTGTGCACGCAGGCGAAGATGACAGTGTGCGGAGACGCCGGCATCAGCGCACGCTCGCCTGCGGGGCGGACGGTCCGAGTGCGGCAGCGGGCGAAATCTCCGCCGCGAAGAAGCGCCGCTGGAAGAATCGCGACACATTGACGAGCGCGATCAGGGCCGGCACCTCGATCAGCGGCCCGATGACCGCGGCAAAGGCCGCGCCGGAATTCACGCCGAACACGGCCACCGCGACTGCGATCGCCAGCTCGAAATTGTTGCTCGCCGCCGTGAACGAGAGCGTGGCCGTCTGCGCGTAGTCCGCGCCCAGTCGCCGGCCGATCCAGAACGACACCAGGAACATCGCGACGAAGTAGATCACGAGCGGGATCGCGATGCGCACGACGTCCAGCGGAATCCGGACGATGGTGTCGCCCTTCAGCGAGAACATCACGACGATGGTGAAGAGCAGCGCGACGAGCGTCAGTCGGCCGATGCGCGGCACGAAGGTCTTCTCGTACCAGGCCGTGCCCTTCGCACGGATGCCAATCCAGCGTGTCAGCATGCCGGCGAAGAAGGGGATGCCGAGGTAGATGAACACGCTCTGGGCGATGGCGCCCATCGTGATCCCCGAGAGGTCGACGTTGCCGAAATCAATGCCGACGGCCGGCGGCAGCACCTTGATGAAGACGTACGCGAAGACCGAGTAGAAGAGCACCTGGAAGACCGAGTTGAAGGCGACCAGCCCCGCGGCGTATTCGGGATCGCCGCCCGCCAGGTCGTTCCAGACGATCACCATCGCGATGCAGCGGGCGAGGCCGATCATGATCAGGCCAATCGCGTATTCGGGATGTCCCGCCAGCAGCGTCACCGCCAGGCCGAACATCAGCAGCGGTCCCACCACCCAGTTGAGCAGGAGCGACAGCGCCAGCACCTTGACGTTGCGGAAGACGTCGCCGAGCCGCTCGTACCGCACCTTCGCCAGCGGCGGATACATCATCAGGATGAGGCCGACCGCGATCGGGATCGACGTCGTGCCGACCGAGAGGCGGGTGATGGTCGACACCACGGCAGGAGCGAAGTGGCCGAGAGCGACGCCGCACGGCCATGGCGGCGAAGATCCAGAGCGTCAGGTACCGATCGAGAAACGACAGCCCGGTCCGCGGGTGACAGGTCGGATTCTGCATGCGGACTTTCACGCTAGGCGCAGCATTGCGGCCCGCAGCAGGCCGCCGCAGCCGGTTTGCGTGCACGGATAAAGGCGCTGGCGAACCGGCCTTCGACCTGCGGCGCGAGCGCGTCGACGTCGAGGCCGCTGTCGGTCAGGAACGCACGCGCGTCTTCGACGTGATAGACACGCCACGGGTCGAGCTCGATGTCCGTGAAACCGGCCGCGGCGAGCTTGGATGTGAACTCCGTGTCTTCCAGTGCGCCGGCAATGCAGCCGACCCAGAGTTCCATGTTGCGTCGCACATCGGCCGGCACCTCGCCACGCACGATGACATCCGAGACGGCAAAGCGCCCGCCGGGCTTCAGCACGCGGAACGCCTCGCGCAGGACGGCGTCTTTGTCGGATGACAGATTGATGACGCAGTTGGAGATGATGACGTCCACCGAGTTGTCGGGTAGCGGAATCGACTCGATCGTCCCCTTGAGAAATTCGACATTGGTCGCGCCAGCCTTCTTCTGATTTGCGCGGGCGAGCGCTAGCATCTCGTCGGTCATGTCGAGGCCGTAGACCCTCCCGGTGGGTCCGACGCGCTTTGCCGACAGCAGCACGTCGATGCCGCCGCCGGATCCCAGGTCGAGGACGGTCTGACCGGCCTTGAGTGCCAGGAGTGCCGTCGGGTTTCCACACCCGAGCGACACCGCGACGGCGTCGGCCGGCAAGCCCTGGGTTTCAGCCTCGGAATAGAGGTCGGTCGTGATCGGATCGGCCCCGCCGCAGCAGGCCGACGGACCGCAACAGCCTGTCGCCCCGACGGATTTTGCAATCGCCCCGTATTTCTCCTGCACAGCGGTTTGGATCGTCGTGTCAGCCATGAGCGGAACTCCATTGAATACGTGTTCGCGTATGTATTAGAATATGGGCCGTCAATTATATTTGTCAAGGCGAATACATATGAGCAAGCCACTTAGCGATCTGGAGCAGCTCTTCAAGGCACTGGCCGACGAGACCCGCCTGAGGATTCTCGGATTACTCCTGACCGGTGAGGTGTGCGTCTGCCACATTCACGAGAGTCTTCGCATCTCACAACCGAAGGCCTCACGCCATCTGGCCTACCTCCGGCGCGCGGGGCTGGTCGACACGCGCCGTGACGGGTTGTGGGTCCACTATCGGCTGGCTGAGTCGTCCGATCCGATCATCCACACGGTTCGTCAGGCGGTGGCCCATGCGCTGGGCCACATGCACGGTATTCATCGAGACGCCCAGCGATTGCAGAAGAAGACTGGGTGCTGCCTGCCGGCCGCGTTAGAGACGCCGACACTCGCGTGCTGTCAGACCGACGCGACCCAGGCACCAGCCCCGATGATCCGCTGATACTGGCAAGATCGCGTCCGCGGCCTGACAGGAAAGAAAGTAAGGTTATGCAACCGTTCCCGCATCGATATTCGGTCGCCGCCGTCGCCAGTGTGGATGGCGACGTCGCCCTAGAGGGCGAGCGGCTCCCGTCCCTGCCCTCGGCTCCGCCGACCGAGTTCGACGGCCCCGGCGATCGATGGTCGCCCGAGACGTTGCTCGTCGCCTCGGTCGCGGACTGCTTCGTGCTCACGTTCCGTCCGATCGCCCGCCTGTCCAAGCTCCCCTGGCTGTCCCTCACGTGCGACGTGGTGGGAACCGTGGATCGTGTGGACCGCGTCACGCAGTTCACCGGGTTTGTCGTGCGTGCACGTTTACGAGTTCCGGTGGGGACAAACGAAGACCAAGCACGGCGTCTCCTGGCCAAGGCCGAAGAAACCTGCCTCGTCACCAATTCTCTCAAGGCGAAGTCGCACCTTGAGGCTGAAGTCGAGGTCGCACCGCCGGCATAGTGCTGTGTGTCCGCGGCTGCGCCAAATGTCGAAGGCGCGGGCCGTCAATCCACTGCGGCGGCCGCACGGCAGATGCTTCGACCTTGTCAGGTTTCAAAAGCGTGTCCGGCTGGACGAGGACCCTTGATGATTGAGCCGATGCGACGCCTCTTGGAGAATCCGGTTCGCTTCTTTTTCTTTACGGGGAAGGGCGGCGTTGGCAAGACGTCTCTCGCCTGCGCGACGGCCGTCGCCCTCGCGGACCGGGGCCGACGCACGCTGCTGGTCAGCACGGATCCCGCATCGAATCTCGACACCGTGTTGAACGTCCCTCTGTCCAATACACCGACATCTGTTCCCGGGGCTCCCGGGCTTCTGGCGTTAAACATCGATCCCGAAGTCGCTGCGCGCGAGTACCGCGCCCGCACGCTCGCGCCGTATCGCGGCAGGGTGCCGGACGCCGAGTTCGCTCAGCTCGAAGAACAGCTTGCAGGGGCATGTACTGTCGAAGTCGCCGCGTTCGACGAGTTCACCTTGCTCTTGGGCCAGAACGAGGTGATGCAGTCGGTCGATCACGTGGTCTTTGACACGGCTCCCACAGGACATACGTTGCGCCTGCTTCAGTTGCCAGCCGCCTGGAGCCGCTTTTTCGAAACGAGTTCGACCGGCGCCTCGTGTATGGGGCCGCTGGGTGGGCTCAAAGCGCAGCAAGCGCGGTACGCGGAAACGGTCGAGACTCTTGCCAATCCCCAGGCGACGAGCCTCGTCCTCGTTGCGCGGCCCGATCGCGTCGCGCTCCTCGAAGCAGAGCGAACCAGCGCCGAATTGAGTTCGCTCGGCATGCGCAACCAGGTGCTCATTATCAATGCCGTCTTCGAGGCGGGAGACCGCGGCGACCGCGTCGCGCTCGCCTTCGAGGAGCGCGGGCGTCAGGCCCTCGCGAGACTGCCGGCGGCGTTGACGGCGATCCCGCGCATCGATGTTCCCCTGAGGGGTTTCAATATTGTCGGCCTTCCCGCCGTGCGAGCCTTCCTGGCAGACGTCCAGACGACCGCTCCGCCCGCATTCGCGGCGAATACGCAACTCCCCGAGACCGAGTCATTGGCGACCCTCATTGAGACCCTTGCGGCAAGCGACCGTGGGCTGGTGATGGTCATGGGAAAGGGGGGCGTCGGCAAGACGACCATCGCTGCGGCGATTGCGGTGGCTCTCGCTGATCGCGGCCGCGCCGTGCTCCTGACGACCACTGATCCTGCCGCGCACCTGACCGAGACGCTCGGCGTCGAGGTGCCCGGGCTCACGGTCAGCCGGATCGATCCACAAGTTGAGGCGCGCCGGTATCGTGAAGAGACGTTCGCCAAGAAAGGCGCCGCGCTCGATGAACAAGGACGCGCGCTGCTCAGGGAGGAGCTCCAGTCGCCATGCTACGACGAGGTCGCCGTGTTCCAGGCCTTCTCAAAAGTCGTCCTCGGCGCCAGACGCCAGTTCGTTGTCCTCGACACTGCGCCAACCGGCCACACCTTGAAACTGCTCGACACGGCCGGGGAGTTCCATCGCCAGCTCGTACCGCACGAATCGGCCGACGGGCGCGCGACAATCGTCACGCCGTTAATGCAACTGCGCGATCCGCAACGCACGAAAGTCGTGATCGTCGCGCTGCCGGAGACGACGCCGGTGTTGGAAGCTCAGGGTCTTCAAGACGACCTCCGCCGCGCGGGTATCGAGCCCTTTGCCTGGGTGATCAACGGAAGCCTGGCGGCCGCGCATCCGACGGACGCTATTCTGGCGCAACGAGGAGCCGCAGAAATCCCGCAGATTCGCCGAGTCACCGGCGAATTGGCAGCTCGAACGGTGCTCGTGCCGTTTCAAGCGGACGAGCCGGTCGGACCCGCTCGACTCCGCCAGCTGGCGGCCACGCCCGCGGTAAGGATTTGAAGCCTTTCGGGCGCAATAACCAGGAATTTCGGTCCTGCGAGAAATGTGGCGGGGCGAATATTCTGTAAGTCGTGTATATGCAATGATTTACTGGCGAGAATGGACGAAGATGTGAAAGCGCAGAAACTTACACAGTGACTGACACAGTTTCACACTTCAAGAACATAAAGCCTTATAATGCAGTTAGTTACTAGTACAGACAGAGGACTTAGAATCCTGGGTCCCGAAAGGGGCGTGTGGGTTCGATTCCCACCCTCGGCACCGATTATCGGCAGGTAGCTCGACGAGCCCATCCGAAAAATCAGAAAAGGAACTGCGCCAAAGCACGGCTGCCGATAACCGCGATGCCGAGCGCGGTAGCTAGGGCCGAAGCGTGTCGGTGTTCTTGGGTGCGCTGACGCTGTAACCGTCCCCGCCACACTTGGCAACGCAGAATCCCGCGGCGACGGCTGCCGCGACGGCCGTCAAGAACCATGGCCTTTTTCAGTACGGCTGGTTCTGCCCGGGCGATGGCTGAGCGACCGAAAAAACGCGCGCCTCGGCTTTCCGTATTGGCGCGGGCGGCAACTTCCGCAGCGCCGCGACGGCCTGGTCCAGCAGGCGAGCCTGCCGTGCCTCAGGCGAATAGGTGAGCTGCTGGGCAAGCAGTGAGCTCCCGAAGAGGGATGCTATGAGGGTGACAACGAGGACGTACTTCATCGGAACTCCTTTCGAAAAACCGGCACCTTGATAGTGTGTGAAACACCAGCCTGAGCTCAAGTCCGTTTGGCGGGGCTGAAGGCCGCACCTACAATATGGATAACGTGCGGGACTACGAAGTCGAACAGCGGCTTCGAAAGATTATTGATAAGGAATTGAAGACCATGCCGTCCAAAGCTCGCTCTGCGTGGCTGACACTCATGCTTTCAGTGGGATTTCCGAGCCTCCTGCCGGCGCAGTCACAGGAGGCGTTGGCGCGGCAACATTTTGAGGCCGCCAGAAAAGCGGCCGGCACCGAGTGGACGACGGCAGCGACCTATTTTTCGATGACGGCCGACGAAGTGCGGCCTTCGTTGCCAAGTTCCGGCGGCGCGGTTCCAGTCGAGCCGACGCAGGTATTCGACAATCTGTATCTCGTTGGCAGTAATAAAGTCGCCGTCTGGACGATTCGCACAACTGAGGGGATCGTGCTGATCGACGCCGGCGGCGAGTCGAACGGTCGCGCAGAAGTATTGCTGGCCGGGATGAACAAGCTCAGTCTGGACCCACGAAGCATCCGGTACGTCCTCATTTCGCATGGTCACGAAGATCACTACGCGGGATCAAAACTGCTCCAGGATCGGTTTGGCGTCCGAGTAGGGATGTCGGCTGCGGATTGGGATGTGATCCAGCCCAAGCCCGGATCGCCACCCAGCGGAATCACTCCGAAGCGCGATCTCGCGTTGGTGGATGGACAGACGCTCACCATCGGGGACGCCCGAATCACTCCGGTTTTGATCCCGGGACACACGCCGGGATCGATGGGCTTCGTCTTCAGCGTGAGAGACGGCGCGAACACCCACACGGCCGCGCTGTTCGGTGGGACGATGCTGTTGCCAACGGCTCCTCTGGCTCAGGTCCGCGAGTACCTGCGTTCCATTGAGCATTTCCAGGACGTCACGCGCCGGCTCGGGGCCGACGTCGAGCTCTTGAACCATCCGCTCATGGACGACCTGTTCGTGAGACTCGAAAAGCTGAAGGCGCGGCAAACAGGAAGTGCACATCCGCTGGTCGTAGGGCGAGACAGCTACCAGCGGTTCCTAACGGTCATGTACGAATCGATGAAGGGTCAGCTGGCCAGACGAGGCGAATTGCTTCCATAGGACCAGCTTACGGAGGAATGCCGTGGCCGATAAGTACGTAGTTCTGACGGAATCAGGAAAGCTGCGCACTGGAGACAACGAAATCCACACGAGTGATGAAAAGATACGCTTCGAGGGCGACAATATCGTCATCACCAGTCGACTCACGGGCGACACGTTTATTCTGAGCAGGGACGACATCAAGAAGATCACCACTGGCTAGAGGGCTGTCGTGCGGGAAATCCCGCAGCGGCAGAGCACTACTTGGCGCGCTCGATTCTGTCGGTCGGATGAATGCCGAAGTGCTCGCTGATGTCCTGATTGAGGCGTTCCTCGCCCATCACGAAGTAGTGGTCCATCGGGATGTACTGTCGCCCCAGACGATTCCGCGTTAGAAACTCCCGCGAAAAGCCGGTCACGGCCACGTCGTCTATGTAGACGCCCGTTTCATTGGCTTCGACGATCTCGTCGGGCAGGCCGACAATCTTCACGACCGCCGGTTTCTTCACGTCCAGAACTCGGACCAACTCCCCACGCTGGTACGTGGTAGGAGTCTGGGCGTGGGTCAGGCTGGTCGCGGCAAGCGCGAGGGCGATGAACACGATTCGCATCAGTCGCCTGCGGCAAACAGAGCCTTGACGTATTCGCGCGTCATCCGCGCGATGTTCGAGATCGGAATGTCCTTCGGGCAGACCGCTTCGCATTCCCCTTCGTTCGAGCAGCTGCCGAACCCTTCGGCATCGGCCTGATCGATCATCGCCACGACGCGGCGACGGCGCTCCGGCTGGCCCTGGGGCAGCAGCGCCAGGTGCGAGATCTTCGCGCTCATGAACAGGTGCGCCGACGCGTTCTTACAGGCCGCGACGCACGCACCGCAGCCGATGCAGGCAGCCGAGTCCATGGCCGCGTCGGAGAGATCCTTCGAGATCGGCAGGGCGTTGCCGTCGGGCGCGCCGCCGCAGTTGACCGACACGTAGCCACCGGCCGCGATGACGCGATCGAACGCGCTGCGGTCGACGACGAGATCCTTGACGATAGGAAACGCTTTGGCGCGCCACGGCTCGATCGTGATCGTGTCGCCGTCCTTGAACCGGCGCATGTGAAGTTGGCAGACGGTCGTCCCGCGATCCGGTCCATGCGCAACGCCATTGACCACGAGGCTACACATGCCGCAGATTCCCTCGCGGCAATCGGAGTCGAACGCGATGGCATCCTTCCCCTGGCGCACCAGCCCCTCGTTGACGACGTCGAGCATCTCGAGGAACGACATGTCAGGAGACACATCGGACGCTGTGTAGTCCTCCAGCCGACCCGGTGTCTCGCGGCTCACTTGTCGCCAGATCTTCAGATTCAGTCTCACGCGCGATCCAGTCCGGCTTTAGGCTTTAGGCTCTGGGCTCTAGGCCTGATCGAAGCCCAAAGCCCAAAGCCCAAGGCCCAAAGCCTATTTGTAGCTCCGCTGCGAAGGATGTACCTCTTCGAAAACCAACGGCTCCTTGTGCAGCTCCGGCTGCTTGCCGACGCCGGCGAACTCCCACGCCGCCACGTACGTATAGTGCTCGTCGTCGCGCAGCGCTTCGCCATCCGGCGTCTGGCTTTCCTCGCGGAAATGGCCGCCGCACGATTCGCGCCGGTGCAGCGCGTCGAAGGCGAGAAGCTCTGCGAATTCCAGATAATCGGCAACGCGACCGGCGTACTCGAGGCTCTGATTCAGGTTGTCGTTCGTCCCGGGGACCGACACCTCGTGCCAGAAGAGCTCTCGAAGTTTCGGAATCTGATCGAGTGCGCGCTTCAGACTCGCTTCGGTGCGCGCCATGCCGACATCGTCCCAGAGAATCTTGCCGAGCTCGCGGTGAATCGAGCGGACTGTCCGAGCACCTCTCACGGAGAGCATCGTATTGATGCGCTTCTGAACGCTGTCGGCCGCCTCTTTGAACGCGTCATCGTCGGTCGTCACCTTCGGCAGCGAGTGGCTCGCCAGGTAGTCGCCGATTGTGTACGGAGCGATGAAATAGCCGTCGGCAAGCCCCTGCATGAGCGCGCTGGCGCCGAGACGGTTGGCGCCGTGATCGGAGAAGTTGGCCTCGCCGAGCACGTGCAGGCCCGGAACATTGCTCATCAGGTTGTAGTCCACCCACAGGCCGCCCATCGCGTAGTGAATGGCCGGGTAGATCCGCATCGGCGTCTGGTACGGATTCTCGTCCGTGATCTTCTGGTACATCTGGAAAAGGTTTCCATACCGTTCCTTGATGCTCTCGACGCCAAGGCGGCCGAGGGCGTCCCTGAAGTCGAGATACACAGCCAGGCCGGTCTTGCCGACGCCGCGCCCTTCGTCGCAGACCTGTTTCACGTTGCGCGAGGCGACGTCGCGAGGGACCAGGTTGCCGAAGCTCGGATATTTCCGCTCGAGGAAGTAGTCGCGCTCGCTTTCGGGAATCTGCTCCGGGGGACGCGTGTCGCCTTGCTTCTTCGGCACCCACACGCGTCCGTCGTTGCGGAGGCTCTCGCTCATGAGCGTGAGCTTCGACTGGTGCGTGCCGGTCACCGGAATGCACGTCGGGTGGATCTGGGTGAAGCACGGATTCGCGAAGAGCGCGCCGCGTTTGTGGGCTCGCCACGATGCGGTCACGTTGGCATTCACCGCGTTGGTCGACAGGTAATACGCTGTGCCGTACCCTCCGGTCGCGAGGACGACGGCGTCACCGGCGTACCGCTCGATCTCACCGGTCGTCAGATTTCTGACGATGATGCCGCGCGCTCTCCCGTCGACGAGCACCAGGTCCAGCATCTCCCGTCTCGGGAGCAGCCGGACCGTCTTTGCGCGGACCTGCCGCATCAGCGACTGGTAGGCGCCGAGGAGCAGCTGCTGGCCGGTCTGGCCGCGTGCGTAGAAGGTCCGCGACACCTGCGCGCCGCCAAACGATCGATTGTCCAGCAGGCCCCCGTACTCGCGCGCGAACGGCACGCCCTGGGCGACACACTGATCGATGATGTTCACGCTCAGCTGCGCAAGCCGATACACGTTGGCTTCGCGCGCCCGATAGTCGCCGCCCTTGATCGTGTCGTAGAACAGGCGATACACGCTGTCGCCGTCGTTCTGATAGTTCTTGGCCGCGTTGATGCCGCCCTGCGCCGCGATGCTGTGCGCGCGCCGTGGACTGTCCTGGATGCAGAGATTCACGACGTTGTAGCCGAGCTCGCCGAGCGAGGCGGCCGCGGCCGCGCCGGCCAGACCGGTTCCCACCACGATGATGGTGTATTTCCGCTTGTTGGCGGGATTCACCAGCTTCATCTCGAACTTGTGGCGGTCCCATTTCGCCTGGAGCGTGCCAGACGGGATTCGCGGATCCAGCTTGATCGTGCTCACTGGTGCGCTCCCGCAAAGTGCGCCCACAGCGCGATGACGATGAACCCGCCCGCAATCGCCACGGCAACCACTTTACCGGCGGCCAGCACACGCGGCGTCCAGCGAGGATGGTCGAGCCCCAGTGACTGCACCGAACTCGAGATGCCGTGCCAGAGGTGGGAGCCGACGACGACCATGCTGAGCACGTAGAACCCCACCGTGAGCGGGCTGGCGAAGTTCTCCATTTCAAGACGGTAGAGGTCGCGCCCGCCCGCGGGCCACTCGTGCTCGACGCCGTACCGGAAGGCCTTGACGTGAAGGACGATGAACACCAGCAGCCAGAGCCCGGACAGAATCATCGTCGAGGACGCGACGGTCTTGCGACTTGGCCGGCCGGCGAACTTTTTCTTCGCGTAGCGGACCGGCCGCGCGGCCTGGTTTGCCAGGAACATGCGCACGGTTTTGTAGACGTGCACGATGAAAATCAGCAACAGGCCGATTTCGATGATTGGAATGAGAGGATTGCCTTCGAGCGTATACGCATATTTGTTGAACGTGGCCGGGCCGAAAAACACCATCAGGTTTCCGATGATGTGGACGATGAGATAGACAAACAGGGCAAAGCCGGTGACGCCGATGAGGAGCTTCATCCCCACCGACGAGTTGATCGCGCGAAGACGTGTTGGCATGAATGTGAGCCGGAGCAGCGGGCGCTACGAAAACTATATCATCAGCGGCGTAGCCATGTTCCCCGGTGAGGGCTATAATGGCCATCCTTAAACTGACCTGAACTCTCTGCAACGCCTCTGGAGAGGAGCCGCGCATGACGTGGACGCGCTCGGTGCTGACGGTCGCGATGCTTTGTGTAGGCGGCGGTCCTCTCGCCGCTCAGGATCTCCCGGCCAAGAATCCCTACGAAGGCAACCCCGACGCCATCAAGTACGGGATGGGCTTGTTCCGGGGCCGCTGCGCCGACTGCCACGGCATGGACGCGCGTGGCGTCCGTGGGCCCGATATCACGCAGGTCTGGAATTCGGGCCGGAGCGACGACGGTCTGTTCAAGACCATCAAGGGTGGCGTGCCGAACACCGAGATGCCGGCCAACCCGCGCATGAACGACCTGGAGACGTGGCAGGTCCTCGCGTACCTGCGCACGCTGGCCACTCCAGCTCCGACCGGGCCGCCGCGCGGCAACGCCCAGAACGGCGAACGGATCTTCCGTGCTTCCTGTGCCGGTTGTCATCGGGTGAACGGCGTCGGCGGACGCCTCGGACCGGATCTGTCGCGCGTCGGCGTTGCGCGAGCGCGCGACGCGATCGTGTTCCAGATTCGCCGCGGCCGCGAAGAACTCCGGCCGGGGTTCGAGCCGGTTACGGTCACGCCGCAGAGTGGGGAACCGATCCGCGGCGTCAAGAAGAACGAAGACCTGTTTTCGGTCCAGATTATGGACACGAGCGAGCGGATTCAGGGATACCAGAAAGACAAGATGAAGGCAGTGGAAAACGGTACGAAGTCGATGATGCCGGCCTTCGGTCCTGAACGCCTGAACGACAGCGATCTCGACGATCTCGTTCGTTATCTGCAGACACTGCGTGGGTTCGACCCAGCCGTTCGTCAATAGGGAGGCATATGCGCGCCACCATTCTTCGTCGCGTCGGGATCGTGCTGCTGCTCGGCGCCGGTACCGCGGCGCTGGCTGCACAGCAGGCGCCTGCGCCGCTCGTCACGTCGGCGGACATTCTCGCGGGCCTGCCGGCCGATGGCTCGCGCTGGCTGACCTTCGGCGGGAACTACACCAATCAGCGGCACAGCCCGCTCACGCAGATTACGCCGGCCAATGTCAGCCGGCTCGTCCCGCAGTGGACGTTCCAGACGGCCACGCTCGGCAATTTCGAAGCGACCCCGCTCCTGCGCGACAACGTGCTGTACGTGACCGGACCGCAGAACGTCGCGTGGGCGATCGACGCGCGCTCGGGGCGCCAGATCTGGCGCTATCGCCGCGAGCTGCCGGCGACGGGCCTGACCGCCTGCTGCGGGCTCGTCAACCGGGGGTTTGGCGTCCTCGGCGACAAGCTGTTCATGACGACGCTCGACGCGCATCTCCTGGCGCTCGACATGAAGACCGGCGCCATCGTCTGGGATGCGACGCTCGAGGACTACAAGATCGGCTACGCCTCGACGATTGCCCCGCTGGTCGTGAAAGACAAGGTGATCGTCGGCGTGGCCGGCGGCGAGTTTGGCATTCGCGGCTTCATCGACGCCTACGATGCGCAGACCGGAAAGCGCGCCTGGCGCTTCTATACGATTCCCGGTCCGGGCGAAGTTGGCAACAACACCTGGGGAAAGGACTCGTGGAAGATCGGCGGCGCGGGCGTCTGGGCGACCGGCGCGTACGATCCGGAGCAGAATCTCGTCTTCTACGGGACCGGTAACCCGGGTCCCGACTATCACGGCGACAGCCGAGAGGGCGACAACCTCTACAGCACGTCGCTCGTCGCAGTCGACGCCGACACCGGCAAGATCCGCTGGCATTACCAGTTCACGCCGCACGACGTGCATGACTGGGACTCGACCGAGGTCCCGATCCTTGCCGACATCACGGTGGCGGGGCAGCCGCGCAAGGTCCTGATGTTCGCGAACCGCAACGGCTTCTACTACACGCTCGATCGCACGACCGGGAAGGTGATCGTGGCGAAGCCGTTCGTGGAGACCAACTGGGCCAAGGAGGTCGATGCCAACGGCCGGCCGATCCTCCTGCCCGGTCACGAGCCCGACGAAAAGGGCTCGCTCACCTGTCCGGACATCACCGGCGGCACGAACTTCTGGCCGCCCACATACGATCCGAGCACGCAGACATTCTTCGTCAACGCCCGCGAGGTGTGCGCGACGTTTTACGCCTGGAAACCTGAGTACACCCCGGGCGATCGGTACACCGGCGGGGCGGCTCAGCGTGCACCGGCCGCTGACTTCCCGGCCTACGGCGCGCTGCGCGCCATCGATCCCGCGACGGGGGCACGAAAGTGGGAATTCCGCTATCTGAATCCGTCGACTTCAGGGCTGCTGACCACGGCGTCCGGGCTGATTTTCACAGGCGACGCCGAGGGCAACGTGCTGGCGCTCGACTCGCGCGCCGGCAAACTGCTGTGGCGGTACCAGATGGGCGCGCCGCTGCACGGAGCGTCTGCGACCACGTACATGCTCGATGGACGTCAGTACGTCCTCGTACCTGCGGGCACGACGTTGACCGCCTGGGCGTTACCGAACTAGGGCTTGCGCTCGTAGCGCAGGACTTCAGTCCTGCTGGGGTCCCGCGGGCCGGGCAGGTCTAAAGACCTGCGCTACAGCCTTGCCTATCGGCCCGCTGCTGGCGGATCGAGCTCGTCAGCCAGGGCGCCGGCGCCGTAGATGGTCCGCAGCGCGTGCACGATAGCCCCGCTGTGCACCGCCACGGCGCGGTTGCTCGTATCGTCGTAGACGAATCGGCCCACCAGGCTCTCGATGTTCCCGTCAAAAATGAGGCCCGACGAGCTCGCCGGCCTTGTTGACGACCGGTGATCCGGAATTCCCGCCGATGATGTCGTTCGTCGTCACCATGTCGAGCGGAGTGGAGAGGTCCAGCTTCGCGCGGCCTTCGACGAAGCGCCGCACGAGATTGAATGGCGGCTTGCCGTCGAAGCTCGCGGAGCGATCGTACAGACCCGCGAAGGTCGTCTTATAGGGCGCGCGCGTGCCGTTCATCGCATACCCGCTGGCCTTACCGTACGAAAGCCGCAGCGTGAAGGTCGCATCCGGGTAGACCGAGGTTCCGTACACCGCGAATCGCGCCTGTCCCATCTTCTGGCGCGCGGCGGATTCGACGCTGGTCACTTCGTTTTCGATCCTCTTGGTGATGTCGCGCAGGATCGGGTCGATCGCGCGGCCCACCACGATCAACGGGTCGGTCGATTGCCTGACGGCCGCCTCGCCGCCGTCCAACAACTGCTTGCGAACTGCCGGATCGGCGAGTTTGGTTCCCGCGATGATGGCCGCGGCGGCGTCTTTCGGTGAGCGACCGGTGAGCACCGCTTTGACGAACGCGTTGTCGGGCCCCAGCTCTTCCAGCGATTCCTGCAGCGCGTCGGCGAGGAGCGCCGTCTCGAGCGCCGGATACACGGGCGCCGGCGAAAGCAGCGAAAACTGCAGCGACGGAAGCTGGGCGTCGTGATAGCCGTTGAGACGCTCGCCATCGGGCTTCTTGATTTCCGCCACGTAGCGGACGATGGCCAGCCCGAGGCCCGCGAATCCGGATCCGCGAATCTGTCCGAAGCGCTGCTCCTTGTAAAGCCGCCGGTTCGCGGTCTCGGCGCGCGCGATATCGTCCCACGCCGATGCGTAGGACTTCTGCCACTCCGGATTCTTCCCGACCGCGTCGCGCAAGGCGCGCTCGTCGACCGCCTTCTTGTTCATGATCTTCGGATCGAGCAGGCCCGTGTATTCACCGGTGTAGGCTTTGAGCGCGTTCTCGAGGCTGAAGGTGATGTCCGCCGCCTGGCGCGCCTGTTCGGAGCTGCCCGCCGCGAACTGCCGGAGCACGTTGATGCGGCGTTTCACGACCTGGATGTTGATGGGGTAGATGACGTCGCGGAGCGTTTCGAGCTCGGCCACCGTGTCGTTGCGATCGGTCGAGCCGGGATGGCCGGTGACGAACACCAAATCGTTCTCGGCGGCGCCCTTCGCGTTCCATTTCAGAAAGTGCTCGGGGCGCAGCGGCACGCCGTTCTCGTAGACACGGAAGATCGCAAAGTCCAGGTCGTAGCGCGGAAAGGTGAAGTTGTCGGGGTCGCCGCCGAAAAATGCCATCTGCTGCTCGGGCGCGAAGACCAGCCGCACATCCGTGTACTTCTTGTAGCGATAGAGCCAGTACTGTGCCCCCTGATAGAGAGTGACGACGTCGGACCGCAGGCCGGTCCGATCGAGGCTCTCCTTTTCGATGGCCGCGATTTCGGCCCTGCGGGCCTCGAGCGCCGCCTGCGCACCGTTGGCGCGTCCTGCCGCGGCGACGACGCGCGCGGTCACATCTTCGTACGACATCAGGACGTTCAGCTCGAGGTCCGTGGCCTTCATCTCTTCACTGCGCGAGAGGGCGGCGAAGCCGTCGGCCACATAGTTCTTCTGCTCGGTCGACAGCTTCTGAAGCTGTCCGAGCGCCACGTGATGGTTCGTCAGGACGAGACCGTCGGCGGACACGAACGATCCGGAACCGCCATCGTTGAACCGCACGCTCGCCAGGCGGAGATGATCGAGCCAGTCCGGGGTGACCGCAAACCCGTACTGCTGCTGAATGGCGGCAGTGGGTGGGTGGTCGAACGTCCACATGCCCTCTTCTGCGGCGGCGTGGACGGTCAGGATGGCGGTGACGAACGCGACGATCGCCGAGCGTCTGGTGAGGGACATATAGCCTGATTATGTAGCACAAACCGGAACCCTCTCAAAAGGCTCCGGTTGCTGCGTGGGGTGGGTTCTGAAAGGGTGTTACGCGGTGGCGCGCGCTGCCTCGATGTTCGTCCCCCGCCGCCTGGGATCCACCATCAGCCGCAGCGCCAGCCCTTGCGGCTTGCCCGCGGGCGTCGGGGCCGACACGCGGTAGACCGCCGACAGCACCCGCCCTTGTCTGAGGGTATCGGGCAGCGCGTCGGAATCCCGAACCTCGCGCTCGAGCTGAAACTGCACGAGCCGGAAGAGCGGGATGGACACGATCGAGTGGCACTCGACGAACACGCCGTAGTCGCTCACGTTGCGCGCCACGACACTCGCGAAGCGGGTCGTGCCCCGCTGGTCCTTCCAGGTGAGCCGCGCAGGAAAGGCGACCGCGCGGCGCTCGGTGCCCCGCTGGTTGCTGGGCCGCTGCGACGATGATTGGTCGGTCCAGATGTGCTTCACGTGTGCCCCCCGGGTAGACAATGGACGGTTTTGCCTGGGATGTGTATCAAGAGTTACGCCTGCCGCAGCGCGGTGAAGCCCCGACCTTTGTCTTTCGACCTAAGTTGTTTATTTATTAATATTTATGGTTTATCACGGGATCCAAAAGTTCGGCTGGAGGTGATACAAAGTATACACATAGAGTGGTAACTGACTATCCAGTATACAGCTAGTGCTGTATGTCCAGCTCGGTGCGGGCATCGAGGCCGAGCCGCCGGAGCTTGAGATAGAGCCCCCGCCGCGTGAGGCCCAGCAACCGTGCGGTTTCGGAAATATTGCCCCTGGACCGATCCAGCGCGGTCTGAATCATGTCGCGCTCGACCTGTTCGACCGCCGAAGCCAGGCTTGCGGCGCTTCGCGGCGTCATCCGTTCGGACATCCCCGCGGGAAGCTGGGCGCTGCCAATTTCCGGCGACAAGTGGGATGGCTCAATCGTGCCACCTGGCGGCGCCAGCGCCACGGCCCGCTGAATCTCGTTCTTGAGCTGCCGAACATTGCCCGGCCACCAGAACTGGGAAAAAGCATCGAGCGTCTCGGAGCTCAAGAGGATGTCCGGCTTGCCGAGCCGCTCTGACGCTTCACGGAGGAAGTACGTGCTCAGATGCGGAATTTCTTCCCGGCGCTCGCGGAGTGGCGGCACATGGATCCGGATCACCGCGAGCCGGTAATACAGATCCTCGCGGAATTTGCCTTCCGCCACCCGCTGTTCGAGATCCGCATTGGTCGCGGCCAGCACGCGCACGTCGATGCGCTGCGGATGCGTCTCGCCGATCGGCATGATTTCGTGCTGCTCGAGGAAGCGAAGCAGCTTGGGTTGAACATCCAGCGGGAGATCGCCGATCTCGTCGAGAAACAGCGTGCCGCCGGCGGCCGATCGCACCAGGCCTGGCTGGTCCGACACGGCGCCGGTGAACGCGCCACGCCGGTGACCGAACAACTGACTGTCGGCCAGGTCCCGGCCCGTTGTCGTGCAGTTGTAGGGCAGGAACATCGCCGCGCTTCGTAGGGAACCCACATGGATTGCGCGGGCGACGAGTTCCTTGCCCGTCCCGCTCTCGCCGGTGATGAGCACGGTGAGGTCGTTGCCCTGGAGGCGCTGGATTTGCGTCACGACCCGGGTCATGGCGGCACTCGCCGACAGAAAACCGGGCAGGAGCGGCTCGAGCGAGGGATCGACCGGTATTCCGACGGAGCCGGTGGGTCGATCCCGCGCGGCACACAGCGCAAATCCCTGCTGCGCGACGGCGGCAATCATGCGCAGGCGTCTGAGGACCGGATGACCGAGCGGCCGCGCCGACGCGACCAGCACGAAGCGCGGTCCTTCGGGATCGCGCCCGAGCGGTTCGAGCGCCAGCGATCCGCGTACATATGGGTTCCCGTGCTGCGCCGTGCGCGCCAGCGTGCGCGCCGCGTCGGCGTCGCACCCGGCGAACGCGATGACGCGCACGTCGTTGTCCGGCTGCTGGACGAACAGCACCGTGCTGTCGGCCGCCGCTGTCTCGAGCAGGGCCGAGGCGGTCTCGCGTCCAAGCAAGTCCGGCAGCGCCGCCGCATCCACGATCCGCCGCACGATCGCATCGTCGGCGTCGGCGGGGGAGATGACGTATTCCCCCGTGCCGATCCTCGTGAGGAGCCGCTCGGCATCATGCGTGTCGGCGACGTCGCGTTCGGCGCCCAGCTGTTCGAAGGTGGCCAGTGCGGTCGTGAGATGGCGCTCGGCCATGGAACGCGCGCCGGTTTCGGCGACCAGACGCCCGAGGGCCAGATGGCTGAGAGCCGCCTGATAGCGCTCACCCAGCAGATCCAGCAGCGTCGCGCTCTGCGCGACGTCGTGGTAGGCGTCAGCCGCATGGCCGTTTCGCGCGTGCAGCGCGCCGCGCAGACGGAGGTATTCGCCCCACGCGGCCGGGGCCACTTTCGGATCGAGCGCGCTGGCCGCCGTATTGAGGCGCTGTTCGGCGCCCGACCGGTCGTCGGCGGCGGTGAGCGCTTCGGCGGCAATGAGTGTCGCCTGCAGCGCGTCGACGGGCGGCGCGCCGGCCTGGAGGATCTCGTCGGCACGTGTGACCGCCTCTTCGAGCGCGCCGCGTCGCAGCGCGAGCCGCGCGCCCAACACGCGGATCGACCATTCGTACCAGCGGCTTGTTTCCCGGCCGTAGCCGCCGTACGCGTCGGCCGCTCGCGCCAGCAGCTCGCTTGCCGTCTCGTAACGGCCGCGTATCAGGTGGATTTGCGCCAGCGTGTCGAAGACGGCGCCGGTCGTCTCGTGAAACTGGATCGGGCTGCGCACGTCGAGCGCGCGGTGAAGCGCCTCCTCCGCTCGGGTCAGGTTGCCGAGCCGCACGCAGATCTGCCCCAGCGTGCCGAGCGCCACGGCGAGGCCATGGCCGGAACCGTGCTCCTCATGGAGCGACACACTGCGTTCCGCGAGAGCGAGGGCCTGCTCATAACGGTGCTGCAGCATCATCACGCTGGCCTGATTGCCACAGACCGTGGCGAGCACGTCGTCGGCATGGACGAGGGAGGCGAGACGTTCGGCCTGACGGAGCGCGGCCATGGCTTCGTCGTAGCGACTGAGCTCGGCCAGCGAGACGCCCGAGAGGGAATGGACCAGGGCCAGGTGACGGCGATCCCCGGCCGCATGAAGCGCGGATGCGGCTTTCGTGATGTGCTCGCGCACGGTCGCGGCGTCACCGACGTGCCGGTAGCATTGGCCGAGCTCGTAGTGTGCGAGTCCGATGCTGCGCGAGTCATGGGCCAGTTCCGCCTGCTTCAGCGCGCGGCCCTGCAGCGCGATGGCGCGCGACTGATCGCCGCGCACGTACGCCAGTCGGCCGTGCAGCCGCCACAGCGTCGAGAGGCGGCCTGGGGGTACGGTCTCGCGAAATGTGTCAGGAGGCCGGCCGAGCGCGGCGGCGGCCTGATTCAGATCGTCCTGGAGGAGCCAGGCCTCGGCGAGCATGGATCGCAGCGCCAGCTCGTCGTCTCGAGTCAGCGTGGATGATTTGAGGACCGGCGCCAGAATCTGCGCCGCGTCGGCGCCACGGCCGCGTTCGAGCGCGGCGCCGGCGCGTGCGAGCACGGTGTGCGGCAGCGAAGACGGCACGCCGCGAGTATAAGGCAAACTACAGGGCCCGCCATTGTCGTCCCGTCGCCGCGATCAGGCGGTCCGCCTCCGGCGGTCCCCACTGGCCGGCCTCGTACGTCGGCAACGCCTCGTCGGCCCGTTCTTGCCACCGATCGAGGATCGGCATCACCCATCGCCATGCCGTCTCCACGGCGTCCCGGCGCATGAACAGGGTGGGATCTCCTGTGATGACGTCGAGCAGCAACCGCTCGTACGCCTCCGGCGAGGTGCCGCCGAACGTACCGCTGTAGCGGAAATCCATCTTGACCGGATCGATGCGGACGCGGGGCCCTGGAATCTTCGAGTTGATGCCGAGCGCGAACCCTTCATCGGGCTGGATTCGGACACTCAGAATGTTCGGGTCGAGTGGAGCCGAGCGGTCCCGGTTGAACAGGATGGGCGGGACGTCCTTCAACTGCACGCTGATTTCGCTTACGCGCCTGGGCAACCGCTTGCCGGTCCGCAGAAAGAACGGCACGCCGGTCCAGCGCCAGTTGTCGATGAACATCTGCAGCGCGACGAAGGTTTCCGACCGCGAGTCTCGTGCGACTCCAGCCTCGTCGCGATAACCGGGAACCGGCTTGCCGAGGATGACTCCGGCCCCGTACTGCGCCCGCACGACCTGGGCGTCAACCGCGGCGCCGTGGATCGGACGCAACGCCTGCAGCACGTCGAGTTTTTCGCTGCGCACCGCGTCCGCATCGAGTGAATGCGGCGGCTCCATCCCGATCAGCGCCAGGAGCTGGAGCATGTGGTTCTGTACCATGTCCCGCAGCGCCCCGGCCTGCTCGTAGTACGTGGCTCGCGTACCGACGCCTTCCTCTTCCGCCACGGTGATCTGCACGTGGTCGACGTACTTCTGGTTGAACAAGGGTTCGAAGATGCTGTTGGCGAAACGGAGGACAAGGATGTTCTGGACGGTCTCTTTTCCCAAATAGTGATCGATTCGGTACGTCTGGCGTTCGTCGAACACTTTCGCGATCGCATCGTTTGTCGCCTGCGCGCTGGCCAGATCGTGGCCGATGGGTTTTTCGACGATCAGGCGTGAGAACGGTGCGGCAGATGGCGGCGCCACAAAGCGGGCACGCGCCAGCTGCTCGACGGTTGGCACGACCATCGGCGGCGGTACGGCCAGGTAGTAGATGCGATTGCCCGGAAGGCCGCGCTCGTGTTCGATGATGTCAAGCCGGGATCCCAGGGCGGCGAATGCCGCCGGGTCCTCGAGCGAGCCGCTGACGAAGAACAGCGACTCGGCGAAGACGCCCCACGCGGCGTCGACCAGCCGGCGCGAGAAGTGCACGACGCCGGCTTTCGCGAACTCTCGGTACTTATCGTCGGTCATCGGCTGTCGGCCGACGCCGACGATCGACGTGCGCGGGGGGAGCAGGCCGTCGAGATGCAGGTTGTAAAGCGCTGGCAGCAGCTTGCGGTGCGCGAGGTCGCCGGCGCCGCCAAAGATCACGAGCGTGACATCAGGCATCGCGCTTCTTGACGGAGTGTCCGCCGAACTGGTTGCGGAGCGCGGCAAGGAGGCGGTCCGAGAACGGGTCGGTATCACGCGAACGGAAGCGCGTGAACAGCGCCGCGGTCAGGACGGGCAGCGCAACGGCCTTGTCGATGCCCTCGTGCAGCGTCCATCGCCCTTCGCCGGAATCTTCGACGTACCCTTCGATCCCCGCGAGGGCGGGATTCTCGGCCAGCGCCCGGGCCGTGAGCTCAAGGAGCCACGATCGGACGACGCTGCCATGCGTCCAGAGCGAGGCGATGGCGGCGACGTCGAGGCGGTAGTCACTCGCGTTCATCAGCTCGAAGCCTTCGGCGTACACCTGCATGAGGCCGTACTCGATCCCGTTGTGGACCATCTTCACGTAGTGGCCGGCGCCATGGCCGCCGACCCGCAAGTAGCCGTTCCGGGGCGCGAGGGTAAGGAAGATCGGCTCGAGGTAGATGCACACGTCCTCCTCGCCGCCGACCATCAGGCAGTAGCCCTCCTTGAGGCCCCACACGCCTCCGCTCGTGCCTGCGTCGACGTAATGGAGGTCCTTCGCGCTCAGTGACTCGGCACGTCTCACATCGTCGTGGAAATTCGTGTTGCCGCCGTCGATGATGACGTCGCCAGGCGCCAGGACTTCCGCAAGGGCTGAAATGGTCGATTCGGTCGGATCGCCAGCCGGCACCATGACCCAGACCGCGCGGGGCTGCGAGAGCGCTGCGACGAGGGCTTCGAGATCGGTCGCGCCCCGCGCCCCTGCCGCCTCGGCGCGCGCGGTGGCCGAAGCGTCCCGATCGTAGGCGACGATCGCGTGACCGCCGGTCACGAGCCGCGTGACCATGTTCAGGCCCATCTTTCCCAGTCCGACGAACCCGAGTTGCATCGTTGTGCCCTCGGGCGGGCCTGAAGGCCCGCCCCTACAATCCGTGGCTTGGCCCGCCCCTACAATCCGTCGCTTGGGCCGGCCCTACAATCCGTCGCTTGGGCCGGCCCTACAATCCGTCGCTTGGGCCGGCCTAAAGGCCGGCCCCTACATGGTTCCGGTGGTCCCCACATGGTTCCGGTGGTCCCCCGCATGGTTCCGGTGGTCCCCCACATGGTTCCGGTGGTCCCCTACCTGGCCCCGGTAGGGGACGGCCTTCAGGCCGTCCCGGAACTATCCCAACCGCTGCAACAAACTCTCGGCGATCCGATCAATGAACCTCGGCTCGGGCGCCGACAGGTGCACGTGCAATGCGCGGCGCCCGGTGGTTTCGAGTGACGCGAAGTCGCCAACCGCCTGCGCGAATTCGAGGGTGCCGAATGAAAATGCCTTGCCCGGAATCGGGAGATCCTCGCGCGGCGTTGCCGTGATCAACAGAAACACGCCAGTGTTGGGTCCACCCTTGTGCAGTTGTCCGGTCGAATGCAGATATCGCGGTCCGTAGCCGAACATCGTGGCCACGCGCGCGCGATCGCGTACGGCAAGACGAAGGGCGTGCATCCGCGCGGCCAGTTTAGGATCCGGTCCGAGATACGCCAGCAGGCCGAAGTAGTCTCCCGTGTGAAGCAGTGTGAGAAACGCCTCGGGCGGCAGGCCCCTCAGAGCCGTGCGCGCTGGCGCGGACAACGTCAGCGTGACGCCATCGTCGTGGGCGCTTGCCGCCTGATCCGGCGCTCGCACGGGCAGCGTCCCTGTCGAGATGTAGCTGTCGAGCAGGATTCGCGTGGCGTCCTTGGCCTGCTGCACGTTCGGCTCGTCGAATGGATTGATGCCAAGGAGCGCGCTGGCGATGGCCGTCGCGACTTCCCATCGCACGAATTCCGCACCGAGCGCGGACGGTTCCGGCAATTCGATTTCGCAGATCGGCGCGCCCGCGGCCTTCAGCTCGACAACCGTCCTGTCAATCCCGTCCTCGCCGTGGGAGCCGGCGAGCCGGAGGCTGACCAGGAAGCGGTCCGATCCGTAGTCGGCAGGGTGAGCGGGCGGTTCGCCGGCGATGGGAACCACGCCTTTGCCGTTCTTGCCGGTGCTCTCGGCCACGAGCTGCTCGACCCAGAGCCCAAAGGGTTCGAGCGCCTTCGGCAGCAACAGCGTCAGCTTGTCGCGCCCGACGCTCGCGGCGGCGCCGATCGCGAGTCCGAGGGCCGCAGCTGGATTCATTCTGACGTCGCCCACCTCCGGGTCACACGCCGACAACATCGCGAGCGTCCAGCCGACGAGGGCGGCAAGGTCCTGTCCCATCAACGCCGCCGGGACGAGCCCGAAGAACGAGGCCGCCGAGTACCGTCCGCCGATGTCGGACGGATTGATGAACACATCTCGAAATCGTTCGCTTCGTGCGCGTCTGGCCAGCTCGGTTCCTTCGTCGGTGATGGCGACGAAGTGATCGTTCCAGTCGGCCCCGCTTGCTTCAAGCGCCTGCCTGAAATGCTCCGCAAGCGAGTTGGGCTCGATGGTCGTGCCGGACTTGCTCGCGAGGATGTAGAGCGTCCGCGCGAGCGGCGTCGCGGCGGCGCGAACGGCAGCCGGATCGGTCGAGTCGAGCATCTGAAAACGAGGCCATCCCGGGGTGACGCCGAGCACCGCGCGCAGCACCTCCGGCGCGAGGCTCGATCCCCCCATGCCGAGCAGCACGATGTCCGTAAATCCATCCTGCCGCACCGCCGATGCGAAGGTCTCGAGTCGCGGAATCGCTTCAGCCATCAACGCTGGCGAGCTGAGCCAGCCGAGACGGTTGGCGATCGTCTTCTGCACGGCCGGATCGGCGCTCCAGACCGCCGCCTCGCGATGCCAGAGGCCCGCCATGGCGTGTCTGGCGTCGTCCGTCGAAGCGGCCCAGACAGCAGCGAGTGGGCCCGTTTGACGATCTTCGCCGGGTGAAAAGTGAAAGGTGTCTTGGAGGCGAGCACGCTTGGCGGCCACGTCGAGCGCCGGCCAGCGCGTCAGCAGGTCGTGCGCGCTGTGCATGCCCCTAGCATAGACTAGACATGTAGATGGCAAGGGGATTCGAAAGCAAAGACGTCGAATTTCAACAGAGCGAAGCCGAGCGACCGAAGGCAGCGAAGCGGGTGCTCTCCGCGGAGGAACGCGACGCGCAGGCGCGCCGCCGCACCCTGGAGCTGGCGCTCTCGCGGGCCGAGGGCGACTTGCGCCTCGCCGGATCGGCTGCGCACCGGCGGATGCTCGAGCAGGCGATTGCCGCGCTGCGCGAGCAGATCTCTAGGCTCTAGGCTTCCGGCTTCGGGCTTTGGCTGAAGCCGAGAGCCCAGAGCCGAGAGCCCAGAGCCCAGAGCCCATTAAGGATGATGCAAATCAACGCAGTTCCCCCCGTCCGGCTCGCGGCGTGTCTTGCCGTCGCGGCCAGTCTTGTGGCCTGCGGTCCGCGCGAGGGAGCCTCTGAGCGGCGTAGCGGGGATCGGTCGGGCCCGGGCTCCGCGCCATCACGGCCGTCGATCGCGAAGGACTCGTCGGCTGCGAACCAGGGTGACCCCCGCATCGTCGTGCTGGGGGACAGTCTGACGGCGGGACTTGGCCTTTCGGTGGAGGACGCGTATCCATCGGTTCTGCAGCGGCGACTGGACGCCGAAAGACTGAAATTTCAAGTGATCAACGCGGGAATTTCGGGCGATACCTCTGCTGGCGGCCTGTCCAGGCTCGACTGGGCGCTGGAGGGCGACGTGCGCGTCCTCATCGTCGCGCTCGGGGGTAACGACGCGTTGCGCGGCCTTCCGGTGTCACAACTGAGGGACAATCTCGGCCGCATCATCCAGCGCGCGCAGGCTCGCGGAGTCAAGGTCATTCTCGCCGGCATGGAGGCGCCGCCGAACTGGGGCGACGAGTACACGAAGGCGTTTCACGACGTGTATCCCGCGCTGGCGGCGCAATACCGTGTGGCGCTGGTGCCGTTTCTGCTCGACGGAGTCGCCGCCGTCGAGCGTTTGAATCAGCGCGATGGCATTCATCCGACGGCTCAAGGGCACCGCATCGTGGCAGATACGGTGTGGAAGGCCCTCCAGCCGGTCCTTGCCGCGGCGGAGAAGCCAACGGGCATCCCCGCATCATGATTCAGCTGCGTGAGGTCTCGAAGACCGTCAAAAGCGGTGACCAGCCGCTCACGATTCTTCATCCGCTGACCCTGGACATTCCGAATGGTCAGTTCATCGCGATCGTTGGACCGTCGGGCAGCGGCAAGTCGACGCTGCTCGGCCTCATCGCGGGCCTGGACGCGCCGACCTCAGGCGCGGTGGTCATCGACGGCGTGGACATCACGCGGCTCGACGAGGATGCGCTGGCGCGTCTGCGAGGCGAGAAAATCGGCTTCGTCTTCCAGTTTTTTCACTTGATCCCCTCGCTCACGGCGTACGAGAACGTGGCGGTGCCGATGGAGATCGCCGGGTCTGCCGACGTCCGGCGCCGGACCGACGCGCTGTTGCGGGAAGTGGGGCTGACCGAACGCGCGCATCACTATCCGTCACAGCTCTCCGGCGGGGAACAGCAGAGGGTCGCGCTCGCCCGCGCGCTCGCCAATGCGCCGGCGATCGTCCTGGCCGACGAGCCAACAGGGAATCTCGACACCGCCACCGGCCGTCATATTCTGGAGTTGCTGCGCGAGATCCATCGCGCGCGCGGGACCACCATCATCCTGGTCACGCACGACGCCGAACTGGCCGCCATCGCCGACTCGCGGCTCGTCCTGCGCGACGGCCGCGTTGTCGAACATGTATGAAGGTTGAGCCTGTATGAAATTCATCCTGCAGATGGCCGCGCGAGAAACGCGAGCGGCGTGGCGCCGCCTGCTGTTCTTCTTTGTCTGCATCGCCGTGGGCGTGGCGGCGATCGTGGCGCTGCGGTCGGTGATTCGAAGCGTGCGCGATGTGCTGGGCACGGAAGCGAGGGCGCTCGTCGCGGCGGACGTGACGATCAACACGACGCGCGACTGGACGCCTGCCGCGAACGACATTATCGACCGGCGCCTGGCTGAGGCGAACGCCATCGCCCGTACCGAGACGATCTCGACGCCAACGATGGCGAGACCGGCCGACGAGTCACGCACGGTCGCCCGGATGGTCGAGCTGAAGGCGGTCCAGCGCGAGTTCCCCTTTTACGGCAGCGTGACGCTCGAAGGCGGTCAGGCCTACACCCACGCGCTCGTCGAGAACCACGGTGCGCTCGTACGCCCGGAGGTGCTGACGTCGCTCGGGCTGCGAGTCGGTGACGGCATTGTCATCGGCCAGGCGACTTTTACGATTCGCGGCGTGGTCGCGAGCGAGCCCGGCCGCGGCATCGGCAACTTCAGCCTGGGGCCGAGAGTCTTCGTCGACTTCGCCGATGTGCCGTCGACCGGCCTTCTCGGCGTCGGAAGCCGCGCGACCCGGCAACTCCTGGTCAAAGTGCCTGACGATCGTATCGACAATCTGGTCGCGACCCTGCGCACGGAGCTTCGAGGAGAATTCGCGGGCACGCGGTCGTACCGGTCGAACGAGGACCAGATCGGCCGCGACTTCGATCGCGCCGAGAATTACCTGAGCCTTGTCGGCCTCATCATCGTCATTCTCGGCGGCATCGCGGTGTCGAGCGTCACGCGCGTCTTCATCCTGCAGAAGATTCGAAGCATCGCCGTCCTGAAGTGCGTCGGCGCGCGGAGCCGCGAAGTCATCGCCATCTACATCCTGCAGGTGATGGCGCTCGGTCTCGCCGGCAGCCTGCTCGGCGTCCTGCTGGCGCGCCTGGCGGTCGGCGCCATTCCGCTCGCGCTCGGCTCTTCATCGTCTCTTCTGGCCGAGGCGCATTACGGCGTGACGTGGAGCGCCGCGCTGCAGGGCATCGGGATTGGCGTGCTGGTGTCGCTGCTGTTTTCGATCGTGCCGCTGCTGCACGTGCGATTCATCAAGCCGTCGCTGCTGCTTCGCGAGGAATCGACGCCCCAGCCGCGCGACTGGGTTGGCCTGGCCGCGATTGGAGGGGTCGCCGCCGCGCTGGTCGCGCTTACGATCTGGCAGGCCGCATCGCTGCGCATCGGCCTTGTCGTGTGCGCCGGTTTCACCGGTCTGGCATTCGTCCTGCACTGGGCCGGCCGTGCCCTGGTGGCGGCCATTGCGCCGCTGGCGAAATCGCGGTCCTTTCCGCTGCGTCACGCGGTCCTGCACCTGTCGCGTCCGGGCAATCAGACCCGCGTGATTCTTCTCGCGGTCGGACTCGGCGCCTTCTTCATCGTCGGTATCCGGTCGCTGCAGGCCAGCCTGCTCGGCGAGTTCTCGGTGCAAATGTCGGAGGACGCCCCCGACATGTTCCTGCTGGATATCCAGAAGACGCAGGCCGACGACATCCGCGCATTCATGGCCGATCCGGCCAATGGCGCGGGAGCCTCGCAGCTTCTGCCGGTTCTGCGGGCGCGCGTCGTCGGCATTGACGGCCGCCGGGTCCAGGCGGCAGACGTCCAGGAAGTGCGGGAGCGGGGAATCGGACGCGAATACACGATTACGTATCGCGATCACCTCGAACCAAACGAGCGCGTCCTCGAGGGAACATTCTGGGACAGCCCGTCGGCGGAGCCGGAGGTGTCGGTCGAGCGAGAGACGCGCGAGCGATCGGGCCTCGAGGTCGGCGACCTGATGCGGTTCGATATTCTCGGCCGGGTCATCAATGCCCGCGTCACGAGCATTCGCGACGTCGAGTGGCGCGATTCCCGGAACGGCGGCTTCGTGTTCGTCTTTCGTCCGGGCCCGCTGGACGATGCCCCACAGACCTTTGTGTCGCCGCTCAAGGGCCCGGCCGATCCGGCGGCCCGCGGCCGGTTCCAGCACGATCTCGTGGCGCGTTTTCCGAACGTCTCCGTGATCGACTTCCGGGAGATTCTCGACGAGATTCGAGATGTCATGGGGAAAGTGACGCTCGCGATTTCGGTCGTGGGCGGATTGGTGCTGTTCAGCGGTGCGCTGATTCTCGTGGGCGCCGTGGCGATGACCAAATACCAGCGGGTCTACGAGGCGGCGGTCTTCAAGACACTCGGCGCGAATACGCGCAGCATCGCGCGCATGCTGCTGTTCGAGTACAGCGTGCTTGGAGCGCTCGCCGGGCTCGTCGGCTCGGTCGGCGCCATCGGGCTGACCTGGGGAGTCAGCCGCTACGCGCTCGATATCCCGTGGCGGCTCTTCCCCGGCGAGCATACGGCGGGGATTCTGCTGACGGCACTCCTGGTGTCGGCGGTCGGTGTTTTGTCCAGCCTCGACGTTCTTCGCAACAAACCGCTTGCGACCCTGCGTGCTGAGTAGGCCGCCAGGCAGGTCTAAAGACCTGCGCTACTTCTGACTGTTGTGGCGCAGGACTTTAGTCCTGCCTTGGTGTCTTCGTCTGCTTCGTGGTTTAGAATTCCCGCGCGTGAAATATCTTGAACAACGGTTCGGACTCGCCGCGCACGGCACGACCGTCCGCACCGAAATCGTAGCCGGCGTCACCACCTTCCTGACGATGGCGTACATCATCTTCGTGCAGCCGGCAGTGCTCAGCGCGGCCGGCATGGATTTCGGCGCCGTGCTCACGGCCACCTGCCTCGCGACCGCGCTGGCGACGGTGATGATGGCGCTGCTCGCGAACTATCCGATCGCGGTCGCTCCCGCAATGGGCCACAACTTCTTCTTCGCCTACTCCGTGGTCATCGGGATGAAGGTACCTTGGCGCGTCGCGCTCGGCGCCGTGGCCATTGCCGGCATCCTGTTCGTCATGACGGCGGGCTTCGGTCTGCGCGAGCGTCTGATCACGGCGATTCCGGCGTCGATGAAGCACGCCATCGCCGCCGGCATCGGGCTGTTGATTGCCACGATCGGACTCGAGTGGGCGGGCCTCGTCGTGGCGTCTCCCGGCACCCTGGTCACGCTCGGCAACCTCCACTCCACGCCGACCATCGTCGCGGTTCTCGCGCTGGCGCTCACGGCCGTGCTGATGGCGCGACGGGTTCCCGGTGCATTCCTGTGGGGAATTCTGGCGGCGACGGCCCTGGGGGTTCCGCTCGGCATCGTGCACTTTGAAGGATTGGCGAGCCGCCCGCCCTCGCTTGGACCCACGTTCATGCAGCTCGATATCCGCGGCGCGCTCACCGCAGGCATGGTGCCTGTCGTGTTTGTCTTCTTCTTTCTCGCCCTGTTCGACTCGATCGGCACGCTCGTCGGAGTGGGGCAGCAGGCTGGGCTGATGCGCGATGGCACGCTGCCGCGCGCGCGGGAAGCGCTGCTGGCCGACGCCGTCGGGACCGTCGCTGGTGCGACGCTCGGGACATCGACCGTGACCGCCTACATCGAGAGCGGCGCCGGCATCGCGGCCGGCGGGCGCACCGGACTCACCAGCCTCGTGACGGCAGCGCTCTTCATCTTGTCGCTGCTGTTCTATCCGCTGGTCCGGACGATCGGCGGTGGCTACGTGGTGAACGGCACGACGTTGTACCCGGTCATCGCCGCACCGCTCGTACTGGTCGGCACGATGATGATTGGCGGACTGCGTCACATCAGTTGGGACGATCCGACCGAAGGGATTCCCGCGTTCCTCACGGTGATCCTCATGCCGCTTGCGACCAGCATCACCGAGGGCGTCGCTTTCGGCGTGCTGTCCTATTCGCTGCTGAAGCTCGTCTGCGGCCGTGGACGGGATGTGCATCCGCTTCTCTACGCGTTCGCGGTACTGTTTCTCATCCGATACATCTTCCTGCGGTGACAATGCTATGATTAACAGTTGCTCAGGCATCGGACGAGGCATGGAGCAGGGAGTTACAAGATTTCATGGACGTGCAGAACTACAAGGGCGCGCTGTTGAAAAAGCGGATCGAGATTCTTGGGACCGGGGGCATCAAGCCGCTCCAGGCATCGATGGAAAACAACACCCGCCAGGGCGACATGGCGGATCAGGCGAGCGGTAACAACGAAGTCCACATCCAGCTCAAGCTGAAGGCAACCGACGCGAAGATCCTTCAGGCGATTGACGAAGCGCTGGAGCGCATCCAAAAGGGTACGTACGGCGTGTGCCGCGACTGCGGCGAGCCCATCGCCGAAGCCCGGCTCAATGCGATCCCATGGACCCGCGTCTGCATCGTCTGCAAGGAAAAGCAGAACGCGTGACAGAGCTGCTGCCGTTGCTCCAGGAATTTCACCGCGAAAAGCTGGAGCTGCTGCTCAAGCATCAGGCGGGTGCGCGCCTCATCGGGCAGTACGACGTCAACAATACGTACCAGTACATCGTCAATCGCGACGAAGTGCAGCTGACGTGGCTGGCGGCGGCGATTGCCGAGTTAGGCGGAGCCGTCCTCGATCAGGCCGAGTCGCAGAGGTCCGTCTCCGGCCAGGCGCCTGAGGCCGCACGGCACGTGCTCGAAGAGGACGCCCGAGACTCACAGGCGTTCGTCGATCGCTGGCGCCCCCGCGTCGACACGATGGCCAACGCGAGACACGGGAAGCTCCTCGGCCTGGTGCTTGGCGAGACGCTGGAGCAGAAGCGGTTCTTCGATCAGGCGCTCGCGGGACGAACCGATCTGCTGGGCCGTCGTGGCGCCTCGCTTGGCCCGTCTCACGGCGAAGTGCTGCCCTCGCGGTGGATCGAATAGTCGATACGTGAATTGGGTAATTGGGTAATTGGGTAATCGGGTAATTGGGAATCGGGTCATTGCCGCTATCGGTCTCGGCAGCAACCTCGGCGATCGCGCGGCCCATCTTGATTACGGGGTCTCCCGGCTCCGGAGCCTTCTTGGTGGTTGTCGCGTTTCGCGTTTCCGCGAGACCGTCCCCGTGGGTGTCGCGGGCCCGCAGCCGCTATTTCTGAACGCGGCGGCAGTAGGGGAGACCGCCCTGCCGGCCCGCGAGTTGCTCGAAGCCTTGCTGGCCATCGAAAACGAGCGGGGCCGCGAGCGTCCATACCTCAACGCCCCCCGCAGTCTGGACCTCGATCTCCTGCTGTTTGGTGATGCGGCCATCGACGAACCGGGCCTCATCGTCCCCCATCCGCGTTTTCGCGAGCGGCGCTTCGTGCTCGAACCGCTCGCCGAAATTGCGCCGGAGATGAAGGATCCTGTGACGGGAAAGACGATGCTGGAACTCCTCAACAGCGCTCCGCTATAACAAAACGCCACGAAAACACGAAAACACGAAGGCAATCACGACCGCTGAGGAGAGCCCCTTGCCGTTACAGGGCGGGCGTTGCCCGCGCGAGACGTCTCACTTGCCGCGCTTGAGGATCCGGATGTCGCCCGTGATCCTTCCGCGAGAGTACAGCAGTTGTTTGCCATCGCGCGAAATCTGGGGGTCTTCGAGAAAGAGTCCAGACTCGGGGAAATCGGTGATCCTGGCTGGATCGGCGGGCTTCCAGTCCTGCGCGGGCCCCGGCACTCGATAGAGGTTCTTGTGGTCTGGTTGAAAGTAGACCCAGCGCCCGGAAGGCGAGAAGAATGGCTCGCGAATTATCCGGGATTTCCATTGTGGCCGGCCGGATGGGTTCCGTTATACACCAGTTCCGCTGAGTGCGGGAGCTTGCTCTGCGTGCTCAGCGGTCTCTGCGTTGATCGTTGTAGTTACGCGACGACTTCTTCCGGCAGCGCCTTGAGCTCTTCTTCCGCGACACGGCGCTCTTTGACCGGATGGTCCGACACGATCTGTCCGTCACGGCAGGTGACGATGCGGTTGCCATATTCCGCGATGTCGCGTTCGTGCGTGATGACCAGGACGGTGATGCCCCGCTCGCGGTTCAGCCCCTGAAAGATGCCCATGACGTCGATGCTGGTGCGCGTGTCAAGGTTGCCGGTCGGCTCGTCCGCCAGCAGGATGGACGGATTCGTCACGAGCGCGCGGGCTATCGCCACGCGCTGCTGCTGCCCACCGGAAAGCTGATTCGGGTGGTGATCGGCGCGGTCGGCCAGACCGACCATCTTCAGACAATCGAGCGCCAGCTTCCGGCGCTCCGAGGCGCGCAGCTTTCCGCCGCCGTACAGCAGCGGCAGTTCGACGTTGTCGAGTGCGGTGGTTCGCGACAGCAGGTTGAATCCCTGGAAGACGAAGCCGATCTTCTTGTTGCGGACGGCCGCGAGCTCGTCCTTCGACATCTGCGACACGTCCTGGCCGTCCAGGATGTACTGGCCCGACGTCGGACGATCCAGGCACCCCAGGATGTGCATCAGCGTCGATTTGCCTGAGCCGGACGATCCGGTCACCGTCAGGAACTCGCCGGTCTCCACTTCGAGCGACACGCCGCGCAAGGCGCGGACTTCCACTTCTCCGACGATGTAGGTTTTGACGAGGTCCTTGACGGAGATAACAATATTTCCAGGACTCACTCGAACCTCAGCGCGTCGATCGGATCGAGCCGCGCGGCTTTTTGCGCGGGATAGAAGCCGAAGAACACGCCGGTGGCGGCGGCAAAGCCGAACGCCATCGCGACGGCGCCGGGGGGGACCTTCGCCGGCCAGGACATCCATCGCTGGATGCCTTCGGCCAATCCGAAGCCGAGCAGAATGCCGATACCGCCGCCGAGGAGACTGAGGGTGATGGCTTCGACGAGAAACTGCAACAGCACGTCACGGCCTTTGGCGCCAAGCGCCATGCGCAGCCCGATTTCTCGCGTCCGCTCCGTCACCGACACCAGCATGATGTTCATGATGCCGATGCCGCCGACAATCAGCGACACGCCGGCGATGCCGGCGAGCAGCGTCGTCATCGTGCCTGTCGCCTGCGTGCGGATGTCGGCCACCTCTTCGAGCGTCCTGATGATGAAGTCATCGTCATCGCCGGTGACGATCTTGTGGCGGGTACGCAGCAGCACAGCGATCGCATCGGCCACGTCCTTGGTGCCCTCGGCCGTCGCCGCGGACACGGTAATGGTCTGGACATTCGTGATGCCGAGCAGCTTTTTCTGCACGGTGGTGTACGGCGCGAGGATCTGATCGTCCATGTCGTCGCCGCTGCCCTGGCCCTTGACCGCCATGACGCCGATCACCCTGAAGGGCTGATTGCGCACTCTGATGATCTGCCCGATGGGATCGGCGTCGGCGCCGAACAGCTGGTCAGTCACCGTGTTGCCCAGCACGGCGACTTTGGCCGCGCCGCTGACGTCCTGCGGGCTGAAGAAAGCGCCGAGGCGGGTCGGCCACGCACGAATCAGCGGAAAGTCGACGTCCGTGCCCTGAATGCGCGTGAACCAGTTCTGGTTGCCGGCGACCACTTGCGAGCGAGACTGTACACCGACGGCGACGTACTGCACGCCCGGCACTTCGTTCCTGATGGCGGTCGCATCGTCTTCGGTCAGCGAGCTGGATGCGCCAGCACCCTGCCGTACGCCGCCCTGCGTGGCGTTGCCGGCGTTCACGGTGATCATGTTCGTGCCGGCACTCTTGATTTGATCTTCGATCGCCGCCTGCGCGCCGTTGCCCATGGCGACGAGCGTGATGACCGCCGCGACGCCGATGATCATGCCGAGCATGGTGAGGCCGGTCCGCAGCTTGTTGCGGCCGAGCGCCTTGAAGGCGATGCGGAACGTCATGATCGGGGACATGCACGTCCTCTGAAAGGAGGCGACTATCGGCCTCGGTTGCCGCCGCCGCCGCCCCGGTTGCCACCGCCACCGCCACCCTGGAAGCCGCCAGGGAAGCCGCCGCGCTGGGGCTGTCCGAGGCCCGGGAAGCCGCCGGTGGCGGCCGGCCGCGCCTGGGTGGCAATGGTCACATTGGTGACGAGCTCGGTGCCTTCCTGCAGGTCGCCCTCGAGCAGCTCGCTATTTTGCCCGTCGCTCACGCCGACTCGAACGCGAAGGGGCTTGAGCTCTTTGTCCTGGTGCAGCCACACGCGTCCCGCGCTCTCCACGGGCGGCAGGGGGGCGAAGAGCGCGTCGAATGTCGTGGCTGCAGGATTGTCCGGAGCGGCTGGTGTCGATTGACCGCGGCGCGCGACCGGTGCGTCAGTGGCAGCCGCGCCGCCCCGACCGCCGCGCCCGCGCAACTGAGCCAGCGCACGCTCGCGCTCCTCGGGTGACATGGCTTGCAGACGCTCCGCGAATCCGCCGCCGCCGTTCCCGCGACCGCCAAAACCGCCGCGTCCACCGGCCCCGCTGGCCGCGCTGTCATCTGCTGCGTCACCTGCGCCCGCACGGGATCGAGGGGCAGCGCCGCGGCCCGACGGCTGGGCGTTGGCTGGCGGCGTGGCCGCCGACGCCGCCGATCGTGAAGCGCGTGGAGACGATGCCGGTGGTGCCGCAGGCGGGGCAGCGGTCGATGCAGCAGGCTGCTCGGAAGGTCCTCGGCCCCGGCCTTGTCCGGTACCGACGGCACGCAGTTCAGCGGGATCGGGCGGCGTCAGGCCCAGCGCCGCGAATACTTCGTTCGTGGGGCGGAATCGCAGCGCCGCATTCGGGACCCGCAGGACGTTGGTGCGCTTGTTGATCTCGATGTTGACGTTGGCCGTCATCCCCGGCTTCAGCTTGAGCGCGGGGTTGGGGACGTCGATGACGGTCGCATAGGTGACGACGTTCTGCTGAACGATCGGCTGGAGACGGACTTGTGAGACCGAGCCGACGAAATCATCGGCAGGGTAGGCATCGACGCGGAAGCCGACGTGCTGGCCCGGGCGGATCCGGCCTACATCCGACTCGTCGAGATTGGCGACGACCTGCATCTTGGTCAGATCGGCCGCAAGGACGAACAGGGTCGGCGCCTGCATGCTGGCGGCGACCGTCTGCCCGACATCGACATTTCGCGAGATGACCAGTCCGTCGATCGGAGCGGTGATGACCGTGTGCTGCAGGTTGACGTCGTTCTGGTTCAGCGAGGCCCGCGCCTGCGTCACCTGGGCCTCCGAGGATCGAATTTGCGCTTCGATCGATCGGACATTGACCTGAGCCGTCTCGAGGTCGGTGCTCGGAATCAGCTGCCGCTTCGACAGTTCCTGCGCGCGCGCGAGCTTCGCGTGTGCATCGTCGAGGCTGACTTTAAGGCGGTCGAGATCGGCCTGCGCTCGAATGAGATTCGCGCGGGCCTGTTCGATCTGAGTCTGGAAAAGGGAAGGGTCGAGCCTGGCGAGAACTTGCCCCTCCTTCACCAGGGAGTTGAAGTCCGCATACAGGTTCTGAATCGTTCCTGACACCTGCGTGCCGACCTGCACGGTCTTGACGGCCTGGAGGGTGCCCGTCGCCCCGACAGTATCGACGACGTCGCCGCGCGTAATTGCCGCGGTGGTGATCGTCGGTGCCGCGGGCTTCTTCTCGTATTTGTAATAGGCGAAGCCAGCGCCGCCGATAACCCCGACTATCAGTAGTATCAGCAGCGCCTTTTTCACTTACGCCTCGCCGTGGGCCTCCGCCTTATGCGACTTGAACAAGGCCCAGAAGCCTTCTTCGAAAATCGTGTAGACGGTTGGAACGAGCACCAGTGTGATGAGCAGCGACGTCGTCAGGCCGCCAATCACGACGCGCGCGAGCGGAACCTGCAGCTCGCTGCCTTCACCGATTCCGAGCGACATCGGCACCAGACCGAGCGCCGTGGCGATCGACGTCATCAGAATCGGCCGCAGCCGGGTCCGGCCGGCGAGTTCGACCGCTTCGCGCAGCGGCAGCCCGTCGCGGCGGCGCAGAATGTTCGTGTAGTCCACGAGCAGAATGCCGTTGCTGACGACGATGCCGGCCAGCATGATGATGCCGATATAGGCCTGCATGTTGAACGCCGTGCCCGTGAGCTTGAGCGCGAGCACGACGCCGATAGCTGCCGTCGGCACCGAGAACATGATGATGAACGGATCACGCAGCGATTCGTACTGCGACGCCATGACGGCGTACACAAGGAGAAGGGCCAGTATCAGGACCATGCGGAGCTGATTGAACGCCTCCGCCTGCTGTTCGACCTCCGCGCCGAAGCCGACGCTGAAATCCTTGGGAACCTGTCCCATGATCTGGGGCATACGATCCTGCACCGCTTTCACCGCTTCGCTCAGCGTGACTTCCGGTTCGCCGCTGACGAAGTTGATGCGCTGCTGGTTCTTTCGCTGGATCTGAGTCGGCCCGACGGCGTCATCAATGCGCATCAAATTACGGGCGGGCATCACGATGCCCCCCGCCGTGCTGACGAGCACGTTATCGACATCGGCGACGTCCTGGCGCTCGTCCTCTCGCAGCCGCACGATAATCGGGTATTCCTTCCCGGACTGCCGGAACAGCGCAGCCTGCGTTCCGGCGACGTTCGTGCGAATCGTGTTCGCCAGCGTGGTGGCGCTCACACCGAGCAGGGCCGCCTTCGCCCGGTCGACGCGGACGGCCAACTCCGGCCGTCCTTCGTCGCGCCCCAGTCGTGCATCGGCGACACCCGGCGTGTTGTCGAGGAGCTCCTTGAGCGCCTGGGCAAGTTTCCTCGAGTCGTTGAGATCTTCACCGCGGATCTCCAGTGACAGACGGCCGCCGCCGTTGTTGCCGCCGCCAGAGAGCAGGCGATTGAGGTCCTGATTGCCGCCCGCCGGGTTCGCGCGCACGACGACGCCGGGAATCCCCTGAAGCTGACGGCGGAGATCCTGGGCGATTTGTTCGCTCGACCGCTTCCGCTCGTCCTTCGGCGTCAACATGATATTGATGTTGCCGCGACTCACCGAGTTGTTGCCGCCGCCCTGGAAATTGCCGCCGCCAGCGCCGGCCTGGACGATGATCGTCGTCGCTTCGGGTACGAGCTGAGTGAGGGACTCTTCGATCCGCTTTAGTACCGGATCGGTGATTTCGATGCGGGTTCCCTGTGCCAGCTCCACGTTCACGTTGACCTGTCCTTCGTCTGTCTGCGACGTGAACTCGGTCGGCAGCGTCGGGAAGATCACGGCGGCCGCTATCACGGACGCCGTCGCGATGCCGACGACCACGCCCCGGTGGGCCAGGGACTTGTGCAGCAATCGCCGGTACGCGTCATCCATGTGCTCGAGCGCCCGCTCGCTGGCGACGGACAACTTTCCGAGAAAACCCTTCCTCTGGTCCATGGGCGGCGGCAGCTTCAGCAGCTTCGAGCAGAGCACCGGCACGAGCGTGACGGCCACGAACAGCGACATCGCCAGCGAAAAGACGACGACGAAGGACAATTGCCTGAACATGACGCTCGAGACGCCCGTCAGGAACAACAGCGGAACGAACACGGCAATGTGCGTGAGGATCGAGGCCAGAATGGCCGACCACACCTCTTCACTGCCCTCGATCGAGGCGGTCAATCGATCCTTGCCGTGATGCTCCATGTGCCGGTACGAGTTCTCGAGCACGACGATCGCCGCGTCGACAATCATCCCGACGCCAAGCGCAAGTCCCCCGAACGTCATCGTATTCAGCGTCATCCCCGAGAAATAGAGGAGCGCGAACGTGCCGACGACCGAGATCGGAATGGACGTGGCGACGATGAGCGTCGAGCGAGGGCTTCGGAGGAACAGGAAGATGATGAGAATGACGAGCACCGACCCGATCATCACGTGTTCCGACACGGCGGAGATGGCGCGCTCGATGAACTTGGCGTTGTCCTGGAGGAGCGTCAGTCTGACGCCGGGCACCTCGCGGTTGATGCGCTCGACCTCTGCGCGAACGTCCTGCGCAATCTGGACGGTATTGGTGCCCGATTGCTTGGTGACCTGCAGACGCACGCCCGGTTTTCCGTTGATCCGGAGCACGGACCTGATGTCTTCGGTCGAGTCGGTGACTTCCGCGATGTCCTTCAAATACACCGGGACGCCGGTTTTGGTCAGGACGACGATATTCTTGATCTGATCGAGGTTTTCGAACTGGCCCTGGCTCCGCATCAGAAACGAGCGATCGCCGCGGTAGATTTCGCCGATCGGAATGTTCTGGTTTTCCGTCCGCAGCACGTTGACGACGCGGTCGACCGATAGATCCAGCGCGGTGGTCTTTTCCCGCGACAGCTCGACGTGAATCTGCCGGCGAAGGCCGCCGTCCACCGTCACCGCCGCCACGCCGTACACGCGCTCGAGCCGCGGCGACAGCGTCTGCTCGGACAGTTCGCGAAGCTGAACGCGATCGAGCGAGCCGTCCACGCTCTCGACGGCCAGGCGCAGAATCGGCTGCGAGTTCGGGTCGAACTTCTGAATCACCGGCGGGTCCGCGTCCTCGGGCAGGCGGCCGCGCACACGGTCGATGCGCGTGCGGATGTCGTCCATGGCCTCGTTGAGGTCGTGGCCCCATTCGAAGTTCATCTGAATCTGGCTGTTGCCCTCCGACGAGGTCGAGTTCATCTGCCGGACTCCCGACACCGCGCTCAGTTGCTGTTCGAGCGGCCGCGTGATGAGTTCTTCCATCTCGAGCGGCCCGACGCCCGTGTAGTTGACCCGCACGTTGATCGTGGGCTGCGCGATGTCTGGCAGCAAGTCGACCGGCAGGCGGGTCAGCGAGATGCCGCCCAGCAGGATGATGATCGAGCTGATCATCGTCATCATGACGGGGCGTTCAATGGCGAAGCGCGGAATGCTCATACCGACTCCTCAAACGTCGTTGGTGAGCTGGTGACTTGGTGAGTTGGCGATTTAACGCAAGTCACCAAGTCGCCAAGTCACTAAGTCACCAATTTCTTAAGATCGCGGGGCGCCGCCTGTGTTCGGGTTCCCCTGGCCTCTGCCTTGGCCTTGGCCGCCCTGGCCACCACCGCGACGGCCTCCGCCGCCCTGACCACGTCCTCCGCCACCCTGGCCGCGCCCGCGACCGCCAGCAGCGCCGCCGCCCTCGGGGGCGGTTTCCCCCGGAAGCAGAACGCGATCGCCTTCCCGCAGCGCCGCCGCGCCGGTCGTGACGATGTGGTCGCCTTCCGAAAGACCTGACGTGACTTCCGCCAGTGTCTGATTCACGATGCCGACGTCAATCTTCTTGAAGGTCGCCACCTGGCCCTGCTCGGTCGCACTCGTCGTAAAGACGCCGCGGTTGCCGCCGAGATCGACAAGCGCCGCGGTGGGAATCACGAGCGCCTGGTCCTTCTTGTCCACGGTGAACGAGACCTTCGCGTACATCCCAGGCTTCAGCCGGAAACTCGGATTGGCCACTTCGACTTCGATTTGTCCCGTGCGCGTCGCCGGGTCCAGTACGGGTGCAATGTGCGCCACGCGGCCGACGAATTTCTCGCCCGGATACGCATCGACTTCGACGTCGGCGGCCAGGCCCGGCGTGATGCGGCGGATGTCCTTTTCGACAATGTTCGCGACGAGCCGCACCACGCTGATGTCGACCACCGAAATGAATGCGGTGTTCGGTGTGACCCACCCGCCCGGATCGAGCACGCGCTTGCCGACGAACCCGCTCACCGGCGATGTGATGTTGGTATTGGAGAGGTTGATCTTCAGCTCGTCGAGCCGCGCCTGCGTCTGCGCGTACTGCGCCCGGGCGAGATCGAGCTGTGCGAGGGCCGCCTGGTACCGCGAGTCGGTGTCGTCGAAGGTCTGCTTCGGAATCAGTTGACGCTCGAAGAGGTTGCGAGAGCGATCGAGGTTCGTCTGCGCGAGCTTCAAATCGGCCTCGCGCTGACGGATCGTCGCCGCCGACACGTCAAAGGACGCTTTCGCCTGCTTGACCTGTTCCTGGATCTCTCGATCTTCAACCGTGGCGATGATCTGGCCGCGGCTCACGCGGTCGCCAAGACGAACCGACACGGTTTCGAGCCGGCCGGCAACCTTGGGCCCCGCTTCGACGGTCTGCGCGCCGACCAGATTGCCGACGACGGTGACTTCGGTGGACATGTCGGCGCGCGTGACCTGCGCCGTCTCCACGGTCATGGGCAGACGCTGGCCGCCGCCAAAGTTTCCGCCGCCGCCAAAGTTCCCGCCGCCACCAAAGTTCCCGCCGCCGCCGAAGTTGCCGCCGCCCTGGTTCCCGCCCTGGCCGCCACGACCCTGCTGATTTCCGGGCTGGCCGCCGGCCGCGCTGTCCTGAGCGTTATCGCCACGGTTGACGTAGTAGGCCCCCGCGCCGACGACGGCGACGAGACCTGCAATGACCATAATCGAGCGTTTCATGATGCTCCGTGTCCGTGACGTTCAATCGCCAGTTGTGAATTACCGACCAAGGATGGTGATGTTCGCGCTCGTCGTTGACGTCTGCTGCAGCCGCTCCACTTCGACGACCGAGCGCCGATACGCGAGGATCGCCGACAGTTCGTTGTTCTGCGCGGTCGCGAGATCGCGCTGCGACTGCACGACGAAGTAGTTGGTGGACATGCCGACTTCGAACTTGCTTTGCTCGGCTTCCATCTGCTTCTGCGCGAACTCGCGGGCCGCCTGCGCCGCCTGTACGCGCTCGATGTTGTTCTGCACGTTGGTGGCCGCGTTGGTGACGTCGGTGGCAATCTGCAGCTCGATCTGTTTGAGCTGGGCCTCAACCTGGTTCGACTGCAGCCTGGCGCGCGCCAGCGAGGCCTCCTGCGCGCTCGTGCCGAGCGGATAGTTCACGGTGACGCCAAATGTCCACGTCGGGTAGTTGTTGTGGAGCAAGGTGCTCAACGCGTCGCTGTAACCACCGGGAATGATGCCGGTCACCACGCGGTTGACGCCGTTTCCGCTCGAGAGGTACTGGGTGCCGCCCTGGCCTGTGAGGGCGTACCGGGCGGTAAAATCCACCTGCGGCAAGGTCTGGTTGGTCATGTACTTCAACGTGACGTTGTTGACTTCCAGATTCTTCCGCACCTGCGCGAGGTCGGTGCGCACTTCGAGCGCCCTCCTGACGGCGTTCGTCACATCGACGGTCACCGGCTCGAACGCGGGTTGATCGAGCGGATCGATGGCGGCATTCCAGTTCGGGTCGGTGGTCCCGTTGACGATCAGCCGCTTGAGGCTCAACTCGTTGGTCCGGCGGGTGCCCTCCGCAACGGCGAGGTTCTGCCGCTGGGTGGCCGCCTGCGATTGCGCCTGAATGACGTCGATCGGCGCCATCGTCCCGACTTCGACGCGCGTCCGGTTGTCGTTGACGAGCTGCTCGGCGAGCGCGACCGACCGGCGGGCGACTTCGACCGACTGCACCGCGAACACGTAATCCCAGTAGGCGTTCCTGACGTTCGACAGCGTGTTGATGATTGTCGCCTGCAGCTGGATTTCCGAGATGTCCTGGTTCAACTTCGTCACGACGAGTTGCTGTCGGTTGCTGTCGATTTTGAAGTTCCGGAACAGCGGCTGCACGTAGAGTCCCGACCAGTTGTTGTTGTAATTCGGATTGAACAGCGCCGTGGTGCTGGTGGTTGTCCCGCGGTTGTTGTTGATGGTCGCGGTGAAGGTGCCGCCGCCCCACGGCAGGCTCTGCGAGAGGCCGCCGTTGAAGGTGGTCGTGTCCTGGAGGACGCCGGTACCGACGACGCCTCCTGAGGTCGTCTGCGTGGACGGGTTCGTCTGCGACTGCTGTGAAACCGTGGACGTCAGCGTCGGCCTGTAGATCGCCCTCAGGCTCGAGAGCGAGAAATCGAACGTCTGCGGGTTGAGGCGCTGCACGGAGATGTCGAGGTTGCGGTCGAGCGCGAGCTTAATCGCGTCGTCGAGCGACAGCCGCACGGTCGGGCGGTCGCCCTGGCCGGCCACAGTTTGGGCCGACGGAGGTGCCGTCGCGGTGGTGGGTTCGACGCCGGCGCGGAGCGCCGCCTCTCGAATCAGATCCGCGATCCGTTGATCGGTGATTTTCTGATTGGTGACTTTCTGTGCGGTGGCATTCGAGGCCGTTGCCAGGACGAAGACAGCGCACGTGACGAGCCCCTTCAATGTGTTCGATTTCATCTCGGAATCCCTCAGCGAAAAAAACGATCGACTATTTTGGACGAGCCTTTTCCTTGTCCCGCTCCTGCTGCAGCCGCTGCTCCTGCGCCTTGCGTTCCTGCTCGCGGCGATCGCGCATGGCATTCAGCCTGAGGCGTTGCTCAGGCTTCAGCACTTGACGCATATGCAGCAGCATGAGCGTCCGTGTCTTGTTCAACGTCGAACGCGTGGCCTCGACGCGATCGATTTGCTGCGTGACCTCTGCCTCGGTCGCCATCGTCTCGATCAGACGCGACAGCTTGCCTTCGAGGCGATCCAGCTCGTCCTTCTGCTTCTGCAGCTGCGCGATGCCTTCCTGGAAGATGGCGTCGATCTGCGTCGACTGGTCCGCGCTCAGCGCGAGCGTCGGCTCCATCTTCCACCAGAACCAGTTGAGTTGCTGGGCGGAAGCGGCAGCCGAAAACGAGAGCAGAAATGCCACAGCCAACAGCCGCCGGCAAAGGGACGAAATCATCGGTAACCTCAAGGAAAAGCGGTTCTTCGTAGAGGAATACGATAGGACACACGCATGTGTTTCGCGAAGGCGCCGTCGTCTCAGAATTGTCACACTCCAGGCCCCCCAAAGTCTAACATGCTGAGCAGTAAGAAGTTGAGCGCAAGGGGTACCCTCGTCGCTCCCCGCTGGCGGGCCTCTTCGGACGAGTCAGTGGACCGACCCGGGCCACGGGCGTCCGACCGTCAGGCCGCGGACCCGGTGAACCGAGCCAGTTTCAGCACCACGTCCCCGACCAGATTGTCGGGAGTCGACGCACCGGACGTCAAGCCAATCGAGACCGGCCCTGCCGGCGGCAACCACGCCGTGCCCGTTGCCTCCGTTTTCGTGCTCACCGGCCGATGGCGGATCTCATCAGGCGACACCAGGCAATCCGGATCGGCGATGTGAAACGTCGGCCGGGAGGCCGCACAGATGCGCGCGAGATTGCAGGTGTTGCTGCTGTTGTACCCCCCGATCACGATCATCAAATCGATGGGCTGCTCGCGCAGCAGCGCAACGACCGCGTCCTGCCGATCCTGGGTGGCGCTGCAGATCGTGTCGAATGCCTGAAAGTGCCGGACGAGGTCGGTTTCGCCGTACCGGTCAAGCATCGCCGCCTTCAGCATCTTCTCGATCTCGAGCGACTCCGACATCAGCATCGTGGTCTGGTTCGCCAGGCCGACACGCTGCAGATCGCGCTCCGGCTCGAAGCCGGCTGACACCGCATTGGGGAAGCGGGCGAGGACCGCGGCGGGGTCGCCGCCCTGACGAATGTAGTCGCACACGACCTCGGCCTCGGCCGCGTTGAACAACACGAGATAGCGCCCGCCGTACTCGACGGCCTGGGATGCGGTCGCCTGCGTTTCCTCGTGCCACACTTTGCCGTGAATAACCGCCGTGTAGCCGCCTTCGGCATAGCGCCGGACGTTCTTCCACACGTTCAAAACCGACCCGCAGGTCGTATCGATGAGCGTGCAGCCGCGCCGCTCGAGCCGCTGCAGCATCGACATCGTGACGCCGAATGCCGGCAGGATGACGACGTCGTCTTTGTCGAGTCGATCGATCGCATCGGGTGTGTCGTCGCTGAGGAAGCGGACGTCCATCGCCCGCAGCTGATCGTTGACGTGGGGGTTGTGGATGATCTCGCCGGTCAGATACACGGCCCGCTCTGGAAACCGCCTGGCGCGTCTGGTACGCGTAGTCGACGGCGCGATCGACGCCGTAACAGAAGCCGAATTCGCGCGCGAGATGCACGGTGAGACGGCCCGCACGGTGGGTGAAGTCGTTCGCCTTGATCTCGTCGACCAGGCCGCTGTGATAGCTCTCGGCGAGCATGCCGGCGACGGCGTGCTTCAGGTCGAGGCCTTTGCGGAAGACGAGCGAGGAAGACAAGTTAACGCAACTGGACGCGAACTTCGCGCACATGAGGCGTGAGCTCGTCGAGCGCGACGAGTTCGCGGGTGTGCGGCCGTTCCAATGCGAGTTCGAGCTCCGACAGAAACGCTTCGTTGACGTCGCTCACGAGCACGGGAGCGCTCGCGGGGGCTGGCGCTTCGGCGGACTCGGCGAAGTTGCCGACGGCGACGGCCCCTGCGCCCTGCGGGCCGCGGGAATAGTAGAGGCTGCCGACGCCAATACCAATCACGAGGCCGGCGGCTGCGGCCGCGCCGATCCACCGCGGCGTCGCGTGCGAGCCCGAGCTCGGCATCGGCTGACCGGGCCGATGACCGGGGAAGCTGATGACGCGAGCGGGATGCCCCAGATGCTCGATGCGACGGGCAATGTTCTGCTGCTGCGCGCGCAATCGCTCGGGCGGACAGATCTCGTCGAGCTCGGCGTCGGCTTCAGTGCGGAGCCCGTCCATGAAGCGCCGGAGGTCGGCATAGCGCGCGCCACACTCGGCACAATCGGTCAGATGTTCCGCCGCCGGCGGCTCGATGGGCTCGCCGCCCTGTTCGGCGAGGTAGCATTCGAACAGACCTTCTTCCCGGAGGTGACGCGCGCCGAAGGATCACGGGTGACCTCCCAGCAGACCGCGCAGCTTGCGCGCGGCGCGAAACAAATGAACGCGCACTGTCGATTCCTTGAGGCCCATCATTGCACCGACTTCCCGTGGCGTGCAGTCACCGTAGTGCGACAGCATGAAAATCGATCGCTGCCGGCCGTCCAGCCGGTCGATCGCCGCGGCCAGCCGCGCGCGGCGCTCGCGAGCGAGCAGCCGCGATTCCGGATCGAGCGCGGCCGTCCCGCCGAACGCCGGCCGGGCCTCGTCCCCGATGTGGTTGGTGTCGGTCGACACGAACCAGCGGGCGCGACGCAGACGGGCTTTCCGCCGATCCAGGCACCCGTTGATGAGAATGCGGGTGAACCAGACTTCGAAGGGCCACGCCTCGCGATACGAGTCGATATGGCCGAAGACTTTGACGAACGCGTCCTGCACCGCTTCGTCGGCGTCGGCAGCATCGTGCAAATACTGGTACGCGATCCGCATGGCCCGGCGCTGGTGAATCGCCACGAGCTCGGTGAAACGCTGCCTCGCCTCGTCGAGGTTGCCATGGACCACGAGATCGCGAATCTCGACCGCAATCCGCGTGTCATCCGACAGCGGCGGCGCGGCCGGCCGTCGATCCCGGCCCCCGAGGCCGACGCCCGCTGCCGGGGCGGGAGCTCTTTCGACGCTCGAAGGTGTCCGGTGATCACCACTCATAGAATCATTACGTTACCGGTTGGCAAGTGTTTACAGTTTACTCCAGAAAGGGGCGCCTGCTTGACTGAGCCTCATGGCGCGAGTAGGATTCGAAAACTCGGCCTATGTCACTGACTCTCCACACGTTAAAGGATTCCCTGTGAGCTCCGGCCTCGAACGGACCCGTTCCCTCGAACTCGAGGAGGTTCCGGGCGCCAGCGCGAAATGGAATTTGTCCTCCGCCGCTTTGTACGAAGAAGCGATTCGGCGGGGCGAAGGGCTGATGGCCGACGAAGGGCCTCTGGTCTGCCGAACCGGCGAACACACGGGGCGGTCGCCAAAGGACAAGTTTCTCGTGCGCGAGCCGGGCAGCGAAAAGGAGATCGCCTGGGGCGCGGTCAATCGTCCGATGGACCCGGCCGATTTCGACAGACTCCACCGCGACTTTCTGGCGTCCCTGGAACGCGCGGAGCTGTACGTTCAGGACTGCTACGCCGGCGCGGACCCAGAGCACCGTCTGCCGATCCGGGTGATCACGGAGTACGCGTGGCACAGCCTGTTCACCCGCCACCTGTTGATCGTTGACCCCAAGGATCACTCGTCGGACCCGCCCATGCCGGGCTTCACGATCATCGATTCACCGAGCTTCAAGGCCGATCCCGCGCGCCACAAGACGCGCTCGGAAACGGTCATCGCGCTCAATTTCGCCAAGCGGCTGGTGCTCATCGCCGGGACGAGTTATGCCGGCGAGATCAAGAAGTCAGTGTTTACCATCCTCAACGGTCTCTTGCCGCTCGAGGGCGTGCTCTCGATGCACTGCTCGGCGAATATCGGACGGGAGGGCGACGCCGCGCTGTTCTTCGGCCTCTCGGGCACCGGCAAGACCACGCTGTCGAGCGATCCCGACCGGCGGTTGATCGGCGACGATGAACACGGCTGGAGCGATCGCGGCATCTTCAACTTCGAGGGCGGCTGTTACGCGAAGACGATCCGCCTGTCCGCGGAAGCGGAACCCCAGATCTACGCCACGACGCGCCGGTTCGGCACGGTGCTCGAGAACGTGGCGCTCGACCCGGTGACGCGTGCGCTCGACCTCAACGACGACCGTCTGACCGAAAACACGCGCGCCGCCTATCCCATCTCCTTCATCGACAACGCGGAACCATCGGGCCGGGGCGGTCATCCGAAGAACGTGATCATGCTGACGGCCGACGCGTTCGGCGTGCTGCCGCCGATCTCGCGCCTGACGCCGGAAGGGGCGATCTATCACTTCCTGTCGGGATACACGGCGAAGGTCGCCGGCACGGAAAAGGGCGTGACCGAACCGACGGCGACTTTCAGTACCTGTTTCGGCGCGCCGTTCCTGCCGCTGCCGCCACAGCGATACGCGACGATGCTCGGCGAGCGCATCGGCAAACATCGTGCGCGCGTCTGGCTCGTCAATACGGGGTGGACGGGCGGCGGCTATGGCATCGGACAGCGGATGAAGATCGCGTTTACGCGCGCGATGATCCGCGCCGCGCTGTCGGGGGCGCTCGACGGGGTGGCGTACGAACGCAATCAGCGGTTCAACCTGGACGTTCCGACAAGTTGTCCGGACGTTCCGGCCGGCGTCCTCAACCCCCGCAGTACCTGGAGCGATCCCGCGGCGTACGACGAACAGGCCGCGAAGCTGGCAGGTCTCTTCGCTGAAAACTTCAAGGCCTTCGAGGCGGGTGTATCGCCCGAAGTGCGCGCCGCTGGTCCCAGGCCGTAATTGGCGAATTGGTGAGTTGGGGAGTTGGTGAATACGCGAGCCAGCGAACTGAACTCACCAAGTCGCCAAGTCACCAAGTCACCAACGTCGAATATTCAGTACGAGGCCGTCATCGGCCTTGAGATCCACGCCCAGCTCCTGACCGATTCGAAGATTTTCTGCGGGTGCAGCACGGCGTTCGGTGCGGCACCGAACACGCACGTCTGTCCGGTGTGCCTCGGGCTGCCGGGCGCCCTGCCGGTGCTCAACCGGCGCGCGGTCGACTACGCGGCGCGCGCGGCGCTGGCCCTCGGCTGCACGATTCACGAGACCTCGATCTTCGCGCGGAAGAATTACTTCTATCCGGATCTGCCCAAGGGCTATCAAATCTCGCAGTACGAGCAGCCGCTCGCGACAGCCGGCGTGATTCGCGCCGGCAGCGATGACTGGAGCCCCGACTACGACGTCCGCATCACGCGCGTCCACATCGAAGAGGACGCCGGCAAGCTTCTGCACGAGGGGTTTCCGGACTCCGATCGCAAGAGCTACGTCGACCTCAATCGAGCCGGGACGCCCCTCATCGAGATCGTCACCGAGCCGGACCTGCGCGCGCCCAAAGACGCGGCGGCGTTCTTCGGCTATCTGCGCGAGCTGCTGGTCGCGATCGGCGTCAACGACGGGAACATGGAGGAGGGCAGCCTCCGCTGCGACGCGAACGTCTCGGTGCGGCCGGCAGGGACGACGGCGCTCGGTACCAAAGCGGAGATCAAGAACCTCAACTCGTTTCGGTTTGTCGAAGAGGCGGTCGCGTACGAGATCGCGCGTCAAATCGGTGCGCTCGAGGCCGGCGAACGCGTCGTGCAGGAAACGCGGCTCTGGGATCCTGCCGCGAAGCGCACGGTGTCGATGCGCAGCAAAGAGGAAGCGCACGATTACCGATATTTTCCCGAGCCCGACCTGCCGCCGCTGGTCGTCGACGCAGCGCGCCTCGAGCGGGTCCGCAGCGAGCTTCCGGAGTTGCCGGCCGCGCGCCGCCGGCGGATCCGCGGTCTGGGGCTGTCGGTGGCTGAAGCCGCGCAGTTGACACAGACGACGGCGATGGCCGAGTACTTCGAGCAGGCGCTCAAAGCCGGCGGGCCGCCGAAAGCGGTGGCGAACCTGATCATGGGAACGATCAGCGCGAAGATGAACCTGCTGGGCACCGACGACGTCGGAGTGATCGCGAAGACCGTGCCGCCCGCTGCGGCCGCGCAGCTGACGCTAATGGTCGAGCAGGGAACGATCAGCCACTCGATTTCCAAAGAGGTCTTCGAGAGGATGTTCACGTCAGGACAGAGCCCTGCCGAGATCGTGAGGACGGAAGGCCTGACGCAAATCGACGACGAGTCGCACCTCGCCGCGCTCGTCGCAGACGTGCTCGCGCAGCACGCCGACGCCGTCGCGATGTACCAGGGCGGCAAAGCGACGACGTTCGGCTTCCTGGTCGGACAGGTGATGAAAGCGGCTGGCGGGAAAGCGAACCCGAAGCGCGTGAATGAGCTGCTCAAGAAAGCGTTGGAGGTAGGACAGGCAGGAAGGGCTGGATAGGCGGGAAGGGCTGGCCGTGTTAAACTGAATTTCCTCATTTGAATTGATCGAGACCCATCACCTCTCGAAGTTGTACGGTCGCGGCGTTTACGCCTTGCGCGATCTGACGATCACAATCGACAAGGGCGAATTTCTCTTCCTCACCGGGCCGAGCGGCGCCGGCAAGTCGACCTTTCTCCGGTTGCTGCTTCGCGAGGAGCTGCCGAGCGAAGGCGAGCTGAAAGTCGCGGGCCGCGATCTCAAGACCTTGCGGCCGTCTCAAATCCAGACCTATCGCCGTACGGTGGGATTCGTCTTTCAGGATTTCCGGCTGATTCCCCGGTTGAATGTCTTTCAGAACGTGTCGTTTGTCATGCGCGTGCTCGGCGTCGCCGAAGCCGTCCAGCAGCGCAAGACGTTCCAGGTGCTCAAGTGGGTCGGACTCCAGCATCGGATGAACGCGTATCCCGAGGAGTTATCGGGTGGCGAGCAGCAGCGCATCGCCATCGCGCGGGCGCTCGTCAACGATCCGCAACTGGTGCTGGCGGACGAGCCGACCGGCAATCTCGATCCGGACCTGTCGTTCGAGATCATGAACCTGTTTCGGGAGATCAACGCGCGCGGTACGACGGTCGTCGTGGCCACGCACGACCGCGAACTCATCCGCCGCGTCGGCCGCCGCGCGGTCACGCTTGACCACGGCCGCGTCGTGGAGGTCACATGATGCGCTCACTGCGATACGCGTTCTGGGAAGCCGTCGCCAGCCTGTGGCGCGGACGGCAGTCGGGGCTGCTGTCGACCGGCACGATCGCGCTCGCCCTGTTCGTACTCGGCGGGTTCCTGATCGTGACGGCGAATCTCGAGCGCCTCGGCTCCGAGTGGAGCAGCGCCGCGGAAATGTCGGTGTACCTCGAGGACAAGATCACGGACGAGGAACGACGCGCGATCGAGAGCGCGCTTGCGCCAGGCGAGATCGTGGCGGCGCGCGAATACGTGTCCAAGGCCACGGCCTTGAGCCGCTTCAAGGAGACGTTCGTCGACCTTGCCGGATCGATCGAGACACTCGGCGAGAATCCGTTGCCCGCCTCTTACGAGGTGCGTCTCCGGACTGGCGCTGCGGCCGAAGCCGGCGTCGACGCCCTCGGCGCGAAGCTTCGGGAAACGCCCGGAGTCGCCGACGTCCGCTACGACCGGCAGTGGCTGAACCGGCTGATGTCGGCCATCGACGTCGTCCGCGGCGTCGGTCTGGTGCTCGGTGCCGTGTTGACGATTGCTGCGGCGTTGACGGTCGCCTCGGTCGTGCGCCTCGCACTGCACGCGCGGCGGGACGAGATCGAGATCATGCAGCTCGTTGGAGCACCGGCCGGATACATTCGCGGCCCGTTCGTGATGGAGGGAGTCATCCAGGGCGGCGTTGGCGCGCTCGTCGCGATGCTTGCGCTGGCCGCCACGTTTTTCTCGCTGCGCAGCGCCTACCTGGTCCCGTTGGCGGCTGCCGTGAACGTTTCATCGATCCGCTTTCTTCCGGCTGAGATCGCGGTCCTGCTCGTGCTCGGGGGGATGGTCGTGGGCTGCATCGGCGGGCTGGTCGCCGCCTGGGGGCGCTGAAAACCGGCCCTGGTTTACGCCTTGACACCCGTTTTCACGCCGCACTAGACTGGGAAGGATCAATCGACAAGTCAGCCGGGGGACCTGCATGCCACGCTTCGCGACCGATTCGAGGCCGATCATCCATGCGTAGGCACCAAATCATTGAGTTCTACCGCGAAGAGTTCGTCAGACATCATCGATGTCTCCAGCAACAGCGGCCCTACTATTCCGAAAGCGCCATCACGGACGTTGAAGCGGCGCTGGCCAAGATCATCAACGAGCTCGAGCAGCTTTCCACCCAGGACGACGCCCCCCAGCTGGTGAGTTCACTCCTCAAGAAATTCGACGTCGTCACCGGGCTTTCCGCCTGGTCGGATCCGAAACAAACGCACTGACCCCAACCTCTCTGACACGAGACCAGGTCCTCGCGCTGATGCGAGAGCGGGTTCACCATCCCGCCGCAATGCGCGAGCTCCTGCAAGTTCTCAAGATTCCGCGCGACGATCGCACCTCGTTCAAGCGCCACGTCAAGTCGCTCGTCGCGTCCGGCGAACTGATTCAGATTCGCGGGCTGCGCTTTGGTCTGCCCGAGAAGATGGATCTCTACGTCGGCCGTCTGCAGACGCACCCGGCCGGCTATGGATTCGTCAGCCCCGAACGTCCACTGGAGACGGGCGGCGACATCTATGTCTCTCCGCCGCATCTGAACGATGCGATGCACGGCGATCGTGTCGTGGTCCGCATCGAACGCATCAATCTCAATAAGGACGGCCAGGGGCGGGCCGAGGGTCGCGTCATTCGTATCCTCGAGCGCGGGAACGAGTCGCTCGTGGGCCGCTACGATCGGGGCGAAGACGGCATGGGATACGCCGTGCCGTTCGATCGCCGCGTGCTGATGGATATCGTCATCCCGCCGGGCCAGGAAGGCGGCGCGGCACCGGGCGAGATGGTCACGGTGGAATTGACCCGGTGGCCGACGGCCACGCGCGGGGCGATCGGCCGCGTGGCCGAAGTGCTCGGCGACGTCGATGCGCCGGGCGTCGACACGGAAATCATCATCCGCAAGCACGGGATTCCGGATGCGCACGCCGCCGACGCCGTCGCGGAAGCGGTCCGGCTCGGGACGACCGTGTCGGAGCGCGATATTCGAGGCCGGACCGATTTCCGCGGCGTCCCGACGGTGACGATCGACGGTGAGCACGCGCGCGACTTCGACGATGCCATTACGATTCACAGGCTGCCGAACGGGCACTTCTGGCTGGGCGTGCACATCGCGGACGTGTCGCATTACGTTCAGGAGGGAAGCGCCCTCGATCGCGAAGGGTACGACCGCGGCACATCGGTGTACTTTCCCGAGCGGGCGGTGCACATGTTTCCCGCGGAGCTCGCGACGGGTCTGTGCAGTCTGAACCCGCATGTCGATCGCCTGGTGCAGTCGTGCCTCATGGAGGTAGACCGCCACGGGCAGGTCGTGCGCTCCGAGTTTCATGACGCCGTCATCAACAGCACCGAGCGGATGACCTACGCGGCGGTCAACGGCATCCTGACCGATCGGGATCCGGCGCTCATGAACCAGTACGCGGCGCTCGTGCCGATGTTCGAGCTGATGCGCGAGCTGTTTCAGATTTTGAACGATGCCCGCCGCCGCCGCGGATCGATCGATTTCGATCTGAATGAAGCCGAGGTCATCATCGACGAAGGCGGGGCCGTCGAAGCCATCATCGCGCTCCAGCGGAACGTCGCCCACCGGTTAATCGAGGAGTTCATGCTCCTCGCGAATGAGACGGTCGCCTCGTTCCTCGAAACCGAGAACGCGCCCGCCCTGTACCGTGTCCACGAAGAGCCCGACATCCTCAAAGTCGCGAAGTTCGAAGAGTTCATCTCCGGGTTCGGGTACAGCCTCGCCGCGCCGCCATCGGCGCTCCGCCCGCGGCATTTCCAGAAACTGCTCGAGCGGATTCACGGCAAGCCCGAAGAAAAGCCGATCGCGTTTCTCATGCTGCGCTCGATGCAGAAGGCGCGGTACGCGCCGGAGAACCTCGGGCACTTTGGACTCGCCGCGTCGAGCTACACGCATTTCACTTCGCCAATCCGCCGCTATCCCGACCTGGTCGTGCACAGGGCGCTCCGCGCCGCGCGGCACGCGACGCTCACCGAGGAAGCGCGCGAGGAGTGGACGGAAGAATTACCGGAAGTCGCGCGGCATACCTCGGAGATGGAACGGCGCGCCGACGATGCCGAGCGCGAGCTGCTGCAGTGGAAGAAGGTCAAATTCATGGCCGACAAAGTCGGCGATGAATTCGAAGGCTACGTCACGGGCGTGGCGGCCTTCGGGCTCTTCATCGAGCTGGTCGAGCACTTCGTGGAAGGCATGGTCCACATCTCGACGATGGCCGATGACTACTACCGCTTCGTCGACGGTGCACACCTGCTGCGCGGCGAGAATACGCAGAAGGTGTACCGACTCGGGGACAAAGTGAAGGTACAGGTCATCCGCGTCAACATGGAAGCCCGGCAGATCGATCTCGGCCTCGTGGACATCCTCGAGCGGGTGCGGGAAGGTGAGCGGGGACCGCGTCGGAGCCGGGCGACGCCCAAACGGGACGAGCGGCGCGCCAAACAGCGTCCCGGACGGCGCGAACGGCAGAAGTCAAAAGGGAGAAGGCAGAAGTAGAGCGTTCAAGCGTCAGGAACTAGGACTTGTCGTTTTCCTTCATCCCCTCCTTGAAGTTCTTGATGGCGCTGCCGATGCCGCGGCCGAGGCCTGGCAGGCGGCTTGCTCCAAAAATCACGAAGACGATGAGAAGGATGACGATCAGTTCGGGCAATCCAAGGCGCCCCATAGTGCAACTCCTCCCGCAAATCTGGAATCGGAGATCTGCGTGGATTGTACCACTCTTTCTCGGGGGCATTGGAGGGCTTGTCGTGGCGGCTCAGCCGCCGCCAGCCGGACAGTCCGCTCCGGTGTCGCCATTCTCGACATTTTCTACAGGAATCAACCTGGTGCAGGTGTATGCCACCGTCACCGATCGTGAGGGCCAGCCGGTGACCGGCTTGACGGCCGCCGACTTCCGAGTCACGGAAGATCAGGCGCCCCAGACCATCACGGTGTTTGCTGCGGGCGAATTCCCCTTGTCGGTCACGATCGCGCTCGATCGCAGCTTCAGCATGGCCGGCGAGCGGCTCGCGCTGTCGAAGCAGGCAGCACGGAGTTTCATCGCGGCGCTTCGTCCGGCAGATGAAGTGATGGTGCTGGCCATCGGCAGCGAGATCGAAACGATCACGCCGCCGGTTTCCGCGCGCGAGGCCGGCGCCACGAGATGGGAGGCGATCGATCCGTGGGGGACCACGCCGCTCTACGACGCCACCTCTGGCGCGCTGGAGGCCATGCAGGCCCGCAGCGGGCGCCGCGCGTTGCTCCTCATCTCCGATGGGATTGACCGGGGCAGCCGCACGACCGCCACCGATCTGATCGCGCGCGCGCGGCAAAGCAATGTGCTCGTCTATCCGGTGGCGATCGGCGGGCGGCCACCGGTGTTCGCCGAACTCGCCAACATCACGGGCGGACGGACGTTTTTCATCGACGATCCGAAGCGCCTCGAATCGCAGCTTGGCACGCTGGCGCGAGAGCTGCGATTCCAGTATCTGCTCGGCTACGCGCCGCCTCAGGCGACGCGCGCAGGTCCAGCGTGGCGGGCGATCGACGTGACGGTTTCGCGCCCCGGCGTCCGAGTCCGCGCGCGCGACGGCTACTTCGCACGCTGACGGACGGCGCCGCCGGGCGCGGCTGCTACACCGGGGATCCCGATCGCCTGCCACGCCAGCCGCCATTCCAGCGTTCGCAGCAGTTGCCATTTGAGACCGGCATAACTCTGGCGGCCCGCAATCAGATTGCCCATGATCTCGCCGACCGCCGCACTGTGTCGCAGCGCGCTGATGAGGAGGCCGCTCGACGCCAGACGAAAGAAGCCGGCTTTGAGCCGCGCGGCGTGCACAAGCTCTGGGATGATCTTCGCCCGCACCCGTGCGGCATATCGGGATGGGTCGCCGGCGAGCGCCGCGTCGGCCGCCCACTGACCAGACAGCAGCGCGAAGTAGATGCCTTCGCGCGTAATGGGATCCACGAGCCCCGCCGCGTCGCCGGCCAGGCACCAGTTCGATCCGGCCAGCTCGAGCTGCCCCAGGCGCTCAACGCCAAGGGATGGAATTGGCCACGAGTACGCCTCGAGCCGGGCGCCGGCGGCGATCCGCGCCTCGTGGATCCATGCGGCGGCCCGCTCGCGCAGTGCGGTCGCCGTCCATCCCGCATCGGCCTGTGCGCAGATACCGATCGCAAGGTGAGTGGGCCGGGGAAACGACCAGATGTACCCGGGGGGATCCGACATGAACTCGATGAGAATCTCGTCGCTTGTGATGCCGTGCGCGAAATAGCCGGTCGCGATCGAGAGGTCGTCACGACGGAACGGGCGCGCGAATCGTCGCCTGACAAGGCTGTTGGCGCCGTCGGCGCCGATCAGGAAGCGGGCGCGAAGCGAATCGTGTGCGGTGTGGATCCGCACGCCGCTCGGCTCGAGCGCGACGTCGGCGACGCGCGCGGTGTTCAAGGTGGCGCCGGCCTGGCACGCCGCCGCGAGGAGGGCCGCATCGAAGGTCGCGCGGCTGGCAACGATCAGCGACGTCGGACTCCACAGAGGCACCACCGCCGACCGTCCGCCCGCGGTGTCGAGGAATCGCGCCCGGCGAATGGTCGACGCCGGCAGAGACGTTTCCGCCACGGCGTCGGCGACGAGCGCGAGCGCGCGCCCCGTCACGCCGCCGCCGCACGGCTTCTCGCGCGGATGCGACGAGTCGAAGATCGTGACGCGAGCGCCGCGGCGGGCAAGGGAGTACGCGGCCCACGCGCCCGCAGGCCCGGCGCCGATGATCGCGACGTCGGTTGAGCGAATCACGGGTTGTTTGATGTCAGGCTTCGGACTCCAGGCTCCAGGCTTTGACAAGGCCTGAAGTCCAAAGCCTGAAGCCCAAAGTCTTAACCCTCGCGTGATACATTACACGCCCATGGTCGAGGTCGAAACAGGTAGATTCACGGTCGGTGTATTTCAGGATGTGGCCTGGGCGGAGAAGGGGCTCAAGGCGCTCACGCAGGCGGGATTTGTCGCCGAGTCATTGACGGTTCTCGCGAAGGAAAGCGCCGACGTCAGCGCGCTCTTCACGCGCACCTTCGGCGCGGCCGCAGATCGCCTCGAGCTGCCGGCGGTCGGCGCCGTACTCACGCGTGGTCCGCTCGTCAACGCGTTACAGGGGGCGAGCCGCGATCTCCCGAAGCTCGGACTATCCGGGACGATGCGGCGTGTGGGGTTTCAGGCTCACGACGCTCGTATCTTCGAAGCGCTCGCGGCCCGCGGTGGTGTGCTCGTCGCCATCCGCAGTGAGCCGCGCGCGGCCGACGCGCTCGCGATCCTGCACTCCTATGGGGGAGGGAACGCCGCGATCGGGGCCTGGACAGGCCGGGTGTAACCAAAGGTTCACCGCTCTAACGAGGCGAGGACACCTGCCTAAGGCAGAGGGGCGATCCCCTAGGAAATATGCACGAAATGCCGGGCACCCCTTTTGCAGTTGCAGGGTGCAGTACCGTGCGCGACAATAGTTCTATCGGCAAACATTCCTTCCCAATGGCAGAGACCAACCAGTCGATCGGGGGCAGTGCCAACACCTCAGCGGGACACTTGTCGGTCCACGTTGAAGGGCTTCACCCGGCCGATGTTCCGTTTCTCTTTGAGCAACAGCCAAAACGGATGGGGTGGTCGCTGCTCGCGTCGGCCGCCTTCGACGTGCTGTTTGCGACCTTGCTGATTCTGGCGAGCCGGTACGCGCCTGCCTCGACGGCTACGTTCCTGCCCGAGCTGCTGAACACCAGCATGGTCTGGGTGCCTCAGGCTGGTCCCGGCGGTGGTGGCGGTGGTGGCGGCAACCAGACGCCGGAGCCGCCACGACAGGCCAAGCTGCCTGGCAAAGACAAGCTCACGGTTCCAGTCGAGAAACCTCCAGTAGTCGAGCCGCTCAAGAAACCGAAGGACGAGCCCGATCCGGTCGAGTCGATGGTTCTCCCCGCAAAGACTCTCGCATCGGCGGAGACTACCCTGGGCGGCATCATCGACACGGGTCCTGCCAACGAGTCACAGGGGTTGGGCAAAGGGGGCGGCGCGGGTGCGGGAACTGGAACCGGCATCGGTCCGGGCACCGGGTCGGGCCTGGGACCTGGTTCGGGCGGCGGCACCGGCGGCGGCGTTTATCAACCAGGGAATGGCGTGACGCCTCCGCAGCCGACCTTTATTCCGAAGCCGCAATACACTGCCGATGCGATGCGCGCGCGTATCCAGGGCACCGTGTGGGTCGAATGCATCGTTCAGACGAACGGGCAATGTTCTGACACGCACGTCGTGCGTTCGCTCGATCAGACCTTCGGGCTCGATCAGGAAGCCATCAAGGCGGCAAAGCTGTTCCGGTTCCGCCCGGGTATGCGCCTCGGTGAGCCGGTCGCCGTGCTGGTCACCATCGAGTTGAGTTTTACGCTGCATTAAGAAGGGCTCACGGCTTAGGGCTCAAGGCTTAGGCGGAAAAAAGAAAGGCCCGGGAGCGTGAGCTCGCCGGGCCTTCCTTTTGTACTTCCGACTTCTAACTTCTAACTTCTAACTTCTAACTTTCAAGTTAGTACATGCCGCCCATGCCGCCGCCGCCGTGCGGCATCGGCGCTTCCTTCTTCTCTTCCGGGATCTCGCAGATAAGCGCCTCGGTCGTCAGCAGCAGTGAGGCGATCGACGACGAGTTCTGGAGCGCCGAGCGGACGACCTTCGTGGGGTCGATGACGCCCGCCTTGACCAGGTCTTCGTACGTGTCGGTCAGCGCGTTGAAGCCCTCGGACTCCTTCATCTCGCGAACCTTCTGCACGACGATCGAGCCTTCGTGCCCGGCGTTGGTTGCGATCCAGCGCATCGGCTCTTCGATGGCGCGTCTGACGATGTTGACGCCAATCTGCTGATCGCCACCGAGCTTCAGTCCATCGAGCGCCTTCGACGCGCGGATGAGGGCGACGCCGCCGCCGGGCACGATGCCCTCTTCGACGGCCGCCTTCGTGGCGTGCATCGCGTCTTCGACGCGCGCCTTCTTCTCCTTCATCTCGGTCTCGGTGGCCGCACCGACCTTGATGATGGCCACGCCGCCAACCAGCTTGGCCAGCCGCTCCTGCAGCTTTTCGCGGTCGTAGTCCGAGGTGGTTTCCTCGACCTGCGCGCGGAGCTGCTTCACGCGGCCTTCGATGGCCGAGGAGGAGCCGGCGCCTTCGACGATCGTCGTGTTGTCCTTGTCGATCGTGACTTTCTTCGCCTTGCCGAGGTCTTCAAGCTTGATGGACTCGAGCTTGATCCCGAGATCCTCGGTGATCGCCCGGCCGTTGGTGAGGATCGCGATGTCTTCGAGCATCGCCTTGCGGCGATCGCCGAAGCCCGGGGCCTTGACCGCCGCCGCCTGCAGCGTGCCGCGCAGCTTGTTGACCACGAGCGTGGCCAGCGCCTCGCCTTCGATGTCTTCCGCGATGATGAGCAGCGGGCGGCCGAGGCGCGCCACCTGCTCGAGCACGGGGAGAAGATCTTTCATCGAGCTGATTTTCTTTTCGTGGATCAGGATCACCGGATTCTCGAGCACGACTTCCATGCGCTCGGGGTCGGTGACGAAGTAGGGCGACAGGTAGCCGCGGTCGAACTGCATGCCTTCGACGACGTCGAGCGAGGTCTCGAGTGTCCGGGCCTCTTCAACCGTGATGACGCCGTCCTTGCCGACCTTGTCCATCGCGTCGGCGATGATCTTTCCGATCGTCTCGTCGTTGTTCGCCGAGATGGTGCCGACCTGGGCGACCATGTTGCCGCTCACCGGCTTCGACATCTTCTTGAGTTCCGCGGTCACCGCTTCGACCGCCTTCTCGATACCGCGCTTGATGTCCATCGGGTTCGCGCCGGCGACCACGTTCTTGGCGCCTTCGCGGTAGATGGCCTGCGCGAGGACGGTGGCCGTCGTGGTGCCGTCACCGGCCGTGTCCGACGTCTTGCTCGCCACTTCGCGGACCATCTGCGCGCCCATGTTTTCGAGCGGATCCTTGAGGTCGATTTCCTTCGCGACGGTGACGCCGTCCTTCGTGATCGTGGGGGATCCGAATTTCTTGTCGAGGACGACGTTGCGTCCCTTCGGGCCGAGCGTGACCTTCACCGCGTCGGCCAGTTGATTGACGCCGCGCAGCACGGCCTGACGTGACTGCTCGCCGTACACAATCTGCTTTGCCATTTCCTGGTCTCCTGTCGGCAGGTCTAAAGACCTGCGCTACGTCTGACTTCTGAATTTCTACTTCTTGCTTTTCTTGCCGTTGCTGCTGCCCTCGATGACGCCGAGGACTTCGTCCTCGCGCATGATGAGGAACTCATCGCCATCGAGTTTGATTTCCTGGCCAGAGTACTTGCCAAACAGGATGAGATCGCCTGCCTTGACATCGAGCGGGACTTTCTTCCCGTCGTCTTTCACTTTGCCCGTGCCGGCGGCGATGACTTTGCCCTGCTGCGGCTTTTCCTTGGCACTGTCCGGGATGATGATCCCGCCGATTCTCTGCTCGCCTTCTTCGAGGCGTTGAACAATGATGCGGTCGTGCAGCGGTCTGACGTTCATGCTCTTTGCTCCGTCTGTCGTAAAGTGGAGTTGCCTTCCAGATGTTCCTGAAGACGACAATTGCTGGGGCAGAAGTGAAATTAGCACTCGCCCCCGGCGACTGCTAATTATATGTGACCGGCTGGCAGTGTCAACGGGAGACTGCTAACGAAGGGCTGGAGGGGCAGGAAGGGCTGGAGGGGCTGGAGGGGCTGGAAGGGCAGGAGGGTCGAACCCAGATCGGTCCCGCCTGTCCCGCCCTTCCTGCCTGTCCCGCCCTTCCTGCCTATCCTGCCCTTCTCTTGATCCTGTACTCCTCCATTTTCCGCGTCAGCGTATTGCGGTGGATACCCAGGGTGTCGGCGGTCCTCGTCAAACTGCCCTCGCAGCTGCCGAGCACCCGTGCGATGAAGCGCTTCTCGAATTCGTGAACGGCGTCCTCGAACTGCACGCCCCTGTCGACCATCTCTTCGACGAGTTTCTCGAGCTTGTCAGAGATCATAGCAATTCCCGCCCTGTGAGACGGCGAAAGGCGGCCGCCGCCGCAGCCGCTGTGGGGTATGCGGCCGGATCAGTCGATACAACATGATTGGACACGATCGATCCGTACAGGTCTCTGACCTTGCCTTGTCGATCGGGCGCGCGTCGCGGACAGACGTCTGGAGAAGAGGCGCGGCCAACGGCAACAGATTTCCTCGTGAAGCGGAGCCTGGCATCTTACAAGGGCGCAACCGGAGCTGACAACAACAACATGTAGGGGCGGTATAGTAGAGGCGCTCCATTCACGATGAAGTCATCTCTCAGAACCATGGCTGTGCTGGCGGTTGCCGCCGTCCTTCTTGCGGTGTTTCTCCGCAACGTGGACTTCTGGAGAGTCATGCGGGAGATTGGGCACGCGCGCCCGGAATGGCTGGCGTTGTCGCTCGCGAGTATGTTCGTCAATCTCGCGATCCGGGCGTTTCGCTGGCAATATCTGCTCGACCCGCTCGGCAAGGTGCGGTTTGGCAGCGCGTTCAGGGCCACGGCGGTCGGGTTCGCCGCCAGCACGGTGTTGCCCGCGCGCGCCGGCGAGGTCATTCGCCCATACTTTCTCGCGCGGCACGAACACATGAGCGCGACCGGCGCGTTCGCGACGATCATCTTGGAGCGGCTGCTCGACATCGTCACGGTGCTTGTGCTGCTTGCGTCCTACGTCTTTGTGTTCGATGACAATCTGAGCCTGACGAATCCGGTGGCCGTGACCTGGTTGAAGGGCATTGGCGTCATCGCGGCTGCCGGCGCGCTCGGCGCGCTCGTGATTCTGTTCATCCTTGCGGGCGACCCGGTCCGGCTCGGCCGCGCCATCGAGCGGCTCGCGCGGGTGATTCCGTCGTTCGCCGGAATGCTCGCGCGGATCGCGGAAAAGTTCGCTCGCGGTCTGGGGGCCATCCGCCATCCCAGTCGCCTGCTGGTCGCGTTGTTGTGGTCCTTTCCGTTGTGGCTGTCGATTGCGGCCGGCATCTGGGCGGTGGCGATGGCGTTTCAGCTCGCGGTGCCGTTCACCGGCTCATTTCTGATCGTCGCCCTGCTGGTGCTCGGCGTCGCGGTACCGACGCCCGGCGCGATCGGCGGCTTTCACGCGGCGTTCCGCTACAGCACCACGGCGTTTTTCGGGGCACCGGACGATGCGGCCGTGGGGGCCGCGATCGTGCTCCACGTGCTGTCGATCGGGCCCTCGTTGCTGCTGGGACTGTACTTCGCCGCCCAGGTCGGCATGAACCTGTCGCGCATGCGGGAGTTGGCCGTCACGGCGCCTGGAGACGTCGCGTGAAGTGTCCGTACTGTGGTCACCTTGGCGACAAAGTCGTCGATTCGCGTGAAGGCAAGGAAGGGGAAGTCATCCGGCGGCGGCGTGAATGTCTCGAGTGCTCGAAGCGCTTCACCAGTTACGAGCGGATCGACGAGATTCCGTATATGGTGGTGAAGAAGGACGGCACGCGCGAGCGGTTCGAGCGGCAGAAGCTCGTCGCGGGCCTGCTCAAGGCCTGCGAGAAGCGTCCGGTCAGCGTGGCTGGGCTCGAGGCGATCGCGGACCGCGTCGAGGGTGCGCTGCAGGAGCGGCCGGAAAAGGAAATTCCCACCGCCGAGATCGGCGCGTTCGTCATGGAGGAGCTGAAGAAGCTCGATAAAGTGGCGTACGTGCGGTTCGCGTCGGTGTACCGGCATTTCCGGGACATCGGCGAGTTCATGACTGAGTTGAAAGATCTGTTGAACGCCAAGGAATGAGAACAGAACTCGAAATCCAACCACGAAGAGACGAGGACACGCTCAAGGCAGGACTGAAGTCCTGCGCCACATCAGTGGTGGCGCAGGTCTTTAGACCTGCATCGTGTCTTCGTGTCTTCGTGGTTGCATTTGTCTTGGTCGCGGTGGTTGGCGCGCAGGCGCCCGAAGTGTCGGTCACGCCGATCGCGCGTGACGGCCAGGTGCTTGTGTCCTTCGACCTGACCGATGCGTTCTCCTCTGATGTGCGCGACGCGATTCAGAGCGGGTTGCCGACGACGTTTTCGTATGATGTCGACCTGCGGCGCGGCTCGGCCCTGTTCGATCGCACGGTGGCGTCGGTGACCGTCGAGGCCAGCGTCCGGTTCGACAACCTCACGCGGCGCTACCAGGTCTCGCGAACGGTCGACGGCCGAGTGGAGGACGCGCGGCCCACCGAAGATCAGGAAGCGGTGCGCCGCTGGCTGACGCATTTCGAACAGGTGCCGCTCTCCGCCACGTCGGCGCTCGAGACCAACGGCGAGTACTATATCCGGGTGCGCGCACACACGCGGCCGCGCAACAGCTGGTTTTTCTGGCCGTGGGACCGCAGCGGCGTGTTCGGGCAGGCCAAGTTCACGTTCATCCCCTAGGTCACCATGCCGGCCACCATCACGTCGATTACGCCACGACGTTCGAGTGGGCCGGTTCCTGCGCCTCCGCCCGGCCGGCGTCCCTTCCGCGACAACCCGCGGCTGATCCTCGCCGGCATCGGGTTTCTGGTCGTGGTCCTCGTGGCGCTCGTGGCGCTGGCCAACCGCACGCCGTATTTCTCGCCGGATTTCCTGACCGAGTTCGTGCTGTACGCGTTGTCCGCGGCCGATTTGACGATGCTGGCGGCGCTGGTGTTCGTGCTGGCCCGCAACATCGTCAAGCTGATCGTCGAACGCCGCCGGGCGCTGCCGTTCGCCCGATTTCGCGCGAAGCTGGTGGCGCTGCTGCTCGGGATGACGCTGGTGCCGGCGACGCTCGTACTGATCGTCGGCAGCGAGCTGATCCGAACGAACATCGATCGCTGGTTCAATGCGCCGATGGAAGAGATTCTCACCTCGGCGAATCAGATCGCCAGCGACTACTATCAGCAGCGGCAGGCGGTCCTGACCGATCATGCGGTTCGCATCGCGCGGGCGCTCGCCGCGACCGATCTCAAGACCGACGACGTACGGCCGATTCGGGATCTGCTGGCGCCGGAAGTCACGCTGCATCGCGTGCAGATGCTCGAGGTGTACCGCGCCGGTCCCTCGAATGGATCGTTGCCGACGCTGGAGCCCGTCGTGGACGTGGCCGCGCCGCAGATGCCGCCCGGGTACAGCCGTGCCCCGGCAGACCGTCTCGCCGCCCAGGCGATCTCCGGTTCGTCGGAAACGCGGTCCATCGAAGCGCTCGGCACCTCCGGCGATCTGCTGCACGCGGCCGCCGTCATTCGATCGAGCGACGGGCGCACGACGGGCGTCGTGGTCGCGACCGACTATCTGACTGGCGAGCTGGCGATGCGGTCGCGCCGCATGACGCAGGCGTTCGAAAGCTACAACCAGTTACGGGTCCTGCGACGACCCCTCACCGGGTTGTACCTGTCGTTCTTTCTCATGGTGACGCTGCTGATTCTGTTCGGCGCCACCTGGATGGGCTCGTATCTGGCGAAGCGGATCACGCGGCCGGTGCTGATGCTCTCGGCAGCCGCTCGCGAGATCGGCGCCGGTCGCCTGGATCAACACGTGGAGGCCCAGAGCAACGACGAGTTCGGAGCGCTCGTCGATGCCTTCAACGCGATGTCCGGAGAACTGGCGACGAGCCGCCGCAAGATCGACCGGTCGACGATCGATCTCGAGCGCAAGCATCTCGACGTGGAGCAGCGGCGCCGCTATATCGAGACGATCCTCGAGCGGATTACGACCGGCGTCGTGTCGGTCGATGCCGGCGGCGCGGTGACGACCATCAACAGCGCGGCGGCACGGCTGCTCAGCCTGAATCGCACGGTTGTCGGCCAGCCGGCGCTCGCCGTCTTCGATCGGCCCGATCTCCAGCCGCTGGCGGCGCTGCTGGCGGGAGCGGGGCGCGCCGTGACCGACCCGTCCGCGCAGGAGATCGCCGTGACTCGAGATGGGCAGGAGATCCATTTGGCGGCCGTGGCGACGGCGCTGGTCGGCGAGAGCGGGGCCTCAGAGGGCGTCGTGCTGGTCTTCGACGATGTGACGCTGTTGATCCGCGCGCAGAAAGTGGCGGCGTGGCGTGAGGTGGCGCGCCGGCTGGCCCACGAGATCAAGAATCCCCTGACGCCCATCCAGCTGTGCGCCGAGCGGCTGAGACGTCACTTTTCGACGGCCGCACCGGCCGCGAAAGCGCTCGTTGACGAGTGTACTGAAACGATCGTCGGCGAGGTCGAATCGTTGAAGGGCCTCGTTGACGAGTTCTCGCAATTCGCGCGCATGCCGTCGCCGCGGACGGTGCCGACCGATCTCGCGCAACTCATTGGCGACACGATCGCGCTCTATAACGGGATTTTCAGCGCCGTGCGGATCGACCAGCGGTTCGCGGCGGGCCTGCCGCTCGTGCGGCTCGACCCGGAGCAGGTCCGGCGCGTCATCATCAATCTGGTCGACAACGCCATCGAGGCGATGGACCACAGCGGCGAGATCGTGGTCGAAACGCAGCTCGATACCGCGAACGCCATCGTTCGCGTGATCGTCGCCGACAACGGGCCGGGGATTCCGGCCGGCGAGCGCGAGAAGCTGTTCCTGCCCTACTATTCGACCAAGGGCCGCGGCAGCGGCCTGGGCCTGGCGATCGTCCGCCGCATCATCGCCGAGCACGGCGGGAACATCGACGTGGGCGATAACACGCCGCGCGGCACACGCTTTACAATCGAGTTACCGTGCTGAGGAGATCTGCCACGAAAGCACGAAAGCACGAAACCAGGTATTTTCGTGTTTTCGGGTTTTCGTGGCTAACGCTGTGAAACCAACCATTCTGATCGTCGACGACGAACCGGGCGTGCGGACGGCGCTGACCGGCGTTCTCCGTGACGAAGGGTATACGGTCGAATCGGTGGCGAGCGGAGAGGAGTGTCTCGATCGGGTCGCGCGCAGCGCCGTCGATCTGATCGTGCTCGACGTCTGGCTGCCCGGCATGGACGGCCTGGCCACGCTCGGCCGTCTCCGCGAGCGGCAGGTCGATGCGCAGGTGGTGTTGATCTCGGGACATGGCAATATCGAATCGGCGGTCCGCGCGATCAAGCTGGGCGCCTTCGATTTCGTCGAGAAGCCGCTGTCGCTCGAAAAGACCGTGCTGGTCGTGCGCAACGCCTTGCGTCAGCGGCGCCTGGAAATGGAAAACCTGGCGTTGCGCGCCCGCGTCGATCGTCACGAGACGATGGTGGGCGAGAGCTACGCGATCCGGCAGCTGCGCGAGCAGGTCGCGATGGCCGCGCCGACCAACGGCCGCGTTCTCATCTACGGCGAGAACGGCACCGGCAAGGAGCTGGTAGCGCGGACGATTCATGCCCTCAGCCGCCGGCGCGGCAGCGCATTTGTGGAGGTCAACTGCGCCGCCATTCCCGAAGATCTGATCGAAAGCGAGCTTTTCGGCCACGTCCGCGGCTCGTTTACCGGCGCCGTCGCCGACCGGCGCGGCAAGTTCGAGCTGGCGGACGGCGGCACGATCTTCCTCGACGAGATCGGCGACATGAGCCTGAAGACGCAAGCCAAAGTGCTGCGAGTGCTCCAGGAGCAGACGATGGAGCCGGTGGGCGGGACGGCCACCATCCGGGTCGATGCGCGCGTGCTCGCGGCGACGAACAAGGATCTGCAGACCGAGATCCGCGGCGGCCGGTTTCGCGAGGATCTCTACTTCCGTCTGAACGTGATTCCGATTTTCGTCCCGGCGCTGCGTGATCGACAGGAAGACATTCCGCTTCTGGCCGACCACTTCATGGCCGGATTCGCGCGGGAGTACGGCAGGCGCGTGAAGAAGTTCGACCCGAGCGCCGTGGCCGTCCTTCAGCAGTACGCCTGGCCGGGTAACGTGCGGGAGCTGAGAAACGTCATCGAGCGGCTGATGATCATGGTGGTGGGCGACAGTATCTCGGCCGGCGATCTCACGTTCCTCGATCTGACCGGCGCGCCGCCAGCCAGTGCCGTCGCATCGGTGACGCCGGTCGAGCGCGTCACGCTGTACGAAGCACGGGATCAGTTCGAGCGCGATCTCATTCTGCGCACGCTGGCAGCTCAGCAGGGCAACATGTCGCGCACGGCCGAAGTACTCGGAGTCGAACGCAGTAATCTGTACCGGAAGATGAAGGCGTTCGGGATTGCCCCGTCGCGACGAGCCGAAGAGGAAAGCGAAGCGGTGTGACCCGCCTTCGCTCGGGTCGATCACCACACGAGCTACGGCGAGGTCTCGCCGTAGCCCGTCGACAGAATGATCGCGACGGGCGCAGGCGGATGTTATAATCGCGCGTCCAACACATGTCAGATCCGCTTCGTACCGAAGGCTCCCGCGCTTTCGCTGCCGTGTCGGAAGCGGATCGCGACGCGAAAATCGAGCAGCTGCTGCTCGCCGGCCTCGATCATTACTTCGCCGCACAATACGATTACGCGATTAGCGTCTGGACACGCGTGCTGTTTCTCGATCGCGGTCACGCGCGTGCCCGTGCCTACATCGAGCGGGCGCGCAGCGCCCTGGCGGAGCGCCAGCGGGAGTCCGAGGAGTTGCTGCAAAGCGGCGTCGCGGCGTTCGAGCGCGGCGACGGCGGTGAAGCGCGGCGCCTCGTGCAGGCCGCGATCGACGGCGGGGCGCCGACCGACGAAGCGCTGGCGGTTCTCGATCGGCTCAATCGCCTCGGCACCTCGCCCGTCATCGATCCGCCCTCGCCATCCCGTCGCGCGAACCGCGCGGCCGTGCCAAGCGCGGTCAGATTGCCGACCACCTGGTCTGCGCTGACGATTTCGCTCATGTTCGTCCTCGCGGTGGCCGCGGCCGGCGCGTATTCGGCGGTCGTCTGGGGACCGCTTGATTGGCGCTCGGTCTTCCCGCTGCAGAATCCTCCCGCCCGGGCCGCCGGCACGTCAGTCGCCCGCGAGTCCGGAATTGCGCCGCCGCGCCGCGGGGAGTTGGCGTTGACGCGCGCCCGTGCGCAGGCGGCGGACGGGCACCTGCGCGACGCGCTGACCACCCTTGACCTCGTGCGGCCGACCGATCCGCAGAAGACGGAAGCGGATCGGCTGCGCGGTGAAATTCAACTCCAGCTCCTTGCGCTGACGTCGGTTCCGGCGCAGCCGGCTCCTGACGGAAATGTGGGAAACGCCCCCGCCGATCGACCCGTTCCCAAGCCATGAAGTGTCCCAAGTGCGGCTATCTTGGGTTCGAGAGCGTCGACCGATGCCGCAATTGTGGTTACGACTTCCCACTGGCACGGACGGATGATCCCCTCGAATTGCCACTCAAGGTGCGTTCGGTCGATCCGGATTACAGACAGCCCCTGGACGATTTGTCGGTCCTCGACGACGCGATGCCTCCCGGGCCCTTTGGCGGTGAAGACGCACGGAAGCTCGGAATCCCGCGCACAGACGTGACGTCATCGGCGCCGGGTGTCACCTCGGCAGAGTTACCGTTGTTCGGCGCAGCGATGCCGGATGACCTGCCGCTCATTACCACGCCGTCCGCGCCGCGGCCGCCGCTCGCCGTGCGCCGCGCGACGCCCGAAGTTCCGCGTCCGCGAAGCGTGTCGGCACCCGGAGCCACACTCGACCTCGGTCTCGAGCCTCCCTTGCCTGACTTGGCGCCCGGTGTCGCGACCGAATCGGTCGACGTGATCGTGGGCGACGCCGACGATAGCGTCGACGCGACGATCGGCGCCCGGCTCGAGGCGTTCGTGATCGACGTGATGATCCTGGCGGCGATCGATGCCGTCGTGGTCTATTTCACGATGCAGATCTGCGGCATCGGCCTCCAGGATCTTGGCATTTTGCCTCGGGCGCCACTCTTTGCGTTTCTCCTCGTCCAGAACGGCGGCTACCTCGTCGCGTTCACGGCCGGCGGTCAGACGCTCGGAAAACTGGCGGCAGGCATCAAAGTGGTGCCCAGCGAACCGCGCTCTTCCCTGGACCTCGGCCGCGCGTTTGTCAGGGAACTGGTGTGGCTCGCGCTCGCCGCGCCCGCCGGCCTGGGGCTCCTCACCGTGTTGAGCCGCGATCATCGTGGTGTCCACGACCGCTTCGCCCGCACCCGCGTCGTCCGCGCGTAAGAAAGGGTCGGGAGTCTTTTTTCTGCGATGGCCAGCTCCGAAAAAGACTCCAGACCTCTTCTTGCCCTGGCGATCGCCACGGTGTTTGGAGTCGGCTACGTGCCTGTCGCACCCGGCACGTTTGGATCGGCCGCCGGTCTTCTATTGTGGATGGCGTTGCCCGGGTCGACGATCGTTCAGGCTGTGGCGATTGTCGCGCTGTTCGTTCTGGGTTCGATCGCGGGCAATGCGGCGGAACGTTATTTTGGTCGCACCGACCCGCGCCAGGTGATCATCGACGAGGTGATGGGCATGCTCATCACGCTCTTCCTCAATCCCGTCGGTTTGAAAGGCGCGCTCGTCGGGTTTCTGTTCTTTCGCGCCACGGATGTCATCAAGCCCTATCCCGCCAATCGCCTGGAACGGCTGCCTGGCGGCGTCGGTGTCATGGCCGACGACGTCATGGCGCGCCTATACGCCAATCTTGCACTTCGCGCCGCCTTGCATTGGCTAATCGAGTCATTAGGTTATCTAGTCATTGAGGTTCAATTACCCGATCAATGACCCGATAACCGATGACCAAATGATCAACGATGAGAGCCTGCATCATCGCCGTCGGCAGCGAGATGCTGACGCCGTTTCGCGTCGACACCAACTCGCTCGTCGTCACGGAGCGCCTGAACGCCATCGGGTATGACGTCCGCCTCAAAGTGGTCGTCGGTGACGACGCCGCGGAGCTGGCAGATGCGTTCGAGTCGGCGCTCACGTGGGCTGATGTGGTCGTGATCATTGGCGGTCTCGGACCAACCGACGATGACATCACGCGCGGTGCGATTGCGCAGGTGCTCCGCGCTCCGCTCGACGTCCACGAACACGTCGTCGATCGGATTCGCGAGCGGTTCGCCCGCCGCGGCATGGACATGCCGGAGATCAATCGGCGGCAGGCGATGGCGCCGCGCGGCGCGATCCTGCTCGACAATCCGAATGGAACGGCGCCGGGCTTGTGGATCGAACGCGGACCGACGGCGATCGTTGTCTTGCCGGGGCCGCCCCGCGAGATGACGCCGATGTTCGATGCCGTGATCCGCGATCGGCTGGCGGCGCGCAGCGGCGGCGCCGGCTTGTTCCGGCGCGTGTTGAGAGTGACCGGCCGAGCCGAATCAGACGTCGATATGCACGCCCAGCCTGTCTACGAACGATGGACGAGGGCGCGGGTTCCGATCGCCACGACCATTCTCGCTGTTCTGGGACAAATCGAGCTGCACTTGACGGCGCGCGCGGGAAGCCGCGTCGAAGCTGAGGCGGCGCTGGATGCCGCCGTCGATGAGCTCAAGGCGGTTCTCGGCCCCGCAGTGTACAGCGCGGATGGCCGCAATCTGGAAGTCGTTGTCGGCGATCTTCTTCGCGAGCGGCATTTGACGGTGGCCGTGGCCGAGTCGTGCACCGGCGGCCTGCTGACGTCGCGATTGACCGACGTGCCGGGCAGCTCCGCGTACGTCGAGCGCGGCTTTGTCTGCTACAGCAATCGGTCGAAAGTCGAGCTCCTTGGCGTGCCCGATTCGATCCTGAGCGAGCACGGCGCGGTGAGCGATCCAGTGGCGCAGGCGATGGCGGAGGGCGCGCGAGCGCGAGCAGGAACCGACGTCGGGATCGGCATCACCGGCATTGCCGGTCCGGACGGCGGAACGCCGGCCAAGCCGGTGGGGACCGTCTCGATTGCGGTGGTGGTTGACGGCGAGACGCGCGCCCGCACGTTTCAGTTCGTCGGCGGACGCGAACAGGTGAAGTTCCAGGCCTCGCAGGCCGCGCTGAACATGCTCCGTTTGATGTTGGAGACATCGTGGAATCGGGCTAATGTGGAACAACCGGGTAAGCGAGTCAAATCGACAGTTCCCCGATTACGCCAGGTTGGGACGGCCTCAGACGTTCCGCGGAGACGCCGTATGCGTCTGTTCGTGGCCATCGATCTGGATGACGACGCGCGCACGGCGATTGCCCGGTTGCAGCAGCACGTCGTGAAGGCGCTCGGCTCCGAACGGTCGTTCAAGACGGTCGATCCCGCGCACATGCACCTGACGCTGGCCTTCCTCGGCGAGATCGCCGAGGCCTCCGTGCCGCCCATTGTCAACACTCTCTCAACACGTATTCCTGTGGCGTCCCTTCTCGGCCGAGTTTCAGGGCCTGGGTGTTTTCCCGCCGCGCGGGGCGCCACGCGTGCTTTGGCTGCGTGTCGAGGCAGGCGCTGAGGGGATCGTCGAAGTCCAGCGAGAGGTGGCCGGCCGTCTCGATCGCGTTGGCGTGGTGCTCGACCGGCGCCCGTATTACCCGCACCTGACGCTGGCCCGTTGGCGTGTTTCACACCCGAGAGATAGGCGACGTGCGCTCTCCACTCGAGTCTCGGGCGGCGGTCGCTCGTGTCAGGGTGGACCATGTCACGCTCTACCAAAGCCGACTGTCATCGGCCGGGCCGACTTATACCGTGCTGACGCGTGCTAACCTGACGTAATGCCGACAGTGGCGATCCTCGTGGCGTATGGCATCGGCTCGACGCCGTTTGCGTGGCTGCTGGCGCGGCGCTGGGGCGCGCGCGACCTGCGACGGGTTGGCAGCGGGAATGTCGGCGCGGCGAACGTGTTTCGGGCCTCTGGTGCCACGGCCGGCGTGCTGGTCGCTCTCCTCGATGTCGCGAAAGGTATGGCCAGTGTCGTCGTGGCAGACCGCATGGGCGGCGGCGCCGGGACTGCGGCTGCGGCCGGAATGGCGGCGATCGTCGGACACATCTATCCGTTCTGGCTGCATTTTCGCGGCGGAAAAGGCGTCGCCACAGCGTGCGGCGTGTTTGCCATTCTCACGCCGGCTGCCGTGGCACCGGTCCTGGCGGTCTTCATCAGCACTGTCTGGATCACCAAGTACGTGTCGCTCGGATCGGTGCTGGCCTCCCTGGCGTTGCCGCCGATTGCCTACGCGACCGGCAGCCCGTGGCCTGTTGTCATCGTCGCGTGCGCCGCGTGCGTGCTGATCGTGTTTCGGCATCGCTCGAACGTCGTGCGTCTGCGCACCGGCACCGAACGCCGGCTCGGAGCCAGAGCCTGATGCGGACGATGGCGGTCCTCGGTGCTGGCAGTTGGGGCACGGCTCTGTCGGTTCACCTGGCGAGGCAGGGACATCAGGTTCGTCTTTGGGGCCGCGATCGGGGCCTGGTCGATGAGATGCGGGTGCGGAGGGCCAATGCCATCTACCTCGCTGACGTGGCGTTTCCCAAGGGCGTGTCGGTCACGTGCGAGCTGGATGAAGCGCTCCATCATGCCGACCTCGTCGTGTGCGCGGTGCCGTCGCATGGATGCCGCGCCGTACTGCGCGCGGCCGCGCCCCATATCAAGGCTGGCGCGACGATGGTCAGCGCGACGAAGGGGCTCGAAGCCGAGACGCTGCTCCGGCTGTCTGAAGTCATTACGGAGGAAGTGGGGCCGGCGCATCCGGTGGTCGCGCTTTCCGGACCGAGCTTCGCGGTCGAAGTGGCGCGCGAGTTGCCGACCGCCGTCGTCGTGGCCTCGTCGCACCCCGGTGCGATCGAGGTCGTGCAAACCGAATTTCGTGGCCCGTACTTCCGGCTGTACGGCAGCGACGATGTGGTCGGGGTCGAGATCGGCGGAGCGCTGAAGAACGTCATCGCGATCGCGGCCGGCGTTGTGGAGGGTCTCGGGCTCGGTCACAACGCGCTGGCAGGATTGATCACGCGCGGGCTCGCGGAACTGACGCGGCTCGCCTGCTCGGCGGGAGGGCGCCGCGAAACGCTGGCGGGATTAAGTGGGCTGGGCGACCTGGTGCTGACCTGTACCGGCGATCTGAGCCGCAATCGGCACGTCGGGATCGAGCTGGCGCGCGGGCGGCAGCTCGACGAGATTCTCGCGGGGATGAAGATGGTCGCCGAAGGCGTTCGGACGACGGGCGCGGCGCTCACGCTCGGCGCCCGGCACGGGGTGGAGCTGCCCATCGCCACGCAGATGGCCGAAGTGCTCGCGGGCCGCGTCGACGTGCGGTCCGCGCTGGACGCGCTCATGGTTCGTCGGCAGCGGGCCGAAGCCGAAAGCACATGACGCGCACGCGCATGAATTCACCGTGAGCTTTATTGGCCGTATCCGCGATAGTCTCTCCCGCACCAAACAGGAGATTGTCAACCGCTTCGACGAGATCGTCCGCCAGGCCGACGAACCTGCACGGCGCTCGCGTCCCGTGGATGTCGACACGCTTGAGGCCCTCGAAGAGCTGCTGATCTCCGCTGACATAGGCGTCGCGGCGACGGATCGGATTATTGCCGCGGTCCGGAAGAAGGAGTCGCGGACCTCTAGCCTGCGCGACCTCGTCAAGGACGAGATCCGCGCGGTGTTTGCAGCGGTCGATCGGCCGGTGACCGTGACCGCACGTCCCGAAGTCGTGCTCGTGGTCGGCGTCAACGGCACCGGCAAGACCACCACGGTCGGCAAGCTGGCGAACCTTCTCAAGCGTCAGGGCGCGACCCCACTGATCTGCGCCGCCGATACGTTTCGCGCGGCGGCCGTGGAACAGCTGGAGATCTGGGCAGGCCGCGCCGGCGTCGACATGATCCGGGCGAAAGAAGGGGCCGATCCTGCCGCGGTTGTCTTCGATGCGATCTCGTCGGGCAAGGCGAAAGGGCGAGATCCCATCCTGGTCGACACCGCCGGCCGCCTGCACACGCGCGTGAACCTGATGAACGAGCTGGAGAAGATCCGGCGCATCGCCGCGCGCGAAGTGGCCGGCGCGCCGCAGGAAGTCCTGCTGGTGCTCGACGCGACCGTGGGTCAGAACGGGGTGACGCAGGCGCGCGAATTCATGGAGGCTGCCGGGGTGACCGGCATCGTGCTGACGAAGCTCGACGGCACGGCCAAGGGCGGCGTCGGCGTGGCGATCGCGAACGACCTGAAGCTGCCGATTCGGTATGTCGGTGTTGGCGAAGCGATCGACGATCTCGTGCCGTTTTCGGCCGACGAGTATGTTGACGGTCTGTTCGAGGAGAAGTGGTGACCGAGTTCGACTACATGGACCGCGCGTTGTTTCTGGCCGCGCGCGGCCGTGGGCGGACGAGTCCCAATCCGATGGTCGGAGCGGTCGTGGTTTCTCCGGACGGCGTCATCGTCGGCCAGGGGTTCCACGAGAGGGCAGGGAAGCCGCATGCGGAAGTGCAGGCGCTCGGCATGGCCGGCACCCGCGCGCGCGGAGCCACCTTGTACTGCACCCTCGAGCCGTGCTGTCACCAGGGACGTACCGGTCCCTGTGCGCCGCGCATCGTTGAAGCGGGCATTGCCCGAGTCGTTGCGGCGACGATCGATCCGAATCCGCTCGTCGATGGCCGCGGCTTCAACTACCTTCGTGCGCAGGGTGTGGACGTCGAGGTCGGGCTCCGCCAGTCTGCAGCCGTTCGCCTGAACCAGCCATTCTTTACGCTCACGCGAGAAGGACGTCCGTTTGTGATCGTGAAGGCGGCGACAAGCCTCGACGGCTGCATCGCGCGCAGGCCCGGGGAACGGACCGAGCTCACCTCGGCCACGGCGAATCGACATGCGCACGGCGTCCGGGCCGAGGTCGACGCGATCGGTGTCGGGGTCGGCACCATCCTCTGCGACGATCCGCTTCTGACGGCGCGAGGCGTCTATCGAGAGGGGCCGCTCATCCGCGTCATCTTCGATCGCCGGCTCCGCACGCCTCCGTCGGCGCGCGTGCTCTCGACACAAGACGCCGGCCCTGTCATTATCGTGACGGAGGCTGGCGCCGCGGCGCGTGCAGAAGTGCGCAAGCCTCTCGAAGACAGGGGCGCGGCGATCGAAGTCGCCCGCGACGGCTCGTTCGGGGCGGCCCTCGAACGCCTCGCCGCGCGGCAGATCGGATCGCTCCTGCTCGAAGGTGGTGCGGCGCTGCACGCGAGCGCGTGGGACGAAGGCCTCGTCGATTACGTGCGCCTCTACGTTACGCCGCACATCATTGGTCCAGACGGTCTCAAGTTACTCGGAGGACGGCCGTTTTCATCGGCTGCGCTCGTGGAGCAGCACGTGGAACCGCTTGGTCCCGATGTGTTGATAGAAGGATATGTTCACGGGCCTCGTTGAAGCGGTCGGGGAATTGATCGAGCGCAAGCCGACGAGCGGCGGCTTCCGCCTGCGCGTGGCCTCGCCGCTGGCCGACGAGTTGTCGCCGGGCGACAGCGTCGCGGTCAACGGCGTGTGCCTCACGGTCATCCTCGCGGAGAAAGGGGAGATTCACGCTGACGTCGGGCCGGAGACCGTCCGCGTGACGACGCTCGGTACCATCGCTCGAGGAAGCCTCGTCAACCTCGAACGCCCGCTGCGCGCGGACAGCCGGCTGGGTGGCCATTTCGTCCAGGGGCACGTCGACGCCATCGGCCATATCGAGGAGCTGCGGGCCGACGCCGATTTTCATTGGCTGACCGTCGGATTTCCATCGCACCTTGCGCCCTTTCTCGTGCACAAAGGGTCGATTGCCGTGGATGGCATCAGCCTGACGATTGCAGGCCTTGGCATCGACAGGTTCGACGTGCAGGTGGTTCCCTACACGATGACGAACACGAACCTTGGCCGCGCCGAGCTTCGCGACCGCGTGAACCTCGAAGTCGATATGGTCGGCAAGTACGTCGTGCGCGCAGCGGAGCTGGCAGGACTGAGCCTGACGGGCGTGCGACCGGGAGAGGTGACGCACTAGGCGAGCGGAGGCGGAAAGGCTCCGCCCTACAGAAGATATGAAAACGAAGAAGACCCCCATCAAGATCGCCAAGGGCGCACGCCACCACACCGGTCCGTTCGCCAGCATCGAGGACGCCGTTGAGGCGTTCCGCGCCGGGAAGATCATCATCGTCGTCGACGATGAAGCCCGCGAGAACGAAGGCGATCTGACGATCGCAGCGGACAAGGTGACGCCTGAGGCCATCAACTTTCTCGCGCGGTACGGCCGCGGGCTGATCTGCCTGTCGATGACCGCCGAGCGGCTCGACCAGCTGCAGATTCCGCTGCTCGTTCGCGACAACACGTCCCGGTTCGAAACCGCGTTCTGCACGCCGATCGATGTCATCGGCCGCACGACGACGGGGATTTCGGCGTACGACAGGGCCGCCACCGTGCAGGCGGCCATCGATCCGGCATCGCGCGCGGGAGATTTCGCGCGCCCCGGACACATCCAGCCGCTGCGTGCGCAGCCGGGCGGCGTGATCGTGCGCGCCGGTCAGACCGAGGCCGCGGTGGATCTGGCCCGAATCGCCGGGTTGTATCCAGCGGGCGTCATCTGCGAAATCATGAACGAGGACGGCACGATGGCTCGGGTGCCGGAGCTGGCGAAGTTCGGGAAGAAGCACGGTCTGCTGATGATTACCATCGCGGATCTCATCAAGTACCGCATGCGGACCGAGTCGCTGGTGAAGCGCGTCGCCAACGCCAAGCTGCCGACCGAGTTCGGCGTGTTCCGCGTGTATGCCTTCGAAAACCAGATCGACCGGATGACGCACGTCGCGCTCGTCTGCGGCGAGATCGGAAACGGCAAGGACATTCTCGTCCGCGTGCACTCGCAGTGCTTGACGGGCGACGTGTTCCACTCCGCGCGGTGCGATTGCGGCGCGCAGCTCGAGGTCGCGATGGAGCGCATCGCGACCGAAGGGCGCGGCATCCTCTTGTATCTCAGTCAGGAGGGGCGTGGCATCGGCCTCGCCAACAAGATCAGGGCGTACGAGCTCCAGGACGAGGGCTTCGACACCGTGGAAGCCAACGAGCGCCTCGGCTTCAAGGCGGACCAACGGGACTACGGCATGGGTGTGCAGATTCTACGGGAGCTCGGCGTTCGCTCGATGCGTCTGATGAGCAACAACCCGAGGAAGCTCGTCGGCATCGAAGGATATGGCCTCTCCGTCAGCCAGTGGCTGCCCATCGAGATTGAAGCTTCGGAAGGGACGCGCAAATACTTGAAGACCAAGAAAGAGAAACTCGGCCACAAACTGTCAAGCGTGTAAGAAAAGGGGTCGACTCCAGCCCCTTTCTCTTCACCTCTACTGATATCTGAACAAGTACTGCAGTTTCGCGAAGATCGACCGGTTCGTGCGCTGCCGCAGATCCGTCGGGAACAGCTCCGCGTTGATTTGGCTCCCCTCGCGATAGTGGTCGTCGTAGCCTACAAAGAAGACCGTGCCCCCGTTCACGCGGTACGTGACGAGGATGTTGCCGTCAAACGTCTTGTCCAGCGTGTTGTACTGGCTGATGTTCCTGACCAGCAGGCGATCGGTGAACTGGTAGGTGGTCAGCGCCCGGATAATCTTGATGTCGAAGACTTCGGTGTCTGTGCGGCGGTCGACAAACCGGCTGGTGTTCAGGCTCACCTGCGATTGGAGGCGCGAGGACGGCCGCAATGTCGTGTTCATGCTCCAAGTCGTACCTGACCCGAGGAACGGACTGCTGATGAACCGGATCTGATCGCCGGTGCTGACGCCGCCACTGAACGAAATCTTCCGGCTGGTCCTGATGTTCCCGCTGAACGAGGTGCGTTTCTTGTGGAAGTCGATGCCGAGATACCGCTCCATGCCCTGGTCGTAATCCGCGCTGACATCGATGTTCTTTGCGAACTGCGCGCTGATGCCGGGGTTTGTTCCGCGGTCCTGCAGAACGGCGTCGTAATCCCAGAGCCAGCTGAAATCGAGCGATGGGCCCCAGTTCACGATCCAGCGTTCCGGGTACCAGCGGTAAGAGACCGCGCTTCTCGTCCCGCGCTGGTCGGTCCGGCGCACGAAGCCCACATCGGTACTGAAATCGGGATCGACCAGGTGCGACTGGCTGCGGTAGCCTAGCCGTCCTCCTTCTTTGGCAAACACCAGCTCGGCCAGCTCGCCTGTATGGTGCACGTCTTTCAGATCTCGCCGACTCGTCGTGAATGCCTTGTACGAAAGCCGGTGGTCGCGACCGATCTGCCAACGGCCGTCGAAGCCACCGAAGCGGCTGTTGCTCTGGAGAAACTCCCGATCGGTGAAGAGCAGGCCGACGTACGACCCCGAGTAGTCGTAGCGAACGCGTCCCAGGACGGTTTGTGCCGTCTTCCCGAACGCGGGGTCGGATGGATCGGCAACCTTGCCAGGAGCCTCGTCATCGGCCATCAACACGCTCAGGGATGTCTTGCCCAGCTTCCCAGCCAGCTTGGCCCCGTAGCGCGGGTCCACGATCGTTCGAGTGTGGAGGATCGTCGCGCCGCCTGGGCTCGCCACCTGATAGATATCTCTGCCCTCGAGGAAGAACGGTCGCAGCTCCGGGTACTGGACGGCGAAGCGCTGGTTGACTTCGATCTGCTGGCGGTCCGATTCGATTTGCGAGAAGTCGGGATTGTAGGTGAAGTCGAGCGTGAGATTCGACGTGATGCCGTACTTGAAATTGATGCCGGCCTCTTTGACGTCCTGCGTCACGTACTCACCCGTCGTGCGGTTCAAGTTGCCGGTCGCGATCGCGGTGACCGTGGGCAGGAGCTCGAAGTTCCTGGCCGTGGAGAGATTCGTGATGCCGTCAACCACACCCATCTGGCGCAGGAACCCCAACACGTCGCGCGAGATCGGCGCCCACTGCACCGTCTCGTTCTTCGTGTGAATCTCGCGCTCGACCTGGAACCCCCACCGGTGGCTCTCGCCGTTTCCACGGGCGGGATACCGCAGGCTCTTGAAGGGAATCGCCATCTCGGCGGTCCAGCCATCGTCGACCAGCTGCCCGGCGGATGCGAACAGGGCGTTCCACGACGCGTCGCCGCCGCCGCTGCTGCCACCGGAAGTTCCGGCGCTCAATAGCGCGTCGCGCTGAACGCCGTAGCCGTTGATCGAGAAGACATACGCGCGTTGTTGATCGAGAAACGGATCGATGTAGAAGGTGACGGTGTCGTCGTTGTCCGTGGCGTCGCGATCGACGCGGTTGGCTCGAACGAGACCGGGATCCGAGTAGTGCGCGTAGATGCCGAAGTACAGTCGTTCATTGTCGTACGCGACGTGCACCTCCGTCTGCTCCGTGGCCGGCGCCCCTTCCACCGGGCGCTCCTGCCAGAAGGCGGCGATGTGCGCCGCTGTGCGCCAGACTGCATCGTCGAGTCGTCCGTCGACGAGGGGGCGTTGCATGGCGCGCACGGCGGTGACGGTCGGTCGTCCAGGGGGAGCAGCCGGGCTTGGCGCGACCTGGCGCACAACGGCAGACGCATCTGCGACACTGATCGCACCTGGCGTTGGAGGTGGGGCTTGGGCGAGAGCCAGCGAGGGCACCAGCCAGGCCAGAGCCCCAACAGCGTGAACGATACGCACGGTGCAGATGCTCAAACGATCCCGGCCAGCATACACCCGCCCGTTTCCGGTTTCACCGGCGGTCGGTCCGCGCTGGTTGACACTCTGCAGGCCGCTCCGCTACGATAAGCGTTTGCGCTAGAGCAGGTTAGCGGCCAATGTTTGACTCCCTCAGCACACGCCTGCAGGACGTTTTCAAGACCCTCCGCGGGCAGGGGCGGCTCACCGAAGACCTGGTTGAGGTTGCGCTGCGCGAGATTCGGCTTGCGCTGCTCGAGGCCGACGTCAATTTCAAGGTCGTCAAGGCCTTCATTGACCGCGTTCGCGACCGCGCGATGGGGCAGGATGTGCTGCGAAGCTTGTCGCCGTCGCAGCAGGTCGTCAAGATCGTTCGCGACGAGATGGTGGCGCTCTTTGGCGATGCCGAAGGGGGCCTGCAGTCGACGAGCAAGCGTCCGCGCGTCATCCTCCTGCTCGGATTGCAGGGCGCCGGCAAGACCACGACGGCGGGGAAGCTGGGAAAATGGCTGGCAAAGCAGGGACGCCATTCGCTGCTGGTTTCGACCGACGTCAAGCGTCCGGCGGCGATCGAGCAGCTGAACGTGGTCGGGCAGAAAGCCGGTCTCCGCGTGCACGATCCGGTCGGCCTGATGGATCCGGTGGCGCGCGCGAAGGGTGCGGTCGCCGAAGCGCGGAACCTGGGCTTCGATGCCGTCATCGTCGACACCGCGGGCCGGCTGCATATCGACGACGAGCTGATGAACGAGCTCGTTGCGATTCAGAACGTCACGGACCCGTCGGATCGGCTCTTTGTTGCTGATGCGATGACCGGTCAGGACGCGATCAAGAGCGCCGGCGAGTTCAACGCCCGGGTCGGTGTCACAGGCGTGGTCCTGACGAAGATGGACGGCGATGCGCGGGGCGGCGCGGCGCTGTCGGTGGTCTCGGTGATCGGCGTGCCGATTGCGTTCGTGGGAAGCGGCGAGCGTCTCGAGGACCTCGAGCCCTTTCACCCCGATCGCGTCGTCTCGCGCGTGCTCGGAATGGGCGACGTGCTGTCGCTCATTGAAAAGGCCGAGGGCGCGATCAATCGGGAGGACGCCGAGCGGCTCGAGGAGAAGATCCGCTCGAACGAGTTCACGCTCGAGGACTTCCGCGATCAGCTCAAGACCATCAAGAAGATGGGGCCGCTCGAGCAGATCATGGGGATGCTGCCCGGGATGGGCAGTATCAAGGCGCTGGCGGAGAGCAAGCCCGACGAGAGGCAGATGGCACATGTCGAGGCGATCATCAATTCGATGACGCCCGATGAGCGGCGCAAGCAGCACATCATCAACGGCAGCCGACGGAAGCGGATCGCGAAGGGCAGCGGGACATCGGTTGAAGAGGTGAATCGCCTGCTGAAGCAGTTCGTGCAGATGCAGAAGATGTTGAAGTCGCTCGGCGGGATGGCTGGGCTCGCCGGCGGGAAGAAGGGTCGTCGCCAGGCCATGCAGATGCTGCGCAGCCGCAGGTAAGTCTGCGGTGCTCGAGCCGCCCGGCCTGAAGGCCGGGCGCTACAGATGTCATAGCGTGGGCGCTACAGGTGTCAAGGTAGGGGCCGGTCTTTAGACGGGCCCGCTGTTGCAGCGAATTCAGCGCGCGGGGAACGAGCCCTCGAGCGCGTTCAGGAGAGAAGTGATGGTTGTGATTCGCCTACGTCGCGCAGGTTCCAAGAAGCGCCCGTTCTTCCGCGTGGTCGTCACCGATTCGCGCGCCGCGCGCGACAGCAGCTTCGTCGAGATTCTCGGGCACTACAGTCCGCGCGCAAAGCCGGCCCTTGTCGATGTCAACCGGGAGCGTGTGGACTACTGGCTGAAGAAGGGCGCGCTGCCGTCCGATTCAGTCCGCACGCTGATGGCCCGACACCTCAATCCGAAGCCGGCAGCCGAACCGGCGCCTGGAAGAGAAGTCGTGAAATGAGCGCCGCGACTGGCGGCACCGGTGTGCGGGCGGTCGTCGAGGTTCTCGCGCGCGCGCTGACCGATCGTCCCGACGAGGTTCGCGTCGTGGAGACGGAGCACAAAGGCACGACGCTCGTCGAGCTCTACGTGGCGCCGGACGACCTGGGCAAAGTCATCGGCAAGCAGGGCCGAACGGCCGCGGCGCTTCGGGTACTCGCCGCATCGGCGGCGGAGCGAGACGGCAAGACTGTCACGTTGGAGATTCGCGACGCACCGCACAAGGGTTGAGTGGCAACGTGAACTGGAATGAGATGGCTGCGGTCGGGCGGATTGCTCGCACACATGGTATCCGGGGCCATGTCATCGTGAGTCTCGAGACGGATTTTCCCGAGGAGCGGTTTCGGCCCGGCGCCGAACTGTTCATCGAGCGGAACGGAACGATTCAGATGCTGACGCTGACGAGCGTCCGGTTTCATCGAGACCGTCCGGTCGTGGGGATTGCGGGCGTGGAGACGATGAACGACGCCGAGGCGCTGGCCGGACGCGAGTTGCGGGTGCCGGTCGACCGGCTTGCGCCGCTGCCGGGCGGCACGTTCTATCGACACGACCTGGTTGGCTGTCGGGTCGAGACGCCCGCCGGAGAAGTGGTCGGTACGGTCGAGAACGTCGAGGGCACTTTGAACGGCAGCCGCCTGGTGGTGGCGGCGACGCGAGGCGAGGTGTTGATCCCGCTCGTCGCGGAAATCTGTACGACGATCGATCCGGCGGGCAAGCGGATCGTCGTCGAGCCGCCCGAGGGGCTGCTCGATCTGAATCGGGTCATTGAGAAATCGGGTAATCGGGTAATCGGGTAATCGATCTGGGTGATTGGTCAAAACAATTACCCGATTACCCAATTATCCAATTACCCGATTACTGGATGCTGTTATGACCTTCGATATCGTCACGATTTTTCCGGCGATGTTCGAGCAGCCACTGGCAGCCGGCGTGATCGGCCGGGCGATTGAGCGTCGTGTGTTCGAGGTCAAGGTCCATGACCTGCGCGACTTCACAACCGATCGCCATCGGGTTGTGGACGACGTGCCGTTTGGCGGCGGTCCTGGCATGGTGCTGAAGGCCGACCCGATGTTTCGGGCGCTCGACGCCATCGAGGCCGAGCGTGGCGAGCCGCTGACGGTGGTGCTGACCTCCCCGCAGGGTGCGAGACTGACGCAGGAGACGGCGCAGCGGTTGAGCCGGCTGGATCACGTGGTGATCCTGTGCGGACGGTACGAGGGCGTGGACGAACGCGTGCGCGAGCGAGTGACCGAGGAGCTCTCGATCGGCGACTACGTGCTGACCGGCGGTGAGCTGCCGGCGCTGGTGATCCTCGACGCGGTGGCGCGGCTGGTGCCCGGAGTGGTCGGGGACGAGCAGTCGGTTGTGGACGATTCGTTCAGCCGCGGGCTGCTCGACTTTCCGCAATACACGCGACCCGCGACGTTGACGCGGCCGGGCGCGCAGGGGTCCGCCGCGACCTGTCCGTGCCGGATGTGCTGCTGTCGGGAATCACGCCGATATTCGACGGTGGCGGAAGCGCGAGGCGGTGACGAGAACGCTGGAACGCCGGCCGGACTTGCTGGACGGTGCGACGCTCGACGCGGAAGAGCAACAGATTCTGCAGGAATTACAGGACGGCAGGATTGCAGCATGCAGAACGGGAAGGCGAAATAATGGGCGCGATTGAGCTGGTCGAGAAGTCGCAGCTGGCCGAGCGGCCGGCGATGAGATCTGGCGACACCGTCCGCGTGCACGTCAAGGTGCGCGAGGGAGACAAGGAGCGCATCCAGATCTTCGAGGGCGTCGTCATCGGCCTTCATCGGGGTGGCACGCGAGCCTCGTTCACGGTCCGGAAAGTGTCGTTCGGTCAGGGCGTGGAGCGCATCTTCCCGCTGCATTCGCCGACGATTCAGAAAGTGGAGGTTGTGCGGTCGGCGAAGGTCAGGCGCGCGAAGCTGTACTACCTGCGCGATCTGAAGGGCAAGGCCGCACGGATGAAGGACAGCGCCAAGGCACAGTAGGCGGGCCGTTCCAGCCCCTCCTGCCCTTTATGGTTCGCGTCCCTGCCATGCGCACGCTCGAGAACACGCTGCGGCGTATCGGGTTCGTGCACGTGGCGGGCGTCGATGAGGTGGGACGCGGCTGTCTGGCCGGTCCCGTCGTGGCCGCCGCCGTGGTGCTGCACCCCGAGAAGCACATCCCCGGAGTCTGCGACTCGAAACTGGTACCGCCGGCCGAGCGCGAGCGGATCTGCGAGCGCATCCTGCGCGATGCCATCACGTGGGCCGTCGCCGCCGCCGATCCGACCGAGATCGATCGCATCAATATCCACCAGGCCTCGCTCCGCGCCATGCAGCGCGCCGTGCTCGCGCTGGCGCCGCTTCCCGATATCGTGCTCGTCGATGCGTTCCGGATTCCCGAGCTGCCCATGGCCCAGCGCGGCGTGCTGCACGGCGATCGCCGCTGCTCGGCCATTGCCGCAGCCTCCATCGTGGCCAAGGTGACACGCGATCGCCAGATGCTCGAGTTGCACGGGCGCGACCCGCGTTACGGGTTCGATCGGCATAAAGGCTACGCCACGGCCGATCATCTCAACGCCGTTGCGCGCTTTGGCTACTCCGAGGCGCACCGCCGATCGTTCCGCCCCGCTATGCTGTTTGATACGATTGACTAAGTGGCCATCGACCGCGCTGCCACGCTGAAAAACGCCGAGAAGCTGCTCCGCCAAGGCAAGGTTGAGCCTGCCATCGCGGAGTACCTGCGTCTCGCCGAAGACCAGCCCCGCGACTGGAACATCGCCAACACGCTCGGCGATCTCTATGTCCGCGCCGGACAGGTGGACAAGGCGGCCGAGCAGTTCACCCGTATCGCGGACAGCTTGAGCGAGGAAGGGTTCCTGCCGAAGGCGAGCGCCATCTACAAGAAGATCCTCAAAGTGCGCCCGGACCACGAGCATGCGCTCCTGCAGGCGGCCGAAATCGCCGGCAGCCTCGGCCTCCTGGCCGATGCGCGCACGTATTTCACGCAGATCATCACCCGGCGGCAGAGCCGTGGCGACAAGCGCGGCGTCGCGCAGGCGCGCATCCGGCTCGGATCGCTCGACCCGGCCGACTTCGAGAGCCGGATGACGGCCGCCAGCGCTCGAGTCGAAATCGGCGACGTGGCGGGCGCGACGCGAGACCTGAAAGAGATCGCGGTCGAGCTGATCGAGAAGAACCGGCCGGCGGACGCGATCGAAGCGTTGCGCGAGGCCGCTGGCCTCACGCCAGACGACGACGAGATCCGCCAGCGGCTCCTCGAAGTGTACGTAGCCAGCGGCGATTTTGCGCGGGCTCGTGAGTGCGCCTCCACGCCCGAGCAGCTCAAGGGGTTGGCACAGCTGCTCGAGGCCGGGGGCCACGAGGACGCGGCGCTGGACGCGCTCGGGGAGGCGGCGCGCCGGGATCCGGAGGACAGCGAGTTGCGCGCGCGTCTGGCTCGCGCGTTTGTCGCGCGCGGCGACGTGGCGCGAGCCCGCGAATACGCCTCAACGCCCGAACAGCTCAAGGAGCTGGCGGTGGACCTCGAGGCTGGTGGACACGAGGACGCCGCCCTCGACGCGCTCAGTGAAGCGGCGCGCCTGGACCCGGAGGACAGCGAGCTGCGCGCGCGCCTGGCGCGCGCGTTTGTCGCGCGCGGCGACCTGGCGACGGCCGCTCAGTATCTGACCGTCGAGACAGCGGGTGACGATCCGCAGCTGCTGTTCACGGTGGCCGAGATCAAACTGCGAGGGGAGACCCCGGACGACGGGCTGGCGATCGTGCGGCGCCTGCTCGAGCAGCACCCCGACCGTCGGGAGGAAGTGGCGCTGCTCGGCTGGACCGTTGCCGAGCAGGCGCCCGAATTGGGATTCAACGTCGTGCAGCTGGCGGCCGAAGCCGCTGTCGCCCGCCAGGACTGGGCATCGGCGGCGGCCGCGCTGCAGGAGTTCGTGACCCGCGTGCCCAATCACATCCCCGCGCTGATGCGCCTGGTGGAGATCTGCGTCGATGGCGGACTCGAGGCGACGATGTACAGCGCGCAGGCCGGCCTGGCCGATGCTTACATCGCGGGCGGACAGGCGGCCGAGGCGCGGTTCATCGCCGAAGACCTCGTCGCCCGCGAGCCGTGGGATCGCTCCAATCTGGAACGGTTCCGTCGCGCGCTCGAGCTGCTCGGCGAGCCGGATCCCGAAGCGCTGATCGCCGAGCGATTGAGCGGCCAATCGCCGTTCATGACCACCGATTTGTTTCTGGATTCGAACGAGTTCCCCTCGAACATGGCGCACGACGGATCCACGGCGCCCGATTCATCGGCGCCGCAGATGACGTCGATACCTTCGGAGGCGCCGCCGCTCGCCGGCCCTGGAAGTCCCGGGAGCGCGGGAAGCCCTGGAAGCCCTGGAAGCAACGTCGAGTCCGAGCCGGTCGCCGAACCCAAGTCCGCGTCGAAGCGCGCCGCCAAGCCGATGTCGAAGCCGGCGCAACCCGATCGGGATCACTTCCAGATCAGCGCGCACACGATCGACCTGGAGAGCATTCTGGGCGAGCTCGAATCACCTCCGGCGGGGGCCCCCGGCGCGGCTGCCGCGCTGGGGACCCCGGCCGTCGCCCACGCGTCAACCGAAAGTGTCGAGGTCGATTTGAGCATCGTTCTCGACGATATCAAACGGCCCCAGAGACGGCCGGAGGCGCCGCCTGCGGCGCCGGCACCGAGCGATCTCGACGGCGTCTTTGCGCACCTGCGTGACGACGCGTCGCGCCGATCGGCGTTGGACGAAGCGGAGCAGCAGTACAAGCGCGGGTTGGCGCTGCGTGAGGCGGGTGACGTCGACGGCTGCATTGCGGCGCTCCAGGCGGCCTCGCAGGCGCCCAAGCTGCGGTTCGCGACCGCATCAATCCTCGCCAGGATCTTTCGCGATCGCGGGGTGAATCGTCAGGCTGTCGAGTGGTTCGAAAAGGCCGCGCAGGCGCCGGCGCCGACCGCCCAGGAGGGCCATGACCTGCTGTACGACCTGGCCGACGCACTCGAGAAGGAAGGGGAGACCGCCCGCGCCCTGGCGGTCGCTCTCGAGCTGCAGGCCGATGCCGGTGACTATCGCGATGTGGCGGCGCGCATCGATCGCCTGACCAAGGTTCAGGCCAGAGGTTAAATCTGATCAGACGGCTTGCTTACGTCGCGTTCTTCTTCGAGGTCGGTTTCCTGCTCGTCGTTCTGCCATGGTCCGAGTTCTGGGAACACAATTACTTCGCCGTGGCCTGGCCGCTCGTCCATTCGATTGTGACCAACAACTTCGTGCGCGGCGGCGTCAGCGGGTTGGGCGTCGTGAACCTGGTGGCCGGATTCGCCGACCTGTTCGTGGCGCTGGCCACTCGAGAGCGCTCAGGCGTGTCGCTCGGCGATGGCACGGGGTCATGAGGTCGTGTTCTGCCTGGTCACGAGCCGCCATCAATTGTGCTCAGAAACCGCCACCTTCGATGTGGCGCGTCGGCGTCTGCTCGAGCAGGCGAAGTGGGCCATCAGATCCAATATCGATTTCATCCAGGTCCGCGAACCGGATCTCGAGGCGGCGGATCTGGCGACGCTCGTCGGCGACCTTGTGCGCCTCAGCCGCGGATCCGGAACGCGCGTGGTCGTCAACGATCGCGTGGATGTCGCTCTCGCGTGCGGCGCCGATGGCGTGCATCTTCGTCACGACTCGGTCCCGGCGGAGGCGCTGCGCACGATCACGCCCGACGGGTTTCTCGTCGGGCGCTCGGTCCACGGGTTGGCCGAAGCGGAAAGGGCCGGCCCAGTGGACTACCTGATTGCGGGAACAGTTTTTCCCACCTCTTCCAAGCCTGCCTCGATGCCTCTGCTCGGGCTCGACGGTCTTGCCGAGATCGTTCAGGGGGTCGCCGTGCCCGTGTTGGCCATCGGCGGGGTTGGCCGTGCCCAGCTCGACGAGGTGGCCGCGACCGGAGCGGCCGGCGTGGCGGGCATCCGGCTGTTTATCGATTGGTTTGACAGGCACGAGACGCCTTCCTAACATGGGTTAAGGGCATTGATGGCCGACCGACTGGCGGGCGATTTTGGACGGAATCTGCGGGAAGCGCGTGAGCGCCGCGGCGTATCGCTGCGCCAGATCGCAAACGCCACCAAGATCGGGATGAGCGCGCTCGAAGCGCTCGAGCGCAACGACATTTCGCGTCTGCCAGGGGGCATTTTCAGCCGCGCCTTCGTCAGGTCGTACGCGATCCAAGTGGGTCTGGATCCCGAAACCACCATCCAGGAATTCATCGTGCAGTTTCCGCAGGATTCGGTCACTGCCGGACATCCGACGTCGACCGAGTCCGAGGATCATCAGGCGATCGACAGCAACCGCCGGGCCGCGACGACCTTCGTGCGGCTGATTGCGATGAGTGTGCCGCTCGCCGGCGCACTGCTGTATTTCGGGACCACCGGGCGCGGCGCGCCACCGCACGCGCCCCACGCTCAGCCGTCCGTGACGGCCGCAATCCCCGTTGAGACGCCGCATCCCGCGCCCGTCGAGGGGCCACATCCCGCACTCGTCGGGACGCCACATCCTGCACCAGTCGACACGTCACATCCCGCCCCGGGCGACACGCCACATCCCGCCCCGGGTGAGACGCCACATCCCGCGCCGGGCGAGACGCCACCTGCGGCACCCGTGGAGACGCTTCCGGCGCCGGTTCACGCGCCCCTCGTGGCGCCGGCCATCGCGCCCGCGGCATCCGTGGCAACCCTGTCATCAGACTCGTTGACGGTGGCGCTGTCGGCGACTGGACAATGCTGGGTGTCCGCGACGGTCGACGATGAGAAGACGATCGAGCGCCTGCTGCAACCCGGCGAGCAGCTGGCCATGGAAGTGCACCGCGAGCTGGTGCTGAAGGCTGGGGACCCCTCGGCGCTGACCATGACGCTCAATGGTGCCGAGGCGAAGCCGCTCGGCAAAGCGGGCAAAGTCGTCACGGCCCGCCTGAACCTCACGAATTTCAAAGACTACGTCGCAAACCGGTGAGCGAACCGACTCCGTTGCTCGATTTTTTCAAGCGCGGCGAGGTGGCGCGCGACATTCGCCTGCTCGCGGCGCAGGGCACGCTGGCGCCGCGCGCGCACGAGCAGCTCGCGATTCTCGTCCTGCTGCTCGAGGACACCGATCGTGAAATCCGCCAGGTGGCCGACGCCACCTTGAGCAGCATTCCGATGGAAGCGCTGCAAACCTTTCTCGGACGTTCAGACGTCCCTATCGGATTGCGCGAGTTCTTCGGTGACCGCGGCGTCTTTCCAGCCGAAATTCCCGCGATCGAGGTCGACGTCGACGAGCCCTTGATCGATCTGGCGCCAGTCGAAGGCACCGTCGACGAAGAGACGGAGGCCGACCGCGAGTCCATCGTGCAGAAGCTCGCGCAGATGAGCTTTACCGATCGGTTGAAGGCCGCGATGAAGGGCACGAAGGAAATGCGCGCGATTCTCATCCGCGATCCGAACAAGATGATCTCGGCGGCCGTGCTGAGCAGTCCGAAGGTGACCGAGCAGGAGGCTGCTGGTTTCGCGCGCATGGCGAGCGTCTCGGACGACATCCTGCGGGCGATTGGTCACAATCGCGCGTGGATGAAAAGCTACAATGTCGTGGTCGGGTTGGTCAGGAATCCGAAGACGCCGGTCGCGATGTCCCTGAACCTTCTGGCGCGGCTCCAGGATCGCGATGTGCAGCAGCTCTCGGTCGATCGGAACGTCCCGGAACCGCTGCGAATCGCTGCGCGGAAGAAAGTCGTCGCCAACATCAGCGGCAAGGGATAAGGTGCCCCGCCAGTCTCATCTCTTGATCATCTGTCTCGCGACGGTCGTTCTCTCCGGGCCGTCGAGTGCGCAGATCGCGCCGCTCAAGCCACCGGACGTGAAGTTCGTGCCCTCACCGGACAGTGTCGTGGACGCGATGCTCAAGCTGGCGCGCGTGACGGCGGTTGATGTGGTCTACGACCTTGGGTCCGGCGACGGCCGCATCCCGATTACGGCCGCCAAAGAGTACGGCGCGCGCGGCGTCGGCATCGAGATCGACCCCATTCGCATCCGGGAAGCCAACGACAACCTGAAGAAGGCCGGCGTCGGCGATCGCGTCAGATTCGTGCAGCAGGACCTGTTCGAGGCCGACATCCGCGAGGCGACGGTGGTCACGCTCTTCCTGCTCACACGGCTCAATCAGCAGTTGATGCCGAAGCTGAAGCGCGAGCTGCGGCCTGGCACCCGCATCGTCTCGCATCAATTCCGGATGGACGACACATGGCCGCCAGAGGCGTCGCAGGACGTCGACGGCTTGATGATTTACCTCTGGACGATCAAATGAACCTGACGAAGACGTGTCTCGTCCGCGTGCTGCTGCTGGTGTGTCTGTCGGTCGTCGCCGCCGATGTGAGCGCCCAAGTCGTTGTCGGCCAGGACGGCAAGGATGTGGTGTATCTGCCGACGCCACCGGAGCTGGTCAACAAGATGCTCGATATCGCCGGTGTCACAGCACAGGACTACGTCATCGACCTCGGATCGGGCGACGGGCGCATTGTGATCGCGGCCGCGAAGCGTGGCGCGCGCGCGCTGGGGATCGAGTACGACGGTCCGCTGGTCGAGCTCTCGAAACGCACGGCCGCCAGCGAGGGCGTCAGCGGCAACGCCACCTTCGTCCAGGCCGATTTGTTCGCGAGCGAGTTTTCCGAAGCCACGGTCCTCACGATGTTTCTGCTCTCGGACATGATGGTGAAGCTCGAGCCGAAGTTTCTCGACATGAGGCCGGGAACGCGGCTCGTCTCGAATTCGTTCTATATGGACGATTGGCCGCCGGACGAAGTCGCGAAGATCGAAAACTGCAAGACGTGGTGCACGGCCCTCCTGTGGATCGTGCCCGCGAAAGTGGAAGGCACGTGGCGTCTGCCGGCAGGCGAGCTGACGTTGAAGCAGGACTTCCAGGGCGTGTCAGGCACACTGGCGTCCCCAGGCAAGTCTGTGACAGTGCTCAAGGGAAGCGTGCGCGGCGAGCAGATCACCTTCACTGCTGGCGATGCTCAATATAGCGGTAAGGTCACCGGCACGACGATGCAGGGGTCAGTCGCACGCGACGGCCGGACGGAGAGGTGGAGTGCTACGAGAAGGTAGAAGGTAAAAGGTAGAAGTAAAAAGGACGGCCGCTCCGCCTATAATCCGCAAGGTTTGGCCCTCAGTCCAGGCACGCGCCTTGGCGTCTACGAAGTCACTGCCCAGATCGGCGAAGGCGGCATGGGGCAGGTGTATCGGGCCCGCGACACGAAGCTGAATCGTGACGTGGCGCTCAAAGTCCTGCCTGACTCGTTCGCGAGCGACGTCGAACGGCTCGCTCGGTTTATTCGCGAAGCCCAGACCCTCGCGTCGCTGAACCATCCGAACATCGCCGCCATCTACGGACTGGAGGAAGGTCCGGCAGAAGCCGGACCCCACACGCGCGCTCTGGTGATGGAACTCGTCGAGGGCGACGATCTCTCGCAGCGGATCGCGCGCGGCGCGATTCCGATCGACGAAGCGCTGCCGATCGCGAAGCAGATTGCGGAGGCGCTCGAGGCCGCGCACGAGCAAGGCATCATTCACCGCGATCTCAAGCCCGCGAATATCAAGGTGCGATCGGACGGTACGGTCAAGGTGCTGGATTTCGGCCTTGCGAAAGCGATGGAACCTGCAGCGGCTTCCCAGCCGAGTATGTCACTGTCCCCGACGATCACGACACCGGCCATGACGCAGGCTGGGATGATCCTCGGCACGGCGGCGTACATGAGTCCCGAGCAGGCAAAGGCCCGCGCAGTTGACAAGCGCAGTGATGTCTGGGCGTTTGGCGCCGTGCTCTACGAAATGTTCACGGGGAGGCGCGCATTCGAGGGTGATGACGTCTCCGACACGCTGGCGCGCATCCTGATGAAGGAGCCGGACTGGACCGCGCTGCCCGCCGCGGTTCCGGCTGCGGTGCTCACGGTAATGCGGCGTTGTCTCCAGAAGGATCGCAAACAGCGAATGCGTGATCTGGGCGACGTCTCGTTGGCGCTGGAGGGCGCGTTCGAGACCTCGGTGGCGGCCACCGCGGCACCGGCATTCGCACGGCGCCCCTGGCGCGAATACATCGCCTGGGCCGTGGCGACGTTGGCGACGCTTCTCGTGATTGGCGTCTCCGTCTTGTACCTGCGCGCGCCGCGTCAGGCGGATGCGCTGGTGCGCTTCAGCGTCGCCCCGCCCTTTGGCGCCGTCCGTCCTGTTCAAAGCCGGTTCGCGGTGGCGCCAGACGGCCAGACCCTCGCCTTTGCCGCGAGGGGCGCGGACGGCGTGGCTCGAATCTTTGTCCGGCGCCTCGATGCGACGGAGGCGCAGCCGGTTGCCGGCACGGACCGCGGGACGTCTCCCTTTTGGGCACCAGATAGCCGATCGCTGGGCTTCAACAGGGAAGGCGGACTCTATCGCGTCGCTCTCGACGGGAGCGCCCCACGTCGGCTCTGTGACATTCCCGGCAATGGGCTTCGTTATGGTACGTGGGGCCCGGGTGGCGTGATCGTCTTCGGGGCGGCGGGTGGACTACTCAGCGTCCCCGACACGGGCGGCACGCCGACGCCGGTCACGACGCTGGATGCAGAAGCAAACGAAGTGGCCCACGTCGGGCCGTGGTTTCTCCCGGACGGGCGGCACCTGCTCTTTCTGGCGCTGGCCGCCGGACAAACCCGGGGCGTCATCTGGGCGACATCGATTGACGATCCCGCACGAACCCGGATCGTGGAGAGCAGCGGGCCTGCCGTGTACGCCGCGGGGTGGTTGTTGTTCACCACATCCGCGCCACGCAATCTCGTCGCCCAGCCGTTCAGCGCCGACCGCCTGACGCTCCAGGGGACGCCGCAGCCGGTCCGCGATCAGTTGGCTCTTGCGAACACAGGCGGAGACCGTGGATTTGCTGTCTCGTCAGGTGGGGTGTTGATCGTTGATCGCCCGCCGGCGATCGTGTCCCAACTTGTGTGGATCGACCGAACCGGGCGGGAACTCACGAAGGTGGCCCTGCGCGCGAACATCGTCTCGTTCGCGCTGGCTCCGGACGAGCGTCGCGTTGTCGCGCAAGTGCGAGAGAGTGATGGGGCGAAGAGTGACCTCTGGCTGTTCGATGGGGGGCGCGAAGATGGGACCCGCCTCACGTACGAGGGTGCGACGAACCGACCCTTATGGGCCCTCGACGGTCGCCACATCTACTTCACAGGGGCTAATTTTCGACTCCGCACGTTCGCTACCGGCGCGGCGGCCGCTACGGATTTTGAGAATGCCGGGCCGTTCGCGCACTTTGAGGACGTCACGCGGGACGGCCGCCACGTTGTGTTTAAGTCTCTGTCAGTGACATCCGCAACGTCCTCGGAAATCTGGATCCAGGATGTCGGCAGCCCTGGCCAGCGACGGGCCCTTGTGCAGGGCCCATTCGGGGCGACCCGGGCGCGCGTGTCGCCCGACAGCCGCTGGCTGGCATATACGCTCACCCTCCCTTCAGGGACAGAGGTCTTCGCGCAGCCCTTCGACCGGCCGGGTGACCGGATCCAGGTGTCGGTGAAGGGCGGTTTCGGTCCGGTCTGGCGCGACGACGGCCGGGAGTTGTACTACGAAGGCCCGGAGGGGCTGATTGCCGTGCCGATGACCGAACGTGCCGGTACCCTTGAAGCGAGTACGCCGCAGACACTCTTTTCGATCCGCACGCCAGGCAACGTGGTTAATCAGCCTCACAATGTAGAGGTTGCGGCCCACGGTCAGAAGTTCCTGGTCAACGCGATTGTCGGCGACAGTGACAACGTGCCGCTCGAAGTGACGTTCAACTGGATGGCGGACCTGAAAAAATGAGGCTCGCCCCAGGAATGATCGTCAGGCCACACGTCACCCCGCGGGGTGCGGCCGGTAGAAAGGCAGAAGGCCTTCACTGATGTTGCGGGCGCCGGGCGGATCGAACAGTTGCGGTGAAGATGCCGATCAGTTCGCCGGCCTCTTTAAGTAGTCGGCGAGCTTCCGGATCGGCCGTCAGTTCGCAGGCAATTATCACGCGGAGCCAGAAGGCTGACTCGCGAGATTCTTTCAGACAGATGCAATTCTTGACCGCGAACTCCCGACGGGAGTACGCAGATTTCGATTCTTCCGAATTCGCCCCCACTGAGGTCCCAGCGTCTTGGAGTTGCCAGGCAATCTGCCGACAGCTCGGATCCTTGGATAAAGTCCGGCAAAACCGCACGATGTCACAAGAGAACTGAAACGTACGCTCTCGAATATCCCAGGGCGGCTCTTTGTTCATGCCCGACACAGGTTCAAGAATCGCACCAGCCGTGTCTCTTGCCTTTTGCCTTTTGCCTTTTTACTTCTTCCTTTTAACTTTGGAAGGTTCTTAAGCAGCGTATAGAGCCCGCCGCAGTACCTCGCCGCGTTCGGCGCGTGACAGCGTGGGAAGCGAACTTTCGAAGGTTTCGATCCTGGCGGCAACTGTTTTCCGAACGGCGCGAGTGATCGGCTCGCGCGTCAACTCCAGCATGTAGTGGTGTCCATCCCAGGGCGGGGCCGCAAACACCGGCACGCGCCAGACGAACGCGGTGTTCAATCCGACGCTGATCCAATCCCGAGTGGCCGTGAGCGGACCGCCGGGCGATGGGCGCGCACCGGCGACCGCTGCCGACATTTCGCTGACGAGTGTGGTGACGAAGAAGTCCCTGAGCGCGTTGCCGCCTTCGAGCGACGCGAAGGCCGGTTGTTGCCGCAGCCGCTTGGCGAGCGCCGTGCAGGCCACGCCATTCAGAAGCACATTCGGGACGACGATGAGACGCCGGAGGTCGACGCCGCAGCGCGGGAGTCCCTCGGCAAAGACCAGCTCGCCGAGACGCTTGAGGTAGGTCTGGACCTCGAGTTCAATCGCGTCGGCGACGGCGGAGTCGCCAGCCGTGTCGGCGAGCTGCCGCCAGAGACGACGAACAGCCGCGCGCGTCTTGCCCAGCAGAGAAAACCGAATACGCGCGGCAGCCTGCTTGACGACGGCGTGACCTTCCTCAGTCTGTGTCCACGCGGTAAAAGGGCCGCGCGTGATTCGGCCGGCGTACACCAGCCGCCCGCGCGAGTAACGGACCCATCCAGCCATAGTCGAGTATTGCAACGCGGAAGGCAAAAGCGTAATCGCCGCGCCTCGCAAATGGCGTCAGTGCAGCGAATTTCGCGATGCGCTCACGGGGTAGCGAACATCGTGCCGGAACTCGCGAAGGCAGAAGGCAGAAGGTAGAAGGCAAAAACCAGCTCTTCCTTCTGCCTTTTGCCTTCTACCTTTTGACTTCTAACTTTTAACTTTGAAGTTGCGGCCCTTGGACCTGAGGAGCCCGGCGCGGAGGATGGTGGCCGGCCGCCAGCGACAGCTCGATCAGGTGGCCGACGCGTACTCCCAGGGCTAGAGGCTGGGCGTGCATCCAGTGCAGGCCGGCGCTGACAGCGCAGCCGCACTGCGAGCAGTCGGGGTCTCCACCGAAGAAGCACGGTTCGATGCGTGCCTGCAGATCGGCGGAGTAGTTCACCGAGACGCGGGCAAACGTGCATTGGCTCGGGTCGGCGGGCGGGTGCATGAAGGCCTCGACGGCTCCGTGCGGCAGAATCAGCGTCGGATATCTCCACTTGAGTGCCGGCAATTCGTCGACCAGACGCTGCCGCGACGCGGCCGTCAACGTCTCGGCACTGCGTTCGGATCTCTGCGGCGTGTAGATACTCAGCCAGACGCGCCCGATCTCAGGCCTTGCCGTCCAGAAAGCAAGATATTCGTCAAGGTAGCCAGGCCGCTCCATCATCTGGTTCGTGATGACCCAGCTGACATCCGCCGTGCGGCCCTCAAGGTTCTTCAAGATGCGATCGTAGGTCGCCGGCGCGCGGCGCACGTCGTGCTCCGGCTGCAGACCGTCAATTGATACCGCGACGCGGACGCGGGGAATCTGATTCCACTCCACTGGGAACGGCGTCACCGCGCTCGTCACGACGAGCGAATAAATGCCCAACTCGCTGACCACCGGCAGAATTCGGCTCAGTTCCCTGTGACGGATGAGCGGCTCGCCGCCAACAAACGACACCTGGACCGGGCGATGCCGGCGAACCAGATCGAGGACGCCGTTGACGAGGTCATCGCCCTTCAGATCCCGAAGCTGCCGCAACGTGACGGCGCCGCCCAGATGATTGTCGTCGTACGCGTAACAGCCCGGACAGTGCAGGGGACACTCACGCGTGATCTCAATCGAGAGAAGAGGACTGTACCCTCGCAGGAGCCGGCCCCAGGCCGACATCAGGGTGCCAACCTTCACGAACTGACGCTTCACAAACCTCCTTCGGATGCGAAAGCCGAGGCCGGCTTGCGCTTCATCAACGACAGGGCCACCTTGCCAAGCAAGGTGGCCAGCTTGCGATTGCTTCCGTGAACGGCGCTGTCGGCGGACAGTCCGTATCGTTTGTACCGCGTCAGCAACCCTCGGCAGACCACCAGATACGCGAGAAACTTCTTCGGTTGCGCGACCAGCCCGAATCGCCTCGCTCGTTTCACGATCGACGACAGACTGTAGAAATCCTTCCACGCCCGCTCGATGCCGTTGAGGATCTGGTCGGCGGCCATCCGCGGATGCTGATACAGCACGCGAGGGTGCTCAGGATCGAGCCAGTAGTCGTAATCGGGCTTCAGAAGCTTGAGCGGGTTTTTCCCCTTACGCATCTGGTGAAAGTCCACGGTGCCGGGCAGCGGGGTCATGGGAATGAACTGCGCGAGCGCAATGCCGCAGTCCCGCGAGAACCGGATCGTCTCGTCAATGGTCTCGGTCGTATCCGACTCGATGCCGAAAATAAACGAGCCCAGGATGAAGGGGAACCCTTTTCGCCGAATGGTCTCGAGCTTCTCCTCCAGCTTCGCCCCGCTGGAGTTGAAGAGCTTTCGTGTCGCCTTCAACCCTTCCTGCGTGATCGTTTCAATTCCAATCAGGGCACCGGCGATGCGCGCGCGCTTCATCGCCGCCAGGAACTCGGGATCGTCGGCCACCTCCATCGTGATCTGCGTACAGAAATGCATGTCGCGCGGCACCTCGGTCGCCAGACGGTTCAGCAGATCGAGGCGTTCTTCGCGCCCACTACTTGCCTGCCGGCTCAACTCCGGTGATCGGGTCTGCGCGATGTCTTCGAGCGTGTAGGGATAGAAATTGTCGTCGGCAAACATCACCAGGCGAAAGCCGGCGCGATAGAGATACTGGACCTCCTGAAGGATGGCGTCGGTGGCGCGGACGCGAGGGACGCGGCCGTCCTGGACCCACACCGAGCAGAACGAGCACGACTTCGGGCAACCCCGCACGGTCTGAATCGATGCGACGAGGTAGCGATCGAGCGGCATGACGTCCCATCGTGCGGGCACGAAGCTCTCGCCTGGAATCCGACCTCCGCTGTATGTCTGGCGCAGCCGGCCTGCGGCATGGTCGGCGAGGAGTTCCCGCCAGGCGATCTCGCCATCGCCAGTGACGACCGCATCGCCGTAGCGCAGCGCTTCTTCTGGAAAAATGGACGAGTGAGGGCCGCCGAACACGACCGAGGCGCCGCGTTTGCGGGCCTCCCGCGCAAGCTTGTACCCGTGGATGGCGTTGAACGTGTGAATGCTGATGCCCACCAGATCCCCTTGCCCGACATCGTCGAACGGAAACTCCTCGATGGCCTGATCGACCACCTTCAACCGCTTGACGGGGTCTCCTTCAGGAGTGACGGCTGCCAGGACCGGCAGCGCCCGGGGCGTGATGAATGAGAACCCGATGCGTTCGGCCGCCGGAGCGGGGTTGGCGAGGAAGACGTTGAACGAGCGCGCCATCTTGGGACCCTTCGAAGTGCCGCACAATATACGTCATTTCCCCTTTTGTTTTCTGTCTCCCTTCTGACCCTTTCGAGGGCGGGCCCACTCTGACCGCATTTGGGACAGCCCGTCCATATAGACGGCCGCGCGCTCTCGTTCCTCCTCGCTGGCCATCGACTTGAGCAGGTCGAGCGCCTTCGCCAAATCCTGCTGAATCGTCTGGCGAGTGGTCGAGTAGTAGAGACGTTTGATCTCGGCGTGCTTCTCGTCGGCGGACAGCATCCGCAGGGGCGTCTTCGGCGTCGGCGTCGGCGTTGTCATAGGCGATTCCGCCGCAGGCTGTTCCGAAAGTCGTTGAAGGACCGCGTATTGAGGACGTGAACCGGCTCGAGCCACGCGCGTCTGGCCACCAGGACACCCCACCTAAGCACACCGACGGCGGCCCGGGAATGCGCGTCGGTCGAGATGACGAGCCGCGCGCCGCGATCCCGTGCCAGCTTTGCGTGGACGTCGCTCAAGTCGAGCCGCTCTACCTGGCAGTTGATTTCGAGCGCGACGCCCAGCGCCGCGGCGGCGTCGACGACGGCCTGGACATCGAATGGATACGGCTCGCGCTTGAGAATCCGGCGCCCGGTCGGGTGGCCGAGGATATCCACGTACGGGTTCTCCAGCGCTCGCAGCAGCCGATCGGTCATCTCCTGGTGATCCTGATTGAAGGCCGAGTGCACCGAGGCGATGACGATGTCGAGCGCCGCAAGGCAATCGTCGGCGAGGTCGAGGGAGCCGTCTGGCTTGATGTCGCATTCGATCCCGGCGAGGAGCCGGACGCCGTTGCCCCCGGCCTCCACGGCCCGAATACGGGAGGCGTGAGCCAGCGCCCGCTGCTCGTCGAGCCCATTGGCCATGGCGAGCGACTTGCTGTGATCGGTGATGGCGATGTACTCGAGTCCTGCCACGCGCGCCGCGTCCGCCATCGCCCGGATGTCGTCCTTACCGTCGGTCTCCGTGGTGTGCATGTGCAGGTCGCCGCGCAGGTCGGCGCGATCGATCAGCCTGGGCAGCGTTCTGGCCTGCGCCGCCTCGATCTCCCCGCGCATCTCGCGCAGTTCTGGCGGAATCCAGTCCAGTCCGAGTGCGGCGTACACGTCCTCCTCGGTCTCGCCGGCGAGGCGAGTCTCGTCTTCCGTTCTAAACACGCCATACTCGTTCAACCGGAAGCCAAGGCCGATCGCGCGGTCGCGCAGGGCGATGTTGTGTGCCTTCGAACCGGTGAAGTACTGCAGCGCCGCGCCGCGGCTTTCGGGTGGCACGAGTCGAAGGTCTGCCTGAAACCCACCGCGGATGAGGGCGCTCGATTTCGTCTCGCCGCGCCCGAGCACGCGTTCGACGAGAGGGTAGTTCACGAAGTCATCCATGAGCGACGGCTCGCCGCCGGACGCGAGCAGATCGAGATCGCCGCATGTGTCACATCCGCGCCGCAGGCTGCCAACCGGGGTGACAGTGACCTGCGGCGCACGGCCGCGGAGATATGCGACGAGCGCCTCGGCGGCGTCGTGAGCCTCGGGAAGGAGATGGCGCCCCGCGTGGCTCTTGCGTTCTTCGAGCGCTTTGAGGATGAGGCCTTCCTTTTTCGCGCCCATACCGTGCAGCGCACGGATGCGTCCATCGGTCGCCGCGCGTTCAAGATCGGCCAGGGTGCGCACGCCGAGCTCCCGGTACAGCGTTGCCACGGTCTTGGGCCCGACGCCGTGCAGGTGGAGCAGGTCCAGGATTGTCGGCGGAAACTCGGCGAGCAGCTCGCGATGGAAGGCGGCGCCGCCCGTGTCTGCGATCTCGCGGATTCTCGCGGCCAGGTCCTTTCCAATGCCCGGAATCTCCCGCAATCCCGCCTCGTCGAGCGATGGGAGATGGTGCGGATGATTCGCGGCAATGTCGGCGCCGTTGCGATAGGCGCGGATCTTGAACGGATTGTCGTTCTTGATCTCCAGAAGGTCCGCAATCTCCCGGAGGATGCGCGCGATCGCGAGATTATCCAACCTGAAGCCCGTCCATTTCGATGCGAAAGTCGAGGATCCGCGCGCCGCCCGCTGCAAGGGCTTCCGCAATGGCGGGCCGCGCCGACGGCGGACCGTAGCAGAAGAGGCAGCCGCCGCCGCCGGCGCCGCAGACTTTGGCCGCGGTGGCGCCCGCCGCCGATGCGCGCGCCATCAGCTCGTCAATCATCGGCGTCGTCACGCCCGGCGCGAGGCGCTTCCGGTTGCTCCACTCCAAGGCGATCTGCCGGCCGACTTCGTCCCAATCGCCGCGTTCCAGCGCCATCCGCATGGCCGCGGCCGTATCGCGGATCCGCTCGAAGCAATCGAAGATGCCGCGGTCGCCGTCGAGATGTCGCTTTGTAATCTCCCAGTTGTTCGTGCCTGACTGCCGCGGCTCTCCCGTGTACGCCAGCACGATGCGCCGCTCAAGCTCCCGCGGGTCGACACCAAGGGCGACACGCTTGACGCCACCCGCGCCGAGCTCGATCGCCGCGATGCCGCCGAACATCGCGGGCCGGTAATCCTGCACGCCCGTGGGGACATGGATGGTCTGGCATTCGATGTTCATCGCGACCTGCAGGATGTCGATGGGATTCATGGACGCGCCCGTGAGCCTCGCAAAGGCTCCGCACAGCGCGATGGTCAGCGCGGACGATCCTGCGATGCCGGCACCGGCCGGCGATTCGGCGCGGGTGGTCACGCTGACGCGCTCGATCCGGTAGTGACGCGCGGCCCGCACCAGCAGGGGCAGCCGGCCTGTGGGATCGAGCTCGGACCAGTGCCGTGCGCTGACTTCACGATTCGTGTCCATGGATCGCAGCTCAAGGCCCTCGCCCGCGCGCGCGTTGACCGCCACCTGCGCCCGCAGGCTGATGGCCGCATTGAGTGTCGCCGCGCCCTCATGAAAGAGATAAAGCGGCCAGATGTCTATCGTGCCGCCCGCGAGGTCGATGCGCGTGGGCGCAGAAGCTGCGATCCGCATGGGACGGCATTATAGACTCCGCCCTCCCTGCTAGAATCGAAGCACGCATGTCGCCAAGCGCGCTTCGCCGCCAGATCGGACAACTGTTGATCGCCGGATTCGACGGCCATCAGGTCCCGGTCGAACTGCGCTCGCTTGCCCGCGAGTTCAGCCTCGGCGGCGTGATCCTCTTCGCGCGCAACGTGGCGGAGCCGGAACAGGTCGCGGAGTTGTGCTACGACGCCGCCCGGCTCGTGCCAGAGGTGCCGCCGTGGGTGAGCGTCGACCAGGAAGGCGGCAGGGTGGCCCGCCTCAAGGCGCCATTTACGGAGTGGCCCGCGATGGCGACTCTGGGGCGCAGCGGCGACGTGCGGCTGGCCGAGCGATTCGCGCGCGCGCTCGCGGCCGAGCTCAGGGCTGTCGGCATCACGCTCGATTACGCGCCCGTGCTGGATATCCACACCAATCCCAAGAACCCTGTGATCGGCGATCGCGCGCTATCGGAAAAGGCGGAGGAGGTGGCCCGGCTCGGCGCCGCGATCGTCGCGGCGCTGCAAGGCGAAGGCGTCGCCGCGTGCGGCAAGCACTTTCCCGGCCACGGTGATACGCAGGCCGATTCGCACGTCGAGTTGCCCCTTGTCGAGCATCCGCTCGACCGGCTCCGGAGTGTGGAGTTCGTGCCGTTCCGAGCCGCGATCGCCGCTGGCGTGGCCACGATGATGACCGCTCACGTGTTCATGCCGGCTCTTGACGAGAAGCGTCCGGCGACGCTGTCGCGTCGCGTCGTCACCGAGCTGCTTCGTGAGGAGCTCGGATTCGAGGGTGTCATCTTGAGCGACGATCTCGAAATGAAGGCGATCGCCAGCACGTATACCGTCCCCTCGGCGGCCGTCCTCGCCATCGCCGCTGGCTGCGATGGCATTCTGATTTGCAGCGGCGACCACGAGACCCAGACGGCCGCGCTCGAAGCCCTGATTTACGCCGTCGAAAGCAAGGAGCTTCCATTCGCGCGCATCGACGCCGCACTCAAACGTCAGCAGCAGACACGAGAGCGTTTCTTGACCGTCCTTCAAAGGCCGCTTCAGGGACAGGCGCTGCGGCAACGCCTCGGCCGCGACGAGCATCGCGTCATCGCCGACGAGATGGCGCGGTTTCTGTGATGCTGAAGCCACGCGCCCTCGAACCGGGCAGCCGCCTCGCCGTCGTCGCGCCCGCCAGCTCGTGCCCCCGCATAGAGTTCGACGAGGGAATCGCCGAGCTCGAACGCCTGGGATTCATCCCGGTCTATGACGACTCGGTCTTCGCGCGCCTTCCGTACGTGGCTGGTCCCGCGGCGCTGCGCGCCGATGCCATTCGCCGAGCTCTGGTCGATTCGACGATTGACGGAGTGATTGCCGTTCGTGGCGGGTTCGGCAGCGCTCATCTATTGCCGTTGCTCGATCGCTTTGAAATCCGGCGTGCCCGGAAGGCCATCATCGGGTACAGCGACATCACGTCGCTGCTCGCATTCGTGTCGACGGGATGCGAGCTGGTCGCGTTTCATGGCCCGACAGTGGCGGGACGCCTGTGCAAAGGCGTCGGCGCCTATGACCGCCATTCGTTCCTGGAAGCTCTCTGCAACCGTCAGCCGATGGGTGAAATGACATCGCCGGCAGTCGAAACGATCAAGGGCGGTGAAGTCAGCGGCCCGCTCTTTGGCGGGACGCTGGCGCAGCTGGCCGCATCGCTGGGCACTCCGTTTGCCTTTTCGCCGCCGCGGGGCTACGTGTTGTTTCTGGACGAAGTCAACGAACGTCCGTATCGCCTGGATCGCATGGTGACGCAGCTCCGTCAGTCAGGTGTCTTGGCGCGGGCGGCCGCGATCGTTGTGGGTGAGCTGCCAGGATGTGACGAGCCGTCCGGCGATCTGACCGCGCGATCGGTCATGGCCGATCTGTTCGGCGATTTTCCTGGACCGGTCGTGATCGGATTTCCGTCCGGCCACACAGCTGGCCCCGCGCTGACGCTGCCACTGGGCGTCTCGTGCCGGGTCGTGGCTGATGAGCGACCGCGCCTGGTCATCGAAGAGGCGGCGGTTGAGTAACGCTGGTCCTTGGTTCTTGGTCCTTGGTCCTTCGTCCGGCCTTGGTCCATGGTCCTCAGTACGCGCGAGGACCGAGGACCAAGCACCAGGGACGGCTAAGGACCACGGACGGACTAAGGACCAGGGACCGAGGACCAGGAACCGGTGAGCAACAAGATTCACATCATCGGCATTTGCGGAACGGCGACTGCGACGCTGGCGGCCATGCTCAAGCATAAGGGTTTCCACGTGCGAGGCTCCGACCACGACGTCTACCCTCCGATGAGTGAGTTCCTCTCGTCTGAGGGCATCGAGGCCCTGAGCGGCTACCGCCCCGAGCACATCACAGGTGAACTCGACCTCGTGGTCGTCGGCAACGCAATTTCACGCGGCAACGTTGAGCTCGAGGAAGTCCTCGATCGGAAGATCCGCTACTGTTCGCTGCCGGAAGCGATACGAGAACACTTCTTGTGGGGCGCTCGGTCAATTGTGATCGCGGGCACGCACGGAAAGACGACGACGACCGCACTGGCCGGGTGGGTGCTGACCGATGCTGGCGCTGATCCAAGCGTGCTCGTCGGCGGCATCGCGCGCAACTTCGGCGAGCACGGATCCAGCTATCGCGTGGGGAAGGGCCGCGACTTCGTCATCGAAGGCGATGAATACGACAGTGCGTTCTTCGATAAGACCGCCAAGTTCCTCAAGTACCTGCCGGACATTGCGGTCATCAACAACATTGAGTTCGATCACGCCGATATCTATGCCGACGTCGAGGCGGTGACGCTGGCGTTTCGTCGCCTGGTGAACCTCGTCCCTCGGAACGGCCTGCTGCTGCTTGGCGCTGACAGCGAGAGGGCGCGCGGGTTGGCCGACGCCGCCAAATCGCGAGTCGAAACCTTCGGCACATCCGAGGGCCTGGATTGGCAGGCGCATGACCTCGAGTCGATTGGCGCGTCGACGAGGTTCAAGGTCAGGCGTGCGGGGGCGCCGTACGGCACCTTTGAAGTGCCGCTTGTCGGCGCACACAATGTTCGCAACGCCACCGCCGCCATCGCGATCGCGGCTGACACCGGGATTGCGGCCGCGCGGATCGCCGAGGGGCTCCGCCGGTTCGCCGGCGTGAAGCGACGACTGGAAATCGTGGGAACCGCCCGCGGCGTGACGGTGTACGACGACTTTGCCCACCATCCGACGGCGGTCGCCGAAACGCTGGCCGGGCTGCGGGCGGCGAATCCCAGCGCACGCATCTGGGCGGTCTTCGAGCCGCGATCGGCGTCCTCGTGTCGCCGCATCTTTCAGGACGACTTCGCCAGGGCGTTCGGCCCGGCGAGCGAAGTCCTCATCGCACCTGTGTTTCGATCGACGCTGGCCGACGCGGAGCGGCTTTCCGTGCCACAGCTCGTTCGCGATCTCACGGGCCGCGGTCAGCGGGCTCGGGAAGCCGCCTCGCTCGATGACATCATTACGGCCATCGTGCAGGAGCATCGATCCGGAGATCTCGTCGTCCTCATGTCAAACGGTGGATTCGGCGGCATCCATCAGAAACTGCTGCGAGCCCTCGCGTGAACACGTTTCGTATCGTCGCGGCTGGCGACGCCGCGCTGGTGGTGGAGTTCGCCAACCGGATCGATCCCATCATCAACGGGATGGCCATCGCGCTCGCGCAGGGCATCCGGGCGGCCGGCATTGCCGGTGTCCGCGACGTCGTGCCGACGTACCGTTCGGTCGCCGTCTATTTCGATCCCCTTCGTACCGATGTGGACGGGTTGATGGCACGAGTGGAGCGCGATGCAGCGACAGTCAGACCCGCCGTATCGGATCGGAGGGAACCGATCCGCGTCCCGGTCTGCTATCAGGGTGAGTTCGCACCTGACCTTGCTGAGGTCGCTGCATTCGCAGGCCTGAATGAAGCGGAAGCAGTTCAGCTGCATGCATCGCCCGTCTATCGTGTCTTCATGCTCGGTTTCGTGGCCGGCTTTGCGTACATGGGGACAGTCGACCACCGGATTGCCGCGCCGCGGCTGACCACTCCACGCGTCCGGGTTCCGGCCGGATCGGTGGGGATCGCGGGCGCCCAGACCGGCATCTATCCGGCCCCAGCCCCGGGCGGCTGGCGGATCGTCGGACGCACACCAGTCAAACCTTTCGATCTCGGTCGCGAGCAGCCGTTCTTGTTCAAACCCGGCGACGCCGTGCAGTTCTATGCGATCGGGCCGGCCGAGTATGCTCGGTTTGAGAATGCAGGTTGAATGGCGTCGCTCCGTGTGATCACGCCGGGCATGCTGACGACGATTCAAGATCGCGGTCGCTGGGGATGGCAAAGCCGCGGCGTGCCGGTCGCGGGTCCGATGGATCCATACTCGCATCGTCTGGCGAACGCGCTGGCCGGCAACGAATCGGATGTGGCGGCGCTCGAAGTGACGCTCGTGGGCCCGGAGGTGGAGTTCGACGACGAACGAATCGTGGCCGTCGCGGGAGCCGACTTCGATCTGACGGTCGACGGCCGTTCCACGCCGGTGAACATGTCCTTTGCGGTGGGCCCCGGATCGGTCCTTCGATTCGGCGCCCGTCGTCGCGGTGCGCGAGCGTATCTCGCGATTGCAGGCGGGATTGACGTGCCGCTGGTGCTGGAGAGTCGTTCCACGCATCTTCCGAGCGCAATGGGTGGGCTCGGGGGGTGCCCCTTGCGGGCCGGGGATCGCCTGCCCCTCGGAAAAAGGGGACGGGAGTCGTTTTCGGCTCTGAAAACAGCGCAGATTCGGCGCTTTTCTGGCCTGATGACGCCGGAGAAAACGACTCCCGTCCCCTTTTTCGAGTTGCCCGACGGGCGGGCTACCGTGCGGATCCTGCCGGGTCCACAGCTGGATCGGTTCGCCCCTGACGCGCTCGATGTTCTGCAATCGGGTCCCTATGTGATCGACGCCAATTCGAATCGCATGGGGTTCCGCTTACAAGGCCCTGCGGTCCGGCACATGGGCCGCGCGGAGATGTTGTCCGATGCCACGCCCCTGGGTGCAGTTCAAGTTCCCGCCGGCGGACAGCCGATCCTGTTGATGGCGGATCGGCAAACGACCGGAGGATATCCGAACATCGCAACGGTTATCAGCGCCGACATCGGTCTGGCGGGCCAACTCGCGCCGGGCGATTCGATTGCTTTTGCTCTGGCCACGCTGCGAGAAGCCATGTCGGCGTTGATCGCACACGAACGGACGTTGATGACGCTCGAGTCTGGCGAACGGCGATGAACGACGCCGACCCTTTCGACTTCTTCTCCAGGGCGCTCACAGAGATGTTCGGCGATCGAGCGCAACGCCACGTCTCGTTGGCGGCGTTGACGACGTTTCGCGTCGGCGGACCTGCTGATTGGTTGATCGAGCCGAAAACCAGCGACGAGATCGTCGCCGCGCTGAAACTGGCATCCGAGGCCGCCGTGCCGGTGACGATGCTCGGCGGGGGATCGAACGTGCTAGTGTCGGACGACGGCGTGCGCGGGCTGGTCATCAGGCCAAGAGGCGGGGCAGTGTCCCAGGTGGACGACACGCGCATCCGCGCCGATGCAGCCGTGACGATCAACGGACTCGTCCGATGGACGATTAGTCACGGCCGCGCCGGACTTGAACTGTGGGCGGGTACGCCGGGGACGGTCGGTGGCGGCATCTACGGCAACGCGCACTTCGCCGGGCGGCTCATCGGCGATCTGGTCGCGGAGGTGCGGATCGCATCCCGCAACGGAACAGCGAGTGATGTGCCTCGAGCGGCGATGGATTTTGGCTACGATCGCAGCAGACTGCAGCAGTCAGGTGAGGTTCTCTTGTCGGCGGTGTTTTGCGTTTCAGCAGGGGAACCGGCCGCGCTGCGGGCGGCGGCGCGCGAGTCGCTGGCCTTCCGAAAGCGGACGCAACCGCTCGACAGCCCGAGCGCTGGTTGTATCTTTCGAAACCCCGAGCCGGGCCGCGACTCGGTGCCGGACGGTCTGCCCTGGTCCGCCGGCGCGCTGGTCGACCGTGCGGGCCTGAAAGGGCTCGCCATCGGCGGTGCGCGGGTCTCGCCGACGCACGGCAACTTCATCGTCAACGACGGCAGCGCGACCGCGCGGGACATTCGCCAGCTCATCACCCGGTGCCGGGACGCCGTACGCGCGCGCTTCGGTGTCGAATTGCGGGAAGAGATCGTCTATCTTGGCAGCTTCGATGAGGTCCGGCTAAAGCCGGACACTACGTACTGAATCTACTGAAGCCGGACACTACGTACTGACTTATGTCCACACTTGCGATTGAAGGCGGCCACAGGCTCTCGGGATCCGTTGACGTCGAGGGCAACAAGAACAGCGCGCTTCCGCTCCTCGCTGCGTGTCTGCTGACCACCGAAGAGTGCGTCCTCACCAACGTGCCGCGCATCAGCGACGTCGAGGTGATGGTACGCCTGCTGGTCGATCTGGGCGCGACCGTCGACGGCATCGGCACGACGACGCTTCGCGTACGCTGTCGGACGCTCGTGAAGGACGAGCCCGACCCCGCGCTCGTCGGGCGCCTTCGAGGCTCCGTTCTGCTCCTCGGTCCGCTGCTGGCGCGCCGCGGGCGCGCGCGGCTGGCCCCTCCGGGCGGAGATTTTCCGGCGAGGCGAAGCATCTCGACCCATCTCGAAGCACTCGCCTCGATGGGCGCACGGATGGTGGCTTATGGAGGGCATGCGCTCGAAGTGCCCGACGGGCTGAAGCCCGCCTCGATCTATTTGTATGAAGCATCGGTGACCGGGACCGAGACAGCCCTTCTCGCAGCCGCGGCCGCGCCGGGCGTCTCGGAGATTCGAAACGCGGCCTGCGAACCCCACGTCGCTGAGCTGTGCTCGTTCCTGCAGCTGCTTGGCGCTGGCGTGACCGGCGGCGGCACGTCCACGATTCGCATTGAAGGGGGCGCCAGCCTGCACGGCGCCGAGCACCGGCTGTGGGGGGACTACATCGAGGCCGGCAGTTGGGCCGTTGTCGCTGCAGTCACAGGCGGTGACATTGATGTAAAGGGTGCGCGTCCTGAAGACATGGAGGTCATCGCCGCCGTGCTGATGCGCATGTCGATCAGATGCACGATCGACGGCGAGCTTTTCAGGGTCTCACAGTCGTCGTCGCAGGCCGCAGGGCGAATTACGACGGGACTCTGGCCCGGATTCCCGAGTGATCTCGTCAGCCTGGTGACGGTGCTGGCCACGCAGGCGACGGGACAGACGCTCGTTCACGACTGGCTGTACGAGTTGCGGCTCTTCGCCCTCGAACAGTTGAGCGGCATGGGCGCGGATCTCTTCCTGTGCGATCCCCATCGGATCATCGTCACCGGCCCAAAGCGGCTCAAAGGGCGCCCGCTCGATAGCCGCGACCTGCGATCGGGAATGGCGCTGATTGCTGCGGCGCTGGCGGGAGATGGATTGAGCCGCGTGTCGCCACTCGAAACCGTCGAGCGCGGCTACAGCCGTCTCGTCGAGCGGCTCAAGGCGCTCGGCGGACACGTGGAGAAGGTGTAGAGGCCCGCTACCGTGGCGGTTGCCCGGCTGGTGGTAGCCCGACCGGCGGTTGCGGGGCTGGGGTGCTCGACCGGTGGCTCCTGGCGAAGGGGCGGCAGACGGCAGTACCGGGAGCGGTAACAGCGGCTCCAGCGTCTCGCGGCCGACGCGGAAGGCGCGCAGGTCGGCCTCGTCCAGATCGAGCACGCGGATGATGTGGGGCGTCAGCGTCAGCACGATGTCGGTTTGCCTCGTCGTCCGTGTTGAATGCGCGAACAACCGCCCGACGCCTGGTATGTCGCTCAGTCCCGGGATCCCGTCAAGCGTGCGGCGTTCTTCATCGCGAATCAGTCCCGCCAGCATGTTCGTTTCACCATCGCGCAGGCGGATCACCGTGTTGATTTCGCGATTGCCGAACGTGGGCAGGCCGCCAAATCCGGTTCCAGACATGCTTGTCACCGCGACCTTCAGGACCAGCGTCACGTCGTCGTCGTGATGCGTCCGCGGCGTGATATCGAGGTTCACGCCGATGTTCTGATAGGTGAAGGCCGTGATCGGCTGCTGCGGCGTGCCGCCGGTTGCGATCGGCGCAAACGTCGTCGTCGGGACCGGCACCTGATCGCCAAAGCGCGCTTGCGCCGTTGTGCCGTCCGATGTGCGAAGCTGGGGGTTCGCAAGCGCCCGCGTGTTGACGTCGGACTTCAGCAACCGGTAGTACAGCGTCGGGAGGTTCGCGAGCAGCACGTCGGATTGAGTCAGATTGCGCAGGCCCTGCAGGGTCAGCGTCGAATTCGGCGGGTTGATGTCGACCGTTCCGTCGATGCCGACCGGCGCGGGCGACGAAGGCGACGCGATCTGCAGACCGTATTCGAGCAGTTTCGTCCGGTCGACCTCGAGCAACTCGACGTCGATGATCACTTCCGGACGCGCCTTGTCGATCGCCGTGAGGACGCGCGCCGCGGCGGCCACGCGCTCCGGTGTGTCCTTGAGCGTCAGCGCGTTGGTCGCCGTCGTCGCCGAAATGCGCCGGACATCCAGGACCAGCCGCAGCAGATCCATCGTTTCTTTGAGGTCGGCGTTGCTGAGATAGAACGTCCGGACCACTTCCTCTTCGTACTCTCGCCGCTTGGCTTCCGTGTCAGGAATCACGACGACCGTACCCTGCGAAATCACTCGGAAAAACGTCCGCGTGACGCCGGCCACCGTGGTGAGCGCATCCACGAGCGAGGCATTGCGCAGATCCACAGTGATCGCCGTCTCGCGGAACGTCGAATCGAAGACGATGCTGATGTTGGCGAACCGCGCGATGCTGGTGAAGACGTCCCGACTGCTGGCCTCACGGAAAATCAGCGAGGCTGGCATTTTCACGTCCTGCGGGAGATCCAATCCCGGCGGCGCCAGATTCCGAGAGCGATCGATGAGTGTCTGCAGCTCGGTCTTGCCGTCGGGCGAGACGGCCATCTTCGCGCGAAGCTTGGTGCGCGTCGCTCGAAGCTCCTGATCGATGTCGGCGCCGCTCGGGTTCAGTTCGGCAGCCAGCCCGTACTCGACGAGCGCCTCGTCGAACTTTCCGAGCGCCGCGAGGCGACGCCCTTTGACGAAGTGATCCTGCGACGCGCGCAGCTTGGCCCGCTCGAGGCCTTGACGCACGCCGGTATTCGTGGGGGCCCGCCGGAGCGCCTGGGTGTATTCAGCAACCGCGCGATCGTAGTCCTGACGCAGCTCTGCATCGCGGCCGCGACGGTAGGCCGCCGCTGTCGCGCAACCGCTGAGTGCAAGGACGCACACGCCGAGTGCGACGAGCGCGAAGGCCCGTCGCGGGACGGCGCGGGTTTCAGGAACGGGGTGTATCGCTGACAACATCAACACCGCGAGGGATCTTGAACGTAAACTGGTCGTCCGCCAGGCCGACGTTCTGTTTCAGATTCGTAAAGGCGAACGTCGACACACCCCCTTGCGCGTCGATCGTGACCAGGCCCCTGATGGCCAGCGTCGCCGGATCGACCGCGAGGATTAGCCAATCGTAGTCCGGTTGCGGTGATTTAGGCACGAGCTTTAGCGCACGGCTGCCGGGGGGCAGCCCGGCGGGCAATTCGACAAAAGACGGCGTGAACTGACTGGTCAGACGACCTTTTCCGGCGAGAAACAGCGCCGGCGTCGTCGTGTCGGCGTTCGCCGGGACCGGGCTGACCATGACCTGCTTATCGGCCGGAATGTAGAAGTAGACCTTGGATCCATCCGAGACGAACAGCTTCTTCTCGGGCTGCGTGTAGTCCCACCGCATTTTGCCGGGCTTCTTGATCAGGACCTTACCCTGCTCGGTCAGCTGCTTCTTCAGGACGCCGCCCTGATACGTGTGGACGAAGTCGGCGGAAAAGTCCTTGACCACGTCGTACTTGCGCTGCACCCCCTCGGCCAGTTCCGTCGCGGTTGGATCCGCTGCGCGACCGTTCGCCGCGACGAGCACGGCAAGCACGACGCTGGCCGCAAGTGTGTTCGGCTGAAGGCGGAGCATGGATCAACGATAGCACGCGTCGATCGTCACGGTCCGGCTAAAGCCGGACACTACTTCGGCTTCTTGCCTTTTGGCTTCACTCTCTGCGGATGAGGTAGCGCGCCTGGGGCGCGAAGATGTTTGACGCGTATGCCGTCCGGACGGGCTGTCCGGAAGAGTCGAATGCCACGAAGCTGACGCCTCGCTCGACGATCAGCGTATGGTGATGGGCTGCGATGACGTGGCCGAATCCCATGCGGCGGATCGTGTCGGCTGCGAGCCACGACTCCATCCGAATGTCCACCGTGACGCCGTCAAGTTCGACCGATCGACGGAATGGACGGTTTGAACCGGTCACGACGTCGGGTGCGCGTCCGCGTGTGCCAGCGATGGCAACGTAGTCACCATCGGGAACCTCGACCGCCCTGCCTCCTGCTGCCGCGCTGAGCGCGCGCCCGATGTCGTCCCAGTCGAGACTGAGATCGCGCGTCGGCTTCAGGATGCAGAAGACATAGCGGCTGCCCTCTGGGAGATCGCGGACGGCGTCCGCAAGAGACGGCACGTCGACCCGCGGATCACGGACGGACCCGAAAAGCGGTCCGTAGGCACCATCGAGCGCATGGCGTGCCCGTTCGGTCAGGACGACTTCCCGATTGATAGCGGCGTTGTCGGCGACGAAGGCCGGCGCGTACATGATCACGGCAGGCATGCGCTCGTACGCGATCTGGGGTGCGACCTCCTGACCGAAGTAGCTCAGGCCGTTCTGGACCTGCCAGTTCAGGTCCGTGAGGAGAACCGCATGGCGATCGTCGAGCCCTGCCGTCAGCGCCGCGAGAACCTTCGTCGGTCGATCGTCCTGACTTCGGTCGAGCGCCGGATAGTCACGCCACGTCCGTACCGCCACGTACCCAACAAGCAGTGCGGTGGCGAGGTGGCGCTGGCGAAGCACCTGGCCCCCCAAGACCAGCGCGGGCGCAGCAAGAAGCGCGACCATAAGGTGCGATGGAAGATAGAAGACGTGTGTATCGCCGACGTTGTAACTGAATGCGAACAACAGATTGACGACATACACCGCGAAGACGAGCACGGCTTGTCGCCAATTGGTTCGTAGGAGCTGAGCGAGCCCGGCGAATGCGATGAGCGGTCCGGCCCATCCGAACTGCTGGCGCAGGTCGAAGGCGTACATTTCGGCGTGATCGCCCGCCATCGCCCGCGGCACTTCCAGCACCATCGTTTCGCGCCAATCTGCTTTCGTGACGTCGAACCAGAAACGTTGCAACCCGTCCAACATGCCGTGCGGAGGATCGGGAAGCAGCCAGAGCGTGTGCAGATTCCAGACGTATTGCAGCGCGCCGGCACACGCGAAGGCCAAGGCCACGGCGAGGACACGCGGCGCCAGCACCTCTCGCCAGCCGCGCGGCGCGGCAGCGAACACGTAAATGACGACGCCGGGCGCGAGCAGAATCATCGACAGGTGATTGCCGAAGCCAAGCGCGTAAGTGGCGAACACCAGCGCGAGACGCCACAGCGCCGGTTGCCGGGCCCATCGAAGGGCCAGCAGGAGCGTCGCTGCGACAAAAACAAGGTGCAGCGCGTACACCTCCGCGATGATCGATTGGCTCCAGAACGTGTAGGACGTCGCAAAGAGGAGAGCGGCCGCCGTTGCCGCCGCCACGGAGCCGCTGAGTTCCACGCCGACCAGGACGATGACGGCACAAGCGACGGCGCCTTCCACCGCCGACGCCAGGTTCAACGCATGCGCGCGAGTCCCTCCGGCGATCCAATGGAACACCGTGCCGATGGCGGTGTAGAGAGGATAGCCGTCGCGGGGCGTGAGCAGGGGAGTGCCGATCCTCGCCTGGAACGACGGCGTGTCTCCCAGGTCCATGTCGGGCAGGAGCGTCGCGTGGTACAGACAGGAACGCTGCGATGCCCACTGAGGCGGCGGCCAACAGCGCAGACGGGCGGCGCGCCACGGGCGTCAACCCTTGCGCTTTGCTGCAATCAGCGCGCGCACCTCATCAAGCGGCCGGGTGTTCACGACATGCCGGCGTTCGACCCAGCCTCGTCGCGCCGTCATCACGCCGAGGTCCATCTGCATGTCCAGCAGCTCCGCGCGGTGGCAGTCGCTGTCGACCGCCAACATCGCGCCAGCGGCGATCGCTCGCCGCGACAGTGCGCCGTCGAGATCCAGGTGGGCCGGCGACCCGTCGACTTCCACGATAGTCCCGGTCTCGACCGCCATCTCGAAGAGCGCGTCATAATCGAGATCGTAGCCTGGTCGATGTGGCACCAGACGGTTTGTCGGATGGGTGATCAACGTGACGAGCGGATGCTTCATCGCCGCGGTGTACCGCCGAAGCAGGTGCTCTTCCGACTGGCCGGCGCGCTCGTGCAGCGAGGCCAGCACGATATCCAGCCGCTCGAGAATACGATCAGGGAAGTCGAGACGGCCGTCCGGGAGGATGTCGACCTCGCAGCCGTGCAGAATGGCGATGTCCGGATACCGTTCCCGGAGCCGGGCAATCTCTTCTGCTTGTCTTGCGATCGACTCGATCGACAGATTCCGGGAGGCCGCGGAGTGGGGTGAATGATCAGTAATGGCGATGTACTCGTGGCCCAGCTCACGGCACGCCTGCACCATGGCTTCGACCGTGTCGCGGCCGTCGCTGAAGTCGGTGTGCATGTGGAGATCGCCGTGAATATCCGCCCTTGATAACAGCGTCGGCAGACCGCCGCTCTTCGCCGCGAGAATCGCTTCCTCGCTCTCGCGAAGTTCCGGCGGGATGAAGGGGAGGTCCAGGGCGCCGTAGATCTCCTCCTCGGTGGCGCACGGGAGGAGCGTGCCATCGGCACGCAGAAGACCGTCCTTCGTCAGGCGCCAGGTGGTCGCGCTGGCGTGCGCGCGGAGCGCGGTCAGATGCGCGGGCGATCCGGTCACGGACAGCAGCGCGGCGCCCGCATTTGATGGTTCGGGCAGACGGACGCCGACCTGGACGCGCTCGAGCAGCAGACATAGCCGACGGTCGCTTCGATGAAGAGAGCGAACGACGCCTGGTAGCCCCATCAGCGCGTCGATGGCGTCCGCCGGGCTGGTGGTCGCGGCGACGATCTCGATGTCGCCGACCGTATCCTGCCCGCGACGGAGCGAGCCGCCCGGGCTGGCCCAGATCACTCCTGTCGTCGAGCGAAGCTGCTCGAGAATCGGCCGGACCATGGTGACGGCCCGGCCCAGCGTGATCCGCGGAACCGCCCGTCGAAGAGTCGGCAGGGCGCGGGCAATGGCCTCTTCGCCAGGCCCGTCCAGTCCCTCGACGTGGCGCACGGCGTGATCCGCAACGGCGGCTGCCAGATCGCCAGCGGTCGTGACACCCAGCGCCTGATGAAGGGCTGCAAGCTGCTTGACGGTCACGGCACCCGATTCAAACAGCCATCGCAGATCCGCAGGCAGATCGGCGATCGCCGATTCCATCAAGACCCACGCGGCTGATTCATGCATGTATCGCAAGCGCTGCAGCACGTCGGCGTCGGCATTCGCCGGCGGCTGATTCAGCAGCTGGCCGAGATTCGCATCAGACTCGATACCGTGGCTGCGTACAAACGCGACGGCCCGAGTAAACAGGCCCTGGTCGGCGGAATCACCGCGGATCATGGCGAGCAGCGCAAGCTGCTCCAGTGAGTCGGGAAGAGAAGCCGGGCCCGCGCGCGGGTGATCGGGGAAAATCCGTCAGCCTTTCAGCGCGCCGGGTTCCGGCGGAGCCATCACCGGCGCCGACTTGGTCTCGATCGGCAGATTGGCGGCGAGCCAGTCGGTGATGCCGCCCCGGAGTGTCACCGCGCGGTAGCCCAGGCGAATGAGCTCGGCCGCGACGTGCGAGCTGGCCAGTTCGTTCGGATCCGAATCGTACACGACGATCTCGCGATCGCGGGGAAGCGAAGCCGCGCCATCCGTGTAACGAATCGCGCCAGGCAGGCGGACCGTGCTGTGTTCGTAAGGATATTTCAGCCGTGCGTCAATGATGACAGGCGGAGTACTGCTGTCGAGACGCTGCTTCAGATCTTCTCTGCTGATGCGGGGAACGGGCACGACGTGTATTGTGATCGGCCCGTGCGGAGACTGTCAAATTGTCGATCGAAGGACCTGCGTCTAACGCGTCGCGGCCTGACGATCGAAGGGCAGCACCTGCGCGGTGCGGGTCGGCGTCGCATGCAGACTCGGCTTCGGAGCGGCGGTCACCGTTTGAGATTTTTCGTCGAGCGCCCACCCGCCAGATCGACGGCCGCAATGAACGCATCGGAGGAAGATGGCGCCGGGCTCGCACCACATGCTGTAGTCGTGACGCCCGGAGAGGTAGCAGTTAAACCAATTCCACATAGCTATCCCCAATCAAGTTTCGGTTGCTTACCCTATGGCAATAGGGGTGCCGACCTCAAGATGTTTTTTGATGGGTTCAAACATATTGAGAAACTGGGGTGATTGACAGCCTTGCCCGTGGTATCTCCTGCACCGGCTCGCAATTGGTAGCTTTACCCACACATTTGTAAGAGGATGGTACGAAGGTTTAGCGCAACAGGGCGGTTTATGGCACGAGAACTCGACATCAAAGGGCGCCGATACTGGATTCTTTCCGAGCCAGAGGCTGGCGGGTGGAAGGCCAGTGTCGTCGAAGTGCGGGAGGACGGGTCGAGCGACCAGGTCGGGATCGACGCAAACGGCGAAACCCGCGGCGCAGCCGACGATGCGGCCGAGCGGAAGTTGCGCCGTTTGCTGCAGGCCTACTGACCGAAAAGGGGCCATACCCCTTTTCCGGAGTGGCCCCCGGAAAAGGGGTACGGCCCACTTTTTTCGCCTCAGTGCGTCATCGCGTAGACCAACGCGTTGACCCCAAGTGCGTAGCCGCGAGCGGCAAACTCCAGAAAGTACCCGCGATCGAAAGTTTCGCGTTCGAACGCGTCGCCGAAATCAGTGTTGTAGGTGATCAGCACCATGATACGGCGATGGTCGTCGAGGATGGCTCTGACGTGAGGGTCGGCGCTGTCAGCACCTCGCTCCGACGTTCCGCCGCCCATGCCGAGCCAGGAGCCGAGGGAAGGAATCTGCGCGACCTCCTTCACATCGTAGAGCATGTGGAACAGCTCGTGCTCAAACGGCACTTCCACGATCGGATAAGAAGCCGGCGGCAGGACTTTCGCGATCTCTGAGGACCAGACATCCCAGGCCCGTCGTCCCCAGAAATCGTCGGCCCACAGAAAGCCGCCCTTGAGCAGGTAATCGCGTAACGCGGCCGCTTCCTCGACATCGAAGTATGCGGCCCCGACCTCGGTCATCATGATGAACGGACACTTGTAGAGCTCCGGGTCCGTCAGGCGGATCGTGATATGTCTGATCTCCCCGCTGGGATCGTGGCTGATCGGTGTCTTGGTCAGTTCCGAGAGCCGGAACGACAGGTTCACGTCGGCCCGCGGCCAGTCCACGCTCCATCCGCCGCCGTCCCCATACGGATTATTCCGGAACGAAATTCGGCAGAACAGGAAGCTGCCTGTGTAGCTGCCTTCGGGGACGTCCCTGACCATATAGCGACCGCGGCCGCCCCCGAATTGCGCCGCACTCGCGGAGGCAATCAGCAGAAGGCCCACGAGGGAAACGAGTCCGACGACACCGGCCAGGCGGCGGTTCACGCGTCTAGTCTAACCAAACCCGGGGTTGCGGATCCCGAGAATCTGTCGCGCCGCATTGCGCCCGGGCGCACCCATGATTCCCCCGCCCGGATGCGTCGCCGACCCGCACATCCAGAGATTCTCGACGGGGGTCTTGTACTGCGCCCAGCCCGACGCGGGGCGCATGAAGAACAACTGATCGAGCGCCAGTTCACCCTGAAAGATGTTGCCCTCCGTGAGGCCGAATTCGCGCTCGAGATCGAGCGGCGTCAGCACTTGCCGATGGAGGATGAGGTTTCTGATGTTCGGTGCGTATTCGGCGAGTGTGTCAACGACCGCATCACCGAACGACTCGCGGGCCTCATCCCAGTTGCCGCGGGCGAGCGCATACGGTGCGTATTGGACGAAACAGGAAAGAATGTGTTTCCCCGGAGGCGCCATCGACGGATCCGTCAGCGTCGGGATCACCATGTCGATATAGGGTCGGCGCGAAAACTCCCCGTACTTCGCCTCGTCGTACGCCCGCTCCATGTAGTCCACTGAAGGAGAGATGGAGATCGCGCCGCGCAGGTGTGCGATTCCGGTGGGAAGCGCCGTGAATTGCGGAAGCGCGTCGAGCGCGAGATTCACCTTTCCCGACGACCCGCGGAACCGGTACCGCTTGATCTGGTCGACGAAATCGGCGGGCAGCGCATCAGGGTCGAGAAAGGTGAGGAACGTCCGGCGGGGGTCCACGCTCGACAGCACGAGGTCGGCGTCAATTTCGTCGCCGTTGGCGAGCACGACGCCGACGGCGCGTTGATGTTTCGTCCGAATCCGCGCCACCGGCGCCTCGGTCCGCAGTTCGACGCCGGCCTCACGGCCCGCCTCGGCGATCGCCTGTGAGACCGCGCCGGTTCCTCCAACAGGCAGGCCCCACGTCCGGAACACCCCGTCAATTTCGCCCATGTAGTGGTGGAGGAGAACGTAGGCTGTCCCGGGCGAGCGCACGCCGAGAAACGTGCCGATGATCCCGGAGGCGGCCATGGTCGCCTTGAGGACGTCGGTTTCGAACCACTGGCCGAGAAAGTCCGCCGCGCTCATCGTCATCAGTTGCACGAAGATGCGGCGATCGGCGGGCGACAGGCGGCGGAAACGCCTGACAAGCGAGAAAAGCTGGAGCAGATCGCGTGGATTGCCCGACGCCGGATCGGCTGGGGTCATATCCAGGATTGGCTTGACGAAACGCGCCATGTCGACCATCGTCTTGCCGTAGCCTTCGTACGCGTCGGCGTCGCGCTTCGAATGCCGGGCAATCTCGCGGTGCGTCGTCTCGTGATCGTCGACACGCCAGAGATAATCTCCGCCGGGCATGGGCGTGAAGGTCCCGTCGAGGGGTAGAATCTTCAGGCCGTGACGAGCCAGGTCGAGCTCGCGGATGATTTGCGGCCGCAAGAGCGAGACGACGTACGAACAGACGGAATAGCGGAAGCCGGGAAAGAGCTCTTCAGTAACGGCGGCGCCTCCGAGGATATGCCGCCGCTCCAGTACGAGCACCTTCCGGCCCGCGCGGGCGAGGTAGGCGGCAGCGGTCAATCCGTTGTGCCCGCCCCCGATGACAATGGCGTGATACCGCATGAGGTCATAACTATAATTCGCTTGGGAGAGGACATATGAAGGCATCGCATCTATGGCGCCGATCGGTCTTAACTCTTGGTCTGTCGCTCGTGGCCGTCAGCGTGTTCGCGCAGGCGGCGGGCACGCAGACATTCACGCCCTCGGTCGGGCAGCCCGGCAAGGACGTCGTCTGGGTCCCGACACCTCAGTCGCTCGTTGACAGAATGCTTGATATCGCGAAGGTGACCCCACAGGATTACCTGATCGATCTTGGATCGGGCGACGGCCGGACGGTCATCACGGCGGCGAAGCGCGGGGCCCGCGCTCACGGCATCGAGTACAACCCGGATATGGTGGCGCTGTCACAGCGCAACGCGGTCTCGGCGGGCATGACCGCCAAAGCGACGTTTGCGAAAGCCGACCTGTTCGAGAGTGATTTTTCGCAGGCGACCGTGATCACCATGTTTCTCCTGCCTGATATCAATCTCAGGCTCCGTCCCAAGATTCTCGATCTCAAGCCCGGGACCCGGATCGTGTCGAATACCTTCACGATGGACGACTGGACGCCCGACGAGACGTCCACCGTCGGTGAAGACTGTGTCAGCTGGTGCACGGCGCTGTTTTGGATCGTGCCGGCCAAAGTCGACGGCGTCTGGAAGCTTGCTCAAGGACAGCTTGAACTGAGGCAGCGCTTTCAGACGGTCTCCGGCGCCATTACGAGTGGCACGAACACCACGGCACTGACCGCCGCGACCCTGCGGGGCGATCAGATCAGTTTCACCGCGGGTGGTGTCCAGTACACGGGCCGCGTGAACGGCAACGTCATGGAGGGTACGGTCTCGGGAGGGGGCACCTGGCGGGCGACGCGCTAACGACTAACGACTAACGACTAACGACCAACGACTGGCAACCGCCGACTGGACTGGCGACCGCCGACTGGTGACTCGCGACTATTCCCCCAGGTAAGCCTCGCGAACGCGCGGATGACTCGCGATCGTCGAGGCGGTGCCTTCGAGGATCACTTCGCCGGTCTCGAGGACGTAACCGCGATCCGAGTGCTTGAGCGCCGCGCTCGCGTTCTGCTCGACGACGAGCAAGGTCGTGCCTGCGGCTTTGATCTCATCGATTGTGCTGAAGATCGTGTGGCAGACCAGGGGCGCGAGGCCGAGCGACGGCTCGTCGAGCAGCAGCAGTTTTGGGTGCGACATGAGGGCCCGCGCGATGGCGAGCATCTGCTGCTCGCCTCCAGACAACGTCCCGGCGGACTGTTTCACGCGCTCTTTGAGACGGGGAAACAGCGTGAACCCGTACTCGAGGTCGCGCTTGATCGCGGCCGGTTCGTGCTTGAGATAGGCACCCATCTCGAGATTCTCAAGAACAGTCAGGTTGGCGAAGATGCCGCGGCCTTCAGGCGCCATCGAGATGCCGCGCGCAACGCGCCGGTGCGCCGGGACACCAGTCATGTCTTCACCCTCGAAGACCACGCGTCCGCTTCGTGGCGTCAATAACCCGGTGATCGCGCGCAAGGTCGTCGACTTGCCCGCGCCGTTGGCGCCGATGAGCGTCACCACCTCCCCCGCGTTGACCGTGATCGACACGTTGTGGAGCGCGTGGATGGCGCCGTAGAAGACGTTGAGGTTGTCGAGTTGCAGCATGATCAGAATGGTGCCACGTGCCAGGTGCCACGGTGCCAGGTGCAGTGCCAGGTGCCATGGTGCCGGGTGCTCAGCACCGCGCACTCTGCACTCAGCACCGCGCACTCTGCACTGAGCACCCAGCACGGCACACGGCACCTAGCACCAAGCACTCGGCACTTCAGCCTCCTCCAAGGTAAGCCTCGATCACTTTCGGGTTCTGCTGAATCTCGCGTGGAGGGCCGATGGCGATCGCCTCGCCGTAGTCAATCACCTGAATCGTCTCGCAGATGCCCATGACCACTTTCATGTTGTGCTCCACGAGCAGGATCGTGATCCGGAACTCGTCGCGCAGCCACCGGATGAGGTGCATCAGATCGAGCGATTCCTGCGGGTTCATACCGGCGGCCGGTTCGTCGAGCAGGAGCAGCGTCGGCTCGGTTGCGAGTGCGCGCGCAATCTCCAGCCGCCGCTGGCTGCCGTACGGCAGGCTGACCGCAGGCTCGTTCGCGAGACCGTCGAGACCGAAGATCTTCAACAGCTGCATTGCCCGGTCGTGCATCTCGTGCTCTTCGGCGTGATGGCGGCCCGTACCGAGAACCGCATCCGCGAGCACCTGGCGGCTCCGCAAATGGCGCGCCGCCAACACGTTTTCGAGCACGCTCATGTCCGCGAAGAGACGGATATTCTGAAACGTCCGGGCGATGCCGAGTTTCGCAATCTGATGAGGCTTTCTCCCGTCGATCCGCGTGCCGTCGAACAGAATCTCGCCTTCTGTCGGGTCGCTCTGGCCGGTGAGCAGGTTGAACACAGTCGTCTTGCCGGCGCCGTTCGGTCCGATGAGGCCGTAGAGGGCGCCGCGCGCCACATTGATGGTGAGGGCCTTGACGGCAGTCAGCCCGCCGAAGCGCTTCGTCACGTTGCGCGCCTCGAGAAGCCAGGGAGTGGACATCAGCGCACTCCGCCGTCGACGGCCGGCCGGCGGTTTGGCAGCCGCAGCCAGCTCCAGCCCAATTCGCGGCGGCCGAACAATCCTTGAGGTCGGAAGATCATGAGCAGGATGAGCAGTAGGGCGTACATGACCATCCGGAGGCCGGGAAACTGCTGGTCGAACGTCCGGAGCGCTTCAGGCAGGATCGTCAAGGTCGTCGCGCCGAACACGGCGCCTGTGATCGATCCGATTCCGCCGAGCACGATCATGACGATGACCTCGATCGACTTGACGAAGTTGAGGTTCTGCGGATTCAAGGGATTCGCGAACAGCTGGCCGGACAGGCCACCGGCCACGCCCGCGAGCGCGGCGCTGATGACAAAGGCGAGCACTTTGTACCGCGTCGTATTGACGCCCATGGCCTCGGCGGCGATCTCGTCCGCCCGCACAGCCGTCAGCGCGCGCCCGAAGGTTGAGACGGCGATATTCCGCACGATGGCGATCGTCATGATGGCCATCGCGAAGATCCAGAAGAAGTTCGTAATCGGGATCGCATCGGTGAATCCGGTCGCGCCGCCGACGGCGGGAATATTGAGAATGACGACGCGGATGATTTCGCCGAATCCCAGTGTGACGATCGCGAGATAGTCGCCCTTGAGACGCAGCGAGGGGATGCCGACGACGAGCCCGGCCACGGCGGCGGCGAACGCGCCGCTGAGGAGGCTGAGAACCATCACGACCGACGCGCCGAGACCGTCGGCGAGCGTGCTGCCGGCGAGGCCGGCAATCTGCTTCCCGTAGTACACCGTCAGGTATGTAGCGGTGTACCCGCCGACCGCCATGAACCCTGCATGGCCGATCGAAAACTGTCCGGCGAGCCCGTTAATGAGGTTCAGGCTCACCGCGAGCGTAATGTTGATGCCGACCAGGTTGACGATGCGAGCGTAGTAAGGATTGATCTGAAAGTCGCCGAAGCCGTACTCGAAGACCTGGTTGAGTCCAAGAAGGATCGCCATTGTGGCGCCAATGACGACGAGCTTCCTGACGACGCTCATGAGGGCGCTAAACCTTCTCCGGGCCAGCTGTCCCCAGGATGCCGGCTGGCCGCACCAGCAGGATGAGAATCAGCACGGCGAACGCGACAGCGTCCCGGTAGGTTGAATAAGCCGTCGCGCTGAGTCCGGTTTCCATCAGGCCGATCAGCATGCCGCCCAACATCGCCCCCGGGATGTTGCCGATGCCGCCGAGCACGGCAGCCACGAACGCCTTCAAGCCGGTCATCAATCCCATCAGTGGATCGATTCTCGGGATCGACAGCGCCACCAGCACACCGGCTGCCGCCGCCAGCGCGGAACCGAGGGCAAAGGTGAAGGCGATGACGAAATCGGTGTTGATGCCCATCAGTTTGGCCACCGACAGGTTGTAGGAGGTCGCGCGCATCGCCTTGCCGATTTTCGTGCGATGGACCACGAAGTGCAGACCGAACATCATCACGACCGCCACCACGATGATAAGGAGACTCTGGTTCGTAATCTGGACGCCCCCAAGCGAGTAGGTTTCGGACCGTACCATCTGCGGGAAGAAGCGGGGAGTGGCCCCGAACACCACTTGTCCGCCGTATTCGAGGAGCAGTGATACGCCGATTGCGGTGATGAGCGACGTGAGCCGCGAGTGGTGCCGTACGGGCCTGTACGCGAACCGCTCGATCAGGATGCCGACGACCGCACAGACCGCCATCGCGCCAATCGTGACGAGAATGGCCCAGAGAATCGACGGGTTCGCATCCAGTTTGAGCGCGTTGGCGATGAAGTAGCCGGCGAACGCCCCGAGCATGTACACGTCGCCGTGCGCGAAGTTGATGAGGCGAAGCACGCCGTACACCATCGTGTACCCGAGCGCGATCAGCGCGTAGATGGCTCCGAGCGACAGACCGTTAATGAGCTGCTGGAGGAAGGTTTCCAATTAGTTCGGATTGATCGTCGTCTTGTAGACGAACTTCACCTCGCCGTCAACGAACTTGACCTCCTGAATGACGGCTGGCTTGTCGACGTTGCGCTGGGCGTTGATCTTGAGGCGACCGGTCACACCGGGCACATCCGCCATCGCGAGCGCTTCGCGCAACTTCGGCCCCTCGGTGGAGTTGCTGCGCGTGATCGCGTCGGCGAGGACCTTGACCGCATCGTAGGCGAGCGCGGCGATTGCGTCAGGATCACGATTAAATCTCGCGCGATACGCTTTGACGAAATTCTGGACCACCGGATCCGGATTGTCCCCCGAATAATGATTGGAAATGTAGGTGTTGTTCAGCGCTTCGCGGCCGTTCTTGAGCGCATCCCCGACCCAGCCGTCGCCTCCAAGGAGCGGCATCTTCATGCCGAGCTCGCGTGCCTGGCGCACGATGATCGCCGCTTCGGGATAGTACCCGGTGGCAAACACCGCATCAGGCTTCTGGCTGCGGACCTGCGTCAGGATCGCCTTGAAGTCGGAGTCGCCCGAGCTGTAGCTGACCGGGTCGAGCACCTGGCCGCCAAGCGCGGTGAAGTGTTTCATGATCGAATCGGTCAGGCCCACCGAGTAATCCTGTTGAATGTCCTTGAGAATCGCGACCTTCCGTGCTTTGAGATCGTTATACGCGAACTTGGCGAGCACCTCGCCCTGGAACGGGTCGATGAAGCAGACGCGAAAGATGTAGTCGCCGACCTGCGTGACGCGCTCGTTGGTCGACGACGGGCTGATCATGGGAATCATGTATTTCTGGCAGACCGGCGCCGCCGCGAGCGAGCGCCGGCTGGCGACCTCACCGAGCACCGCGACAACCTTGTCCTGCGTGACCAGCTTGGTGACGGCGTTTGACGCCTCTTCGGGCTTGCTCTGGTCGTCCTCGACGAGGAGCTTGACCTTGCGGCCGCCGAGCAGCCCGCCCGCGTTGTTGATGTCGTCGACCGCGAGCTCGGTGCCCTCTCGCGAGGACTGGCCGAACGACGCGCCGTCACCGGTCAGCGATCCGTACATGCCGACGACGATGTCGCCGGTCGTGGTTTCGGCCCCGCCGGTTCCCGGCTTCCGTTCACACGCGCCGATAGCAATCGCGACCGAGAAGGCCAGCGCTCCGAGCAGAGCACGCCGGGCACGTCCCGAGTTGAGTGCGTCGAATTTCATACGTTGATTCTAGCGTATCAGGATGCTGCCCTGGAGGGATGTGTTGATGGAGCAATGAAGTGGGCTAACATCCCTCGACGTCATGAGCGACCTGCCCGGCACGGGGCCCTGGAATAAGAGTCACGCCCGTTCGTCGCGCCAGCGCTACAAGGGCTTCGTCGAGGACTACCGGCACGGGCGTCTCGACGACAAGATCGAAGCGGACCAGCAGTCGCCGGCGCCCGCGCCTTCATCCAAAGGATGGCCGCGCGGCAAGCGCCGTGAGTACTTGCGCGAGTATGCGCGGTGGCTGTGGCCGCATCGATATTCGATCGCGACGGTGTTTGCCTTTGCGCTCGTGATCACGGGACTCCAGATGATCGAGCCGCTCTTCATGCGGTTCATCGTCGACCGCGTGCTGCTCAATACCGGTCTCGATCAGGCCGCGCGTATGGTCCGCCTCCAGCTGGCTGGGACGGCGTTTCTCTTCGTCATCCTCGCCAGAAGCCTGATCAACGTGCTGAAGGACTACCGGCAGCGACTCCTGAACGTTCGAGTCATGCTGTCTCTACGGCAATCGCTCTACGACCGGTTGCTTCACCTGCCTCTGCCCAAGTTGTGGGACATGAAGACCGGAGGCATCCTGTCCCGGTTGACCGGCGACGTGGAAACCACGACCGGACTGCTGCAGATGGCGATTATCTCGCCGACCATCTCGGTGATCCGGCTCCTCATCGCCCTGGGCGTGCTGCTGACGCTGAACTGGCGGCTGGCGCTGCTGGCCATGCTCGTGATGCCGAGCGCGATGCTCATGAGCTTTACCTTCTCGCGCCGCATCAGGCCCATCTATCGCGCGGTCAGAAAGGACGTGGAACAGATCGATGGCCGCGTCGGCGAGACCTTTTCGGGCATTCGCGTGGTCCGCGCGTTCGGGCGCGAGCTGCGGGAGCTGGTCGAGTTCATGCGCGGCCGGCACACCGTGCTGCGGAAGGAGCTGTTCGCGCATCGCCGCGAGCTGGTGCTCTGGACTTCATGGGGCCTGCTGGAGTCCGGTGTCAGCGTCGTGATCGTCTGGTACGGCGGATATCTGTACATCGCGGGCCGGGCTTCCATCGGCGACATCATGGCGTTCCAGTGGTACCTGTTTCTGCTGCTGGGCCCTGTGTGGAACATCGTCAATTCGTTCTCGGAGCTGCAGCGTTCGCTCGCCGCGATGGAGCGCGTGTTCGAAGTGCTGGGGATGGAGGACGACAAGCCTGACAGACCCGGGGCCGTCGACGCTCCCCGTGTCGTCGACCGGATTGAATTCCAGAACGTCGAGTTCGAATACCGGGAAGGGCGCCCCGTGGTCCGCGACTTCAACGTCGTCGTGCCCGGCGGCTCGGTGGTCGCTCTCGTGGGCCGCAGCGGCGCCGGGAAGACCACGGTCACGGATCTCGTGGCGCGTTTCCACGACCCGACCAAGGGGCGGATCCTCGTCAACGCCGTCGACATTCGCGACTTCAGTCTGCGCAGCTACCGCGATCTGCTGGCGCTCGTTCAGCAGGACGTCTTCCTGTTCGACGGATCGGCGCGGGACAATATCGCCTACGGCCGGCGGGACGCGACCGACGCGGAGATCGAGGATGCGGCGCGCCGGGCCAACGCGCATGAGTTCATCGAAAAGCTCCCGGAGGGGTATCAGACCTTTGTGGGTGAGCGCGGCGTCAAGCTGTCGGGCGGGCAACAGCAGCGGCTGGCGATCGCGAGGGCGATCCTGGCGTCGCCGCAAATTCTCATTCTTGACGAAGCGACGAGCAACCTCGATACGGAAAGCGAGCAGCTGATTCAGGCGTCGATGGCGACGCTTCTTGCCGGAAGGACCACGTTCGTGATCGCCCATCGACTCTCCACCATCCGTCGCGCCGACCTGATTCTGCTCATGGAAGATGGCCGCGTCACCGAGAAGGGGACGCACGATGAGCTGATGAACGCGCGCGGCGTCTACCACGAGATGGTGCTGCGGCAGATGGCATCAGCCGGTCAGGATGTGGAACAGGTCCTGCATTGAAGTGAGAGTCCCCCCCGGCAGGTCTCTGTTCCTCAAGGTGCATGAATGGCTGGGTTTCTCAGCGTCCTCGAGATTCGCGAGGTCGACGGCTCCGATCGCCTGTTCGTGCTGCTCGAGCCCTGCATCTATCACCTGAAGACCGCGGACGGCGAGGAGTTCGTCGAAGCGCCGGCCGGCATGACGACGGACTTCGGCAGTATTCCGCAACGGTTCTGGAACATTCCCGGCCTCTCACCATTCGGGCACTATCGAAGGGCCTACGTGATTCACGACAAGCTATTTCGAGCGCCGGTTGTGCGGACGGCGCACAGCGCGCGTCCCTGCAGCTTCAGCGAAGCGAACGCCATCCTGCGCGAAGCCATGGGCGTGCTGGATGCCGCGCTCGGCGGCAACTGGCTCACTCGTGCCGGCCGTGCGACGACCCGCGCACTGGTGTGGACAGCCGTCTCGACGGGTGGGCGGTTGTCATGGAACCGGTATCGGAAGGCGGACAGGGAAGTCAGGTAAAAGCGAAAGCTACCGGGGCATCAAGACTGATGGCGCGCTGGCAATGTGACGGGGACGCCGATCATGTGCCCACTAACGCGAATGGAGCTTGGGCATAATACCGCGTTACACTGACGCCATTGTTTGCGTGATGCGATATCGACTTCGGCCGACATCTGACCTGCTCCGAGGTACGGTGAAGACGCCACGGATTCTGGCGTGCCGGTGGGCCTGGGCGCTTCTGGCTTCGGTGGCGTTGGCGGGACGAGTGCTCTGCGCGCAATCTGCCGGAAACCCAACCTTCGACGTCGCGTCCGTCAAGCCGAACCACTCTAATGACGAGGAGCCATCGCGTGTCGTACTACCTGGCGGTCGTTACACCGCGACGAACGTCACGCTTCGAACGCTCGTGAAGAGCGCATACGGCCTGCACGACAATCAACTCGTCGGAGGCCCGAATTGGATCGATCGCGAACGGTTCGATGTCATCGCCAAGGCTGAAGGCTATACAATACCGAGCGCATTCCGAGATCAGGCCCGTCTGATGCTGCGGCCGTTGCTCGCTGAGCGTTTCAAGTTGGTGGTGCGGCGCGAACGACGGGATCTTCCTGTTTACGCGCTCGTCCTCGCGAAAGTTGGCGGTGGATTCGGGCCACAGGTCCGACGCTCGGATGCCCGCGACTGTAATGGAGCCCTCAAGGCTATGTCGACGGTTGCTGGCGCAGCAGAACCGGCCGCCCCGCTGCCGTGCGGCGCAGAAATCTATCGGCCTGGGCATCTGGCGGCAAGAGGCATGGCTTTGTCGAACTTTGTCTTGAACCTGTCCAGGTGGACCGACAGAATCGTCCTGGACCGAACAGGGCTCGAGGGCAAGTTCGACTGGGATCTTCAGTGGATCCCGGAAGACCTGACGCTCGAGAGCGGAGGCGCGCCAGAGGGCCCGTCGCTATCTGCGGCGCTCCGGGATCAAGCTGGGTTCAGGTTCGAGCGTCGGCGAAGCCCGGTCGAAGTGCTCGTGGTCGAGGGCGCCGAACGGCCAGAGCCCGACTAGTACCCTGCGCAGAACGGATCGCGTGAGAAGAAAGGCAATTCACAGGAGGCCACATGCCAGCGATTAAAGACGGTGTCACGATGAATCCGAAATCTGCAATCCCTGCCGAAGTACAGCGTCTTCCGCCCGCCCAAAAACTCGAACGACTCCGCCTCCTGAATCCAAGCTACGCCGCCGCGATGGAACTCCTGATCGACGATTGTTTGGAACGTGGATTTCAGGAACACGGGCCGAAGAAGATCGGGGCAAGCTGAGGCGAAAGGCTGAATGCCTCGCAAATACGACGAGCTACAAGCTGCGCAACTGGAGTTTCTTCGCGGCCGTGTCTCAAAACTCCCGGCGGACCAACAGCCAGCCGGCGGCGTGATCGACGCACCGATTACACGCAAGAATGCCAGTGCCATCGTCAGCGCGGTTGCCGACACGCTGACCAGGGCTGCCAACGCCGCACTCGCGGAAGAGTTCCGGGCCGGGTGGGAGAGTTATCGGACTGCCGTAGAAACGCTCGAGGACGCCACGGTGGCCGGGGACGACGCCGTGTCAGATATGGCCCGCGTGGTTGCTGACGATGCCTGTGAAGACTTCGAGCGCATCGCTGCACGGGTGTCTATGTGGCTCGATGTGGTGACAAGAAAGACGGCGCGTGATGACTGACGAACCATCACGACACCGGGTCTGAGCAATGCGCGTGAGAAGAAAGGTGGTGGACGGCAGGAGGCTCGAACTCCCGACCTCCGCGTTGCGAACGCGGCGCTCTCCCAACTGAGCTAGCCGCCCACTCGAAGCGAACCCCCAGTCTAGCACGCCAATTTTGTACCTCGCAACGCGGGACGCCATCTCCGGTTGCATTCGTTTGCTATAGTCGAGCGCATGGCGGCGGTCAAACGGATCGGCATCCTCACCGGCGGCGGCGACGCGCCAGGCCTGAACGCGGTCATTCGCGCCGTCGTCAAGTCCGCCTTCAATGCCGGCATCACGTGCCTCGGTATCGAGGACAGCTTTGACGGATTGCTCGAGGCGAACCACTCTCGCGAACTGACGCCCGGCGACGTCACCGGCATCCTCCGTCTCGGCGGCACGATCCTCGGCACGGTCAACACCGGCGACCCGTTCACCGCGTCGATCGCGACGTCTGAAGGCCCTCGCGTCTACTCGGATCGCGTCGTCGAGATGTTCCGCAAGATGGGACTCGACGCGCTTGTCGTGATCGGCGGCGACGGCACGCTGGGGATCGCGCACCAGTTCTGCAACCGGGGGATTCCGCTCGTCGGCGTCCCAAAGACGATCGACAACGACATCGTCGGCACGACGAACTGTTTCGGTTTCGACACCGCCGTCTCGTTCGCCACCGACGCGATCGATCGGCTGCACACGACCGCCGAAGCGCATCGCCGGATCATGGTCGTGGAGGTCATGGGCCGCTATGCCGGCTGGATTGCGCTGCATGCCGGCGTCGCCGGCGGCGCGGACGCGATTCTGATTCCGGAGATCCCTTTCGACATCGCGACCGTCGCGCGGCGGCTCCGCGAGCGCGACCAGTTCGGCGCCAAGTTCAGCATCGTCGTCGTGGCCGAAGGCGCGTTTCCGAAAGGCGGGAGTCACTCGCTCGTCGAGGCAGCGCATGACGCGCACCTCGAGCGCCTGGGCGGTATTGGCGCCATCGTGTGCGAGGCGCTTGCCAGAGAGACAGGAAAGCAGACCCGGTCGGTCGTGCTCGGTCATCTGCAGCGGGGCGGTGCGCCGACCAGCTTCGATCGCGTGCTCGCGACGCGCTTCGGCGCCAAAGCGGTGGGATTGATTCGGCGCGGCCAGTTCGGCGTGATGGTGGCGTTTGCTCCGCCGGATATCGTGGCACGGCCGCTCGAGGACGTCGTGGGGAAGACGAAGACCGTACCGCTCGACTCGGACCTGTTACTGGCGGCCAAAGCACTCGGCGTCACCTTCGGCGACGAGCTCACCGCTGGCGACGAACGACGAACGGCCACCGACGAACGACTGGCGACCAACGACTAACGACCAACGAGCAACGACTAACGACCAAGCAGCTCCGCGTCCTTCCTCTTCTGCGTTTCGTCGATCTGCCTGATGTGACTGTCGGTCAGCTTCTGGACCTCTTCGAGTCCCTTCTTTTCGTCGTCCTCTGAAATCTTGTGATCCTTGAGCAGCTTCTTCAGCCGCTCGTTGGCGTCCCGCCGTACCTGGCGCACGCTGTTGCGCCCGTCTTCAGTGAGCTTGTGCACGTGGCGAGAGAGCTCCTTGCGGCGCTCCTCGGTGAGGGACGGGATGGGAATGCGCACAACTTTACCGTCGTTCGACGGGTTCAGGCCGAGGTCTGATGCGCGAATCGCTTTTTCGATGGCACCGAGCTGCGACGGATCGAAGGGCTGCGCCACGATCATCGCCGGCTCCGGCACCGACAGGCCGGCGAGCTGATTGAGCGGCATTCTCGAGCCGTAGGCGTCTACGTGCACGCTGTCGAGAATCGTCACAGAGGCGCGCCCGGTCCGGACGCCGGCGAGCTCGTGCTTGACGTGCTCGAGCGCCACGAGCATCCGCTTGTTCGCTTCCGCGTATAGGCTTTTTAAGTCGTTGACATCCATGGAGGGACCTCAAATTCACCATCAGGCCGTGACCAGCGACCCTACCGCCTCGCCGGAAATGGCGCGCTTGATGTTGCCCGGCGTTCGCAGATTGAACACGACGATGGGAAGCCGGTTGTCCATGCAGAGCGAAATGGCCGTCGCATCCATCACCTTGAGCCCCTGCTCGAGCACCTGCAGGTAGGAGATTTTGTCGAAGCGCGTGGCAGTCGGCTCGATCATCGGATCGGCGTCGTAGATGCCGTCGACTTTGGTCGCTTTGAGGATCACTTCGGCCTTGATTTCCATCGCCCGGAGCGCGGCCGCCGTATCAGTACTGAAGAACGGATTGCCGGTCCCGGCGCCGAAGACCACGACGCGTCCTTTTTCCAGATGCCGGATGGCGCGGCGCCGGATGAACGGCTCGGCCACTGCGCGCATTTCGATGGCGGTGACGACCCGCGTGACCACATCCTGCTGCTCGAGCGCGTCCTGAAGCGCCAGCGCGTTGATCACGGTGGCCAGCATGCCCATGTAGTCGGCCGTCGCGCGGTCCATGCCCCGTGCGCTGGCCGCCACGCCTCTAAAGATGTTGCCGCCGCCGATCACGATGGCGGTCTCGACCCCCATGGACTGGATGTCGGCGATATCCATGGCAATCTGCGTCGCCACGGCCGGATCGATGCCGTAGTTCTGGTCGCCCATCAGGGCTTCGCCGGAAAGTTTGAGGAGGATGCGTTTGTAAGCGGGGGGGCGAGCGGTCACAAGGAGAGATTATAGATCGTGGGCTTTGGACTCCGGGCTTCTGGCTTCGGGCCTGGTCAAAAGCCTGAAGCCTAGAGCCTGAAGCCTAGAGCCTACTGAGCTTCTCCAACCTTGAGCCGCACGAACCGGGTCACCGTGACCGGCGCCCCCAGGGTCTTGGCGGCTGCCGCCAGCACGTCAGCAACGGTCATCTTCGGATCGCGAATCGACGCCTGATCGGGCAATACGACCTGTGAGTAGAAGCTCCCGAGCTTGCCTTCGACAATCTTTTCGAGGACTTGCGGCGGTTTCCCCTGGCCTTCCATCTGGGCCCGGTAGACGGATTTCTCCCGGTCGAGGATGTCCGTCGGAACGGCGGATCGTGCAACGTAGGAGGGGCTCGCCGCCGCGATCTGCATCGCGACTTCCTTGACGAGTGTCACGAACTCTTCACGTCCAGCCAGCTTCGAGTCGAGGAGACCAGTGAACTCCACCTGTACGCCAATCTTTCCAGGCGGGTGGATGTACTGCCCGACGTAGCTCGTCGGCGTGTTGCCGGTGAACCGCACGAAGCGGCGAACGGCCATGTTTTCCCCGAGCTTTGCAATCCCGGCCGCCACGCGCTTCTGGACTGGACCGTTCGGATCCGCGAGCCAGCTCTCGGTGGCCGCGTCACCAGCGCCCTCGATCTCGGTGATCACGTCCTCGACGAGTTGCAGGAAATCGGGTGTCCGCGCGACGAAGTCCGACTCGCAGTTCACCTCGACCAGAATGCCGCTCCGGCGATCCGGGGAGACCCGATGGCCGATGAGCCCTTCGCTCGTTGCGCGGCCAGCCTTCTTGGCGGCGCTGGCGAGGCCGCGCTTCCGCAAGATCAGAGTGGCGTCCTCGAAGTTGCCGCCGGCCTCGGTGAGGGCGGCCTTGCATTCCATCATGCCCGCGCCCGTCTGGTCGCGGAGTTTCTTCACATCGGTGGCGGTGATAGTGACCATCGGAAATTGGTGAGTTGGTGAGTTGGTGAGTTGGTGAGTTGGTGAGTTGGTGAATTCGGTTGGTGAATTGATTCACCAAGTCACCAATTCACCAAGTCGTCAAGTGCAGCCGTCAGGGTTACGCCGATGCCGGGGCCGTCTCTCGCGTGCGGCGCGGCCGCGGCTGGCGGCGGTCTTCGCTTCCCGAGCCGATATCGTCGCCGGACTCGCGCGCGCTTTCTGCGTCCACCGACTGCTTCATGTCGCGTCCGCCGATCACGGCGTCGGCGATCTTCGAGGCGAAGAGTCTGAGCGCGCGCAGCGCATCGTCGTTACCGGGGATCACGAAGTCGACTTCATCCGGATCGCAGTTGGTGTCGACGATGCCGATGACGGGGATTTTGAGCTTGCGCGCCTCGTCGACGGCAATCTTCTCTTTCTTCGTATCGACCACGAACACGGCGTCGGGCAGCCGCGACATCCCGCGGATGCCGTCGAGGTTCTTCGCCAGCTTCTTGCGCTCTTTCTCGTTGCGTGCGATTTCCTTTTTCGAGAGGGTGTCGAACCGTCCGTCGGTCGCCATCGCTTCGAGGTCCCGGAGTCGTCCGAGGCTGCGCTGAATCGTCGCGAAGTTGGTCAGGAGGCCGCCGAGCCAGCGCTCGTTGACGTAGAACATGCCGCAGCGCTGCGCTTCTTCCGCGATGACGTCCTGGGCCTGTCGTTTGGTGCCGACGAACAGGAGCGTCCGGCCTTCGGCAGCCAGGCGCGTGAGGAATTCTTCGGCCTCGCGGAACAGCTTCACCGTCTTGCCGAGGTCGATGATGTAGATGCCGTTCCGTTCGCCGAAGATGTACTCTTTCATCTTCGGATTCCAGCGTTTGGTCTGGTGGCCGAAGTGAACCCCCGCCTCCAGCAGATCCTTCATCGCGATCCCGGCCAATAGTCCTCCCTTACCGTTTACTGAACTGGAAGCGTTTGCGCGCTCCCGCCATGCCGTACTTCTTGCGTTCCTTGGCCCTCGCGTCGCGAGTCAGCAGGCCTTCGTCCTTCAGCTTCTTGCGCAGCTCGAGGTTGTATTCGACGAGCGCGCGGGCGATGCCGAGTCGCACGGCGCCTGCCTGGCCCGAGACCCCTCCGCCCGCGACGGTCGCCAGAATATCGAATTTGTCGGCGGTCTCCGTGAGCGAGAGCGGCTGCCGAATGATGGTACGAAGCGCTTCGGTGGTGAAGAACGCGTCGAAGGCTTTGTGGTTGACTTTGATGGCCCCTGTGCCGGGCCTGAGAAATACGCGGGCGGTCGATGTCTTGCGTCGTCCCGTTCCGTAATATTGCACTGCTGCCACGTTACGCGACCTCACGCCCTGTTACGTTTGTTATCTTTGCCGGTTTCTGCGCCGCATGCGGGTGATCCGGACCGGCGTACACTTTCAATTTGCGGTACATCGCGGCACCGAGCTTGGTCTTCGGCAGCATGCCGTGCACGGCGTCTTCGACGAGACGCTCGGGGTGGCGCTGGCGCACGAGACGCGCGCGCACTTCGCGCAAGCCGCCCTCGTAGCCGCTGTGCTGTCGGTAAATTTTCTGGTCTTCCTTGCGGCCGGTGAGCTTGACCTTGGCCGCGTTGACGACGACGACAAAATCGCCGGTATCGATGAACGGGGTGTATGTCGCTTTATGCTTGCCCTGAAGCAGGCGGGCGGTGAGGGTCGCGAGGCGCCCAAGCGCCTGACCCTCTGCATCGATAATGTGCCAGCGGCTTCCCGCAGCGGCCTGACTGGCGCCGGTCATAAACGTAGACATCCCTGAAAAAACCCTCGCTCCAAAAAACCGATGTAAGGGATTTCCTGTCCGGGTCATCACTTCGGGCCACGGACCGGACAGGCCAGGCAACGGTAAACCCCAATCATACGTGCCTTTCTGGGCACTGTCAACAACAGGACGCCACGAGAAGGGCCGATTCAAGCGGCAACGCGTTGGTGCCGATAATGCTTCGCGAGGACAGAACCGCGTTTCGCATTGGACGATTTTGTAATCGGCAGACGAAATCGTAAGAGCCCGAGATGGTGAACGACCGGCGTCGACGCAAAATTGGCTACTCCACGCCCGAATCCGGTGGCGTGTCCCCTGCAGAGGTTTGGTATCCCGTTTGCGCACGGCGACTGGTCCGGCAGGTCGGGCCTTTGCTTTAAGAATCAGGGTTAAACGATGTTTGGTTTCGGCAAATCGTCAAAGGCCGTGGTCGGTCTCGACATTGGCTCGAGCGCAGTCAAGGCGGTCGAGCTGAAGCCGGTGGGCAAAGGCTTCAGAGTCACGGCGTTTGCCATTGAGCCGGTACCGCCCGACAGCATCGTGGACGGCGCCATCATCGACGGGACCGCCGTTGCCGACGCCATCCGCCGTCTGTTCGAGAACAAGGCGTTCAAAACCAAGGAAGTCGCCGCCTCGCTTTCAGGCAACGCCGTCATCGTCAAGAAAATCAGCCTCCCCGTGATGACCGAAGCGGAGCTGGCCGAGTCCATCTATTGGGAGGCCGAGCAGTACATCCCGTTCGACATCCAGGACGTCAATCTCGACTACCAGATCCTCGATGCGGGGAGGGGCCCCGACTCGAAGGGCACGATGGACGTGCTGCTCGTGGCGGCCAAGAAAGAAAAAATCGCCGACTACATGGGCGTCATCACCCAGGCCGGCCGCACCGCCGTCGTCGTCGACGTCGATGCCTTCGCGCTGCAGAACGCGTACGAGACCAACTACGGCCTCGAGTCAAAATCGGTCGTCGTGCTGCTCAACGCGGGCGCGAGCGCGATCAATATCAATATTCTGGCCGGCGAGCAGTCGGTGTTCACGCGCGATATCTCGAGCGGCGGCAACGCGTATACGGAGGCGGTGCAGAAAGAGCTCAATCTCCCGTTCGAGAGCGCCGAACTCCTCAAGAAGGGTGAAGCCGTCGACGGCGTCAGCTTCGACGAGGTCAGACCGGTCCTGCACGCCATGACCGAGAACGTGCTACTCGAGATTCAGAAGACCTTCGATTTCTTCAAGGCGACGGCCTCCTCGGATCGGATCGATCGCATCGTGCTGAGCGGCGGTGCATCGCGCGTGGACGGCTTCGCGCAAGCGCTCGAGGAACGATTCGGCGCGCCAGTCGAGAGTTTCGACCCCTTCCGGAAAATCACGTTCGAGCCGGGGCGGCTCGGGATCACCGATCCGGCCAATGTCGCGCCGACGGCGGCGGTGGCCGTGGGCCTCGCGCTCCGAAGGGCGGGCGACCGATGATTCGCATCAACCTTCTCGCCTCCGAGCGCGCCCAGGCCAAGAAGAAGGTCGCGCCGTTCCAGACCGGCCAGAAGCTGACCGTGGGCTGCACCCTCATCCTGGTGGCGGCCGTGCTGTTCATCGGCTGGCGTTACTGGAGCCTCGGGCAGCAGTCGAAGCAGCTCGACGCAGATATTGCCTCTGCGCAGCAGGAAACCGCGCGTCTGCATTCGATTATTCAGAAGGTCCAGGACTTCGAACAGCGCAAAGCGCAGCTCTCGCAGCGCGTGGTGCTCATCGAAGACCTGCGAAAAGAGCAGAAGGGCCCGGTTCACATGCTCGATGAGATCAGCAAAGGGCTGCCGCCCATGCTGTGGCTCACGGAAGTCAAACAGGCGGGCAGCGACGTCGTCATCGACGGCAACTCGACGACGCAGACCGGGGTGTCGGACTTCGTCACCAATCTCGAGGCCTCCGGGTACTTCAAGAAGTCGATCGACATCGTCGGCACGAAGACGGTACCGCTCGCACAGCCGCCAGGTGAGCTGGTGTCGTTCACGCTCCGGGCCCAGTTTCTGACGCCCGGCGACGGGAAGCCTGCGGCCGCGCCGACACCGGCGCCGGCACCGGCGGCGAAGCGCTAGAGAATAAAGCCATGGGGGCCAGTCCCCGATACGGCGGGTAGCAGGGTTACGTTCGGGTAGCGGGTTGACGTCGGGTAGCAAGTTCGCGGCGGGTAGCAAGTTATGGAAATCAGTCTGACGAAATTACCGTGGTATGCCCAGGTGGGCGCCTTCGTCGCGCTCGCGATTGGCGGCTGCGGGGCGTTCTACTACTACTACGAGAGAGGGGCGCAAGCTGAGCTGTCTGGACGCCGTACGCAGCTTGTCGCGCTCCGGGCCGACATCACCAAGGGCGTCACCACGGCCAAGCAACTGCCGGCGTTCGAGACGGAAGTCAACGACCTCGAGTCGCGGCTCGATAATTTGCGCGCCGTACTGCCGGAAGAGAAGGACGCCGCCGACCTGCTGCGCCGCATGCAGACGGTCGCGACGCAGTCCAATCTGGTCATCAAGGGCTTCAAGCCGGCGCCGGTCATCACCAAACAGCTCCACGCGGAGTGGCCGATTCAGCTCGATCTCGAGGGCTCCTATCACAACCTTGCGACGTTCTTCGACCGCGTGGGCAAGTTCACCCGCATCGTGAACATCACGGGGGTTGACGTCAAAGGGAAGGACAAGCCCGGCGACAACAACGCGACGATCAACGCCACCTGCGTGGCGACGACGTTCGTGCTGCTCGACGCCCCCGCACTGGCCGCAGCGAAAGGCAAAGGCGCAAAGCCCGGCGCGAAGCCTGGCGCGAAGCCGGCCAGTCCAGCGGCCGGAAAGAAGGCGGCGTAGTCATGCGAGCGGCGTTCTGGGTTCCAGCCGGGTGGGTGATCGCCTGTGCGGTTGCGTCAGCGCAGACGCCCGCGCCGAACGCGACACTGACTCCCGAAAAACCGGCCCAGGGTACCGCGCCCGCGCCCGGACCGACGACCGGGCCCACGCCAGCGGAGAGCTACACGTATCAACCCGAGGGCCGGCGCGATCCATTTCTGAATCTGCTGGGGACGGGCAGCGAGCCGCGAAACTCGGGGAAGCGAAACGAGGGGCCCGCGGGACTGACGGTCGCCGAAATCAGCGTGCGCGGCGTGCTCGAGAGCCGCGGCGCGCTCATCGCCATGGTCGAGGGCCCGGACAAAAAGACCTATGTCGTGCACTCAGGCGACAAGCTCCTCGATGGCGTGATTCGATCGATCACGCCACAGGGGCTCACGATTGTTCAGGAAGTCAACGACCCGCTGTCGCTCGTAAAGCAGCGGGAGATTCACAAACTGCTGCGTTCGCTGGAAAGCGCCAAGGAGTAGCCGTGAAAAGGGGCCTCGCCCTGTTTGTCACCGTGGTCACCGCTGGCGCGCTGTTGCGCGCGTCGGGGGCCACGGCTCCGAACGCAACCCTCGTCGGCGTGCGGCTGAAGACGATCAGCTCGCACGTGCACAGCAAAGGCGCTTCGCTCGTGATTGAGGCGACCGACCCGGTGGGGTACGTCGCGTCGCGACCCGATCCGCTGACGATTACCGTCGATTTCCGCAACGTTATCGGGGACGGCGTCGCCAATTCCGTGGCATCGAACGCCAAGGGTCCTATCGCCGGCGTCTCAGTGGAAACGCTGGAGTCGCTTGGCGCGCCAACCTCGCGAGTACGCATCACGTTATCGCAGCCGGTGGCACATCGCGTGCGCAGCGACCGAAACACGATTGTGATCGACCTCGACAAACCGACCGGGAAGCCCTACGTCTTGCCGGTGGCCGCCGAGCAGAGCGCCGGTGCGAACGGCGTGGCGCCCGATGCCATGAAGGCGCTCGAAATCGCGCAGTCGCCTGTCGTCGATCCGATCGCCGCGCTTGGCCTCACGATTCCTCCGTCCGTGCCACAGACAACGGGCGCGCCCGCATTGAACCTCGGCACGCAGCCACTGCAGGCGCCGCCGGCACAAGCGCCGGCCCAGGCGTCGCTGCCGCCGCCCGCACAAGGGCAGAGCGCCGCCAACCAGGGTCCGACGCGATTCACCGGGAACCCCATCAGTCTCGATTTTCAGGGCGCCGATCTGCGCGCCGTGCTTCGGAGCTTCGCGGAGATCAGCGGCCTGAACGTGGTCATCGATCCCAATGTGCAGGGCACCGTGGACGTCGCTCTTCGCGACGTGCCGTGGGATCAGGCGCTCGACATCATCCTGCGCGCGAACAAGCTCGGATACTCCGTGGACGGCACGATTGTCCGGATCGCGCCGCTGACGACGCTGGCAAGCGAAGAGAAGGAACGCGGGGATCTGGCGAAGGCACAGTCCGATGCCGGCCAGCTCACCACGCTCACGCGCCAGCTCAGTTACTCGAAAGGCGACGAGATCGTCACGCTGCTCAAGGCCGCGAATGTGCTCTCGAATCGCGGTACGGCGTCGGTCGATCTGCGGACCAACACACTCATCATCACGGACCTGCAGGAGCGGCTGACGAACGCGTCGGACCTGATCAACACGATCGACAAAGCGCAGCCGCAGGTCGAGATCGAAGCACGTATCGTGCAGACGAACAAGAACTACGCGCGCGCCCTGGGGATCCAGTGGGGATTCAACGGCGCCGTCACGCCAGCGCTTGGCAATACGACCGGCCTGGCGTTCCCCAACAGCGGAACGCTGGGGGGACGAGTGGGTCAGGGCACCACCACGCAGGGGCCAGGCCAGACGTCGACGGCGGTCAACCTCGCCGCGCCGAACGCGACAAGCGCCGTCGGACTGCAGATGGGGGCCATCAATGGCGCCTTCAATCTGGACGTGGCGCTGACGGCGCTCGAGAACTCCGGCAACGGACGCCTGTTGTCGACGCCGAAGGTGTCGACGTTGAACAACGTGGCGGCGGAAATGACCCAGGGCGTGCAGATTCCCATTCAGACGGCCACCAACAACACCGTGACGGTCTCGTTCAAGGACGCCGCGCTCACGTTGAAGGTGACGCCACAGATTACGGCGTCCAGCACGGTCATCATGCAGATCGCGCTCGAAAACGCGACACCCGATTTCTCCAATCAGGTGAACGGGATTCCGCCCATCAATACGCAGCGCGCCATCACCACCGTTCTCGTGCTCGATGGGCAGACGACGGTGATTGGCGGCATCTATACGAGTTCGTCCACCAATTCGCGAAGTCAGACGCCCGGCCTGGGCAGCATTCCGCTGCTCGGCTGGCTCTTCAGGCGCGACACGATTAACGATCAGAACTCGGAACTCCTGATCTTCATCACGCCACGAATCATCAAGAATTTATGAGCACGAAGCTGATGCGAATCCGTACTCTTGCTCGGTGCGCAGGCGTGGCGCTGCTGGCCGCTGGGACCATGTCATGTGGCGACGTCGTGCGATCGAGCCGATCTCCGGTCATGCTGGTGATCAACCTGCTGCAGGCCGCGAGAGGCAATTCGGCCACGCTCAGCACGACGCTGTCATCCGACGTGGTCACTCTCGTGACGAGCCCAGCTCCCTGCAGTGCCGCTACGCCATGTACCACGATCTTCGGGGACAACGGTTCGGTGAGCCTGACTGGGGTGATGAAGGACTTCACCGTCGCGCCCACCACGAACAACGAAGTGACCGTCACCCACTATCACGTTGAGTATCGCAGGGCCGACGGCCATAACATTGAGGGAGTCGACGTGCCGTTCGGGTTCGACGGAGCGGCAACGGCCACCGTCGTCCCTGGAGGAACCGCAACGGCCTTCGGATTCGTGCTCGTCCGCAATGCGGCCAAGGAAGAATCGCCGCTCGTTCAGCTTAGAAACAGCCCCGACCTCATCACCACGATCGCCGATGTGACGTTTTTCGGGCACGATGTGGTCGGGAACGAACTGAGCGTGACCGGCTCCATTCTGGTCACTTTTGCCAATTTTGGAGACTAGGCCCATGCGTCACAGGCTCGTCATCGTCATTCTCGCGGCGGCGGCGACCGCCGGCGGTTGCGTGGTCGATCAGGACGGCAAGCCGGCACTGACTGGTCCGTCGGTTCTCGCGCAGTCCATCATCATCACCGCGAACCCCGACACCCTGTTGCTCAACGGCCAGCAGTCGGTTGTGGTCATCCAGGCGCGTGATGCGAGCGGCGATCCCTTCCCGAACCTCCGGATGTTCCTGGACATCCTGGTTGGCGGCGTATCGGCCCCGTGCGGCCGTCTCTCGCTCGGCGAAGTCACCACAGGCAGCGATGGCCGAACGGCCGCCGTGTTCACGGCGCCCACCCTGCCGCTGCCGCTGCCCGAATGTTCCCGCCTGGCGGGTGCAGCGAACCAGGTGACCATCACAGCCACGCCGGTCGGGACGAATACGCAGACCCTCAACCCATTCGGTCCCTCGAGCGCGAGCATCCGCATGCTGACGCCGCCTGTCACGTCGCAGGTCACAGTGTTCACGGTGAATTTCACGATGTCGCCGAGCCCGGCCGCCGCGCTCGCCCTCGTCGCCTTCAACGGCACGGGCAGCGTATCGCCCGGACACAACATCGTCTCGTACCAGTGGAACTTTGGCGACGGCGCAACCAAATCGGGCGGCAGTGTCACCCACGACTTCGGAGCGGCAGGCACCTATACTGTGACACTGACCATCACGGACGACATCGGACAATCAGGATCCAAGAGCGCGCTGCTGACGATATTCTAACGTCGAGCATCCGCTCGATCGCCATGGCCGAAAATTCGCGCATCGCCGATCTGCGACGCCGGGTCCAGAAGGATCCGGCGTCGATCGCCTTCGCCCAGCTGGCCGAAGAGTGCCGTCGCGCGGGCGAATACCAGGAATCCATCGACATCTGCCGGGCGGGACTCGAGATTCATCCTGGCTACCTGTCTGCGCGCGTGACGCTCGGACGCGCACTCGTCGAGCTCGGCCAGCTCGATGAGGCGCAGGTCGAGCTCTCGCGCGTGCTCGAGAGCGCTCCGGAGAACCTGGCGGCAATTCGCGGGCTCGCCGAAATCCATCACCGCCGTGGCAATCTGGCCGAGGCGCTCGCGCAGTACAGGGCCGCGTTGCTGCTCGCCCGCAACGATCCGGACCTGGAGGAGACCATCGCCGACTTGTCCCGGCAAATCGAGCCGGCCAAGCCGGCCCCGAGTGGCGGCCTCACGCTCCAGCACATGCAGGACGAGCTGCTGAAACATGCGCCTCCGCCGCCAAAGGCTCCGGCGGCACAGGTTGCGCCTCCGCCGCCGAAGGCGGCTCCGGCGCCAGAAGTGCCGCCTGCGCCGAAACCCGATCCGAGCGTCCGCCTTCAGGCGGACACTCCGATTGAAGCCGAATTCCGCGAATTCGATCGTGGCTTCCGCCGTCGAGCGGACACTCCGGCCAGGCCCCAATCGCACGAGGCGGCAGCGAAAGCCGGCAGTCTGACAGCGCCCGCTGACGACCGCGCGATGCGCACGGTCGCCGCGCTCGAGCAGTGGCTCGCCGCCATCCATGTCTCACGCCAACAGCGCAACGCTTAAGCGTCGTCATCAGGCGATCCGCGCGATGCTCACCGAACAGAATCTCGCCGCGCTGGTCGTGACGTCGCTGCCGAACATTCTGTACCTGACCAACTTCACCGGCAGCTCGGCGATTGTCGTGCTCACGGCCGATCGCCTCGAATTCCTGACGGATTTTCGCTACGTCACCGCAACGCGGGAATTGCAACGTGAATGCACCGGGCTCGAGCTCGTCACGGTGGAAGGGTCATATGACGCCATGCTCGTTGAACGGCTCGCGGCATTGCCGGCAGGCCGCGTGGGGATCGAAGCCGCTCACCTGACCGTAGCCCGCCATGTGTGGTTGACTCGGTCGCTCGGCGCTGGAAACGGTGTGAGCGCGATCACACTCGTTCCGACCGAGGGGATCATCGAGCGGGCTCGAGTTCTGAAGGACAGCTACGAGATTGCCACGCTGCGCGAAGCGGCGCGGCGCCTGTCGACCGTCGCAGCCGGTGTCCTCGGCGAGGTCCGCGCCGGGATGACGGAACGGGAGCTGGCGTTGGCCATCGACTGGCGCATTCGGCAGGGCGGGTTCAGCCGCACGGCGTTCGAGACCATTGTCGCGAGTGGGCCGAATGCCGCCCTGCCCCACGCACACCCCGGCGAGCGAAGATTAACCGAAGGCGACCTCGTCGTGCTGGACTTTGGCGGTGTTTACACTTCATACTGCGTCGACTTGACCAGGACGGTGTCAATCGGGAAAGCCACCCCTCGTGCCCGCGGCGTGTACAGCGCGGTTCTCGAAGCGCACGATCGGGCCATCGCCACGGTCCGCCCGGGCGCGTCGCGGATGGATATCGACCAGGCGGCACGTGACACCCTCGATCGTTACGGCCTGGCCAAGGCCTTCCGCCACGGCACCGGTCACGGACTGGGCATCGAAGTACACGAGGATCCCCGCATCACCCGCCGGCGGCCGGACGTCGACACGCGCGACGAAGCCGTGGAAGCCGGCATGGTCTTTACCATCGAGCCCGGTGCCTATCTGCCGGACTGGGGCGGCGTCCGCATTGAAGACGACGTGCTGGTGACCCCCGACGGCGTGGACGTTCTGACCGACGTCACAACAGAGTTGCTGGAGATTTGATCATCAACGTCGAGCAGTTGAAGCAGATCCTCGATCTCGTGCGCGAGCACGACCTGTCGGAACTCGAGATTGAGCAGGACGGCCTGAGAGTCAAGGTCCGGAAAGATGCAGCCGGCGGCCTCGTGGTTCATCCGGCCGCTGGTCCGGCCGCACCGGTCGCGGCCCCAGCAGCCGGAACGGCGGCCCCTGCCGTGTTGGGGGCGACGACGACGGCGACATCGCCAGCATCCGCCCCCTTGCCTCCAGAGGAGGCCGAATCCGACATCGAGCTGGCGGTCGTCAAATCGCCCATCGTCGGCACGTTCTATCGGTCCCCCGAACCGGGTGCGGCGTCCTTCGTCGAGATTGGTACGAGCGTCAAGAAGGGGCAAGTGCTCTGCATCATTGAAGCGATGAAGCTGATGAACGAGATCGACTCCGAATACGACGGGGAGATCGTGAACGTCTACGTCGAAAGCGGCCAGCCCGTTCAATATGGCGAACGGCTGTTTGCGATACGTACGCGATAACGGGCAGGTCTAAAGACCTGCGCCACGACCGCTGATGTAGCGCAGGAGTTCAGTCGCAACGGACAGGTGTAGCGCAGGACTTTAGTCCTGCATAACTCATGTTTAAGAAAATTCTGATCGCCAACCGCGGGGAAGTCGCTCTGCGGATCATCTACGCCTGTCGCGAGCTGGGCGTCAGGACTGTGGCGGTGTATTCCGAGGCCGACGAGAACTCGCTGCACGTGCGGTTTGCCGATGAGGATGTGTGCATCGGTCCGCCCCGCAGCGCCGACAGCTATCTGAACGTGCCCGCCGTCATCAGTGCCGCGGAAATCACCGGCGCCGATGCCATTCATCCCGGCTATGGGTTCCTGTCGGAGAGCGCGTACCTCGCGGAGGTCTGCGAGGCCTGCCACATCAAGTTCATCGGACCAAGCCCGCAGGTGATCCGCCTGATGGGGGACAAAGCCCGGGCCCGCCGCGTGATGAAGAGGGCGGGCGTGCCGATTCTCCCGGGCAGCGACGGCCCGATCGAGTCCGAGGACAAGGCCGTCAAGGCGGCGAAAGAGATCGGCTATCCCGTCATCATCAAGGCAACGGCCGGCGGCGGTGGCCGCGGCATGCGGGTAGTCCGCGCCGCCGGAGAACTGTCGCACGCGTTCAAGACCGCACAGCGCGAGGCTGAAGCGGCGTTTGGCGTCGGCGACGTGTACCTCGAGAAATACGTCGAGTCGCCGCGGCACATCGAGTTCCAGGTGCTCGGGGATCAGCAGGGGGCTGTGGTGCACCTTGGCGAGCGCGAATGCTCGATTCAGCGCCGCCATCAGAAGCTGGTCGAAGAATCGCCGTCACCCGCACTCAGCGAGAAGATGCGGCGTCGAATGGGCGCCATCGTGATCGACGCTGCCAAGGCCGTGCAGTACACGAACGCGGGGACGTTCGAGTTCCTCATGGATCCCGACGGCCGGTTCTACTTCATGGAAGTGAACACCCGCCTGCAGGTCGAGCACCCGGTCACCGAGATGGTCACCGGCGTGGACATCGTCAAGGAGCAGATTCGGATCGCGGCCGGCGAACGGCTCGGTTTCAAGCAGAGTGAAATCACGTTTACGGGCCACTCGATTGAATGCCGCGTCAACGCCGAGGACCCCGAGACGTTCGTGCCTTCGCCCGGGCTGATTCACGCCTTCAGCGTGCCCGGCGGCCCCGGTGTGCGGGTCGAGACGTTCGCGCACTCCGATTGCACGGTGTCGCCATACTACGACTCGATGATCGCGAAGATCATCGTGCACGGCCGCGATCGCCAGGAAGCGATTGCCCGCATGAAGCGGACGCTCGAGATGACGGTCATCGAGGGCATCAAGACCAGCATTCCGTTGCACCTGCGCATCCTCAGCGACTCCGACTTCATCGCTGGGAAGCTCAGCACGTCGTTCATGGAACGCCTGTTGTCGCGCCCTACCCCGGGCCGCCTCGCTGAGGCGGTCTAACGCCCGTCAGAGCTTTTGCCACGAAAACACGAAACACTACGATCAACGCAGAGACCGCAGAACACCACGAGGACGGAATTCTCTGCAAGCTCGGCGTGCTCGGCGTTGAACGTGACACTTGTAAGATCGTGAGGTTGTCTCTGCCTCCGTTGATGGCGATCGTCGACGCCGACGTGGCCGAGCGCGCCGGGTGGACGATGACTGACCTCGCCGCCGCCTATCTGAGCGGCGGCGCGACGCTCCTGCAGCTTCGCGCCAAGAAGGCCCCGAGCGGCTGGCTGCTCGACATCGCCTCGACGATTGTGGCGCTGGCCCATCAGGCCAACGCACTCGTCATCGTCAACGATCGGGGCGACATTGCCCGGTTGAGCGGCGCGGACGGCGTGCACGTGGGTCAGGAAGACCTGCCGCCTGCGTCCGTGCGGCGTGTCGTCGGCGCCGGGGCGATCGTCGGACTCTCGACGCACACGCCCGAACAAGTGGACCTGGCGGTCCGCGAGCCAGTGACCTATATTGCGATCGGTCCTGTCTTCACCACGGGTTCCAAGGCGACCGGCTACGACACGCTCGGCCTGGAGCCGGTTCGTCGCGCCGCCGCCGCCGCTCGCGAGCGGGCATTGCCGCTTGTGGCGATCGGCGGCATCACGCTGGAGACCGCGCCGGCGGTCATTCAGGCGGGCGCCACCACGGTCGCCGTCATCAGCGACCTGGTCGCTGGCGGGGATCCGGCTGCTCGCGTCCGCGCATACCTCACCTGCCTCACGGTATAATTCCGCCGCGATCGTGACGGGGGCTTCAACGGGCGTCAGCTGGTTCCGGCTTCAGGGCCCGATCTTTGCCATCGTCTCACTGATTTCCATCGTCGTCGCCGGTACGATCGGCTACATGGTGATCGAAGGGTGGAGCGCGTGGGACGCGTTCTACATGACGGTGATTACGGTCACCACCGTTGGTTACCGGGAAGTGCACGAGCTCTCCGGGGCCGGCCAGGTCTTCACCGTTCTGATCATCGTGTCCGGCGTGGGCGCCGCGCTCTACTCATTCACGTTGCTGGCGGCCCTTATCGTTGAAGGCGGCCTGCCAAAGCGATATCAGCGGCGCCGGGCCGCGCGTATGCTCGAAACCATCAAGGATCATTTCATCATCTGCGGTTACGGCCGCATCGGCCGCCTGATCGCCACCCAGTTCCGAAGGCAGCGCGTTCCGTACGTCGTGGTGGAACGACAGTTGGAACGTCAGCAACTGGCGATGGACGACGGAGGCCTGGCGGTCGAGGCGGATGCCAGCCAGGAGGACGTGTTGAAGCGCGTCGGCATCGAGCGGGCGCGCGGGCTGATTGCCGCTGTCAGTACCGACGCCGAGAACGTCTACACAGTCCTCAGTGCGCGCGTCTTGCGTCCGGACCTCTTCATTATCGGCCGTGCCGAAAGCGAGGATGCGATCCAGAAGCTGAAGCACGCGGGCGCCGACCGCGTGATCTCGCCGTACCACATCGGCGCAGTGCAGATGGCGCAGACGGCGCTGCGCCCGGCGGTGGTCGACTTCATCGCGCTGGCGACCAGCTCGGACAGCGTCGAGCTGGCGCTCGAGGAAATCGCCGTCGCGCCCGCGTCCGTGCTCGCCAATCGGTCGCTGGTCGACGCGAACCTCCGTCACCGATTCAGCGTCATCGTCATCGGCATTCAGCGGGTTGATGGGCGCATGGAGTTCAATCCCGAGCCCGAGACGTCGATCCGCAGCGGCGACAAGCTGGTCGTTCTCGGGCGCCCGGATTCGCTCAAGCGTCTCGAAGGAGTGGCCTCCGTGGGCGTAGCCCCGGCGCCGGTGAAGTAGTGCCGGCACGGGTGCTCGACGGAGTAGCCGTCGCAAGCCAGATTCGCGCAGAGGTCGCACCCGAGGTCGAGGCATTCCGAGCGCGCGTCGGAAGGCCGCCGGGGCTCGGCATCGTGCTTGTCGGCGAGGACCCGGCCTCGGAGATCTACGTTCGCGGCAAGCTGAAGTCCGCAGCCGACGCGGGACTGCGAGCGGATCTCGAGCGACTGCCGGCGACGGCATCATTGTCCGAGCTGCTCGACGTCGTGGAGCGACTGAACCGCAGCGACGCGCACGACGGCATTCTTGTCCAGTCGCCGTTGCCCGAGGCCATGGGCCCCGATGCCGAGCGACGGATGTTCGACAGCATCCGGCCCGACAAGGACGTCGATGGGTTCCATCCCATCAACGTCGGACGCCTGGTCCAGAATCGCGCACAGCTCATCCCGTGCACGCCGTCCGGCGTGATCGAGCTGCTGGAACGATCGGGGATTGCGATTGCCGGGAGCCGCGCCGTGGTCATCGGGCGCAGCGACATCGTCGGGAAGCCGATGGCGCTCCTGCTGCTGCACCGCCATGCGACCGTGACGATCTGCCACTCGCGCACGCCGCGGCTGGCGGCGGTCGCGGCCGAGGGGGACATCCTGGTGTCGGCCATCGGTCGCCCAGCCTTGGTCACCCGAGAATTCGTCAAGCCGGGCGCCACCGTCATCGACGTCGGTATCACGAGTCTGAACGACCGGGCGACGGTCGAGCGCTTGTTCGCGGCCGGCTCGAAGCGGCGGGAAACCTTCGAGCGTCGCGGTGCCATCACCATCGGTGATGTGCACCCTGAAGTGGAACAGGTGGCTGGCGCCCTCAGCCCGGTCCCGGGCGGCGTGGGACCGCTGACCATCGCGATGCTGCTCAAGAACACGCTGACGGCTGCGGTTGACAGGGCAGGAGGGGCGGGAAGGGCAGGATAGACACGAACGCTGTATTTATGCTGAGAGTGGCTTTAACGGGCGGGATCGCGACGGGCAAAACGCACGTGCTCGAACAGTTCCGCCGGCGCGGTGTGCCGTGTCTGGACGCCGACATGCTCGCCCACGGCGTGATGGCAGCCGGTACGGAGGCGACTGCGGCGATCGCCGCCCGATTTGGCGCAGACATCCTGGCTGCCGATGGCAGCGTCGATCGTACCAAGCTGGCGCCGATTGCCTTTGCGGATCCGGTTGCGCGCCGCTACCTCGAGTCGCTGATCCATCCCTCGGTCTATCGCGCCATCGCGGCGGGTCTCCGTGCTTTCGAGTTGCTTGACGCGTCGCCGCTCGCGGTCGTGGATGTGCCGCTGCTCTACGAGTCCGGTCACGCCGAGGACTTCGATCGGGTGATCGTCACGGTCTGTGCGCCGGAGACCCAGCTCGCGCGGTTGCGGGAGAGAGGGCTGAGCGAGGCGGAAGCGCGCCAGCGCATCGCCGCGCAGTGGCCCACAGAAGAGAAGGCCCGTCGCGCGACGTCTGTGATTCGCACGGACGGACCCTTCGAGGAAACCGATCAGCAGGTCGAACGCTTCATCTCAGAGGCCGGCCACCGGTGAGGCCGATCCAGCCGGGGATCCGTGTGCGACCAGCCCGATGAACTTCGGCCCGCTCGGCTTGCGGGGCTGAATGTCCTCGTCAATATCGCCGGTATCCGCGCGAAGATACTCGCGCTGATGGGGCTTGACGGTTTCGAGCAGCTCCCTCCGCGTCTTGATCTTCAGCGGTCGCCCCAGATGGATCTTGCCGATCCGCGCCATCAGTCTCTCCGGCAGCGCGCTCGCGAACAGGAACAGCGGCCACGTGAAGCCCGGCCCGTTCAGCTTGCGAAGTTTCCACGCCCAGAGCGCCAGCGCGCCGGTGCGCCACGCCGTCGGCCCCCACCAGCTCGCGTTGCCCGGCCGGAGATTCATCTTCCAGCACTTCATGATCAGCTGCCACTGCAGCGGCGTCAGATTCTTCGTCTCGGTGACACCCTTCTGCTGCTCCATCCGCGTGTCGTGCAGGGGCGTAAATACTGACGGAATGAAGAACGCGAACAGGCCCCGCCGCTCGACTTCATAAATCAGATCCAGCGTTTCGCGGCAGTCCTCGTCGGTCTCGCCGGGGTTGCCGACGATGAGCGTCATGGCCGGGAACCAGTTGTTGTCGTTGAGCGTCTGAAGCCCGTTGACCACCACGCTCGGCCAGTCCTCAATCTGAAACGGCACACCCTTGCTCGGCATGATCTGCTTGGCCATTCGCACCGAGCCGGTCTCGAGGCCGATGAGGGGCACGAGCGCCTTGTGCTTCGGATGCGTACTGAGCACCTTGAGATGGATCGGGCTCTTATCAAGCAGGAGCTCGGACAGCCGTTCGATCAGAACCGGATCGACGACGGCCGGAGCGATGGTGGCGTGGCTGAGCACGTGCTGTTCAACCCCCGGCGTATCCACGATCGATGAGTACAGGTCGAGCAACGCCTCGCGGTTGGGGAAGTAGAACGGCGTCGACGTGTGGACCTGGCCCCAGATGAACATGTCCTCGGTCGCCAGCGAAATCTGCTTGTTGCCTTCGCGGACGTTCGCGCGGACCGCACTCATGATCTTGTCTTTCGGCAGATCGATTTGCGGGTTGAGATCGGGCAGGCAGAACTGACAACGGCGCCCGCACCCTGTCGTCATCTCGACCACGCCGAACGTCGTCCGTCTGTCGGGGAAAAGAATGCCGTCTCGATCCTTTGGATGCGAGACGTCGACCCGCCGCGGGAGCTCCTCCCCTCTGATCGCCTTGTCGAACAAGTGAAGGGTCTCCACCGATTCGCTGCGACCCTCGACGATGCAGTCGACGCTGAGCTCTTCGTAGGTGTTGGTCTGATCGATCTGCCAGCCGCCCGATCCGCCGACAATGACCTTGAAACGGTCGCGATAGGGGCTGCTCTTGATCTTCGCGAAAAGCTCGCGCGAGTAATGCGAATTGATCGGCATTCTCGACGATCCGAAAATCGACGTATACACGCCGGCCGCGAAGGTCACACCCAGGGGATTGTGCGTGGAGACCGCGACGACGCGGGTATTCGGGCCGATGAAGGTGTCGAGATCGGCCGGGTAACAACAGACCACGTCGCTCGCCGGGAAGTGGCGCAGCAGCGACGTTTCGAGTACGCGAATCCCCGCCGGCATCGACCGCGCCGAACCGTCGTCGTTGTACTCGACATCGCGCCACTTCGGATACTTCTTGTTGATGATGCCTTCCAGCCAAATCGGCAGCGACGCCATGCTCATCTGAATGAAGTAGCCGGCGTGATCGATGATCTCAGTGAGCGGAGCCGTCAGAACGATGGGCACTCCGCCTTCAGCTTCGGGTCTCATCATTTGATCCTCAGCGCAAAGGTGGCCCCCAGGGAGGGGCGAAGTCGGGGAATATACTAGTGCAAGACCGCGGGTTTTGTCAGTCAGACTTCGACTTCCGCCGCGTCCTGCGCCGGTGCGATCCGCTCTTCCACAAACGTGTTCCAGTCGTGGCAATGTGGGCATTGCCAGAGCAGTTCGGTGCTCCGGTACCGGCAGCGCATGCAGACGTGCGGGTCGAGGTAGAAGACGGCGTGACGCGTCAGCTCGCTGTAGCGGTCAACGAGCAGCGAGGGGTAGCGCAGCTGGGCGAGCGCCCGCCAGATCGACTGGTGGATGCTGAGCGCATGCGGGTTCTGCACGAGCGCCGCAAACTGCAGGTCGAGCGCGTCGTGCGGGCGGCCGCTGGCCGCCAGATGGCGCGAGAGCGCCAGGCGCGCGCGCCAGTCCTGGGGGGTCTCGTCAATCAGCCGGCGGCAGATGCGCGTGAACCGCTCGGGTGATCCCGTGCGGACGGCGAGCGCTTCCAGCCGATCGAACGCGAGATACGCGCGATCCGGCGCGACCTCGATCACCTTTTCCCAGATCGCGGCGGCGTCCTGGTCCTTCCCCTGAGCCACCCGCACGTCGCCGAGGTTCAGGTATGCCGGCACGGCGCGCGCATCGAGATCGATGGCCGCTTCGAAACGCCGGATGGCTTCCGGGTAGTCCTTGCGCCGCATCGCTTCGAGACCGATTTCGTTGTCGAGGAACGCGAGAATCGCCTGATTATGCGACGGCTCGCCGGTCTTGGTCAGCGTCGAGAGACGCCGGCGCGTGTCGTAGGCTTCGGTCCACTGATGCTGTTCCTCGTGGAGCTTCTGGAGGTTCACCAGGGCGTACTCGTTCTTCGGATCGAGACGGAGCACCTCGTTGAATGCCTCGAGCGCGCGATCGACGAACCCGCCGCGTTTGTAGTCCAGACCCAGGCAGAGGAGCACGTGCGCGTGTTCCAGCCGCGTGAGGCTCGGACGCTGCAAGAGGCTCTGATGGACCGTAATCGCTTTACCAACCTGGCCTTTCTCGCGATACAAATTGCCCAGAATCATGTGCACTTCGAGCGCCTCGCTGTCGAGGCTGGCTGCGCGGCCCAGCTCTTCGATCGCCAGGTCGATTTGATTGGCGACAAGAAAGTTGAGGCCGAGTATGTAGTGCGGCGACTGCCGCGAGCGGCGGCGATCGAACCACTTGCCGTCGCGCAGTTTGTACCGCTCCCACGCCTTGCCGACGGCGAGGCCGGCCAGGAGCGCCAGCAGTGCGGCGAGCAGCGGGGCGTAGCCGTTCATGCGCGCTCGGCCTCCGGCGTGAAGGATCGGACAATGGCGTCCCATCGGCCCTGGGCGCGCAGGATCAGTTCGAGAAGCTCCCGCGCCGCGCCTGCTCCACCCGCCGACGGCGCCACCCAGTGCACCCGTTCGCGAACCTCCGGCACGGCGTCGGCTGGCGCCGCGGCCAGGCCCACGCGTGACAGCACCGCGATGTCTACGATGTCATCGCCCATGTACGCGACTTCCTCGTCGTTCAGGCCGATATCGTCAACAATTTCGTCGTACGCGTCAATCTTGCTCGGCACGCCCTGGTGCACGAGCGTGATGCCGAGCTGCGCGGCACGCTCGGCTGTTGTGGCCGACATGCGCGCCGACAACAGGCCGATTTTCAGGCCGACCCGCTGAGCCCACACCATGACGATGCCGTCACGAATGTGGAACTGCTTGCTTTCAGTGCCGTTCCCGTGGAGGACAACGCGCCCATCCGTCAAGACTCCGTCGACGTCGAAGAGCACGAGCCTGACCCGAGTGGCCCTCTTCTCGATGGCACTTTGGACCATGAACCCTGAACCTTGAACCTTGAACCTTGAACCCTGAACCCGTCAGAACATCTCCGTGCCCCACAGATCGTGGATCTGCACGACCCCGGCGACCTGCTGGCCCCCGTCCTCGACTACGACAATCGACGTAATCTTGCGCTGTTCCATGATGTTCAACGCTTCGACGGCGAGCGTCGCGCGCGACACCGTCACCGGCCCGCGCGTCATCACGTCGGCGGCCGCCAGCGTGAGCACATCCGCCGTCCGCTCCATCTGCCGCCGCAGATCACCATCGGTGATGATGCCAAGGAGCGCCGAATCGCCGTCGACGACGCACGTCATTCCGAGCTGCTTGCTCGACATCTCGTAGATCACGTCCAGCATCCGCGTGTCCGGCTGGACGATGGGGCACTGGCGGCCCGCATGCATCAAGGCTTCGACGCGCATCAGGCGTTTGCCGAGCTTCCCGCCCGGGTGCAGGTTGGCAAAATCCTCCTGCCGGAATCCCTTTTCGACCAGGAGTGTCATTGCCAGCGCGTCGCCGATGGCGAGTGCCGCGGTGGTGCTGGCGGTGGGCACCAGATTCAACGGGCACGCTTCTTCGGCCACGCTGCAGTCGAGCGCCACGTCGGCCGCCTGGGCGAGCGTGGAAGAGGGTGTGCCGGTGATGGCCACGAGCTTTGCCCCGAGGCGGCGAATCGTTTCGAGCAAGCGAAGGATTTCGTCGGTTTCGCCGCTGTAGGACAGCGCGACGATGACATCGTCGTGCTGGATAACGCCCAGATCGCCGTGAATCGCCTCGGCCGGATGCAGAAAGACCGACGGCGTGCCGATGCTCGTCAGCGTCGCCGCAATCTTGCGGCAGATGATGCCCGATTTGCCCATGCCGGTCAGGATGACGTGGCCGCGACACTCGCGGAGGAGCTGGACGGCGCGCTCGAATCGCTCGTCGAGCCGCGACACCAGGGCGAGAATCGCCGCCGCTTCGGTTTCGAGGACTTTTCGGGCGAGTGTCAGGTCACCCATTCACGCGGGCCTCAGCGTTCTTCGCAATCGCGTCGATGGCCATCAGGCGGCGGAGCAGCGGTTCGAGCCGATCCAGTGGCAGCGCGTTCTGCCCATCACTCTTGGCGCGAGACGGGTTGTCGTGCACTTCGAGGAAGACGCCGTCGACGCCCGCGCCCACGCCAGCCGATGCCAGCGGTTCGATGTACTCGGCCTGTCCTGCCGTCACGCCGTCGCCACCGCCCGGCAGCTGCAGGCTGTGCGTGACATCGAACACCACCGGCACGCCGAGCGCGCGCATCATCGGGAAGGCGCGCATGTCGACGACGAGGTTGTGATAGCCGAAGCTGGTGCCGCGCTCGGTCACGATGACCCGCGAATTCCCCGCGGCGACGGCTTTCGCCACGGCATGGCGCACGTCATCGGGCGCGAGAAACTGGCCCTTCTTGATATTGACGACCCGGCCGGTTTTCGCGGCCGCCACGATGAGGTCGGTTTGTCTCGACAGGAACGCCGGGATCTGCAGCACGTCGGCGACCTCGGCGGCAGCACGCGCCTGCGAGGGCTCGTGGACGTCGGTCAGAATCGGCACGTCGTACTTTGACTTGATCCCGGCGAGGACGCGCAGCCCTTCGTCCAGCCCGGGTCCGCGAAACGATGTGCCAGCCGTGCGGTTGGCCTTATCGAAGGACGCCTTGAAGATGAACGGCACGCCGAGCCGGCGAGCGCTCGCGATCAGCCGCGCGGCGATCTCGCCGGCGTGGCTTTCGCTTTCGATGACGCATGGGCCCGCGATGAGGACGAGCGGCCGCCCACCCCCGATGACGATCTCGCCAATTGTGACCGGATTCACGGGGACCATTATAGAGGTGGGCAGGAGGGCAGGAGGGGCTGGAGGGGCTGGAGGGGAAATACCATCCCGCCTGTCCTGCCCTTCCTGCCTCTCCCGCCTTCCTATCCGGCCTTCAGCTCGACCGATTCGTTCGTGTCGCGTTGTACCTGGCCCGTCTTGTGTTGGTACGCCGCCTCCACGAAGCTGGCAAACAGCGGGTGCGGTCGCGTCGGCTTCGACTTGAATTCCGGGTGGAATTGAACGGCCAGGTACCATGGATGGCCCGGCAACTCGGCGATCTCCACGAACTTGCCGTCTGGAGAGCGACCGGAAATCCGCAGGCCGTGGTCCACAAGCGTCCGCTCGTAGAGGCAATTGAACTCGTAGCGGTGGCGATGGCGCTCCTGAACCTGGCTCACGCCGTAGATCCGATGGGCCAGCGATCCCGGCGTGAGGTCGCACGCGTAGCTGCCGAGCCGCATCGTCCCGCCGAGCTCATCGACGCCCAGGAGATCCCGCAGTTTGTAGATGACCTTCGTGGGCGTGTCCGGCGTGCACTCGGTCGAATCGGCGTCGCTCAACCCGGCCACGTTGCGCGCGTACTCGACCGCGGCCCACTGGAACCCGTAGCAAATCCCGAAATACGGAATCCTGCGCTCGCGCGCCACCTGGGCCGCCTTCATCATGCCGCGAGACCCGCGGTTGCCGAATCCGCCCGGCACCAGAATCCCGTCGGCCTCGTCGAGCAGCGTGACGCCGCTCGGTTCTTCGAGCGCCTCGGCTTCGATCCACTTGATGTTCACCTTGACGCGCCGCGGAAATCCGCCGTGATACAGCGCCTCGTTGAGGCTCTTGTAGGAATCCTCGTAGCCCACGTACTTGCCGACGACATGGATCGTGATGTCGTCGATCGGCTGCGTCGCGCGCTTGACGAGGTCTTCCCATGCGGGCATCCGGCGTTCGGTCTGTGGCAGGTGCAGGTACTTGAGCACCATGCGGTCCAAACCCTCCGCCGCCAGCACGAGCGGGACCTCGTAGATCGACGAGACGTCCTTCGCGGTGATGACGGCTTCCTCGTCGACGTCGCAGAACAGCGCGATCTTGCGCTTGATGTCGCGATCGAGAAAGCGATCCGTGCGGCACAGCAGGATGTCCGGCTGGATGCCAATCGACCGCAGATCGCGGACGCTGTGCTGCGTCGGCTTCGTCTTCAGCTCGCCGGCGGCGCCGATAAACGGCACGAGCGTCAGGTGAATGTAGAGAGAGTTGTCGCGGCCGACGTCCTGCCGGAACTGACGGATCGCTTCGAGGAACGGGAGGCTTTCGATATCGCCGACCGTGCCGCCGATCTCCACGAGTACCACATCCACGTCTTTGGCGACCCCGCGGATCGCGTCCTTGATCTCGTTGGTGATGTGCGGAATGACCTGCACGGTCCGGCCAAGATAGTCGCCACGCCGTTCCTTCTGAATGACGCTCTGATAAATCTTCCCGGTCGTCCAGTTCGACTGCTTGGTCGGCGTGGTGTTCGTGAAGCGCTCGTAGTGGCCGAGATCGAGGTCTGTTTCGGCGCCATCGTCGGTGACGTACACCTCGCCGTGCTGATACGGGCTCATCGTGCCCGGGTCGACGTTGATGTAGGGGTCGAACTTCTGCAGCGTGACTCTATAGCCGTGCCCTTCGAGCAGGCAGCCGATCGATGCTGCAGCGAGTCCCTTGCCGAGCGAAGAAACCACGCCGCCCGTCACGAAGATGTATTTGGTCTGCCCGTCGCCATTCGCCATTGATTTACCCCGGGGTCTGACTGTGAAACGGTGAGCTCATGTCGTCGGCGCGGCAATCAGCCGGCGCACTTGTTCGAGTTCTTCCGGCGTATCGACGCCGAGTGAGTCGTACTTGGTTTCGACGGCTTTGATACGGATCCCGTGCTCGAGCGCGCGGAGTTGTTCCAGCGATTCGGTCCGCTCGAGCGGTGTCGGCTCGAGCGTGGCGAACACGAGCAGCGCGCTGCGGCGATACGCGTACAACCCGACATGCCTGTAGAGAGGCGGGTAGCCGCCGCGCGGATTGCCCACGTACGGGACCGGCGAGCGCGAGAAATACAGCGCGAAACCGGCACGGTCCACGACGATCTTGACCACGTTCGGATCGGCCAGTTCCGCGGGCGTCGTGATACGGCGGTACAGCGTCGTCATCTGCAGCGAGCCGTCGCCGGAGAACGGCGCGACCGCCTCGGTAATCGAATGCGGATCGATGAGCGGCTCGTCGCCCTGGACGTTGACGACGATGTCGCAGTCGAGCGTCGCGGCCACTTCGGCGAGCCGATCGGTGCCGCTGATGTGATCGGGGCTCGTCATCCGGACATCGCCGCCGAAGCGCTGCACGGCGTTGGCGATCCGGAGATCATCGGTCGCGACGATCACCTGCGCCACCGAAGGCGAAACAACCGCGCGTCGATACACGTGCTCGATCATCGGCCGGCCGTCAATGAGCGCAAGCGGCTTTCCAGGGAACCTGCTGGAGGCGAATCGGGCTGGGATGAGAGCGATGACGTGAAGTGCAGGAGGCGAATCGAGTCGTTGATCCCCAGTGCGATCAGTTGAGCGGGGGTGCACGACGAATCATAGCATAGTCGCAAAGCGAGCGTGTTAGGATCGTACGAGAGATCACGCGATGAATCTGCAGCGGACGACGATCATTTTTGTCGGTGGCGTCGCGTTGGCCGCGTGGTTCTCGGCCGCCATGAACCCGGGGCGGCCGCCTGCGCCGTCGAATGCTCTGCGGCGCGCGCCGATCGATTCGAAAGGCGCTGTTCTGGCAGGAGAGATTACGCGACTGCGCGAACGCCTCAGGCCGGATGCCGCCCCTCGAGGGGGCACTCGCAATCCGTTCGTCTTCAAATCCTCACAGCGTGCGGCGCCGCCGTCTCGAATCGGCGCGACCTCGGAGCAGAAGGCGTCAGCGGTCCCTCTTGTCGAACCGCCGCGGCTGCGGTTGAGCCTTGCAGGCATCGCGGAAGATCCAGGAGCGCTCGGCGATGGCAGCCCACCCGTACGGACGGCGATCATCGCCGGGAACGGCCAGGTGTTTCTGGCCAAGGAAAACGACACCGTCGCCGATCGCGACGTCGAGTACAAGGTCAGGACGATTTCCGCCGACAGTGTGGAGCTCATCGGTCTCCGCGACAGCACACTTCACCGGCTTGTCCTAAAGTAGTTTCCGCCGGCGCGTAGGCTTTCGGCTCTGGACTCCAGGCTCTAGGCTTTGCCCGAAGCCCGAAGCCCTCACGTCGTAAGGCTTACGCCATTCAATGTCCGTCACCATCATCATCAATCCGGTCTCGGGCGGCCTCCGGCTCGACCAGGCCCGCGCGCGCGTCGAACTGGCTGCCGCCGTGGTTGACGCGCACGGCGAGATGGCCGACGTGTTCGTCACCGAGCGCCGAGGACACGCGAGAGAGATCGCGAAGTCGGCGCTCGTGCGCGGGGCGCGCCTTGTGCTCGCATGGGGCGGAGACGGCACAATCAACGAAGTCGCATCCTCGCTCGCCTTTCAGGAGGTGCCCCTCGGGTTCATCCCGTCCGGATCGGGAAACGGACTTGCGCAGGAGCTCGGAGTCGACTTCCGTCCGGCGCAGGCGATAGCCGACGCCCTTCGTGGCGAGCCGCGCTCGATCGACATGGGCGAGGTCGACGGACACCTTTTTGTCAACGTGGCCGGGGTCGGGTTGGACGCGCACGTGGCCGCGGAATTCGACAAACGCGGCAGCCATCGCCGTGGCCTGGCTGGATATCTCAGCGTGACGGCCCGCGCGCTCCTGAGCTACAGACCAGAGCGCTACGCGATTACGACGCCGCAAGGCAGCGCCGTCTCGCGGGCGATTCTCGTGAGCGTCGCGAACTCGGCGCAATTCGGCCACGGCGCTCGAATTGCCCCGCGCGCCCTGCTCGACGACGGGCTGCTCGACCTGGTCGTCGTGGAGGAGCGCGCTCGATGGCGGACGATCTGCCACGTCCCGCGGCTCTTCAATGGAACCGTGGAGCGGATTGAGGGTTACTCGATCTAGCCAGGTTCAACACGCGACGATTGCCTCAAAGCAACCGATGCTCTTTCACGTGGACGGGGAACCGGTCGAAGGGGGGACCGAACTCCAGGTGCGCGTCCATCCCGCTGCGCTGCGCGTGGTCGTCAGGTAGAAGGCAGGCGCACGACCCAGGCCTCGCGGATCGCCGGAACTCTTCGCAGTTCCGCAACGGCACCGTCGAGCACGGAGGGCGCGTCGGCCTCTTCGTCGACATTGACGACGCCGATGGCCCCCTGTTCGTTGCGTCCCAGCGCGAAGTTGGCGATGTTCACTTTATGGCGGCCGAGGATCGTCCCGACCTCGCCGATGACGCCTGGTTGATCGTCGTTCGCGATGATGAGCATCGTCCCGCCGAGCGGCGCTTCGACGTTGATCTCCCGGACCGAGACAAGCCGCAGGCTGTTCGGCTCGAACACCGTTCCTTCGACGCGCCGCTCCCCTTTGTCGGTTTCCAGTTTGATGGAGAGCAGTCCGGCGTAGTCGCGCGGGCGCGAGCTGCGCGATTCGATGATATCCATGCCGCGGGCTTCCGCAGCGGCGCGGGCGTTGACGATCGAGACGCCGCTCGAAAGGATTGGTCGCAGTACGCCGGCCGCCGCACTCGCGGCCAGGACGTCGACGGCCCGGCTTGCGGCCAGCGCTCCGTAGTAACGCACGCCCAAGGCCTGGATGCGGGCGGCCGTGCCCATCTGGGCCGAAAACCCTCCCAGCTGATCCGCCAGCCGAATCCAAGGCTGCAGCCGCTGGAGTTCCTCCGCCGGGAGCGATGGGAAGTTCACAGCATTCCTCACGACGCCGCTGCGTAGAAAGTCGCGAACGGTGGCGGCCGTGTCCGTGCCGACGAGCTCTTGCGCCTCTTCGGTCGATGCCGCGATGTGCGGCGTTGCCACGACTTGCGGGAGCTGCACGAGCGACCAGTCCCTGGGAGGCTCCTGCTCGAACACGTCCAGTCCGGCGCCCTCGACGATACCGCGTTCGATAGCGCGGCGGAGCGCGTTCTCGTCGACAAGCTCACCGCGTGCCGTGTTGATGAACCTCAGGCCCGGTTTGCACAGGGCGAACCGGGCATCATTGAACACGTGACGGGTTTCCGGCGTGAGGGGCAGGTGCAGCGTGATGTAGTCGGCGGTCGCGCACAACGCGTCAAGCGTCAGAAGCTCGATGCCCAAGCCCGCGGCTACCTCAGCCGATAGGTAGGGATCGTGCGCGACGATGTGCATGCCAAAAGACCGCGCGCGCAGGGCGACTTCACGGCCGATGCGCCCCAGGCCTGCGACGCCGAGCGTTTTCCCACGAAGCTCGTTCCCAAGGAAGCGCTTCTTCTCCCAGCGGCTTTCCTTCATCGCGCGATCGGCCGCGGGGACCAGGCGCGCCAGCGCCAGCATGAGCGCCAGCGTGTGCTCTGCGACGCTGATACTGTTGGCCCCGGGCGCGTTGACGACGAGGACGCCGCGCGCGCTGGCGGCGGCGACATCGACATTGTCCACGCCGGTGCCGGCGCGGGCCACAATCCGCAGCTGCGGCGCCGCTTCGAGCAGACGGGCGTCGACCGCGGTGGCGCTCCGAACGATCAGCGCGTCGGCGTCGGCGAGGTCGGCCGCGAGCGCGGCCGGCGATCGTCCGGAGCGCGCATCGACAAGCCAGGCTGGCTCGGCGCGCAGCAATTCGACTGCGGAAGCGGGGAGATCGTCGGCGATGACAATTTTCAATGTGTGGCCGGGTTGGACTGTCGGTTTATCTTTGGACGCCGAGGCGATGCGCGTCACGCGAATACAATATAATCCGTCGGATTGATCTTCGCGAGCCGACGCCCTAGTGACTGCGCCCTGCCGTGGTGCAAAGCGCTAAAACATTCGAGTTGATCGCAACAGCCGCGTAAACCATGGACGTTTTCCACAGAGTTTTCCACAGTCGTCGCGGAAATGTTCCGCGGACGGCAGGTGACCTGACCTAAAGAGTTTATGCCGAACTTCACTTCTGTCACGCCACCCGCAACCGGCACCGCAATCACGCGGCGAGGCGGTCAGCTCATCGTGCCCGACGACCCGATCATCCCGTTCATCGAAGGGGATGGTACCGGACGAGACATCTGGCGGGCGAGCGTCAGGGTTCTCGATGCCGCGGTCGAGAAGGCCTATCGCGGAAAACGGAAGATTGCCTGGATGGAAGTGTTCGCGGGCGAAAAAAGCTTCAAGCAGTTCGGCAGCTGGCTGCCCGACGACACGGTCGAAGCGTTTCGAGAGTATTACGTGGGCATCAAAGGCCCGCTCACGACGCCGATCGGGGGCGGCTTCCGCTCGCTGAACGTGGCGCTGCGCCAGATCCTCGACTTGTATGTGTGCTTGCGCCCCGTTCGCTGGTATAAGGGCGTCCCTTCGCCGGTCAAACACCCTGAAAGAGTGGACATGGTCGTGTTCCGGGAGAACACGGAGGACATCTACGCGGGGATCGAGTACCCCGCCGGAACGCGCGACGCGCAAAAGATCCTCGATTTCTTCGAAAAAGAGTTTCCGAAAGACTTCGAGGCCATCCGTTTCGGCACAAAAGCGGCGGCAGAGACGTGGCAGTCGCAGCTCGAGGCGATCGGAGCGCCCCACCGTGACGTCGGGGTCGAAGTGGGCATTGGCTTGAAGCCGGTCAGCCGCCTCGGGACGGAGCGGCTGGTGCACAGCGCCATGGCTTATGCGGTGAAACACAAGAGCAAGAGCGTGACCCTGGTGCACAAGGGCAACATCATGAAATACACCGAGGGCGCCTTTCGCGATTGGGGTTACCAGACCGCGAAGAACTTCTACGGTGCCGTCGAGATCGACGGCGGGCCGTGGTGCCGGATTCCTGAGGGAAAACCGGGCGCCGGATTGCTCATCAAGGACGTGATTGCCGACATCGCACTCCAGCAGGTCTTGACGCGGTCCAACGAATTCGACGTGATCGCGACGTTGAACCTGAACGGCGACTACCTGTCGGATGCCCTTGCCGCGCAGGTGGGCGGGATTGGCATCGCGCCCGGTGGCAACATCAATTACATCACCGGTCACGCGGTCTTCGAGGCCACCCACGGCACGGCGCCAAAATACGCGGACAAGAACGTGGTCAACCCGGGCTCGGTTATCCTCTCGGGCGAGATGATGCTCAGACACATGGGATGGATTGAGGCGGCCGACCTTGTGGTGCTGGCGATGGACCGGGCTATCGCCTCGAAGCACGTCACGTACGACTTCGCGCGCCTGATGGACGATGCCACCGAGGTGAGCACGTCGGCGTTTGGGGACCTCCTGATCAAAAGCATGTAACGGGCTTCAGGCTTCGGGCTCTTGCCTTCGGGCCTAGTCAAGGCCTAGAGCCCAGAGCCTAGAGCCCAGAGCCTGAGGAGATTCGACCTGATGAATCGCAAAGTAACTGTCGTGGGCGGCGCGGGGAACGTGGGCGCCACGGTGGCGCGCGGGATCGCGGAACAACAGCTCGCCGACGTCGTCGTCATCGACATTGCCGATCAGAAGGCCGCGGGCGTGGCTCTGGACATGCTCGAAGCGTGTCCGATCTGGGGCTCGGACGCCCGCGTGCTCGGGACCGGCGACTACGCGGAGAGCGCCAACTCCGACGTCGTCGTCATCACGTCGGGCGTACCGCGCAAGCCTGGGATGAGCCGCGACGATCTGCTGAACGTGAATTACAAGATCATGCAGCAGGTCACCGAGCAGGTCGTGAAGCACTCACCGAACTGCATCATGATTCCGGTGTCGAACCCGCTCGACGCCATGGCGCAGGCGGTCTTCAAGCTCTCGAAGTTCCCGCGCGAGCGCGTCATCGGGATGGCCGGGGTGCTTGACAGCGCGCGCATGCGCTCGTTCATCGCCAAGGAGCTGAACGTTTCGGTCGAGAACGTGCACGCGTTCGTCCTCGGGGGCCATGGAGACACGATGGTGCCGCTGCCGCGCTATTCCACGGTCGCAGGCATCCCGATCACGGACCTGATGGACACGGCGACGATCGACAGGATTTCGGCGCGCACCGCCGGTGGCGGGCTCGAGATCACGCAGCTCGTCGGGACGAGCGCCTGGTACGCGCCGGGCGCTTCGGTCGTCGAGATGGTCGAGGCCATCCTGCTCGATAAGCACAAGATCCTGCCGTGCTCGGTGTTCCTGCAGGGCGAGTACGGTGTTCGCGGGGTGTTTGTCGGCGTGCCGGTCAAGCTGGGTGCCAGGGGTGTCGAGAAGATCATCGAGATCAAGCTGACCGCGGGGGAAGACACGGCATTCAAGAAGTCGGCGGCCGCCGTCAAAGAGCTCGTCGACGTCATCAACGTGTGAGAACCAGCAACCAACTGTGAGAGTTCACGAATACCAGGCCAAAGCGATTCTTGCGCGTTACGGCGTGCCGGTGCCCCGCGGCGAAGTGGCATTCACGGCGGCCGAAGCCGGCGAGATCGCGAGTCGTCTCGGCGGCGGTGTCGTCGTCGTCAAAGCGCAGATTCACGCGGGCGGCCGCGGCAAAGGCGGTGGCGTCAAGGTGACGAAGTCGCGCGACGAAGCCGAAGCGACCGCCCGCCAGATGCTCGGCATGACCCTCGTGACGCGGCAGACCGGGGCAGCCGGCCGTGTGGTGCACCGTGTCCTGATCGAGGAGGGCGTGCAGATTGCACGCGAGCTGTATCTGAGCCTGGTGCTGGATCGTGCGGCAGGCAAACCATTGATGATGGCCAGCGCCGCCGGGGGCATGGACATCGAGGAAGTCGCCGAGAAGACTCCGGAGAAGATCGTCCGGGTGTACATCGAACCTTCCGTCGGACTCGTGCCGTTTGAGGCGCGGCGGCTTGGCTTCGGCATCGGGTTCGATGCGGCGCAGGTCAACAAGTTCGTCGCCATCGCCACCTCGCTCTACGACACGTTTGTCGCGACCGACGCTTCGCTCATCGAGATCAACCCGCTCATGGTCACCGCTGAGGGGGACCTGCTCGCACTCGACGCGAAGATGGACTTCGACGACAACGCGCTGTACCGACATCCTGATATTCGTGACCTGCGCGATCTCGCCGAAGAAGACCCGCTCGAAATCGAAGCGTCGAAGTTCTCGATTAACTACATTCGTCTCGACGGCAACATCGGGTGCATGGTCAACGGCGCGGGGCTGGCGATGGCCACGATGGACATCATCAAGCTCGCCGGTGGTGAGCCGGCGAATTTCCTCGACGTCGGCGGTGGCGCCAACGCGGGACAGATCCAGAACGCCTTCAAGATTCTGATGTCGGACAAGAAGGTGAAGGCCGTGCTCATCAACATCTTCGGTGGCATCCTGCGGTGTGACGTGCTCGCGCAGGGCGTGATTACGGCCGTTCAGGAACTGGGCGTGCCCGTGCCGATCGTCATCCGCATGGAAGGCACCAACGTCGACGAGGGGAAGCGGCTGCTGCGGGAGAGCGGCATGAACTTCACGACGGCGGATTCGATGGACGAAGCCGCGAAAAAAGTGGTGCAACTTGCGGGATAAACGCAGCCACGAAAACACGAAAACACGAAGAAAACCAAAGCTATTCTTTTTCGTGTCTTCGTGCTTTCGTGGTTGCATTTGAGACACCCATGTCCGTTCTGATTGATAAGTCGACTCGGCTGCTCGTTCAAGGTCTTACGGGTCGAGAGGGTACGTTCCACGCGAAACAGGCGGCGGCGTACGGGACCACGGTCGTGGGCGGCGTGACGCCCGGAAAGGGCGGCACGACCCACGAGGGGTGGCCGATCTTCAACACCGTCGAGGACGCAGTCAGGAAGACCGGAGCGAACGTGTCGGTGATCTTTGTTCCGCCGCGATTTGCCGCCGACGCCGTCATGGAGGCCGCCGACGCGGGCGTCGCGCTGGTCGTCTGTATCACCGAAGGGATTCCGACGCTCGATGCCATGCGGGCGCTGACCTTTCTCAAGGAACGGCCGAAGACGCGCCTGGTAGGTCCTAATTGTCCCGGCCTCATCTCGCCAGGCAAGGCCAAGGCCGGCATCATTCCCGGGCACATCTGCAGAGAAGGCCGCATCGGGATCGTGTCGAAGAGCGGCACGCTGACCTACGAGGCCATTCACCAGCTCACGAGGCTGGGAATGGGCCAGAGCACCTGTATCGGCATCGGCGGCGACCCGTTGATCGGGACGTCGCACATCGATGCGCTCAAGTTGTTCGCGGCCGATCCTGAAACCGATGCGGTCATCATGATCGGCGAAATTGGCGGCAGCGCTGAAGAAGAGGCTGCCACCTGGATCCGCGCCAGCTTCAGGAAGCCGGTCGTGGCCTTCATTGCCGGACAGACCGCCCCTCCCGAACGGAGGATGGGCCATGCCGGTGCGATCGTCGCTGGTGGGAAGGGGACCGCGGCAGAGAAAATGGCAGCGCTCACCGCGGCCGGTGTAAGAGTTGTGAAGAGCCCGGCCGATATGGGGAACGCGGTCAAAGAGGTCGCCCGGGGCTAGCCTCTGACGGCTGAGGCGCTGCATGCTACACTACAGAGTTGGCGGCTATGTATTCCCGTATACCAATACGCCGTAAGGACTTGTGAATGTCATCTGCTGATCTGGCTGTTCAGGAACAGGCCCGCGCGTCCCAATCTCAGCGCATCGTCAACGATTTCAGTATCCAGGTGGCGACCGTCAATGGCTCGGGTAGCCAGACGGCCAACCTCGTCCTCCTGCGATCGATTCTGCTCATGGGCGTGCCGGTGTCCGGGAAGAACATGTTCCCGTCGAACATCGCGGGGCTGCCCACGTGGTACACGATTCGCGCCAGCAAGCGCGGGTACGTCGCGCGCAAGAAGGAGATCGACTTCCTGGTCGCGATGAATGCGGAGACCGCGAAGGAAGACGTGCTCACCCTGGAACCGGGCGCGGCGGTCGTCTACGACGAGCCGCTCAAGCTCAACACCCTTCGCAGCGATCTGGCGTTCTATCCCGTTCCCTTTGACAAGCTGGTCACGCCGGTGTGTGCGGACGCGAAGCTGCGACGTCTTGTCCGCAACATGATTTACGACGGCATCCTGGCGAAGTTGCTGGGCATTGACCTCGCGCTGATGGAGCAGGCGCTCGGGAGACAACTTGGCAAGAAAGCCAAGGCGGTGACGCTCAATCAGGGTGCGCTCAAGGCCGGGTGGGACTACGCCGAAGCCCACCTGACGAAGCAGGACCCGTTCCGTATCGAGCCGATGAATGAGACGGCCGGCAAGATTCTCATTGAGGGAAACGCCGCTGCCGCCATCGGTTGCATGATGGCCGGCGTCACCGTTGTCGGTTGGTACCCGATCACGCCGTCGTCGTCGCTCTGCGAGTCGCTGATCGGCTACATGAAAAAGTACCGTGTGGACAAGGACGGAAAGGCGACGTTCGCTATCGTGCAGGCGGAAGACGAAATCGCCGCGCTCGGCATGGTCATCGGGGCGAGCTGGGCCGGCGCGCGCGCGATGACGTCGACGGCGGGCCCTGGCATTTCCCTCATGGGAGAGTTCGCCGGTCTTGCGTACTACGCCGAGTCGCCCGCGGTCATCTTCGACGTGCAGCGCGTGGGGCCATCCACGGGATTGCCGACGCGCACCGCACAAGGCGACCTTCTGCAAGTCGCGTTTCTTTCGCACGGCGACACCAAGCACATCATGCTGATGCCCTGTTCGGTCGAAGAGTGCTACACGATGGCGCTCGAGGCGTTCGACCTGGCGGAGCAGTTCCAAACGCCCGTCTTCGTCATGACGGATCTGGATCTCGGGATGAACAACTGGATGTCGGACGGCTTCAAGTACCCCGACAAGCCGATCAATCGAGGCAAGCGGCTGACTCCGGAGGTTCTGAAACGGATCGGTGAGTGGGGCCGCTACAAGGATGTCGACGGCGATGGTATCCCGTACCGTACGGTTCCAGGCGACGGCATGCCGGCATCCTTCGCGCGCGGATCCGGGCACAACGCGAAGGGCCAGTACAGCGAGCGTCCGGACGACTACGTCGAGAACATGGATCGGCTTGCGCGCAAGTTCGAGACGGCGCGCAAGTTCGTCCCCAGGCCCGAGATCGAGACCGTGGCGGGCGCGAAGATTGGCTTCATCGGCTACGGCACGTCGCACTGGGCGATTACCGAGAGCCTCGACCAGCTGCGCGAGGAAACCGATGTGAAGGCGTCCTATTTCCGGCTCCGCGCCTATCCCTTTAACGAGGAGCTCGTGAAATTCATCGACGCCCACGAGCGCGTGTACGTGATCGAGCAGAACCGCGATGCGCAGCTGCTTCAGTTAATCAAGCTGGATGTGACGCCCGACCGCGTCAGCAAGCTGCGCAGCGTGCTGCACTATAACGGCCTTCCGATCGACGCGCGCTCGATCAGCGACGACGTGCTCGCGCAGGAAGGCTTCGAAGTGGCGAAAAAGACCGACCGCGTCGGCGGCGGAATGCTCGGCGGAGAATAACCAATCAATGGCGACACCACTCAAAGTGAATCGAATCGGCCTGGAGCCGCAGGTCTACAAGGGCAGCAAGACGACGCTCTGTGCCGGCTGCGGCCACAACTCAATCTCCGAGCGCATCATCGACGCCTTTTATGAAATGGGCGTGGATCCGAGCCAGGTCATCAAGCTGTCAGGCATCGGCTGTTCGAGTAAGAGCCCGGCCTACTTCCTCGGCGGCTCGCACGGCTTCAACGCCGTTCACGGCCGGATGCCCTCGGTCGGCACCGGCGCGATGCTCGCGAACAAGAAGCTCATCGCCATCGGCATCAGCGGCGACGGCGACACCGGCGCGATCGGCATTGGCCAGTTCGTGCACCTGATGCGGCGCAACCTGCCGATCATCTACATCATCGAGGACAACGGCTGCTACGGACTGACCAAGGGGCAGTTCTCCCCGACGGCCGATCTGGGCTCGACGCTCAAGACCGGTGTCGTCAACGACCTGCCGCCGATTGACACCTGTGCGCTGGCAATCGAACTCGGCGCGACCTTTGTGGCCCGCTCGTTCTCCGGCGACAAGAAACAGTTGCTCGCGCTGCTGAAAGCGTCGCTCGCGCATCGCGGCACCGTGATGCTCGACGTCCTGTCGCCCTGCGTCACGTTCAACGACCACGAGGGGTCGACCAAGAGCTACTCGTACGTCAAGGATCACGACGATCCGCTCGAGGAAGTCACCTTTGTCCCGTTTTTCGAGGACATCGCCGTGGACTACGCACCGGGCACGGCGCAGGAAGTGACGATGCACGACGGGTCGAAGCTGTATTTGCGGAAGCTCGAGGAAAGCTACGATCCAACCGACAAGATCAGCGCACTGCGGCGCCTGCACGAGACCGCGCGCCGTGGCGAGTACGCCACGGGCATCGTCTACATCGAGCCGGATCGGGACGACTTTCTGACACTCCTCAATGTGGTCGACGAGCCTCTGGCGAGCCTTCCCCTGGAGAGAGTCAGGCCGGGGAAAGAGGCACTGGAAGAGATCATGGAGGGGCTCAGATAGACTTGGTGAATTGCTGAGTTGGTGAATTGGTGATCTGATTCCTTCGAGTGTTTCGCTGACGGTTTGCTCTAGCGGTCTTGTGAGACTTCGACAGAATTGCGCGTAGCTCGCATCCCTCAGCCAGTAGGTTCTTCGTCTCCATGTCGCTGCGAATACCGCTCTGTGCGATGGCTGTCAGCCAGAGCACGCTCTCCTCGGCTTCGTCAACGGACACGCCCAGTTTCGCGACGAACTCGCGGCTTGAGCGTCCCCGGCATGCAGACCAGTAGTTCCCCGCGACGCCCATGCCCGCGCGCAGTAACTGCCGGCCAATTTCGCGTGCGTCCCACGTGTCTGGCAATCGTCGACAGAAGGCAATGATTCGAAGGGCGTATTGAAACGTACGTTGGCGGAGTTCGTCGGCGATTTCGCTCATGCCGGCCGTGAGACTGCAGACCTGGTGCCACGGCCGCCGTGTCGCATACATTCCCACTGTAGTCACCAAGTCACCAAGTCACCAAGTCGCCAATTGCACTATCTTCCTCCCTCGCTCTCCAAAGAGTGTCTGAAATTGCCCCTGCTATAATCGCCCGATGACCGAGCGGACGTTGGCCATCATCAAGCCGGACGCGGTGGAACGGCATCTCGCCGGCCGGATTCTTCACCGCATCGAGGACGAAGGATTCCAGATTCGTGCGATGCGGCGGTTGCATCTCTCAAAACGCCAGGCTGAAGGATTTTACGCGGTGCATCGCGAACGGCCGTTTTTCAAGAGCTTAACGGAGTTCATGGCGTCAGGGCCGGCCATTGTCGTGGTGCTGGAGGCACCCGATGCCATCAAGAAGTGGCGGACGCTGATGGGCGCGACCGACCCCGCCAAGGCCGACGCGGGGACGCTCCGTAAAGAGTTTGCACAGTCGATCGAACGCAACGCGACCCATGGATCCGATGCGTCCGAAACGGCCGCGTTCGAAATCGGATATTTCTTCCCGGGCATCGACCTGGTGTGATTCACCACAAAGGACACAAAGGAACAAACAGTTTGTCACTTCAAATGAACCCGGGGGTTTTGCCTTTGTGTCCTCTGTGTCCTTTGTGTTGAGAAATGCAGCGAATGGGTAGGATCCTCGTCCTGATCGGCCTCGCGATCGCCGGCCTGGGCCTGCTGGTGATGGTGGGCCTGCCGCTTGGCCGTCTGCCTGGCGACTTCGCCATCAAGCGCGGGAATTTCTCATTCTACTTTCCGCTCGCCACCTCAATTGTCCTGAGTATCGTTCTCACGCTCCTTTTCGCACTGTTCAGACGATGAGTATCAAAAGCGACACCTGGATCAAACGTATGGCGCTCGAGCACAAAATCATCGAGCCCTTCGTTGACGAGCAGATGCGTACCGGCGTGATTTCCTTCGGTCTGTCGTCCTATGGATATGACATCCGGGTGGCCGATGAATTCAAAGTCTTCACGAACATCTACAACACCGTGGTCGATCCGAAGAACTTCGATCCGAAATCGTTCGTGGATATGAAGGGTGACGTCTGCATCATCCCGCCGAACTCATTCGCGCTCGCGCGGACGATCGAGTATTTCCGGATTCCGCGCGACATCCTGACGGTCTGTCTCGGCAAGTCCACCTACGCGCGCTGCGGGATCATCGTCAACGTCACGCCGTTCGAGCCGGAGTGGGAAGGGCACGTGACGATTGAGATCTCGAATACGACACCCCTTCCGGCAAAAATCTACGCCAATGAAGGCATCGCCCAGGTCCTGTTCTTCCAGAGCGACGAGCCGTGCGCGGTCTCGTATAAAGACAAGAAGGGCAAATACCAGGCCCAGCGCGGGGTGACGCTGCCAAAGATCTGATCGGCCAATTGGCGATTTGGTGAGTTGGTGAGTTGGTGAGTTGGCGAAGCGATGAATTCGCCAAGTCACCAATTCACGAACTCACCAATTGCAACATGTACAGTACTTATAATCATGTAAAGATTATCAATTGGACAACTAGGATCCCGTCATATCTAATACTGGGCAAGATGCGGCCCGAGGGAGTCTTTGGAGTCGTGGAAGTTGGTGTCCGGGGGAAAGCCCGCGGATGATGTAAGTACCCGAACAGACGCAAGTTAAGGGGCCATCATCCAGACCGGGTGATGGCCTTTGGTGTTTTAGGGGCTAGGGGTTGGGGACTAGGGGGACTTGTAGGGGCTCGTTATGAAGATTGCCTATCAGGGGGAGCCGGGCGCATTCAGCGAGGCGGCCGGGCGGCGTGTCGCCCCGGATGCGGAGCTCCTGCCGTACAAGAGCTTCGAGGACGTATTCGCCGCCGTCCGGGACGGGCAGGCCCATTTCGGGATCGTACCGATTGAGAACTCGATTGGGGGCAGCATTCATCGCAACTACGACCTTCTGGTGACGCACGAGCTGCCGATCCAGGCTGAGATTGAATTGCCCGTCGTTCACCAGCTGCTCGCGTTGCCGGGTACGACCATCGAAGGGCTGCGACGTGTGTACTCGCACCCGCAGGCGCTCGCGCAGTGCGAACGGTTTCTGCGTACGCTCAAGGGCATCGACATCATTGCCACCTACGACACGGCAGGCAGCGCCAAGATGGTGGCCGATGAACACCTGGAAGACGCCGCGGCGATCGCGTCGGCGCGCGCCGGCGAACTGTTCGGGCTGACAGCGCTTGCCTCGTCGATCCAGGATTTCGACGACAACATCACGCGCTTTCTCGTGATCGGCGGGCGGCCGCTGCACGACGCCGTGCCTGACAAGACATCGATTGTCTTTTCACTGCCGAACGAGCCGGGGTCCCTCTTCAAGGCGCTGAGCGTGTTCGCCTTGCGCGGCGTCGACCTGACGAAGCTCGAATCCCGGCCGATTCCCGGCCGTCCCTGGGAATACCTGTTCTACGTCGACCTGGCCGCGGCGCGCGACGAAGTGACGTGCAGCCGCGCGCTGGCGCACCTCGCCGAGTTTGCCCCGATGCTCCGTACCCTCGGATCGTATGCGAGTTGGAAGACGCACGAGGGCTGGCTGCCGGACCCTTTTGAGGTCATGTCATGAGCAACCCCCTCACCACCGGCCCAAGCCGCGCGCCGGCCCGCGCGATGTTGAAGGCCGTCGGCTTTTCGGATGCGGACCTCAAGAAGCCGCTCATCGGCGTCGCGAACACCTGGATCGAAATCGGTCCGTGCAATTTTCACCTGCGCGATCTGGCCGTGCACGTCAAAGACGGCATCCGCCGTGCCGGGGGCACGCCGATGGAGTTCAACACGGTGTCGATCTCCGACGGCATCACGATGGGCACGGAAGGCATGAAGGCCTCGCTCGTCAGCCGCGAAGTCATCGCCGATTCGATCGAGCTCGTCACACGCGGCAACGGGTTCGACGGGCTCATCATCCTGGTCGGCTGCGACAAGACGATTCCTGCGGCGTCGATGGTGCTGGCCCGGCTCAACATTCCCGGCCTGATCTTGTACGGCGGATCGATTGCTCCGGGGCATTGGCACGGGAAAGACGTCACGATTCAGGACGTCTTTGAGGCTGTCGGCGCCCACGGTGCCGGCCGCATGACCGATGCCGAGCTGTGCGACCTCGAAGCGAACGCGTGTCCTGGCGCCGGGGCGTGCGGGGGCCAGTTCACCGCCAACACGATGGCGATCGTGACTGAATTCCTCGGCCTCGCCGCATTCGGCAGCGGGAATGTCCCGGCCACCGATTCGGAGAAAGCCGATGTCGCCCAGGCGGCCGGCGAGCGTGTGATGAAGCTGGTGCGCGACAACGTCCGCCCGCGCGACATCGTCAAACGGCCGGCGTTCGAAAATGCCATTGCGTCCGTCGCGACAACCGGCGGATCGACCAACGCGGTGTTGCACCTCATGGCGATCGCGCACGAGGCGGGCGTGGAGCTGGCGCTCGACGATTTCGATCGCATCAGCTCGCGCGTGCCGCTGCTCGCTGATCTGAAGCCGTCGGGCCGGTTCGTCGCGACCGATTTGTACGCGGCCGGCGGCAGCCGTCTGGTGGCCAAGCGGCTGCTCGAGGCCGGAGTGCTGCACCAGGACGCGCCGACCGTCAGCGGGCGCACCGTCGGCGCCGAGGCCGCGCTGGCGGTTGAAGCCCCCGGCCAGGAGGTTGTTCGCCCGCTCAGTCGCCCGATAAAGAGTACCGGCGGCCTTGTCATCGTCCGCGGAAATCTGGCGCCAGAGGGCGCCGTGATCAAGGTCTCCGGAGCCGGTCGGCCGACCCACCGCGGACCGGCCCGAGTCTTCGATAGCGAGGAGAAGGCGTTCGAGGCCGTGGGACGCCAGCAGATTCGTCACGGCGACGTCGTGGTGATTCGTTATGAAGGACCAAGCGGGGGACCCGGCATGCGCGAAATGCTCGGTGTGACCGGCGCTCTGATGGGCGCGGGGCTGGGCGATTCGGTCGCCCTCGTCACTGACGGGCGGTTCTCGGGCGCCACGCGCGGGTTGATGGCCGGCCATGCGGCGCCAGAGGCGTTCCGCGGGGGCCCGCTGGCCGCCCTCCGCGACGGCGACACGATCGTCATCGATACGGAGACGAGACGCCTCGACGTGGAGTTGAGCGACGACGAGATTCGCGCGCGGATGGCGACGTGGAAGCCGCCGGCCTCGCGTTATCTGACGGGAGTGCTCGCGAAGTACGCGCGGTTGGTTTCATCGGCGTCGACGGGAGCCGTGACAGGGTGAACGAGAAATTGCAGATTGCTGATTTCAGATTTCAGATTTCAGATTGATTGGTCGATTGAAGTGATGTTCGAGTTCTGCAATCTGAATTCTGCAATCTGAAATTCAGGAGCCATATGCCATTGACTGGTGCACAGATTCTCTGGGACTCGCTGGTCCGCCAAGGGGTGACCGACGTGTTCGGTTATCCGGGCGGGGCGATTCTGCCCGCGTACGACGCGATGCTCGGCTATCCGGTTCGCCACATCCTCGTCCGGCACGAGCAGGGCGCGACGCACATGGCGGATGGCTACGCGCGTGCGAGCGGCAAGGTCGGGGTGGCTATCGCGACGTCCGGGCCAGGCGCGACCAACATGGTCACCGGCATCGCGACCGCGATGATGGACAGCTCGCCGATTGTCTGTATCACCGGTCAGGTGGGCAGCAAGCTGATCGGATCCGACGCGTTTCAGGAAACGGACATCACCGGCATCACCCTGCCGATCACGAAGCACAACTACCTGGTGACGCGCGCGCAGGATGTCGCGCCGACGATCTTCGAGGCGTTCGCTATCGCGAAGTCGGGACGCCCGGGCCCGGTGCTGGTCGACATCACCAAGGATGCGCAGCAGACGAGCTGCGAAGTCGACTGGGCGGCGGCGGAGCCGCACCTCACCGAAGCGTACGACGAAGCGCTCCCCGGGGACGGCGATTACCGCGACGCGGTCGAGCTGATCAACCAGGCCGAGCGGCCGCTGATTCTGGCTGGCCACGGCGTCATGCAGTCAGGCGCCGAGCGTGACGTGCTGCTGCTTGCCGAGCGGGCCGGCATTCCGATCGCGGTGACGCTGCTCGGGATCGGCGGCATCCCGGCCTCCCATCCGCTCAATCTCGGCATGATGGGCATGCACGGCGAGGCGTTCGTCAACCACGCGATTCAACAAGCCGACCTCCTGATTGCGCTCGGCATGCGCTTCGACGATCGCGTGACGGGCAACCTGAAGACCTACGCGCCCACGGCGAAGAAAATTCATGTCGACATCGATCGCGCCGAATTGAACAAGAACGTCCGCGTGGACGTGGCGATCGCCAAGGATCTGCGCGGAGCGATCGACGAGTGGATGCCGCTCGTCAGGAAAGGCGATCGGAAAGCGTGGCTCGATGCCATCGATGTGATGAAAGGCGACTCGGCGGTTCGCGACATTCAGAACCTGCCCGACAACGGGCATTTGTATGCGGCCCACGTGATCAACGATCTCTGGCGCCTGACCGGCGGTGACGCGGTGGTCGTCACCGACGTGGGTCAGCATCAGATGTGGGAGGCGCAGTACTACAAACACAACAAGTCGCGGTCGCTGATAACCTCCGGCGGCCTGGGCACCATGGGCTTCGCGCTGCCGGCGGCGATCGGCGCCAAAGTGGCGCGGCCCGATGCCGAGGTGTGGGTGGTGTGCGGCGACGGCGGGTTCCAGATGACGATGTGCGAGCTGGCGACCATCGTCCAGGAAGGTCTCGACGTCAACGTCGCGATCATCAACAACGGGTACCTCGGGATGGTGCGGCAGTGGCAGGAGTTCTTCTACGAGAAGCGCTACGCGGCGACACCGCTGATCGGCCCCGACTTCACGAAGCTCGCGCAGGCGTTTGGCATCGACGCGGTGGCAGTGTCGCAGCGCAGCGACGTGGCCGCCGCCGTGCAGGGCGCCCGCACATCGCGGCGCGCCACGGTTATCGACTTCCAGGTCGAGCAGGAGGATTCGGTGTTCCCGATGGTGCCGGCCGGCGCCGACCTGCACAAGATGATTCTGCGGCCGTCACCGATTGTGGAGACGGCAGCCGACTAGAGTGAACAAATGCAACCACGAAAACACGAAGACACGAAGCCAATATTTTCTTTTTCGTGTTTTCGTGTCTTCGTGGTTGCGTTTTGAGAACGAAAACCATGTTGCATACCTTTGCCGTTTACGTCGATAACAAGCCGGGCGTCCTGAACCGCGTCGCGTCGCTCGTGCGGCGCCGCGCGTTCAACATCGAATCGCTGACCGTCGGCCACACCGAATCCGCGGGGGTGTCCCGTATGACGGTGGTCGTCGACACCGACGAATACGGCGCACGACGGCTCGAGGCGCATCTGTACAAGCTCGTGCCCGTCAGGCGCGTCGACAACATCACGGCGGCGCCGTCGATTGCGCGCGACCTGGCGTTGATTAAAGTGGCGGCGACCGGCGATGCGCGGACCCACGTCATGCAGCTCGTTGACGTCTATCGGGCGCGCATCATCGATGTCAGCCCGGAATCGCTGGTTATCGAAACAACCGGCACCGAGGATAAGATTGACAGCCTGCTCGAAGTGCTGAGGCCCTATGGGGTCATGGAGATGGTCCGAACGGGAAGAGTGGCAATGGCCCGCGGAACGAGCACGACAGACAAGACAGCACCACGAAGCGCACCGGCAGCCGCGCCGGCCGGTGGCGATGTCAGTCACGGGTCGGTATAGACACATGAATTGGGTAATCGCGTAATTGGATAATCGGGCAATGGCATTGTTCACTTGAGCAATCAATTACTCAATTACCCGATTACTCAATTACCAGATGCGAGGATCACTTATGGCAACCATGATTTATGACGATGCGGCCGACCTGGCGATTATCCGCGGCAAGAAGGTGGCGATCCTCGGGTATGGATCGCAGGGCCACGCGCACGCGCTGAACCTCAAAGACAGCGGCGTCGACGTTCGCGTCGGCCTCGCCGTCTCGAGCCGGTCGCGGGAGAAGGCTCGCGCCGCGGGGCTGACGGTTGGCGAGCCCGCCGAGGTCACGAAATGGGCCGACGTCGTCATGGTCCTGGTGCCGGATACCACGCAGGCCCGGCTCTATCAGGAAGAGATCGCCCCGAACCTGTCGCCAGGCAACATGCTGATGTTCGCGCACGGTTTCAACATCCGCTTCGGCACGATCGTGCCGCGCCCCGACATCGACGTGGCGATGGTCGCTCCCAAAGCGCCGGGCCACCGCGTCCGCGAGCTCTTTCAGGAGGGGGCCGGCACGCCGGCGCTCTTCGCCATCCATCAGGACGCCACCGGTCAGGCGCGCGCGGTCACGCTGTCGTACGCCAAGGGGATTGGGGTGACCCGCGCAGGCGTCATCGAAACCACGTTCGCGGAAGAAACAGAAACGGATCTCTTCGGCGAGCAGGCGGTCCTCTGCGGCGGCACCAGCGCGCTCGTCAAGGCCGGATTTCAGACGCTGGTCGACGCGGGCTATCAGCCGGAAGTCGCGTACTTCGAGTGCATGCACGAACTGAAGCTGATAGTCGATCTGATGTACCAGGGTGGCTTGAACTACATGCGCTATTCAATCAGCGACACCGCCGAGCACGGCGATTACACGGGCGGGCCCAAGATCGTGACCGAAGAGACGAAGAAGGCGATGAAGCAGATGCTCGACGACATCCGCTCCGGCGAGTACGCGCGGGGATGGATTGCCGAGAACGCCGCCGGCCGGCCCACCTTCAACAAGACCCGCGACGCCGAGCAGAATCAGTTGATCGAACAGGTGGGCGCGAGGCTGCGGAAGCTGATGCCCTTCCTCAAGCCGGTCACTGTGAAGCAGGACACGGGCAAGAACGAACCTGCCACTGTGTGATGAAATGGGTAGTTGGGTGAAACGACCCAATTACCCAATTCACCCGTCGAACTGTGATATAACTTGGACCCGGCCGGAACGTTTCCTTTTCCCATTACATGGACAAACTTGTCGAGCGCGAGTCTGCGCCTCGAAACTCACTAGTCGCCGGGCCCGCCTTAGCCGTCCAATTTTTTCTAGTCCCGTTGGCCGTCGTCGCGGTGATTGGCGTCGTGTATCTCGGATTTCGGTCGATGGTCGCCGACGCCCGCGGCGCGCGCGACTATCTGGCTGAGGTTCAGAACGGCGGCACGGACCGTCGCTGGCCGGCGGCGTACGAGCTGTCGCGGCTGATGGAGGACCCGAACGTGCGCGCGGACAGCTCGCTCGCGCCGGCGCTCGTCAAGGCGTTCGAACAGGCGAAAGACGACGATCCGCGCATTCGCCGGTATCTCGCGCTGGCCATCGGCCGGCTCGATCCCCCGTTACCCGCGCAAGCGATCGACGTGCTCAGCCAGTCGCTCGACGAACCGGACCGCGTCGCGGCCCCGGGAATCGATACCTGGATTTCCCACCTCACCGGATGGTCCGACAGCGATCTCGGCGAAGTGCGCATCAGCACGATCTGGGCGCTCGGCGCGTCGGGAGATCCCCGCGTGGCGACGCGCTTGCTGCCCTTCTACCAATCGCCTGACGCGGGTATCCGCAAGATGGTGGTCTACGCCCTGGGCGCGCTGCCCGGCGATGCACAACTCGACACGCTGCGCGCGGCGTTGCAGGATGCCGTACCCGATGTACGCTGGAATGCCGCCATCGGACTCGCGCGCCACGGCGATCGGCAGGGCGCCGGTGTCATCCGGCAGATGATCGACCGAGACTACGTTGAGCACATCGTGACGCGCGAGGTACGGCAGGATCAGGACCTGGATCCGATCGCGGACGTGATGATTAGCGGCCTGCGTGCGGCGGCCGTCCTGAAAGACGGCACCATGCGCGAATCGATTGCCGCATTGAGTCAGCAGGATCGCAGCATGAAGGTACGTCAGGCGGCATTAGAGGCGCTCAAAGCGATCGGATAATTGGTGAATTGGTGAGTTGGTGAGTTGGTGAATTAATGGCGGACGAGACGAAACCAGAAGTTCCGAGCGCGGCGGCGACCGGTGCCAATCCGGCGGCGACACCGCAGCACCGGCCGGCGGCGGCGCCCCGTCCACCCGCATCAGCGGGGCCGGATTTGGCTGGGCGTACGACGACGGTGGCCTCACAGGGGGGTGCGGCGGCCAAGGCCGCAACAGCAACTGCAGGCGTGGCCGCAGCTGCGGCCACCACGCGGGCGGCTGACGACACATCGCCTCTGTTGACCCGCCGGGCGTGGATAGGACTCGCGTGGGGCGCCTTTTCGGCGGCCTCGGCAGCCGCGCTGGCGGCGACCGGCCGCTTCATGTTTCCTAACGTACTCAACGAACCGCCGCAGCAGTTCAAGGCCGGCTTCCCGGGCGAATACGGTTTCGGCGTCGACGAGCGCTGGAAGGAGAAGTTCGGCATCTGGATCGTGCGGACGCCTGAAGACGTCGTGGCCAACGTGAGCGGCTTCTACGCGCTGGTCACGGTCTGTACGCACCTGGGCTGCACGCCGAACTATCTCTCGGCGGAAAACAAGTTCAAGTGTCCGTGCCACGGCAGCGGCTTCCGGACGAGTGGCATCAATTTCGAAGGGCCCGCGCCGCGTCCGCTGGAGCGTGCCCGCATCGTGCTGGCCGACGACGGCCAGATCCTCGTGGATAAGAGCCGGCATTTCCAGTTTGAGCTCGGGCAGTGGATTGATCCCGAGGCGTTCCTGAAAGCATGAGAAAAGCGCTACCACGGAGGACACGGAGGAAGAGGCTTCAAACTGGACAACACGCCTTTCTTTAAAGACGTTGTGCCGGTCGGTGCCCTCCGTTTGTCCACCGTGACCTCCGTGGTAGAGATTTTGAACAGAGCGTTTGGCATATGGCTGATACGAAGACGGTAGCTCCGAAGGAAGGCGCGCTCACCCGGTTCTGGAACTGGCTGACCGAAACGCAGGCGTGGACCTCGGTCTTTCGCCATGACATGCCGACGACCGACCGGAACCGCGTCCTGGTCATGCTGTCGAACGTCTTCCTGCATCTGCATCCGGTGCGGATCCGCAAGTCGGGCGTGAAGCTGCGTTACACGTGGTGCATGGGAGGCCTGAGTTTCTTTCTCTTCCTCTCTCTCACGTTGACCGGCCTGCTGCTGATGTTCTACTACCGGCCCACGCTCGAGTACGCCTACACCGATATCGTGGGCCTTCGCGAGCACGTGCCGCTCGGGATCATGCGGGAGATGCACCGGTGGGGCGCGCACGCCATGGTCATCACGGTCTGGCTGCACATGCTCCGCGTGTTCATGACCGGATCGTACAAGCCTCCGCGCGAGTTCAACTGGTCGGTGGGCGTGATCATGCTCGTGTTGACGCTGCTGCTGTCATTTACGGGTTACCTGTTGCCGTGGGACCAGCTGGCGATCTGGGCGATCACCGTCGGATCGAACATGGCGCGGGCCACGCCGTTCCTGGGGCACGAGGGGCCTGGCGCCGCACTGATGACCCTGGGCGGAGTCCCGCTCATTCATGCGGCTGACGATGCGCGGTTCGCGTTGCTTGGGGGAACGTTCGTCGGCGAAGGCGCGCTGCTGAGGTTCTACGTGCTGCACTGCGTCGGTCTGCCGCTCGTCATCGCCGTGCTGATGGCCGTGCACTTCTGGCGGGTCAGGAAAGACGGCGGGATTTCGGGACCACTATAGGAAGGCTTAGGGCTCAAGGCTTAAGCCAGCCTGAGCCATGAGCCATAAGCCATAAGTCGAGTCAGAACGAGATGAACTTCATCAAAAGCATCATCAACGCCGTCGCCGATCCGCGGCTGTTCTTCCTGCTCGCGGTCGCCGCTTTATTCGTCGTGCTGTGGCAGCGCGAGAAGATTGCGTCGAACCTGGTGGGATACGGCGGCCTCGGGCTTCTGGGCGCGTTCTTTATCTTCGGTACCTTCGACCCCAACTTCTACCTCATCGTGACGAAGCCGGACAACGTGCCGATTGTCGGCCTCATCTTCCTGCTCGTCTTCTTTGTCTGGTTTTCGATCCGCGAAGGCGTGCTGAACGACCGCCGCATCGCCGCGGGGCAGGGGCCGATCGAAAAGACCGAATCGGATCGTGTCTGGGTGTGGCCCGATCTCGTGTACACCGAGCTCATCTCGCTGATCGTCTGCTCGGTCGTGCTGATCGTGTGGTCGATCTTCCTGAAAGCGCCGCTCGAGCAGCCGGCCAATCCGGCCAACACGCCGAATCCATCGAAGGCGCCGTGGTACTTTCTCGGGCTGCAGGAAATGCTGGTGTACTTCGACCCCTGGCTCGCCGGCGTCGTGCTGCCCGGCCTGATCATCGTGGGGCTGATCTGCATTCCGTACATCGACCGCAACCCCAAAGGCAACGGGTATTTCACCTTCAAAGAGCGGAAGGCCGAGATCACGATCTTCCTGTTCGGATTTGCGATCCTGTGGACATCGCTCATCGTGCTCGGAACGTTCCTGCGCGGTCCGAATTGGAACTTCTTCGGGCCGTTCGAGTTCTGGGATATTCACAAGCTGGCCGCGCTCACCAACGTCAACCTGTCGGAGTACATCTGGGTGCGCGCGTTCGGGACGGGGCTTCCGACCGCCTGGTACGTGCGGGAGATTTTCGGCATTGTGCTCGTCATCTTCTACGTGTTCGCGCTGCCGGTGATTCTCGCGAAGGCGTGGTTCAAGACGTACTACGAGAAAATGGGCGCGCCGCGCTATTACGTCGGGGCGTTCCTGTTCCTGACGATGATGTCGCTGCCAATCAAGATGTTGGCGCGCTGGCTGTTCAACTTGAAATATATCGTCGCGATTCCGGAATTCTTCTTCAATATTTAGATCGACAACGACATGGCTGAAAAGAAGAGCGTCGGGCACGCCTACAACGTCGACTTCCTGAACGTCGTCTTCGCGGCGTCGAGCCTGTTTCTATTCCTGTCGGTCATCTGGATGGTCTGGGATGACTACGATCGCGACTGGAAGAGCACGCAGCGGCGCTTCACGCAGCTCGAATATGAGGTGACGCAGGCGCAGCTGCAGCAGGCGAACCGAGCGGTCGACCGGAGCAAGCTGCAGCAGCTCCAGGCGCGGGAGCAGGAGGCGACGAAGAAGATCGCGGCCAACCAGCAGAAGGTCGACGAGCTGCAGGCGAAACTCAAGGACCTCGACAACCGGCTGTTCCGCGCGACGACGGCCTACCAGACGGCGAAGGCCACCTACGACCAGGATCGTTACGACTTCGAGGCGTCGCGGAACGCCAAGGCTTCGAGCGCCGACGAAAAAGGCCGGAAGGTGGCCGATGAAGAGCGGCAGGTCGGGGAGTTGAACCTCGAGCTCGAGAAAGTCACGGCCGAACGTGCGGCGATGCAGAAGGACCTGGCGCAGTACACGGGTGAGGCCGCCGCCATCCAGAAGCAGATCGATGACATGACCGCCGAGGAGGCCCGCCTGCAGAAGCGGCTCGACGTGATCGCGCCGAGCGCGGTGAAGGATTACTTCCTCAACGCGCCGCTGCTGGACTTCATGGCGCCGACCCTCAAGATTCAGCAAATCATTCTGCCGAACGTCGTCGACGACGTGAACTTCATCCGTGTGCCGAAGATGGATCGGTGCCAGACATGCCATCTCGCGATCGACAAGAAGGGCTACGAGAAGTACCCGCAACCGTTCACGACCCACCCGAACCTGGACCAGTACGTCGGCAGCAATTCGCCGCATCCCATCGACAAGGCCGGGTGCACGGTGTGTCACGAAGGGATGGGGCAGTCCGTCAGTTTTCGGGACGCCGCCCACGCCCCGTCGACTCCAGAGCAGAAAGAAGAATGGGAGGAGACCTACCACTGGGAAGAGCCGCATCTCTGGGATTTCCCGATGCTTCCCACGAGTATGACGGAGGCGTCGTGCGCGAAGTGCCACAAGCAGGAGGTCTACGTCCCGAACGCCGACAAGCTGTCTGTCGCGTTCGCGACGTTCGAGCGTGCGGGCTGTTACGCGTGCCATAAGACCAAGGGCTTCGATGTCAACATGAAGAAGCCCGGGCCGATCCTCACGAAGATCGACTCCAAGCTGACGACTGACTGGGTGAAGACCTGGATCCGGAATCCGCGAGCGGTCAAGGAAACCACGTGGATGCCGCGCTTCTGGTACAACTCGAACAACAGCTCGCCGGAAGCGGCCGTGCGCAACGAAGTCGAAATCAATTCGATCGTCGCGTATCTGTTCGCGAATGCGGAGAAGCACGAGTTTGCCGTCAAGAACCCGCCGCGCGGCGACGCGAAGGCGGGCGAGGCCATCGTGAAATCGATCGGCTGCCTTGGCTGCCATGTCGTGGGCGAAGGCAAGCGCAACGAGATCGGACCGCGCCGCACGTTCGGCCAGCCGCTCGAGAACGTCGGCAACAAAACGACGTACGTCTGGATCTACAACTGGGTTCGCGATCCCAAGCACTACAGCCCGGGCACGTACATGCCCAACCTCCGGTTGACCGACGCGCAGGTGGCCGACGTGGCGACGTATCTCTCGGGGCTCAAAGGCCCGGGTGGCGACTCGGCAAAGGCCACGCCCGACCAGAAGGCCGCCGACGATGCGTTGCTCGATTATCTGAAGGCGGTGATGCCGTTCGAGGATGCGAAGGCCGCGTTGGCCAAGTGGGACCCGCAGCAGAGGCAGCTCGAGCTCGGGCAGCGCGCCATCAACCGGTACGGGTGCTTCAGCTGCCACGACATCAAGGGCTTCGAGAAGGCACAGTCGATCGGCACGGACCTGTCTGAAGAGGGCAGCAAACTCGTCACGCGCCTGGATTTCTCGTTCGTGAGCGAGATTCCACATACCTCGAAGCTCGAATGGTTCAGGACCAAGCTGCACGACCCGCGGATCTTCGATCGCGGGCGCGAGCTGCTGCCGCTCGACAAGCTCCGCATGCCGAACTGGGACTTCACCGACGACGAGGTGGATCGACTGGTCACGGCGATCATGAGCTTCCAGCGCGAAATTCAGCCGCCTGCGGCGTTGCCGGTGCGTTCGGCCCGCTACGATGCCCTGGTGAGCGGCCGCGCGCTCGTCAACCGCAGAAACTGCGTCGGCTGTCACATCATCGAAACGACCGGCGGCGATTACCTCAAGCTCGTGGCTGATTCCTCGCTCGGGCCGCCGCGGCTGACGCCTGAGGGCGCGCGCGTACAGCCGGATTGGCTTTACGCGTTTCTCCGCGGGCCGATTCCGATTCGACCGTGGCTGGACGTGCGCATGCCGACTTTCGGCCTTGACGATCAGAATCTGAATACGGTGATCCGGTACTTCGGGTCGATCTCGAACACGATCGGGCCGTTCCAGACGCACGAAATCGTTCTGGCCCGGAACGAGGAAGCATCGGGAAAGCAGCTGTTCGACTTGCTCAAGTGCCAGCAGTGTCACGTGCTGGGCGTAATCCCGAAGGACCAGCCGACCGCGAACCTGGCGCCCGATCTTCGGATGGCGCCCGAGCGACTCAACCCCGATTGGATCGAGCAGTGGCTCAAGAATCCGGCCGCGTTTCTGCCGGGCACCCGTATGCCGGCGTACTGGCCCGAGTTCCCCAAGTCACCGTTTCCGCCGCTCGGCGGGGACGCCGCGGCCCAGATCCGCGCCGTACGCGACCACTTGATGACACTCAAAGGTGGCCCGTCGCCGAAGAAGAACGGTGGCTCGGTGGTGGTCGCCGCGGCAAACTGATCGCAGGGCAGGAGGGGCGGGAAGGGCAGGAGGGTCTAAGAAGGATCAGTCCCGCCCGTCCCGCCCGTCCCGCCTGTCCCGCCGTTCCAGCCCTTCCCGCCCGTCCTGCCTTATTTCAGCGCCGCCCGAACTGCGGCCACGTATGCATCGACGCCGGCCTGGGTTCCTTCAATGTTGTGCGCTGTGCCGGGCACGGTCGTGAACGACTTCGTGGACGTGATCGCGCTGTAATAAGCGTTCGCGTCCGAGATGATGTCCGCCGTTGGCTCCTGATCGCCGAGAAAGAACCGCACAGCAGTCGACGTGTACGCAAGCAGTGGGTCGCGGCTCGACGCAGGCGGGGCCGCCGGCAGAAGCGGCTCTGGCGCGTTCTGTCCGTCGGGGGAGCAGAGCGGGCAACCGGGCGGTCCGCCTCCGAGATTGGCAAGGTCCAGCAAGTCACTCAGGCCGTAGTGGGCGAGGCCGAACGCAATCTGAGAAGCGCCGCCGCTCGTGCCCTGGGCGGCGAAGAGTCTCGTCTTCCCGCCCGTGTGGATGTTGTCGTAGACCCACTTGGCGGCGGTCGCATACCGGCACGCGAGGGTCCGCGGCCGCGGACCTCCCCAGATGCCTGGCGGGTCCCACGCCAACTGGACCACCACGAGGCCGTCGGTGACAAACGTGGAAATCATCCCGGGCGTCAACGTCGAATCCTGAAAATTTGTTCCGGCCCCACCGGTCGTCAGGATGATCGTCCCCCGGTTGGAAGCTGTTGATGGTGGCCGCGTCATCCGAAGCGTGGCGGAGGCGCTCGAGATCGAGGGACATGCGACAACCAGACTGCTACAGGTGCTTCCCGCGGGCGGTCCCGCTGGACACGGGACGCTGGCGCCGCCGGTCGCTTGACCGTAGGCCAACGGAACCACCGCTGACGAGGCAATCGGCGGCGGAGCAGTGAGCGCCGGCGGGCCCTCCCTCCCCGCGCAGGATGCGAGGCCGACGGCGAGGACGACAGGGGCCAGTCTTTTCATGTCCCATCCTCCTGCCGGCATATGCGTAACCAGACGACAGGGCAGCTCATGGGCGGATCGCCAGCGCGACCGACTATACTTTGCTGGCGTCTTGACCACGAACAACGTCCAACCCGCCAGAGGCACCCGCGATTTTCTGCCCGCCGACGTCCGTCGCCGCGAACACGTGATTGGTGTCGTTCGCGGTGTGTACGAACGGTACGGATTCGAGCCGCTCGAGACGCCTGCCTTCGAGAACATCGAGACCCTGCTGGGGAAGTACGGCGAAGAGGGCAACAGGCTGATCTTCAAGATCCTGCGCCGCGGCGAGCAGGAGGCCGGTGGCGAGGCGGACCTCGCGCTGCGGTATGACCTGACGGTCCCGCTTGCGCGCGTCATCGCGCAGCATCAGAACGAGCTGCCGAAGTTCTTCAAGCGGTATCAGATTCAGCCGGTCTGGCGTGCGGATCGCCCGGCGCGCGGGCGGTTTCGCGAGTTCTTCCAGTGCGACATCGACGCGGTTGGATCGACCTCACCTGTCGTCGAGGCCGAGCTGCTGGCTGCCGTCAGCGAAGTCATGGCGCGTCTGGGGTTCCAGGATTTCGTGGTGCGGCTGAACCACCGGCGCGTCCTTGCTGCCATCCTCGATCAGGCGGGACTTCCGCCCGATCGGCACAGCGACGCGCTGATTTCCATCGACAAGCTGGACAAGCTCGATCGCGAAAAAGTGACTCTGGATATGGTGGCTCGCGGAATCGATCGCCCCACCGCCATCCGATGCCTCGAGGCGTTCGTACGCCCGCAGACGCCCGACAATGCGGAGCTCGTCCAGTCGCTCGAACGATCTCTCTCACTTCATGGAGAAGGTGCCCGTGCGGTCTCGGACATCAAAGAGATCTTGAAGCTCTGTGAGGCCACAAGCGCCGCGGGGCGGATTCGAATCGACCTGAGCCTCGCGCGGGGCCTGTCATACTACACGGGCGCGATCATGGAGATTGCCGTGCCGGACCTGGCCGGCAGTCTTGGGGGCGGCGGTCGGTACGACAACTTGATCGGCATGTTCCTCGGCCGCGACATTCCGGCGTGCGGATTTTCGCTCGGCCTCGAACGGATCATCGTCGTCATGACCGAGCGGAAGATGTTTCCTGGTTCGGTCGAACATGGCGCGGTCGATGTGATGGTGACGGTCTGGAACGACGAGTCGCGCGCCGATGCGTTGGCGCTCGCGGCAAATCTGAGGCGGGCGGGGCTTCGTGTGGACGTGTACCCGGACGCCGACAAGCTAGGCAAACAGTTCAAATACGCGTCAAGCAGGAACGTGCCGTTCGTCGCAGTCGTCGGCGACGACGAGCGCGCTCAGGGGACCGTGTCGCTCAAGGATCTGGAGAGCGGCGAACAGCACACCGTCGCGCGCGGCGAGGCCGCGCAGTACGTTCGAACGAGGCGCCCATCGTGACCGAGTCGCCGACCAATTCCTACCGAACTCACACCTGTGCCGCGCTGAGGATCGAACACGTCGGCCGGACCGTTCGGCTCGCCGGATGGGTGAATCGCAAGCGGGACCATGGGCAGCTGCTCTTCATCGATTTGCGCGATCACTACGGCGTGACGCAATGCGTCTTCATGCCCGAGTCCAGCGCATTCAAGGCTGCCGAAACGGTCAGGCTCGAGAGTGTGATCGGCGTCACCGGCCGCGTCATCGCCAGGACGGCAGAGAACATCAATCCTGCGCTCCCGACCGGCCACATCGAGGTTGTGGTCGATCAGGTCGAGGTCTTGTCGCCGGCAGAAACGCTTCCCTTCCAGGTGGCCGGCACCTACGACATTCCCGAAGAGCAGCGTCTTCGCTACCGGTTTCTTGATCTCCGCCGCGAAAAGATCCACGCGAACATCGTGCTTCGCTCTCGCGTGATTGCCAGCATCCGTCGGCGGATGCAGGAGCAGGGCTTCCTGGAGTTTCAGACGCCGATTCTGACGTCGAGCTCACCCGAGGGCGCGCGCGACTACCTCGTGCCGAGCCGCATCCATCCGGGGAAGTTCTACGCCCTGCCTCAGGCGCCGCAGCAGTTCAAGCAGCTCCTGATGGTGGCGGGCTTCGACCGCTACTTCCAGATCGCCCCGTGCTTTCGAGACGAAGACGCCCGCGCCGATCGATCCCCGGGGGAGTTCTATCAATTGGATGTCGAGATGTCGTTCGTCACGCAGGACGACGTCTTTGCGGGGATCGAGCCCGTGCTTGCCGGGGTTTTCAAAGAGTTCTCGTCCGGGAAGGTCTCGGATCCGCCCTTTCCACGCATTACGTATGACGATGCGATGACGATGTACGGCACCGACAAGCCGGACCTGAGGAATCCGCTGCGAGCGTCCGACGTCACGGACATTTTCCGCCAGTCGGAGTTCACGGTCTTTGCCCGTGCGGTCGACGAAGGATCCGTCATACGCGCGATCCGGGCGCCCGGGGCTGCGGACCGATCGCGAAGCTTTTTCGATAAGACCGTCGGCCTCGGCGAATCGCTCGGGCTGGGCGGTCTGGCGTACATCGTTGCCGCCGAAACGCCGAAAGGCCCGCTGGCCAAGTACCTCCCGGACGAACGCAGAAAGCGGCTATACGAGGCGGCGGGTGTCGGGCCTGGCGATGCGGTGTTCTTCGCCTCGGGGCCGGCGAAGACTCTCAGTCGGGCGGTTGACGGCCTCAGGAACCACCTTGCGCGCGAGCTCGGCCTGCTCGAAAGCGACACGTATCGCTTCTGCTGGATCACCGATTTTCCGTTCTACGAGCGCGATCCGGACACCAATCAGATCGCGTTCAGCCACAATCCCTTTTCGATGCCGCAGGGCGGATTGGAGGCGCTGAACACCAGGGATCCGTTGACGATCAAAGCGTTTCAGTACGACATCGTCTGCAACGGCGTCGAGCTGTCGAGCGGGGCGATTCGAAACCATCGGCCGGATATCATGCTTCGGGCCTTCGAGATCGCGGGCTACCGTTCAGAGGAGGTCGAGCGGCGGTTCGGAGGCATGCTGAACGCCTTCCGATACGGCGCTCCACCCCACGGGGGCCTGGCCCCTGGCATCGACCGCATCGTGATGCTGCTCGCGCAGGAGCCCAATCTCCGCGAGGTGATCGCGTTTCCGATGACGCAGAACGCCGAGGACCTGCTCATGAACGCGCCCGCGTCCGTGTCCGAGAAGCAGCTTCGGGAGTTGCACATCCAGGTCGTTGAGCCTCGCAAGAGGTGACCTTCGACGCCAAACAGTTGCGAGACCTGCACTTACGGTCAGGGAAATGAGGGCAGTATAATAGAGCTAAATAGTTGTGTAGCAAGGAGATAACCTGGCTCAGATAAGCGGCACCAAGAGGATTACCGTTCCCGAGGAAGGCGTCGAGACGCTGTTCGGTTCCTACGACGAGAACCTCAAGCACCTCGAATCGCTCTTCAACGTCCGCATCCGCACACAGGGCCACGACCTCGTGGTCGAGGGTGCCTCGCCGGATCTCGACCGCGTCGACCGGGTCGTTGGCCAACTGTCGTCGCTGATGCGCGACGGCTACAAGCTGTCGAACGCCGACGTGAAGACCGCGTCCGATCTGGTGGCGCAGAACGGGTCAGTCGACCTTCGCGATCACTTTCTCAAGGGCAGCCTCACGCCTGGAGGGAGTGTCGGCAAGCGCCGCATCGCACCCAAGACGGTCACGCAGCGCAAGTACCTCGATGCGATCGAGCAGCACGACATCGTCTTTGCGATCGGTCCGGCAGGAACGGGCAAGACGTATCTGGCGATGGCGCAGGCGGTCGCGTTCCTCGTGGCCAAGAAAGTGAGCCGGATTATCCTCGCGCGTCCGGCGGTCGAGGCCGGGGAGAAGCTGGGGTTTCTGCCTGGCGACCTGCAGGAGAAAGTCAATCCGTATCTTCGGCCTTTATACGATGCGCTCTACGACATGCTCGACGCCGAGCGCGTGGCGCGTTACATCGAACGCGGCACGATCGAGATCGCGCCGATCGCGTTCATGCGCGGGCGCACGCTGAACGACTCGTTCGTGATCCTCGACGAGGCCCAGAACACGACGTCCGAGCAGATGAAGATGTTCCTGACGCGGCTCGGCTTCGGATCCAAGGCGGTCATTACCGGCGATGTGACGCAGATCGATTTGCCAACCGGGCGCACCTCCGGCCTGGTGGAGGCGATGAAGGTGGTCAGCGCCATCGAGGGCATCTCGTTCGTGTACTTCGACGAACGCGACGTCGTCCGCCACAAGCTCGTGCAGCAGATTGTGAGGGCCTACGAGGCCTTCTCGAACGGGAATGGTGCCCGGCCTGCCAAGGGTCCGGAACGGTCCTGATTTCCATGAGTCCTGATGGCCAACGTCTCGAGGTGGTCGTGGGCGATGCGCGGGGACGACCGGTGCGCGTCCGGGGTCTGTCCTCCTGGCTGCGGCGTGTTGCGCCCGCAGGCGCGCGCGGGCGTGTCAGCATCGCGGTCGTCAGCGATCACCAGATCCGGGCGCTGAACCGCACGTACCGGGGGCAAGATTGCGTGACGGATGTGCTGAGTTTCCCGAGCGATCCGTGTGCTTCAACACCAAGGACACCAAGGACACAAAGGGCACAACCTGATCGTTCCTTTGTGTCCATGGTGTCCTTTGTGTCGGATCGCTTCTTGGGAGAGATCGTCATCGCGCGAGGAGTGGCCCGGCGTCAGGCGCGTGGAGCGCGCCACTCCGAGCTGACCGAGCTCAGGGTCCTGGCTCTGCACGGACTGCTGCATCTGCTCGGCTACGATCACGAACGCGACACGGGCGAGATGCACCGCACCGAGCAGCGGCTTCGGCGCAAAGGGGGTCTGCGCGAAGGCCTCATCGAGCGAACGGCGACGGCGCCACAATGATCCCGCTCAGTATTTTTCTGCTCGCGTGTGCCGCGGTGTACCTCGGCGCGATCGAGGCGGCGTTCAGCGCACTGATGCGATTGTCGCTGCGGCTCGTCGCCGAACGCAGCGGGCGGCCCGACGAGCTGGGAGAGTACCTCGACGATCCGCTGCTGCTGTTCATGCCGGTCCGGCTGCTGCTCGGCCTGGTCACCGCGAGCGCGACCGCGCTGCTGGCGCGCGCATTCGGCACCAACGGCGCCAACACGCTGACGTCCGTCGTCATTTCCGTCGTGGCCTTTGTGGTGGTGTGTGAGCTGCTGCTGCCGCTCGCGCTTGTCGGACGCGACCCGGAGCGGATGCTCGAGATCCTGTTGCCGTCGTTCGCGCCCGTGGCCCGGGCGCTTGGTCCGATCACGAGGTTGATCGCCCGCACTGTGTCCAGCACGAAGCGGCCGGCAACGCAGGTCCAGGCCGACGAGGCTGAGGCAGGAACGAACGAGGTCGCAACGAACCGCGATGCCGGCGAGCAGGAGGGGATCATCGAAGGCGAGGATCGGAAGCTCCTGCAGAGCATCGTGGATTTTGGCGATACGATCGTCCGCGAGGTGATGACGCCGCGTCCGGACATCGTGGCCACTCGCGACACGTCGACCGTCGGCGATCTCCGCGCGCTGTTTCGCGAACAGGAGTACTCGCGGTTTCCCGTGTACAAGGACAACCTCGACAACATCGCCGGTTTCGTGTTCGTGAAGGATCTCGTCCTTCTTGGGTGCAGGAGACGACGCGCGGCCGATCACGTCGCTGCTGCGTCCGGCGCTCGTGGTGCCCGAGACCAAGCGCGTGCCCGAGCTGCTCAAGATGTTCCAGCGTCAGCAACAGCAGTGCGCCATCGTGGTCGACGAGTACGGCGGCACGGCGGGTCTCGTGACGGCCGAGGACCTGCTGGAGGAGATCGTCGGTGAGATCCGCGACGAATACGACGTCGAGTCAGAGCCGATCGTTGACGAGGGCAATGGAAGCTTTCTCTTCAGCGGCAAGGTCGACATCGACGAAGTCGTGGATCGCTTGAAGGTCCCGATTGAGCGCGAGGGATTTGAGACGGTCGGCGGGTTCCTGTTGTCGCACATCGGCCGGGTTCCGGCCGTGGGTGAGCGGTTCGACATCGACGGCCTCAGCGTCGAGGTGATCGACGCCGAGCGCCGTCGGGTCAACAAGGTTCGGATCTCACGGCACGAGGTGCCCGAGCCGGTTGACGAGGGGGCGACGTGAGGTTCGGCTACGTTTCCTTGATCGGCCGACCCAATGCCGGCAAGTCGACGCTGCTGAACCGGCTGGTCGGCAGCAAGCTCGCGATCGTGTCCGACAAGCCGCAGACGACCAGGACGCGGATTCTGGGCGTCAGGAATTACCAGGATGCCCAGGTGGTCTATCTCGACACGCCCGGCATCCACCGCCCGCTGCACCGCATGAACGTACGGATGGTCGACACGGCCGTGGACACCATCCACGAGGTCGACGTGCTGGGGCTGGTCGTCGACGTGTCAGAGCCGCCTGGCAAGGGCGATCAGTTCATGATCGACCTGATCAAGAAGTCCAGCGTGCCGGTGTTCCTGATTCTCAACAAGATCGACCTGCTCCGGAAGTCGAAGCTCCTGCCGATCATCGATCGCTACCAGAAGCTGGCGGACTTTGCCGAGATCATCCCGCTCTCGGCGTCGACCGGCGACAACGTCGACCGGCTGGAGCGCGCCATCATCGATCGCCTGTCCGAAGGGGAGCCGCGGTATCCACCCGACTACCTGACGGATCAGCCCGAACGCTTTTTCGCTGCCGAGATCGTCCGCGAGCAGGTCCTCCGCTTCACGCGCGCCGAGATTCCGTTCTCGAGCGCGGTGATCATCGACCGATTCGAGGAACCGGAACCGCCGAGCCGCCTCCTGCGCCTCTACTGCACGATCGTCGTCGACCGCGAGTCGCAGAAGCCGATCGTGGTCGGCAAAGGCGGCGACATGATCAAGAAGATCGGCACGGCCGCGCGGGAGGAGCTGGAGCGATTCTTCGATATGAAGGTGTTCCTCGATCTCCACGTTCGCGTGAAGGCCGAGTGGCGCGAGGACGAGACCGTGCTCTCGGATATCGGTCTGGGCCATCGCCACGATTCATGACGTCCAGACGTGACGTCCGGCGTTGGTCGTCCTACGTAGTGTCCGGTCCGTCGACGTTGCTCAGGACCGCCCTGAGCTTGTCGAAGGGCGGCTTTAGCCAGACTATAATGTTGCACCCGCCTCTTGATGCCGCTTTACACCACCGACGCGCTGATCCTGAGAACGTATAGACTCGGTGAGTCGGACCGGATCGTGGTGTTTCTGACCCGCGATCGCGGGAAGAAGCGCGGCGTGGCGAAGAATGCGCGGCAAAGCCGGCGGCGGTTCGGTGGGGCTCTCGAGCCGATGACGTACGGGCGCGTCGGGTATTTCGAGCGCGAGCGCCGTGAGCTCGTCAGCCTGAACTACGTCGAGCCGACCCGGTCCCCCTTGTCGGCGCTCGACGGGGAAGCGCTCGGCTACGTGGGGTACTTCGCCGAGCTGATCGACGAGTGGGCGCAGGAAGCCGATCCGAACGAGACGCTGTATCGGCTCGGCGCGTCGATGGTCGACGCGATGGCTGTCGGGGTGGCCATCGAGCCGCTGGCGAGATATTTCGAATACTGGCTGCTGCGGCTGCAGGGTGTGTACGAGGCCGACGTGCGGCTGTCCGGGGCGGCGCGGGACTTTCTCGCGGCCGCGCGCGAAGTCAGTCCGTTTGCGTTGGGGCGGGTGGTGGTGACGGGCGAGACGCTTCGCGAGCTCGAGGCGGCGCACCGGGCGTTGATTGCCATGCACCTGGAAAAGGATCTGAAATCGGCGCGCGTGCTGCGCGAAATGCGACGGTGAGGGCAGGTCTAAAGACCTGCGCTACAACTGTTGCTGTAGTGGCGCAGGACTTTAGTCCTGCATGACAAATGACTTTTCAAGGCCTCATCCTCAAATTATCGGAATTCTGGGCGTCACGCGGGTGCACGTTGCAGCAACCGCTCGACGTCGAGGTCGGCGCCGGCACCATGCACCCGGAGACGTTTCTCCGCGTGCTGGGCCCGGCACACTGGAACGTCGCGTACGTCCAGCCGTCGCGCCGGCCCGCCGACGGGCGCTTCGGGGAGAACCCGAACCGTCTCTTCAAGCACCACCAGTTTCAGGTGATCCTCAAGCCGTCGCCGGACGAAGTGCAGCAGCTCTATCTCGAGAGCCTCGAAGCGTGCGGGATCAACCCGCGGCAGCACGACATCCGTTTCGAGGAAGACAACTGGGAATCGCCCACGCTCGGCGCGTGGGGTATCGGATGGCAAGTCCTGTTCGACGGTCTGGAGATTACGCAGTTCACATACTTTCAGCAGGCGGGGGGCATCGAGCTGGCGCCGATCTCGGCTGAGCTGACCTACGGTCTTGAGCGCATCGCGATGGTCCTGCAGCGCGTGGACAGTGTGTACGACCTCGAGTGGTCGCCCGGTGTGAAGTATCGCGACGTCCGATTCCGCGACGAAGTCGAGCAGTCGAAGTATGTCTTCAACATTGGCGTCGATCTGCCGCCCGGAGAGTTCGCCGCGTTCCACCGCAGGCTCTTCGACGACTATTACCGCTTTTCAGAAGCGCTCCTACGGTCAGGGCTGATCTGGCCGGCGCTCGAGCACTGCCTCAAGTGTTCGCATCTGTTCAACGTGCTCGACGCCAGCAACAGCATCGGCGTCACCGAGCGCGTGGCTTACATTCTTCGCGTGCGCCAGCTGGCCGTCGGGATTGCGAAGGCCTACGTGGAAGAGACGGCGAGCGTACCCGAGCTGGCCGTGCCCACGGGCCTTTAGCCATGGACCGTGAACTGCTGCTCGAGCTCGGCTGCGAGGAATTACCGGCATCGTGGCTGCCCGGGCTCACGAATCAGATCGGTGAGGTCGTCGTGGCGCAGCTGACCGCGCATCGGCTTCCGCCCGAAGCGCCCGCCGAGACATTCAGCACGCCCCGGCGCCTGACCGTGCGCATCGCGCATATTCCCGAACGGCAGACAGACTTCGAGGAGCTCGTCAACGGACCGCCGGTGTCGGCGGGGTTCAAGCCCGACGGCACACCGACGCCTGCGGCCACCGGGTTTGCCGCGAAGCAAGGCGTTGAGGTTCAGAACCTCGAGCGTGTCCAGACGCCAAAGGGGGAATACCTCGCGTATCGGAAGCGGCAGCGGGGCAAGGCCTCTGCCGATGTCCTGCCGGACGTGCTGGGCGGGACGCTGCGCGCGCTCACCTTTCCCAAACTGATGCGCTGGGACGCGACGCTCGACGACGGTCGCGGCGAGCTGACGTTCGGCCGTCCGATTCGGTGGATCCTGTTCGTCTACGGTGGCCGCGTCGTGCCGTTCACGATCGGGCGCACCTCGGCCGCGCAGACCTCGCAGGTCCAGGATGTCAACTCCGGCGCCGTGACCTACGGGCACCGCTTTCTGACGACGAGCGGCCGCGCCGGGCGCGCGATCAAGGTCCGCACCTTCGATGAGTACCGCGCGCGGCTGCTCGAGAACTTCGTGATCCTCGAACGAAGCGGGCGGCACGACAAGATCGCCCGCGAGCTCGACGCGAAAGCGCAGCGGCTGCAGGGCCGCGTCAGCCGCGTCGTGCACGGGGAGGCAGGGCTGCTGCACGAAGTGCCCGACCTGGTTGAATATCCGTCGGTCGTCGCCGGCACGTTCGCGCACGAGTTCCTCGAGCTGCCCGAAGAAGTGCTGACGACGACGCTGATTCACCATCAGCATTACTTTCCCGTCGAGGCCGAGGACGGCTCGTTGAAGAACGCCTTTCTGGCGGTCATCAACACCGAGCCGGACAACGAACGCACGATCGCCCGGAACGCGGAACGGGTCGTGACGGCGCGGCTCCGCGATGCCCGGTTCTTCTGGGAAGCGGATCGCAAGACCTTGCTCGAGTCCCGAATCGATCGGCTCGACACGCTCCTGTTTCACAAGAAGCTCGGCAGCTACAAGGCGAAGGCCAGGCGGATCGAGCGGCTCGCGGGCTGGATCGCCGAGCAGGCCTTCGGCGCGTCGAAAGGCGTGGCGGCGCAAGCCTCCCGCGCCGCCCGTCTTGCGAAGGCGGATCTCACCACCGACATGGTCCGGGAGTTCACCGAGCTGCAGGGGACCATGGGCGGGATTTATGCGCGCCACGAAGGCGAGCCCGAAGAGGTCTGGAAGGCGATGTACTTCCATTACCTGCCGATTGGTGTCGAAGCCGACGCGCCGCCGAGTCGCGCCCAGCTTGGGAAAGCGGCCGTCACCTGGGCCGCCGTCTCGCTTGCCGACAAGCTGGATACGATTGTCGGGTTGTTCGCCGCGGGCGAGAAGCCGACCGGCTCGCGCGATCCCTACGGGCTTCGCCGCGCGGCCCAGGGTGTGATGAAAGTACTGACGGATTTCTCCAATCTGTCCGGCGATATGGCGGTCGGTCTGCCAGAGATGATCGACGAGGCGTACAAGAACTACGACGAAGGACGCCTTGGAGCTCCCGAAATATGGCAGGGACCACTCACCGAATTCCTCGTTGACCGCGAGGCACATCTACTGGAAAGACGCGGGTTCCGCACGGATGAGATACGAGCGGTCGTGCCGTACTGGTGGAAGCGGCCGCAGAATGCTCTCCTCCGGGTGGAGGCGCTGTCGGAGGCGCGAAAGTCGGCCGAGTTTGAAACGCTGGCGGTCCTGTTCAAGCGCGTGAAGAACATCACCAGGGATTTCGATGGTGTTCTTGACGATGCATCGCGGGCCAAACTGACGGAACCAGCCGAGATTGCCTTGCTGAAAGGGATGGAAGCGCGCTGGCCGGCTATCAACGCCGCGCTGGCCCACCTGCGCTACGGCGAGGCCATGCGGGAACTCAGCGCGCTCAGCAAGCCGGTCGATGGGTTTTTTACCGACGTCCTTGTCATGGCTGACGACCCAGCGCTTCGCAAAGCGCGACTGGCGTTGCTCACGGAGTTGCGAACGACGATTCTCAGTATTGCTGACATCGCAGAAATTGCGCCGACGGAGTCATAGATGAAAAAGCGTGCAGGCAAGAAACCAGCAAAATCCACCAGCCACGGGCGACCGGCCACGGCGAAGTCGAAGAAGTATGTGTACTTCTTCGGAAACGGGAAGGCCGACGGCAACCGCCACATGAAGGACCTTCTCGGTGGCAAGGGGTCGGGCCTTGCCGAGATGACGAACGCGGGCCTGCCGGTGCCGCCGGGATTCACGATCTCGACCGAGGTCTGCAACATCTACTATCAGGAAAAGCAGAAGATCCCTGCCGCGATCGACCGCGAAATCGACGAGCAGATCAGGAAGCTCGAGAAAGCCGCCGGCGCGACGCTTGGATCGACCGACAATCCGCTGCTCGTCTCCGTGCGTTCAGGCGCGAAATTTTCGATGCCGGGCATGATGGACACCATCCTCAACCTGGGTCTGAACGATGCGGCGGTTGAAGGCTTGAAGCGGCGCACCAACAACGGCCGGTTTGCGTTCGACAGCTATCGCCGGTTCATCCAGATGTTCGGCAACGTGGTGCTGGAGATTCCGAAGGACGCGTTCGAGCATGAGTTCGAGGCGGTCAAGAAGGCGAGCGGCGCGAAGCTGGATACGGACCTTGACGAGACCGGGCTGCGCGGCGTCGTGTCGCGCTACGAGGCGGTCGTGCGGAAGAAGACCGGCAAGTCGTTCCCGCAGGATCCGCGCGAGCAGCTCAAGATGGCGCGCGACGCCGTGTTTCGGTCGTGGATGAACGCGCGCGCGATCGAGTACCGGCGCATTTACGACATCCCCGATCACATCGGCACGGCCGTCAACGTCCAGATGATGGTGTTCGGCAACACCGGCGATCGATCGGCGACCGGCGTCGGCTTCACGCGAAACCCCGCGACGGGCGCGAAGGAGTTTTACGGCGAGTTCCTCATCAACGCGCAGGGCGAGGACGTCGTCTCCGGCGTGCGCACCCCTCAGCCGATCCGCGAGCTCGAGCGGGTACTGCCCAAAGCCTATAAGCAGTTGCGCGCGATTACGACGCGGCTCGAAAAACACTACAAGGACGTGCAGGACTTCGAGTTCACCATCCAGGACGAGCGGCTGTTCATGCTGCAGACCCGCAGCGGCAAGCGCACCGGGTTTGCCGCCGTCGTCATCGCCACCGATCTCGTGGCCGAAAAGCTGATTACGCCGAAGGACGCCGTGCTGCTCGTGGATCCGGAGTCGCTCAATCAGCTTCTCGCGCCCGGCTTCGATCCGGACGAATGGAAGAAGATCCCCACGGTCACCAGAGGCCTGCCGGCGTCACCCGGAGCCGCAAGCGGGCAGGTGGTGTTTTCGGCCGACCACGCCGTCGATTGGGTGAAGCAGGGCAAGCAGGTCGTTCTCGTTCGCCGCGAAACGGTTCCCGACGATATCCACGGGATGTTCGTCGCCCAGGGCATCCTCACGGCCACCGGCGGCATGACCTCGCACGCCGCGGTCGTCGGGCGCCAGATGGGAAAGCCGTCTATCGTCGGCGCCGGCGAGCTCGAAATCAATGAGGTCGCGAGGCAGTTCAAGGTCAAGGGCCGGACGGTCAAGGAGGGCGACTTCATCTCATTCGACGGGCTGTCCGGTGAAGTGAAGCTTGCCCAAGTCGCGTCGAAGCCGAGCGAGATCCTGCAGGTGGTCAACGGAACGCTCGACCCGAAGAAATCGGATCTCTATCGGCGTTTCAACCAGCTCCTGACCTGGTCGGACAGGTTCCGGCGCCTGGGCATCCGGGCGAACGCGGATTTGCCGGACCAGGCAGCGCTCGCGTACGCGTTCGGCGCGCGGGGTATCGGGCTATGCCGGACCGAGCACATGTTTTTCGGCGAGGGGCGGATTCCCATCGTCCAGAAGATGATTCTCGCCGACAACGAAAAAGACCGGCGCAAGGCGCTCGACGAGCTGCTCCCGATGCAGCGCGACGATTTCTACGGCGTCTTCAAAGCGATGAAGGGAGAGGCGGTCACCATCCGAACCATCGATCCACCGCTCCACGAGTTTCTGCCAAAGCGCGAAGACCTGATGGTGGACGTCGCGCGCCTCGAGACCGCCGGCAAGTCAGGCCGGGAGCTCGACGAGAAAAAGAAACTGCTGGCGCGCGTCGAGCAGCTCCACGAGTTCAACCCGATGCTCGGCCACCGCGGCGTACGTCTCGGCATTACGTACCCTGAAATCACCGAGATGCAGACGCGGGCGATCATCGAGGCGGCCTGCCGCCTGGCCAAGGAAGGCGTCAAGACCGTGCCGGAGATCATGATTCCGCTCGTCGGTGACGTGAAGGAGCTGCGTGACCAGAAAGCGATCGTCGATCGCGTGGCCGAAGAGACGATGAAGGCGCAGGGCGTCAAGATCAAGTACCTCGTGGGCACCATGATCGAGGTGCCGCGCGGCGCGATCACCGCCGATCAAGTCGCGAAAGAGGCGCAATTCTTCTCGTTCGGGACGAACGACCTGACGCAGCTGGCGTTCGGGTTTTCACGAGACGACGTCGGGAAGTTCCTGCGGATCTATCAGGACAAGAAGATTCTTGAGCGCGATCCGTTTGCTTCGATCGACACCGAGGGCGTCGGCGCCCTGGTTCGGACGGGTGTGCAGCTTGGGCGGAAGACTCGGCCCGACTTGAAGATCGGCATCTGCGGCGAGCACGGCGGCGACCCGTCGTCGATCCACTTCTTTGACAAGGTAGGTCTCGATTACGTCAGCGCGTCCCCGTACCGCGTGCCGGTCGCACGGCTCGCCGCTGCACAGGCGGCGCTCTCGGTGAAAGTTGGGGACTGAGGCTTATGGCTCAGGGCTTAAGGCTCAAGCCGGCCTGAGCCGTGAGCCCTGAGTCCTAAGCCATCGTGAAGGCGGAGGCGGCGTGTCCAAGATCTCTCTATTGCCGGCGGACCTCGCGAACCAGATCGCGGCTGGCGAAGTCGTCGAGCGTCCCGCCTCAGTCGTCAAGGAGCTCGTCGAAAACGCACTGGATGCGGGGGCCCGGCGGCTCGTCATCCACGTCGAGCTCGGCGGCAAGAAACAGGTACGCGTCGAAGACGACGGGGAAGGGATGGAGCCGGGCGACGCGCGGCTGGCCATCGAGCGTCACGCCACGAGCAAAATCAGCCGCGCGGAAGACCTTGCTTCTATTCGAACGCTCGGCTTCCGCGGCGAAGCGTTGCCGTCGATCGCATCAGTGTCTCACTTTGTGCTGCGCACGCGCACGCGCGGGCAACAGAGCGGCACCGAGCTTCGCGTCAACGGCGGGACCGTGGCGTCGGTCACCGAGGTGGGCGCCGCCGAAGGCACCGTCGTCGAGGTCAACGACCTGTTCTACAACCTTCCGGCGCGACGCAAGTTCTTGAAGTCGGACGGCGCGGAGTCTGCGCAGGTCTCTCGCGTCGTGACCCAGCTCGCGCTGGCGCATCACGAAGCTGGCTTTACGCTCACCAGCGCCGGGCGGACACTGCTTCAGTGTCCGCCGGCGGCGTCGCTCGGCGATCGCTTGTACCAGATTTACGGCGAACGGGACGATTTGATCGAGGTGGGGAAGAGCGCCGGCGGGCTCAAGCTCACCGGGTACATTGCGGCCCTCGCAGGAAAGCCCGGACAAACTGGACAGTCTGACGGCGGACCCACGCGGGGAGCCCAGCACATCTTCATCAACCGGCGCATCGTCAAGGACAAGACGATCGCGCACGCGATTCTCGATGCGTACAGCGTCGCGTCGATCAAGGAACGCAGCCCCGAAGTGCACCTTTTTCTCGAGATGCCTCCCGAAGCCGTCGATGTCAACGTCCATCCAACGAAGGCCGAGGTCCGCTTCCGCGAACAGTCGCTGGTTCACGAGGTTGTGCGGCGTGGGCTGATGGAGGCGCTTGGACAGCCGGGTCCGCCGCAGCTGCAGTTGCGTCCGGAGATCGCGCCGTTTGCCGACCCGGTCGCCGCTGCGATTCCGGGGATTCTCGCCGGCGGCGTGTATCCGAATCGGTGGAGGCCACAGACACCATCGAACGTAACACCATCGTACGTAGTGTCGGGCTTTAGCCGGACCGTGCTCGAACCGTCATCACCTGCCTCAAGCGCCGCGATAAGTCCGGCTGCCTTCGCTGACGCTCAGGCCAAGGAAGCCGGACACTACGTACGTCCCCTGATTCCCCTGGGGCAGTTCCGAGACACCTTCATCGTGGCCATAGACGATGAGGGGATTGCGATCATCGATCAACATGTGGCGCACGAGCGCGTCCTGTTCGAGCGAGTCATGGAGCGCTTGACGTCGGGCCCGCTGGAATCGCAGCGTCTGCTCGTTCCGATGATTCTCGAATTGCCGCCTGCTGCGCACGACACGCTCGTCAGTCGCGTTGCGGAGCTGGGGCGCCTGGGCTTTGAGGTGGAGTCGTTCGGCAGGAACACGATCAACGTGACCGCCGTGCCGGCGCTGCTGAACGCGGGGGAAAGCTCGAAGACACTGCAGGCGCTGGCCGAGGATCTCGAGCGCCTGGACCGCGGCGCGGACGTCGAGCAGGCGCTCAAACGGCTCGCTGCTACGACCGCCTGCCACGCTGCCGTCAAGGCGAACTATCCCCTCAGCTACGAGAAGATGACTCACATCCTCGACGAGTTACGGGCGACCGCGTACTCGAGCGTCTGCCCGCACGGGCGTCCCGTCATGCTGCGCCTCACGCGACGGGAAATCGAGAAGAACTTCGAACGGATCTGAGGGGGCGCCTGCGGCCATGCTGAGCCGAGGCCATGGAGAGCGGAGGCGAGGCATCAGCGTGAGTTCGCGCTGGGGGCGGGCTCCCACGCGCGGCAGCTGCGCGTGGGGCCCGGGGTGGGGCCCCAGCGCCAGTGAAAGAAAGTTGGGCGGGGGCGCGTGACTCAAGCGATCTATTATCTCGGTCGATTCGGCCAGATCGTTGGGATGTGGCTTCTGCTCGTGGATGTGTTCACCGCTGGTCCATCAGGACCCAACCCGCGGCTGTTCGCGGTCGGCGTCGCGGTGTTTCTCGTCGGCTGGGGCCTGACGCGCGTCGTTCGGCGCCTGTAGCGCTTGACACTCCCATGTCCCGTTGCTACAGTGCTTTAGTCACCCCGAAAGTTTCTTAACACGCTCAGCGCTTCCAGCCGAAACGGTAGTCCCGTCCGGTGCGGGCCATGCCTTTGGGCTTGGCACACGGGTGTCCGTGTAGGCGCGAAGCTGCAGCCGGCCGTCGCATTGGTTCAGCTATGCGTCGGCGGACGGTTTGGCTGCCGGACTTGGAGTCACGAATGATCTCTCGGATTTCTCGACGGACAGTTGTTCTCGCTTCCGTTGTTGCCACGGCGGTGTCTTTCTTTACTTTGGGTCTGGCCGGCGCGCGCCACAGCGACGCGGCGACCCAGGCATCGTATGAAGCCACGTTGGCAGCTATCCGGTCCGAGGTGAAGAACGAGCTCGGGAGGGGCACCCCGGTGAGCTTGCCAACTGGGACGCAGGGGAGCCTGACGACGGGGGACGCGGATCGCGCGCAGATCATCGCCGAAATCAAAGAGCAGCTACAGCGCGAAATGGGGCTCGTCCCCCTTCAACTGATGCGTGATCGGCGATTGAGCTTCGTCGAGCTCTACTCCTACGACAACCTCGGCAAGATCAATTACGGCACGGCGGGTTACCTCGGCCATGGGTACTTCATCACCGTGAAGCACGCGGTCGTTGTGCTGCCCGATGGCGACGATCGGGCGAGCGACCGCAAGATCACGTCGATCAAGATCATGCACGGCGGCCAGGAGATTCCGGCGAAGGTCGTGGACTTCGGCGACGCCGAGGCCGAAGCACAGAGCGGCGACTGGGCCGTCATCCAGACGCGCGAGCTCGATCTGCCGGCGCTGCACCCCGACACGAGTTTTGCGTACGAGTTCGCCAGTCCGATTTTCCGGCTGGGAAACGACTATTCGAAGGGGATCATCGTCGCGGCCGGCTACGTGGGCCAGCGGACACCCGGCGGCCTCGTGACATGCCTGACCGACGGCCATCCAGGCGTGTCCGGTGGCGGTGTCCTCGACCAGCGCGGCAATCTGGTCGGCATTCCTGTCGGCCGGATGGCGGGTGATTATCGCTTCTCGTTCATCCTGCCGGTGCGCGAGGAGATGCTGCGGAAAGTCCCGCGTACGTAAAGTCCCCCGGTACACGCTCACTTGGACGTGAGCGGCCGTCCTCCAGCCAATCCACAACTCCTGGCGTCCTCGCCACCGAGCGGCTCAATGGCATCGCCGGCCTCGTGCTGGAATCTCACGATGAGGCCATCGCATTTGGCCTCCTTCGTCTGGATGTTCCCGCCGCATTTGAAGCTGCTGGCGAGATTCGGATCGCCCTTGCCGTCATAGATGGCCGTTTGGGGAAACGCGCAAAGCGGGCGCGTGCGCCCTCCGCCTGAGGCGAGGATCGAGTCGGGCGCGACGCCTTTCTCGGCCCAGTTCACCATCGTGTTGAACAGATCCTGCGGTTGCGGTCCGACGCCGCCGCGGCAGTGGCCGACGCCTGGCGCCAGGAAAAAGCGGAACCAGGGCGAGACATTGTCCGCTCCCTTGAAATAATCGAGCACGCGGTTGTAGTAGTAAATGTTCGATTGGAACGCAATCGATGGGTCCGCGAGTCCATGCCACATCAGGATTTTCGCGCCGCTGTTCTTCGCGCGATCCAAATCCGGATGCCCCATGTTGATGTACTGAGCCACCGAGTTCGTGGCCAATTGCGTGAGATCGTCCCAGGTGGATCTGGGCCCTGTCCGCCAATCGAAAGTCATGTCCTTCTTGGCCCAGGCAAACACCCCGTTGCCGCCTGTGCCGGTCGCGGCCAGTTCCATACTTGGCGACGCCGCACGGCCCGAACCGAACCAAACACGCAGTCCCAGGTCGTTGCGGGGGCCGTCCATCGCGACGTCGATGGCCTTGGCTTCCGCCGCGGTGAGGCAGGTCGCGTCGGTTGGTGCCCCCGGCTTGCCGCAGATGTTGAGCTCCGCGCTGGCGCGGCAAGTACGGGGATCGCCCAGGATCCCGTCGACTACGCCGTCCTGAACGTCACACTGCTTGATGGCCCTGTCGACGAACGCACCAAGCTTGGCGTCCGTGACGGTGCCGCCCGCAATTTCCTTGTTCGCCCATTGCCGAAACGAGCCGCCGGTGGAGTTCTGCACGTGATTGGTGTGCGGCGCCCCGATAAGGAAGCCGTCGAAGTCGTCACCGTACTTCCAGGCCAGCACGAGGCCCTGGCGCCCGCCGGTCGAGCAGCCGTCCCAGTAGTTGCGGTTTGCCGGCTTGCCGTAATAGGAACTGGCCAGTCGCAGCGCCCACTGGTACTGAAGGCGAAGGCTCTCGCTGAAGAAGTCTTCGATTTCGCCGAGGTTCAACTCGTGGGTCGCCTGAATGACGCCGAAGCCGGGATTTTCAGAGGCCGGATGACCGCTGTCCGTCGATGAGCCGACGTATCGGGCATTCGTCGCGGTGGTGACCGCGCCGACGTTCCCCACCAGGCCGCCGCCGCCCAGGTTCCGGACTTTGCCGTTCCAGGCGCCCTGTCCATCGGCGCCGCCGCCCGTGCCGCCATCCGACGTGTTCAGCGGCAGCCCGACGCGCAGCACGACGCGCTGCGCTTCGCCGGCGGCGTAGCCGGACTTCGTTCCGCCGCGCTCGGACACCGTGAAATCGACGCGGCAGTAGGCGGCGTTTGCCCCTTCGGCGGGGACCAGGGTCGCGGAGTGCGAAATGACTGTCGCATTTCCCGCCAACCCATATGCAGAGTTCGTGTTGAGTTGGGCGCACGTCGGCGGGGACTGTGCCAGTGCTGCCGGCGGTGTGAAGGCGGCTACTCCGAACACAAGCCCGCAACAAACAGGACCTCGTCGGTGCATGACTTCTCCTCTTCTCTGAATCTGAGGATTTGAGGATCTGAGGATTTGAGGATCTATTTTGGGATTACGCCCTCCTGGGGACGATCCGGAAAGCTCGCGCGCGGATGCGCACCTTTCACGCCGGCCATTGTACATCGTCGTCCTGCGAGGGTCGTGCCGGTATAATCCGCGACACACCATGGCTGGCGACGCCGTCCTCCGAGTGTTGTCGCGAGCCCAGCGTGAGTGGAGCCGTCACCTTCCGCAACTCATTCTGCCGTTGTGGGTCAGCCCCGGCCTGCTGTGGCTGGCGCGTAACGACGCACTCGGCAGTCAGCTCTTCACCCGCACGTTCGAGCGAAACGAGCGAGCGTTCGTTTCACAATTCGTCCGTCCGGGAATGGTTGTCGTCGACGTTGGCGCCAATGCGGGCCTCTACACCGTCATCGCGGCCAGGCGCGTCGGTGCGTCCGGGCGGGTGATCGCGTTCGAGCCGTCGCCCCGCGAGCTCGGACAGCTGCGGTCCCATCTCCGCCTGAACCGGTGTGCGAATGTGACCATCGAGGAGGTGGCGTTGGGCGACGCCACTGGCCGGGGCGATCTGCTGATCGTCGAAGGACACGAAACCGGCTGCAACAGCTTTCATCTGGCGGATCGGGACATTGCGGGAACCCGGCCTCTGAGCGTGGCGATTCGAACGCTCGACGACTACTACCGGCAGGGGCGGCTTTCGCGCGTGGATTTCATCAAGATGGATATTGAAGGCGCGGAACTGTCGGCGCTTCGCGGCGCAATCGGCGTGTTTCGCGATCTCCAGCCGGTGCTGTTGTGCGAGATCGTCGAGGAGCGCACAACCCCGTGGCACTACCGCGGGTTGGACATCATCGAGCTGGTCAGGAGTTGGGGCTACCACTGGTTCGCCTTCATCGGCGGCGGCCGGCTCGAACCCGTTCCGGCCGCTCAGGAGAGATTCTCAGCCAACTTCGTCGCCTTTCCGCCGAACCGCGTTCCGCCGAGCCTATAGCCTTCGTACTTCTCACTTCTTACTTCTCACTTCTTCCTATTTCGCTTGATCTCCTCCCACCCATCCAGACGCCGTTTGATTTCCTTCTCGAACCCGCGTTCCTTCGGGTCGTAGTACTTGCGCCCCTCGAGCGCGGGCGGCAGGCACGACATGTCGGCGACCGCATCGGCCTCGTTGTGCGCGTAGCGGTAACCTTTACCGTAGTCGAGCTCTTTCATCAGCGCGGTCGGTGCGTTCCGCAGGTGTAACGGCACCGGCTGCGCCACGTCCTTGTGCGCGTCTTCGGCCGCGTGGTTGTACGCCTCGTAGACGGCGTTGCTCTTGGGTGCCGTCGCCAGATACAGGGCCGCCTGTGCCAGGGCGGTGTTGCCCTCGGGCATACCGATGAAGTGGACGGCGTCTTTGGCCGCGACCGCCACGGTCAGCGCCTGCGGGTCCGCGTTCCCGATGTCTTCGGACGCGAACCGGACGAGGCGTCGCGCGATGTACATCGGATCCTCGCCGGCTTCGACCATACGCGCCAGCCAGTAGACAGCGGCATCGGGATCGCTGTTTCGCATCGATTTGTGAAGGGCCGAGATCAGGTTGTAGTGTTCTTCGCCCGACTTGTCGTAAAGAAGCGTACGCCTCTGGATGGTTTCCTGAACGCGCGCGAGGTCGATTCGGCGCACGTCACTGTTTTCAGGGTTTTCAAGGTCCAGAGGGCCGACCGGCGCGGCCGCGACGCTCAATTCGAGGAGATTGAGTGCCACGCGCGCGTCGCCGTTGGCGTACTGGGCGATTGCGCGCACGCTGTCCGCATCAATGTCGACCCGCGTCGCCCCAAAGCCGCGCTCGTGATCGGCCAGGGCTCGCGTGAGGATCGCGGCGACCTCGTCGACGTTCAAACCGCGCAGCACGAATACTTTCGATCGGGAGAGCAGCGCCGCATTCACTTCGAACGACGGGTTCTCGGTGGTCGCCCCGATCAGCACGATGTCGCCGGCCTCGACGCGCGGCAGAAACGCATCCTGCTGGGCTTTGTTGAACCGGTGGATTTCGTCGATGAAGACGATGGTTCGCCGGCCAGTCGAGCGGCGGAGACGCTCGGCCTCGCTCATGACGTCCCGGATTTCTTTGATGCCCGACAGGACCGCGCTGAAGGAAACGAATCGCGCCTTCGTGGTGTCGGCAATGATCCGGGCGAGCGTGGTCTTGCCCGTGCCAGGCGGACCCCACAGGATGATCGACTGCAAGAGGTCCCGCTCGATCGCTTCGCGCAGCGGCTTCCGTGGCGCGAGCAGCTCTTCCTGACCGACAAACTCGTCGAATGTGCGCGGCCGCATCCGCTCCGCGAGCGGAGAAGTCGGAGCGCCTGACCGCAGGACGTCTTCGTCAGGGAAAAGTGAAGACATGAGAGTAACCGGCGAATGTTACCCCACCGCGGACGTCGCAGCCGGGCCATCAGTCTGACGTGACGATCGCGCGGTCCGGACCTTGCTCTCGCGGATGCTTGAACCCCTCAAATGGCCCCTTTATGGCAGAAAATGCGCGGATCGCTGCGGACGACGATGGTAGGATCTTCGAGATGGCGGAGCGCGAAGCCACGATCGAAGACCTGTATACGATTGAGGGCAAGGCCGAGATTGTCGGCGGCCGGTTAGTGCAGATGCCACTGACCGGAGGGCTCCACGGATTCGCGGTTCTCGAAATCGCCCTCGGACTCCACGAGTATGCCCGGCGAACGAAGAGCGGCTACGCCCTGGCAGATGGCGTTGGCTTCGTCGTCAACCTCCCCAATCGACGATCGTTCTGTCCGGATGCGGCCTTCACTGCCGAACGCCGGCTTACGGGCAAGTTCATCGATGGCGCCCCGGTGTTTGCTGTTGAAATCAGAAGCGAAGGTGACTATGGCCCAGCCGCCGAGCTTGCGATGGCGGCCAAGCGTGCGGACTATTTTGCGGCCGGAACGCTCGTGGTCTGGGACGTCGACGTGCTGAGGGAGCGGCTTGTCCGCGTCTATCGCGCGAGCGATCCTTCGACGCCGACGGTGTTTCGACGCGGCGAGCGTGCCGACGCCGAACCCGCGCTCCGTGGCTGGACGATGCCAGTGGACGATCTATTTCCGCCAGAGTGAATGCTCTGGAAACACGAATCATCCCCGCTGTCGCCTGGCTTCGTACACGATCAGCGCAGCGCTGACCGCGGTGTTCAGCGACTCGACAGGCGGCTGCATCGGGATCATCACGCGCTCGTCGGCGGCTTCGGTCTGTGACGACGTTAAGCCAGGTCCTTCGCCGCCTATGAGCACGGCAATCGGGCCTCGTAGATCAGCGTCGAAGAGCGGCCGGCCGCCCCGCGGCGACGTCGCGACGATGCGGCAGCCATGACGGCGGGCTTCGTCGATCGCTTCGCGGACATCCTGTTGAACGATCACCGGGAGCCGCAGGGCACTGCCCATCGATCCGCGAAGGGCCTTCCAGCCGAACGGATCGGCGCACGCGCCGGCGCAGACGACCCCGCTCGCCCCGCCGGCTTCGGCGACTCGTACAATCGCTCCGACATTCCCCGGATCCTGTACGTCAATCGCAATGATCACGAGCGGCGTGCCGCGATAGACGCTCCGGCCCTGCGCGAGCGGCCGTTCGGCGAGAGCGACGACAGGGCTGGCGGATCGCACTGGACTGAGCGCCTCCATGACAGCGGTGGAAACGGTGACGACGGGGACGTCGTGCTTTCGCAAGCGATCAGCAAGCTCCGCCACCTCGGACCGGACGTCTATCACTGCGGCTTCGCGTATGACTGCGGCTTCGCGTGTCCCCTCGGCCTCGCGCGTCATCGCGGCCTCGCGCAGGCGAATTCCGGCGCCGAGCGCTTCCTCGACGAGATGCACGCCGTCGAGCAGGAGCAGTCCGGCGCTCTCACCTCGCGCCGCGGCGCGGAATCGCGCGACGATGGGGTTCTGGCGGCTCGTGATCGCGGGCACGCAGGAAGAATAGCACTGTGGTAACCTGTTCCGGTCCATGGCCGAATCGATGAAAGAGCGGCTGATCAAAAAATTCGAAGACGAAATTCATGCGCTCGATCGCGAGTTGAAGGTCGAGTTGCCCAGGGAAATCCTGCGCGCCCGTGAACTCGGCGACCTTCGCGAGAACGCGGAGTACCATGCCGCGAAGGAACGCCAGCGGCTGGTCGAGTCGCGCATCAGCATGTTGCAGAAGCGCGTCTCGGAAATCGCGCTGCTCAACGTCGACCGCATCCCGACCGACCGGGCAGGCTTCGGATCGACGCTGCATGTGGTCGAGAGCACCGGCGAAAGACTGATCTTTCAGCTCGTCATGCCCGAGGACGCCGATGCGGCGAAGGGACTCATCTCGACGACGTCGCCGATCGGCCGTGCCTTCCTGAATAGGGAGGAGGGCGATACAGTCAAGGTGACGACGCCGGGCGGCGCCCGCGAGTTCGAAATCATCAAGCTGCTGACGATCCATCACGAGGCCACCACCAACCCATGACGCGGCGCTCGGATGCGACGCCGTTCCCGACCGCTGAACCGTACTCTCCTCAACTTCGCACGGCGCTCGTCCTCACCGGTACTGGTACCGCTGGCGCCTATCATGCCGGCGTCCTTCGCGCGCTGCACGAGGCGGGCGTCAAGCTCGATGTCGTCGCCGGCCGCGGCATCGGTGTCGTCGGGGCGCTGTTTGCGGCGATCGACGGCGCCCAGCGGCTCTGGGAGGACAAGGGGTTCTGGCGGACGCCGGAGCTGCGCTGGCTCTATCGATGGCACGTTGCGGCCAGGACGATCGTCTGGGCCCTGGCGCTGTCAGTCGCCATCGTCATCATTCCGATCGTCGTCATGGTGGCGGGGCTGGTGGTCTATCCACTGGATCTTCTCATCAGGATGGTCGGCGGCGGAGGTGCGGCCGGTCTCGTCGGCGCTTACCTTGGATTCGCGCAGCAAGCCTTCGCGCCAAATGCGCTGCCCACGTGGCTGCCGCGATTGGTGTTTCTGGTGCTCGGGGGTGCGGCGGCGATCGCCGGTGTCAACGGCTGGCTGCGCCTGGGCCGGCGGGGACGTGGGGCGGCGTGGTGGCGCCTGGTGCCGTCGCCGTTGTCGACGACCGCCGCGACTGCTCGCGTCTGGAGTGTGTTGTGGGATCTGTTGCGCGGGGCGGCCCAACTTCAGCAGCCCGGCCGCGGCGACCTGGCGAAGCGTTATGGGGAGGTGCTGGCCGACAATCTCGGGCAGCCGGGATTCCGCGAGCTCGTGATTGTCGCGCACGATCTCGACGCGCACTGCGACCTCGTGTTTGCGCTCGTCGCTGAGGGGCGCAGACGCGACCTGTTTCGACGGCCGACGGCGGAAGCGGCCGAGCTCCGGCGCGCCGAGATCATCGATCTGAGTGGCGTCGGACGGGACTATCTCGTGGATGCCGTGGCTGGGGCGCTGTCTGTGCCGATCGCGACCGACCCGCACGCCATCGTGTTCGCCGCTGACGCGTACTGGCGGGGCGAGACGCATCGACTGTGCGACCGGCCGTCGGCGCTCGTGCGGTTGCTCGACGAACTCGTCGGCCTTGGTGTTCAGCAGATCCTGATTGTGTCGGCTTCGCCCGATTCGCCGCGGCCCCACACCCTCGCCGCACCTCGCCTCAACGGCCGCGCTCGTCTTGGGGAATACCTTCAATCGTCAGAAGCCGCGGCTGTCCGCGATGCGACGCAGATGGTCGCGACACGGGTCCAGCGCGTGTTCACCATCCGCCCTGCCCATAATCCCATTGGCCCGTTCGAGTTCGGCGGCGGTTACGACGATCGCTCCGATCGGCAGCAGCCGCTCGACGAGTTGATGAGCCGTGGCTACGAAGATGCCTACCACCAGTTCATCGAACCCGTTGTGGGCGCCAGCGGAGAACGGGTGGGGCTGGGAAGTTAAGACAGGCTCCAGGCTCCAGGCTCCAGACTTCAGACTTCAGACGTCCCCCCCGCGTATAATTTGCGTAACCATGATGAGGTTTGATATCGGCCTCGGAGTCCTGCTGGCGCTGGCGAGCGTCAGCTCGGCGCCGGCACAGTGGATTCACCATCCCGATCCGAAGACGCCTCGAACGGCCGACGGCAAGCCGAACCTGACGGCACCTTTTTCACGGACAGCCAGCGGCAAGCCGGACCTGTCCGGGGTCTGGATTCGCGTTCCCCCCTTGAAACGCAACAATCCGGCGAACAACAACATCCTCGACTACATGCCGGAGGGCGCCACTATCTCCATGCGACCCGAAGCGGCAGCGCTGTATCAGCATCGCCGCGATGTGCTGCTCGGGACAGGCAGGCCGTCCGAGCGGTGCCTCCCGCACGCGATTCCCGACGCGATGCTGCCGGGAATCCCCTTCAGGCTGGTCGAGACGCCCGGAGTCATGCTCGTTCTCTACGAGCAGTTGAACCGTTTCCGTCAGGTGTATACGGATGGGCGCACGTACCCTGTCGACCCGCAACCGGCGTGGTTTGGCTATGCCCTTGGGAAGTGGGATGGAGATGTGTTCGTCATCGAATCGACGGGATTCAACGACAAGTCATGGCTGGACGACAGCGGGCATCCCCATAGCGACGCCATGAAGACCACGGAGCGGTTCCGGCGCATCGATTTCGGCCACATGGAGATGCAGATCACCATCGAGGATCCGAAGATGTACACGCAGCCGTTTACGGCGACGATCCCGTTCGAGATCCTGCCGGACACGGACTTGCTCGAGGATGTCTGCGACAACGAGAAGGATGCTGAACGCATCAGGGACATCGTAGGGAAATGAACTTGGCAGTCAGCAGTTAGCAGTCGGCAGTCAGCAGTCAGCAGGCAAAAAATGGACGTTTTGCCTTTTGCCTTCGAACTTCCTACTTGAGAAGTTCGTAGATCCGCGTCACTCCAATGATTGGTACACCCGGCCCCTGGATGGTGGGGAAGTGGTCCTTGTGCTTCGTCAAGTCCGCCCGCTTGGCAGCCTCTTCCGCGGAAACCCCTTGTTGCTTCAGACGGCTGACCTCGGTCCACACATCGCGCAGGTACGCCTGGAAATAATCGATCTTGGCCTTGTCGGTAAAAGCGTCGCCGTGGCCGGGAAGCACGGTGTCGAAGTCGAGCTTCTTGAGCTCCTCGAGTGTCGCGGGCCACTCGTTCACGAACGCATCGCTCATGTTCGACAGGGCCGTCGTCAGCATGTCGCCGGTGATGACGACCTTCTCCCTTGGCAGGTAGACGACGACGTCGCCTGCCGTGTGAGCGCGGCCGATAAAACGAATCTGGATTTCGCGATCGCCGCGGTGGAGCGTCATCCGCGTCTGGAGCGTCACGTTGGGCGGCGTCGGCTTGAGCTCGGCTTGTGAGGCCCGGTTGTTTTCAGTGACCTGAAGCTGGGTCTGCAGGGTCGCCTTCCTCGCCGCATCGGGCTCAGCCGCGATCCGCTTCTTCAGGTCTTCAATCTGTCCCGGAAGGCCGTCGCGGTAGTTCTTATACAGAGGCATCTGAACCGACTTGCCTCCGAGCAGCATCTCCCGCGTGAACTCGTGGCCGATGATGTCGACGTCCGGTCCGAACACCTGGTTGCCGTGCGCGTGATCGAAGTGGAAATGGGTGTTGATGACGGTGCTTACCGGCTTGTTGGTGATGTCCTTCAACTCGTCGAGCAGCACCGCCGCCGCCGCGGGCGACACGTGGTCGTCCACAAGGACGACATCGTTGTCGTTGACGATGATCGAGGAGTTGCCAACCACGGCCAGCGCGCCTGTGCCGACGGCGTGGTACACGCCCTCCTTTACCTTGTTGAACCGGAAGGCTTTCCCGGTGTGAAGTGTGCCGGCAGGTGGTTGCTGAAGGCCGCCGACAGCGAAAATCGTGAGACCGGTGATAAGCGCCAGGACTAGTCGAAGCATTAGTCCTCCCTATCGTTTCGCAGGCGCTTCAGGACGACTGGCACCGAGATGTTACACAAGTGTCGGATTTGTGACCGCACAATAGCGGCGACTAAAGTCTTCCAAGAGATTCCTTGTAACTCAACTATACTTGCACAATAATTCACGTCCTCGCAAGAAACCGTGCAAGCAGCGCCTGCACGCGGAAACGCGTGTTCGTTTTTCACCCGTCGATCGTTTTCTCGATCGCGCGGGCCTGAAGGCTTTATGGATATTCGACGTCAGTCGGGACGAACCAGAGGTGGAGTCATGTCACGAATCAACCGCGGCGTTTGGGTCGTAATTGGACTGTTCCGAAGGGCGAGGGCGGGGGCTCTTCTCTCTCTTGGCTTCGTGTTGCTCTTCGGGCAGCCGGGGCAGGCCCAGACCGCAGTCAACCCCTTGCCGTTCATCAGGGACTATTCAATCACCGGCGGCTACGCGGTTGGCGGTAACAGTCTGTGGCTGAAGGGCGTCAACGGCATCACGCCCGAGGTCTCCATCCCGATAAGCGGCATCCCGCCGGATGCCGACATCCTGGCCGCATTTCTGTACCTGCAAACAGCGGAGAAGATCGAGGGGTCGGGCATCAAGGATGGCAGTAAGGAAGCGAAGTTCAACGGTCACAGTCTCGTTCCGGTCGCGCAAGCGCTTACGACCAATTGGGCGGCCGCGCCGGCGCCGTGCTGGAGCGTCGCATGGCCTGGAGGGCGCAAACTGATCACGTACCGCGCCGACGTCCGCCAGTTTTTGCCGATCGATGACAGACAATTCTTGGATGAAGGACACCTCATCCCAAACCCAAACTTCAACAAATACGTGGCTAACGGCTCGCATTCCGTTCAGGCGCCGGATGCGGGACACGACCATGGCGACGACTTTGACCACGAGTATGGAAACGGAACGAGGGCCCGTGCGCTCGGCGCCAGCCTGGTCGTGATCTACCGCGACCCGACGATGCCCCACACATCGGTCGTCATTGTCGACGGCGGCTATACCAAGACAGCCTTCGGGACGATGACCCAGACGATCCGAGGGTTCTACCAGGCCGCGAGTCCAGTGGCCAAAATGACCCACATCGTGGGTGATGGCCGGCCGTATCTTTCGGAAAAAGTTCTACTCGACGATTATCCCATCGTGGGAGGGCCGATTCCATTCGTGGGCGGGACGAATCCATTCGTGAGCGCCAACGGCCCCAAGTGGGACAATCCGACGTTTAACCTGACGCTGCGCCATCCCGGTTCGGCGACCGGTTCGGCGGCGACCGACCCCGGTTACGCGACCGTGAAGGTGACCCCCAACGGCCTCTTCTCCGACTGCCTGACGTACAGCGCGATCATCTTTAGCACAGTGGTGCAGGATACGGATGACGACGGCATCGTCGACGTCCTGGAGACGACCAGCCCGCTCTACGATCCGAAGGACGTGTACCCGCCAACCGGCCTGCCGTTGCCCGATAGGCAGCCCCTGCCGAATCTCGCCGACATGGGCGCACTCCCCGATCAGAAGGATCTCTTCTTCGAAATCGGGGCCATGCAAGCGGGGGCCGGGACAATTTACGGGTCCGACGATGCCCCTCTCAATTCGGATGTCGACTCCGTTGAGGATGAATTCGGGCACAATCATCTACCCACGCCGGCCGTCTTGAAGTTGGTGGGCGACGCGTTCAAGAACGCGCCTGATCCAATCAAGGTCCACTTCGATGTCGGGCCCAATTATCACGACGTCGGAGGTCCCGCATCCGTCTATTCAACGACGGAGGCTGATGAGTACATCATCCCGCCTGATTTGGCCCGGGGTGGGGAGTCCATCACGGAAGCGGCATGCGTCGACGACTTGCAGAACCCTCCGCGGTGGGTCTGCCATTTCCCCGCTTATCCGGGCACGGTCGTATGGAAGACCGGCTTCCAAGCTATCAGGGACGCGTTTGTCCACGACGACGGGACGGAGCTCGATCCATTGAGTGGGGCCGACGCGACATTTTTGGCCGAGTGCCAAAGCCCGTTGGGTAACTGCCGGAGACGATTCGATCGCGTCGGACAAAACATCTTCCATTACGCATTGTTCGCCCACGCCACGGGCGAGCCAAAAGCACTATGTGTGAATCCCGACGGCAGCCCAGACATTACGTGTCAACAAACTAACCCCGACTTCCACGTGCCCAAGAGCAGGTCAGGCGTCGCCGACTTCCTGGGCGGCGACTTCATGGTGACGCTCGGTCTCTGGGACAACTTCGTGGGGACAGACTTCTTTCAGGCTTCCACGTGGCTGCACGAGTTCGGGCACAACGGGGGGCGTACCCATGGCGGCGACCGCTTCGAGCCCAACGGCAAACCGAACTTCCTGAGCGTGATGAGCTACATGTTCCAGTTGCACGGGCTGTACGATGACGACCCCGATCACGCCGGCGTTCCCCAGATCGACTTCTCCCGTGAGACACTCGGCGTGCTCACGGAGCCCGACCTGAGTGACCTTTCTGGCGGCTTGGGTTCGGGTACGGATACCCTCCTGCCGCCGCGTTACCGGACCAGCTGGTATGCGCCCCAGGGCCCCGGTACGGTTGGTTCCGCGGCGACGATACATCTTGATGGTTCAGCACTGAGCGCAGCGGAAGAGGCAGCCAGGCTGGCCGGCCACGGAATGGTTCGGGTTGACGGCCCAAGCGCCATCGCCTCGATCGACTGGAATGCGGATGGCGAGATAGGGGACGGCGGCGGGTTTTTCCCGTTTGGCAATCCGGATGGCGCCGCCCCGGATGGCTTCCAGAACGTCAATTTCAACGGCGGCCTCACTCCATTCACCACACTCGCCGGGTCCAATGACTGGGCCAACCTCCGCCTGGACCAGGTCGGCAGCAGGCGACGTGCGCGAGGATTCTCCCTTGGCTTCGGCGGCGAAGGGGGCTTTGGCGGCGAAGGGGGCTTCGGCGGCGAAGGGGGCTTTGGCGGCGAAGGGGGCTTTGGCGGCGAAGGGGGCTTCGGCGGCGAAGGGGGCTTTGGCGGCGAAGGCGGTTTTGGCGGTGAAGGGGGCTTTGGCTGGGAAGGGGGCTTTGGCGGCGAGGGGGGTTTTGGCGGCGAAGGGGGTTTTGGCGGCGAAGGAGGCGTGACCGGCGAAGCGGGCGGCGAGCTGACCGCTACGGCCGCGGCGGATTTGTTCGGGTATAGTCCTCCGGTTGAAGTGAAGGCATGCGTGATCGGCACTGCCGGATGCGCAGTCGCGTCGACTGAGCCCCTGCGACCACTCCATAGGACCTTGCTGGAATGGAAGAAGCCCAACTTCGGCGGCGACAAGGTCTACCGGTACCTGGCCTATCGCGTGGAGGGCGACGCGGTCACATCCGCCAATCTTGTGGATGCGGTGCCCGTGGGACCGGTGGGAGGAGTGTTCGCACCGACGACCACCCTGGTCGATGTCCACGAGCTCCAGGACCTCGCGCACTATGCCTATTTCGTGGTCGCAGAGTTTGTTGGCGACGACGGGATCCCGGCGATCCCGCCGCTCCTGAGCGGCCGGTCGTCCGATTCCGTGGCCTCGGCCATCATTGCCGTCAACGACGCGCCAGAGGCGGCGCGACGCCGCAGAGCGTCGACGATCAACGAGGACACGTGGCCCGACTGGGTCGATCACGTTGATCGCGACCGACGACGACTCGGCGTCGTTGACTTACAGCGTGACAGGCTCCGAGCCACGGCACGTTGAGTGGCACGTTGCCGAACGTGACGTACACCCCGCACCCGAACTACTTCGGGCTCGACAGCTTCACGTTCAAGGCACGACGCGACACGGAGCTCGCTACAACGACCCGGGTCAGACTCGAACGAGGCGACGGTGTCGATCACGGTCAACCCGGTCAACGACGTGCCCAGCTTCACGAAGGGGGCGGACCAGACGGTGAACCAAAACGCCGGACCCGTGGCACAGACCGTTCCATGGGATGGGCCACCAGCGCCGGACCAGCCCGGGCGCCACCGGCTAAGCAGCTGACGGCCTCTGCATGCCGTCCGGCTGTAAGCGGCACGCTGCGGCCAGGCGGTCGACTTCATCGTTACGAACAACAACAACTCGCTGTTCTTGACGCAGCCGGCGATCTCACCGACTGGCACGCTCACCTACACGCCGGCGACCAACGCTTACGGCGTCGCGACGGTTACGGTGAGGATCCATGACAATGGCGGCACCACAACGGCAATGGTGGCGGCGGCGTGGACACCAGCGACACGCAGACTTTCACGATCACGGTGGTCGTTACCACGAAGCTGACGGCGGCCACTCCGGCTCGACCTCTGGTTTGGATTGAAGAACAGCGCTGATGTGGGGACCAAGTTCGATGTCAAGGTCGAGGTGCTGAAGAACGACACTGTGCTGTGGCTTCGGGACAGCTCACGCAATGTCACACTCGGCAGCTACGCCAGCGGCACCTACAACGCACGCAAGGCGGTTCTGAAGGAGATCGCTCTGTCGGCCATTCCGGCACCTGGCGTGCGCTTTTGGCTCAGGAGATAAGCTGAAACTCAAGGTATCGGTCAAGAGTCAACGAGCTCGTCGTCGCATGCGACCGCCAACGCCACAGTGTGGTTCAACATTCCCGACGCGACAGGGGACAACGAGCAGCCATCTCCACGCGACGATTGGCGGGTCGGACGATAAATACTTCCTCGTGATCAGGGTTCCTCTTGAAGAAGAACGTTCCGGGATCCGGCGGGAAAGCGGGATACAGTCGGTCGACGTTTCGGTCAACAAGTACGTCAACGTCGGCGGCGTTCAGCAGTTCAACACTCAGTTCACGCCGTTCGGGACCTGGATCATCACGCATGCCCTGACGAGGGCCGTTCAGTCGAGAGGCCGGCGGCGCGCCAACGGGAGTCTAGCGGGCTCCGGCGCGCCGGCGGACGTCCGGCAGGAGCGGGTCTTCCTTCGACTGGCCGCGGATACTTGAGATACGTCGCGGTACGAGTCGGCGAACCCCTCGCTGTTCAGCCCTTCGCGAACACGACCCTGATAGTAGTAGACGGGTGGCAGATAGGCGTACGTGGGCTCATCGTCCAGTAACAATGGCAGCGCCTCGCCGCGGCGCTTGAGGCAGCGGTCGAACTCGGAATCGGCCTGGGTGAACTGCCTGGCTTCCAGGTAGGCCCGTCCGAGATCGAAGTGGCCCATCCAGGTGTCGAGCAGACGCGTTGGCCTCGGTCAGGACTCTTGATCGCCTGCCGCGAGTCCCCCTCCTTCAGCGCAATCTCACCTTCGACGATCTTGGCGTAGGCCTGAGGCTCGGCCTGCAGCTCCGAGGCCAGGCCGGCGATGAGTGGGCGGGCTTTGGCGGCTCTCGCCCGCCTCGACAAAGGCTCGTGCCACCAGAAATCGGATCTTCAGGCCGTTGCTGTTCGCCAGCGCCTTCTCGCCGGCCGCGATCGCCGCGCGCTTCTGTCCCCGCAGGAGTTGCGTATGCGCGAGCGCCGCAAACTTTGCGGCGGCCCAGTCGGGTTGCTTGGACGCCAGGTCCGCGGCCGCGCCCTGCTCGAGAATTCGCACGGCGTCCGAGAAACGACCTTCGACGTGGCCAGGTCGGCAAGACCCGATGCCGCGTAGCGACGCGCCGCATTCACTGATCTGTCGCAATCTTATCGTAGGTCTCCGTCGCCTGCGCTAGCTGGCCCTGCCCCAATTGGGCAAAGGCCAGGGCCATCAAGGCATTGACGTCCGGTGCTTCTATGCCTTCGCGCCTCTTGCTCCGCCGGCCTCGAAATCGGTCGCGTAAGTTCGCGTAAGCGCCAGGTTGACCCGGTACAGCGCGCGCTTGGGCAGGATGTGCGACCACGTGCCGCACTTCATCCAGGGCCTTGCTGAAGTTCCGCAGATTGGCCCAGCAGAGCGCCAGATTGTTGTGCGCGGCCACGTCTGCCGGGTATCGAGGCGATCAGGTCGCCGTATTCCTTCACGCACTGCTGATAGTCGCCTGTGACCCGGAAGAACCCACCGCGAGTCGGTCAGACGTTCGCGCTCCGTCATGCCGTCGACGATGACGGAGCGCCTCCTGGATGTACTTCTCGGCGTCCTGCTGCTTGCCCAGGTTCGCCGACACGATTGGCCAAGCCCTGGTAGCCGAGGCCGAACTTCGGATCCAGTGTCACGGCTTCGGAATAGCTTTGTCAGCGCCTCATCGAACTTGTTGTTGGCATGCGGCTTCCCGCGCCGCCGCATAGTGACGCACCACTTCGAGAGAAGTCGTCGACAGGCTGGCCATGGCAAACATCTGATCGGAGTCTGAGGCGTCGTCGCCGAGCGCCGTGCGAACCCGGGTCGACCAGCCTCGTCGCCACATCGAGGACCTGATCCTTGCTGGAGGCCCTGGCCTGAGCGCTGGTGATCACATTGCCGGTCACGGCCTGCGTCGCCTTGACCGAGATCCTGTAGCCGCTGCCCTGCAGGCTCGAGCGAGCCGGCAGAGGACGACGCCCAGCCCCTGCTTCACCGCGAGCTCGCGCGCCGCGGCCTCGTCGAGTTGCTCTGGCGGCCGCACGCCGAGTGTGCGCCTGATGGCGTTGCGGTCGTAGGCGCTGATGAAGCTCGCGCCTTCCAGCGCGCGCTTGAGCATCGGCTCCAGCGTGCGATCGAACGTCGGATCGCCCGTGTCGTTTTGAAAGTCCGCGATCACCACCGAGACCGGGTCGTGTTGTTTCGGCGGCTCCACCGCCCGCCGCGTCAGAAAGTACGTGCCGCCGAGCATGGCGATCACGAGCACTGCGGCCGCCGCCATCGTCCGCCGGCTGACGCGCGCGTGGACCGGAATCAGCTCGCCCTTGTCGTCGAGCGCGGCGAGCGCGTCGCTCGAGCTCCTTCGTCGTCTGGAACCGCGCCGCCGGATCGCGCTCCAGGCAGCATGTGACGAACGCGTCGAGCGCGATCGGGAATCGACTCGTCGAGCGTGCGGACAGCGGGGAGGCCCTGCTCAAACCGCCGCTTCATCGCGTCGATGCGATCCTGCACCGTGCCCGACGGCGCCGGCCGCGGACCGACCAGCATCTCGTAGAGGATCAGCCCGAACGCGTAGATGTCGGCGCGCGCGTCGACCACCGCGCCGGTGCTCTGTTCGGGCGCCATGTATTCGAGCGTGCCGAAGACGCCGCCGCTTGCCGCTTCGCTCGTCGACGCGGAGATGCCGAAGTCCATGATGAGCGCCTGCTCATCGTCGCCGGCGCCGCCGATCATGATGTTGGGCGGCTTCAGGTCGCGGTGCACGACGCCAGCGTCGTGCGCCGCGCCGAGACCGGCGGCGATCTGACGGGCCAGCCGCAGCGCGCGCGCGATCGGCAGCTTGCCGTCCCGGTGCAGCACCGTCTTGAGGTCGTCGCCCTGGACGTACGGCATCGTGATGTACTTGATGCCGTCGATCTCGCCAAGGTCGTGAATGCGGACGACGTTCTTGTGCGTGACCTGCCGCGCGAGGAGCAGCTCGTTCTTGAAGCGCTTTTCGGCCTCTGGCGACGCGCTGCCGCGCCGGCGGTCGATGCGGATGACCTTCAGCGCGACGGCCACGCTGAGCTCGGCGTCCCATGCCTGATAGACCGCGCCCATGCCGCCGACGCCCAGCAGCTTGATGATGTGATACCGCGGACTGAACGATTGCCCGACTTGGAGGGGGCCGGTGGCTTCTCGGGTGGGCGCGTCGGGGCTGGTCGTCTCGGCGCTGGTGCCCGCCCTGGTGACGGTGAGCCCGATACCCATCTGCGTCGCCGGGCCCACGGTGATGGCCAGACCACCGGCGACATCGAGCGTGACATCACCAGTCACACCACCCGTCACGCCGCCGCGCGTCGCGCCCGGCGGAAGGCCCGTGGTGTCGGCCGCCATGATGTCGGTGGCGACGCCCGCCCGCGTCACGGCCGCCCCACACACGGAGCAGTGGCCGGCATCAGCAATCAGGGACTGGCCACAACGGGGACAGACCATAGACGCTTAGGGCAAATGAACGCTGATCATTATGGCAGTGACTGCGCCCGCTTGCCAAGCGAGATCCCGGCAGACCGCCCAACGTCGACAGGATTGTCGCGCGCGCAAAGTTTGATCAATCTCGGTCGCAGATGTATCGTCGGACAACTCACGGAAGGGGTGTGATCATGTCGAATGCATCTCGATTTGGATTGATGACGGCGTCGGCCATCGTCGCACTGCTCGCCACCGGTGTGGAGCCGTTCGCCCAGGGCGGTCTGCCCAATCCGTACCGTCCCGTTAGGGGGATTGCAGATGGAGGTGGCCCGTACGTTCCGGGCGGCGAGTGGGCCAGGCTTCCGGGCGGGAGGGAGATGGGACCGCCGGCCTCGGTACACGTTGACGTCGACGGGGAGAGCATCTGGGCGCTTATCAGGTGTGACGAGACCAGCCCGGTGCCGGTCGCACAAGGTGGTCGATTCGGTCTCGATTGTCTCGGTTCGGACAACAAGATCAAGAATATCGACACGGTCTACAAGTTCGACGCGAAGGGCAACGTCGTCAAGAGCTTTGGCGCCGGGATGTTCATCTGGCCGCATGGGCTCGATGTGGACCGGGACGGCAATGTGTGGGTGACTGATGCAGTGACCGCGCAAGGCGTGGCCGCGGCCGCAAAGGCTGGAGTACGCGCGGGGCACCAGGCCGTCAAGTTCAGCCCGGATGGAAAAGTGCTGATGAGACTCGGCGAAGCTGGAGTTCCCGGAAGCGACGAGTACCACTTCAAGTCGCCGAGCGCTGTCGCGGTGGCTGCCAATGGGGATATTTTCGTCGCGGACGGCCACGGCGCCGAAGAGAACAACCGCGTCGTGAAGTACTCGAAGGACGGCAAGTTCATCAAGGCCTGGGGGAAGACCGGATACGGGCCGGGCGAGTTCCGAACCCTGCACGCGATCGCCATCGATTCCAGAGGCCGGGTGTTCGTGGCGGACCGGGGAAATAATCGGATCCAGCTCTTCGACCAGGAGGGGAAGCATCTGTCGACGTGGGTGCAGTTCGGCACGCCGAGCGGGATCGCCTTCGATGATCAGGACCAGATCTACGTCGCCGACTCGGAGTCAGACGGCGTGAACAATCCGGGGTGGGAGCAGGGGATCAGGATCGGAGACGCCAAGACTGGTTGGGTGAAGTACTTCATTCTGGATCAGGGAGGCAACCCGAATACGGAAACGGGAAGCGGACCCGAGTTCGTGACTGTTGATCGCCACGGCAGCGTGTTCGGGGGGGAACCACGCCCGCGGGTCCTGCGGAAGTACGTCAAAGTCAGGTAGTCGAACTTACGGCACCCGGCACACGAAGTTTGCGGCGTCGTCGACGCTGCCGGTTCCCTTGTATCTCGCCACCATCGGGTAGGCGCACAGCGGCCGCGTGCGATCGACTGTTCCTGCCTGGCTGTGGGAGGCGGTGATCTGTTCGGGCGCCTTTCCCTTTTCGACCCAGGTTTCGAGCGCCGTCAGGGCATCAAAGGTGTTCGGCCCGTCGCCGCCGCGGCAGTGGCCCATTCCCGGCACCATGAACACGCGGAACGATTCCGATGTCTTGGCAGCCCCGCCCATCTTCTCGACCACGTTGCCGTAGTAGTTGATGGTAGACATCGGGACGACCTGCTGATCGGACCAGCCGTGATAGACCAGAAGCTTTCCGCCGCGTGATGTGAACGGCGCGAGATTGGGGTCCGTCGCATTCGCGGGGTCGTCCAGTTTCTCGAGCGGAGCGAGGTCCGTTGCGAGATTGAATTTTCTCCAATCCCAGTTCGGATCCTTGTAGATGACGTACTTGAGCCTTTCGAGGACGTTGTTGTACGGCTCCGGTCCTCCGGCCATCACGCCCCAGCCAAGCTCCGTCCCCGGTTCAAGGCGAGGGACGAGTTCCTTGCCCGTGTGAGGATGCTTCACCGGACTCATGAGTTTCGTCGCCGCCTCTACCTGCGGCGCGGTAAGACACGACGCGCTGTCGCCGCCTTTGCACTCCAGCACCTTCGGGTCGAACTTGCAGAGCCTTGGATCGTCGATCAGCCCGTCTTTGAGCCCGTCGATCGCGTCGCAGGCGTTGACGACCGCCTGATGAATCATCGGGTACTTGCTGGGCGGAATGAAGCTGGCGGGATCCTTGAGCGTAGCCTGCGGAATCCACAGCCTCGCCGCCTGATACATCGGCCGTGTGTCGATGGCGGGTGCGCCGGCAATGATTCCGTTGAAGTCGTTCGGGTAGCGCTGTGCCTCCAGGAGCGCCTGTCGGCCACCGGCCGAGCATCCAACGAAATAGGAGAGCCGGGGGCTATTGCTGTAGAAGGCCTCCGTGATCGCTTTCGCTTTCACGGTCATCTCATGGATGGATCGGTACGAATAGTCGATCAGCTTCTCAGGATGTCCGAGCATTTCCTTCGCCGTGCCGCCGACGTGCCCGGTGTCCGTAGAACTCGTGGCATAGCCGCGCTTGAGCGCCTGGCCTAATTCCGTGTAAACGATTGATCCCGCCCAGCCACCGTTGCCGAGCGCCTGATATTTGCCGTTCCAGTTCGTCGTCGGCAGCCAGACCTCAATCTTGATATCGGAGTCGCTCGTCGGCTTCAAGGTCGCGGCCACGCGACAGAACGACGGCAGATTGGTCAGTGACGGGTTCTGTTGTGCTGCGGTTGATCCCGGCGGGGTAAAGGTGCCGGCCGAAACGGTCTGGGCCAGGGTGATCGTGGTGTTCGGCAATGAAAGCGCGGTCAGGCTTTCACACGTCGCGGCATTCGCCGGCGTGGCGCCGAACGTCACGGCCGCAAGCAGAACCGCAAGATTCATGGTTCTCACGCTCATACTCTCCTTCCGCCGACACGCGTTTGGCGTCATAGTCGCAGCTTCGCGCCAGGAAGACAACTGTTTCTGCGCTACCGACATCAGTAGCGCCGGGGTTTCAACCCCGGCGATGGGGGAGGCTTGGCTAAGCAGAGCGCCGCAGATTTTGCCGCGGATGCACCCGGCTTTCGTGACAGAATCGGCACCGACTCGTCCCGCTATCATGGCTTCTGTTGTTCCGTCAGGGAGGCCGACCATGTCTACGAATTCACGTCGCGATTTTCTCACGGCCGCTGCAGCCGGGCTCGCCGGCGCCGCGTTGCCCTCCGCGTCTCAGGCGATCTCGGCACAAGTTGGCGGGACGCGCTTGACTCCCGGGCCGAACCCCCAGGGCCTGATCGGCGACGGCCGCCGGCGCCGCATCCTGTTGCGGGGGGGCGTCGTGCTCAGTCTCGATCCGAGAGTGGGCGACTTCGAAAAAGCCGACGTCCTGATCGACGGGAAGTTAATCGCAAATATCGCGCCGACTATTCCCGTCGGAAACGCAGAGGTGATCGACTGCTCGGGCACGATCGTCATGCCCGGCTTCATTACCACGCACCATCACCAGTACGAGACCTTGCAGCGGAGCGTCATTCCTGATGGTCTTCTTGCAGGCGCCTGGCCGCTCGAGACCTACGGATCGGTGGTGCAGAACATCTGGAGCGCAGGTCGAATCGCGGATCCCAAGGATCCAAGCAAGTTCATCTGGGACCTGGGGCGCGTTCCGTACGACCCCGAGGACTGTTACATCTCACAGCTCGTGGCCTGTCTGAGCGAGATCAGCGAAGGCATCACCTGTGGAACGGACACGTCGCAGGCCAACCACACGCCCGAGCACACCGACGCGATGATCAAGGGACTGATGGATTCGGGCCGGCGGATGGTCTTCGACTACAGCGGAGGCGTCGACCGGAGTGCGCAGGGAATCCCGTTCGAATTCCCCGGTGCCATGAACGACACCGCAAAGGGGATCGGCCGGATCGCGAAGACGTACTTCAGCTCGAAGGATCAGCTGGTGACGCTGGGTTTCGCGGGCGGCGCGGGGCCGGCATTCGCCGGCGCCCAATATACCGGCTGGCAGCTCGGTCGCTCGTTCGGCGCGCTGATCAACAACCATAACGTCGGCGCCCCGATGGGGGTCATCAATGCGGCCGCCGATTCTCGGAATGGCACCGACTGGTCCGATGTCACATTTGTCCACGCCACGCGATGGCAGGACGAACCGGTCGCTCAGATCGGTCAAGCATCGTCAGGTTACCCGAAGGGCAGCCAATCGAAAGCGTGGGAAATCTGGCGGGACAGAGGCGCTCACGTCTCGATTGCCGTCCTCATCGAGATGCAGATGCGGCATGGGATGCCTCCCATTCAGGAGGCGCTCAATCACGGCATTCTGCCGAGTCTGAGTCCCGACGTCGACACGAACATGACCACCGATCCGTTCTCGCTGATGCGCGGAGCCTACTGCCTGCAGCGCGCGCTGGCCAACGACCTTGCTTTCCCGTTGAGCAACCCCGGTGGTCTGCCGATACCGCAACTGGTCACCTCGCGTCAGGTGATTGAGATGGCCACCATCGCGGGCGCCGCGGCCAACCGGATCCTGGACAAGGTCGGCACGCTGACCCCAGGCAAAGAGGCCGACATCGTGGTCCTCGACGCGCGCAACATCAACACCTGGCCGGTGAATAACGTCCCCGGCACGGTCGTGACGATGATGAACCCCAGACACGTCCGTGATGTCGTGATCGCGGGGAAGGTCGTGTACTGGAGAGGCAAGCACGTCGGGTGGGACATCGACCGGCTGCTGCGCCAGATTGAGCAGGCGCGCGATCGGGTGCTCGCCCGGATCAACGGCCCTGCGAAAGTCGGAGCGATTCCGCCTGGCAACAACAGTCTCAGCAATCCCTATCGGCCGAATCTCATGGGAAACTGCTGCCACAAAGGGTCGAACACCACGTCTCCGGAGTATGTGTTGAGGCCCTGATCCGCAGGTGTTGGTCATTGTGTAACGCGCGCTAAGGGGACACGATGTTGCGTCAGACGATCGCGTTGTGCGGGTTCGCGGCGCTCGCTGCGACGTACTCGATTCAGCCGGTGAAAACCCAGGCCAACCGGAGTCGTTCTGTATGAGGGCGCGCGGCTCATCGCCGGCGACGGCAGTGCACCGATCGAGGACTCGGCGTTCCTCGTCGAGAACGGCACGATCACACGGGTTGGCAAGAAGGGCGACGTGACCGCGCCGGCTGGGGCCGGCCGCGTCAATCTCACTGGGAAGACGGTCATGCCCACCCTGATCAATGCGCACGGGCATCCCGGCTTCCAACGAGGCCTCACCTATAGCGCGGACAACTTCACACGCGAAAACATCGTCGACGATCTGAATCGCGCGCTGTATTTCGGCGTGGCGGCCATCCAGTCGCAGGGCATCGAAAAAGGCGACGTCATGTACCAGATTCGCGCCGACCAGGAGGCTGGAAAGCTGGGCGGCGCGCGCCTGCACATCGCGGGCCGCGGCATCGGCGCGCCGAATGCCGGACCGGGTGCGGCAGCCTACGCCGGGATCGCCTATGAAGTGACGACCGAAGATCAGGGGAGGAAGACGGTCCAGGAGCTGGCCGCCAGGAAGGTGAACCTGGTCAAAATCTGGGTGGACGATCGAAACGGCCGCGCGCCGCGGTTGGCGCCGAATCTCTTCAGGGCGATCATCGACGAAGGCCACAAGCACGGGCTGCAGGTCAACGCCCACGTGTTCTATTACACCGACGCGTCTGACCTCGTGAACGCGGGCATCGACGCTCTGGTGCATCTTGTTCGCGACAAAGAGATGGACGACGCGCTCGTGGCGTCGGTCGTGCAGCACAACGTCTACGTCCAGCCCAATCTCGCTCCCGAGTGGACCACGTACACGGAGCTTCCGCACTGGTTGAAGGACGGCGATCCGCTGATGACCCTGCTGCAGGAATCCACTCCGCCGCCGGTGATCGCGCGCATGAAGAAGGCGTACGAGAACCGGGATCCGGCCGCTGTTGAACGGACGCGGACGCAATACGCGATCCTCCAGCGCAGCCTCGCGAGGCTGGCCAAAGCCAACGCCAAGATCACGCTCGGATGCGATACCGGCCTCGAGGATCACCTATTCGGTATGTCCGAGCAGCACGAGCTCGAAAGCATGGTCAAGGCCGGCATGACGCCCATGCAGGTCATTGTCGCAGCCACGAGCCGGCCGGCGGAGTACATGAAGCTCACCAGGATGGGCACGCTCGCGGCAGGGAAGGAAGCCGATTTTCTGGTGCTCGACGGCAATCCTCTCGACGACATCACGAACACACAGCGGATTTCAAAGATCTACATGAAGGGCGCCGAGGTCGACCGTGCCTCGCTGCGGCCGTCGCTGACCAGGGCGTTCACGAACTGACTCTCGGCGGTGTTGAGGAGCGCATCGAAATTAGGGCAAGAAGGAGACGCGTTATGAAGCGAAAGCTCTGTCACCCCTTCGTATTTGTGGGCCCGGTGGTTTCCCTGATCGTGTTGGCGGCGATGCCCGCGACAAAGGTTGCTGGCCAGGCCGGAGCGCCGAACGGAGAATGGCGGACCTACGGAGCGGACCTCGGGAACACGCGCTACTCGCCGCTCGATCAGATCAACGCCGGCAACTTCAAGAATCTCGAAGTGGCGTGGCGATTCAAGACCGACAATCTGGGGCCGCGGCCCGAATTCAACCTGGAGTCCACACCGCTCGTGGCCAAGGGCGTTTTGTACTCGACCGCCGGCAGCCGACGGGCGGTGGTTGCGCTCGATGCCGCGACCGGCGAGATGAAGTGGGTGTTCAGCCTGGACGAGGGCAAACGCGGCGAAGCGGCGCCCCGACAGCTCTCCGGACGCGGCCTGTCGTACTGGACTGACGGTAAGGAAGAGCGCATCGTCTACGTCACCCCGGGCTACCAGATGATCGCTCTCAACGCGGCAACCGGACGCCCCGTGCCCACGTTCGGCAAAGCCGGGATTGTCGATCTGAAGCTCGAGGACGATCAGCCGATGGATCTCATCACCGGCGAGGTCGGGCTTCACGCGGCGCCGATCATCGTCAACGATGTCGTCGTCATCGGCGCGGCCCATCTGCCGGGCGGGGCGCCAAAAAGCCGGCGCAACGAGAAGGGCTATATCCGCGGATACGACGCGAGGACCGGCAAGCGCCTCTGGATCTTCCACACCATTCCGCAGGCCGGTGAGTTCGGCAACGACACCTGGCTGAAGGATTCGTGGGCTTACACCGGCAACACGGGCAACTGGGGACAGATGTCCGGCGACCCGGAGCTGGGCTACGTGTATCTCGCGACCGAGATGCCGACGGGCGACTATTACGGCGGGCATCGACCTGGTGCCAATCTGTTCTCGGACTGCATCGTCGCGATCGAGGTCAAGACGGGCAAGCGGATCTGGTATTTCCAGGCGATTCACCATGACATGTGGGACTGGGACTTTCCCGCCGGGTCGATCCTCGGCAACATCACGGTCAACGGCCGGCAAATCAAGGCGCTCGCACAGCCGAGCAAGCAGGGTTTTCTGTACGTGTTCGATCGGACGAACGGCCAGCCCGTGTGGCCCATCGAGGAACGGCCGGTGCCGGCAGGGGACGTGCCCGGCGAATGGTACTCGCCGACGCAGCCGTTCCCGACCAAGCCGCCCGCATTCGAGCGCCAGGGCGTGACGGTGGACGACCTCATCGACTTCACGCCGGAGCTTCGCGCCGAGGCTCTCAAGGTTGCGGCGAACTACAAGATGGGTCCGATCTTTACGCCGCCTGTTGTGAGCAAGCGGCCGGGACCGCTCGGCACGTTGATGTCGCCGACGGCGGGCGGCGGCTCGAACTGGCCGGGCGGATCGTTCGATCCCGAGACCGGCATGTTCTACATCTTCTCGATCTCGTCGTTCACGGCGCTCGGTCTCATCAAGGATGCGAAGCGGTCGGATATGGACTTCATCTCGGGCGTGGCGCCCAATCCGAACGCGCCTCCGCCGGTTGCCGGCCCTCCGGGCGCCGCTGCGCCGGGTGGAGCTGAAGGCGGGGGAGGCGGGCCGAACGTGCAGGGGCTTCCGCTGCTCAAGCCTCCGTACGGCAGGATCACCGCGATCAATCTCAACACCGGCGAGCGCGCGTGGCAGATTGCACACGGGGAGACGCCCGACAACATCCGGAATCATCCCGCGTTGAAGGGGTTGACGATTCCGCGCACTGGACGACAGGGCCGCGTCGGCACGCTCGTCACGAAGACACTGCTGATTGCCGGCGAGGGCGGAGTGTTCACCACGCCGTCGGGGCAGCGCGGTGCCATGCTGCGCGCGTACGACAAGGCGACGGGAAAGGACGTCGGCGAGGTGTTCATGCCGGCGCCTGCGAGCGGATCGCCCATTACTTACAGCCTCAACGGACGACAGTACATCGTCGTTCCGGTCAGCGGGGGAGCCTACTCCGGCGAGTTCATCGCCTTCCGGCTGCCTATGAACCAGTGATTTCGAGGTTGTGATGGTCGCGTGGTCCTGTCTGATCACCTTGGCGCTCAGCGGCCTGCCACTGTGGCCGTACGCGCGACCCGCGCCTGTGGCGCTGACCGCCGCTGCCGCGGCCGTACAGGCGCGGGATCCCGCACCGGTCGACCGATTCCTCAACGCCAACGGACTGCGGATTCACTACCTGGAGTGGGGCAGTGGCGGCAACCCTCCGCTGATCATGCTCCACGGGATCGCGCGAATCGCGCACACCTTCGATCACCTGGCGCCGAGATTCGTCGATCGGTACCGTGTGATCGCCGTGGACATGCGGGGCCATGGCGATTCGGACTGGCACCCGGACGGCGCATATCTCGTCGAGGATTACGTCAAAGATCTCGAGGAGCTGGTTCGGCAGCTTGGACTTCGTGGAATCACGCTGCTCGGCAACTCCACCGGCGGTCGTGTTGCCCAGGTGTTTGCCGGACTGCATCCCGATCTCGTGTCGGCGCTCATCGTCGAAGATGTCGGGCCCGAGCGGCCGAGGAACATCGCGGATAGTTTCGCCAGGCAGGTGCAGGAAGAAGCGAACGGCTGGAGCTCGGAAGACGAACTGCTGGCCGAGCTGACGCGCGGCAATCCCCGAGTCTCGACGGATCAACTGCGCGCCTACGCTCGGTACGGCACGAAGCGGAGGGCCGATGGCCGGCTCGTATGGAAACGCGATCCGGCACTGGTGAAGGGGTTCGTCGAAACCGAGCTCTGGCAGTACGTGCGTCGGATTGCCTCCCCGACGATTTACGTGATCGGCGGTCGGAGCACCATCGTTCCAGCCGAGACGCAGGAGCAATTAAAGAAGGTCATCAAGGGTGTCACCATTGTGACGATGCCCGGTCTGGGACACTATCCGGATCAGGAAGCGCCTGAGGAATTCATGGCGATCGTTCGGCGATTTCTGCAGCAAGTCGTTTCGAGGTGAGTCACCGCGTTTCCAAGCACGAACTGGGGTGAACAGCTATGGCGCGAAGATCATTCCGATCCGTACTGGCGCTCGTGTTCGTCGTCGTTGGGCTCATGTGGGTGGTGCCCAGGATATCGGGCCAGGTCTTTGTCGGCACGCCCGACCCCGAAACAGTTTTCAGCTCAGGGCCAGCCTTCGACCAGGAACGGCGAGTGGTGGTCTAACGGGGCCGACCTGAAGGGCAACCAGGTACTCGCCGCTCGACCAGATCAACGCGTCCAACTTCAACACGCTGGAAGTCGCCTGGCGCTTCAAGACCGACAACTTCGGGCCGTTTCCCGAATTCAAGCTGGAGGGCACGCCGCTGATGATCAAGGGCGTGCTCTACACGACAGCCGGCTCGCGGCGGTCGGTCGTCGCGCTCGACGCGAAAACCGGCGAGCTGATCTGGTCGCACAGCCTGCGCGAAGGCAAGCGCGCGGCGGTCGCGCCGCGCCAGTTGTCGGGCCGTGGTGTGTCGTACTGGACCGACGGCAAAGGCGACGAGCGCGTCATCTACATCACGACGGGCTATCGCCTCGTGGAGCTCAATGCCAAAACAGGAGCCCTGATCGACTCGTTTGGCACGCACGGAATTGTCGACCTGAAGGTCGGCGTCGTGAAAGGCGTCAATCAACAGATCGATTTGGAAACCGGCGAGATTGGTGTCCATTCGACGCCGGCTGTGGCGCGAGACATGGTGATTCTGGGCTCCGCGTTCAGGGAAGGCGCGACCGTCGAGAGCCACAACAACACCAAAGGCCTGGTTCGCGCGTTCGATGTGCGGACCGGCAAGAAAATCTGGCAGTACAACACGATTCCCGGACCAGGTGAGTTTGGCAACGACAGTTGGGAGAAGGACTCCTGGGCCGTCAACGGCAACGTCGGCGTCTGGAACCAGATCACCGTGGACGAAGATCTGGGCCTCGTCTACCTGCCGGTGGAGACGCCCTCGTCGGACTATTACGGCGGGCACCGGCCGGGGAACAACCTCTTCGCCGAAAGCCTGGTCTGTCTGGATCTGAAAACCGGGCAACGGAAATGGCATTTCCAGTTCGTGCACCATCCTCTGTGGAACTTTGATATGTCCGCGGCGCCGATCCTCGCCGACATTACGGTCGGCGGCCGCGCGATCAAGGCGGTGGCCGTGCCGAGCAAGCAAGCCTGGCTGTACGTCTTCGATCGCGTGACGGGCCAGCCCGTGTGGCCGATCGAAGAGCGGCCGGTACCGCGCTCCGACGTGCCGGGCGAGCAGACCTCGCCGACGCAGCCGTACCCGCCGGACAAGCTGCGCTATGCGCGCAATTTCTACAACGTGCCCGATGACCTCATCGACTTCACCCCCGAGCTTCGAGCCCAGGCTGTGGAGCGAGCCAGGCAGTTCCGATGGGCAGAGACGCCGTTCAACCCGCCGATCCTGGGCGACGTCAAGGGCCTGCTGGGCGCGATTACGGTCGGCACCGCCACGAACTGGCCCGGCGGCGGTTTCGATCCCGAGACGCACATCCTTTATGCGCCGGCTGGGAACACGCCGATCGCGAGGTCGCTCGTGGCAGCACCGCCGGGATTCTCGGATATTCGGTACATCGTGGGAGTCGCCGGGCGGCCCATCGTCGAAATCTGGGGACCGGGTGACTGTTGCGCCGCCGATTCGGGGTTTCGAACTCGTGACGAACTGCCCACAACGCCCGGAGCGAAGCCGCCGGCCGCGGGCGCAACAGCGGCGCCTGCTGCTCCCTCTTCCTTCTGCTTCTGCCGTCGAAGGCCTCGACGTCCAGGGGCTGCCCATCGTCAAACCGCCGTATGGGATTCTCGCGGCGATCGATCTCGATCGCGGCGAGCTCCTGTTTCAGGTGCCGCACGGCGACACGCCGGATAACGTCCGCAACCACCCGGCGCTCAAGGGCCTGAACATCCCGAAGACCGGCCAGGTCCTCACTTCCGGCGTCGGGTTGGTGGTGACCAGGACGCTCGTCGTCATGGGCGATCCACAGATCACGACGCCGCCGGGACGGCCACGCGGCGCGATGCTGCGGGCTTACGACAAGAAGACGGGCCAGCAAGTCGGAGCGGTCTTGATGCCGGCCATCCAGAGCGGAACGCCGATGACCTACATGGTGGATGGCAAGCAGTACATCGTGGTGGCCGTCAGCGGCGGCAACTATTCGGGCGAGTACATCGCGTACAGTCTGCCCAATTAGGTGAAGATGCGAATCGTGCTGCGTTGCGTTCATCGGTCTGGCGGCACTCGTGAGACAGTCCGTGTGGGACGGCATCTATACGAACGAGCAGGCGAAGCGCGGCGGGCCGCTCTATTCGCAGAGATGTGCGCACTGTCACGGGCCGGACCTCACGGGCGGTGAAACAGCGCCAGCCCTGGCCAGCGCAGACTTCAAGTCGAACTGGAGCGGCCTCTCGGTCGACGATCTGTTTGAGCGGATCAAGATTTCGATGCCGCAGGACAACCCTGGAAGCCTGAGCCGTCAGCAGACCGCCGACATTCTGGCGTTCGTCCTGTCCAGGGGCGGTTTTCCAGCCGGTGAGACAGAGCTCGCGCGTGAGGCTGAGGTCCTGAAACAGATTCGGTTCGAGGCGACCAAACCCTCGCCCTGATACTACTTAAGCCGCGCGAACGGTCTGCCGCGATGAATGATGGTTACTGACCGCCCTTCAGTTGCGAATACACCATGCTGACGAACCGGTCGGCGCTCGTCCCCGCACCAGCCGGCAAGAGTCCACCTGGAACTTTCGCGTCATAGGGGGCCGTCACTTTCGCGGCCAGGACTTCCTGCTGGGTCTTGCCCTGCGCAATCAGCTGCTGCACTTTTGCCTGTACCGCGAGGATCATGTCGCGGTAGGGAACGATGTCAGTCCGGTTGATGAACGTCCCATGGCCTGGGATGAGCCTGGTCTTGGGGCCTGCAATCTTCATCGTGAGCTCGAGCGCTTCCAGCGCACCTTTCAGCGAACCGCCATTGTTGGTGTCGATGAACGGATACCCGAAGTTGCGGTAGAAATCGCCGACCATGATCGCGTCGGCGTTGACAAACCTGATCATCGTGTCGCCGCCGGTGTGGGCGGCCCGAACCGGAATCAGCTCGACGGTTTCGCCGTTCATCCGAAATCTCACCGGCTCGCCCATCCCGTAGGTCACGACCGGAAGTCTGGCCGGATCCCTCGCGGGGCGCCGGCGGTGTCGTCGCCGGCTGGCGCGCCAACCCCTCGCGCAGCTCTTCGCGCGCAAGGAGCACCGCGCCGAGCTTTGCGAATGTGGCGTTGCCGGCGGTGTGATCGCCATGGATGTGCGTATTGACAAGGAAGCGGATCGGACCAGGATCGATGCGCCTGACGGCCGCCAGCACCTTGTCGCCGATCTGCAGGTATTGCGCATCAACCATGAAGATGCCGTCGGGGCCGGCGAGCACGCCGATCCGGCCGCCGGCGCCGTCAGGGTGGCCCGGATCCACGTTTTCCGAGCCCGACAGCATGTACAGATTCGGTGCGATCTTTTCGGTCTTGATTTCGATCTTGTCGTACTGAATTCCCTGTGCCCAGGCGCTCACCGAAAGGGCCACTGCAGCGAATACCACCAGGGGGAATTGTCTTGCTGATTTCATGGCTTGTTCCTCATACGCTTGTCTGCAGCTAACGGCGCGTTGTAATGAGAATCTGCCGGAGCGCGTCGGGATCTGCCTCGAGCTCCTTTTCGCCAGGCGGAAACCTGTTCGACTGCAGAATGAAGGTGACGATGTCGCGATAGCTCTGGCTGGACAGGCTGTTGGGTCGATCCGAGGGCATCAACATACGTATCCGTCCGTAGAGCTCGCCCACGGTTGTGTCACCGTAAAGAAAGGCAAAGCTGTCCTCCACCAGACTCGGCGCGGTATTGCTGCCGCGGAGATCTGCGGCGTGACAGGAAGCGCAGGACCTCATGTAGTCGGCCCGGCCGCGTGTCGCCTGTTCCTCGGTGTAGACTCCGTCCCACACTGTGCGATCCGCGGCGGCGAATACGACGCCCCACAGAATTCCTGCACTGACGGTCGCGATTAAAGCCCACGCCCTTCGGCTCATCGAGGCGGATCTGGCAGTGCGAACACCAGCAGCGCGTTTCCGGAGTTTGGCCGTCGGATCTCCGGCGCCAATTCCGGTGTGATGAGCGTTGACCAGCTTCCGCCGCCAATACCTGCCGGCATGGCGACGTACTGTTTCCCCCTCGCCGTATAGGTGATCGGAAATCCTTGAGCGGAGGTTGGCAGGCGTGTCTGCCACAGGATCTTGCCTGTGCCGGCGTCGTACGCATACATGTGGCGATCCCAGTCACCACCGAAGACCACGCCGCCCGCAGTCGCGAGGGCGGCTGCGTTGGAGGGCGAAGGCGTGCGATGGCTCCAGAGGACCTGCCCGGAGCGGATATCCATCGCGAGGAATTCACCCAGGTTGCCTTTCGACTCCGGATGTCTGTAGTCTCGGCGCCGCACGGGGCCGGTTCCGCCGCCTCCAACGACTTTCTGCACCGGACCAAACGTGGCCTTCTCGCAGTTCAGCGTCAGCGGAATGTACACGGCGTTTGTCTGCGGACTGTAAGCCATCGCGCGCCAGCTCTTGAATCCGGAGGTGCTCGGACACTGATCGACTTCGACGCCGATCTGGGGGATCTTGCCTGGTATGTACGTGACCTTGCCGTTCTGTGGGTTCACCTGCACGATGTTCTGATACCCGAGATCGGTTGCGTGAATGAATGCGCCGCTTGTCCGATCGAGCTGCCACAAAATACCCAGTTTTCCCATTTTGAAAAGGGATTTGCGCCCACCGATGTCAATGAGCACATTTTCAAAGACTTCGTCCATGTCCTGCGTCTCGCCGGGCAGGTGTTGGTAGTACCACTTCATCGTGCCGGTATCGGGATCCAGCGCGAGGGTCGAATTCGTATACAGCGCGTCGCCGTCGGTTCCTCGCGCTACTCGGGCCCACGGTTTGGCCTGTGCCGTACCCCAATAAATGAGATTTGCCTCTGGATCGTAGCTGCCCGAGATCCAGGCGTCGCCGCCTGCGCGGAAGGTCAACGGGAGATCGCCCCACGTGTCCCCGCCGGGCTCGCCAGGTCGGGCAATCGTTGATGTGCGCCAGACTTCCTTTCCTGTCGCCGCATCGTGGCCGCTGATGAAGCAGACGTCCTCTTTGTAGCGGCCGCATCCCGTGATGCCCGCGATTACTTTCCCGCGAACGACGATCGGGCCGGAAGTGTATTCGTACCCCAACTTCGGATCGGCGACCTTCGTGTCCCACACGAGCTTGCCGGTCCGGGCGTCCACAGCCACGATGCGCGCGTCGTTCGTTGTTCCGAAGATCCTGTCTCCATAGATGGCGATGTTTCTCTGGATGCCTCGGCCTTCATCAACGGCCGCTGCTGCAGCCGGTTGCTGCGAAAGGCGGGGAATATCGGTCTGTTCGCCCGCTCCGCCAGATGGTGCCGGTGAAGAGGGAGGAGAAGTCGCCCGTCCGACTTCGGGTCGGTACTCCCAGATCAAGTCTCCGGTTGCGGCGTCGAGAGCCTGAATAACGCCGCGAGGATTCGGCATGTACATGATGCCGTCGTAGACAAGCGGCGTCGCCTCGTTCGCGCCTGTATCATCCAGTGCCCACGACCACACGAGCTGAAGTTGATGCACGTTCTGCCGGTTGATCTGCTCGAGCGGGCTGTAGCCCCAGGCATTATCGGTGCGCCTCCAGTTGAGCCAGTCCCCTGGAGCCGGCTTGCGCAGCATCTCGTCAGTGACGGGACGGAAGTCTTTCACCTGCGCCACGACGCAGAGAGTGCCCGACAGTACGGCGAGAAGAATCGAAAACGCGAATCGCGTTCTCATTGAAGCTCCCTTTTGGTGGTTCAGCGCTGACTTGTCGGATCGGTCAACGGGACAACGTGTAGAGCACGGCCTTCTCGCCGTGCTCAGCAATTTTGTCGTCGAACAACTTGACGAGCGCGTCACGCCGCGCCATCAGCGCCTCGATCTCGAGCTTCATGAGCGTGTCACCAACCGCTTCTGTCACGGTCGCCGTCGTGAGTCCACGCATGCGGTCGAGAAGCGTGCGCTCACAGCGTTGGAGCGTTTGCTGGCTTCAGCAGCTCGTGTCCCAATCGGAACGCCCGCGTGTGGTCGATCATCCACATCTTCCAATCCTTGGTCCACAAGAGATTGCCCGCGTTCCGATCGCGATTCTGGATGAGCTCGTCGAACACTCGCATGATGAGGGTGTAGCTGGACGTTCGCGACGGGTTCGGGCTCGCAATCTTCTTTCGCAGCCGCGTGCCTTCGTCCATGGCCACGTCGTCAATCCACCAGGTGACGGCCGCCGACTTGCCGTCCACGGCCCGTGGGACGGACATGGGTACTTCTTCGAGGCCGAGGAGTCGCGAAAGCCGATAGGCGGCAACGTTGTACCGATAGGTGTCCCTGAAATTCATCTCGACGTACGTGCCTACCTGGAACAACGGCCTGTAGATGTCGACGTCCTGGACTCTGCGCATCGTGCGTCGTGCGTCCGTCTGAAAGCGTCACACGCCGCGCGTCGGTGGTGCCCGCCGGCGCGTTCTTTCTTTGCGCGACGATCGGACCGTGGAGCAGGAAGGCCTCCATCTCCTCAGGAGTGAGGACCGCCTGCGGGGCAGTGGCAACAGTCTGGGCCGCGCAGGGAAGGACGGCCCAGGCCATGACCAGCAATGCGAGTACGACCGCACGACGCGCCAGGGTCATGACAGCTCTCCTCGTAGTGCGTTTGAGCGAGCTACGTCGAGTACGGCAGAGTATAACGCCTTCGCCAAGCCGTTGGCGGTTCGCCGACTGCCAGAAGGACACTCTTGAAAGTCAGCGCAAACCTCACCAGAATGACTGTCAATGTTGCGTTTGTGCGCCGGCCTGACCGCTTGTGCCGTCGTCTTGATGGCCGCTGGTGCGAGCCTCTCCGGGCAGTCGCGCCCGGCGGACCGCCCGACGCCAGCCGTGCTCGAGCAGGCCGTCAAGGCGGCGGCCGAGCTCCCGAGGCTCCATAGCCTGCTCGTCAGCCGGCGTGGAGATCTCCTTCTCGAACGCTACTTCAACGGCCGGCGCGCTGCGAGCCTCGACAACATCAAATCGGCATCGAAGAGCATCATCTCTGCGCTAGTTGGAATCGTCATCGATCGTGGCCTCATTCCCGGCGTCAAGCAGCCCATCTCGACGTTCTTTCCAGACCTTGCCCCGCCCAAGCGGGCCATCACGATTGAGGATCTGTTGACGATGCGCTCGGGGCTTGAGTCGACGAGCAACCGCAACTACGGTGCGTGGGTGCAGAGTCGGAACTGGGTCAGTCATGCACTCGGCCGGCCGCTGCTCGCGCCGCCGGGCACCGTGATGACCTACAGCACCGGCAATTCGCACCTGTTGTCGGCGATTGTGACGAAGGCGACCGGCGAGAGCACGTGGCAGTTCGCGCAGGAGACGCTCGCCAAGCCGCTGGACTTCACGCTGCCGCAATGGCCGCGCGATCCGCAGGGCATCTATTTCGGCGGGAACGACATGCTGATGACGCCGCGGCAGATGCTGACCGTGGGTGAGCTGTATCTGAATCGCGGCCGCCATGGCGATCGCCAGATCGTTCCCGCGAAATGGATAGAGGATTCCTTTGTCGCGCGCGGTCGGTCTCCCATCAGCGAGCGGCTCTACGGGTACGGATGGTGGATGCGCGAGATCGCCGGGCGCCAGGCGTACTATGCGTGGGGGTTTGGCGGCCAGTTCATCGTCCTGGTGCCCGATCTCGAGCTGGTGATCGTCACCACGTCCGCCGCCACGGTCAGCGACGATCGCAGGACACATCGCAGGACCGTCGACGACATCATCGAATACCTCGTCGTCGCGCCACTGGCGGCCACAAACTGATTCGCTCGGTCTCTTTAATACGCGCCTTGGCCGCTTGCCGCAGCGGCCCGATGCTCGCGCCGATCCTACACGGTGATCCGGAGCAGTTTGATCAGGTTCCCGCCGAGGATTTGTTCCTTTTGCGCGTTGCTCAGGAAAGCTGCGTTGAGAACAAAGTCGATGCCGACAGGCCAGTCAAAAGGATAGTCGGTGCCGTAGAAAATGTGGTCGACGCCGACCTCAGCCACCAGGTGGCGCAACCCCTCCTCGTGGAAAGACCATCGTGTCGATGTAAAGCTGGCTCTTGAAGTATTCGCTCGGCTTCTTCTTGAGCGCCCTGCAGTCGGCGCCCAGGTTGCCACCGCGTCCGCACAACGCGTCCGACCGCCCGCTATAAGAAGGCAGGTAGCCGCCCGCATGGGCGCCGCAGATCTTCAGCCCCGGGAATCGATCCAGTGTGCCTTCGAAAATCAGATGCGAGAGAAACACCGTCGTCTCCAGCGGATTTCCGATGGTGTTGCCCAGACCGCCTCTGCCCTCGAGTCGCGGGTTCTGCGTCGTGCCTTGCGCGCCCTGCGGGTGCATGAACAGCATGACGCCGAGCTCTTCCGCCTTGGCCCAGAACGGATCGAACTTGCGGTCTGAAAGCTCCTGACCTTCCACGCTGCCGCCGATGGCGGCTCCTCGCAGTCCCAGCTTTCGCACCGCGTGGTCCAGCTGTTCGGCCGCCAAATCAGGGTGCTGCAACGCCAGCGTGGCCATTCCCACAAAGCGATCGGGACGGGCAGCCACCGCCGCCGCAATTTTCTCGTTCTGGAGTTGGATCAGGTCGCGAGCGAGCGCGCGGTCCGCCGAGTACCCCCAGGCGTTGACATTGATGGCCTGATAGTCGATGCCCTCTTTGTCCATGTACTGCAGGCGCGTGGCTGTGCCCGGGCCGAGGGCAATCGCTCCCATGAGATTGTTCTTGGCCGTTGCGGCCAGGGGAGTGTCTTTCACCAGGTCCCACACTTCCGGCACAAACGTGTGCGCGTGCACGTCGATGACCGTCACGCGGCGGCCGCCTATCGAGACTCGCCGTCGTGGCGGGGGAGCCGTCTGGAACGCTCCGAGGGCCGCCCCGGTCGCTCCGCGGCTTCCGATGACCATCCCGGCCGTCGCGCCCGCCATGTTCTTCAGGAACGCTCTGCGATTCGCCATCGTTCTCTCCCAGATCCTCAGATCCTCAGATCCTCAAATCCCTGGATCCTCAATCTATTTGGCAAACACCTCAGCAATCGGCGTCACCCTGACTTTGCTGGCGGCGATGTTCAGCTTCAAGGCGCCGACGACCTTGTCTTCGGCGAGAAGCTCGGCCGGCTTCTCGCCGTCGTAGCGAATCGGCGACGGAGCGTCGGAGACGAGCGCCTGCTTCAGGCCCGCTGCGTCGCGGGTGATGTAGACCACCGAGAGATCGCGTGCGGTCAGATGTTTCTTGATCGCGGCATTGACCTGTTCAAGCGTCAGGCTCTGCAATCCATTCCTCATGAAGGCGGTGAACTCGCCGATGCCGTACCACTCAGAGTCGAGGGCGTAACCGAGCTGCTGATCCTGTTGCGCCGTCATGACGTAGACGTTGTTCATCAAGTAGTCGCGCGTGGTTTCGAATTGCTCCTTCGTCAGGCCGCGCCCGACGAGCCGGTCCAGCTCGTGGATCGCGACCCGTAGTGTCATATGCGCGTTGACCGGCACGACCGGGCGGATCCAGATCTCGAACAGCTGCCGCTGTCGGGCGATGTTGGGGTCAGGAAAGAACTGAAACATCCCGCGCGGAAACGCTTCGATGTACGCGTAGTCGCCATAGTTGATCCCGCGTATCTCGCGAATGCGTTGAAAGAGCTGCCCCGACCCGATGCGATGCTCGCCCAGCCACGCGCGCGCTACCGACAGGGCCGCAAAGTCGGGATGCGCCCGCGTGACCTCGATGGGAAAGCCAAAGGAGATGGCCGTCGCGCGCGTGTCTTTCTCGAGAATGTCGACTTCGAGCCCCGACGGCCGCGTGCCGTCGATTTTCACCCGCGGCGCCGCCGGTCCGGCCGGGCAGCTTCGCGAGGCTGGACTGAACGGTACGAATCAGCTCGTCGGGCGCATCGCCGCTCATGCCGAGCGTGAGGTTGCCTCGCGTGTACATCGTTTTCGCGAACTGCTTCACGTCATCCAGGGTGATGGCGTTGATGCCGGCGATGGTGCCGAGCGCCACGTGACCGTAGGGCGTGCCGCGAAAGATGTTGGTCTGCAGCCGTTCCTTGCCGAGCTCTTCCTCGTTGTCGGAACGAAGATCCTGGACGAGGGCATTCATCTGCGCGTCCTTCAGGCGCTTGAAGTCGGTTTCGCGGAATCCCGGCTCCAGAAGCTGGGGCAGCACCGTGCCGAGGAACGGGACCCATTGGTCGCGGTGAATCATCGCGGTGAACGTCGTCATTTCTTTGTCCACCTGCTCGTCGAGACTGCCGGCCATCGGATAGAGCGCCGCGTCGATCTGTTCGATGGTCAGGGCGCGCGACCCGGCCTTCGCGATCATCGCGGCGGTCAGCGCCGCGAGGCCCTCCTTGCCGGCTGGATCGTGGGCGGCGCCGACGGTGAAGAGCAGCTTGAGATTGAGCTGCGGCAGGACCGACCTCTGGAGCACGAGACGCACCGGGGCCTCGCCGGTCGCTGGCGACGCGATCTGGAGTCCTGGCGCTGCTGGCGCGGCCTCGGTCCCGGTAAACGCCGTCGCCGACGTCACCGAATCGAGCGATGGTGCCCGCTCGATCGGCGTCGGCAGCGGCTCTTTCGAGAGCGTGGTCACGATCAGGCCGGCGTCTGTGAAGTACTTCCGCGCAACCGCCTGAATGTCGGCTGGCTGGACGGAGTCCATCGTCCGGTAGTAGGTGTTGACCGTGTCGTACGATCGTCGAAACGATGCGTATCGCGCCAGAACCGTGGCGATGCGCTCCGTGCTGTCGAGCGTCCGCGCGAACGCATACCGTTCGTGCGACTTCGATTCGGCCAGCCGAGCGGCCGGCACCATCGAGGCGCGCGCCGCCGCGAAAGTGGCAAGAATCTGATCGCGGACGTACACCGAGTCGGCTGGATTCTTGACTCGCGCCAGCACCGTGAACAGCGACGGATCGACGCTGGCCGGCGCCCCTCCATCCAGTTCGTCGACCTTCTGTTCGGTCACGACGAGCCGTTTGTACAACTCCGACGTCGGACCGAAATACAATGCGCCGAGAATGTCCATGGCCGCCATTTCTTTGCTCGTCTCGTCGAATGACGGCGACGGAAAGGCAACCGACACGAACGGCAGCGTGGGGCTCGTCCACGGCACGTGTGCGTAGAGCGGGCCCTTGGGCTCTGGCTCCCTCGGGATGGCGACCGGGGCGGCCGCGTTGCCCTTCCATGCTCCCCAGTACTTTTCCACGAGCGGTAAGACCTGCTCCGCCGTGACATCCCCGGCAATGACGACGGTCGTGTACTGCGGCCGGTACCAACGCTCGAAGAACTGCTTCGAGTACGCGTACTCGTTGGGCATGTTCTCGATGTCCTTGATAAAGCCCATCGTCGTGTGCTTGTAGGTGTGCGACTGGTAGAAGCGGTCGCGCTGCACCTCGAACAGCTTCTGCGCCGGATCGGCCGAGTTCCTGTTGTATTCGCCCAGGACCGCGCGCGCTTCGGTCTTGAAATCGGACTCGGACACGGACAGGTGCTGAAAGATGTCCGCATAAAGACCGACGATCGATTCCAGGTGGTCTTTGGCGAAGGTGGCATAGAAGGTTGTGCGATCGTTGCCGGTCCCGGCATTGTCCCGCGCTCCTGCTTTGGTCATCACCTCACGGAACTTCACAGCCGGCGTGTTCGGCGTACCGCGGAACATCAGATGTTCGAAGAAATGCGCGAAGCCAGACTTACCCGGCTCCACCTCGTTGCGCGAGCCAACCTGTACGGGGATCTGTATGCTGACCAGATTGGGAAATCCGGTCGGAACGACGATCACTTTCAAGCCGTTGGCGAGTGTGGTTTCGGTGGCCTTGAAGGGAAGGACGTCGCCAGCCGCCGCACGCGGCGGCGCACACCCACTCGACAGCACCACAGCCAGAATGGCCAGGGCGATGACGCGCGATGTGTTGACGTGGCGCATAACGGATAGGCGGGAAGGTGGCACATTCACCTTCCCGGTCGGCCATTAACGGCGCTTCCGCGAATTACGGCGTAGCTGGTGCTTGAGCGGGCCTCGGCGCCTGCTGCGTCATCAGCTGTCCGGTCGGGAGCGTCACGGAAACAAAGAGTCCGCCAGGGCTGCCGTTCGCCAAAGGATTCACCACGAGTTTCACCTTTGCGCCCGGCGTAAGCGTCGTCTTTTTCCAGCCCGCTCTCACCAGGATGGATGGCGACGTCATCTCGGCATTCCAGATCTCGACGCCACCGCTCTTGCCCGGTACTTCGATCTCTACCCACGAGTGCGGATTGGCCCACTTGAATTGTTTGACCGTGCCTTCAACGGTGACGGTCTTCGTGCGATCGATGCCCGCTGCGTTGTGGTGTGCCAGGGCCGAGCCTGCCACAAACAAGGCGATCACAAGTAATCCTGCGACTTGTAGAGGTTTCATTGCGCTGTCTCCTCTTGTTGATTCGGCATTCCTAGCGGATATTGGCGTCCGAGTGCACGCTCGGCATGTGCTCGTTGAGATCGGGCAGGCACTCGACTTCGGCGATATCCCGGTCATCGACGCGCCTCCACTGCTTCTTCATCGTCCAGGTGCCCACCCAGCTCTTCGGGTCGGTCAACGAGAACTCGATCTCCAGTCTCGCCCCCGCTTCGATCATTCGAATCCGTTCGACGATGTGCAGCTCGTCGCTCGCCGGAATCGACAGACGGTCATGAATCCAATGATGGTCGGCGACGAAGTTCGTCGTGTCGATGACGAGCGTGTCGCCCTCCCAGCGCCCGATCGATTCGCCGTTGAAGCTGGGTACGGCGATATCGGGGTCCGTGTGACCGCGTCCGTCCATGTAGATGATCCGCATGCTGTTCATCAATTCGCTGATCATGAAGATCGAGGTCGGCAGCTGAATCATGGAGACCGGCCAGACGCGAGTCATCATGATCGGCATGCCCGCCGGCCAGCACAGACTGATATCGCTGCGGTACACCTTGCCGGCGGCCGTGGCTTTTTGTGAGGCGTCGTAATGCACCTGGGCCTCCGGCGTGAGCTTGAAGCCCTGGGGCGGATCGAACCGCTCGCTGCCGCCTGGAGTGTTGTGCAGCCATGTTCCCGTCAGGTCGAACGGGGCCTTTGGACGAGGTTTGGCGAGATTCGCCGGCGCCAGCACGCCCAGCTGCGCCGGCGATGCAGCGGCCGGCGCCGCTGCGGGTGCCGCGGCCTGGGATTGCGCCGACAGGTCCGACGAGGCGACACCCAGAGTCAATACAACCAAGGCCGCCATGCTGGCCATTCGACCGATCCGTGACTTGCTCATTTTTTCCTCCAGGTCGTCGAGCTCCTCTTAGGGGGCAATAGTACCGGATTATGGCTCAGCGGGCGACCGATACCTTCACCAGGCCGGTCGTCCAGCAGCACTGGAACCCGCCGCCGCCCGGCCCTGAAAAATCGTTGACGGTTGCGTGGAGCATGTAGTCGCCCGGTTCGCTGAAGGTGACCGTCGTGACGGCCTTGCCGTTGAACGCGCCTTTGCCGCCGGCCACCGCTTCAACCTTGGGTCGCTCGCTCTCGAACTTCACGGCACCTGACCCTCGATACTTTGCCCATGTGATGGTGACGGCGAGTGTCGAGATCTCTCGGCGGCAGCCCCGACGAGCTCGTGAACTTGGCGTCGTCGGAGACCCAGGCCGTCAGTGTCAGCGGCTTGGCCAGCGTTGTCGTGCGCTCGACGATCATCGCCAGCGGGCCCTGCACCGAGGGACCACCCTCATCGAAGGCCAGGAGAGGCGGCGTGTTGCCCACGGCCGCCTCGCGAAATGGTTCAATCTCGTAGTCCGGATGCAGGTAGAACGGGACGCTCGTGCTCTGCCCGTTGGCGACTATCGTCCAGGTCAACCGCTGCTGTCCGAAATCGCCCGGCACCTTGATGACGAACAGGCCCCACTGGCGGCCGGTGCGAAAGTGCGTCGGCTGGCCCCAGTCGGGACCTTGGGTCCGCCCGGCGTGATCTGGTTGTTGGGGCCGATGGGGACGTCGACCTCCTGTGCCTGATTCCGGTTGTAGGAGCCGATGAGCAAACTGAAGCTGCCGTCGGGATTGCGGAACCAGCCCTCAAACGCAGCGGTCACGCTGGCGCCCGATGCGCGGCGAGGCTCATTGGGTAACGACTGCGCGGACGCCAGCATTCCACCCGCAAGCAGGACCGCAGCGCTCAATCGACCGATCCTGGACCGCAGCGATGAGCTCACGGTCCTTTACCGCTGCTGTGCAATCGTGCCGGTCTGTGCTTTGCGCTGCTCGATCAGCGTGTTGTACTCCTCGTCGCTCAGGTAGGTGACATTGATCCACCCGTGGGCCATCTCGTCGACCGTTCGGTCGCCATAGCCGACCCACTGGTCGGAGTCAGGATTGAACTTGTTCGCCTTCGTGTTGTCGTGCCAGGCGACGATGTGAATGATTGTGCCCTTCGGCAACAATGGCGCCGCATCGTCGGCGTAGATGTAGTTGGTCATCCAGTTGAAGTTGAAGTTGCCGACGTAGCTGATGACGCGCGACGTCCCGTCCGGCAGGATGGCTTCGACCTCCATCGCTTTGCCGCGCAGGTGCATATGCGGCTGGAAGTTCTCGAGTATGGCGGCCTGCTTCAGGATCGTGAAGCCTTCATTCTGAACCACGGTATTCGGCGGGATGTCGAGTGACGCTCTGCCCTTCAGCCCGGTGAACGGTATCAGGTACGTGCGCTTCGGCTCTTCACCTTTCGGATAGAGCCAGATACCCATCTCGACGCCGTCTCGAATCTCTTCGCCGACGGCGTGAATGTGGATGTCCCAGGAGAGCTTCGAACCCGGCAACAACAACTTGCCGGTGCCTGGCCGATACAGATCGTAGCCCTTGCCGATCGCCCATTCCATCAACTGCGCGCGCCTGCCGAGCAGATCATCGCGATTGCCGTTGTTGACGGCGGCGGTGACGATCCCCTGGTTGATACTGTCGGGATCGTCGTCCTGGACCAGGTAGGCGACGGCGTGGTGGACGATCTTTCGTCCGGGGAGCGACGAGGGCCGTATCTCGATCGCCTTCACCCACCGCGGCTCGGTCAAGCCGATGTCGGTCGTCGGTCGCCACCAGACATCTTGATGTTGCGCCGGCATCGTGTACGGCTCGGCCGTGATGACCAGATCCGGTTTGCCAAGGCCATCCTTGACGGCGATCCACTCGTTATTGGTCACCAACGGCTTCGGCGGCGGCATATCCTTCGGATCGCCGAGCGGCGCGCCCGCATCGACCCACCGGACGATGGTGTCGATTTGCTCGTCGGTCAGGGACATGTCGTTCTTGAACTTCTGGACGCCGACTGTTTTATCGATGTGCCACGGCGGCATCTGGCGCCGCATCACACGGTCCTTGATCGCTCTCGCCCACGGCCGCGTTTCCTCGTACGTGCGCAGCGACATCGGCGCGATGGACCCGGGCTGGTGGCAGTCCTGGCATTTCTGCTGGAGAATCGGCGCGACGTCTTTGGCGAACGTGACCGGCCGGGCCGGCTCGGCCGCCGTTGCGATCCCTGAAACAGCGAGGGACGCTCCAAGCGCCAACGCGGCTTCTCGAAGTGTTCGGCCCCCGAGGAACTGAGCGACACGCATGACTGGCTCCTTTCCTGACGACTCCGACCGCCGATCCCGACTGGGTGATTATAGCGCCCGATGCGCGACGATCCGCACCTTCAATTGGGGATGGCCTCCGACCGCTCCGACACAGGCAAACCCTACGCTGACCGACAATTAGGGGCCGCCCTTGGTGCTAAGATGACGTTCGGATTCCTGGAGATCTGCGCCGATGTCTAGTCGGCTGGCCTTACTTGTCACTGTCGCCGTCACCGCGATGCTATACGTGGCACCGATCGGGGCCCTTCGGCAGCGGCCGCCTGGCGACATCGAGCTCCCGCCAATCACGTGGGCGTGTCCAATGAATGGCACGTTGATGCCCGACGGAACGATCCACGCAGATGTGTACGAAGACGCGAAAGGGAATTGCTCCATCTGCAAGATGGCGCTGGTGGCTGTTCGACTCGAGTCGATCTGGACATGTCCGGTGCACTCGGTCATCGCCGAAAAAGAGGCCGGCACGTGCCCAATCGATCATCGCGATCTGATGCGGGTTACCGTGGCGGTGTCGTGGACGTGTTCCGGACATCCGGAAATCGACCAAATGACACCCGGCCGATGTCCCGACGGCTCGGCGATGACCGTGAAGTACACTCCGCGTCGCGGCGCGTTCCTCGACATCTGGGTGTCGGCGTTTCGAGCCAAGGATCTGGCGCTCGCCATGGACGCGCAGAGCGCGCAGCTCCCCACCTATAAGCGCAGGATCCTGGAGTCAGCGACCCGGCGGCTGCTTCGCGCGGCATGGCTCCTGGACGCGGTGGGGGACATCGGCAACCGTGACCAGGTCACCAGGGCATATGCCGATTTCGGCTCTGCGGTTTCGGAGATCGAGGCGCTCTTTCAGCCGACGCGTTGACCATGACATATGGCAAGCGGCGCATCCTGCTCGGTATCGCCATCGTCAGTGGCATCGCCTTCGGTGTCGAGCGCGGTGAAACACACAAGCTGATCACATCCCCGTACACCTACAACGACGATCTCTTTCCGATCCTTCGCGACCGTTGCGGCCGCTGCCACATTCAGGACGGCGTGGCGCCGATGTCGTTGATGACATACAAGGACGCGTTCCCCTGGGGCGAATCGCTCCGCGTGGAGCTGATTGCCGGTCATATGCCGCCGTGGTATGCGCAGGACAATCTCGTCCGCTTCAAGAATGCCCCGACGCTCACTGCAGTGGAAATCGACAAGATCCTGACCTGGGCCAGCGGTGGAAATCCAGAAGGCAACCCGCAGAAAGTGCCTCCGCCCGTGAAGCTCCAGCGCGACTGGCCTTTAGGCAAGCCGGATCTGGTGCTCCCACTCACGCCGGAGGTGATCGTGGCGGCGGATACGGCCGAGACCACGCAGGAATTCACCGTGGCCACACAGACGACCGAGCCAAAGTGGGTTCAGGCCGCCGATCTGTTTCCCGGCACTCCTTCCATCGTACGCGACGCGATCATCTCGGTGAAAGGGAACACGACCGCTGACGGAGCCACGGACACAGCTCCGGGCCGCGTGCTCGCCATGTGGGTGCCTGGAGAGGACCCGGTCGGCGCCGCGGATGGCGACGCCTTTCGACTCCCCGCCGGTGCCGAGCTGACCGTTCGCGTCCATTACAAGAAGACGTACCAGCACGAAAACAAGCCGATGACCGATCGCAGCACGGTCGGGTTGTACTTCGCCCGGGGTCCGTCGAAGGAAATCCGGCGTTTCGATGTGGCATCCGCACCCGTCACGTCGAAAGGTTCAGAGCCGCTCTCATTCAGCCGGACAGTGAGCGAGGATCTCCAGGCGCTGGCGCTCAGCCCGGACCGGACGCTTTCGAACGTATCCTTGCAGGTCGACGCCGTGAGCCCGGCCGGCGTCCGTACGCCTGTCATTCGCCTCGCGGTCCGTCCAAATTGGACGCGACGCTACTGGTTCGACCAGTCACTCGCATGGCCGCGCGGCACTCGCATCGAAGTCGTCGCGGTTCTGGATGGAGCCGATGGCCTGCTGCCACCCGCTGGCACTCCGATACCGCCGCAGCTCGTCGACGGATCGCCCGTGCGTGTACTGTTCGACGTCGTACGGGTCCCCGGGAGCGCCCCGATTCAATAACCCTTGAAGACGAACTTCTGCACGCGCCTGCCTTCGTTCTCGCCCGTGTAGATATTGCCCTTCGAATCCACCGCGATGTCGGTGATGTGGTGGAACTGACCCGCGTAGTGCCCCAGACGCCCCACCGTGCCGAGCACCCGGAGGCTTTGCCGATCCAGGATGCGGATCTTCTGATCGCCGCTCGTGACGTACAGGAATCGCTGCTCCTTGTCCGGAGAGAAAGCCATCGTGACCACGGTGCCCGTCGGCGTGCGCACTTCGCGCGCGACGAAGGCTTCCTTCACGAACGTCCCATCGGGCTTGAACACTTGGAGCCGGTTGTTCGACCGGTCCGCCGCATAGACAAGGTCGTCGTTCGAAATCTGGACGTCGTGCATGAGATTGAACTGTTCGGGGAACGCTCCGTCGAAGGAACGGGTGCGCGGGGCGGCATCATCGGGTCTTTTCCCGTACCCGCCCCAATGGCGCTTGTACTTTCCTGTATCGGCATCGAAGACCGCGACGCGTCGGTTGATGTAACCGTCCGACACGAACACCTCGTTCGTCTTCGCGTAGTACGTCGCCTTGGTAGGGGAGGCGAAGTTCTCCGGATCATTGCTCCCGTTGCTCTTTCCGAAATGACCAATCTGGAGGAGGAATTTGCCTTCTCTATTGAATTTCAGGACCTGCGCGTCGCCTTTCCCATTGCCGCCGATCCAGAAGTTGCCCTTCGAGTCGATGGACAACCCGTGCTCGTTCAGCGGCCATTCATAACCGGCGCCCGGTCCTCCCCAGCCCTTGAGGAACTTGCCGTTCTGATCGAACTCCATCACGAAGGGCGGAGGAACGCAGCAGTCTGCAGCGGGCGGGTTCTGTGCCGCGTAGTTTTCATCGGGCTCGAGCGTCCTGGGGCGGTTCAGCACCCAGATGTGGTCATTCATGGGGTCGACGAACACGCCGCCGATGGATCCGAAGATCCAGTTCCCGTCGAACTTCGGCCAGGATGAATCGACCTGGAATATCGGCACGCCGCCCGCGGGTTTTTGGGCGCCGGCGGGTCGTTCGATTGCGGCCACACCTAATGCGATGACAGCCAAGGAAGCCACAGCGTAGTAGCGAGTTTTCACATTCATGTTTCCTGCCCTTCCTGCCCTTCCTGCCCTTCCTGCCCTTCCTACCCTTCCTGCCTTTCCGCCCCTCCCGCCCAACTACCGGCCTGTCCACGAGGCTCTCAACGCCGCGCGGTCGACTTCCTGGCCACGCAGGTAGACCTTGTCGATCTTTCGCGTGTTGGCGATGTTGTCCAGGGGATTCCCGTTGAGCACGACGAAGTCCGCACTCTTGCCGGCCGCCACCGTCCCCAGTTGGTCGAGCTTCAATGTTTCCGCCGCGAGCCGCGTCGACGCGACCATCACGTCGGACGGTGTCATGCCAGCCCGTGCCAGAGCGTCCAGTTCCCATATCGCGTGCCAGCCCATCGTGCGCGAGGAATCTCCGGCGGAGTCGCTCCCGAAAACAATCCGCACCCCAGCTGCCCTGAGTTTGGTCAGATTGCGGACCTGCAGGTCCCACGATGCGCGCGTGACCGCAAGCGCGCTTGGACTTCTGTTCGCAAACTGGCTCTCGAGCCGGGTGATCTCTCCTGGCGGAATCGTCTCGTGAAGCAGCGGGTCATCGAGCCACGCGGGCCTGCCCGGCTCGATCGAACGGCTGGTGATCCCCAGATTGGGCGTGAAGAACACATTGGGATGCTGCTTGATCAGCGTGATGAATTCGTCATCGATGTCCTTGTCGCGGACCAGGTGCGTGAAGCCTTCGATTCCCGCCCGCACCAGACCCTTGGCATCCTCCAGGTCGAAGACATGGGCGACGGTACGGAGATTGTGCTTGTGTGCTTCATCGATGGCTGCTCCGTACAGTTCCGGAGTCAGCTTCTTCTGGGTGCGGTTTCTGTCGTCCACCCAGATCTTGACAAAGTCTGGACGGTGGGGAGCCAGGTCCTGCACGGCGCGTCTCGCCTGTTCGACAGTCGTGACCACGTATGGCACATCATTCCGAGAGGCATCATTTGGACCTGATCCTGGCCAGGCCAGTCCGCGTCCGACCGTCCGAAACAGCGCGGCGCCCGGATGCACTTCTTCGCGCAGTTGATACGGCAAATCCCCCATGTCGGTGCCCATGCTGATAGCGGCGGCGAACCCGTGATAGGCGTAGCGATTCAGATGATCGAGAAGATTCCCGCGATTGAAATTCGCCTTCGACATGCTCCCGTCGCGTTGATTCAGGAATCCGAAGTGGCTGTGCACATCGACCAGCGCGGGCGTGACCGTCTTGCCCGTCAGGTCGACGCGTACGGCGCCGGCAGGAAGGCGGATCTCACCCTTCTTGCCGACACGGGCGAACTTGCTGTTCTCAACGAGGAATGCGGAATTCTCGATGGGGGACTTGCCATCGCCAACAATGAGTCGCGCGCCCTCGAACAGGACCGCGGACGGCGTGCGCGTCTGTGGAGTGCCCGCCTGCGATAGACAGACGCCTGCCAAGAGTGAAAAGGAGATCGTCAGCTTCACGAGGCGCATGGAGCCTCCTTGAATTCAGGAGCCGCGGTCCTTGAAATCTTAACTCTGAAATCTTAACTCTGAAGTCTGAAGTCTGAAGTCTAGAATCTGAACTCTGAAATCTGAACTCTGAAATCTCACTGTCTCTCCTCGATGAACGGTTCGCTGAGACGTGACAGCGTCGTCCGGCCGTGGCGTGCAGCGAGCCTGAGCAGGCGGAGGAACACCTGCGCCGTCAGGAAGGCGTCGCCACTTGCCGTGTGGCGGTCGTGCGGAATGACATCGAACATGTTGCACAGCGTGTCCAGCGTGAAATGGCGAATCGGCGGACGGCCGGCGAACGCGCCGTCCCGTTCGAGGTGCAGCGTGAGATCCATCGTGTCGAGGCTTCGATTCAGTGTGCGGAAGCCCCACCCGCGCTCGTAGCCGGCGTCGAGGGTTCCGATGTCGTGTCCGATATGGTGTCCCACGATCACGCCGTCCCGCAGGTAGTCAAGGAAGCGCGCCAGAGCCTCCTGTTCGTCCAGCCCGCCGCGGGCCTCGTCGCGAGTGATGCCGTGCACCGTCACGGCAGTCGTGTTTTCAGACACTGTCAGAAGCGCGTCGAAGGAGTCCTCGAGCAGGATCTCGTGAGCGCAGACTGCAATGGCTCCTATCGTGATGATGCGATCGGTGCGCGGATTGAGTCCGGTGGTCTCCGAATCGAGCACGACGAAGCGCACGTGATCGATCGGCGTCGCATCGGTCCAGGTCGTTTCGAAGCACTTGCGGTAGCGGTCGAGGAACACTGGCTCCGTCATAGCGTGGCGAACCAGGGCGAGTTGCCGGTGAACTCGATCAGTCGCAGGATGGAGCGGAAACCGCTTTTCAAGACGTGCCGGTCGTGGCGACTGAGCAGCGCCGGCGGCAACTCCGCCCCGTCGGTGCCCTGACCGATCCCGATGCGTGCCTGCTGCCAGAGCAGGATGCGCAGGGTCTCTGATGCTTCGCGGAAGATCGATTCGTGCTCCGGCAGCAGCGTTCGGGCCAACGCAAAGCGCTCGCGCGTGGAAGTGCCGAGCACCCTTTTCGCAGCCATGCCGAAAACGCGCCCCACGTCCACGAGCGGTCGCAGCGCACTCTGCTCCAGTCGAAAGATGCTCGTGTGCTCGCCGGACTCCTCGACCACCGCATCCTGAAAAAATGTCAGCGGCGGCAGACTCGCGAGGCAGTCGTTGGCCAGCAGGTACAGGAAATCGCGGTCCACCGCGCCGACAACCGTGGCCTCAACGTCGTGCCACAGCGACCGACGGCCGTGAACCGGGCGCAGATCGAACAGAGGGCGGGCCAGGTACATCTGCGAGCGGACGGGGTCGCGCAGCCATTTCTCGTAACGCGTCTGCCACTCGGCCTTGCTCGCCACGTGGAACGAGCGGTCGAACGTCATGTCGGCTCTGGCAAGGTAGTCGCATTCGGTGAGCGCGTCGGACACGCGCTCGTACCTCTGCTGCAGTTCCGGGCGCCCATTCTCGTCGTCGGCGATGAGTACCAGCTGCGGCGCATGTCTCGTGAGCGATTCTCCCCGTCCCGACGCGCCGCAGAAGCACCAGCACGCGGACGGAAGCTCCTCGCCCGCCAGTGCGATGAGCCGTTTCACGATATTCACGTCGGTCAGAGAAACGAAAGCGTGCAAGCCAGTCGAGCGAGGCGGCGCTCGTGAGGTACTGAAGCGCCAATGCGCGCGCGCGGTGGTTGAGCTCGCGCAGTTCCTGGGTACTCGCCGCGAGCCGAATCTCCCGCAGGATCGAGACAGGCTGATCTCCAAATGCTCGGGCGATGTCTCTCGACGTCACGAGTGCGTGAAGGTGGCCGCTGGAGGAGCCGTCCGATGTCACGGCCAACGCCGCGGCGTCGGCTTCGGCGATCGCCAGCACGCCGTCGATGACGGACGCGGCGGACCCGACCGCGGGAGGAGCGTCCCTCAGCAGGCCGGTGATCGACTGTTCGGCCGTGCCGGCGCCCTGGGCAACCCAGGCGAGAACGGAATTGACGGTCACCACCGCCTGGACGCGTTTGTGTCCGTCGACGACGGCGATTGCGTCGGACCCGCTCGTCAGCATCGACTGCGCCACGTCGCGAATGCTCGTTTGCGCACTGCAGCTCTCGGGCGCCTTTCGGCGGACGATGTCGTGCAGAAACATTTTCTGAGGATCGCGCGTGTCCTTCGCCCATTGATAGTCTGCCGTCACCGTGTCGTACGCCTCCACGAACTGGCGCGCGTACGGATACTTCAGCACGAGCTCCTCGAAGTCTGATGCCGGAAAGGAGTAGATCACCACGTCGCTCGCCGACCTCGCCGAATGGAGGCAACAACGCGCGTCGCTGAAGCGCTCTATCCCCAGCATGTCTCCAGCGCCGCGCACATCTCGCAAGGCAGCACGCCCGTCCGCCTCGTCCCAGAGAGAGACCGTCCCCTGCTGAATCACAAATACGTGAAGCTTGTGGGGTTCCCCTTGCCAGAAGATGTAGTCATTCGCCTCATGAAACCTGACGCGCCCGCGCGCCGCGAGCTCGAGGAGGTCGCCTTCCTCCATGGCCTGGAAGGGCGGATGCTTCTTGAGGAAATCGGCGACACGGTAGCTGATAGCGGAAGTGTCCACAGGGTTCCTTCGTACTACACCGATTTCGTGTGCCCGACGAGGACCGCCAGCAGGAATTGTTCGTCGTCCCCGTCCAACCCGAGTTCGCGGTTCAAGAGGTCATCGAACACGCCGCCGAACGGGCGGGCGCTCAGCCCCAGTGCGGTCGCCGCGAGCACCAGGTTCTGCGAGATGTGCCCAGCCTCGGCGACCAGCATCCGGTACCCCCCTTGCCCGTACTTTCGTTCGTGACGCGGGAACGACCCGGTCAGGCAGACTAGCGCGGCGGCGGCCGTCACCATTGGCCTCTCGACCGGTAGCATCGCACCGACGATGCGAGCCGGATCGATGCCCGGTTTCACCACTTCGAGCACGTGCTCCACGGCGCGGTAGTGGTAGACCGCCGGCCCCAGCCCCTCCACGTGGAGGACGACCGGATAGATCTCCACCGCGTACAAGGCTCCGCTCGACGGATACGCTCGAAGCTTCGCTTCACGTCCCGCCCACAGCAGTGTTCCCGTGACTCCGCATGCAGTATGGAGGAGCGCATCGAAATCGTCACGGCGCAAGGGGACCCCGCGGTAATCCCGTTGGGACCGGCGCGCGCGGGTCACCGCGTGGAAGGGGCGAAGGCGCTCGGGAACGGAATCGCTGACGGCGATTCGAGGCGCTTCAGGATAGGTGCGGTAGTTCCCATCGGTCGCCAGCTGCAGGACTTCGTCGCCCTCCAGACCCCCTGCGGGCAAGACCCCTTTCTTCGTGGCCAGATGGAGGAACTTTCCGACAGGGCGTCCGGACATGTCGATAGCCCCGCTGGCTGCGAGCGAGGAGAGCGCTCGTGCCGCCGCTGCGCGATCGCTGGCTGGAAACCCGGACACGATCTCAGCCACCGTATTTGTGCCGTCCATCCCCTGGACGAGCCGCCAGAGGATGCTTGAACTCCCCGATACGGCCAGCTCACGGCGGATCCGACGAATGACAGTGCAACCTGGATGTCGTTCGACGGCCGGCTCCCCCAAGGGAAGACTGAAACGCACCGCCCCTTCCTCGTCGGTCCACGTGCGCGTGCACGGCAGGAGCATAGGTTGTGCGTTGTCGGCTGGAGGATCTGTCTCTTCGGTCCAGCCGGTGATTCGCCGCTCGCGCGGACCGTCGACAAGCAGATCCGTGTCGAAGACGTAGTCGGTCATCAGGTCTTCGCAGACGGTGATCTCGAAAGAGGGCGCTTCGTCGCGTTGCCGCTGTTTTTTCCGGGGCCCCCATCGCGGGTGCCGCGATGGGGTGGCTTGCCGGGGCCCCCGTCGCGGCACCCGCGATGGAGTGGCTTGAACGATCCTGCCGAGCCGCTGCGAGCCATGCGCCTGACCCCGAACGTCCTGCAATTCTTCAGCGATCTTCAGTGCTGCTTCATACGCCTCTCGGGCGGCGGTTTCCTCACCGACGGCGCGGAGCATGTCCCCGAGGTCCGAATAAAGTGCACCGCGCACACCTTTGACGCCATCGCTCGGCGCGAGGGTCGCAGAGATGCTGATGGCTTCGCGGAGACACGCGACGGCCAGATCCGGTCGGCGGCCCATGTGGAAGCAACGGCCCGCCTGTCCGAGAATCACGACCCTGCCGTAGCTCGGCGACTGACCGAGCCGGGCGAGCGTGGCGAAAATTGTCGGTGCATGCCGCTCCAGCTCGCGATAGTCGCGGGCCTCGATTTCGAGCGCGGCCCTTCGTTCGCCGTCCGCCGTGGTTCGAGCGTGCTTCTCAACGATGTCCGCGAGGAAGCCGTACGTCTGGGCGGCCGCGACCAGGTGGCCACGCTCCCCGTTGATGCGTGCCGCCTCCCGGTAGTGCCGTTCGGCTTCATCCCACCGCTGCTGCTCGTGGTAGACCCTTCCGAGCTGATGCCAGGCTGCTGCCTCCATCTCGGGCTCGTGGAGCTGTTGAAACAGCCGAAGGACCGCCTGCTGGCGCGTCAGCGCCTCCTCCAGATGTCCTTCCGCCAACGCGAGGGCGCCGAGCTTACCCAGGTCCACTCCCTGGCCTCGAAGGTCCTTCAACTCCTCGGCAATCTTCAGCGCCGCTTCGTACGCCTTCTTCGCGTCGTCAGTCTGACCGGAGGCCCGAAGGGCATCCCCGAGCTCCGAGCGCAGCGTGCCCCGCAAGCTCTTCACTCCGGTGCTCGGTGCAAGCCTGCCTGTGACTTCCATGGCTTCCCGCACCTGCTGCACCGCAAGGTCGGGCCGACCGCCTATGTGGAAGCATCGACCAAGCCGTCCGAGAATCACGGCCCTGGCGTAGCTCGGCGTCCCACCAAGCCGAGTGAGAATGGCCTCGAACGCCTGGGTTGCCTGATCGACCTGACCCTGGTCGAGCAGGTGCTGGCCTCGTTTGCCTTCGGCGACATACCACGCCTGGGAGTCGTCGCCCGACTGCGGCCGCGCCCGCCCCTCGTCTCTACGGCCTTTCATGGCCTTGGCCTCCAGCTGTCTCGCCCTTGTAGCGCATTGTAAGCGGCAATCCCTGGTGACTGGTGGCTGGTGACTCGTGACTGGTCGCTGGTGGTAGGATGCGGACCGACGAACAGGAGGAATTCAATGCGAGTGGGCATGCTCGTCGCGGCGCTGGCTCTGATGCTCCCTGCGGCCGCGGCTTCGCAAACGAGGACGGCGAGAACGACGCTGGACATCTATGTCATCGACGTCGAGGGTGGCAACGCCGTGCTGTTTGTGACGCCGTCCGGCGAATCGGTGCTCATCGATTCAGGAAATACCGGCATGGGCGCCGTGCGCGATGCCGAACGCATCGTGGCGGCGGCGAAAGACGCCGGCCTGACGAAGATCGATCACCTGATCACGACGCACTACCATGGCGATCATATCGGCGGCCTCGCTGAACTGGCGGCCCGTATCCCCATCATGGAGTTCATCGATCACGGCCCCAACGTTCAGCCCAACCCGACGACCGACGCGTTCCTGCAGGGCGGCTACAAGGAGCTCTACACGAAGACGAAGCACACGGTCGCGAAGCCTGGCGACAAGATTGCTGTTGCCGGTCTCGACTGGCGAGTGGCGACCTCGGCCGCCCAGGTCATTCAGACGCCGCTGCAGGGCAGGGCGGTGCCGAATGGCTACTGCGCGAGTTTCACGCCTCAGACCGGTGTCAACATCACCGAAGACGATCAGTCGCTCGGCAGCGTCATCACGTTCGGAAAATTCCGGACCATTCATCTTGGTGACCTCACGTTGAACCGGCAATTCGACCTCATGTGCCCGAACAACCGTATTGGCACTGTGGATCTGATGCTCGCTGCGCGTCACGGCAACGTCAACGCGGACATTCTCACGCACGCCATCAATCCCAGAGTGATCATCACCAACAACGGCACGCGAAAAGGCGCACAACCCGATGCGATGAAGATCTTCTTCAGTTCGCCTCGTGTTGAAGACGTCTGGCAGATTCATTTCTCGCAGCTCGCGGGGCAGGAATACACCGTTCCTGGAATGTTCATTGCGAACCTGGTCGACCAACCGCTCGACAGCATGCCGGTCGCGCCCTTTACGCCTCCGCCCCAGGGGCAGCAAGCTCCTGCCGCGCCGGAGCACAATGGGCGCGCGTACTATTTCAAAATCGCGGCTCAGCAGGATGGCGGTTTCACGGTGACCAACACACGCAACGGCTTCAGCAAGACGTACAAACCGGTCGCGGCCGGCAACTGAGACACGCTGGGCCGCCGCCGGCGCGGTGACGACCGGAGATTGAAATGGAATTCAGAATTTCACTGGCCCCTGCTGTGGCTGCAGTGGCTGTCTTGTCCATCACTTCCGCGCCTCTCCGCGCGCAGTGGCTGCACTATCCGACTCCGCAAGTTCCAAAGACCGCCACGGGAACGCCGAACCTGGAGGCACCAACCCCCAGGACAGCCGATGGCAAGCCGGATTTTTCCGGATTGTGGGACATCGAGCACAACCGCCCCTGCCCGCCGGGGGGCTGCCTGGACATGTTCATCGGAGAGGAATTTGTGAACATCGGCTGGAGCCTCAAAGAAGGTCTGCCCTATCAACCGTGGGTACGAGAACTGGTGAGAGCACGCATGGAGCAAAACGGAAAAGACGATCCGACCAGCCACTGTCAGCCCGCAGGTATTGTGAAGACGCACACCACCCCCTTGCTCAGAAAGATCATCCAGATTCCGGGTCTCATGGTCATTCTCAGCGAGCGGGACGCGAGCTATCGTCAGATCTTCACGGATGGACGGCCGCTGCCTGCGGACATCGATCTGCCGTCGGTGAATGGCTACTCGACAGGGAAGTGGGAAGGCGACACGCTTGTCGTGCAGACGGCCGGCTTCCGCGACGGGTTGTGGCTCGACCGCAGCGGCAGTCCGCTGACGGACGCGGCCAAAATGACCGAGCGGCTTCGCCGAGTGAACTATGGCAGGCTGGAGATCGAGCTGACGGTCGACGACCCCAAGGCGTATACGGCGCCGTGGACCGTCAAACTCAACAGCGATCATCGTCGCTCGATACCGAGTTGATGGACTACATGTGCCTGGAAAATGAAAAGGACATTCCCCATCTCGTTGGCAAGTAGAGGCTGGTGCGTGACGAGATCGTGAGCCGTCGGGCGTAGAAAGGAGGAGGCGTGCGACGTCAGCGTATGGGCTTTGCGGCAGTGGCAGTCGCGCTTGGCCTCGTTCTCCAGTTCGAGCACTCCGGGGCCGCCGCCCAACGCCCGCAGCAGCCCGAGAAGAGCAACATGGAGCTCGTCGGCTACCATGATCTGCAGGGTCGAAGCGCGTATCAGCCGCTCGTCCACAAGCAAGGCGACCGCTGGATCGCCTACATCGGCCATCACGGCGACGAGGTGGCCAATCCACTCACCGGCCAGCGCGAGCACAACGGCACGTCGGTCCTTGACGTCACCAATCCGAAGCAGCCGAAGTACCTGGCTCACATTCCAGGCGAGGCGGGCCTGGCCGAAGCCGGCGGCGCGCAAATGGTGCGTGTGTGCGACGGCAGCGAGCTGCCGCGTGCCGACAAGAGCAAGGTGTACCTGCTGCGCACGTTCGGACACGGTGCCCACGAAATCTGGGACGTCTCGGATCCGGCGAAGCCGAGCCGCCTGACTGTCGTCGTCAGCGGACTGCACGACACGCACAAGAACTGGTGGGAATGCGACACCGGCATCGCATACCTCATTTCGGGCGCCCCCGGCTGGCGTGCCGCCCGCATGACGCTGATCTACGACTTGAGCGATCCGGCGAAACCGGTGTTCATTCGCAGTTTCGGCCTGCCAGGCCAGGAGCCCGGTTCGACCGGTCCGGTGCCCACCGACCTTCACGGTCCGATCTCCACGGGGCCAAAAGGCAATCGCGTGTACTTCGGGTACGGCACCAACCGGGGCGGCATCCTGCAGATCGTCGACCGGCAAAAGCTGTTGGACGGGCCGAAGGAGCCGACTCCCGAGAACCTGCTGTATCCGCAGATCGGCAGGCTCGATCTTGCGCCGAACGTCGGCGCCCACACGGTGTTCCCAGTGCTCGGCATGGAGCTCGCCGAGTTCGGGAAGAACAGGGACGGGAAGGTCCGCGATTTCGTCGTGATCACCGATGAGTCGATCGCCAACGAGTGCCTGGAAGCCAGACAGATGGTGTGGATCGCCGACATCACGGCCGAGTCGAAGCCGTTCGGCGTGGCAAACTGGACGGTGCCGGAGGCGGGCGGGAATTTCTGCGGGCGGGGCGGGCGCTTCGGCACGCACTCATCGAACGAGAACTTCACGCCGATCTACTACAAGCGCGTGATGTTCTTCGCCCATTTCAACGCCGGCGTCCGCGCCGTCGACATTCGCGATCCATTTCACCCGAAGGAAATCGGCTTCTATATTCCAGCCATCACCGAGAAGACCGACAAGCGTTGCGTCGGCACGGGCGCGGACCAGCGCTGCAAGGTGGCGATTCAGACGAACAACGTCGAGGTGGACGATCGCGGCTACATCTACATCGTCGATCGCGCCAACACCGGACTCCACATCCTCGAGCTGACCGGCGCGGCGCGCAAGGTCGCCAATTTCCAGTGAGGAAACGATGATCCGGATTGTGTTCCTTGTAACGTTTGTCGCTCTGCTGGCGCTGTCGTCGGCGCCCGGTGCACAGGTCAACATCAACACCTTCACGCCGGTGACGAAAGAGATGCTGGCCAATCCGAGTCGCGGATGACTGGCTGATGTACAGCCGGACGTACGATGCGCAGCGTTTCAGCCCGTTGAGGCAGGTCACCCGGCAAAACGTCGGGCAGCTTCGCCAGGTGTTCAAAAAAGAATTGGGAATGGGCAACCAGGAGAGCATCCCGATTGTGTACCGGGGCGTCATCTATCTGGCCGCCCCAGGTGCCAGCGTCCTGGCGGTCGATGCGACGACGGGCGCGACGATCTGGGAGTACAAGCGGCCGACCGGCGCCAGCCGGACCAAGGCGATCGCGATCTACGAAGACATGGTCTTCTATTCGTCGCCAGACGGCTTCATCGTCGCTCTCGACGCCCGCACGGGGCAGGTGAAATGGGAAACCAAGTCGAGCGGGAATCTCACTTCCGGAGTGATTGTCGCCGACGGCAAGGTGCTCTCTGGCCGAGCCTGTGGAACTGTGCGCGACGACTGCTACATCTCGGCGCACGATGCGAAAACCGGAAAAGAGGCGTGGCGCTTCTACACGGTGCCTGCGGCCGGCGAGCCGGGAGACGAGACGTGGGGAGGATCGCCTCCGGGAGGACGGCTGGCATCAGCGTGGGGACTCGCAGGCGGATATGATCCGGTGCGCCGGCTGATCTTCTGGGGCATCGCCAATCCGATGCCGAACACGCGGGCCGCCCGTCACGGCGGGAACGCCCGAGCGATTCCGCTCTCGGCGCCAGCAGACCTCTACAGCAATTCGACCGTGGCGCTCAATCCCGATACCGGGAAGCTCGTCTGGTACTACCAGCATCTGCCCGGCGACGACTGGGATCTGGATTACACGAACGAGCGAGTTCTCGTGCGCACGGCGGTGAACCCGGATCCCAAGTTCGTCAAATGGATCAACCCGGACATTCCGCGAAACCAGCCGCGAGATATTGCGTTGAACGTCGGCGAGGGCGGCGGCATCTGGGCGCTCGATCGGGACACCGGCCGGTTTCTGTGGGCCAATCCGTTTCCGTACGACACGCCCGAGTTCCTGATCTCGAAGATTGATGTGAAGACGGGACAGACGTTCATCAATGAGAATGTCCTCGTCGACGCGCCCGGCAAGCGGCGGACGGTGTGTTTCTGGAACACCAAGAGTTACTGGCCGATGGCCTACCATCCCGGCTTCAACTCGCTCTTCGTTTCGTACAACAACAACTGTCTCGACATGACGGCGGCGACCCCGGCGTCGGCAGGGAAGCCGGAGGTTGCGGAGCGTCGCGACGGGATTCCACGCCCTGGCTCCAAGCCCGAAGAGTTCGCCGGCCTCGCGAAGATTAACGTGGCGACCGGCGAGATCCAGCACATCTACAAAGGACGGGCTCCAGGGCAGGGCGCGGTGCTGGCGACAGGGGGAGACCTCGTCTTCTGGGGAGATCTGGATCAGAAATTCCGAGCCTTCGACGCCGAGAGCGGAAAGGTGGTCTGGGAGACGACGCTCGGCGGAACGATCCAGAACAGCACGATCACGTACGCGGTGAACGGAAAACAGTACATCGCGGTGCTGACGGGCGAAGGGCTGCTCACCGGCGGGCTCATCACACAGGCCAATCTGCAGCCAACGCGTCGCTATAACGCGCTGTACGTCTTCGCGCTGCCGTGAGTTGCCAGTTGGCTCGGCGAGGATTGCAGTGAAGACCGACGACCAGCACTGGTTCGACGTGTTCGACCGGCGCCTGAGCCGGCGCGACTTCATCAGGGTGAGCCGGGACGCCGCGGCGTACATTGCCCTCGGCTCGCTCCCAGCGCCTGGTGGACAGAGGGACGCCCGATTCCGCTCGAATCCATTTTCACTCGGTGTGGCCTCGGGCGATCCCTTGCCGAACGGCGTCGTGTTATGGACGAGACTCGACCGGGCAGCCTTGAATCAAGTGGGCGCGGCGAATACCCGGCTTGCGGTGCAATGGGAGGTCGCGGAGGACGACGGGTTCCGGAACATCGTCCGCAAGGGCTCGAGTCTGGCGCTGGAGGCATTGGGTCACTCGGTTCATGCAGAAGTGGACGGACTTCGGCCCGGAAGGAACTACTGGTACCGATTCATTGCCGGCGGGGAGGTGAGCGCGACAGGAAGGACACGGACCGCACCTGCGGGAACAGCGTCGCCTGATCGATTCCGCTTTGCGTTCGTCTCCTGCCAGAACTACGAGCACGGCTATTACACTGCCTACCGTCGTCTGGCCTCAGAAGACCTGGATGTCGTCGTCCACTTGGGAGATTACATCTACGAAAGGCGATTTGGCACTGCGCAGGTCCGCCAGCATGGAGCTGGAGAGGTGTTCACCCTCGACGAGTATCGCGCTCGATACGTTCTCTATCGGTCCGACCCGGACTTGCAGGCGGCTCACGCTCGGTTCCCGTGGATCGTCACGATGGACGACCACGAGGTCGCAGACAACTACGCGGGCATGATCGCCGCCGGCGATCAATCGCCGGAACAGCTGCTCTTGCGTCGTGCGGCCGGCTACCAGGCGTTCTACGAGTTCATGCCGGTTCGCCGCTCATCCATGCCTGCCGGGCCGAACATGAAGATTTTCCGCCGGCTCCGCTTTGGCGAGCTTCTCGAGTTCGATGTTCTTGACACCCGCCAGTACCGATCGGACCAACCGTGTGGCGACGGGCGCAAGCCGCGCTGCGAAGGTGCCCTCAGCCGAGGTCAAACGATGATGGGACCTGGCCAGGAAAAATGGCTGATGGATGGGCTTCGCGCGTCCAAAGCGCGTTGGAACGTTCTCGCCAATCAAGTGATGATTTCGCAGCTGGTGCAGGTCCAGGACGGAGTGCAAACCTTCTCGATGGACAAGTGGGATGGATACGTTGAAGCGCGGAACCGTCTGATGAGCTTTCTGGCCCAGGCCCGCCCGTCGAACCCCATCGTGATCACGGGCGATATTCACGCCAGCTTCGTGGCCGATCTGAAGCTGGACTTCGACAATCCAGCTTCATCGGTAGTGGGCACGGAGTTCGTGGGCACCTCGATCACTTCCGGGGGCGACGGAAATGATGCACCAGAGAGCGAAATGCGGGCATCGAATCCTCACGTCAAGTTTTTCAACGCGCGCCGCGGCTATGTGCGAGCGACGATCACGCCGTCTCTCTGGACGAGCGACTACCGCGTGCTGCCCTACGTGAGCCGACCAGACGCCCCAATCGAAACCCGGGCGTCCTTCGTCGTGGAAAGCGGCAGGCCAGGGGCACAGCCAGGCTAAACGGGGCGTGAAGTTAGAAGTTAAAAGTTAGAAGTCAAAAGTTAGAAGTCTAGTCAGACTAGTCCATAATTGCCTGGATGGCGGACGTCTGCAGAACCTGCGAGGCGAAGGCGCGGTTCAGCGAAGGAATTCGCAAAGTGCGCGGCGGCAATCCGGAAGAGCAGCGAACAGAGCTGTCGGAGGTTCCAATGCGAGCAAGAGTTGGCCTACTCACGGCGGTCGCGGTCCTCGCGATCGTGCTCGTTCAGTCAGCGCCAGGTTCCTTCCCGGCGCAAGCTCAGACCAGCACGACGGCACTGACCGGGCTGGTCACCTCCTCCGAGGAGGGCCCGATGGAAGGCGTGCTCGTCAGCGCCAGAAAGGCGGACTCCACCATCACGACGACCGTCGTCAGCGATCGACAGGGCCGCTATCAATTTCCTCAGAGCCGACTTGAACCGGGTCAGTATTCGCTTCGCATCAGGGCAGTCGGGTACGACCTGGAAAGCACCGCGACGGCGTCGGTCGTCGCGCAGAAGGCGACGACGGCGGATCTGAAACTGCGCAAGGCGGCCGATCTGGCGCCCCAGCTCACGAACGCGGAGTGGCTCGACAGTTTTCCTGGCACGGAAGAGCAAAAGGCCTCGGTGCGAGGCTGTGCGCACTGCCACACGCTGGAACGGGTGGCGCGCTCAAAGCACGATGTGGCGGAATTCATGTCGGTCGTCGAGCGGATGGCGGGGTACCCGCCTCTCGCCTTCCCGTTGATGCCGCAGAGAACACCTGCTCCGCGGATTGGCCCCGGAGCGGTTCAGGCCGATCAACAGCAGCAGGCGCGGCACCGTCAGGCGGAATATCTGAGCAGCCTCAATCTGAGCTCTGCTTCGCATTGGAACTATGCCTTCAAGACGCTGCCTCGCCCGAAAGGCGATGCGACGCGGGTCATCTACACGGAGTACGAGTTGTCCCCTAAAACGAGACAGCCGCACGACGTGATTGTCGACTCGACCGGGATGGTGTGGTACGCGAGCTTCGGCGAACAGATCCTCGCCAAGCTCGATCCGAAGACGGGAAAGGTCACGGAATACCAGGTGCCGCTGCTGAAGCCCGGCGCGCCGACAGGCGCCCTCGCCCTGCGATTCGATGAAGATGAGAACCTGTGGCTTGGCCTGCAGTTCCAGGCAGGCATCGCGAAATTCGACAGGAAGACGGAGAAGTTCCAGATGTGGAGCCTGCCGCCTGAACTGAATGGCGATCACGTTCAGGTCAATCAGGTGAGCCCGAATCGTCATCATGTGGACGGCAAGGTCTGGCTCCAGGACGCCGGGACCTATACGGTCCTGCGTCTCGACGTCCGGTCCGGCAAGTTCGAAATGTTCGAACCGTACAAAATCCCACGTCCCAACGTGTACGACGTGATTCCCGACTCGCAGAACAATGGATACGTGCTGCCTCTTGGTAGCGACGAGATTGTGAGAATCGACGCGAAAACCGGGGTCATGGCGAGGTACAAGACGCCAACGCCTGGTTCAGGACCGCGGCGCGGCATGATGGACTCGCAAGAGCGCCTCTGGTTCGGCGAGAACCGCGCCGATCGGATCGGGATGTTCGATACCAAGACCGAACGCTTCCAGGAATGGCGTGCGCCGACACCAGGCGCCTGGCCCTACGATGTGACCGTCGACAAGAATGGCGAAGCGTGGTCCGGGGGAGAGTACAACGACCGCATCCTGCGGCTGAATCCCAGGACGGGCCAGTTCATCGAGTATCTTCTTCCGCGGCTGACGAACGTTCGGAGAGTCTTCGTCGATAATTCCACCACGCCCGTGAGCTTCTGGGTGGGCAACAACCACGGCGCGTCGATCGTCAAGCTGGAGCCGCTCGAGTAGAGCGTATCGCGCTTGCGTGTAGCGCAGGACTTCAGTCCTGCTTGGCCCGGCATGCTTGCAGGTCTAAAGACCTGCGCTACACCTGGCAAGCGCTACGAGCGAGGGCAAGAGGCCACTGTTAGGGCGTAAAGCCGTTCGCACGGGACAGCGGAGCACCATCGTCGCCCATCGTCATGTCCGGGTTCATATTGTTGGCCTGACAGACGTACTCGAACAGCTCAGCACCGGTATTCCATCGAAGCATGAAACCCGCGGTCCATTTGGCCGTGTAAGCGCCGGGATCGTCGATGGTCACCTCGTACTTCATCGTATTGAAATCGGTGCGGGTAAAGCGTTCGATTTGGTGGTATTGGTCCGTGTGCATCAAGCCTTCGGCGTCGATCCAGTTCTTTTCGTTGAACCCCACTGTATCCACAACCAGCGTATCTCCCTCCCATCGGCCGACCGAATGACCAAGATAGCTTGGTACCAGATTCCGACCTGAGGGATGAGGGCGTCCGTCCATATAGATCGTGCGGAAAGTCTGGGGCCCACCTATGTCGAAAACGAGCACGCGTTGTATGTCAGTGAGCTCAACCATCTCAAAGCCGTAGGCGGTCTCGATCTCCCGCGGACCCGCGTCGGGCTTGCAGCGTGCGTGTGGCGAATCTCTGTCATCTTTGGTTCGCCGGTATTCGAACAGCGCCTTCGCCCAGGGCTGGAAGGGAATGTCCTTCACCCAACGATCGGTTGGAAGCTTGTTCGTCGTGTTCTCGTCGACGACCAGTTCACGCCTGGTACGAATCCAATGTCCCTTTTCACCCGGAGCCGTCGCGAGGTTCACTCTGCCGTCCGGCCAGCGGGGAGTGGGCTTGGCGACCACCGGCTTGGCGTTTCGATTCACCGTGGGGGCGAGAAACGCGTCGTTATTTTGACCAGCTGAGGTGCCGGACAGTAACGGCAGGAGGACAAATGCTCCCACGAGCGTGACGATTGGACGCGTTCGCATGAGACCTCTGCTCCTAAGCGAATACACCGAGGGGATCGAAGTGGCCCTTCAGGACATGCTGCGTGTCGTCGTAGCTGAGCCACTCTTTGATCAACGTTGCATAGACCCGTCTGAAGTCGGTCGTCATCTTCATATTGCCGTCGTCGAGGTCGGTGAGGCTCGGGTGCTTCCCGTAGAACCCGCCCTTGACGTTCTTGCCCACGACAAACATGGGCGTCGCCGTGCCGTGATCGGTCCCGAGGCTTCCGTTCTCCTCGACCCGACGCCCGAACTCCGTGAACATCATGACGGCGACTTCATCCGCATGGCCGATGCGTTTGAGGTCTTCCATGAACCCGCGTACGGCGTCGGCAGTGTACATGAGCAAGCGGCTGTGGAGGTCCGCCTGCTGCACGTGCGTGTCGAACGAGTTGCCCGCATAGGTCACGTAGTAGAGACGCGTCGGCATCCCGGCGTCGATGAGCGCCGCCACTCGCTGAAGGTTGCCGCCCAAACCGCCGCCCTGGCCGTAGTCCACCGTCGTGCGATAGCTGGCCGATGCCTGGCGCACGAAGTCGGCGCTTTCGGTGGCGTTCTCGGCGGTCGATGCCAGGAACTGCAGCATCGGATTTGACGTCGTCCTCGGCTGGCTCAAGCCGGAGAGCACCTGCTTCTCGGTGTCCGTACCATCGCGGCGAAAGCGCGCCGGGTCGTCGAAAACGAGAGGGGAGTGCCGGCCGCTTCGCACAGCGAGCGACTGGGAGGTTCCGATGTCCACGATCAAATTGCGTTTTGACGCGTCGTAGCGGTCGTCGGCCAGCCGCCCGAGCCATCCGAGCGGCTCACCGCCGTTTGGCACGCCTGTATGCCAGAAGCCCATCGATGAGAAATGTGAAAGGCTCGGATGATCGTAGCCGCAGCCGTGGACGACGGCCAGCATGCCGTCCTTGTACAGTCGCTCGAAGCCAACCATCGAGGGATTGAAGCCGAAGCCATCGGCCGCTTTGATCGCATCACGTTCAGCAATCCCGAGCTTGGGTCTGGCGCGATAGTAGGCAGGATCACCGAACGGAACGACGGTGTTCAAGCCGTCGTTCCCGCCGGACAGCTCGATCACGACGAGAATCCTCTCGGGATGCTTTTCGACGCTGGTGCCCTGCAGCGCTTGCGCCGCCAACGCCGCAGACGTGCGGCTCAACACCAACGGCAGCCCGGCGCCCACGCCGATGCCATACAACCCTCGGATAAGGAGGTCGCGGCGGGAACACGAGCAGCCGAGATGTATCTGTTTGCGCGACATGTCGAACTCCTTCCCTGAGCCTTGAGCCCTAAGCCTTGAGCCAACCGGCTCATGGCTCAGGGCTCAGGACTCAGGGCTCAAACCTACCCCAACTGATATTCCGGCGTGCTCAATACGAGATAGAGCAGCTCGCGGAGCGACTCTTCCAGTTTCTCGCCCGGCTGGACAGTCGACGAGCCGAGCTTGCCGCGAAGGAAATTCACGAGGAGGCCGCGCTCCGTGTCTGGCAGCGTGACCGACAGGAACCGGTAGACGAAGTGATCCACGACCTTGTCGACGGTATCCGCGCCAGCGGCCTTGACCATCGCTGTGAGGTTGAGCGCGGCGGGCTGTCGAGGAATCAGTTTGGTTCGCTCATACGCCATCAGGTTTCCCTTATACCCCCCGTAGCGCGTGTTGTAGTCCTCGTCGCGGTCGACCATCATGTTCGACTCGGCCATCGTGCTCGCGTCGACGTCCTCCTTCGTGGCCTCAGTCATGCTCATGCCCTGGCCGAACCGCTGTCCAACGCGAAAATCGGTGGCGGACATCGACCGATCGGGTGGGCGGAATCCCTTCACATCGGGAAAGAGCACGCCGCGGAACAGATTCCCGCGGTTGAGCAGCGTCGACGGAGTAATCCAAGTACGGCCGCCGGCCCAGCCGGCGACATTCGGCGGATCGAAAAGTGACTGTCCAAGGCTGCTCGTCATGCGTCCGAAGTCGGGAATCGTCGGCAGCTCGCGCAGCGACATTTTCTTGTACGTGGAGACGACCAGCTGGACCGGACTCTTGATCTGAGTGGCGAAGGCCGGCTGGCTGTAAAAATCCTTCGAGAGGAAGATGCGTTTCAGCAGCGGCTTCATCTGGTAGCCGCTGTCGCGATATGTGCGGCCCAACTCCGCCTTGAGAGAACCGTCGACTTCCTCGCGGACGAAGAAACGATAGAGCTTCGCCGCCACGAACTCGGCGGTGACCGGCTGGGCGAGGATCGCATCGATGATGTCCTCGCCGTCGAAGGGTCCTGTCCGCCCGAGAAACGTCTTCTGGCCGAAGTCGTGCTGGTCTTTGTCGAACTTGAACACCAGCACGTCGTTCGTCCATCCCGTAAAGGAGCGGGCGGCCTCGCGAACGTCGTGCTCGTTGTAGTTCCCCACGCCCATGGTGAACAGCTCGAGGAGCTCGCGGCCGAAGTTCTCGTTCGGATGCTTCTTGATGTTCTCGCCGTTGTCGAGATAGACGAGCATCGCCGGGTCTTTCAGGATTCCGACCAGCAGGTCGCGAAACTTCCCGGACGCGCGCGCGCGAAACATCTCGTTCTGCCGGAGCATCATCCGGTAATCGCGCACCTTGTTCTCGCCGGTCGCGAAGTGGCCGTGCCAGAAGAGCGTCAGCTTTTCCTCGAGCGGCCGCCGCGTGGCAAGCATGCGGTTCGCCCACCAGAGCCCGAGGCGCTGGGTTTCGATGCCGTTCGCATACAGGCCGTAGAAGAACTTGTCGACGACGGGCTGAAGCCGGCGTTGCGCGCCCTCCGGCAGCAACTTCTCGCCCAGCCCCTCGCCGCGTTCACGCGCGAGGCGTACCGCCTCGGCCCGACTCGGAGGGAACGGATCCATGCCCGGATCCCAGATGACCGATTCGTCGAACGGCTTCAGGTCGCTCCTGATCGACTCGTAGTCGACCAGTTCGTCGACCGCCTGGCGCGGGGTCAGCGCCGCGAGCCGCGCAACCTCGTCGGGCGCTGCGCCGAATCCGGCGCGCTCGATGAGATGCGCGGCGCGGTCGTAATTCCAATCACTTGTGGCGATGGGCGTCAGGTCGCCCGCCCAGACGGCGGGCCCGGCGTCGACGGGAGCACTCTGCCCTGCAGCGACAGCTGGAATGGTTCGTCCGGGCACGGTCACCACGGCGACGACGATAGTGGCGATGGCCAGACAACGGGGGAGGGAGTCAGTCCGGAGAAATCGAAGAAGCCGGCAGGCCATAAGCATCCGCCCTCCGCCGCCGCCCGCGCGGCACGTATCCGAAGGCCCTGCCCGAAAGGACCTCGAGGATTATACGCCCGGCTGTTACGGTCTGGGCTTCCAGTTCAAGATGACGGTGATCGGCGGGATGGCGGCGCTTTCGAGCGGCGCATTGACCAGAAATCGCTGGTCGTCTGGTGACGGGACGAACTCTGATCCCGGCTGCATCGTGAAGAGGGCGACGGGATCTGCCGCCTCGACCGTCGAGCCGCCGGCTTGCAGCATCACCGGGACAGCCATCAGGCGGTCGTCCGGTCCGATGTAGAAGATCTCTCGCCCATCGTGACGCCATTGGGGGGAGCGGCCGCCGTTGGTTGAGATCTGCAACTTGCCGCCCGGCCCGGGAAACGGCTGGATGTAGATTTCATTCCGCCCGGTCTCGGTCGACATATAGGCAATCCAGCGGCCATCTCGCGAAAACCGTCCGTCCACCTCAGAAAATGCCGTAAGCGCCACCGCCAACGGTTTCCGCTCGCCAAAGAGCGGCAGAGCCCAAAGGTCCTCGCCCGTCTTCGCGTTCTGAGGACCGTACAAGATGAAGCGGCCGTCAAGAGACCAGTCGTAGACGTTCTTGTGCTCGGAGGTTTCGAGCAACAGCGACTCAGTACCGGAACCATCGACCGCTTTTTCATAGAGGTCGAGCACACCTTTACGGTCCGACGAGAACGCGATGCGGCTCCCATCCGGCGACCAAGTCGACTCGTACTCTCTCGCCGCATCGGATGTGAACCGGCGAAGGATGCCCCGCGCGATCTCCATCACCCACACGTCCACATTTCCGCCGGCCATGCGTCGGAACGCCACACTGCGCCCGTCCGGAGAAAGGTGAATGTCAAAAGGTTGATCCGCATCCGGCTGCCCCACGGCGCCGATCTGTTGGCCGGACCGGTTGAGCCAGATCAGTTGACGCTCAGCACCGCCGGCTCTGAACGCGACCGGGCCAGCCGCCGATGCCGAAAGAGCCACGTTCGCAAACAAGTTCGGGTCGATGGCGACACGCTTGGCCACCGGCAACCCGTCGCCGACCGGTTCCAGTGTGCTGGAATCCAGACGTTGCGCCCAGAGCGCCCCTTGCCGAGGGAACACCACGTAGTCTGGCGGCGCAAAGACCGCTGCTCCATCGGCACCGAACAGGCGCCGCGCGTCCATCGAGTCGAGCGAGCCCAGATACACGCCCTGGCTCTCAGGCGGGCCCAACGAAAAGAAGAGAAAATGGCGGCCGTCGGGCAGGAAGTGAGGGAAGCGGTGGCCTGTTTGCCGTGGCGCGTCAACACGGGTGACTTCCACGGCGCTGCCGCCACCGGCCGGCACGCGGTACAACGGGCCGGTGCTGGACGGGGCAAACAGGATGACGCCCCCGTCGTTCCACGAGCCGCCTCGGTCGTTTGGCGAGCTCACCAGCGTCTGCACGAGCCCACCGGCAATATCGGTGCGCTTCAACTCTCGACCTGCGAAAAATCCAATCGACCGACTGTCCGGCGACCAGAACGGATACGCCCCGCCTTCGGTCCCCGCGATCGGCTCTGCGGTCTCCGACTCGAGCGGCCGAAGCCAGAGTTGACTCTTTCCGTTTGTCGTCGCCCGGAAGACAACCTTGCGCCCGTCGGGTGAAATCGCAAAGGACGTCAGATCGGCACCGGGCGTGACAATCTGGAGGCGCATTTCCGGAGCGTCTGCCGGCGCTCGACGCAAATACAGAAGGGTCATCAGCGACGCGGCGATCGCGACAACGAACATGGCCGCCATCCACGGCAGCCGCTCGCGGCTCGTCCGAGCCGGTGCGACAACCGCACGTGGGCTGGCGGGCTCGTTCAGCGCCTCTTCAATCTGGAACCGCGCATCCGCGATGTCGCGCAGCCGGTGGTTGGGATCTTTCTGCAGGCAGCGGCGGAGCAGGGAGCGAATAATTGGAGGCGTCGTGGCCGGAAGAGCCGTCCACTCAGGATCGGTCTTGAGCACGCTGCCCAGAACCTCGACCATCGTCTCGCCGCCGAATGCCGGTTTGCCCGCCAGCATCTCGTAGAGGATCGCGCCGAAGGCCCAGATGTCGGAGCGCGTGTCGGCTGGCTTGCCTTTGGCCTGCTCGGGAGCCATGTATGCGGCCGTTCCGAGAATGACGCCGGCGTTCGTCATCATTGCCGGCGATGTGATCGTGGGCGACTGCGACAGGTTGCCGACCGAGGAGTCGCCGGCCATCGCCTTGGCGAGGCCGAAATCCAGTACTTTGACCGCCCCGTCTGGACGCAGCTTGATATTGGCCGGCTTCAGATCGCGATGCACCACGCCGTGCTGGTGGGCCGCCTCGAGGGCCTCGCAGAGCTGCCGTGCGATTGAGAGCGCTTCGTCGAATGCGATCGCCGGGGTTGAAACCCCGGCGCTACCGAGGTTCGGTAGGGCACGGTCTTTGGACCGTGCCAGTCGATCGGCGAGCGTGTCGCCTTCGACGAGCTCCAGTACGAGCGCCCTCACGTTATCGGTTTGTTCGAAGCCGTAGATGGCGGCGATGTGGGGGTGGTTCAGCGAGGCGAGCACTTCAGCCTCCCGCTGGAAGCGCGCCAGGCGATCGGGATCGTTCGCCCACAGATCGGGCAGGACTTTCAGCGCCACCTGACGATGGAGCTTGCTGTCGGTGGCCCGATAGACCTGGCCCATCCCTCCGGCGCCAATGAGCGCGAGGACGTCGTATGCGCCGAAGCGAGTGCCGGCAGTCAGTGTCACGGTGTGGAGGTGCGTGGATTATACGCGCCACGCCGCACAACTAATTGCTTGTCAGGTTCTCCCCGGTCATGGTTAGCTCGGTCCAGCTCAGGGCTCAAGGCTCAAGGCATTGGCGAGCCTTCTGGAGGAAGCACATGCATGGCTCTTTGAAACAGCGCTGGCTGATCTCGGCGGTCGTCGTGATGACCTGCGGCGGTGTCGGCACGCTTGAAGCGCAGCAGAGCCCGGGCGGAGCAGCTGTGTCGATTCCCCGAGTGACGGGTCCGATTCCCGTGACAGCAGATTCATATCCGCTGATGGCGGCCAGCAAGCTGCAGGACGTGGTGGATCTTGCGGCTCGCGGTTACGTGGAAGAGGAGTTCTTCGTCAGCGGATCGGCGAACGTGTACGACTGGGCCTCCGACGGCAGCGTAACCGTGAAGACGTCGAACGCGCCGTACACGACGCGTATCCTCGTGCGGCGCCCGTCCGACCCTGCGCGGTTCAGCGGCAACGTCATCGTCGAAATGGGGAACAATGCCCGGCGCTACGACTGGGTGTTCACATGGTCGCTCTCGTTCGAACATTTCATGGAGAGCGGGGACGCCTGGGTCCTGCTCACCTACGTGCCGGCAGCTGTTGACTCGCTGAAGCAGTTCAACGCCACCCGGTACGCACCGTTGTCGTTCGCGAATCCCACTCCGGCCGTCGCGTGTGCCCCGGACCGTCCTGCGTCAAGTTCGGAAGAGGGCCTGCGATGGGACATGATCAGCCAGGTGGGCGCGCTGCTCAAGAGCGGTGCATCGACGTCGACGCCAGGACCTCTGGCGGGATTCAGGGTCCAGCGCCTCTACGCGACGTCGCACGGCGGCGAGTTGCCCACTTACATCAGCGCCGTTCATCCGCACGCCAAGCTTGCAGGCGGCCGGCCGGTTTATGACGGCTTCATCGTGCACCGCTATGCCGGCCTGGCGCGCATCAACCAGTGCGCCGCCGCACCGGCCGCGACTGATCCGCGCCAGATCACGAAGAACGCCGGTGTACCGGTTATTCGCATCGTCTCCCAGACCGACGTGCTCGGTACGTTCCAGCGGCGCCGGCCGGACAGCGATGAGCGAGGTGACTCCTACCGGTTATATGAGGTGGCGGGAGCAGCGCACGCTGACGCGTACTTCTATCGCCACATTCCCTCTCTAAAAGACCAGACCGCGGCCGGCACGCAGGCGTTTCCGGCCCAGTGGCCATTCGCTGAAGTCTGCACCCCTCCGATACCACTCGCCGAGACTCCGGTGATGCGTCACGTGGTGAACGCCGCGTTCGCGAACCTGGACCGTTGGGTACGAGACGGGACGCCGGCGCCCCGCGCGGAGCGTGTGGCCGTCAAGAACGGCGGCACGCCACAGGCGGCGATTGTGACCGACGAGTTCGGCAACGCTGTGGGCGGCGTCCGCACTCCTTACCTGGATGTACCGACCGCGACGTACTACGCCACGACTCCGGGTCCGGGCACATGCGGCAATCTCGCGCACGTGAACACATTTGCGTGGGACCGGCTGGAAAGCGTCTACGGCGGGTATGCGAAATTCGCGGCGAAGTTCAACCAGTCGGTCGACGCCCTCGCTCGCGACCGGTGGTTGACCGCGTCGGACGCGCGGAAGATCAAGGCGGAAGCGCCAGGGCTGAGGACGAATTAGGCTCAAGTCAGGTCAAGGCTCAAGGGCTCATGGCTTAGGGCTCAAGTAGAAGCTAGAAACCAATGTTAGCCGCGGGAGCGCGCGTTGGTTCGTACGAGATCACCGGGCCGCTTGGTGCAGGCGGCATGGGCGAGGTCTATCGTGCGCGCGACGCGCCCTGGCCTCGAGGGCCGTGTTCGGACAACGACACGATTGCGTCACCCCGCGCCCAAGGATTGGGCAGACTCTTATCTGGCCGCGTTTGCCGCGACGTCTCAGCTCACGTTCGTGACCTTCGATCGAGCGTTCCGAACGAAGGCCAGACCGCTCGTCCTTTTGAAGGGGTAGGGATCATGGCTGAAGACAATTCCGGGCAGGAGGGAGCGCCTGCGGCCATGCCGAGCCGAAGACAAGCGAATCCGAGGCGAGGCATCAGCGAAAGCTCGCGCTGGGGGTGGGGCCCCAGCGCCATTGAAAAAGAAGTCGGGCAGGAGGGGCAGGAAACACTGTCGCGCCGCGAGCTCCTGAAGCGCGCGGGGCTTGTCGTCGGCGCGGCGGTCGTCGTGCCGGTCTCCGCGGCGGCGCAGACTCCAGCCACGGGCGCGCAAGAGACACTGAGAGCGCTCACGCGTCTTGAATACGACACGCTCGATGCGATCTGCGCGCGAATCATCCCCACTGACGCGAACGGGCCCGGCGCCAGGGAGGCGCGAGCCGCCCGCTTCGTTGACTGGGGGCTGGCTGGAGCGTTCGGAAATTTGCGCGGTCAGTACGCTGCAGGCCTTGCGGCCATCGAGGCTCATGCGATTGCCTCGAAGGGCGTGACATTTTCCAAATTGGCGCCTGCGGATCAGGACGCCATCGTCAAAGACCTGTTTCAAGACATGGTTCCCCAGGCGCCGCAAGGTTTCTTCAACACCGTGCGGACCCACACTATCCAAGGCACATTTTCCGATCCGTTCTACGGCGGCAACGCCAACTACGTCGGCTGGGATCTCATCGGATATCCCGGTGTGCGTGTTGCGGTCCCCGCGGAATACCAGCAGTGGGGCACGGAACTGAAACCCAACCATCAGTCGGCGTATGACTCGGATATGTTTTCGAAGGGAACGATCTGAACCGTGGCCACCACATTGCCCAAAACCGGGGTCGTGATTGTGGGCGTTGGTGCTGCCGGAGGCGTGGCGGCGCTTCCGCTCGCGGCTGCGGGTATCGACGTCATCGGGCTCGAAGCCGGAACCTGGCTGAGCACCCGGGACATGGCGCCGGATGAACTGCGGCTTCAGCGCGCCGCGTGGCCGCCCGGTCCGCAGAAAGTGGATGGTGAAGTCCCGAGCAGCCGGGCCAATGCCGCGACGAATGCGATACGCGGTGCGAACCACCCGATGATGAACGGTGTCGGCGGCACCGCGATGCACTACATGGCGCAGGCGTGGCGGCTCAACCCGTGGGACTTCAAAGTCGTCAGCGAGACCACCCGGCGCTATGGCCGCTCGCGGATTCCGGCAGGATCCACCGTCGAGGACTGGCCGCTCAGTTATGAGGATCTCGAGCCGTACTACGATCGCGTGGAGTACGAGCTCGGCGTGTCGGGCAACGCGGGCAATATCAAGGGGACGAAGATCGACGCCGGAAACATCTTCGAAGGGCCGAGGCAACGCGAGTATCCGATGCCGGCGCTTCGGAGCAGCGGATTCATGGACAAGATGTCGGCGGCGGCGCGATCACTCAACCTGCATCCCTTTACGGGACCAGCCGCGATAACCAGTCGGCCTTACGACGGCCGGTCGGCGTGCGTGTATCACGGCTTTTGCATCGGTGCCGGCTGCCACGTCAACGCGAAGAGCTCGCCGGCTGTGAGCACGATCCCCAAGGCGCAGAAGACCGGTCGATTCCAGGTGATCACGGAAGCCCACGTCACCCGGATCGAAGTCGATCGCGAAGGCCGCGCGACCGGGGTGACCTATGTAAAAGAAAATGCCGAGTTCCTGCAGCCTGCGGACGTGGTATTCGTCGCTAGTCAGACGTACGAAAATGTTCGACTCCTGTTGCTCTCGAAATCGGCGGCGTTCCCGAACGGGCTTTCCAACAGCCATCTACAAGTCGGACGGCATTACTTCAGTCACGCTCAGTTCGGCGGAGTGGCCGCCTTGTTCCCGTTCGACCTCCGTAACTGGTATGGAACGCCCGGACAGGGGATCTCGGTCGACAACTGGGCGGATGACAACTTCGATCACTCCGGCCTCGACTTCATCGGTGGCGGAACCATGTATGTCTATGCCGAACGGCGACCGATGGCTGCCGTCAACGGTCTCGCGTCGTGGGGGCGCCAGGGACCGAATTGGGGCTCGGATTGGAAGGCGCACCTTGTCAGGAATGCGGATCGCACCAACGGCGCGTATTTGCAGAAAACCACGTTGCCGTATGAAGGCAATTACCTCGATCTCGATCCTGCTGAAAAAGACCCGCTCGGAAACCCGGTGATACGCATCACGGCGTCCTTCCGCGAGAACGAGGAGAAGATCAGCGCCTTCATCGGAGAGAAGATGCGGCAGTGGTATCTCGAGGCCGGCGCCGTCCAGGTCCAGGGAACCGGCGTGATCGACGCGGGCACGGCGATGGGTACGTCCACGCATGCGTATGGCGGCACGCGTATGGGCCGCAACCCGGACACAAACGTCGTGAATGAGTGGGGCCTGTCGCACGAGGTGCCGAATCTCGGGATCATGGGAGGTTCGGTCATGGGCACGAGCGGCGCCCGCAACCCCACGCTGACGCTTCAGGCGCTCGCCTGGCGCACGGCCGATTACGTCGCGAGGAATTGGCGGTCGATCGTCAAGTAAGGAGACACGCCATGAAAGCGCGCGCTATTTCCCGCAAAACCAGGGCATGGGCGCCTACCTGCGCGGCGTTTGGTGGATGTACGCATGGATGGATGAAAAAGCGAAGAAATAATAAGATGCTTGTGGCGCTACCAGTTTCTGACCGAGGTACGACTATGTTGAATGCCCGCCGGCCGATGGTTACATGTGTGTTGCTCCTGACGATGACGCTGGCGGCCGCTCCCGCATTCGCCCAGGTTGACCTGACCGGCGTGTGGGGTGCCCGTTACCAGGAGGACCAGCCCGAGCGCATTCCCGGGCCTCCACTGGTCGACTACATCGGGCTCCCCATGAGCGACGCCGCGCGCCAGTGGGCGCTCAGTTGGGATCCTCAGCGGCTGGCGCTTCCGGAGCACCAGTGTCAGGTTCACACCGTCGCGTATATCTATCGCGGGCCATTGGCGCTGAGGATCTGGGAGCAGCGCGATCCAGAAACCCAGGAGCTCATCGCGATCAAGCAGTACATCAACACGTACGAGCAGGAACGGACGATCTGGATGGACGGCCGTCCGCACCCTTCCGCCAACGCGCCACACACCTGGATGGGCTTCTCGACGGGCGAGTGGAACGGCAGCATGCTGACGGTGACGACGACGCATATCAAGCAGGGTTGGCACAGGCGCAACGGGTTTCCGTCGAGCGACCGTATGACGCTCCGCGAACATTTCGTCCGGCACGGCGACCAGCTCGTTCACATCAATATTGTCCAGGACCCCGATTATCTGGCCGAGCCGCTGATCAAGACGCAGAACTTTGTGCTCACCACGAACGGCACCGGCAACTGGCTGTGGCCGTGCGAGTACGTCGTCGAATCTCCCGATCAGAAACAGGGTGATGTGCCGCACTTCATGCCTGGAAAAAATCCGTTTGTCGACGAGTTCGCGAAGCGGCACGGTTTGCCTGTCGACGCGACACTCGGCGGCGCCAAGACGATGTATCCGGAGTACCAGAAAGAGCTGAGCGACTGGTATAAGAACGGCGGCAAGTGATGGCAGGACAGTTCAAGATCGGCAGAATCGTGTTTCCCGCGCTGGTCGCGGCCGTCGTCGGATTTGGCGTGCCCCGCGAGACGTTTTCGCAAGGTGCGGCTGCGGGGCCGGCCGCTGGGGGAGCCGGCGAGCTCGATATCCTGCGCGTGCAAAACAACGTGTACGCGATCTTCGGTGCCGGAGGGAACATTACCGTCCAGATCGGCGAGGATGGTCCCTTGCTGGTCGATTCCGGTCTGGCCGGAGCCAGCGACAAGATCATCGCAGCCGTCAGGACCCTTTCCACCAAGCCCATCCGCGACATCGTCAATACGCATATCCACCCGGATCACATCGGCGGCAACAAGGTGCTCTCGACCACCGGGGGGTTCGCCAGCGGCGGAACGACGGGCGGCGGGCGCCGCGACGCGACGATCTTTTCCCACGAGAACGTGCTGCTCCGGATGAGCGGGGCTCTTGGCAAAGAGAAGCCACTCGACACCGGGTTGTGGCCGGGGACGACCTTTTTCAACGGGAGAAAAGAAATCTATCTCAACGGCGAAGCGGTCGAGCTCCTGTATCAGCCTGCGGCGCACACCGACGGTGACGTGATCGTGTTCTTCCGGCGGTCCGATGTGGTTTCGACCGGCGACATCTTCGTCATGGACGGCTTCCCGATGGTCGATCGCACCCGGGGCGGAACTATTAACGGCCTCATCGCCTCGTTGAACACGATCCTCGATCTGGTTATTCCAGCGCCCACGCAGGAACGCGGCACGATGATCGTGCCCGGACACGGGCGACTCGCCGACGAGCACGACCTGCTGGAATACCGCGACATGGTGACCATCATCCGCGACCGGATCCAGGACATGATCAACAAGGGCATGACGCTCGACCAGGTGCGCGCCGCCCGTCCGACATTCGAATATGAGCCGCGGTGGGGCGCCCAGACCGGTTTCTGGACCACGGCGATGTTCGTCGACGCGGTGTACAACAGTCTCAAGGAAGATAAGGGTCCGGCATCACGGAGGGAGCTCAGATGAAATGCAGGGTGTTTCTCTTGATTATTGGCGCGGTGGCGATGTTGTCGTTCACCAGCACGGCCGCCAGCGCCCACCACTCGTTTGCGGCCACATACTTCGAAGACAAGCAGGTGACCATTGAGGGCGAGCTCGTCGAGTTCCAGTACCGCAATCCGCATTCCTTCGTGCAGGTGGTGGTGACGGACAGGGACGGGAAAACGAAGCGCTGGGGGATCGAGTGGGGTGCTGTCGCCCAGCTCAACGCACAGGGAGTGCAGCGTTTCACGTTGAAGCCAGGCGATAAGGTGGTCATCACCGGTGCGCCGGCCCGCAGCGGGGACGATAGGCTTCTGATGCGGAAGCTCGTGCGTCCCTCCGACGGATTCACGTGGGCCGCTCAGGTCAACTAATGAAGTTCTTGCTTGCCGTTGCCGCGGCGCTGTTGGTGCTGACGCCCTCTCAACTGATCGCCCAGGGTGGCGGGGGAGGAGGCCGCGGCGGGCCACCGCCTACCGGCCAGGCTGGTGCCCGTATGGATCTCACCGGCTACTGGGTGTCGGTCGTGACCGAGGACTGGCTGTGGAGAATGATTACGCCGCCCAAGGGCGACGTCGCCAGCATTCCGCTCAATCCCGCCGGCGTTCAGGCGGCGGGCGCGTGGGATCTGGCCGCTGATAATGCGAAGGGCGATCAGTGCAAGGCGTTCGGGGCGGCCGCGGTGATGCGCATTCCGGGACGCCTCCACATTACCTGGCAGGACCCGAATACGCTCAAGGTCGAGACCGACGCGGGCACGCAGACGCGGCTCGTCCACTTCAACGGTACCGGGACGCAGCCGACCAAGCGGAGTCTCCAGGGATTCTCCGCGGCCGCGTGGGAAACCACCGGCCCCGGCGGCGGCGGAGGCGGCTTCGGATCGTTCGCGGCGGGCGCCGGGGGCGGGCTGAAGGTCGTGACCACTCAGTTGAGTCCGGGCTACCTCCGGAAGAACGGTGTTCCATACAGTCAGAATGCGGGAGTGACCGAGTACTTCGACCGGCATACCGACTTCGGATCGGAATGGTTCACGGTGACGACAATCGTCGAGGATCCGCAGTACCTCACCCAGCCCTTCATCACCAGCACGCACTTCAAGAAAGAGCCTGATGGCTCGAAGTGGAATCCGATGGCCTGCCACACGGATCCGCCCAGAACCGACAAACCACTCGTCAACTAGAGACTGAGATGCAACGGAGTACTGGCCGCATCCTGACCACGCACGTGGGCAGCCTGCCGCGGCCACAGGACGTGGTGACGTTTCTGTTCGCGCAGGACGGCGGAGAGGCTTATGACGCGGCAGAGTTCGACGCCGCGCTTCAGCGTGCCGTCACAGACGTCGTCAAACGGCAGTCCGATGCCGGGATCGACGTCGTCAGCGACGGGGAGATGAGCAAGATCAGCTACGGCACGTACATTCGTCATCGCCTGAACGGTTTCGAGCCGGGGGACGTGCCGCGCGCGACGCCCGCGGATCTCGACGACTACCCTCAATACCGGGACAAGATCGCGGCGATGGGCGCCACTCCGAAATACCTGCGGCCGATTTGCAAAGGGCCGATCAGCGTCAAGAATGTCGAACCGCTGCAGAAGGATCTCGGTCGGATGAAGGCCGCGCTCGCCGGTGCGAAAGTTACGGAAGGCTTCATGACGGCCGCGTCTCCCGGCACGATCGCCATGTTCCAGCCGAACGAATTCTACCCGTCGCATCAGGCTTATCTCGAAGCGCTCGCCGATGCGATGCGCGCGGAATACGAAGCCATTGCGAACGCAGGTCTGCTCCTGCAGGTCGACTGTCCCGACCTGGCGATGGGCCGACACGTTCGGTTTCGCGATGCGACGGACGAGGAGTTCCTGCGCAACGCCGCGATTCAGGTGGAGGCGCTGAACCACGCACTCCAGAACGTGCCGGCCGATCGGACCCGCCTGCACATGTGCTGGGGTAATTACGAAGGACCGCACACGCGGGACATCCCGCTTGAAAAGGTGTTGCCGGTTCTGTTCAAGGTGAAGCCGTCGGCGCTGCTCATCGAAGGAGCGAACCCGCGGCACGAGCATGAGTGGGAGCTCTGGAAGAGCTATGCGCTCCCGGACGACAAGATTCTGGTGCCCGGCGTGCTCGACTCGAGTTGCAACTTCGTGGAGCATCCCGAGCTCGTATCGCAGCGTATCGTGCGCTACGCGAATCTCGTCGGCCGCGAGCGGGTCATTGCGGGCAGCGACTGCGGGTTCGGGACATTCGCAGGCTTCGGCGCCGTCCATCCCGACATTTGCTGGGCGAAGCTGCGAACGCTCAGCGAAGGCGCGGCGCGCGCGACCGACCGGCTTTGGGGACGAGCGGCGTAGGGAAGCGGCTTCAGACTTCAGACTTCAGGCTTCAGGCTCCAGGCGTGTCTCGCCTTCACATCATGTGGGATCCGGCTTCAGCCGGACCGCGACTGTCGTAGTGTCCGACTTCAGCCGGACCTTATTCAGCGCTCGTGCCGGAGGCGCCCGCTTCGATCGACCTGCTGCCACCGGGCCTCGGCGGCGTCCAAGCCAAGCCGGAGTCGGAGGAGCGTCAGGGTTTCATCGGCGACCAAGTCTGTCGTCACGAGGGTCGGTGGCAGATTCTGCGACGAGCCGACCAACCGAGTACGAGAAATCTGCGAGCGCTACGTTAGCGAGTCACGCCGGCGCCGGGGTCTCTGACTCGTTTGTTGAACGCATCGTTTTCTGACGGAACGCAGAAGAGCTCTTCGATTTCGTGTTTGGGATCCAACCTGAACGTCTTCTTCTCGCTGACCCACGGCTTGGTGTAGGCCTTGGGATCGGTCAGGGTCATCGTGAGCTCCAGCGTGTCGCGGTCCACGCGGCGGTAGCGCTCTTCGAAGCGGGCCTCACCGCTAATCGGATTGCCGAAGTGATCGAGCCAGGTCCGTTCGTCGAAACCGAGCGAATTCACGACGAACTCGTTGCCTTCCCATCTCCCCACGGAGTATCCCATCCATCGCGCGTCCGGATCTTTGGGGAGCTCCCGTCCATCCGTCCAGATCTCGCGCCACGCGTGGGCCCACTCGAAGAACTGGAGAACACGCTTGGATGTCTGAACGATCTCCATCGGATAGATGGAGACTTCGAGGAACAGATTCCGGGGCATGCCGAGCGGGTCGCAGGTCATCACCGGATCGTTGCCCAAACCGCCGGCCACGGCTCGCGGACCATAGACTGGTTTCGCGGCATCGAACTTCGCTTTTGCCCACGCCGTCATCGGCGGCGTCTCATTGCTCATCGTCAAGACCCCTCGTTGCCGAGCCCACACCCCGGACAGATCGCGCGGGTCGTGCGGGACGGACGGCGGGGGCGGGGCGGCATTGGCTGCGGCGCCGCCGCGGCCGCGCTGCGCGTGCACGAGTGAAGAAGCAAGCGACAGACCGAGTAACACCACGCTGAACGCTAGAAAACGAGATCGCATTGGCAACTCCTGGCTCTGCGCTACCTGCTGCAAACGCTCAGTTGATGGGGTTTGCCGTTCTGTCGCCTGCAAGCACTTGCTTCCCGTTGACAATAATCGGCTGCGCTCTATTGATGAGCCCTACAGGCGTGCCAGCCTTTGCGGGGCGCACCGTGATGGTGATCTGGTCGCCGGCCTTGAAGGTTGTCTTCGTCCATCCCGCTGCTCTCAGCACGCCCGGGCTGTTCATTTCTATGGCCCAGTTGAGGATTTTTCCGCTCGCGTCCTTCACGTCGAAATAGAGCGCGGCGTGCGGGTTGATGAATGCGAATTCGGTGACGACGCCGCTCAGGGTGACCGATTTCGTGCTGTCGTAGGTGCCGGTGCCGTGATGCGCGAGTACCGGATCGCACATCATGAGAAGCCCGGCGGCCAACGCAGCTCCCACTGCAGTCTTCATGCGATACCTCCTATAAGCCGAGCCGAGAACGGGCAGGACTAAAGTCCTGCGCTACGCCTTGACCTTTGTCTCGATCCACCCGCGTATCACGTCAAACACCTGGCGCCGGTTGGTCTCGAGCATCATGAAGTGACCGTTGCCGAGAATGCCGTGGTCCTTCAGCTGCACATCTTCTACGGTACAGCCCGCCTGCTTCAGGAACTCGACCGGAGGGGCCGCCGCTCGCCCGGACGCCTCAGCCGTCACGATGGCGATCGGAATGCCCTGAAGGTTTTTCAGCTTGCGCACCGGATCGGTCTGCAGTCTGTACGCCTGCGCGGTGGAGCCGGCCGGCGGAGCTAATTCGCGTGTCGTGATCTGCGCCGGATCAGACACGGGAGGATCGAATGCCAGCGGCACGCTTGTAAGCCCCCATCGGTTCGGGCCGGCAAACGGTGCGCCCGCGCCTTCGACGCACACGACACCCTTGACGAGCGCCGGCCGCTGGTCGGCAACCAGCCACCCAAACGGGCCGCCAGCGGAATGCGTGACGATGACCGCCGGACCAATCTTGTCCATCAGTTCGGCGCCCCGCGTCGCCCACAGCCTTTGGGCCATCTCTCCATCCTGCGGCGCAGAATTCTGGCCGGCCTGGAACTGATCTACCAGGCGGTCGCCGACATCCCCGGTCCCTGACCACTTCTTGTTCGGGTTGTTTGCGCCACGCATGAAATCGCCGGTGACGGTGTCGTAAGTCAGGACCGGCGTGATCGGGCCGAGCGAGTCAGGATGGTAAACCGCGCGGCCGTGGCCCGGTCGATCGACGACGTAAACCTTGTACCCCTCCTGGACGAAATAATGCATCCAGCCCGATTGCCCATCGCCGAGCCCCATGTAGTGCGTGCCTTGCCCTCCGCCACCGTGCACGAGGACAACTGGGAGTGGATGCCGTACCTGGGCCGGCGTGAGGTACTGAACGTACATCGGGCCAACCAGAATCGTGCCGTAGGGCACCTTCTTGTGTTCCGTGCCCACCCAGAAGTGGCCGCGCTCAGCAAGACGCATCGCTGTCGAATCACCGTCCGTCCGCTTGCGTGGCGCGGCGGCCGGGGCGTTTTTCGTGGAAACGTTCTTGTCGATCCAGTCGAGGATCGGTTGAAGGGCCTCGCGGTTGTTCTTCTCGCCCATCATCAGGTGCCCGTTTCCGTGCACGCCCTGCGCGGCGAGTCGCAGTTCTTCCGCCGTGCAGCCCGCCTGCTTCAGGAAGGCCACCGCACCCGGATTACCTGGCGACGCGAACGACGCTTCCGCAGTGAAAATGACGATGGGAATGCCTTTCAGGTTTTTCAGCTTGCGGGCAGGTTCTTCCTGCAGAAAATACGGACCCACGCCTGGTTCGGGCGACGGCATCTGTTTCGTCTTCAGTTGCGACGCGTCCGACACCGGCGGATCGTAGGCCATTGGGATCGCGGAAAGTCCCCAGCGATTCTGCCCGCCGAAGGGCGCGCCGGCGCCTTCGATGACGACGATGCCTTTCACGAGCTGGGGCCGCACTTCCGCAACCAGATAGCCGAACGGTCCGCCCGCGGAGTGCGTCATGATGATCGCCGGGCCGATCTTGTCGAGCAGCATCGCCCCGCGCTCGCGCCACACGGTTTGTGTGACGACTGGGTTCGCGACAAATGATCCGCCCTGCGACGCCACGAGCTGCGCCAGCTCCGGCGCTCCCACCTCGCCGGTGCCCGGCCACTGATTGTGCAGCTGTGCGTAGGCGTTGTTCTTGGCCTTCGCTCGTTGCGGCGTGAAAAGGCCCGAGATCGACTCGAGGGTCTGATGCTGCGCCGGAAATGGGCCGTGCAGCTCGGGATGGTACGGTGAGCGACCGTGGCCGGGCCGGTCGATGATGTAGACCTTGTAGCCTTCCTGCAGGAGAAGCGTGGCCCAGCCAGGGCGCCCATCGGGAGTGAGCAGCCAGTCGAGGCCCTGGCCGCCTCCGCCGTGGACGAGCACGATCGGATACGGATGTCGGACCTGCGCCGGGATCTGGTACTCCACGTACATCTGCTTGCCGTTGACGACCGGGCCTCGGGCAAGCTCCGCGCGTTCCACGCCGACCCAGAAGAAACTCCATTCAGCGATGTCGAGCGGAGCCGATGCGGCCGCAGCTTGTGCCGCGCCCGGGCTTGGCTCCAATGCCGACAGGGTTGTCAGTAGGGTAGGTGCAGTCATGGCGCCTGCGCTCACGACAGCAGTGTCGCGCATGAAGTCTCGGCGTTTGATGCGTTGTTTCTTCATGACAGTTCCTATTCGAGGCTCAGGCTCAGGCTCAGGGCTCAGGGAAGGGCGCTTGAGCCGTGAGCCTTAAGCCGTAAGCCTTGTTCGATGAACTCCCTTGCTTCCACGATCTCCTCGTCGCAGACGACGTGGGCGCGGTCCGGGTAGATACGACATCGGACGTCGGCGCCGAGCGACGTGAGAACTCGCGCGGTTTCACGTATTCGCGCCTCCGGCACCCACTCGTCGACGTCGCTTCCCGTCAACAAGACGGGCAATCCATCGAGCGTCGTCGCTGGAAGAGCCAGTCGCCACGGCGTTCCCGCCGGACCAATCAGACCACCCGTGAACAGCACGAGCGCTCCGCATCGGCCGGGACGGCGCAGCACGTACTCGGTCGCGAGACAGGCCCCCTGCGAAAAACCGACAACAACAATCCGCGCCGATGGGATGCGGCCTTGCTCGCTCGCCTCGTCGACCGCCTGGTCGCACTCGTCGATCGCACGGGACAGAAATGGTTCGTTCAGGTCGAGCGGCTCTGTGAACCGGTGCGGGTACCAACTGCCGGTTGCCGCCGCTGGAGCCACCCAGCGGCAGCCGTCGAGCCTCAGACGATCGGCGAGGCCGATCATTTCCTCCGGCGTGCCCCCGCGGCCATGCAGCAGCACTCCCGCCAGGGCACCCCAGCGCGGCTGCCGCCCCGGGGACCCCGCCAGGTCCGCGCTGCCGCGAGTACGACCTGTTTCGATCGTCATCAAACAGCCGAGGGTCCGGCTAAAGCCGGACACCACGTACTCACGTGCTCACCGATCTCCGCCGATAAACGTCGCGTCGGTTCGGCGTGAGACAGCGATCTTCGGTTCGGTCGCCGCGACGCCGGCGGGCTTCGGCGCCGCCGGGACTTTAGCGCCGCCCCTCGGCCGATTGGCCTCCGGCACGACGATTGGTTCGAGCATCGCGAGAATCTTCGCGCGCTCGTGCTCGAACCAGGGCGGGAGGAGCAGGCTCATTCCGAGCTCATCCGATGGTTCGTCGCGCGCGAAGCCCCCTTCGGCCGTCGCGGCGCACTCGGTCAGGATGCCGGCAGGAGATCGCACGTAGATCGAGTGGAAGTAGTTGCGATCCTTGATTTCTGAACAGTCGGTGTAGCCGAGTTCCTCGTAGAGGTTCTTCTGCTCTGCGAGCGCCTCGTCGGTGCCGATGTCGAGCGCCAGATGATGCGCCGTGCCGGCGCCGAATCCCCAGCTCCCCGCCGGGCGATTGGGCTCGTGGTAGAGCACGATGGTTCTCGCGGCACCGCCTGCGGCGACTTCAAAGCGGTGATACGCGCCATCGACGCCCGTTTTGCGGAAGCCGAGCGCGTCGATGAAAAAGCGCTCCTGTTCGGCGACTTCCCGGACAGACAAGACCGGGCCGTGAAACCCACCGAGCGAGACATCACTGCTGATCTCATCGGTTGTCCAGCCTGTCCGCTTGTCGGCGGGGTCTTCGATGGCCTCCATCAACAAACCGGACGGATGCTTGAACCGGATGAATGCCTGCCCGAACCGCTCGAGGATCCCACTGTGTTCGACCTTGTGGCGGTCGAGATGTTCCTTCCAGAACTTGATGGCACCCTTCGGCGCGGTGTACGCGGTGGAGGAAATCTGGCCGGAACCCGGGCGACCTGGCACACGCTTGTACGGAAACGTGGTCAGGACGGAGCCGACCTCTGCGTTCGCGTTGGCGTAATAGAGGTGATAGTGGGCGTAGCGGCCGTCGAACAGCACCGTCTGCTTGATCAGCCGTTGACCGAGCACCTGCGTGCAGAAGTCAATGTCTTCTTGAGCGCCTGATGCGCACAAGGTGATGTGATGAAGACCCTTGATGACGGGATTTGCCATGCGAACCTCCCAGTTTCGTGAATGCTGTCGCAATCAGGATAGAAAGTCCAGAACCGCTTTCGGTGCCTCCTCTTTCTCGTCCAGCACAAGATGCCCTGCGTCCTTGACGATGCGCACGACGGCCGTTGGAATCAGGGCCGCCCACGTCTTCGATTGCTCTGACGGCGTGATTCGGTCCTTGTCTCCGTAGAGCAGCAGCGTCGGGACGCTAATCCGATGCAGCCATTTGGAGAGGCTCGGCGAGTAGGGCCGCTCCCAGGCCAGCCGCGCGTAGCTCGACATTTCGTGATAATCGTTCACGAGGAAATCCAAGAAGTCGGGACCGTGTGGATCGGGAACGTAGGGCGCGAGCACCGCTGGGTCCTGAACCAGGTATGCCGGCACCTCGTCCGGCTTCAGGCGGAAGATGTCCGCAGTCGGATGCTCCGGCACGCGAAGCCCGGCCGGACCGACCAGCACCAGCTTCTTCAGCCGGTGACTGTTCTGCGCCGCCAGCGTTGCCGCAATCCATCCTCCCATCGACAGCCCGACGAGGTGAACCTCATCGAGCTTGAGGTGATCCAGCAGTTCGAGGTAATGGAGCACGTAGTCGTCGATCGACGTAATCGCAGCGCTGTCCGCCGATTCGCCGAAGCCCGGATGATAGGGCAGGTAGACCTTGAACTTCCGCGCCCACGATGCAGAAAAGTTGAAGCCAGAAGCGGTGCCGGCGCCGTGCAGAAACACCAATGGCTCGCCGGAGCCGCCTTCGAACAACACGACGTTGGCCCCGTTGACGTTTATTTCACGACGTTCGAAACCAGACGGGACCTTGGAAGGCTTTGCGGCAATCGTTGACATTATCGTGCTCCTACCATGGCTCCTTCCGGTTTCTCCCGTGGCCGGAGCAGGGGAATCACCTCTTCGGCAAACATTGTCATGTTCTTGACGACTTTCCAGTGCGGCATGTCGCCAACGTGATGGTGGCAGATGACGCGGCTCGAATCGGCTTCTTCGCACCAGCCGGCGATTTTCTCTGCCACGCGTTCCGGCGTCCCAACGGCGACACGCCAGTTCTTCGTCATCTCATCCCAATCGAAGCCGCCGTGCATCTTCGTGGCGGCGCCGGCCCGAATACGGAACTGATCGAGCGAAATGTAGCCGGGCGGCGCCAGAAACCGGGGCGTCGTTCGGGCGGTGACCGTGAAGTAGTACTTGATGTGCTCCATGGCCTCTTTTTCGGCGGTCTCGTTCGTCTCGGCGACGTACACGATCGTGTTCGCCATGGCCTTGTCGGGCGTCATCTCGTGACCGTGCTGCGCCATCATCTCGCGCATCAGCTTGAAGGTTTTCACCTGTTGCTTGATCGGCACGAACACCGAGGCATAACCCCAGCCGCGCTCGGCGGCGAAGGCAATCGTCTCCGGACTGCCGGTGCCGACCATATAGCATCGCGGATATGGCCGTTGATAAGGCCGGGGCCAGACGTTCAGGTAGCGATAGTTGTAGAACTCGCCGTCGTACGTCGTCGGTCCTTCCTGGGTCCAGGCCTGAATCATGATGTCGATCGACTCGCGGAATTTCGCGCGGGCGCTCGCCGGGTTGACGACTGAGTTGCTCCAGTACTCCATTCCGGTTCCGAGCGGAAACGCGATCTCGAGGCGCCCGCCGGACATGACGTCGAGCATGGCGTATTCCTCGGCCAGGCGGTTGGGCATGACGAAATTGACCGGGACGCCAAACACGCAGATCTTGGCTCGCCGGGTCATCGGAATGAGCGCAGCCGCGGCCGCGGTGCACACCGGCATCATGCTGTACGCCGTATTGTGGTGCTCGTTGACGACGAGACCGTCGTAGCCAAGCTCGTCGGCCAGCACCATCTCGCGGAAGTACCGCTGGTACAGCTCGTAGCCCTTCTTGGGGTCGTAGTGCTTGTTCGAAAAGTCGACCCACAGCGAGTCGTATTTTTCCTGGTCCGGAGGCAGATGCACGTAGGGCATGAAGTGCATCGAATAGAACTGCAGGTCGTCTTGCCAGCGCATACAAGGGCTCAGGGCTTAAGGCTCAGGGCTCAAGGTTGAAAGTGTCAGCTTGCCGGTTCGATCCTCAAGAGCGCTCCTTCGTCTTCATCCGTCAGCACGTAGAGCAGGCCATCTGGCCCCTGGCGCACGTTCCGGATGCGTTGCCGCAATTCCAGCAACAGCGATTCACGCCGGATCTCTTCCCACTTTTCGTTGAAGACGATGCGATGCAGCTGTCCGGTGCCCGCAATTCTTCCGAACATCATGCCACCAACAAAGAGGTTCCGCTTCCAGGTCGGGAGCCTGTCCCCTGTGTAAAACGTCAGCCCCGAGGCGGCAATCGACGGGATCCAGACGATCCATGGAGCCTCCATGCCCTCTTTGAATGGATCCACGGAAATCCTCGGTCCCGCATAATCGCGCCCGTAACTGACAAGCGGCCAACCATAGTTGGCGCCCTTCTTGATGATGTTGATCTCGTCGCCGCCCTGGGGACCGTTTTCTGATTCCCAGATTTCGCCGGTTTCGGGATGGACAGTGAGGCCCACCATGTTCCTGTGACCGAGCGACCAGATCTCGGGCTTGTAGCCGGCCTTGCCGACGAAGGGGTTGTCAGGGGGAACGGTGCCATCGTCTCGAAAACGCAGGATCTTCCCCGCGTGTGCATCGCCACGTTGCGCGATCGCATCATTGGCGCCGCCGACGCACATGTACAGGTACCCATCGCGTCCGAAGAGCATGGCCGCGCCAGCCGCCGGTCCAGCAAAAGCCGTGTCGGCAACGAAGAGCTCTTTGACATCGACGAGAGCCATCCCTTCCAGACGTCCTCTGATGAGAGCCGGCGTATGTTTGTTCTCACCAAGCCCCTTGATGTAACTCAGATAGACCAGATGGTTGTCGGCGAACTTCGGGTGGGGAACAACCTCCATGAGTCCGGCCAGGCCCACGCTGTAGACAGCGGGGATGCCGGAGATCGGCTGCGGGTCAAGCTTGCCGTTCCGGATGATTCGCAGGCGCCCGGCATTCCGCTCGGTCACGAGGATGTCGCCGTTCGGCAGGAATGCCAGGCTCCACGGATGTGCCAAACCCTTCACGGCCGTCACACGGATCTTTGCCTCGGCGGTGTCGATCACGATGGGTGTATCCGGCAGTGGTCGTGGCGGCAGTCCTATCGGCGGCCCTTGCGCGAGCAGGGGAACCGTCGCTACAGCGACGAGCACAGGTAGGAGGTGTTTCATGTCAGTCCTTTGTCCTAGGGTGCCGGTTCGATCCGGAGCACCGCTCCCTCCTTCTCATCAGTCAGGAGGTACAGCAAACCATCAGGCCCTTGTCGAACCTCGCGGATTCGCTGCCGCAGCTCCCGGAGCAGCGCTTCGCGACGCAATTCCTGCATCTTCTCGTTGAACAGAATCCGCTCGAGGTGACCGGTGCCCGGAATCTCGCCGGTGCGGAGCGACCCGACGAAGACGTCCCCCTTCCACTTGGGGAAACGATCACCGGTGTAGAACGCCATCCCGGAGACGGCGATTGCCGGCATCCAGTACACGACTGGCGGCTCGAACCCCTCGTGCGTGGGGCGCTCGGCTTGCCACGGGCCTGGATAGGTCCGTCCGTAGCTCACGATTGGCCAGCCGTAATTGAGACCAGGCTTAAGGACATTGATCTCGTCGCCGCCGTTCGGGCCGTTCTCGTTGAGCCACATTTCGCCAGTTCCCGGATGCATCGCCAGGCCGAGCGGGCTGCGGTGACCAAGTGTGTACACCTCAGGCCTGTAGCCGGCGCGTCCGACAAACGGGTTGTCCTTCGGTATGCTACCGTCGTCGTTGAACCGCAGCACCTTGCCGCCCAGGGTGTTGGGATCCTGCGGGTTGTTGCCGGTGGTGGTCATGAACAGTGTGCCGTCACGACCGAACGCGAGGCGCGAGGTGCCTCCTGCGTCGGTCACGAAGATGTCGCGGAGCTCGGTCAGCGCATGGCCATCAAAACGCGCACGCGCAAGCGCGACGGTTCGGCGTTTTTCATCAAGCGGCTTCGTGTAGGTGAGATAGACGTAGCGATTCTCGGCAAACCGCGGATGAAGGGCGATCTCCATGTAACCGTGGACGGCGCCGGGCAACCCGGACTCAATCGTCCAGTAAGAGGCGGGCCCGCCTGCAATCGGTTGAGGGTCGAGAACGCCATTGCGAATGATCCGAAGCCGGCCGGCTCGCTCGGTGACCAGCATGGAGCCGTCTGGAAGGAACGCGAGGCTCCACGGATACTCGAGCGCCTTCGTCACCACAACGACCCGGATCTTCTGTCCCTCGGCCGTGTCGAACTCAACCGGCTTGTCGGGCAGCGGACGAGCGGCGAGACCTTTCGGCGCGACCGGGATGCCGCCCGTGAAAGGGACCGTCTGCTGGGCGGATCCGATCCGGGAGCCGATCGCGGCGACGAGCAGGACGGCAAGCGGGCAGATGAAGAACTTCATGAATCCATGACCTCCTCGCGGAACCGCCAGTATAGGGCCACTCGGCATACCTACGATACAAGCCGATCTCGTTTCCCGAGAGATTGAATCCCAACGGGCGTGACACTAGACTGGCGGCCTCGCCCGACATGTTGAGTTATCTGTGGAGTGTATGGTCATTTCAGTGCGGTTGTAGCGCAGGTCTTCAGACCTGCCAGGGTCCACTGCACCGCAGGACTGAAGTCCTGCACTAAGAGAAGTGAGTGCCTCATGTTACATCGCGCGTCGTTCCTGATGATTGCCGTCGCCCTTGGCATTCTCCAAGTGGGCACGGTAGGTTGCGGCAAGGAGCAGGCGGCGTCGCCTGCTCGCGGAGGCGTCGTACAGTCGGTCCGACTGTATGTGCTCGATGGCGGCATCCTCGAGTCAGATCCTGCCCGTTATCGATTGAAGCCCGAGGAGGTCGCGACATCGCAACTCTCCGTGGCGGCATTTCTGGTCGTGCATCCCAATGGGACGCTGATGTGGGACGCCGGTGCGGTGGCAGACGACTCGTGGGTGCCGACCGGTGGGCCTGTGTCGCGACACCTCGTCCTGTCGAATGGACAGGACCGCCGCGTGACGATCCGCTCTCCCTTGACGGCGCAATTGGCAGCGGCCGGGTACGCGTCGGCGGACATCACCTATCTGGCGCTGTCGCACTATCACTGGGACCATGTCGCCAACGCGAACGACTTTGCCGGCGCCACATGGCTGGTGCGACAGTCCGAACGTGACGGCCTGTTTCCGCAACCGGCGGCAAACCCGCCCCAGCCCTCAACCTACGCTTACCTGCAGAACAGCAAGACCACAATCATCACGACTGACGAGTACGACGTATTCGGCGATGGCACGGTGGTGATCAAAGCGTCTCCCGGACACACACCTGGTCACCAGGTACTGTCCGTAAAACTGGCGAAGACCGGAGGCGTCGTGCTGTCAGGCGACCTCTACCACTATCCGGAGGAGCGCACGCTCAATCGCCTGCCGGTCGCTGATTTCGATCAGGAGCAGACCCGTCGGTCGCGAGAGGCGCTGGACGTATTTCTCAAACAGACCGGCTGGCAGCTCTGGATCCAGCACGACCTGCTGGCGCACACCAAGCTCAAGAAGGCACCCGACTACTACGACTAATCGGGCATAGCCCCCCCACGAAGCACGGCGTTTGCTCCGAATGATCGGTTGGGCGGCTGTACGGGCCAAATTCAGGCCTTTGCGGCGCTCTGTGATTACAGAACCGTGGCCCGGGCGCCAACTTCGTGTTTTGGCGGGAGGTATTGAGATGCTTCGTTACCTAGCAGCCGTCGCCGTTGTCGTCTGCGTGAGTCCATCATGGCTTTTCGCGCAGACCACAGAATTCACGATAAAGTCCGCGTCGGCCGACGTGCACAAGAGTCCAAGCACAGGTAGTCCCGTCATCGGCACGGCGCCACGTGGCACGGTGCTCAAGGTCACGCGTGAGCTCGGAAGCTGGGTCAGGATTTCGTGGCCAGCTGCGCAGGATGGCATTGGCTTCGTGCACGTGAATATGGGGTCGATCGCGAACAGTTCCGTGGCGGCTTCACGTCCGGCAGCAAGACCGACCACGACAGCGAACACCGGGGCCAGAACCCCGACCGCCACAACAACGCCGGCGCGTCCGGCGCCGCCAATTCAACCAGCGGCGACAACGAGTACTCAAGGGGAGCGCATTGGGGCAGTCAGGCCACCTTCGCCGGTCCCTTCCGTTCCCATTCCGCACCGCGTTGGACTGGGTGGCCGCATGGGCGGCTCGACGGCCGGTTTTGGCGCGAGCGTGAGAGCCCAGGCGAGTCGTCGTTTTCGCGTTCAGCTGGAGGTGTCGCGTTACTCGCACACCAACCTGGTGACCGAGCGCCTGACTTCGGTTCAGTTCGCGCCCAGTGTTCTCTATTCGCTGCCAGACAAAGTGACCGACTACGTGTGGGTGCGGCCGTACGTTGGCGGCGGGGTTGGCATGTATCGCTCGACGTTGAGCACTGGAGCGTCAGGAGCCGGCGCTTCCGTGGCCGACAGCACGCTGGGCCGACAGGTCTTCGGAGGGGTTGAGGTTGCTGTCGCCAATATGCCACGATTCACTCTCAGCGCGGACTACGGCTATCGCTCGCCGCAGACACCGTTCACGGGGTTCGAACTTGGCGGGCGTGGACTATCGATATCAGGACACTGGTATGTGAAGTGAAGCAGGGCGGTCTCACTTCCCGACCATGTGAGGCTGGTCCTTTTCATTGTCACAGATATCCTCGATGAACTCGGTGTCGGGGAGCAAGGCGAACGCGACGTTCATCGTAAACGGTTTCGTGTAGGCCTTCGGATCATCGATCGTAATGTCGATGTCCATGTGCCCGAAATCACGGCGCCGGAAGCGCTCGGTCACACGCATGGCGTCGCTATGCGGGTGCCCGCCGTCGTCGAGCCATGACTTGTCGTTGAATCCGACCGTCTCGGCTACGAAGGCGTCTCCTTCCCACTTCCCGATCGAATAGCCGAACCAGGTCCCGACTCGTTCCTCGGGACTGGCTTGATTGGGAAAGCCGCGCCCGTCGGTAAAAATCTGGCGGAAGTGCGTGAATTCCTCGTAGAGAATCAACATCGCGACAGGCGTCGGGACGATTTTGAAGATCGACACCATCATCGCGTCCGGGATGGCATGGGGCAGGCATCGCCCTGATGGTCGATCGACAGAGAGGCTTTCCTGCCGCGTCTTGTAAAGGGCTTCAGCCCACGGCTGCATCGAAATCTCAGCGCCCCCCGCGCCGACATTCACCAGATAGTTCTTTCCCGGAGTATCGCGCCGCCAGATTCCCGACAGATCTGGCTTGCCGTCCGGCATCCTTGGCGCGGGCGCCGTGAGGTTGGGCTTGCCGTCGGGTGTGCGCGGAGTCCCTGGCAGCGGAATCTTCAGCCACTGCGAACCAACAGGTGCGGCCGTCAGGAACAACATCGCTATTCCAACCGCTAGAGCCTTTTGCACTCGCTTGTAGCGCAGGACTCTAGTCCTGCCTATCGCTGGCGCGCTGCAGGTCTGAAGACCTGCGCTACACCGTGCTGGAAACAGCTGTAGCCGGTTCATAATTCCTCCAAGTCTGGCGGCCAGTATAGGCCGACTCGACTTTTGAATTCCGGAAACCTATGAGAGTTGTCGTCACCGGCGGCGCCGGATTTCTGGGGCGACGTCTCACTGCGGCGCTGCTGCACCGCGGCACGCTTCGCAGCGAAGATGGCCGCGACCGGGGCGTCCAGGAGATCGTTCTGGTCGATGTCGTGCCCCCGCCTGCATTCTCGGACGCTCGAGTCCTCTCTGTCACAGGAGACATCGCCGATCCGGACGTGCTCAAAAGCGCCATCACGGCCGATACGGTGTCCGTTTTCCACCTCGCTGCGATTGTCAGCGGGATGGCGGAAGCGGATTTCGACCTGGGCATGCGAATCAACATTGATGCAACACGGCTGTTGCTCGACGTGTGTCGCGCTGGTGGCCATCGCCCCAAGGTGGTATTTACGAGTTCGATAGCTGTCCACGGAGGTGACCTGCCCGACACGGTACCCGACACCGCCGCACTTACTCCGCAGTCGTCGTACGGGACAGAGAAGGCGGTGACCGAGTTGTTGATCAGCGACTACACGCGAAGGGGCTTCGTCGACGGGCGAGTGCTTCGGCTGCCAACCATCAGCGTTCGACCCGGACGGCCGAATGCGGCTGCGTCGTCGTTCGCCAGCAGTATCGTTCGCGAGCCGCTGAACGGCGAGGATGCCGTGTGCCCGGTGGACGCGGGCACGCGTCTGTGGCTCGCGTCGCCGTCGACCGCCATCGCTGGCCTGATTGCCGGTCATGAGCTTTCCTCTGACGCACTTGGATCGAACAGGATCGTGAACGTGCCGGGGATTTCCGTGACCGCCCGCGAGATAGTGGCCTCGCTCGAGCGCGTCGCCGGACCCGAGGTCGCGAGGCGCGTGCGGTGGGAACGCGACCCTCGAATCGCGCGAATCGTCGCAAGCTGGCCTGGGGCGCTGGACACGACGCGAGCGCGGGCGCTCGGGTTTCCGGGCGACGAGGCCTTCGACGCGATCATTCGTCGCTATATGGATGAAGAATTGGGTGGATGATTAGACGAGTTTTTCGAGGACACCGGCCGGAATCAACGGCCGCAAGTGAGGATACGCTTCCAGCAGGCGTGAGATATCCGCAAGATCCTTCTGGCGTTTGCTGGGGCGCCGCGAGGTGTCTTCCACCGCCCAGATCTTTCCGCGCAGCACGTCCTCCAGACTCGCTACAGGGAGCGTCAAGCCGAGTACGTCCCGGGCACCCGCCCGATTCACGAACGGGGGATAGCGTGGATCGAGCTGTATCTGAATTCTCAGATCCGAGCCCGGCACCGACACATTCAAGCTGTGGGGAAACGATTCCACGGCAAACGTCTCGGCGAGCACGGCGCGGACCTGATCAAGTTGATCGGCGGCGATGACGATGTCGAGGTCAAGGCTGACGAGGGGCTCGACGTAGGCATTCACGGCCTGACCGCCAACGAGACAGAACTTCACCTGCCGGGTCTGAAGCCACTCGACAAACCGCTCAAGGAGATTCGAGCGGTCCACGGTCACCGCCTTCCAGAACGCAAGCGCCTGCACAATGGTGTCCGCAACGATTATAGGCGGGACGACCGTCTCTCCGTCAGCCCGCGGCGTCGTAGGCGCCGCGGCGAGTGCCGACGGCCAGGGTCACGGTGTGGGGGGCGGGTGAATTATGGTGCTAGACTTCGCCCAGCAAGGAAGGTGCACCGTGCGAGTTCCGATTTGCATTCTGGCTTTCCTGTTCATTCCTGGAGCGCTATCCGCGCAGCACGAGTACCCCGCAACGGACGTGGAGAACGGCGGGCGGCTCTTTGTGGCGACGTGCGCGACCTGTCATGGGCCGGACGGCGACGTAGTCGCTGGCGTGGACCTGGGCCGCGGCCAGTTCAAACGGGCCGCAGGCGCATCTGATGAAGAGCTCGTCAAAATCATCAGAACCGGCATCCCGAACACGGGGATGCCGTCGAACAACATCAACGAAATCAACGCTGGAAATATCGTCGCGTATCTCCGCACCATCGCGGCCGAGAAGCGGACGACGACGGTGGCGGGCGACGCTGTTCGGGGCAAAGCGATTTTCGAGGGCAAGGGGAACTGTGCGAGCTGCCACCGCGTCAGAGGCACCGGTTCAAGGATTGGACCCGATCTCACCGAGATCGGCGGACAGCGGCGGGCTGTCGAGTTGGAGAAATCGATCCTCGAACCTGGCGCATCGGTGCTGCCGAGTCACCGGTCCCTCCGCGTCGTGACGCGCGACGGTACGGCGATTAGCGGCCGGCTTCTCAATCACGACGCGTTCACGGTACAGCTCCTCGATTCGAACGAACAGCTGCGCTCCTTTCAAAAGTCGAACTTGCGGGAGTACGTCTTCGTCGACAGCTCTCCGATGCCTTCGTATCGCGGCCGCTTGAGTGCCGAGGAACTGGCGGACCTGGTCAGTTACCTGGTTTCTCTGAAAGGTCAGGTGAACCCATGACCGCATCCCGATTCCTGCTCCCAATGAAAGTTGCCGTCATTGTCACGGTGGCCGCCGCGTCTCTTCAAGCCCAGGTGACCTTTGACCGGATACTGCGCGCCGGTCAGGAACCTCAGAACTGGCTGACGTATTCAGGAACGGTCCTCAGCCAGCGTCATACCGCGCTCAACCAAATCACTCCGGACAACGTCAAGAACCTGGAGTTGCAGTGGGTGTTTCAGGCGCGATCGCTGGAGAAATACGAAGCGACGTCAATTGTTGTCGACGGCGTGCTCTATACGGTTCAGGCTCCGAACGATGTGGTCGCTCTGGATGCCGTCACTGGACGTGTCTTCTGGACATACTCGTATACACCGTCGGCACAGGCGCGCCCGTGCTGTGGCCGCGTCAATCGAGGAGTGGCGATCCTCGGAGACACGCTGTTCATGGCCACGATCGACGCCCGGTTGATCGCGCTCGACGCGAAAACGGGCCGGCCGCTCTGGAACGTGACGGTCGACGGCGCAAGGCCCGAGGCCGGATACGCATTCACGCTGGCCCCGTTGGTCGTCAAAGACAAGGTGATCATCGGCACCGCCGGAGGCGAGTATGGCATCCGCGGTTTCATCGCCGCGTTCGACGCTAAAACCGGCAAGGAAGCCTGGCGCTTTTATACCATCCCTGGCGAGGGCGAACCGGGCAACAGGACATGGCAGGGCGACTCCTGGAAAACGGGGGGCGCGTCGATCTGGATGACGGGTTCCTACGATCAGGAATCGAATCTCACGTTTTGGGGCATTGGAAATCCTGGACCCGACTGGAACGGTGACAACCGTGAGGGCGACAATCTATACAGCAATTCCGTCGTCGCTCTCAACGCCGACACAGGCAAGCTGAGCTGGCATTTCCAGTTTTCACCGCACGACGAGTTCGACTTCGACTCGACGCAGGTTCCGGTTCTGGCCGACATGGCATGGCAGGGCCGTCCCCGGAAGGTGATGCTCTGGGCGAACCGAAACGGGTTCTTCTATGTGCTGGACCGCACCACGGGCGAGTTCCTGCTCGGTAAGCCTTTCGTCGAGGTGAACTGGGCCACGCTCGATGAAAAGGGCAGACCCCTTCGTGTACAGGGCAAGGTGCCGACGCGCGAGGGATCCATCATCACGCCTGGCAATCAGGGCGGAACCAACTGGTATTCCCCCTCCTATAGCCCGCAGACCGGCTTGTTCTACATACCGTCCTGGGTGAACTACACGACGCAGTACGTGAAGCAGGATGCCGAGTATGTCGAAGGCAGGACGTTCGGCGGCGGCGCGCCGAGGTCACCGATTCCCCCCGTCAGGGCTGGTCAGTTGCTCAACTACGCAAAAGAAGACGAAGGGTACGGGGCCGTCCGGGCTATCGATCCGAAGACCGGCGCACTGAAGTGGGAGTTCAAGATGACCGACTTCACGGACGCCGGCATTCTCACGACCGCATCCAACTTGCTGTTCAGCGGTGGACGCGAGGGGTACTTCTACGCGCTGGACGCCAGGACGGGCGCGCTGCTGTGGAAAGTCACGGTGGGCGGCCGCGTGGTATCGGGGCCAATGAGTTATGCGGTCGGCGGTCGTCAATACGTGGCGGTCGCGGCCGGCAACGCGTTGTTCACTTACGCGTTGAGGCAATAAGCATTTCGGTGAGCAATCGGGCATCCGGCTCGGGTTGAAGGGGCAGGCCAAGAATCCGCGCGAGCGTGGGCGCGATATCTTCAGGGCCGCAGGAGGCACTGTAAGAACCGCGTTTGATTCGAGGGCCCATGAAGACGATCGGCACGTGCCGGTCGTAGTCGTAGGCCGTGCCATGGCCCGTTCCTCCAACCTGTGTGTTCAGGTAGACGTGCTGCTTCAGGAGCACGCTCAACTGCGGGCTCCGAGGTTTATAGAAGCCATTTTGAAACAGGCGCAGGAAGGGATCTGAAGACGACCGCGCATTTCTGAGATCGTCATGTGTGTAGACCTTCGCCACCAGACCGGTGGCCAGAAGGGCCGTGATGGCTGTCTTTTCAACCTCTTTGCGGCTGAGCTTCCGGTTCCGAATCACGTCCTCACTGAGATAGAAATCAGGGGGCGCGTAAAACCGGACTAATGGTTCGATACCAGGGAAGCGCTCGCTGAACGCCTGTTTGACTGCGTTCTCCAGCTTGGCGGGCGCTGCGCGCACTGCCTCGATCCCCTTCGCCTGCAGGTTCTCGACGAGCGGATCCACGCCATGGTCCGACGTGAGCACCACGAGCGTGTTCGCGAGGCCGACCCGTGCATCGATCTCGCTGAATAATCTTTCAAGCACAAGGTCCAGACGCAGCAGTTGATCCATGATTTCTTGGCTGTCGGGGCCGTATGTGTGTCCGATCACATCGGTCGCTGAAAAGCCGATGGCGAGAATGTCCGTCAACGCATCGTCACCGACGTGATGCGCCTTCATGGCCTCCAGCGCCACCTCGAGTGTGAAATCCTCGACAAACGGGGTGCGCCGCAAGTCGGTGTAGAACGCGACGGCCGGTGGATTGGCGCGAATCGCATGCGGAAACACCGTGTCCTTGCGATCCCACTCGCCTTCGACGGCGTCCTTCCCTGCGTATCGTTCGTAGAGAGCGGTATCGGGAAGCAGCCGCGTCCACGTCTTGCCGGCATACGCATCGGCCACATGCCGCCTATTCCAGGCGAGCAACCATGACGGCGCTTCGGACATGTAATAGGTGCTTGTGATGAAGTTTCCGCCGGCGGTTTCGTACCAGTAGGCGCCATCGGCTCGGTGGCCACCCATCAGGATGGCCGATCGATCCTTCAGTGAGACGGCGACGACCTTCGATTCGGGACTTCGGGTCTTGAGAAGGTCGCCGACGGTGGGCGCTGACATGTTTGCGGGAGACGCCCTGCGGCCGGTGCCCCCGACCGGTTTCTGTTCAGGGTCGTCGACAACATTGACGGCCTTCCCGAGACCGGCGTCATACCAGTCATTCGCGACGATCCCGGAATGGCTCGGATGACGTCCAGTGAGCATCACCGAATGTCCGGGACCGGTTTCCGTCGCGGCATGACGGTAGTTGGCGTTCGTGAAAGATCGCACCGCGATCCAGCAGCCTCCGCAGTCCGCCCTTGTAGAGAGGGTCGAACCGGACCAGGTAGTCGAATCGCATCTGATCGATCGCCAACACCAGGACCAGCCTGGGCAGCGGCGTCGTCGTCTGGCTGAATGTGGAAGAGGCAGAGAAGCCAACCACGAACAAACAGACGATGATCAGGATGCGCTTCATCGGCACCTCAAGTCTCGCATGGACACGGATTAGAGGTCGCGCAGGACTTCACGCCTGTTCACTTCATTGCTGTCCGGCTCCTGGATTTTGCGGAGGGCCCGCCGGCTTCGGCGGCGGCGGTATGGCGAACGCCACCAGCTGTGCCGGTGTCGTGCCGGGAGTGCCGGCGGTGAATGCAATGTATTGCCGACCCTGATGCATGTACGTCATCGGCAGACCGGACTGCGTGCCTGCGGGAATCGTCGTCTCCCAGATGATCTGTCCCGTCGCCTTGTCGTACGCACGAAACATCGGCTGGCCGCCCCATCCTTCTCCGGCGAACAGCAACGTCTTGGTCAAGAGAATCCCGGCGTGCGATGGGCTGCCCGTTCTTGGAATATTCAAGCCCTGAAGGGCTGGATTGTTCCTGATGGCGGGCGGCGTGTCGCCATTTGGGATCTGCCACGCGATTTCGCCCTTGTTCATGTCGTACGCGGTAATGCGACCGTAGGGCGGCTTCAACAATGGCAGGCCGTCGATTCTGGGAACGCCGAGACCGCCGCCGCTGATGTAGCCCGATGTCTGCGTGTTGGGCTGCGGCCGCGCCAAGGCGATGACGGCCGGATTGGTCGCGGAGCCGACGTAAACGAACCCCGTTTCGGGATCGGCGGCGCCCGATTCCCAGTTGGCGCCCCCTCCAAAGCCTGGAAGGATCATCGTGCCTCGTGTTCCGCCCGGCGCCTGACCGAGCGAGCCCGGTGTGTAGATTGGGCCAATCCGGAATGGCTTGATCGCTTCGATCGCTTTTGCCCGCAGTTCCGGCGTGAAATCAATCAGGTCGTCCTGACTGACTCCCTGGCGATCGAATGCCGGAGGCTTCGTTGGAAAAGGCTGTGTCGCGGACGCCTGCTCTCCTGGAACATCCGACGAAGGAACGGGACGTTCCTCAATCGGCCAGACCGGCTGGCCGGTGACGCGATCGAACACGTACGCGAACGCCTGTTTCGTCAGCTGCGCGACCGCCTTGATGGGCCGTCCGTTGACGTTGATATCCACGAGGATCGGATGCGCGGGCATGTCGTAGTCCCAGATATCGTGGTGGATGAGCTGCCGATACCAGACGACCTTGCCTGTTTCGATCTCGATGCACACCAACGTGTCGGCAAAGAGATTGGCCCCGGGGCGATCCCCGCCGTAAATATCGTTCGTGGGGGCTTCAATCGGCAGATAGACATACCCCAACGTCGGATCGACGGAGTACGGTCCCCACATTCCCGCATTGCCCGTGTACTCGGCCGAGCCGTTCAGCCACGTCTCATAGCCCGGCTCTCCCTTTCGCGGGATCGTATGAAACGCCCACTTTCTCCTGCCCGTGCGAACATCAAAGGCCATGATGTCGGCCTTCACATTGTCTTTGTTCGTACGCACGCCGACGAGCAGAGCAGGGCCTACGATAATCGTGTTCCGCGCAATCACCGCCGGCGAGGTATTTCCAATTCGTCCAGTGAGCCCCTCACGGAACTCGTATTCTTCAAAGAGATCGACGGCGCCGTTCTGGCCGAAGCCCTGGACCGGCACGCCCGTCTTGGCATTCAGCGCGACGATGCGGAAGCCGGGAGTGATGACAACGATGCGTCCGTCCTGACCATCCGCCCAATACGACACGCCGCGGCCGGAGTTCCGTCGCGGCGCCCGTTCGTGGCGTTCGCCCTCGTCCATTCTCCAGACCCACAGCGTCTCGCCATTACCGGCATCGATGGCGACCACCGCACGCCGGTCGCCGGCAGTGAAATAGAGCACACCGTTCACCATGAGCGGCGTCGACTCGTTCTTGAATTCCGCGCTGCCGAAGTTGTCGGACTTCCAGGTCCACGCGATCTTCAGGTCTTTCACATTGTTGCGGTTGATCTGCTCGAGCGGCGAGTAGCGCGTGCTGGCTTCCTCGCCGCCGTAGGATCGCCACTCTCCGTTCTTGGCTCCGGACTGAGCGATGAGCGGAATGGCACAAAGCAGGGCAGCGATTGCGAGGCCGTAAGACGCGTGCCGAAGAGGTCGCCTCATGATGTCCTCTCGTGACCAGCTTCGAGCGCGTCGACACGCAGCACGAGGCCGTTGATGTTGGCCTTCATCCAGTCGAACATGTTTCGGATGTCGCCGCGCAGGCTCTCGGCGACGACATCGAAATGCGTCCTCAATTCGTCCCTCACAGCCTGAAGCTCCGCCTTGCTGGCGAGCTCCGAGCGCAGCTCCGCACTCAGGTCCACTCGGAGCTCCTGTAGCGCCGTTTGTAACTCCCGATGAGTGACTGGTCGATCGACGTCGGTCATGTCGTTTGAATCGTTCGGCATTCTAACATCGTCTGCACGCACGAGGCCGGAGCGGAACACACGAATATGGTGCGGACTGCGCGCTGAATGTTGCAGATTCTGCGAGTGTCGTGACCGACGGGGTACGAAGAATCTGAGTGTCGCTACTTGACCGGCGCGAGGGATGTTGTAGGCGCCGAGGCGAGTGCCGGCCGCCAGGTCACAGTCTTGAGGATCGCTGGATTATACGCGCGTGCTCGGAATAGGACGCACCGGTCGTATCGGCCGGCAGCGGCCGTGAAGCACGCCGACGCACCCTGTGTCCGGAAGTTGGCCGGAGCGATTCCCGCGGCGACCTTGCTCCGGGTGATCCGTGCCTCGCGAGCCAGCCAGGACGGTACCTACCGGCCGTGACCGGCGATCGAAACATCCGTGGTCGCCGCGGTGGCGAGAGAGCATGAGCGGAGGACAACTTCCCGGCGTGCGACCGGGGCCCCCGGCGCGGCAGCCGCGCTGGGGTGGCTGGTCGACGGCCGCAGCCGGCCGATACGAGCGGTGCGCAGCAGCGGACAAATTCATTCCACACGTGGACCTGCGCCGGCACGAGCCTGGAGCCCGGAGCCGGAAGCCCTGAGCCAGAAGCCGAGAGTCTTCTATTTGCTCTCGGACGCTGCGCGCAGGATCGCCGCGGCGGCTGGATAATCCTTCTTCGCGTTCGCGTAAAAGATGCCCTCGGCCATCATGAGCGCAGTCCAGCCGAGTTTGGTTTTTGCATCCACGCGGGCGCCTTTTTCCAAGAGGAACTTCGTGATTCCCGGTTGTCCGGAGACCACAGAAGCGTGCAGGGCGGTGCTGCCGCTCCAGCGGGGATCGGCTTGCACCGTCTTGGAGAGCTCGTCCTGGTTCAGTGGGTAGTAGAGGAGCATGTACTGGGGATCGCCTTCCATCGTGTAGTCGCCGAAGTCGGCGTGGTAGTTGACGTCGTTCCCCAGCTCGATGGTCAGTTTGACCGCTTCGATTCGTTCCGCCTCCGACACGCCGGTGAAGGGGCCGGGTGTCTCGCCTTCCCAATAGTCGAGGCCGGAGGCGACGATCAGCGGCGTGATGTTCAGCGCATTCGTGATGTTGGCGTCAGCGCCGTGCTGTGCCAGAAGACGCATGTACTCGACATCACCGTTATGAGCGGCAATGTAGAAAGGTGTCGCGCCGTTGTAGGTGAGGTAATGGCGCCCGAGTTGAATCAGCGGCGGATTCCGCATCGTGCCGCCTTCCTTTCCGAATGGGCGTTCCTCCCACTTGATGCGGACATTCGGATTGGCTCCGCGTTCGAGGAGCTTCGTTGCGAGTTGGATGGCGCTGATGTTGCCGGTTGGCGGCGGCGTTCCCTTCGGAGTATTGCCCACGCCGGCGGCGCCATCGGCGCCGGGCTTGCGGAGGAAAGCCAGGGTGTGGAGCCCCGAGCCCCGAGGATCGGAGGCGTTCGGGTTCGCGCCATGGTCCAGGAGGACGGCGGCCAGCTCGAAATAGGCGTTCACGACGGCCATGTTCAAGGCGCTGGTGCCGTCGGTTGCGACGTCGTTCACGTTGGCGCCACGGTCGAGAAGAACCTTCACCGTGTCGATGTGGCCGTTCCGGACGGCGAAAAGCAACGGCGTGAAGCCGGATTTCGATTTCGCTTTCAGATCGGCGCCGACCTCGACGAGGAGATCCGCGGCGGAGGTGTTGCCTTCGGAGGCGGCCCACATCAGGGCAGTCTGGCCTTTGAGGGGTTCCGCCGTGCTCACGTTCGCACCGGCGGTGAGGAGCACCCTGAGGGCGTCTGTTTTTCCGGTGAGCGCGGCGGTCATGAGCGCCGTCTCGCCTTCTTCCGAAGTGCTGTTCGGGTCGGCGCCGGCTTTGAGCAGCCGCTCGATGATGGCCGCGTTGCCATTGGTGGCTGCGAGGAACAGCGGCGTCACGTTGTAGCGGTTGGCGGCCTTGGCGTTCGCGCCGGCAGAGAGAAGAAGGCTCGCGATCTCGGAATTGTCGCGCTGAGCGGCCCAGTGAAGGGCGGTGGAGCCATCGCTTTCCACGGCGTTGACGTCCACGTGTTGAGCAATCAAGGAGCGGACGGTCGCGACGTCGTTGTTCTTGACCGCATCAATCAGGCGGAGATCGGCGGCCCCTTCGACTCTGCTCAGGGCAAGCAACAGCAAGCCAATCGGAAGGAGAGTCTTCATGGCGACAGTATATTCCAGCAAACTGAAGTATGAGTATGATGAACACGTCCCTGTAAAAGAGGAACTGGCCACAAGAAGGCACAAAATGCGCAGGAAATCCGTTCTGCCGATTTTGCTCGCGACTCTCGTGGCGCCCGCGTCTGCCCAGCAGCAAACGCCGGAGGCGGTCTTTGCTCGATACTGCGTGACGTGTCACAACGGCACGGTGAAGGCCGGGGGACTGGTGATCAATCCCGCGGATGTGAGCAACGTTGCCGCGACTCCCGAGCTTTGGGAGAAGGTTGTCCGGAAGCTGCGAGCCTCGGCGATGCCGCCCGTGAACGCGCCGCGGCCGGATCAGGCGACGTACGAGTCCGTCGCGACGTTCCTCGAAACCGAGCTCGATCGTGCCGCTGCCGCGAAGCCGAATCCCGGCAAATTACCGCTCCTTCATCGGCTGAGCCGCACCGAGTATCAGAACGCCGTTCGCGATCTGCTCGGGCTCGATGCGCTTCCCCAGGAGATGGACTTCTCCACGTTGCTGCCGCAGGACAACATCTCCAGCGGTTTCGACAACATCGCCGATCTGCTCTTTGTCTCGCCAACGACAATGGAGCGCTACCTGGACGCCGCGCGAAAAATCAGTCGCCTCGCGGTCGGCGATCCCGGGATGCCGCCGATGGTCAATATCCACCGGCTGTCTCCTGAACAGTGGCAAGACGCGCGGGTCGACGAACTTCCGTTCGGAACGCGGGGCGGGATCGCCGTCCGCAGCACCTTCCCGGTAGACGGCGATTACGACATCAAACTCGAGCTGGCAGGCGTGGGCCGCGAGGTTCATCAGCTCGAGATCACTCTGGACGGCGAGCGTCTGCACGTGACCACGATTGGCGGCGTCGCGCCGCGCGGCGCGCCCGGAGCGGCTCCCGCGCCCGGGGCCACGGGCCCAGCAGACGCAGCGCCTGACGACCTGGAATTCCGGATTCACGTGAAGGCGGGCGTGAGGCTCATCGGAATTACGTTCGTCGAGCAGAACCAGGCGCGTAACGAAGAGACCCTCAAACCCAGGATGCGCGCCAGGGGCACGAAACCCGCGCTGGTGAGCGCCATCATCAGCGGTCCTCTTACTGTTGCCGGCCCTGGCGACTCGCCCAGTCGCCGTCGCATTTTTGTCTGCAGGCCGGCGAATGCTAACGCTGAGGCTGGCTGCGCGAAACAGATCCTGTCGACGCTGGTGCGGCGCGCGTATCGGCGGCCGGGGACCGATGCCGAGGTCGAGCGTCTGCTGCCGTTCTACGCGGCGGGCAGGACGGAAGGCGGATTCGATCGAGGGATACAGAAAGCGCTCGAACGGTTGCTGGTGAGCCCGCAGTTCCTCTACCGCATCGAGCGGGACCCGGCGAATGTGGCGCCCGGGACCGCGTATCGCGTCAGCGACCTGGAGCTGGCGTCGCGTTTGTCATTCTTCCTGTGGAGCAGCATTCCGGATGACGAGCTGTTGGCGGTGGCCACGGGCGGGAAGTTGAAGCAGCCTGCGGTGCTCGAACAACAGGTCCGGCGAATGCTGTCCGACCCGCGCTCCGAATCGATGGTCACGAATTTCGCGGCGCAGTGGCTCTTCCTTCGCGATATCGAAGCGAAGCGGCCGGATGAAATACTGTTTCCCGAGTGGGACGAAACCCTGCGCGACGCGTTTCATCGCGAGACCGAGCTCTTTCTGAACAGTATCCTGCGCGAGAACCGCAGCGTGCTCGAGCTGGTCACAGCGAACTACACGTTTCTGAACGAGCGGCTGGCGCGGCATTACCAGATTCCGAACGTGCAGGGGAGCTATTTCAGGCGCGTCACGTTGCCCCAAGGTAGCCTGCGGGGCGGGCTGCTGGGGCAGGGAAGTATCTTGACGGTGACGTCATATGCGGCGAGGACGTCGCCGGTCGTGCGGGGCAAGTGGGTCCTGGAGAATCTCCTGGCCTCGCCGCCGCCACCGCCGCCGCCGAATGTGCCGGCGTTGAAGACGGAGAGTGAGGAGCCGGGGAAGACGCTGACGATGAGAGAGGCGATGGTCAAGCACCGGGCAAATCCGGTGTGCGCGAGCTGCCATGCGCAGATGGATCCGATCGGGTTTGCGATGGAGAATTTCGATGCGGTGGGGAAGTGGCGTGACAGTGATGCCGGCGCCCCCATTGACACGTCGAGCGTGCTGTCGAACGGCACCAGGATCGATGGGTTGGCCGGTCTGAAGCAGGCGCTGCTGGCGAAGCCGGACCTGTTCGCTTCGGCGGTCACGGAGAAGCTATTGATGTACGCCCTGGGCCGGAACCTGCAATACTATGATGTGCCGGCGGTGCGTCGGATTGTTCGAGACTCGGCCCGAAATCAGTACACGTTTTCGGCGTTGGTATCGGGCATTGTGAAGAGTGCGCCGTTCCAGATGAGAACAGCTCAATAGCAAGGGCAAGAATCATGTTCATCACGAAGAAGGCACTGCCCCGGCGAACCTTCCTGCGAGGCGCCGGCGCCACGATGGCGCTGCCGCTGCTCGATGCCATGATTCCTGCGCTCTCGGCTGCGGGCAAACCCACGCCTCGTCTGGGCTTCATCTACGTCTCGAATGGTGTGATACAGAATCAGTGGATTCCGGCCGCGACGGGCGCCACCTTCGACCTGCCCGCGATTCTGAAGCCCATGGCCCCGGTGCGGAACCACGTGAACATCCTCAGCGGCCTCTCCCATCTCCAGGCTGACACATTTGGCGATGGAACCGGCGATCACCCGCGCTCCTCCGCGGTATGGCTCACCGGCGTTCACGCGTACGATCGAACCAGACCCGGCGTCGAAGTCCGGCTCGCGACGACGGCCGATCAGATCGCCGTGCGCGAAATCGGCAAAGGCACGCAGGTGGCCTCGCTCGAGCTCTCCGTCGATTTTCCGACCCAGGCCGGCTGCGACTCCGGCGACTGTTTCTACGTCAACACCGTATCCTGGCGCAACGCGACCACGCCGAACCCCACCGAAACCAACCCACGCATCGTCTTCGAACGGCTCTTCGGCGACGGCGGAAGCGCGAGTGAGCGGATGTCTCGCGTGAAGGACACCGGAAGCATTCTTGATTCGGTCGCGGAGGAAGTGACTTTCCTCGCCAGCACTCTTGGCCGCGGCGACCGCACCAAGCTGACCGAGTACCTGGACTCGGTCCGCGAAATTGAGCAGCGCATCCAGAACGCGGAGTCCAAGGGAGCGCAAGCGATCGAGCTGCCTGCCCGCCCCATGGACGTCCCGGATTCGTTCGACGAACACACGAAGCTGATGCTGGACCTCGTGGCCCTGGCCTGGCACGCCGACATCACCCGCGTCTTCTCGATGGTCTTTGCCCGCGAGCTCAGCTCGCGGACGTTCCCCAACATTGGGGTGACCGACGGGCATCACGCCGTGTCACATCACCGGAACGATCCCGACCTGATCTCGAAGAAGGCACGGATCGACACCTATCACGTCCAGTTGTTCACCTATTTTCTCGAGAAGCTCAAGGCCACGCGCGACGGCGACGGCTCGCTGCTCGACAACAGCCTGGTCATGTACGGCGGTGGAATGGGCGACGGCAATCTGCACCGGCACTCGGATTTGCCTTGCGTGCTTGCCGGAAAGCTCGGTGGCGCGTTCAAGACAGGCCAGCACCTGAAGTATCCGTTGGACACCCCCATGTCCAACCTGCTCCTCACCATCCTCGACAAGGCCGGCGTGCGCCTCGACAAGATCGGCGACAGCACCGGCCGGCTCCAGCCCGACTACTTGTCGCTGCTGTAACACGCGCCGGTTTGGCGAAACACAAGCGCCGACTGTCACGGGGAAGGAGACACGACTGGCTTAACGTGTGGCACGGTCTGAAGACCGTGCCCTACAGGAAACCGGTAGGGGTCGGCCTTCGGTGCCCTACAGGAAACCGGTAGGTCGGCCTTCAGTGCCCTACAGGAAACCGGTAGGTCGGCCTTCGGTGCCCCACAGGAAACCGGTAGGGGTCGGCCTTCAGGCCGACCCATCCCAATCGAGGACGTGCTTCCGTGACGGTGCTCGACTTCGGGCTCGCGACGTAGCTAGTCCCACTCTTTCTCGACTCCGTGGCCTCGAGCCGGGTCGCCATGCATCGGTGTCACAAACCCGAGCAGACAACCGTTGGAGCCGTCCCTGAGCAGATGGCACCGCACTTTGATGAGGTCGCCGACTTTGACGTCTTCGCGCTTGATTCCCTTCCTGACGAGCCCGCCGGGATTGGTGGCTTCGAGAGCCCACACCGTCGGCTGACTTTTGCCATCCTTGACTTCGAGGTAGATCCAGGAATGCGGGTTGATCAAGTGCACTTCCTTGACCGTACCCTCGAAAGGCGTCCACTGGTTTGTATCGTACGCACCGTGGGAATGGTGCGCCCAGGCCGGCACGGCCAGGATCACTGCAGAGAGGGCCACGAGGCTCAAAGGTTTGAACGGCATGCTCAACCTCCAATCATCTGACGCGGCGAGGTGGCGGAAATCCGTTGGAGTAGGGTGTGTCATAACGAATTCCCTTCCCATCCTTGTCGAGGAATCCCAGGGAATTCTGAAACAGCGCCGGCGCCGGCGAACCCGCAGGCACGGTTCCCTCCAGGATATACAGACGGTTTTCGTGCATGTGGATCGACACGAAGGTACGGGATCGATCGGCATTGGTCAGTTGCAGCTCGTGTCCTTCAACCCGGTCCACGTTCGAGTAAGAGAGATGCGTGACCTTGGCGTCTCTTTGAAGGAAATTCCACGTGGCATAGACGATCGCTCCCCGCATGTCAGCGAGCGAGTGGTCGTTGCAACTGTCCCCATCCCCGCCGGCAGCCTGGCAGCTCTTGACTCGCTCTGCTTCCAACCTTTCGAGGTTCGTGTAGTCGACGACGGTGACGGAGTAGCGGTTCGGCCCATTCTCGTAGTTGTACACGCGCCCCGGTAAGGTGATGGAATATTCGGTGCGATAGCTGATGTCTCGCACCTTCGGTTCGCCAGGGAAGTTGACGCTGAAGAAGTCCGCGCGATTTTGATACTCGACCCAGTCTTGCGCGAAACCGGGTCCTGAACTAAGCAGGCTTAACGCCGCCGCGATGAGTGGAATCAGGCGCATGATTGATCCTCCTAAACTCCACGCGATGGACTCCGAGAGGGGCGGTTTACTGCTGGCCGAGAAGCGTCCGGCCCTGAACTATCGCTGGCACCGTTGAGCGAATGATGTTCCATCCTTCCTTCACGCGTCTCGCCACATCGTCTCCCGAACCGGCGGTGATCGCGCAGGCGACCTTGTGCGCCTTGCATCCCCTCAGCACCTGCTGGAAAGCTGCCTCGAGCTCGGGTGAGGTCGTGGGAACACCGATCGACCGTGACAAATCGGATCCCGCCCCGAGGAAGAGCGCTCCCACACCGGGGACCGAAGCGATCGCGTCGAGGTTCTTCAGGCCCTCGACCGATTCGATCATGACGACGGCGAGCAGGTCGCCATCCGGATTGAGCGGCCACACGTCGGCGTGACGCTCGTAATCGGCGGCGCTCAGTCCCCAGGCCCATGTCGCCCCGGCGGTTCCGTATCCTCGGATGCCGGCTGGCTCTTTCCGAGGCGAGTCCCTCAGCGGCGGGTAACGCATGCTTCGAACCGCGATCAACGCCTGATCGTGTGAATCAACGCCGTTGAAGATTACACCCATCAGCCCAATGTCTAGCGCCTGCTTCACGACCCATTGCGACTGGTCGGCCTCGGGTGGAAACCTCGCGAAGAGCGCAACGTTCGGCTGGAGGTTGCCTTTGCTGAGGATCGCGGCCTTGTCCGTCATGCCGAGCAGGAAGAGGCTGAGCCCGGGAAAATCCAGCGGGTTGTGCTCCATATCGGCGTAGACGAAGTCCACCGGTGCGCGCGCGGTCTCGCGCGCGTTGGCGAGCGACAGATCGCCAGAGTTGATCAGGCCGTAGACCGTCTTACCGGCAGCCAGCTTCGCGATAACCGGATTGAGGTGCACGCGTGATTCCTGAGCGAGCGGCACGCTGTGTGCCCCAGTGACAGCCGCTACAACGGATGCCGCCAACACCGAGAGTCGTATACGCATTGGGAATCCTTCGGGCTGAGATCGAACACCGGTTACAACGCCGAGGGGCCGGTCTGAAGACCGGCCCCTCCTGCATCGGCAAGTTTGCGAGCCCACGGCCCTCGCTTCTCGTTCCGTTACTGCGCCGGTGTCGCCGCGCTTCGGAAGCGGCCGACGTACGCGGCCTTTGCCGTGGTTTTTCCCGCCATGGCCTTCAGCAGATCATCGCGGCTCGCCGTCGCCGGCAAGTCCAGGTTGGCGTTGAGCGCGTAGAGCTCGAAGACGTAGTGGTGGTAGCGCGGACCCGCCGGCGCGCCGGGGCCCATGTAGTTCGCCTGACCGCGGATGTTGTTGCCCTGCACCGACCCGGCCGGGAGGCTCCCTTCGGGCCAGCCGTTCGCCGACGCCGGGATGTTCCACGCGATCCAGTGCAGCACGTCGCCCGTACCGCCCTGCAGCGCGACGTCGAGGTCGTGGAAGATCACGGCGTAGGCCACCGTGCCGGCCGGCGCGTTCGAGATCTTGAATCCAGGCAGCACGCTGGCGCCCCCGCCTGCGGAAACGTACTTCGGCGGCACGATGCCGCCATCAGGGAAGGCGTCGGTCTCCATCAACAGCGGAGGGAGGTTGAATCCGCCGCGACCGCCGCCAGCGCCCTGGCCGCGTCCGGGCGGTCCGCCCTGCGCCGCCAGCGCCGCACCAAGCGCCGTCGCCATCGCCACCGCTATCAGTGCATTCGACACTCTGTTTCGCATGAGATTGTTACTCCTTTGTTTTCCGGAGGGCATCGCGCGAATTATAAGGCGGTACACTCCGTAGCGGCTGAAGACCTCCCGCGAGCACTGCCACGACGGGTCTGCTGTCCCTATGTGTGGGTCCCAGGCGCACGCGTTATCATCCAGCCATCAGGAGCTGGCGATGGTCAACAGACGATGGAGTGTGTTTGTTCTTGGGGCGCTGGCGTGCATTGGCGGCTCGCTCGCGGCACAGCAGCAGCCCGGGTTTGTGGATCCGCAGCCTGTCCTGGCGGCGGCGCGCAAAGCCATCGGCGCTGATAACCTGCGATGCGTCACCATCGCGGGGACCGGTTATGCGGGGATGGTGGGCCAGCAGCGCCTGAACGACAAGAACGTGGACTGGCCGCGCGGCGAGCCGTTGGCAAACTACACGCGCACGATGAACTGGGAGGCCAGGACGATCAAGGAAGAGTTCGATCGCAAGCCGGGCCTCAACCCCGCGTCCTGGAAGTACGGTTTGGGTTGGGTCGATGGAACGCCTACCCAACGGACCCCCCACCAGATATTCATGGCCAACGGCATCCTGGCATGGCGGATGGACGGATCCGGAACCAATCCGGTTCCGCTGCCGCCGCTCGAGGCGGAGCGCGCGCAGCTGGAGTTGTGGCTGAATCCGCACGGCTTTCTGAAAGCGGCCATGCTGCCAGGCGCGAACCCGAAGGCGACGTGGCGGTGGGAGCTCGGTGAAATGGGGCGCGACGGTCCGACCACAATACCGGAAAAGGTGACGGTTGTGTCGATCACGCTATTGGGGAAGTACAGAGTGGACGCCACGATCAACAAGGAAAACATGCTTCAGCGGATCCATACGTGGGTGCCCGACCCGGTGCTTGGCGACATGAACTACGAACACGAGTTCACGAATGCCAGCTACGTGGATGTCGGTGGCGGCGTGAAATTTCCCACCCTCTGGCACAGTCATCACGGGTGGGATGACAACTACCAGGCCCAGAGTATCAACAGCGGCCACAACGGCTTTGGCGGTACGTTCTCGAATATCAAGCCGAATGCCTGCACCGACCCGGTCACCGTTCCCGATTCAGTGCGGCAGGCAACCTTTCCGGTCCGCGTGGAGACGGACACGCTGGCGCCCGGGGTGTACCTGCTGGGAGGCGCTTCGCACAACAGTGTGGCCGTCGAGTTCAGGGATTTCGTGGCCGTCGTGGAAGCGCCTCTTGACGAGCAACGGAGCCTGGCGGTAATCGAGGCGATCGTGAGGCTCATTCCCAACAAGCCGATCCGGTTCCTGGTGAACACGCATCAGCACCACGACCACATCGGCGGTCTCCGCGCCTACATGCACATCGGCGCGACCATCATCACGCACAGGAAGAATGTCGACTTCTACACGCGCGATGTCTTGAACTATGCGCCACGGACGCTGCAGCCCGACATGGTGTCGCTCTGGCCGCCGACAGAACTTGCCGAGGGCTACTACTACGAACAGGTCGCGGAAAACTACGTGCTGAGCGACGGGGCGCGAAACATGAACATTCACTACGTCCAACCGCTCGCGCACGCCGAAGGCATGTTGATGGCGTATCTGCCTACGGAGAAGCTGGTGATTGAAGCGGACCTTCTCGACTCACACGAGCCGCTGCCGAGCGCACCCACGCCGTCGAACCGGGCTCTTTACAACGAGGTACGGCAGCTGAAACTGGACGTGTCCCGCATCGTGCCGATCCATGGGAAGCCGGTGCCCTGGTCGGATTTCCTGAAGGTCATGGGGCCTGAGCAGTAACGATTAGTTGTCGCGGTTCGGGCGCCGCGCGGCGTGCTCGCGCAGCAGCTCTGATTCCGCCTCGAGCCAGTCGTCGAGGTCGTGGCCTGGCTCTCCACCACGGGCGCGGAAGATCTCGTACGCACGCTGCGCGATCTCTTCTGTAGTCGGTGCCAACGCCGGCACCTTGTCCACCTGCTTCTTCGGCGTCGTCATGGTTTCCATTGTGACGCTATTTCCACTCTTTGACGTGCAGGAGAATCTGACCAAGAAATTCGGTAAAGGTTGCTTCGAGACTGGTCTTGACCGGCTCAGCAGTCAGCGCGATTTGCTGCGCAATTTTGATCGCGACTTTTCGGATGTGAGGAGGCAAATGATCGTACACAGAGTCGAGGGGTTCGCTCATGGCCATCTCAACTGAAAAGATCGCCGAGAGGACACCTATTTTGCCGAGCAGGGCGTTGGGTTCCACCCGGCGGCGGTCGGCAGTTTCTTGAAGTCAGAACTCGTCATGAGGGGTCGCGTGAAGTAGACCGGATCCTCGACCTTCGTGGTAATCGTCAGCCACTGATCTCCATTCGGCAACGCGTTGAGGTCGAAGTATTCGGTCACGACAGTTCTGTTGCTGTACGGCGCGCCGTTCTTGCGCACGTATCCAGGACGTATGTTGTTGGTCACGACTTTTGCGCTGCGGCCCGCCGTGTTCCATTGTGCAGTGGAGTTCCCCTGCCAGGACGGCTCTCCCGGCGGGGCCGCTCCGGCGAAGCGAAGCAACCGCGTCTGAGTGCCTGCGTCGGTTTCGATCTTGAGCGTGCTGTCGTCCTGCCACGTCACGTGCAGACGCCCGGGGATGCGCATGATCGCCGGAGCGCCGTACGCGCGGCATTGTTCGCCCGCGGCCTCGTCCTTTGCAGGATCCCAGGTCTTGGCAATCCGCTGCCCTTCAGGATTGAGCGGCAGCGCGCCCAGCTCGCCGGGGTTGGGCGTGACCATCCGATACTTCCAGTCTTCGGTGACGACCGATACCCAGTAGCCGGTCAGATCGATCGGCGCTGCTCCCCTCGGGGTCGGGGGTGCGCCGCGGCCGGCGCCGGCGCCGGCGCCGCGCTGCGCGTGGATGGGCATGGCCCAGGCGAGCACGCACACGGCTGTCAGGACACAAATCGGCCTGAAGGCGGATCCCACGTACTGTTTCTCCACGACAGATCGCTTCATCAGCGTTACTCGACTTGTTCGCCGGGACGTCTGCCCCACGAGAACCCGTCCGACGGCCGCGTCAGGTTGACCATCAGGGCGCGGAGCTCGCCGGGCACGCGCGAGGGGTTCGCGACGATCCGGACGTCGTCGCCGACTTTGAGCGAATCGCGCTTCACCCCGGCATTCGCCAGCTGCGCGGTGCCGCCCCACTCGAGAGACCACCGTTGCGGCTTGCCGCTCTCGTCGGTGACGTCGATGTTGACGAACGAGTGTGGATTCCGGTAGACGAACTGGGTCAATTTCCCCGAGAGCTTGAGCTGCTTGTTGGTATCGTACGTCGCGCCAAACGAGTGGTGAGCGTACGCCGTGATACCGGCGGCCCATGCCGCGGCGAGGGCGAAGGTGAGAAGGCGTAATAGTGCGCTGCGCATTATTTTTTCTCCTGAAGGCTCTTGTAAACCGCCTCGACAAACTTATCGGTCGTCCACGTCCCTGCTGCCGCGGAACTGTACCTGGCGTCGAAGTCCATGGTCGGGCGCGCGGCCTTGACCTGCTCGAGCGTCATCCCTTTCTTCATCAGGTCGCGGACGCGATCGCGGATTATCGTCAGCATGTTGCGGTACGAGGCGACGTCCGCGGTATCCGAAAGGCGCCCGCGGCCCGGAATGACCCATGTGCCGCCCTGCGATCGATATTCCGCCACCGCGAGGTCGAGGATGTGATTCAAGCCGTCGATCACGCCCTGAATACTGCCGCCCTTGTCGATCTCAATCATCGGGTAGCTGATGGTCGAGAAGATGTTGCCCGCGGCGATCACTTCCGAGTGCCGGAAGAACACGAGGCTGTCGCCGTCTGTGTTCGCAGCGGGCGCGCTATACAGGATGACGGCCTCGCCGTTCACGTATTCCGACAGTTTGTAGAAGTCGTCGAGATACGTGTCGCTCGGCAACGCGTCTTCGGGCACCGGCGGAGTGGACCTGTCCAGCCGGTCGAGCACGTTGACGTGCGAGACGATTGTCGCTCTCCGCCCCGGCGCGGTAATGGCCCCGCCGAACCCGGAGCCGCCCGATCGAATCACTTTGCCCGAGGCGGCAAGCTTCAAGTTGCCGCCGACATGCTCCGGCGCGGCACTCGTATTGATCACGTAGCGCATCGTCTTGGCCGGAGGCGGCGACGCGATCACGGTGTTGAAATACGGACTCGACCAGCCCCACGTGCCGGGACAATACGCGCCGAAACACGTGTTCGGCGCCGTCCGCGCGGCGACTGTCTCCGCGAGTTGATCGAGCGCCGCGAGGATTTTGTCGGACATCTGCGGCGTGCCCGTATTCACCACGGCGATGCCGTCGTGGCCGATCGATGCCGTGACGTTCGTGCCGTCGGCCACGAGCATGTAGATGTTCCCCTGCACGGGCAGCACGTGCACCTGGCCGTCTTTTGGACTCTGATCCGCAATCCGCTTCGCGACGTCGTTCGCCGAGCGCGCGGACGGAACCGTCAGCGCGTCAACCCTCGCCGCGTCCACCTTCAAGCCGCTCATCGCCGAGCGGTATTCCGGATACAGCGTCTTGACGCCGCCCCGCGTCGGCTCGAGCGGGATCCAGTTGTCCTCGCGGAGCCACTCGCCGATCGCGCTGTTCTGACCGGGAAGAAAATGCGGCACCCAATGGCGATCGCCGCCGCCGTTCTGTCCGGTCGATGAGCCGCTGCACGTTTCCATGTTCGGCCCTGCCATCGGGTCGTACGTCGACGTGATCGACAGCACGTACGGCTCGTCGAGATAGATCGGATCGTCCACGACCTGGACGACGGTCAGGATGTCGTCGTGCCGGGTGATGTACTCCGTGAAGGTATACACGTCGCTCGTCTGGGGACCGCCGCGCTTGAGATACCCGTCCTTCACGTGGCTGGTCGTCACCTTGAGCGTCTGGCCCATCCATTCGCCGGTGGAAAATCCCGTCCACGAATGGGGCGCATAGCCGGGCGGATGCGGGCGGCCGTCGACGAAGATTGGCCGGTCGAGCGATCGCATGTATTGAAGATGGTACGCACGCACCTCGCGCGTGAGCGGATCCTGCTCGGCGAGGATGCGGGCGCCGCCGACGCCGCGCCATTGATGCGGCAGCGAATGCGGGCGGCACTGGTATTCCGGCGTATCCCAGATCGATTCAGGCGTCGTATCGGCGCGGAGCCGCCCGGCCGTATTGAACGGGATGCCTGTGTAATCGGCGAGCGGTGGCTGCCCGGGGTCTTCGGCGTTGTCGAGCCGCCAATTGCCCGCGATGTCGGGCGGCCGGCCTCCCTGGGCCGACGGGCGGACGATGACGAGCGTGGCGGCGGCAAGCGCCAGGAGAAGCGGTGCCACTCGCGTTCGGTGTCGTATATCCATGTCGCCTCAGGGCCGATTATGGGCCTCTGCAAGCCATAGTTCAAGGAGTCAGAGAGGTGAAATCAAGAGCTATAGTTGGCTCCAGGCTCCAGGATTCGGAGTTGGCTCCAGGCTCCGGACTTCAGGCTCCGGGCATTGGCAGACCAAAAGCCCGAAGCCCAAAGCCAGTAGCCAGCAGCGAAAGGGGTCGTCGTGAACCAGAAAACCATCATCCTGCTCGTCGCCCTCGGGTTGTCGGCCTGCCAGGCGCGGCCCGCCGAGCAACCGGCTGCCGCTCGGCCGGCGGCGATCCGCTCGCCGAAGCCGCGCAGAACGTACGGCTGGTCGGCTACAACGACCTGCAAGGGCGCACGGCGCTCGTGGTGACGACGAAGTCCGACGCGGCGAACGGGAACTGGGTGTACGTGGGACACCACGAGAGTTTCTCGGACGGAAAGCCGCTCCTCAATCCCATCACCGGAAAGATGGAGTGGAACGGCACGTCGATTCTCGAGATCACCGATCCGGCGAAGCCGAGGCTCGTCTGGCATATCCCGAACGAGACGAACAGGAATTCGCGCGGCGTGTCGGTGGTCTATGACTACAAGTTCGACTCGTCTGGCCGCGACTACCTGATTCGGAATTCCGAAGCCCTGACCCAGGGCGAAACCGGAACTGATTTGAAGTACCAGATCTTCGACATCACGTCGAGGGACAGCGACCCATCGAAGATCTCGCTGGTGTCGGAGATTACCGGCACGCCGCCCAATTCGTGCGGCCCGGGCTGTGGCGGCAAGTTCATCCTGCGGGCGCACAAGGGATGGTGGTCGCAGGAGACCGGTTATTTCTACGCGGCGTCTGGAGAACCAGGTTTCCGGAACATCGTGATCCAGATCTTCGATCTCAGGAACCCCAGGCAGCCGAAGCTCGTCGGCCGCGCGTGGATTCCGGGGCTCAAGGAGGGAGAAGCAGGATATGAAGGCCAGTACTCGCACCACCCGGTCGTGGACGAGGAAAACAACCGGCTCTACGTCGGGTACCGCAATGCCGGCGGCCAGGCGGCCTCGTTCGATATTTCCGATCGGGCGCACCCGAAGCTGCTCTGGGAGGTCGACATGAACCCGCCGCATCGAGGGCCGCACACGGTCTCGCCGATTGTCTACGACGAGGTGCCGAACTTCGGCAAGAGTGCGCTGCCGCGGACCTACGCGTTTGTCGTCGACGAGGCGGCTGCGGGCGACATCAAGCCGTGCACGAGCGGTGTGCGCGCGGCCTCGTACATGCTCGACATCACGACGGAGACCAAGCCGTTCCCCGTTTCGGTCTGGCAGGTGCCTGTCGGCAACTTCTGCGAAAAGGGCGGCCGCTTCGGTCCGCACCAGTCGGCGGAAACAGTGAACGGGAAGATCAACCGGTTCGAGGACAAGATCGCGTGGCTCGCATATTTCAACGCCGGTGTCAGGGTGGTCGACCTCAGCAATCCGTACAAGATCGAAGAACTGGGTACTACATCCCGAAGACGAATCAGAACTCCTATCCGATCGCAGAAGGGCAGCCGGTGGTGATTCAGATCAACGACGTCGATATCGACCATCGTGGGCTGGCCTATGCCTCGGACCGCGTCGGCACGGGACTGTTTGTCCTTGAGTACACAGGGAAGCGGGGGAAGTGAAAGGCCTGAAGTCCGAAGCCCGAAGTCTGAAGCCTGAAGCCTGAAGCTGAAGAGATGACATCACACATCAAGACCACTGTGGTGGGCAGCTATCCGGTCCTCCCCTGGATGGTCGGGAACCCGTCGCGCCTCGTCGTACGTGACGCCGTGATGGCGGTACTGAAGACGCAGGAACTGGCCGGCCTGGACCTGGTCACGGACGGCGAACTGACGCGGTTCGACCCGAGTCACCCGGAAACCAACGGCATGGTCGACTACTTCGTCTCGCAGATGGACGGCATCCGCACGACGGTCTCGCCGTTCGACTCCGAGCGCTACCGCGCCGACCGGGCCGCCGGGTACCTGGCGCTCAGCGGCGCGACGGTTGTCAGCAGGATCGGCGACGGCACGCTGAACCTGCCGCGTGACTGTGAGTTCGCCCGCGGGCTGACGCGACTGCCGTTCAAGTTCACCTCCACCGGCCCGCACATGCTCGCGAGGCTGCTGAACAACACGTACTACCCCGACCTGCCGGATCTGGCGATGGACATCGCCGCCGTGCTGCGGCGACAGCTCGAGCTCGTCGAGGCCGACACGGTGCAGCTCGACGAAGCGAGCATTGCCGGGTTTCCGCAGGACACGCGATGGGCGGCCGAGGCGATCAACCACGTCCTGGATGGGATTCTCAGCGAGAAAGCGGTGCACATCTGTTTCGGCAACTACGGCGGGCAGCCGATGCTCACGGGCTTCTGGCGCGACCTCATCCCGTTCCTCAACTCGCTGCACGCCGATCATCTTGTTCTCGAGTTCGCGCGCCGCGGCTACGACGAGCTCGACGTCTTTGCGGATCTCGATCCGAAGATCGGCCTGGGCATCGGCGTGATTGATATCAAAGACAACGAAGTCGAAAGCCCGGAGCTCATCGCGTCGCGGATCGAGCACATCGTGAAGACGATTGGCGAGCGGCGGCTGCAATACGTCCACCCCGACTGTGGATTCTGGATGCTGCAACGCAGCGTCGTCGACCGCAAGATCCGCGCGCTCGTGGCGGGGCGCGATCTCTTCGAGGGCAGACTCTGAAGCATGGCGGTCGTGTCGATTTCAGACTCCGAAAAGGCTGGTGTCCGGGCGGCCATCTTCAGGCACCTTGCGGGCCTCGCCGTCGCCCCGACTGTCGGCGCGCTGTGGGAGCGCGGCGCGCTCGACGTGCTCACCGGCGCGACCGACGCACTCGAGTTCTCGGCCATCCTTGCTCGGACGCGCGCGAATGCCGGTTATCTGCGCGTGGCGCTTCGGCTGCTCGCGTCGTGCGGATGGCTGATCGAGCAGCCAGGTGCAACCGAGAACAGAGGGCCAGTCTACACGCTGACCCCGGAAGGACGCATCGTTCTGACGCTGGCGTCGCCGCTGTACGGTCAGCTGACGTCGTTCTTTCTCCCGAAAGCGCTCATCCTCGAGGACTACGTGTTCGGCGCGTCGGACGAGCCGCTGATTCCGTCGCTGCGCGAGCTCGTACAGCGAGCGAAGGACGGGTGGCGGATTGCCCCGCAGGGGGCGCCGGTGGCCGCTCGCGTTCTCGATCTCGTGCGCGGGCACCTCGACGGGATGCTCATCGGGCCGGCGATGGTCGCTCTCGCTCGGCACGGCGTGTTCGGCAGGCTCGAAGACAGACCCGTCGACGTCCACGCGCTCGGAGGCAACGCCGCAAGCCTTGCGTGCCTGTTCGATCTGCTCACAATTCCCGGATGGGTTGTGCAGGTCAAACAAGACGTGCAGCTCACCGGCTGCGGGCGGTACGCCGCGCAGCTCGCGAGCTCGTATGGCGTCACCGTCTCGTATCTGCCGATGTTCGGCGTCCTGCCCACGCTGCTTTTCGGCAACCCGCGCATTCCGCGCATCGACCCGAGCGGGTTCGAGACGATGGTGAACCGAGGGATGAACGTCTGGGGCAGCGGTGGTGCTCACACGACCTACTTCAAGAAGCTTGATGAAATCGTCGTCGACATCTTCAATCGGCCCATCGACCAGCAGCCGCGCGGCATCTGCGACATGGGCTCGGGCGACGGCACGCTGCTCGCGCATTTGTATTCCACGGTGCAGGAGCGGACCGCGCGCGGGCGTGTACTCGAACAGCATCCTTTGATCGTCGTCGGCGCGGATTTCAACAAAGTCGCGCGGCGCGCGACCAGGCAGACGCTGCACGCGGCCGGCATTCCGGCCTTCCACGTGATCGACGGCGACATCAATCGGCCGGCGCAACTTGCGAGCGATCTGGAAGCGTTGGGCCACGACGTCCACGACCTGCTGCACATCCGGTCGTTTCTGGATCACAACCGGCCGTACACTCGGCTCGCGAACTACGTCAGCGGCTCGCGCACGCCGCACACGACCGGCGCGTTTGCGTCCCTGGGGGCAGAAATTCCGCGGGACGAGCTCGAAGAGAATCTCGTCCGGCATCTGCGTCGCTGGGCACCCTACATCGGCCGGTTCGGCCTCCTGGTGCTGGAACTGCACACGCTGCCGCCCCCGCTGACGGCGGCGAATCTCGATCGGACGCCGGCCGTCGCCTACGACGCCACACACGGCTTCTCGGATCAGTATCTCGTCGAGTTGTCGGTGTTCCTGGATTGCGCGCGGGAAGCCGGCCTGCAGGCCGACGAGCGCTTTCAGGCGAGGTTCCCACCCTCGGAGCTCGCGACGGTCAGTCTCAACTACTTCAGGGCCGCACCGTAAACACGGGCTCACGGATCAGGGCTCACGGATCAGGGCTTAGACCCGCGCGATAGAGAACACTTCGTCGAGTGCGATCGCCGGCGTTGAAACCCCCGGCGCTACCGACGTTCGGTAGGGCACGGTCTTTAGACCGTGCCATTCGATCGGCGAGTTCAGCTACAATTCCATGATTGCGGCTTCTTTAAGGAGGGGTTAGACGTGAAATCCCATCGCGTTGTTGGATTCGTCTGGACCGCGGCCGTTCTGTTCCTGTTGTCACCGCTGCTGACGCCGAGGGCCGAGGCACAGGTCAATCCAAACCCGAAGCTCCCGGCAAAACCGTACCCACCGACACCGCGCCTGCCCGATGGCAGCCCGAATCTGGGACCCACGGAACCCAACAAAGGGTACTGGCATCTCGCGCAATTCCAGGACTATGCGAAGGTGCTCCTCCATCCCAAGGAAATCCCATATCAGCCGTGGGCAAAGAAACTCGCGCTTCAGCGTCGGCAGGACCAGTCGTATTGGGATCCCCAGGGCTATTGCATGCCACCGGGAGGACCGCGGCTGATGACGACGCCGTTTCCGATGGAAATCATCCAGCTGCCGCAACAGAAACGGATCGTGATGATCTATGAAGGCGGCACCCACATCTGGCGCATCATCTACATGGACGGTCGGCCGCACCCGTCAAAGGACGAACTGAATCCCACGTGGCTCGGTCACTCGGTGGGACATTGGGAAGGTGACACGCTCGTTGTCGACGTCGTCGGCTACAACGAGGGCGGCTGGATCGATATGGCCGGCGATCCACACACGGATCTCCTCCACGTCGTCGAACGGTACACGCGAAAGGACCTCTACACCCTGCATTACGAAGGGACCATAGACGATCCGGGAACGTACACCGAACCCTGGACCATTGGTTTCGATATCGTGTGGGATGAAAAGGGTGAGCTTCAGGAATACATCTGTCAGGAAAACAGCATCTGGATGCGCCGGATGCTCAACGAGATTCGAGATCCAGTCGAGAAACCCCGGTAGGGCCCAGGAGGTGCTAGGTGCCGAAGCTGTTTTTCGCGGCGGTCATGTCGCTGGCAATCGCGGCGCTTGCAGTTCAGGCGCAGAACGCGCCAGCACCCCAGGCGCCCACCGCGGATCCTTACGCGAATAATCCGAATCCAGGCGCCAGCCAGTTCCCGCTGGCGGCTCCGGCCGGCAAAGACAGCGGCGCGCGGCAGACCGCGCCGCCCGGCGCCCAGAATCAGGGACCGTTCGATCCGGCCACCTGGAAATACGGACCCGCGTTCAACCCGCCGGCGGGGGCGAAGATCTGGAACCCCGTCAAGCTGAAAATGATGCAGGGCGCCAAGGTGACCGGCGGCACGCTGTTCAGTTCCACCGATCCAGCGACCTACTGCGCGATGGCCAATGCGGGCTACGACTTCATCTGGACCGAGATGCAGCACGATCAGCGCGATTGGAACGCCGTTGCGCGCATGTGGCGCACCTGCCCGAACGCGAAGGCCGTTCCCGGCACGCGCATCGCCTACACGGACGAGCGCGAGATTCAGCACGCGCTCGACGCCGGCGCGCTCGTACTGGTCGTGCCGACCGTCGACACGGTCGAGGAAGCGATCGCCGCGCGAAACTGGACGTACTTCCCGCCGCTCGGCCGTCGCAGCAACGGGGGTGGCCAGGCCTTCGACGCCAACATGTGGGGCGGCGTCCCGGGAGGCTATCGCAGCACGATCAACGACAACATCGTGCTGATCTTGATGATCGAAACGCTCGAAGGCTTGAAGAACGCCGACGAGATCGCAAAGGTTCCCGGTGTGACCGCGCTCTTTGCGGCGAGCGGCGATCTCGGCAACTTCTCCGGCTACCAGCAGGGCACGCCCGACTACGAGCGCGCAATCAACATCGTCCATGACGCCGTCATCAAGGCCGGCAACCGGCTGTGCGGTCCGTTCGCGTGGCGGGACCGGCCGGACTTCACCTGCTTCCAGAACGCCAGCGAGACGGCCGCGATCGCTCGAGGCGTGGCAGCCGAGCTCGGTCCGCTGGCCAATACGCAGGCCAAACCGGAAGTGGGCCCGTTCGCTGCGCCGCCGAAACGCTGAACAACACTCGGGCTGCAGGTCTAAAGACCTGCGCTACACCGAATGTCGTCTGGAGGAGATGAACGTGAAGGCTCTCTTACTCGCTCTTTCCCTTACGCTGGCGCAGGCGGGTGGCGCGGAGGCCGCCGAAATCAAGGTCCTGTGCTCTACTGCGTTGAGGCCGGTCATGCAGGAACTCGTTCCGCAGTTCGAACGCGCGACGGGGCATAAGGTCGTCGTCCAGTACGGCGTGTCCGCCGTGATGCAGCGCCAGGTCGAGGCGGGTGAGCCGTTCGACGTGATCTTTCTCACCGTCAAGCAGCTCGACGCCCTGGTGCAGGGGGGCAAAATCGATCCCGGTACGCGGACGCCAATCGCGCGCTCGGGAATGGCGATCGCGATACACGCCGGCGCGGCCAGGCCCGACATCAGCACTGTCGAGGCGGTAAAGCGGACCGTCCTCGCCGCGAAATCAATTTCGTATGCGAAGGAGGGCGCCAGCGGCCTGTACTTCATCGCCCTCGCCACGCGCCTCGGCATCGTCGAGAAGCTGAAACTCAAGCCCACGGATTCGGGAGACGCGGTTGCCGCGGCTGTGGCCAGCGGCGCTGCGGAAATTGGCATGCTCCCAGTCAGCGAGATTCTGCCTGTGAAGGGGCTCGAACTCCTCGGGGAGTTCCCGAAGGAAGTTCAGGAGTATGCGATCAGCGTGGGGGGCGTCAGCGTCGCGACCAAGCAGGCCGGGGCGGCCAAAGAGTTGATCAAGTTTCTGACGGCTCCTGCCGCCGTTCCGGTCATCAAGAAGACGGGCATGGAACCTGAAAAAGTACGGTGAACCCAGGCGGGAATGTAGAATCCAGGGGTAGGACGCCCATTTTGGAGGTATCTCGATGAAGGCTTTAGCTGTCGGCTTCGGTTTGCTGCTGGCTGCGGCGCCGGTGGTCGCCCATCACTCTTTTACAGCGGAATTTGATAACACCAAGCCGCTCACGCAGAAGGGCACCGTCACGAGAATGGAGTGGGTGAACCCGCACTCGTGGGTGTATTTCGACGTCACCATGGCGGACGGCAAGGTGGTGAATTGGGGCGCTGAAACGCCTCCGACGAACGTGCTGTTCAGGAGCGGCTGGAAGAAGGACACGCTGAAAATCGGCGACGAGATCCAGGTTCAGGGTTTTGCCGCGAAGGACGGTACGCCGCACATGTGGGCGTCGACGGTGACCCTTGTGTCCACGGGACAGAGAATCCTACAAATGACTCCTCCCGCCGTTGTCAAGGAATAGGCCCGCTCAAATGAGAGTGCGGTTCCCGGGTGCGATCCTGACAGCGGCGGCAACCGCGGCCGTATTGGTGGCGTTCACGTCTGTCACCGCCGGCGGCCAGACCGCGGCCCCGGCCGGAGGCCAAAAGTACGCCCCGCCGCGGACGCCGGCCGGCCAGCCGGACCTGCAGGGAATATGGCAGGTCCTCGGCTCGTCGGCTGCGGGGGACGTCGAGCCTCATGCGGCGTCGTGGGGCATCCCCGCGGGGTTGGGCGTGATCGTGGACCCCCCGAACGGGTTGATTCCGTACCAGCCGTCGGCCGTGGCCAGAAGACGCGAGAACTTTCGAACCCGCGAGACGGCCGATCCGCTGACCAAGTGTTTCAAACCGGGCGTGCCGCGCCTCACGTATTTGCCCTTCCCGCTTCAGATCGTTCAGTCTCCTCAGTTCGTGTCGATTTTCTATGAGTACGTCCATAACTATCGCACCATCTACCTGAATCGAAAGACTCACCTGGAGGGTCTCGATTTCTGGAACGGAGACTCGATTGGGCACTGGGAGGGGAATACGCTGGTGGTCGATGTGGCCAACTTCAACGATCAGACGTGGTTCGACAGCGCCGGGAATTTTCACAGCGAGGCGCTTCACGTGGTAGAGCGCTATACACGCACGGACGCCAATACCATCACGTACGAAGCGACCGTCGAGGATCCCAAGGTGTTCACGCGTCCGTGGAAGATGAGCATCCCGCTCCATCTCCACCGGGAGCCGAACTTCAGGCTGCTCGAATACGAATGTCATGCGTACGCCGAGGACGCGGTCAAGGAGCAGACCAAATGAAACAGAGGACGGCGATCGTGGCGCTGGCGGCTGTCGTCGTGTTTCACCAGTCGCTCGCTGCCGGTCAGACCGGTAAGCCCGCCCAGCCCGCGCAGCCCAGACAGCCCACCCAACAACGTCCGGCCGCTCAGGCAGGGAAGGCGCCGGACATGTCGGGATACTGGCTGGGCAGCTTCTTTGTCGGGCTGCAGAACATCGAGACCGCAAAAGGCGTCATCGTGGAACCGGCTGACGCCAAAATTCCTTACCGGCCCGAGATGGCGGCGAAAGCGGCGGACCTTCGCGCCAACCATATGGCCGACGAGCCGGAATTGCATTGCTTCATGTCAGGTGTGCCTCACGTGATGTACGTGCAATTCGGGTTTCAGATTATTCAGAACCCTGCCCAGATCGTGATGGCCTGGGATTACCTGAATGCGTTCCGCATCATCGCCACCGATGGCCGGCCGCATATCCCCGCGTCGATCAAGCTCTTTCAAGGGGACTCGATTGGCCACTGGGAGGGCAACACTCTCGTCGTGGACACGACGAACCAGAATGACAGGACGTGGCTCGACACGGCCGGAAACATCCATTCCGACGCCATTCATGTGGTCGAACGCTTCACGCTCGCCACGCCGAACACGATCCGGTATGAGGCGACCATCGACGACCCGATCGCGTTTACGGGTCCATGGAAGGTCACGGAGACCTTCAGGCGCATTGCGAAGCCCGACTACGAGCAATACGAATTCGCGTGCATCGAGGGCAACCGCGACTTGCAGCACTACACGGAGCAGGCAGGCGGGAAGGCAAAGTCCCAGCCGAGATAGCTGATCAAGAGCTTGAGTGCGACTTCAAAGGAAGAAGGCAAAAGGCAAAAGGGAAGTTCACACTTCGAACTTTCCTTCTGCCTTCTACCTTCTGCCTTCTACCTTGTGAGAATCAAAAATCAATCTGCGCGCTGAATTTGACGAAACGCGACTGCAGCACCGAGGTCGGCGTCAACCAGCCGGGCTGTCCCGGGCTGAACGTTTCGTTGTAGGTCAGCACCGCTGCCGAGTTCGTGATGTTGTAGACGTCGAGACCGACGTTGGTACGCGTGCGCCCAAGTCTGACAATCTTGGCAAAGCGGAGGTCGATTTGGTTCACTCGATCCCCGTACAGCGTGCCCGGTTCGACGAGGTTGACCGTCACCGTCTGACCTCCCGTGCCCGCGAAGGCCCGGTTGAGCCCGACGGTGGCCGAATTCGGCGCCGCCCAGTTCGCCGCCAGGGATCCTCCCTGGTCGCTTCTCATGGTCCCCGAAATCTGGACACCAACCTTTGGAAGGTTGTATGACCCGAGCGCGGTGAAGCGCGTGATCCATCCGGTTGACGTGTCGCACCACGGATTGGTCGGGCTCTGTGCCCCCACGACCGTCCATTCGGGCACGGCCGCCCGCTCGGCGCAGTAATCCGAATGTGTATTCGCAGTGTTGAACCCGCCCTGCAGGCTGAGCCCGTTTCTCGCCCGCACGACGAGCTTCATATTGACCGAGTTCGCCACCTGGATTTGGTCACCACCGTTGATCAGCGTGACGAAGTTATCGGAGCCCTTCGCGGCCGCGGCGGCACTCACGTTGTACAGCCCCGGAAGCACATAACCGCCGCCAGTCGGCAGCCGGGAGTCTGCCGGAACGTTGATGCCGAACTGCGCGTGATCTCCGGGGGCGCGATTGAGGCTGTCAGTCACGATGAAGTTCACGAGCCAACGCCGCTGATAGCCGACCTCCAGCGAAACCCGGGGAAGCAGCTGCTGCTCGACCGAGGCGCCCAGCTGCCAATCACCCGAGCGGATCCCCCAGCCCGATAGCAGATTGGGGTCTTGGGTCGTGTCGAAAACCGCCTGCCCGAACGTGGCCGTCGTATTCGGGCCGCAGAAATCGCCGCCCGTTGAGCGAAGATCTTGTTGCGCGCCGCTCAACAGGTTGCAATCCGCCACGAAGTTCTTGTTCGCATCAGTCCAGGACCTGGTCGTCGTCAATTGAAGGCGCCCGCTCGGTCGCGACGCGATGAACAGCCCCCCGTTCTGGGCGGCTTCAAGGTACCGGCCCATGTTCGCCTTGACGGCAGTCTTCCCGGTGCCGAACACATCGAATGCGATGCCGGCGCGGGGCGTGAGGTCGTGATAGCCCGTCACGCCCTTGGTGTACGGGTAGACCACCGGATTCGGGAAAAAGCGTGTCGGTCCGACCTGCGCCTCAGGGAAATAGCTCCATGCGTGATCGTACCGTAGAGCACCCTGCACCGTCATGCGGCCGCGCGTCCACTGATCCTGCGCGTACCAGGAGTCGGCCCGGACACGCTGTTTGACCGGAAAATCGCTGATCGTGAGGGTCATCTGGTCCGGAACACCATTGTTGAAGCGGTACTGCAGGTACTGACTATTCGTCCTGCTCTGCCGCTCGTCGTACAAGAAGGCTCCCTGGTACCCGACCTTCAGGCTCTGAGCGCCGAGCACGTACGTGGCAGCCGCGTTCCAGTTGACCGACATGTTGATGTTCGAGGACCAATTGGGGGATCGGTACGTCAGACCGGGTATACCGCCGTTGTTGGCGCAGCTAATCGCGCATTGCTCGACCACGCGAATCATGTCGCCGGTCTTCGAGCCCGGCATCAGCTTCCCACCATACCGGCTCCAATAGGCTCCTCCGTTGCTTTCGAGCAGCAACCGGTTCGTCACCGGCGACGTCCACTTCGCCTGCCGGACCCGGTTCCCGAACGAGCGATACGCGGCGGTTTCCGGCGCCGCGGTCGCGCTGGCTCTCGGAGTGGGGGCCGCCGTGCCTCCGGCGAAATACTCGCCGTCGCCGGACCGCCGGCACGCACCGATGTCCTTTCCGGAGCCCGGAACCGCTCCGCCCTCACACGGCATCTGCTCGTCCCAGAACACACTGAACTTGTTGCGCCGCGTCGCCTGCACGGTCAGGCGCAGAGACAGCATTCGAAACGAGGCGGCGTAAACCGCTGGCCGGGACGTATCCGCCACGTAGGTCCACTTCGTCGGGTCTCCGTCGTTGAGGTTCGCGAACATGCCCGCCACGCCCCGTTCACTGCCTTCGTCGCGCACGCCGCCGAAGAACCAGAGGCGGTCTTTGATGATTGGCCCGCCCATGCCGAGGTTCAGATCCCAGATTCTTTGAAGCTCGCCCGGAATCGACAGTCCGCGATCCTTCAACTCCTGCGAATAGTTGCTGCCGACCATCCCCGAGGTTGTACTCGCGGCATAAAATTGCCCCGCGATCGTGTTCCCGCCCTCCTTCGGCACGATGTTCATCGTGGGGCCGCCGACCTCGGCTTCGCCGAGGCCTCCCGACGAGACCATCGAGATTTCCGCCGCGTTCCCGACATCCGGGAGATAGGAGGACACGCCGGCGCCGTTGAACGCCGAGCCCACACTCAAGCCGTCCACCTGGAGACGGCCCTCGTTGCTGCGGCCACCCGCACCGCCAAACACAACCATCCCGGGCGTTGATTGCACATCCGACGCCGAACCGGCTGCGGTCACCGTGTTGGGCATGAGCCCCATGAGGCTGTTGTAAGCCCGTGCGGCTGGAAGCGCGCTAATCACATCATTGCTGATGACCGTCTGCAGCCGCGTGCTCTGGACGTCGACAATCGGCGTTTCACCGATGACCGTCACTGTTTCTTCGAGCGCCCCGACTTTCAGGTCGCCGTTGACCGTGGCGACGAAGTTCCCGGTCAGCTCGATGCCTTCACGCTTGACGGTGCCGAATCCCGGCAGCGTGAACGTCACCGTGTAGGTGCCGACGCCAAGGTTGACGATGCGATACTGGCCGGTGTTGTCAGAGGTCGCGGTACGGACTTTCTCGATCAACACCGGGCTGGACGCCTCGACCGTGACTCCCGGGAGCACGCCACCTGACGTGTCCTTGACGATGCCCGTAATCGAGGCCTGAGCAAAGGCCGCCGACGGGACTACGACCAACAGGCCGACGACGCACGCTGCGCGGAGCTTCCTCATGAGCTGACTCCTTTTAGTCGTCACGCGATTGAGCCGGGCGCCGCTGCTCGACGCCTGGAGTGGTCCCTGTGCCTCCATAATCTCCTCTCAGAAAATTTTCTACCCGGGACAGACGTCGCCAAGATACCCGCCGCCGCCACAGTACTTCGTGTCCTGAAGCTGGATCGCCAGGCCGTCGGGATCCGTGAAGTACAACTCGGGGGTACCCGTCACCGGCGCGCCGCCCCGGTTTTCCAGGCGCAGCGAGATATAGGTGACGAGCGCTCCGTCAGCCCGCGCCCCGGGCTTGAGGCCGTAATCGGTCAGCACTTTTGTGACTGTCTCGGGCACGAAGTTGTCCAACGACATACAGGCGTGATCGATGTTTGCACTGGCCGGCGCCGCGCCGCGTCCGCCCGTCGCAGCCGCACCACCAGCGCCCGGTGCGGCCCCGCGAGCCCCGCCACCGCCGGTGAACATCAGGAAGTGCACGCCCGGTCCAACTCCGTATGCGGGCGTGGTCGCCTGCATCGCCTGCACCGGCATGCCGAACACCTCCGGGTAAAACTGCGCGCTCGACGCGGAGACGGTGAAGTGACTCATGTCCTTCACCGCGAGCAGACCCTTCTTTGGTGCCGGCTCGGGCTGACAGGTGTTGCCCAACGGCCCGCTTCCTCCGCAGTAGCTCACATCGTGCAGCTGAAACTGAATACCGGCCGGATCGCCCACGAACATCTCGCGCGTGTTGCCGCGCGTCGCCACGCGCACTTTCATCGGTCCGACCCGTGAACTCGTGGCGTTCGCGGGATCCTCGGGCGTGACGCCGTGCTGCGCCAGAGTCTTGAGGACATTGTCGACACTGAACTGCTCGACCCCCATGCCGAAGCGGCTGATGCTTGGCTTCTCACCAGAAGCTGCGGGCGTAATGGCAAGGAATCTGGGACCATCGCCGATTTTCAGGAACGTCGTCGTCCCCTGCCGCGCCTGAATGGGCATGCCAAACAGCCCCTGATAAAAATCGATCGAGCGCTTGGGATCCGACACCGTGAGCGTCATCTGACTCAGTCCATTTACGCGAATCTGCGGGGCGCTTCCCTGCGCCATCAGCCGATGCGCGGCGAACACAGCCGGCATGGACAGCAGAAAGCTTCGCCGATCGACGGGTACGGTCATGGATGCTCCTCTTGAGAAAGGGAGTCTACTCCCGCGGATGGGGGTGGACCATACTCTTTTGGAAATAGATCAGTACGCGGGATCCGCTGTAGACGGATTTTTGGATCTCGGTTTATCCGGATTTTCCGCTTTACGGAGAGCCGGTGGCAGACGCGCATAGGCTGAACTTCTCCAGTTGACGCGGCGATTGTAGGGCAAGCAGCGAGGGTGGGCGGCACAAAAAACCGTCAAAAAGCTGCACAATAGTGGGCCTCAATGGAGCACTCCTTCGGCCCGTTCCTGCTCGACACCACGGCGTCCCGTTTGGCGCGTGAGGGCGTCGAGATCCGGCTCAGGTTGCGGGCGTTCCACAGCCTGCGCGTGTTGCTGCAGCATCACGGCGAGTTCGTCGCGTACGAGGCGATGATGGCCGAGGCGTGGGAAGGCACTCATGTGTCGCGCCACACCGTCGACGTGACGCTCGGCGACGTCCGAAAATGTCTCGGCGAGTACGGCCGCTGGATCGTCCACCGCCCCAAGTTCGGGTATGCGCTCGAGGTGCCGCGATCCGACGAGCTCGTCCGTCAGGGATGGCATTTCTGGAGCCAGCGGACGCGCACCGGCTGTGAGCGCGCGATCGAGTGTTTCAAGCGCGCCATCGGGGAGAGTCCATCGGATTTCCGCGCGTTCGAGGGTCTCTCGGCCTCGTACCTGACGCTGGCGGCTTTTGGGATTCGGCCGCCGCTCGAGGTGTATCCGCGCTTTCTCGAAGCGCACGAACAGGCGGCGATCCTCAGCGGCCTTCGCCCCGAGCTGCGCTGCAACCGCGCCTATGGTCTGTGCGTATTCGAGCGGCGCCACGCCGAGTCGGAGGCCGAGTTCCTGCGGGCGCTCGAGGAAAAACCTGCGCTGGGATCGACGTATGTGCGGCTCGGCATCCTGTACGGCGCGTGTGGCCGGTTCGATGAGGCGCTCGACATTCTCGGCCGCGGCCGTCAGGCCGACCCGCTGCTGCCAACGCTCGCGGGCGCGGAAGTCCTGGTCCGTTGCTGGAAGCGCGACTTCCAAGCGGCCGTGTCGGTCGGCAGCAAGTCCGTCGAGTTGCACCCGTACCTTCACATCGTGCGGGTCGATTACGCGCAGGCGCTCCAGTGTGCCGGACGACTCGAGGACGCGCTCGCGCAGTACCAGGTGGCGTCGATCCTGTCGCTTGGCCTGCCGTGGCAGCGGGCGCTTGAAGGCGCGTGTCGAGCCATTTTGGGCCAGCACAGCGACGCGCGGGCGATTCTGGAAGGTCTGGAGACCCTGCGCCGGTCGGAGTACGTGGACGCTTACCACATGGCAGCGTTTCGCCTGGCGCTCGGCGAACGCGATCGGGCGCTCGACGAGCTCGAGCGTGCGTCAGCCGAGAACTCGGCGTGGTTGTACGCGATGGACGTCGATCCGAAGTTGGATCCGCTGCGCGGCGCCGCGCGGTTTCGCCGCCTCCAGAAGCGCGCTCGTGAATGTTCGATTTGACGGATTTTTGCAGCCGCCGCCTGTGGACTGGACCCAGGTCAACGCCACGTCGACCTCGACGTGCGTCACGGCATAGGCGGCCGTGCTCGCTCTCGTCTCATGGCTGTGCGTGATCGGGTTGAAGGAGACAGACCGCCAGAATCTCAGGTCCAATCATGAGTGAACGAGTGACTGTTACGATGGACGGCAACGTCGCCGTCGTCTCCATCGACACCCCACCGGTGAACGCCCTCAGCGTCGAGGTCCTGCGCGACCTCTTGCCATGCCCATGACGAGCTGCTTTTTCCTGGTCCGGCCGACGGCCCCGCAGGACGTTTTCACCCCAGAGGACCTGCGCGAGGAGCACGTCGCCATCGTCCGGATGATCGATGAGTTCTGGACGCGGGAGATCTCGCCGAATCTAGCGGCGATGCATCGCAAAGAGCCCGGTGTTCTCGCGAGACTGCTGCGGAAGGCCGTCGAGCTGGGGCTGCCGGGCATCTCCATTCCCGAGGCCTTTGGCGGAATGGAGCTGGACCTCGCGTCGATCATGGTGGCAGAAGAGGCCCTGGCTCGCGATGCCTCGTACTCCGTGACCCTCGGCGGTCAGGCAGGGATTGGCGCGTGGCCGATCGTTTTCTTCGGCAGCGACGACCAGAAGGGAAGGTATCTGCCTCGCCTCGCTGCCGCAGAGATGATCGCTGCGTACGCACTGTCGGAACCTCAAGCTGGATCGGACGCTTTGGCGATTCGGACGCGTGCACAGCTCACGCCCGACAGCACGTGCTACATCCTCAACGGACAGAAGGCGTGGATCACGAACGGAGGCATCGCGGATCTCTTCATCGTCTTCGCCAAGGTCGAGGGCGCCCACTTCACGGCGTTCATCGTCGAGAGGGGTTTCGGGGGCGTGAGCACGGGTGCCGAAGAAGCGAAGATGGGACTCCACGGGAGCTCGACGACTCCGCTCTTCCTCGACAACGTAGCAGTCCCTGTCGCGAACGTCCTCGGTGAAGTGGGCCGTGGTCACGCGATCGCGTTCAACGTCCTTAATCTCGGGCGGCTGAAGGTCGGTTCTTACGCGGTCGGCGCATCAAAGGATGTGCTAAGCACGTCCCTCAGGTACGCGAAATCGCGAGTGGCATTCGGTGGTCCGATCAGCGCTCTCGGCCTGATTCGCCAGAAGCTCGCTGATATGGCGGTCCGGCTCTATGCCACGGAATCGATGGTCTGGCGGGTCGTCGGGCTGATCGAAGGAGCTTCAGCCACCACAAGGAACGGTGAACGAGGTCGGCTCGAAGCCGTGAGGGAGTTCGCGGCCGAGTGTGCGATGGTCAAAGTATACGCCTCGGAGGCGCTCGGGTATATCGCCGATGAGGGCGTGCAGATTCACGGCGGCTACGGGTACCACCGCGACTACCTGGTCGAGCGCGCCTACCGAGATGCACGTGTCTATCGGATATTCGAAGGAACCAACGAGATCAATCGGCTGCTCATCGGGAGGGCGCTGCTGAAGCGCGCCGCCTGCGGCGAATCGGACCTGATCTCGACGGTCCAGGAAATCAGACGAGGATCGACACCCGACGCTATTCGGGCGCGAGAGGATCGAGCCTCGAACGATCCGGTGACAGCAGGAAAGGAGCTGTTCCGCCTGGCGCTTGGCGCCGCCCTCGACGTCTACGGAAGTGGGCTGGAGAGAGAGCAGTCACTGCTGGCGACTCTTTCTGACATGGCGATAGACGTCTTTGCGATGGAATCGAGCAGCCTCCGACACCAAAAGCTCTCCCGATCGGATAGGGGCGCCAATGCCGCCGACATGACGAGTGTGCTCGTTCGCGAGTCTCTTCGCCATCTCGAGACTGCAGCCCTGACGATCCTGAGCGCATGCCCGGGGGTCGACCCGGCGTATCAGTCAAAGGTTCGTCTGCTCGCGGCGCGCGAGATGGTCAACGTCGTCCGGTTACAGCAGAGTATTGCCGGGCGACTCCTGACCGCCGAGCGGTTCGTCGTCTGACACTACAGCCGGAACAGCCGCATCGCGTTTTCTTTCAAGATGAGCGGCCGCACCTCGTCGCGGATGCCGATCTTCTCGAAATCCGCGCAGCCAGCGATCGGGCGTCAGCAACGGGTAGTCGGAGCCGAACAGCACCTTGTGCTTGAGAAGCGTATTCGCATACTGGACGAGCGTCGGCGAGAAGTACTTCGGCGACCAGCCCGAAAGATCGATGTAGACCTGCGGCTTGTGCAAGCAGATGGAGATCGCCTCGTCCTGCCACGGGAAGCACGGATGCGCCATGACGATCGGCATGTCGGGGAAATCGACCGCCACATCGTCGATCGGCATCGGATGGCCATACTTCAGCCTGACGCCGCCGCCGCCAGACATGCCGGTCCCGATCCCGCTGTGCCCGGTGTGAAAGAGCACGGGAAGGCGCGCTTCCGCGAAGACTTCATAGAGCGGATACGCGACGGGATCGTTCGGAAAAAACTGCTGCAGTGGCGGATGAAGCTTCAAGCCGCGAACACCGCCCCCCGCAACCAACCGCCGCGCCTCGCGGACCGCATCAGCGCCTCGCGTCGGATCGAGGCTGACAAACGCCATCGCGATATCTGCGTTCCGCGCGGCGAACTCGATGACGGCGTCGTTTGAGACCTGGGGCCGTCCGGTGAGCTTCTCGTCGACCGTGAACACGACACAGCCAGTCTGGCGCGAGCGGTAGTAGTCGGCGAGTGTGTTCCAGTCGCGATCGCCGCCCGCGCCGAAGTATTTCGCGGCCGCCTCGTCGGCGTCCACGCGGCTGCCGGTGTGTTCGAGATGGACGTGGACGTCGATCGCCGACAATCGTTCGACGTCAAACCCGGTCGGAGTCGATCTCATGCCGTGATGACTCGCGATGACGGCGGCGACGCGTAAAGCTCGTCCACCCACTGCCTTCGATTCTGCAATACCGCTTTTTGATTCAAGGAGCCCTTGTCGGTCATTTCGCGTGCGTCGATGGATGGCGGCACGTCGAGGAGAAGCGCGCGCGCCGCGAAGGTCGAGCTGCCTGTGCTTTGAGCGGCGAGCTCCGTCAGCAGGCGCCGGAACGCCTCGAGCACGCGCGGATCGTCGAGCACGCGACGAACCGGCGCGTCGCCGGGCAGATCAGGGCACAGGCCGCGACAGAGCTGGACGTTCGGAAACACGAGGGCCGCGACAAATTCATGATCGTGGCCCGTGATCACCACGTCCTGCACGTAACCGTCTGCATGCGCGAGCATGTTGGCGCGCAGCGGTCCCACGCTGACCCACGTCCCGGTCGACAGCTTGAAGTCCTCGGCGAGCCGTCCATCGAAAATGAGGCCCTTCGCAGGATCGTCGGGATCGACGTACCGTATCGCGTCGCCCATCCTGTAGAAGCCTTCTTCATCGAACGCCTCATCGGTGAGCGACTGATCGTGCCAGTACCCCGGCGTGACGTTCGGCCCGCGGACGCGCGCCTCGATTTTGCCGCCGGCCGGCGCCAGCTTGAGCTCCATGCCGGGAGCCGGGAAGCCCACGAACCCGGCCCACGCGCCCGCCTGCGCCGTGCACAGCGCGAACGGCGCCGTTTCGGTGGCGCCGAGTCCGGTCACCCAGAGGAGCTCGTCGCCGCACGTTTCAACGGCCAGTTCCTGCAGCTCGTCGAACACGCGCTGGGACATTCCCGCCGCGGCATAAAAGAACAGCTTCAGCCTGGAGAAGAACCGCTCGCGCAGAACCGCGTCGGCGCGCAAGTAGGGCAGGAGCATGATGTACGTCCGCGGCACGGTGAAGTGCGCCGTCGCGGCTATCTCCCGCAGGTTCCGCACCGTCACCTCGAACGCGTCCGACACCGGACGTCCCTCGTCGATGTAGAATGTGCCGCCGTTGTAGAGGACGAGCCCGAAGTTGTGGTTGCCGCCAGCCGTGTGGTTCCACGGCAGCCAGTCGCAGAGCACCGGCGGCTCGTCGGCGAGGAACGGCATCACGCTGCGAATCATCTCCTGGTTCGAGCACAGCATGCGCTGCGTGTTGATCACGCCTTTCGGCCGGCCTGTCGACCCCGACGTGAAAAGGATCTTGGCGATCGTGTCCGGGCCCACCCGCGCGTGCGCCTCGTCGACGGCGGCAGTCGCAGGCGTGCGCTCGAGCTCGGCAAACGGCGTCGCGGGCAATCCGTCCGGCGCCGACGCTGACACGATCAACTCGGTGCCGGACGGCAGGACCGAACGAAGGGCCGCCTCATACGAGGCGCCTTCCGCCGCGAATACCAGGGCGGGGTTGACGCGATCGAAGATCTGACCGAGCGTACCGTACTCGCGCGCCTGCAGCGAGTACGCCGGAGCGATCGGCGCGTACAACACGCCGGTGTGCATGGCGGCAAGCGCCAGCAGCGCATGTTCGATGCTGTTGCCCGACAGAATCAGGAGCGGCCGTTCGCTGGACAGGCGCCGGGCGAGCAACGCCTGCGACACGCGGCGCACGATGCCCAGCGTCTCCGCGTAGGTCAACGAGCGCCACTGGCCGGAGGGATCTCTCTGTGCGAGAAACGCGCGATCACCCGCGCGATCCGCCCAGTACTCGAGGCGCTCGGTAAGCCTCATGGGATACGCGTCCAGTCGATCACGTGATTGCAGGTAGACGACGCCATCCGGGCCGTAACGGACCGCCACGTTCGCGGACGCCATTCTGACCGATCTCATTCGCCTTGTGCTCGCGTGCGGAATCGCCATCAGGATCGGCTCGCTGGCGTCGCAATCGCCTTCGGCATGGCGTCAAACTCGCGGAAAGTCGACCCCTCGTGCGCAAGTCGCACGAGAAGCGGCGCCGGTTTCCATCGGGGGCCGAGCTCGCGATAAAACGCCGCGATCCGATCGTGAATTGTGGCAAGGCCAATGGTGTCCGCGTAGAACATCGGGCCGCCCCGACGGGCAGGAAAACCATATCCGGCCAGGTAAATGACGTCGATGTCGGACGCCCGCGATGCGACGGCTGCTTCAAGCACGCGCGCGCCCTCGTTGACGAGCGCGTAGATTGTCCGCTCGAGGATTTCCTCGTTGCTGATGTGCCGGCGGCGAATACCCGCGGACGAAGCGACCGATTCGATCAGATCGAGTACCTCGGGATCCGGAATGGGCCTTCGATCGTCGCCGTAGCGGAACCAGCCCTTGCCGGTCTTCTGTCCGAGCCGGCCAATCTCGACGAGCTTGTCCGCCGCGAGCGGTTTACGCGCGCCGGGCTCCTCGAACTGGTGGAGCTCCTGCCGGACGCGCCAGGCCACATCGAGTCCGCCCATGTCGTCCACGGCGAAAATGCCCATCGCCATGCCCCAATCCGTGAGCACGCCGTCCACCTGCTCCGGCGTGGCGCCTTCCTCGGCCAGAAACTGCGCCTCGTACATATACGGGAACATCATCCGATTGCCGACAAACCCCGGACCATTGCGAACGACCACTCCGACTTTGCCGAGCCGCTTCGCAAACGCCAACGCGGTCGCCAGGACCTCGTCCGCTGTCGCATGGCCTCGAACAATTTCGAGCAGGCGCATCACGTGCGCCGGGCTGAAGAAGTGCAAACCGACGACCGACGCCGGCCGGTTGGTCGCCGCCGCGATTTGATCGATATCCAGCGTGGATGTGTTTGTCGCCAGCACGCAGCCTGGCCTCGCCAAGCGATCGATCTCCGCAAAGACCTGCTGTTTCAACGCCAGGTTTTCGAACACGGCCTCGATGATCAGGTCGGCCGTCGCACAGCCGTCGTATCCGACACACGTGTGAATCAGCCCGAGACGCTCCTCGACGGCCCCGGCGGACAAACGGCCGCGCGTGACCGACAACTCGTAATTCCGTCGAATGGCTGCGAGCCCTCGCTCGACCGCTTCCGGCGCGATGTCGCTGAGTGTGACCTGAAGGCCGGCGTTGGCGCAGGCCATGGCGATGCCCGCCCCCATGGTCCCCGCTCCAATGATCGCGACCGCCTTGATATCGGCTACCCGCGCGTCTTTCGGAAGGCCGGGCACTTTGGCGACGTTCCGCTCAGCGAAAAACGCGTGTACAAGCGCTCGCGCCTGATCCGAACGCACGCACTCGAGCGAGATCGCGCGCTCGCGCCGGCACCCCTCGTCGAACGGAAGCGTCACTGCCGCTTCGATCGCCTCGATGGCCTCCAGTGGCGCCGTTTGATGGCGCCGCGTGTTTCGCGCCATCTCGCGGCCCTTCGCAAAGAGCGGCGCGTTCGATTCAGCCGTCCCCAGTTTGTCGCCTCGGTCGCGGGTTTTGGGGTGCGGCGCGCCGCGGCGAACGACGTCCCGCGCAAACGCGACGGCGCCCATTGTCAGGTCTCCTTCGATCACGTGATCGATCAATCCGGCTCGCTTCGCCTCCTCGGCGCCAATCGGCTTGCCGGACACGCACATCTCAATGGCTTTCTCCACGCCCACGAGTCGCGTCAGCCGCTGCGTCCCTTCTGCCCCTGGAATGATTCCGAGATTGACCTCTGGTTGACCCATCCGAGCGTCCGGAACCGCGACACGATAGTGCCCGGCCATCGCAAGTTCCAGCCCGCCGCCAAGTGCGCTGCCGTGTATCGCCATGACGATCGGTTTGGGAGCCTCTTCGACGAGGCGCAGCAGATCGTGAAGGTCCGGTGGTTCGGCGGTGCTCCACGCGGCCTGTTCCAGCTCCTTGATGTCGGCGCCGGCGACAAACGTCCTGCCGCCGCCCACGACGACGATGGCATCGATCGCCGCATCGTCCGCGAGCCGTGCGACGACGGCCGGCAGTTCCTCACGGACCTCGCGGCTGAGGGCGTTGACCGGCGGGTTGTCGATCTGCACCACGGCAATGCCGTCCATGGTTGTGACGGAGACTTGCTTCATGTGCGCGGACATGGGCTTTAGAGATATTAGGGCATCGCCGCGGAATCGGTCCTGTACGGCCGGCAGGTGAACAGGAACGCGAGAAGCATCAGCGTCGCCGCCATCGCGGTCGAGAGCGCGAGAGACACGCCAATCATAAGCTCCGACCGCCACACGTGGTCGCTGATCCAGGCGGGCACGAAGGGGCCCAGCGTCTGGCCGCCCAGGTTCAGGATCAGCAGAAACAGCGCGGAGATCTGGCCGCGCACCTGGTTCGGCAGGATCCACTGCAGCGCCGCATACACCACCCCCATCGGGAGTCCGAGGAAGAACAGCGCCGGCGCGAACCAGATCAACATCACGTCACTTGTCCGCGCGGTCAGCGCCAGAGTGAACAGCACGCCGATGCCGATGGCGCTAATGATCCCGACCCGCATCGGCGCGTCGGCGATGCCGAGCTTCCGCCACCGGTCCGTGAGCGCGCCTCCGGTAAACATGCCGAGACAACCGAAGCAGACGATCAGGACGCCCAGGCGACTGCCCGCCTGGCTCGGCGTCCAACCGTGAACCCGCTGCAGCACTGAGGGTGTCCAGAACAGGATGCCGTACGCGCACATCGACTGGAAGACCATCGCGATCGAAATACCGATGATCGACTGCCATCGTGCGCGTCCCTGCTCGACCACCTGACGCATCGTGAGCGCGGACGGACGCCCCTCGCGGTCGAGCAGCAGATCGCGGCGCGCCGGCTCGCGCAGCGTCGCCACCCACGCGGCGATCAACAGGCCCGGGAGCCCCACGATCAGGAACGTCAGGCGCCAGGAGGCCACGGTGCCGAAGACGGGCAGGTCGATCGTGGGGACTCGGGTCGTCGCCTGCACCACGGTGCCGCCCACAAGGAGCGCAAGGCCGGAGCCGATGAAGATTCCCATCGAGTACACGCTCATCGCGCGCCCGAGATGCCTTTTCGGAAACGAATCCGCAATCATCGAAAAGGCCCCCGGCGCCAGCGTCGCCTCGCCGACTCCGACACCCATGCGCGCGAAGAACAGCGACCAGAAGCTCTTTGCGCCGGCGCACGACGTGGTCATTACCGACCAGACCAGCACGCCGACGGAAATGAGCCGACGCCGGTTCCATCTGTCGGCGATGCGCCCCATCGGCAACCCGAGTGTTGTGTACAGGAGCGCGAACGCGAGCCCCTGCAACACCGATACGCGCGTATCGCTGATGCCGAGATCCCGTTTGATGGGCGCCACGAGCAGGCTGAGGATCTGGCGATCGACAAACGCCAGCGTGTAACAGACCATCAGCACGAAGAGCACGTACACGGGGTATCCAAGACGCAGCGGCTCGTCGATTCTCGTCTTTGAGACTGGTGCCGGCAAGATGGCGGCGATTCTACAGGCGAACGCAGTCTTCTTCGAACAAACTTTCGGCAATCCCGGACGATAGGCCGCATTAGCGGGGTGTCGGCGGTTAACGGGAAGGCCTGTTCTCGGACCCGCCCGGCGTCCCCCTGACACACCGCGAGTCCGGTTGTCGCATTCGCGGCCGCCACCGTGTTCGGCGTGGGCAAGACGTTCTTCTCGCCGACGATGCTGGGGTGACGGCGGAACAATTCCCCCGCGGCGGAGCGCTGTTGCTATCCCTGATGGGGCGGGACGACGATCTACGACCCGGATCGGTCCTGGAACGGATTCACGGTGCTGTCGCCGCTCGGGACGCAAGCCGTGCTCGTCATCGACATGAACGGCACCGTGGTCAAGCGCTGGGACGGCCTCAACAACTCGGCAGGCGGTCCGGCGCGCGTGTTGCCCGGAGGACACGTCGTCGCCGCCAGCGAGCGCGTCCTCGCGCGTCTCGATGCCCTTCAACACCACCTTCATGGTCGTGGCATCCTTCATCCGTTTCACGAAGTCCCAGGCAGCGAGGGCGAGGTCAGGCCGACGCCTTCCATGTTGATGCCATCGAACATCGGTTTCGGTGGAGACCGCCGTTGTTACCGGTGTGGCAACTCGCGCAGTCCCGGGTATCGAGGCGCCTGAGCCGCGTTTGCGTTTCGGTGTTTCGTCCGGCTGGCGTATCGACCGTCACCGCCACGGCCGGACAGCCCGCCGCTTGCGCCGTCTTGAGGATCGTCCGGGTGGCGTCGAATTGTGGTCGTGTAGAGCCGAAACCAGCCAGGCCCGCCGCGCGCCGCGGTAATCTGCGCGACCGGAAAGGACGCCTGCGTCGAAATAATCTAGCCGGAAGCGCGCGTCGTGAATGTTCGATTTGACGGATTTTTGCAGCCGCCGCCTGTCAACTGGACGTAGGATCTTGAGCGACGGAGCCTGCTTTTTCTCACTTTACGGGGAGCGGGCAAAGGCGCCGGTATCAGTAACTGGAATGATCAGCTGCGGATCGTCGGGTCGCTGGCGCCAATTTCCGGATTTCTCCCTTTACCTCCGGGGCGCCGGAAGCGTACCATTCACCATGCAGGGGGTGCTTACAACCATGAAATACGCCCGTTCGAAGCTGTTCGCCCTCGTCCTCGCGGCCGCGCTGCCTGCGGGCGGCATCAACGCCGTTGCCGCCGGCGACGCTCGACTCGCTGATGCGGCGATGATGCGCGATACGACCGCGGTGCGCGCTTTGCTCGGGCAAAAAGTCGACGTCAACGCGCCCGGGAAGGACGGTACCCCCGCACTTCATTGGGCCGTACGGGGCGACGACGTGGCGACGGCGGGGCTGTTACTGGGCGCCGGCGCCAATCCGAAGCTCGCCAACCGATACGGCGTGACGCCGCTGTTTCTCGCCTGCGCCAACGGAAACGCGGAAATGATCCGGCTGCTGCTCGATGCCGGCGCCAATCCGAATGACACGGATCCGACCGGGGAAACGGCGCTGATGGTCGCCGCGCGCGTCGGGACGCTCGACGCCGTGAAGCTGCTCGCTGGCCGCGGTGCGAGCATCAACGCGAAGGACCCCACGTTTCAGCAGACGCCCCTGATGGTGGCGGTCAGGGAAAACCAACCAAACGTCGTCAAGCTGTTCGTGGAACTGGGCGCGGACGTCAACGCCAGGACCAGAACCGGTGCGACGCCGGCGTGGATCCTGCCGAACTCCGTGCCGGGGTTCGGGCACGGGGTGGGAATCGTGCGCGGTGGATTGCCCGATCGCGGCCTGCGCCCGTTTATTCCCGGCGCGATGTCTCCGCTCTTGTACGCGGCGCGCGACGGCCGGCTCGATATCGTGCAAACTCTCGTGGCGGCGAAGGCGGATGTCAATCAGGCCGACGCGAACGGCATCACGCCGCTTATCGAGGCGATTGAGGACAATCACGTCGACGTGGCTCGATTCCTCATCGATCACGGCGCCGACATTCAGGCGAGCGATTGGTACGGCCGCACGCCGCTGTGGTCGGCCGTGGAAACACGAAACCAGGACTTCGACGCCGGGACGCAGGAAAACAGCATCGATCGCGCGCCGTTTCTGGAGCTGATCAACGTCCTGATCGCACGGGGCGCCAACCTCAACGTGAGAACGAAGGAAGTTCCGCCGTTCAAGCGACACTTTCTGAAGGGCACGGGTTCGCTCGCATGGGTGGACATCACGGGCCAGACGCCGTTCTTCACCGCGGCGCTGTCCGGCGACGTCACCGTGATGCGCCTGCTCCTGGACCACGGCGCCGATCCGAAAATTCCGACAGTTCAGGGAACCACGCCGCTGATGGCCGCCGCGGGCATCAACTGGGTCTTCTATCAGAGCTACGACGAAGGACCAAAAAAGTTGCTCGAAGCAGTGCAGCTCTGTTACGAGCTCGGGATGGACGTCAACGCCATCAACTCGATGGGGCTGACGGCGCTGCACGGCGCCGCCAATCGCGGATCCGACGACATCATCCGGTTCCTCGTCGAGAAGGGCGCGAAGCTTGACGTGAAGGATAAAGAAGGACGGACGCCGTTGACGTGGGCCGAAGGCGTGTTTCTGGCCACGCATCCCGCGGCGCCCAAACCGAGCTCGATCGAATTGCTCAAGAGCCTGGGTGCGAAGTGATGCGGAAACTCGTGCTTGCCGCGCTCGCCTGGCTGATCGTCGCGACGACCACGGTCTGGCTGAAGCCAGACGCGACGTACCCCCGCACCTCGTACGTAGTGTCCGGCTTGAGCCGGACCTTGTTTGGCCCGACCTTGCACGCACAGACCGCCGAGCCTCAGGCGATCGTCAACCAGTATTGCGTGACGTGTCACAACCAGCGGTTGAAGACGGCCGGACTGGCGCTCGACGCAGTCGATGCCGCCAACGTGGCGCCGGGCGCGGAGATCTGGGAAAAAGTCGTGCGGAAGATCAAGACAGGGATGATGCCGCCGAGCGGCATGCCTCGGCCGGATCGTGCCGTCCTCGACGCCTTTGCCTCGGAGCTCGAAGCGCGTCTCGATCGTGCCGCGGTGCTCGGCGCCAATCTCGAGACCCCCGCGTTGCATCGGCTGAACCGCACCGAATACGCTAATGCGATTCGGGATCTGCTCGCTCTCGACATCAACGTCGCGACGCTCTTGCCGGCCGACGACTCGAGCGAAGGATTCGACAACATCGCGGATGCCCTCAGCGTCTCTCCGTCGCTCATTCAAGGTTATATCTCGGCGGCGATGAAGATCAGCCGTCAGGCCGTCGGCGATCGGACGCTCGCGCCGTCGCAGGTCACCTATCCGGCTCCCGCCCAGTATGTCCAGGACCGCCACATCGACGGGCTGCCGCTCGGCACGCGCGGAGGCCTGCTGATCCGGCACACGTTCCCGCTGGATGCCGAGTACGACTTCAGCGTCGGCGGAAACCCGGGCGGCGGCATCGGCGCCACCATCGACGTCACGATCGACGGCGAGACCGTCGACGTCCCCAATATCCGCAACTTCCGCCTGCCGATGAAGGCTGGACCACACGCGCTTGGCTTTGCGCTGGTCGACAGCCAGCGCGGAGCGGGCGTTGACGAGATCTATTCGGACTTCCGAACGGATGCCGCGTTCACGCCGCCGGGCGGTGTGAATGGCGTCACCATTACCGGGCCGTTCAAGGCGACCGGAGTCGGCGACACGCCAAGCCGGCACAAGATCTTCGTGTGTCAACCGGAGCGGAGTGCAGGGGCCCCGGAGCGGGGCGGAGGGGCCCCCGCGACTAATAATGACGCCGCCTGTGCCAGGACTATCCTGACCGCCCTGGCCACGCGCGCCTATCGCGGACCCGTCTCAGCCGCGGAAGTCGACACGCTGATGAATTTCTATCAGCAGGGGCGCGCGCAGCGGAGTGGAGAAATCCCCGGGGATTTCGACTCCGGAATCCAGCAGGCGCTGGCCCGGATACTTGTCGCGCCCCGGTTCATCTACCGCGCCGAGGCGGAGCCCGCGAACGTCGCCGCCGGCGCCATCTATCGCGTGAGCGATGTGGATCTGGCGTCGCGCCTGTCGTTCTTCCTGTGGAGCAGCATTCCCGACGACGAGTTGTTGGATGTCGCGACGAAGGGCCGGCTGCGGGATCCGAAAGAGTTCGAACGGCAGGTCAGGCGGATGCTAGCCGATCCCAGGTCGGAGGCGCTCATCAAGAATTTTGCCGGGCAGTGGCTGTACTTGCGCGATCTGGCGAACGTGCAGACCGAGGCGAAGAACTTCGACGCCAACCTGCGCCAGGCGTTCCGGCGTGAAACGGAGATGTTCTTCGGCGCCATCGTCCGCGAGGATCGAAGCCTCCTCAACCTCGTCGACTCCGATTTCACGTATGTGGACGAGCGCCTCGCGCGTCACTACGGCATCCCGAATATCCGAGGCAGTTACTTCCGGCGCATCTCGCTCGGCCCGGACAGCCCGCGCCGTGGTCTTCTGGGGCAGGGGAGCCTGCTCACCGTAACGTCGGTGGCCACCCGGACGTCGCCGGTCACACGCGGAAAATGGATACTCGAGAATTTCCTCGGAACGCCGCCGCCCCAGCCGCCGCCGAACGTCGAAACGAACCTGGAGCAGGATGCGAAGGCGACCAAGCCGAAGACGCTCCGCGGGCGCCTGGAGATGCATCGCGCGAATCCGGTGTGCGCGTCATGCCACAAGATCATGGACCCGATGGGGTTCGCGCTGGAAAACTTCGATCTGGTGGGCACGTGGCGCGAGCTCGACAGCGGAGTGCCGATCGATTCCTCAGGCCAGCTCGCGGATGGCAGCCCGCTGCAGGGCGCTGCCGACCTGCGAAAGGCGCTCTTGAGCCGATCCGGCGCTGTCATGACCACCATCACGACGAAACTGATGACGTATGCGCTTGGCCGGCCGCTGGACTATGCCGACATGCCGACGGTCAGGGCGGTCGTCCGGCGGGCCGCGGCGAACGACAATCGATTTTCGTCGGTGTTGCTCGGAATCGTCGAAAGCGACCCGTTTCAGAAGAGAATAAAGAAAGCGCCGGGTCCTGTCGGACCGGTCAAGGCGCAAGGAGACTGAACATGTCGTTCGTGACCAAGAAGCACCTGTCACGCCGCGCGGTCCTTCGCGGGGCCGGTGTCGCCGTGGCGTTGCCGCTGCTTGAATCGATGGTCCCCGCCCTGGCGGCGCTCGGTCAGGCGGCGGCGGCGAGGCCGCGAACCCGGCTCGGATGCATCTATTTCCCGCACGGCGCCATCATGAACAAATGGATGCCGGCGACCGAGGGGGCCGGCTTCGAGCTCTCGGAAATCCTTCAGCCGCTCAAGCCGTTCCACGGTCAGATCAACGTGATCAGCGGCCTCGAACAGGCGCAGGCCTATGGAAGCGGCGCCACGGCCAACCACAACCGGGCGGCCGCCTCGTTCCTGAGTGGCGCGCATGCGGAGACGGGCGCGCAGCCCCATCTCGGCGTCACGATGGATCAGGTCGTCGCGCTGAAGAACGGACAGGACACGCCCCTCCCGTCGATCGAGTTGACGATCGAGGAGTCGAGCGTGAACTGCGGCGACGGGCTCAGCTGCTCCTACCGGGACACGATTTCGTGGCAGGGACCCACCTCGCCGCTGCCGATGCAGAACAATCCCCAGGTCGTCTTCGAGCGGTTGTTCGGGGACGGGAACACCGCCGAGCAGCGCGCGACGCGCCGGCAGCAGTCGCTGAGTCTTCTGGATTCGGTGAGGGGAGAGGCATCGTCGCTTCAGCACCGGCTGCCGGCGGCGGACCGCGTCCGGCTCGATCAGTACCTCACCGACGTGCGCGAAATCGAGCGCCGCGTTCAGAAGGCGGGCCAGCAACTGTCGGACGATCTCGACGTGCCGAGCGCGCCGACGGGGGTGCCCAAGGACGTCGAAGCGCACATCAAGTTGATGATGGACCTTCAGGTTCTCGCCTGGCAGGCGGAGATCACGCGCGTCTCGACGATGCTGCTGGCGAAGGAATTGAGCAACGCGGTCTACCCGAACAGCGGCATCCGCGATGCGTTCCACATCCTGTCGCACCATTCCAATATCCAGGAAAGCATCGACCGGTTCACCGTGTTGAATCGGTACCACGTCACGCTGCTCGTCTATTTGCTCGAGAAGCTGCAGGCGACGGCGGACGGCGAGGGGACCTTGCTGGATCACTCGATGGTGCTATATGGCAGCGCCCTGAGCGACGGGAACCAGCACAATCACACTGACCTGCCGATCATTCTGGCGGGAGGCGCATCGGGACGGTTGAAGGGCGGGCGCCATCTCCGGAATCCGAGGAACACGCCGATGGCGAATCTTCTGATCGCGATGCTCGACAAGCTCGATATCCCGACGGAGAAGTTTGGCGACAGCACCGGGATGCTGCAGATCTGAGACTGAGGCGTACGTGGTGTCCGGCTTTAGCCGGACTGTCTTGGTGAATCAGTTTCGTACGAACGACGACGTACAACGCAGAACCCGCAGAGATCGCAGAGAGCGGACGAAGTAGGGCGGACCTTTTTTGGGTCCGCCATCAGTGCTGTTCCCGCGATCGGCTGCGGCCCGCCTGCCTGGGTCCCCCATTCAAGTTCAGCGCCGGTTATTGCCTGCCGGGTGGCGGGAACCGTCGATTAACTCTTGAGCCAGGTCCGCAGTTCCGCAAGGACCTGGTCAGGGACGTCTTCCTGCAGATTGTGTCCGCCGGGCAACCCTTTCCCGGTCACCTTCCTGCCGCGCTCGCGCCAGATGGCGAGCACGCTGTACAGCCGCCCCATCGGGCCCTTCTCGCCCCACAGCGTCAGCAGCGGCGCGGCAATCTTCTTGTGGAGATCCGCCTCATCGTGTTTGAGATCGATTGAGGCCCCGGCCCGATAGTCCTCGCACATCGCGTGGATATTCGCGGGATCGCTCGACGTACGAAGGTACTCGAGCTGGATCTCAGAGGTGGCGCGGGCTCTCAGCGCGTCGTTCTGGGCCTTGACGTCGTTTTCGGGACCGGGCGCCGGGCGAAGCAAATTGAACCAGTGAAAGTACGCCTGGACGAATTCGATGGTGACGTGCGTGTAGAGGTAGTAGGTGGGGATGATATCGAGCACGGCGAGTCTCGTCACCGTGTCAGCGTGATCGAGCGCCATCCGATGCGCGACGCGGCCGCCGCGGTCGTGTCCCACAACGGGGAACTTGTCGAAGCCGAAATGCTTCATCACCTCGACCTGATCGAGGGCCATCGCGCGCTTGGAGTAATTGGCGTGGCCTTCGCCGTCAGGCGGCTTGCCGCTGTCGCCGTAGCCGCGGAGATCGGCGGCCACGACGGTGTACTCCTTCGCCAATTGCGGGGCGATGAGCCGCCACGACACGTGACTCTGCGGTGCACCGTGCAGGAGGAGAACCGGTGGACCATCCCCGCCCTTCAGCACGTTGATTGTCGTGCCGCTCGTCTGGACCGTCGACCGAGCGAAGCCAGGGAAAAAGCGGGTCGTGTCGGCCGTACTCTGCGCCTCAAGGTTCTCGAACGGTCCAATTGACGATGCCGCAGCGATGGCTGCCACCCGGCGCAACAGTGCGCGCCTGTCGAGGACATGGGTCGACACTTCGTCGTTCATGGGTGCACTTCGCCTCGGTGCATTCTAGAGCAGTTTTCAGTTCGGCGTAGCGGTCAAGTCCTTGGTCCTTTGTCCCTGGGTTCTTGGTCCGTCCGTGGTCCTTGGTCCTTGGTGCGCGTGCCACGGTGGACTACGAACGAGGGACCAAGGACGGACCATGGACCAAGCGCCATGGACCAGGGACTCGCGTACTACACGGAACCGAAAAACGCTCTAGGCCGGAATCACCTTCCTGGTTCGTTCAAAAACCGCCGGACACAGAGTCAGGGCCCGCGCGTATAATCAAGGGGACAATCGACGGTCCGATGTCTGATTCGACGAGCACAATCGCGTGTCCCATCTCGGCCTCTCTTGATAGTTGGGCGGGTCGTGAATGGAACGATGGCCTGCAGCTCGATCGCCTGTGCGAGCTCGATGAACTATCGGTACGGACGCGAAACAGCGTCTACCGGATCGTCGCGATCGCACCGCTGCGCGGCGAGGTCATGGTCCAGGGTGGCCAATTTTTTCCTGAGTCCACGCGCGCCCGGCTCGCCGGCTGCTCGCTCGGCGGGGCCTTCCTGAAGCAGCGCGGGATTTACGTCGGCTTCCGGATGGAAATCCAGTTGGGCCTCGAGACCATCATTACGAGCGAGGTGCGGTCCATCGCGATCGTGTCCGGCGGACGGACGCACTGAGACCGCGCGTTCATCATGTCGGTCTGACAGGGGCAGCGTATGACGCGCGAAGCGATCGTCCAGTTGTTCAATCGGCGCCGCGAAGCGTACGCTCGGCTGGACGCGGAGGCTCTGGCCGCCGATCACGCGGAGGACGGCGTGCTCGAAAGCCCCGTGGCCGGCGGGAGGGTCAGCGGCCGCGAGGTGATCGCCAAGATCTATCACGGATGGTTCGTGGGCTTTCCAGACGTGACCGTGGATTGGAGCGACCTCGTGATTGACGGCGACCGCGTGGTGCAGATTGGGACGATGTCGGGCACCGACACCGGTGGTTTCATGGGGCTCGCGCCGACCGGCAAGGGCTTCAGTTTTCCGATTGCGCTTATCTTCACACTCAAGGATGGACACATCGCGCATGAGCGCCGTGTCTACGATTTCACGGGCATGCTGGTCCAGATCGGCCTGCTGAAGACGAAACCGACCTAGATCTCGATCGAAACTATGCCCGACGTCATCCCTCGACTCCAGGTCAACGACCCCTCCGGCCGGCGTATCGTGCCGATCGACAAGCCCGTCTTCCGCATCGGCCGCCGCGGAGAGAGCGATCTGCGCGTGGTCGGTGGCGATGTCTCGCGCGAGCACGCCGAGATCGAACTGGACAGCGCCGGCCGCTGCGTGCTTCGCGATCGCGGCTCGCGCTGCGGAACATTTGTGAACAGCGAGGCGGTCACCGAGCGCGTCCTCGTGCACGGCGATCAGATCCGCCTCGGGCGGAGCGGAGGAGCCGAACTGGTCTTCTTGCTGGACGATTCAGCTCCCAGCCAGGGACAACACACATCGGCCATCGTCGACTTCCGGCAGATCTCATCGCTGCTTGACGGGCTGCGCGCGCTTGGCACCTCGCGCGTCCTGGACGAGGTGCTTGCGCTCGTGATGGATTCGGCGATCGAAGTGACGGGCGCTGAACGCGGCTTCATCATGCTGGCGGACCCGGCGGGGAAGCTCGAGTTCAAGATTGGGCGGGCGCACGGCCGCGTCCCGCTCTCCGGGCGATCATTCGAAACGAGTCAGAAGATTCCGCGTGAAGTGTTCTCCACGGGCCAGGAACAGATCGTGGCGGATCTCATGGACGGCAGCCTGGCCGGTCGGCACCTGGGCACCGTGGCGCTCGGCATCCGTCACGTGCTGTGCACGCCGCTGCGCGTGGTGCAGTACGTGGAACACTCGGACGCGAAACCCGGCGTGCGACGAATCGGCGTGCTCTACCTCGACGGCCACGAAAAAGGGCGGATGTTGTCGGCCGTGTCTCGCCATGCACTCGAGGCGGTTGCGACCGAGGCCGCGGCGGCGATTGAGAGCGCGCGACTCTACCGGGAGTCGGCAGAGAAGACGCGCCTCGAGGCCGACTTGCAGCTCGCCGCCGAGATTCAGCGGGCGCTCTTGCCGGAGGCTAACCAGTCGGGCGGCCACTTCGAAGTGGCATCCAACTCGGTACCGTGCCGCGCGATCGGCGGAGACTTCTACGACTACTTTGCGCTGGCCAGCGGAGCGTTCGGGTTCACCCTGGGCGACGTGGCGGGAAAAGGGCCGTCGGCGGCGTTGCTGACGGCGATGATTCAAGGCATTTTTTCCGCCCACGTCGGCACGGGCGGCTCGCCGGCCCAGTTGATGACGCTGGCGAACGAAGGCTTGCTGCGCCGCTCCATCCAGTCGCGGTTTGCCACGGTCGTGTATGGTGTGCTCGGGCCGGACGGACAGTTGACGTACTGCAACGCCGGCCACAATCCGCCCATGCTGCTGGGACGGAGCGGCGTCCGCCGGCTCGAAACGGGAGGGCTGATTGTGGGATTGTTTCCGCAGGCAACCTACGATCAGGAAACCGTCACGCTCGAACCGGGGGATCTGCTCGTGATGTTCAGCGATGGCGTGTCCGAGGCGCTCAATCCAGCCGGCGAGGAGTTTGGCGAGGACCGGCTGCTCGAGTGTCTCGAGGCCAATCGCCGGGCGAAGCCCGCAGAAGTGCTCGAGCAATTGTTCTCGAGCGTGCGTACTTTTGTGGCTGGCGCGGCGCAGCACGACGATGTGACGGCGCTCGTGCTGCGCTACGAGGTCAAGTAGCGACCGGGATCGCGCCGCTCAGTTGAAGCTCTGGACCGCTTCCTGCTCTTTCTCGAACGTCTCGAACACGTTGCTCAGCTTCGTGATGGCCAGCAGATCGTTCATCTTCTTGGTCATGTTCACGAGCTTCATCTTTCCGCCGTTCCGGGACACCGTCGTGAACGCCGCGACCAGCTCGCCAAGGCCGGCGCTATCCACGTAGCTGACGCCCCCCAGATTGACCAGGATCTTCTTGTGGCCCTGGTTGACCATGCTGTGGATCTTGTCCTTGAACTGCGTGTTGCCCTGGCCCATCGTGATCTGGCCTGTGACATCCAGCACTTTGACGGTTCCAACTGTACGTTCATCGATTTGCATTCGAAGCTCCTTCGACGGGACTAGCCTGGACGTTCGGCCGCGACGTGGCGCCCGGTATCGTAGTCAAAACAAGGCCAAAGGGTCAACGCGCCATTACAAAGGGTCAACCTTCCATTAATTCGATATAATCCCGCTGCCCAAGGCTCAAGGCCCGCTAAAGGGAGGTTCTATGTCGCACGACCCATCGAGTGTCAGCGTCGGAACGCAGTCTCCCCGGGGTCAGATGACGCGCGCCGAGGTGGTGGCCTTCTTTGATCGGCGTCAAGTGGCGAACGACAACCTCGACGCCGCGGCATTGGCTGCAGACTATGCCGACGACTGCATCGTCGACAGTCCAACGGGCGGTACCCACACTGGTCGAGCGGCTGTCCAGAGGGTCTTTCAAGCGGTGTTCGATGCGTTTCTCGACATGAAACTTCGAACCGACAGCCTGGTGATCGATGGCAACCTGGCGGCGCAGGCCCTGAGCATCGAGGGGACCAACATCGGTGGATTCCTGGGCTTGTCTCCCAGTGGAAAGCCGTTCCGCATTGACGCCGTCTTTCTGTACGAGCTCAAAGATCGGCAAATCGTGCGGGAGCGCCGCATCTACGATTTCACCGGCATGCTCACCCAGATCGGCGTCTTGAAAACCAAGCCGGTTTGACGGAGCTGGACCGCCGGGAACGAATGTCGATTCGTTCCCGACGTCCTCTGTGCTATCTACTAGCGGCCCGTTGGTGCCGGGGCCCTGTTGGCGTTCACGATGATCCGGACCTCGGTCGCCCGCATCGCCTGACCTGTCCCGGCATAGCTGACGCTGACCTCGTCACCAACGCCGACGAGCTTGGTGAAGGCAATGCTTCCACCAGCGCGCCCCGTCGCAGTCCCGACGCCCTTCCCGACCACCAACGTGTCCTTGTCGACAGCGAACGTCAAGTCTTTACCGTTCTCCGTGACAACCAGCGAGGCAGCGCCCACCGATTTGACCTTGCCGTTCGCTATCGTCGCCGCCGCCCCCGCCGCCGCCGTGCCGGCTGATGCGACTGCCGGGACCCTCCGGATTTCGGTCGCTACCATCGCTCCGCCTGCCTCACGGTACATCACGATCACGCCGTCGCCGGTTTTCACGACGCTGGTGAGTTTGATCCCAGGCGCGCCCTTCGCCTCGGCGTCGCGCGTGGCCCGGCCCGCTCCCGGGGCCGCAACGAGTGTCTTGGCGTCGACGGCAAACTTCATGTCCGTGTTGGCGACCTTGACGGTCAACGAGGAATCGGAGACCGTGACGACCGAGCCCCTGGCCTCCTTGGTTTGGGCCATCGCAGGGCGAGCGGCCCATCCCATCACCAATATGGCGAGAAGCGAAACGACGAAGAATCTGACACGCTGCATATAGCCTCCTTTGCGGATACTGGCCGACACTCAAGCCATGGCACGACACGCCCAAGGAAGGATCGCCCCAGAGCTGATTCCGTAGGCGCGACTATATACCCCCTTAATGGGCAAGTGTCATTTCGTTTTTTGACAGGAATCGGCCGTGGACGACGAAAATGCCGCTGTCGGCGGCCCGGCTGGCGCTAGACTCGACGTGGATTCAGCCCTTGACGGAGCCGGACCGCGATGGAGATTCAAGAACGAACCGTGGGAGCCGTGACGATCCTCGATCTGAAAGGCAAGTTGGTGTTCGGGGACGGCGATGCGCTCTTGAAAGACAAGGTGCGCAGCGTGGTGCATCGGGGATGTAAACAGCTGGTCCTCAATCTGGCCGACGTCACCTACATTGACAGCGTGGGGATCGGGGAGCTTGTCGGGACCTATACGACCATGACCCGCCAAGGCGGAAGGCTGAAGCTGCTGAATGTGCCGAAGCGGATTCACGACCTGCTCGTGATTACGAAGCTCCTGACAGTGTTCGAGACGTTCAACACCGAAACCGAGGCGGTGCGGGCCTCGTCTGCACCTGGGCCGAAGAGCTGACCGCGGCCCGGCCGCAGGGTTCACGCCGCCGTCGCCGCCGCTTCGCTGGTCAGTTTGCGATTTTCCCGCGATAGAGCGGCAGCCACCAGCATCCACACCACGACGATCCCCAGGTTCAGTGCGGCATAGCTCCGGACGCCCAGCCCCAGCCATTGGACGAGCACAAAGGTCGCAAGAGCGGACAGCATGTCCCCGGCTCGCCAGAAGAATGTTTCGACGGCCTGCAGCGCTTTGTACTTGGCTTCCCGACTCGTCGGCAAGAACAGCGCGCGGCGCACTGTGTTCTGCAGCGAGTAGTCCGTCGCGTTTTCGGCAATCTTGGTCAGCCGAATCAGCGCCAGCAACGGGGCGGCGGCAAAGAGGCCGTAGCTGCCGAACGCGAGCGTGGGGAGAACGAAGAGTGCGCCACCCACGCCGGCGTACTTGAAGATGCGAGACACCAGAAAAAACTGGATCGACGCTCCGAGCAGATTCTGCCAGAAGTCCATACCGGCCACATAGCTGCCAATCAGCTGGCCTTGCGAAAGGCCGTCCGCGCTGCCGGTGGCCACGGCCGTGCTGGCCATCTGGCTCAGGGTTTCGTTGAAAATGTAGTTACCGTTGGTATTGACCAGCTGTCCTGCCAGCGTCAACAGCCCGATCAGCAAGAGGTATCGCTGCCCGAGGACGAGTTGAAAACCGCCCTCCCGGCCGAGGGGCTGCTCCGCCTGGCGGCGAAGACTTCGGTCCTTCGCCCGGTCCCGTTCACGAATGTGAATCACGTTGGTGATCGCGAGACATACCAGCAGCATCCCGCCAGTCACCAGCAGAAGCGCGAACTGTCCCAGGCGACCGATCAGCGACGCGTTGATGAGAGGGCCGGCAATGGCGCCCGTCAACTGACCAAAGCCCATGAAGGCGAACAGCCGCTTACCTTGTTCCGGTGTGTACAGGTCGTTGGCGAACGACCAGAACTGCGCCACGACAACGAGATTGAAAATGCCAATCCAAAGGAAGAAGGGGACGCCCAGCACGCCCGGCGAGACGCCGGCCTGGCCAAGCAAGAAGAAGATCACGAGATTGGAGACGAAGAACAAGGTGACGGCGTTGATCAGTTTGATCCGGTTGATCCTGCTGGCCAGATTCCCGTAAAACGGGACGATGAAGAGGAACATCGCCGCCAGCACCGCGCCCGAATACGAAGTGATTTCCGCTCCTGTCAACACACCGCCACCCGGCAGGGTCAGACGAACCGGCAACAGGAACGCGGAACGCAGCGGCCTGATCACGTAGTAGGCCGCGAGGATGAGAAACCCGTTCAAGCCGAGCAACAATGCGGTGGCCGCCTCGCCGGCGTGCACCTCCGTCGCAAGGCCGAGAAGTCGGTCGAGCTGACTCTTGTGGGCGACCCGATCGGTGAGTTCAGCCACTGCCACGGTGTTCTCCTGTCATCCCTTGTGGGATCCGGTTTTGGGCTTTCCTTCGGGATTCTGCGCCTCGTCGCGAAGCAGTTCGTCGCTGGCGGCGAAGACGGCGAGCGCCTGCTCCGAGGTCTCGACGGTCGTACCCACTATCCGCTCCGCGATCGCGATGCGTCCATCGACGCTGACCTCGCCGTCGATCAGCGGCAGCAGCAACGTCCGGAGCCGTGCCGGAAGGGCATGTTCGAGAAACTCGAGTGCGTTGGCGTGCGCCACGGCGTTGCCTGAGCGCAGGCCGAAGTACGCGCTGTGCAGATCGTGCTCCGGAAGCAGCAGCTTCATCAAGCGGAAGATGCGCTCGATCTCGTCATCCATCGAGGCTTGCACGCGGGCGCGCTGTGGTGCGCTTGTCACGTCGCTCTCCGACAGTCGGCCCAGAAGCTGGTACGAACGGTAGTGTCCGAGGATCTCGGCGGACAGCAACGTCTCGACAAGCTCGTGCTCGAGTCGGCGATCGCCGTTCTGTTGCCTCAGCTTGTTCAGCGCAGACACGGACCGCAAGCGAAAGACGGGATCAACGTCGAGAAGGTACTCGACCAGCAACTGCTCGGCCTCTGGTGTGCCTATCCGCTGCAGCACGTCGGGAATCGCGTGGCGGACGCCCGTCGCGCCCGCGTCGGCGCCGAGCGTCTGGCGAAGCGCCGGCATGGCCCGATCGCCGAAGGCGACGAGCGCCTCGGTCGCATCCGCGGAGAGATTGGCATCCGCAAGCTGCGCGACGACGAGCGGGACCGAGGACGGCTTGCCGACCGCCGCGGCCGCGCGAAGCGCCAGGCGTACGACGTCGGGAGACTGATCCATCAGCAACGCGTTGAGCTGTTCCTCGAACTGATCCGGTAGCGTTCCGATGAGACGGGCCGCCTCCATACGGGCGTCGTGCCGATCCGGACCGTCGCTGCTCGTCGCCACTTCCAGCAGCACGCGGACCGCGTCGAGGTTCTGAGAAGGCCCAGGCCTGGCGAGAAAATGTGCAACCGCCGCCGCGACCGCGCCGCCACGCACATCGTCGAGGTTGGTGAGCTGGGTGAGCGGATCCACATTGCCGCAGCGGGCCAGGTACATCAGCGCCTCAGCGCGCACGTCGTCGTTCTCGTCGCGCAAAAGCGGCTCGACTTGCGCCAGAGCCGTTGCATCGTCGGCGGCAGCCAGGACCGAGATCGCCTTGCGACGTATCTCCGGCGAGGCGTGACCGAGAAGGCGGCCGATGGCTGGATGCGAGACCGGCGGCTCGCGGTTTTCAAGCAGTGTCAGTGCGTACAGGACCTCGCGAGGGTCGACAGCATCGAGCGCACCTGCCAGGACGTCGGTTGTCGATCGATCGGGGATATGCGTGGACAGTTGCTCGGCGTCAATACGGTGCTCGTAGATGCTGTCCCGCAGGCTTTCGACGTAGTGACGTTTTGCGGAGATCGCCGCGGCGATCCAGCCGACGAGCAGGACCAGCGTCACCACGCTAATCCGCGAAGCGGCCAGGCCGACCTCGCGTGCATTCCCCCGGTCGGCGAGAACCGCGACGCTGATGGCGAGCAGTGCGGCGCCCAGGCCGTCGCCGACTCGCAACATGACGGTGTCGATAAGCGCTTTGGCGCGCGCTAACTGGCGTGCAGGAATCGGCAGATACAGCAGCTCCGCCGTCGACTTATCGATCGAGTAGCGCATCACCTGATCGCTGCCCCTCAGGAGAACGGCCGCCCAGAGACCGCCCGAGGCCAACAGCGCCAGCGAGCCGCCTGTCAGCGCCATGGGCACGATCAGCAGCGCGACACCGAGTCCGAATCGCCGCAGCAGTCTCGAGGAAAGAAACAGCTGGGTGGCGAGCGCGAGTACTCCCGCCCAGATGGCGAACGTTCCGTAGAATGCGGTCAGTTGATCGGTGTCGGGATAGAAAAGTTTTGCCGTCGCTTTGTACTGCCAGCCGACGACCTGAGTGACCAGGGATGACACGCAGACGAGTGTCGCGACCGCCCGCAAGTGCGGGGATCGCCAGATGAGCGCAAAGCTCTCCTTGATGCCGCCGGGATCGTCTCTCGACGGGTCGGCAGGGGTTCCCGCTGCCTCGGCGCGACGTTTTCGTTCGCGCCAGATCGCGGTGACAAGTACGGGGCAGACCGCCAGCGCAGCGGCGGTCGGCAGCAGCAGGTCTGCCGTACCGCTCCGGTTGGCGATCGCCCTCGTGACGAACCCGCCCACAATCCCGCCGCTGATGGCGCCGCCGCTGACGACGCCGAACAGCCGCTTCGCCTCGCGCGTCGTCATGACCTGATTCGCGAGCGTCCACACCTGTGCCGGCAGAAGCACGGCGGCCGCACTCACCCAGACGTACAGGACGGGGAGCATCCAGACCGGCTCGCGCACGCGCGCGACGAACCAGAACTCGATCGTTGCTACCGCGCCGACGACCAGTGTGCCGATCTGGAGCGACTGGGGACTGACGCGCCGGCTGACCCGCAGGTAGACGCTCATCACGGCGGCGACGATCGCCGCCGACGCCATGTCGACGTACGGCAGCCAGAACGAGCCAAACTTCTCCTGGAAGAGTGCGTCGCGGTTCGCTTTGGTGATGACGGAGCTGGCGATGATGAGGAACAGGTAGGTGAAGAGCAGAATGGCCCGCGTCGACTCGCCGCGGCGGACCTGCAGCAGCCGCGCGAGCATTAACGGGAGACCGGAACGGGGCTCGTGTCCGCGGATGCGGTCAAGGGCAAGAGGACATCACGACGGTCTGCGTAGATCGCCGTGAAGACGCCACCCTGAATCTCGAGTGCAGAGGCGCGGCCAGTCTGGATGTAGTCCGACTGCATACCGGTGTCGAGCTGCACAACCTTTCCGCCAAACCGGGCCTGGATCCGGGAATCTGGCGTGACCGTGTGTCCGATCACGATCGCGCGGGCGTTCTGCTTGTCGAGGATCTCGTCAAGCCTGGGCGCGAACGCGTCGCCCTCCTGTGCCAGCCCCCGATACCACAACGGACCATTTTCTGATGCAGACAGGCTTTTGAGCGCGGCGCCTCTGGTCTGTTCGATATCGGCCGTGATCTCTCGCCGCACTGTCGTATTGATGACGTCGCACGACATCCCGGCGACGGCAGGACTGAGGCCACCGTGCATGAACAGAATGCCGTTGATCTTGACGACCACATCGAGCTTCCGCAACCATTCGCCGTAGTGGCCGTTGCGCCCGAACGCGACGCGCATCTCGACGAATCCCAGGGGAATCTCTTTGAGAGCTTTGTCGCGAAGTGAGGGTTCAAGTTCTTGGACGAAATCGTTGCGGATCCGCTGGGACCTCTGGGAGGCGAACGCCTCACTCTCGCCGGGGTCGAGGTAGCGCAGGTCTCCAAGCATGCGCATGACCTCGTGATTGCCGAGCAGGGGATGGACGCCGCCGCCGGCGCGGCGGGCTTCGTCCTGGAGCCGTTCCAGCAGATCGAGCACCTTCCGCGAATCGGGCCCGCGGTCGACGACATCACCGAGCTGGACGAGGTGAGTGCGTCCGCCTGCCCAGCGCTGGCGTTGGTCGAGGACTCCGGCCGTTTGCAGGATCTCGACGAAGCGGTCGTACGCGCCGTGCACGTCGCCGACCGCGACAATCCGCTCGGCTCCTTCAATCTCGCACGATGGTGCGGCTGCGGCCAGGTGCGACGGAACGGACACCGTGGAGATGGCAACAGCGAGCGCGCCGGCGAGCCCAAGTCCAATCACACTGCGTTTCATCACGCGACCTTAAGGCAGGAAGATCTGACTGGCGCCCTTCTGCTTGGCCAGCTTCTCAAAGGCCTTCACGATGTCGTCGCGCCGTAACAGGAGCGCGTCGACGGCGCCGCCTTCGGTGTACTCGCCGATCTCGCGCTTGACCGCATCGCGAGTCAGCGCCTTGATCCGATCGAAAAACGGCTGATCGATCGTGGTCGCCTCGAAAACCAGTTTCCTCGTATTCGTAAATGCGCGGGAAAAATCGATCAGGACGACGTTCCAGACCGGGTCGAACAGGATGTTGCCCTGGTTCGGGTCGAGGTTACCGACGAGATTTTGAAATACCTTCTGGCGGCGAAGCTGGAAACTGTAGGCGTCGACATTGGAGCTGGGGGGGTGGAGCTTCTGCTCCTGGACCTCCTTCAGCATCTTCATGTCCTTGGCCCACAGCTGCAGAGAGACCATCTCGTTGTTATAGCGTCGCTCGACCGTCGGCGGCACCATGTCGACCTCGAGCAGTCGATCGAGCTTGTAGGCCGCAATATCGCCCTTGTAGCTTTCCCAGAAACCGTCGTACTTTGCCGGCCGGATATTTCTCAGCGCCCCACTGACGGCCAGCCCGCCTGGCTTGAAGTAGGCCCGTTTGATCCCCAGCACACCGGTCGAGACGTTGGTGATCCGCTCGATTTCCGCGGTGCGCAGGAATTCCTCGAACTCCTGGTATCGGCCGACCCAGATCTTGGAGCTGACAGGCTCGGTCGCCTGTGCGGCGGCGGGGGTCGCAACGGCCTGGGCAGGCTGTTGCTTCGACGCCAGAACTGAGGTGACCGACAGGCAAGAGACCGCGAGCAGAGCAACCCACAGAATGCGCCGCATACCGTCCTCCCTTCGCGATGTCTGGCTCACGCCTTGGGCGTGCGTACCGAGCAGTGTAGCCTACAAAGGCCGGCGGAAATCAGCGTTATTGAAGACGGAGTAATCCGGCCCTGGCGCACTCCCCGACCATCGTCACGTATCGCTTCACGCTGTCGTTGCCAATCACAAAGGGATGCGGATCGCCGGGCCTGCGTGTCGCGAGCGCAGCCAGCTTCGCCTTGGCGCCATCCTGGTTCGGGTGATTGGCAATGAGGACGTCGGCGCCGGCCCTTGCCACGGCGTCACGGAAATGATCGGCGGAATTGCTGTACTGCTCAAACCAGAACTTGCGTGGCTTGTCGGGCGTGATCGTGAAATTGAAGCCGGTTCCGCCCCACTCGGCGGCGATGTGCGGCGTGCCTCGGTCCTTCACGGGAATCAGTGTCGAGATCGTGCCCGGCGTATGCCCCGGCGTGAGGTACAGGGTCAACGTCGCGTCACCAAGCGTGAGTCGCTGGCCATCGGTCGCGACCATGTCTCGTCGTGGCTTCCGCCACGCGGCTGTGTTGCGGCCAACCAAATCCCAGTCGGCGGCCGACATGATGACGTGCGGACTGAACCGCTCCTGGAGAAACCAGGCGCCGCCCACGTGGTCGATGTGACCGTGGCTCACGAGGACGTACTTGATGTCGGCTGGATCCAACCCGAGCGTGGTCAGACCATTGACGATTTCGTCTTCGACCGAATAGTCGTACAACGTATCGATGACGATGATCCCCTCGGAAGTCGTCACGGCCCAGGCAGAGTATTCGGTCTGTCCGAGGTAATAGAGGTTGTCGAACACTTTCGCCGGTTCGGCGTGCCACTGCGACCGAGGCGGTGGACCTTGCGGTCGCGGCGCCGCGGCCTGGGCCGGCGCGGGTGCCGCGGCTGGCGCCGCCGGTGCAGGCGCGGCACACAGGCTGTTGAACACGGCTGTGTGGTCCTGTCCCGCAGCTGCTTTCGCGGCTGCAACGTGAGCCTCCACCGAATTCGCCCCCGACTGTCCGAGCACGCTCGCACCGGCCATCGAGATGACGAGGCCGGCCGACAACAGCTGACCGACCGAGAACGGCTTCAGTGGCTTCATTTCTGACCTTCTTGGTTTCACAACCTGTCCGCCGGATCCAACGGGATCCTACCGCTTCTGAAGCTAGGAAGTAAGAAGGTGCGCTTTGTGCTCCCGCGGCGTTTCATTGAGGAACTGCACGGCGAGCTCGTGGAGGCAGCGGGCGATGCCGTCGGCGTTGAGATCGCCGAACTTCGTCCGGAACGCCTGTAAGGGCATGACCGCTTTGGCCATGGCGCGATGCCCGCCGGCGCTGCCGATGTCGGCGAAATAGCGGCGGACGAACTCACCGGCATTTTTCGAGTAACCGAGGTTCCGGACCGAAATCACGAACGAGTCGTGGACGATGCCGCCGATGATGGTCCACCTGACGTCTTCGAGCTGGAGGAAGAAGTCGGCGACGTAGGGAATGAAGTCTTCCCGCGAGAGCTGGCCCAGGAACGCGCAGAAGACCTGATCGAACAGTGTCCCGTTCTGATAGGCCTTGATGACGTACTCGAGCCGCTCGCGCGTGACTTCGGCGCCCTCCATCTTCCGAATCATTTGCGCGTCGGCCAGGGGATAGAGATACGAGAACGCTTCGAGGTCGACGCGGTTCGTCTGCCGGTTGAAGAACAACGTGTCCGACTTGATCGCATAGAGCATCGCGGTCGCCGTGCGTTCGGAAATATTCACATCGACGGCGCGCAGGTGTTCCGTCAGGATGGTTGAGGTCGATCCGTATTCAGGCCTGATGTCCTTGAAGACCGCGGTGTAGCCGGGCTGCTCCGGATGATGGTCGATCACCAGGTCGACCCGGTCGATCAGGTCGCCGAAGTAGTGCGGCTGGACGTCGACCATCGCGATGCGATCGAATTCCTTCAGCGAGGCCGGCGTGATGGGCTCGACGTGGAGATCGAGCAGGTTGACCATCCGCAGGTTCTCCGGGCGCGTCACTCCCTCCATGGCGCCGATAATGGCGGTGGTTTTTGTCCGCCGGAGGACATTGCGCAGCGCGAGCCCGCTGGCGAGCGCGTCTGGATCCGGATCGTGATGCAAGATGATCAGCACGCGGTCGGCGTCGCTGAAATACCGTTGGTACTGCTGCACCCGCGCCCGCGTCAGCGACCGGCTGAACTCGGTCAGCAGCGGCCCACCGAACAGCTCGGACATCGAGAGATACGCGACATCCGGGAACTCGGCTCGAAGCTCGTCGGCCCGCCTGGCGGTCGCGACGACGCCTAACCCGAGCACGTACACAAGGGTGCCGCCTGCGTCGCGCACCGCTTCCAGAATCTTCCGGAGGCTGCGGCGGGGGTTGTCTTCGATGATGACGCAGGTGCCCGGCGTGACATCGGCCTTGAGGTAGGTATCGGTGCGCCGCGGATCGCCGAGCGTCACCGTCACCCCGGCGTCGTGGAGGCGGCGCGCGAGGGCCCGGCTGTCGACGATGAACTCGATTTCGAATCCGGGCAGCAGGATCTCGTCGAGCATCCTGATGACCAGTTCGTCCTGACAAACCGCTAGACACCGCATCGGGGTACCAACCTTTGATTATACGCCTGCCTGTCAGTAATGCCGTGGCGGGATCGCCCGCCGAAGGTGTAGAGTGCAGATCTGTGCCGAACCGATCGCCATCAACACAAAGGACACCAAGGACACGAAGGGCTTTCATGGGTTTTTCCTTTGTGTCCATGGTGTCCTTTGTGTTGATGGCGATCGGTGTGATCGCCGGGGCGCAGCAGGCGACCACGTTCCGCAGCGGCATCGAACTGGTCAACATCGGCGTGACGGTCGCCGACAAGAAGGGGAACCTCGTCACCGATCTCACAGCCGCCGATTTCGAGGTCACCGAAGACGGTCGAAAGCAGACGGTCACCTACTTCGCCGCAGGCGATCGTGTCGGCCCGGAGCTGCATCTCGGTGTCTTGCTGGACGTCAGCGAGAGCATGGGCGAAGACATCAGGTTCACGAGGACCGCCGCCATCAAGTTCCTGAATACCCTGACCGACGCCGTCGACATCACGGTCGTCGACTTCGACTCCCAGGTACGGGTCGGCCGCTACGGGCAGGCCGACTTCGCGCGGCTCGTCGAGCGCATCCGGCAGCAGAAGACGGACGGCAATACGGCACTCTATGACGCCATCGGCGTCTATCTGGACGGGGCCAGCGATCAGCGCGGCCGCAAGCTCATGTTGCTCTACACCGACGGCGGCGACACGCGCAGCGCCTTGCGGTTCGGCGAGCTGCTCAATCTGCTGAAGGCCTCCGACGCCACGGTCTATGTCGTCGGCCAGCTCGAGCACCAGACGCAGTCGAGCAAGGCCAATCAGCGGCCCATCCTGCAGCAGATAGCCGAGGCGACCGGCGGCCAGGCGTTTTTCCCGCTGTCGGTCAAGAGCCTCGACGTGGTCTACGAGAGAGTGCTCGCCGAGATTCGCGCGCAGTACACGCTGGGCTACCTGTCGACCAACGACAAGCCGGATGGCAGCTGGCGGAAAGTCGAAGTCAGGGTCGTCCGGAAAGACGGCGGCGATTACCGCGTCCGCTCGCGCAAGGGGTATTACGCGCTCTACAGAAAGCCATGATCGCGCGTAGGCTCCAGGCTCCTGGCTCCAGGCAACGCCAAGAGCCCAACGGGCCTGAAGCCCGAAGTCCGAAGCCTGAAGCCTTCCCGTAGTACGATTGAGGGTTCAGATGCCCTCCGTGTACGACCGTTTCAATCTCGTCTCCGACTTCGAGCTGGCGGGCGACCAGCCGCGCGCGATTGCCGAGCTCGTGGAGGGGCTCGAGCGCGGCGATCGTCATCAGGTCCTGCTTGGCGTCACGGGATCGGGAAAAACGTTCACGATGGCGCAGGCGATTGCACGCGTCAACCGGCCGACGCTGGTGATGGTGCATAACAAGACGCTTGCCGCCCAGCTCTTCCAGGAATTCCGGCGGTTTTTTCCGGACAACGCCGTCGAATATTTCGTCAGCTACTACGACTACTACCAGCCCGAGGCGTACGTGCCGGCGACCGACTCGTACATCGAGAAGGAAGCGACCATCAACGACGAGATCGATCGCATGCGCCTGTCTGCGACCCGCTCTCTCTTTGAACGCCGCGACGTCATCATCGTCGCCAGCGTTTCGTGCATCTACGGCCTCGGATCGCCTGAGGCCTACTACGGTATGCTGCTCCCGCTCGAGCGCGGACAGCGGATCGACCGCGATCAGATCCTCCGCAAACTGGTTGAAATCCAGTACGAACGCAACGATCACGAGTTCTCGCGCGGCACCTTCCGTGTCCGAGGCGATATCGTCGAGGTCTATCCATCGTACGAAGAGCAGGGACTGCGCATCGAGCTCTTCGGCGACGAGGTGGACGAGCTGACGTCGTTCGATCCGTTGACCGGCAAGACCATCCGGCGGCACGACAAGATTGCGGTCTACCCGAAGTCGCACTTCGTCGCCCCCCGCGATAGGACCAAACGGGCCGTCGAAACGATCAAGGAAGAACTCGGGTGGTACCGATCGGCGCTCGAGTCGGAAGGAAAGCTCCTGGAGGCGCAGCGGTTGCACCAGCGCACGATGTTCGACCTGGAAATGATCCGGGAGATCGGCTACTGCCACGGCATCGAAAACTACGCGCGGCATCTGACCGGCCGGGCGCCGGGTGACCCGCCGCCGACGCTGCTCGACTATCTGCCGGACGACGCGCTGATCATTGTCGACGAGAGCCATCAGACCGTGCCGCAGGTTCGCGGGATGTATCATGGCGACCGGTCCCGCAAGGAAGTGCTGGTCGCGTACGGATTCCGGCTGCCGTCCGCGCTGGACAACCGGCCGCTCAATTTTGAAGAGTGGGAAAAACGGGTAGGTCAGGTGGTCTTCGTGTCGGCGACGCCGGGCCCCTACGAGCTGGCGAAGGCGCAAGGTGTGGTTGTCGAGCAAATCATCCGGCCAACCGGCCTCATCGACCCGCCGATCGACGTTCGGCCGGTCAAGGGCCAGGTGGACGATCTGCTGCAGGAGATCCGGAGTCGCGCCGCGCGCAACGAACGGGTGCTGGTGACGACTCTCACGAAACGAATGGCGGAGGATTTGACACAGTATTACCAGGAGCTCGGCGTCCGCGTCAGGTACCTGCATTCCGACATCGAGACGCTCGAGCGGGTCGAGATCCTCAGGGATCTTCGGCGCGGAGAGTTCGACGTGCTCGTCGGCATCAATTTGTTACGGGAAGGACTCGACCTGCCGGAGGTCTCGCTGGTCGCCATCCTCGACGCGGACAAAGAGGGGTTTCTGCGGTCGGCCGGGTCACTCATCCAGACGTCCGGCCGGGCTGCTCGAAACGTCAATGGCCGCGTCATCATGTACGCCGACACGGTCACGCGCTCGATGGAGGCGGCAATCGGCGAGACCAGCCGGCGCCGCGCGTTGCAGCAGGCGTACAACGAGGAACACGGCATCACGCCACAATCGATCGTGAAGGCGATCGACGACGTCATGTCGAGCGTGTACGAACGCGATTACAGCGCGCCGCCGCTTGTCGCCGACGGCACTGAGCGTTTCCGGACGCAGGCCGAGCTCGACGCGCATATCGTGAAGCGCCAGCAGGAAATGCGCGAGGCGGCCGCCAACCTCGATTTCGAAAAGGCGGCGGCCATTCGCGACGATATCAAACGCTTGCGCAATCCCGAGTTGGTATTGCCGCGGCCGGCGCGGAGGGCCTGAACTTCCGACGTGCTGCTGTTCTTTGAAGAGAGATTCAAGAGAGTGGCCCTCGAGGTGCAGGAATACGTCCGCCTCGTCACGGCCGCGTTTCACGCCTCGTTCACGCGCCCGATATACCACCATGACATTGTCGAGCAGTTTGACTCGATCGGCGTGAAGTCGCTGACGGTCGTGCTGCTGACAGCGTTCTTCACGGGTGCGGTGCTCGCCCTCCAAAGCGGCCTGACGCTGGATCAGTTTGGAGCGCGGCCGGTCGTGGGCCGGCTGGTCAGCGCCTCCATGATCAAAAACCTGGGCCCTGTGCTGACCGGCCTGATGCTGTGCGGCCGCGTGGGGTCGGGTATTGCGGCCGAGCTCGGTTCGATGGTCGTCACAGATCAAGTCAATGCCTTGCGGGCCCTCGGCACCGATCCCATCCGGAAGCTGGTCGTGCCGCGCATGCTGGCCGGCATTGTGATGGCACCGGTCTTGACGGTGATCGCGGATTTCGTCGGAATCGTCGGTGGCTGGATTGTCGCGCGATTTCAGCTGCAAGTGGCCTCCGGCCTCTACTGGTCGTCGGTGTTGCGCGCGCTCTACATGCAGGACATCTGGATGGGCCTCTCAAAACCGTTCGTGCTGGGGTTCGTCATCGTCAGCATCGCCTGCCACGTGGGGCTGCGAACGAGCGGCGGCACGCAAGGCGTCGGCAAGGCGACGACGAAGTCTGTTGTGGCCGGATCGGTGGGCGTCATCGCGATGGACTTCTTCTTGACGCGCATCATGATTTCGTTGTGGTACTAGGCTTCAGGCTTCGGACTTCAGGAGGCGGGCATTGCAAGGCCTGGAGCCTGGAGCCTGCAGCCCGGAGCCAAAAGGGTCCATGGTTCACACGACAACCGCGATGATGACCGCACGGCAGGGGCCACCAGCCTCGAACGGGTCAGTCGTCACCTTGGAGCACGTGAGACTGGCATTCGACGACAAGGTTGTGTTGAAGGATATCAGCCTCTCGCTGCTGTCCGGTCACACGAAGATTATTCTCGGTGCTAGCGGTTCGGGCAAATCGATCACGTTGAAGATCATCATCGGCCTGCTGCGCGCCGACGCCGGAGCCATCACGGTGAACGGCGAGCGCGTCGATCAGCTCACCGAGCAGGAGATGATGGCGGTGCGGGCCGATGTGGGGATGATCTTTCAGGAAGGCGCGCTGTTCGACTCGCTCACCGTCCGCGAGAACGTCGGCTACAAACTGTATGAAGAGAGCAACATGCCCCTTGCCGACGCCGATCGGCGCGTCGAAGAGGTGCTCGGCTTCATCGGCCTGGCCGAGTTCATCGATCGGATGCCGTCGGAGCTCTCGGGCGGGCAGCGCCGCCGGGTCGCCATCGCGCGGGCGATGGCATTCAAGCCACGTATTCTGCTCTACGACGAAGCGACCACGGGTCTCGATCCGATTACGGCGACGACGGTGGACGACGAGATCATCAAGTTGAGGGACCTCGAGCATGTCAGCTCGATCCTCGTCACGCACCAACTGCGCGACGCGTTCTATGTGGCGACACACATGGCCTCGCGGGGCGCGGACGGGCGCGTGGAGATCGCGCCCGCGACGCCGGAAAAGGAGCGTGAAGCGGAATTCATCATGCTCCGCGACGGCCTGATCTGTTTCGAGGGCGACGCCGAGGCGCTGCGGCGCTCGACGGACCCCTATATACGGACGTTTCTGTCCTAAACCGACGACAGTAGAAATGCAACCACGAAGACACGAAAACACGAAAAATAGAATGGCTTTCTTCGTGTCTTCGTGTTTTCGTGGTTGCCTTCACTGCTGACTGGAGACTGACCTATGCCACGCACACGATCACTTGCCTGGTCCGAGCTGAAGATAGGCGTGCTGACGATTCTTGCGATCACCATCGCGGCCGTGGCCGTCTTCATGTTGACCGGCGGCCGGGGGTTTTTCTGGCAGCGCTACAACCTGAAGACGCGCTTCGACAACGTCGCGGGCCTGAAATCGGGATCGCCCGTGCGCGTGGCCGGCGTGGAAGTGGGGACCGTGACGAGCGTCGACGAGTTCGTGGGCGAACAGGTCGATGTCATCCTGGAAGTCAACACGTCGATGCGCGGGCGGATCACCACGGGTTCGACCGCCTACCTCGGGTCGGTGTCGCTGTTGGGCGAGAGCGCCGTGGACATTACGCCGTCCACGAAGGGCACGCCGATTCCCGACTTCGGATACATTCCCGCGGGCCGCGCCAAGGGTCAGATTGCCGACGTCGCGGAGCAGGCGCAGCAAAGCGTCGCCGAAATCAGGGGGCTCGTGACCGACATCCGCGCGGGCAAGGGCACCGTCGGAAAACTGATGACGGATGATCGGCTGTTCAACGACCTGCAGCAGTTTGTCGCCTCGGCGGGGGAGTTGACGCGGGGGATTCGCGAGGGCCGCGGCACGATGGGCAAGCTGATGAACGACCCCAAGACGGCGAATGCGCTCGAAGGCGCCATGACGAACCTCCAGCGCGTCACCGAACAACTCAACGCCGGGCAGGGCTCGCTCGGCAAGTTGCTGAAGGACGACACCTTTGCGACGTCCCTCAACGGGGCGACGTCAAACATCCAGGACTTGACCGCGAAGCTCAACCGGGGCGAGGGCACCGCGGGCAAGCTGATGACCGATCAGGCGCTTTACAACAAGCTGGACGCGGTCGCGGGACGATTCGACGAGCTGCTGACAAAACTGAACGACGGGGAAGGCACTGCCGGACAGTTGCTGAAAGATAAGCAGTTATATGAGAACATGAATAGGACGGTTGTTGAATTGCGGAGTCTGTTGGCCGCGATCCAGAAGGATCCGAAGAAGTACTTGAACCTCAAGGTCAGCATTTTCTAGTAGCGTCCGCCTTCAGGCAGATTGGAGTGAACATGTCGAATGACAACGGCGCAGGAGCAGGCAGCGTGATGCTGGCTTTTCTGGTCGGAGCGGTGGCCGGCGCCGCCGTGGCGTTGGTCTATGCGCCAGCGACCGGGCGGGAGACACGCGAATTTCTCGGCGAGAAGGCACGCGAAGGCCGCGAGAGGGCGACGGAAGCCGCCGCAAAGGGCCGCGAGGCGATCAATCGTGGCCGCGAAACCGTGGCGACCGCGCTCGAGCGGGGCCTCGAAGCGTACCAGCAGGTGCGATCGGCGTCAGGCTCGAGAGAAGGCGCGTGAGCGTCTGGTCTGAGATTTTCCTGGGCGTCATCGCGGTCGCGACGCTCTCGATGGCGATCGTGCTCGTCGGCGTGCTCGTCGCAGCCGGCCGGCTGGCGCGGCGCGTGGGGCGCCTGCTCGATCAGCTCGAACTCGAGTGGAAGCCGGTTTTCGGCCACCTGAACGCGATAGGGCGCGACGCGTCGAGGGCGGCCGCGCTCGCCACCGCGCAGGTGGAACGGGTCGACTGGGTGTTCAACGATCTGGCGCAGCGCCTGGACCACACCCTCCGAGTCTTCCAGGGCATTCTGGACACCCCCGCACGAGAGGGGCGGGCCGTCCTCACGGCGCTGGTTGCAGGCCTCCGGGCCATGCGCGGCCGGCCCCATCGGGGCCGAAGCGAAGAAGAGGACGCGCTCTTTATTTAGCGATTTAGCGCCTTGCGCCCGGCATCGCCGGGTGATAGAACATCCCCACGATCACGTCTCGAAGTCGCCTGAAGGGGGGTCCTATGCCTGCGGTGGTACGTGTCTGGCTGGCCGGAGTCCTTGCGTTGACTGTGTCGTCGACGGCCCTCGCGCAGGAATCAAAGTCAGTGGCCCTGGCGAAGGAATTGTCGGCTGCGCTCGATGCCGCCAAGCTGGATTCGATTGCGGCCAAGGACCCGTCGAAGCCCGATCTGTTCTTCGGCGCGCTGTATTTTCCCGCCACGCAACTCCTGGTCGTTTCGGCGCAATATTCGGCTCCGCTGGCCATGAACGAGCGGCTGGCCAAGAAGGATTATCGCGAGGCTTACCTGGATTTGAGCAGCGCGTCCGTTCCGGGATCCAAGGTGTTCATCGAAGATCTTGGCGCCAACGGACTCGTCGCCAAGCCGAAGGACAACGAAGCATTCGATGCGTACGAGATTGCCGGCCAGCGGACGTCGTTTGACGGCGACTGGAAAAAGCAGAAGCTGTCCGAAGACGATTACATGAAGGCCTTTGCAGCCGCCGACGAACGATATAGCCAGGTGTTGACGACTCTCATCGCGCAGGTGAAGAAGGCATCCTGACGTTTCTCGCTCGCCTCCTCGTCAATGCCGTTGGGTTGTGGGTCGCGACGCGAATCGTGCCGGGGGTGACTTACACCGGCGGCTGGATGCCGATCCTCGGCGTGGCGCTCGTATTCGGCGTCGTGAACGCGTTCGTCCGCCCGGTCGCGAAGGTGCTCACGTTTCCCATCGTGATTCTCACGCTCGGCCTGTTCCTGCTGGTCATCAACGGCTTCATGCTCTGGCTCACGAGCGCGCTGTCCGATGCACTGGACCTGGGGTTCCACGTCGAGGGGTTCCTGGCCGCCTTCCTCGGCGCGCTCGTCGTCAGCATCGTGAGCGGTCTGCTGTCGATGATGACTGCGGAGAAGCACGCATCCTACCGGACAATCCGCTGATCAGCTCGATCGTCAGCGGGACCTCTTTCGGCCAGCCGTCACATCATTCAGAAGCTCGGTACAGGTCTGGTAGCATTCGCACGATTCCGCTTCGAGCTTCTTGCGGTCGACAATGGTCACGGTTCCGCGGTGGTAGGTGATCAGCCTGGCTTTGTGCAGCGTCCCGGCCACGACGGTGACGGTCGGGCGAGCGACGCCCAACATCATCGCCACGAACTCCTGCGTCAGCAGGAACTCGTCCGTGCCCATCCGATCGTGCGCCATTAAGAGCCAGCGCGCGAGCCGTTGCTCGACGGTGTGGACCGCGTTGCAGGCGGTCGATTGCATAATCACGCCGAGCAGCGCTTGCGCATAGCGGGTGAGCACCTCGTAAAACGCGCCGCGCCGCTCCATTTCGCTCCGAAAGACATCCACCGGCATCCGGTAGCAGACGTCGGTCTCGCCCTGAACCATCGCCAGGGATGGGGAAGGATGGTTCCCGTTCAGCATCGCAGACAGACCCACCATCCCTTCCCGGCCAATCGTGGCGACTTCCACCATGGTGCCGTCCTTCAGGACGGTCAGGACGGAGCAGAATCCTCCGCCCGGGAAATACACGTGCTCGATGACTTCGTCCGGCTTGTGAATCGGACCCTTCAGTTTGAGCGGGATCGTCACAAGCGCGGGGGCAATGCGCGCGTAGTCGGCTGGGGGAAGGGCCGCGAGCAACTGGTTCGATGGCGATCGAGTGATCGAAGCGGGTGCGAGCGGAGTGCGCTTCACCATGATTCACGATCTGCCCGTCAACAGACGGGGCCTTGTATGAGCTGTCGCGAACCAGGCTCTGCCCCGTTCAGGGCGCGGCAGGCGGGAGACTCAGGAAGGTCGAGCTATGACAACAGTAGCACGGCGATCGCTCGGAAACCCAGCATAATGCGAGCATGCCCGCGCACGGCAGGGGCCGTCGATCTCCCAACAAGCGTCGACACGCGAGTGGTCTCAATGCTGAAGTGACCGGCAGTCGCGCGGCCCGCCCCGAGTTCAGCGCGTTTCAGCTGCCGCCGCTCGTTTCATTGGGCGCCGCAAGCCTGTTGATCGTCTGCTTCGTCTTCCAGTGCGTGGCGGGCATGACCGAGCAATCGGCAACCTACGACGAGCCTGTGTACATCGCCGCCGGCTACTCGTATGTCGAGACCGGCGACTTTCGATTGAAGCAGGACGCCCCCCGCTCGTCGCGACGCTCGGCGGTATGGCGCTTCGAATCGGCGCTCACTTTGGCAACGACATACCTTTCGATACCACCAGTCCATTGTGGAGCGGCTCAACCGAATACCAATTCGCCGAGCGCTTTTTCGCCGGCGCACCCGATCCGTACCGCACGTTGCAGATGGCCCGTATTCCTGTTGTCCTTATTGGCGCGGCGCTGGCCGTGTACGTGTTCTGGTTCGGGCGACTCCTGTTTGGCGATTACGGAGCCCTCCTGGCGCTCTTTCTCTTCTGCTTCGATCCAAACATGATCGCGCATTCGCGAATCGTCTCGGCGGATGTGGCATGGGGAGCCTTTTTCTTCATAGCGCACTACTACTTCTACAGGCTGCTCACGGAGCGTGCGCTGGCGAATCTCTTCGGCGTCGGCATTGCGGTCGCCCTGACGACCGTCGCGAAATTCTCCGGTCTTCTGGTCTTCCCGTCTCTCGCGCTGGTGGGAGCGACGATGTATCTGTTCCCCTCGCTGATGCCGCTCTTTCCCCAGGATGGGACCATCTCGCAGAAGCGACGTCGGTTGCTCCGGATAGGCGTGCTGACGGGGCTGACGGCTGCGATCGCGACGCTCGCGGCGACGAGCGCCTTGTATCAGTCGTTCTCCGGCGTGGCGCAATACGTCGCCGGCGTGCAGTCTATCTACACGAACGGTGTGCCAGCCTTCAAGTTCTACCTGCTGGGAAGCTTCAGCCCACGCTCACTCTGGTACTGCTATCCCGTCGCGATCCTGCTGAAGACGCCGGACGTCACACTCGCGCTGCTCGCGCTTGCGTGCCTGTCGGTATTCATCCCCGGCTCGCGTGTCGCACGCGGCGTCTGGTTGCTCATACCCGTTGCGCTCGTGTTGGCCGTTTCCTCGCAGGATCCTGTGAACCTTGGACTGCGGCGGGTCATTCCGGTCTATCCCTTCCTGTTCGTGTGGATAGGCGAGAGGTTCGTACGAATCTGGGAATTCTGGTCTGAGCGGACGCAGGGGCCAGTGGTTCGTTGGATTCCCGGCGTGGCGCTGGTGCTGATTGTGGCGGGAGGCATCCTCACGGCGATTCAAATCCATCCGTACCAACTGGCCTACTTCAACCGGCTGGTCGGCGGCCCCGCGGCCGGGTCCCGCTACCTGGATGACAGCAACATCGACTGGGGGCAGGATCTGCCAGGCCTGGCCGCCTGGCAATCGGAGCACGGCGTACGCCCGCTCGCTCTGTGGTACTTCGGGACGGACAACCCGGCAGGCTATGGGATCGAGTGGCGGCCGTTGTCAGACGAAGAAGTGCTGCAGCCGCAGCGGGCCGCGTATGCGATATCGGTGAACAACCTCATCGGGCTCAAGCTGAGAGCGCAGGAGACTGGCCGATCCGAGCTCGACTGGCTCGCTCGCTACCGTCCCGCCGCGACCATCGGCTATTCGATCTACATCTACGACTTTCGCTGAGCGACCGGCTTGCTTACTCTATTTACGTTTTTCATCGGTCCGTTGTGCCTGAGTTGCAGCCGTCGCGCCGGCCGACTGCGTCCGTGATCGCGCGCCGGGAAGTCGGTCCTCGCTTGTACTCTTCCGCCGCCGCGACGACTACCAGCTTTTTCGAAAGCCATCCGATCACGGCCTGCACCGACACAGCTGATTCGGGCGCCATGGATCGCGCGTACTTGAGTCGTCGCGATGAATCGCTCCGCCCGACTTCCGGCCACGGTCTCAAGTCGGCGCGCTTAACGGCCGCTATCGGCCGGCACGACCGCTGCGCACGACGCGGGTGAACGGCATCGGGCGCAGCCACCCGTAGAGGGCGGCCGGTCTGGATTCACTAACTGCGCGGTGCAGGTTCTCATCGCGGCGATCCACCTGACCACGATCCGTGACGGTCGGATAACCCGTGGCGGCGCTTGCCGTGAGTGGACCAAGCTCGAATCAGCTGGTGATCGCCGCGGGAGCGGAAGCGTACGAACCGGAAGCGATGGGATGGACTCCTCCCGGTCCGTTCGCGGCATGATGGCCGCGGATGGAATGTGGGTAGCACCACGAAACCAGGAGGAGGCCGTTATGGATGTTACGACCGTCGCGGTAGATCTCGCAAAGGACTCGTTCGAGGTGGTGATGGCAACGGCGACGAGACGGATCGTCCGTCGACGACGGCTGACACGCGCACAGTTCGAGCGATTTCTCGCGGAGCTTACGCCGGGCACCGAGCTCGTGATGGAAGCCTGCGGGACGGCTCACCATTGGGCGCGCTACGGTCAGGCGCGCGGCCTGCGGGCCCGGCTGTTGCCGAGTCAATATGTGCGTCCGTACGTTCGGCGGAATAAAACGGACCGGTGTGATGCCGAAGCACTCCTCGAGGCCGCCAGCTGTGGAGGCATTCAGCCCGTGCCGGTCAAGACACCCGCGCAGCAATCGATCCAGGCGCTTCATCGCGTGCGAGCGCAGTGGCAAGGGGCCCGCACCGCGCGCATCAATGTCGTCCGAAGTTTGCTGGCCGAACACGGCATCGCCATCCGTCGGGGTGCCGCCGCCGCCCTGCACGCCATTCCCGCGCTGCTCGACGAGACCGACAGGATTCCGAGTTACCTGCGGGAAGTGCTGCGCCGAGTGTATGAAGAAATTCGCGCGCTCGAAATGCGAGTCCGTGAGGTCGAACGCCTCCTCCGAGGGATCGCGGCACAACACCCCATCGCCCCGCGCCTGCAACAAGTGCCCGGCATCGGGGTGCTCACCGCCACCGCCTGCGTGGGCAGCGTCGGGCACATTCACGCGTTTCGCCGCAGCCGCCAGTTTGCGAGCTGGGTCGGCTTGACCCCGCGGGAATTTTCCAGCGGCCGACGACGTCATTTAGGCCGGATCAGCAAATGCGGCGACGCCTATTTGCGGTGCTTGCTCGTCCATGGCGCACGCTCGGTGATTGTCGCGGCCCAACGCACCGCCCGGACACGGCCCGAACGTCTCTCGCGCTTGCAGCAGTGGGCCATCGCGCTCGTCCAGCGTCGGGGTCATAACACCGCCACGGTCGCGTTAGCCAATAAACTCGCGCGCATCCTCTGGGCGGTGTGGCACCACGATGTTGATTTCGCGCCCACGGCTGCGGTGACGCAATAAACGGAGGCCTGTAGACACGTACTTCAGGGGAAAGCGAGTGATCGACGTCATGCGGTAACCGGTCGACCGGTACCGAGCCAGGCCGTGAACTGCGCTGACCGTGAGAGGTCGCGGCAAAGCGATTGGCCCTCGGTCCTGCGGATGCACCATGATGGCCGTTGCCGTGCGCAACAGGCCGAATATACGACTGCACCCGATCTTGGTTACGGCGTCGACGTCGGTCCTTGCAAACCGGGAGGAGTCCATATACGCGCAGTTCCGGAACCCGACACGGGTGGCCGCGGCCGATGCCGTTCAGCCGCCACGAAGCGACGACCTCGCTGCTACCAGCCGATGACAATTGCGTTAGGCCTGCCGATCACCATCCTTTTGGCAACTCGATCTGATAGTGGAAGCCCTCGTGGAACAAAGCGAAGCCGGCGACGTTGGGCAGTTTCCTGCTCACATAGGTTGCCAGAGCGCGGTGACGATCGTCGCTGTCCTTGATGTCATCCGACGGCAAGGGTTTCTTGTCCTCATAGCGGTAGCCGACAGCGCCCAGGTGGACTCGAAAGCGTACGCGTTCTCTGGCTGGAAGAAACAAGGGGAGCTCGTTTGCGATCGTCTCGCCTGGATGTCCAGCGATGAGACTGTTGTGGTCCTGGAGCCTCGCCAGCACCGCTATGTCTGAGGGAGATGCGATCCGAAAATCCTGATCAGTGTGATTCTCGAGGATGTAGCAGAAGACGAGCTTGTTGTCTGAGCCCTCGGTATCGATGTATTCGAACGCCGCAGTGATCGCTGCCGTGTTCCAAGGCAGCGGATGCGCCGCCCGCCAGGAGTCGAACCCTGTACGACCGAGCAGCGCAACGCCGACGCCCAACCCCAGTGCAAGGCCGACGCCCAACCCAAATGCAAGGCCGATGATCAAAGCGCGCTTCATCGTAAGTCGGTCTCTGTCGAAAGAATGTTACTCCCCAAGAAGTGGCACTGAGAACCGACGCAAGCAGCGCTGTATCGCAGGAAGAAAAACTGCGCATCGAAATTCACGAAACAGCGACAGTGGAGCCGGGGATTGGTCGATATTGATGACCCTTTTTTGAATCCGGGATGTCACCTCGAGATCACGCTCGACAGGACTCCTGACCTGTGAGGTCGACGAGCGCGCGCCTATTAGTTGCACGACCCGTTGGCGAAGTACTTGCGGTTCCTCCTGTCGGAGGCCTGCCATGAAGAGTTCAAGAATGCTGGTGGCTGCTGCCTGTGCAGTCGCATTGTTCGGCTACGCGCCAGCGGCGCTGGCACAACGTGGCGGCGGCGGTGGGCACGGCGGCGTCGGTGGACACGGCGGCGGAGGGCGCGGCGGCGGTGGTGGCTTTCACGGCGGAGGAGGGATGAGAGGCGGCGGCGGGACGCCGACGATGGGTCACGGCGGAGGATTCCGAAGGATGGGCCCGGGCCCTATGATCGGAACCCGCAGAATGGGCGGCCGGTCTAGCGGTCCGTTCATTCGTGGCGGCGGTCCATTTATCGCCAACCGTGGCTTCGTGCACGGGGGCCACTTCGTTCGTGGCGGGGCGCTTGTGGGTGGCCATCGTTTTGTGGGACCCGTGCACTTTTTCCGGCCGTACTACGCGTTCCGTCCCCGCGTGAGCCTCGGGTTTGGCCTGTGGGCGGGTTATCCATTCGCGTATCCGTACGCGTTCTACAACCCGCTCTATTACTACCCGTACTACTACCCGTATCCTTACGCGGATCCGAGCAGTTACGCGAACACGTATTCAGACACGACAGGTTCGCCTGACGTGCAGCCCAGTCAAACGAACATGGGCGGTCTGAGTTTCGACGTCACGCCGACTACCGCGGAGTTGTTCGTGGACGACATGCGCGTCGGTACGGTCGGTCAGTTCACGCCGACGACGCAACCACTCGGATTGAAAGCCGGACACCATCACATCGAGGTGCGTGCCGAGGGGTACAACACGATGAGTTTTGATGTGGACATCATCGCAGGCGAGGTGATCCCGTATCAGGGAACACTGGAGCGTTAGGACCAGACGGACGAGACGAAACCGCCACTTCCGTCTCGCTTTGTACGCCGACGCGATCGTCGACCTCAACTAGAGCGTTGTTCATGACGTTGTAGCGATTCGATACCCGCAGTGTCGAACGTAATTGGCGCATTCGTTGGCAGTGTACAGCCGTCGCAGAACGCCGCCGTTCTCGATCGAGAACGTCTATCGGTCGAGAAGCGTCTGCGGCGTCGCGCCGGCCGAGAGCACCGGGAAGTCGCCCGTCACGGACTGGCCGGGAGGCACGCGGACCGGATCGGCGTCCGCGTCCCGTCGCCGGCCGCGAAAGCCGCGCGAGACGAAGCCCATATCGTTTCCGCGCTACCGCAGCGACTTGAACGCTGCGCGCAGCTCCGACGCGAAGAGTGTCGGTTCTTCCCATGCCGCGAAGTGTCCGCCGCGGTCGACCTCGTTGAAGTAGGCGAGGCCGGGGTAGACCGTCTCAACCCAGCTGCGCGGGGCAGCCCAGATCTCGCCGGGGAACGTCGTGAAGCCGACCGGCACGGTGACCGCCGGAGGAGCCTGGCCGCTCGCAAGCGCTGCGGCCAGCGCTCGTCCGTCCTCCCAGTAGGACCGGGCCGCCGACGCTGCGGTGCCGGTCAGCCAGTACAGCGTGATGTTGTCGACGATGGTGTCCCGGGTGAGATTGCCCACGGGCTCGCCGCCGACGAACGCGCGGGAGGTCTTGTAGTAGCTGTCCGTGTCGTGGTCGAGCAACCAGGCCGCCAGCGCGACGGGTGAATCCAGCATGGCGTAGCCGATCGTCTGTGGCCGCGTTGCCATCTCGAGGAAGTAGCCGAAGCCGTCCTCCCTGAACGTCGCGAGCGCCTTGTGCGCCGCGCGTTCCTGTTCGGATTCATTGGGCAGTTGATCGCCGATTGCGAGCACCGCCGTGAGCAGGTTCAGGTGGTAGCCGACCAAACCCTCGACCGCCTGGCGACCCATCAGGTCCGTGACGAGGGCACCCACGTCGCCGCCCTGGGCGACGTAGCGGGTGTAGCCGAGGCGGTGCATCAGCTCCGCCCACGCGCGTGCGGTGCGGCTGGCGTCCCAGCCGAGCTCGGCCGGCTCGCCTGAGAAGCCATAACCCGGCAACGACGGGATCACCACATGGAAGGCATCCTCGGCGCCCCCGCCGTGGGCGGTCGGATTCGTGAGCGGATCGATGACCTTGAGCAGCTCGATCACGGATCCCGGCCAGCCGTGCGTGATGATCAGTGGCAGCGCGTTAGGGTGGCGCGACTTGACCTGGATGAAGTGGATGTCCACGCCGTCGATCTTCGTCACGAACTGCGGAAAGGCGTTCAGCTTCGTCTCGGCTTTTCGCCAGTCGTAGTCGGTCGCCCAGTAGCGGACGAGCTCTTTGAGCGTCGCCAGCTGCACGCCCTGCGACCGATCCTCGACGAGCTCCTTGGTGGGCCAGCGAGTCGCGGCGAGCCGCCGCCGGAGGTCGGCGACGTCGGCGTCTGGGACGTTGACGCGGAACGGCCGGATCGCGGTCTTGTCAGCTGCCTGCTCGCTACCCGGCTGTGTAGCAATGGTTGGGGTCATGGTGTTCTCCTCTTGATGCGGTCGCCGCGTCCCAGAGGAACCCTTCAGGAAACTCACGCGGCGGTCGGTGATGAACGGTTCGGCTTCGCGGAAGCGGAAGACTACGACGGCGTCGACGGGAGAGTCCGCATAACGGTTTCAAAAGTAGGAGCGTGTCCGCACTCCTTCCGCCACTCGTCGCGGCGTTCACGAAATATCGTGACCGCGACATGCGATTGACGCGTTCCTCAAGGATTCCCGCAGGCTCGGAAATCGTTTGAATTCATCGAGCACAAGCCATGCCCGACTGGTGTGCGCTCAAGGTCCGCGGCAAAGATACGCAAGCCGATACACAAATCGCCGAGACGACTCGGAACAGGCAACAGGCCGACGCTCAGAAGTTGTTGCAACGAGAAGTGTTAGAAATGGTGGGCGCTATAGGACTCGAACCTATGACCTCGTGCGTGTGAAGCACGCGCTCTAACCAACTGAGCTAAGCGCCCAAACGATTGATTGTAGGTAGGGTTACGCTCTTTCCGACCTCACGCTGACGACCGATTTTATCAGCTTGTGGCCATTTTTGTGGCCCCTGCTGCAAGTTTTTCTTCAGCTCGGCGATCCAAGGCATCTCAATGTCGCGCACGTCGTCGTCGCGGTCAACCGGATCGAAGTCATCGAGCATCGCTTCACCTCCGACACGTCGCGACACGTCGCGACGCGGCGCGCAACGGACGAAACGATTATGGAGAGTCGTTCGAGGTGCGGCCCCCGCCACCCTTGACGCTGCTTTCGCGCCGTGCGCTCGGGTTTCTACGACGATCCGCCGAAGCTTTAGCGGAGGCCGTTACGTGTTGGACGTTCAGCGCGGTGACAACTCTAGTCGACGCCGAAAGCCAAAAGAACATTTCCGGGCCGTCCGACCAAGCCGCCATTTCCTGAACTGACGTACAGCATCCCCCCCGCAACCACAACGCCAGGGCCATCCATGGATCCGCCATTGGCCTTGACGCCATTGACTGTTTCGAAGCCGCGGTTGGTGTCGAATTCCCAGATGATCGAGCCATCTTTTGTGGAAAACGCCCGGAGGCCGCCGTCGGCTGAGCCCGAGAATACGACTCCCGGAATCACAGTGAGTGCCGCCGATTGTGCCGCGCTGCATCCCGGGCCGCTTCCGCACAATGCCGGGCGCGGCGGCGTGTACCAGACGCGCGCGCCGTTATCGAGCCGAACGCCGTGGATTCCACCGGGTGCCGGCGTCAAATAGTCCGCGGCGGAAAAATAGGCCTGCTGCTGATCGACCGCAGCGCCCCAGACTCCGCCGATCCCGCTTCCACGGCCGAATCGGTATTGCCACAGGATTGCGCCCTGTTTGTCGGGATCGAGTCCATAGCCGACGCCTGATTTTTGCGGAACGACAATGAGATCGCGCCCGCCTGGCAGAGTGGCGACGATCGGCGAAGCGGCGAAGTCATAATCGGGACCGATGCTTTCGGGGCAATTGGGATTTGGCGCCGGGCCTTTGCTTCCGCATCCGAGGATCCAGACATCATTGGGCGTGACCTGGCTTGCCCACTTCATCTTTCCGGTCTTGAGATCAAAAGCGAGGACGGCATCGCTCGTCAGCTGCGGCGGATCGCTATAACCATTACCGGTGGCGACATAGATCGAGCCGCGTTTGGTGTCGATTGTCGGGGCGCTCCAGACGCCGGCGCCCGCCGGACCCCAGAGCTGGGCCCCGGTCGTGCTTTTGCCGCGAGGCTTTGGAGGCTCGGTAATCGTGTACGCCTTCCAGATGACTTCACCTGTATTCGCATCCAATGCCGAAAGGCTGCCGCGGAACGTGCAGCACTCGTATTGAGGCCGTGCTGCCGCGTTTTCTTCGGACACGCCCGCGACGGGAGCGTACAGCCGGCCGTCGTGCAGTATCGGAGCTCCGGTCGACCGCGCGGCGGCATGATCGTCCAGTTTTCGCGTCCAGATTTGCTTGCCCGTCATCGCATCGACCGCGTATGCGTTGGCGCTGGCGTCAGCAAAGTAGACGGCATTACCCGCCGTCCCGCCTGCGCCTTTGTATGGCCCAACAGAGATTGCAGTTCGCACTCCAGCCTGCGCTTTGAACGTCCAGTACGTGCATCCGGTCTTCGCGTCGAGCGAATACACGATGCCGGGCGCACTGCCGAAAAACATCCGGCCTCCCGCGATGGCGGGCTGAGCGCGAGATTGAGTCGCGTCGGGTATGCCGAAGGCCCATTTCAGTTTGAGTGTAGGAACGTTCGCGTCCGTGAGCCCGGCTTGCTGCGCCGTTTGAGAACGGGTGTTTGAAAGATCCGCACCCCATCCATTCCAACGCGCACCTGTGGAGGGATTCGACATCGGCGGTGTGGCCGTACAAACACCGGGATTTGGCGTTTGGGCGCCGGCCCGCGCCGCGAACAAGACGAGCATGAAAACCGCCAACTTCATGGAGACTCCTTCATTCTGGCGCGCCCACCCTCCGGATGGCTGGGGCGCAAGCAGGCGGGATCTGAAGACCCGGAGCCTGCTGAGCCGGCGTCGATTCCTTCCGCACGTCGCGCGAGGTGGTTCGCCGAGCCCGATAAGAAGAAATAGTCGCAGGCGAGTGGCAGACTAGCGGTCCGTCCACTAGTTTCTGCACTCGAAATTCTTCGCGTCCTGCGGGTCGCCCTGGCCCTTATAGTGCGGATGCTGTGGGTACGCGCACAGCGGGCGGCTGCGATCGGGGAAGGCTCTGCCGGTGGCGGTCACGGCGTTGGGCGCCGTTCCATTTTCTACCCAGTCCACAACCGCTGAGAGCAGGTCGAACGAGTCGAGCGCGGCCTGACCGCCGCTGCAGTGACCCATGCCGGGTGACAGAAACAACCGGCTCCAACCCTGCACCTGGTCCATCCCGCCGTTCGCGCTGGCCATCCGTTCGTAGTAATCGATCGTATCGAGCGCGGAGAACCACGGATCACTCACACCGTGGTAGAAGAGCAGCTTTCCGCCGTGGCTGGAAAACGTGTTCAGATTCGTCCAGCTCGCGGTGTCGCTCACGCGCGCCTGAGGGTTCGACGCCGCAGCCTCGGCCTCGCGGTCGACGTCGATTTGCAGGGACACATTGGCCGGCCCGAGCGGCCCAGGGCCGGGGCTCAACAAGCCTGGAATCCCCTGCGTCGCCGTGATGCCGGTGTCGAACATGAAGCCCGGATACACCTGACGGCCTTTCGAATCCCTGGGACCGGCGAAGGCTCTCTCGAGTGCTGTTGCCTGCGCCATCGACAGGCACCCGTCGCTCTTGACGCCGCCGCAGGCCAGCACCTTCGGATCGAACGTGCACGCCTGCGTGTTGAAGATCATGCCGTCCTTCACGCCGTCATTCGCGTCACACGCGTTGAGCAGCCCGTCGATCACGACCTTCTTGTCGGCGGCGGACAACGCCTGGTCCGGAATCGGCTGGCCCGATGCATCCTTCGGGGCAACCTGGTTGATCGTGATCGCGACCCATCGATCGCCGAGCCCCGAGAAACCGGTGCGCATCGCCGGCGCGCCAGCGACGATGCCGTCGAAGTAGGTCGGGTAGCGCTGGGCCATCAGCATGGCCTCGCGCCCACCGGTCGAGCACCCGGCGAAATACGAACGATCGGCTGGCCGCGCATAGTGACCGGCGATGATCCGCTTCGCCAGTTCGGCGACACGGCCAACGGCGACGTACGCGAAGTCGAGGGCAGCCTGCTGGTCGCGCATGAAGCCGCCGTCGAACGCCCTGTCACTCTGATGGCCCGTGTCGGTGGTCACGACGGCAAACCCTCGGGCGAGGGCGGGAGTCGCTCCCGTCGCCTGCGCGCCGAGCGGCGCGGCGACCCGCCCGTTCAGTCCGCCGCCTCCCTGAAAGAGGAACCTGCCGTTCCAGTTGTCGGGGAGCGCGAGCGCGAAGCCGATGCCGTACGTCCTGCCGTCCGGGCCGACGCGCCGATCGATCATGCCGTCCATGCGGCAGTACGCGGGTAGAGCGCTGCCGCTACGAAGTGCCGCTCCTGCAGCCGGCGGAGCCGATCCCGCTGGCAACCACTCCGCTTTCGTGATCGCCATCGTCACGCCGGGAATCTGCAACGACGTCAGGGAAGAGCACTTGATGCTCGCTGCCTGGTCGGCAGCGGTCTGACCGTTGGCCGCGGTTGCGAGCGCGAGGCAATACATCACGCCAGCCAGGGTCGATGTCACATTCATTCGCATGGTTGTCTCACTACCTACCCCTGATACCATTCCCAGGGAGTCGATGTGTCCGACACTTGCATCTTACGTCCTGACGAGCCGATCTGCCGACACACGACCCCTCAGAATTGCCTCCACCCAACGTCGCCGAGACGGCCTTAATGTTTCCTGTCGTCCCGTCGACGAGATGCAGGTCACTGATGGCGCGGTGTCATCCGAACGAATACGAGCGCCCGTCCGGCGTCACCACGGCCGAGTACCCGATCTAGGGGATGGCGTTGCCGGCGGGCACGATGGGATCCCTTGGGGCTTCGAACATCGACCTCACAAGGCGCTGACGCCACGCAACGGCGATAACGGCTTGTAGGGCGGGTCCTTAGACCCGCCGATCTGGCTTTGCCAGATATGGCAGACTGCCAACGCGGCCGGCATACGCTGGGAATTTGATAGTTCTTTGCGTCGCGGTCCGGTTAAGATTTCCGTACGGGTTCGCCCGCGAAAACACATGAAGAGAAAACGACTTATCGGTACCGGGGTGGCGGTGCTGATGCTGTTGGCGGGTCCACAGGACCCGCCCTACATGGCGTCGGTCATGGCGGCAGCCGACAACCCGCTGGTGCGAGCCGCGGCGGCTGGCGATGGCGCGGCCGTTCGCCGGCTGCTCAAGCAGGGCGTGGACGTCAATGCCGCCGGTGCGGATGGCACCACGGCGCTCCATTGGATGGTCCGTGCCGACGACCTGGAAGCCACGGACCTGCTGCTGCGTGCGGGCGCCAAGCCGTCCACACCCAATGCACTGGGCCTGACGCCGGTACACATCTCAGCCGAAAACGGCAACACCGCACTGCTGCGACGTCTGCTGGACGCCGGAGCGGACGTGGCGACCCGCGACGCGTCGGGAGACACGCTGCTGATGGCGGCGGTCCGATCGGGTAGCGCCGACGCCGTGCAACTGCTGCTCGATCGCGGCGCGCCCGTCGATGCGACCGACCCGCAGTTCGGCCACACCGCGCTGATGTGGGCCGCGCGTCGCAACGATGCCACGATCATGAAGTCGCTGCTCGCGAAGGGCGCGGCGATCGAGGCGAGGACGCGGGTCGGCGAGCGCCCGGCGGCGCGGCCACCGGGAACCGGCGGGGGGTCACACGGCGTGGGGATCGTCCGCAGCGGCGTGCCGCCGCAAGGTGAACAGCAGCCGACACCGGGCGGGATGACGCCCCTCCTCTTCGCGGCGCGCGACGGTCTGCTCGAGTGCCGCGCGGCTGCTCGTCGAAGCCGGTGCCGATGTGAACCGCACCGATCCCAACGGCATCACGCCGCTGGTGATGGCCATCACCAACGGCCAGATCGACGTGGCCGCATTGCTGTTGGACCACGACGGCGAGGCGAAGACCGCCGACTGGTGGGGGCGCACGCCGCTCTGGTCCGCGGTGGATGTCCGGAACCTCGCCGTCCGCAGCGGCGCGCCGACCAACGAGAACGGCGTTGACCGCGAGGCGGCGCTGAAGCTGATCGCGACGCTCCTCGATCGCGGCGCCGATCCCAACGCGCGCGTCAAGGAATTCCCGCCGATGCGGCGCTACCTGCTGCCGCTCGCCTCGCTCGAATGGGTGGACTTCACCGGCCAGACCGCGTTCATCCGCGCCGCGCAGTCAGGTGATCTGCCGGTGATGCGACTGCTGCTGTCCAAGGGCGCCGATCCGAAAATCACCACGTTCAACGGGACGACGGCGCTGATGGCGGCCGCGGGCGTGAATTGGGTCGTCGGTGAAACGTTCAGCGAATCGCCGGCAGTGTGGATCCAGTCGGTGCAGCTCTGTCTCGAGCTCGGGCTCGACGTGAACGCCGTCAACCAGATGGGACTGCAGGCCGTGCACGGCGCGGCCAATCGCGGCTCCGACGACATCATCGAGCTGCTGGCATCGAAAGGCGCCGCGCTCAACCAGGCGGACAAGGAAGGCCGCACGCCGTACGTGTGGGCGCAGGGAGTGTTTCTCGCCACCAACTCGCCGGTGGCGAAGCCCTCGACGATGGCGCTGCTCGATCGCCTGACGAGCGGTGCCGCGTCGGCCACCGTGAAGAAAGCCGAAGTGAAGAAGACCGACGGGGGCGCGCAATGACGGGGATGAACAAGGCGCTCCTCGCCGCCGCCGGCGCGCTGGTGGGGGTTTCGGCGTCGACGATGATCGGCGGTGCACAGGGCAGGCCGGCGGCGCCGGCGCGTGCGGCTGTCGCTCCTGTTTCTGCTCCGGATGCGGTGTTCCTGAAGCAGGTACTGCCTCGGCTGCCACAACGAGCGCACCAAGATCGGCAACCTGGCGCTCGATGCACTCGATTCGGCGAAGGTGGACGGCGACGTCGACGTCTGGGAGAAGGTCGTTCGCAAGCTGCGCACCGGGATGATGCCGCCCGAGGGCGCGCCGAAGCCGGCCGACGCGGTGCGCGCGACGTTTGTCAGCGCACTCGAGGGACAGCTCGATCGCGTGGCGCTGGCGCATCCCGACCCGGGCTCGCCGGCGCTTCATCGACTGAATCGTGCCGAGTATGCGAATGCGATTCGCGACCTGCTCTCGGTGGACGTCGACGTCAGCGCGATGCTTCCACCGGATGACTCCGCAGCCGGGTTCGACAACAACGCCGACGTGCTCGGTGTTTCTCCGGCGCTGATTGAAAGCTACGCGTCGGCCGCGGCGAAGATCAGCCGCATCGCCATCGGTGATCCGAGCATCGGCCTGGACCGGGTGACCTATCGCGTCCCGGGTGACTTCAAACAGGACGTCCACATCGACGGCCTGCCGCTCGGCACCCGCGGCGGCATCGTCCTCCGCCACACCTTTCCGCTCGACGCCGAGTACGATCTCGAGATTGGCAGTGGCGGCGGGGCGGCTCTGGGGGGACCGCCCGGTGGGGGAGCGCCGCCGGTCGACGACCGTTACGTGAGGCTGGATGAGGAGCGCGTCACGCTGCAGCCGAAAGGCGCCACGCGGATTCGCGCGACCGCCGGGACGCACACCCTCGCGGCGGCGATGATGGTGCGCACGCGAGTCGTCGGCGCCGACAGCGTCTTCCACGCGGAGACGCGCGTGCCCGGCATCTCGCAGATCACGATCGTCGGGCCGTTCAATCCCACTGGACCTGGCAATTCAGCGAGCCGACGTCAGCTGTTGTCCTGCTCGCCGGCATCCGTCGCCGAGGAGACAACGTGCGCGCGGACGATCCTGCACGCGCTCGCCGGTCGCGCGTATCGTCGTCCCGTGCCGGCCACCGGGGCGGACATGGACACGCTGATGTCGTTCTTCCGGGCCGGCCGCGAGCGCGGCACGTTCGAGAGCGGCATCCAGCGCGCGGTGGCGCGCGTGCTCGTCGATCCGCAGTTTCTCTTCCGGTTCGAACGTGAACCGGCGAGCGTCGCGCCGGGGTCGCCGTTTCAACTGGGCGACTACGAGCTCGCGTCGCGGCTGTCGTTCTTCCTCTGGAGCAGCATTCCCGATGCGGAGCTGCTGACCGAGGCGGGACGCGGCACGCTGAAGGATCCGGCGGTGCGCGAGCGGCAGGTGCGGCGGATGCTGGCCGATCCCAAGGCCGATGCGCTGGTCGACAACTTTGCCGGCCAGTGGCTCCTGCTGCGCGCACTGCGCAACGTGCGGCCCGATTCGTCCGAGTGGGACGGTAACCTCCGGCAGTCGTTCCAGCGCGAAACCGAACTGCTGTTCCGGACGATCATCCGCGAGGACCGCAGCGTGATCGATCTCCTCGATGCCGACTTCACGTTCGTCGACGAGCGCCTGGCACGGCACTACGGCATTCCCGGTGTTCGCGGCTCGCGGATGCGTCGCGTCGCTCTCAAGCCGGACGACCCGCGGCGCGGTCTCCTTGGCCAGGGCAGCATCCTCACCGTCACGTCGGCGGCGAATCGAACGTCCCCGGTCACCCGCGGCAAGTGGGTCCTCGAGAACGTGCTCGGTGCGCCGCCGCCAGCGCCGCCGCCCGGCGTGGAAACGAACCTTGAAAAGGACGCGGCGCAGGTCAAGGTGACGTCGCTCCGTCAGCGGATGGAGCTGCACCGCGCGAACCCGGCGTGTGCCTCGTGCCACAAGCTGATGGATCCGATCGGGTTCTCCCTCGAGAACTTCGACAACACCGGCAAGTGGCGAACGGTTGACGGCACCGCGACGATCGACGCGTCGGGACGCCTTGCGGACGGGACAGCGCTGAACGGTCCGGCGACGCTCCGGCAGGCGCTGCTCGCGAGGACCGACGTCTTCGCCGGGGTCTTCGCGGAGCGCCTCCTGACCTATGCCACCGGGCGCGCCATGCGACCGCAGGACATGCCGGCGGTGCGCGCGATCGCGCGCGCCGCGGCACAGAACGGCTACCGCTTCTCGTCGTTCGTCGTGGCGGCCGTGAAGAGCGCGCCGTTCCAGTCGAAGACGAAGAGCCTCGACCAACAGCAGCCGGAGCAATGACGATGTTCATCACGAAATCACATCTCTCGCGGCGGACGTTTTTTCGGGGTGTCGGCGCCACCGTCGCCCTGCCGTTCCTCGACTCGATGGTCGGCGCGCAGACGCCGCTGCGGCAGAGTGCCGCAGCACCGCGCACGCGGTTCGTGGCGTTCTACGTGCCGCACGGCGCGACGATGGACAAGTGGACGCCGGCCGCGGAAGGGACTGGCTGGGCGTTCACCGAGATCCTGAAACCGCTCGAGCCGTTCCGCGATCACATCAACATCGTCAGCGGTCTCGCGCATCCGTACGTGGCGGGGGCAGGCGGCGGCGACGTCTCGGCGGGCGCGAACCACACGCGCGCGGCGGCAGTGTTTCTGACGGGAGCGGTCCCGGAGCGCGGGCCGCAGGCACACCTCGGCGTCTCGGCCGACCAGGTCGCCGCGCAGTTGATCGGTCAAGACACGCCGCTGCCGTCGCTGGAGCTGTCGATCGAAGAGGCCGTGCTCGCGTGCGAGGCGGCGTTCAGCTGCGCCTACCGCAATTCGATCTCGTGGAAGGGCCCAACCCAACCGCTGCCGATGGCCAACAACCCGCGGCAGGTGTTCGAGAAGTTGTTCGGCGTTGGTGCGAGTGACGCGGAGCGGCGCGCGCGGCGTGAGGAGTCGCGCAGCCTGCTCGACTCGGTGATCGGGCAGGTGTCGTCGCTCCAGAAGGATCTGCCCGCGGGCGATCGCCGGCGGCTGACACAGTACCTGGACGACGTGCGCGAGATCGAGCGACGGATTCAACGCGCCGAAGCGTCGGCGGGCCAGGACATCACGCTGCCGGACGTGCCGACCGGTGTGCCGCCGACGTTCCAGGAACACCTCAAGCTGCTGATGGATCTGCAGATCATCGCGCTGCAGGCGGACATCACGCGCGTCTCGACGCTGATGTTCGCCCGGGAACTGAGCGGCGCCGTCTTCCCGGAAACCAGTATCAGGGATCCGTTCCACAACCTGTCGCACCACTCGAACGACCGGTCGAACATGGATCGGTTCGCGCTGCTGAACGCCTACCACATGGCCAAGTTCGCCTACTTCGTGGAGAAGCTGAAGGGGGTGGCAGACGGCGACGGCACCCTGCTGGATCATTCGCTCGTCCTCTACGGCAGTTCGTTGAGCGACGGCAATCAGCACAACTTCAGTCCGCTGCCGATCGTGCTCGCGGGCGGCGCGTCCGGGACCGTCAAAGGCGGACGCCATCTCGTGTTCCCGAAGGACACGCACATGTCGAATCTGCTGCTGGCGATGCTCGACAAGATGGGCGCGCGCATCGACACGTTCGGCGACAGCACCGGCGCGGTCACGATCTAGAGCGATGACTACACGTATGCCTCTCGTTGCCGCGCTGTGCGCCGCGCTGCTGGGCGCCGGTGCCTGGGCTCAGTCCGCCACTCCGCTCAAGCTGCCGCTCGACAACCTCGGTCTCGAGCATCTCGACATCGTCGTGCCCGACACCGCAGCGGCGGCGCAGTTCTATGCGCGGATCTTCCGGACCCAGCTGCATCAGCAGCCGGTGCGCGATACGCTCCGGTACTTCGTCGTGCTCGGTGACGTCCCCGCGGATCGCCAGGTCGGGTACATCGCGATTGGCGCAGCCGCGGGCCGGCCGCCGGCGATCGGGCATTACTGCGTGCTCGCCAGGACCTACTCGCGTGACGCATTCGCCAGCGCTCTGGAGGCCGCAGGCCTGCCGGCAAAGCCCACTGGCCCCGGCGCCATTGGCATGTGGCCGGATCCGGATGGTCTCGAGCTCCAGCTGTTTCAACCGCCCGCAGGTCTCGTCACCGCCGCCGTCAAGTCGCCGCTGCCCGTTGAGGGCGAGGGGCTGCTCACGCCGCGCGGCGTCGATCATGTGATGCTGAGCGTCTCGAGTTTCGACAAGGCGCTGCCGTACTACCGCGCGCTTTACGGGAGTGCTGCCGAGACTCCACGCGACGCCAACGGTCGCATCTGGTACCGCCTCGAGCGCGGGACCCGTCTCGGGCTGCAGCCGGCGACGGATGGCAAGACGACGATCAGCCATTTCACGATCAAGGTCGCGCCATTCGATCGGCAGGCATTGGCCGCCAGGCTTCGCGAGCTGCGCGCCGAGGTGCTGCCGTCGCCGGACGAACCGGACGTCGTGCGGTTCCGGGACAACAACGGGATCACGGTGGAAGTGCGGGTGGCGGAATGATGAGCGGGTCGCAGATCATAAGTCCGAGGAGAGTCCAGATGCTGAAGGTCATGATGTGCGCGCTGTTCGTGCTGACGTTCGCGATCGCGGCGCAGACCCAGTCGACGTTCACGCTCAAGGTGCACACCGGCCGCGGCCAGACGGGTTACGACGTCAACTCGACAATGATTATCGGCGAGCGGGACATGCTGGTGATCGACCCGCAGTTCTCGCTCAGCGAAGCACACAAGCTCGCGGCGGAGATCCTGGAGTCGAAGAAGAACCTCGCGCTGATCTACTCGACCCACGCGCACCCGGATCACCTGTTCGGACTCGCGGTGCTGAAACAGGCATTTCCGAACGCGAAGATCGTGGCGCTTCCCGCGACGGTGGCGGCGGCGAAGACCGGGTGGCCGGCGCGTCAGAAGTTCTGGTTTGCCACTTACGGCAACAACATTCCCGGCCCGGACCCGGTGTTGCCCGAGGAGCTGGTGACGCCGGTACTCACGCTCGAGGGGCAAGAGTTCCCGGTGACCGGCGGCGTGCAAGGCGCCGACGGTCCCGGCAACAGCTTCGTGTGGATTCCATCCCTCAAGGCCGTCGTCACCGGCGACATCGTCTTCGACCATGTCTACTTCGGCGTGCCGCGCGATGCTGCCCGGGAAAACTGGCGGAAGACCATCGACCAGATCGTCGCGCTGAAGCCCGCGGTGATCGTCCCGGGCCACGAAGGCCCTGGCGCGACGCGCGATCTGCAATCGATCGAGTTCATGAAGAAATACATCGCCGACTGGGACGCCAACGTCGCGCGCTCGAAGAACGCTGCCGAGATGCGCGCCAACGTCCTGCGGCAGTATCCCGGGTTGGGCATGGAGTTCACGTTGAACGACCGGGTGGCCACCTACTTCCCGGCACCACCACCCACCGCACCGAAGTAAGCGGGCGTCGGCCGGTGTGTGTCTCATTCGCGGTCTTGCGTTCGCGCAGTCGATCGCCGGCACCGTGAAGGACGCCTCCGGCGCGGTGTTACCCGATCCTCGCCTGGCCTGCGAGCCAACGCCCATTTGCCATCCGGCGCTAGTGCAGCCGCCGCGCCGTCCCCCAACCGCACCGCTGGCGAACCGCTCGTGCCGCGGAGGTAGACCGGGATAGAATGCCCAGATGTCGCCGCGACACGTTTTCGCCTTCGCAGTCCTGATCGGATGGCTGCTGCCGGCCGTCGCGGTAGCGGCCGGCGTTCCGTTGGCCGATGCCGCGGAGCGGGGAGATCTCGCGGCCGTCCGATCCCTCATCGGGCAGGGGAGCGACGTCAACGCCACACGTGTCGATGGCACCGCCGCTCTGCACGCCGCCGTGCATGCGGACCATCTGGAAATTGCGGATCTGCTGCTGCGGGCCGGTGCGAATGCTGGCGCCCGCGATCGCTACGGCGTGACACCGCTCTTCCTCGCCTGTGTCAACGGCAATGCCGCGATGATCCGGCGGCTCCTCGACGCGGGCGTCGATCCCGATACCACTGATCCAGGCGGCGAAACGGCGTTGATGACCGCCGCGCGCACTGGCGCGGTGGCCGCCTTGCGCCTGCTCATCGAGCGTGGCGCCGCCGTCGACGCCCGCGAGCCGGAATTCCAACAGACGGCGCTGATGATCGCGGTCCGTGAGGATCACGGAGCTGCCGTAGAACTGCTCGTCAAGGCCGGCGCCGCGGTGAACGGCCAGACGCGCAAGGGGCCGACGCCGGCCTTCGTGCCGCCGTGCAAGGGCACGGGCTGCGGATCGGAAGGGGTCGGCATCAATAAGGGCGGTCTGCCGGACCGCGGCCGGCGTGCCGAAGTGAAGGGCGGCATGACGCCGCTTCTGTATGCCGCGCGCGACGGGCGGCTGGAGTCGGCACGGATGCTCGTCGCCGCCGGAGCCGAGCTCGAACTGGGTGATGGCAACGGGATTCGTCCGCTGCTGATGGCCGCGCTCAATGGCCGGATCGACGTCGCCAGCTTCCTCGCCGAGAGGGGCGCGAACGTGAACGCCGACGACTTCTGGGGCCGGTCGCCGCTCTGGGCGGCGGTCGAATACCGCAACCTGGACATGAACAACAACGACCAGGAGGTTCCCAAAGACAACGGCGTCGACCGCGCGCCCGTTCTGGACCTGATTCGCCTTCTGCTCGACAAGGGCGCCGACGTCAACGTACGCACCCGCGAGGTGCCGCCCCCACGGCGTTGGCTCTATGCGCTCAACGACATCTCGTGGGTGGACTTCACCGGGCAGACGCCGTTGCTGCGCGCGGCGCTCTCTGGCGATACGACGACGATGCGGCTGCTGGTGCAGCGCGGCGCCGATCCGAACCTTGCGACCCCGGCCGGGACCACACCGCTCATGGCGGCGGCCGGCGTGGGCTGGGCTGTGGCGCAGACATACACCGAGTCGCCTCAGGCCTCGCTCGACGCGGTGTTGCTCTGCCTGGAACTGGGCGCTGAGGTGAACGCCACCAACTCGATGGGGCTGACGGCGCTGCTCGGCGCCGTGAACCGCGGCTCGAACGACATCATCGAGCTGCTCGTCAAGCGCGGCGCGCGCCTCGATATCAAGGACAAGGAAGGACGGACGCCGCTCCGCTGGGCAGAGGGCGTCTTTCTCGCCGCAGTTGGTGCGGAGCGCAAGCCGGCGACGATCGCCC